>CBDAUS010000001.1:0-572756 GCA_965200255.1 Longimicrobiales bacterium | reverse complement strand
GAACGAGACGCTCGCCCACTCCCTCGGGCAGGAGATGGGCGTCGAAGACGCCACCGAGTACGAACTCTACGACGCCATGGACTGGATCCTCAGACGCCAGGATCGCATCGAGCGCCAGTTGGCCGAAAAGCACTTGGAGGACGGCGCGCTGGTCCTGTGCGACGTCACCTCCGTCTACTTCGAAGGCTCGAAGTGTCCGTTGGCTAAGCTCGGCTATTCTCGCGACGGCAAGCGAGGCAAGCCCCAGATCGTCTTCGGCCTGCTCTGCGACGCCGAGGGCCGTCCGGTGGCGGTCGAGGTCTTCGCCGGCAACACGGCCGATCCCAGCACCGTCGGTCTCCAGATCGAGAAGTTGCGCGAGCGTTTCTCGCTGTCGCGCATCGTGGTGGTGGGCGATCGGGGACTTCTAACCAACGCTCGCATTCGCCAAGAGCTTGAACCGGCGTCGCTTGCATGGATCACGGCGCTGCGGGCTCCCCAGATCAGCGAGCTGGTCGAGCAAGGCGACGTCGAACTCTCGCTCTTCGACGAGCGGGACTTGGCCGAGATCACCGCCCCGCAACTGTATCCCGGCGAACGACTCGTCGTGTGCCGCAATCCGCTGCTGGCGGCAAGACGGGCGCGAAAGCGCGAGTCCCTGCTGGCGGCCACCGAAGAGAAGCTCGAGAAGGTCGTGCGCGCCACGACGCGCCCCAACCGCCCGCTGCGGGACGGCGCCGACATCGCCGTGAGGGCCGACAGGGCGTTGCGCGCCCACAAGGTGGGCAAGCACTTCGACGTGGTTGTAACGGACGACGCCTTCTCCTTCGCTCGCAACCAGGAACGGATCGCTCACGAGGAAGCGCTCGACGGCATCTACATCATCCGCACCAACGTGCCCGCCGACGAACTGTCCGCCGACCAGGCCGTCCGTTCCTACAAGAACCTCAGCAAAGTGGAAAAGGCCTTTCGCAGCTACAAGACCGTCGACCTGAAGGTGCGTCCAGTGCATCACAGGCTCGAAAATCGCGTCCGCTCCCACGTCTTTCTTTGCATGCTCGCCTACTACGTCGAGTGGCACATGCGGCGCGCTCTTGCGCCCTTGCTCTTCGACGACCACGACCCCGACGGCTCGACCCGCTCCTCGCCGGTACAACCGGCACGCCCTTCTCGGGCCGCTCGCGCGAAGGCCGCCACGAAACGCACCCACGATGGCCTGCCCGTACACAGCTTCCAGACCTTGCTGGCCGACCTGGCCACGTTGACTCTCAATCGCGTTCAGCCCGCCGCGCCGGGAGCCGTCGCCGCCGACGTCCTCGCCAGCCCAACCCCCCTCCAGGCCGAAGCCTTCCGCCTGTTACGGACCCGTCCCTGAAGCGTACCCAGCAGCGTACACCCCCGAAATCACCCTATCGGCTAGCACGCCATATACTTACGTGCCGGACGCTTCCGGAAGTTGGGCCTAGAGATTCGATTGCCTCCATGACGCTAGGCGTGAGCTTACCCCGATCCGCGCCGAGCTTACCCCGATCCGTTACATCAATTTGCCGCTGCAAGGCCTCCGGCAACGTGTAGTAACTCGCCGCTCCGCGTGCGTGCAGAGTCAGAAGCTCCCCGATCCCGCAGCCCCGTCAGCAGTCGGCTGGCGCCGAGCGTATCCAGGCCCGTCGTCGCACGCACGGCGGCGTTGTCAACCCGGCCGATCCGGTGAGCGTTGAGCAAGGCGCGGAACTCGTTCTTGGACACCTCGGCGTTTCCGATTCCGGCCACGAACTCGCGGTCCGCTCCCGAAAGCGTTGAAGTGTTGCGCAGCGTCACCGTCACTTGACCGACCTCTTCCTCTATGACCGGCTTGGGCAGGAATTCGTCGCTCATCTCCGAGAACATTCGGGGAATGCCCTCGCCCTGGTCTCTCATAAGCCCCAGGTCCATCATGGCCCGGACCAGACGCGGATTCCGCGCCAAGTGCCGCCTTCGCAGCGTGAGGATGTCGGAAAGCGCGATGCCCGCAGGCAGGGATCCCGCACTTGCCACCTCCAACCGATCCTCGAACATCCAGACTTCGGTGCCGAATCCCTCGATCCCGTAGTCCCTGTGCGCGATTGCGTTGACCAGCGCTTCCTTCCAAGCGAAATCGGGGTACTCGGTCGTCTGCACGAATCGGTTGCCGATCATACGCGACGGACGTCGCAACAGGCTTCCGATGACGCGCTGCGCCTCCTCCACGACTTCCGGCAGATGACCTCTGCACAGCGACAATCAAGGTGAGACGTAGCGACAATCAAGGTGAGAATACGAGATCGCGACGTTGTGAACGAAGGGATGATAACAAGGTGGCATGGGTGGAGCAGGTTGAGCGTCCTGGAGAGCCTGTGAGGCGGTCCTACTTCGTTGGACGGTCCGAGCACGGAATCAAGGCTGGACGGTACCGTGCTCCACCCCCGTGCCAGCGTGAGCGTCGCTGCGGGGTGGGTGGGTAACCATTACCCGTCGTTCCGTGTTGGAACTTGTTCCGACATGGACCGGCGGGTGACCGGCGGGCCCGCTCACTCGGCAGCCCTCGCGGTTCTTTCCGCCGGTGCGCGGACCAATCGTGACCGCGTACCGACCTCATGCTTGTGACCTCCGTCCGCCGCCGGCGATGGAGCGTGGCGGGTTGGGCCGTCGCCATAGCCAACTTGCCGGGTGGCGAGGATGGGAGTGGGGGTCGGCCCCGGCGCGTACCCCACGTCCCGGAGTCGGTTCGTCGGTCTGTCCATGCCCAGCGGCGGCTTTCCTGGCGGCCACGGCGGCGCGACGGCGGTAGCTTTCGACGTTGAGTTCGAAGACGTGGGAGCGGTGCACGAGGCGGTCGACGGCGGCGACGGTCAAGGCTTCGCCACCGAAGATCTTGTCCCAGGCGCTGAAAGGTTCGTTGGCGATGACGAGGAGCGAGCGATTCTCGTAGCGTGCGCCGATGAGTTCGAAGAGGACGCTGGTTTCGGTCCCTTCGCAGGTGGCGTAGGAGAAATCGTCGAGAATGACGAGGTGGTATTTGTAGAGCTTGGCGATGGCGGCGTCGAGGGCGAGGTCGCGCCGCGCCGCCTGGAGCCTCTGCACCAGACTCGACGTTCGCTGGTACAGCACGCGGTAGCCGTTTTCGACCAGCTTGAGTCCGATGCCCGCGGCGAGGTGACTCTTGCCCGTTCCCGGCGGACCGAAGAGCAGCACGTTGGCCGCTTCTTCGAGCCAAATGTCGCCGCTCGCCAGCACGCCCACGCGCGCCTTCGACACGGCGGGCACGAGGTTGAAGTCGAAATTGTCGAGCGTCTTGCCGCGGGGCAGCTTCGCCTCGGCTCGGTGCCGCTCGAAGCGCCGCCGTTCGCGATCGGCGACTTCTTGGCTGGCCAGCGCGGCGAGCAGGCGCGCCGAGGACCAGTCTTCCCGGTCCGCGCGTTCGGTGAAGCTTCTCCACAGCGCCCGCATGCTCGGCAGGCGCAGTTGCTTCAGCAACAGGTCGAGTGCCGGGGGATCGACGATGAAGGAGTCTTTCATCGCGGTGCTCCGTTCAGGCAGGCGTCGTCGTAGCGCGACAGTGGCGGGAGGGTCGTTTCGAGGTCGGGAAGGGAGTCCGGCGCTGGGAACCGGTCGCGCAGCACTTCGGCGTCGGGCAACCGCCCGGCCTCGAGCTGCGCTTCGATCTCGTCGGCCAGCAGGGCCTCGCATCCGTGATCGTGGGCCAGCGCAAGGAGTTTGACCATCCGCCGGCAGGCCTCGCGGTCGTCCAGGCGCTCGCGCAACGCGTCGAAAGCCTGGCGGTAGGCGTCGCGGGGGAACAAACCGTCGCGGTGGACCCAGTTCATCATCGCCATCGGCTTGCGACGCAGAGAGGGCGGCACGTGCCGGTAGTTCACGACCCGTCCCCGTCGCCCTCCCGGTCCCGGGTGGCCCCGAGGCAACGTCACGAGCTCCTCGGTCCCGACGAAGACGACCAGGCGGTCGTCGTACAGTCTCACCCGCAGCCGGTGTCCCACCAGCCGCGACGGCACCGTGTAGAACACCCGCCGCAGCGAGAACCCACCCGCGCTCGTCACGCGCACCAAGGTCTCCTCGAAACCGTCGCTGCGACGCCTCGGCAACGGCCGCAGCACGGCTCGCTCGGCGTCGATCCTCTTGCGGTTGCGAGCGTTGCGGCGACTCGCCACCCGGCTCACGAACTCTCGGTACGCCTCGATCGTCTCGAAGTCCCTCGATCCCCTCAACAGCAGCGCATCCTCGATGGCCCGCTTCAAATGCCCGTGCGCGCTTTCGATCGAGCCGTTCTCGTGCGCCCGGCCCCGGTTGTTCCGGCTCGCCTTCATCCCGTAGTCTCCCATCAACGCCTCGTAACGTGCGGTCCGGTCCTCCCGCGCACGACGCTTCAGGTTCCGAAACGCCGCCGACAGACTGTCCGTCCGGTGCTCCTTCGGAACGCCGCCCAGCGCCCACAGCGCGTCCTGCAACCCCTCGGCCAGGGCAACGTAGCTCTCCCCGCCCAACACCACCGCCACATGCAGAATCCCGAGTACTCCAGCCGAAAATGGTACAGCTTGTGCACCAGCTTCTCTCCCCCAACCGTCACCCCCAGACGCCCGGCGTCGGTGAAGTCCGACAACCCCCGTCGCCCCGGCTCGTGCTTCTGTCGGAAAACGACCTCGCGCGCCGGCCCGTGCTTCGCCTTCCAGCTCCGAACCCGTCGCTCCAGCGTCCGCCGAACCCCCGGATGCAGTTCCGGATGACGCCGCATCATCTCTTCGTACAGCGCCACCGCCCGCAACCCCGGGTTCGCCTCCAGCAGCGGCACGATCTCCTCGTCGAATATCCCCGCCAAAGGGTCGGGGCGTCTCCGCCCCCGAGGCTTCTTCACCGACCGACGCCCCGGATCCCCTTCGATCCGATACGCCGTCGCCCTGCTGAACCCCGCCTTCGCCGCCGCCAGCGCAGGCCCGTCCTTCCGTCGAGCGGTCATGTACAGCTCCATCTGGTGGTCCGTAATCCGTCGGCCCGGCACTTCGCGTCTCTCCTGATCCCAGGGAAACACCAAAGCTCAAACCTCCCGCCGCCACCTCCGGCCGTCTCACCTTGTTTGTCGCAAGCGTCTCATCCTGATTGTCGCGCTACACGCTCCGTTTGTCTGGCAACCAGCTGACGGGCCCCATCCCGTCCGAGCTTGGTCAATTATCCAGCCTGAAGATAGTCAGCCTATATGGCAACCGATTGACGGGACCTATCCCGTCCGAGCTTGCCATGCTGTACAGCTTGCTACACCTTTCCTTGGGCGCGAATCAACTGACGGGTTCTATTCCGTCGGAGCTTGGCCAATTGTCCAGGTTGCAAGAACTCTGGTTATGGAGCAACGAACTAACGGGTTCCATTCCGTCCGAGCTCGGCCAACTGTCGAGCTTGCAGGAGCTCTACTTGGGCGGAAACCAACTGACGGGTTCCATTCCGTCCGAGCTCGGCCAACTATCCAACTTGACAACGCTCCGTCTGGCCCAGAACCAACTGACTGGTTCCATCCCTTCCGAGCTTGGCCAGCTATCTAGCTTGCAAGAGCTTCACCTGGGCGGAAACCAACTGACGGGTTCCATTCCGTCGGAACTTGGCCAACTGTCGAGCTTGCAGAAGCTCTACTTGGACGGAAACCAACTGACGGGTTCCATTCCGTCCGAGCTGGGCCAACTATCCAACTTGACAACGCTCCGTCTGGACCACAACCAACTGACAGACACGGTCCCGGATAGCTTCTTGGATCTTGGCGCTCTCGAGCGATTCCAGTTCGAGGCGAACAACGGACTCTGCGCTCCAGACACGGAGGTCTTTCGCAGTTGGCGTCAGGGATTGCAGTTCTTCAGCGGCCCCTTCTGCCCCTCCGGCTCCCCACCCTCCTGACCCAGAAAGCCGACCAAATCGGCACCAACACCGTCTTCCTGCGCCCCGGCCGCAGCGTTCCAACCCAAACGCCATCACCCGGGCACTCCGAGGGCTGTCAACTCGACACGCAACCCGCGTTGTCCCGCACGACAACAACGGCCAGCCCCTCCGCGGCTACGTCGTTCACGTCACCCTGGTCAATCGGGTCGACCCGCAGACCTACGAAATCGGCTTGTCATTCATGCTCTACAACGACCATGGCATGGGCGGCTCGCTCTACGGCTTCATAGTCCGCAAGCACGGCGACAACTGGCTCGCAACCGGCGAACTCACCTACGAAGGCGTCGCCAACTGAACCGCACCCCCTTTCGCCGAAACTGCCGGCCTCCCCGTCTGCACCGGCTCGCAAGCAACCACGCCGACCGCCCCAGCCCATCACCTCCGCCCGAACACCCGAAAGTCCACCCCCACGTCCCGCCCCGGCCCCGTCGGCAACGACACGGCAACGGGTTCGCTCACCCCGCCCGGCGGCAGCCGATCGTGCGACCCCAGCTTCCCGGCAAACGACCACTCGGCCCCCTCGCCGCCCTCTGCGCGCAACGACACTGGCCCGTACACCACGCCGTCCGACACGTTCCGAAGCTGCACCTCCACGGTGGCCTCCCCCGACGCCGCGTCGTAGCTCACCGGCCCCGCAACCAGCAGCAACGCCGCGCTCACGTCCGACGCCTCGCCGCCAGGCGCACCCGCCACATCGGTCGTCACGTCCACGGTCGTCGTAAACAGCTCGTCCACACCGTTCCTGCGATTGATCCAGAGGGGGTGAAACGCGCCGTTGGCGTCCCCGGCAAGCCCCAGGTAATGACCAGGCTGGTTCCCTCGCGCGTTGTCGAAGGAGACCTCCAGACGGGCATGGCCCAGGTCCCCGAAGTACCGCGCCTTGGCCGCGCGGCTCTGTTCCGCCATTTGCACGGTCATGCGCTCCACAAGCGACATGTTGGCGATCGCATCCGCCGACAGCTCCACCACGTCTGGGTCGACGGCCACGTTGTGCACGCGCGCCACCGGCCCGTACCCCGCCGGCGGACACGACGGCGCACTCGCCACCGGAACGTTCGGCCCAAACGTGCGGCCACCATCCACGGACGCGGTGAAATACAGCTCCCAGCAGCGGCGCGTCTCGTCGCGGCGACGATCGTACCACGCCACCCCGACCACCCCGTCGCGATTCACCTCGACCACCGGGATCATGCGGTCGTCCAGGGGCGCGCCCGCACCCCCCGCATCCGCCGCATTGTCGTTGAGCCGCACGGCGTCCGACCAGCTGCGCCCGCCGTCCGTCGACCGCCGCAGCCATATGTCCGACATGCCGTCGCTCACCTGGTCCCACGCTACGTACACGTTGTCGCCGTACTCCCCGCCCGTGCGATCCCAGGTCACGATCGGCAGCGTAAACGCGCTGGTCATCTCGGTTTGCGCGTACGGCCAGGAATGCGTCCCCACCCGGAAGGCCACCTCGGGCTCGGTGAAGGTCTCGCCCCCGTCCTCCGACCGCATGGTGAAGAACGGCATGCGCTCGTTCTGCTCGTCGGTCAGCGGAAAGAAGTACTGGTAGAACGTCACCAGAAGCGTCCCGTCCGAGAGCACTACGGGTTCGGTCGCGACGAGTTTGCCGCCCGGTATGGTGGCCAGCAGCTTCGGCTCGCTCACCACGCTGCCGCCGTCGTCCAGGGTGTGGAGCAGGAGCTGGAATTCGTCGCGAATGAACGAGTCGCGCACGTCGTTCCACACTACATAGAGGCGGCCGCGTTGAGGGCCGTCGCTCCAGTCCGCCGCCATGCGGGCATGGTCGGGAGGCACGGGGCTGCGCAGCCTCGCCGGACCCACCCAGGTCGCGCCCTCGTCGTCGGTCGACCACACCATGATCGTGCCGTCGTCGCGCACCGGCTGGTCGGGCAACAACCCGCCCATCGTGTTGCCGCCGACGTAGCAGTACAGCACCCACATGCGACCGTCCGGCCCCGGCACCACCATCGGGTCGAACGCGCCGGGTTCGTCGCCGGGAAGCGTCACGGGTTCCCAGGTCACGCCGCCGTTGCGGCTCAGGAAAGCCGCGTTGTTGCGCGTGGACAGCGCCAGCGCCGCCGTTGGATCGGGAAAGCTGAGCCCTCCCGTCTGCGTGACGGCAATCAGGAAGTCCGGGTTGTCGGGGCTGGCCGCGATCCAGGGCTCGTTGAACGCGCCGGGCGCGACTCGCAGGTTGGGGCCGACCACGACTTCGGGCGCTTGGGCGGTGGCCGGAGCAGGGACCAGAGCCGGGGCCGATACCGTGGCCAGCCCGGCGGCGACCAGCAGGGTGGAAAACGTCGCAGAGGTTGTCCGGAACATGAACTAAGCCTCCCGGTTCAGGCAGCTGAATCCCTCGGGATTCGACTGTTCCGAAAGCGTCAGAATAAACACGACGTCGGTACCGTAGTTCTGCGGTCCCTTGTAGTGGCCCACCGGATAGGTGTCGTTCTGGGTCCGCCCATACTGCCGCAGCAGTCGCCGCAAGTCGCCCATCCTGTGCCCGGTACCGAACAACCAGAACGCGCGCTCCCTGAACAGCAGGTCGACGCGAGCGTCGGGCGTGCCCGGGTCTTCCAACGCATCCATGGGCGGGGCGATGGCGGTGGCCCGCAGGTCGTTGAGGATGCCCAGCCAGTTGCCGCCGCCGCCCTGCAGCGCCGCTTCGGCCTCGATCAAACGGGCCTCGATTCCCGAGGCGATCGCGACGGGGGCGTACTGATCGCCGTAGGTCGTGAAGTGGTACATCTCGGTCTCGCCGTCCCCACCGGTCCCGACATGCGCCGTCGGAACGCGCGGGTCGTTGGCCTCGACGAAATCGAGCCCGTTCCCCCCCTCTCGATTGGAGACGGTGATCGCGCCAAACGCCGTAGGCGTCGTGTTGTTGTAGAAGAGCGGATTGGCGGTTCCTTGGCCGGCCGACGTGAACTCGGCGTTGTACAGGTAGTCGGTCGGCACGCCCGCCACCGACGCAGCCGCATCGCTGAACCGCCCGAGGTTCGTGAGCGCACGCCCGCGCGCCACCCGAGCAAGATTGCGAATGCGTTCGTCGCCTGCCGCGTATTCGAGCGCCCGGTCGAATTCGGCCACGGCCACCGAGGTCATGCTGTCGCTTGTGATCGGACCGCCGAACACCGCGTTGAAGTCGACGATGTCGCTCAGTGGGGTCCCGTTGCAGTTGACCTCTCCCAAGAACATGGGCACGAGGCCGCGCACGGCATACAGCTGGCCAATGGCGGTCCGATCGTCGGGCGCGTGTTTCAGGGACAGGTCAATGCCCAGCTGCGCGAACGTGCGCGCCCGGTGCATCCCGGTGGGCCCCCACTCGGTAAACGTGAGCGCCTGTTCGCGATAGTCGACCGCGGCCCACGTGTTGAAGGGAGCCGCGATCCGGAATTCGTCCGAGAATCGCGACGCGTTTGCGACGAGGGTGCTGTAGTTCGAGTAAAGGTCCCCGATCGCAGCGGCTGCAAAGGCCGCGGCTCCTTCGGCGTTGTCCACGTCTGCGGGCTGCACCACGTCGGGCGCATCCACGTCGGTCAGCGCGTCGCAGCCGCCGAGCGACCCGAGCGCGCTGCCCAGAACGGCCGCCAGCAGGACCTTGAGAACGTTTGCTTGCTTGTTCTTTGACATTGGATGGTCCTCAGAAGTGCAGGTTGACGCGCAAAATGAGATAGCGGGCTGGCGGCGCGGTCGGATTGTCGTACCCGAGATCCCAGCGCGTACCGAAGTTTCCGCCAAGCGACGGATTTGCCGTGACCTCCGAGTCCGGCCCGCTGTAGCGAGTCCAAAGCATCAGGTTTCTGGCGCTGAACGTCACCGTCGCGTTGCTGGCTCCCAGCCCCACGGTTTGCAGAACGTTCGGGTGTACGCTGTAGATCACCGAGGCTTCGGCCCAACGAACGAACGTCCCGTCTTCCTGATATCCCGCATAGGTGAGCCCGGGCTTGGTGAACGCGATGTATTTCGCCTGCTCGTCGATCGAGGCGTCGGGGTCGTTGCGCGCCCGGCAGCTGCCGAAGTTGCACTTGTTGAGCTCGCTGAAGTTGGTCTGGATCCAACCGCCTCGGTACACGAACAGCGAGGTCAAGGTCACCCTTCCGTCGAGCAGAGACAGAGTTGGCGTCGCATTGAGCATGTCGGTGGGATTGGTGTTGCCCAGGTAGACGATCGAGTCGCCCACGACGACCTCGTCGGCCTGTAGCATGCCGTCTCCGTTGGCGTCGTTCCAGCTCTCGACCCGCCGGTCCCACTGCGAGTAGAACGGGTATCCCGCCACGAACTTGACGAAGCGATCCTCAGGAGGACGCAGGCCTTCCGCGAGCTCAAGGAGCTCGTTGGAGTTGATCGAGCCGTTGAGGTTGAAGCTCAAGGTCGTTCCGCCGGAGCTGAAGATCTCGGTCTGCAAGTCCCCTTCGATTCCCATGTTGCGGACCGATCCCACGTTGTCCAGCTGGCCGGTGCCGGTAATGCCGATCGAGCGCGGCATGGACCGCTGCACCAGCGCGTCGACGCTCTTCCGGTAGTACGCGGTGGCTTCGAGTTGAATGCGGCCATCCAGCAACTCCACGTCGAAACCGGTCTCGAACTCCGACACCCGTTCCGGTCTGAGGCCGGGGTTGCCCAACGCCTGCAGGCGCGCACCGGTTCTCGACGCGCCGTTGGCGAAGACCGTGCCGAAGACCACCGCAGGCAATGCGGCGGTCGCCTCGGGCTGGATCCCCGAAGCCCCGTATGCGAAGCGATAGCGCAGGCTGTTGACCATGGAATTGTCCGGAAAGAAGCCTTCGTCCGAGATCATCCACGACACGCTGCCCTTTGGGTACCAGGCCGTTTGAAAATCCCGCCCGAAGCTGCTGGCTCCGTCGGCCCGCAGCGCTCCCGTAAGGAACAGGCGGCCATCGTAGTCGAAGGTTTGCTCGACGTAGCTGCCCGCAACCACCGACTGAATGGTCTGTTCCGAACCGCTGACGTTGGCGGCGCCGTTCATGGTCCGGGCCCCCGGCGGGAGATCCGAACCCGTCACGGACGAGGCGCCGAAGTGGCGCCGATTGTACTGCACGCCGATCGAGGTTCGCGAGCTGAGCGACGGGTTGACGTCGAACTCGCTTGTGCCTCCCAAATCCACGGTGTACAGGTCCGTCGTGCTGCGGATGTGGTTGCGGCTCCCAAGGGCCGAAGTGGCATTCGAAGTGAAGTGCCCCCGCTCGTACAGGTTGTCCGAGAACTGACCCGTATGGTCGATCCCGACGGTGCCGCGCAGCGTCAACCACGGCCAGGCGATCCAGTTTGCGTTCAGTCCGGTCGTGACCCTTGTGACGTTGGACTGCGATCGCCGCGAAAACAGGTCGCCCGGCCGCACGCCGGCCCACCATCCTTCCCCGGCGTCGTTGTAGCCGGCCCCCCAGGAACCTCGCCAGAATACGTCGTTGCCCGGAATCTGGGTACTCTGCTTGGTCAACCCGGTCGAGATGTTGACGTCCGCGGTCTCGCTGAGTCTCGCCGAGACGTTGCCGCGCATTGCCAGGCGCCGCAGGAAGTTGGGGCGCTTCTGCCACCCCGGGATGTCGGCGCCGCCCCGCTCCTCCTGCTTGCGCGCGATCTCGGAATCGGAGAGGCGAAGATACCCCGTCTCGTTCTCGAGCTCGGTGGCCACGAAGTAGCGCAGTCGCTCCACTCCGCCCGACATCTGGAGGCCCAGCTGCTGTCGGTGGCCGGTCCCGATCGGCGACGCGTCCGAGTCGCGCATCGGGTTCCACACGGCCAGGCTGTCCAGGCTGCATCCGCCCGCGACTCGCACGCGGTTTTCGCAGCGAACCTCCGCGCCGGTGGGTGTCTTGCCGAACGCGAAATAGGTGGTTTGCAGATCCGACGCCTGCTGGATCAGGCCGCCCTCGGTGTAGATCGTCCACTTCGTGGCGCCTGGGCGTCCGCGCTTCGTGCGCACCAGAATCACGCCGTTGGCCGCGTCGGTTCCGTAAAGCGTCGCCGCCGAAGGACCCTTTACGACGTCGATGGACTCGATCTCCTCGGGGTTCAGGTCCGTGAGCGATCCGGCCGTCCACCCGTACGAATAGCTGCGACCAATCTGACTGCCGCTGCCCGTCGTGTTTTCGACGCGCACCCCGTCAATGATCAGGAGCGGGGCGTTGGATTGGGACAAGCTGTTGAATCCGCGCACGCGAATCCGGGCCGCCGATCCCGTGACGCCGGCGTTGGAAAACGTGAGCACCCCGGCCACGCGACCTTGCAGTAGATCGGTCACGTGCGTGATCGGCGCGACGCTGACAATCGAGTCGACGGCCACGGAGCCGATCACGTTCCCGATAGATCGCTTCTGCTGCTCGCCCGTCGCCGTGGCCACGATTCCGGTGAGCCTCACGGCCGCCGGGGTGAGGCTGAAATCGAGGTTGACGCCACTGCCCTCGACGACCGTGACGGTCTCCGACGCGTCGGCGTAGCCCAGCCGTCTGACCGTGAGCGTGCGTACGCCCGCCGGCACGTCCGACACACTGTAGCGGCCCTGGGCGGTTGGTAACGCCGGAGATCCGAGTGCCCTCGACCAGCACTTCGGCAACGTCGATCGGCGCTCCCGAGACGGCGTCGACGACCACCCCGACCACGGTGCCGCCCGAAGGCTGTACGTTTGGATGCGACACCTCTGCGGCAAACGCCGCAACCGGCGACAACATCGTGAGAAGAACGGCAAAAAGGTTGGTAGGAAGACGCGACTTGTCCATATTAGCACCTCCTGAAGGGACCGTATGGGTACGTTCCTTGCTGCAAGGTGTGATAATGGAGAGGAAGTCTAACGGACGCAACCGGAGATCCAGGCCATGAACCAACAATACGACGCAGTAATCATCGGCGCGGGCGTCATCGGCGTCGCCACGGGCTTCGAGCTCGCCAAGCGCGGATACCGCACCCTCAACGTGGACAAGCAGCCTGCCGCAGGCTCCGGCTCCACCTGCAACACCTGTGCGATCATCCGCCTGCACTATTCCACGCCCGATGGATGCGCGATGGCCCGCGAGAGCTATTTCTACTGGCTCGATTGGGGACGATACCTCGGCGTGGCCGACAAGATGGGGCTGGCCCAGTACGTCAACACGGGCTGCCTCGTGGTCAAAAACGACCGCAACCACGACCTGGTCAACGTCATGGCCGCGCTCGACGAGCTTCACGTCGCGTACGAGGATCTGTCCGCCGAACGGGTCGCCGCGCGGTTCCCCTGGATCGACACCCGCACCTACGGACCGCCCGTAACCACCAACGACGAGCGATTCGGCCACCCCACCGGGGGCAACATTCGGGGAGCCGTCTACATTCCCGAGTCCGGCTACATTGACGATCCCACCCTGGCGTGTCACAACGTGCAGCGAGCCTGCGAGGCGCATGGCGGAGCGTTCCGTTTCAACGCGGAAGTGGTGGAGATACTGAAGCGCGACGGCCGCGCCGCGGGGGTGCGACTAGTCGATGGCTCCGAAATCCGCGCACCCGTGGTGGTGAACGTGGGCGGTCCTCATTCGGCAATCATCAACGGCATGGCAGGGGTGCTGCACGGCATGAACGTGCACACGCGCGCCCTCAAGCAGGAGGTGTGTTACGTCCCGGCCCCCGCCGACATGCGCTATCACCAAGTCGCGCCCCTCATTTCGGACGGCGACGTGGGCTGCTACTCCCGCCCCACGACCGGCAACCATATTCTGATTGGCTCCGAAGATCCGCCCTGCGACGTGCTCGAATGGCTAGACGATCCCGACGACTACAACACCAATTTCACCCACCAGTGGGAGACCCAGGTCATGCGCGAGGCCCAGCGCGTCAAGGGCCTGGGCATTCCCGGTCAGACCGGCGGTCTCGTGGATCTGTACGACGTGTCCGACGACTGGATTCCCATCTACGACCAGTCCGACCTGCCCGGGTTCTACATGGCGGTCGGCACGTCCGGCAACCAATTCAAGAACGCGCCCGTGGCGGGCAAGCTCATGGCCGAGCTCATCGAGCGGGTGGAGGGCGGCCACGACCACGACGCCGATCCGGTGACGATGCCGCTCAAGTACACCCGCCGCACCTGCGATCTGGGGTTCTTCAGCCGGCGCCGCACGCTTAACCCCGATTCGTCGTATTCGGTGATCGGGTAGAGGTGCGTCCCCCGTCCGCACGGGCGCGGGCCGCCGGGGCGTGCGCGGCCCAGGCGCTCGCCCGATGAGCTGGTTGCGGCTTCGTCGTCTGCGCCGTTTCTGGCGACCGGCTCCGCTCAAGCGCAGCTACGACGTCGTCATCGTCGGCGGCGGGATTCACGGCCTCGCCACGGCCTACTACCTGGCGCGCACCCACGGCATTCGCGACGTGGCGGTGCTCGAGGCGCACTACGTCGGCTTCGGCGGGTCGGGGCGCAACACCGCGATCGTGCGGGCCAACCAGCGAACGCCCGAGAACGTGCGCCTGTACGACGAGGGGCTCAAACTGTGGCGCGTGCTCACCGACGAGCTCGACTTCAACCTCATGTTCTTCAATTGCGGCAACCTCAACCTTGCGCACAGCGAGGCCGCGGTGAGCGCGTCTCGCATGTCGATCTCGACGGCCAACCTGCTGGGGGTGCGGTCCGAGCTGCTCGACCCGCAGCAATGCGCCGAGCTCGTGCCGTGCCTCGACGTGAGCGATCGGCCCCGCTATCCGATCCAGGCGGGCATGTATCATCCGCCGGGGGGCATCGTGCGGCACGACGCGGTAGTCTGGGGCTTGGCCAAGGGGGCGAGCGAGCACGGCGTGCATATCCACCAGGGCTGCGAGGTGCAGGGCATTGACGTCGATCGAGGCCGCGCGACCGGCGTGCGCACGAGTTTGGGGGCCATTCGCTGCAACCGCCTTGGCATCATGGCTGGAGGATACGGCGCCGCCGTGGCCGCCATGGCGGGGATCGAGCTGCCGATTCATCCCCTCACGATCCAGGCCATGGTCACCCATCCCTTAAAGCCGTTTCTGCATCACGTCGTGAGCTCGGGGGCGTACCACGTCTACGCGAACCAGACGTTGAAGGGCGAAATTGCGACCGGCGCCCACATGGACCCGCAAGTCAACTACACCACCGACGCTACCGCGTACTACCTAAAGCATCAGGCCGAGGCGCTCACCGAGCTCATGCCTGCGCTGCGCGGCGTGCGCTTCATGCGCATTTGGGCGGGCCTGGCCGACATGACCCCGGACATGGCGCCGATCATGGAAGGCAACCTTGGCTACGACGGCCTGTTTCTCGATGCCGGGTGGGGCTATTTCGGCTTCAAGTCGGGTCCGGTTGCGGGCAAGTACATGGCCCAATACATGGCGACGGACGAACGACCGGCCATGATCGCGTCATTCGCGCTACGACGGTTTCTGGAAAACCGCTATTCGGGCGAGACGGCCGCGGTGATGAAGTACGGGCACTGGGATTAGACTGGGATTAGCCCGCTCGCCAGCAACGTCGGCAAGGTCCGTATGGGTGGGAAATCAGAATTATGTTGGAAAAAAAATAAGCAATTCCATTTTCGACTTTCAAAAAAACGCCCCGCGCGCGTTACAACAAAGTTACGACATGGCAGTCCGTCGGTGCGCGGGCATGGAAGCGACGACCACGCTGCGGGTCCGCTCGTCCCAGAAGTAGTAGATGCGCAGGCAATGTCGCGGATCGCGCGAATTGCCGCCCTTGATGTGCCATTCCACCGGGTGGCGCCGACCGTGCCATTGGCACTCGAAGCTGTCGCCGCCGCAGCGCTCGTTCGACACGCCCTCGCTAAAGCCCTTGATGCGACCGTAAAGTTGGGGGCTGCCCCCTCCAAGCCGACCGTCCCGATAGGTGTGCGCGAGCCACGCCAGGCAACGGGCGGCCAGGCCGACGTTCAGGAACTCCGCCTGGTCGATTTCCCGTCGCGCCGACGGAGTGAGCGCGAGGCGGCCTTGCAGGTGCGCACCGCACCATTGGGCGAACTGGTCCCACGTGTCGGGGATCAGCACGTCCGCGTTCGGATCGCCCCCCATGACGGTCAAAGCGTCTGCCAAGCGGTTGGCGTGGCGAACTTCGGCGTCCCGGTTCTCCTCGACGGCTTGCAGACGCTTTCTGGTTTGCTCCAGACGATCTTCCGAGAGTTCCAGACGCTCTTGCAGGTGGGCGACCTCCTGCCGAGCCGCAAACAACTCGCTCTGAAGCCTCGGGTCCGGGATCGGCGTCGGCGCCGGCTCGGGCTTCAGCTCCGCCTCCCGAGTCGGTTCCGGCGCGGGCTCCCGCACAAGCTGGGGCCAAACTCTCCCCGCCCATTGGAGAAACAGGTTGCCGGGCTTGGCCGGAACGTCGGCCCGTCGGTAGATCGCCTCGTAGCTCGGCCATTCCACGCCTGGTCCGCTGCGCGCGACCTCCTCGGTCGCGTAGGTCACGAAATCCGCTATGGTCTTGGCTACGCCGTTCCTCTCGATCTGGCCGCTGAGAACCAGCGGATCGCGTCGCCCGGCGCGATGGAAGTTCAAACGGTAGAACCGCCACGCTCCGTTGAAAACCGAGTTCTGCCTGGTCAGGGCGTCGCTGAGCCGGAATGTCATCTCGGTTGGCAGCACCCATGTGACGGCCAGTCCGGTCAGTGCTCGCGCCAGATCCCGCGCTCGAGCCTCGACGGTCTCAAGGTCGTCGTCGTGCTCGTCGACCGAGATGACCGCGAACGGCAAGCTCCGGTTCGGGTCCGAAATCATGCGCAGAAACCCGTCCATTACCATGTCCGAGTCCACATGGATGGCTCGGCGCGCGATTGGCCGTCCGTCCTGGGTAAGCGACGCTTGCTTGGACACCGCCGCAAGAATCTCGGCCGGATAACTCCCCGAGAGCGCCATCCCGGGAATCACCGACCGATCCTCGACCGTGATGCCGATCAGGGGCCGCCGTGGCGGCGCGCTGGCGAGCACCACTTCGAGCGTCAGGTTCTTCCCCGACCCCAGAGACGTTTCGATCTTGACCGCCCACTCGTCGCTATCGCCCTCCTGGGCCCGCGCGCCCCTACAGACGAACTGGTCGCCGTCGTAATGGAACGTCTTATGACGCCATGCCTTGCGCGGCAGATCGCGGCCGAGCGAGTCCCGAATCCACCGCAGCACGGCGGAACGGCAAGCCTGGAGCGTCGCAAGACCCGAGTCTCCGTCCACCTCGGCGCTTACCCGCAACGTCGTGGGCGTCGGGATCGCCGATGGCGTAACGGCCACTTGGACCTTGCCCACCGGCGGAGCGGGCGAGGTCTGCGCGGCCTGCAGATCCTTGAATGACTTGAATCTTGCCATGTGATGTAGAGAAATATTTCCACTTGTTATTGCTACGTTACTAATACAATAGCAAGTTACGGCGATCCGTTCAAGGTGGTTCGGTCGCTGCTCAACTAAGCGAGGAACATTTGGCGGAGGGATCTCAGTGGGCTGTGGCCCGCGTCATGACGGGGAGAAGCAAGGGACAGGGCAGGGGTCCAGCCGGGGCGCATTCGCCGATCGAACGCCGCTCCGCGGTTGGCGGGGTCGATTCCTGCGCAGACGGTGTACGTGGGCGAGCGGGTCTCGGTGGATTTGGCCACGCACTTCAGCGATCCTGACGGCGATGCGCTGACCTACGCCGTGGCCACTCGAGCACGCACCACCACCCCGCCCCGATTACCCCCGCCCTTCCGCCCTCTCCGCGATCCGCCCAATGGCGTCTAATGTCGCCACGACCTCCACGTCGATCTCTTCCTTCGGCACATGACTGGCCAGCACATAGTAGCTCTTCTTCGTCAGGACATTGGGCATTTCTAGCCTCTCAAAGTAGTCCCTGAAGAGCGGGTTGAGAAAATCGTCGCTGGCTTTGACGCCTGGATCCCAAGGCGAACCCTTTCCAAGCTTCGTGAGGGCCGTTTCGATATCCTCAATGGACCGACGCATGGCGTCAGTTCGCCTGACCCGCTCCGTCTCGGCAAAGAGAGGCCCCGGTGCTGCTTCACGAGCTGAGGCCGCGGCGTATCGCTCCAATGTGCGGCGGGTAGCGACATAGTTCTCAATCTCGTTGCGTTCCCACATGTGCTGTTCCAGTGGAGGCGCCCTCTCCAGCTGCTTGTCCAAGTTGTCGAAGACGGCTATTCCACGGAGCCCCGGAACCGCTTCTCGAATGGCGTGAAAATGCCGGACCGCCGCCGACGGTTGGTTGGTAACGTAATGAACGAACGGGCGCTCCAGAGCGCGATGCGCGGATCGGTGGTCAAGACGGGCCGCGACGGCGCGCAGGATCGACAGGTCGGTCGACCCTTCCAGATACAGCACCCAACCCGTCTGCGCGGCTTGGTAGTAGTGCTCGAATCCGAATTCGCGGAGGGCCTTCTGGACTTGGCCGCCGCGATTGTCCAGTCTATGGGGGTCGCCCACGAAAGCGATCACCAGATGGCGGCCAGCGGCCTCGTTGAGAAGCACCTCGGAATGACTGGCCGCGATGATCTGGCTGCCCGTCTGCTCGGCCGTGTCGGTCAACATCTGATAGGTTTGCCGCTGCCGCAGGATCTCGAGGTGAGCGTCTGGTTCGTCGAGCAACAGCACTGCACCGGGATTCGCGTACATGTAAGCCAGCAGAAGCAGCGTCTGCTGGAGACCCCGTCCGGCAGACGAGAGGTCGAGCTCAACTCCGTGTTCATTGTAGCTCATGGCGATCTCGCCACGCTCGGGAATGTAGCGCGGCGGCCGCAACTCGGCTCCGAACAGACTGCGGATGCCACGTTTCAAGTCGCCCCAGCGGGTTCCGGCCTCGTGGACACGGTGGCATAGATTGCGCAGGACTTCCGCCGTACGCCCTTCTCCGACACGGACGTTGACCGCGCCTTGGTCCAGTCGCGTTTCCGTGGCGGCAAGTCCCGACATCGGGGGCAGAAAGGCGATCGGCGTCCTGCCCGCGGCGTTCGGTACGGGCATTCGGTCCGGGTTTTGTGACTCCCACAGTCGCAGTGGGCGGCAGTAGAACGACTCCTCATTGGCGTAGTCGAATTCGAGCCCGCAGACCCATTCTCCGGTTGCATCCACGCCCTTGACCGTGATGTCGATCCGGATGTTGGTGGTCCTGGGCCTGCCGTCTACGGTGCGGGTCTTGCGAAGCTGGAGTCCGCGCCACAGGAGATTAGCATGCGGGACCGGAATCGCAACGAGGTCTCGTCGGTTGACTGCCACGCCGGATCGCTTCTTCGGTGTTCCTTGCCCCGATCGCTTCTCGTTCCAGCGTCGCAAGCCGATGTCCCACAGGGCGAGCGCCTGCATCGCCGAGGTCTTGCCCGAGTTGTTGGGCCCGATGAAGACGACGGGGTTCCCGAGCTCGATCTCCACCGAGCCGAAGCGCTTGAAGTTGCGGATTGCGAGGTTCGTCAGCATGAGGCGGTGGTGGTCGGGAGCGAAGGTGGCGTGCCAAGTGCCGCCAACGATGGCGAGTTCGAGACTGGGGAGCAACCCCGCGCCTGGTTCCGTATGCTCGCCGGCTCGCGCAGTGTCGCGTGACCGTTCCGGTCTTGACGCCCTCAGCCAAGGGAACGATCCTGAAGTCATGACGAACACGGAAGGAGCGCCAGACGGTCGCCCTGGATGGCCAGTGCGGGGGTAGTGGAGCCGCGGCTGTCGTCCTTTCATCTGGAAGGAGTCCACCTCCACAGCCATGGAGAGGGTACGCGTCGCATGCTTGGCTTGGCGCTTTCCTTGATTGACGCTGAAGGTGGATTGCTTCTCATTGACGAGATCGACAGGGGTTCCTCCAGAGTCCGATACGAAAGGGGCCATCCGCAATGCTGACAACCCTTGAGATCGAGAACTATCGGGCTTTTCGGTTCCTGCGTGCTGAGCTGGGTCGCATCAACCTGATTGCGGGAGCCAATGGATCAGGGAAGACCAGCCTCCTTGAAGCGCTGTTCCTGCTTGCCAGCGGCGGGAATGCCATCAGCGCAAACGGTGTGCGAAGCGGGCCCGCGCGCGGGCCAGTGGAGACCCATCGGATCTTCCTGCATCTCGATTCGTCCCGGACGATCCGCATTGCTGGGGATCATGCCACCAAAGGACACCTGCGCCTGGACATGAAGGTGACGCCGGAAGGATGACCGTCATGTCTTGTCTGCACTGCGAATCGTCGAGCCCAGGCTCCAGAGCATGGAAGTCATCGCCGGTGCGGCAGGGCCGGTACTTTGGGGCGACACCGGCCTGGAAAGTCGCATGCCGCTCTCGGTGATCGGGGACGGTATAGTGCGACTAGCCAGGGTTCTACTGGCCATTGGGTCTTCCCGCGGTGGACTCATTCTCATCGACGAGGTAGAAAACGGCTACCACCATTCCATCATGGAGCAAGTCCCCTTCCACGAAGGCGATCAATGGGCCGGGCCCGAAGGCGTCGGGAATGCGGCTCAACGCCGCGGTCTCCAACGTGCCAAGGTATCCCGAATCGCGATGCCACACGTCTATGGGACCTGCTTGGCCTGGCGGCGCATTCCTCTGCACGAAAAGCCTACCCTCCCAATCGACCGCCAAGCCCGCGATGGCCGGAATTTGCGGATAGAAGATGGCCGCATCCAGCGCCCTTCTGAGCGAGGTACGTTGGTCAGACAGCACGGCGGCCCTGAATTGCGGCGGAACCTCCTGGAAATCCGACTCCGTCAGCTGCTCGATTGCCGCAATCTCCCGTTGCCGGATCGCTTGGCGGACGCCCGCGTCAACCAGTAAGAGCTCAGTCAAAGAAAACTGGAGGCGCCGCCTCCAGCTGGCTCTCCCTGTCTTCCGAATCGGTCGCCTGCTGGGCGACCATGCTTCACGTTCGCAAGCGCTGGTTTCCGGGCGAAATCGGGGGATTTGGGTTGCCCCTGTCGCCACCGCCGTCATGAGGGCATCTTCCCACATTGACCTTTTGCTCCATGCAGCGCGCGGATACCTTCTGACGCGGATATTCCGACGAGACTGCCACGGTCAGGAGGTCATGAGCACTGGGTTGAGAATGAACGTCGCGATCGACGCGAGCACCGAACGGGTCGCGCCCCAATTCGGCCCGTCGGTCGAACGGTTGGGACCGAGGGCAACGTACCGTCGTTTTCTCATTGCGATCCTGGTCTGGGCGGCCGTCGGGCTTTTCGGGTGCCAGGGCGACGTTACGGAACCCCCGCCGGCGGCCACGAACGCCGCTCCGCAGTTGGCGGGGTCGATTCCGGCGCAGACGGTGTACGTGGGCGAGCGGATTTCGGTGGACTTGGCCACGCACTTCAGCGATCCGGACGGCGATGCGCTGACCTACGCCGTGGCCACGTCGGATAGCGCGGTCGTCGGGTTGACCTTGTCGGGGAGCGCGTTGGGGATGGTAGGGCGGAGCCAGGGCGTCGCGACCGTCACGGCGACAGCGCGCGATCCGGGCGGGTTGGCGGCCGAGCAAGGGTTCGAGGTGATGGTGCCGAATCGGGCCCCGGAAGCTTTGGGCAGCATGGCGGAGCGTGCCATGGCGGCGGGGGACACCGCCACGTTGGATGTCTCGGCGTATTTCACTGATCCCGACGGCGACGCACTCGAGTATACGGCGGCCAGCTCGGACAGCGGCACGGCGACGGTCTCGATGCACGGGGACGTGCTCGAGATCGTGGCGGTGAGGTGGGGGGCGGTCACGGTTACGGTGACGGCGCGCGACGGTGGCGGCCTTGTCGCGGAGCAGGCGCTGTCGGTGGTGGGCGCGAACCGGATGCCGGTAATCGTGGCCTCGCTGCCGGACGTGGAGGTGGAGGTGGGCGGGGAGGTGGTGATCGTGGCATCGCGGTATTTCGGGGACCCGGACGGGGATGCGCTTGTGTACCGCGCCGAGGCATTGGACGCCGATGTGGTCGGGGTGGTCGTCGTCGGCGACACGGTGACGGTGGTGGGGCTGGCGCGGGGCAGGGCGGCTGTGGTGGTGGCGGCGCGGGATGCGGGGGGGTTGGCGGCCCGCGACACGATGGGGGTGGTTGTGCCGAACCAGGCCCCCGTGGTGGTGGAATCGCTGCCGGACGTGGTGCTGGACGAGGGCGCGGACACGGTGGTGGTGCTGTCGCGGTATTTCAGGGACCCGGACGGGGACGAGCTGACGTACCGCGCGACGAGCTCGGAGCCGCGCGTGGTGGGGGTGGAGGTCGCGGGGGACAGCCTGACGGTGGAGATGCGCGTGGCGGGCAAGGCGGTGGTGAAGGTGGTGGCGGGGGATCCGGGGGGGTTGGTGGTGAGGGGCGTATTCGGGGTCATTCCAAGCGATCGGGAAACTCTGAAGCTGCTCTACCACTTGACTGGAGGCGCCGACTGGACCAACAGCGAAAACTGGCTGACGGAGGCTCCGATTGACGAGTGGTACGGGGTTACTACCGACGCTGCCCACCAAGTCTTGTCGATAGACCTTCGCAGTAACCGCTTGGTGGGTCCCATTCCGTCCGAACTCGGCCGGCTATCTAGCCTCACATCGCTCCTCCTGTCCAATAACGAACTAGCGGGCCCCATTCCCTCGGAACTTGGACAGCTGTCAAGACTAGAACATCTCGACTTGTCGGACAACTTGCTCACGGACATTGCGCCCGAGCTTGGTCAGCTATCCAGGCTAGGGTCCCTAAGCCTCGGGATCAATCAATTGACGGGCCCCATCCCGCCCGAGCTTGGCCAACTATCCAGATTGAGAAAGCTCGACCTGTGCTGCAATGACCTGACGGGTCCCGTACCAGCAGAGCTTGGCCAACTATCCAGCCTGAGAAACATCAGCCTGTACGACAACGACCTGACCGGATCTATTCCGCCTGAGCTCGGCCGACTTTCCCACCTTATTGGCATCAGCATGTCCGATAACGATCTAACAGGCCTCATCCCATCCGAGCTTGGTCAACTGTCCAACTTGACACACCTTTACCTGTCCGCAAACCACTTGACGGGTCCCGTACCAGCGGATATTGGTCGACTGTCCAGATTGAGAAAGCTCTACCTGCACGGCAATGACCTCACGGGCCTCATCCCGCCCGAGCTTGGTCAGCTGTCCAGTCTAACACACCTCGGCCTGTCCGGCAACGATCTGACGGGCCTCATCCCGCCCGAGCTTGATCAGCTGTCCAGTCTAACATACCTTGGCCTGTCCGGCAACGATCTGACGGGCCCCATTCCGTCCGAGCTTGGTCAACTGTCCAGCTTGACACACCTTTACCTGTCCGAAAACCACTTGACGGGTCCGGTGCCGGCGGAGCTCGGTCAACTGTCCAGTTTGGAGTGGCTGATCCTGCATTTCAACGAACTAACTGGCGTAGTGCCGAACAGCTTCCTGAATCTCGAGGCGCTCGAAGCATTCCATTTCCGGTCGAACCATGGCCTTTGTGCCCCAGACACGGAGGGATTTCGCAGGTGGCTTCAAGGACTGACACAGACGAGTGGCCCATTCTGCCCTTCCGGTTCCCACCCTTCTATCGACTCCGCCTTAGACCTTGATTCATGTGCCCGATGATCAGTAGAGGGTGTCACAACCACGGTGCATACCACCGTACGAAACAGAGGAGGACGGACAGACGTAGTAGGATCAACGGACGTGCCACGCCTAACAGCGGTCCGTCGGTCGCCGGGTTGGGGCGCCGGGCGACGTACCGTCGTTTGCTCACTTCGATTCTGGTCTTGGCGGCGGTGCCGTATCTTGGCTGCCAGGGCGACGTTACGGCTCCACCCTCGCCGGTGGCAACGAACGCCGCTCCGCAGTTGGCGGGGTCGATTCCACCGCAGACGGTGTACGTGGGCGAGCGGGTCTCGGTGGACTTGGCCACGCACTTCAGCGATCCTGACGGCGATGCGTTGACCTACGCCGTGGCCACGTCGGACAGCGCGGTCGTCGCGTTGGCCTTGTCGGGGAGCGTGTTGGGGGTGGTGGGGCGGAGCCAGGGCGTTGCGACCGTCACGGCGACGGCGCGCGATCCGGGCGGGTTGGCGGCCGAGCACGGGTTCGAGGTGATGGTGCCGAATCGGGCGCCGGAGGCATTGGGCGGCATGGCGGAGCGTGCCATGGCGGCGGGGGACACCGCCACGCTGGACGTCTCGGCGTATTTCGCTGATCCCGACGGCGACGCGCTCGAGTATACGGCGGCCAGCTCGGACGGCGGCACGGCGACGGTCTCGATGCACGGGGACGTGCTCGAGATCGTGGCGGTGAGGTGGGGGGCGGTCACGGTTACGGTGACGGCGCGCGACGGCGGCGGTTTGGAGGCGGAGCAGGCGCTGTCGGTGGTGGGCGCGAACCGGATGCCGGAGCTGGTGGCATTGTTGCCGGACGTGGAGGTGGAGGTGGGCGGGGAGGTGGTGATCGTGGCATCGCGGTATTTCGGGGACCCGGACGGGGATGCGCTTGTGTACCGCGCCGAGGCATTGGACGCCGATGTGGTCGGGGTGGTCGTTGGCGGCGACACGGTGACGGTGGTGGGGTTGGGGCGGGGGAGGGTGGCTGTGGTGGTGGCGGCGCGGGATGCGGGGGGGTTGGCGGCCCACGACACGATGGGGGTGGTTGTGCCGAACCAGGCGCCCGTGGTGGTGGAATCGCTGCCGGACGTGGTGCTGGACGAGGGCGCGGACACGGTGGTGGTGCTGTCGCGGTATTTCAGGGACCCGGACGGGGACGAGCTGACGTACCGCGCGACGAGCTCGGAGCCGTGGTCTGTGGACGCACGGGTAGCAGTCGACAGTCTTGCCATTGAGATACGTGCGCCGGGCAAGGCGGTCATCACGGTTACGGCGGCGGACTCGGGTGGGCTGATTGCCAGGCAGGACTTCAACGTCGTGTCCCTCACGGATCGGGATGTTCTGGAGATCCTTTACCATGCAACTGGTGGCCAGGGCTGGACCAATAGCGAGAACTGGTTGACGGACGCTCCGCTTAGAGACTGGTACGGAATTACGGCCGACCATGCGGAACGCGTGGGGGGGATTGTCCTGATGTTTAATAAACTAAGGGGCATGATCCCGCCGGAGCTCGGGCAATTGGCCCGGTTGGATTCGCTCTTCCTTGACCACAACGGACTAACAGGTCTCGTCCCGGTAGAACTTAGTAAGTTGTCAAGCGTAAGCTACATGTCCCTGACCAACAACCAACTGGCCGGCTCCATTCCGTCCGAGCTTGGTCAACTACCAAACTTGCGATACCTCCACCTGTCAGGCAACAAGCTGGCAGGCCGTATCCCATCCGAGCTAGGTCGATTGCCCCGCTTAGAACGCCTCAACCTGTCATACAATCAACTAAAAGGCCCTATCCCCTCCGAACTTCATCGACTATCCAACCTAACGTCCATCTATCTGCACGGCAACGAACTGATCGGCCCTATTCCGTCCGAGCTTGGTCAACTGCCCCGCGTAGAACACATCTCCCTCTTTGGCAACGACTTGACAGGCGCCATCCCGCCCGCATTAGGTAAACTGTCTGGATTGAAATCCCTCCAACTGCACCATAACCATCTGACGGGTTCCATTCCGTCCGAGCTTGGCCGACTGTCAAACATGACATACCTCTCCCTGTACGACAACGAACTAACGGGCCCTATCCCGTCCGCACTTGGTCAACTCTCCGCTTTGGAATGGCTCAACCTGCGTGGCAACCATCTGACGGGCCCGATACCGGCCGAGCTTGGCCAACTGACCAGATTGAGAGAACTCTACCTATACGACAACCATCTGACGGGCCCGATACCGGCCGAGCTTGGCCGACTATTGCGCCTTACAAATCTCTGGCTACGCAATAACCGACTAACGGGGGCCATTCCGGCCGAGCTTGGTCAACTAAGCAGC
This sequence comes from Longimicrobiales bacterium, assembly GCA_965200255.1. Classification (GTDB taxonomy): domain Bacteria; phylum Gemmatimonadota; class Gemmatimonadetes; order Longimicrobiales; family Gaopeijiaceae; genus Bin94. Next base: position 547,022 of record CBDAUS010000001.1, on the reverse strand, counting down.
TTGATAGAGCTCCACCTGAGTGCCAACGAACTAACGGGCCCAATACCGTCTGAGCTTGGCCGACTGTCCAACTTGCAGATGCTCTCGCTGGAGGTCAACGAGCTGACGGGCCCCATCCCTGCGGCACTTGGTCAACTGTCCGTCTTGAACTACCTCTACGTGACCGACAACCAACTGACGGGATCCATCCCCGCGGCACTCGGTCAGCTGTCCAATTTAAGAGTCCTAGGCCTGTCTGGTAACGAGCTAACGGGCCCCATCCCGTCGGAGCTTGGCCGCCTCTCTCAGCTTGTTGGCCTCGGCCTTTACGAAAACGAATTGGGGGGTCCCATCCCGTCCGAACTTGGTCAACTGTCCAACTTGACGGGCCTATACTTGCATGCCAACAAGCTGACGGGCCGCATTCCGTCTACGCTTAATCAACTATATAACGTGCGACACGTCTGGCTAAACCACAACGGACTGAGCGGTCCCATCCCGTCCGAACTTGGCCAACTGTCTAGCCTGGCATCGCTTCAGCTGCAACACAACCAACTGACCGGCAGAGTACCCGATGCCTACCTGGAGCTTGACATGCTCAAGGAGTTCCATTTCGGCACCAACAACGGCCTTTGCGCCCCCGACACAAAGGCTTTCCGCACATGGCTTAACGGCCTGACGGAGTACAGCGGCCCTTTCTGCCCCTCCACCTCCCCCCCACCCCCGATAACCAGAAAGGAATAAGACCATGCGCTTCCCTCTCCTCATCACGGCTTCACTGTGCGCCACGGCCTCCTTCCTCACCCTGGCCTGCACCCCCACCCCACCCCCCACCACCTCCACCCTCGCCCCCGGCGCCACCGCCTCGCGCACCCTCGACCTCGACGCGGGAACCTTCGTCCTCGGCGAAGTCCACCAGACCACCGTCGACGTCACGGCCACCGTCAAAGACCCCGACGGCGAGACCCTGCGCGAGGTCGACGCGAACACCGCGGGCATCGAGATCTTCCAATTCGAGACCGAAGCGGCCGGTGCCTACCAAGTCGAGATCGCCGCAAACGACGACGGCGAAGGCACCTACGCCCTCCACATCGTCCGCTCGGAACCCGTCGCGACCGACCCCGTGGCCCGGCTCGACCAGCTCATGAGCCGCTGGGACGGCCCCGACCGACCCGGCGCGATCGCCGCCGTAGTCCACCAGGACGACGTAATCGCCGTCCGCACCTACGGCATGGCGAACCTCTCCCACGACGTCCCTTGGGACCGCGCCACCATCTCCAACATCGGGTCGGTCACCAAGCAGTTCACGGCCATGGGTCTTCTGGTCCTCGAAAGCACGAGCGATTTCTCCCTCGACGACGACATCCGCGACCACCTGCCCGAACTGACCGACTTCGGCGAGCCGATCACGCCCCGGGAGCTCCTCAACCACACCAGCGGCTATCGCGAGATCTACAACCTCATGCGCATCGGCGGGTTCGGCGGCGAGGATACGTTCAGTCGCGAACACGCCATCACCGTCGTGCAACGGCAGGACGCGCTGCAAAACCGTCCACACACCGAGTGGAACTACAACAACACCGGCTTTATCCTGCTCTCGCTGCTCGTGGAGCGCATCACGGGCCAATCCTTCGCGGACTATATGCGCGACAACGTCTTCCAGCCGCTCGGCATGAACGACACCCGGGTCAAGATGGTGCAGGGCGAGCTGATCCCGGGCAGCGCACAGGGATACGGTCCCACCGAGGCCGGCCCCTACCGGACGACGCGCGATCTCCCCGCCTCCGCAGGGGCGGGCGGCGTCTACACCACCGTCGACGATCTGCATCGCTGGCTGCGCAACTTCAACGACCCGTCCGTGGGCGGTCCCGACGCAATCGAAGCCATGGCCACCAGCGCCGTGCTGGAATCGGGCGACGAAACGGGCTACGGTCTCGGACTCGCGGTCGGCGAACTTGGCGGGCGCACGCTGTTCTCGCACACCGGAGGCGACGTGTCGCACCGGGCTTATCTGGGCTACCTGCCCGAGCTCGAAGCGGGCGTCATCCTCATGAGCAACAACGCGACGTTCAACCTTGGGCTGGGATCGCAAGTGTTCCGTCTCTTCTTCGACGACGAACTTGAGCCGGAAGAAGCCGAGGATACCGAAGACGTTGCGGAAGACGACCCGTCCGACGCCGACGATCCCATGTCCGACGAACGCAAGCAGGCCATCGCCGGCGACTGGGTGCTCACCGTGCAGGGACTGACCATCCCCATGGAAGTCGTCGTCGAGGACGGTCAGGTCTACATCGACATCACCGGGCAGGACCAGAGCCTCGCGCGACCCACGTCCGACTCAACCATCACAATTGCCGCGGCCGACGCCACGTTCACGTTCCGCCAAGGACCCGACGGCAACATCGACACGGGCGCCGCGACGCAAGCCGGCATTGACATGACCATGGAACGCGCAGAAGGCGTAGGCCTGTCGGAGGACGACCTCCATGCATTCGCGGGTCGCTATCTGAGCGAAGAGCTGGAGACCTTCATGACCGTCGCGGTCGAGGATGGCCAGCTGATCATCCGGCAGCTTGGCCAAACGCCCCAGCCGTTGCGTCACGTCACCGGCGACAACTTCTCCGCCGAGGTCTTCCACCTGAACGAAATCGCCTTCCAGCGTGCCGAGAGCGGCGCCGTGACCGGCTTCACCGTGTCGAACGGTCGCACGCGGGGCGTGTGGTTCGCGAAGATGTGATGCACGCATGTCTCCGTAAGCTCAGTATGAGCGTTGACGACGCAGTGCGCGCCGGTGGTCTTCCGTACCATCATCGCGATCCCTTTGATCGCATGCTTATTGCTCAGGCGGCAGCGCACAATCTGGCAATCATCTCGCGAGATGCCGTATTCGATCTTTATGAAGTGAATCGGATCTGGCGTCCGGCCACCACCAAATGACGCCCGCCCACTCATGACCTATCGCCTAACCTGCCCCGTCTGCGGCAAACGCGACGTGTACGAATTCACCTTCGGCGGACAGGACCGCGGCCCGCGCCCCGACCAGACCCATCTCTCCCCCGAGGAACACTTCCGCTGGGTCCAGTACCGGTCCATCCCCGGCGGCCCGCAGCCCAACCCCCGCCAACCAAGCCCACAAACCGAATGGTGGCACCACGCACAAGGCTGCGGCGTCTGGTTCGCCACCGTCCGCGACCCCACCACCAATCGCGAAGTCCCCAACGCCGAGGACGCCGCCTCGTGAGCCAGCCCGATCCCCCCAAAGGCCGCCTCCGCCCAACCCCCACCTGCCGCGTCGACTTCACGCGACCTCTCGACTTTACCTTTCTCGGCCGCCCCATGCGCGGCTTCAAAGGCGACACCGTGGCCTCCGCACTCTACGCCTCCGGCGTCCGCATCTTCAGCCGCAGCCTCAAATACCATCGGGCCCGCGGCCTCTACACTCTCGAAGGCGAGTCCGCCAACACGTACATGGCCATCGACGGCACCCCCAACGAGTGCGCCGAGACCACGGAGCTCAAGGCCGGCATGTCGATCCACGCGCAAAACGTGCGGGGCAACCCCAAGACCGACATCTTCGCACCCATCGACGCCTTCGACCACTGGATGCCCGCCGGGTTCTACTACCGCATCTTCCACCGCCCCTATCGCCTGTGGCCCTTGTTCCAGAACGCCCTACGCCGCATGGCCGGAACCGGCGTCCTCAGCCCCCACTACGAACCCCGCAGCGAAAGACTCCGCGCCGAGCGCTATCTGAATGCGGAAGTGGCGATCGTCGGCGGCGGCCCCAGCGGTCTCTCGGCAGCGCTGGCGGCCGCACAAACCGGCATCAGGGTCTGCCTCTTCGAGAAACGCCCCTGGCTGGGCGGACACCTGGCCTGGCGCACCCGCAAAGCTCAACACGCGGAGACCCTCGCGAAAAAGGTGCAGGCAACCGACAACATCCGCGTCTTCACCCGCTCGCCGGTCACAGGCGTGTGGGGCGAAAACCTCCTCACCGGATTCACCACGGGCACCGACGACGACCCCTTCCACGAGCGCCACTGGGAATGCCGCGCCAAGACGGTCGTCATCGCCGCGGGATGCATGGACCGCCCCCTCGTCTTCAATCACAACGATCGCCCGGGCGTCATGCAACCGACCACAGCGTGGCGTCTCGCAACGACTTACGGCGTCCCCCCGGGCCGGACCGCAGTCTTCAGCTTGGGCGACGACCTCAGCCTCGAAGCGGCACTCGACCTCACGAATCTGGGCACCAAAATCCGCGCCGTGGCCGACGCCCGCGAGCCAAACAGCCAGGATCCCACGCTCATTCAGGCCCTCAAAGCAAAGGGGATTCCCGTTTTGGAAGGATGGGCGGCCTCCCGGGCACTGGGACGAAATCACGTCAAAGGGTGCGAGCTCCGCCCGACGACGGGGGAAGGTTCGCGCCGTTTCCGCTGCGACCTCATCGTTGCAAACGCGGGCCGTCAGCCCCGCCTGGGCACCCTCGCCACCGCCAAGGCGCAGCTTGCCTACTGCACGCACACCCACACCTACCAGCCCGTCGCGCTCCCGCCAGGCCTCTTCACGGCAGGCAGCATGACCGGCCTCCGCGATCTCCGCGCAATCGAGGCCTCGGGGCGCCTCGCCGGCCATCGCGCGGCTACCTGGCCCACCCCCGCCTCGACCTCGCGCGCCGTCGCGCCTACCCCGCCCGCGGACCCACCCGACCACCCCGCCCGCCCCGCCCACCCCGGCCCCGCTCCCGGCTGCCCCCTCTCGCACGGCCCCCACATTGGACGCGGCGCCAAGGCCTTCGTCGACCTCGACGAAGACGGCACGTGGAAAAACGTCAAGGAATGTGTGCGGCAAGGCTTTGACGCCCCCGAGCTCGCCAAGCGGTTCGGCGGATTCGGCCTCGGCCCCGGCCAATACCGCGTCTCCGGCCAAAACCTCGCCATGATCATGGCCGAGCTGCGGGGCGATCCCGTCGAATCCGCCACGCCGACCACCGTGCGCCCACCCCTCGCACCCCCCAGCCTGGCTACCTTGGCGGGCCCCAATCACGATGTGCACAAGCGCACGCCCCTGCACGGCGAACAGGCTGTGCAAGGGGCCGTCTTCCGCCGCGCGGAACCGTGGCTGCGTGCTCGCTATTTCAGCGACGACCGCGAATGCCGCGACGAAATCCTCAACGTGCGCAACAACGTCGGCATCCTCGACAGCTCGCCCCTGGGCAAGTTTCGCATCTGGGGACCGGACGCGCTCGCCGCACTGCAACGCGTCTACATCTCCGACATGACCAGGGCGCGCCCCGGCAAGTGCAAATACTCGGCCATGTGCAACGACATGGGACAACTGGTCGACGACGGCGTCGTGGTCAAGGAAGGCGCAAACGAATACTACCTCACGACGAGCTCCACCCGGGCCGGGGCAACCGCGGAATGGTTCCGCTACCATACCCGACACGACGGCTGGGACTACAACATGGTCAACCTCACCGACGTGCTGGCTTCCATCAACATTGCCGGACCCAACGCGCGCGAAGTCCTGCGCAAGGTCGCGACCGACGACGTGTCGAACGAAGCGCTGCCGTACCTCACCTGCAAACGGGTCACGGTGGGCGGCGTCGCGGCCCGCTGCCTGCGCTTGGGGTTCGTCGGCGAGCTCTCGTTCGAGCTGCACGTCCCATCCAGCTATTGCCAGTACGTCTGGGACCTGCTAACCGAGGCGGGTGCGGCGTTCGGCATCCGGCCGTTCGGGCTGGAAGCCCAGTATTGCCTTCGCGCCGAGAAGGGACACGTGATCATCGGAGCCGAGTCGGAGGCGCGCGTCACGCTGACCGACATCGGCATGGGGTGGCTCTGGGACCGCGACGACACGGCGTCGAAAAAGGTGGGCGCGCCGGCGTTGCGGGCGGCCGCGCAGCAGCCGGGCCGCATGAAACTGGTGGGCTTCGTCGTGGACGCGGGGCAGGGGTCGCCCCGCGACGGCGCGCTGATCGTGAGCGGCGACGAGATCGTGGGCTATGCGTGCACCACGCGCCGCAGCGACACGCTCGGGCAGCCGTATGGGATGGCGCTGGTGCGCGACGACCATGCCGTGCAGGGGGCTGCGCTCTCGCTCCAGGAAGAGCCGGTGCCGGGGAAGAGGGCGACGTATTCGGCCCGCGTGACGTCGTCGCACTTCTACGACCCCAACGGCAAAAGGATGCGTGCATGAGGCCCCGGAATTCCGCGCGGCAATCGCGGCTGCACCCATGAGTGCTTTCCGACGGCCCCGGCCGCGTCCTCGATGGCCGTCCACGGTCCCATTTCGGCGCTCACCTTGAGCGCTCGCCTGGATCACGTATCTTACATGCGTACTTCACCGCGGGAGAGAAGGGTATGACGGAACGCTTGATGAATCTGGTGCACGGGTTCGGATCCATAATGGAGATCTGGCCGGCGCCGACCACGACCGACGAGGCGTCACCGGATGCCGCAACCGACCTCATTCGCGAGAGCTGGGAAGATGTTGGGGCGGCTTTGTGGGAAGCGATTGGAGCGACGGACCTTGGCTCGGAGGAAGACGTTGGCTCGGAAGAATCGGAAAAGGAAGGCGCGGAATCGACGGCGACCGCCAGAGACGCCGGCTAGAGTCCCGGAAAAGGAGACCGCTCAGGGTAAAGGGACGAAGCAGCCGCGTGCAGTCGGAAAGGCCAGTCGTCATGGTACCTCGCGTGTTTCGGCGACTGTCGTTTCCCGATCGACGACCGTCAAGCGACGCTTTCCGGTCCACTTCCTCCTCCCAATATACTGGCAGGTTACGAGAACCTCGTGCCGGGCGCGGCAGATCGCGTCATTCGGATGGCAGAAAAGGCGTTGGACGGCGCTCTCAGTCAGAACAAACGTGGCCAGTGGATGGGATTGGTCACCGTCGCACTCGCTTTTCTGCTCGCTTATCTTGCCCTCAGGTCTGGGCATGAAGCGTTCGCGGAAAGACTGGTTACCTTCACCTTGATAGCTTTGGTATCCATCTTCGTATTGGGTCGCGTTCCTGCGTGGCTTCGGGAGTTTCGGCGTCCACATGGAGATGGATCCGGGCCGCCCGGCTGATGGCCACCGCCAGAGGCTTGATCCCGCGGACCCCATTTCGCCGCTCGCTTTGAGGAACCATTACTTCTTCTGCGCCCACCGCATCGGCGGTATGACCTCACCCTGAGCGGACGACTCGATCAGGATCCCGTGCACAGCGACAATCAAGGTGAGACGTAGCGACAATCAAGGTGAGAATACGAGATCGCGACGTTGTGAACGAAGGGATGATAACAAGGTGGCATGGGTGGAGCAGGTTGAGCGTCCTGGAGAGCCTGTGAGGCGGTCCTACTTCGTTGGACGGTCCGAGCACGGAATCAAGGCTGGACGGTACCGTTCTCCACCCCCGTGCCAGCGTGAGCGTCGCTGCGGGGTGGGTGGGTAACCATTACCCGTCGTTCCGTGTTGGAACTTGTTCCGACATGGACCGGCGGGTGACCGGCGGGCCCGCTCACTCGGCAGCCCTCGCGGTTCTTTCCGCCGGTGCGCGGACCAATCGTGACCGCGTACCGACCTCATGCTTGTGACCTCCGTCCGCCGCCGGCGATGGAGCGTGGCGGGTTGGGCCGTCGCCATAGCCAACTTGCCGGGTGGCGAGGATGGGAGTGGGGGTCGGCCCCGGCGCGTACCCCACGTCCCGGAGTCGGTTCGTCGGTCTGTCCATGCCCAGCGGCGGCTTTCCTGGCGGCCACGGCGGCGCGACGGCGGTAGCTTTCGACGTTGAGTTCGAAGACGTGGGAGCGGTGCACGAGGCGGTCGACGGCGGCGACGGTCAAGGCTTCGCCACCGAAGATCTTGTCCCAGGCGCTGAAAGGTTCGTTGGCGATGACGAGGAGCGAGCGATTCTCGTAGCGTGCGCCGATGAGTTCGAAGAGGACGCTGGTTTCGGTCCCTTCGCAGGTGGCGTAGGAGAAATCGTCGAGAATGACGAGGTGGTATTTGTAGAGCTTGGCGATGGCGGCGTCGAGGGCGAGGTCGCGCCGCGCCGCCTGGAGCCTCTGCACCAGACTCGACGTTCGCTGGTACAGCACGCGGTAGCCGTTTTCGACCAGCTTGAGTCCGATGCCCGCGGCGAGGTGACTCTTGCCCGTTCCCGGCGGACCGAAGAGCAGCACGTTGGCCGCTTCTTCGAGCCAAATGTCGCCGCTCGCCAGCACGCCCACGCGCGCCTTCGACACGGCGGGCACGAGGTTGAAGTCGAAATTGTCGAGCGTCTTGCCGCGGGGCAGCTTCGCCTCGGCTCGGTGCCGCTCGAAGCGCCGCCGTTCGCGATCGGCGACTTCTTGGCTGGCCAGCGCGGCGAGCAGGCGCGCCGAGGACCAGTCTTCCCGGTCCGCGCGTTCGGTGAAGCTTCTCCACAGCGCCCGCATGCTCGGCAGGCGCAGTTGCTTCAGCAACAGGTCGAGTGCCGGGGGATCGACGATGAAGGAGTCTTTCATCGCGGTGCTCCGTTCAGGCAGGCGTCGTCGTAGCGCGACAGTGGCGGGAGGGTCGTTTCGAGGTCGGGAAGGGAGTCCGGCGCTGGGAACCGGTCGCGCAGCACTTCGGCGTCGGGCAACCGCCCGGCCTCGAGCTGCGCTTCGATCTCGTCGGCCAGCAGGGCCTCGCATCCGTGATCGTGGGCCAGCGCAAGGAGTTTGACCATCCGCCGGCAGGCCTCGCGGTCGTCCAGGCGCTCGCGCAACGCGTCGAAAGCCTGGCGGTAGGCGTCGCGGGGGAACAAACCGTCGCGGTGGACCCAGTTCATCATCGCCATCGGCTTGCGACGCAGAGAGGGCAGCACGTGCCGGTAGTTCACGACCCGTCCCCGTCGCCCTCCCGGTCCCGGGTGGCCCCGAGGCAACGTCACGAGCTCCTCGGTCCCGACGAAGACGACCAGGCGGTCGTCGTACAGTCTCACCCGCAGCCGGTGTCCCACCAGCCGCGACGGCACCGTGCAGAACACCCGCCGCAGCGAGAACCCACCCGCGCTCGTCACGCGCACCAAGGTCTCCTCGAAACCGTCGCTGCGACGCCTCGGCAACGGCCGCAGCACGGCTCGCTCGGCGTCGATCCTCTTGCGGTTGCGAGCGTTGCGGCGACTCGCCACCCGGCTCACGAACTCTCGGTACGCCTCGATCGTCTCGAAGTCCCTCGATCCCCTCAACAGCAGCGCATCCTCGATGGCCCGCTTCAAATGCCCGTGCGCGCTTTCGATCGAGCCGTTCTCGTGCGCCCGGCCCCGGTTGTTCCGGCTCGCCTTCATCCCGTAGTCTCCCATCAACGCCTCGTAACGTGCGGTCCGGTCCTCCCGCGCACGACGCTTCAGGTTCCGAAACGCCGCCGACAGACTGTCCGTCCGGTGCTCCTTCGGAACGCCGCCCAGCGCCCACAGCGCGTCCTGCAACCCCTCGGCCAGGGCAACGTAGCTCTCCCCGCCCAACACCACCGCCACATGCAGAATCCCGAGTACTCCAGCCGAAAATGGTACAGCTTGTGCACCAGCTTCTCTCCCCCAACCGTCACCCCCAGACGCCCGGCGTCGGTGAAGTCCGACAACCCCCGTCGCCCCGGCTCGTGCTTCTGTCGGAAAACGACCTCGCGCCGGCCCGTGCTTCGCCTTCCAGCTCCGAACCCGTCGCTCCAGCGTCCGCCGAACCCCCGGATGCAGTTCCGGATGACGCCGCATCATCTCTTCGTACAGCGCCACCGCCCGCAACCCCGGGTTCGCCTCCAGCAGCGGCACGATCTCCTCGTCGAATATCCCCGCCAAAGGGTCGGGGCGTCTCCGCCCCCGAGGCTTCTTCACCGACCGACGCCCCGGATCCCCTTCGATCCGATGCGCCGTCGCCCTGCTGAACCCCGCCTTCGCCGCCGCCAGCGCAGGCCCGTCCTTCCGTCGAGCGGTCATGTACAGCTCCATCTGGTGGTCCGTAATCCGTCGGCCCGGCACTTCGCGTCTCTCCTGATCCCAGGGAAACACCAAAGCTCAAACCTCCCGCCGCCACCTCCGGCCGTCTCACCTTGTTTGTCGCAAGCGTCTCATCCTGATTGTCGCGCTACAGGCACGCGTTCGATGTACATGGATACGAAGTTAATGGATAACGGGTGCGTTGTCAAAATTTTGACCGTACCATTACATGGGTACGCATTTTGGCCCATGAATCTCTCTAAATGCTTGTCGTCCTTATGCTTGCGACCTCAGAATACCCGATTTTCTCCGGAACTTCCCTCTAGGGGTTCGGCCCCGTAAGGAGAAGCTTCGGTCTGTGATCCTGGCCGTTTGCGCCGCGGGCGGCTGGTTTACTGCGTGGGACGTAGGGCGAGCATTGCGTTTCAACCAGAAGAAGCTGACCAGCCGCCACCTGACGCCCATGGTCGAGGAGGGTCTGCTGGAACTCCGCTATCCCGACAAGGTCCGGCATCCGAAACAGGCGTATCGGACGCGAGATGCGACCAAGCCGGATGCGCTAGCTAGCCGCCACGGTTGATTGAAAACCACCGCCAATCCCGCCACTACGCCACGCACTCCGAGAGATGGCACGACGACTCGATGGTATCGACCTGCCAGGAATCGGAGCCCCTCAATGAGCGACGCAAGCGTACCATGCTCATCGGCAGCTTCATTGATCGGGTCTGTACCCCGGCTTCGCGGAGACTCTTCCCTACCATACCGTGTCGCTTGGTCATGGATGACGGCGATTTCGCTGTAGCATAGGCATTTGGGGTTCGACCAAGAATCCGCGTCACATCATTGGCGCGAGGCAGCGTCAGGTTGCCCAACCGCCACGGGGCAACCAGCGCAAACGGATTCGGGGCAAGCATCCGGTGCCACACTTTCGGCAGATCCGCGTTCGCCGATCCGTGATGAGGAACCTTGAACACCGAAGCCCGGCCCCGTGGTCGCTCTTCGTCTTGGAGTATGGTAAGCCAACCTCGTTTCTCGAGATCTCCGCCAAGCAAGAGAGCCGTATCGCCACATTGCACCCAAAGAACTACAGACAGCTCGTTGGGGGTCAGTTCGCGAACCCGTTTACTCGAGCCGGGCCGCGTACTCCATAGGGTCGTGAAGACTTTCGAGAGAAACTGGTTGAATTGCACGTCGCTGGGAGAGAGGGACCAAATCTCGCAACCTGCCGCCGTTCGAAGAATGCGCCGGCCGGAGGTTGCCCACGATGGAGGCGTCTGCATTCGTGCGAGGTGAGTGAACACGGTGCGAAACTCCCGTAGCCCCGACCGCCGATCATCGCGATCTTCTTCGAGAAGACCACCGACCGCACTCAAGAACTCATCAGACCGCAAGGCGGCGGCACAGCAGAAACGAGCCTTCGTGCACTCGCGGACCAGCTCGCCCATGCCACCGATATGGTCGTCGTGCCAGTGGCTCGCGGCGATTAGCTTCACGGCCTTCTTCGGATCAATGCCGATCTTCCGCAGGTAGCGGAGAGCTACCGCGGTGCCTTCATGCCGGAACGAGTCCACGACGAACCAGTCACAGTCACCAACGTGGATTACACAGCACTCGCCGTACCCCGGACCCAGCAAGCAAACCTCTATTTCGTCCTGGCGGGGAGGGGTCCAGTCACTCAACCCCCCAGCTCTCCTTCACCCATTTGGCCCAGTCATGGCCACGTTCTCGATCCCGTTCGGTAACCGGCAGGGCATCCAGAAAGACGACCTGAAAAACTCTCTTGCGCGTGCCTCCGAGAGCCTTTTCGTAGCCGACGACCACCCTAAACATCGAACCAACCTCCATCATAGGGCGGTCGTCGGGGGCCACTTCCTCCATTGGAATCGTGGCATCCTCCTGCGCATCGATTTCGCCCGCGGTCAGATCGACCAAACGCGCATCGAACTCGTCTGCTCGAATAGCAGTAACCCATCCTTCCCATTCCTGCAATGGATGCAGAGTGGTTCCGACAGACTTCGGGGAAGGCGGAGGTATGATGGCTACCGGGTCACTACCGTCGAAACTTGCCTGACAAGTCATGAACTGCGGGACGGACCCCTGGCCGTTCAGATTGCCGCCACCGTCGCCCGTCGGAGCACCCCTACCGTCAGAACCCAAAATGGATTGAACCATTTCCTTGGCTACCACGGGGATGCCGACATCCCGTTCGGAGGACAATCCTGTTCCCGGTAGTTCACTCGGCGAGCGGATATCGTTGAATGCCGTCAGAAAGGATGACGTTGGCACGGACTAACCGACCTCGCTTATGGACATGATGTGATCGATGATTTCCTCGCTCATCCGTATGGACCCGTTGAACTTCGTGGAGAGAACCTCCATTAGCCGCTGTGCTGAGTCTGCGCCGCCCGTTTCGGTTGTGTAGTGGTCGTTGACTCGAACGTAGACGCCTGTCCCTTGCTGTCCAACCCGAACCGAAGGTTCCACGATGATGTTGACCTGCCCGCCACGATGCCTTCCATCCTGGGGCTCCAATTGAGAGACGCGGACGGACGTCATTCCTCCCCTCGGAGAGTCGAGATCCAACCGCTCTCGCCAAGGCCCCCAAGGTGTCAACGGTACCAACGCCGTCCCAAGCCTATCACGATCGCTAGGAGACCCTACGAGAAAGTGAACATCGCGATTGATACCGAAAGCCCTGACCGGAGTGTGTCTAAGGTGGTCGCCGAGCACTCGAACGACCAAGTCGCGGAGCCGCACGTAAGGTGCATGCAGCGTTCCTGCTTGGAATCTCTCCTTGGTGACCCGCAGCTGCAGCCAATCGGCCACGAAGTCCGACGCTTCTGGGTGAATCACTCCCACGGTGGCGTTGTCGGCCATGGTTGGTCGAAGCAGCCCGTGGTGCGCAAACCATGCAGGCGAGAAGATGGCCGGGTTGAAGTCACCCAGGACCACAATCTGCACGCCGCTGATCTCGGGCTCGATGCGCATCGCGCTCACACCTGGGTTGGCCGCCCACGACGGACGGAAGGAGTTGGTCGATTCGATACGGGCGGGTACTCTATACGTGCGTGACGCAGCAAGCAAGCCCCCACCCCTACCTCCGCCTCCGCTTCCGATACGCCACCCTCGCCCCCAACAGCCCCGCCAGGATCGCCGCCGCCACGAACGGCCAGAAGGTGTCGTCCTTGGCCTGCCAGAAATAGTGCAACACCCCGAGCGCGGCCGCCACGTAGACGATCCGGTGAAGTCGCTGCCAGCGCTTGCCGAGGCGGCGTATCCATCCCCGGGTGGACGTAACCGCCAAGGGGACCAGCAGGACGAGCCCTGCGAATCCCGCCGCGATGTAGCGGCGGTCGCGTACGTCTTCGAAGATGTACGAGAAGGCGAACAGCTGGTCGAGCCCCGCGTAGGCCAGGAAATGAATGCAGGTGTGGGCGAAGGCGAAGAGGCCGAGCAGACGGCGGACCCGAATGATCGGGTTCCAGCCCGTGAGACGCCGGATCGGAGTGACGGCCAGGCTCGCGAGCAGGAAGACGAGCGTCCAGCGCCCCTGCACGTGGATGATCTTCTCCACTGGATTGACGCCGAGACTTCGCTGAAAGAACCCGACCGCGAGCCACGCGATGGGGGCTAGGCCCGCAACCCAAATGGCGATCTTCAGCAGGCGCACCGTTCGCCCAACGTTGGCCGCTCGGCTCGGCGCGGGCCGCAGGGCAGCCCGGTCCGCTCTCACCTTAGAAATGCTTTTGCAAGTCCATGCCTTCGTAGAGATGCCCCACCTCGTCGGCGTACCCGTTCAGGAACTGGGTCTCCTGCCAGCGGTATCCGAGAAGCCGGCTGCCGTCGATCCGCTTTTCGCGCGCCTGGCTCCAGCGGGGGTGCCGCACGTCCGGGTTGACGTTGGAATAGAAGCCGTATTCGCGGGGGGCCTGGGTAGCCCAGGTGGTGGGCGGTTCGTCTTCGGTGAAGGTCATGCGCACGATGGACTTGATGCTCTTGAAGCCGTACTTCCACGGTACGATGAGCCGCAGCGGCGCGCCGTTCTGGTTGGGCAACTCCTTGCCGTACAGGCCGTTGACCATGAGAGAGAGAGGATGGAGCGCCTCGTCCAGGCGCAGCCCCTCGCGATAGGGCCAGTCGATGCGGGGACGCCACATGCGCTCGGGCATTTGCCCAGGGTCCCACAGCGTCTCGAAGGCGACGTAGTTCGCGCTGGCGTTGGGCTCGGCCCGGTTGATCACGTCGGCGAGCGGGAAACCGCGCCAGGGCACGACCATGGCCCACGCCTCGACGCAGCGGAAGCGGTACACGCGGTCTTCAATCGTGGACGGCTTGATGAAGTCTTCCAGGTGGTATTCGCCCGGGTTGGCGCAGAGGCCGTCGACCTTGATCGTCCACGGCGACGTCACGAGCGTGTGAGCGCGTCGGGAGGGGTCTTCCTTGCCCGTGCCGAATTCGTAGAAGTTGTTGTAGCTGGTGATTTCTTCCCACGAGTTGGGCTCGTCGTCCTGGGCCGCGCGGGCTTCGCGCACGCCGAGGAAGGTCGCGGCGCCGATGCCGGCGGACGCGCCCAGGAACTTGCGACGGTTGACGTAGGCGGATTCGGGGGTGATCTGCGACGACGGTACGTCGCTCTTTTTCGACATGCGAATGATCATTGGAACTTCCTTCGTGTATCTTTCGGGGAGAAGCAATCATTATAGCGATGGACGACATCACAATGAAAGTAACCATAGAGTACTGCGGCCTCTGAAACTACAAGCCGAGAGCTGTCAGTTTGGCAGCAACGTTGCGGGAGGAGTTCGGCGCCGTCGGGGTCGAACTCATCCGGTCTGGCGGGGGAAGGTTCGAGGTCGAGGTCGACGGCCACCTGGTCTACTCCAAGGCCGCGACGGGTCGCCACGCCGAGCACGGCGAGGTCGTGGCCGCTATTCGTCGGCTTCCCACAGGTCCCTGAACCGCGCCGCCATTCTGGGCCCCGCGCCCGCGTCCTCGTGCTTGAAGAAGGCGAACACGTCGCGCCAGCCCGGTTGCCGCAACGCCTGCGCCCATTCGGCCAGCTCGCCGTCGGCATAGCCGGGGCGCCGCAACCGCGCGTACCCGAACGAGGCGGTGGGCACGACGGGAGCGTCTCCTTCGCCGGTGTCGGCGGTTACCAGGGCGGCGCCGCGATCGCTCAGGGCCTGGTAGACCTCGTCGCAGAACCAGCTGTCGTGGCGGAACTCGAACGCGGCGCGAACGTCGTCGGGGACGAGGGCCAGGAAGTCGACGAGACGGTCGGTGTCCCGGCGCAGGTACGGAGGCAACTGGAAGAGAATGGGGCCGAGTCGCGATCCCAATGCTGCCGTCGCGGTCGCAACCAGGTATTCCAGTGGTTCGTCGGCATCCTTGAGGCGCTTCATGTGGGTGATCCTGCGGCTCGCCTTCAAAACGAAAGAGAAGTCGCTGGGCACCTGTGCGGCCCACTTTTCGAGCAAATCCGCCCGCGGCAGGCGATAGAATGTGTTGTTGATCTCGACGCTGGCCAGACGGCGCGAGTAGTACGCGAGCATCTTCGTGGCCGGCAGCTTTTCGGGATAGAAGCTTCCCTTCCATTCCTTGTAGGAGAAACCGCTGGTGCCGGTCCAGAGTCTCATTTCAATTGGCCTCGCATTCCGTCTTGGCTTCCGCTGTTGATTCCGTTCGTGATGCCCGTGTCGGCTTGCCCGCCGCACGATCTTCCTTACACTATGCCATCATGAGACCGCTTGCCGCCACGCCCTGCGCCGCCCTGCTCGCCCTGGTTGCCCTGTTCGCCGCCGCCTGCGCCGGCTCCCTCGAGCTGGCTCCGTCCGACGCGGCAACCGTGCTCCAGGGCCACCACCTCGACCACCCCAACCCGGCCCGGCCCGGCCCGCACCCGGTCCTCACGCTCTACTACGGAAGCGGCACGGACAAGAACCGGCCCGAGTACCGCGACTCGGTGACGATCGCGACCGAGACCGTCGACGCGTCCACGCTGGTCAGCCTTGGCGCCTCGGCCAAGTCCCGCAACGACTACTGGGGGTTCTCGCCCGACAGCTTTCCGATCAACGCGCGCGTCTGGCACCCCGACGACCCGGGCCCGCACCCGCTCGTCCTGGTCGTGCACGGCAACCACAACATGCGCGACTTTTCCGACCCGGGTTACGACTGGCTCGGCGAGCTGCTGGCGAGTCGCGGCTACATCCTCGCGTCGGTCGACATGAACTTCATCAACGGCGGCATCCGCAACGAGAACGACGGGCGCGGCTGGCTCCTGCTCAAGCACCTGCAGGCGTGGCGGCGCTTCAACGAAGATCCGGACGGGCCCTTCCACGGGCGCGTCGACATGGGCAACATCGCGCTCATCGGTCATTCCCGCGGCGGCGAAGCCGTGGCCCTCGCGGCGGCGTTCAACCACCTGACCCGCTACCCCGACGACGCCTCGTTCGAGTTCGATTTCGGGTTCGACATCAAATCGGTGATCTCGATCGCCCCCGTGGACGGCCAGTACCTGCCCGCCGACCAGCGCGTCCCGCTGCGCGATTTCAACTACCTCGTATTCCACGGCTCCCACGACGGCGACGTCACCAGCTTCCACGGCTTGCGCATCTTCAACCGGGTCCGTTTTGACCCCGAGCGCGATTTCTTCAAGTCCGCCGTCTACGTTTACCGCGCCAATCACGGCCAATGGAACACCGTGTGGGGGGCGCACGACAATGGCCCCCGCAGCCCCCGAATTCTGGCCCTGGACGGCCTGCTTCCGCCCGAAGACCAGCGCGAGTTCGGCCGCGTTTTCGTCTCGGCCTTTCTCGACGTCACGCTCAAGGGCGACGACCGCTACCGCCCGCTCTTCCGCGATCACCGCGTGGCCGGCGGCTGGCTGCCCAAGACCATGTACATCACCCGGTTCACGGATTCCTCGTTTCGTCCCCTGGCCAACTTTGAAGAGGACATCGACGTGACCACCGGATCGGCCCCTGGCGTCACCCTCCACGGAACCGATTTCAGCACCTGGCGCGAGGGCCGTCTCGATCTCCGTTCCAGCAACCGCACCAACACCTCTTCGTCCCAACTCAATCAGGCCCTTTGGCTTGCCTGGAACAACAGCTATCGCGGATCGGACGAACCCGCGCCCCCCGCCGTCTTCACCTTCGCGCTGCCCGAAAACCTGGCCGAGGAATGGGCGACCGACCCCGAAACCACCCTGGAGCTGCACGTCGGCGCCCTCGACGACGAGCCGGGACCCCGCAAGCATCCCGATGCCGAAGAACAGAATGAGGAGGGGACTGAGCGCGACGCCAACTGCCCGGCGGACCAAGATCGCGAACGTGGCCGCGACAGTCGCGACGACGACGAAGAGGAACGACCACCCGTGCAGCTGACCGTCGCGGCCATCGACGCCGACGGCGACACCGCGCGGGTGGGCCTGACCGATTACGGCCCGTTGCGCAGGCCGCTCACAATCCGCGTGCTGCGCCGCCGCGACCTCGAGGACGCCCGTTTCGCGAACCCGTGGGAGCTCATTTTGCAACACTTCTCGATCCCCCTGGGCGATTTCGCGGCGGCCAATGCGGCCTTCGATCCGGCAGCGGTCCGTACGGTGGCGCTCGTCTTCGACCAGACGGCCGCAGGCACCGTGGTGGTCGACGACGTGGGGCTGTCGCGGCTGCACCCGGGATTTCGCGCGGCGCGGGTGCCGCGCGCCGAGGGCGGGCGGCCATGATCCACCGACTGCTCAAGCGGGTCGTGGCTTCGTTGGCCGCCCCGTTGTCGCTCGCCGTGGCCGCGACGATGCCGCTCATGCCGCTCTCGGCGCAGGACGGCGACGGCGATCCTCCCGGCGGCGGCCCCCTGCTGTTGGACCTTGCGCCAAGCGCCCGGGCAGCGGCGCTGGGTGGGGCCTTCTGGGTCGGTGGCGACGGGAACCTGGCCGTTTTTCATCACCCCGCTTTGGTTGGCGGCGCCGGTTTCGGGGGTTCGCGCAGCCGGATGGGCGGCGCCACTCATCTGGCGCTGAGCGGCAGCGGCGCCTGGATGGGCGGCACCCTGGCGGCAGGCGTGTCGTTCCTGGAATACGGCACGGCGGCTACGTCGCCGCTGAAGCTGCCCCGCACGGCATCCGAGCTGATCGCCGGCGGCGACCTGGCCGCGTCCGAGTTCACGGCGGCCATTGCGTTTGCCGACCAGGTGTTCGGCACCCAGGTGGGCGCGTCTGCCAAGGTGGTCGGCCAGCGGCTGGGGGGACTGCGCGGCAGCACTCTCGCGGTCGATTTGGGCGCGGCGAGGGAGCTGGGGCCGATTACCGCGGCCGTCGCGGTGCAGAACCTGGGACCGGGTTTGGCGCTGGGGCGCTACGAGACGTCCCTCGGGCGGCGCATCGTGATGGGAGCCGGGACGAATGGCCGAGCGCCCGTCGGGCCGCTCGATGTGGGCGGCACGATTCAGGTGGTGCGCGACCGGAACGGCGAGGTCGTGCCGGGCGGCGGGGTGGAGATCGCGTGGTGGCCGATCCAGCGCCGCGTGTTCATCGCGCGCTTCGGGGTGGTGCAGCGGGTGGGCGAGCCGGGCGGCTCGCCGTTCACGTGGGGGGCGGGGTTCGAGGGCGACCGCCTAGCGCTGGACTACGCGTATCGCGACTATGCGCACGGGGACCTAAGTGTAGGGGCGCACCGGATCGGGATCGCGATTCGGTAGGGGTGCGCGGCAAGTCGACCCCACAGCCCCGTCCGCACCCCGCGCAACGCAGCACGACGCGGTCGCGAACGTACGCGACGTCTTTTCGCGGCGCCGCCCGAATCACCGCGCACGCACCACCGCAGCGAGGACACCGAGGCGCGGTCCTGCCCGTCATTACCTGGTTCAGGAGGTCGATCTGCTGGTCCCGCGTGTAGTCGCGGCTGTGACGGGCGCGTCGCCCCCGTCCGTAGCGGCCTCTTTCAACGGATCGTCCACCCACGGTGTCCATTTGTTTGTAACCCATCTCCCAACTATAGACATGAAGTTCTGGAAGGAATAGATGATGCTAGCGCTCCTTACGGCAATGAGTGCCGTGCTCGGCACGGCGGGCCAGGACGTACGGAATACCCCAAGTCGCCCATCCGGGGCGCCCGACGCCGAGCCGCGTTCGGCCGAGATAGAGTACCACGGCAGCGTGGGAGACATCGACGTTCCCAGCCCCTGGGTCGCCAGCGTCGACATAGAAATCGACGGGGTGCCGGACGAAGACGCGTGGGCGGCCGCGCCGGTCCTCACTGGATTCACGCAATTCGATCCGGTCGAAGGGGTGCCCGCCACGCAGCGAACCGAAGCCCGGGTGCTGCTCACCGACGATGCGGTCTACTTCAGCGTCAAGGCGTTCGACGATGTCGAGGGGGGCATACGCGCCACGCTCGGCGACCGCGACTCGTACGGTTTTTCCGACGACTACGTGCGATTCATCGTAGACACGTTCGACGACCGCCGCCGGGGGTACGTGATCATGGTGAACCCGCTCGGCGTGCAACAGGATGGGCTCTGGGTCGAGGGGGGCGGCGACCGCCGCCGACGCCGATTCGGGCCGCCCATCGACTGGAATCCCGATTTCGTGTGGGATTCCGACGGAGAGATCTTCGACTGGGGCTATTCGGTCGAGGTCAGGCTGCCCCTCAAGAGCATCAAGTTCCAGGACGCCGAGGTGCAGGACTGGGGCCTGCAGATCGAGCGGCGCATTGCTCGCAACGGCTATGCGGAATCGTGGGCGCCGATCACCGCCGACGTGGCCAACAAGCTGGAACAGTTCGGGCGGCTTTCCGGGCTCAGGAATCTGGATCCGGGTCTCTTTCTCGAAGTCAATCCCGTCCAGACCTTTTCGCGACAGGGGGTGTACGACCAGACCACGGGCACTCTCGGAAACGACGGCATCGACGGCGACTTTGGACTCAACGTGACCTACGGGATCACGTCCAATCTCACGCTCGACGGCACCTACAATCCCGACTTCTCCCAAGTGGAAGCCGACGCCGGCCAGATTCAGGTCAACGAACGCTTCGCGCTGTTCCTGCCCGAGAAGCGCCCCTTCTTCCTCGAAGGAACCGAGATCTTCAGGCTGCCCCAGCAGCTCGTCTACACGCGGTCCATCGTGAATCCCGTCGCGGGGGCCAAGGTCCAGGGTAAGATCGGCAGCTACAATGCGGGACTTCTGAGCGCCGTCGACGACGTATCCGATCCGAGCGGACTTGCCGAGACCGCTCGCCCCGTGGTGAACGTCTTGCGCCTGCGCCGCGACCTCGGCACTACGTCCAACATCGGCATGGTCTACACCGACCGGACGTATGGGGGCGACCGCTTCAACCGCGTAGGCGCAATCGACGGGCGGTTCCAGTTCCTTCAGCGCTACACCATGACCCTGCTGGCAGCCGGCAGTCGCACGGCGGAAGGCGCGCCGGACCGTACGACCGGCTCGCTCGTGTCGGCCGAATTCGGTCGTTCGGGACGCAGCCTTCAGTTCGACGCCCGCGCACTGGACATCACCGACAACTTCATGGCGTCAAGCGGCTTCATACGCCGCACCGGCATCACCAACCTGCAATCGTCGATCAACTACAACTTCCGGGGCCGACCCGGCGACCTCGTGGAACGCTGGGGTCCCGGTTTCGAGATAGAGGGATTCTGGGACCACGATGCCTTCTGGCAGGGCAGTCAAGCCGAAGAACGGAGCATTCAGCTGGGCGGAAGCGTGTCGTTTCGAAACAACATCACCATTTTCGGGAACTACACGCGTCGTTACTTCCAGTTCAACGCGGCCGACTACGACGGGCTCTTCACAATGGCGTCGGACGGCGCGCTGGTGCCCTTCTACCCGGATCAGTCGCTGTTTGGCGGCCTCAATTCGGGCACCGTCTTCTTCTGGGTGAACCCCTTTGACCGGCTCCGCGGCAACCTGCGGGTGACGCGATCTGAGACGCCGCTCTTCAATTTCATTACGGATACGCCCGTCGACATCGCCGATTCCTGGTCCGCCGACCTCAGTCTCGACCTCTATTTCACGACCAACTTCAGTTCGGAGCTGGGTGCTCGTCACACCAGCCTGTCTCGGCAGCGCGACGGTTCCCGCTACTCCACGGCAACGATTCCGAGAGTCCGGGCGCAATACCAGTTCACCCGGGCGCTTTTCCTGCGGGCCATTGCGGAATACGGCAGCCAGGAACGAGGCTTGCTGTTGACGCCAACCGAAGGGCAGCGGGTCGCTTACTGCCCCAGTGGGTCGTGCTCGGAACTGGAAGGTTACGCGACCAACGATTTCTCGCTCGAGCTGCTGTTGAGCTACGAGCCAACCCCCGGGACCGTCTTCTTCGTCGGATATTCGCGCCAGATGGAAGACATGGAGGCTTTCCGGTTCCGCGACGTGCGACCGGAGGCGGAGGGCATGTTCATGAAACTTTCCTACCGCTTCCGCGGGTAAGGGTCGGAGAACGAACACCTAACCGGAGTAGATCCGATGACACATGTGAAGACGCTGGGCGCGGTGGCGGCGACGGGAGCCGTCAGCTTGCTCTTGCTCAAGCTCCTGATCGCCGCGGCGGCACCGCTGTTCGGAATGCTGCTCGGCCTCTTGATGACGGCCCTTAAGGTCGGCCTCGTCGTGGCGGCCGGCTTCTTCCTTTACCGTATGCTCCGGCGGCGCCGGGACGAGACGGCCGCCTAGGACCGCCCGCAGGTCCCACGCCGCGCCGCCCGCCCGGCTTGCCGGGACGGCGATCCTTGGCGCGATCGTAGTCGACGCGAAGACTGCGCCCCCCCAGCGTGATGCCGTTGAGCGCGGCGATCACCTTTTTGGCGTCGCTCTCGTAGACTTCGACGAGCGAGTGGCTCTCGCGTACGTCGATTCTGCCGACTCTCTTGCCGGCGACCCCCGACTCGCTGGTTAGCGCGCCCAGCAACTCGCGGGGCCCGATTTGGTCGCGGCGCCCGGCGGACACGAAGAGGCGCACCCAGCTTTCCGGCACCGCGCCCGACTTGTGCGGAGCGCTGGCCGGCACCGCCTTGCCGCCGTCGCGATCCAGGAGCAGAAGAGCCGCGGCCGCCACCTCGGCCGCGGTGAAGCGATCCTGCAGAGACTCCACCAGCAGGTAGTACGGCATCGCTTCCGGCGCGCGCGAAGCCTCGTGAATGCGATCGGCCAGCTGTGCGAGCGCGGTGGAGACGCGGGCGACGCGTTCGGGTCGGTGCCGCTTGAGCGCCAGACCGGCCGACGCGGCGACTTGGCGCAGGTGGCCGATCTCTCGCACGGCCGCAAGCGCCCAGGAGGGGCCGCCCGCTCCGTGGCGGGCAGTTGCAGACGCGGTGCCCGACGGCACGGTGAACGAGATCGTCGCCACCTTTTCGCTTGCCGCAATGGTGGCGAGCTTGGCGTCGGCGCGGGCTTCCTCGTCGCCGGGACAGAGCCACACCGGGACGGAAGCGTCGCCGAGCGGGCCGGAGGCGTAGCCGTGCATGGCCAGGAGGTCGCCTACGTCGGCCGCTTGATCGACCGTGGCCGTGAAGACGAGCACGTGCCGCGCCCCGCCGCTCTCGAGCAGGTCGGCGGCGAGTGACAGCACGGCATCTTCGCGGTCGTCCTCGACGACGATGAACTGGAGCGCGCGCGGGGTCGCGGCCTTCTGCGCGAGTCCGGGTTCGGGCTTTCGCGCGGGCGGTTGCGGGCGAGCGTCGCCGGGAGGAATGGTCGCGGCGCGGCGGGTAAAGCGCCGGGCAATCGCGCGATACTCGGGGCCGAACGGGAGGCCGCAGAAGATGCGCTGGCAGTCCGAGGGCAATCCGGTAAGCAGCGCCTCCAGATGGTCGCGCGGGACGCTCCGCACGAGGCCGTCGCCGTCGTGAATGACCACGGCGCGCACGCGATCGACCGCAACGGCGCCGTCGTAGAGGGCGGCGATGCGGTCGGACGGCACGACGAGGAAATCGGCGAGGTGGGGCAGGTTCCAGTGCGGGGCCAACGCGGCGACGCGCAGGTCCGCCCCTGCGCAAAGGCGCGTAAGGGACCGCGCCAGTTCGGTGGCCTGCCGAGTCCCCGTGCAGAGAACCAGGCACACGGGGGCGCCGACGCCGCCTTCGAGACGGTCGATCAATGGCGCGCCATAGCCAACGAGCGTGCCGCTCCCGGGACCCACTCGCCCCATGACGTCCCTGCCGCGCGCGATCACCGGAATCGCCGCGGCTTGAAAAGGCGTGGGCTTCTCGATCCCTTCGGCCGCCAGCGACGCCACGGTCTCGGGGCCGAGCAGCAATTGCTCGAACGTAGGCCTGGAAGAATCGGCGGCCATGGATCGTTATCGCCCGAAGTCGCCGGGTTGCGGGCCGTCCGGGTCACCGTGCTCGTAGGGCAGCGTGTTGAGGAAACGCTGAATCTCGTAGTCCATCCTGGAGGTCCTGAGGCGATCCGTGTAGGCCGTCACGTCGGTGTAGGGACCGTGACGGTGCGCGCGGAGCACAACCGTGCCTTCTTGGCCAGCGTACGTCGCCGCATGCGACGACTGCTTGGAGCGCGTCAGCCCGATGTACTCGGGCAGGTGCGTTTCGGCTCTGGCCAGGACCTCTCCCGGCCCGAGAACCGTCTTTCGCTGGTATCCCGCCATGGTATCGCTCCCTCCTTGCTTTGGATTGCCCTGTGGACCGCCCGCATGCTAGCCGGCGAACGCCCGCTCAATTTCGCGCAGTGCTTCACAGTCTTCCAGACGCCGGCCCGCCACAATCAACGTGGGCACGCACGCGACCTTGCGTTCCAGCGCCGCTCGACGCGTGGCGGTCAACGTCTCCGCGTGGCGGTCAACGTCCAGCGCGACCCTCGCCTCCGTAAGGTCGAGGCCCGCGCGTTCCGCGACTTCGCACAGCAAATCTATGCGTCCGATATCAAGCCGGTCGACGAAATGCGCCCGGAACAGGGCGCGCCGCACTGGATGGAAGCGGTCCCGCTCGCGCGCCAATTCGCACAGCTCATGCGCTTTCCGCGTCCACGGCAGGAACGCCGGCTCGGACATGGCGAGATCGAGCTGCCGCAACCACTGAGCAGCCGCCCGGCAGCGGGCACGCCACATACTGGAGCCGGCATCCACGAACGGCGCGGGTGGCGGACGTAGCTCCAGGCCGAACCAGCGCACCGACGCTTCGGCGCCGGCACGGTCGATCATGGCGCTGGCAACGTACGAGCACGGGTCGATGAAGTCGAAGTGGAACTCGGCCCGCAAACCCGTCGGGGTTGCGCGCACTTCTCGATTCGGTCCTATTGTTCGCTTCCTGTCTTCAAGCGTTCGTTTCCATTACGGGGCACATCACCGGAGCCACACGGATGACTTTTTCCGAGAATATCGCACGACTCAACCCTTCGGCCACCGTGGCGGTAAGCACGCTGGCCAAGAAACTGGCCGCTCAAGGCCGCGACATCATCAATCTGGGCGCGGGAGAACCCGATTTCGACACGCCGCATTGGGTATCGGGCGCGGCGATCGACGGCATTCGCGACGGACGCACGCGGTACACGCCCGCGGCGGGACTTCCAGAGTTGCGAGCCGCGGCGGCCGCGTACGTGACCGCCGGGACGTCGTATCCGGCCGACGGATCCCGCGTGGTGATTTCGGCGGGGGCGAAGCAGTCGCTGTTCAACTCCTGTTTCTGCCTGTTTGGACCCGGCGACGAAGTGCTGATCGGGGCGCCGTATTGGACGTCCTATCCCGAAATGGTCACGCTTGCCAGGGCTGAACCGGTTCCCGTGGCGGGGAGCGAGGAGCTCGACTTCCTACTCGTGCCCGACGAGTTGGAGCGTGCGGCGACGTCCCGTACCAAGGGCCTCATCCTCTCATCCCCATCAAACCCAACCGGCGCGGTCTACTCGAAGGACCAGCTTGGGGCGATCGCCGCGTGGGCGCGGGCGCGTAACGTGACGCTGATTTCGGACGAGATTTACCAGGAAATCTATTTCGGCGACGACGGGGGCAAGGCGCCGGGCGCACTTGATCTGGATCCGGATTCGGTGGGCGATCTGGTCGTGGCCAACGGCATGTCCAAGGCGTATGCGATGACGGGATGGCGGGTGGGGTTTTCGTACACGACGCGGGAACTGGCCGCCAAGATGTCGGCCCTGCAGAGCCATGTGTCGCTGAATGCGGCTACGCCGTCGCAGGTTGCCACGCTGGAGGCGCTTTCGCGTACGGGCGCTGCGGCGGAAGACAAGGGTCGCATGTTGGAAGCTTTTCGGCGGCGCCGGGGATTGGTTGCGCAGCTTTTCGACGAGCTGCTGCCGGATTGTCCCTATATCAAGCCGGAGGGCGCGTTCTATCTCTATTTTCGCGTGGACGGCGCCTTTGACGACGAGCTCACGTGTGCCAATGACGTGTGCGCCAAGATTCTGGAAGAAGCCGGGGTCGCGATTGTGCCGGGCGAGGCGTTCGGGGACCCCCGATTTGCGCGCATGAGCACCGCCTCGTCCGACGAGGAGATTGAGGCCGGGGTGCGGCGGATGGCCACGGTGCTGGGGGGCTGACCCAGCCGTGGCTGACCGAGAAGTGGCCGAGCCAAAGGGCGTCCCCTCGGGTGCGCCGATGCCGTCGGAGCTGGACCACGACGCGTTGGACCGGTATGTGCAGCGGTGGTTCGCCGGGGAAGACGACGTCCTGCGGCGGGTCAGGGCACGCGCCGACGAGGCCGAGATGCCCAGGATTCAGTTGCCCCCGGCGGCGGCCAGGGCGCTTCAGGTGCTGGTGAGGGCAACTGGCGCTCGCCGCGTGATCGAAGTGGGCACCCTGGCGGGCTACTCGGCGATTTGGATTGCGCGGGCGCTGCCGCGGGACGGCCAACTCGTCACCATTGAGATCGATCCCGACCACGCGGCGGTGGCGCGTCGTTCCCTGGTGGACGCTGGCGTCGAGGATCTGGTCGACGTGCGCGTTGGCGATGCGGACGGTATTCTGCGGGATCTCGGTGCCGACCGGTCCTTCGACATGGTCTTTCTCGATGCGGACAAGGAACGGTACACGGTGTACTTGGAGCACGCGGCGCGGCTGCTGCGGCCCGGCGGGACATTGGTGGCGGACAACGCCTTCTGGTCGGGGCGAGTGCTGGATCCTGATCCCGACGATGAGCTTTCGGTGGCGATCGCCGATTTCAACGAGACGCTCTCCGAGGATCCGCGTTTTGCCGCTACGATTCTGTCAGTCGGGGACGGGTTGATGGTGGCGGTGAGGTTGTGATGTTGTGGGGGGCAAGCCGTCATCGCCCCCCGGGACCCGTGCGGCCGGCTGCCAAGGACTTGAGCCTCTTCGCGATCTCGCGTTGGGGAAGAAAGACGGTGCTATCCGCCTGCCAAGCCTCCAAGGCTTTGACGAGCAATGCAATGTCGCAAGCGTCCCTCTCGACCAGCTTGTCAACGACCCAGAGCACACCGTGGACGCGAACTCCGGTCGTGCTGGCGACGTGGCGTAGTTGCTTATCACCAGTCAGCAAGATGCCACGGAGGGCAAGGGCAGTTGCGAGACAGAAACAGTCGTTCGCAGAAAGAGCCCTGTGGCGATGCTTGATTGCGAAAGCCTTCGTGACGTCGCGGGGTGGTAGATCGTGAGTGACCATGCCGTGGGTGTCGAGGCGTCGCCACTCTTCGTGAGAGAAGCTGAGGACTTCCGACGAGCGGACAGGCAGCGGAACCACGAGCTGGTACGGCAGGCTGCAAACGGCTTCCAGCAACCGGCCCTTGCGGAGGTCGATCAGGCATGAGGCATCGTTGACGATAACCCGGGTCACTATTGAAGTGGGCCTGCGATCTTTCGTTCGACTGCGTCGAGGGTTTCGTTGAGGAGCGCAGCGGCACGGACCGGCGAGATCAGCTCTTCAGCGACGGCACGCCACACAAGACGCTGGAAGCGTTGGGGTTTTTCAAACGCTCCGAATCCCATCTCGCCGGACATGGGTTCTGGTTCCTCTTTCCGCCACGAGCGGGCGAAGGTCCTGAATGCGCGCTGGACCGCGGTCGGCTGAAGTACGCCGACTTGGCCGAGACGTACGAGCATGGCTGCCGCCGACACACCGTACATGTGCTTGAGGCGGATGATTTCGTAGTACGCCACGCGGCGACGGCCTTTTCCAGTCTCTCCAACGAGGTGCTGACCTGGGACAAGGAAGGCACCCGCGAAGCGGTTCATGGCTCGTTCGAGCCCGAATGTGGGGTTGCCGGTAGAACGGATAATCCTGTGCGCCAGCTCGTGGGCCAGGGTGAAGCGCTTGCGTTCCACGTTGGTCCGACTCGATACGACAACGGCGTCGGCAACCGGCTCGCCACCCCTAAGGACCCGGCACGCCAGGCCGTTGATGGTCTCCGGGAGGTCGGCTTCGATCACGATGATGCCCTTCTCCTCCAGGAGCGCGCACAGACTGGGCAGCGGATCCATCCCGAGGCGCCAGG
Organism: Longimicrobiales bacterium; assembly: GCA_965200255.1. GTDB lineage: Bacteria > Gemmatimonadota > Gemmatimonadetes > Longimicrobiales > Gaopeijiaceae > Bin94. The sequence continues at coordinate 519,670 of CBDAUS010000001.1, read as the reverse complement.
CATGGCGGAGCTCGTCGGCCTTTTGGTCAATGTCTTCCTCGGCGGCGACGCTACGGCACTGACGGCTCGCCAAGGGATCGGTCGTGGCGGGCAGTCCGAGGATCTGCTCAATGGTAAGACGGCGCTCGAGGTTGTCGATCAACACTGCCTCGGCTCTTGCCCTGTCCCGAGCGAGAGTCCTGGAGTGTTTGCGGAATTCGAGGCCGTCGAGGGCTTCGACCTGGGCGCTCATGAGGAAGTCCAGCGAGACATCAAGTGCCTTCGCGAGCCCGACCAACACCCTTGAAGACGGCATCATCTTGCCCGCCTCGTACTTGCTGATGGCCTGCGGGGTGACCTTCGGGTCCATCTGATCAGCCAGCGACCGCATGGAAAGGCCGGATCGCTTCCGGGCGAGCCGTAGTCGGCTTCCGAACATGCTCCTTCTCCTTCGCGAATTCCGGGTGCCGGCGCGGGTCAAGAATGGTTGACACAGTGTAGCCAATGGGCCGTGTTTGTCAACCTAGCGTTGTATTCGTCAACCCAGCGTTGATGCGCAGCCACACCCCACCCTCACCCCAACCTCCCCGCCAGCTCGTCCAGCAACCCCGCGCACGACCGCTCCAGAATCCCATACACCCGATCAAAACCCCGCGACCCGCCATAATACGGATCGGGAACATCGGCATCGCGGTCCCACTCGTCATAGTCCCGCATCATCACGATTTCGGCACCGCCCTCGCGGCCTCACCCCCGGTCACCCCGCAACCGCTCCAAGTTGCGACGATTGCTCCCATCCATGGCCACCACCACGTCGAACTCGTCCAGGTCGGCACGCGTCACCTGTCGCGCCACCCCGACCAGCCGAACGCCGTGAGCCTCCGCCACCGCCCTCGATCGCGGGTCGGCAGGTTCACCCGAATGGTACGCCCCGGTCCCCGCAGAATCGATGCGGAACCGATCCGCGAGGCCCCGAGATTCCGCCATGCTGGCGAAAATCCCCTCCGCCAACGGCGAACGGCAGATGTTCCCCAGACACACGAACAGGACCGAAATGCGAGCTTCCGACATACTTGAACATGGCGACTCCATTAGATTCCTGTCACCCGCCGATTCACCAAGCTCACGGTACCGACCGCTCTTGACCGACCCAGACATTACCGAAATTACGGATTTCGAGGCCTTCGGGCTCTCCGAACTCCGCATGGCCGCCCTGCGAACGCTGGGCTGGTCGACCCCAACGCCCATCCAACGCCAAGCGATCCCGAAGATCATGACGGGAAGCGACGTGGTTGGAATTGCCCGCACCGGAACGGGCAAAACCGGCGCATTCATGCTTCCGGCGCTGGAACTGATAACCAAGGGTAGGGGACTCCAGGTGCTTGTGCTCTGCCCCACCCGCGAACTCGCACAGCAGGTGCGCGACGACACGGTGGCGCTTGCCGCAGGATCGGGATTCCGTTGCGTCGCCGTCCACGGGGGCGTGGCCTACGGACCACAACTCGACGCACTGGCCCGCGGCGACGAGATCGTCGTCGCCACGCCTGGCCGCCTGATCGATCTGCAACATCGGGGCAAGGCGAGGCTCAAGCGCGTGCGCCTCCTGATCCTCGACGAGGCCGATAGGATGCTCGACATGGGCTTCCGCCCCCAGATCACGGAGGTCGTCAAGGGTCTCGGCAAGCGGCCGCAGACCCTGCTCTTCTCGGCCACCATGCCGAACGCCGTGCACGACCTGGCGCTGCGCATGACGCGCAACCCGGCCTGGATCGAGGTCAGCCCGTCGGGCACGGTGGCGCAAGGCATCTCCGAGATCGCCTACTCGGTGCGTCCCGAGCTCAAGCCCGAGCTCCTGGTGCACCTGCTCGCGCAGCCCGGCTGGAAACAGGTCCTCGTCTTCGCACGGACCAAGATCGGCGCCGACACCCTCAAGTCGCGCCTGGACGACGCCGCAATCAGGGGCGACGTGATCCACTCCGACCGCAACATGCACCACCGCACCCGCGCCATCGACCGCTTCACGGAAGGCCGCATACGCGTCCTGGTCGCGACCGACATCGCCCAGCGCGGCCTCGACATCGAAGGCATTTCGCACGTGGTCAACTACGACGTGCCGCTCGACCCTGGCGATTACGTCCACCGAATCGGTCGTACGGCGAGGGCGGGGGCGACGGGGCAGGCGGTCACCTTCGTCACCGCAGCCGACATTGGCGCCTTCCGCACGCTGGAAAACCACCTCGGCCGAAGGCTCGACCGAGTCCACCACCCGGACTTCGACTTCGCCGGCGGCGCGGTGCACGCACCCCGCACGCGCACCCGCTCTCGCTCGGGACGCGGAACCGGAAGCAAGGTCGGCACGCCGCTCAACCCCGAGGAGTTGGCGGCGCTGCTCAGTCACGACACCACGGAGCCAAAGCGATGATCCTGAAGCGATACGGCGCCTTCTACCACAGCGTGCGAGCCAACTTCAACCCCACCGCGATGACCGAGATCGGATTCATGCGCGACCGCGCGTTCTCCATTCGGGCCACCGATTTCTCGGCCCGGTACGAGGCCGTCGAGACGCACGACCTGGGGGCGGAGGCGGACGCCGACGTGCAGCGAGACGCGGAACGCGCCCTTCTTGCGAACCTGGAAGCCGCATTGACCAAACAAGTGGCCAAGCTAGGCCCGGGCGAGGTCCTGGTCGTGCTGAACGAACGCGCCGACTGGCCCAAGACGCGCGAGCGGCGGGAAGCGGTCATCGTCGATGGCGAGAACCGCTTCTATTTCCACTGGTGGGTGGATCCGCCGCTGCGCGTGGGCGCCTACCGAGAGGCGTAAAGGTCGCGTACTGCGCGTAACCGCTTACTGCGTAACCGGCCCCCCTCTACGGTGCTTCTCGAACCATTCCCGCAGGTAGATCTGGGTCCGCAGGAAGTTCGACGGCATTGAGCTGGTGCCGTGCCACTCGCTCTTGAAGCGCACCATGGCGGTCGGGACCTTCAGAACCCGCAGCGCCTGGTAGTACTCTTCGGTCTGAGGCATCGGCGTGCGCAGGTCGCCCTCGCCGGTCATCAGCATGGTGGGCGTGGACACGTTGCCGACGTACATCAACGGCGAACGGCGCAGGTGTTCCGACGGGTCGTCCCAGGGGAAGTGCTCGAAGTTCCGATACCAGCTGGCGCCGTCGGTCGTGCCGACGAACGAGAGCCAGTTCGTGACCGGGCAGTTCGCCGACGCCGCGGCGAAGCGGTCCGTGTGACCCACCACCCACGACGTGAGCACGCCGCCGCCGGAACAACCGTAGACGAACATGTTCTGATCGTCGATGTAGCCGCGCTCGACCACGAGATCGACGCCGGCCATGAGATCGTTGAAGTCCTTGCCCGGGTACGCGTTCTTGATTGCGTTGCCGAAGGCGCTGCCGTAGCCCGAGGAACCGCGCGGGTTGGTGTACAGCACCACGTAGCCGTTGGCCGCGTGATTCTGCCAGCCGAAGTTGAAGCCCACGTTGTACATGCCGTGCGGCCCGCCGTGAATCGCGAGAATCAGCGGGTACTTCTTGGACGGATCGAAGTCCGGCGGCTTGATGATCCACCCCTGGATGTCGAAGTCTTCCAGGGACTTGTACCACACTTCCTCGACTTCGCCGAGCGCGACGCCCGCCAGCACGTCCGCATTCACGTCGGTAAGCTGCGCCATCTGCGCGGGGTTGTCGAGCGAGAAAGAAATCACGTCGCCGGGACGATGCGGATCGGACAGCGTGCCCACCGCGACGCCGGAACGAATCGACGACACGCTCAGCATGTGGTTGCCTTCGGTGACCTGCGTCACGCCGCCGTCGACCGACGCGAAGTGCAGGTTGCGCGTGCCCTCGCTCGACACGTTCATGTAGAACCCGCTCCCGTCGGGCGCCCAGATCATGCCGGACCCCTGACGATCGAAGCCGTCGCTGATCATGCGCACGTTCGATCCGTCGCGGTTCATGACGTACAGCTTGCGCGTGATGTAGGTGTCGGTCGTGAGGTCGTTGCCCGAGAAGGCGATGAGACTTCCGTCCGGCGAAGGCATCGGCGAGCCGTCCGGGCCCGAGCGATCGGTCAGGCGGGTGATGGCGCCGCTGGCGACCGCAACTGAATAGATGTCCGATTGGCGCCATTCGTGCTCGGCGTCCTCGACGCGCAGCGACGTGAAGAGGATTTCGGCGCCGTCGGGCGTCCACGCGACGCCGTTGTGGTTCCAGTCGCCATCGGTGAGCTGGCGGGCGGTGCCTCCGTCGGCGGGCACGACGAAGAGGTGCGTGTAGCCCTCGTCGATGTATCCGCGCCGGTCGCGCCGATAGACGAGACGATCGACGACCTTGGGCGCTTCGGTCCACTTGGCGCCGTCCGGACGACCCGGCAGGCTGATGGGCCACGGGTTGTCCGAATCGACCGACATGGTGAACGCGATCTGCGTGCCGTCGGGAGACCACCGGACGTTGCCCGGCCCGTTCTCCAGACGGGTGATTTGCGTGGCCAGGCCTTCGTCGTCCATCCAGCGCACGAAGATCTGGCTGCCCTCGGGCTCGCCACTGGCCGTATAGAGAATGCGATCGCCGCTCGGCGACCACCTGGGCGACGAGCCGTCTTCAACCAGCACGCGCGCCCGGCTGCCGTTGGCGTTCATGATGTAGATCGACGAGCTGCGGCGGTCGTTCTGCTTGTCGATCCAGCCGCGCGTGAAGATGATCTGGCTGCCGTCGGGCGACAACTCCGGATTGCCCACCGTTTCCCAATCCAGGTAGGTGGCGAGCTTGAGCGTGCCGTCGGGCTCGTTCTGGGCAACGAGCGCCGCCGGGAAGAGCAGGAGCGTGAACAGGAACGGGAACGTGCGCGGTTTCGCCATGGGTCTCTCCAGTGTCGTGGGCCAGATCCGGTCTGCGGCTGGCCGGGCGATGAGTCGGGCCCGCAACCGGGCCGACCGTGAGCTTCTAATGCGGTGTCAAGGTACGTTGCCGGGGGCAAACACCGCCACCCTCCACACGAGCCCGTCGTGCAGGAATCGTCGGGACAGGCCATGACGCCCAAGGACCCGTTCGATGTCGGCCGGGTGGTGCACATAGGCGCGAAACGGGTGCCGGCGGAGCCGTTGGATGAGGTTGACGAGAGCGACGACGCAACGCGTCAGCGGCGTTCGGCGCGGAAACACGAGGCCGATCGCACGGCGCGAGAGAGGGGCCGCCGCACCAAGCAGGGCGGGCATGTCCGGGTAGCAGCACACCACGCGATCGAGAGTGACCAGATCGGCGCGGGCAAGATCCGGGGCGCGCGCCACGAAATCGCCCTCGACGTATTTTACGCGGTGCGCGTAGCCGCGCTTCTCCGCTTCGGCCCGCGCCACGGCCAGGTACGCTGGCGAGGCGTCCACGTTGGTGCCGCCGTCCGCGCCCCGCGCCGCGAGCTCGTGCTGGATGGCGCCCACGCCGCCGCCAACGTCGAGGAAGGTCCGCCCGGCAACGCCTCGCTGGGCCACGGCGTCGATGAGCAGCCGCGTGGTCTTCGCGGGCCCCTTGCGCTGGTACCTGCGCAGGTCCCGCTGCGCGGTGCGCGTGTCGAACATGTCCCTGACGCCGCTGCAATGCGCGCTGCAATTCATGGCGCCTCCACGAGCGGGGCCGAGCCTGGGAGGCCCGGGCCCATGCCGGCGCGCGCGGGCCTACGCATTGGCGGCACCCTGCCTCCGCATGAGGAGCGCGCCCACCGCCACCACCGTCGCCGCGCCGATCACGTTGTGCCATAGGAACGATACGTCGGGCGCAAGGAAGGTCACCGCCGCGACGGCGCCCATTCCCGCGACGAGGCCCAGGAACGCTCCGATCCCGCGCGCCCGTGTTACCATTGCCAGCAGGAAGACGCCCAAAATGGACCCGTAGAAGAACGACCCGAAGCGGTTCACGACCTCGATGAGCGAGCCGAGGCTGACGGCGTAAACGGCCACGACGCACGCGAACACGCCCCAGAACGCCGTTGCGATCTTGGACGCCGCGAGGTAGTGCTCGTCGCTGGCCTCGGGACGGAACCAGCGCCGGTAGAAGTCGATGATGCTGGTTGTCGACAGCGAGTTCAGCTCGGACGAGATGCTCGACATGGCCGCCGCGATAATGGCTGCAATGAACAGGCCGGCGAGGCCGATCGGCAGCTCGCCGAGCACGAATCGCGGGATGATGTAGTTGACGTCGCGCGAGGGTTCGCCGGTCACCGCTTCGGCCATGGCCAACGCTTCTGCGCGGATGTCCTGGACGGACGCTTCCCGCGCGAGGAACTCGGCCATTGCGGCTTGTCGGGCCGCCGCGTCGGGGTCGCCAACCTCGTCCGCAGCGGCGACGGGGGCGTCGCCCGAAGCTTGCCCAACCAACGTCGCCGCGCGGCGGGCGGCGCTCTCTCTCAACTCAAACGCCTCTCCGTAACGGTCCTGGAGCGATGCGTACTCGGTTCCGCGGGCCTGCTCGACCGCTTGCTCGTGGGCCGGATTGTACAGAAGCGGCGGGGCCTGGAACTGGTAGTAGACGAACACTATGACGCCCACCAGCAGCACCAGCGCCTGGAGTGGGATTTTCCAGTACGCGCTCATGAGAAGGGACGTGCGGGCGGCGTTGACGGACTTGGCGGCAAGATAGCGCTGCACTTGGCTTTGGTCGGTGCCGAAGTAGGACAGCATGAGGAATGTGCCGCCGATGAGACCCGACCAGAACGTGTAGGTCTCGTTGAGGTTGAAGGAGAAGTCGAAGACCTTGAGGCGGCCCGTGGCTCCTGCAATGTGCAGCGCTTCGCCCGGCGAGACCGGCATCTGCGCGATGAGGACGACGACGACCGCGAGGAGCGCCACGACGATCAACACCATCTGCTTGACGTCGGCCCACGTGACGGCTTGAATGCCGCCCAGCATGGTGTATGCGACGGTGGGAACGCCGATGAGCGCGACGCACCAGGCCAGCGGCCATCCGAATACGGCCGAGAATACGACGGCCGGCGCGGCGATGATTACGCCGCAGGACATGCCCCGGGAGAGCAGAAACAGGAAGGCCGTGAGGGTGCGCGTGGGGGCGCCGAAGCGACGCTCCAGGTACTCGTAGGCCGTGTAGACGCCGGCGCCGCGCAGGAAGGGGACCAGCGTGATCCCGAGAATGACCATGGCCAGGGGCAACCCGAAGTAGAACTGCACGAAGCGCAACCCGTCGGTGGCGCCTTGGCCCGTGGTGCCGATCATGGTGACGGCGGACAGCTGCGTGGCCATGACGGACAGGCCGACCGCCCACCAGGGAAGCGTGCGTCCCGCGAGGAAGTAGCCCTCGATCTTGTCGGTGCCTCGAGATCGGCGGACGCCGTCGACCACGACGTAGGTCAGGTATGCGCCGACGATGATCCAGTTGATGGGGTGCATGGGGTTAGCCGCGTGCCGTGGAGGTCTCGTTAGTCAGGCGTGGAAGGTCGTCTGGAGTAGCCACAGGAGGACGAGGGTGACGATTTGGACCAGGAGAACTCGCGCGAGCGTGACGCGGAAGCGAGCCTTCACGAGCGGTTTCTCCACCGCGCCGCGTTGGCCTTGATGGCGTCCTGCACGAACTCCGCCAAACCCTTGGCGCGCTTCTCGAAGTACTCCTTGAAGCGCGGGTCGTCCGTGTACATCTCGGCCAGCCCCCGATGCACGCCGTGATTGCACGGGTAGAACCAGCGGTCGATGTGGCAGCGGTGCTCTTCGGCCAGGTCCATGGCGGCTCGGCCGGCGGCGTGCGCTCCGTCGGCCATGAGATCGGCCAGCTTGGCGAACACTTCCTCGCCCTCGTTCTTGATTCTGGCCCAGTCGCGCTTGCCGTAACGTCGGGTGCGGCGCATGGACTCCTTGTAGGCGTCGGTGTGGCCCCACCGCTGCTTGGCCTCTTCTTCGTAGCGGCCGTGGTCGAACTCTTCCAGACCTTCGAACATCGTCGTTTTTTCCATCGGTTCCTCCTTGTTCAGTGCGTCCAGGGCCCGCTCCACTCCCTGGATGATCTTTTCCGTTCTATTCTGTCGTTCTCTCAATAGTTCCCGCTGCGCGACCAGGGCGCTGCGCCGATCGTACGTTGGAGCATCGAGCATCTGGTCGATGGCGTCCAGACTGAAACGAAGCTCGCGCAGCAGCCTGATCTGCCGCAGCCGCTCCAGGTTGTCGTAGTCGTACAGCCGGTACCCGCTCTCGGACCGCCCCGACGGGACCAGCAAGCCGATCCGGTCGTAGTGATGTAACGTACGGACGGTGACGCGGGCCAGCGCGGCGACTTCGCCGACGGTGTGGAGCTGCTCGTGCGGCGCAGCGGCGGTGCGGTCGGGCGGGCTTGCGTGGTCGGGCTGAGGCGACATGACGGCAAAGTAAACCCTTACGTTACGTTAGGGTCAAGGTGGGGGATCCCCCCGAGGCGCGCGCGACCGAGGCATGGCATGAGCAAGATACTTCCGATCAACCTACGGGACCTGCTGCTCGGGGCAACCGTCGAGTCGGAACGGATTGAATTCAAGGCGACGTGGGACCCGGAACGCACCGGACCACAGATCGTCCGAACCGTGTGCGCGTTCGCGAACGACTTCCACCGTATCAACGGCGGCTACATCGTCGTGGGCGTTGCCGAGCGGGAGGGAGCGTCCGTGCTGCCGCCGACGGGCCTTGCGCGGCGCGAAGTCGAGGCCGCGCAGCGATGGATCGCGGGGCAATGCGCGCGGATCAGGCCGCCGTACCAACCGGTGCTGGCTCCCGAGACGTTCGACGGGCGTCATGTACTTGTCGTGTGGGCGCCGGGCAGCGACGTGGGGGGGCATCGCGCGCCGGAAGGCGGGAAGGGAAGCCCGTGGCGATACTGGGTACGACTGGGTGCGGAAACGGTCGACGCCGAACGGCGGGGCCTTCTCAGCGAACTGTTGAGGCAGGCGGCCCGCACGCCTTGGGACGACCGACTGACGCGGGAAGCCCTCGTGGAGGATATCGGGGAAGGGAAGGTCAGGGAGCACCTCCATGCGGCGGGCAGCGGGCTTCTTGGCGAACGCGACACGCAGAAGATCTACCGACGGATGCGGATCGTCGGTGCGTTAAACGGCCGCCTGGCCCCTCGCAACGTGGGCCTCTTGATGTTCGCCCAAGATCCGTGCGAGTGGTTTTTGGGCGCGCGTATCGAGGTGACCCGGTTTGCCGGGGTGGACCGGGCTGGGGACGTACAGGACGAGCAGGTATTCCGGGGCGGCGTGTCGGAACAAGTGCGCGACTGCCTGAGGTACCTGGAAAACATGTCCGGCACCCTGCGGATCAAGAACGAGGACCGGCCCGAAGCCACGAATTGGAAAGACTATCCGTCCAGAGCCGTTCGCGAAGTCCTGGTTAACGCGGTCACGCACCGAAGCTACGAGGAAGACACCATCTCTCCCACAAAGATCGACGTGTTCACGGACCGGATGGTCGTCACCAGCTATCCGGGTCCGGTACCCGGCATCAATGCGGAACACTTCGCTCCGGATGCGGAGGTCCCCTTCACCGCGCCGCGCAATCGTCGGATCGGCGAATTCATGAAAGAGCTCAGGCTGGCGGAGCTCCTCCTCAGCGGGATCCCCAAGATCTTCCGCGCTATGGAGGCAAACGGCTCGCCACCCCCCGAGTTCAAGTTTGACGAGGGCCGCAACTACTTTCAGGTGATCTTGCGTGCTCACCCCATGCGCGTTATGGCGGCGGTGATTCGCGATGTCGCGGAGCTCCGCGCCACAGGTCGGAGGGACGAGGCGAATCGGTTGCTGGAGCGGGTTCGGAGAGTCCCCGAGGTGGCAAAGGCGCTGGCGGAGGCCTACAATCGTGCCGAGTTGGATCACCTTCCGTCTGACCTGGGACGTGTGGGAAACAAATGACTAACAGAACGACCCGCGCCCTACCGCTCCTGCTGACCCTGCTGCTCGCAACCGCGTTCGGATGCGGGGGCCCGAGCGCAACCGCCACGCCCGACTTCGACGTCGTCGAGGCCTCCGTGGCCGAGCTGCAAGCCGCAATGACCGACGGCCTGGTCACCTCGGCGCAGCTCGTGGATCTGTATCTGGCCCGGATCCAGGCATACGACCGGGCCGGGCCCGCGCTCAATACGATGACTCGGCTCAATCCCCGGGCCAGGGACCAGGCGGTCGCGCTGGACCAGGAGCGCGCGGCGGGAACGGTGCGCGGACCGCTCCACGGGATCCCCGTCGTGATGAAGGACAACTACGATGTCGCGTGGATGCCCACGACGGGATCGAGCCTGGCGCTTGCCGGGCTGCAACCGGTGGACAACGCGTTCCAGGTCGAGGCGCTGCTCGCCGCCGGGGCGATCATACTCGGCAAGACCAATCTGCACGAGCTCGCCGCCGGGATCACGACGATCAGCTCGCTGGGCGGACAGACGCGCAACCCCTACGATCCGCGCCGAAATCCGGGGGGGAGTTCGGGCGGCACCGGGGCGGCGGTGGCGGCGAGCTTCGCGGCGGTCGGCTGGGGGACCGACACATGCGGTTCGATTCGGATCCCGGCATCCGTGCACAATCTGTTCGGGCTGCGACCCACCAAGGGCCTGTCGAGCATTGACGGGATTCTGCCGCTGTCGCATTCGCAGGACACGGGAGGCCCGCTGGCGCGCACCGTTGCCGACTTGGCCATTGCGTTGGATGCGACCGTGGGGCGCGACCCCGCCGATCCCGCGACGGCCATTCTCGATGGCAGGCCGGCGCCGAGCTTCGTCGCGACGCTGGATTCGGCGGCGCTCGCCGGCGCGCGAATCGGCGTAATCGAGGCGTGGACGCCAACGGACCCCCCGGCGGGCAGCGTGGGCAAGGTGATTCGCGACGCCCTGGCCGACATGGAGGCCCTCGGCGCCGAGGTGGTGGACATCGAGATTCCCGACTTCGACGCGATGCTCGCCAACACTGGATTGATCGCCCTGGAGTTCAAGTTCGACCTGGCCGACTATCTGGCCGCCGTACCCGACGCCCCGGTGCGGTCCTTGCAAGAGATCGTCGACGCGGGCCTGCATCACGAGGCGCTGGATGGCACGTTTCGTCGTCGCGCGGAAGGCGACAGCGTGCCCGCGTCGGAGCGGGCCGAGGTGGAGGAACGGCGCCGCGCCTTGATCGCCGCCGTGGTGGCACTGATGGACCGCGAACGACTCGACGCCCTGGCCTACCCGACCATGCGGCAGGAGACCGCGATTATCGGCAGCCCGCCCGAGGGATCAACCTGCTTCCTGAGCGCGCACACCGGACTGCCCGCCTTGACGATCCCTGCCGGGTTCACTGCGACCGCCATGCCCGTAGGCGTCGAGCTCCTGGGCCGCCCGCTCGACGATCCCCGCTTGGTCGCGCTGGCTTACGCCTTCGAGGCCGGATCCGCCGCGTCTCCCAGGCGGCGGGCTCCGTTGCGCACGCCGGCATTGGTCGAGGGGACCGCGCCGCCCCCAGTCGCGTTGATCGTGGAGCCGCCGCCGGATGGCGCAGACGCCATGGCCATCGAAGCCGATTTTGAGGTGTATCTCGCCGCTGGCGCCCTCGCCTATCGGGTCGGCCTTGGCGACGTAGCCCCCAGCGACGTCTACGGGGTTGTGCTGCGGCGCGTTGGCGGCGAGGGTCCCGTTGCGGTGGTTCTGCGCCTTGGCGGCCCGGGCGAAGCGGACGTGCGGGCCACGGTAGGGCTAACCGCCCGCCTATTGGACGATATCGTAGCCGGCGACCTTGAGCTGGTCGTGAGCACCCGAGCCGGTATTGAGCACCGCGCCATCGCGCCCGTCACGCCCCGCGAGTAACCGCGCCGCCCTCCCAAACACCAACCCTACCTACCGTCTCGCGATCTCGGCCTACCGTCTCGCGACCTCGGCCTCGGAGGCTATGTACCCGAAGCCGGCCCACCCGGGTCCTTCGAGAATCCGGTCGTACATTTCGTGGGCCTGGGCTTCCCGACCGTTGTACAGGTGCCAAGTCGCAACGCCGTAGGCGGTCGCCACGCCCGACGGGTCCTCTTGCGCGGGATCCCAGAGGTCGTCCGCAGCGATCTCGCCCTTGTACATGAGCAGAAGCTCGTGGTAGCTGGTGTTTTCTATGACCTCGAGATCCGCCGTCACGGGCGCAAGCACCTCCGCGGCTTCGGCATCGCGCCCCAAGCGGCGGAGCGCCATGTACCACCAATGCGAAATCGCGACGAGCTGATCGGGGTTGGTCGTGATCTGCATGTACGCTTCGTACGACGGCAAGGCAGCCTCGAAATCGCCCTTCAAATAACGGGCAAGCGCGAGATGGTAGTGGATGTTCGACTGCAGCGTGCTGGTGGGGATCCCGAGCGCGTTCGGCTGGCCGTCGGGCTCAACCTCGTCGGGAAGGTTCGCCACAAGAGACGCTGCGTGGCTCAGGTCTTCAATGGCTCGGTCGAGCTCGCGTACGCTGATCCAGCGATGACCTCGGTGCCGGTACATGCGGGCGTCGTTGGGGTGCTTGGCGATGCCCTCGGAGTACACCTCGATCGCTTCCCGATAGAGTCCGGTGTAGGCGATTCGGCGGCCCAGCCATATGATCGCGTCGGCGTCGTCCGGGTTCTCGTCGTAAGCGGCCTGCGCTGCGGCAAGGTCTTCGGCCTGAGCCGCGGCGACCTCCGGCGGCGCTTGCGGGGGGTACAGGGGCGCGCCGAGAAGCGAGAAGGCTTGTGCCCCTTCGGGGAGCGCGACATCCGGCGTTGCGGCGTCGGACATTGCGGCGTCGGCCTGGTCGGGGGGCTCGGCGGCGTCGGGAGGATCCGATTGGCAGCCCAGGGGAAGCAACGTCGCCAGGCCTGCGATCGCGATCCAAGCTGTTGTGGAGAGATGGTTTCGCATAGTCTCCTATTATAAGCTGCAACGTCACTGCAAGCGAGCGGGGGGCGGACGTGGACGCCAACGCCATACAGGGTAGGCCGGTGATTATGTACAAACGAACGCGAGTGGCGTGGGGCGCCCTGGCCGCCTTGGCCGCTTGCGGCGGCGACGCCGTGACTTCACGCGAATGCCGGCCGTGAGCGAACGCGATCCCCGCGTCGGCGAGATGGTGCGCGTGCGCACCCGACGTTGGCTGGTCGAGGAAGTCGTCAAGGGCGAACACCCCGGCGAATCGTCGCGCGTCAGGCTTGCTTGCGCCGACGACGACGCCCAGGGTCAGGAACTCGAAGTCTTCTGGAACTACGAGCTCGACCGCAGGATTCTCGACGACGAGCCGTGGTCGGAGCTCGGCGACCGCGGCTTCGACGCGCCCGAACACTTCGCGGCGTTTCTCAACACGCTGCGCTGGAACTGCACCACGGCCACCGATCCTTCGCTGTTTCAGGCGCCGTTCCGGGCGGGAATCCAGGTGGAGGCCTATCAGATGGAACCGCTGCGCAAGGCGCTGCGCCTGCCGCGGGTCAATCTCTTCATCGCCGACGACACGGGGCAGGGCAAGACCATCGAAGCGGGCCTGATCGTGCGCGAGCTGCTGCTTCGCCGCAAGGTGCGCACCATCGTCGTGGCGGCGCCCCCGTCGGTGATCGAGCAGTGGAAGGCCGAGATGGAGGAGCGCTTCGGCCTGATCTTCCAGATCCTCGACCGGCAATACCTGGCGCGGGTGCGAAGGGAAAGGGGCTTCGGCACCAACCCGTGGACCACGCACAGCCGCTTCCTCGTCTCGCACCGGCTGCTGGCCGACCCGACCTACGCGGAACCGATGCGGGCCTGGCTGGGCACGCAGCGCCCCGGCAGTCTGCTGGTGCTGGACGAGGCCCACCACGCCGCGCCCAGTCACGGCGGCAGCTACGGCATCGAATCCAAGTTCACGCGAGCCGTTCGCGACCTGTGCGACCGCTTCGAGCACCGTCTGTTTCTTTCGGCGACGCCCCACAACGGGCACTCCAACAGCTTCGCGACGCTGTTGGAACTGCTCGATCCGCACCGATTCACGCGCGGCGTCAAGGTGCGCGGCAGCAAGGACCTGGACGCGGTCATGGTGCGGCGGCTGAAGGCGGACATTCGCAACGAGGTGGGCGGGTTTCCGGAGCGGATCGTTGAACCCGTGGTGATCGATGGGCTGCCGGAAGACGCGCCCGAGTTCGTGCTTTCGCGGTTGCTGGACGAGTACCGGGGTCTGCGCGACAAGCGGTTCGCCGGCGCGACTCCCACGGGCCGCGCGGCGGCCGGCCTGCTCGTGGTCGGGTTGCAGCAGCGGTTGTTGTCGTCGATCGAGGCGTTCGCGGTGAGCCTGAAGCGGCATCGCCGCACGGTCGAGAGACAGTGGGCGAAGGCGGTGGGGGCGACGGAGGCCGCGACGGACTCGACGGGGGCGGGATTCCTGGAGACCCCAGGGCCGGACGACGAGGCGATCGAGGACTGCGAGGAGGCGTTGGAGATCGAGGCCGCAAATCGCGCAGCCGAGAGTGAACTGGTGGATCGCGACGAGACCGCGCGGACGCTGTGGGAACGCGAACTTGCGCTCCTGGACGAAATGGAAAGGGTGGCCGATGGGGCTCGCACGGCGCCCGACGCCAAGACCTCGCACCTCATCCACTGGATTCGGGACAACCTGTGCCCCGACATGCCGCCATTCGGAGAGCCCGCGACGGGTACGACGCCCCGATGGAACGCCCGCCGCGTTTTGATCTTCACCGAGAACCGCGTAGGCACGATGCGGTTTCTGCGAAGGGCGCTGCAACATGCGATTGACGGCACTCATCTTGCCGAGGAACGCATTGAGGTGATCACGGGGTCCACGAGTGGGCCTCGGCGCAAGGAGATTCAGCGGCGCTTCAACACGCCGCCCGAGCGCGACCCGTTGCGCATATTGCTCGCCACCGACGCCGCTCGCGAGGGGCTTAACTTTCAGGCGCATTGCACCGATCTGTTTCACTTCGACCTGCCCTGGCATCCTGGGCGCATTGAACAACGCAACGGGCGCATTGATCGCAAGTTGCAACCCGCCGATACCGTGCATTGTCGGTACTTCAAACTCCCGCAACGTCACGAAGATCGGGTACTGGAGGTGCTTGTGCAGAAGACCGCCACCATTCGGCGCGAGTTGGGAAGTGCGGGGCAGGTCATTGACGCGGGGATTGAGAATCGCCTGCTAAGAGGCGGCATACGGCTTCGCGACGCGGAAGCGTTGGCCGCGGACATTCGCAACTTCGACCTGGCCGCTGAGCACAAGAATGCAGTCAGGAGCGAGTTGGAATCGGTGCGCGAGCGGCGGGAGGACCTTCAACGGCAGATCGATCGTTGTCGCACGCTCTTGGAGCGGTCCGGCGATTGGGTGCGGTTTC
The DNA here is from genome assembly GCA_965200255.1 of Longimicrobiales bacterium. Lineage (GTDB taxonomy): Bacteria > Gemmatimonadota > Gemmatimonadetes > Longimicrobiales > Gaopeijiaceae > Bin94. The sequence goes on along the minus strand of CBDAUS010000001.1, from coordinate 504,391 downwards.
GTCCACAGTCGTTGCGGCGGGCGCTGTCGTGCTCGCTTCGCATACAAAATGCCGGAGGGCTTCGTCGGGAGCATGGCCCGAACGGACGGGCAACGTGGCGCTTGCCGGAAATGGATGGTCGCGTGGCCGCGGATTCCTCGTGGGCTACGACGCTCGACACGCTGCAAGTGCCCAGAAAGCGCGATCAGAAGCTGCTTGAGTGGCGCAAGAAGGCGCCCATTCGGCCAGTGGTTTTCGAGGACAGCGGCAGACTCACGGAAGACGTGGTTCACCTGCACCTGGAACAGCGCGTTGCGCAGCGGCTGCTGGCTCGGTTCCGTGCGCAGGGGTTCGTTCATCACGACCTGTCGCGGGCCTGTTTGGCGCATGTGGCGGACTCGGTGCGTCGCGTGGTGTTGCTGGGTCGTCTGTCGCTGTACGGTCAACGCGCCGAGCGCCTGCACGAGGAGATCGTGACGGTTACCGCCCGGTGGATCGAGCCGGGTTTGTGGCGCAGGCCGTTGCGACGCTATGCGGCGAACGCGGAGCGCAAGACCCTGGCCCTGCTGGACCAAATGCTCGAAAGCGGGGATATTTCGCAGCCGGGCAGCGTGGTGAGGGACCGCCTGCTTCGGGCCGCGCCGCGTGACATTGAGGAGCTCAGGCCGCAGCTGGAACCCCGGGCTGAAGAGTTGGAAGCGAGGGCGACGCGGCTGTTGCGGGAACGGGGAGAGCGCGAGGCGAAGGAGCTGCGCGGCACGCTTGCGACGCAGATGAAAAGAGTACGGGCCGAATTGCAGCGCCATGATGCGGAAGCCGTGCAGCTTGGGCTGGGGCTGGACGTGGCGGAGAGGCGGCAGCTTGAAGCCAACAAGCGGGCGTGGCGCGAGAGGATTTGGCGCTTCGAGGTGGACCTGAAGAGGGAGCCGCGCCGCGTCCGAGAGTTCTACGAGGTGCGGGCCAGTCGGGTGGAGCCGGTGGGGTTGGTGTATTTGTGGCCGAAGACGGGGTGATGGGGCTCAGGTCAGAGTCAGGTGGGCTGCTAGAAACTTGGCAACTCCCGAGTGCATGGCCGCGACATCCTCCTTCGTCATGAAGGGCGCGATCGTAGTAACGGACGCGTTCTTCGACGCGCTCCCCAAGGATGAGATGGACGCGTGGGAACGCGCATGCGAGACGCCGGGGACGGGCGGTGCTCGGAAGATGCGAATGCGGTAGCTTGTACCACTCACTCGCCTACCCACAGCCTGAACGGAGGCCCTTAACGTGACCGCGGGCAAAATCTTTTCGCAGCCCCTCTCCTGGACCGACGTAGCGCGCATGGCCGAGCACCAATTCGGTGACTGGATCAAGGCTGTAGTCGATCTGGATCGAGGCATCTTGGCTATCGGCGGAGGCCTGCATGCAGACGACGAGGCGCTGTTGCTCGCGTCCGGATCTCGACAGCGGGACCTCTGGGGAATCAACCTCCACCCAAATGCCGCCCCCTCCGATCGAGTTGAATTCGACTCGCTGATCAACGTTCGGCCCCGAGACGGGAATCGATCGCGAGGCGTGGACGACCCAGGCAGGCGGGAGGCGATCAGACGCTTGGTCGACACTCTCATATCGGACCCCTCAACATGACCACCCCACCACCCAAAGGCCGCGTATACCACGCGGACCTCGTCGCCGGCGGCTGGCGCAAGCTCGACCTGATCGAGCAGCTGGCCAACGTCGGGAGCGAAGTCGAGCGGACGATCCGCGCTCATCGCGCAGGCCAGACACACCGGTTCGAACATGCGTTGGCGCGGGCGCTGGAGCTGTTCGACCTCACGACGGAAGACGACCGCTGGCACGGCCACCAAATCCAGGAAATACGGCGGGCGCGCGAAGAGTTCTGCCGTCTCTTTTTCGACCCGGACGTACCCGCAGACTCCGCCGAGGGCCTCCGCAGGTACTTTTTCGGCTTCGCGTGGCTCGCGCGACTACGCCACGAACGCAAACAGACCGCGCCTCCCACCCAATCCCCCTAACCCAAAGCCAACCCCATGAACCGCCCCTCCCGAGCCGTTCGCGACCACCTGGAGTGGCTCGGCTTCATCCAACCCACGGGCCTCGTCGTGTCCGCGCACGCGCTCGAACAGGCCGGCGCGATCCTCAACCAGCGCGAAATCGAAGGCCACAAGCGACTGCGCGCCGCCGTCTCGGAAGGCAACCCCGACTTCGAGCACTTCGCCCGCACCATCCTCGGCTGGAACTTCTCCCCCAAAGGCTACGCCGGCGGTGCGGCAGCCCCCATCCCCCACCACCTCGAACACCACCTCCCCGACTACGGCGAGACCCTGCGCCCCGACTTCGCCGTCCGCGATCCCTCCCCGTCCAACGGCGCCTCGCCCTGGCAGCTCCTCGTACAAACCATCGACCCCGCCACCGGCCTCGACCAACGCAACCGCAAAGCAAGCGGCTTCGACGCCTCCCCCCACGACCGCCTCGTGCGCCTCCTGCGAGAAACCCGCGTCACGGCGGGCCTCCTCTTCAACCGCCGCACCATCCGTCTCGTCTCCGCGCCCAGGGGCGAGACCACGGGCTGGATGGACTTCCGCATCGCGGACATGCGGCCCGTCGCCGGCAGACCCCTGTTCGCCGCGCTGCGAATGCTGCTGTCCCAGCAAAGACTCCTCGCGCTCCCAGCCGACCAGCGCCTCGCCCACCTCCTCGAAGCAAGCCGCAAGTATCAGAACATCGTCAGCGAACGGCTCTCCGAGCAGGTCCTGCACGGTCTCCACGAGCTCCTGCGGGGCTTCCAGGCGGCGCACAAACAGTCCGGCGGCGCCCTCCTCGCCCACGAGCTTGAGCAGGACCCCGACAACGTCTACCGGGCGCTCCTCACCGTCATCCTCCGGCTGGTCTTCCTCCTCTACGCCGAAGAACGCGGCATGCTCCCCGACGACGAGACCTTCGTCGATCACTACTCGGTCGTCGGTCTTCACGAACGGCTGCGCGAGGACGCGGGACTCAACCCCGACACCATGGACGAACGCTACGGCGCGTGGGCGCAGCTTCTGGTCCTCTTTCGCATGGTGCACGACGGCGCGCGGAGCGGCAACATGCACCTTCCTCCCCGCCGAGGCGGCCTCTTCAGCCCAAGCCGGTTCCCCTTTCTCGAAGGATGGCGCGGAAGCGGCGCACCCCAAATCGGCCAGGCAATCGACCCGCCCCTGGTCCCCGACGGAACCATCCACCGGGTGCTCGAAAAGCTGCTCGTGCTCGACGGCGAACGCATCTCGTACCGCGCCCTCGACGTGGAACAGATCGGCTCGGTCTACGAAACCATGATGGGCTTCCGACTCGAACGCGCGACCGGAAGATCGGTGGCCGTCAAGGCGACCAAACGAGGCGGAGCGTCTACGGTGATCGATCTGGATGCGTTACTGAAAGAGGAGCCGGGGAAGAGAGCGACGTGGGTGCGCAAACGCACCGATCGGCCACTGACCCCGACGGTTTCCAAGCCGGTGCGGGCGGCGACCACCGTCACCGAGCTGCACTCGGCCCTCGCAAGGGTCGTGGACGGCGCGGCCACGCCCGACCTGGTCCCGCGCGGCGCAATGATCCTGCAGCCGGGCGACGAACGTCGCAGCTCGGGATCGCGCTACACGCCCCGCGAGCTCACCGCGCCAATCGTGGAACGCACGCTGCGACCCGTCTTCGGCCGCCTGCGCGACGACGGCGACCGCCGCGCGCCACGGCCCGACCAAATCCTCGACCTCAAGGTCTGCGACCCCGCGATGGGGTCGGGCGCGTTCCTGGTCGAGACGTGCCGCTTCCTTGGCGAGAAGCTGGTCGAGGCCTGGAAGCTGCACGGCGGCGCGCCCGCCCTGCAGGTCGGCGACGACCTGGAGGTGATCGCCCGGCGCATGGTCGCGCAGCGCTGTCTGTACGGCGTCGATCGCAACCCCATGGCGGTCGATCTCGCCAAAGTGTCGCTCTGGCTGGCCACCCTGGCCAAGGACGAGCCGCTCACCTTCGTGGACCACGCGCTGCGGGACGGCGACTCGCTGGTTGGCCTGACCCGCGAACAGATCGCGGCGTTCACGTGGCGTACCGGGACGCTTCCGCCCCAGCTCGAGCTGAACACCCGGGTGGGCGACGCGGTGAAGGAAGTCCGGCGCCTTCGGCGCGCGATTCGCGAGGCGGGGCGCGACGTGCCGCACTGGGAGCTCGAAGACGCGATGGGCGGGGTGGAGGACGCACTGCGCGCAGTGCGCTTCTACGGCGACCTGGCGATCGAGGCGTTCTTCGCGGCGCGCACCGTGAGGGCGCGCAAGCTGGTGCGGGACGGGTACCTGCAGGACCTGATCACCGACGGCGCGGAGGACGCGCATCGGGAACGATTGGCCTTAAAGCGCAAGGACAGCCCGCCATTCGCGCCGTTTCACTGGGAGATGGAGTTTCCCGAGGTGTTCGAGCGGGAACGTCCCGGGTTCGATGCGGTGGTGGGGAATCCGCCGTTTGCGGGCAAGAACACGGTGGCGGCTGGGAATGTCCTTCGATACCCGCTGTGGTTGAAGGCGCTGCATCCGGGCAGCCACGGAAACGCGGACCTCGTAGCGCACTTCTTCCGGCGGACATTCGGGCTGCTGCGCGATGAGGGGGCACTCGGCCTTATCGCGACGAACACGATCGGGCAGGGCGACACCCGCACATCGGGGCTGCGTTGGATCTGCACGCACGGAGGGGAGATCTTCGCTGCCGACAGGCGGTTCAAGTGGCCGGGCGAGGCGGCGGTGGTGGTAAGCGTGGTGCATGTATTCAAGGGTCGGTATCGTGGGGCGCGGCAGCTCGACCGCAGCGAGGTCGACCACGTCACGGCTTTTCTCTTCGACGCCGGCGGGCACGACAGTCCCGCAAAATTGGAGGCCAACGCCGACCAGAGTTTCCAGGGTACCATTGTGCTGGGCATGGGCTTCACCTTTGACGACACGGACAAGAAGGGCATCGCGAGTCCGCTCTCGGAGATGCGACGGCTTCTGCGGGACGATCCCCGGAACGGAGAGGTGATACTACCGTACGTCGGAGGTAAGGAGCTGAACACTTCGCCCACTCACAAGCACCACCGTTATGTGATCAACTTCCAGAACTGGCCGCTGGAGCGCGCGGATCTTGGTCCTCGCGCCAAGTGGCACGGAGCGAGCAGGCGTCGGCGCAACGGGTGGCTGCGCGACGGGGTCGTGCCGGAAGATTACCCGTACAAGGTGGCCGCGGATTGGCCGGAGGTGTTGGGCATCGTGCGAGAACGGGTTAAGCCCGCGCGAGCGCACCTGACCCGCAACGCCATCGGGCAGCGCCGCGCCAAGCTGTGGTGGCGATACGGGTCTTCTGCACCGGAACTATACGCCACAGTCCGCCACAGTGGCCTACACCGCGCCCTCGCCATCTCCCGAGTCGGCCAGCACTGTGTGTTCACGTTTCTCCCCACGGACACCGTCTTTGCCGAGACACTCATCATCTTTCCCCTCCCCACCCACGCCGCTTTCTGCGCGCTCCAGTCCCGTCCCCACGAGATCTGGGCACGCTTTTTCGGCTCGTCCATGAAGGACGACCTCCGTTACACCCCATCCGACATCTTCGAGACCTTCCCCTTCCCGGACGACTGGACCACGCATCCCGACCTCGAAACCGCCGGCAAAGCCTACTACGAGTACCGCGCCGACCTCATGGTCCGCAACAACGAAGGCCTCACCAAGACCTACAACCGCTTTCGCGATCCTCACGAAACTGCCCCCGAAATCGTACGGCTCCGCGAGCTCCACGTCGCCATGGATCGCGCCGTCCTCGATACCTACGGCTGGACGGACATCCCCACCAACTGCGACTTCATCCTCGATTACGAAATCGACGAGGAAACCTGGGGCCGGAAGAAGAAGCCATACCGCTACCGCTGGCCCGATCCGGTTCGCGACGAGGTGCTGGGCCGCCTGATGCAGCTCAATGCCGAACGGGCGGAGGAGGAACGGGGGGAAGCGGAGAGCGAAGTACCGTAATCGCAGCCATCACCCAAGTCTGGGAAGGATGCGACGAAAGGGGGCCGCGCAGGAACGCGCAATCACTCCGATGCCGGATTTCCCATTCCCCATTGCTTCTTCATAATGCATTCGAGCTGTTCCTTGGAAACGCCTCCGATATAGTCACTGTCCCTTGCAAGCGTCGTGTTGATTCGCCGGCATAGGGATTCTTCGTTTTTCCACAGAGTGATTTTGTCGGGCGGGGCGTCCAGAGCTATGGCCATTGGGGGCGAGATGGGCAACCAATGGCCACCGTATTTCGTATCGACCAGGTCTGCTACCCCGCGGCTCCCAACGATGAACGTGCCCTTGAGTCTCGAATGGAGAGCTACCTCGAGACAATAGGAGTGAAGGTCGTACCCTCTGGGGATATGTCGGCGAAAGTTTGCCACCGCATTTGCCATGGCCGACTGCCCCATGTTGCGAAACAACGTATCCTGGCTCCTATTCGGAAGTCGTTCGATTTGTTGTCGATCGTGCTTTTCGATGGCTTTCATGGCATCGGGCCGCGCGCGAGCGATAGCAGCCTTCATTGCGTCTGGCGTGCGATTCATGATATTGATGAGCAGCTGTTTGCAAGTCAAAACCGCGTCTTCCGGCATGTTGCGAAGGCGATCAGTACGGCCTGTGCTCAGGTAGTAATCAACACCTGAAATGAGCATCTCGATGGCGAGCGCGGCCTGCGCCTCAAAGTTTGCGAGATCACGCTCATAGCGGTCGTCAGGCTCGGACACGAAATCATTGTCGACCTCGTGTACGGTTTCGTAGGACGTATAAAGATCCTTCTCAACGAAAGCGTTCCGACGTGACAACCTCGTGATTTTCTGAGAGTCCCGGATCCCATACCAGAGCATCCCAGCGTCGTCGCAGAAGCGCTTCACCAGGAACGCAGGAATGTAGTGGTGTCGTCTTTGAGGCTTGGCTTCCATATGGCAAGACTCCTTCTGCGTGAGCAACAAAGTTACCTGGATGACCCAGAGCACGTCACCTTCTTCCGGCAATCCGCTCAAAGGGTCCTCCCATGAAGATAGCAGCGTGCGCCACAGTGTGGTACTGGACGCCCTTCGTCCGGGTGACGGTATACCCGTAGGGTCGTGCGAACAATTCGGCCAAGCCCCGCCCGGAGAGTTCGTTTCGCTGGCCGCCAAGGAACAGCAGGTTCCCATCGTAGTGGTAGATTGCTTGAACGACGGAGACATGCGATCCTTTCCGTACATGGGCAACGTCCCGGTGATCCGCATTGACCCGGCGGCTGCCGCAAAGGGCTTTCCCAGGGTCGCCGGGCTTCTTCTGGATGAGATACTCGGAGACCTGCTCTGGCGTGTCCGTACCGAGACTCTGGATCATCCATCAAGGACCATGTTCATGGCCCGACCGCCGGAGTTGGCATACCTGGCTGCCGCCGGTATCCAACGGGGGGAGCCTTCGGTGATCGTCTATCCGGACCCGCCGCTCGGCGAAACAGAAAGGCGTCTCCTGGCCAACGCGTGGCCGGACATGCAGATTAGGACGATGATGGAATGGCAAGCGGACACGGCCCCATGACACGAATGCCTCGCAGCCCCTGACCGTCGCATTGTCGACTTCCACTAGCCCCGACATGGAAGCGTTGGGGCTTGGTGAAGCGCACCTCAAGGAGACGACGGCAGCACTGGCGCTTCAGGTCCTCGCCGCGGGCATGGACCTCGCCTATGGCGGTGACCTTCGGCGGGGCGGATTCACCGAGCTCCTGTTCGAGTTGGTGCTCCGGTACACGCCTCCGAATGAAGCTGGCGAACGGGTGCGCGTGTGGAATCACTTGGCTTGGCCGGTCCACATTCGTGAAAGCGCCGTCAACCTCGAGAGTTTGGCCAGAGAGCTCGACGGCGTGGCCGAACTGGTTTTCGTTGGCTTGGACGGGGAGCCGATGACCCGCGACGCTCGTCGACGTGCCCGCAGCCGACAACCAAGCAGTAGCGAATGGCGCGCTGGGCTGACCGCAATGCGACGACTTCAAGCGGCTGTAGCGCGACAATCAGGATGAGACGCTTGCGACAAACAAGGTGAGACGGCCGGAGGTGGCGGCGGGAGGTTTGAGCTTTGGTGTTTCCCTGGGATCAGGAGAGACGCGAAGTGCCGGGCCGACGGATTACGGACCACCAGATGGAGCTGTACATGACCGCTCGACGGAAGGACGGGCCTGCGCTGGCGGCGGCGAAGGCGGGGTTCAGCAGGGCGACGGCGCATCGGATCGAAGGGGATCCGGGGCGTCGGTCGGTGAAGAAGCCTCGGGGGCGGAGACGCCCCGACCCTTTGGCGGGGATATTCGACGAGGAGATCGTGCCGCTGCTGGAGGCGAACCCGGGGTTGCGGGCGGTGGCGCTGTACGAAGAGATGATGCGGCGTCATCCGGAACTGCATCCGGGGGTTCGGCGGACGCTGGAGCGACGGGTTCGGAGCTGGAAGGCGAAGCACGGGCCGGCGCGCGAGGTCGTTTTCCGACAGAAGCACGAGCCGGGGCGACGGGGGTTGTCGGACTTCACCGACGCCGGGCGTCTGGGGGTGACGGTTGGGGGAGAGAAGCTGGTGCACAAGCTGTACCATTTTCGGCTGGAGTACTCGGGATTCTGCATGTGGCGGTGGTGTTGGGCGGGGAGAGCTACGTTGCCCTGGCCGAGGGGTTGCAGGACGCGCTGTGGGCGCTGGGCGGCGTTCCGAAGGAGCACCGGACGGACAGTCTGTCGGCGGCGTTTCGGAACCTGAAGCGTCGTGCGCGGGAGGACCGGACCGCACGTTACGAGGCGTTGATGGGAGACTACGGGATGAAGGCGAGCCGGAACAACCGGGGCCGGGCGCACGAGAACGGCTCGATCGAAAGCGCGCACGGGCATTTGAAGCGGGCCATCGAGGATGCGCTGCTGTTGAGGGGATCGAGGGACTTCGAGACGATCGAGGCGTACCGAGAGTTCGTGAGCCGGGTGGCGAGTCGCCGCAACGCTCGCAACCGCAAGAGGATCGACGCCGAGCGAGCCGTGCTGCGGCCGTTGCCGAGGCGTCGCAGCGACGGTTTCGAGGAGACCTTGGTGCGCGTGACGAGCGCGGGTGGGTTCTCGCTGCGGCGGGTGTTCTGCACGGTGCCGTCGCGGCTGGTGGGACACCGGCTGCGGGTGAGACTGTACGACGACCGCCTGGTCGTCTTCGTCGGGACCGAGGAGCTCGTGACGTTGCCTCGGGGCCACCCGGGACCGGGAGGGCGACGGGGACGGGTCGTGAACTACCGGCACGTGCTGCCCTCTCTGCGTCGCAAGCCGATGGCGATGATGAACTGGGTCCACCGCGACGGTTTGTTCCCCCGCGACGCCTACCGCCAGGCTTTCGACGCGTTGCGCGAGCGCCTGGACGACCGCGAGGCCTGCCGGCGGATGGTCAAACTCCTTGCGCTGGCCCACGATCACGGATGCGAGGCCCTGCTGGCCGACGAGATCGAAGCGCAGCTCGAGGCCGGGCGGTTGCCCGACGCCGAAGTGCTGCGCGACCGGTTCCCAGCGCCGGACTCCCTTCCCGACCTCGAAACGACCCTCCCGCCACTGTCGCGCTACGACGACGCCTGCCTGAACGGAGCACCGCGATGAAAGACTCCTTCATCGTCGATCCCCCGGCACTCGACCTGTTGCTGAAGCAACTGCGCCTGCCGAGCATGCGGGCGCTGTGGAGAAGCTTCACCGAACGCGCGGACCGGGAAGACTGGTCCTCGGCGCGCCTGCTCGCCGCGCTGGCCAGCCAAGAAGTCGCCGATCGCGAACGGCGGCGCTTCGAGCGGCACCGAGCCGAGGCGAAGCTGCCCCGCGGCAAGACGCTCGACAATTTCGACTTCAACCTCGTGCCCGCCGTGTCGAAGGCGCGCGTGGGCGTGCTGGCGAGCGGCGACATTTGGCTCGAAGAAGCGGCCAACGTGCTGCTCTTCGGTCCGCCGGGAACGGGCAAGAGTCACCTTGCCGCGGGCATCGGACTCAAGCTGGTCGAAAACGGCTACCGCGTGCTGTACCAGCGAACGTCGAGTCTGGTGCAGAGGCTCCAGGCGGCGCGGCGCGACCTCGCCCTCGACGCCGCCATCGCCAAGCTCTACAAATACCACCTCGTCATTCTCGACGATTTCTCCTACGCCACCTGCGAAGGGACCGAAACCAGCGTCCTCTTCGAACTCATCGGCGCACGCTACGAGAATCGCTCGCTCCTCGTCATCGCCAACGAACCTTTCAGCGCCTGGGACAAGATCTTCGGTGGCGAAGCCTTGACCGTCGCCGCCGTCGACCGCCTCGTGCACCGCTCCCACGTCTTCGAACTCAACGTCGAAAGCTACCGCCGTCGCGCCGCCGTGGCCGCCAGGAAAGCCGCCGCTGGGCATGGACAGACCGACGAACCGACTCCGGGACGTGGGGTACGCGCCGGGGCCGACCCCCACTCCCATCCTCGCCACCCGGCAAGTTGGCTATGGCGACGGCCCAACCCGCCACGCTCCATCGCCGGCGGCGGACGGAGGTCACAAGCATGAGGTCGGTACGCGGTCACGATTGGTCCGCGCACCGGCGGAAAGAACCGCGAGGGCTGCCGAGTGAGCGGGCCCGCCGGTCACCCGCCGGTCCATGTCGGAACAAGTTCCAACACGGAACGACGGGTAATGGTTACCCACCCACCCCGCAGCGACGCTCACGCTGGCACGGGGGTGGAGCACGGTACCGTCCAGCCTTGATTCCGTGCTCGGACCGTCCAACGAAGTAGGACCGCCTCACAGGCTCTCCAGGACGCTCAACCTGCTCCACGCATGCCACCTTGTTATCATCCCTTCGTTCACAACGTCGCGATCTCGTATTCTCACCTTGATTGTCGCTACGTCTCACCTTGATTGTCGCTGTGCAGCGAACGGATGGATCTTTTCGCACGCATCGGGGGTATTTATCGTCCCGACAATCGCGACTATGCTTCAGGATTCCGGGTCGTGCGCGCGGCCGAGGCCCACGAGGTGCTGGATCGTGCCCGCGAGCCGGATTGAAGGAGGAGAACCCATGATGGAGCCCACCAAGCGCGCCCCTAGTGCCGCCCTCGAGATTGAGAGCTTCGCGGCCTTGTCGAAGGATCATGTGTCCGACGTTCCCGCCTCCTCCGGCGCCTCCAGGCTTCTTGCACGTGCACGACCATCATCCATCTTGGCTGCCCTCGTCGCGCTTCACGTTGGGTGCTCGGCCGACATGGGGGAGCCCGGACGCGAGAGGACCACCGTTCGTGACTCGGTGGGCGTCTCGATCGTGGAGTCGGTTGGCGAGGACAGGCCGTTGGGGACGGAGCCAGTGCTGGTGCGGGTGCTGGAGTATTCCGAGGGCGGACTGAGATTCGTGCCGTGGGGGGTTGCGGCAGACCCGGGGGCGGGTCGGGTCTATGTGGCGGACCAGTCGGCGATGGTCGTCGCGGTCTTCGACACTGCGGGTGCGCACGTTGGAACGCTGGGGCGGCGAGGGGAGGGGCCGGGCGAGTTCATGGAGCCTGCGGCGATCACGGTCGACGAGGCTGGGGTTCTGAGCGTGCTTGATGCAAGGCGCGGCATGGTTTCCCGGTGGTCCCCGGCAGGGAGTTACATTGACGAGAGCGGCCTTCCGGCGCCGTATTGGGGTCCGGGATTCGCTGCGGCCGAAGGCTGGCTCGCCTTGGTGACGTCGGGCGGCGAAGAGATGCAACTCGACCAGCGCTTGCAGGTGTTCGGCGACGGGGAGCCGGAGACGGTACATGTCGTGTCCGAGCACCTCAGCGTATCCGATTTGCCGTGCGGTTCGATGCCGTTGCCGCCGGTCCTCGCGCCGGACCTGGTATGGAGCAGTCGCGGATCCGTCTTGTATTTTGCCGCGGGCGCGGACTACCGCATTGACGTTCACTCGGAGGGGCGTCGGCATTCGAGCTTCCGGCGCGCCATCGGGCCAGTTGGCGTGACGGAGGAGGAAGCGCGACGGTTCCTCGAGTTGGCTCCGGGACCGTACCAGGCGATGATGCGCCAGTGTGGCATCGACGCTGGCGAGCTTCTGGCGGCTGCGGGCCATGTGTCGGAGGTGTCGCCCATTGTGGGAATCGCACTCGATCCGGTTGGTCGGCTGTGGGTCGGGCGCCGCATCGGATCGGTGATTCCGGAGGTTGTCGACGTGCTGTCGCCGAATGGGGAGTACGCTGGCACGTTCGAGTTGCGCGCGGTTCCGGTGGCGTTCCTCTCGGAGTCGCTGTTTGTCGCGGTCGGGCTGAATCCGGTCACCGGGGGCCTGACTGCCGGCCTCTACGCTCTTGGGGAGATGCGGACGGCCCGGACCTCGATGTCGGATCCTCCCGATGCGGGTCGACCGGCGCGCGCGCCATCGTTACCGGGAAGGGAGCCAAGCGAGCGCGTTCTGGGGCCGTCGCCCGACAACCCGGCCGGGCTGAACGAGATACGGGACTGCCCCGAGTGTCCGGTCATGGTCGTGCTGCCGCCTGGGCGGTTTACGATGGGGGCGACGAGCCCGCAGGATGCAGAGGGCGACCCTGAGACGAGGCCGGCCTGGACCGTGCGCGCGGAACTGCCGCCGACGGACGTGGAGATTGACTATCCCTTGGCGGTGGGCAAGTACGAGGTCACGTTTGCCGAGTGGGACAGATGCGTCGCAGCTGGCTGGTGCGAATACCGGCCCCACGACATGGGCTGGGGCAGGGGGGACCGTCCCGCGATCTTCATCTCGCGGCTGGACGCCGAACACTATATCGAATGGCTCCGGTCCCTGACGGGCATGGCGTATCGGCTGCCCAGCGAGGCCGAGTGGGAGTACGCCGCCCGCGCAGGAACCCGGACGGCGCGCTGGTGGGGTGACGCCGTCGGGACTGGGCACACGGTCTGCGACGGATGTGGCAGCGAATGGGACGACATCTCGACGGCCCCGGTCGCCTCCTTTCCGCCGAACCCGTGGGGGCTTCACGACATGCTGAGCAACGTCAGCGAGTGGGTCTCCGACTGCTGGGTGGAGAGCCACGCGGGAGCGCGAACGGATGGATCTTTTCGCACTCACGAGTCCTGGGCGTGGCAGGACGGTCGGTGCATCCGTGCGCTAGTACGCGGCTCCTCTTGGGGAACCTACCCCTGGTCGGTTCGGGCGGCAAAACGCATCGGGGGCCATCGTCGTCCCGACAGTCGCAGCTATGGTTCAGGATTCCGGGTCGTGCGCCCGGCCGAGGCCCACGAGGTGCTGGATCGTGCCCGCGAGCCGGATTGAGGGCGTAGTCGCTTGCGGCGACCGACTGCGACCCCGCAGCATAAGGTCGTCCCGTACCGCATGGTCCCACCTGGAGAGTCGCTGCCATGTCCGCTCCACACCGCGCTACAACCCCACGCCCCGCCACAGCCCGCCCCCTGTTCATGGCGTTGGCTCTCGCACTGGCCACCGTTGCCCTCGCCCCTCACCCCGTGCGGGCCCAGAGCTTTACGATCGGCGACATTCTCAGCCCGGGCTACCCGGGCCAGCTGGTCGCGGCCAAGTCCACCGACCGCATCGCGTGGATCGAGTACGAGGAGGGCCGGCGCAACGTCTACACGGCGGCGGCCCCCGGCTTCGCGCCCGTGCGCCTGACGCGCTTCGAGGACGACGACGGCCGTGACCTCTCCAATCTGCGCATCTCCGACGATGGCTCCGTACTGGTGTTTCTGCGAGGCCACACCCCCAACCGCGACGGCTGGATCGCCAATCCTGCGAGCGACCCCCGCGGGACGGAGCGTGCGGCCTGGGCGATAAGTACCGACGGCGGCGAACCGTGGCGCGTGGCCGAAGCGTGGAACGTGGCTCTGTCTGCGGACGGAAAGTGGATCGCTTACGCGAAGGACGGCGACATCTACCGGGCACCCGTCAACCCGGGCGTCATGGTTGGCGATCCCAGCAGGCCCGCCGATCCGACCCGTCCGCTCTTCAGCGTTTTCGGTGCCCAGAGCGGTCCCGTCTGGTCACCCGACTCCCGCAAGCTGGCTTTCGTGTCCGACCGGGAAGATCACAGCTACATCGGCGTCTACGATACCGACAACCCGGGCGTTACCTACCTGGCCCCCGCCGTCGACCGGGACACTAGCCCGACCTGGGCGCACGACGGGACCAGGATTGCGTTCATTCGCAGACCCGGGCTGCCTTTCGGGGCACGGGCCGATTTGGGCGAAGCAAGCCCCGACGATCTCCCTGCCGGAATGACCGAATCCCGCTTTGTCGGCGGCCACGATTTCTCAATCTGGGTGGCCGATGTTCGCACGGGCGAAGCACGCGAGATATGGCACAATGCGGCCGACGACGAGATTCATCGCGAAGTGCGTTCGGTGACGTGGGCCGGCGACCACGTCATTTTCCAGGCCGAACCGGACGGGTGGCGCCGATACTACGCCGTGCCGGCCGACGGTAGCGCGATGCCCGGCGACCGAGGCGACCCGGCAAAGCCGATCACGCTCACGCCCGGCGACGGGATCGCGGAGTACGTGTCGCTCGCGCCGGACGGCCGCACCCTCTTCTACGCGACCAACGCCGGCGACATCGACCGGCGTCACCTGTGGCGGATCCCGACAGGCGGCGGCCCGGCGCGGCAGCTGACCAGCGGCGACGGGATCGAGACCTACCCGGCGGCATTGGCATCCGGCGACAACGTTGCAGTCCTGTACGCCAGCGCCCGCCAGCCCCTCACGGTTGCGGTGGTTCCGGCCGAGGGCGGCGCAGCGCGCACCATCCGGGAGCTCCCCGCGCGATATCCGCTGGACCGTCACGTCGTGCCCGAAGCGGTGACCCTTGAAGCTGACGACGGCCTCGAGTTCTACAATCAACTCTTCCTGCCGCCGGATCTCGCGCCCGGCGAGCAACGGCCCGCGCTCATCTTCATACACGGCGGGTCGCGACGGCAGATGCTGCTCGGCTACCACTACATGCATTTCTACCACATGGCATACGCCATGAATCAGTACTTCGCGAACCAGGGTTACGTCGTGCTGTCGGTGAACTACCGGAGCGGGATCGGATACGGCCGCGAATTCCGCAACGCGCCTGGCCGGGGCGGCCGCGGCAACACCGAATACGGCGACATCAAGGCGGCGGGCGAATACCTGCGCGACCGGGCGGACGTCGATCCTCGCCGCGTTGGCCTGTGGGGACTGTCGTACGGGGGCATTCTCACGGCCCAGGGGTTGGCGCGAGACTCCGATCTATTTGCGGCCGGGGTAGACATCGCGGGCGTGCATCTGTGGGGCAACTCGCTGGATCCCGAATCGGTTTCGTATCGGTCGTCGCCGGTGTCCGAAATTGAGCGCTGGACCTCGCCGGTACTGGTGATCCACGGAGACGACGATCGCAACGTGGCGTTCTCGCAGTCGGTCGGGCTGGTTCAGCTGCTGCGGGCGCACGAGGTGCCGCACGAGCTGATCGTTTTTCCCGACGACGTGCACAGTTTTCTCCTGCACGAACGGTGGCTCCTGACCTTCGACGCGACAGACGACTTCTTCGCCCGACACCTGGGCCGTACCGAGGTGCTGGAAATGCATTAGGGCGTCCCCAACGCGCGCGCACTCAAGCCGTCCCGATCCACGGCTTGGCCGCGCAAATACACCGCGTCGATCGCCCGCGTGTTGACGATGTCGTCGAGCGGGTTCGCGTTCAGCACAATGAAGTCTGCGCTCTTGCCGGCCTCGATGGTCCCCAGATCGTCGGCGCCCACGAAGTCGGCAGATGTCGCAGTCGCGGCAACGATCACGTCGGCCGGCGTCATCCCCGCCCGCACCATGTCGGCCATCTCCTGGTGCACGGCCCACGGCGAACCTCCGTCGGTCCCGAACGCCACCGTAAAGCCCTCGCCCGCAATGCGGACCATGTTCCGCGCCTGGATCCCGAAGAACTCCTGCGCCTGCGGACGATCCGACGAGGCCGCGTTCATTTCGGCGATCCGCTCGGGCGACACGGTTCCCGCCAGCCACCCGAAGTCTTCCGTCACGCCCGGCCCCGGCAGATTCGGCACCAGCACCACGTGGGGACGCTCCTGCCACAGCTCCATCAGCTCGTCGTCCACGTCCATGTCGCGAATGCCGTGGGCGAACGCGTCGATCCCCGCCCGCAACAGTTCCTTGGCGTCTTCAAGCGTAAAGACATGCGCCGTCACGCGCAGACCGTGGGCGTGCGCTTCTTCGATCACCGGCCCGTACAGTTCCGGCGACAGTTTCTCGTATTGGCCGCCGCGGTCGTCAACCCAGATCTTCACAATGTCCACCTGCTGTGCCGCAAGCTCTCTAACGGCTTCGTGCCCTTCGTCTTCGGTGGTGATCCAGTAGGGCGCCTCGCTGCGACCCGGCTCCGGCGAAGTGATCCCGCGCCCGGCGGTTTGCGAGCGGGCGACCCCTGCCGTCACCTCGGCCCGCATTTCGAACGACGCACTGCCTACATCGTGCCCAAGACTCACCGCGAGCGAAGTCCCGTAATAGGCCGAGTGCTCAAGCTGTTCGGTACGCGCCTCGCGCTCCGGATCCAAATGAAAGTGGGCGTTCACAATGCCCGGCATGACCGTCTTCCCCGCGAGGTCCACGCGCACGGCGCCATCGGGAACCTCGAAATCGCCCGTTGCGCCGACCTGACCAAACCTGCTGTCCTCGACGACAAAGCTGCCGTCGTCAATCACGGCGCCGTTTCCAACGATGATCCGCGCGTTTTCGAACACGACGGGGCCATCGGTTGGGGGAGCGGAGGGCGGCGCTTCCGACGCGTCCTGGCAGGCCGAAAGCAGGACGGCAACGGTGGCAAGCGCGGTCAAAAACGATACTCTGGATTGCAATTCCATCGTGCACCTCGTGGCAGTGGCGGGGTCAGCGGGCGCTGGGCGGCAGGCCGTCGCTGATCATGATTGCGGCGTTTCCGTCCAATAGAGTGGGGCCGCCGTCCCAATCCCGCAAAATCGCGTGCACCTGCCCGCTCCCGCGATCGGCCACGATTGCCGTGGGGCGCGCGCTTCCCGCCTGCACGGCCACCTCGCCTTCGGGGCCCGACAGCACCACATGGGCCAGATCGCCGTCCCGTCGCGGATCGAAGGGCACGGCAAACACGAAGTGGCCGCCGCCCAACGCCAACGGTGTGGGCGCGAAGTCGAACCCGAACCGCGGTTCGCCGCCAGCCCCGAAGCCTTCGAGGCGGTACGGACCGCCTTGCGCGGGCAGCCGCGGCCGCGTCTCGACCCTGAACGCCGGTTCCAGCAGGAGCTCGCCGTTGCCGGCCGATCCCCACAGCAACAACGTCGTCTCTTCGTCGCCGCTGCCCGCGAGTTGCGCGCCACCCGTCTCGGTCGCAACGGGAGCAATTTCGGTCGCAACTCGAACCCCGTCGCGGGTTTCCGTCTCCACGCGGTAGTTCAACGCCTTGACGAAGCTGTAATCGCTGATCCAGTCCGGGCCGCAATACCCCATCAGGTCCTTGTAGCGCGTGGGATCGATGAGCGCGCCGAGCTCGGGGTCGTACCCCCACACGCCGGTGCCGCCATCGTCGTACGGAAACCGACGGTCGGGATTGCCCGCCCCGCCACACGGCGCATGCATCAGACTCAGGTTGTGCCCCAACTCGTGCGCAAAGACCCCTGCCGAGTTGGCCCCCACGCTGACCGGGTATCCGACGTAGCCCAGACCGCCGATCGCCGAGTTCCGCGGGAGCACCGCCGCACCGTAGTAGTAGTCGTCCCTTCCTTCCATTTGCCGCATGACCAGGATCTCGCGAATGAGCTGCGTCCACCCCTCGAACCGGCTCAGGTCGGCGTTTGAACGGTAAGGCTCGTGAACCGCCACCTCGCGGTCGCCAATCGGAAGCACGTTCCAGGCAAAGCGGAGGCTCTCGTCCGTCAACCCCCGCGCCCAGTCAACGATGTCCTGGTCCGAATCCGACGGGGTCACGACGGGCACGATGGTCTGCCGGTGGGGCGGCAATGTGGTCACGTTCAGGGCCAGCGCACCGTGTTCGGGTACCCGCAGCACGCTGCCCGACCCGAGCGGCACCACCCCTTCGGGATCGAGCTCGACCGCCAGCTGAACGCCTTCGCGAATCAGGTCTCCCGGCACCCTCGCGTTGAACGACCAGCTCAACCACCGTTCGTTGACCGCGTCCGGAATCAGGTACGGCGGGCCCATCTCCACCGTGTGCACGACGCGCCCGTCCACGAGAAAATCCGCCAACGCGCGCGGCTCGTAGTAGCTCACCTGGTCGCCGGTCGCGAACACGCGGAGGAACGCGTCACGCCCGGCAATCAGCGGCACCCCGCCGTCGAGATTCTGCACGGCCTGCGTCAAGTACGCGACCGGCGCCGACAACACTACGCTGTGCGGGCTGATCAGGAGCTCCCCGTGGGCCACCAGCCCCGCCGCATGCGCCCGCACGCTCACCTCGCCATGGCCCAGCGTGGTAAACGCGCCGTCCGACCCAAACGAAACAGCGCCGGGATCCGACGCGTGCCACAACGGCGGCGCCCAGGCTGGCGGTCCCGGCATGACCTGGCCGTCCTGGTCGAACACGGTTGCCGTGAGTTTGCCCGCGTCACCCACCCGCACCCGCGTTTCTTCCGGCGAGATGGTCATGGAGTCCGGCATGCGATCCGGTTCGAGCGCCAGGTCGACGCACCCGGCCAACGCCGCCGCACACCCGGCTGACATCCACAACCTGCCCAGGCCGCCCATCACGTCCTGCGAAAGGTCCACCCGCCGTAAAGCAGGCTCTTGAAGAAACGTCGCGGCTGCGCGAAACCCGCCTCCCGGGCCAGAGCCACCACGCGTTCCGGAGGCGCGAAGTGAATCCCACGACGGATTCGTTCCCGGAACGCCGCGATCTCCTCCGCCGGCATGCCCCGAATCGACCAGTAGCGACGCCACGCCGGCATGTAGCGCTCGTGTTCGTCGGAGCCCGGGTCGCCGTGCAGATCGAACAGCACGAACACGCCTGCCGGCTTCAACCGACGGGCAATGTCGCGCAGCAACCCTGCCTTGCTCCCGTCGTCCGGCACGAAATGGAGCACGTTGACCAGCGTGGCCGCATCGAAGCCGGGGGTCGGCGCCACGTCGGACGCATAACCCAGCTGGAAGGTGATGTCGTCCGCGTGGGCGCTCTCGGCAACCCGCCGCCTGGCCAGGTCGAGCATCTGTCGCGAGGGATCGACCCCGTGCAGACGCAGGTCGGGGCGCCACCGCTTGAACGTGACCAGCTCGATTCCCGTCCCGGCGCCCACAACCAGCACCCGCGCCCCATGAGGCAAGTCCGGATCGATCACCGCGCTGATCGTGGGAAACAGCGTCGCGTAGCCTGGGATCACCCGGCGGGCCAGACGCTCGTAGGCCTCGCCGTAATCGCCGTCAAAATCAAAAGCTTGCTCGTTCAATGCCGTGCGTCTGTTGTAGGTTGGTCGGCGGGCCCATCCCGCCCCACCCATCCAGGATAGAACGATGAATGAACGACAGCCAACGGCACCCGACGCGAGGGCGCCTTCCCCCGCCTGCTCCAGACGCACCTTCGTGAAGACTTCGCCCGTCCTGGCAGCGACGGTCCTAACGGGTTCCGCCCCGCGTACATCGGCCCGCGCTCCCCACTCCGGCCAAGCTCAGCCCCCCTCCGTCGATGGCGACCGACTCAACGAAATGCTGGCGGAACTCCGCCGCTTCGGCGGCACCGACGACAACGGCACGACGCGGTTGGCCTACAGCGACGAGGACCTCGCCGCGCGCGACTACGCCGCCGGAATCATGGCCCGCGCCGGCCTCGAAGTCTCGGTCGATCTCGCCGGCAACCTCATCGGCAGACGCCAGGGCGCCGATCCGGCAGCCCTCCCCATCGTCATCGGGTCCCACATCGACACCGTCCCGCAGGGCGGCAGCTACGACGGCCATGTGGGATCGGCCGCCGCCATCGAGGTTGCGCTGACCCTGCACGAGCTCGACGTCGCCCTTCGCAATCCACTCGAAGTGATCGTGTTCCCGAACGAGGAAGGCGGCAAAACCGGCAGCCGCGCGCTCGTGGGACGCGTGCCGCCCAGCGACCTCGAGATCGTCACGGCATCCGGCTTCACCATAGGCGAAGGCACCGTGCGCACCGGGGGCGACCCGACCCGAATTGGCGAAGCGCAGCGTGAACCGGGCAGCATGGCGGGGTTCTTCGAGCTGCACGTGGAGCAGGGCGCGTTCCTGTACGCCGCCGGGACCCAGATCGGCGTGGTCGAGGGCATTGTGGGCATTCGCCGCTGGAACGTCACCGTCACGGGCATGCAGAATCACGCCGGGACGACGCCGATGTCCCAACGCCGCGACGCGCTCGTCGCCACCGCCGACCTGATCACGGCGGTGAACGAGGTGGCGAGCACCATGCCGGGGCGGCAGGTCGCCACCGTCGGCAGAATCGAGGCGGTGCCGGGTGCGCCGAACGTCGTACCGGGCGAGGTGCGGGCCACGATTGAGATCCGTGACCTCGATATGGACAAGATTGCTCGCGTCTTCGCCGAGATCGAAGGGCGGGCTCGCGCGATCGAGTCGGCCCGCGACGTGACCATCGCTCTCAACCCCTTCTACGAGACCCTTGCCGCCCCAACCGACCCCGACTTTCGCGACATCGTCGAGGCAGTGGCCAACGGGTTCGGCTACTCCAACGTGCGCATGCCTTCGGGTGCCGGTCACGACGCCCAGAGCATGGCCGAGCTCGGCCCGATTGGGATGATCTTCGTGCCCAGCCGCGACGGCATCAGTCACTCGCCCGACGAATACACCGCACCCGACGACGTCGTGCGAGGCGGCAACGTGCTGCTTGGTGCGGTACTTGCGCTTGCCGCCCGGGATTAACCCGGCCACTCCCGCACCCGTCTACTCCAGGTAGGTCAGCCACCCCCAGGGATCCGGCCCCACGCCGGCCGCCAGGTCCAGGTACCGCCGCTGGATGCGCTCCGTGATCGGCCCCCGCGCCCCCGCGCCGATTTCCAGACCGTCAACCGAGCGAATGGGGGTCACCTCCGAAGCCGTGCCCGTGAAAAACATCTCGTCGGCGCTGTACAGCATCTCGCGCGGCACCAGCTGCTGTCGCACGGGAATTCCCATCTCCTCCGCAATCCGGATTACGCTGTGACGAGTGATTCCCCACAGCGACGTACCGTCGAGAATGGGCGTGATTACCTCGCCATCCATCACCAGAAACAGGTTCTGACCGCTGCCCTCGCTCACGAGCCCGCCGGGTCCCAACCCGATCGCCTCCGCATACCCGTGCGACGTGGCTTCCATGACCATCAGGGTCGACAGAATGTAGTTCCCCGCCGATTTGGCTCCGCTCGGTATCGTGTTTGGCGCAGGCCGGTTCCACGACGACACGCACACGTCCACGCCCCGCTTCAACCCCTCTTCGCCCAGGTAGGCGCCCCAGGGCCACATCGGGATATACGTTTCGACCGGGCTGTGGTCGGGTCGCATGCTCGCCGAACCGTACCCCCGCAGCACCATCGGACGAATGTAGCAAGACGTCAGCTTGTTCCGCCGGATCGTCGCCAACGTCGCCTCGACCAGATCGTCGACCCCGTGCTCCGGTTGCATCCGATAGGTCCGACTCGACGCCATCAAGCGACGCAAGTGGGCGTGGAGCCGGAACACGGCGGGCCCGTTGGGCGTGTCGTAACAGCGGATACCCTCGAACACCGACATGCCGAACTGCACGGCCAGGCTCAGAATGTGGAGATTGGCGTCTTCCCAGCGAATGAACTCGCCGTCCTTCCAGATCCAGGGGCTGCTCCCCAGCCTGCCAGCGCTGCCCATGCCTATTCCTCCCCGTCCGCCGAAGTCGCGCCGGCGTCCCGCAAATACGAATCGGTGCCGTCGAGCCAGTCCTGCCGCGGAGGCGTAAACACGTCGACGTCAATCGTATCCTCAAGCGCTTCCGCCTCGTGCGGCACGTTGCTGGGCAGATGCAACACCTCGCCCGTCCGCACCACCAGCCCGTCGGGCCCGCCATCGCCGATCCTGAATCGCAGCGCACCCTCCAGCACGTACGTGATCTGCTCGTTGTCGTGCGAGTGCATGGGAACGACCGCGCCTTTCTTCAAGTACACGTGGGCCAGCATGGCGCGCTCGCCGGTAATGAGACTGCGTGAGATGAGGGGGTTGAGAGTCTCCCGCGGCTGCTCGGCGACGCGATAGTGACGGACTTGGGAGTTGCTCATTGCGGCTCCTGGGGAAGGGGGTGACGCGCCCGTGCGGCTCCGTGCGTGGGCGCATGGCTTGGGAATTGTATTCCTTTCGGCTACGATTTGCGAGTGACACGCTGCTTGCCGAATGCCGCCAGCCCCAATAGAATCCGGTCCCATGAACCGAATACAAGGACAAACCGCCGTCATCACCGGCGCTACGGCCGGTATCGGCGAGGCGTGCGCCCGCGCTCTGGGAAGAATGGGCGTTCGCCTGGTGCTGACCGCCCGCAGACGCTCGCGCCTCGACGCCATCGCCGCCGACGTCGTTGAGCGGGGCGGTGCGAATCCCATCGTACACGTGCTCGACGTACGGGATCGCGACGCCATCGCGGACTTCTTCGCGCGGCTCGATCGCGAAGGCGTGTCCGTCGACATCCTCGTCAACAACGCGGGATTGGCACGCGGTCTGGACGCGCTGCAGGACGGCAAGCACGACGACTGGGACGAGATGATCGACACCAACGTCAAGGGCCTGTTGAACATGACTCGGGCCGTGCTCCCAGGCATGATCTCGCGAGACCGCGGGCACGTGGTCAACCTCGGCAGCATCGCCGGGCACTGGGTGTACCCCAAGGGAAACGTCTATTGTGCCACCAAGTTTGCGGTGCGGGCGTTGACCCAGGCCGCGAACGTGGACTTGGTGGGCACCCAGGTGCGCATGTCCAGCGTGGATCCCGGCTTGGCCGAGACCGAGTTCTCGCTGGTGCGATTCCGGGGCGACGAAGACCGCGCCCGCATCACGTACGCCGGGGTCGAAGCTCTGGTTGCCGAGGACGTGGCCGATGCGGTCTGCTACGTGCTCAACACCCCGACGCACGTGAACGTGCTGCACTTGGTCATGATGCCCACCGTGCAGAGATCTCCCTATGTCATCGCGCGGGACGATCCGGGCGATGCGGCGGCAGCGCCGGACGGAGACGGGTAGGGTCCGGGGTGGCCTGTCGTTCCCGCTGGGCTGTCGCGTGCGCCGCCGCTCTCGCGATCGCCCCCCAGCCAGGCTTAGCCGTCCAGCCGAGCCTGATCGCCCAGCCCATGCGGGGAGCACCACCCATGTGGGGTTTCGTAGGCCACATGATCGCCGCGCGCGCCGCCGTGTGGGCGTTGCCCGACGATACGGACATGCCCGCGTTCTTCCGCAAAGCGGGCGAGCAGCTCGTCTACCTCAACCCCGAACCCGATCGGTGGCGCGTCAGGGAACACGAGGAGATGGACCAGGCGTTCGCCTACGACCACTACATCGACCTGGAGAACGTGCCGCAAGGAGCGCTCGACGCCCCCAACCGGTTCGAGTTCCTGCGTTGGCTCTATGAGGCGCAAATCCCCAACCCCGAGCGCGACGTGGGTTTCCTGCCCTTCCGAATCATGGAGCTGTATCAGCGAATCGTCGCCGAGTGGCGATTGTGGCGGGCGGAGGACGACCCTGAAGTGCGGGGCTGGATTGCGCAGCGCATCGTGAACGACGCGGGAGTGTTGGGGCATTACGTGACCGATGCGTCGCAGCCGCACCACACGACCATCCACTTCAACGGCTGGGCGCTCGGAGTGCCCAACCCGCAGCGCTATAATCGCGATCCCCGGTTTCACGCCAGATTCGAACGGTACTTCGTGGAAGCTCACGTGACCGACGCCGACGTGGCCCGGCACATGAGCCCGAATCCGCCGACCCTGCCCGCCGGTCGGATTCGAGAAGCGGTCATGGCGCACATCCTTGAAGCGCACGAGCAGGTCGAAACGCTCTACCGCCTCGACCGGGACATCGGCTTTGATCCCGAAGGGGCGCCCCACGACGCCACGGTGGGATTTGCAGCCGCGCGCATCGCCGCGGGGGCGCAGATCCTGGCCGCGCTCTGGGTCTCGGCCTGGGACGAAAGCGCCACCGCTCCGTGATAGTCGCCGGGATCGTGCTCGCTGCCGGGTCGTCCACGCGCATGGGTCGCAACAAGCTGCTCCTGGAGCTCGACGGCGCGACGGTCGCAAGGCGCGCCGCGCAGACGGCGTGCTCGGCCGGGCTGGCGCCTGTCGTGGTCGTGACCGGTCACGAGCGCGAAGCCGTCGAGGCAGAGTTGCGGGGTCTGCCGTGCCGCATCGCCCACAACCGCGAGCACGCGCTGGGGCAGCACACGTCGGTGCGCACGGGAATCGCGGCATTGGGCGGCGCCAGCAACGCGGCGATCGTGATCCTGGCCGACATGCCCTTCGTCACGGCGTCAATGCTGCGCGCGTTGGTCCGTAGCTACGCCGCGAGCCAGGCCCCGCTGGTTGCGTCTCGGTACGGCGCTCGCACGATCGCACCCCCCATTCTCTACGATCGGCGCCTGTTCGCCGAGCTCGCCCGCCTCGATCGGCGCTGCGGCCGCCAGGTGGTGAAGCGCTACGGCGCCGAAGCGGTCACAATTGATTGGCCGGCCGACGCGATGCGCGACCTGGATCGCCCATCCGACTATGCCGACGCGCGCCACGCGTTAAGCCGTCGCGGGGTTGGTCGTCGCGAACGAGCGATTGCCCATGGATAGCGAGCTACTGCGCGTGGCGGCCCAGTTCCTGGTCGACCGCCGTCCCTACGCGCTTGCCACGGTGGTCGGCCGCGAGAGGCCGAGCTCCGCCAGTCCGGGAAACACCGCGGTAATTGGAGGTGACGGAAGCGTTTACGGCTGGATCGGCGGCAGCTGCACCCAGCCCGAAGTCGTACGGCAGGCGCTTGCCGCGTTGGCGGATGGACGGCCGAGACTGCTGGGCTTTGGCGCGTCGCCGAGCGCGCGCGCCAATCTCGTCCCAGTGCCCATGCCGTGCGGCAGCGAAGGGAAGGTTGAGGTGCACGTCAATCCGGTGTTTCCCGTGCCGCAGATGGTCGTGGTGGGTTCGTCGCCCATTGCCGAGGCCGTAACGCGGCTCGCCCGCGCCGTGGGATACCGCGTCGCCACGGCGCACGCGGACAAGGACGCGAACGTAGCTGCCGCAGGCGACGACGATGGCGCGGGGTCCGGGCAGGGCGTAGACGATCTGGGCCGGGCGGCCGCGCGGTGGGCGGCCCGGGCGCCCGGCGCGCGGTTGTTCGCCGTGGTTGCCACGATGGGGCGGGGAGACGAGCAAGCCGTACAACAGCTGGTTGCCGCGAGACCGGACTACCTGGGTTTGGTCGCGTCGCCGAAGCGCATGCGCCAGGTGCGGGGCACGCTCAGCCGGGCCGGTGTCGGCGACGACCAGCTTGCCCGCGTGCACGCCCCCGCCGGGCTCGACATTGGGGCCGAGAGCCCCGCCGAGGTCGCCGTCAGCATCTTCGCGGAGATCGTCGCCGTCGGGGCCGTGCGCGGGGGCGCGAACGTCGAAGCCGCGCCGAAGTCGGGATGCTGCGCCCCCGCGCCGACCGCGGAAGTTGGCGACGAGTCGGCGTGCGGCACCCGTGCCGCCCGCCTCGAGGCAGCTTCCCCCGGAGACCGCTCCGCGTCCAGCTGCTGCTCGTGAACCCGGAGATCGCGCAGCTCCAGTCCTCTATGCGGGAACACGAATACATTGCGGAGCGGCCCATCGTCACGGCTGTGCACTTGGCCCGCTCCATGGACAGGCCCCTGCTGGTCGAAGGCGACGCCGGGGTCGGCAAGACCGAAATCGCGAAGGTCATGGCGGCGATTCACGGAACCGCATTGATCCGGCTCCAGTGCTACGAAGGGCTCGACGTCAACGCGGCGTTGTACGAGTGGAACTACCAGAAACAGCTGCTGCGGTTGCGCATGGCGCGGGACGAGAAAGCGCTCGAAGACGTCATCTTCGGTCGCCAGTACCTGTTGGAGCGCCCTCTGCTGCAAGCGATCACTCGCCCCCAGGCCGGGACGGTCCTGCTGATCGACGAGATCGACCGGGCCGACGAAGGATTCGAGGCATTCCTCCTTGAAATCCTCTCCGACTTCCAGGTTACCATACCCGAGTTGGGAACCATTCGGGCCAAACATCGTCCCCTCGTCATTCTCACCTCGAACCGCACCCGGGAAATCGGCGACGCGCTCCGCCGCCGCTGCCTTTACCTGTACGTCGAACATCCTCCCTTTGAGAAGGAGGTCGAGATTGTTCGCACGAAGGTCCCTGGCGTGGCCGACCGGCTGGCGATCGAGATCACGCGTTTCGTCCAGGCGCTGCGGACCCGTTCGCTCATGAAGCCGCCGGGCGTGGCGGAGACGCTCGACTGGGCGCGGGCCCTGATCACGCTCCACCGCGACCGGCTGGACGCCGAGATTGTGGCCGAGACGCTCGGTTGCCTCGTCAAGGACCGGCACGACATCGCCGACCTGGAATCGACCGAGGTCGAGGAGCTGGTGGGCGCGGCTCGCGACGGGGGCTGACCCGCACGGGCCGAACCTTCTATGTTTGGTAGCATCACTTCTCCCCCCATTCCATCATCACCCACTCCATGAGCCACGTAACGACGCATCAGCACGACGTAATCATCATCGGCGGCGGCGGTGCCGGGCTCCGTGCAGCCATCGCGATTGCGGAAGAGAACCCCGACTACTCGGTGGCCTGCGTCTCCAAGGTGTACCCCATGCGGAGCCACACGGTGACCGCGGAAGGGGGTGCGGCGGCGGTCATCAAGCCCAACGACACCCTGGAAGACCACATTTACGACACGGTGAGCGGCGCCGACTGGCTCGCTGACCAGGATGCGGTCGAGTATTTCGTCAATCGCGCGCCCAGGGAGATGATCCAGCTTGAGCATTGGGGCTGCCCGTGGAGCCGGATGCCCGACGGCTCGGTGGCGGTCCGTCCCTTCGGCGGCATGAGAACCGAACGGACCTGGTTTGCGGCCGACAAGACCGGCTTCCACATGCTCCACTCGCTCTTCCAGACGACGCTCAAACACGGCAACATCGTGCGCTACGACGAGCACTTCGCCACGCGGCTGCTGCTCGACGACGATGGGCGCTGTCGGGGCTGCGCGGCGCTTGAACTGCGCACCGGGGCCACGCGGGCCATCGTCGGCAAGGCGGTGATCGTCTGCACGGGAGGCGCGGGCAAGGCCTTCCCCTTTACGACCAACGGCGCAGTCAAGACGGGCGACGGCATGGCGATGGCGTACCGGGCCGGCGTCGCGCTCAAGGACATGGAGTTCATCCAGTATCACCCGACGGGATTGCCCGGCACCGGCATCCTGATTACCGAAGCGTCGCGGGGCGAGGGCGGGATCCTGGTCAACAAGGACGGACATCGCTTCCTGCAGGACTATGACCTGGGCGAGGCGCTGGACGTGTCCGATCCGAGACACCCCCAAAAGCGCGCCATGGAGCTGGGGCCGCGCGACAAGCTCAGCCAGTGCTTCATCAAGGAGATGTGGGCGGGTCGCACGATCAAGACCAAGGACGGCGACGCGGTCCACCTCGACCTGCGCCATCTGGGCGAGGCCAAGATCGACAAGAAGATCCCGTTCGTGCGCGAGCTCGCGCGCAGCTACGCGGGCATCGATCCGGTGTACGAACCCATTCCCGTGCGCCCCGTGGTGCATTACGTCATGGGCGGCATCGACGTGGACAGCGACTCCGCCACGCACATTCCCGGCCTCTACGCCGCGGGAGAGTGCGCCTGCGTGTCGATCAACGGGGCCAATCGCCTCGGGTCCAACTCGCTCACCGAGCTGCTCGTTTTCGGGGGACAGGCGGGCACCAACGCCGCGCGCTTCGGCGCCGACAACCCCGACTACTCGCTGGGGACCCTCCAGCGCCAGGCCGCCGACGAAAGAGACCGCATTCGTCGCACCTACTTCAGGACGCCGGCAAAGTCCGGCGGAGAGCGCATTGCGGTGCTGCGGCGCGAGCTGCACGACGCGATGGAAGACGGGGCAGGCATTTACCGCGACGCCAATTCGCTGCAAGGGGCGAGCGACAAGATCGCCGAGCTGCAAGAGCGCTTCGCCAACGTCGCGCTGGACGACCACACCAACAGCTTCAACACCGAATTGACCACCGCCCTGGAACTGTCGTCCCTGCTGGACGTGGCCGAGGCGATGGCGCATTCGGCCCTTCTGCGCACCGAGTCGCGCGGCTCGCACCAGCGGCTCGACCACCCCGAGCGCAACGACGACGATTTTCTCGCCCACTCGCTGGCCTTCCGGCGGGCCGACGGCGACGCGCCCCGCATCGAGTACCGCCCCGTGACGATCACCAAGTGGCCTCCCGCAGCGCGCACCTACGGCGCGGGGTCGGGGCTGAAGCGGGCCAATCCCGAAACCACGTAGCTCTGGGACCACGATGCTCAATCACGACACGCATACGCCCACCCAAGCGCCAGATCGGGTCACGCTGGAGCTCTTCCGCTACCACCCCGAGACCGACTCCGAGCCGCGTTTCGAATCGTACGAAGTGCCGTACAACGAAGACTGGGTGGTGCTCGACGCGATCAACTGGATCAAGGATTACGTCGATGGTTCGGTCACCTACCGCTGGAGCTGTCGCATGGGCGTGTGCGGAAGCTGCGGCATGATGGTGAACGGCGAACCCAAGCTGACGTGCGCGGCCTTCCTGAAGGAGTACTACCCCTTCCCGATTCGGGTCGAGCCGCTGGTCAACTTCGCCGTGGAACGCGATTTGGTGGTCGAGATCGACACCTTCATGGACAAGCTGCAGGCCGTCAAGCCGTACATCATTCGCGACGACGTGAACGACACCGCGCAGGGCGAGTACCGGCAATCGCCCGCCGAGCTGGCGCGCTACAAGCAGTTCTCCATGTGCATCAACTGCATGCTGTGCTACTCGGCCTGTCCGGTCGCGGGTCACGACGAAGACTTCATCGGCCCCGCGGCACTCGCGCTGGGTCACCGCTACAACATGGATTCGCGCGACCAGGGCAAATCCGAACGCCTCGACGTCATGTTGTCGGAAGAAGCCATGTGGGGCTGCACGTTCGTCGGCGAATGCTCGGTGGTGTGTCCCAAACACGTCGATCCCGCGGGCGCCATTCAGCAGGCGAAGGCGATGGGCGCGCAGGAATACTTCAAGCGGTTCGTGATGCCGAAAGGGGCGGGCAAGTGAGCGGATCCAAGGGGCGCTATCATCGTCCCCACAGGTGGGCTTGGTTCCTGCAAAGACCCGCCTACGTCCGATTCATGATTCGCGAGCTGACCAGCGTATTCGTCGCCGCGTACCTGGTGGTGCTCTTGGTCACGGTCGCCAAAGTCATGGGCAACGGCGCCGACGCCGCGCAGTGGTTGCAGGCCCTCGCCGGACCGGGCTGGAAAATCGCGCACGCGGTGACGTTGGCGGCGGCGATCTGGCATTCCGTCACGTGGTTCAACCTGGTGCCTCAGGCGATGCCGATTTTCCTAGGCGAGAAGCGGTTGCCGTCGCCGCTGGCGGCGGTGGTCATGGGGTATGGGCCCTGGCTTACGGTGACGGCGGTGGTCATTTGGGTCGTGTTGAAATGAGCCGACGGAGAAACAGAGTATGATGGATTCCAGAGCGACCAGGCATCCACGGCCTTCGAGCGAAGCCTTCTGGTGGGCGTTGTTCTCGGCTGGGGGAGTCATGGCCGCGCTATTCGTCCCGGCGTTCATCATAGCAACTGGCTTCCTGCTGCCGAGCGGCGACGCCCAGACGGCCGCCTCGAGCGCGGCCAAGTTGGCGGGCCTGATGGCGTGGTGGCCGATTCGGGTGGCGCTCACCGGCATCATCGCGCTGTCGCTGTTCCACTGCGCGCACCGCATCCGCCACACGCTCATCGACCTCGGCCTGCGACGATTCTCCGGGCTGCTGCGGTTCCCGTGCTACGGCGCGGCGGCGGCGGGGACCGTGTGGGCCGCGTTGGCGTTTTTCCGGTAGGGGCCAACGGCTGGGGTCAACGGCCCGTGGACAATCCCCTCCAATGAAGGAGACGCAATGCACGAAGTAAACTGGCTGGCCGTGTTGGTAGCAGGAATCATCCCCATGGTTGTGGGGTCGCTCTGGTACGGCCCGCTGTTCGGCAAGCGCTGGCTGGCGCTCATGGAAACGACCGCCGAAGAGATCAGCAAGGATTTCAACCCCGCCAAAACTTACGGCCTCAGCTTCGCGCTCTCGCTCGTTACGGCTTGGGTGCTCGCCCAGCTGATCGCCGAGATTGCCGGCGGCGGATCGGCCATGATCGGCGTGCACGTGGCGCTCATGGCGTTGGTCGGGTTCGTCTTGCCGGTCGCGCACCAGAGCGTTGCGTTCGAACGTCGCAAGGCCGGGTTGGCATGGCTCAACGTGGCCTACAACGCCGTGGCGATGACGGGGCAGGCGGTACTGATCGCAGTGTGGTAGACTAGCGACCCGTGTGGTAGGCTAGCGGCCCGTGGGCAAGGCCCGGCGATTCCCGACCGACCTGCCTCACTCCGCCCACGCGTCCAGGTGTCGCGAAAACACCTCCGCCAGGTCGATCACGCCCACCTGTTCGTCGTTCAGGTGAACGGGAAGCGAAGCGGCATGGCGCACACGCTCCCGCCTGCCTTCCGGATCGCGTCCGAATCGCCAGACGTCCACGATGTCTCGCACCGGGTCCACGATCCAGTACTCGCGCACCCCGTGCCGTGCGTAGATGTCCAGCTTGACGCCTCGATCTCGGTGACTGGTGGTGGGGGAGAGGATCTCCACAACAAGATCCGGCGCATCCAACACCGCCTTCTCCCCGAGGATTCGTCGCCTCTCGGCGGATACGAAGAGAAGATCCGGCTGCACGCGGTCGCTGGAGCCTGGGAACTCAACCAGCACGGGTGCGTAAAACACCTCCCCGTGTCCGGGTTGTTCCAGGATTTGCAGCAAGGCCGTCTGCAGTCGCTTTGAGACGCGTTGATGGCGGAGTCGGGGAGCGGGCGTCACGTACAGCCGGCCTGCCATCCATTCGTAGCGGTTGCCGTCCTCCGGCATCCGCTCGACATCCTCCCACGTAACCGGCATCGTAGTTTGCATGGTAGACACATCATACCTCCGAGATCCGAGCTGCGCGAATGGTCGTGCAATAGCGTCGCGCGGCCCGTCATCGAATCGTCATCTCGTCGCACACCTCGCGCGCTTTGCGGGCGCGCTTCGGCAGGTCGGCATCGCCGTCGCCATCAGCGACGAAATCGACGGCATGCGCGCTTTGGCACGGGTAGACATCGGCGATCGCGAGGACGTTCGATTGGCGCTGCGGACGGCGTTGAAGGTGGAGCACCAGGCCTGGCCGCTCTTCGACCACGTCTTCGCCGAATCCTGGACCTCGCGCGGCGCGCCTGCGAAAAAGACCACCCCACCGCCACGGCCACCACGGCAACGCGCCCCGCGACCCTGGCCCGGCCACGACAACCCTCTCGCGACTCTCGCACGGCGACTGGAAGCGCAGACGCGCACCCATCCGTCCGGCGCGGAGGCCGAAGCGGGCCGTCCCGGCTACAGCCCGCGCGCGCAGCTTCGCCGCAAGTCCTTCGAAGCGTGCACGCCCGACGAGCTCGCCGCCATGGAGCGCGCCCTGAAGCGGTTGGCGCGCCAGGCGGCGGTGCGGCGCAGCCGTCGCTGGATACCGGCTCCGTGCGGGCCGCGACTCGATCTGCGTCGCAGCCTGCGCCGCGCTCTGGCCACCGACGGCGAAATCGTCAAGCCGGCGCGCAAGGAGCGGTCCATCGACCTGCCGCATCTGGTCGTCCTGTGCGACACCAGCGGGTCGATGGACCCGCACGCCCGCTTCCTGCTTGCGTTCATCCTCTCGCTGCGCAAGGTGGCGCCGGGAACGCGGATCTTCGCGTTCAACACGTCGCTCGCGCACCTCACCCCGTGGATCACGGCGGCCAACGTGACGGCCACGCTGGCGCGCCTCGCGGCCGAGGTCCCCGACTGGTCGGGCGGCACCCGGATCGGCGAGTGTCTCGCGCATTTCGTGGACGACTACTTGCGCCAAACCGTGCGGCGCGATACATCGGTGTTGATCTTCAGCGACGGACTGGACCGTGGCGATCGCGACAGGCTTGCGCGCGCCATGCTGGCCATTCGCCGGCGAGCGCACCGGGTCTACTGGCTGAACCCTCTGCTCGGCGATGCGCGATACCGGCCCGAAGCCCGTGGCATGAAGGTCGCCCTGCCCCACGTGGACGCTCTCCTACCCGCCCACAACATGGAATCACTCGACTCGCTGCTGCAAATAATCAAGCGTCCCTCCCGCAACGCGCCCGCCGGGCGATGAGCGTGGAAATGGAACGCGGCGCCAGCCCGGATCCGGCACGCGACGGCCGTCGGGACCTGTTGCCCGGTTCGGGGGTGTTTGCGTCCTACGGGCTCGACGGCGACTTCCGCGACGAGATGTTCCACGACGATGGAACCACTCGCAAGTCTTGGCGATTGCTGGGGGCGGCCCTGGCAAGGTCGTCGGCCGACGAGCTGGCGCGTCACCAGGAGGGCGTGCGGCGTCGGTTCATCGACGAGGGCATCACGTTTACGGTCATCGGCAGAAGTCGCGGCGTCGAGCAGATCATTCCCATCGACTGCGTACCTCGTCTGTTGACCGCGGCGGAATGGGATCACCTCGACCGCGGCCTGCGTCAACGTCTGCAAGCGCTCAACCTGTTCCTGCGGGACATTTATCACGACGGCAAGTCGTTGCGCGACGGCGTGGTGCCCCCCGATCTGGTGCTGGGTTGCCCGCAGTATCGGGTGGAAATGCGCGGCCTCGACGTGCCCCACGGCGTCTACGTGTCCGTGTGCGGCACCGACGTCGTTCGCACGCACGACGGGTTCAAGGTCCTCGAAGACAACCTGCGCGTTCCTTCGGGCGTGTCGTACATGCTGGCGTGCCGCGCGGCCATGAAGCAGGCCTTTCCGCGCATCTACCGGGCCCACGGGGTGCGAGAAGTCGCGGGCTATGCCGAAAATCTTCACGATACCCTCACGTCGCTGGCGGTCTCCGGGGGCACGCCTCGCGTGGCGGTGCTCACGCCGGGGCACTTCAATTCGGCCTACTACGAGCATGCGTTCCTGGCCGGCGAAATGGGCGCGGAGTTGGTCGAGGGCCGCGATCTGGTCATGCACGACGCGCACGTCTACGCCCGCACGGTCTCGGGGCTGAAGCGCATCGACGTCATCTATCGGCGAGTGGACGACGACTTTCTGGATCCAGTTACCTTCCGCTCCGATTCGCTTCTGGGAGTGCCCGGATTATTCCACGCCTATCGCGCTGGCAACGTGGTGATCGCCAACGCGCCGGGCACCGGCGTGGCGGACGACAAGGCGCTCTACGCGTTCGTCCCCGACATCATCCGCTATTTCCTGGGCGAAGAACCCATCCTGGCCAACGTCGAGACGCACATGTGCCGCACCCGCGAAGGTCTTGCCTACACGCTCGACCACCTCGACGAGCTGGTGGTGAAGGAAGTGGGGGGCTCCGGGGGCTACGGCATGCTCGTGGGCCCGCACGCCAGCGCCTCCGAACGCGAGGCGTACGCCGCCCGCCTGCGCGCCGATCCGGCCAACTTCATCTCGCAACCGACGCTGGCGCTGTCCCGATCGGCGTGCTTCGTCGACGCTGGCGTGGAGCCGCGCCACGTCGATTTGCGGCCGTTCGTGCTGCGGGGCCGGAGCGAGACGCGCATTGCTCCCGGCGGCCTGTGCCGCGTGGCGCTGCGCAAGGGTAGCCTGGTCGTAAACTCAAGCCAGGGCGGGGGTTGCAAGGACCTGTGGGTGTTGGGGAAGGACGAGATGGCGGTGGGTAGGGGCGAGGCCGAGCGATGATGCTCGCCCGAGCGGCTGCGGACTTCTACTGGATGGGGCGCTATCTGGAGCGCACCGAGCACACCGCGCGCCTGCTCGAATACCAGCTCCCGCGCCTGGTCGATACGCTTGCCGAAGAGGTCGCGCTCGGGTGGCAGGTCATCTACCGCGCCCTGGAACAGGACCCGCCCCCGGCGCCGGCCAACGCCGACGAGGCCGAAGCGTTTCTGATTGCCGACGCCTACACGCTGGCCGCTCGGTTGATCGAGGACGACTCCCATCCCGACTCGGTCATTTCCTGCTGGACCATGGCGCGCGAAAACGCGAAGCAGCTGCGCCCCTGGCTTCCCGTGCGGGTCTGGACCTGCCTGAATCGCGGGTACTTTCGGATCCAGGAAGCCGACTTCTCCGAGTCGTGGAAACGGGATCCGTCGTCGGTGGCGGGCGAGGCAATCGACGGCCTGCGGCTCCTGGCCGGGGTCGTCAGCGGCACGATGTCGCGCGACGACGCGTGGCGCTTCATGGAGCTGGGACGCTTTGTCGAACGGTTGCAGCAGCAGGTTGGCCTGCTGATGGCCTGGGACCGCCTGGGACAACCCGCCGCCGGGGGTCCCGCGCTGTCATGGGAGAGCCTGCTGCGGGTGTCGGGCGCCTACGAGTTCTTCTGTCGCACCTATTCCATGCGGATTCGGCGGGAAACGGCGCTCCGTTTTCTCATGCGTCACCCCGAGCTGCCGAGGTCGGTGCGCTACGCGGTCGCGCGCATCGGCGAAATGTTGTCGGGCATCGACCCCGGTGGCGCGCGCTACCCCCTGGCCGCCCCGCATCGGATGAACTTGCGCCTGGCGGCAGCGATCGAGGCCGACGACAACGCCCTGCACGCGGTTCGGAAAAACGCCAAGGCCCTGCACGACGTCATCATGGCGACTTACGTGGAATACCCGGTCGAGAAAGGGCTGCCGAGTTGAGTACGCGCTATGCCATTCGTCACGAGCTGGCGTTCCGCTACGACGCGCCCGTGCGACGCGCCGTCATGACCGTGTTCCTGCAACCCATGCGCGATCAACACCAGATCCTGCGCCATTTTGCGATTCGAACCAGCCCGGGCGGCCCCGTCTTCTCCTTCGAGGGGCCCTTCGGGAACGCCGGCCACTTCTTCAACCGCCCCAGGGCCGAAGGGCGGCTCGCGATCCGGGCGCAGGCCGTCGTCGAGGTGACTTCGCCGCCGCCCCTGCCCCAGCGCCTGCCGGACTCGGCTTCCCAATCGTCCAACGGCAATCGCAACGACAGCGAGCGGCAGCTCATGCTGCAACCCAGCCGGTTCGCACGGCCCGAGTCGCCCGCGCTCGCCCGGTTTCTTGCCGAGCACGGCGTCGAACGGCGCGCCGACCCTCTCCGAACGGTGCGGGAACTGCGCTCCGCGCTCTATCGGGCCTTTCGCTACAGCCCCGGCAGCACCTCGGTGGAATCGCCCATCGATCACATCCTCGCAAGCGGCCAGGGCGTGTGCCAGGACTACGCCCACGTCATGGTGTCCACGCTGCGCCGGTGGAGCTTCCCGGCCAGGTACGTTTCGGGGTATCTTGCGCCCGCGAGCCCAACGGACGTCGCCCCGACCGCAGACGACGACCCGACCCAGTCCGCCGCGTCCAGTCAGCAGAGCCACGCGTGGGTGGAATGCTGGCTGCCCGGCTTCGGATGGCGCGGCTTCGATCCCGCCAACGACTGCGACTGCGACGAACGGCACATTCGGGTTGCGGTCGGGCGCGACTACGCCGACGTGCCACCCGTCAGGGGCGTCTTTTCGGGAACGGCTTCGTCGGTGCTGGACACGGTCGTGGAAGTGACGCAGGACCCCCTTTGAACCGGAGAATTCGTGAGAATCGAAGAGAAATTCATTGTGAAGGCCTCGGTCGCTACCGTCTGGGCTTTTCTGACCGACCCCGAACGCGTGGCGGGTGCACTCCCCGGCGCGCAGATTACCGAAAAGATCGACGACGCTACCTACAAGGGGGGCATGGCCGTAAAGGTCGGACCGCTGGCCGCCTCCTACGCGGGCACCGTTGCGTTCGAGCTCGATGAAGCCGAACATACAGCGGTCGTGCGCGCCAAGGGGCAGGGCAAGGCCGGCATGGGCACCGCGGACATGAGGATGACCAGCCGCCTGGTGGCGATCGACGCCGCCCAAACCGAGGTGACCGTCGAGGCCAACCTCGCCGTAACGGGCATCCTCGCCCAGCTCGGGCGCGGCATGATGCAACACGTCAGCAAGAAGATGTTCAAAGAGTTCACGGAGGTGTTGGGGAAGGAGCTCGCCGCGGACTGAACGGGATCGCGGTTGGCGCCGAACGGTCTCCCGGCCCTTCGCAACCATGGAGGAAGGACGATGATCCCTCCGAATTTCGACTACCACGCGCCTGGCACCCTTGACGAGGCGTTGGGGCTGCTCGGCAGCCTCGACGACCCCAAGATCATGTCGGGCGGCCAAAGCCTCCTTCCCATGCTGAAGCTGCGCCTCGCGGCGCCGGCCAACATCGTCGACATCGGGCGGCTTCCCGGCCTCGACGCCATCCGCGAAGACGGCGGCTTCCTGCGCATCGGCGCCCTGGTGACCGAGACCGCGCTGGAAGAGGACGCCGCCGTCGCGGCGCGCTACCCGATCCTGCTCGACACCGCCAAGGTCATTGCCGATCCCCTGGTGCGGAACCGGGCCACCGTCTGCGGCAACGTCGCCCACGGCGACCCCGCCAACGACCATCCGGCGACCATGCTGGCCGTGCGAGCGCAAATGGTGGCGAAGGGCCCCCAAGGCGCGCGTGTCGTCGAGGTCGACGACTTCTTTCACGGCCTCTTCATGACGGCGCTGGAGCCGAACGAGATTCTCACCGAAATCCGCATCCCCGCGCCGTCGGCGCGCAGCGGCGGCGCGTACCTGAAGCTGGAACGCAAGGTCGGCGACTACGCGGTGGCCGGCGTGGCGGTACAGCTTGCGGTAGGCGACGACGGCGCCGTAAGCCAAGCCGGCATCGGGCTCACCAACCTCGGGTTCGCGCCGATTCGGGCGGCGGCCGCCGAAGCCGCGCTCGTCGGTTCCGCACCCGACGACCACGCGATCACGGCCGCCTCCCAGGCCGCCGCGGACGCCGCCGACCCGGTCGCCGACCGTCGCGGCTCGGTCGACTACAAGAAGAACATGGCGCGCGTCCTCACGGCGAGAGCCATACGAAAAGCACTCGCACGGACAGGAGGATAGCGCGATGGCACGGCACGGAATCACCGTTACCGTCAACGGCGAGGCGCATGCGCGAGAAGTCGATTCGCGCTTGCTCCTCGTCCACCTCATTCGCGACGAGCTCGCGCTCACCGGCACCCACATCGGTTGCGACACCACGCATTGCGGCGCGTGCACCGTGCTGCTCGACGGCGTGCCCACCAAGTCATGCACCGTGCTGGCCGTGCAAGCCGACGGCTCCGAGATCGGCACCGTCGAAGGGCTCGCCGACGCCAACGGCATGAGCCCGCTGCAAGAGGGCTTCCAGGAGGAGCACGGCCTGCAATGCGGCTTCTGCACGCCGGGCATGCTCATGACCGGCACCGCGCTGCTGGCGAGCAATCCCGACCCCAGCGAGACCGAGATCCGCGAGGCAATCTCCGGGAACCTCTGCCGCTGCACCGGATACGTCAACATCGTCAAGGCGGTGCAGTACGCGGCCGCCAAGATGGAAGGGGGCAACTGATGTCACCGAGAACTTCCGCGAAAATCTGCGGCATGGGCCACTCCATGAAGCGCAAGGAGGACCCGCGCTTCCTGCAGGGCAAGGGCAACTACATCGACGATTTCACCCTGCCGGGCATGCTGTGGCTCGACATCGTGCGCAGCCCGATCGCCTACGGCCGGATCAAGAACATCGACGCGTCCAAGGCGCTCGAAGTGCCGGGCGTGCTCGCCGTGCTCACGGGCAAGGACCTCGAGGCGTACAATCTGCATTGGATGCCGACGCTCATGTCGGACACCCAGATGGTGCTGCCCACCGACACGGTCATGTACCAGTCTCAAGAGGTCGCGGGCGTGATTGCCACCTCGCGCTACGCGGCGGCCGACGGCGTTGCGGCCGTCGAGGTGGACTACGAGCCGATGAAGCCCGTGATCGACCCATTCCGTGCCCTGGACGCCGATGCGCCGGTGTTGCGGGTCGACAAGGAAGGACAGCAGGACAACCGCATCTGGCACTGGGAAGCGGGCGACAAGGCGGCCACGGACAAGGTGTTCGACGCTGCCGACGTGGTTGTGCGCGAGACGATGCACGTACCTCGCATTCACGTCGCGTCGATTGAAACGTGCGGATGTCTCGCCGACTTCAACCCGGTCGAGGGGCACCTGACCGTGTACATGACCACCCAGGCGCCGCACGCGATCCGCACCGTGCTGGCGTTGGTGGCGGGCCACGTCGGGCTCTCCGAGGAGAAGATCCGGGTCGTGTCTCCCGACATCGGGGGCGGGTTCGGTGGCAAGGTGCCGGTCTACCCCGGCTATGTGATCGCGATCGCCGCGTCCGTCGTGCTGGGCAAGCCGGTCAAGTGGATCGAAGACCGCATGGAGAATCTCCAGGCCGACTCCTTCGCGCGCGACTACCACATGGACGCCGAGATCGCGGCCGACGCCGACGGCAAGATCCGCGGTCTCCGCATCAAGACGCTCGCCGACCACGGCTATTCGGACGCGCAGGCCGCGCCGTCGAAGTTCCCCGCGGGACTGTTTTCGATCTGCACGGGTTCGTACGACATGGAACAGGCCTACGCCGAGGTCGACGCGGTCTACACCAACAAGCCTCCGGGAGGCGTCGCGTACCGCTGCTCGTTCCGCGTGACCGAGGCCGTGCATTGCATGGAGCGCATCGTGGACACCTTGGCGCACAAGGTGGGCAAGGATCCCGCGACGCTGCGCGAAGAGAACTTCATCCCCAAGGGGGCCTTCCCGTATCAATCGCCGCTGGGTTGGGAATACGACAGCGGCGACTACCAAGCGGCCATGGACAAGGCCAAGGAGATCATCGGCTACGACCAGCTGCGCGAGGAACAGGCCGAGAAGCGCGCGCGCGGCGAGCTGATGGGAATCGGCGTGTGCAGCTTCACCGAGGTGCTCGGGGCGGGACCGTCCAAGGACTTCGACATCCTGGGCATCAAAATGTTCGATTCCGCCGAGGTGCGCATACACCCTACCGGCAAGGCGATCGCGCGGTTCGGCACCAAGTCGCAGGGGCAGGGACACGAGACCACCTACGCGCAGATCATTGCCGAGGAGCTGGGACTTCCCGCCGCGCACGTGCAGGTGGAAGAAGGCGACACCGACACCGCGCCCTACGGCCTGGGCACATATGCGAGCCGGTCCACCCCCACCGCCGGCGCCGCGGGGGCGATGGCCGCCCGCAAGATCCGCGACAAGGCGGCCAAGATTGCCGCGCACCTGCTCGAGGTGAGCGAGGAAGACCTGGACTGGGAGCCCGGCACGTTCTCGGTAAAGGGCGCCCCGGCCAAGTCGGTGACCATCCAGGACTGCGCGTTCGCCGCCTACACCAACCATCCCGCGGGCATCGAGCCGGGCTTGGAAGCGACCAGCTACTACGATCCGCCCAACCTCACGTTCCCCTTCGGCACGTACATCTGCGTCGTGGACATCGACCGAGGAACCGGAGAGGTCACCGTGCGTCGGTTCGTTGCGGTCGACGACTGCGGCAACATCATCAACCCCATGATCGTGCAGGGACAGATTCACGGCGGCCTGACCCAGGGACTGGGCCCGGCCCTGTTCGAAGAGATTCCCTACGACGAAGACGGCAACAACCTGGCCGGGTCCTTCATGGATTACCTGGTGCCGACCGCCGTGGAGACCCCCGCCTGGGAGACCGCGCATACGGTGACGCCATCGCCGCATCACCCATTGGGCGCGAAGGGGGTGGGAGAATCGGCCACCGTGGGTGCGCCCCCGTGCATCGCGAACGCGGTTGTCGATGCCATGGCCCACCTTGGCGTCACCCACTTCGACATCCCGATCACGCCGGACAAGGTGTGGGCGGTGCTGCGGGAGAAGGGGGTGGCGGAGTAGCGCAGCCCGGCTGGTCGAGCCGCTTGCCGGATCGGCCGCGATATCCGTCGCGGTTGCTCAACGGAACGGCGCGTCACGTTTTCTACCCTCCCGGCGGCGCCGGCGGCTCCCCAAGCACGAAGTCACGCCGCCAGTAACTCGTGCCGCGTTTCACGGTGAGTACCACCGACGCAAGACTCGCCGGACCTGCCAAGGGGTCTTCCCGCAAGAAAGCGACGTTCGCCTGTTTGCCCGGCTCCAGCGTGCCGATCACGTCCTGCAACCCAAGTGCCACCGCTCCGTGGTGTGAGGATGCCCTGAGCGCGTCGATCATGGACATGCCGACCTCGTCGTGCAACAGGGCGATTTCCTCGTGGAGCGCGGGAAATTCGGCATCGGGAGGCGTCATGCCGTCGGTGCCCGTCGCAATCATCACGCCGGCCTCGTAAGCCCGCCGGGTGAGGGCGAAGGCCTCCGTGCTGTCGCACCGGGGGCGAACCCCGCGCCGTCGCACGTCGGGGGGCGGATTGGGTCGGGGCGTTGGTGGCGCGTCCGTCGCCCGTTCCGTGCCCGCTCCTCGTTCATCACCACGATCCGCAGCGTGGCATCGAGGACCGTGCCGTGCTCCTGCATGGCCGCAAAGACCGAATCGACCGCCGGGTGCGCGAGATCCACCTCGACGAATCCGGACTGCCGACCCTCCTGTCCCGCCCGAAAGACTTCTTCGGGGATCGCCGCGCTGAGGACGCTGCACACGTGCGACATGGTTCTCGGTCCGATCCGCGCAACCTCGAGCGCGCGTGCGGATCCCACGTGGGTGTGCGACCACACTGGAATGTCCTGCCGGCGCGCTTCAGCGACGATTGCAGCGAGCAGCCCGCCCTCAATGGCCGCGTAGGTCTTGATGCCCGTGGCCCAGGTGCCGCGAGCCAACGTCACTGCTTCCACAAGATCGGTGTCCTCGGTCACGGCCTGCATCCACGACACGCCGCCCGGCGTCTCGCCCGCCGCGGAGGACACCGTCCGCGGGTCCGAGAAGAACACAGGACCGGCCATCAGCGCCGCAAAGTGGAGGTCGGGCGCGAGGATTTCCTTGACCAGCGAGGCGCGTTGCAGGTCCATCAGCGAGCGGACGTCGCCCGCCATGTCGCGAGCCGTTGTGATTCCGCCGAAGATCTGTCGGTTGAGCAGGAACTCGGCTCGTGCCCGATTGGCGTTGGTGGCCAAGTGCGTGTGAGCCTCGACGAGCCCCGGGATTGCGTACCAATCGCTCGCGTCGACCACTTCGGCGCCTTCTCGGAAGCCGGGCCCGAGCTCGCCCGATGGCAGGACCGCCACGATCGTGTCGCCTTGGGTGACGATGGCCATGTTCGCCCGGGGTGGGGTGCCGGTTCCGTTCAGTACGGTCGCGCCGTCAAACACCATGCGCTGGGCTGGCTCGGTGTCGGCGGGTGGGGGCGGTTGGGCCACCAGTCGACCGCCCCATCCTGAAACGGCCAAGAGCGTGGCCAGGAATGGCGCGATAACCGTACGAAAGGACGAGGCACGGGTGGCAAAGCCGGATTGAGTCATACGATCGCGTTTGGTCGAATCACGTCAATTGGTCGGGCTATCCTCCCCGACGCAGCCATATGAGAACCACGCCGCACTTGGACCCCGTACCCGAGTACTGCGGTGGTATTCCCGCGATATTCCGGTAGACCTCGACGCCGGCTACGACCGAGGGATGCAAGAGGTCGTCAATCCCCGCCGGGCTACGGCTATCGCCTATCTTGACTCCCTCAAGGTAGACGGTTGGAATGCACAGAGATCCCATTCTTCGGAATGCCAGAAACCATCGACTGGGCATGTCTGGATTCGGTATGGTCGCTACTCCGGGGAACCGCGTCAACGCAATGGTAAGCTGGGGCGGGTTCCGGTAGTCAATGTACTCGCGATCCAGGAAATCACCCCAGCCGTCTTCTTCGCGCTGGTAGAAGCCCACCCTCTGCAGGTTCCTGTCCTGTCTGGCCACGGTCACCTCGATGGGGTCCAGCGCGATCGCGTCGACAGCGAGCCCAATGTGCAGCTTGACGACATGACGCGCCTCCACCTCGACCGAAACCGAGCGCGGCTGGTATCCCAAATGGGAAAACGCGACATCGTGTTGTCCGGGGATCATCTCGACCAGACTGAAGCGGCCGTCTTCGTTGGTAGTGGTCACGCGGCCGATCTCGGCAACGTTGACGACGACATCGGCAACCGGCTGCCCACTCACCTGATCCGTGACGGCTCCCATAATGCCCGTGATCATTCCGTCGCCTGGGTCCCCGATGGGCGTCATGCCGAGGAAGAACTCTCCCGGCCGGTCGATCGTCAGGTCTCCGTCCAAACGCAGGTAGTCCTTGTGAATCAAGCGGAGGTCGTACACGCCGCGTGGGAAGCTGTCCAGGGTAAACCGCCCCTGGTCGTCCGTGACGAGGGTCAGGTCCATTCCTTCCAGGACCACCACGACACCGGAGACGGGTACGTTGGTCGCGTCGTCCACCACGTTGCCGGTTACGGTCACCGTAGTGGTATCACGGAACTCTTGCGCGGCTGCTGGTGCCGCCGACGCGGGATCGGCCAAGACGAGCAGCGGGAACAGGTAGTGAAGAGACATGGCCGGCGCGGCCCACGGTTTGTTCAAGCATCTTACTTGCGACACGATGTTACTCACTGATGTCCTCCCCAGCGGCGATGCGCCTCCCGCGTCCAGGCAGTGACCCAGATGGGAAAACGCAACAGCATCACGTTACGTTAGGGTCACGACAGCAACCCACACAAGGACCATGACATGAACCGTCGCACCTTCGTGAGAGTCGCCGGGTCCACGACCCTGGGCGCCGCCCCCATCGTCGCGGCCCCCGCCCTCCACCTTGGCCGCAACGGGCCCGTTCTCGTCGCCGACGTGTCCTCGATTCGGTACCGGAACGGCGGCCCCGAGAGCGCCATCGAGCGGGCGTATCGCGGCATTACCGAGGGCGAGGACATTCTGGACGCGTGCGTCGCGGGCGTGAACATACCCGAGCTGGACCCGGAGGAACGCGGCATCGGCTATGGTGGACTGCCGAACGCCGACGGGGTGGTGCAGCTGGATTCGTGCCTCATGCACGGGCCGCGCAAGTGGGCGGGGGGAGTGGCGGGTCTGGAAGGCGTAAAGACGCCGTCGCGCGTGGCCAAGGCGGTTGCGGAGCTGACCGATCATCATCTCGTCACGGGGCAGGGAGCGCAGGATTTCGCGCGGGCGCTGGGCTTCGAGATTCACGACGACCTCAATACCGAAACCTCTCGCGCACTTTGGTTGGAATGGCGCCGTCGGGTGGATCCCGACCACTGGCTGGATCCGGAGGAACGCAGGCGACCGCCGGGCGAATGGGGGTTGGCTCCGAAGGCGGACACGGACGCTGCTCGGCGTTGGCGACGCTTTGAGACGGCCGGGTTGGCGGCGGGTCTGTCGATGGTGGACGACGGGCTGATTGATGCCGATTCGTTTTGGGGCACGACGAGTCTTGAGGCGCTGTCGGCGGACGGGGATTTGTGCGGCGTCACCACCACGAGCGGTCTGTCGTGGAAGATTCCCGGCAGGGTGGGGGATTCTCCGATCCTCGGCGCGGGTCAGTATGTGGACAACGACGTGGGCGCGGCGGGATCGACGGGTCGGGGCGAAGCCAATCTCTACAACCTGAGCTGCTTCATGATCGTCGAGTTCATGCGGCAGGGCATGTCGCCCAAGGATGCCGGCATGGCGGTGCTGGAACGCGTGCGCGCCAATACCGTGGAATCGAGGTTGTTGAACCAGCGCGGGTTGCCCAACTTCGACTTGCGATTCTTTGTGCTGAACAAGGCCGGCGACTATGCAGGGGTGGCCATGTACGGCGCTTCGGAGTCGATGTTTGCCGTTTGCGACCAAAACGGTGCGCGCGAAGAGCCGCTGGAAGGGCTGCTGGAAGGAGCGCCCGGCGACTGACCCGCGTCCGATGCGAATGACCCGCGCCCGACCTGCGCGTATGTTGGTCTCGCGTTCCCACGTATCCACTCGCGACTTGGAGCCACAAAGATGAATGCTGCTACGCTTGTCGCCCGTTTCGGGCTCGCCGCCCTGGTGTTCTTCCTCGCCATTCCCACGACGGCGCTTGCCCAGGAAGCCGCCGCGCCAAGTCCGGGGCAACAGGTTGTCCTGGTGACCGGCGCCACCTCGGGCCTCGGCCGCGAGCTCGCCATGCGCCTGGGCGCCCGGGGTGATCACGTCATCGTCCACGGACGCAGCGAGGAGCGGGGCGCTCAGGTCGTCGATGCAATCAACGGGACGGGACCGGGGAGCGCGCGTTTCTACCGCGCCGATTTCGCGTCGTTCAGCGAAGTGCGACGGTTCGCCGAAACGCTGCTCGACGATTACGACCGGCTGGACGTCCTCATCAACAATGCCGGATACGGGTCGGCCCCGAATGAGCGAATGGTCACCGAGGACGGACACGAGTATCGCTTTCAAGTCAACTATCTCTCCACGTTTCTGCTCACCCACATGCTGATGCCGCGCCTCCAGGCCAGCGTGCCGGCTCGCATCGTGAACGTGTCTTCGGGCGCGCAGACGCCGATCGATTTCGACGACCCCATGATCGAAAACGATTTCAGCGG
The DNA here is from genome assembly GCA_965200255.1 of Longimicrobiales bacterium. GTDB lineage: Bacteria > Gemmatimonadota > Gemmatimonadetes > Longimicrobiales > Gaopeijiaceae > Bin94. The sequence goes on along the minus strand of CBDAUS010000001.1, from coordinate 459,725 downwards.
CCGCAGGGCCTACGCCCAGAGCAAGCTCGCCCAGATCATGTTCACGCACGACCTTGCCGAGGATCTCGCCGGTACCGGGATCGTGGTCGGATCACTCCATCCGGCGACCTACATGCCTACCGCAATGGTGGAACGGGCGGGCGCGACGCCCCGCTCCACCATCGCCGAAGGCGCCGACGCGGTCATGCAGGTGGTTGACTCCGACGATTTCGAGAGCGGGCAGTACTTCAACGGGCTGCGCCCCGCCCGGGCCAACGCGCAGGCGTACGATCAAGAGGCGCGCGCCAGGTTGAAACGCTTGAGCGAGGAGCTGACCGGGATCACCGCCGCCCCCGACCCCGTGCAGGTCGTCGTCGAGACCGACCTGGGCGCATTCGAGATGGAAGTCGACGTTGACCGAGCGCCCGCAACCGCGACCAACTTCCTGCGCTATGTGGACGGCGGCCACTACGACGGCGGCGCGTTCTTCCGCACCGTTCACGAGGATAACCAGCTCAACGATTCCATTCGGATCGCGGTCATTCAGGGAAGCAGGAACCCCGATGCGCTTACGGATGCCTTCGCGCCGATTGCGCTGGAACGGACGATCGAAACGGGTATCGGCCACATCGACGGCGCGGTGTCGATGGCTCGAGGCGCCCCGGATACCGCAACGCACAGCTTCTTCATTTGCATCGGCGACCAGCCGTCGCTTGACTTCGGCGGGATGCGCAATCCCGACGGCCAGGGGTTCGCCGCGTTCGGCAGGGTTGTCGGCGGCATGGACGTGGTTCGCGCCATCCATGCGGCTCCCTACGAGGCGCAGATGCTGACGCCGCCCGTCCGAATTCTGCGCGCCTATCGCACCGCCGACCCTCCCGCGCTTTCGCGCGGCCCGCAACCGATGTATCATGGTGGCTTGAATAACATCCACCGGGAGCGCTAACGTGTCAGCAGCCGCGCACTTCGCGTTTGAGCGGGACATCGTAGAAATCGAAGACCAGATCGCTCGTCTCAGGGAGACGGCGGGCAAGCGGGGACTGGACGTTGCCGACGAACTGCGCGTCCTGTCGGCCAAGCTCGACGTGCTTCGCGAGGAAACGTATCGCAATCTCGATCCTATGGAGCAAGTGCAGGTTGCGCGCCACCCGCGCCGCCCTTACACGCTCGACTACGTCGACGCCGTCTTCACGGACTGGTTCGAACTGAAGGGAGACCGTCGTTATCGCAACGACGCGGCCATCGTGGGCGGATGGGCGCGGCTCGACGGTCGCTCGGTCATGCTGATCGGGCACCAAAAGGGTCGCGACATGAAGGAGAACCTGCGCCGCAACTTCGGCATGCCGCATCCCGAAGGCTATCGCAAGGCTCTGCGCTTGATGCGGATGGCCGAGAAGTTCCACAAGCCGGTCGTCACGCTCATCGACACGCCGGGCGCGTATCCCGGATTCGGCGCCGAGGAAAGGGGCCAGGCCGAGGCGATCGCCACGAACCTGCGCGAGATGGCTCGCTTGCGCGTACCCACGATTTCGGTGGTGATCGGCGAGGGCGGATCCGGCGGCGCGCTCGCGCTTGGCGTCACGGATCGGATCCTCCTCCTCGAGCACTCGGTCTACTCGGTCATCTCGCCCGAGGGATGTGCGGCCATCTTGTGGCGTTCCGCCGACAAGCGGGCCGAAGCGGCGCGCGCGCTGCGCCTTACCTCGACGGACCTGCTGCGGCTGGGCGTGGCGGACGAGGTTGTCCCCGAGCCGTCAGGCGGCGCGCACGCCGACCCCGAGGCCACCATGGGCGCCGTGGCCGACGCCATCGTCAGGCATCTCAACGAACTCGAAGGCATGGACGCTGCCACGCTCCTGAGCAAGCGGTGGGCCAAGTACGAGTCGATGGGCGCCTGGAACGAACCCGAATAGCAGCCAACAACCGACTGCGAGCCGCCATTGCCTGGATTCGCCGAGGTCACGTTCAAGGGAACGCGCCGGGACTATTTCCAGTACGAGGGATTCGAGCTCTCGCCGGGTGACCCAGTCATTGTGCAGGCCGACCGGGGCGAAGATCTGGGGCGGGTCACGGCCGTCGGCAACATCGCCGAACGCAAATGTTCGTCCACCAGCTGCGACACTCCCGCGCCCACGTTGCGCGTGCTCCGTCGCGCCGCCGCCGACGAGGTGAAGCGCGTGCGATTCAAATCGGACGACGAACGTCGAGCGCGCCGCGAAACCCGCAAGCACGTGGCCCGCCACGGCCTCAGGATGAAGGTCACCGAGACCGAATGGCAGTTCGATCGCAAGAAGCTGATCGTGTACTTTACCGCCGAGAAGCGCGTGGACTTTCGCGCACTGGTGCGCGACCTGGCCCGTACGTTTCGCACCCGTATCGAGCTCAAGCAGATTGGGGTGCGCGATGAGGCCGCGTTGTTGGGGGGCATTGGGCGGTGCGGGCGCGAGCTGTGCTGCTCCACGTGGTTGCCCGAGCTGAAACCGGTCAGCCTGCAACTTGCGAAAGACCAAAGGCTGTCGCTCAACCCCGCGCAGATATCGGGTTGTTGCGGTCGCCTCATGTGCTGCCTCCTGTACGAGCACAAGAGCTACATGGACGCACTGCGCAAGTTCCCGCGCGAGGGACGCACCCTGAAGACGGGGCTCGGCAAAGAGCAGGTCGTGAGCGTGAACATCTTCAAGAACACCATTACCCTCAGGAACGACGAAGGCGGATCTCGAGTCGTCGCCGTCGAAGACTTGAAACGGGAAATGAAAAGCCGCCGCAACACATGGAAAAAATAACGCTCGCGTTCATTGTCGCGCTGGTCGCGCTTTCCTGCGCCGTGCCCCGCGACGACGCTCCCGACCCCGCAGCCGCATCTTTGGCCCTGGCCGAAATCGCCGAAGACGCCTGGCAGCGCCAGCTCGAGGTCGATTTCCGCGCCCGCGCCCGCGAAGGGCTGCCGCTTGACCGCATTCCAGTGCCGACCCTCGAGCGCGCAGAGGCCGACGCCGAGTTCGGTCGCGGTGTGCTCGACCGTCTTGCCGCGATCGACAAGACCGCCCTGAGCCCCGACGAGACGCTCACCTGGGAAGTGCTGCACCGAAGCGCGTCCATGACCATCGAGGGGCTCGACCACTATTGGGTCGTCACCAACGTACTTACGCCCTATTCGTCCGGCATCGGGGCGTTGCGGGCCCTTTTCGGCATGGTGCCGGTCGCCGACGAACGGGGCCGCGAGACCTACCTGAGCCTTCTCGGCCAGGTCCCCGACGTAATCGGCTTCGTCGAATCGCACGCCCGCGGCCAAATGGAACGGGGAATCGTCACGCCCGAGCCCAACATGGACGCAGTGGTGGGGGTTGTGCAAGCGAATGCCGCCCCGTTCGCCACCGGTCCTTTTGCGGTGGCGGAAGCGCGCCTCGGGGCGGAGAGCGGCGGTGTGGGCGCGGGCGAGAGCGCAGCGACGTTCCTTGCCGAGGCCGAACGCATCGTCGAGACCGAGATCAACCCCGCGCTGGAGCGCCTAGCCGCCTTCCTCGACGGCGAATACCGCGTCGCCGCCCCGCCCGAAGTCGGACTGTCTCGCCAACCCGGCGGGGAAGCCGCATACCGGTATCTGGTGCGGTACCACACCACCATGGACGTCACGCCCGAGGAGATTCACGAAATCGGGCTCCGCAACGTCGCCGGACTCGAAGAGCAGATGCTGTCGATCCAGGAACGGATCGGTTTCGAGGGTTCCATCGACGACTTCCGACGTTACATTCCGACCAACCCGGACTACTTCCCCAAGTCCGTCGAGGAAGTCGCGGAGCGGTTCGACTCGCCGTCGCGAATCTTCTTTGAACGCGCGGACGAGTTCTTCCTCACCAAACCCGACGCTCCCTTCGGCGCCCGACGCCTGGATCCGGCCCTGGAGGGATCCCAGACTTTCGGCTATTACAACCCGCCCACCCCGAACGATCCCGTCGGCTACTACAACTTCAACGGGTCCGATCTCGACAAGCGAAGCTGGCTGACCTACGCGGGCATCTCCCTGCACGAGCTCTTTCCCGGGCATCACTTCCACATCACCCGGCAATACGCAAACGAAGCCCTCCCGGCCATCCGCCGCAACGGCATGCACACGGCGTACACCGAAGGGTGGGGCATGTATTCGACCTTCCTCGGAATCGACTCGGGCTTCCTGGCCGACGACCCGCTCGGCGAATACGGCGCGTACATGATGGAGATCTTCGTGGCCACGCGGCTCGTCGTGGACACGGGCATGAATCTGCTTGGCTGGACGCTCGAAGAGGGCCGCCAGTACATGCGCGACCACATCTTCGATTCCGAAACCCAGATCAGGAGCGAGTCGCTGCGCTATTCGACCGACCTCTGGGGCCAGGCGCTCGGGTACCAAATGGGCAAGCGGGCCATTCTGGCGCTCAGACGCAAGGCCGAAGCGGCGCTGGGCCCCAACTTCGACATCCGGCGCTTCCACGAGGCCGTGCTCGGACCGGGATCGTTGCCGATCACCGTTCTCGAGAACCACATCGACCGCTTCATCGAGGAGGAACTTGCGGAAGCGGGCGGCGCGTGACCAAAGCCGCCAGGACGGCGACGGCGCCCATGGTCAACAGCCTGGGAACCGGTCGTCGCATCGCGCGCACCAAAAGCGCAAGGCGCAAGATTCCCTTTGGCTGGTACGGCGGCAAATACACGCATCTTGACTTTATTCTCCCGCACATACCGCGCGACGCGAAACATTTTTGCGACGTATACGGCGGATCGGCGGTCGTTCTCCTGAACTTGGCGCCGTACGAGGTCGAAACCTACAACGACATTGACAGCGAGCTGGTGACCTTCTTTCGCGTGCTGCGCGACGACATGGACGCCCTGGTCCGCGCAATCGCGCTCACTCCCTTCTCGCGCGAGGAGCTGGCGCTCGCTTGCACCCCCGCGCCCGGCCTCACCGACCTTGAACGAGCGCGCCGGTTCTTCGTTCGCGCTCGCCAGACGCGCACCGGGCTGGCTCAGACCAGCAGCAAGGGACGTTGGGCGCACTGCGTCCTGACGTCGCGCGCAGGAATGGCGGGCGCCGTGTCGCGTTGGCTGGGGTCCGTGCCGCGCCTTCCCGAGATCGCGCAGAGGTTCCAACGGGTCCAGATCGAGAACGCCCCCGCGTTGGACGTGATTCGCCGATACGACACCCCGAAGACGGTGTTCTATCTCGACCCGCCTTACGTTCATTCGGCTCGCGGCGACTCCGCCGCTTACGGCTTCGAGATGACCGACCGGGATCACGAGGAGTTGGCCGAGCTGCTGCACGCCACGCGCGGCCGCACGGTGCTGTCGGGCTACCGGACTACATTGTACGACCGCCTGTACGGCGATTGGCGTCGGGTGGACGCGGAACCGAAGACCTGCCACTCAGTGAGAACGCGGAGGCAAGAATCCCTGTGGATGAACTTCTGACGGTGAACCCCGCACACGTCGAATTCAAGGGCGTCAGCAAGAGCTACGACGGGCGCACGCTCGTCGTGGAAGGCCTTGATCTGCGGATTCGCACCGGCGAATTCGTGACGCTGCTCGGCCCCTCCGGGTCGGGGAAGACCACCATCCTGATGATGCTGGCCGGGTTTCAGGCGCCTACTGCCGGAGAGATCCTGCTCGACGGACACCCGATCCAGAACCTCCCCCCGCGCAAACGCGGGATCGGCATGGTCTTTCAGAACTACGCGCTCTTCCCGCACATGACCGTCGGCGCCAACCTGGCGTTTCCCCTGGAAGTGCGGGGCATGGACGCCGACGAGCGCCGCGACCGCGTCGACCGCGCACTGCAACTCGTACACCTGGAAGGAATGGCCGAACGCCGACCCGGACAGCTTTCCGGCGGTCAACAGCAGCGGGTGGCGATCGCGCGGGCGCTGGTGTTCGAGCCCACTCTCGTGTTGATGGACGAGCCGTTGGGCGCGCTCGATCGCAGCCTGCGCGAAGAGATGCAATACGAGATCCGGCGCATACACCGCACCCTGTCGGTGACCGTGGTGTACGTGACGCACGACCAGCAGGAAGCCATGGTCATGTCGGACCGAATCGCGGTGTTGCGCGGCGGCGTAGTGGAACAGATCGCGGAGCCCGCAGGGCTGTACGAGGAGCCCGAGCGCGCGTTCGTGGCGCGGTTCATCGGCGAGAACAACCAGCTGGACGGCCGCGTGGCCGCGCTGTTCGACGGCGACGTGTGCGAGGTGGAAACGGGCGCCGAAACGATACGCGCGCTCAAGGTGGCGCCGTGCGAGGTGGGCGATCCCGTCACCTTGTCGATCCGACCCGAGCGCGTCACGATCAACCCGGAGCCGGGTCGCTACAGGAACGAAGTGAGCGCCACGGTTGAGGACATGACCTTCTTGGGCGATCACCTGCGCATACGGCTCGCCGCGTGCGGCCGCGAAGACTTCATCGCCACCATCCCGAACGTACTGGGACACGGCGGCCTGCTCGAAGGCGATTCCGTGCGGGTCGGATGGACGGTGAGCGATTGTCGCGCACTTGACTACGAAGGAGACGAGAAATGAGACATTCGGCGACGTTGCTCGCGGGGACGCTGCTCATCGCACTAACCGTCGTCGCGTGCGAGTCGGACGACAGCCGGGCGATCACGTCGATCTCTTGGGGCGGATCGTACGGGCGCGTCTTCAACGAGAGCGCAAACATCCCCTTTACGGAAGCGACCGGCATCCGCGTCGACGTGGAAGACTACAACGGCGGCTTGGCTCAGATCCGGGCGCAAGTGGACATCGGCGAGATCCACTGGGACGTGGTCAGTTTGGAGATCGCCGACGCCGTGCGAGGCTGCGACGAGGGCCTGCTGGAACCGATCGACATCAATGCGATGCTTCCGGGCGCCGACGGGACTCCCGCAGTGGAAGACTTCCCGCGCGAGGCCTGGTCCGAATGCGGCGTCGGCAATCTGTATTGGTCGACCGTGTACGCCTACAACGACGAAAACATCGCGGGAACCAAGCCGTCAACCATGGCCGGCTTCTTCGATCTGGACGCGTTCCCGGGTCGGCGCGGCATGCGTCGCGTGCCTCAGGTAAACATCGAGTTTGCCCTGATCGCCGACGGCGTGCCGCTCGACCAAGTCTACGCCACGATGGACACGCCGGAGGGGCTGAACCGCGCCTTTGCCAAGCTCGAAACGATCAAGGACGAGGTGATCTGGTGGGAAGCGGGCGCGCAACCGCCGCAAATGCTCGCCGACGGCGAAGTCGTGATGAGTACCGCCTACAACGGCCGCATCTTCAACGCGCAGGTGCTCGAGAACCAGCCGTTCGTGATCGTATGGGACGGGCAGCTGCTCGACGTGGGCCAAATGGGAATCGTGGCCGGGACGCCCAGGCTTGAAGACGCCATGCGCTACATGGCCTTCATCACGACGGCCGAGACGCAAGCGCGGATCGCAAACCGGATTTCCTATTCTCCGACGCGCAGGTCCGGCGCCCCGCTTGTTGCGACCCACGTCACCGCCGGGATCGAGATGGAGCCGCACATGCCCGCAACCCCGGCAAATGCCGCGCAGGCGCTGCGCTACGACTGGGAGTGGTGGGCCGACCATCAGGACGAAATGAACGAACGCTTCAGCGCCTGGCTGGCTCGCTGAACGTGACGCTCGATCCGGTGCGTCGCGCGCGAATGCGTGCGCTGGCACTCGTTGTGCCTCTGTTGGCGTTCGTAGGCGTCACCTTCGTTGCGCCGCTTGCCACGATGATGCTGCGCAGCTTCTACGATCCCGTGGTGGCCGACGCGTTACCCGAAACGGTGGCGTTGTTGAAGGGGTGGGAGGGCGACGGACTGCCTTCGAACGCGACGTATGCGGCTGCGGCCCGCGAGCTGGTGGCCGCGGCACAAGATAGAACGGTGGGACAGGTCGCGGGACGTCTCAATCGCGTGGAAGGCGGGCTGCGCACCGTCGTCACGGGCACCGCACGCGAGCTGGCGCGGCTGCCGGACCCGCCCACAGGCGCCGGGGCGGGCGCGACCGCCCATCGCGACGCCATGATTGCCATCGATTCGGCGTGGGCCGACCCCGCCACCTGGTACGCGATCGCAACCACCGGCGACCGCTTTACGTCGCGCCACTATCTTAACGCGGTCGACCTGCAACGCCTTCCCGACGGGTCGATTGCCGCGCAATCCGAGGAGCGGCGCATCTACGTGCGCCTGTTCGTGCGGACGCTGCTGGTCAGCGGCGTCATCACGCTGCTTTGCCTGTTGCTCGGCTTCCCGGTCGCCCACCTGATCGCCAGGTCGCCGCCCCGGCGCGCCAACCTGCTGTTGGTTCTGGTGCTGGTCCCGTTTTGGACGTCGCTGTTGGTTCGCACCACCGCGTGGATCGTGTTGTTGCAGACGCAGGGCGTGTTCAACGATCTCCTGGTCGCGATTGGGCTCGTTGGCGACGACGGGCGCCTCGCCCTGGTCTACAACATGACCGGCACGGTGGTGGCCATGACCCACGTGCTGCTGCCGTTCATGGTGCTGCCGCTCTACTCGGTCATGCGCGCAATTCCGGCGACGCACATGAACGCGGCGGCGTCGCTCGGGGCCACCCCGGTGCAGGCGTTTGTGCGCGTGTACTGGCCGCAGTGTCTTCCCGGCGTGGGCGCCGGCGCGATCCTCGTGTTCGTCCTCGCGATAGGCTATTACATCACGCCCGCGCTGGTGGGAGGCAGCGACGGACAGCTGATATCGAACATGATCGCATATCACATGCAGACGTCGCTTAACTGGGGACTGGCGGCGGCCCTGGGGGGCGTCTTGCTGGCGGGCGTGCTCGCGCTGTACGCCCTCTACGACCGGCTCGTGGGCATCGAGCACATGGGGCTGGGCTGAGGCGATGGCCATGCGACCCAAGACGGTGGCCATGCGACCGCGACTTGGCCGCGCCGCCTACCTGGCGTTCTGCACGCTCGTTTTCGTGTTCCTGGTAGCCCCGATCATCGTGATCGTGCCCTTGAGCTTCAACGCGGAGCCTTACTTCACCTTCACCGAAGGAATGTTGCGCCTGGATCCCGACGCGTGGTCGCTAAGGTGGTACCGAGAGATTGTCGAAGGCGATTCCTGGCGGGCAAGCGTCGTCAACAGCCTGGTGATTGGCATAGGCGCGACGGCTCTTTCCACCGTGCTCGGGACGCTGGCGGCTCTTGGTCTGGCGAGTCCTGCCATGCCGGCTCGGCGCGCAATCATGAGCATTTTGATTTCGCCGATGGTGACGCCGGTGATCATCGCCGCGGCGGGCATGTATTTCTTCTATTCGGGTCTTGGGCTGGGGCAGACGCACTTGGGCATTATTCTGGCGCACGCGACGTTGGGCGTGCCCTTTGTCGTCGTGACGGTCACCGCCACGCTTGCGGCCTACGATCCCAACCTGACCCGTGCGGCCGCGAGCCTGGGAGCGGGTCCGTGGACCGCGTTTCGCCGCGTGCAGTTTCCGTTGATTGCACCTGGCGTGATTTCGGGCGCGTTGTTCGCGTTTGCCGTTTCGTTCGACGAGGTCGTGGTCGTGCTGTTCATGGGAGGCATTGACCAGCGCACCATTCCGCGTCAGATGTGGGCGGGGATTCGTGAGCAGATTAGCCCGGCGATCCTGGCCGTGGCGACGTTCCTGATTGCGTTTGCCGCGTTGCTGCTGCTGACGGTGGAGTGGTTGAGGAGCCGCGCGCGGGATTAGACCTGGGTTCATGGCCTGCGCCCCACGCGGGTCCCCTCGCACGGGTTAGTTGTTCGGCGCCCCCGCTTCGATCCACGCCCGGATGACCGCGATTTCCTCTTCGGGAACCGGGTCGCCCTGCTCCGGCATGGTGCCGTCCACGATCATGTCCAGCAGGAAGCTGTTCGCGGGGTCTCCCGCCTCGATCACGGTGCCGAACTCCGAACCGGCCATGACCCTTTCGTATTCGAGCAGGTTGAGGCTGACTTCCGTGCGCACCTCGCCGTTTTCGTCCTCGGCGCCATGGCATTCGGCGCAGCGCTGCCGGAAGATCGGCAGCACGTCGTTGGCGAAACTTACGGTGTCGGGCAGCTGAACCGGCGCGGCCGATTGCTCTGCCCCCCGCGAGGGTTCGGTCGCTGATCCTTGGCCCTGCCCCGGCGCGAGGCCGCCGACCCCCAAGGCTCCCAAACTGACCAAAGCGGCGCCCAGCACCGAAATTGCGGACACACTTCCAGCCCTATACACGTTGCGTTGTTTTTTCATGGACGTTCCGAGGCGGTCAACCCAGACCCTCGGCCTCCTTCATGAGCCGCAGGTGCGTCGCGGCCTGTGCCAGCCCGCCTTCGCCTTCGCCCCACGAGATCCGCCCGTTGCCGTCGGCGTCCGTGCCGTCCACGATTGCCTGCGTCATGGCGGCGATCTCTTCAGCGAGCGCCTGCGCGGCCGCCATGTCGGTCGCGGCGGCCACTTCATTGGCCTTCTCGGCGATGCTCTCGGCCCACATGGCCACGTTCTGACACGAGGCGCCCACATGGGTGGCGTGGGTCTTGACGGCGTCGGACGCGTCGTCGGACCCGCCCGCCATGCCGATATGTTGCGCGCAGCCGCTTGCAGCCCGCGCCAGCCCGTAGCCGTTGCCCGGCCCCCGCTCGGACGTGGTGGGATCGATCGCGTGCAGCACGTGGGTGACGTGACGCTGAATGCCGGCCAGGTCTTCGGACCCGGTGGCCAAACCGGCGTGTTGCGCGGCCACTTCGGCCTCGGCCTGCGCAGCGGCGAGGAGTCCTACGTTGTCGGGGGTGCCGTTGAACATGTCGCCGACGTGCCCGATGTGGCGGTGGGCGGCGCTCTGGGCGGTGCCTATCCCTGCGGTGGCCGCCACGAGGATGGCGGTCCCAACGGTTGCCGTGATTGCCTGTCTCGCTCTCAGCATGGTGCTTCTCCTTCGGTCTTCGGTGGAGGGTGCTTCGGTGTAGAGAACTCAGATTCTGGGGGAGACGTCCGTTTCGCGCAAGGGGGGCGTCCTCTTGCAGTGCCCTTGCTTCGGAACCACCTTCATCGGCTGCCAACACCATCTCATCTACGCCACTCCAGACCCGGTACGATCGCCATGCAGCCCATGAAGCTTCGACATACCCAGTTTGCAGCCTTGATCCTAGCCGCCGGCCTCGCCGTAACTGGATGCTCCGTCCAGAATGGAGCCGACGGTCCGGCCGCCGAGCCCGTGCCCGGCGATGCGTCGGCTTTGGCCGTGCTGCTTGCCGATGGTCGGAGCATCTTCGGAGCCTTCTCGGGACCGACGACGCGGGAGCAGGGCGCGCTGATGGCGGGGAACGCCGACCTTGATTTCCTCTTCTACTCACTGGAGTCGGGCCCGTTCGATCTGTCGACCATGCAGGAATACATGGCCGGCATCACCGACGGGTCGGATGAGGGGCCCGCGCGTCCGCTGATCTTGCGGGTGCCGCCTATCCGCAACGGTGAGGAGGAGGCGCGGGCCAACGTCGCGGCGGCGTTGGACGTCGGGGTGGCTGGGATCGTGTTCCCTCACGCGGAATCGGCCGAAGACGCCGCCGTGGCCGTCTCGTCGATGGGCGACGAGCTCTGGCCGGGCAATCCGGCCGGAACGCTGCTCGGGATCCTGATCGTGGAGGACCGCAGCGCAGTCGAGCGCGTCGACGAGATCGTCGCGACGATGGGTGTGAGCGTGGTGTTTGCAGGTCCGGGCGATCTTCGGCGCGCATACGAGGGAGACATGGAGGCGGTGGAAGCCGCGATTCAGGAGGTGCTGGCGGCGTGCATGGCTCACTCGGTGCCGTGCGGGATCACGGCCGGCCCGGACGATATCGCGGAGCGGATCGCGCAGGGCTTCCGCGTGTTCATTGTGGGCGATGTGGAAGCCGCGACGGTGGGGAGGGGGGCTGCGGGGCGGTAGGGGTTCCAATGTGACGGCGCACATCTGGAAGCCGTGGATCAGTCGATCTCCACATACCATGCAGGCGTCGGGATCAGCCCGGCGGCGATCCGCCATTTGGGTGCCTCCTGTCAGGAAGACGCGATGCCGTTGCCCGCCTTCAGCTTGGCAAGGAACTCGTCGGCGGACGAGCATTCCAGCAGCCAGTCGAACATCTCGGCCGTAACCGAGAAACTCGGCGCGCTGTTCATGAACGCCGACACCGCTTCCCACGCCAATTGACCGTACTTCCGCTTCACTAGACGCCTGAGGCCGTCGGTCATGCCGAGCTCGCGACCCCTGGCCTCCAACTCCGCGATTTCCCGCTCAAACGTTGTCAATGTCATTTCCAGCTCCATTCGTTAATGTTCCATGCTGATGCTCCTAACGTTGCGCCAGGTGTTGATGTGTGCAAGCCGCTTGGCGATCTCCGAATCCGGCCACGTCTTGACGACGTCGCCGACTCCTCGCCAGTACCCGCGACGGTCATGAGCGTGCGCGCGGTCCCTGGATTGTCGCCGGCGACGACTCGCGGGAAGGTGGGGAGTTCCCTCGCGGCCCGGTCCTCGGTCCACATCGTATCGTCGGTTGGTGGCATGTCGTCTCTCGGTTCGGGGTTTGGCGCTTACTACCCGAGAGAAGATATGGATTCTGGGGGGCGTTTCTATGGCTGGATGGGACTAAATTTTGGGACAAATGTTTCCTGACCGAAACGGAGGCGGTGTGGGCCGGGGCTGCGGCGAGTCTGGAAATGACGTATGTTTCCGACGTGACTACTAACACTGCCAATCTGGTCGCCACGATCTTGCGAATAAGGACTCAGCCGGTGCCTCCCAATGAGGAGAGCGCGAAGCTACACGTAATCTTCCCCGTTCTGAGGGACTTGGGCTGGGATTCCTCTGACTTTCGCCGTGTCAAAGTAGAGCAGGCGGCCGGGAAAGGGCGGGTAGATGTCGCACTCTGGGACGAAGGGCGCTTCGTTGCTTTCCTGGAGACCAAAGCGCCAGGAAAGGACCTTGATCAACATATCGCCCAGGTGCTCGGCTATGCGTTCCACGAAGGCGTCGATATTTGTGTACTGACCACAGGTTACGAATGGTGGCTCTACCTACCCCGCGAAAAGGGAAGCCCGCAGGCACGCCGTTTCGCCCGACTCGACCTCAGGGATGGCCTCCCGGAAGTTCGCGCCGAGGAGCTTGAGCGGTTCCTGTCCCGGAGTGCCCTCGTGGGTGGTGCCGCGGAAGCGCACGCCAAGCAAGCGCTGCGGAAAGTAGCAAGAAGGACAAGGCTCAAGCGAGAAGTTCCCAAGATTTGGGAGAAGATGTGGTCTACGCCCGATCCTGATTTCCTCGGCCTGATCACCAAACGCGTTGGCGAGATTACGGGACTTGACCCAACGCAAGCGGAGATCGCGGCTGCACTGGGAATGAAGGAACCGGCCGACGGGCCGCCGCCCGTCCCGGACTTGGACCGCAAGTCAACCCCGCAGCGCCAGTCAACTCCGCAGCCTAGACCCAACTTCCGGAAGCGTCCCGCACATAAGTATATGGCGTGCTGACGGATAGGGTGATTTCGGGGGTGTACGCTACTGGGTACGCTTCAGGGACGGGTCCGTAACAGGCGGAAGGCTTCGGCCTGGAGGGGGGTTGGGCTGGCGAGGACGTCGGCGGCGACGGCTCCCGGCGCGGCGGGCTGAACGCGATTGAGAGTCAACGTGGCCAGGTCGGCCAGCAAGGTCTGGAAGCTGTGTACGGGCAGGCCATCGTGGGTGCGTTTCGTGGCGGCCTTCGCGCGAGCGGCCCGAGAAGGGCGTGCCGGTTGTACCGGCGAGGAGCGGGTCGAGCCGTCGGGGTCGTGGTCGTCGAAGAGCAAGGGCGCAAGAGCGCGCCGCATGTGCCACTCGACGTAGTAGGCGAGCATGCAAAGAAAGACGTGGGAGCGGACGCGATTTTCGAGCCTGTGATGCACTGGACGCACCTTCAGGTCCACGGTCTTGTAGCTGCGAAAGGCCTTTTCCACTTTGCTGAGGTTCTTGTAGGAACGGACGGCCTGGTCGGCGGACAGTTCGTCGGCGGGCACGTTGGTGCGGATGATGTAGATGCCGTCGAGCGCTTCCTCGTGAGCGATCCGTTCCTGGTTGCGAGCGAAGGAGAAGGCGTCGTCCGTTACAACCACGTCGAAGTGCTTGCCCACCTTGTGGGCGCGCAACGCCCTGTCGGCCCTCACGGCGATGTCGGCGCCGTCCCGCAGCGGGCGGTTGGGGCGCGTCGTGGCGCGCACGACCTTCTCGAGCTTCTCTTCGGTGGCCGCCAGCAGGGACTCGCGCTTTCGCGCCCGTCTTGCCGCCAGCAGCGGATTGCGGCACACGACGAGTCGTTCGCCGGGATACAGTTGCGGGGCGGTGATCTCGGCCAAGTCCCGCTCGTCGAAGAGCGAGAGTTCGACGTCGCCTTGCTCGACCAGCTCGCTGATCTGGGGAGCCCGCAGCGCCGTGATCCATGCAAGCGACGCCGGTTCAAGCTCTTGGCGAATGCGAGCGTTGGTTAGAAGTCCCCGATCGCCCACCACCACGATGCGCGACAGCGAGAAACGCTCGCGCAACTTCTCGATCTGGAGACCGACGGTGCTGGGATCGGCCGTGTTGCCGGCGAAGACCTCGACCGCCACCGGACGGCCCTCGGCGTCGCAGAGCAGGCCGAAGACGATCTGGGGCTTGCCTCGCTTGCCGTCGCGAGAATAGCCGAGCTTAGCCAACGGACACTTCGAGCCTTCGAAGTAGACGGAGGTGACGTCGCACAGGACCAGCGCGCCGTCCTCCAAGTGCTTTTCGGCCAACTGGCGCTCGATGCGATCCTGGCGTCTGAGGATCCAGTCCATGGCGTCGTAGAGTTCGTACTCGGTGGCGTCTTCGACGCCCATCTCCTGCCCGAGGGAGTGGGCGAGCGTCTCGTTCCTCAAGGTGCGGGCGGTGGCCAGCTTGGATCGGGGATCGAGGACTCGGGCGACGATCATGGCCATGGCGAGCGCCCGCTGGCGGGAGGGACGAGGCGCGAGCAGCTTCTCGATGCCGAGCCTGCGGGCGGTTCCGAGGACGGCGGCCACGTGACCGTGGGGCCGGGAGCGTTCGATGGAGAAGGCGTCGCCGAGGGAAGGGAGCGCGACGCCGCCCTTGAGGAGGATGCGGAGTCCGTCGACGATGTCGTCGGGCCACTTCGAGAGGTTGGCGAGGGTGCGTTTCTTGACCTTTCCGTCCTCGCGGTAGGACTCGCGGAGGAGGACGGCTGGGGGCGACTTTCTGTTGGGCACGCGTTCGATGTACATGGATACGACGTTAATGGATAACGGGTGCGTTGTCAACATTTTGACCGTACCATTACATGGGTACGCATTTTGGCCCATGAATCTCTCTAAATGCTTGTCGGCCTTATGCTTGCGACCTCAGAATACCCGATTTTCTCCGGAACTTCGCCCTAAACCAGAACCGAAACGCAGGCCGAAGCGCCGTCCGGGCAAGAGGCCAACTGGCTACCTGCTGTTTGGCGAACGAACGGACGTGTCCACCTTCGTGGCGATCTACGTTGGAGTCTATGAGGAGCTCCACCGGCGCCACGCCAACAGTTTCATGGCGGTTGTCGAGCCCCTGTGGGGCAACCGGCGGCCTTGGTTCGCACCGAGTCGGGAGGTTCTGAGACGCGGCAAACGCGTTCCAGGGTCGCAACTATTCGCGGAGACAAATTTGAGTGCCGATGGCATCCACAAGCGATCGATCCAACTCTTGCAAGCCTTCGGCTACCAGACATCAGATCTCCAATCCTTTTCGACTGACCCCACCACAACCGGAAACACCGCCCCCACCACCGCATCCGCCCCGTCGCGCGCCTGCGCGTCCCGTCTCTGCGTCCGTAGAAGTCGGAAAGCAGCAGGTCCTCGGCGCCATATGTTCCGCTGCCACTTCGATGAATCCTTCGGCAGCCTTCGGCGGGCTCGGGGATGGACCCGGCCATTTGGGTGCCTCCTGTCAGGAAGACGCGATGCCGTTGCCCGCCTTCAGCTTGGCAAGGAACTCGTCGGCGGACGAGCATTCCAGCAGCCAGTCGAACATCTCGGCCGTAACCGAGAAACTCGGCGCGCTGTTCATGAACGCCGACACCGCTTCCCACGCCAATTGACCGTACTTCCGCTTCACTAGACGCCTGAGACTCTCGGTCATCCCGAGCTCGCGGCCTTCGGTCATCCCGAGCTCACGGCCTTCGGTTATGCCGAGCTCGCGGCCTTCGGTCATCCCGATCTCGCGACCTTCGGTTATTCCGAGCTCGCGGCCCTTCGCCATCCCTTCAGCCTTCAAATCAGCGATTTCCCGCTCAAACGTTGTCAATGTCATTTCCAGCTCCATTCGTTTCTGTTCCATGCTGATGCTTCTAACGTCGCGCCAGGTGTTGATGTGTGCAAGCCGCTTGGCGATCTCCGATTCCGGCCACGTCTTGGCGACGATCACCTTGAAGAACCGCAAGACGGCCGCCACCAGGTCCAAACTGTCGTCGCCCTCGCCGTCAAGTCGCTGCAGCAGCCTCCGACACGCCACCGTCGCCGATTTCTCGCCCGTACCCGCAATGGTCATCAGCGTGCGTGCGGTCCTTTGATTGTCGCCTGCGTAGTCGTTTGCGTCGTCGGCGCAGATTAGGGGGTAGCCGAATGCGAAGTGGCACGGCGGGAACTCGTCCGGCTGGCGCGCCGGCAGGTGACGCCACTCGGTGGGAGCGTTCCAGGTGCCGCGGGGTCCGCCCGTGTAGATTACGAGCGGCAACACGTACGGCGTGGAGCCTTCGGGGTGTCCAAGGCGGGATTGCCTGCTCATGAGGCCGGCCAGCCGCGTGACGTACTCGATCATTCTCCAGAGCATGTTCGCGTCGGGCGCGCTCTGCCATTCGATGGAGATGCCGACGACCTGGCCGTCATTGAGGGCGATTTCCCAGGCACTGTCGGCGATTCTCTCCCTGCCGGAGGAGTCCAGCGTAACGGTGGGCCGAATCTGCATCTTGTCGAAGTCGAACAGGGCGGCCGTTTCGGGGAGCAGCTCGGTCAGGAAGCCCGCAACGACTCGCGGGAAGGTGAGGAGTTCCCTCGCGGCCCGGTCCTCGGTCCACATGGTATCGTCCGTTGGTGGCATGTCGTCTCTCGGTTCGGGGTTGGCGCTTACTACGCGAGAGAAAATATGGATTCCGGGGGGCGTTTCTATGGCTGGATGGGACTAATTTTGGGACAAATGTTTCCTGACCGAAACGGAGCCGATGTGGGCCGGGACTGACCCCACCACAACCGGAAACACCGCCCCCACCACCGCGTCCGCGCGCACCCAATCAATGCAGAATGTTCAGCGAACGCAGATGCGCCGCCACCGGGCCGACCAACAGCGGCCGAATCCGATGCCGTGCAGCTCCGGCTCCACCGTGCGGACCACTCTCCACCGAAGGCGCCGCCTCAATCAGATGCCGGTCGCGCAGCGAACGAAACAACGAGGCCGCTTCCGATGGCGTTAGGCGACCAACCTCGCCGTATTCCGCAACGGTCAGCGTGCCGTGATCAAGAATGGCCTTGAGGGCAAAGCTCTCCGTGAGTTCCAGCCCCTCGGTTGGCGAGGGCAGCGTCTCCAGTGGCCGCACCAACAATGTGCCCTCGACTGCGCGGAAATCGGCGCAGCGGAGCCAATGGAACAGCGCCGCCCGGATCGATCCCAACGATGCCCGATGAAGCCGCTGGAAAAAGTCGGCCTCTACCGACTGGCGACGCCGCCGCGAACCACGCCGTCCCAGCAGCCCGCGAAGCGGACGCCCGCGAATGGTGCGCGGTTCCACGTACCGGACGGGAATGCCGCTCAGCCGATGCCTAGCCAGAATCGCGCGCCCCAAATCCTCCGCGGAAAGCGCCCCAAGTACGATTCGCTCCAGGTCGCGCACCTGTTTGGGGCAGCGCTTCTCCACAAGCTGCCACGCAGAGCTTGCGATCGACATCACCCAGAAGATTCGAGGGCTGGTGCGCGACGCGAACGCGAGCAGGCGGTCCATTGTCTCGGCGCCCTTCGGCACCCGCACGTGCAGGTGTTCCACGCCCTCCAGGATCGCCGCTTGGGGTACCGTGTTGGGTGGGGATTGTATGATGAGATCGCCGAGGGCGTCGAGATCGGCCACCCCGCGCGCGTCGGGAACCAGCCATTCCGTCAGGAAGCGAAGAAGGGAGGCTTCGTCGCGGATGCGTTCCCGAAGCACATGGCTTGCAACCCGCGCGGCCCCGACCCCCAGCCCCGCCGCGGCGACGTTGAGGAAACTGGTGGCTCCGGCGCCGGGAGCGGCGACCACCATGAGGCTGGTCCTGGGGCGCGAGCGGCGCGATTCCCAGGAAGATTTCACTGCGGCCAGCGCCTCTTGCCGCCCAGCCAATAGGCGGGAATCCTCGACCGGCTCGAAAGAAAAGAGCCGCCGATACACTACCGGGAGCTTCTCCAACACGTCGCGTTCGGCGGCGGGAGACAGCGGCTCCACCACGGGCGGCCGCTCGTCGTCGATTCCGAGCGCCTGTCCCACCGGCTGCAATCGGCGACGTACGGCGGAGACGGCAATCCCTCCCCGTCGGACGACCCGCGACCACCTTCGCTGCGATCCCTTGCGGACGTCGGCGGCATCGGCGGCGAGGCTGGCGCGGGCGTCGAGGTACATGCCGCTCAGCTGGTTGGCCGCGACGCGGCGTCGCAGCTGCGCGATCCCCTCGGCCATGGCGTCGACGACCTGGTCGCTGGTGCGGTCGAGCGCGCCGCGCAGATCCTCGCGAGCCGCGTGGACTCGGGATTCCGCACGGGCCAACCCGTTGGCGACGACGGTGAAAGAGCATCCCTCGCCTTCGTCCACCACCTCCGCGATCGCGACCTCGAAGGCGTAGGCGGCGACTTCGCGCAGCTCGGCCACCATCGCGTGCACCCGACCCATGGCTTCGCGCACCGTCGCCGGGGCGGCGACAATGCGCGCACAACGCAGGGGCCCCAAGGCCCGGTGGGCGGCCTCGCGCAGACGTAGCGGCTTCCCGACCTTGTGCCAGGACCGAAGCGAAGCGTTGGGCCGCGGAACCCGCCGCAGCACAAGCACTTCGGGCGTCGCGGACACGACGGAATCGAGGCCCTCGACCGCCGCGTCGGCGGCCACCAACATGTCGCGATGCACCAGTGACGGGCGCGGCAGCGAGCCTTCCATCTCGCGCAATCGACCGATCGTCCTTTCCTGCTCCCGCTTCAGCCGTTCGAGGCGAAGGGTACGTTGCCCGGCAAGTTCCTCGCTCCGCGCGCGGCCTTCCGCGAGCACCCGCCCGATGTTGACGAGACGCGCGTTGATTGCCGCCACGGCGCCGGCCCAGCTGGCCAACAGCCCGTCGCGAATCCGGTCGGCGCGGTTGCGGGCGTTGAGCAGGCTATGGCAGAGATCGAGACGGGCCGAGCTCTCGTTCAAGCGGCGATCCCAGGGGCCTACCGTCTCAGGGTCCCGCTGCCATGCCAGGACGGGGTTGCGGTTGCTGCCGAGGAACGTCCCGGCAACGCCGGTCCGCGCCAGCAGCAGCTCGTCCCAGCGTTCCAGGTCGCGCTCCAAACACCCCGCCACTCCGCCAAATCGCATCGCGGCGAGCTCCCCGAGCGCGTGGTCCAGCTTCCGGGCCGCCTCAAGGCAACCGGCGACGCCGCGACCCGGCGCGCCCTCGCGGTCCGGCCCCCGTTCGTGCGCTGACAGCACCGCGTCCGTCCACTCCGCCCACGTGCGCTCGATCTCCATGATCCAGGACGCCAGCAACTTGAGGCACCTGCCGAACGACTTGCGTTGCTGGACTGCGACCGCGTACGCCAAGTGCCGACGTGCGACTAGCGATACCGGTACCCGATGCACTTCGCCCCTGCGCGCGACCACCCAAAGGACGCGGGCCAACCTCGTCGCCCCTTCCGGCGCCTGCGGGAGGGGCGCGGCCTCAACCTCGCTCGGGAGCGTGGCCGCCGCCTTGCAGGCGCTCTCGAACGCGTCGGCCAAGTGCCCTTCCATCCTGGTCGCGATGCCTCCCGAGCCGAACGCCTCGCGGCGCGGATCCAGCACTGCGGCCGTCACTCTGCGGCGATAGTTCGCCCCACCGTTGCGCGCGGCCGCCTTGCGGTTGCGTACGGCCGCCTCGCGGTTGCGTACGGCCGCCCCGCCGTTGCGTGAGCCCGCCCTGTCGTCCGCTCCCGTTGCAAGATCTTGCAGGGCCGTGCGATGTGCCGCCGCGCCCAGCGCCAACGCCTCGCGGACCGGGCGCCATTCACGCTCACAGCGCCGCCACGCTTCCCTGAACGGCCCGTGCACGACGTTGCCGATCTCGGCGGCGATCGTCGCGTCGGTCGCCGGGGGTTGTGGCGGCGACGATGCGGGGGCGACGTGCTCGGCAGCGGGGCCGTTCATTCGTCCGCCGCTTCGAGAGATTCGTCCCATGCGCGGTGGGCCAACCGGCGCCGATCGGGCGGAGCTCCCAACCCGGCGGCGCGGAATCCTTCCCGAGCGCGTTCGGTCATGTCGCTCTGAAACGGCAACTCGAACCTTGGATCAAGCACATACGCCCTGATTTCGATGCGAGTCGCGAAAGTCGCGCGGAATTCGTCCCGAACGAACACTTCAATGGGCTTTTCGAGGAAGACGTACGGCGAGTTCACGGCGGCTTCGAAGGCGATTGCTTTGGCCTTGGATTCGTCGACGTCGCCAGGAAGATGGAGCTTGGCTAGCACCTGACAGTTGAGCTGCCCGGCGTTGGCGTTGGCGACCTGCTCGCCCACCACCTGGGAGTTCGGAATCGATACCAGGTTGTCGTCGGCGGTGACGATGCGCGTCGAACGGAGACCGATGGAGACGACCTCGCCGTAGCTGCCGCCCACCGCGATCTTGTCGCCCACTTGAAAGGGCTGGTCGAAGACGACGATCAGGCCGCCGAGGATGTTCTTGAGCATGTCCTGCGCGGCGATGCCGACCGCCACGCCCAAGGCGGCGCTTGCCGCGAGTAGCCCTTGCGCATCCACCCGAAAGACGTTCAGGACGATCAGGTAAGTGGCAATGCCCCAAAGCGTTACGCGTGCGATTGGGATCATCCATTTGATCGACAGGCGTCGCGCGACGTTCCGCTCGGCAAGGGTTTCCAACAGCCAGATGACCAGGCGAATCAGCAAGTGGAAGATTGCCAGCACCACAATGCCCCAGAAGATCTTGGAGCCCAGGTTGCGCACTTCGTCGGTAGCTTCTTCGAGTGCGATGACCGGCGTTGTGGCGGTGTCGCCTTGCGTTGCCGATGGCCCGATTTCGCTGCCGAGCGAGTCGAGACGGGCCAGAATGAGGCGTTGCGTGGCGGTGATGTCTTCGAGCACGGCGGCGAGCGAGTCTTGTGCGGTTTGGGGTGGGGTTTGGTTGGAGGGCGACGGGGTTGGGGCCGTCTGGGCGGTGTCTTGGAGTGGGGCGGGCGAGGTCTCGGTGTCGTCGGATGTGGCCGCGGGCAGCGCGGCAGCGGTGGTATCGGGAGGCGGGGTGGTCGTTTCGGCGGTGTTGGGGGGCGCGGGGGCCGTGCAGCTCGCGAGGATGACGCAGAGGGCGAGGGCGGCGAGGCGGGAGCGGGGCGGTGATATCATGATGTGTGTCGTGATGATACTACACTGGTTCCTCAATTCCCATCTCCTTCAGGAACCGCGACGGCTTTTTGGCCCACCCGTGCCAGGGCATCCAACACCGATGTCTTGCCCGCATTGTTTTCTCCAATCAGCACGGTGACTTCACCGAACTCTACGCTCAAGTCCTTGATACCACGAAAGTTACGGATGCGGATGTCACTTACGTTCATCATGTCCCCGGCGGCCTCGTCGGCTTCCCGCCGTGCACCGACGGTTCGGCGCACCACTGTCGGCGTACTAGATCCAGACCATCGAGCAGATCGGAATCAAGACCGAGGACGTCAATCAGGAGTTGGCGGTCCAGCGCTTGCCGGACCTCGTCACGGTAGGCCCCTTGGTATGTCTCCTTGTCAGATCCGTCGGGTCGTCCCCATCCAATACCTCGAGCCATATTCGACGCAGCCAAGATACTTTGGAGACGCTCTGCGAAGTTTGCCGCTCGTGCATCTCTGTTACCTCCCTTTCTTGCCAGCAGAAGACATTCGGCCATGCCCGTGTCCGCCGAAAAGGCGCGGTCGGCTTTGCCACTGCTGGCAATCGACACAATGCAAGTGGTCCCGTATCGTTGACCAAGGACGTTGCGTGCTTTTTCCCAAGAGCCCCTCGCGGCAAAGGAAAACGGCAACACAAAGGCCAAAACGCCGCCCGTCTTGAGCTTTCGGTCCGCCAATTCCAGAAAGTTGGATGCCAGTCCGGCATTGCCGTGACTCATGTCGCCGTGACGATCCTTGAGCGCTCGTGACATCGCCGCCTGCTCCGCTGCCGAGGTCTCGAAGCCTGCGAAGCTCGGCACTGGAACCGTGGCGTGGCCGGCTTCGTGGTTCGTCGGCCGCGTGAACGGTGGATTCATCACGATCAGATCGAACGAGCCGTCCAGCGCATCAATGCGGCTTACCTGATCCTCTTCCTCCAAGCCACCTTCCACTACATCGCCTACAGGGAACAGTGAGTCCATATGCTCGATCCCCAACAAGTCCAGTGCACCGAGATGAACGGAGTGGCTCTCCCGATCCTCATTGGCGGGCGGCTCAGTATTCTGGCCCGTCATTGCTCACCGCCGCCGTCACCCGACTCACGATCTCGTTGAGATACGCGTTCGTGTTCCCGGCGCTCGGCCCCAGCCGCACGATCACCATGTCGTGCGACGGCACGATCACCGTGAACTGCCCCATGAACCCGGCAGCCCAGTAGGCGTCTTCGGGCGCGTCGGGAAGCGAGCCACCGCGATTGAGCCAGAAAAGCCCGCCGTAATTGTCCATTTGCGCACCCGGCGCGGGACTGCTCACGAAGTCGACCCAGCCCTCGGGCAGGATTCTCTCCAGACTGCCGTCTTCGGCGGGCCACTGGCCGTCCCACAGGTGCAGAAGCCCGAAGCGGGCCCAGTCCCAGGCGCTGCCGAAATCGTAGCCCGTGATGATGAAGTTGCCCCACGGGTCGGTTTCAAGGACGAAGTTGCGGGCCCCGATCCGGTCGAACAGAACGCGCTGGGGGTAGGTGAGCCATTCCTCGCCCGCCGCGTCGGCGGCGTCTCGCACGATGCGGAGGACATTCAGGGGATCGGAGTTGCGGTAGCGAAACACCTCGCCGGGCTCTCGGTCCATCGGCTGGTCGGCAGCGTGGGCCAACACGTCGATGCTCTCGAAGTAGATGTGGAAGTGCTCGTTCGCGTGCGTCCAGGACGCCTCTTGATTCAACCCGAGGTTCAGGAAATCGAGGCCGGAACTCATGTTGAGCAGGTCGCGCACGCGAATGCTTTGACGCATGTCGTCGGGGTCCTGCCGCCACTCGGGGATTGGGGCGGGGTCGTCGAGGCCGACGGAGACATCGCCCCTTTGGATGGCTGCGCCCAGCAGAGCGGCGGCCACACTCTTCCCTTGGGACCAGGAAATTTGAGGCGTGTGTCGCGAAAAACCCGCCGCGTATCGCTCACCCAGAAGCTTTCCTTCATAAACAACCACCAAGGCCCGCGTGTTGTGCTCGGTTTGCGCCATGGTCCAGTCCAGGGCGGCCTCCAGGGTCGGCATGTCAATGTCCTGCGGCGGCGGATCGTGATAGGCGTCGAGATCGCCGGTTGGCCATGACGTTGCGTCAGGGTTTGGCACGGTGCGGGGCACGGGGTGCGGCTCGAACTGAATGTCTCCCGATGGTTCCGGCAGGATCGTGCACCCCTGATCGCCATGGTACCGCGCCGACCGTCGCACTCCGTCCGGCCCCAACACCGAGGCGGTACGGGTCGCCGCGTCTACCTCGTATTCGTAGTCGTCTTGCCACTGAAAGAGTGGGAACGGCTGGATGTCTTCGAGAACCACGCGGTCCGGCGTGCGCTCGTAGTCGCGCCCTACGACGTACATGCCCGCGCACAGGTGGTGGGCGACCATGCCCAGCCTGTGTCCGGCGACGTGGGCTTCGGATTCTTGGGCGTCAGCCAGCTCCGAAGACTGGGGCGCGTCGGCGGGGGCGCAGGCGACGAGCCATGGCATGACCAACGCCGCCCAGATGGCGAGTCGTTGTCGCATTCGGCGCATGTTCATGGCAGGTCTCCTCAGGATCGTCAAGCGTCCGCGGTGCCGAGTATCTACTTTATCATAGCCCCATCACACGCCCCAGCAACCCGGACCACACACATGCGAGACCCCGCCCCCCGCGTCACGGCCACCGCCCTCCTCCCCACCCTCATCCTCGCGGCGACGCTGCTCGTCGGCATCGCGCTTACCCCCCAACCCCTTACCGCCCAGCCCACGGCGTCCATCCCATCTCCCGAGACCTTTTTCGGTCACCAGATGGGTGCCGACCGCAAGCTCGCCCGCTGGGCCAAGCTCGTCGAGTACTACGAGCTCATCGGTGCGGCCAGCGATCGCGTCCTCATCGACCACATGGGTCCATCGACCCTCGGCGCCCCGTTCCTCGCCCTTTACATATCCTCGCCCGACAACCTCGCGAGGCTCGACGATCTCAAGCGCATGAACGCCGTGCTGCAAGACCCGCGCGGCCACGCCCAGGCCGAAATCGACGACGCCATCGCAAACGGCAAGGTCGTGTTCGTGCAGTCCTACGCCCTGCATTCCAACGAGGTTGCGGCGAGCCAGGCGGCGGCCGAGATCACCTACCTGTTCGCCACCCGCAACGATGCCGAGATGCTGGAAATCCTCGACAACACGGTCTCGATCCTCATCCCGGCCTTCAATCCCGAAGGCGTGGACATCGTCAACGAGTGGTACGATCGCTGGGTGGGCACCGAGTACGAGGGCGCGATTCAGCCCGGCCTGTATCACCCCTACATCGGGCACGACAACAACCGCGACGCCTTCATGCAGAACACGATCGAGTCGCGCTACGGGGCCGAAATCATGTTCCGCGAGTGGATCCCGCAGGCGTACATCGACCATCACCAGATGGGAGCCTACACGGCGCGCATCTACCTTCCGCCGTACGCCGAGCCCATTCGTCCCGAGGGTGATCCGCTGGTCTGGCGCGAGATGTCCTGGTACGGCGCGCACATGGCCTACCGCATGGAAGAGGCAGGCTTCCAAGGCACCGTAAACGCAGCCATCTATTCGGGTTGGGGCCATTTCGGGTTCCACTGGATCACCCCGTTCCACAACATCGCGGGCATGCTCACCGAGTCGGCCAGCGCACGTTTCGCCACGCCGCTCTACGTGCATCCCGATCAGCTTCGCGGGTCGCGCCAGTTGCCCGAATACGAGGCGCAGACCACCTTTCCCAATCCGTGGCCGGGCGGGTGGTGGCGCGTGCGCGACATCGTCGATCGTCAGATCGTGGCGACCTTCTCGCCGCTCGAAATCGCCGCCAAGAACCGTCACACGGTGCTCACGAACGCCTACAACAAGGCGAACCGTCAGACCAAGCGGGGCGCCGAGGGCGAGGTCAAGGCGTACGTCGTTCCCGCGGCCCAGCACGACCCCCTTACCATGACCAAAATGGTCAACAAGCTTCTCCTGCAAGGCATTACGGTCGAGCGCGCGCCGTCCGAGTTCGCGCACGAAGGCAAGGTCTACGGCGAGGGCAGCTACGTGGTGTCGATGGCGCAGCCCAAGCGAGGGGTCATCCGCTGGCTGCTGGGTCGCACGTTCTACCCCGACAACAGCTACACGCGCACCGCTTCCGGCGACCCGATCCGCCCCTACGACATGTCCGCCGACGTGATCGCGGAGTTTATGGGAGTGAGAGTGGACCCGGTCCGCACGGCGGTGCAGGCCCCGCTCACGGTGGTGCCCGATACCATGTCGCCTGCGGGAGAGGTCGCGTCCAACGCACCGCATGGCCATCGAATCGATGGCATGCTCAACGACGCGTTCAGGGCCGTCAACCACCTCTTCGCGGCTGGCGTCTCCATGCGCCGCGTCACGGAAGACGGCGCGGGCGCGCAGCGCGGCGACTTCGTGGTCGAAGCGGGCGCCGACCCGAGCGCTCTCGCCGACGCGGCCACGGCCACCGGGGTCGACTTCGCCGCGCTCGACGGCGACCCGACCGCGCTCAGCACCCCCCTCGCGCAGCAGCGCATCGGCATGTACCAGCGCTTCTACGGCGGCAACATGGACGAAGGCTGGACCCGGTTGTTGCTGGAAGACTTCAATTTCGAGTATGCGAGCCTGTTCGACGACGACATCACGGTCGGCGACCTGCACGAGCGCTGGGACGTAATCGTCCTACCTGCCGACTCGAAGGAAATGATGCTGGGGCCCACCGGCTCGCCGCAGGGAGGGCGCGGCCCCGATCCCGCCGGCACGCCACCCGAATACCGCAGCGGCTTCGGCGAGGCCGGCACGCAGGCGCTGGAAGACTTCGTGCGCAACGGCGGCACGTTGGTCACGTTCGCCCAAGCCGGCGACCTCGTGCTCGACGAATTCGACGTGCCCGTGCGCAACGCCGTGGCCAACATGTGGGGCAACGAGTTCTGGGCGCCCGGCTCAACGCTCAAGGTCGACGTCGACACGTCGAGTCGCTACGCGTACGGCATGCCCGAAGATGCGCTGGTCGCCTATCTCGCGGGCGGGCAGGTGTACGAAACCGTGCCGGGCGCGCGCAGCGCCGACGTAAAGCGCGTCGTGACGTACATCGACCGCGACATTCTGCAGAGTGGTTGGTTGCTGGGCGAAGACGCGATCGCCAACAAGGCGGCCATGGTTTCGGTCGATCACGGCGACGGCGTGATCGTCATGATCGGCTTCCGCGCCCAACACCGCGCGCAGACGCACGGCACGTTCAAGCTGCTGTTCAACGCGTTGGTCGGAGGGTAGCCGCCGGGCGTCGGGGGCGGGGTGGTTTGGGCATGGCGGGTCGCAATACGCTAACTTGGTTGCCACGGATCGTCAGCCTCGCCGTGCCGAGACCCGCGTACTCCCTCGGTCGCCGCAACACCCACTCGTTCACAAGCCGCTCTGCCGCCATGACCCGTCCACGTCGCATCTATTCAGGCATACAACCCACCGCCGTGATGACGATCGGCAACTACTTTGGCGCGGTGAGGAACTGGGTGCGACTCCAGAAAGATCACGAGTGCGTGTACTGCGTCGTGGACCTGCACGCGCTCACGTCTCCGCCCGGCGCCGAGCTTCGGGATTCGTCGCGACGGATGTTCGTGAGCCTGCTGGCCGCCGGCATCGATCCGGACCGAACGACCGTCTACATTCAGTCCACGGTGCCCGAGCAGACCGAGCTTTGCTGGTTGCTGGCGACCCTGACTTCGCTGGGCGATCTGAGCCGCATGACGCAGTTCAAGGAGAAGTCGGCGCTGCTGAAGGACGGTTCGGGGGGCGACGATGGAACGTTCGTGTCGGCGGGGTTGTTGTTCTATCCCATCTTGCAGGCCGCCGACATTCTGGCGTATCGGGCCGAGGGCGTGCCGGTGGGGCAGGATCAGTCGCAGCATCTGGAGCTGAGCCGCGGACTCGCGCGCCGGTTCAACAGTCGTTTCGGCTACCTGTTTCCCGAACCCGACACGCTGCTTACTCATGTGCCCAAGGTGATGTCGACCGCCGATCCCACGAGGAAGATGAGCAAGAGTCTGGGGCCGCGACACTATATCGGGCTGTTCGAGGAAGAGGACTCGGTGCGGAAGAAGGTGCGCTCGGCGGTGACCGATTCGGGGGTTGCGTCCAGCGGCGAAATCAGTCCCGGAATCGAGAATCTGCTTACCTTGTTGGCGGCCTGCGGGCAGGAGGACGATGCCCGCCAGATGCGCGCAGATTACCTTTCGGGAACGCTCCGCTACGTTGCGCTCAAGGGGGCCGTAGCGGACGCGCTGGCGGCACTGGCCACCGAGATGCGCGATCGTCGGGCCGACGTGCTGCGCCGCGAGACCGACCTGGACGGTCGCATCATGGACATGGCCGCCAGGGCGCGGGCCATGGCGGGCGAGACCTTGGCGCGAGCCAGAGAAGCGATGGGCGTGTTCCCGCCAGGGAAACGGGCGCGCGCCGGAACCACGAGCGGCAGGACACCCAGCGGCAAGACACCCAGCTTCGGGACGACCCTATGAACAAGACCCCCATCGACATCGGCGGCGTAATGATCCCCGCCGCCACCCCCTTCGACCCGGTTACCGGCGAGGTCGACGTGGTGGCGCTGCGCAACAACGTGAGCCGCTGGGCCCGAACCGGCGTGCGCGGCATGGTGATCGGCGGCTCGACCGGCGAGGCCGTGTTTCTGGACGAATCGGAGCGCGATCGCTGCTGGGAGGTTGTGCGCGCCGTGTTGCCCGAGGGCATGCTCATGGTCGCGGGTACGGGCGCCGAGTCGCTGCGGACGACGTTGCGCCTGACCGGCATGGCCGTCGCGCGGGGCGCCGATGCGGTGCTGGTGCAGCCGCCCGCGTTCTACAAGGGCGCCATGACGCCCGAGGTGGTGCGCGATCACTACGTCGCCGTGGCCGACGCGGCGGAGGTTCCGGTCATTCTCTACCAGGTGCCGACGCGGTTCAGCACGCTGGACTTCCCCACGGGGCTGGTGGCCGAGCTGTCCACCCACGACAACATCGTCGGGATCAAGGATTCGCGCGGAAAGCTGGCCACGGTGGCCGATCTGGTGACCCACGCCCAGCGCGGATTCCAGGTTCTGGTCGGCAGCGGCGCGCTGCTCTACGCGTCGCTCGAGATCGGGGCCGTGGGGGGGATTCTGGGGGTTGCCAATCTCGCGCCCGCCGAATGCGTGGGCGTCTGCGAACGGTTCGGGGCGGGGGACATGGCCGCCGCCGGGGCGCTGCAGAAGCGGATCGGGGCGTTGCACAACGACGTGGTGGGCGGCATGGGCGTGGCTGGCGTGAAGTACGCGCTGGATCTGCTCGGGTATCGCGGGGGTTCGCCTCGCCCGCCGCTCAAGCCGCTGGCGAATGCGCGCCGGACAAAGGTCGCCGAGTGTCTCGGCAGAGCGGGCCTCGAGGCCCGGGGGGCGTTGGCGCACGCGTGACCCAACGTGGATTGGACGGCGGCAGCGCGCTGAACGGAGCGTGCACCGTCGTCGTTGGTTGCCAGTGGGGCGACGAAGGCAAGGGCAAGGTGGTCGACGTGTTGGCCAGCGGCGCCGACGTGATCGCGCGCTATCAGGGCGGGGCCAACGCCGGACACACGGTGCTGCTGGGCGATCGCCAGTTCGTGCTGCATCAGGTGCCGTCGGGCATTCTGCACGCCGACAAGCGCTGCCTGCTGGGCAACGGAGTGGTGGTGGACTTGGCGCAGTTCTTCGCCGAGCTCGACCGGTTGCGCGAACGCGGCGTGGACTTCCGTGGCCGGGTGGGCGTGAGCGCGCGCGCTCACGTGGTCTTCCGCTACCACCGGGCGCTGGACGCCGCGGCGGAGGCGGTTGCCGAGAAGAAGATCGGCACTACGGGCAAGGGCATCGGGCCCGCGTACGAGGCCAAGACGGGGCGCCGCGGCGTGCGCGTTGCCGATCTGCTCGACCGGGCCAGGGGCGAGGCCAGGGTGGCGCGGGGCATTGACGACGCGCGTCGCCGACTGCGCGATATGGGAGCCGATACGGCGCTGGCCGGCACGGTCGCCGAGGCGATGCGCGTGGCCGAGCGGGTGCCCGACGTCGCGACCGACGTGGGCGCGGAGATTGCCGCAGCCTTGGCGGCGGGGAAGCGCGTGCTGCTGGAAGGCGCCCAGGGCACGGCGCTCGACGTGGACCACGGCACCTACCCCTACGTGACGTCGTCCAACACCACTGCGGGCGCGGCGGCGGTGGGCGCCGGCATCGGCCCGACCGCGATCGACTCGGTGATCGGCGTGGTGAAGGCGTACACCACCCGGGTCGGCAACGGCCCCCTTCCCACCGCTTTCGGCCCCGAGATGGACGCGCGCGTCCGCGAGCTCGGCGGCGAGTTCGGCGCGACGACGGGACGACCCCGCCGCTGCGGCTGGTTCGACGCAGCGGTCGGCGCCTACGCCGCTCGCGTAAACGGCCTGACGGGAATCGCGGTCACCAAGCTGGACGTGCTCGACACGCTCTCCGAAGTCCGCATCGCGACCGGGTACCGCCTGCGCGGCACCGAGGTGCCGTTTCCCGCCACCGCCTGGGAGCTGGACGAAGTGGAGCCCGCATACGAGACCCTGCCGGGCTGGCGCGCACCCACCACCGGGGCGCGCCGGCTGCGCGACCTGCCGCGCAACGCGCGCGCGTATCTCCACCGGATCGAAGAGCTGGTGGGAACGCCGATCGCGATGGTGTCGGTGGGGGCGCGTCGCAGCCAGGTGATCACGGAGCCGTGATCGTGCGGAGTGGCCGTTGCCGTAGACGCGATTGGGGGACGGGCCTATCGTTAAGGGTTGCGGAACATTTCAGTCAGAAGGGAACGAGGCCCATCCGTGAGCGACGATAACAACGGCGCCGCCAAACGGCCCGCACTTCAAGCGGTGCCGTATGTCCGCAGGACCGTCAGCGGAGATGCCGGGCACGAGCCGGTTGCCGGTCAGGTCCCCCACGGTGAACCGCGCGAAGGCGAGATGACCCGGGACCAGTTTCGCAAGAAGATGCTGTCCAACTTCCTCTGGACGAGACGTCTCGCTTTTGCCGCCTCAACCGTGGTCTTCGGGGTCTTGGGGTACCATCTGTTCTGGGGCACCAGCGTGCAAAGGGGTATCGCAATCCAGCTGCTCACGCACCTGTACGTCGCCATGGCTTCGTTTGCCGTCGGACACCTCATAGGTCGCCGTCGCCAGGACTGACGTCGCGGAACTGCCCGGATGTTCGAAGACCTGAGCAAAAAGCTGGACGGGGTCCTGCGCCGCTTCCGCCAGCGCGGCGTCCTCACCGAGCCCATGATTCGCGACGGCCTGCGCGAAGTGCGGCGGGCGCTCCTGGAAGCGGACGTCAACTTTCGCGTGACGCGCGATTTCCTGAATCGGGTCCGCGAGAAGTCCGCGGGCGAACGCGTGATCAAGTCCGTGTCTCCTGGGCAGCAGATCGTGAAGATCGTGCACGACGAGCTGGCTTCGATGATCGGGGGACGGGACGGCACCGAGCTCACCTGGTCGCCAGCGCCTCCCACCGTCATCATGCTGGTGGGGTTGCAGGGATCGGGCAAAACGTCGACCGCGGCCAAGCTCGGCAAGCGGTTGTCGCGGCAGGGTCGGCGCACGCTGCTGGCCGCGTGCGACCTGTACCGCCCGGCGGCCGTCGACCAGCTGCGGGTGATGGGCAAGCGCGCCGGCGTTCCGGTGCACTATCGGGAGGGCGCCACCGATCCCGTGAAGGTGGCGCGGTCCGCGCACAAGGCGGCCCGACGCGTGAAGGCGCACGCGCTTGTCGTGGACACGGCTGGTCGTCTGCAAATCGACAAACGGCTCATGAACGAGCTGGTGCGGATCAAGCGTGCGCTCAAACCGCGCGAAATCCTGTTGGTGGCCGACGCCATGACCGGGCAGGAGGCCGTGCGAATCGCCGAAGGCTTCGACAAGGCGCTGGGCGTGACGGGCTTCGTGCTCGCCAAGATGGACGGCGATGCGCGAGGCGGCGCCGCCCTCTCGATTTTCGGCGTGACCGGCAAGCCGATGAAGTTTATCGGGACGGGCGAAGGCGTCGACGCGTTGGAAGCCGTGGATCCCGAGAGGATCGCGGGGCGCATCCTCAAGAAGGGCGACGTGGTCGGCCTGGTGGAACGCGCCCAGGCCGTGGTGGACCAGAAGGAAGCCGCGGCGCTGGAAAAGAAGGTCCTGGGGCGCGGCCGCTTTACTCTGCAGGACTTCCTCGTGGCCATGCGACAGGTGCAGAAGATGGGGCCGCTCGACCAGCTGCTCAAGCTCATGCCGGGCATGCCCCGAGGCCTATCCGCCGCCCATGTCGACCAGAAGAAGCTCAAGCACATCGAGGCCATCATTCTGTCGATGACCCCAGACGAGCGCAACCGTCCCGAGATCTTGAACGCGTCGCGCAGAAGACGGATCGCCCGCGGCAGCGGTCGCACCGTTGCGGAAGTCAACCGCCTCATGAAGCGGTTCAAGGAAATGGAAAAGATGATGAAGAAAATGAAAGGGTTCATGCCCCCGCTCCGACCATAAGAAACGCGAGAGAAAAACATGTCCGTAAAGATTCGCCTCCGGCGGATGGGAAAAAAGAAGCAACCCCACTACCGAATCGTCGTCGCCGACAGCCGTTCCCCACGCGACGGCCGCTTCGTCGAAAACCTGGGCTACTACAATCCGATCCCGGATCCGGCCCAGCTCAAGGTCGACCTGGACAGGGTGGACTATTGGCTTGGCGAAGGCGCGATCGCTTCGCCTACGGTGGGCAATCTGGTGTCGAAAGCCCGTGCCGGGGGGGATGCCAAGGTGGCCCTCGTGGCGCCCCCGACGGAGTCGCTCGACGCGGCGGAATCCGATGCCGTTGCGCCTGCGGAAACCGAGGAGTCGGGCGCGGCGGCGGCGGTGTAGCCTGGCAGCCCGCCCGCCACTGCCGACGCTCCCTGCCCGGCCCGCGTCAGGCGGTAACCCACAGTAGGCGGCGACCCCGGCGATGGCGCGCACCCAGCCCACCTTTCTAGTCGTCGGCCACCTGACCAGGGCCCACGGGACCAGGGGCGAGCTGTGGGTACGCCCCCTGACCGACTATCCGGCCAGCCACTTCGCCCCTGGGCTGGTTCATCGTCTCGGCGACGGCGACGCGGCGGAGCCCTTGGAATCGCCGCCGCTGATCATCGAGCGGCTTCGTCCCCACCGTCGCGGCTTCCTGGTCAAGTTCGTCGGGGTCGACGACCGCGTCGCCGCCGACCGGTTGCGCGGGCTGTACCTGCTGCGTCCCTTCGACACCATCGACGACCTTGCCGAGGGCGAGGCCTTCTACCACGATCTGCTTGCCGCCACGGTAGTCACGCGGGACGGCGAGGTGATCGGCGAGGTCGCCGAGGTCTTCCCGGTCAATCCCTCGGATTTGCTTCAGGTGGTGGGCCCGTCGGGCGAAATCATGATCCCGTTCACGCGGCAGATCGTGGTGGATTTCGACAGTGATCGACGTCGCGTCACGGTTGACCTGCCGCCCGGCTTCCTCGATGCGTCCCCATGATTCGCGTCAACATCGTCACGATCTTCCCCGAGTTCTTCGCGGCGCCCCTCGCGACGAGCATTCCAGGCCGCGCTGCGCGCGCGGGACTCGCCGAGTTTCGCGTCGTCGATCTGCGCGACTACACGCACGACCGTCATCGCACCGTCGACGACGCGCCGTACGGCGGCGGGGCGGGGATGGTCATGAAGCCGGAACCGTTCTTCGAGGCCATGGACGACCTGCGTCCCGCGGGGCCGATCGTGCTCCTCTCTGCCCGCGGCCCGCGCTTCCGTCACGACCATGCGGTGCGGCTGTCGTTGCAGCGCGAGGTCACCCTGCTCTGCGGACACTATAAAGACGTTGACCAACGAGTTGCCGACCACCTGGCGACCGAAGAGCTGTCGATCGGCGACTTCGTGGTGTCGGGGGGAGAAATCGGCGCGTTGACCATTGCAGACGCCGTGGTTCGACTGCAACCCGGCGCATTGGGCGACCATGAATCCGCATCCAGCGATTCGTTCTACGACGGCGACGCAATTTCGGCGCCGTCTTACACGCGGCCTGCCGAATATCGCGGTTTGCGGGTGCCGGAAGTGCTGCGCAGCGGCGATCACCGGCGCATTGAGGCGTGGCGGCGGGCCGAATCCGAGCGGTTGACGAGGGCGCGCCAGCGAGGCGGCCGGGGGCAAGACGGACCAGGGCGGAGGGCAACCGGCGTGAGTGCCGGCCCCCACGGCAGCGCCGACGTGGTGATCGACCTGCAACGGCGTCTCGACGACGCGGCGGATCCGGCCGTCAAGCAGTGGTTCGAGCGCTACCTGAAGCACGTGATCGCGTATCGCGGCGTGAAGACGCCTCAAGTTGCGCGGATCGTCGTTGAATGGCGCAAGGCGAATGAGATTGAGGCGTGGCCGGAAGAAGCCCAGCTTGGTCTTGCGGATTCGCTGATTCGCCAGGAACATGCAGAAGACAAGTTTGCCGGGATCTTGTACATCCAGCGTTTCTTGTTGCGCAAAATGGATCCCGACCCGGTATTGGCGACGGCCGAAGATCTGTTCCGGACAGGGGCGTTCTTCGACTGGTCCACCACCGATTGGTTTTGCGTGCGGGTGCTTGGGCCGCTGATTGCCCGGCACGGCCTGCCCGCAGCGAAACGCATTGCGGGTTGGCGTACCGCCCGGGTTCTGTGGCAAAGGCGAGCGGCCATCGTGCCGTTTCGGGCCGTCGCGTCGGACGATGCGTTCCTGCCGTTGATCGAGGAGACGGTGGCGGCGTTGGTCCGCGAGCGCGAGCGGTTCGTGCAGACCGGCATCGGATGGGTGATCAGCGACCTGTCCAAAGTGAAGCCGGAAGCGGCTGTTGCTTTGGTTGAGCGGCATTTCGACGACCTGTCGAACGAGGTCATTCGGCGACACACGCGGCATCTTCCGCAGCATCAGGCGTACCGGGCCGCCCGGAAGGGGGGTGCGCGCGGGTCGTGAGCGACTACTACGGGCCTTCGGGGCGCTCTATCCGGTTCACGTCCGACACGTTCGCCTTCCTCGCCGAGCTCGCGGCGAACAACAACCGCGAATGGTTCCGCGCCAACAAGTCGCGCTACGAACGGGACGTCAAGCAACCCGCGCTGAGCTTCATCGCCGCCTTCGCCCGGCCGCTCGCCGGAATCAGCACGCACTTCCGGGCCGATCCGAGGGCAAACGGGGGATCTCTCTTTCGCATCTACCGCGATACCCGCTTCTCCAGGGACAAGTCTCCCTACAAGACCGCCACCGGCATTCACTTCCGGCATGAGGCCGGACGAGACGCGCACGCGCCGGGCTTCTACCTGCACGTCGAGCCCGGCAACTGTTTCATGGGTGCCGGGATTTGGCGCCCCGCGGGCCCCACGCTGCGCACGATACGCGATGCTATCGACGAAGACCCCGAAGGCTGGAAGATGGCGTCGCGCGACAGAGCCTTCAGGAAGGTCTTCGAGTTGGCGGGCGACTCTTTGGTACGTGCCCCGCTGGGGTTCACGGTCCGCCATCCGCTCATCGAGGATCTGCGTCGCAAGGACTTCATCGGAGTAGCGCGACTGAGGGACGACGCGGTGACTTCGAGCGATCTGCTTGACGAATTCGCCCGCCTTTGCGCCATAGCGGCACCGTTTCAGCGCTGGCTTTGCGGTGCGGTTGGGGTGGCGTTCTGACGGGATTGGGGGCGGCGGGCGCGGGAGCCCGGTAAGGAGTCGTATTTACTGGCCGCGCTGCCGAACCTGTCCCATTCAGCTATTCCAACGCCCCTGGAATCTGCCAATTATACGGGCGGAGACGGAAGACAGGTGTCTCCCAAGCATATGACATCCACCCAGGAGTGCCCGCCAGTGACCCGCAGCGAACAATCGAAAACCACACCCCAAAGCCCCCAATTCGGCTTCCAACGCCCCGAAATCCCGTTCCGCTTGGAACGAGGACAAGACACTCAAGTCTCTTCAAGCCTTCCCTCACGTCGTTACCGACTTCGTCCACGAGTTCCT
Organism: Longimicrobiales bacterium; assembly: GCA_965200255.1. GTDB lineage: Bacteria > Gemmatimonadota > Gemmatimonadetes > Longimicrobiales > Gaopeijiaceae > Bin94. The sequence goes on along the minus strand of CBDAUS010000001.1, from coordinate 424,117 downwards.
CCCCGAAATCGCGGAGGTGGTGGGGTCGGAAAGAGTCGAGCCGCTTCCCACCGTCACGGTGAACGCAGACGGACAAGAGCGGCGGTGCGATTACGCAGCCGCGATTCGAGTACCGGACGACGCGCGCGACCGGTGGCTGGTGCTCCTCGTCGAGAACCAGTCCACGTCGGATCCGCGCATGCTCGATCGATTGATCGGCTACAACCGCGGGCTCCGCGACATTCTTGCGGCGCAGTCCCGCTATCACGCCGCCGACGGACGCACGCCGCCGATCATCGCGGTCGTGTTCTTTACTGGTGACAGGAAATGGCGCGGGGCGGTACAAACCCGCGACCAGTCCTACCTGCCCGCACCGGAACTGGCGCACCTCGCGCTGTCGTTCGGCTCTCTTCTGGTTGAAACGCGGCTGCACAGCGCTTACGATGAAGATGCGCCCGGCGTATTCCGCGCGGTGGCGATCATCCGGCATGCGCCGCGGGAGATCGCGGTTGAAACGTGTTTGCGCGTGACGCGCAGGCTGTGGGACGAAGGGGGACGCGGGCGGCAGGTCGCCTTGGTCCTGAAGCGCTGGCTGGCGGTGGTTGCTCGGAAGCGGTGGCCGAACTGGGACGAGACGCCGGCATTGGAGGCGGCGGCGGGCGAGTGGACGGATCCACGAGATCAGACGGCGGAAGCCAATCGAGAGGAGATGACAATGAGCTGGAAATCAATGCAGCGGGCGGTCGACGCCGTTCGCGACGAGGGAATCGAACAGGGGTTGGCGCGGGGACGCGTACAGGGGATTGAACAGGGGTTGGCGCAGGGACGCGTGCAGGGGATTGAGCAGGGGTTGGAGCAAGGACGCGAGCAGGGGATCGAGCAGGGCGTTGCGCGAGGGTTGGAGATGGGGCGCCGGGAGGGCGCGTTGGATGCTCTCCGCAAGGTAGTCGCCTGGAAATTCGGCTTGGAGGTTTGGACTGTCGTCGCGGCGCGGTTGGGATCCGAACCGGAAACGGGTCTCGCGCAGGAGGCGATGAACTGGGCCTTGGAGTCGGACTCCCCCGAATCGTTTCTGCGCCGTATCCAGGCGCGACTGCCGGGTTGACGCGAGGCTCCACGCTCGCCCCTCGGTCGGCCAACACGAATCATTGCGTAGGAACCCGTCTTACGATACCCTTCAAGGCTGTCCGCAAACCGCCCCGGACGCTGCCAAGACGGATGAATTCGAGGTGCCGATTGCGGCGAGAAGGAACGACACCAGCCACAATCAAACGAGGAGCAAGGCCATGGCGGATATCCTGCACCAACTCGATATGGAACACGCGCGCGACGATCTTCCCGACTTCGCTCCGGGCGACACGATCAAGGTGCTTTACAAGGTGCGCGAGGGACAGAAGGAGCGCATCCAGGTGTTTCAGGGCGTGTGTCTCGGACGCAGGGGGTCCGGTATGGGCGAGACGTTCACGGTTCGCAAGATCTCCGGCGGGATCAGCGTCGAGCGGATTTTCCCGGTGAACGCTCCGACTGTCGGCGGCGTCGAGATCGTGCGACGGGGCCGCGTCCGCCGTGCGAAGCTCTATTACCTCAGAGGTCTGCGCGGCAAAGCCGCCCGCATCAAGGAGAAGCGGACGCCGCCGCCCAGCTAGCGGGCGGGGGCCGTGTCCGCCCCGAAGTCCGTAACGGACCCGCTGGCCTACGAACGCGCCTATTGGCGGCGTGGTCTCACCGTGGCAGGCGTCGACGAAGTGGGACGTGGACCGTTGGCGGGGCCGGTCGTGGCGGCAGCCGTCGTGCTGTTCGAGGGCGTGCCGATCGACGGCGCGGGCGATTCCAAGACGCTCACCCGGTCGCGCCGCAGCGAAATTGCGCGCCAAATCCACGCCCACGCGGCAGCCGTAAGGATCGGCGCGGCTTCGGCGCGGGAGATCGATCGCATCAACATTCTCCGCGCCACGGCCCGGGCCATGAACCGCGCCCTCGCGCGGCTTCCCGTTGCGCCGGATCACGTCGTGGTAGACGGGCTGCCCATGCGCGATCTCGCCTGGCCGCACGAGGCCGTCGTCGGCGGCGACGGCCTCGTCCACTCGATCGGATGCGCCTCGATTGTGGCCAAGGCGTGCAGGGATCGCCTCATGGCGCGTTTGGCCGCCAGGCATCCCGGCTACGGTTGGGAACACAACATGGGATACGCCACGCGACAGCACCGCGAGGCCCTGCGCGAACACGGGTTGACCCCACATCATCGCACCAGCTTCGGTCTGCTCCAACTCGAGCTTCCGTTATTATAGTGGCGAGCCGGTAGCTCAGTCGGTAGAGCAACGGACTTTTAATCCGTAGGTCCTGGGTTCGATTCCCAGCCGGCTCATTTGTTGTCGCCAACCAGCCAGTGTCGCTCCAGACCGGGGATCGTACCATGCATCGCTTGTCGCACTCGTCACACCGTCGTCGCCGCTGGTCCGTCGCGGCGATCGCCACCGTCGCCGCCATCGGCCTGCTCGGTTGCCAGGTTCCCGCCAACGGCGTTGCGGCCCAGGACGTACAGGTCCAGGGCGAGGATGCGGGCCTGACGCACCTCGCCAACGAGGTCTCCCGCCTCGCCGAACAGGCCCAGGGGCGCGTCGGCGTCGCGGCCTACCACCTCGAAACGGGTCGCGGGATCACGCTCAACGGCGACGAGGCCTTCCCTATGGCCAGCACCTACAAGGTGCCGATCGCCGTGCAGATCCTCTCGATGGTGGACCGGGGCGAGCTGGGGCTGCACGACCTGATCGAGATCGAGCAGCACGACGTTTACGTCACCGCCAGCGCGATCAGCGACCTTCTCGACGACCCGGGCCTCCAGGTCTCGGTGCACAATCTGCTCGAGCTGATGCTCCAGATCAGCGACAACATCGCGACCGACGTCCTCATGGAGGCGGCGGGCGGTTCGGCTGCCGTGACGGCGAGGGTACGCGAAGCGGGCGCCGACGGGATCCGCGTCGATCGACCCACGTGGGCGCTCATCGCCAACTGGCTGGGTGCTCCGGATGTGAGCGAGACCAACAAGATCGACCCGCAGGACTACGAGGCACTGCTGCGCGCGCCGCGCACGGATGCCAGCGTCGCGGCGAACAACGTCGACTTCAACGCCGACCCCCGCGACACCTCCACGCCGGCGGCCATGTCCGCCCTCCTGCAAAAAATCTGGAACCGCGAAATCCTCTCGGAAGAGAGCTCGGCGCTCCTGATCGACATCATGTACCGCTGCCAAACCGGCGAGGCCCGTCTGAAAGGGGTGCTCCCCGCAGGCACCGAGGTGGCCCACAAGACCGGCACCATCGGTCAGACGACCAACGACGTGGGCATCATCGACTTGCCCGACGGGGCGGGGCACGTGGTCGCCGTCGTGTACGTCAAGGAATCCGAAGTCGAAATCCCGGAACGCGAGGCGGTGATCGCGCAGATCGCGCGAGCGATTCACGACTACTTCGTGTTCAACCGGGGGTAGCAGGGTCGTGGACCGAAAGGGGCGCGTCCCGTGGGCGTTGGTCGCGGCGGCCGTCGCTCTAATCGCGACCCCGTCCCAATCGACCGCACAACCGGCCCCCCTCGCCGGGCTGGACGCCTACATCACTGCCGCCATGGCCGACTGGCAGGTCCCCGGCCTGGCCATCGCCATCGTCAAGGATGGCCGGACCGTGTATGAGCGAGGCTACGGCGTCCGCAACGTCGCCACCGGCCAGCCGGTCGACGAGCACACCCTTTTCGCCGTCGGGTCGACCTCGAAGGCGTTCACGTCCGCCGCGCTCGGCATCCTCGTCGACGAGGGGCGACTGCACTGGGACGATCGCGTCATCGACCACCTCCCGTGGTTCGAGATGTACGACCCCTACGCGACCCGCGAGCTCACCATTCGCGACCTACTCACCCACCGCAGCGGCCTGGCCCGCGGCGACGCCGTATGGTCGCGCTGGCCCCACGACCGCAACGAGATCATTTGGCGGGTCCGTCATCTCAAGCCCACCCGCAGCTTTCGCGGCGCCTGGCAGTACCAGAACCTGATGTTTCTCACCGCGGGCGAAGTGGTGCACGCGGTGGCGAATCAAAGCTGGGACGACTTCGTAGCGGCGCGCATCTTCGCCCCCCTCGACATGACCCGCAGCGCAACGTCCACCAACGCGTTGCCCGGCATGGAAAACGTTGCTTCACCGCACGTTCCCGTGAACGGCGCCCCGGCGCCGGTCTCGCACAAGAACATCGACAACGTGGGCCCGGCTGGCTCCATCTACTCGAGCGCGTCGCAAATGGCTCGGTGGGTGGCGCTTCATCTCGCCAACGGCGTCCACGACGGAGACCGGCTGATCAGCGACAGCGTCATGGCCCAAATGCACTACCCGCAGATGCAAATCCAGGCCGACGCGCCCGAAAACCGGCTGCACTCGCGCGACGCCCCCATGAACTTCAACGCCTACGGACTGGCGTGGTGGGTGCTCGACTATCGGGGCCGCAAAGTGGTTGACCATGGCGGAGGCATCGACGGCATGCGCGCACACGTGGCGTTCATGCCCGAGGAGGGAGTCGGCATGGTGGCCCTGTCCAACGCGCGTCCCAACAACCTGATCGTCGCCCTCATGTACCGCACTTTCGACCACTACCTGGACGGCGGTTCTCTGCCCGAAGCCAAGGATTGGAGCGCGCTGATGCTGGCGGAGATGCGCGAGACCGAGGCCGAACAGGCGGAGGCTCGCCGGACCCTGGCCGAGACTCGCGCGGCGGAAACGAAGCCGTCGAGGCCGCTGCCCGAGTACGCAGGGGTCTACGCTCACGAATACTTTGGCGACGTGCAGGTCGTGCGCGACGAAGCAAGCAACTCACTGCGGCTCAACACGTTGGGAGAAGGAGACACCGTCCCGCCCGACCGCGCTGTCAGAGCGTTGGGACGGCTCGAACACTGGCATTACGACGTGTTCCGGATCGTACCCGACAACCCTGCCGAAAGCGAAATGTTCGTGACCTTCGCCATAGGCGCCGACGGGGCGGTAGCACGCCTGGAAATCGAGGGTTGGGGCGAGTTCGACAGGAGGATGGGGGGAGGAGAGGGCGGCCAATGACGCGCCGCGGCCGTCTCCGCGCCGGGACGGGTGCGTTTGCGCTATCCGTCGCGCTGGCGGGGAGCCCCGTCTTGGCCGTCGCAGCCCAGACGGCCGACCCGACGGCAGGGTTGTCCGGCACGGTACCGACGTCACCGCCACCCCTACTGCCGGCACCGACGGCGACCTCCCAACGCGCCGACACCCTCTCCGGTCTTGCCGGATACATTGAACGCGCCATGCCCGACTGGGGCCTCGCCGGCCTCGCGGTGGCGGTAGTCCACGACGACAGCGTCATCTTGGCGCGCGGTTTCGGCGTCAAGGAGCTGGGGCGCCCCGATCCCGTCGATGCCGAGACGCTGTTTCAGATCGGGTCGGTGTCCAAGTCGTTCGCCGCGGCGGCGCTCGCGGCGCTGGTCGACGACGGCCTCGTAACCTGGGACGATCCGGTCGTGCGGCACCTGCCATGGTTCCGCGTGCGCGATCCCTGGGCCACGCGCGCCATCACCATCCGCGACCTGCTCGCGCACCGATCGGGCATGCCCGGCGACGCGCTTCCCGTGCTTGCCGTGATGGACGCACGCGAGGCTGCCGAGCGCCTGCGCCGGGCCGACAACGTTGCGCCGCTGCGACAGGCGTACAGGTACAGCAACCAGGCCTACGGCGTGGCCGGGCTCGTCGTGGAAGCGGTGACGGGATTGGGGTGGGGCGATTGGTTGCGGCTGCGAGTGTTCGATCCGCTGGACATGCGCCGCAGCGCCGCGAGCCCGTACGAGGTCTGGGACGACCGCTTCGTCGCCGCTGCCTTCCTCGGCGCCGCGCCGGCGGGCGCGGTCGGGATCGACGATGCGCCCGGGCACAACGTGGCCATGCCGCATGGGGTCGCGCGCGACGGGTCGCGCCGGGTGCTGTCGTGGCAGTCATACGACGCCATGCAGGCCGCGGGGAGCGTGGTGTCGAACGCGGTGGATTTGGGGAACTGGCTGCGAATGCACCTGAACGGCGGTGCGTTCGACGGCGAGGAGGTGCTGAGCGGCGAAGTGGTGGCCGAGATGCACGCGCGGCAGATCGGCACGGGCGGCGCCGGCGGCCCGTTTCCCGCCGACCTGTTTGCCGATAGGAGGCCGCGCGAGAGCGGCGATTCCGGCCGGGGCCGTGCGGGGGCGGATGGGCGCGCGGGGGCGGAAGGCGGTTTGCGCGCGTGGACGGAGCCGAGCTATGGTCTTGGCTGGTCGCGGGCGTCGTTTGCGGGCCATGTGAAGCTGTCTCACGGCGGCGGCATCTTCGGCTTCCCATCGTACGTGGCGATGCTGCCCGAAGTCGGCGTCGGGGTCGCGGTCTTGGCGAACGGTTCGCTCTGGACACCCTACTACCCCCACCAGGAAATCGCTGCGTGGGTCTTTGCGCGAATGATCGGCGCCGAGGAACGGGACTGGCACGGCGAGGTCATGGAGCGCACCGGCGCGATTGAAGCGCAGGTTGAAGCCGCCTTGGCCGCACAGGACGCCGCTCGCATTTCCGGCACGAGACCGTCGCTCGCGTTGGGTGAATACGTCGGCGCGTACGAGCACCAGTTTGGCGGCGAGGCGTACGTCGAGTTGGTCGAGGCGCCGTCCGGGTCGCGGCTGCGGGTGCACTATGGCGAGCCCGGCAGCTTTTCGGGGACGTTGGAGCATTGGCATCACGATGTTTTTCGGCTGTTCTTCGACGGCGGCGACGGTCAGGCGTACGGGAGCGCGTTCGTCACGTTCACCATCGGGCCGCGCGGCGGCGTCGACCGGATGGACATGGGGTTCATGGGCAGGTATCGGTTGCAACCCTCGGGGCGTTGACCTGTGGCGCTGCGTCGGTTCTCCTCTGGATTGCTGCCGCGGACCATGGTTGTTGCGCTGGCGGCGCTGTTGGCCGCGTGCGGCGGCGAATCGGGGACTGCATCCGAACCCGATCCCCCCGACCCGCCTTCGCGCCCCGTACCCTGCACCTACGGGAACGCCACCTGCGCCGAGCGCGTCGCAATCGGCCCGGGCGTGTATCTGCCCGTATTCAGTAGCCATTCCCTTGCCGACGGAGACCCACGGGTGCGGCGCGGGCTGGTTGTGGTGCATGGCAACAATCGCAATCCGGATACCTATTTTGAGACCGGCGTGGTGGCCGTCGCCGAGGGCGGCGAGAGCGGGTTGACCGCGATTGTGGCGCCGCACTTTCAGACGCTCGACGACGGCCCCGACTTTGACGAGCCTTACTGGTCGAGCCCGGGGTGGAAGCGCGGCAATCTGTCGCAGTCGGCGGGACCGTTGCCGAGGGTGAGCTCCTACGCTGCGCTGGACAGCATTGCGCGGCTGTTGCTCGACGCGGGGCGGTTCCCGCTGATCAGCGAAGTCGTGGTGACCGGCCATTCCGCCGGAGGGCAGGTGCTGCACCGCTACGCGGCGACGAGCCGGGTCGAGGACAGTGCGCGAAACGGCGTGCGTTTCCGCTACGTCGTGGCCAATCCGTCAACGTATCTATACCTGGGACCGGAGCGGGACGACGGTCAAGGAGACTTCTCGGTTCCCGACTTCTCTCTGGCACCGGGCGGACCGTGCGACGACTACGACGAATGGCACTACGGGCTTGAGGATCGCAACAGCTATGCCGGGGCGTTGGAGGCGGATTCGATTCGCGGGCTCCTCGCGCGCCGGGACGTTCGCATCCTGATCGGGGATGCGGATACCCTGAGTGCGTCGCTGGACCAGAGTTGCGGGGCCAACCGGCAGGGCGCGAATCGCTACGTGCGCGGGCGGACCATCGTGCGCTTCATGGATGCGCGGTACGGGGGGCATCGCCATGTCGAGATGATCGTGCCGGGGGTGGGCCATTCGAGCCGGTCGATGTGGACGTCGCGGGTGGGGATGGCGGCGCTGTTCGGGGGGTGAGGGGGCCTTTCGGTGGATCATCGCTGGTCCGCGGGCGCGTGCAGGGTGCCGCTGTCGTCGGACTCCGCGACCCCCGCGCGATTCCCTTCCTGGTCCGCGTACTGGATTCCGGTACGGCCGTGCCCAACGCGCTTGCGGACTTCGGCCCGCAGGCGTTCCCTGCGGTCGTGGAGGCGCTTAGGAACCCGACCAACGTTCGACAGTTCAACACTTGGACCGATGAGAACACCTACCGGGCACTTATTGCTTCCGGGGGCTTGCTGACCCTCCGCTTCATGATTGAGGACGGTTCTCTGGGAGAGCGCGAGGTCGCCGAGGTTCGGGAGGCGGTGCGTGCGGTGCTGACCGACGGGGATTCCTACCGGGTCGTGTCGTCCGCAATCGACTTGGTGCCTGTATTCGGGGATGTTGCCCTTTGGGGGATTGTCGAAACCCTAGCCGTCAATCGGGCGGCGAGAGCGGCGCTGGTGACCGATGTCTTGTCTGGCAATGACCCGCTTCGCGAGTATCCCCTGAACCAAGTACGGGAGCACGCGCGCCGGGTGCTGGCGGGGGACGAGCCGCGCCCAACGCGTGGTGGTCCAAGGTTGGCAGCGGGCCAATTCGTGCCAACGAACGGTGCTAGCGAGGCTGAGGGCGATGCATTGTCGCAGGAACCCGGCCCCGACAGCTCGTTCTACATCTTGGACGGCTTCCTCCATCAAGTACTTCGATTCGACCAAACCGGCGAGTTCGTTATGAGCTATGGTCGCCAAGGTCAGGGCCCGAGTGATGGGACGTCTCTACCTCCTTGTGTCTGGCCACAGTAGACGCTCATGATCACCGCCAGCACCACAGTTCATCGCCCTTTGCCGATCATTCCGCGCACCGGTCGTCACCGTTCGTGCCGAGATACGACAATGCTCGTGCAGTCCGCCGCATCAATCAAGAATCGTCGAATGACACTTTGAACCCCTTGCCCTGCGCTCGTATCCACGCGTTGATCCAAGACAAACAGCTCGTCGCCGCGAAACTGTAGCACCGCAAGGCCGGCGTCCGACGTAGGGATTTGCGTATCCGGACATTGCTTACCTCCACTTCGATCCATGCTGGACACGAAAAACGTGCCATACATTCGCTGCTGTCCTTCCAGCCTGCTGTCCCGGTGAACCAGCAGAACGTTGCCCAGATCGTCCCGTGATATCAGCGTAAGGCCGGATAGCGAAGCGAACAATCCACCCCACCCGATATTGCGCACGTTCTCGGGCGAAAATGTGTGCGCGGGTGGCACGCCACGCCGGCGCGCGACTATTGGCACAAGCGTGTCCAATACGGAACCTTGTGTCGTCACGCGCAACAGAGATGTTGCAGCAGCAAACCCGATTATGAAGTTGTCGTCATCACGAGCCAATGTTGTGTTTCCGAGCGCAACAAGCGCAATCGGATTGTCGACATACACGTCAGGCAGACTTACCCGGACCCACCAGATCATCCTTGATGAACGCTGCGTGCAAGATGTAGCCGAATTCGCCGGGCCCGCCACCCTGACCGCCGTATACCGTCAACAGCGTGCCATCGCTACCGAATCGCAATGCCGAATTCGAAAAGCCATCCGTAACGAGAAAGGAACCGTCGCCGGCGAGTTGCAGACCAATCGGTTGGCCTACGTAGTGCTTGTCGGTCTCACGCAGCACGACGCTGTCTTCAAGGATGACCGTCGGTCCCAACTGGGCAGATCCGTCGTTCGGAGCTATCAGGCATCGCCAGCTGGCTAGCAGGAAGACGAGAAGTGGACTGGCTGACCGTCGCATGGCTACAGAATCTCCTTGTGTGGTTGGGAAGTGATCCAACTGTCGATAACGGTGAAGCGAGGCATGCCCGATTGTCAACGACAGCTACGCCCCGGGTACCGCGTGTTGGGCCGCCCCCTGTCGCAATCGCCCCGACCACCCCACCTTGTACCGTGCCCCAATGACGCTCCCGCGTTCGCACCATTCTGACGGAGATCGACAAATGACCCGCGTACACCGCCCCCTCGCCCCCCCACCCGTCCGCGCTCCACTCCTCGCGGCCGTCCTCGCGCTAGCCGCCCCCATCTTGCACCCGGCCCACGTCCAGGCCCAGGACGCCGCCGCGCAAGACCCGACCGGCGCGAGGGCCATCCTGGACGCCACGGAGTGGGTGCAGCCTCCCCAGGAGATCGCCGATGCCGTGCTGGCGCCGCGATACCTGAACGTCACGCTCAACCAACCCAGCCCGGACGGGGCGTGGTTCCTGCACCAGGTGAGCGACGGGCCCGTCACGATGGACCGTTTCTCGCGTCCCTTCGACGAGCTTGGCGGGCAGTTCTTGGAGCCGCAGGCCAACCGTCACCGCAGCCTGTCGATCAGAAGCATGGCTGGACTGAGCGTGATCTCGGCAGCCGATGGTTCGGTCACCGAGATTGAGGTGCCCGCCGGCGCGCGCGTGTCCGCACCGAGCTGGTCGCCCGACGGGTCGCAGCTTGCGTTCTACGCGCACACCGACGACGCCACGCACATCTACGTGGCCGATCCGACGAGCGGGGATTCGCGGCGCGTTACCCGCAATGCGGTGCTCGCCACGATGGTCACCAACTTTGAATGGACGTCGGGGGGCGACGAGATCGCGACCGTGCTGATCCCGGACGACCGTGCGCCGCGCCCCAGCGCGTCCCAGGTGCCGAGCGGCCCCCAGGTCAAGCACACCGAGGACGGCAAGAACGTTTTGCGCACGTACGCGAGTCTCATGGCGACGCCCCACGACGAGGCACTCCTGGAATGGCACGTGACCGGGCAGCTGGCCGTGATTTCGGTCAACGACCGGGGCGTGACAAACGTCGGAGCGCCCGCCATGATCCGCAGTTTCGATTTCTCGCCGGACGGTCTGCACGCACGCGTGACCACCATGCAGCGGCCGTTCAGCTATATCGTTCCCGTGACGAGTTTTGGCCGAGTTGAGGAAATCTGGGACCGCGACGGCGCCGTTTTGGCGGAGATCGAGGCCACGGAACTGAACACCGGGATTCGCGGTGCGCCCTCTGCTCCCGGCGTCGCCGGCGACGAGGAGGAATCCGAGCGTAGGGCAATCGCGTGGCGGGAGGACGGCGCCGGGCTCGTTTACCTGCGCATGGAACCTGCGCCGGAAGAAGACGAAGAAGCGGATGACGAGGAGGCCGAAGAGGAGGACGACGAGGCTGGCCGTCGCATGGATCGCGTCATGCTGTGGGCGCCGCCGTTCGGCGAGAGCGACGAGACGGTGCTCTACGAGAGTCGGCAGCGCATGTCCAGCCACAGGTATTCGGAAGACTATGGCTGGCTGTTCGTTACGCAGGGCGGCGGCGGTGGCGGCCGAGGTGGTTTCGGAGGCGGTGGCGGCCGAGGCGACGTGACCCAATACGCGGTGCGGCTGGACGATCCCGGGACGCGCTACGAGATCAGCGAATGGGACACCGAGGACTTCTACGCCAATCCCGGATCGCTGTTGATGAACGACGGCCGGGTTGGCGGCGGCGCAGCGTTCCGGTTCGGCGGCGGTGGAGGCGGTTCGGGATCCGGGCACACGGTGGAGGTGGTTGGCGAGGGCGAAGCGGCGTCGGTCTTCCTGGCTGGCACGCAGTACTTCGAGGATCCGCTGGAGCAATCGCCCCAAAGCTTCGTGGACCGCGTAACGCTTCAGACCGGCGACAAGGAGCGGATTTACGAGAGCTCGAACGACGGGCAGTGGGAGCGCGTGACCGCAGTGCTGGACGCGGATGCCGAGCGGTTCGTGGTCCAGCGCGAGAGCCCGACCGAAATTGGGCAGGCCTTCGTGGTTGAAGGGGATGCGCGACGACAGCTTACCGACAATGTCGACTACACGCCCGATCTGACCAACGCGCCGCGGCAGCGGTTCACCGTGGAGCGTCCGGACGGCTTCCGCTTTCTGGTCAACGTGACGTTGCCGCCGGATTATCAGGAGGGCGAGCGGCGGCCGGCGATGTTCTGGTTCTATCCTCGCGAATACGAGGACCAGGAGTCGTACGACGAACGCGGTCGCACGTTCAACATGAACGCGTTCCCCAACTTCGGGACCCGTTCGATTGAGTACCTGATTCGCCTTGGGTACGTCGTGGTTGAACCGGATGCGCCGATCGTCGGCGAGGCCGGACGCATGAACAACAACTACGAGAACGACTTGCGCAACAACCTGGCGGCGGTGATCGACGAGCTGGACGCCCGTGGTCTTATCGACAGGCGCCGGCTGGGCCTGGGCGGGCATTCGTACGGCGCGTTCGGCACCCTGAACGCCATGGTGCATACGCCGTTCTTCAAGGCGGGGATCGCCGGCGACGGCAACTACAACCGCACTTTCACCCCTCTTGGTTTCCAGACCGAGCGCCGGATTTTCTGGGACGCGCGCGAAGTGTACCTGGGCATGTCGCCGTTCGTGTACGCGAACAATCTGACTGGAGCGGTGCTGCTGTACCACGGCTTGCACGATCAGAACGTGGGGACCGCTCCCGATCATTCGCCGCGCCTGTTCCACGCGCTCAATGGACTGGGCAAGGAAGCGGCCATGTACCTGTACCCGTTCGAGGATCACGGCCCGGCCACGCGCGAGACGCTGCTTGACTTGTGGGCGCGCTGGGCCGCGTGGCTCGATCTGCATCTGGCCGACGACGAGGTCCCGGTGACGTGATGAGGCCAACCACATGAGCGACGCGGCTGCTTCGGGTCGGCATCTCGGGCTCGTAGGCGCGACCGGCGTCGGCGTCGGTGCGATCGTCGGCGGCGGCATCCTGGCCCTCGCGGGGGTCGCGTTCGCCACGACGGGGCCGAGCGCGATGCTGGCGTTCGCGCTGAATGGCTGCATCGCCATGATCACGGTGGCGTCATTCGCCGAGCTGGCGGCGCGGTTCCCGCAGTCGGGCGGGACGTACACCTATGCGCGCAACGTACTGACCGTGGAAGCCGCCTTCGCGGTGGGGTGGGTGGTGTGGTTCGCCTCGGTCGTCGCGGCGGTGTTGTACGCGATGGGGTTTGCGGTATTCCTGATTCCGCTGATCGAGCAGGTCGCGGTGCTCGCTTTGGGCGACGTGCCCGGGTGGATCGGGACGCGGGGCGCCCTGGTGGTGTATGCGCTGGTTGCGGTGGGGTTCTACGCGTGGCGCCTCACCCGATCGGCGGCGGGCGGAGGCCAAGTCGAGACGATCGGGAAGGTGATCGTCTTTGCCATCGTGATCGTCGCGGGCTTCCTGGCCATGGTCGCCGAGCCGCCTGCCCCAGGCGACCTCGCCGGGCGGTTTCGGCCCTTCTTCTCGGACGGGTTCACCGGGCTGGCGCAGGCGATGGGGTACACGTTCATCGCGCTGCAAGGTTTCGACCTGATTGCGGCGGTGGGGGGCGAGGTTCGCGATGCCCGGCGCAACGTGCCGCGCGCGATGTTCCTGTCGCTTGGCACGGCGCTGCTGATCTACCTGCCGCTGTTGTTCCTGATCGTGGCGGCTGGGAGCCCTGATCAGTCCATTGTCGAAGCCGCCGAGGCGAATACGGAGATACTGGTCGCGGTGGCGGTGCGGAACTTCATGGGGTCTCCCGGCTACTGGCTCGTGGTGGTTGCCGGACTGTTGTCCATGCTGTCGGCGTTACAGGCGAACTTGCTCGCGGCGTCGCGCTTTGCACGCACCATGGGGGCGGATCGCACGCTCCCGCCGCGCCTGGCCAAACGGGCGCCGGGAACGGGAACCCCCACGGCCGCCATTCGATTGAGCGCCATGGTGGTGGCCTTCCTGCTGATAGCCGTGCCGGACGTGGCGGCGGCGGGCGCCATGGCCAGCTTGATTTTCCTGGCCAGCTTCGCGCTGACGCACGCGATCGGGTACATGGCGCGCAAGCGTGCGGGAGGGCCGCGCGGATTCCGTACGCCTTGGTTCCCGGCGGTGCCGATCGTCGGCGGCGCCGCGTGCGTGGCGATTGCGCTCTACCAGGCCGTGGCCGTTCCGCCCGCAGGGGTTATGGCGGCGCTCTGGCTCGGCGTGGGGGCCGTGCTGTATACGGTGTATTTGGCGCCGCGTGCGCGCGTCGTCGATGCCTCGTCCGAGGCGCGCGATCCGCAGATGGTGAAACTGCGCGGACGCCGCCCCGTCGTGCTCGTGCCCATCGCCAATCCGGCCAACGCCGAGACGATGGTGACCATGGGCAAGGCGCTGGCGCCGCCCGAAGTGTCCCGGGTGCAGCTGCTGTCGGTGGTGGCGCCGCCGGAACTGAGTCCAAGAGACGGGCTGGCGCAGGGGGTTGACGACGCGCAGGCGGTTCTGGGTGGGGCGCTGACCACGGCGCTAAAGGTTGATCTTCGCCCCGAGGCGCTGATCACGATGCATGCCGATCCGTGGCGCGAGATCGCGCGGGTCGCCGAGGCCACCCGCTGCGAGAGTCTGCTCATGGGGGTGGGACACCTGGACCAATCGCTCATGGCGGGGCCGCTGGCGCGGATGATCGGCACCGTCGACGCGGACGTGGTGATCCTGCGCGCCCCAACGGCGTGGACCCCCGAAAGCGCCCACCGCATCCTGGTGCCGTCGCGCGGGGGCCGCGACCAAAGCGCGGTCCGCGCCCGACTGTTGGGAAGCTTGAGCCGTACGGCGCCCCGCGACGTGACCTACCTGGGCGTCCTGTCGGAAAACGCGGACCCTGGGGTGCGCCGACGCAAGCTGCGCGATCTGGAACGGCTGGCGTGGGACGAGGTCGGCCCCATGGCGCACGCCGAGCTGGAGCTCGGCAACGACGTCGTGGGAGAGGTGGCCCGGCGCGCCCGCAACGTCGACCTTCTCGTGCTCGGGTTCCACCGCAGCGGCCGGCGCCGCGCCGTGTTCAGCACGCTCATGTTGGACATTGCGCGTGCGACCGACTGCCCCCTGATCATGATCAGCCACCGGCGCGGCGTGGCCATGTTGCCCCAGGCGTCTATCCTGACGAGGCCGGATCGGTCGTAGGGGCGGGGAGGGGCGGTTGCGGCGACGGCCAGCGATTCGTGCGTCAGTCCTTCCAACTCTTTGATCAGCCTACTGAGTCGGATCCATTCATCCGACGCTTCACCGGCCCTGTTTCCCGCTTCCAGCGCTTCGGGTATCAATGGTTCCAGTATTGGCACCGGCTTGCCCTCTGCATGTGCCTTTTCCTGGATTGCTTGGTATCTTGGTGCCCACCGTGCGTACCCTACCCTGTACGCAGCCTTTCTCTCGGCGTCGGCCTCCACCGGCGTGGCACGGCCTTGACGTACCTTTCCACATCCGAGCAAGACACGTTCATGTGTTCCATATGCTGGGTGATGCGGCCGCCACGATTGCGGCCGCTAAGGGGCAGGTGCCGATATCACTTGACTCCCCTCATCATCTGTCCTTCCACTTCCTTGATCAGCCCATTTAGGCGGATCCATTCATCCGAGGCTTCACCAATCCTGTTTCCTGCTTCCATCGCTTCGGGTATCAACGGTGACATTACCGGCACAGGCTTGCCCTCGGCGCGGGCTCTTTCCCTGATTGCCCGATATCTAGGTGCCCACTGTGCGTACCCCGCCTTGCGCACAGCGTCGTACTCAGCTTTCGCCTCCATCATCTCGCGATAGGCTGCGGCTTGCTCCTCCTTCAGCGATTGGAGCACTTCGCCGATCGTCGGGGGAGGATCAGCAGGTCTCGGGCTAGTCCGGCTCTCGCAGCCCAGAATCACGGTAACTACCACCGCCAGCGCCACACCCCCGAAGATAAACGAACGAGTCTGCCAAGTCTTCATGTCGAGTCTCCTTTCCAAGACAGGACAAGTATCAGATCGTAAGCAGGCGTCACCAATTCCGCAAGGGTTCGCGGTTTGAGCCGCCGGCGTCATCCGAGACGTATGCGCTATCGCTCCTCCGCCCCTTCTACCCGCCACGCCCCCCTGCAAGCATCGCCCTATACACCGACGCGGCGGAATCCACACGGGCCAGAAACCGCTCGCGGTCCGCCGCCGTGGCCCAACGGTCCCGCGCGACCACCCGCGCACGAAACGCCTCGACCGCGGCCAACAAGAACCGCACGTCTTCACTGGAGCGATAGTCGCGCCCCCCGGACGTGATCCGCACGGGACTGGTGTGCGCGAAAGCGTAGCTGTCCGCAACCGACGGCGAAGCCGGGCCCAGCGCCCGCACCGCGATCCACCCGCTGCCGTCGACCTCGATCGTGTCGACCACGCGGAAGCGCTCGCCACGCTCCCGCACGTCGTGTATGGCCGCGATCTCGCCATTGACCACGATCTCCACGCGGTCAAGCGGGTCGTTCGTCGCCACGTCAACCACCACCTCGTGCGCGGAAACGGCGCCGCCGCTGGTGCCGCCCCCCTCCTCACCAACCGCGATCTCGCTGCCCGGCAGCTGCCCGTCCACCGTGGCGAAGAGCAGCGGGCCGTTGGTCGCGAAGGTGCGCCGCGCCCTTATAGCGGCCAGCCAGCGCTCCACCGTGAGCGGCCCATCCAGGTGAGCGTACGTACGGCTGGCGCCCGGACCCGGGTCGCGCCAAACGTCCGAGAAGTTGTCCGTGCCGCCGGTCGCCGCCACCCGAAAACCCGCGTTCAAAATGCGGTAGTACATCTCCGCGTTTGCCAACTCGTCGTACCAGAAACAGATCACGTCGTAGAAGTCGCCCACGCCAAGCGCCACGTCCACCGGAATCTCCGACGCGCTCACGCTTTCGGGCGTCTCAACCGATCCGCTGAACGGATGCATGAACCCGCCGGTCGCTCCCCGCTCTCGGGCGGCCACGAGATAGTCCGCATTGAGCCGATCCGCCGCAAAAGCCGTATTCGATGCCCCGCCAACCAGCGGCATGATAAACTCGCCTACCCCGGCCAGCCCCACGTGACCAAACGCCCCCCGGAACTCCTGGCCGTACTGCAGAATATGGGTAGCCGTCGAGAGTGGATGCGGCATCCCGGTCAAGTCATCCCAGCGTCCCATCAAACGAGTGCCGTCCATATGGATCAAGGAGATGGAGACGCCGAGGTCCTCGCTGACCAGGGCGTTGTAGAATTCCTGGTGCGAGAGTCCGTACCGCCCCTGATGAAGGTCGTGGACATGGGTGTCGCCGGAATGCCAGCCCATGGCTCGGGCGTCCACCAGGCGACGAAGCACCAAGCGTTCCCGGCCACGGCCGCCGGCCGACAGGTCCACCGTGGCCGTCGCTGCCGCGTACTCGAACCCGCGTCGCGCGACGACGGTGGCCTCGCCAGCGGGGACCTCTACCGCGAACGCGCCGTCGGCACCGGTGCGAAAGTAGTGCATCTCGCCGGGCGTCTGCACCCGGTGAAAACTCCTGCGAGGCGCGTAGCCGCGCCCGTCGGCCGCTACCACGGTCACCTTGGCGGAGACCGGCGTGCCGCTTTCGTCCACCACGACCCCCTGCAGCGTGGCCATCGGCCCGGCATGCCTGCGGTCGCTCACGTCCAACGTGCGCCACGAGCCCCGCGCGCCTCCCGCCGCCGACATCACATGCAGCGCGGTTCCCCCGGCCTCGTTCGAAACGAACGCGATGTGGCGACCGTCGGGGCTCACGCTGGGGGCCAGCTCGTGCCTCATCCCCTCGGTGAGGCGCAGGGGGTTGCCGCTACCGGCGCCGATCACGACCAGGTCGTTGGAACCGGCATCGTCCGACACGTAGACTAGTCCGCTGCCGTCGGGCAGCCAATCGGGCCGGGCCCGCCACGCGGTTTCCTCGACCCGCACCAGCACGGGAGCATCCGCACTTTCCGCGCCGTCCAGCGCCCGCGTCCAGATGCCGCCTGTCCCCACCACCCCCGCGACCGGGGCCATGAACGCAAGCATGCCATGGGACGAGATGCTCGGCTGGTACTGACTCCCCGGCCCGGCCACCACCTCTTCCCGTTCACCCGTCGCAACCTCGATCCGGTGAACGTCGAACCCCCGTCCCGCCGTGGCGAAGTACACGAAACGACCGTCGGGGCTCCATTCCGGCTGCACGTCGACCCCGCCGCCCCCTACCAGCACCGTCACGGCGCCGCTTGCGACGTCGAGCAGCGCGATGTCGAGCCCGTCGCCCGTCTCCACGGTCATCGCGATCGCCCGCCCGTCGGGGCTCCAACGCGGCTCGAAGTGGTACCACGGGCCACGGGTGAGCTGCTCCGCCGTGCCGCCCTGCGCAGGAATGCGCCAGATGTCGCCCGCCATCGCGAACGCGATCCACGCGCCGTCGGGCGACCAGGTCGGGCTCATCGGGCCCGTGCTGACCGGCGGCAGCATGTGCAGCTCGGCGCGAATGTTACCGTTAAGGCTGGGGTAGCGAAGCACCTCGGCGCGGGCCGTCGGTTGCGTGTCGGGAGCGTGCGACTCGTCCTGCGAGCGCGCGTCGGCGTCCGGCGCCTGCCTGCCAGGCTCGCCACAGGCCCCCAATGCAAGGCCGAGGAGCAGGAACGCGGGTTTGCCCCGCAAGCTGCGCCAGCCCATCATGGACAGGTGTCGCAAATCCGGCATGAGCGGAGAGAACGCAGTTCCAAACGGAGAGAACGAGGTCATGAGAAAACTCGCAATCCTGTGGGTGTTCGTCGCGGCGGTTGCTCCCGCCCAAGGCCAGCAGGTCGACTATCATCGCGCCGAGATCCTCCTGGGCTGGCACACGTCGCCCTTGATCTCGGGAACGCCGGTCACGCCGATCTGGATCAACGATACGGACCGTTTCTGGTATCGCAACAATACCGGCTCCGGTCACGAATTCACCTTCGTCGATCCAGCGGCCAACCTCAAGCGTCCCCTCTTCGACCACGCGCGCCTGGCCGCGGAGCTGTCGGTCACGGCGGATACCAGCTACGTGCCCGAAAAGCTGCCCTTCGACACGTTCGAATTTGTCGACGGCGACGAGCGGCGCATCGAGTTCACCAGCGGCGCCAAGCGTTTCGAGTGCGACATCGGGGCCTACAGCTGCGAGGTCGGCGACACGCTCCCCGACGACACGCCCTTCGTCGAGTCTCCCGACGAGCGCTGGGAGGCGTTCGTCATGGACCACAATCTCTTCGTGCGACCCACCGCCGGGGGAGACACGATCCAGATTACGACCGACGGCGAAGAGTTCAACGGTTACGGCCTTGCCTATCCCCGTCCCAACGACATCAAGAACAACCGCGTGCGACGGCCGGACGCCTACTGGTCCCCCGACTCGCGCAAAATCCTGGTTCAGCGCATGGATCAACGCGGCGTGGAGCATCACCACTATGTCTCCTACACCGCCCAACGAACTGTGCACTATTCCCAACCGTACGCGTTGCCCGGCGACTCGATTGTGCCACTGCCCGCCTTTCACATTCTGGACGTGGGCGAAACCCTGAACGCCGCAGCCGCGGACAACGGGCGCGAGTATCCGCCCTTGCTTCGCGATGCCGGTGCCGTTCCGATCCCCGAAGTCGGCAACATTCGCGTCGTGTTGGAACCGCGCCCCAACCGGCTGTATCTGGGGGGTTCGCAGGTAGACTCTCTCTGGTCGGCCGACTCGCGCTTCGCATACATGCACTGGGAAACCCGCGCGTCCAAGAGCAATCACTTGGCCGAGGTGGATGCGACCACCGGGGCATTCCGCATCATCGCCGGCGACAGCGCGCGCACCTGGGTCGAAACGGCCCAGCGCAACCCCACGTCCTGGTTCGTTTCCGAGACCACCGACGACGCGTTTTGGTGGTCGGAACGCGACGGCTGGGCCCATATCTGGCGTTTCGCGAAAGACGGGACCGTAAAGAATCAAGTCACGTCCGGCCCCTGGGCGGTGGGCGCGATCTGGCATGTGGACGAGGACAACGCCCGAATCTACTTCACGGCATACGGTCGCGAAGACGGGGTCCCGTACTATGGCCGCTTGTACCGAATTGGCTACGACGGGAGCGGCCTTACGCAGATTGCCCCCGAAGTCGGGAACCACGCGGTCTCGGTGTCGCCTTCGGGCCGATTCGTGGTGGACACCTATTCAACCATTGGCGATCCACCGGTCACACTCCTGCGCAACATGGCCAACGGCGCCGTAATTCGCACGCTGGAGGAAGCCGACGCATCGCGGCTCGCCGAGGTTGGTTGGCGCGCTCCGGAGGTGTTTTCGGTTAAGGCGCGCGACGGGGTCACCGACATCTACGGCCTGATCTATTTCCCCGACAACCTGGACGAGTCGGGCAGCTACCCGGTCATCGATCACATCTATCCGGGTCCGCAGGTGGGCAGCGTGGGCTCGTGGACGTTCAAGTCCGGTGGCGAGGATTTTGCGCTGGCCAAGTTGGGGTTTGTGGTGATTCAGCTCGACCACATGGGGACGCCCCACCGTTCCAAGGCGTTTCACGACATCTATTACGGCGACTTCAACGATAACGGCCTTCCCGATCACGTCACAGCCATCAAACAGTTGGCCGCGCGTTATCCCTTCATGGATCTCGACAGGGTAGGCATCTACGGTCACTCCGGGGGCGGCTTCGCATCCACCGATGCAATATTGCGCTTCCCCGATTTCTTCAAGGTGGCCGTGTCGGGCGCCGGCAACCACGACAACGCCAGCTACAACATTTACTGGGCCGAGAAGTACCAGGGACTGCTCGTGGCGGATTTGGCGAGCGGCACCACCAACTTCACCGACGAAGCCAACAAGACGCACGCCGCGAACCTGCAGGGCAAACTGCTGCTGATGCACGGCGACATGGACGACAACGTTCACCCCGCGATGACCGTGCAGCTGATCGACGAGCTCACCAAGGCCAACAAGGACTACGATCTGGTGTGGGCGCCGGACCGGGCGCACGGACTGAACGAGCCGTACTTCATTCGTCGCCGGTGGGACTATTTCGTGCAACATTTGCTGGGCGCCGAGCCGCCCAAGGAGTACGAAATCACGCGGCCCTCGGGTTGATTCGTGCTGTCGGCGCCGCTGACATTCGCGCCCCAGCTGAAGCAGTACCTGTGGGGCGGCCGCAACCTGGAGCGGCTCTTCGGCAGAACCCTGCCCGATGGCGTGGTGGCCGAGAGCTGGGAGATATCGGGTCATCCCGCGGGCGTGTCCGTAGTGGACGCGGGACCGCTCGCCGGGAAAACGCTGCCGGAACTGGTGGCGGCATACGGTGCGCGGCTGGTCGGAGGTCGCGGTGAGCGCGTTGGGAGGGGCGGCTTCCCGTTGCTCGTCAAGCTGCTCGACGCGACGCACCCGCTATCCGTACAGGTGCACCCCGACGACGACTACGCGGCCGCCCACCAGCTCGGCGAACCCGGGAAGACCGAGATGTGGTACGTGCTGCACGCCGAACCGGGTGCGCAAATCGTCGGAGGCCTGGTCCCGGGTACCGATCGGACCACTCTGGAGGCCGCGTTGGCGACGGGGCGCGTCCAGGACCGCCTACACCGCGTGTCCGTGCAGGCCGGCGACGCAATCCTGGTGCCCGCCGGGACCGTGCACGGCATCTTGTCGGGCATTGTGCTCGTCGAGATCCAGCAGTGCTCGGACACAACCTATCGCGTCTACGACTGGGATCGCGTCGGCCCCGATGGCCGACCCAGAATGCTGCACGTCGAGCGCGCGCTCGACGCGATCGACTTCGAGCAACCGCGTGCGCATCTTCGCCGTGGCCCCCCAGGCGCGCCGAAGGCCACGCGCCGGGAAACGCTTGCCCGCTGCGACCATTTCGTGGTGGAGCGGGTCGGCCTCGAGGCGCACGCACGCTTCGCGCACGACCTGGTCGGCGACACGTTCGAAATCTGGGGGGTGCTGTCCGGCGCGGCGACGATGGGGTCGAGCGGCGCCGCGACGCTACCGCTGCACGGCGTGCAATTCGCCTTGCTACCCGCCACCATGGGACCGTTTGAAGTGCGAGCGCTGACCGACGTGGTTGCGTTGCGCGCCCGCCTGCCAAGCTGATTTGCTGCCAGTGCCCCGCCAGGGACTCGAACCCCGAACCTGCCGATTAAGAGTCGGATGCTCTACCAGTTGAGCTAGCAGGGCTGCCATTCGCCATTGAATCTATCGGCGAACGGCCCGTACGGCTACCTCCCCCGCCGCCACGGTCCCCGACCCCGATCGAACGGCCTGCCGCCTTGAGGACCACGCTGCCGGTCAACGCGGCCACGGTTCGGCGCTCCCCGCCAGCGCGCCTCCGCCCGACGGTTCAATCGCCGGAGCTCGTCCTGCTGCTCTTCGGTCAGGACCTCGGCGAAACGGTCGCGCAGCCCGTCGCGGATTTCCTCTCTACTCGTCCACGCAGTGACGAGAAACTCGCCCATGGCCTCGGGTTCGCGCAGCCCGGCGGCGATCTCCGAACGGAGCGCCATGAGCGCGGTCAACCGTTCCGCGCGATGCTCGACGCTCTCCGCTCGGATAGCCTCGAGCTCGGTTCGCTGGTCGTCCGTCAGCTCCAGCTCGTCGGCAAGGCGGATGGCGCGTTCGACCATGGCGTCGCCGCGTGCGGTTTGCGCGCCTGCGGGCCGGGCGCTCGAGCGCTGCCACCGCTGTGCCACCAGGTCGCCCGTCACCGTCGCCGGCCCGGCGGGCAGCGCGGGCAGAAGCAGCGTCGCGAGGGTCGCCACGCCGATGCTGATCATCTTGGCTGTCAAAGTCATTGTGTTCTCCCTGTTACAATTGTTGGCAAGATGTGCGGTTTGCGGCCCCTGGAGTGGCTCCAGGTTCCGTATCCTTGACAGCGAGGCGTCCCGTTCCGTTAGGAAAGCCCCATGTTCTTCAGACAGATCGTTGACCGGAAGCTGGCCCAGCACGCCTACTTGGCCGGTTGTCAGCGCACCGGACAAGCAGTGATCATCGACCCTCAGCGCGATGTCGACCGTTATGTGGCGATCGCCCGCCAGGAGGGTCTCCGAATCGTCGCAGCAACCGAAACCCACATTCACGCGGATTTTCTTTCGGGCTGCCTCGAGCTCGTCGAGCGCTACGGATGCAGGGCCTACCTATCCGGCGAAGGTGGCCCGGAGTGGCAGTACGAGTGGGCCGCGGGGCGCGAGTTGGTCACCCTGTTGCGCGACGGCGATCACTTCGCGCTCGGGGGCATCGACTTTCGGGCCGTGCACACGCCCGGCCACACGCCTGAGCACATCAGCTTCCTGATCACCGACCGGGGCGCTGGAGCCACCGAGCCCATGGGCATGGTGTCGGGCGATTTCGTGTTCGTAGGCGATCTGGGTCGTCCCGACCTCCTTGAATCGGCTGCGGGCCAGTCGGGAGCCATGGAGCCTTCGGCGCGACGGCTCTACGGCTCCGCGCGCGGCGTCTTCGACCTGCCCGACTATCTGCGGATTTGGCCCGGTCACGGGGCAGGAAGCGCCTGCGGCAAAGCCCTCGGCGCGATCCCGGACACCACGGCCGGGTACGAAAAGCGCTTCAGTCCGGCTCTGGCGGCGGTGCGGAAAGGCGAAGACGCCTTCGTCGACTACATACTCGACGGGCAATCCGATCCACCGCTCTATTTCGGTCGCATGAAGCACGAGAACCGGCGAGGTCCCGCGCTGCTCGGGCCGCTGCCGCAGCCGCGAAAGCTGTCGGGGATTGATCTCAACGAGCGTGCCGCGGACCCCAACGCGATCGTAATCGATACGCGGATGGACAGGGTAGGGTACTACGCGCGGCACGTCCCCGGTTCGATTTACGCGCCTCTCAACAAGTCCTTCCCCACGATTACCGGGTGCTACGTGGACCCGCACCTGGACATCGTGCTGATTTGCAACGAGGGCGCGGTGGACGAGGCCGTGCGCGACTTGGTGCGCATCGGGATCGATCGGGTGGTCGGGTGGGCGCCGCCGGAAGCCCTGTTCGAGATGGAGCGAGCGGGCGGGGAGCTGGCCCATATCGAACAAATTGACTTCGGCGAAGTGCACCGCCGACGCTCGCAAGCCCACGTGCAGGTGCTCGACGTGCGTCAGCCAGCCGAATTCGCCGCGCGCCACGTCGACGGCGCATACAACATCGCTCACACGAGATTGGCCAGCAGACTCGACGAGCTTTCCCGCGACGATCAGCTGTTGGTGCATTGCTTAAGCGGCGCCCGGGCCTCGGCGGCGGCTTCGCTGTTGGCCCGCGAGGGGTTCCAGGTCGTGGGCGTCAACGACCTCTTCCGGCCGGTATGATGCGGGGAATGGCGGTGCGGGCGGTGCCCCCCTTGTGCGGGTTCGCCCTGACGGTGGGCATTGCCGGTATGGCTTGGTCGTTTGCGCCGGACCTCGCTACCGCGCAGTCCACCGATACGGAGGCGGCGCGGCGCATCGCCATGCAACGGATGGTGCAGGGGATTCGGGAAGACTACCCCGACGTGGCGACCATCTCGGCGCCAGAGCTGCGCGACCGTGTGGGCGCGGAAGCGTTCATCCTCGTAGACGTGCGGACCGCCCAGGAGCGTGAGGTCTCGATGTTACCCGGGGCGATCACGCGGGCCGACTTCGAGTCCCGGTTGCCGAAACTTGTGGCGTCGCCCGGTTCCCACGGTCCCACGGTCGTGGTCTACTGCACGATCGGGCGTCGCAGCGCCGACTACGCGCAGCAGATGAAGGGGCTGGGCGTCGAGGTCCTCAACCTGGAAGGGAGCGTCCTCGCGTGGACCCATGCAGGGGGCCAGCTGGTTAACGCGGGGGTCCCCACCAACACGCTTCACGTCTACGGGTCACGGTGGGATTTGGCC
The DNA here is from genome assembly GCA_965200255.1 of Longimicrobiales bacterium. Taxonomy (GTDB): domain Bacteria; phylum Gemmatimonadota; class Gemmatimonadetes; order Longimicrobiales; family Gaopeijiaceae; genus Bin94. The sequence continues at coordinate 399,499 of CBDAUS010000001.1, read as the reverse complement.
GCGGACGGTTACGAGACGGTTTGGTGAGCGGGGGAGTTGCCGTGGGAGGCGTCCTGACGCGTACAGAAGCGCCGCTCTCAGGTCGAAAGACATTCTAGCGCGTCGGCGCATTCGGCGACGCCCTCGGCTATGCCGGCTTCCTCGTAGAGAGCTTTCGCTTGTTTCCACAGACGGATTGCCTCTTCCGTCTTGCCCTGGGTGCCTTTGAGGATGGCCGTCGGCCGAATGGCATTGGCCAGCAGTAGCGGCGGCGTCCCTTCCTGGCCGCGATAAAGGACCAGAGCCTCTTCGAAGCAGAGTTCGGCCGAGTCCAAACTTCCCAAATCCTGATGGACGTCTCCCAGATGGCGGACGGCGTTGGCAATGGACGCGGGATCGCCTTCTTGACGGCACAGCGCAAGAGCTTCTTCGTAGAGGGGCAATGCGGCGGTGTGGCACCCCAAGTCGCGCTCGATCTGCCCCTCGCCGCGCAGGGCACGAATCAAATCCCATCTGGCGCCGCTTGCCCGGCTCAGGGACACGGCCTGCTTGAAGTGACGAAGCGCGTCTTCGCTACGATCCTTGCGCCGCGCCAGATACCCTTCACGAATGAGCGAATCTGCCGATTCTCCCATGCAGATCTCCTTCATCGCTATTGCGCTGGAATCATCGCCCTACGACGCTACCCCGTTACTCCTCCCAGCCCCCCTACTTCCCCCGATGCTGCATGCCATACACCGGCACGGCGAGCGCCGCCCCGGCCACCGGTCCCACCCAGTAAATCCACAGGTCGCCAATCGACCCCCCGCCTGCAAGTGCGACCAGAATCGGGCCGGTGCCGACCGCGGGATTGAACGCCCCGCCGGAAATCCCTCCCACCGCGAAGGCCCCCGTCATTACGGTTAGTCCGATTGCCAGGCCGTAGTACGAATTGCCGCGCGTATGCGGCGAGGTCGCGACGTTCAGAATCACGAGTGCCAGCGCGAATGCGAAGAGCACTTCGGCGCCCAGGGCGACGAGCGCCGACACGTCGGGGCCCGGAGCCACGGTCAGGAAGCTGCCGGTCAGGCCTCGGACGACCGCGGCGGCCGCAGCGGCTCCGGCGATCTGCATGACGACATAGGGAACGAGATCCCTGCGGTGCAGCTCGCCGCGCAGCACCATGGCGACGCTGATCGCCGGGTTGTAGTGCGCTCCCGAAATGTGACCGCCCATGTAGACCATCACCATCAGCGCGGCGCCAATCGCGAGCGGAGCCACCGCCACTCCCTGCACGACGGTCAAGCCGATGGTGAGAACCAGGAAAAAAGCGCCGACGAACTCGGTTAGGTATCGACCCATGGCCGCTACTCCACGCCCGACCGGAGCGCATAGTCCGATTCGGCCATGTACGGTTCGCCGAATCGGAGCAGCGTGGTCACCGAAGTCCGGCCGCCGGGCGGGATCACGACCACGTAGAGGCGGTCGTACTCCATTTCGGCAATGGCTCCCATGGGATCGCCCCCGAGCGCTTCGACGAGTTGCGGAGTCGTATTGCTGTGGCCCACCACCAGATGCCGGCCAGGACTCTCTTTCAGCTGAGACGCGAACGTTCGCAAGTCCGTGGCGTCGTAAATGGACGCATCCACCCCCATGTGCTCCGCCAGCGGTCGCGCCGTGTCCCGAGTACGCTTCCAGTCGGTCGTATGCACCCGCGTGACCCCGGCTTCGGCCAGCATCTGACGCAATACCTGGACCCGAATTCGGCCTGCCAGGGAGAGAGCCGGGTCATCGGTGCCGTCTTCGGCCCGTTCGGCGTGGCGGACGAGGTAGATGACGGTTGGCTGCGCCTCGGCCTCCTGGGACGCGCGCGCCTGCGCGGAAGCCCTGGCCGGAAGCGTTCCGGTGAGTGTCGATCCCAGCATCGCCAATGCCAGGAACGTCGTAGTAACCATTCGCGACTGGATTGAACGGGGCTGCATTGTCACGCGTCCTGTCCTCCTGTTCTGGTGTCCGTCAAACTGAATCGGCGGATTCCGCCAGGCCATTCGTTTCCTTGAGCGCCTAAACATATATTACCATACTGCGATATGATTTACAAGGATTACGGAAACAGATGTTCCCGAGAAAGCCACCGATCGACCGGCGCTTCGGGCGGGTTGGTCCGGTGGAAGACGGGCAGAATCCCCCGCACGCGCCATGGCGAACGGGACTGGCGCAGACCCGCGACTTGGCGACAACTTGCGTGGAGTCCAGGGGGACGGGCCGAGGGATCGCCGCCGGGAGCCGCTGGTTCACCGCGCGGAGGAAAGTCCGAGCTCCGCAAGGCAGGATGCCGGGTAACGCCCGGGCGCCGCGAGGCGACGGAAAGTGCCGCAGAGAGCAGACCGCCGATGGCCGCTCAGTGCGAGAGGCACAGGCAAGGGTGAAAGGGTGCGGTAAGAGCGCACCGGGCCGCTGGCAACAGGGGTCGCATGGTAAACCCCATCCGGAGCAAGGCCAAATAGGGGACGAGGGGTTGCCTGCCCCGTCCGAGTCCCGGGTAGGCCGCTTGAGGCCCGGAGCAATCCGGGTCCCAGATAAATGATCCCAGCCGCCAATCGGGCGCGCGACAGAACTCGGCTTATGACGCCCGTCCCCCTGGCGCCTCCGCCGGGGTTGACCCGAGGCGGACGACGGCCGATTATTACTGGGACGTTTGCGCCCGTAGCTCAGCTGGATAGAGCGCTGCCCTCCGGAGGCAGAGGCCAGAGGTTCGAATCCTCTCGGGCGTACTTGGCGGCTCATTCGGTGGGCGGTTCCGCGGACTTTCGGGGTGCGTCCGGGTGGCTCGGCGCCATGCGCAGCTGGATCGGCTTGCTTCGCGACCGCGCGCGCAAGTTGAGCGCTTCGACGAAGACCGAGAAGGCCATCGCGAAGTACATGTAGCCTTTCGGGATGTGCTGGCCGAATCCTTCCGCCACCAGCGTCATTCCCAGCAACAGCAGGAAGCTCAGCGCGAGCATTTTCACCGTGGGGTGATTGTTCACGAATTCCGAAACGGTCGTCGCGGCAATCAGCATGACCACCACTGCCAGCACGATTGCCGACGCCATGACCATGAAATCGTCCGCCAAGCCAACCGCGGTGATCACCGAATCGAGCGAGAACACGATGTCCATCACCGCAATCTGCACGAGCACGACGCCGTAGGTAGCGCCTCGGGCCTGACCAGCCGCCGCCTCGTCGCCCTCCAACCGGTGATGGATCTCGCGGGTGGCTTTGGTAAGCAGGAACAGCCCACCCCCAATCAGAATAAGGTCGCGACCCGAGAAACCGTGCCCGAAGGTGGTGAACAGCGGCGCCGTCAGCTGCATGATGAGAGAAATGGTGCCCAGCAGCGCCAAACGGGTCACCATGGCCAGAATCAGCCCGTTTCTGCGGGCGGAGGGTTGCTGCTCCTCGGGCAGCTTGTCCGCCAGGATCGAGATGAAGATGATGTTGTCGATCCCCAGCACGATCTCCAGGACCGCCAGGGTCGCAAACGCAATCCACGCTTCGGGACTCGAAATCCATTCCATTTCATGCCCGCCTAACGTTGGCCGTCGCCGTCCCACGACGGGGCCATTCGTCTGCTCGGTGTCTTCCCCATCGTCAAAATGTATATCATTCCTTGCGAACGGTGGAATTCCATCACCCGGAACGAACCCTGCAACAGCCGACGAAAGCCTGCATGAAGAGACGACCCGCGTGAACTTGACGATCGAATCCCTGACCCAGGACTGGGACGGATTGGCGGTCGCGACGTCGTTCCACCCCGGCACCGAGACCTGGATCTTCGTCGCGCTTCACGACGCCACGCTGGGACGCCCGACGGGTGGATGTCGACTGAAGCGCTACGATTCGCCGGCTTCCGCGCTGCGCGACGCCATGCGTTTGGCCGAAGGGATGACCTACAAATGGGCCGCCATGGGGTTCGAGTACGGCGGCGGCAAGTCGGTGCTGGCCGTGCCGGGATCCATCTCCGGCACCCAGAGGCGCGCGCTCCTCACGCATTTCGCCAACGTGCTGAACGGTCTCGGGGGCGCTTACGGCGTAGGCGAGGACATGGGCACAACGCCCGAGGACATGGCGTTCCTGGCCAACCTCACGTCGGCGGTTGCGGGTTCCGACTCAGGTAGCGGTCCACCCGACCCCGGGCCGTTCACGGCCGCTGGCGTGCACGCGGGGATTGCGGCCTGCCTCGCGCACCTGGACGGCGACGCCGACTTGGCGGGCAGGTCCGTGCTCGTGCAAGGCGTCGGCAATGTGGGTAGGCGCCTGGCTCTGCTGCTGGCCGAATCGGGTGCGCGGGTGGTCACGGCGGACCTGAACGCGCGGCGCGCCCGCGCAGTGGCGGAAGAATGCGGGGGGATTGCAGTCGACGCCGAAACGGTACACCATACCGAGTGCGACGTATATGCGCCGTGCGCCGTTGGATCCACGGTCAACCGGTGGACGCTCCCCAAGCTGCGCTGTAGAGTGGTGGCGGGTTCGGCCAACAACCAGCTCGATAGTCGCGAGCGTGCCGACGAGCTGCGCGCGCGCGACATCCTTTACGCGCCCGATTTCGTCATTAACGGCGGCGGCGCCATGGCGTTCGGACTAATGGAGAGAGGGATTCGCGAAGTGGACGAGGTCACGCGCGAGGTGCGACGACGGGTTGCCAAGTCGCTCACGGACATCTTTCGCACCGCGGACGAGCTGCGCGTCTCTCCCGCCGTGGCCGCCCACCGAGTTGCCGACCGGGCGCTCGGACGCAATTGACCAGCCGGGAGGCGTCCAATATGCGGACCGTGCCGAGATTCTCCATTGCCGTTGCGATCCTGTTGCTGTCGGGACCAGCGGCGCTCCGAGCCCAGACCGCCGGCGAGGCCGCCGTGGTAGAGTATTTGCAGGCCGTCGGCGAGCATTACGGCTTCCCGTACAGCGAACTTGAAGTCTTGCGACGGTGGAATCTCTCCCCCGGCGAGATTCCGGTGGTCCTCTTCGTTGCCGGACGCGCTGGCGTGTCGGCAGACGTCGTGGTCGCGCTTTGGAGCAGCCAGGAAGACTGGATGTCGATCGCGACGCGGTTCGAGCTCCACGCCGGCGACTTCCACGTGCCGTTCGATGGTCCGCGTGGTCCGCTGACGGGGGTGTACGACCGTTTCAACGAGCGCCCCGCCTCGCAGTGGCGCGACATCGCACTCTCGGACGATGAAGTGGTGGGGCTGGTAAACGTGGACTTTCTTGCCCGGTACCTGGGCGTGCCCCCCTCTTGCGCGGCGGCACAAATCGGTGGGGCCGGCGGCATGGTAAGCGCATTCCTCAGGCTCCAACGCGGGCCCGGCGGATGACGCGTCAGCCCCGGCCACGCTACGTTCCGCTCGACTACCGCCCCGGGTATTCGCCCGCCGACATGGTGCGCCGGGCACGGAGCTTCCGCGAGGAGCTCGCCCAGCGACGCACGGTGCGCGAGTTCAGCGTCCGCCCGGTTCCACGCGAGGCGATCGAGGAGAGCATTCGCGCCGCGGGCACCGCGCCCAACGGGGCGAACCATCAACCGTGGCACTTTGTCGTCGTGTCCGACCCGGAACTGAAGTCGCGAATCCGCGTGGCGGCGGAAGAAGAGGAGCGGGCGTTCTACCAGGGCGGCGCGCCGCAGGAGTGGCTCGACGCGCTGGCGGCTCTCGGTACCGACGAACACAAGCCATTCCTGGAAACGGCGCCGTTCCTCGTGGTCGTCTTCGCCGAGCGCTATCGGGTTCGCGCCGACGGCCGGAAGGTGAAGAACTACTACGTGCAGGAAAGCGTGGGGATCGCTACGGGCATGTTGATCACGGGGTTGCACCGCGCCGGACTCGCCACGCTTACGCACACGCCCTCGCCAATGAAGTTCCTGAACGACATACTGGAGCGTCCCCCGAACGAACGGCCGTTCCTGATTCTGGTCGTCGGTCACCCTGCCGACGACGCGCGCGTACCTGTGATCACCAAGAAGCCTCTCCATGAAATCGCGACGTTTCGCTGAATTCTCGCAACGCCTGGCCCTGGCGGCGCTCGTCTTCCTCGCGGCGGCGTGCACCACGCCCGATGCCCCTTTGCCCGGCGCCCCCTGGCCCGGCGCCGAGTGGCCGGTGTCCACGCCGGAAGCGGAAGGCGTGGACCCCGCCGCCATTGGTGCCCTGATCGAAGACATCGACGAGGGGCGCTACGGGCTCATCGACCAGTTCCTCCTGATTCGCAACGGTCGCATCATCGCCGACCGCCGCTGGGATCACGCGCAGACCTACGCCGAGCTCCTGGTTCAGCAGGAGGACACGACCAGCCACCAGTACAACTACGATCATCCCGCATGGCACCCGTACTACCGCGACACGGACCTGCATTCGTTGCAGTCGGTCACGAAGAGCGTGATGTCGGTTGCATTGGGGATTGCGGTCGACGAGGGACACGTGCCCGCCGTCGACGCGCCCGTCTGGCCCTGGTTTCAGTCGTACGGCGTGGACTTGACCGAGCCCCGACGCGCGGCCGCCACAATCGAGGACTTTCTCACCATGCGCAGCGGCATCGATTGGGCCACGCCGGGCCAGACCTACGACGACCCCACGCACCCGACCGTGGAGCTCGAAGCAAGCGACGCCTGGATCGATTACGCCGTGTCTCGTCCCATGGCGATTGATCCGGGCACCCGGTTCGACTACAACGACGGCGTCAGCGTACTGCTTGGCAAGCTCGTTCGCGAGGCCACCGGCATGCGGATTGACCGGTGGGCCGAGGAGCGGCTCTTTGCCCCCTTGGGGATTGACGAGTACTACTGGAAGGTCACGCCGGACGGAGAGACGGACTCGGAGGGCGGTCTCTATCTTTCCACGCACGACCTGGCGCGGATCGGCTACCTCATGCTGCGCGACGGACAGTGGGACGGGCAACAGGTCGTGTCGAGCGCGTGGGTGCGCGCGTCCACGTCGCCGGTGGTGCCGTTCGACGACGCCGATTCGGGGTACGGATATCAGTGGTGGGTGCCGGCGCATGCGGACGGTCGGACCGAGATCTTTGCCGGCAACGGGTACGGAGGACAATTCCTCCATGTGGTTCCCGAGTACGACCTGATCTCGGTGTTCAACGGTTGGACGCTGCACCAGCGCCCGGAAATGTCGAGCTGGACGGCCCTGCAGGAACGGATTCTGCCGGCCGCCTCGCCGTGACGGATCGGAGGAGAAGAACATGGGCGTAGATCTCGCGCCAGAGACGTCCCCGGAAGCGATTCGAGCATTCACTCGGACCTTGCTGCGGGACTTGTTGGCAATGGAGCGGCTGCTGCAGGAAGGGCTCATCGAGTCCGGCATCCGACGCTTCGGCGCCGAGCAGGAGATGTTCCTCGTCGACGAGGCTTGGCGCCCTTCGCCGCTCGCGGTCGAGGTGCTGGAAGACCTTGACGACGATCCCTTCACCACGGAGCTCGCCCGCTTCAACCTCGAAGCCAATCTGTCGCCGCGCGTCCTGGCCGGAGCCTGCTTTTCGGCCATGCAGACGGAACTTGACGACTATGTTCAGCGCGTGCGGGAGGCAGCCCGTCGTCACGGCTCCGAAGTCATGCTGACCGGCATCCTGCCCACGCTCACGAAATCCGATCTGTCGCTCGAAAACATCACGCCCCGAGCCCGCTACTACGCGCTGAACGACGCCATGAACCAGGCGGGCGGCGGTGCCTTCCGCCTGCGTATCCGGGGCACCGACGAGCTCATGATCCAGCACGACTCGGTCATGCTCGAGGCGTGCAACACCAGCTTCCAGGTCCATCTGCAGGTGTCGGCCGAGGAATTCGCCCACTTCTACAACGTTGCGCAGGCCGTAACTGGACCGGTGCTCGCGGCGTGCGTGAACTCGCCGCTGCTGTTCGGCAGGCGACTGTGGGCGGAGACGCGGATCGCGCTGTTTCAGCAGTCGCTGGACACGCGCAGCGCCGACCTCCACCTGCGCGAGATGAACGCGCGCGTGCGATTTGGCGGCAGCTGGCTGCAACACTCGGTCGTGGAGCTCTTTCAGGAAGATCTGGCTGCATTCCGCGTTCTGCTGGCCATGCCGGTCGACGAGGACCCGCTCCGTGTGCTGGACGAGGGGGGCGTGCCGAAGTTGGCGGCGCTGAACCTGTTCAACGGTACGGTATACCGTTGGAACCGACCCTGCTACGGCATTTCGAAGGGCAAGCCTCATCTTCGCATCGAGTGTCGCGTGCTTCCGTCGGGCCCCACGACCCTGGACGAAGTCGCCAACGCGGTGTTCTGGATCGGCGCCGTGCTGGGAATGGCCCGCAAATACCCCGACCTTACCGAACGATTGGACTTCGACGACGCCAAGAGCAACTTTCTCGGCGCGTGCCGGCTGGGACTGGGGTCGGGCATGACGTGGCTGGACGGAAAGACGGCGCCAAGCGACCGCCTGATCATGGAGACGCTGCTTCCGCTGGCCGAAGAAGGCCTGGCTCAGTATCCGATCGACGCTGCGGACGTGGCCAAGTATCTGGGCGTCGTCGAGGAGCGCGTGAGCGCCGGCGTGACGGGCGCGTCATGGGCGCTGCGCTCGCTCAGCAAGCTCAAGAAGAGCGGGACCCGCGCCGAGAGGTTGGCCGCAATCACCGCCGCCACCGTCCGTCAACAGGTGGAAGGGACCCCGGTGGCGCGCTGGGGACCCGCCGAGATCCAGGAAGCCGGAGGGTGGAAGCATCATTACATGCGCGTTGAGCACTACATGACCACCTCGTTGACCACGGTCAACCAGAACGAGCTGGTGGAGCTCGTCGCCTACCTGATGGACTTTCGCCAGATCCGACACGTATTGATAGAAGACAACGATCACCGCCTGGTCGGGGTGGTTTCGTATCGCTCGATGCTGCGACTCATGGCCGAAGGTCGGACCCTGATCGAAGCCGACAACATGCCGATCAGCGACATCATGGTGCGCGATCCGGTGACCATATCGCCCGAGACCACGACGCTCGAAGCCATTCGCATCATGCGCGAGAAGAAAGTGTCGGCGCTGCCGGTGATCAAGGACGAACAACTCGTCGGACTGGTGAGCGAGACCGACTTCATGCCGATGGCGTATCACCTCTTGGAAGAGCGCTTGCAGGGAGATTGATGACGAGCTCGAACGCGGAGTGCACAGCCGGGGAACAGGCCGCCGATCCCGAGAACGGCGTCATCGGGTGGGTTCGGGGGCGCACGCATGGTCCGCTGCTGCTTTGTATCGGCGGGTTGCACGGCAACGAGCCCGCCGGCGTGCGGGCGCTCGAAGCCCTGATCGGCCCGATCCGGGCCCGCCGGGCCGCGATGGCGGGCGATTTCGTGGCCGTCGTCGGCAACATGCAGGCCGTCGCGGCGGACCGGCGCTTCCTGTCGTACGACATGAACCGAGCCTGGATCCCGGGCCGAGCGAGAATCGCCCTCACCGCGCAGGGCAACGGCGAGGGACCCCCGCCCGGCGCAGCGCCCGAAGACGCGGAAATGGCAAGAATGCGCCGCATCCTGGACTGGGTGGCGGCCCGGCGACGAGGCCCGGTGCACGTGCTGGATCTGCATACGACCTCCGGTCGCGGCGGCACGTTCACCACGACCGCCGACCTGCCCCGCAACCGCCGTTTCGCGATGGAAATTCCCGTGCCGCTCGTGCTCGGGCTGAGCGAACACCTCGAAGGCACCCTGCTCGGCTACCTCGACCAGCTGGGCTACACGACCACGGCCTGCGAGTGCGGTCAGCATCGCGAGGCGTACGCGGTGACCAGGGCCCGCGCCGCGATTTGGCTCGCGATGCGTGCGGCGAGATTGTTGCCCGAGGCCGCCGTTCCCGAAGCGGACCACGGGCATCGGGTCATGCGGGCTGCGCGGCGCAAGCTCTCCAAGGTCTTCACGACCGTACACCGCCATCCGGTTGCGCCCGAAGATCGCTACCGGACCCGACCCGGATTCCGCAACTTCCAGCGCATTCGCGCGGGCGAGATCGTGGGCGACGACCGCCACGGCGAGGTGCCGGCGCCCCATTCCGGCAGATTGCTCATGCCGCTCTACCAGGAGCTCGGCGACGACGGCTTCTTCGTCGTCCGGGAGGTGGAACAACGTCGCGAGAAGGCACGGCCCGCCCTGGCCCACGCCGCCGCTTCACCGCGCTGACAAGGGCGCCGTAAATGTGCGGCCGCTACACGCTGACGGGCGACGCCGAGGCCATCGGCGCGGCGTTCGCAGCCGATGTCGAGCCGATTCGCGCCGACCACCGCGCCCGCTACAACATCGCGCCCACCGAGGCGGCGCCGGTTGTGATCGCGGCACCGGGCGGGCGACGCGCCGGGCCGATGCGGTGGGGGCTGCACCGACGCCGGGCCAAGCGCAAGGGGGGCCGCGTGATCAACGTGCGTGCCGAGACGGTCGCCCGCGGCGCGTTCCGAGAGGCGTTCGGCACGAGGCGGTGCCTGGTACCGACCGACGGCTTCTACGAATGGCAGTCGCGACCGTCGGGGAAGCAGCCGTGGTGGATTCATCGGCCGCAAGCATCGCTGTTTGCCATGGCGGGCATCTGGTCGTTCTCATCGGCGCCCGACGGCGCGCGGATCGCTACCTTCGCCATTCTCACCCGCGACGCCCCGTCGTCAATGTGCTGGCTGCACCACCGCGTTCCGGTCGTCGTGCCTCAAGCGGCGCAGGACGACTGGCTCGCTCCAGGCACGGTGCCGTCGTGCCTCACTGCCATCCTGCTCGCAGCCGAGCCGCCCGAGCTACAGCTCCATGCCGTGTCGAGAGCCGTCAATCGCGCCGGCTACGACCAACCGGATTGCATTGTCGAGGTGGGCGTCACGCAATAGTTGGCGGGCGTCGGGCAAGAGTTAGCGTCAGGCAATGACCGCAAGCGGCGTCAGGCAATGGCCGCAAGCGCCGAACCAAGCCGTTCCAACCCCTCTTGCAGCTCTTCTGCGGGCGGGCCGAAGCCCAAACGCATGGTGTGCTCAATGCCGAAATGCGCGCCAGGCACGATCAGCAGGCTGCGTTGAACCCGCAGGCGTTCCGCAAGCTCCGCTGAGCCCATTTCGGCGCGGTATCGAATCATGGAGATCGCCCCCGCATCGGGCGGCGTGAAACTCAGCATCCCATTGCTCGACCCCACCCACTCGGCCAACAAAGCCAAATTGCGACGGATAATCCCTCGCGTGCGGTTCAGGATTTTGGGTCTGACTTCGGCAGACAGCGCAATCGTGGCCAGCGCGTCGGAAACGGACGGCGGCGCAATGGTCGTGTAGTCGGTGCGCGCCCACAGACGTTCGACGACTTCGTCCGGTCCCACCACCCAGCCCAGCCGCAACCCGGGCAGCCCGTACGCCTTGGAAAGCGAATTGGTGACCAGAACCTTGTCGTAGCGTCCCCAGAACGAGTCGACCGGCTCGGTGCCCACTTCGGCCCCGCGGTACACCTCGTCGGACAGGATCCAGGCGCCGTGCCTGTCGGCCAACCCCACGATGTCGTCCATTTCGGCAGCGGTGAGCGCAACGCCCGTCGGATTGTTGGGGTGCGTGACCAGAATGAAACCCGCGCCCTGCTTCAACGCCGATTCGAGCTGATCGAGATCGGGACGCCATCCCGCTTCCTCGCGCAGATGAAACGGAATGGCCCCTCCGTCGAAGTTCGCGAGCAGGCCGGGCACCTGCATGTAGTTGGGCAGCATGACCGCCGCCGGCCGACCCGCCCCGGCCAGTTCCCAGAACCCCACGAAATTGGCTTCGGCACCGCCAATGGTAACGAGCACCGATCGGTCGGTTGCCCCTGGGTGCAAAGATGCGATCCGCGCGCGCAGCTCGTCCGTGCCGTTGGACTGGCTGTACCCCAGCCAAACCTGCGAAATGTCCGCGCGCGGCTCCGCAAACTCGAGCAGCTCGCCCACCTTCAGCGGATCAACCCCGCTCTCCGAAAGGTTGTGGTCCACGCTGTGTTCGTAGGTCGACTGCCATCGCTCCATTTGAAACGGAATGAAACCCACCGATTCGGCTCCTCGTCGGTTGTGAATGTCGTCAACTTCGGGTAGCGTCCATACCCAATGCGGGTAGCGTCCATACCGAATATGGCAACACGGGAGCGCGCGTGGAATGATCACAATCGAAGAGCACAAGCTTGCCAACGGGTTGAGAGTGATCCTGGCGCCCGACGACACCACGCCGGTCGTTAGCGTGAACCTGTGGTACGGGGTGGGGTCGCGGAACGAATCACCCGGCCGCACCGGCTTCGCCCATCTGTTCGAGCACATGATGTTTCAGGGGTCCGCCCATGTGCCCAAGAATGGCCATTTTCGTCACATCGAGCAGGTAGGCGGGTCGGCCAACGCCACGACTTGGTTCGACCGCACCAACTATTTCGAGACCGTGCCTTCCCACCATCTGGATCTGGCTCTGTGGCTGGAATCCGACAGGATGGGATGGATGCTGCCGTCGATGAACCAGGAGAAGTTGGAAAACCAGCGCGACGTGGTTCTCAACGAGCGCAAGGAGCGTTACGAAAACCAGCCCTACGGCGACTGGGACGAGCGGATGCAGGCCATGTTGTTCCCGGCGAGCCATCCGTACCATCACACGGTCATCGGCGCGGCAGAGGACATCTCGGCCGCCACGCTGCACGACGTGCGCGAGTTCTTCGCCACGTACTACGTTCCCAACAACGCCGTGCTGTCGATCTGCGGCGACTTCGAGCCTGGTCGCGCGCTGGACCGGGTCGCGCATTTCTTCGACGCCATCCCGGCGGGGCCGCCCCCGCCGCCCCCCGTCGGCGACGAGCGCATTGCCTTTTCCACCGGGAGCACCCTGCGAGACGGCGTTTCCGCCGCCGTGCCCCTGCCCCGGCTCTATGTCGCCGCCCGCGTGCCTCCGTTCACCACCGACGAGTTCTACGCGGGCGAGGTGGTGGCGCACTGCCTCGGCACGGGCCGGTGCTCGCGCCTCTACGATCGCCTGGTGCGGCGGCAAATTGCCAAGTCCGCGTCCTGCCATCTGCTTCCGCTCACGTCCGGCGCCACCATCTTTCTGGTCGTCGCCACGGGCTTTCCCCACACGGACGCGGACGATCTGGAAGCCGCCCTGACCCGCGAGATTGAGGACGCGGCGACCCTTGCCGAACACGAGATCGCACGGGCGGTGACGGGAGCCGAGACGCGCACGTTGAGGGCGCTGCAACAGGCGTCCACGCGCGCCGATCTCCTGTCGATGTACGCCACGCTGTTCGGCGACCCAGCCCGTCTGAACGCCGATCTGGGCCGCATGCGGCAAGTGTCCGTCGCAGAGGCGCGGCGCTGGAGCCGCGATTACTTGCGCGCCGACAACCGCGCCATCGTCAGCTACTTGCCACAGGACAGATCGTGATTCAGCGCGACGCGCCGCCCGAACCCGGCCCGGTGCGGCCGTACCGCTTCCCGCCGGTGGCGGGCGCGCGGCTCGGCAATGCCATGGAAGTGCGCGTCGCGCACATGCTGCCGTTCAAGCTCGTCACCGCCATGATCGTGCTGCGCGCGGGCGAGACCACGGTGCCCGACGGGCTCGATGGCTTAGCGGTCCTGACCGGCGATGCGCTCGAAGGCGGGACCACGCAACGCTCCAGCACCGACCTGGCCCGGCGACTCGAAGACATCGGCGCCAGCTTCGGAGCCATGACCGGGTGGGATTCCACGACCGTCGCGGTTTCGTGTCTGGCGGAACATCTCGGCGACGCCATGCCGCTGCTGGCCGAGATGGTGCGGTCGCCCAGTTTCGAAGCGGCGGAGTTCGACCGCTACCGGTCGCAGCGAACGGCCACCGCCGTACATCGCAGCATGGATCCCGCGTCGCTGGCGACCGATTCGCACGCGCGTTTCGTCTACCGGACGGGCGACGCGTACGCGCGGCCCGTGGCGGGCACCGAAGCGACCCTGGGCACGGTCACGCCCGACGACGCCCACGAGTTCGTGGCGAACCGATATGGACCGCCCCAGGCGGGGGTGGTGATCGTCGGCGACGTCGAGACCGCCGAAGCGATCGAGCTGGTGGAGCGAGAGTTCGCCGACTGGGGCGGGGCCGTCGGGGCTTCGCCCGCACCGGCGATTCAGGACGAAGGACGCGGGCGCCGGGTCCACGTCGTGCATCGTCCGGGTTCGGTGCAATCCGAGATTCGCGTGGGCCACGTGGGGGTTTCCCGCTGCATCGAGGACTACCTCGCGCTGAACGTGGTGAATCTCGTGCTGGGCGGGTCCTTCTCGTCGCGTCTCAATCTCAATCTGCGCGAGCGCCACGGCTTCACCTACGGCGTCCGCTCTTCATTCGCCGCTCGTCGGGGGCGCGGCCCCTTCGTCGTGTCCACGGCGGTCGACAACGCGGCGACGGCCGCCGCGGTGCGCGAGATCGTCCAGGAAATCGAAGCGATTGCCGAGTCGGGCCCGACGGGCGAGGAGGTGCAGGCCGCGACCAGCTATCTCGCGGGGGTCTTCCCGCTGCGCATGGCAACCACGGGGCAGCTTGCGTCCCGAATTGCGGGGTTGATGGTGTTCGACCTGCCGGACGACTACTATCAGTCGTACCAGCACAGGGTCAGGGAGGTGACGCGCGACCAGGCTGCGACGGCGGCCGCGACGTACGTCCGGCCGGGCGAGCTGTGCACGGTTGTGGTCGGCGACGCGGACGCCGTGGCGCCCGGGCTGGAGGATTTGAAGATCGGCCCCGTAACCGTGCATCGGTGAGCGGGCCGCCATGAGCCGGAAGGTCGCGCGGCCATGAGCGAGGATCGCCGCGCTCGGTTATCGTCCAGGCTGATTCACGACGGCAGGGTGGTTCACCTCAGCGTAGACCGCGTCCGTTTCCCTGACGGGTCGGTTGGCGAGCTGGAACTGGTGCGCCACCGAGGTGCCGCCGCCGTCCTGCCCGTCCTGGAGGAGCCGGACGGCGGCAAGGCGCCGGACGTGTTGCTGCTGCGGCAGTACCGCTATGCCGCCGGCGGCGTGATCTACGAAGTGCCTGCCGGAATCGTCGAGCCGGGCGAGTCCTGGGAAGCGTGCGCGCACCGGGAGCTCGAAGAAGAGACCGGCTACCGCGCCGGTCGTCTCGCGAAGCTCACGACCATCTACACCACTCCGGGGTTCACCAACGAGCGGATCCATCTGTTTGCGGCATTCGACCTTGCCCCTGGCGTTGGTCGCACCGATCGGGACGAGTTCATCGAAGTCGAGCGCATGCCCCTTTCTCGCGCCGTGGAGATGATCGGGCGCGGCGAAATCACCGATGCCAAGTCGGTGGTCGCGATCCTCTTTGCCGTGCGCTTGCGGCCAGGTCTCGTGCACGGGTTGCCAGGGGTGTCGCCCATGTGACACAAGCGGGTGTCACCTCACGGGGACGGGCGATGGCGATTGGCCCACGGGCCAGCCCCCCGGGCGCGGTGAATTGGGTGGTCGCGCGATTGGCACGCATCGTGCGTGGGGTTGTCACGTCGACGCCCCAACTTCCAGAGAGGTATCATGGCAACCGCGACCCCGATGCTGGCTGACCGCAGGCTCGGCAGTCGGACGTTCGAGAGACTTGCCGAGCTCGAGGACAATCAGCTTGTGCGCAGGATTCTCGCCGGCAACCAGCGCGCCTTTACCGAGCTCGTACGCCGCTACGACCGGCGCCTTCAGAACTTCGTCCGTCGCATGATTGGCGACCGCGAGCGAGCGGAAGACCTGACTCAGGAAGCCTTCGTTCGCGTGTATCGGCATCTTGAGCGATTCGACCAGACCCGGAAGTTCTCCAGCTGGATCTACGCGATTGCCGGCAACCTGGCGAAAAACGAGCTGCGCAACCGTTCCCGCAATCCTCTGGTGCTCTATCAGACCCTGGCCAGAAAATGGGACGCCGATTCGCGCCCGTTGGAGTGGGAAGACCCGGCCACGCGCCCGGACGACCTATACCGGAAGAGGTTCCTGCGCGAGAAGGTCGAAGAAGCCGTGTCCCTGTTGCCAGATCATCACCGTGAGGTCTTTATTCTGCGAGACCTGCACGGCAAGACCTACGGCGAGATCGCCGAGATTACGGGCTGCACGCTGGGCACCGTCAAGAGTCGGCTGAACCGGGCCCGCAACGGCTTCGCTCAAATCATCGCGCCCATGATCAAGTAGGCGGCTGCGTCGCTGGAACATCCGGGGCGCGGCGCGGGTATGGGTATGCATGCCATACGCTCCCGTGAACTGCCGGTCGTTTCTCGACCTCTATTCGGACTACCGCGACCGTCGGATCGACGCGTTCACGCGGATCCGGGTGCTGGCTCATTTGGGTTCCTGTCGCAAATGCGAGCGGTATGACCGGGTGATTCGCACCGGCATTTCGGTGCTGCGGCGCAGTGAAATGGAAACGGTCCCGTTGGGGTCGCGTCGAGGACGGCCGAAAGGCTGCGCGTAGCAAGCTCGTCGTCCACCTGTAGTGCGGCTGTTGGCGGGCATTGAAAATGTCACACTTCTGGGCGCTGAAAATGTCACACGTGGGCGGTCTCCCGGGGGCTGGTTGGGAGTGGAGGAGTCCCCCGTGGGCAGTGATCGGCCAGAGTGGTATCCTCGCGTCTCGCCACACCGGTATTCTCGCGTTTCTCTACGACATGGGGGGCGCGATGTTTGGAACGGAAGAGCGGGTGCTTCTGCGGCGGTACGTGAAGGACGGGATGAAGAAGGCGGAGATCGCCCGCCGGATCGGGATCGGCAGACGGACGGTGTATCGCTGGATCGCGGCGGGCGAGCTTGATCGGGATGCGGACCGGGCGACGGCGTATGGACCGAGGCCCAGGCGTCCGTCGAAGCTGGACCCGTACAAGGGGATCGTCAGGGCGCGCTTGGTCGAGTATCCGCGGATGAGCGCCGTGCGCTTGTTCGAGGAAGTTCGGGCCGCCGGATACCCGGGAGGCTACGACCAAGTGAAGCGGTACGCCCGACGGGTCCGGTCGAACGAGCCGGAGGAGGCGGTCCGGAGGTTCGAGACGGATCCGGGGGTCCAGGGACAAGTCGACTTCGCCGAGTTTCGGCTTCCGTGGGGGAAGCGGCACGCGCTCGTCGTCGTCCTCGGCTATTCCAGGCTGATTTGGTTGCGGTTCTACGAGCGGCAGACGATGCCGGTGGTGATTCGGGGACTGGAGTCGTCGTTCTCCTACTTCGGAGGCGTGCCCGCGGAGTTGCTGTTCGATCAGATGAAGGCCGTCGTCACGGGCGATGCGCGTCATGAAGGGGGAGAGCTGATCGAGAATCGAGAGTTCCTGCGGTTCAGCAAGCACTGGGGCTTCCGCATTCGGGCCTGCCAACCCTATCGGGCGAAGACGAAGGGGAAGGTCGAACGACCGATTCGGTACATTCGCGACAACTTCTTCTACGGAAGGCCGTTCGTATCGGACGACGACCTGAACGCACGGGCCCGTCAATGGATGGATCAGGTGGCCAACGTCCGCGTTCACGGCACGCTCAAGGAGCGGCCCGCCGATCGTCACGAGACCGAGAAGCCATTCCTAACGCCCTTGGCTCCAACGCCTTACCGTTCGATCAAGGCGTATGCGGCGTTGCCCGCCAAGGTTCGCGACACGTCCGCGCCTCGCGTGGTGGACGTCGAGCGGCGTCCGCTTTGCGAGTACGCGAAGATTGCGGAGGCGTCCCATGAAACCTGATTCTCGTCGCGGTCGCATCGCCGCCCAACTGGCGGACCTCAAGATGCCGGGAGCCTTGGAAGCGTTGGACGAAGTGCTGTCCGGCGTGGACGGCGGCTCGATCACGGCCGCCGAGTCGATCGAGCGGCTGCTGGCCGCCCAGATCACGTTACGCAACAGTCGCCGGTTGGCCACGGCGATGCGGGCGAGTCGGCTGCCGGCGATCAAGACGCTCGCCGAGTTCGACTTCAGCTTCCAACCGTCGATCAAGCGCGAACAGATCGAATCGCTCCACGAACTCGGGTTCGTCGAGCGCAAGGAGACGTGGTCTTCCTGGGTCCTCCGGGCGTGGGCAAGACCCATTTGGCGATCAGCTTGGCCATCGCGGTGGCCGAGAGCGGTCGAAGAGTGTATTATGGCACCTTGAGCAGCCTGATCGACTCCCTCGAGGAAGCTCAGGCCGCGGGACGGCTGAAGCAGCGTCTCAAGACGTTGACCCATCCGGCGCTGCTGGTGGTGGACGAGATCGGATACCTTCCGGTGACCCGGCAGGGCGCAACGTTGTTCTTTCAGCTGGTCAACCGTCGCTACGAGCACGCCTCGACGGTGCTCACGTCGAACAAGAGCTTCGAGCACTGGGGAGAAATCCTGCACGACGAGGTCATGGCCGCCGCCCTGCTGGATCGCCTGCTCCACCAGTGCCACATCGTCAACATCAGAGGCAACAGCTATCGAATCCGCCATCACGTCGAACTCGCAAGGACCATTCACCCCACGGCCTCGCGGGCTATCCAGGCGGAACAAACCCAGAAAGGAAGTAGGCCATGAACCCATTCGCACGGCGGAAACGAGCGCCCGCTCCGGTCGCTTCGCTCCCTACGCGGACGCTCGTCCCAAGTGTGACATTTTCAACGCCCGAAAGTGTGACATTTTCAACGCCCAATGACAGCGACGTCGCTCGTCATACTCCACAGATTCTTCAACAGGAGACACAGATGTTCTTCCGTGGATTTGCGAGGTGCCAGCTGTTTCTCGTGCTGGCGCTCGCTTCACTCGGTTGGACACCATCGCTCCTGCGAGGGCAGGAGGTGCACGAGACCGCCTGCACGGAGTTGGAGGTTCCCGTTGGGCCCGACTCAACCTTGGGCGTGTCCCGGATGCGCACGCGCATCGCCCTTCCCGGTACCGGTTGGCTCGGTTTTTCCACGGTCTGGGGATCGGGATCGTTGCCCAAGCCCGGTGGTTACCCCCGTGTGGGACAGGTGTTTTGCGGTTACCCGGCCGACGAGGCTGGACTGCAGCCGGGCGATCTCGTCCTAGCCGTAAACGGACGCGATGGTCGGCAGCCGAGAGCGATTTCGGCCGGTCGACCAGGCACTGTCGTGGAGTTCAGAATTCAGCCGGGCCAAGAGGTTTTGGAGATGACGATGGTTTCCGTTAGGGATCCACGCGACCCACCTCGGGAACACGACTCTGGCGCGCCGAGCTGATATGCTTTCGACAGCAAGGACCCCACGGACCGGCCGCGAATCCTTGCAGCTTCTATTGGCCCTCGCGGTCAGTCTCACTGCAGCTTCGTGTTCATCCGAGGACCAAGCCCCGATCGACGCGGCGTTCGCCCGCGACAGCGCGGGCGTAGAGATCGTATTGGACGTCGGGAAGCCTGTCTGGCGTGACGGCGAAGGGCTTCGTCTTTCGGGTCGGCCATTGCTCCAGGTTGGTACGGTTGCGGGAGACGAGACGGCCCTGTATGAAGTCGTGGACGCCCTTCGCCTCGAGGACGGTACCATTGCGGTCGCCAACGCTGGGAGCAGCGAGATCAAGCTCTTTGGAGCGAGCGGCCAGTTCCTTCACTCGGTAGGTCGCCCCGGCGACGCCCCGGGGGAGTTTCAACAGCTGCAGAAGCTTGGCCGTCTGGCCGCGGACAGCCTTCTCGCATTTGATCATTGGTCTCAGCGGGTGACGGAGTATCTTGCCACCGGTGTATTGGTGCGCACCACCTCGCTGGCTTCTCCGGCTGGCGACACCGGTCGGATCTCGGTGCGAGCACCGAGGCTATCGCCGATCGGATGGCTTGATTCGGGCACCCTCGTTGCGCGTCGAGCGCTCAGGCCCACTGAGCCGCCTCCTCCAGTTCAGGAAGGCGAGATGCTGCTGGCGAGCCAGAGTACCGCACAGCTCTATTTGATCGACCGAGATGGCCGGGCCACTGCAATCGCGGATGAGTTCCTGGGAGACGAGCGCGTTATGCGACTAGGCGCTTCCGAGGGTCAACTGTCCTTACGCGCGGTGCCCGTGCCGTTTCTCAAAACCTTTGAGGGAGACGCAGGCGGAAAGATCGTCGTCGTTGGCAACACCGGCACCTTCGACATCCGAGCGTACGACGAAACGGGGAGACTGGTTCGCATCGTCCGACGGCCGCCTCCGCTGCGCGAGGTCGGTGCCAGTGATCGCGAGGCGTGGATAGATGGACAGCTAGCCGGCGTTGCAGACCCGGTGGTTCGTAATCGCTGGCGTCGCCAGTACGAAGACATGGCGTTTCCGTCCACGATGCCGGCGTTCGCGTCCTTGCTTCTCGGCGAGGACGGCAAGCTCTGGGTGGAGGAGTTCGACCCGCTTGTTGCTGCGTCGGACGAGTCGCAATGGACCGTCTACGATCAGCGAGGTCATCGCCTTGGCCCGGTCGTGATGCCGCCGGGCTTCCGACCCCTTGAGATCGGTCGAGACTATGTGCTCGGCGTGTGGAAAGACGATGTGGGTGTCGAGTACGTACGGCTTTACGACAAGATCGCGCGGTAGAGTCTCGTAACCGGGAACACAACTTCAACCTCGTTGGACAACCCCTCGCGGCAACCGGCAATCCAGATTAGGCTAAATTCAGCATCAGCCCACGCGCCCACGCCGAACGACCGCCCTCCACAACGTGATCCCAGCATCTCTGCGCAACGCCCGCAAGGGCGGCGCCTTCTTCCTTTACGGGAACGACGGTTTTCGCAAGCGGGCCGCCGTCCGCTTCCTCGTGGAACGCTACCTGGACCCCGCGACGGCCGACTTCAACCTCGATCGCCTGCAAGGATCGGAAGTGGCGGTGGAGCGGGTTGCATCGGTCATCGACACGCCCCCCATGATGGCCGAGTGGCGGGTCGTTCATCTGAACGAGGTAGAGGCCATGGCGGGGAGTCCCAAGGCGCGCAAGGTCATTCTCGACGCAGTGCAGAATCCGCCGAGCGGCCTAGTGCTGATTCTGCAGGCCACGTTGCCCCCCAGGACCAAGGCCAAGTTCTACAAGCAGCTGACCCGGCTTGCCACTTCGGTCGACTTCAAGCCGGTTCCCATCGACGGCGTGCCCGGGTGGATGGTCAAATGGGCTCGGGACGAGCTCGACGTGACGCTGGAGGTTGAAGCCGCGCAGGCGTTGGTGGGCGCAGTGGGAACCGACCTCGGCGTGCTGGTACAGGAGACGAAGAAGCTGGCCGAGATGGTCGGGCGCGGCTCGCCGATCGACGTCGATGCGGTGCGGCGGGGCGGCATCAGGCTGCCCACGCAAGATCGCTGGGCGTGGTTTGATCTGGTGGGCAACCGCAAGATCGACGAAGCGCTGACAGGTCTCCGGATTCTGTTGCAAGAAGGCGAGACGGCCGTGGGGCTTGTGATTGGACTGACGACGCAGCTGTTGCGAATCGGAATCGCCGTCGAGGGCGGAGTGCGAGCCATCTCTGCCGCCCTGCCTCCGTACCAGCGCTTCCTGGCCCGTCGCATCGCCGCACAGGCCCGTCTTTGGACGAGCGCGGACGTTGCGGAGGCGATTCGCGGCTTGCGGCGTCTGGACCGACTGCTCAAGGCCAGCGCCATCTCGGACGAGGTCCTTGTCGAGGAGTGGCTCCTCGCATGTCGGGTCCGGTGGCGTTCCGCGTCATGACGGCGAAAAACGAGCTCCAGCTCCGAATCCGCGGCATGCACTGCGCGTCGTGCGTGTCGAAGGTGGAGGGAGCCCTGGCCGCGGTGCCGGATGTTGCCGAAGCGCACGCGAATCTGGTGGACGAGACGGCCCGGGTGAGGCTCAGGGACGGCCCGACCGAGGGGGCGACGCTGGTTGGCGCGGTTGCGGAGGCCGGATACCAGGCCGAGGTGATTGCGAGCGCAAACGGCGATGCGGCCGATTCGGCCCGAGTCCGGGAAGACGAGCGCGAAGCCGAGCACGCGGACCTGATGCGGCGGTTCCGGGTCGGCTTGCTGTTCGGCATCCCGGTCGTCCTCATCGGACATTGGGAAATGATTCCCGGATTGCCGGACCTCAGCCCGGACGCGCTGCGCCTGGCGTGGTGGCTGTCGGGATTCTTCACGCTGCCCATTCTCTTGTACGTGGGACAGCGTTTCTTCGTCGGGGCGTGGTCGGCGGCCAAGCGGCAATCCGCGAACATGGACACGCTGGTGGCGCTGGGCACCGGCGCCGCCTGGGCGTACTCCACGGTTGCGTTGTTGGCGCCCGAGCTGTTCCCGGCGGGTAGCGGGCGCCCCTTCTACGAGGCGGTCGCGGCGGTGATCACCCTGGTGGTCCTGGGCCAGGCCGTCGAGTCGCGGGCCAAGGGACGCACGGCCAGGGCGCTGCGAGGCCTACTGGATCTTGCTCCCGAAACCGCGGAGGTACTCGGCGAGAACGGAGCCGCGACGGTTCCCCTGCAGAAGGTGAATCCCGGCGATCTCGTGCGGGTTCGCCCCGGTGGTCGCGTGCCCCTGGACGGGCGCGTCCAGCGCGGGGTCAGCGAGGTCAACGAAGCCATGCTCACCGGCGAGAGCGTGCCCGTGGTCAAGTCGCCGGGCGACGAGGT
Source organism: Longimicrobiales bacterium (assembly GCA_965200255.1). Taxonomy (GTDB): domain Bacteria; phylum Gemmatimonadota; class Gemmatimonadetes; order Longimicrobiales; family Gaopeijiaceae; genus Bin94. Next base: position 377,064 of record CBDAUS010000001.1, on the reverse strand, counting down.
GTCGGGAGGCACCGTCAACGGCACCGGCACGCTCACCGTCGAGGTCACGCGAGTCGGCGACGACACCGTGCTGGCGCGCATCGTGGCCATGGTGCGGCGCTCTCAGGGCAGCAAACCCCAGATTCAGAAAACGGTTGACGCGGTGGCCGGGCGCTTCGTGCCGGCGGTGATCGTCGTTGCTCTGGCAACCTTTGCCGCATGGTATCTGTTCGGCCCCGAACCGTCGCTTAATCTGGCCATGGTGACGTCGGTTGCCGTGCTGGTAATCGCGTGCCCTTGCGCGCTGGGTCTGGCAACTCCGATCTCGGTGATGATCGCGATCGGGAAGGCCGCCGCCCACGGCGTGCTGATCCGCGACGGCGAGGCGCTGCAGCGCGCCCGACGGGTCGATACGGTGGTCATCGACAAGACCGGCACGCTCACCCGCGGAGAGCCGACCGTGGTGCACGCCGCGCCGTCGGCGCCGTTCGACATGGACGAGTTCGTGCGCATATCCGCGACCATCGAAGCGATGTCGGAACATCCCGTCGCGCAGGCCATCGTTCGCCACGCTCGCGACCTGGGCATCGATCCGGACGAGGCCGAGCACTTCGCAGCGCACCCGGGTCGCGGTGTTTCCGGCGTCGTGGAAGGTCGCGCCGTGCTTGCCGGCGCTCCCGCGTTCCTGCACGCGGCAGGCGTCGACACGCAGTCTCTTAGCAACGATCTGGCCCGCATTGCGCGGCGCGGCGCGACTCCGGTGGTGGTGGCGGTGGGGGGCGCCGTCGCAGGCGTGTTCGGGACTTCCGACACCGTGCGCCGGGGCGCCAAGGCGGCGGTCAGGCGGTTGCGAGAGCTCGACGTCGAGGTCATGATGCTTACCGGGGACGGCGAAGCCCCCGCCAGGCGGGTTGCCGAACGGGTCGGGATCAGCCAGGTGCGGGCTTCGATGTCGCCGGCGGACAAAGCGCGTCAAGTGAGCGAGTTGCAGGAAAAAGGCAGGGTCGTGGCAATGGTCGGCGACGGCATAAACGACGCTCCCGCGCTGGCGGCAGCCGACGTTGGGATCGCGATGGGGCAGGGAACCGACATTGCCGTGGAGACCGGCGATGCGGCCCTGTTGGGAGATTCGCTGCGCGGTATCGAGACCTTGTTGCTGATCTCGCGGGCCGCCCACCGCAATATCGTGCAGAACCTGGTGGGGGCGTTCGTATACAACGTGATCGGCATCCCGGTGGCTGCGGGCGTTCTGTATCCCGCCGCCGGAATTCTGTTGTCGCCAATGATCGCCGGCGCCGCCATGGCCTTCAGTTCGGTTACGGTCGTGGCGAACGCCAATCGACTGCGACGGTACGAACCCGCATGACCAGGGCCAGGACGGGTCTCGACACGCCGCTCATGCGACAATGGCGGCAGGTCAAGGCCCGGCACGGCGACGACCTGGTGTTCTTCCGAGTGGGCGACTTCTACGAGCTGTTTTGCGAAGACGCCGAAGCCGGCTCGCGGCTGCTGGGCTTGACGCTGGCCTCGCGAAACAACGGCGCCGCGCAGCGAGTGCCGCTGGCTGGGGTGCCGGCCAAGGCGCTTCAGGGTTACGTGGACCGCCTGGTGAAGCTCGGGAAAAAGGCGGTGATCTGCGATCAGGTGGAAGACCCCGCCACCGCCAAGGGGATCGTGCGCCGCGAAGTCGTCGAGACCGTGACGCCTGGAACGGTGGTGTCCGACACCCTGTTGGAGACCGGACGCAACAACTACATCGTCGCACTGGTGGCGGACCGGGGCGTGGTTGGCGTGGCCGCGATGGACGTGTCCACGGGGCAGCTCATCGTATTTGGCGTGAAAGCCGAGCGCCTTGCCGACGAGCTCGACCGACTGGAGCCCAGCGAGGTGTTGGCACCCGAATCCGCTACGGTGGACCCGGCGTGCGCGCCGGCGGTCGTGACGACTCGCCCCGACTGGCTGTTCGACCTGACGACGGCTCGCGACGAGCTGACGCGACGGTACGACGTGCACTCGCTGGACGGGTTCGGATTCGAGGCGGGCGACGAGCTGCTCGTTCGCGCGGCAGGCGGACTGGCGGCCTACGTCGACGAGATCAGACCCGGCGCCGTCGAGAACCTGCTTCCGCCCCGGATCCAGCGTTCGAGCTCGGCCATGACGCTCGATGCCATGACGCGGCGTAACCTCGAGCTGGTCGAGCCCTTGCGAGCCGACCAGCGGCAAGCCTCGCTGCTGTCCGTGCTCGACCTGACGGAAACGCCCATGGGCGCCCGTTTGCTGCGCGCGTGGGTGCTGCGACCGTTGCTCAGCGAGCGCACCGTGCGCAAGCGGCTGGACGGCGTCGCCGAGCTCTTCGGTGCACCCTCCGTGCGCACTCGCTTGCGCGCCGCGCTGGGGCGCATTCACGATCTAGATCGCCTCGCCACCAGGGTCGGGGCCGCCCGCGCCGCGCCAAGGGACCTGTTGGCGCTGGCCCGGTCCATACGCCAGCTGCCCGCCGTCATCGACGCCCGACCGGACGGCGAGAGCGACATGCTCACCGAGCTTCTGGATGGCCTGGACCCCCTCGACGACGTGGAAGACGCGATCACGCAAGCCATCTCCGCCGAGGCGCCCGCAAGCCTGAGCGACGGCGGGGTGATCCGCGACGGATTCGACCCGGAGCTGGACGAGCTTCGCAGCATTCGCGACGGTGCGGAGGACTTTATCGTCCGCATCGAAGCCAGGGAACGCCAGGAGACCGGGATTCCTTCGCTGAAGGTCGGTCACAACAAGGTGTTCGGCTACTACCTGGAAGTCACGAACGCAAACCGCTCCCGCGTTCCCGGCCACTACGTTCGCAAGCAGACGCTGACAAACGCCGAACGCTACTTCACCCCTGAACTGAAGGCCTGGGAGGAAAAGGTCTTCAATGCCGAAGACAGGATTGCGACCCTTGAGCGCGCGCTGTTCGTGCGCGTCCGCGCCGAGCTGGCCGCAAGCGTCCCGAGGATTCAGGCGACCGCTCAACGCATCGCCACGCTCGACGTGCTGACCGCCCTTGCCGAGGTGGCCGAACGGAACGGCTACGTGCGCCCCGCAGTCAATGGGGAGTTCGCGCTTGCCGTGGTCGCCGGACGCCACCCGGTTGCCGAGACCCTGATGCCCGGCAGCGACTTCATCCCGAACGACTTCCGGCTCGACGAAGGCGGACGCATTGCGATCGTCACCGGTCCCAACATGGCGGGCAAGAGCACGGTGCTTCGCCAGGTCGGACTCATCCAGGTCATGGCCCAGATCGGGTCGTTCGTGCCCGCGGAGAAGGCGACACTGGGCATGTGCGACCGCATCTTCACCCGCGTGGGCGCCTCGGACAACATGCTCGCGGGCCAGTCGACGTTCATGGTGGAGATGAACGAGACCGCCGCGATCATTCACGGCGCCACCGAGCGCAGTCTCGTGCTGCTCGACGAGATCGGCCGCGGCACGTCGACCTACGACGGCGTATCCATTGCATGGGCCGTCACCGAATACCTGCACGATCACGTGGGCGCAAAGGCGATCTTCGCCACGCACTATCACGAGCTCACGCAGCTTGCCGACGTGCTTGACGGCGTGGTGAACCTCAATGTCGCGGTGCGCGAAGCCGGCGAAGAGATCGTCTTCCTGCGACGCCTGGAAAAGGGCGGCGCCGATCGCTCGTACGGGATCCAGGTTGCGCGTCTTGCCGGCATCCCGGCAGCCGTAATCGCACGAGCGCAGCAGCTCCTGGCGGAGCTGGAAGGCATGAACATGGGCGGGGTCAAAGCGGGGGGACGCGGCGCTCTCGGGCGGCGCGCGACCCGTCGCAGGGGCACCACGGCTGCCGTCAGGGAACAGCTTACGCTCTTCGACCAGGTGCACCCCGTGGTGACGCGCGTGCGAGCGTTGGACCCCGACAACATGACCCCGCGCGAGGCATTGAGTGTAGTTTATTCACTCCGGGAGACCGCAACCGAGACCTGAGCAACCGAGATTTAAATGAGCATTGGAGGCGCGATGCGTCCGTGCTGGGCCACAGTCATCGTCGCGATCCTGGCCGCAGGCTGCGACATTGGTCAGGAGATTCAAAGACCGACGCCGGTGTCCGACGTGAGTCCCGTCGAGTATCCGCTGGAATCGTGGAAACAGAACGCGGAAGGGACCACGCACGTTCGCATACTCGTGACTGCGGAAGGCGGGGTGGAAGGCGTCGAGGTGGTCGAAAGCAGCGGCGATCCCGCTCTGGACTCGGCGGCCGTGCGCGGAGCGCTCGCGATGGAATTTGAACCGGCGCTGCGTGGCAACACGCCCATACGGGCCTGGAAGCGGCTCGTCGTGCACTTCCGCGCGGGAACCGATCGTCCGTTCGGCAGCACGGACGATGCCGGGGAGTCGTCGTCGTGAGCGCAACCACGTCGTCGCCGCCGATGCGGATTGCGGTCCTCATGGGGGGCAGCTCCGAAGAGCGCGGCGTCTCGCTGGCGAGTGGTTGCGAGGTGGCGTCGGCCTTGCGGTCGGTCGGGCACCACGTCGACAGCATCGATTCGGCCGTGGGTCCGCTGTCCACGGAACACGAGCGACGCATCCTCGATGCCCGCATCGGCCACGCGGATCTGCCCGCTGCCGCGCCGACCAGTCCCGATCGACTTCCGGACGCCGACGTGATCGCCCGTGAGGAATCGCTGACCCGCGCGGACGTGGTTTTTCTTGCATTGCACGGGGGCGCGGGAGAAGACGGGACCATCCAGACCCTGCTGGAAGTGCGGGGAATCGCCTACGCCGGAAGCGGTCCGGTGGGTTGTGCCCTGGCGATGAACAAGGACCTCACCAAGCGTTTGCTACGGGACGGAGGGATCGCCACGCCGGACTGGATCGTCGGGCGGACCGCGGGCGACGAAGTAACGGATCGCCTTGGCCTTCCCGTGATCGTGAAACCGCTGTCGGGCGGCTCTTCGGTACGCCTGGTCCTGGCCCGATCGGTTGCGGAGGTCAATGCCGCGACGACCCTGGCGAGCGGCGGCGGCGACGCCGTCATGTACGAGCGGTACGTCGAGGGACGGGAGTTTACGGTGGGGATTCTGGACGGGACCGCTCTCCCGGTCGTAGAAATCGAGCCGACCCACGAGCTCTTCGATTTCGACTGCAAGTACGAGCAAGGAATGGCCATTGAGACCGCGCCCGCACGCATTTCGCACGACCTTGCGCACGCCCTGCAATCCAGCGCGCTGCGCGTCCACCGCCTGTTGGGGCTGCGCCACTTCTCGCGCGTCGACTACATGGTCGACGCCGCCGGTCGGCCCTGGTGCCTCGAAGCCAACGCACTGCCGGGCCTGACCGGAAACAGCCTCCTGCCGAAAGGCGCACGGGCGGCCGGGCTGGCGTTCCCCGCCCTCTGCGAACGCATTTGCAGACTGGGTCGCGAGACCGGTTCCAGACGACCGACGTGGACGGGAGCGCAGTCGTGAGATTCGGTGCGTCCGGCGGCACGGGATTCGGAGGCATGATGGGGGGCCAGAGGGCGACGCCGTGGGTAAAGCGGTTGCTCATCGTCAACGCCGTCGTGTTCCTTGCAACCGTCGCGATAGGATTCGAGCCGATCGCCGACTGGTTCGCCTTCTCGCCATCCCGCCTGGCCTCGCGGCCCTGGGGCATGCTCACCTACATGTTCGTGCATCAGGGACTGTGGCATCTGCTGATCAACCTACTCTTCATCTTCTTTTTTGGACCGCCATTGGAAGCCCGATGGGGTTCGGACCTGTTCATCAAGTTCTACCTGATCTGCGGACTGGGGGGCGTGCTGCTCAGTTTCGCGTTTTCGGGCGCGGCAATCGTGGGCGCGTCGGCGGCCTGCTACGGCATCATGCTTTCGTTCGCGATCTACTGGCCCAACGCGCCCGTGTACATCTGGGGATTGGTGCCCGTCAGGGTGAAGTGGCTGGTCGTCTTCCTCGTGGCGCTGAGCTTTGTGAGCGCCATCGGACCGTCGGGTCGCGACGGGGTGGCGCATCTTGCCCATCTGGGCGGGGCGATTGCCGGCTTCCTTTTGGTGAAGAGCGGTTGGCTGCCCAGCATGGATCGCTCCTGGGTCGGATCGCGGTCTCAGGGGGGCGCAGGGCGAAGGTCCGGTCCGCGCAAGCGATGGTTCGGCCCCGGCAAGGCGTCCGCGAAGCGCGACGGCCCGAGGGTCGTCGAGGTCGTCGAACGACACCGCGCCCGCAAGCGGGCCGCCAGGGAGCACGAGGAGCTCGACCGCGTCGACGCGGTGCTCGACAAGATTTCCGCCCACGGGATTGACTCGCTGACCGCCGAAGAGAGGGACCTGCTCGACCGGGTGTCGCGGAAGACGCGGGCCAATTAGTGTTGCCCGCAACCTTGACCCTGACCGGCAACCTTGACCCTGGCGCTTGGCGGTTTCTACAATGCGTGGCCTTGTGCGAAGCCGACTCGCGGCTTCGGGACATCAAAACACTGAACAGGGGGTGGCATGGCCCAGGCCAAGTCTTTCCGAACCAATAATATCCGCAACGTAGTGGTGCTAGGCCACGGAGGGTCGGGGAAGACGACCCTGATCGACGCCGTCTGTTTCGCCAGCGGCACGTCGCGACGCAAGGGCAGCGTGAGCGACGGGTCCGCCCTGACCATGACTACGCCCGAAGAAAAGGGGCACGGGATGACCCTCGAATTGACGGTCGCCCATGCCGTCTGTCGCGGGACGAAGATCAATCTCCTGGACACCCCCGGCTACATGGATTTCATTGGCGAGGCGACGGCGGGCGTGCGCGTTGCCGATGCCGCCCTGGTCACGGTTGGGGCTTCCGCGGGAGTCGAGGTGGGTACCGAGCTGGTTTGGGATCTGTGCGAGAAGCGCCAGCTGCCGCGCATGATCTTCATTTCGATGATGGACAAGGCGCACGCCAGCTTCATGGACGCCTTCCAGGAAGTCAAGGACAAGCTGGCTCCCGGTGCCGTGCCCGTGCAGATCCCGATCGGGGCCGAGCAGGGCTTCCGAGGAGTCGTGGATTTGTTCACCGGCAAGGCGCGACAATTCAAGACGGGCACGATCCTGGGAGAGTGCGACGAGATTCCCGTGCCCGACGACGTCGCGGACGACGTGGAAACGTGGGCCACGGAGCTCATGGAGACCCTGGCGACCACCGACGAGGAGCTGCTGGACCGCTACCTGGAGGGCGAGGACATACCGCTCGCGGAGCTGCACGCGGCGATGGCCGGCGCGATGGCCGAGGGAGAGGTGGTCCCGGTCTTCTGCGGCGCCCCCGAACAGGCGTTTGGAGTGCGCGAGCTGGCCCAGGGACTGGTCGATCTGGTGCCGCACCCCGGCCAACCCGGCACAATCGAGGCCATCGGAGCAGACGGCGACCCGGTGGCGCTTCGCCCGTCCTCGGACGAGAGTGCAAGCGCGCTCGTGTTCAAGACCAGCACCGAGCCCCACGTCGGCGAGCTCTCCCTCTTCCGCGTCTATTCCGGCATGATCGTCAACGGCTCCGATCTGCGCAACCAACATCGCGGGGCCAACGAGCGAATCAATCACCTGGCTACGCCGCAAGCCAAGGAACGGGTCGAAGTTGAGGGTCTGCACGCTGGCGACATCGGCGTGGTCGCCAAGCTCAAGTCGACGCGCACCAACGATACGCTTGCTGCGCCCGGCGTTCCGGTGACGCTGGAGGGCGTCGATTTCCCGCGACCCGACATTGCCGTGGCGGTTCGCGGGGCCGCCCGGGCCGACGAAGACAAGCTTGGCGAGGCGCTGAGCCGTCTGCACGATGAAGATCCCACCTTGACCGCTGAATTCAATCCCGAGCTGCGTCAGACCATCGTACGAGGAATGGGCGAGCTCCACTTCCTGGTGCACTTCGAGCGCATGAAGCGCAAATACGGCGTATCGGTCGAGACGGAGACGCCCAGAATCGCCTATCGCGAGACCATCACCGCCCCGGCCGAGGGTCAGGGTCGCTTCAAGAAGCAGACGGGCGGCCGCGGGCAGTTCGGCGACTGCTGGATCAAGCTGCGGCCCCGCGACCGCGGCGAAGGGTACGAATTCATCAGTTCAATCAAGGGCGGCGTGATTCCCACGAAATACGTGCCGTCGGTTGATCGGGGCATACAGGCAGCCGCCACCAAGGGGGTTGTGGCCGGGTATCCCATGGTCGACTTCGGGGCCGAATGCTACGACGGATCGTACCACTCGGTGGATTCGTCCGACATCGCGTTCAAGGTGGCCGGTTCCTACGCGTTCAGGAACGTGGCGGAGAAGGCTAAGCCGGCCTTGCTGGAGCCGATCATCGACGTGCGGGTGACGGCGCCCGACGAGTACGTCGGCGACGTCATGGGCGACCTGAACGGGCGTTCCGCCCGCGTGCTCGGCATGGACCCCCTGGGCGGCAACACGGTGATCCGCGCCATCGTCGCCGAGGCGGAGCTCTACAAATACGCGTCGGCATTGCGCTCGATCACGCAGGGACGAGGCCACCATCGGCGCAAGATGCTGGGATACGATCTCGTGCCGCCAATGCGAGTGGCCAAGATCGTGGCGGAGGCGGCCGAGCGCGAGTGACCGGCTAACGCGTGTAGATCAGGAGCACCCCGTTGGCCCCTCGGGTACCGTACAGGAGCCCGGCTTCGATGGGCGTGATGAACTGCATGCTGGCAACGTCCTGAGGGTTCAGGTCCAACAGGAAGAAGGCGGGGTCGGCCACGGGAGCGTCGTTGATCCTGACCTCGACCATGTTGCAGGCGTTTGCGTTTCCGCTGCGATTGCGCAGCATTTGAATGCACACCCCCATCTGGGGGTCGCCGAACGCATTGGCAACGATCGTCTCGGTGACCGACAAACCGGGGACGCGCGCGGCGCGCGCCAGCGAGGGGAAATCCACGATTCGGGGAATGATGGAGTCCACCTGCGCCTCGGTGAGTCCTGAAAAGCGGGTGCCGGGCGTGGTGAAGACCCGTTCGCGCCTGCGGCCGGTGACCACGATCGGGTCGAGTGCGATCGCTTCGGTCGAGAGCATGATCTCAAGCCCCAGGGCCTCGTTGCTGAACACGGTCAGCGAGTCAATGCGTGGGGCGTAGCCAATGAGGTTGGTCTCGATGATCTGCTTTCCGGGGGGGACGCCCGTAAATCCAAAGCCGCCTTCGGCGTCGGTGAATTCCGCGTGATTGGATCCGACCAGCTGCACGTGGGCCCCTGGAATGGGTGCGCGGGTTGCGTAGTCGACGACCGAACCCGTGATGGTCACGGGATCCGAAATGTGGATCGCCACGTCGCGGATCTGTGGACCCGAGTCGGCGATGTCGAACGGCATCGCCTCGCTGCTGCCAAAGACGACCAGAATGGTCAGCGGTTCGGCGGCGTCCAGGTGGCACAGGCGGAACTCGCCCGAATTGTCGGTACGCACTTCCTGGAGCACCCGGCGCCTCTGCAGGATGCCGCTCATGTCTCCCAGCGCGGTTACCCGGGCGCGGGGAAGTGGCACTCCCGTCAGAGCGTCGGTGACAACGCCCCCGATCGACGTATCGCCTGCGCCGGTCTCGGCCGAGCACCACCCCGAGAGGATCGTGGCGCGCGACGGCACGGTGAGATAAACCTCCGACACCGATTCGTCCGCGACCACAACGGTTTGCGGCGTCGACGTGACCCCCAACGTGCCCAGTCGCGGGTGAAAGAACACCACGCTGTGTTCGCCAACCGGAACGTCGTCGAGCCGGAACTCGCCGTTCTCGTCCGAATGGCCTACTGCGCTGGTCCCGAACACGACCACGCGGGCATTCGCAAGCGCAGCGTTCGTGGTGCTGTCGTGGACAAGCCCGATCACCGTGCCGGTGCCCTGTGCGGCCTCCTGAGCCGTCAGAGGTGCGATGCCGGCCGTCCAGACCAGGGACGCTCCCACCAGCAATCCGAGAAGACTTCGATTCAAACGCATGCTCATCACCAGACCGAAAATCCAATTTGAGGGCATTATCGTACCCATGGACTATACTTTAAGGTAATGTCCAAAGGTTCAACTCCATGGCCATGGAGGGAGAAGCTGTGGCGGGACACAGCAAGTGGTCGCAGATCAAGCGCAAGAAGGCGGTCAACGATCAGAAGCGCGGCCAAATGTTCACGAAACTCATCCGCGAGCTTACCGTTGCGGCCCGAGAGGGCGGGGGAGATCCCAACTTCAACCCCCGGCTCAGGCTGGCCGTCGATGCGGCCAAGGCCGCCAACATGCCACTCGAGAACATCGAGCGCGCCATCAAGCGGGGTACCGGCGAGCTCGCAGGCGTCACCTACGAAGAGGTGGCCTACGAGGGGTACGGCCCGGGTGGCGTCGCCCTGTACATCGAGACCCTGACCGACAACCAGAAACGCACGGTGGCCGAGGTACGACACCTGCTGGACAAGAACGGGGGCAATCTTGGCACCGCCGGGTCGGTCGCGTGGCAGTTCGACCGCCGAGGGATCGTCTACGTGTCCGGAACGGGCGTCGACGAAGATGCCGTCTTCGAGGCCGCGGTCGAAGGCGGCGCGGACGACGTGCACGGAGAAGGCGGCGAGTACGTGGTGACCACCGAAGCCGGGGCCCTGCACGAAGTGCGCGGGGCGCTGACCGCGGCGGGGTTGGTCGTGGCTTCGGCGCAGCTGACCATGGTGGCCAGGAACGAGGTCGCCGTGGCCGGAAAGGACGGCGCGCGTCTGCTCAAGCTGCTCAACGCCCTTGACGACCACGACGACGTGCAGCAGGTGCACTCCAACGCCGACCTGGACGATTCGTTGCTTGCGCGCGCGTCGTGACGCGACCGCTGGCCAACGAGGCGCCGGCGCGCGTGCTGCTGGGAGTTGATGCCGGCACGGCCGTCACGGGGTTCGGCGTCGTGTCCGTGCGCCCCCCGCGCCGCATGACGCTGGTGCAGTGCGGGGTGGTGCGGACGTCGCCCAAGCGCAGCATGCCGATCCGGCTGAGCGAGATCTACGAAGCCGTGACCGCGCTCATCGACGAGTTCCTGCCGGCTGCCTTGTCGATCGAAGGCGCGTTCTACGGGAAGAACGTTCGCAGCGCGCTGACCCTGGGACAGGCTCGAGGCGTGGTCATGCTGGCCGCCGCGCGGCGAGGCGTGGAGGTGGCGGAGTACGCGCCCCGCGAGATAAAGAGCGCGGTGGCGGGAACCGGTGCGGCAACGAAGGAACAGGTCGCCTACATGGTGCGGCGACACCTGCACTTGCGTACCGATCCGGCGCCGAGCGATGCGGCCGACGGCGTTGCGGCGGCGCTTTGCCACGCGTTCATCGGGAACCTGCCGCGCGCACGGGCCGCGATGCCGGCCGGCTTGCCAACGCCATGATCAGCCGAGTTCGGGGCGAGCTCCTCAGCAGCGACGTCGACCGCGTGGAAGTGCGGACCGCCAGCGGCGTCACCTACGAGCTCCACATACCGCTCACGGTCTTCCAGCGGCTGCCGGCCGAAGGGGCGACCATCGAGCTGCGCACCGAATACCTGGTCAAGGACGACGTGCCGAACCTGTACGGATTCAACGGACAGGCCGAACGCGCGCTCTTCCGGTTGCTGCAGACCGTGCAGATGGTCGGCCCGCGTTTGGCGATGTCCATGCTGAGCACGTACGACGCCCGGCGGCTGGCCCGCGCGATCGCGCAGAAGGACGTGCCCGCTCTGGTGCAGGTGAATGGTCTGGGCAAGAAGACGGCGTCGCGACTGATTCTCGAGCTGGCCGACAAGGTCCGCGACTTTGCCGTGGCCGCCGACGACGAGACTGCCGATTCCGGCACGGCTGCCGAGGCCGTCACGGCGCTGGTCAATCTGGGCTACGGCTTCACGGAGGCGGACGCGGCGGTGCGCGACGCCACGCAGGGGGCCGCCTTCGCGCGCACGGAGGACATCATTCGGCACGTGCTCTCACGACGGACCCGCGACCGGTGACCGGATGACTGGGCGCACCGAGATCACCACCCCCGAGGTGCTGCCTCGCGAGGCAAGTTCCGAGCTCTCGCTCCGTCCGCGTCGCCTGCGGGACTTCATCGGGCAGGACAAGTTGAAGCAGAGCCTGCAGATTTCGATCGAGGCGGCAAGCGCGCGCGGCGAACCGCTCGACCACATCCTGTTCCACGGTCCCCCGGGTCTGGGAAAGACGACGCTCGCCATGCTGCTGGCCCGCGAGATGTCGGCGAACATCACCACCACGTCCGGGCCGGTTCTGGAAAAGCCCGCCGATCTCGTGGCGGCGCTGACCAATCTGCAACCGGGAGACATCCTCTTCATCGACGAGATCCACCGGTTGCGCCCGGTAATCGAAGAGTTCCTCTACCCCGCCATGGAGGACTTTCGCGTCGAGGTCCGCCTCTCCGACGGGCCGCGAGCCCAGACCGTGACCATGTCGGTCGAGCCGTTCACGCTCGTCGGGGCCACCACGCGGTTCGGTCTGCTGACGGCTCCCATGCGGGCCCGCTTCGGCATCACCGAGCGTCTCGACTTCTACCCGGTCGACGACCTCGCGGCCATCGTCCAGCGCAGCGCCGATCTCATGGGCATCGCGGGAACGGCCGAAGGCGCGCGGGAGCTGGCCGCACGGGCGCGCGGCACCCCCAGGGTGGCCAATCGGCTGCTCCGACGCGTGCGCGACTTCGCCCAGGTGCGTGCGGATGGCGTGCTCGAGGTCAAGGTCGTGCGTCGGGCGCTCGAGCTCCTGGACGTCGACGAACATGGCCTCGACTCGATGGACACGCGGATTCTCGACACGATCGTCACCAAGTTCGACGGCGGACCCGTGGGACTCTCGTCGCTGGCGGTGGCGCTCGGCGAAGACGCGGGCACCATCGAAGAGGTCTACGAGCCCTTCCTGATTCAGCAGGGACTCGTCATGCGCAGCCCGCGCGGACGCGTCGCCACGCCAAAGACCTATGCGGTCCTGGGAATTCCTGCACCCGCCACGCCCGACGCGCCGGCAACCCCGCCTCAGCAAAGCCTGTTCAACTGAATTGACCTCGGACTTCGAATACCACCTGCCGCCCGAACGCATTGCCGCGTATCCGGCGCAAAGACGCGACGATTCCCGTCTCCTGGTACTGCGACGCTCGACGGGGCAGATCCAGCACCGACGCTTCCGCGACTTGCCCGACTTGGTGAATGCGGACGACTTGCTGGTTCTCAACGACACGAGAGTCTTCCCTGCGCGCCTCCTCGGTCGCAAGCCCACCGGAGCCGCAGGCGAAGTCCTGCTCCTGAGGCCGACCGAAACGGACGGACGCGTCTGGGAGGCCCTGGTCCGCCCAGGCCGGAAGTTGAAGCCCGGGCGCGTGTTGGAAGTCGCCCCGGAGCTGCGCGTGCAGGTCCTCTCCGCGTGTCCCGACGGCCGGCGCATCGTCAGGATCGAGACCGAGCTGGGCGTACGCCAGGCGCTCAGGCGGTTCGGCCGCGTTCCGCTCCCGCCCTACATTGAGCGCGAAGACGAGCCCCTGGATCGCCATCGGTATCAGACCGTGTACGCGCGGAACGAGGGTTCGGTCGCGGCGCCCTCCGCCGGGCTACACTTCACCCGTGCGTTGCTGGACTCGGTGGCGGCGCGAGGCGCGTCTCGGGCGACCCTCACGCTGCACGTGGGAACCGCCACCTTTCGTCCCGTGGACGCGGCGGGTCCCGAGCACCACGCCATGGACGCCGAGAGTTACCACGTACCGGCCGACGCGGCTCGCGCGTACCACGAATGTCGGCGTGCGGGAGGGCGGGTCTGGGCCGTGGGCACTACGGTCGTGCGAACCCTCGAGACGGTTGCGGATCGACGAGGCGGCATCCGGGCGGGACGGGGCCGGACGGACCTGTTCATTCGCCCACCCTTCGAGTTCCGCGCGGTCGACTGCCTCGTCACCAACTTCCACCTGCCCCGATCCACGCTCCTGATGCTGGTCGCCGCGTTTGCGGACATCGACACGGTGCGCACGGCCTACGCCGAGGCCATCGCCCGCGGCTATCGTTTCTATTCCTACGGCGACGCGATGGCGTTGCTCCCGTGACCGGCCAGTGACCGGCCCGTGACCGACCTGCAAGCGTCTGCCCATTTCACGCTCGAGGCGACCGACGAGCGAGCCCGCGCGGGCCGTCTGACCCTGCCGACGGGCGTGGTCGAGACGCCTGCATTCATGCCGGTTGGCACCCTGGGCACCGTAAAGGGCGTGTCGCCGGAGGAGCTGCAGGAGGCGGGCGCGTCGATGGTGCTGGCCAACACCTACCACCTCTATCTTCGTCCCGGCGCCGACGTGGTCCGCGAGCTGGGGGGCCTGCATCGTTTCATGCGCTGGCCAGGACCCATCCTGACCGACTCGGGTGGCTTCCAGGTATTCTCGCTCGCGCGAATCCGCGAAATCGATGCCGACGGCGTGACCTTCCGCAGCCACATCGACGGCAGCCGACATCACTTTACGCCAGAACGAGTTATCGACATCCAGCGTCGTCTGGGCGCGGACGTGATCATGGCCTTTGACGAATGCGCCCCGGCGGGCGTGACCAGGGAGGAAGCCGCACTGGCCAATCGCCGCACGTTGGCGTGGCTTGAACGCTGCCGGACCAGGTTTTTGGAGACGGAGAGCGTCGCTCCCGCGCGGCAAGCGCTCTTCCCGGTGCTGCAGGGAAACGTGTACGACGACCTGCGAGCCCGCCATGCTCACGACGTGATGGCCTTGGGCGACTGGCCCGGATTCGGGATCGGCGGCCTTTCCGTCGGCGAGCCGAAACGGGACATGTGGCGCACGCTTGCGCTCCTCGATTCCATCATCCCGCCCGACCGTCCCCGCTACCTGATGGGCGTTGGCTACCCCGACGACCTGCTCGAGGCGATCGCGCGGGGTTGCGACATGTTCGACTGCGTGGCTCCCACCCGGAACGCGCGGCACGGCACCGCCTGGACCGAGCGCGAGGCCCAGATCAATCTGAAGGGGGCTCGTTTCCGCCTGGATCCCGACCCCATCGACCCGGCGTGCGATTGCTACGCCTGCCGTCGCTACGACCGGGGCTACATTCGTCACCTTCTCGTTGCCGGTGAGCTCTTCGGCCACCGCCTTGTTTCCATTCACAATCTCCGGTTCCTGCTGCGACTCGCGAGCCAGGCGCGGTTACGCATTCGCGAAGGAACCTTTACTATGTGGAGCCGCGCGTGGCTGCAGCGGTACCGCGCGGCCCGCATGTCCTAACCCGGAAGGATGAACCCCTTGCCACTATTCAACGCTACCATGTCCGCCCTCGTCGAGGTGCCGGCATCCATCGAATCCACTGTCGCGCTGACCGCCATCGAGTCTCCGCCGCCGATGGTGCCCCGCGAGGGAGCGGGCGGCATGACCGTGATCATGGTTCAGATCATGTTCATGATCGCGATCTTCTACTTCATTCTGATCCGGCCCCAGCGCAAGGAACGGCAGCGTCACCAACAGATGCTGAAGGAGCTTGGCAAGGGCGATCAGGTCATGACCAACGGGGGCATTCTGGGCCAGATCGTGCACGCCGCCGAAACCGAGCTGACGATCAGGACGGCCGAGAACACCCGCATCGTGATCGACCGGGGCCATGTGGCGCGCAAGGTCGAGTCCAGCTGAACGCCGTGGCGACACTGGACATAGAGATCCTCGGAGCCAAGGTGCTCCGTCAACGGGCGACCCCAATCGACGAGATCACGCCGGACGTGCGGCAATTGGCCCGCGACATGTTCGAGACCCTGTACGAGGCCGAGGGCATCGGCTTGGCCGGGCCGCAGGTGGGCGTGTCCCGACGCATCGTCGTGCTCGACGTCACCAATGAGGACGGTGCCAGACGCGTGCACGCGCTGATCAACCCGGTCGTCGTCGAGTCCAGCCGAGCGACGGACAAGGCGAGCGAAGGCTGCCTGAGCATTCCGGGAATCGAGGAAAAGGTCACCCGGTCAACGCGCGTCACGGTCGAGGCCGTCGACATCGACAAAGGGGAAGTCCGCATCGAGGCCGACGGGTTGCTGGCTCGTGCGCTTCAACACGAGCTCGACCACCTCGACGGCATCCTCTTCATCGACTACCTGTCGCCGCTCAAGCGCGGCATCCTGCTCAAGAAGTGGCGCAAGAAGCGGGCACGGCGTTAGCTCGCCGTAGCAGCCCGTGACTCGTCGCAGCGGTCCCGCGCCGCCGTGAAGATCCTCTTCTGGGGCACGCCCGAGTTCGCCGTGTCCACGTTGCAGGCGCTGTGCAATCACGAGGTGGTGGGCGTGGTGACCCGGCCGGACCGGCCCCGGGGCCGTGGTCGCAAGTCGCAGCCGTCGGCGATTCGGCGCGTTGCCGAATCCGAGGGCTTGCCGGTCCTTGCCCCCGAACACCCGCGCGGCGACGACTTCGAGAGGGCGATTCGCGCCGCCAATCCCGACGTGTCGGTGGTCGTGGCCTACGGGCGGATCCTGACGCGTCGCGTCCTCAACGTTCCCTGTTTCGGTTCGCTGAATCTGCACGCGTCGCTGCTGCCCGCCTTGAGAGGGGCGGCCCCCATTTGCCGCGCGATCGAGCGTGGGCACGCGGTGACCGGCGTCACCGTCATGCGCATGGTCAAGGCCATGGATGCGGGACCCGTGTTGGCCCAGGCGTCCGTACCCATCGGTCCCGCCGACACGGCGACCCTGCTTTCGCGCCGCCTTGCGCGCCTGGGCGCTCGTCTCATGACCGATGTCTTGCGGCGCATGGAAGCCGGCCCGGTGCCCGAAGTCGAGCAGGATCACGATGCGGCCACCTTCGCGCCGAAAGTCGATCGGGCCTCGGCGCGAGTGGCGTGGCGACGGGGCGCGCACGACGTGGCCAACCAGATCAGGGCCATGGACGAAGTCCCGGGGGCCTGGACCCTGCTTGCCGGTGCGCCGGTCAAGGTGTTTCGGGCCGAGGTGGTGGACGGGTCGTCGCGCGCAGCCGAACCTGGCCGGATCGTAACCGCCGACCCAAAGCGCGGTCTCCTCGTGGCCGCGGCAAAGGGCATGCTGCGCATCGGCGAAGTGCAGCCGGCGGGTAAGCGGCGCATGGACGCCGCGGCGTGGCTGCGCGGACGCGGTCCCCGCGCCGGCGACCGCTTCGAGTAGATGGCGGCCCACCCGTGAGCGCAACCGGGCGGCTCCCGC
The DNA here is from genome assembly GCA_965200255.1 of Longimicrobiales bacterium. Classification (GTDB taxonomy): domain Bacteria; phylum Gemmatimonadota; class Gemmatimonadetes; order Longimicrobiales; family Gaopeijiaceae; genus Bin94. The sequence continues at coordinate 359,964 of CBDAUS010000001.1, read as the reverse complement.
GGCTGCACGTCATCGTCGGCGACGACATCCTGGCCGCGGACGATCACCGACGACAGCTGCTTCCAGTGCTGCACGCGGGCGGAAGCCGGTTGGCGCTGCACCTGCGCGCCCGCCGCACCGATACGCGGCGCCTGTTCCGGGCGACGCAGTGGCTTGCGGCAGCGGCGCGAGAGAGCGGCGCCTTGGTGATCGTCAACGACCGGGTCGACGTGGCCCTGGCCGGCGGCGCCGGCGGCGTACACCTGCGCGAAGACTCTCTGCCGGCGCCGCTGGTGCGCTCGATTGCAGGGCAGCGGCTACTTGTCGGCAGGTCGATTCACGCCGCACATCAGGCGCGCGAGCTGCGCGCGAGCGGGCTGGACTACCTGGTACTCGGCGCCGTCTACCCCACCCAATCCCATCCAGGCCGCCCGGCCCTGGGCATCGAGCCGTTGGCCGACGCGGTCGTGCGCGGCGGCCTCCCCGTGCTCGCCATCGGCGGGGTCACCCCTGGGAAAGTGCCGGAAATCCTGGAGCGTGGGGCGCATGGCGTTGTCGTCCTGAGCGGCGTGTGGCGAGCCAGGATGCCCCAAGGGGCCGTTACGCGCTACCTTCAAGTGCTCCATCGCTAATCAGCCGTGGATGAACCGGAGGATCCAGATCATGTCCGGTCGGGTGTCGATTGTGCTCAACGGGGAGATGCGCACGGTTCAATCAGGACTCACGGTGGCGGGTCTGCTCCGAGACTTGGACTGTCACCCGGGCGTAGTGGTCGTCGAACGCAACCGCGAGATCCTGGCGCGTGCCGCGCTGCCCAATACGCCGGTCGAACACGGCGACCGGATCGAACTGGTGCACTTCGTGGGAGGGGGGTAGATGGCCAAGCGCGTAACCGCCGAGGCGCCGTTCGCCATCGCCGACAAGGCGTTCGCGTCCAGGCTCATCGTGGGGACGGGCAAGTACCGCACCAATCGGGAGATGGTGGCCGCGATCAGAGCCAGCGGCGCCGAGATGGTCACCGTGGCGGTGCGTCGGGTAGACCTGAACCGCCGTCGCGAAGAGAGCATTCTTCACCACCTGTCGCCGCGCGAGTTCTTTCTGCTGCCCAATACGGCGGGGTGCTACACGGTCGCAGACGCGCTCCGCTACGCTCGGCTCGGACGCGCGGCGGGACTGAACAACTGGGTCAAGCTCGAGGTGATCGGCGACGAGCGCACGCTACTTCCCGACACGGCCGCCACGCTGGAAGCGGCGATCGAGCTCGTGGCCGACGGGTTCAACGTCATGGCCTACACCAACGACGACCTGATCACCGCAATGCGCCTGGAAGACGCGGGTTGCGTGGCCGTGATGCCGCTGGCGAGTCCGATTGGCAGCGGACTGGGCGTGGTCAACCCCTACTACATTCGCGAAATCAAGCGACGGCTCAGCGTGCCGGTCATCGTGGACGCGGGCGTGGGGACCGCGTCGGACGCATGCATCACCATGGAGCAGGGCGTGGACGGCGTGTTGATGAACACCGCGATTGCCGCTGCGGCGGATCCCGTGGCGATGGCGCGGGCCATGCGACTCGCAGTGCGCGCGGGCCGGCGGGCCTACCTGGCTGGACGAATGCCGGCGCGAGAGATTGCGGTTCCGTCGTCGCCCACAACGGGGATGCTGGATCGGGAGAAGGGTTGACCCGCGCAGCGGCCGGGCGGCACGTGCGGCGCGGGGTTTCCGCTGGCCGCGTCGCGGCGGCGACGATCCTGCAGGAAGTGGATTCGGGGCGTCGTCTCGACGTCGCGTGGGAGGCTTCGGGCGCGACTCGCGGTCCCGAGCGAGCGTGGATTCGCAACCTAGTCTATGGCACGGTCCGTCTGCGCGGCAGAATCGATCACCTCCTGGCGCGATTCCTGAGCCAGTCGCCGACCGCACTGGACCCGGTGGTGATCGCGGCGCTGCGAATGGGCGCCTATCAGCTTCTCGAAATGCGCGCCGTGCCGGTCTATGCCGCCGTCAACGAAGCCGTCGAGCAGGTCAAGCGAACCCGCAGTCGGGCCGCAACCGGGTTGGTAAACGCCGTCTTGCGCAAGATCGCGCGGAGCGGCTGCAATCGGGCGTTCTTTCCCGATCGGGAAGCCGATCTCGAAGGTTACTTGACGGCTTGGGGGTCGCACCCGCGCTGGCTGGTGCGACGCTGGATCGCGGCGTTCGGACCAGAAGGTGCTGAAGGGATGGTCGAAGCCAACAACCGCGAGCCGGCCGTATACTTGCGCCCCCTGGGCACGCCGGCCGAAGCGCAGCAAGCGCTTGCCCGAGCTCGGCTGTGCGAGCCCGACTCGGCGGGGGCCTCGTGGATTCGGTTGGCGCCCCGAGTGGACCCGCGAAGCGCGTTGGCAGTGGTTCCGGGAGTGATTCAGGACCCGGCCGCTTCGCTGGTCGTGGACTACGCCTCGCCCGGTCCTCGGGCCCTGGTAGCCGATCTGTGCGCGGCGCCCGGCGGAAAGGCGCTTGCGCTGACCGGATCGGCACGGCGAGTGTTGGCCGCGGACCTCTCCGAGCGGCGCCTGGCGCGCGTCGTGGAGGGCGAACGACGGTTGAACGCCGGCGTCGCAGCCGGACGCCTGCGCCGCAGCGGGCGAACCTGGGTCGTGGCAGCCGACGCGCGCCGGCCCCCGCTGCGCTCGGCGGACGTTGTGCTTGCGGACGTGCCCTGTAGCGGTACCGGAACCCTGCGCCGGCATCCCGACGGAAAGTGGCGCATCGGCGAAACGGACGTTCGCACGCTGGTCGGCGTGCAGCGCGCCATCCTGGAGGGCGCTGCGTCCATGGTTCCCCGCGGCGGCATCCTTGTTTACGCTACATGTGCGTTGGAGTACGAAGAGAACTGGGGGCAGGTGGAGAATTTCTTGCAACGCCATCCGGGTTTTCGCATGGAGCCGGGCAACGTGCCGGACCGATTTGTGGACGCGAACGGGTGCTTGTCGGTGTTGCCCCACGAGAGTGGATTCGACGGCGCCTTCTCGGCCCGAATGAGGAAGGTTGGAGCTGATTGATGGTGTTGGGCAGCTCGATTGGCCGTAGGCGCAGGAAGCGGGCGCGGCGGAAGCCGGATTCCGGGCGCTCCGCGCGGCGTGGCCCCGGTCGCAAGAAGCCGGCGCGAGCCAAGGGCGACTCCTCGCGGAGTGGACGCGCCGGTCGGTTCGCGCTGAACTACGCGCTTACCGCCCTCCTGGTCGTTGGCGCGGGCCTGGGCGCCGGGTACCTGGTCGCCGTCATGATCCTCTTCCCCGTTTCGGAAACGCCGATCGAGCTGCAAGGCGTGCCCGACCTGCGCGGACAGCCCTTGGCGTTGGCGCTTTCCGAGCTGGGGGACTCGGGACTCGTCATTAGTCGCGTCGACTCGATACGGCATCCCCTGGTGGCCGCGGGCATCGTCATCGGTCAGAGCCCGCTGCCGGGCAACACGGCGCTGGTTAACGGACCGGTGCGGGTCACGGTCTCGTCGGGGCAGGAGTTGCGTCCGGTACCCGACCTCACGCGACTTGACGGCGAGCAGGCGATCCAGCTGCTCGGAGCCAGCGGGTTTCTGGTAGAAGTGGACACGGTGGAGTCGAATGTGGCCGAGGGGAGCGTGCTGGCGATGGATCCCGCGCCGGGTACCGAGGTGGCGCTTCCCGCCACCGTTCGATTGGAACTAAGCAAGGGCCCTGCCACGTTTCCCATGCCGGACCTTGCCGGGTGGCCGGAGGGCGACGCCGTCGCGTTGCTGCACGCCTCCGGGCTGGTCCGGGGCACGGTGAACAGACGATTCAGCCTGCTTAACGTCGGCCGGGTCTTCGGCCAGTCTCCCGAACCGGGCGAAATGGTAATCGCCGGCACCCGCGTGCGGCTGATCGTCGGACGCCGGATCCCATGGCGATGAGACGCTGGCCTTATCTGGTCGCCGTAATCGTCGCTTGCGGCGTCGTAGCCACCGCCTGGTTCACCCGGAATCGCCTGCATCCGGTTGCGTCAGGGTACCCGGCGCCCGATTTCGATGTCGTCGATACGGACGGTTCCCACGTCACTCTCGCGGACTACGACGGGAAAGTGCTCCTGCTCAACGTATGGGCGACGTGGTGTTTGCCCTGTCGAGAGGAAATGCCGTCCATGCAGCGCCTGTACGACAACTTTGCGCCCGAAGACTTCGAGATTGCCGCGATCAGCATCGACGCCATGCCGGGCGAGACCGACCAAGCCGGCAATCCCGGCGGCGATCCGCTCGGGTTCGCACAAGAGCTGGGCCTGACCTTCCCGATTCTGCTTGATCCCTCGGGCGACATCCAGCGCGTGTATCGCACGACCGGGGTGCCGGAGTCCTTCGTGATCGGTACCGACGGAGTGATCTACAAGAAGGTGGCCGGGCCCACGGACTGGGACTCGCAAACCAACGTCGAGCTGGTCCGACGCCTCATCGCGAACGGTGGCCCGTAGTGTCGCTTTCCGGCATCGTGACCCGCAATTGGCGCCTCAAGCTCGCCGCCTTGACGCTTGCCGTGCTCCTTTGGATCACGATGCGGCTGAGCGACGATCGGGTGAGCCGCCTGGAAATCCCGGCCGTCGCGGTACGCGTCGATCAGGTTGCATCGGATTGGCGCCTGCAAGGCGAACCGTCGCCGTCCACCGTCGACATAACCGTTACCGGCCCAATGCGGGATCTTCTTCGAGTCGCCATGGCGGAACCGGTCGTGGTCGTTCCGCTGGATTCCGTTCCGACCGAAGACTTGGTGCTCGAGTTGGCGCCCGATTGGGTTTGGAACGTGGACCAGAGCAGCGTGATCGTGGAAGACTTCGCTCCCAGCTCGGTGCGCCTGCTCTTCGAGCGATACAAGGTCGAAGACATTCCCGTGACGCCGCGATTGATCGGACGATTGCCCGATTCGCTCGCGCTCGTCGCCGAACCCCGCACAAGCCTCCTGTTTGCACAGGTACGCGGCCCCGCTTCGGAAATCGACGCGCTTCAGACCGTTTTTCTCGAGCCGTTCGACCTGCGCTCCGTCACGGAGTCGGGTCGGATCGAAGTTGCCGTAGACACGACCAGGATGGCGGGACTCGACGTGACCCCGCGCATCACCACCCTGTTGGTCGAGGTCGCGACGCGAGAAAGCCGGGCCATTGGTCCGGTGCCGATCGAGATCGTGGGTGGCGGCAACGATCTGGTGGCGGATCCGGCCACCGTCAACATCACGTTGTCCGGCGCGAGCGTCGTCCTGGACCGATCGGATCCAACCGACGTCGTGCCCAGCGTCTTCGCCGATTCGTCGGAAACGCAGCGTCTTGCGGTTGAGGTCCACGGCCTGGCGCCCTTCCTGGATGCCGTCGCGGAGCCCGATTCGGTCACCGTGCGAAAGACCGGCTCGCAGTGAGCGGCCCCATCCTCGGCATCGAGACGACGTGCGACGAGACCTCGGCGGCGGTCCTGGACGCGAGCGGGCGGATACGATCGCTGGTGATCCACTCGCAGGACGTTCACCGCGTGTACGGCGGCGTGATTCCCGAGCTTGCCGCACGGAACCACCTCAAGCGCATCGAGCCGGTCGTCGAGGCCACGCTGACCGAAGCCGGCGTCGATCAGAGCGAACTCGGCGCCATCGCCGTCGCGGCGGGCCCCGGGCTGGTCGGCGCGCTCCTGGTCGGCGTTTCGTGGGCCCGCGCCGCCGCCTTCGCGCTCGGGATCCCCTGGGTACCCGTGCACCATATGGAGGGCCACCTCTTCGGCCCCGTCCTGGAAGACCCCGACGCGGTTCCTCCCTTCGTCGCGCTGTTGGTCTCGGGCGGCCACACCATGTTGCTTTGGGCGCCCGCGTGGGGGCAGTACGTTCTTCTCGGCCAAACCAGGGACGACGCGGCCGGCGAAGCCTTCGACAAGGTCGCCAAGCTGCTGGGATTGCCTTATCCGGGCGGTCCCGCCATCGAGGCCGCCGCACGCGACGGCGATCCCACGCGCTACGATTTTCCGCGCCCCATGATGCGCAGGGGCCCTGGCGATCCCTTCGATTTCTCGTTTTCCGGGCTCAAGACCGCCGTCGCGCGAACGGTCCACGGCATTTGCCCAAGTGAACTGGAGAGCGAGCGCCCGCACCTTGCGGCTTCCTTCCAGGAGGCCGTGATCGACGTGCTAACCCGCAAGACGCTCGCCGCGATGGATGCCGTCGGGTGCGATCGGTTGCTGTTGGGGGGCGGCGTCTCGGCAAACGGTCCGCTCCGCGCACGATTCCGCGCGGCAATGGGTCGAACGAGGCGACTCTTCGTCGGGTCTCCCCGCGTCTCGCTCGACAACGGCGCCATGATTGCCCGCGCCGGGCAGTTCCGATTGGGCGTTGGCGATTTCGGCGATCTGCGCGACGCGAAGGCCCGCGTTCCGATCCCGGGCATGGTTCCCTGGTGGCACCCCCATAAGACAGGACACGCGTAGACATGTATCCAGTGCTGTTTCACATGCCCGATTGGTTCCCTCTGCTGGGTGGACAGCCAATCACCTCGTTCGGCGTCATGATGCTGGTGGCCTTTCTCGTTGGCGGCTACGTCCTGAAGCTGGGCCTGGTCCGCATGGGGAAAGATCCCGACCTGGCCTGGGACCTGCTGTTCATGGCGGTGATCGGCGGTGTGATCGGCGCCAGGGTCTACTACCTCTTCCTCAACTACCCTCGCTTCGCGGCCGATCCCGTCGGCATGCTCTTCGCCAGGGGCGGCATGGTCTGGTACGGGGGCTTCCTGCTGGCCACCGCCCTGGTCGTGTGGAGGATTCGCAAGGTGGGCTTGCCCCTGGGCAAGACCGCCGATGCCGCTGCGCCCGCGTTGGCGCTTGCCTACGGCGTGGGCAGAATCGGCTGTTTTCTGGTGGGCGACGACTACGGCCGCCCCACCGATTCATGGGTGGGCATCGCGTTCCCCAACGGCGCCCCGCCCACGCACGCGGAAACCCTTAGTCGGCAGTTCGGGGTCACCGTCGATCCAGCCATGATCGAACGGTACGGAGAAATCCTCCCCGTACACCCCACGCAGCTCTACGAAACCGCCATGTCCACCCTGATCTTCGCGGTGCTGTGGTCCCTGCGGGGCAAGGGAAACCAGCCGGGATGGATATTCATGGCGTGGCTCGCGATGGCCGGCGCCGAACGGTTCCTGGTCGAGATCTTTCGCGCCAAGGACGACCGCTTTTTCGGCGCGCTGACGCTCGCCCAGATGATCTCGGTGCTGCTCATGGGCTTCGGCGTGGCGTGGATGATGAAGCTGCGTGGCCCACTCACGCGCCGCCAGCGCCGTCGCGCATGATCGGGCGCGGGTGACCATCCTCCACGCGTCGGACCTCCATTTCGGCAAGCTGCACCGTCCCGAGGCCGCCGAAGCCCTCCTGCGCCTCGCGGACGAGGCCGACCCGGACGCGGTCGTGGTGTCGGGCGATTTCACGCAACGCGCCAAGAAACGCGAATACCTGGCCGCGAGACGCTTTCTGGACCGGCTTCGACCGCGCCCCCTCGTGGTCACGCCGGGAAACCACGACGTGCCGCTTTATCGCGCGTGGGAACGCATCGGCGCCCCGTATCGCAACTATCGGCGCTACATTGCCGACCCGCTGGATTCGGTTCTGGACGTCCGCGGCGCGGTCCAACTCGGTGCTGATCCGGCAGCCGTGCAGGCAACCGCCCCGCCCGGCGCCCGCCAGCCAACTCGGGCGCGATTCGTCGCCCTCAACTCCACCTCCCCACTCTCCGCCGTAGTCAACGGCCGCCTCGGCGCATCACAGCTCGACTTTGCCGCCAAGGCTTTTTCGCAGGCGGGGCAGGGCACCTTGCGCGTCCTGGTCGTGCACCACAACCTCCTGCAACCGGAAGACGGCGAGTCGGTTCCGTCGCTGCCGGCGGCGCGGCGCATTCTCCGCGCGGCGAACCGATGGGGCGTGCGCGTAGTGTTGTCCGGACACGTTCATCGCGCCCATTTCGGTTGGGGCGCAGGCGTGCCCGTCGTTACGGCCGGCACGGCGTCGTCCTGGCGCGGGCGAAGGCCCGAAGAAAGGCGCAACACGGTCAACCTCGTCAGGGTCAGCGAGTCCAACCTGGAAGTCAACGTTTATCTTTATTGCGAGAATACGAGGTGGTTCACGCCCCGCGGGGCGAACGAGGGAAACGCATAATCGGTGACGAAGGTGTGCCTTGGCAGCTTGGCCCGTTGCCCATGGGGCTTGCCGACGCTGGCCCGGCTCGCGGCGCTTGTCGCTTGCATGTTCGGAGGTTCCATGGATGCCACTGGACAGGTTGCGCGCGATGAAATTGCGGGTGTCGAATTCGTGGGCAACGAGACGTTCTCGGACGCCGAGCTTCGTCGGGCGGTACTCACGACGGCCTCGAGCTGTCCTCCTATCCTGGCGATTACCACCTGCGCCGCGGGCATTGACTGGTTCAGGACCCGCCACTATCTCAGCGCTCGCGTGCTCGAAGACGACGTGACCAGGCTGGGCCGTCTCTATCGGGCCAACGGATTTCGCGGAACGACCGTCGAGCCGGAGCTTGTCAACGTGCAGGACGGCGCGGTCACGGTCGTGTTTCACATTGGCGAAGGCATGCTTTTTCGGGTGGGGTCCATTGGGTTTGACGGCGACTCGGTACCCCCGGAACTTGGGCTTGAGACCGACTTGCCGGTGGTGGCGGGGGACCCGGCGGGCTTCCAGCTCATCGTGGCGCGCGACACGCTCACGCAACGCCTGCGCAACGCCGGTTACGCCTATGCCGACGTGTTCTACGGTTTCGACCGGGCCCGGGGCAGCGACACGGCGTCGGTCCTTTACCGGGTGGACCTGGGGCCGCGCACGTTCTTCGGCCCCATACGGATAACCGGCAACGAGCTGCTCGACGACGACGTGATTCTGTCGCGTCTGCCGTTCCGCGAGGGACAGCTCTACCGCGAAGACCAGATCCGCGAGGGTCAGCGAAGCTTGCACGATCTGGGGCTCGTTTCGCGTGCCCAGGTGCGGCAGGACACCGCACAATTGACCACCGATTCGGTCATACCGATCGTGGTAGAGGTGGTGGAGGGCGATGCGCATCGCGTGCGGGCGGCTGGTGGCGCCAACAGCGCCGATTGCTTCAATATCGAAGGAAGATGGGTCAGCCGGAGTTTGCTGGGAGGCGGTCGCACGTTTCAGGTTCAGGCGCGCCTCTCCAACCTGCTGGCCGGGGTGCTTCAGGCCACGCCGCTGTGCGCCCAGGCGGGCACCGGCGAATTCGGGCGCCTCAACTGGCTTGCCAGCGCCGATTTCACGCAACCCAGCCTGCTGTCGCGCAGCAACGATCTTGCCGTCGGGGTGTTCGCCGAGCGGCAAAGCCGCAAGGACATTTTCGTGCGCGACGCGTTCGGCATCGACCTGGGCCTGGGTCGCGACCTGGGCGGCGGCTCCTTCGCGAACCTGCGATTTCGCCCGCAGATCAGCCGGCTGGACGCCGCGGAGGTCACGTTGTGCGCGACCTTTCAGGCCTGTACCCCGGCCGACATCGAGGTGCTCGCGGGTACCAGCTGGCTGTCGCCGGTTGCCTTGTCGTTCAACCGCGACCGCAGCGACAACATCTTCAACCCGACGAGCGGTACCCGAGCGCTGTTCGACCTTGAAGTGGCCGACCGCTTCACCGGCTCCGATTACGCTTACGTGCGGGCTTTCGTCGACGCCAGTCTGTACCGCAGTACGAGCGCGGGATCGGTGCTGGCGTTTCGCGTGCGCGCGGGGCGAATCAGCTCAGGCGGCTTCCATGGGTTCGCGGGCGAGCCGGAACGGTTCTCGCAGGTGGTACCGTCGCAGAAGCGCTTCTACGGCGGGGGCGCGAACGGCGTGCGGGGCTTCGCCCAGAATCACCTGGGTCCGGGCAGCCTGTCGATCGGCGTCGAGGAGCTTCTCCGGCGGCGGGACGCGGGAGCGCCGACGTGCCTGCCGGCGGCCGTGATGGACGCGACTTGCGACGCGTCGGCCCTGGGGGAAACCGACCTGTTCCAGTTGCGTCCCGTGGGTGGCCTGTCCGCGCTCGAGGCGAGCGCAGAGCTCCGCGTCAATCTTGCGGACGGCGTGCTGGGCGGCGCCGCCTTCGTCGACGCGGGGCAGGTGTGGCCGCATGATCCCACGCTTGGGTCGCTGGAGTTCACGCCCGGCGTGGGGATTCGCTACAACACGCCGTTTGGTCCGGTGCGCGCGGATCTGGCGTACTCCTTCCGGGCGCGGGAACCGCTGCAGGTGGTGACCTCGGGGATCAGGCCGTACGTACCTGGGCAGGACGGCGCCCAGGAGCGGATCGACATTGCGCCGACGGGCGATCCGCCCGAATGGATTGACTGGGTGGTTTCCGAAGACCTTGCCGTCTTGACGCCCACGGTTCCGTTCGGCGACGCCCCCGGATTTTCCTGGCGGCGCTTCCAGCTTCATTTCTCGATCGGCCAGGCTTTCTAGCATGACTGCGGAATCCCGCGTGCGCCGCCCGCTGCGCGCTCTCCTGCTGTGGGTGCTCGCGGCGGTTGGCCTGGCGCTTGCCGCGGGCGTTGCGGCGGGGGCGTGGATCAGCCGCACGGCCGAGGGACGCGAGTTCGCGCTGGAATGGGCCGTGTCGCGACTGCGTCCAATGATCAACGGCTCAATCACGGTGGGGTCCCTGGGACCTCCGGGGCTTCTCGAAGCCGCGACCCTCTATGAGCTGGCGGTGACCGACACCACTGGACACACCGTAATCGCGGCGGACTCAATTAAAGCCCAATACTCGATCCTGGGGCTCCTGACCGGAACCCCCGACGTGACTGACCTGGAGATCTGGGGAGCGGTTCTCGATCTGGCCGCCGAGCACGGTCCCGTGGACCTTGCGGCGCTGGTGGCGTTGCCGGACGAAGACGCGCCGGACCAGGATGCACCCAACCAGGCCGCACCCAACCAGGCCGCACCCGACGCGATGCCGGCAGTTTCGTCCCCGGCAATCCGCATCGGCGACATCGCGATTCGTTCGGCCACGGTGGTGCGACCCGGCGAGCTCGCGGGCGAGAACCGGGTGATAACCATCGACGCGGACCTGTGGGACGTCGCGATCCGCCCGGCCGAGCGTTTGCTGCTGACGGCAAACGCACGCGCGCCGAATATTTCCTACCCCGTGGGCAACGGTGTGCTCCAGCTGTCCGACATTGTCGCGACGATCGCAGTGGGGGCCGAGACGACGGTGGTGGAGTTTGCGCAATTCGACCTCCCCGAATCGCGGGGACGAGGGCGCCTGGAGACTCGCCCACAACCGGATGGCCGTCGCACCTTCATGGATCTCGACATGTCGCACCTGGCACTGACGGATCTGCGCTGGATCCACGGCGGACTGGACGGTGGCGTGGCGCAGGGTCGTTTCGGCATCGTGTACGATCCCACCGGTCTGCGCATTGACCTGGACGAAGTGCGGGCTGATTTGGACGATGGAGGACGGCTCGCCCTGAGCGGCGCTTTGCTGGTCGACGACGCCACGACGCTGAGCGAGCTGCGGCTGTCGCCCGACGGGCTGGCCACGCGCGAAATCGAGCCGTTCGTGCCCGTTGACCAGCTCCCGACGGGACGCATCTCCGGCGAGCTGTCGCTGGACGGCGCACTGGACCGCCTCGATTTCGCAGGCGATCTGACCCTGCAACCGGAACCCGGCCGCGGTCCCCCCATGCACGTCGTCGGCAACGGGACGATTCCGAACGCCACCGGCGTCGCCGACCTGGAGCTGACCGTTGCGTCGCTGAACTATGCGCTGCTTCAGCCGTTCGTCGTGCAGCCGGGGGTTCGCGGGATCGGCGACCTGGCGATCCGCGCCAATGGCCGGCTCGAGACGGGGATCGCCGTCGAGATCGCCGCCACGCATGCGCTGCCGGGAGACATTGCGAGCCAGGTCGCGCTTGCCGGCAGCCTCTACGGCGATACGGCGATCTCGGTGGTCGACCTCGACGGCACCGTGAGTCCCCTGTCGTTGCCCACCCTCGGCGCATTCCTTGAATCCACGCCTCTGCACGGCCAAGTTGACGGATCGTTTTCGTTGCGGGGCCCCATGGAGCGATTGGACATGGCCGTGGACCTGCACACCGAATCGGGCCGCCTCGCAGCCGAAGGCACGATCAACGCACGGAATCCCGCAGCCGGCTATGCGGTTGCGGTGTCGAGCGACGATCTGGACCTGTCGCGGCTTCTGCCCATGCTGCCCGAATCGACGACGGTGGCGGGCAGGGCAACGCTTGTCGGGCAAGGCCTGGACTTGGGATCCCTGCAAGCGAATCTCACGCTGGACACCGGCCCATCTTCCATCGGCGCGCTGCACGTCGATTCTGCAGCGTTCAACGGCAGGGTGGACGGCGATGGGTTGCTGCACGTCGAGACCCTGTACGCCGAAGCGGCAGGAGTCGTCGTTGACGGGCAAGGCGACATCGGCGCCATGCCCGGGGTCGTGGGCGGCGGCATCGAAGTGTCCCTGTCCTCACCCTCGATCCGTCCCCTGCGCGACCTCTTCATGGGGCCAAACCTGGTCGCCTGGGACGAGTTGTCGCGCATTGAGCAGGACCTGCTCATCGAGTTGGACGGCGTAGACCCCGACACGGTCCCGCGCGCTCGCGACCTTCGCTTTGGGGGCGCCGTTCAAGGGGACCTGGAGATCTACGGCGGGTTGGACGACCTGTCGGCCGCTGGCGTCGTCAGGCTCAACGGACTCGAATACGGCCAGACCGCGGCCGCTTCGCTCGTCGCGGAGCTCGATCTGGCCGGCATGCGCATTGCGCGCGACCAAGCCGGCACCCCCGACAATCCCGGCGACTCCCGCTTCGGCGACCCGCGCGTCCGAATCACGGCAACGGGCGACTCGCTCGCCTACGGCGAACGCCGATACCAGCGCGCCACCGCCGAGATCGACTTTGCGCTGGGCGCCCAGGGGCGATTGCGCGCGTTGGTCGAGCGGTCGGATCGCGAATCCTACGAGGCCCAGGGCGTGGTGCGTCTGACCGACCGGACCGGGCGGGTCGACCTGGATCGACTCACCCTTGTCTTCGACGACCGCCGTTGGAATTTGCAGGGGCCGGCCCGTTTCCAATGGAGCCCCGACTTTATCGAGGTCAACGACTTCGGGCTGATCCGGCCCGGGGGCCAGGGGCTGAGCCTCCGCGCCAACGGTCGCATTGCCCGCAATGGTGGCGGAGAGTCTGACTTTCGGCTTGGAACCAACGCGCTCGAGCTGAGCATCGTGGGGCGGCTTCTGCAGATGGAGACGCCGCCGACCGGAAGGTTGGCCATGGATCTGCGGGCCAACGGCACCGGAACCGACCCCCGCTGGCAAGGGGTGATGCGAATCGACGAAGCGGAATACCAGACCTTGCTGTTCGACAGCCTGACCGTACGGGGTTCCTACGCCGCTCGCAGTCTTACCACCGCGCTCGAAAGCTGGACCAACGGCCGCCGAGCGCTCGCAATCAATGGCACCGTGCCGCTGGACTTCACCCGCGCCCCGGTCGATGAACCGCTTCCGGAACGCCCCATAGGCCTGACCGTGGCCGCCGACTCGTTCCCGGCCGCCATGGCTTCGGGCGCCCTGAAGTCGCTGGAGCAAATCGACGGCACCGTGAGCGGCAACGTGGCGTTGACGGGCAACACGTCGGAGCCGCAGCTCAACGGCGCGCTGCACTGGCAGGACGGAGCGGCGCTGATCGCGTCCGTGGGCGTCCAGCTCTCGTCCGCTGAAGTGAATCTGGGCCTGAATCCCGACGGCAGCGTAAACGTCACGGCGTCAGCGGTTTCCGGCGGGACGATCGACGTCGACGGCACAGTGGACGTTAGCCAACTCGCCGACAGCGTCCCGCTCAACCTTGCCTTCCGCGCCCGCAACTTTCGCGTCATCGAACGCGAGGACATGGAAGCGGCGATCAGCAGCGACAACGTCACCCTCACCGGGTCCTTCGACTTCCCGTTCATACAGGGTGCGGTCGACGTCGAGGGCGGCACGGTGTTCGTGGAGGAGTTCCAGCGTACGGCCGAAGCCGTCAACCTGTACGACCCCGCCCTGTTCCGGGCCGCGACCCTGCAGTTCGGCGACGATCGCGACGACGACGTTGTCGAAACGCGCCTTCCGTTCCTGCAGAATCTCCGCATGTTGATCGACGTGCACGTGGGGCGCGGCAACTTCCTCCGTTCCCGCCAAATGAACGTAGAGACCACGGGCGACCTGCGACTGACCTTCGATCGCCGCGGCAACCAGCTGATTCTGGCAGGTGAAATGGGCGTTGCAAGAGGCACCTACAGTCTGGGTCCTCGCACGCTGACGCTGACCGAAGGGGTATTCCGGTTCCCGGGAACGCCGGGATTCAACCCCGGGATCGCCATAACCGCCGAAGACCGCCTGCGCACGCGCGACGGCCAGCCCCTCGTAATCACGGCGGACATCTCGGGCACGCTCCTGTCTCCCGTGCCGACCTTTTCCAGCGACTCCGAATCGGCCATGTCCGAAGCCGACCTTATCAACTACCTGGTCTTCGGACGGTCAACCTCCGCGTTGCTCGGCGAGGCGGGGGCGCCCGTCGGGGCGGCGCGGGACCTGCTGCTGGGGCAGTTCGCCAACGAAATCAGCTATCTGCTGGCAACCGATCTCGGCGTCGATCACATCTCGGTGTCGCGTTCGGAGCAGGGGCAGGCGAACGCCGCCTTCGGCGCGTCGTCGCTTCAGCTCGAAGTCGGCAAGTACGTGCTCGACGATCTCTACCTCACGGGGGTGTTCGAACGCGGGTTCTGCACCGATCCGACGTTGCCCCGCAACAGCGGCGGCGTGCGGTTCGAGGTCGGCATGCCTCGCGACGTGCGACTGGAAGGATTCGTCGAGGGACGCTGCACCCGGGGCGGTTACCGCGGCCTGGGCGACGCGGCCCTGGAGCTCGAAAACATCTGGGGGTTCCTGCTGTTCCGCGAGTGGGGCTACTAACCGGTGATCCCCGACGCCCTGGTCGTGCGCGGAGCCAGAGAACACAACCTGAAAAACGTCTCCCTGGAGATCCCGCGGGAACGGTTCGTCGTGGTGACCGGGCTCTCCGGTTCGGGCAAGTCTTCTCTCGCATTCGACACGATCTACGCCGAGGGACAACGCCGCTACATCGAGTCGCTGTCCGCCTACGCCCGCCAGTTCCTGGGCATGATGGAAAAACCCGACGTCGACGCCATCGAAGGGCTGTCCCCGGCCATCTCGATCGAGCAGAAGTCGGTGTCGCGCAACCCTCGATCCACGGTGGGCACGGTCACCGAAATCTACGATTACCTACGTCTGCTCTACGCGCGCGCCGGCACCCCGTACTGTCCCGATTGCGACTTGCCAATCCGGCGCCAGTCCGCTACGCAGATCGTCAACCAGGTCCTCTCGCTCGAAGCCGGGGCCCGGATTCAGGTTGTGGCGCCGCTCGTGCGTGGTCGCAAAGGCCAGTTTCGCGATCTGTTCGACCAGGCCCGCCGCGACGGCTTCGTGCGTGCGCTCGTCAACGGTCGCGTGCACGATCTTCGCGAAATCCCGCGGCTCAACCGCTACGAGAACCACTACATCGGCATAATCGTCGATCGCCTGGTCGTACGGGACGACGATCGCGCGCGTCTGTCCGATTCCGTCGAAACCGCATTGAAGGCGGCTGAGGGAGTGGTGGAGATCCTGGAACGGCGAGACGGCCAGGACGTCTGTCACCTTTTCAGCGAGCATTACGCCTGCGCAAACTGCGGCGTCAGCTTCTCGGAGCTGGAGCCACGCGTATTCTCGTTCAACTCGCCGCATGGAGCCTGCACGGCGTGCGACGGCCTGGGCACCACGAAGGAGGTCAACGGGGCGCTGCTGCTGGCCAGCCCCTCGCTGTCCGTGCTGGAAGGAGTCGTCATTCCCTGGGGCGAGCCGGGGGGACACCTGCGCGGCTCCGTCATCCCCGGATTGGCCCGAGCCTACGAGTTCGACCCCAACACCGCCTGGCGCGACCTGCCCCCCGACGCGCGCGACGCCATACTCAACGGCTCGGCGGGCATGAAGATTCGCTTCCCCTACAACGCGGGGAAAATGCGCGGCCACTACGAAGACTACTGGGAGGGCGTGGTCGCCAACGTCGAGCGCCGGTACCGCGAAACCAGCTCCGAACACGTGCGCAAACAGCTCGATCAGTACATGTCGAGCCGTGCGTGCGCGGAGTGCGAGGGCTCGCGCCTCGGTCCTCTCGGCAGGTCGGTGCGGATCGGCGGCCTCGGCATCAGCGACGTCGTGGAACGGCCCATCGGCCAGGTTCTCGCGTTCATGCGCTCGCTGCGGGTCACCGGACGACCGCTTCCGCCCGGCGTGGAACCCGCGCCCGGCGACCCCCTGCCCGGCGAGATCGCCCGCCCGATCATCAAGGAGGTGCGCGAGCGCCTGGGCTTCCTCAGGAACGTCGGGCTGGGCTACCTCTCGCTCAACCGCTCGGCCGCCACCCTGTCGGGAGGCGAGTCGCAGCGAATCCGGCTGGCGACCCAAATCGGCAGCCGCCTGGTGGGCGTGCTGTACATCCTGGACGAGCCGTCCATCGGGCTGCACCAGCGCGACAACCACCGCCTTCTGCGCACCCTCCAGGACCTGCGCGACCTCGGCAACTCCGTGATCGTGGTCGAGCACGACGAGGACACCATTCTCGCCGCCGACTTCGTGGTCGATCTCGGCCCTGGAGCGGGCCGCGCCGGCGGCGAAGTGGTGGTCGCCGGCACGGGCGATCAGGTGCGCGCGGCGCCCGATTCCATTACCGGCGCCTACCTGCGCGGCGAACGCGAGATCCCGCTGCCGCAACAGCGGCGCAAGCCCGACCCGCGCCGGTGTCTCACGGTGCGGGGCGCGCGCCAGCACAACCTCAAGCGCATCGACGCCTCGTTTCCTCTCGGCTGTTTCGTCGCCGTCACCGGGGTCAGCGGTTCCGGCAAGTCGACGCTCGTCAACGGCACCCTCTACCGCGCGCTGTCGCGGCAGTTCTATCGCAGCCGCGCGGTTGCGGGGGCCCACGATCGCATCGACGGGTTGTCGCACGTCGACAAGGTCATCGAGGTCGACCAGTCGCCCATCGGCCGGACGCCGCGTTCCAATCCGGCGACCTACACCGGGCTGTTCACCCCGGTCCGGCAGCTGTTCGCCGGCGTCCCCGAAGCCCAGATTCGCGGCTACCTGGCCGGACGCTTTTCCTTCAACGTGAAGGGCGGTCGATGCGAATCATGTCGCGGAGACGGGCTCGTAAAGATCGAGATGCACTTCCTGCCGGACGTCTACGTCTCCTGCGACTCATGCAGGGGTCGCCGCTACAATCGCGAGACCCTCGACATCTACTACAAGGGCCGCAACATCGCCGACGTGCTGGAAATGACCGTCGACGACGCCCTCGACTTCTTCGACGCGGTTCCCGCAATCAAACGTCGGCTGCAAACGCTTTCCGACGTGGGACTGGGCTACGTCCAGCTTGGCCAGAGCGCCACCACGCTGTCCGGCGGCGAAGCCCAGCGCGTCAAGCTGTCGTCGGAGCTCTCCAAGAAGGCCACCGGAAGCACGGTCTACATTCTGGACGAGCCCACCACCGGTCTGCACTTCGAAGACGTCAGGGTCCTGCTCAAGGTCCTGCACCGACTCGTCGACCGGGGCAACACGGTGGTGGTTATCGAACACAACCTGCACGTGGTGAAGACGGCGGATTGGATCATCGATCTCGGCCCGGAAGGGGGCGCGGCGGGCGGTCGCATCGTGGTGGAGGGCACGCCGGAACGCGTCGCCAGCGAACCGGCCTCGTACACCGGCGAGTACTTGGCTCCCCTTCTCGGTGTTAGCTTTCCCTAGCAGTCCGCTGGTCGCAGATCCTTGAAGGAGAAAGCCATGGTGACTTTGGACACCCTTGAGAGCTATCTGATCCGTCTGGGCGCGGATTATGAAGAGGTGGACGACGGGATGTTTCTCGTCGGCACGGACAACGGGGGCGTCCCGATCGTGGTCCATCATTCGGACCCCGTGCTGGTCGTCCGCATGAAGGTCATGGACCTGCCGGGCGACACCGACGGGCTCGGCGGGCTGTACGAGACGCTCTTGCGACTCAACGCCACCGACGTGGTGCACGGCGCTTACGGGATCGAGGAACGCGAGCTCATCCTCAGCGACACCTTGCAGCTGGAAACCCTCGACTTCGAGGAGCTGCGAGCGTCGATCGAGAGCGTCCAGCTGGCCGCAGCCTCGCACCTCTCGCGGATCCGAGATCTGACCCAAGCAGTGGAAGGGCATCAGCGATGAGTATTTTCAGCAGGTTCTCGACGATGATCAAGTCCAACATCAACGACCTGATCAACCGTGCGGAAGATCCAGAGAAGATGTTGAACCAGATCATTCTGGACATGCGGGACCAGCTGGCGAAGGCCAAGCGGGAAGTGGCCAGCGCCATAGCCGACGAGCACAAGCTCAAGGGCCAAGTTCTCGAGGCGAAGAAGCAGCTGGCCGCCTGGGAGCGGCGCGCCATGCTGGCCGTCCAGCAGGGACGGGACGACATGGCCAAGCAGGCCCTGGTTCGACACGAAGAGCAGGCCGAGAGCGTGACCGCCTTGCAGCAGAGTTGGGACGCTCAGAAGCGCGAGACCGAAGCCCTGAGGGCGTCGCTACGCGAGCTTACCGACAAGATCGACGAGGCCAAGCGCAAGCGGAACCTGCTGATCGCCAAGCAGCGGCGTGCGCAGGCGCAGCGGCGCATCCACGAGACCATGTCTGGACTCTCCGACACCTCGGCCTTCGAGGCCTTCAACCGAATGGCTGAGCGGATCGAAGACGAAGAGCGCCGCAACCTGGCCCAGGCCGAAGTCAACGAGATGCTGACCGGCGACACGCTGGAGCAGGATTTCGTGCGCCTCGAAGCCGGGTCCGCGGAGAGCGACGTAGACGACAAGCTCCTGGCGCTGAAGAGCAAGATGGGGCTGCTGCCGTCGGGCGCGCCGGAAGCGCCGAAACAGCTGGACTCGGGCGAACGGCGGCAGGAGGACCGCGGCGAGTCTTCGGCACGGGGGGGCGCGCCGATTCGGGACGCGGAGCTGATTGAAGAATTCGAACGGTTGGAACGCAGGGGAGGTCACAACGGGATATGAGCATCGTCTACCTGAGTGGTGCGTATCTTCCCGCCGACGAGGCGAAGATATCGGTCAACGATCGGGGCTTTCTCTTCGCCGACGGCGTATACGAAGTCACCCCCGCATACCGCGGCCAACTGTTCCGCTGGCCCGAGCACCGAACGCGCATGGAGAAGGGTCTCGCGGCCATCGGGATCGACTTCGACGTTGCCTCGCTCCGCGACGTCAAGGCAGGCCTGTTGGCGAGAAACGGGCTCGAAGGCGCAGATGTGGCCTACGTCTACGTCCAGGTCACGCGCGGCGTGGCTCCCCGAAACCACGCCTTCCCGGATCCGCCTGTGGCTCCGACGGTCTACGGTTTCGCGAAGGAGTACGTAAGGCCGACGCCGGAGCGGTGGGGGCAGGGGTTCCATGCAGTCACGGTCCCTGACCAGCGCTGGGCGCGCGCCGACATCAAGGCGATCGCGCTGCTGCCCAACGTGCTCGCCCAACAGGCCGCCGTGAGCGCCGGCGTGACGGACGCCCTGCTCGTGCGCGACGGAATGGCGATCGAGGGCGCCCACTCCAATCTGTTCGCCGTGTTCAACGGCGTGCTGACCACCGCGCCCAGGTCCAACTACATCCTGCACGGCGTCACCCGCGAAGTCATCATCGAGCTCGCCGGCGAGCTCAGCATTCCCGTCGAGGAACGCGCGTTCACGCTGGCCGAGCTGTACGCCGCCGACGAAGTGTTCTTTAGCGGCACTACCACCGAAGTGCGGCCCACCGTGCAGGTGGATGGGAAAGCGATCGGCGATGGTGGAGTGGGGCCCGTGGCGCGGGCGTTGTACGAGAGGTTCCGGGCGATGGTGGGGGGTGGCGGGGGCTGAGGGGCTTCGGTCTCACCTCAACACGGTCCCGTAGCCCGCTTGAGCAACTCGGGTAGCTTGTAGTTTACCGAGGCCGCGTCAAAGTCCGGCTCGCGCCCGAACGGGCGACGCAGGTAGCGAACCCGGTGAGACTTGTCCTCCCGAAACTCCACAATCGCCAGTATGTAGTCGTCCGGCTCGTGTAGCGAGAACACGATCTCCCTGCGAGTTACCGTAATCGTCCGAGCGCCCGCGACCCGCCCCTTCACTTCAATGAACCGGAGCTTTCCGGTATCGGGATCACGACTCTCGATATCGTATCCGACCTTTTCGAACTCTCGGTCGATGGGAGCGAACCCCAGGGCGCGCTCCTCGTCCATCACGATCTCACGAGCTCGGGCCGCGATCGCTTGCGTATCAGGGGGTGGAACGGGGCCGACGCGTAAGCCGGCCATGTGATCCAGCAGTCCTTTTGGCGCCACGACCATGGCTCCCCGCACCATCGGCGGCCCCGACTCGATCTTTCGCTCTCGTGCCAGCTTGCGGATTCGGCGCTTCAGTCGACCGTGCAGATCGTTGGCCTCTCGTTCGGCCTCCCGAGCGGCGCGACGCGCATCGGCATTGCCTTCGCCCGCCTTGAGCTTGAGCTCCTGGGCGCGACGATGGCAATGCGTGATTTCCTTCGTCAGGCGGTCGCGAACGGCCTGTTCAGTCCTGTCAATAGCCTCATTCCTGGTCTTGCGAATATCAGCCGTGTGCCCAGGCACGATCTCTTCGGCGGTGTACGCCACCGCCTGGCCTGCGAGCCCACCGTCGATCCACGAGCATTCCTCCCGCGCGAGGATTTGGCTTGCCGTCGGGTCGGTAGGGGACAGCGGCCGCAAGTCAAGGTAGGGTGCGGGGGCAACGGGACCGGGCGGGCGATTGGCCACGAGTTCGACGTAGCTGACCCGGTTCGACAGAACGCGTCCGCGCTTTCCGCGCCGCCGGTCGTAGACGGCGTGTTCCAGGTAGAACACCACGCGGGGGTCGGTACCGTGATCCCGGTCGTCGACCAACACAGCCCCGCGTTCCAGAAGGCCGCCATGGCGTTCCAACGTGATGTCGGTCACGGCGTCAAAGAGGGGGTGACCCGGGCACACGAACGCTGTGGGCGACTCCCCTCCAAGCGTCACGAGGGACTTGTCGAACCCGACCCGACGGTAACGGTGCGCAACGGGAGTCCCCGCTTTCGACCTGGTCGCCCGTTTGCGTATCGCGACGGGCACGTGCGAGATCTCGTAGCGCCTTGGCTCCCTTTGGTGCGCCCTGCCGCCGAGACGTTTCAGCGCATCGAGAAAGAACGATTCGATGAAACGGGGCTGAAGACGCCAAATGTCAGCACGCTTCATCTCGCTGCGGACGGCCTGCAGGCGCCCACCGTCCATGGCGTTCTCAACCAGTGCGTGCCGTCGCATCAGCGACTTAAGCCGCTTGCGATCAAGCGCCCGGTCAACCGCCGTGTCGAGACGATCCCGCACAGCGGGGCGCTCACCGGATCGAATCGCCTCGACCAACAGGTCTCGCAGCGAGCTGCCTTCGAATTCGACTTGGCCCAACACATCGAAAACCTGCCCGCCCAGCGCCTTCCGCGCCGTCTCCAGCTTGTCCAGCAACGTCCTGTAGACGCGACCTTCGCGCGTGTCCTCGGCGACGAGGTTCCACAGGTGGCAGGATTCGGTTTGCCCAATGCGGTGTATGCGCCCAAACCGTTGTTCAATGCGGTTGGGGTTCCACGGCAAGTCGTAGTTCACCATCAGATGGGCGCATTGCAGGTTGACCCCTTCCCCCGCAGCATCGGTGGCCAGCAGGATCCGAACGTCGGGGTTTCGGCGGAACGACTCCTGCGCTGCGAGTCGGTCTCTGCGGCTCACCCCGCCATGAATCGTGACCACCGCTTCGCGACGGCCGATTAGCGTCGTAATGCGCTCGTGAAGGTAGTTGAGGGTGTCCTTGTGTTCGGTGAAGATCACCAACTTCTGGCGAGCACTCGGTCGAGGCGCCCGGATCTCGTCCGCCCCGTAGGGCCGATTCGGTACCTCGGCTACGGCCGCAAGCGCAGTCATGGCGAAAATCTGCTTGATCAACCCGGCCAGTTCCCGCCATTTCGTGTCGTCGCGACGATCGCGCACCTCGCGGGCGATCCCCTCCAGGCTTCCCAGCGTATCAATCTCCGCCTGCAGCTCTGCCCTGGACCGCGCAGCGGTAGCTTGGCCCAGTGCGTGTAGCGCGACAATCAGGATGAGACGCTTGCGACAAACAAGGTGAGACGGCCGGAGGTGGCGGCGGGAGGTTTGAGCTTTGGTGTTTCGCTGGGATCAGGAGAGACGCGAAGTGCCGGGCCGACGGATTACGGACCACCAGATGGAGCTGTACATGACCGCTCGACGGAAGGACGGGCCTGCGCTGGCGGCGGCGAAGGCGGGGTTCAGCAGGGCGACGGCGCATCGGATCGAAGGGGATCCGGGGCGTCGGTCGGTGAAGAAGCCTCGGGGGCGGAGACGCCCCGACCCTTTGGCGGGGATATTCGACGAGGAGATCGTGCCGCTGCTGGAGGCGAACCCGGGGTTGCGGGCGGTGGCGCTGTACGAAGAGATGATGCGGCGTCATCCGGGGGTTCGGCGGACGCTGGAGCGACGGGTTCGGAGCTGGAAGGCGAAGCACGGGCCGGCGCGCGAGGTCGTTTTCCGACAGAAGCACGAGCCGGGGCGACGGGGGTTGTCGGACTTCACCGACGCCGGGCGTCTGGGGGTGACGGTTGGGGGAGAGAAGCTGGTGCACAAGCTGTACCATTTTCGGCTGGAGTACTCGGGATTCTGCATGTGGCGGTGGTGTTGGGCGGGGAGAGCTACGTTGCCCTGGCCGAGGGGTTGCAGGACGCGCTGTGGGCGCTGGGCGGCGTTCCGAAGGAGCACCGGACGGACAGTCTGTCGGCGGCGTTTCGGAACCTGAAGCGTCGTGCGCGGGAGGACCGGACCGCACGTTACGAGGCGTTGATGGGAGACTACGGGATGAAGGCGAGCCGGAACAACCGGGGCCGGGCGCACGAGAACGGCTCGATCGAAAGCGCGCACGGGCATTTGAAGCGGGCCATCGAGGATGCGCTGCTGTTGAGGGGATCGAGGGACTTCGAGACGATCGAGGCGTACCGAGAGTTCGTGAGCCGGGTGGCGAGTCGCCGCAACGCTCGCAACCGCAAGAGGATCGACGCCGAGCGAGCCGTGCTGCGGCCGTTGCCGAGGCGTCGCAGCGACGGTTTCGAGGAGACCTTGGTGCGCGTGACGAGCGCGGGTGGGTTCTCGCTGCGGCGGGTGTTCTACACGGTGCCGTCGCGGCTGGTGGGACACCGGCTGCGGGTGAGACTGTACGACGACCGCCTGGTCGTCTTCGTCGGGACCGAGGAGCTCGTGACGTTGCCTCGGGGCCACCCGGGACCGGGAGGGCGACGGGGACGGGTCGTGAACTACCGGCACGTGCTGCCCTCTCTGCGTCGCAAGCCGATGGCGATGATGAACTGGGTCCACCGCGACGGTTTGTTCCCCCGCGACGCCTACCGCCAGGCTTTCGACGCGTTGCGCGAGCGCCTGGACGACCGCGAGGCCTGCCGGCGGATGGTCAAACTCCTTGCGCTGGCCCACGATCACGGATGCGAGGCCCTGCTGGCCGACGAGATCGAAGCGCAGCTCGAGGCCGGGCGGTTGCCCGACGCCGAAGTGCTGCGCGACCGGTTCCCAGCGCCGGACTCCCTTCCCGACCTCGAAACGACCCTCCCGCCACTGTCGCGCTACGACGACGCCTGCCTGAACGGAGCACCGCGATGAAAGACTCCTTCATCGTCGATCCCCCGGCACTCGACCTGTTGCTGAAGCAACTGCGCCTGCCGAGCATGCGGGCGCTGTGGAGAAGCTTCACCGAACGCGCGGACCGGGAAGACTGGTCCTCGGCGCGCCTGCTCGCCGCGCTGGCCAGCCAAGAAGTCGCCGATCGCGAACGGCGGCGCTTCGAGCGGCACCGAGCCGAGGCGAAGCTGCCCCGCGGCAAGACGCTCGACAATTTCGACTTCAACCTCGTGCCCGCCGTGTCGAAGGCGCGCGTGGGCGTGCTGGCGAGCGGCGACATTTGGCTCGAAGAAGCGGCCAACGTGCTGCTCTTCGGT
The DNA here is from genome assembly GCA_965200255.1 of Longimicrobiales bacterium. GTDB lineage: Bacteria > Gemmatimonadota > Gemmatimonadetes > Longimicrobiales > Gaopeijiaceae > Bin94. The sequence continues at coordinate 335,831 of CBDAUS010000001.1, read as the reverse complement.
CCGCCGGGAACGGGCAAGAGTCACCTCGCCGCGGGCATCGGACTCAAGCTGGTCGAAAACGGCTACCGCGTGCTGTACCAGCGAACGTCGAGTCTGGTGCAGAGGCTCCAGGCGGCGCGGCGCGACCTCGCCCTCGACGCCGCCATCGCCAAGCTCTACAAATACCACCTCGTCATTCTCGACGATTTCTCCTACGCCACCTGCGAAGGGACCGAAACCAGCGTCCTCTTCGAACTCATCGGCGCACGCTACGAGAATCGCTCGCTCCTCGTCATCGCCAACGAACCTTTCAGCGCCTGGGACAAGATCTTCGGTGGCGAAGCCTTGACCGTCGCCGCCGTCGACCGCCTCGTGCACCGCTCCCACGTCTTCGAACTCAACGTCGAAAGCTACCGCCGTCGCGCCGCCGTGGCCGCCAGGAAAGCCGCCGCTGGGCATGGACAGACCGACGAACCGACTCCGGGACGTGGGGTACGCGCCGGGGCCGACCCCCACTCCCATCCTCGCCACCCGGCAAGTTGGCTATGGCGACGGCCCAACCCGCCACGCTCCATCGCCGGCGGCGGACGGAGGTCACAAGCATGAGGTCGGTACGCGGTCACGATTGGTCCGCGCACCGGCGGAAAGAACCGCGAGGGCTGCCGAGTGAGCGGGCCCGCCGGTCACCCGCCGGTCCATGTCGGAACAAGTTCCAACACGGAACGACGGGTAATGGTTACCCACCCACCCCGCAGCGACGCTCACGCTGGCACGGGGGTGGAGCACGGTACCGTCCAGCCTTGATTCCGTGCTCGGACCGTCCAACGAAGTAGGACCGCCTCACAGGCTCTCCAGGACGCTCAACTTGCTCCACGCATGCCACCTTGTTATCATCCCTTCGTTCACAACGTCGCGATCTCGTATTCTCACCTTGATTGTCGCTACGTCTCACCTTGATTGTCGCTGTGCAGAAGACTTCACTTGGTTGTCCTTTCTATGTATTCGGAGTAAGCGCAACTATACTCGGAAACAGACCAGAGTTCGTGATGGTGAAAACGGTACCGTCCGTCCCGACAATTGCGCGGTTTGCATAGTGGGGAAGCATATCCGTCCCCAAGTATTCACCTGTGTTGAGATCGTGTTTGTCCATCATGCGACCACTGTAAGGGCTATTACCGCCAAATAGCAGGTACAGGGTGTCCCCGCGCACAGACAGTGATCTTGCCGACGAAGCAGGTCTTTCCACCATGTACGTTACACGCGTCATTCCCTGCCGTTCGTACCTGATTTCAGGGCCATTAGTGTGCTCAGCGTACGGGTATACGCCTATTGCGGTCGTATCCTGGAAGACGAACCAACCGTTTCCCACGCCGAGCCCGAATACCCAGTTGTCGTCCTTCCACGCTGCCGTGCGACCCTGGTTTTGTAGGGACGACAAGCTTTGCACGGCATCTGGCAACCCAGTGGCAGGGCGCTTGTCGCTTCCGTTCCACACCTGCCAGTAGGGGGCTCCGCTGGCCCACAACGCCATGTTGCCATCGGACAACATAGATGCGGACTGCACGACTCCGCTGATCGGGAAAGGAACTTCGTCCACGAGTTCGCCACCCGGATCGAGCGTGAGTATTCGCTGGTTGCCAGAATCAACCAGGACAATTCTGCCATCGCTCTCGCGTACATCGAAGGTCCGGACGTTTAGCAATTCACCCGGTCCCTCGCCTCTCCTGCCGTAGGCCCACTGGAAGGCTCCGTCGTTGCCCAGCAGGTTGACGGTTCCATAGTGCAGGTCAAGGTAGACCACACCCTGGGTGCCGTAGGGTCGTAGGGTCGAAGGCATCGCCAGCAGCGTATCGTCTGGCCCGGCGATTGCCCACAGGGTGTCGTAGTCAACATCGGAATGCACCCGCTCACTGTTGTCCGTTGGGGCAAATAAGGCCGTTGGCTGGCTAAGCCCGCCACTGCACGCACTCAACACCAGCACGGTCAAGATGAAATTGCTGCCTCTCATAGTTCCGTCCTTCCGATCAGGGATCTCGGGATCACGCCAATGGGCCGTCCGTCCACCGCCTCGACGGCTCTCACCTTGCCGAATTGATCGATGCCGACCCCCATGGGTGTATTCGTGTGCCCCAGTGCATAGAGCGCAGTCGTAGCCCTGGGGGAAATCTCTGCGTGAGGGAACGTGCGATTCGCGACTTCCAGGGCTTCCCGGATTCCGGCACCACGAATCACCCTGCCGTGCACGGCTGCGCCCTGGTCTTGCAGCCTCGCTGCCAACTGTTCCACCGGCCCTGCAAGCGCCGAACAGTCGTGGGGGTTGCGGATAAGCACGAAACCGCCTCCCGACAAAGCGACTTCCTCTCGCAGCGCGGCAAGTTCCTTGACGCCGATCTCACTGAGCACATGGCCGACCACCAAGAACATGCTGCCCAGTGACAAGACGATGAGCGCCAGGGGGCGAGTTAGTCGAGACATTCAATCCTCCGTTTTCAGGTTAGCGGCGAGTCACGACAGGATTGGGCCCGGCTCCGGCTGAGCTTCCGGCCAGTACTTTTCAAAACTCCAGCAGAAGAACCAGAAACAAAACTCGCCTTCCAAGCAGACGGAGGTTCCATCGCTCCCACACGAGTCGAGTGGGGACGGCGACTGCGCAGTGAGCGACACCGTTCCAATGCCAAACACCGTCGCCCCGAACGCGAGCAAACATGCGGTGGCCAAGCCACGCCAATAGAACACTATCTTCTTACGGTTCATTTTCTCCTCCGAGAAATGTGGTGTCCGGAGCCGTGACATCGCGTCACAGCTCCATCCGGCGAGAATCGGCTGGTCGATATGCCAGCCGCACCGGACCGTAGTGCGATTGCCGACGCGGAAACGATGTGTCGAGCACCACCGAGCATCAGGTCTACGCGGCGACGAGAGTCGCCAGGGGCAGCCCGCTTGCGGCTGGCCGCGATGTTCGCGGACCAGGGCCGGAGCGACGCTGCGAAGCGATTTCTCTTGCCGGATTCTGGTGTTGCCATGTCGGAATGTCCCGTTGACGAATCGTTCCTGCGATCAGCACCTATAGCGTACAGGAATTCGATGGGCGTTTCCATAGCTGGATGGGACTAATTTTGGTAGAAAAACCGTATACGTCCCGAACAGGGTCGAATATCGCAGAAATTACGCCTCCGCAGACCCAAGCACGGGACACATCGCGGCTCGCCGGGGCTGCGTTTCGCCCCGTTACAGCCCCCGCAGCACGGCCAGAATGTCCTCGTTGGTGGGCCGCACTCGGTAGTCCACTTCGACGAATCGGTACCGCACTACCCCCTCCATGTCGATCACGAAGGTCGCCGGATGCGGAAGAGGGCGGTTGGGCGGGGCGTCGGGGTTGAAGAGGCCGTAACGATCGATGACGCGATGATCCGGATCCGACAGCATGACGAAATCCGGCTCGACGCCGTCGTCTGCGGCCACGCGGTCGATCATCAGCTGCATGCCTTCAGCGTCGTCGACGGAAACGGTCACGATCTCGGTGTCTTCCTTGAGGTCGTCGGGCAGGAGGGCTCTCAGCTCCACGAGCTGACCGGCGCAGTACGGTCACCAGTGTCCCCGGTAGAAGACCAGGACGACGTGCTTCTGGCCGCGAAAGCTCGCAAGCTCCACCGCGCCGCTGCGAAACGATTGGAGCGTGAAGAGGGGCGCTTCGTCGCCGAGCGCGACCCGCTCAATGTCGGTGGGCGGCAGGTCGTGGCCATCGACGGGTCCGAGGGTCTGGCCGCTGGCAGCCGAAACGGCGGCGATGCCAAGCGTCATCAGGGCCAGCAGGGAGGCGCGAAGCAGGGAGGAACGGAGGCGTTGCATGGGGTTGTCCAGGAAAGGGTGGGTGGTAATCTCCTCGCGGGTGCACAGGGAAGGGCCGCGACATGATATGTTAACGTCATGTGTTCAGTTCTCGCCATCCTCGAAATCGATCCTCGGTCACCCTACCCGCGCAATCGGGCGCTGGCCCTGTCAAGGCTTCAGCAGCACCGAGGACCGGACTGGTCCGGTGTTTTCGCCCACGAGCGGGCGCTTCTGGCCCACAACCGACTCGCCATCGTCGACGTGGAACACGGCGCCCAGCCTTTGGAAAACGCCACGGGAACCCATGTCTTGGCGGTCAACGGCGAAATCTACAATCACCGGGCGTTGGAAGCGGAGCTCGCGGGATCGTTCCAGCCGCGTACCCGAAGCGATTGCGAGGTGATTCTTGGACTCTACGCCGAGCACGGCAGCGGATTCGTCGATCGACTGAACGGGATCTTCGCGTTCGTGCTCTACGACGTGGAGCGTGATCGGTACGTCGTGGCGCGCGACCACATGGGAATCGTGCCGCTCTATACCGGTCACGACGACGAAGGGCGGTTCTACGTGGCCTCGGAGATGAAGGCCCTCGTGCCCGTATGCCGTTCGGTGTCGGAGTTCCCGCCTGGGCACATGCTCGACTCGGCCGACCCGGACCCCTCGCCGCAGCCGTATTACGCGAGACGTTGGCGACGCTTCGCCGGTGCGACCGCCGATCCCGACCCGGCAAGGATACGCGAGGCACTCGAAGCCGCAGTGCACCGCCAACTGATGTCCGACGTGCCCTACGGGGTGCTGCTTTCCGGCGGGCTGGATTCTTCAATCGTGTCGGCAATCGCCCGGCGCTACGCCCGACGACGCATCGAAGACGACAACCGGACCGAAGCGTGGTGGCCCCGCCTGCATTCATTCTGCATCGGGCTTGAAGGGTCGCCGGATCTGGCCAACGCCAGGACCGTTGCCGAACACATCGGCACCGTGCATCACCAGTTCCATTTCACCGTGCAGGAGGGGCTGGACGCGCTTGCCGACGTGATCCACCACCTCGAGACCTTCGACGTGACTACGGTGCGGGCCGCAACGCCCATGTACCTGATGGCGCGGCGCATTCGGACGCTGGGCATCAAGATGGTTCTCTCAGGCGAAGGGGCCGACGAGGTGTTCGGCGGATACCTCTACTTTCATCGCGCTCCCGATGCCCGTGCCTTTCACGACGAGACGGTGAGGAAGCTCGACCGCCTTCATCAGTTCGACTGTCTGCGCGCGAACAAGGCGATGGCCGCGTGGGGCGTGGAGGCAAGAGTGCCGTTCCTCGACAAGGAATTCCTGGACGTGGCCATGTCCATCGATCCGGCGGCGAAGATGCCGGCGGGCGGGATCGAAAAACGGATCCTCCGGGAAGCGTTCGCGGGCTACCTGCCCCCTGAAATCCTGTGGCGGCAGAAGGAGCAGTTCTCCGACGGGGTCGGCTACTCGTGGATCGACTCGTTGCGGGATTACGCCGAGGAGAGCGTTACGGACCGGCAGTTGGCCAACGCGCGGTTCCGGTTTCCCTGGAACCCCCCGACGAACAAGGAAGCATATCTGTACCGGCGCATGTTCGAATCGCACTTCCCGCTGCCCGACGCCGCCCGCTGCGTCCCCGCGGGCCCAAGCGTCGCCTGCTCCACGCCCGAGGCCCTGGCCTGGGACGCCGCGCTGTCAGAGACGATCGATCCTTCGGGGCGTGCGGTGTCCGGCGTGCACGAGGCCGCCTATTCCGTTGCGGGCGTTCCCGACTCGAGATAGTCCAGCAACAGGTTGGTCATTGCGCGAATCCCCACCGGCACGGCCGAGTTGTCCGCCTGAAACGTGGGCGTGTGGTGCCCGCCCGAGGTGCCCCCTGGCCTGACTTGGCCCAACCGGAAGTAGAACCCGGGCACTTCGTTGGCAAAGTAGGCGAAGTCTTCGCCGCCCATGGTGGGATCGAGCGCCACCACGTTGTCGGCGCCCACGGCGCGGGCCAGCGAAGGCAGCATCTGCTCGCCCAGGGCGGGATCGTTGATCGTGGCGGGCGTGCCGCGGTCGTATTCCAGTTCGAATGAACCGCCGCCGGCGCTGGTGACGCCGGCGAGGATCTCGGCCATGCGCTGCTCCACCGCATCGCGCACGTCGGGATTGTAGGTGCGCACGGTACCCTCGAGCTCGACCGCGTCGGGAATGATGTTGAAGCGCGTCCCGCCCCGCACCATCCCCACGGACACCACGCTGGGCTCGAGCGGCGGCAAGTTGCGCGATCGGATGGTCTGCAGCGCCGTCACGGCCTGCGAGGCCATGACGATCGGGTCGATCCCGAGGTGCGGCGCCGCTCCGTGCGACTGCTGCCCCACGATCCGGATCTTGAAATGGTCCACGGCGGCCAGGGCCGGCCCCGATGTGAAACCAACCTTGCCCACCTCCATTTCGGCGAAGCTGTGCAGCCCGAAGATCGCACTCGGCGCGGGATCGTCCAGTACGCCTTCGGCCACCATCATCCTCGCACCCCCGTCTTCGCCCGGCGGCGGCCCCTCCTCCGCCGGCTGGAAGACGAACTTCACGGTGCCGGGCCATTCGTCGCGCATGCCAGCCAGAATCGATGCGACCCCCAGCTGCACCGCCACGTGGATGTCGTGGCCACATGCGTGCATGACGCCCACTTCCTGACCGAGATAGGTCGTCCGCACGGTCGACTTGAACGGGTAGGGCGTGTCCTCGGTGACCGGGAGCGCATCCATGTCGGCCCGCACGGCCACCACCGGGCCGGGGCGTCCACCGCGCAGGATGCCAACCACTCCGGTATGCGCGATTCCGGTGTGCACCTCGTCGAACCCGAGCGTACGCAAGTGATTCTCGACCAATGCGGCCGTCTCGAACTCTCGGTTGCCCAGCTCCGGGTACTGGTGAATGCGTTCCCGAAGCCGGATGATCGTGTCTTGCACCGAGCTCAGAAGCTCTTCGACGTGGGCGTTCTGGGCGGAGCCGGAGGCTGGAAGCCCCATGGCGCAGGCCACGGCGACGGCGGTAGTCAAATGTCTCATTGGTTTCCTCGCGTCAAGCTTGCGTAAACCGCGCGGACGAAGCGTCCGCCGGTGTCTTCTCCCCAAACGGCATCCAGATCCGACGTCGGATCGGAGGCCACCACGTCCTCTTCGCTGCTGCCCTCCGCCACCATGCTGGCCACGCGGAGTCGAACCGTCTCCAGCATGTCGCGATACTCCCGCAGGTCAGCCGGCGTGGCCAGCTCTCCGTGTCCCGGAATGATCCGCGTCTCGTCGTTCGACCGTTCCAGCACGAAATTGGCGGCGGCGATGACGCCGCCAACGCCACCGCCGCTGTCCACGTCAATGAACGGATAGCGCCCCCGGAAGAACGTGTCCCCCATGTGGAAGACGTTCGCGCGCGGAAAGTGCACGATTGCGTCGCCGTCCGTGTGCGCCATGCCAACATGCGTCACCTGGATGTGGCGTCCGTTCCAGTGGAACCGTACGCCTTCGTCGAACGTAACGACTGGCAACGCGGCTCTTGGCGCCTGACCGGAGCGCCCAACCAGATCGGCGAACTCGGCAGGGTTCATCCGTCGATAGACGTTCTCGTGGGCCACGATCATTGCCCCGGCCTGCCCGAAGTTCTCGTTGCCGCCGGTGTGGTCTCCATGCCAGTGGGTATTGAGAACCCACCGCACCGGTTGGTCGGTGACCTCGGCAATGGCCGCCTGAATGCGCTCGGTCAAGGGAGCGAACTGATCGTCGATGAGGAAAGCGCCATCCTCCCCTATCGAGAGCCCGATGTTGCCTCCCCTGCCGACCAGCATGAAGAGGTCGCTCTCCAGCTCGATGGTCCGGATCACCACGTCGGCCATGTCCTGCTGACCGACGAGCGGCCCGCCGACCGCAAGCGCCGTCGCGAACAACGTCGCGGGAACGGCGTGGCGCCGGGCGTGGTGTCGTGAAATGCTCGGAATGGTCATGGTCCCCTCCTGTTGCGTGGTCTTGCGGGCCTAATCTTGCGGCGCACGCGTCAAAGTCCAACAATTGCACTCGTTGGAACCGTTGAATCTATACGTCCAGACATCCACGCGCGTAACCGGAGGATACCACCGATGCATCGCTCTCTCTTGCTGCTCGCCGCTTGGGGACTCGCCGCGGGATGCGGCGACAGCCCCCCCGAAGGCGCCCCGTCGCCAACCGTCGACACGGCGGAGTTGGAATTGCCCCCTGCGATTGTGGGCGACGGCGGCCCGTTGGAGGGGACCGACCTGAATTACGTGGACGGCGACGCGCTCACCACGGGGTACCTGGCCGTGCCCACCGTAGCCGGTCCGTTCCCTGCGTTGATCATCATCCACGAATGGAACGGCCTGCAGGACCGCGTGCGTCAGCTCGCCGACGACTTCGCAGCCGAAGGCTACGTCACGCTCGCAGCCGACCTGTTCCAGGGGCGCACGGGATCCAAACCCGAAGAGAACATGGCGCTGGTACGGGAGGCGCAGGCCAATCCCGACGACATGATTGCCAATCTGAACGCGGCCGTGGCCTTCCTGAAGGGCCGTCCCGACGTCACCGGTCGCGTGGGTGCGATGGGATGGTGCTTCGGCGGCGGTGTGGCGCTCTCGTTCGGACTGGACGGCGACAACCACGAAGCCACCGCCATATTCTACGGGCGCTTGGTGGACGACCCCGAGGTCGTGGCCCGGCTCGATCACGAGGTCTATGGGACGTTCGCCGCTCTGGACAACGGCCCGTCGCCCGAGTCGGTCGCCGCTTTCGAGTCCGCGCTTCGTGCGGCTGGGATCGAGAACGACCTGCACGTATACGACGACGTCGACCACGGCTTTTGGCTCCGCGTGGATCAGGATCCCGCGGTGCGAACAGCGCCAGCGGCGGATGCCTGGCAACGGCTCACGGCCTACCTGGATCGGACCCTTGGGCCAGCGTAGGACGCGCAGGGGGGACGCGCCGTCGCAATAAGGGGACACGGGGTGTCCTCCGGTAGCCGCGGATTTGCCCGTCCGCGGCCGCTTGAGAAGTCCTGGGGCGGCGGCATTGCGTGGAGCGCGGGCGCGTCGCCGGTCGCCCGGTGCAACGGTACGTTTCTTGCTGACGATGTGTGCTGCAAACTCCACAACGAGGTGAAACGACATGAGTCGGACACGAACGTTATTGAGCCGAGTGACTTGGGGGTTGGCCATGGTCGCGCTCACGCTGGGCGGCCCGGGCCTTGACCAGACCGCCGGTGCGGCTGCGCAGAGCCGAGGTCGCGACTTCCTGTTCAGCAGCCCCAAGGCGACGTTGACCTTCAAGGCCGGGCTGAACCTGCCGCGAGCAGCCAGCGGAAACGGCGAGCAGAGTCTGTGGGACCTGACGCGGGAGGAGCTGACGGTCGAGAATTCGGACTTGGCAGCCACGTTTCTCAGCGGTGAAATCGCGGTGCGCGCTACCGAGCGCGTGGACGCCACGATTTCCCTGGGCTACTCGGTTAGCAGGACCCGTTCCGAGTTTCGCGACTGGGTGGGAACCGACGACCTACCCATTGAACAGGTCACCGAGTTCTCGACCACGCCGTTCACGTTGGGAGCCAAGGCCTATCTGCTCGACCGCGGGCGATTGGTGGGTAGTCTCGCGTGGATTCCGCGTGCCTGGAACGCCTACGTCGGCGCCGCGGGAGGATTTGTCAAGTACCGCTTCGAGCAGTACGGGGAGTTCGTCGACTACGAGACGTACGACATCTTTTCGGACAACTTCCGTTCCGACGGGCGTGCGCCGACGGTACACCTGTTGAGCGGGCTGGAGTTCGGCGTGACGCGCAACGTGCTGGTGAACGCGGAAGCTCGATACGGATTCGCGAGCGCCGAGCTGGACTCGGATTTCGTAGGATTTCCCGATTTGGACCTTGCCGGATTTCAGGTGACCGGCGGGATATCCTTGCGCTGGTAGCCCCAAGGCCCAAGGTTTCAACTATCGTAAACCAGTAGGACGCGATGCGACAAGCGAAGGGAGTCAGCATGTTGAAGAGACGGATCACCACCGGAATGAGTGCCCTGCTCAGCGCCGTGACCTTGGCGGCCGTGCCCAGCTGGAGCGCCGCGCAGGAGGCCGATGCGCGACTGGGATGGCAGCCGTATCTGGGATGTTGGGCCCAGCCCACCCACCTTGTGGACGTGGATCGTCCCGAGGGGGAGGAAGCGGATCGGGGCGTGCTTTGCTTCGTGGCGTCCGAGAGCGGGTTGGAAATGCTCACGATCGTCGACGGCGCGATCGCCTACCGGGAGCCCTTCCCGATTGACGGTCAGCCCCTGACGGTGGAGCAGGATGGCTGCATCGGCACCGAGACCGCGCGCTTCTCGTCGGACCGGCAACGGATCTACACCACATCGGAAGCGACCTGCGAAGACGGGGCGCTCCGCCGCAGCACGGGAATCATGTCCATGCCGGGTCTTTCGGAGTGGGTGGACGTGCGCGCCATGGAGGTGAACGGAAGCGCCACGGCCTGGTCCCAATGGTACCAACGCACCGACGCCAGCGTGTTGGACGATCTCGGGATCCAGAGTGGAGAGCTCGCGGCGCCCATGGCCGTTAGGGGGGCTGCGATGTACGCCGCCGCCAGGGTGTCAATTGACGACGTAGTCGACGCCGCCGACAACGCGCACCCGAAAGCCGTCGAGGCCTGGCTGGCCGAGATCGGGCAGCCATTTCCCGGGCTCAACGCCGACGACCTCGTCTACATGGACGACTCCGGCGTGCCTTCGGGAGTGATCGACGTCGTGGTTGCCGTGTCGTTCCCCGAGAGGTTTGCGGTTAACCGGCGGGACGCCTACGACCAGCCCGACCAAACTCGCTACGCGCGCACCATCTGGGCGGATCCGTACTACGATCCGTACCGTTACGGCTACTACGGCAGCCGCTACGGCAGCTACGGTTATGGCTACCCCTGGGGTGGTGGCTACTACGGCTGGGGCGGAGGGTATTACCGGCCCGTCGTTGTAGACGTGGTGCGCACGCAACCCGAACGCGGGGGCCGCGTCGTCGCTGGCAGGGGGTACAAGGGACCAGCGTCTTCGGTTGGACGACGCCCTTCGGGCAGCGCGGGCGCGTGGGCCACAAGCGGCGGAAGCGGCTCGCGAGGCACTGCCACCACCTCGAGCGGCGGCAGCAGCGGTGGGTCGCGCAAAGCCAAGCCGCGCGGCGGAAAGTAGGCGGCGGTACCGGATCTAAGCAGCCGACGACAACACCACGTTCCCGGCAACCCCGCGCTGCATTCGACGCGCTAATGCGGCGCGGGGTTTGTCCATGCGCTGTGCCAGCCAATGATTCAACTCGGTGAGACGGGAGCCCTCTCGGAAGCCCTTGCTTCCAGTCCCCTGCTGGCATTGGTCGTGCTCTTCGGCGCCGGCGTGGCAATCAGCCTGACGCCCTGCGTTTATCCCATGATCCCGATCACCGCATCGGTCATTTCGGGGACGGCTCGGGAGGGGCAGTCGTGGCGTCGTACGGCAGGACTCACCATGACCTACGTGGTGGGACTGGCCATGCTCTATGCGTTCCTCGGGATGCTGGCGGGACTGACCGGAACCCTCTTCGGCACGGTGAGCGCAAGCCCTTGGGCATTGTTCGCGATTGGCAACCTGCTGCTGCTGTTCGCCCTGGCAATGTTCGACGTCATTCCCGTGCGCGTGCCCCAGCGGCTGATGAGCTGGGCAGGGAGCCGCGGCGGCGGCTCCTACGGGGCAGTGTTCGTGCTGGGAGCGACGTCCGGCGTTGTCGCCGCGCCTTGCGGCGCCCCCGCATTCGCGGCCGTCCTGGCATGGGTGGCGGCCACGCGCGCCGGGTTCATGGGGTTCGTCTATCTCTTCGTGTTTTCCCTCGGCATGACCGCGTTGCTCGTCGTCGTCGGTCTGTTTTCGGGATCGCTCTCGCGCTTGCCGCAGTCGGGTCGGTGGATGGTGACGGTCAAGCGGGTGGCCGCGGTAATCATGCTGGGAGTCGCGCAGTACTACTTCATACAGGTGGGGTACAACTTATGATCGTTTCGCGAATCGGACGGCATGGCCTTCGTGGAGGGTTGACGACGGCAGTGGTTGTGGGATTCATGCTTTCCGGCTTCCCTGGAGCCGCCGGGGCGCAGGACGACGGATTGGGACTACCCGTCGGCACCCCCGCCCCCGACGCGCACGTCGAGGACCTGGACGGCAACGCTCTGTCGCTTCTTGACGCAATGGGAGGCGGGCCGGCCCTGGTCGAGTTCTGGGCCTCGTGGTGCGACCAGTGCGAGCTCCTGCAACCCCAGATCGACGAGATTCAGGAACGGTTTGCCGACCGGATCAACATCGTGGCTGTCGCAGTGGCCGTGAACCAGTCCGCTCGGCGCGTCAAGCGTCATGTGGACCGGCACGCGCCCGGGTACGCCTTCGTCTACGATGCAAAGGGCGAAGCCGTGAGAGCGTACGAGGCGCTCACAACCTCGATCGTCGTTCTCATAGACGGCGACGGACGCATTGCATCGACCGGCGTGGGGCCGCAGCAGCCACTTGTGGAACAGGTGGAGGCGATGTTGCGGGCAGAGACCCCGCGCTAACCGGGCCACGCCGACCTAAGCCCTCCCTGCGGGCCCTACCCGACGGGCCCTACCCCTCGTCCGGCTCCGGCGTCACCTCGTCGATCACCGCGGCAAGCTCTTCGTAGGCCGCAGGGTCCACCTGGTTGAACTGTGGAATTACCTTGGCCACGGTCCCGTCGGGTGCAATCACGATCACCGCTCGGCTGTCGACCATGTTGTTGTCGCGACGACCCCCGCCAAACGCCGTGAAGGTGGCGCCGTCGTTCGCGGCGTCGCTGGCGAAAAGATAGGGGAAGTCTTCGTCCTTCAGCCAGGAAGCGAGCTCCTCGGGCGAGTCGTTCGAGATGCCCATGAGCACCACGTTGCGGCCTTCGTTAAACAGTTCTGCGTACTGATCACGGTACGCTCTCATTTGAACCGTTCAGCCACGCGTCCTGACTCGGAAGAAGAACGCCAGCACGACCGTTTCCCCACGATAGTCGCTCAGGCGCACCTCGTCTCGCAACACGCCGTGGCGGGTCGCGCCCGTTAGCGCGAAATCAGGGGCCACGGCGCCGACCTGGATCAGGTCACCCGCATCCTGCGCCACCGCTTCACGCGGTTGACCCACAACCCCTATGGCGGCCAAGGCAGCCACAATCAGCAATCTGCACCTCATTGGTTCCCTCCGTTCCCGTTCGCCATTGCCGCGCGAATCGCCTCTACCGTACGATCGACCCGGAATCCCAGCAGCTTCTTGCCGATCTCGATCGTCGCTTCCTTGTCTTCGATGCTGACGCCGTTGATCGACGCCCGGCCCGCCGCTACGCGCTGCGCGTGTCGGACGGTCTGGGCGTCTTCGACCATCATGATCGCGGTGATCACGAAGTCGTCGTGGAATCCGTCGTTTGTGGGCTGCGTGATGCCGAGTTCGTTCTCCATCCACTCGAACACCTCTCCGTAGCGGTAGAACTCGGGAATGAAGTGAGCACGCGCGCCCCCGCGCCAGCGCTCGTTGAGATCCGTCGCCACGGCGGCCATCCCCGCCTGGTTGCCCCCGCTGTCCCCGATGAACACGATGTCGGTGAACCCGTGGGCTCGCAGGCTGCTCGCGACGTCGTCGAGAACCGCGCGGTAGGTCTCCTCGTTGAGGCTGATCGTCCCCGGATATCGCATGTGCCCCGTCGGATTCGCGATGCCGCCTTCAGGAACCAGCTTCAAGACCGGAGCGCACAGGGCGTTGCCAAGCTTCCGCGCGATGCCCTCGCAGGCGCCGGCCAGCACGTAATTGTGCTTCCCCGTCGCCAGATAGGGACCGTTTTGCTCGATTCCACCCGTCGAAATGATCGCCGTCGTCTTCCCGTCGCGAAGCGCGTCCCGCACCTCCATCCAGGTGAGCTCCTCGATCCAGACCGAGTTCAGAGCCTCGATGGGGCGCTCCATCTGCATGTCGGCCAAGAGGGATTCCGCCTGCATGGCCTGCATGCGAGCACGCTGCTCGGCGTTCATCTGGCGGCGACCCTGTTGGGCGTCGCCGGTTCCTGGGGCGCTCAACAATGCCGCCGCTGCCACCCCGAGCACCATTCTGCTGCAAGTCATCCAGGGCACTCCTTGCCTCAAGTGTGAGTTGGTTGAAGATCTGAATCCGTTCAACGATAAGGCGGGCCGCACGCATTCGCCACCCTTCGCACTCTGGCCACAAGCCGCCGCATGGGCATATTCTCATAGGTACACCGTAACCGCCGGGGTCGCCGCACCTCCTCAACCTCATCGCTTCCTGGAGAATTCGTGAAACGCACACAACAGACCCACCTGCCCCACCTCCCCACGACAGTCCTGCTCGCGACGGCGCTAGCCGCGTCATCCGCCGCGCTCTCGGCGCAACAAGCTGAATGGCGCCACTGGGGATCCGACGCGGCCAGCTCGCGCTACGCCCCGTTCGACCAGATCGACGCCTCGAACTTCAACGACCTGGAGGTCGCCTGGATCTGGCGCAGCGACAACTACAGCCCAACGCCCGAGCCACTGCTGCGCGCCACGCCGATCTACGTAGACGGCACGCTCTACTCCGTAGCCGGCTCCCGCCGCACCGCGGTGGCCATCGATCCCGCCACCGGCGAGACGATCTGGACATTCCGCGAGCCTTACACCAAGCGGTGGGAGGACTCGATGCGGAAAAACTACGGCAAGGGAGTCGCTTACGCCGAGATCGACGGTCGCCGGACGATCTACCTCGTTACGCCCGCGTTCTTTCTGCACGCGCTGGACCCGGCAACCGGACATCCCGTAACCTCGTTCGGGGACGGCGGCAAGGTGGACTTGCTGGAAGACCTCGGCCCGTGGGAACACCACCCCGAGGACGGGCTGGACCCGGCTATCGGCTACATCACCAACTCGTCGCCGCCGATTGTGGTCAACGGGGTCGTCGTGGTAGGCAACTCGCACGAACAGGGCTACTACCAGACCCGCCAGGAAAACGTGCCGGGCAACATTCTTGCGTACGACGCGGCCACCGGCGAGCACATGTGGCGCTTCAACGTGATTCCCCAAGAGGACGAATTCGGTCACGACACCTGGGAGAACGACGCGTGGAAGTGGACCGGCAACGTGTCCGCATGGGCCCCAATGTCGGCGGACGCCGAGCTGGGACTCGTCTACGTGGTCACGGACCCTCCGACAATCGACTATTACGGCGGATTCCACCCGGGGGACAACCTCTTCGCCACCAGCATTCTCGCACTGGACGTTGAGACGGGCGAGCGCCGCTGGCATTTCCAGACCGTGCATCACGACGTGTGGAACTACGACGTGCCCACGGCTCCCAACCTAGTCGACGTCACGGTCGACGGTCGCACGGTCAAGGCAATCGCGCAGACCACCAAGCAGGGTTGGGCTTACGTGCTCGACCGGGAAACCGGCGAACCCGTATGGCCGATCGAAGAGCGTCCGGTACCGCAATCCGACGTACCCGGCGAACAGCTGTCGCCCACGCAGCCGTTCGTTACGCGCCCGGCCCCCTACGAAATGCAGGGCCTCACCGAAGACGACCTGATCGACTTTACGCCCGAGCTTCGCGCCCAGGCGCTCGACATCGTCAAGGGCTTCAGGCTGGGACCGCTGTTCAATCCTCCGTCGATCGAGGGGGCGGAAGACGGCACCAACGCGGCCATCCACTGTCCTGGCGCAAACGGCGGCGCCAACATTCCCGGCGGCGCGGCCGTAGATCCGGAATCCGGCATTCTGTACGTCGCTTCCACGCGCGGTTGCAGCGCGCCGCGTCTGGTTCCGGGCACCGACGTCGATCCCGATTCCAACGTCGAGTGGGTCAGCGTGGGGCCGGGCGGCGTCCGGGGCCCGCAAGGCCTGCCCATCTTCAAGCCGCCGTACAGCACGATCACCGCGATCGATCTCAACACGGGCGATCACGTGTGGCAGATTCCCAGCGGCGCCACGCCCGAGTCGCTCCGCAATCATCCTGCGCTGGCCGGAGTGGACGTAGGCGAAACCGGGTCGCGCGCTCACGCCACCAAGCTGGTAACGAGCACCCTGCTCATGTATGGCGAGGGTCGTGGCGCCGGTCCCTTTTTCCGGGCTGTCGACAAGGCCACGGGCCAAGAGGTGGGGGCCGTGGAGATCCCCGGGGCAACGCTGACCGCGCCCATGACCTACATGCACGAAGGCGCGCAATACGTGGTAATGGCCGTCGGCATTCGAGGCGAGGCGGGTGCGTTGGTGGCTCTGCGTCTGCCGGAGTAGGAGGAGGATGAGACCGATGAGAACCACGCCATCAGGGTCTCGGGCACCCCGCGGTCGCCCGGCGCCTGGCACCTCACGGCGCACGCGCCGGTTTGTCCGCGGGGTGCCTGCACTGGCGCTCTCCGGCACGCTCCTGGCGACGGGGTGCCTGCAGGAGGCCGAGCCTGACTATTCCGGCCTCTTCACCGGCGCCCAGGGCGAGTGGGTCGAGCTCGGCCATTCGTTCGGGCCGTCCACGATCTATTGGCCCACCGACACGCTCGGCTTCCAACTGACCGAGCTGGCGTACGGCCCCACCGAAGCAGGCTATTTCTACGCTTCCTACTCGTTCGCTTCCGCAGAGCACGGCGGCACCCACCTAGACGCCCCCATCCACTTCGCCGAAGGCCGCCGCACCACCGACCAAATCCCGCTGTCCAGCTTGATCACGATGGCCTCGGTGGTCGACGTCGCGGATTCAGCCGACGCCAACCCCGACTATCTGCTCTCGGTCGACGATCTCACGGCTTGGGAAGCCCAGCACGGCCCGATCCCCGACGGCACCGCGTTGCTCATCCGGACCGGGTGGTCGTCGCGCTGGGACGATCGCGCCGCCTACCTGGGTACCTCGATGACCGGACCGGCATCGGTGCCGGAGCTGCACTTCCCCGGCATCTCAACCGAGGCGGCCCAGTGGCTTGTCGACAACCGTGCCGTCGCCGCAATCGGCATCGACACGCCCAGCATCGACTACGGGCAGTCCAGCGACTATCGCTCCCACGTGATCCTGTACAGCGAAGACATCGTCGGCTTCGAGAATCTCGCAAACCTGCACCGGTTGCCGGCAACCGGTGCAGGCATCGTCGCGCTGCCGCTGAACATCGAGGGCGGCAGCGGCGGCCCCTTGCGAATCGTGGGGTGGATCCCCGGGTAACCGGGCTGGAACCCCGACGGCCTCGGTATACGAGAGGCCGTCGGGGGGAGGCCGCAAGGGGCTTACGTGTCGCGCGGCCGGGTGCTTACCTGGTCTCCCACAGCCAGTTGTAGTTCAACCGAACATAGTAGTACCCGCCGTTGAACCCGAAGGGCGTGCTCTCGGGATACTGGGCCCCCACGTTCAGCGCGGTCGGGCTCTCGGCAGGGTAGGTGTTAAGCAGATTCTGAACACCGAACGTCACGGCGGCGTTGTTCGGCAGATCCATTGCGAACTCGGCATCAACGATAAAGCGGCCTGGATAGTCATGCTCGTCGCCCACGTCGTACCAGCCATCGTAGTAGGTCCCGCGGAACAGCGCGCGCACCGGCCCGAACGGATGTACCGCGGAGAGTGCACCGCGAAAACCGGGCAGCGATTCTTCCAGCTGATACACGCGCGAGTCGCCCACCACGTCGGGATCGCGATCGGTAACCTCGGTATTCGTAACGTTGAACAGCATGCTGAATGTCGTGTTGCCGTCCATGGCGCTTGGCGTGTAGTTCGCCACGAAGTCGATTCCCTGGGTCAGGGTCGCGAAGTTGTTGGTGAAGAACCGGAACTCGGCCAGATTGGCCGCACTCGTGATGCCCTCCGAGATCAGCTGGGCCACTTCGGCGTCGGTCAGCTTGAAAGTCTGCGTCTGGGCGAAACGGTCCTGGATCGAGATGCGGAAGTAATCGGTCGTCAACCGCAGGTCCCCGCCTTCGTACACGATTCCGGCCGCGATGCTGGCCGAGGTCTCGGGGCGAAGCTGTTCGCCCCCGCGCAGCCGGGCCACGTCCGACGTGGATGGAATCGTGCCGCGATTCACCAAGTCACCAATGTCGGCATCGAACACGGTTGACACGTTGAAGGCGTTCTGCTGCCCGGGCGTGGGTGCCCGATAGCCGGTGTTGGCGCTGGCCCGGAAAGCGAATTGATCCGACGCCTCGACGCGTGCGGATATCTTCCCGGTCGCCTTGCCGCCGAAGTCCGAGAAGTCCTCGTACCGCCCAGCAAATCCGAGCGTCCACCGGTCGGCGCCGCCACCAAGGTTCAAATCGCCGTAGACGGCAGTGTTTCGGCGACTCCAGTTGCCAGCCGCCAGGGGGCTGAACCCGGGGAAGCCGTTGGAGGACGAGCTGAAGCCTTGCGCTGCGTACGGGCCGATTTGCCAGGACTCGTCCTGACCCTGGCCGATTGCAAACCGCTCCTCGCGTCGCTCGAAGCCGCCCGCCAGGTTGGCGCGCTCGCTGACTTCGTAGGCAACATCGAGGTTCACGTTGATTTCTTCTTGGTTGTAATACCCCGGATCAAACGATGTGGGCGTCTGTGGGCCCAGCGCCGCGTTGACCGTGTTGTAGATGAAGAAATCGACGAAGTTCCGACCATAGCTCGTTGCTGGCATCCCAAACCAGACCGCCGTCGGAGCGGCCACGCAGGCCCGCCACGACGGACGCGTCGAACACGTCACCGCCGAATTGGGGCGTGAACCCGCCTGGGAACATCTCCTGGAAGGAAAAGCAGTTCGGGTCGTCAAAGACCTGTTTCAGCGCGACCGGATCGGGCACGTTGTTCACGATGTTCACCACGGGGCAGCCGGCGGAGCCATCGAGCACGCCGTCCATGGCGTCGAGAACGTCGCCGATCAGCAGCGTGCTTCCACCGTCGCCGCTGAACACGCCGCCCCGCGTGTTGGGGTTGCGGAAGAAAAAGCCGCCGTCTACTTCCTTCGAGCCGATGTTCCCGAAAGCGTACGCGTGCTCGTCATCGCCGAACGTGTTGCCCATGTTCAGCCAGACCTTCAGGTCGTCCGTGACCTTGGGCGATCCCCAGATCTGAGCCGTGGGCTCGCGCACCGCGTAGTTGCCCGCTGCAATGAGCGCCGCCGCGTCAGCGCGCTGTATCGCGCGGTCCGTGGGATCCTGATTGCCGTACTCGACCGTGAAGTTGGCAAACCCGGACTCACCGAGCGGCACCCCGAAGTTGCCGGCAACCGACAGCATGTTGCCGTCGCCTTCGTAGAAGCGGCCTTGCTTCACTTCAACGGCGCCACCCGAGCGATCGTCCTTGAGAACGAAGTTGAGCACGCCGGCGATCGCGTCGGAGCCGTACTGCGCCGAAGCGCCGTCGCGCAGCACCTCGACCTGCCATAGCGCGATGCCGGGAATGGATCCGATGTCGGGGCCCTGGGCGCCGTCGGAAAGTCCTCCGCCCAGCCAGGTAATCACGGCGCCCCGGTGACGGCGCTTGCCGTTGAGAAGCACCAGGGTGTGATCCGCAGCGAGCCCGCGCAGATTCGCCGGACGCGTAATCGTGGCGGCGTCGCTGATCGGTTGCATGTTGACGTTGTACGAGGGCACGACCGTCCGCAGCAGGAAGTCGATGTTGGTCTCGGCCTGCTGCGCAATCTCGCCTACGGGGATCACGTCGACGGGTACCATTGATTCCGTGACCGTCCTCGGTCGAGTCCGGCTTCCTACTACCACGAGTTCGTTCAGCTCGAATGCCGCGATGCCGAGCGCGATGTCGAGGCTTACGGTCTGCCCCGGCGCTACGGTAACCTCTTGCATGTGAAGCCCGTAGCCCAAGAGCCTCACTTCGAGCGTGTGGGTGCCCGCGGGCACGCCTGGGATCGAGAATTCGCCGGTGGCGCTGCTGAATCCCACCAAGCCGAACCCGACGAGCTCGACGCGCGCGTTTCCGAGTCCTTGACCGCTGTCGCCGCCGCGCACGGCTCCCTCGATCGTGCCCTGTTGGGCGTAGCTGACCGTCGGGATCCCCAGTAGCGCAAGGATCACGAGTCCGCGTTTGATCATATGATTGTCTCCTGAGACCAGTTTGGGTCCGGTGTGAGATGAAAGGAAATGAGACTGTGCGCCTGCGCGCCGGACCTCCCGCCGGTCGAACAGCCATATAACATAACCCAAGTTTGATTACCTTGTAACTTTGGACTGGAGACCTGCCAAGCCACACGAGAGCGAGAGATGAAGACCGCAATCGCCGACCGTAGTCGCGCATCCACCGACATCGAGCGACCGCCGTTCAAGGTCGCCGACCTCACGCTGGCCGAGTGGGGACGCAACGAGATTCGCCTGGCCGAACACGAGATGCCCGGTCTGATGGCCATACGGCGCGAGTACCGCGAAAAACGGCCGCTGGCTGGCGCACGGATCATGGGATCGCTGCACATGACCGTGCAGACCGCCGTACTCATCGAGACGCTGATTGACCTCGGAGCCTCGGTGCGGTGGGCGTCGTGCAACATATTCTCGACGCAGGATCACGCGGCAGCCGCCGTTGTGGTGGGTCCGAACGGCACGCCTGACGATCCGCTCGGCCCCGCGGTTTTCGCATGGAAGGGCGAGACGCTGGAGGAATACTGGTGGTGCACCGAACAGGCGTTGACCTGGCCGCGCGGATTCGGTCCATCGCTCATCCTCGACGACGGCGGCGACGCCACTCTGCTTGTCCACAAGGGGCTCCTGTTCGAGCGCCTGGGTCGCGTGCCCGACTTCGATCCCCACACCGACAGCGAGGAATGGGGCGTCGTTCTCGATCTGCTGCGGACGCACCAGCGCATCGACAAGCAGCGCTGGCGGAATGTCGCTGCGGACATCCGCGGCGTATCCGAAGAGACGACCACGGGGGTGCACCGCCTCTACGAGATGGCCAAGAACGGGACGCTTCTGTTTCCCGCCATCAACGTCAACGATTCAGTGACGAAATCCAAGTTCGACAACATCTACGGGTGCCGTCACTCGGTCGTCGACGGGCTGAATCGGGCCACCGACGTCATGTTGTCGGCAAAGACGGCCGTGGTGATGGGCTACGGGGAGGTGGGCAAGGGATGCGCGCAGGCGCTTCGGGGCCAGGGCGCGCGCGTCGTCGTCACCGAGATCGACCCGATCTGCGCCTTGCAGGCCGCGATGGAAGGGTTCCAGGTCGTACGCATCGAAGACGTAGTGGGGAGCGCCGACATCTTCATCACGGCGACGGGCAATCGCGACGTGGTCACCCTGGACCACATGCGCCAAATGAAGGACAAGGCCATCGTCGGCAACATCGGCCACTTCGACAACGAGATCGACATGGCCGGACTGGAAACCTCCGAAGCGACTCGCACGACGATCAAGCCCCAGCTCGACGAGTGGACGTTTCCGAGCGGTCGCAGCATTCTCGTACTCGCCGAGGGGCGACTGATGAACCTCGGGTGTGCCACGGGTCATCCCAGCTTCGTCATGTCGGCCAGCTTCGCCAATCAGGTCCTGGCTCAGATCGAGCTTCACCAAGGAGCAGAGGGGTACGAACGGGACGTGTACATGCTGCCCAAGCGGCTCGACGAGAAAGTCGCGCGGCTGCACCTCGATCACCTGGGTGCCAGGCTCACCGAGCTGACTCGGGAGCAAGCCGACTACCTGAACGTCCCGGTGCAGGGTCCGTTCAAGCCAGAGCACTACAGGTATTGATTCGCGATCAGTCCAGACGGCGGCGCAGGCGCCCTTGCAGGCTGTTGCTCCTGACGGCCTCGCTCGGGGTCGCGGCTTGTCAGGAACCCGAGCAGCCGCTGTTGGGTGAATGGTTGTCGGTCGGAACCGTGCGACCCGCGATGACCTACGTGGTTGACAACGACGGCATCCTGCAGTGGATCGTGGACCTGCCCGAAGGCCCCGACACCATTGTCGTGGGCTACCACGTTGACTATACCACGACGCCGATTCAGCTCGACGTTGGTCCTTGGGCCACCGGGCCGATCGCTGGACGAACTCTGTTCGGCATTGCGGAGATCATCGGTCCTGACCGCTTCCGGGTTGACTTCGAGCCCGGTGATCCCGACGCAGGCGTATCGCAGCGTCCTTCAGAATTCTCCGTGCAAGCGGTCACGTTCGTACGGAAGCACAACTGACACGGGGCGGGCGCGGCATCGTCGCCGCACCCGCCCCGTGGCGGGGAGGTGGTCCGCGGACGTCTCTAGTTCGTCATGCGAACCGCGATTTTCCGACTCAGAGCCTCGTCGGCCTTCGGCATCCGCACCGTCAGCAGCCCGTGCCTGAATTCTGCCGTGATGCCGTCCGCCCGGACCGTGCGTGGCAGGGTGAAGGATCGGCGGAAGGCACCGAACCTGCGCTCGACAAGGTGGAACCGGGTACCGGCCTCGCCCTCGTCGCGTGCGTCCCGCTTTTCTCCGGAAATCGTCAGTACGTTGTTTTCCAGGCTGATCTCGATGGCGTCCTCGCTCATCCCGGGGATCTCTGCGGTCAACAGGATCTCGTCGTTGCCCTCCTCGACGCTAACCGGAGGGACCCAGTTGGCCCCGTAGGTGAGGTTGGAGCCGGAGTCGCCGAACATTCTGCTCATCCGGTCGGCCAGGGCGTCGAGGTCGTTCCAGGGAAGCGTCTTCCGCGAGTGGGTGATCAATGTCATTGTGGTTTCCTTTCTGGTTGGGTGGCTTTGAGGTAGGCGAGAGTGAATCGGCGCTCGCGTTACCGACCGGCGTTGTGGCAGGATCCGTGCCGTTGGAGCTTCTGTCAAATTGGCAGAAGTTGTTGTCCAGCAATGGCTTGAGGCAGCATTTGCTGGATGTCGCGCTCTGCCGAAATGGCCTCGCCAGCCAAATTGGCAGAATCTGTCCCATCCAGCTATTGTCACGCCCATCGAATTCCGTTAATGTGTCGGGCATGTTCGTTACGTTCGCAAATCGACAACTGAAAGGAGTACAATCGAAATGTTCGTAGGATTACTTGTCCAACAGCCATTAGGTTCGGGAGCTTCGTTCTTGGAATCGATCCCCACCTCAATTCAGACATTGCTCGGCATGGTTGCCATCCTTGGCGCCAGCTGGACTTGGTTCGTTCGTCCCCGGATGATCCGTATCGTCGTAGAAGCGGTCACGCAAAGCGAGAGGAGCCTGCGCAGCGAGCTCACCGAGAAGATCGAGGCCAGCGAGGAACGCTTGCGGAGAGAAATCGCCGCGAACCGTCGTGAGGTTTCGGAAAAGATCGAAGCCAGCGAAAAGCGCTTGCGCCGCGAGTCAGCTGAGATAAGGCGAGAAAGCCGGGAGGCACACGCCACAATCGGGGAACGGATCGACGGCGTGAACGACCGGATCGACCGTCTTCAGATGCATTTCTCCAAGGAAGTTTCGGTCGTGCGGGGTGAAATCGCCGACGTAAAGACGGACACCGCCAAGCTGGCCGGTGCGATTGACGTTCTCACCAAGATCCAGATGGAGGGCAGCGCCCGCGGTTAGCAGCTGGGCCCTGGTCTTCGCTACCGCCGCCCCACGCCCAGCCCCGCCGCGATGCGCAAGGCGCCGCGCTCGGGCACGACGGCGTGGGGATGCACCCGGCAACCCGCCTCGCTCGCGGTCCCGGTCACGGCCTCCCGCAAGGCGCTGTCTTGCCGTACCAACCCGCCCACGAAGGCAACGACCGGCGGCCCGTTCCACGGCGGCGTCCGCCTCAACACGGCCTCCAGGTGGGCGCGTATCTCGTCGAGCGCGGTGTCCACTACGAGGCCCGCGACGGCGTCGCCGTTGCGGGCCTCGTCGGCCACGCGCACCGCCAGAGCCGCGATCTCGCCCTTGGACGCGCGTGCGGCCCACCCCACGAAGTCGCGCGGCGCGGTCACGCCCGTGGCGTCGAGGAGCGCGGCCCGGAGCGACGTATCGGGATCCCTGCCGTCGCTGGCCCGCATGACCGCGCGGAGACCATCCAGGCCGATCCGGTAGCCGCTTCCTTCGTCGCCCAGAAGCTGCCCCCAGCCCCCCACGCGCACCACCTCGCCCGAGGGCGCGACGGCACGCACGGACGATCCCGTCCCTACGATGCACAGGATGCCGGGCGGGGTCGCGCGTCCGGTCCCGGCGCCGAAAGCGTCGGCGTGCGCGGCTTCGATATCGCTGCCGACGGCGACCTGATCGGCCAGCCCAGCGTCTCGCAACGCCGCCTCGACCGTAGCGCGGGTCCGCGTCTGCCCCGCGCCGGCCAAGCCCGCCCAGAGACCTCGCACCGGAAGCGGGACGCCGGCAACGGCGGCCGCAGCGCGCGCTACCGCCGCGACCGAGGCGGCCGCGCGCCCTGGATCGGCGGGATCAATCAGTCCCGGGCCGCCGTCCGCAGCGCCCAGTTCACAGCCTTGAGCATCGCCGACCACGGCCCGGGAGCGGGTCCCGCCGCCGTCAACGCCGATGAAGTGGTCGCCCTGACCGCCTCGTGCCGGCAACGTGTCTTGCGCCGGCGGAGCGACCCTCGTGGTCGGGGGTGTCCGTCGCTGCGGGTTCACTCGTCCTTGATGGGCCGGAACATTGCCCCGACTGCGAGCGTCACGACCAAGCCGATCAGGACGAACCAGGGCCACGCTACGGCTGCACGGGCGGTAGCCCAGACGGCCACCACGGTGCCTACGCCAGCGGTCATGCCCACGATCGCTCCCGCCTGGGTGACGCGTCGGGTAAGGACGCCCAGAGCGAAGGCGCCCAGCAGCCCGCCATAGGCCATCGAGGCGGCGGCGAGCGCGACCTCGACGGCGGCGGTTCCGCGTGAAAGGGGAATGAAGACGATGGCGCCGACGACCAGGAGGCCCGCCCAGATCAGGGTGAACGCCTTGCCTGCGATCATGGCCGACCTGTCGTCGCGGCGCCCGGTCATGGGACCCCAGAAATCGTACGCGCTTGCGGAAGCCAGCGAGTTGATCGACGACGACAGCGACGACATCGCGGCGGCGAACACGCCCGCAATGAGGAGGCCGCGCAGGCCGGTCGGCATCTCGTCGATGATGAAGCGGGCGAAGATCTCGTCGGAGCTGTCGAAGGCGCGCCCGTCGAAGAACACCCAGAGACCCAGGCCGACGAAGAGGAAGAGCGCGAACTGCGCGATCACGGCGACGCCGCTTCCGATCAGGGCGCGCTGGCTGTGCCGCAGATCGCGACAGGTAAGGAGGCGCTGCACGATGAGCTGATCGGTTCCGTGCGACGCCATGGAGAGAAACGCGCCGCCCACGAGACCCGCCCAGAATGTGTAGGCCACCGCGGGCGAGGCCGAAAAGTCGAACGCCGCCAGCTTGCCTGCCGACGAAGCCTGATCGAGAATCGCGGGCCATCCCCCCGCGACGGCGCCGTGGAGCAGGATGAGCGCGATCAGCCCGCCGCCGACGTAGAGCACCATCTGCACCGCATCCACCCAAACAACCGCCTTGATTCCGCCCATATACGTGTACGCCAACGTGACCGCGCCGATCAGTAGAATCGACGTCGGATAGGACCAACCCGTGATGAGCGCAAGAGGTATGGCGGTTGCGAACAGGCGCACGGAATCGGCCAGGAGGCGCGTGACCATGAACACGCCCGACGCGTAACGGCGGGTTGGCGTGCCGAAGCGCGATTCGAGCAGCGCGTATGCGGTCGAGAGTTGGCCGCGGTAATAGGCTGGCAACAGGATTGCGGCTACGACGATGCGACCGACGAGGTAGCCCAGGGCCAGCTGTAGAAACGCGAGGGTGCCTAGGTAGGCGATGCCCGGGATTGAGAGGAAGGTGAGGGTGCTGGTTTCGGTCGCGACCACCGAGAGCATCACGGCCCACCACGGAAGTTTGCGGCTGCCGAGGAAGTAGTCGCTTCCGCCGCGATTGCCTCGTCCGAGCCATGCTCCCCAGGCCGAGACGGCCGCCATGTAGGCGATCAGCACCGTGAAGTCGGCGCCGCCGAACGTGTTCATGGTTGGCGCGGCCCGGATTGCGCGGGCTCGGTGCCCTCACGGGGCGCCGGCGGCGTGTCGGTGATCGAGCGGGCGGCAAGATCGTGCACCCGACGGCGAAGGGGAACGTGTTTCGTGTTGGCGCGCGTGGGGTTGACTCGGTTGGTGAGGAGCACCACGGCCAGCTGCTGCGTCGGGTCGACCCAGATCGAGGTCCCGGTGTACCCGGTGTGGCCGTAGGATCGTGCGGAGAAGTAGTCGCCAGCGGAGGAACGGGCGGACGGGGTGTCCCATCCGAGGGCGCGGCTCGACGAGCTGGAATGTCGACGGGTGAAGTATTCCACCCAGCCGGGCGCGGCGATGGCGATCGGCGTGAAGCGGGGTCGGTGGCAGGGTGCGCCCGACGCCCGATCGGCCCGACAGGGTCCTGCGACGCCGCGATCAAGCATCGTTTGCGCGAACACGGCGAGGTCGCGGGCGGAGCTGAAGAGGCCGGCGTGACCGGCAACGCCGCCAATGGCATGCGCGTTTTCGTCGTGGACGACGCCGTGGACGTGGAAGCCGCGGTAGGTCTCGTCGATCTCGGTGGTTGCGACGCGGTCCCATAGGGTTGGATCGGGAGCGAAGCCCGTGTCGGCCATGCCCAGGGGGCGCCATGCCTCGCTGCGCAGAAAGTCGTCAAGCGTGCGACCCGTGACGGTCTCTACCACGAACCCGACCGTCATGAGGCCGATGTCGGAGTAGACGGTCGCCGTGCCGGGGGGCGCATCGAGTGGGAGGGCGCCGATGGCTTCGCGATAGGCTTCCCGGCCTTCCATTTCGAGGAAGAACCGCCGGAATGGGGGCAGGCCGGCCTGATGCAGCAAGAGATGCCGGATGGTCACCTGCGTCTTGGCCGGGTCGCCGGCGGCCCACCAGGGAAGATGGTCGGCGACGCGGTCGTCGAGCAATATTGCGCCGCGCTGAACCAGGATCATGGCGGCGGTCGTGGTGCCCACCACCTTGGTGAGCGACGCCATGTCGAAGATCGAGGCCGGGGTGACGGGTGGGGCGGCGGCGTCCCAATCGAGCCGCCCGTAGCCGCGCAGCCGCACGAGCTGCCCGCGTCGCACGATCGCCAGGGCCGCGCCCGAGGCCGCCGAATCGCCGATGGCAGCCAGGACGAGCGCATCCAGGGCGCCAAGGGAGTCGGCGCTCATGGCGACCCGTGCGGGGGCGACCTCGCGGGGCGACACCACAACGGGGCCGTCGCGACAGAAGGTGTCGGCCAGGTCGTCTGCGTCTTCTTCCGGGTCGGGCTCGGCAAGGAGGCCGGCGGGCGAGCGCTCACCGCACGGGGCGATGGGCAGGGCGGGGCGCCACCGTCCCGGGCCTCCCGTGGCCTCTTGCAGGGTCGCGTTCGTCGCGGCGGCATCGGTCGGATGCGCCGCGCCCGGAACGAAGCCTGCTTCCTGAAGGGGATCGATCGCCTGCTCTGCGCGCTGTGCGGTCCGAGGGGTCAGGGCGAGATCGAGGCCGTCGCCGATGTCGTGCAGGGGAGGAATCGCGACTGGCAACCGACCGGAAATCGGCGCCAACCCCATTACGGCCCTGGCCGCGGCCCGTTGCGATACTTCCCAGCCGCCCCATGCCGCTAGGTAGGCGCCCACTTGGGGGAAGGCCGACAGCAGATAGGGATTGCCGAACGAGATCACGACGGCTTGGTTCCCTTCGACCCGGCTCGCCCGCGCCGCGAAAGTGCGAAAAGGTCCCGGGACGGCGACCGAACCCGTGCCGGAACGGGGCGACACGTACGCCCCGATGACGATCGCGTCGGCATCTTGCGCGGCGTGAAGGAGGGAGTCGTACACGGCCCAGGGTGTGTCGGGCCCAACGCGCACGGCCGTGACGGCCGGCCCGGCAAGGCTCCGCAGCGTGGCGTCGAAGGTTCTGCCGGCGAGGAGATCGTCGGGTCGCGCCCAGGTGACGCTAAGGACGGATGCGTCCGGATCCAATGGCAGCGCGCGACCCTCGTCGCGCACCAGGGTGAGCGAAGCCGCAGCCGCCCGGTCGGCGACCGCGCGATGTTCGGCGATGCCGACGCGGGGCGCCACGGTGGCCGGGTCGACGTGGGCGCCGCGGTGGAGCCCCAGCCGCGCCTTGGCTTCGAGCAAACGCCGAACCGAAGCGTCGACCCGAGCGCGGCTGATGCGCCCTGTCTCGACCGCGCGAATCACGGCCTCGGCCGAGGCGGGAACGTCGGCTGGGGCCAGCAATACGTCCGACCCCGCTTCGAGCGAGAGCACCGCCGCTTCGCCCACGCCGTAGCGCTCGGTGATCGCGCCCATGCGCAGCGCGTCGGTGAACAGCATGCCGTCGAAGCCGAGCTCGTCGCGCAACAATTGGGTCATGAAATAGGCGGACATCGTGGCGGGGCGATCGTCTCCCAGGACTTCCGGCACGGCTACGTGCGCCGTCATCACCGCGTCCACGCCGGCCTCTACCGCCATGCGGAAGGGAGGAAGCTCGACCTGGTCGAGACGCTCCCGATCGGCGGCGATTACGGGCACCGTAATGTGAGAATCGACGCGCGTATCGCCGTGTCCCGGATAGTGCTTCGCCGTGGAGAGCGCGCCGCCCGCGCGGGCGCCCCTGACGAACGCAGCGCCAAGACGGCCCACGGCCTCGGGGTCTTCGCCGAAGGACCGGGTGTTGATGACCGGGTTGGCCGGGTTGTTGTTGACGTCGAGTACGGGAGCGAAGAGCCAGTGGACGCCTACGGCGCGGGCCTCGATCGCCGTGATGCGCCCGTACTCGAACGCCAGCGCCTCGTCGCGGGCGGCTCCGAAAGCCATCGTCGGAGGAAAGCTGGTGCCCCCGCCCTGCGCAAGCAGCGAAGGCAGGGCGTAGCTGTGGTTGATTCGCATCCCGGGACCGCCGTTCTCGAAGTCCGAGGTCACCAGGAGCGGTACGCGCGCCCGAGCTTGCAAGCGGTTGAGCTTTGCTACGTACGCGTCGGGAACGCCGATGGAGATGGAAACGCCGCCAAGTCCTTCGTCGACCCAGGCGAGCAGCTCCTCGAAATCGGCGTCGCTGACGGACGAATACCCGCCCGGGATCCACGGAATGACCAGCTGCCAGACAGCCTGACGCAACGTCAGGGTTGCAAGCGTCTCGTCAACCCAGCGCTGGGCGTCGGCGCCCTCGCTGGTGGTCGCCGCGGGTTGGGGTGCATCGCCGGGGGGTCCCGAGGCCGTTGCCGTGCATGCGGCGGTCGCAACTGCGAGCGCCAGCACAACGCCCCGCTTCAACGGCCGCGCACCGGGACTTGCAGTCCGTGACCGATCGGGAAATCGGCGATTCGTGTGGGGGCGCGTCCCGTCACCCCGGTTTTCCCAAGAATCGCGTCGACGGCCGCGCGCTCCGACACCGGAACCCCCGACCAGGCGTTCAACCACGTGCCGACCTCGGGCAGCTCCATGAGCAGATAGGGGTTGCCGAACGCGATCACCACCACGGGGGGGCCCAGACGCGACAGGGCCCTCACGAAGTCGCTGGTCGCCTCGGGAATCGCGACCGAACCGGACGACGTGCGTACACCGACGTGCAGAGAGACCACGATCAGGTCCATCTGCCTTGCGCGACCGACGATTGCGTTGTATTCGGCGGACGTGGTGGAAGGCTCGACGAACGTCGTGCGCAAACGTCGATAAGTCTGGCGCAGCCGCGCGTTGAAGGCCTGACCGGCGCGAATGTCGTTTGGCCGGCGGTACGTGACGGAATACACGCTCGCGCTCGGAGTCCCGCGCAGGGGCACCAGCTCGCGTTCATCCTTCAGCAGGGTGATCGAGCGCTCGGCCACGCGTTGCGCAATCCCCCAATGGTCCGCGGTGCCAACGCGCTCGCGCACCCGGGCGACGTCGACCAGGGGATCGTCGTGAAGTCCAAGCGCCGCCTTGGATTGGAGAATCCGCACTACCGACTCGTCGAGCCTCGCCTCGCTCAACCGTCCGGAGCGCACCGCCGCCACGATGCCGGCGCGCGCGGCTGCCAGGTCCGGTGGCATCAGGATCACGTCGGCTCCCGCTTCGATCGCGCGCACCGCCGCTTCGCCACGCCCGAACATGCGGTCTACGGCGGCCATGTCCATGGCGTCGGTCACGACCAGGCCGTCGAACCCCATCTCGCCCCGCAGCAGGTCGGTGAGCACACTCGAGGCCAAGGTCGCGGGCGTGCGCGCGCCGGTGATTTCGGGTACGGTGATGTGCGCCGTCATGATCGCGCCCAGTCCGGCCCCGAGCGCGCGACGAAACGGCCGCAGCTCCACCGAATCCATCCGTTCGCGGCTGACCCGAATGACGGGCAGCGCGAGGTGCGAATCAACGCCGGTGTCGCCGTGTCCCGGGAAGTGCTTGGCGGTCGCAATCGCGCCGTGATCCTGGATTCCGCGCACGAAAGACGCCCCCAGGCTGGCCACTCGCCCCGGATCTTCGCCGAACGAGCGCACGTTGATGACCGGATTCTCGGGATTGTTGTTCACGTCCAGTACCGGCGCGAACGGCACGTGAACCCCGACCGCGCGGGCCTCGACGGCGGTTACGCGGCCCATTTCGTAGGCAAGGGTCTCGTCGTCCGTCGCGCCCAACGCCATCAGCGCCGGAAAGCGGGTTGCGCCTCCGAGCCATACGCGGGTCGGCATGTGCACCACGCCGTCGAAGCGGAACCCCGCACCCGCCTCCAGGTCCGCCCCGATCAGAAGCGGCACGCGTGCAATGGATTGCAGCCAGTTGAGTTTGGCGGCCACTTCGGTGGGCGAGCCGACCGATACGATCAGGCCGCCGACGCCATGCTCTTCGACGAAGCGCTGCGCGCGGTTGCCCGCAGAAGACCCCTCGGGAGAGAAATCGCCGAAGATGAACGGCATCATCAGCTGCCCGGCCTTCTCTTCGAGCGTAAGGGATTCGAGGGTGAGCTCGGCCCAGCGGCTGGCTGCCTGGTCGGGGTCGGCGGCAGGGTCGGGCGCAGCGCCGGGAGAAGTTGCCGGATCGGTGCGCGGCGGGACCGTGGGCGCATGGGTCGGATCCGGCTCGGGGGGAACCGGCTCGGCGGGGGTGGCGTCCGCTGCCGTCGGCGGGGTGGGTGGGGGTGGCGCGGCGCTGGGCGAGAGCGGCGGCGAGGGGGCGCAGGCGACTCCGTGCAGTGCCAGAATCGCGGCCACGGCGGTAAGGATCGGTCGCTTCACAGGCATATCCGCGTTACGGGAGCGTTGTAGGCAAGGGCGACAACTACTAATATGGGTAATGTTCCACAACGTACGTATTCTGATGGTCGCCGCCCTGGCGCTCGGCGCGGGCTTGGCGGCCCTGGCCGGGAGCGCGATTTCGTCGGCGCGGCCGACGTCCAGCGACGAGATCGGGCGTGGCGGCCCGCCGCTGACAGGCGTTGGCAGACGTGCAGCCGTCAATCCGGTGCGGCCTGGAATCGAGGTCCTGCTGAGCGACTCGCTGGCGCTGGTGCGGGGGCGCCGCGTGGGGCTCGTCACGAATCACACCGGGCGGGACCGGAGCGGGACCTTGTCGATCGACCTGCTGGCCGCGCACCCCGATGTGGAGCTGGTCGCACTGTACTCGCCCGAGCACGGCATTCGGGGCAGCGCCGAGGCGGGAGTGCGGATCGAGGGTGGCGTGGACGAGCGCACGGGCGTGCCCGTGCACTCGCTCTACGGTGAGACGAGGAAGCCGACGGACGCCATGCTGAACGGGGTCGAGGTCCTGCTCTTCGACATTCAGGACGTGGGCGCACGCTACTATACCTACCTGTCCACCATGGCGCTCGCCATGGAGGCCGCGGGGGAGCGCGGCATTCCCTTCGTGGTTCTCGACCGACCCAACCCGATCGGCGGCGACGCGGTGCAGGGAAACATTCTCGACCCCGAGTACTCCTCCTTCGTTGGTTTGTATGCCATGCCCATGCGGCACGGGCTGACCGCGGGCGAGTTTGCGCGGATGACTGTGGGCGAGTTTGGGGTGCGCGTGGATTTGCGGGTGGCGGTTGCGGACGGCTGGGCGCGCGACATGGCGTTTGACGATACGGGAATTCCGTGGGTGGCTCCGTCGCCCAACATGCCTTCGGTCGACAGTGCGCTGCATTACCCCGGGACCTGTCTGTTTGAGGGGACGCCGATTTCGGTGGGGCGCGGCACCGAGCGCGCGTTTCAGCAGGTGGGCGCGCCATGGCTTGACGGGGATCGGTTGGCGGCGCGGCTGGATGCGCTTGGGGTGCCGGATGCGAGGTTCGTGCCCGTCCGGTTTACGCCTGACGGCCCTGGGGACGGCAAGTTTGGCGGGACCGAGGTCGGGGGGGTGCGGCTGGTCGCCGATGGACCCGACTACGATCCGACGCTTGCGGCATTGGCGCTTCTGGTCGAGATCAAGGCGTTGTCGGGGGATCGCTGGGGCTGGCGGCCTAGCCATTTTGACCGGCTGGCGGGTACGGATGCGCTGCGCGAGGCGGTGGAGGCGGGAGCGTCGTATGGAGAGCTGGCCGAGGGTTGGGGAGAGGGGCTGGCGGAGTTCGGGGCGAGCCGGGAGCCGTATTTGTTGTATCGGTGAGGCTTGGGGGCTATTCCTCCTCGAAAGCGTGGTGGGTGAAGCCGAGCGTCCGGGCGTTCTCCGTCACCGTGCGGACCACGTGCTCGGGGGCGCCATCGGGCATTTCCGCCTGAATCTCGAGCGTTATCTCTACGTTCGATCGCATCAGAGCCATAAGGTGCGACACAACCTCCTCGGCGATCTCGCCTGCGACCGGGCCCGCCCGGAGCGGGTCCAGGGAGATGCTGCCATGGAAGCGCTTTTGTTTGATTGGCGGCGGCTCGGAGCACTCGCAGGGGTCGCGATCGCACTGGTTACAAGTCGGTTGCACCGTGCAGGCGCAAGGGTCGCGGCTGCACTTGTCGCAAACAGGATCCGCGTCGGCCTTCGCGAATTGTGGATGAACAACGACGCCGGAGTCGTCGGGGGTGATCGGTGGCAGAACCTCGCCAGTGCGCAACCCGTGATACAGTTTCTTTTCAGGGTCGTACCCTTCGGCGTAGGCAAAGGTCTCGGCGCTCCAAGTCAGTAGCCCGACGCCCTCGCGCACCGCTTCGACGATCACCGTCGGGTCCTGCACTCTTTGGAGGTAGGTGTAGCGGGCATAGTGGTCGGCAAGGTCCCGTACGGCTACGTCGCGCCGCCCCTCAGTGTCGGAAGCTTCCCATAGCGGAATGCGGTCGATGTCTCGTCGCAACAGCGTGCTCGCATAGCGGGTGACCATCAGCTCCTCGCGACGAAGCCGCTTGGACGCCCTTTCGGCAAGCGCCCCGGTGCCCATGAGACGGAGGACCTGCCACTCCACTTCGTCCTGAGGTGCATTCTGCACCGGAACAAGCAGCCAATGGTACACTTCGGGGATGCGGCGTTGCACGGTACCGTTGGTGTCTTCAACCCGGGCCCTGGCCTGCTTGACCTGGAAGGGAGTGAGATTGAGATCCTCGATTTCCTGGACAATTTCCTTCCACGCCAAGTGCTGGCGCACGGCATCTTCCAGGTCCTGGAGCCTCGTCTTGTCCGGGGCCAGGAAGACGAGGGCGTTTCGGCACAGGCGAGGAGCGGCACCGCGCGATTCCAGCACGGTCCCAGCAGCCGCTTCGGCCGGGCTGTTGCCACCCCTTATGTAGACCGCGTCTACCCCAAGGATGACCAATCGGAGACCAGTCTCGTCGGGTACGTCACCTGCGTCGCCGGGGAAGTCGTGTACCCCGTGGAAGTCGCCGCGTGCCTTCGCCTCGCTCTTGATCCGACGCCGGATCTCCGCTGCAACCTTGTCCGGCTCACGCTCCATCTGCGCTGCGCGGTCCTGTGCCAGCTTGGGTAACGGTGGGCTGGGTGTCGTACCACACCCGGGAGCCGTCCTGATACAGATAGGTCGCCTCGCCGGCGAGACGGCGGAGGGCGTCCCCGAATACTGCGACCGACTCTCCCGGGAGGGCGCAACCCAGCTTCACGCGGCGGTCGTCCATGCCCTTGCGGGCCGCGTCCTTCAACGGGGCGGATCCCAGGTAGACGGTCCTGGCCACCCGGCGGCAGGCGTTCAGCTTGCCCAGGTTGCTGAACTGGCCGTCCATGCGCAGGGGCAGCGAGTTCTCGCCGTCCACGTCCGATTCGATGATCGGGACCCAGCGGTCGGGGAGGTAGCTGGTCAGCTCGGAGCGCACTCGCGGATCGTCGATCGGCACCAGAGACGGAAGAATGAGCGGGCTTGCGTCGCCCTTCTCCCAAAGACTGTGAATGACGGCGGCCATCAACCGCAGCACCCCCCTTGTGCGTTGGAAGCGGAGCAGCGTGGACCAGTCCTCGTACAATCGGTCGAACACCTCGGGGTGAATGGGATAGGCTTCCTTCAGGCGCCGCTCGTAGTCGCGGCGGCCGCACTCGAGTGGAAACTCGCGAGACTGTTGCCGATAGAAGTCTGCAAACGTGCCGGCCACGACGTCGCGTTGCTTGTACGCCTCCTGGCCCAATGGCTCGAAAAGGCGCCTGCGCACGATGGCGAAGCCCTCCTCGGCGGTGGCGGGATGCCAAGCGGATTCCACGCGGCCGACCACGTTGTTCAGTCGGTTCAACGCCTCGCGCCCCCGCACTCCGCCAACCTCCGCGTCGTCGGCCTGGGCATGCGGCGAACCGCCCGTGTCCGAAGCAGGCAGACTGATCACCAGGAGACACCCGGGTGCCGCCCTGGCAGACTCCGTAAGCGTTTGGGCAAAGGTGAACTGGGTCTCGAAACTGCCCGCAGGCAGGTCGCTCCGGTCGTGCAGCTGGCGTGCGTAGGCGACCCATTCGTCGACGAGCACCAGGCAGGGACCGTACGAGTTGAACAGATCGCGCAAGGCGTCGCCCGGACTCGTGCCCGCCTTGTCGTCTGCGGCGATGCGCGCATAGGCGGCAGCGCCCCCCAGTTGCCACGCAAGCTCCCCCCACAGGGTGCGCACGACCGTGCCGTCGGGCTTTCGGTCGGGGCGCGCGGGCGAAATCTTGTTCCCCACCAACACGACGCGACGCACTTGGGGAAGTCCGTGCACGCGCGCTTCCGCCATCAGCGCGTCCACCCCGTTCAGGCTGGTCGGCGCGGTGCCCGAAAACAGATGGTAGAGCGCCAGCATGGAGTGAGTCTTGCCCCCGCCGAAGTTGGTCTGGAGCTGAATGACGGGATCGCCCGACCCCGACGTGAACCGTCGCATCGCACCGACGAGCATGGTCCGCAGACTCTGGGTCAGGTAGGTCCGCCGGTAGAACTCTGCCGGGTTGCGGTACTCTTCCGATCCTTCGCCCTTGTAGACCTGCCAGAGATCTGCCGCAAACTCGGCCTGGTTGTACTTGCCGCTGGCTACGTCCCTGTGGGGCGTCACCACCTTGCGCCAAGCGGGGAGAGAGGAGACGGCTCCAATCTTCAGCGCGGTCTGAGCCCCCTGCCGCCGCACTTGCCGCGCCTGTTCGTTGAAGCGAAGCCGAAGCAGCTGCATCTTCATCTTGTCGGCTTCGGCGGCCTCGGGTGCCGAAACTGCGGTCAGCAGGCGGTGCGTCGAGTCGAGGACCCGGTGCGCGTCGTCGGTTGAGAAGCTGCGCTGGTGCGCCCATTTGTTCCTCGCGTCGCGGAGCTCCGAGACGTAGTTGCGTTCGGCGTGGCCGAGCGTTTTCCTGAATACGGCGTTCCACGCGTTCCACATCAACATGAGAAGGGCGTGCGCGTCCCACTCAGGGATGCGCCGGGCGACTCCGTCGCGCGTGTTCAGGTATTGGTAGGTAGCATGGGCCGGGTTGATGCCCGGGTGCGCGACCGCGATTTCCCGTTCGACGAAGGGGCCGAGTCCCTTGCGCATGAGCGCCATCGCCTTGCCGACGCGTTCGTGATTCGTGAGAGCCATGAGTCAGTGGGGGTCGGGGGAGTGTGTTGCTGCGATTCGTTCGATGCCGTTCAGCAGGGCCTGAAAGCTCGGCGAACGGTTGTCGCGGGTGAGATGGTCGGCGAGGCGACGTGCTCCCGAGATCTTCTGGTACTGGGGAACCAGTTTCGCAAGCTCGCGCGCGGGGTGACGTACGGCGTCGGGCTTACGGAAGCGAGCTTTGGCACCGATGCGGCGCAAGTGGTCCTTGCCAAACGCTTTCGCCAAGGCGGCGGGTTCGCCGAGGTACCAAGCCTCGAGCTCCTGACAGGCGATTCGGATCAACCAATCGTGTTCCGGGCGCTTCGAGCAAAGGTCGCGCAGCCGATTCTTGAGGGCAACGCAGTCTCCTCCGTCGTTATCCCGAACGATCACGAATCGGACACCAGGCTCGCGCCACCCCCGGAGCTTTATTGGAATGCTCTTTTCGAGGTCTTTCTTGCCCTGGTGGGACACGCACAGGAAGAGAAGGTCTGGAAACAGGCGTGGCAACATTCGATTCAGCAGCGTGGCCATCGAAGCCTCCTCAAGCAGAAAGACCACCCGGGTCACCAAGTGTCCGCACCTTCGAACATTCCTTGGCTCCATAGCGTTCCCAGTTTGTCCCCCTCGTCGACCAAGCCCGCAATTATCTCGTTGGTCGATGCCCGCCGAGCGGTTGCGAATCCGTCCGTCTTGACCAGCCAGAAGACCTCTTCCAGCCCTGCACCGTTAAGCAAATACGGAGAATGCGTGGACACGAAGACCTGTCCCCCACGCCGCGCATACTCTCGGAACTCCTCAACGAGTGCAAGCAAGAGCCCCGGATACATCTGGTTTTCGGGCTCTTCAATGGCAAGAAGCGGATGTGGCTTGGGATCGTACAGCAGAACCAGATAAGCAAACATCTTGATGGTTCCGTCGCTTACGAAACGGGCGATGAAGGGATCCTGGAATGCGCCGTCTTGAAACCGGAGCACCAGTCGTCCATCCTCCGTCGGCTTCGCCTCCACACGGTTCACGCCGGGAACACGCGTCGCCATGGCTCCAAGAACTTTCTCGAAAAGACTTGGATGATGCTGATGGAGATACCGAGCGACCTGTGCCACATTGTCTCCTCTTGTCGAAAGGTGCTCGGCGTAGCCCGCATCCGCGCTGGGACGGGCGTCGGCGATATGGAAGTCGGTAATGTGCCAGTTCTCAATCAGACCACGGAACTCCGCCACCACGCGGAAGCGCTTGAACTGACCCAGCCCTTTGATGGCCAACACACTGGGATCGTCCAGCTTGAATTCTTCGCGCTCCTCCTGCGCGCCTTCCTCTCCGTAGACCGACTCGTTCGTAATGGCTCGACCCTCGCCGTAGCTGAAGTCGAGGAAGTGCCACGGTTGGCCATGCTGACCACGCCGATACCGAAGGACTTCCCTCGAAACCACGACACGCCGGTCCTGAGTGGTGATGGCCAACAGGTAAGTCGCAAGCCTGCCACCGCTTTCACGAAACTTGACGGTGATCTCGATGGGCCCCTGGCTTTCCCGCGAAACCAGCTCGCTGAACCCGCCCCGTCGGTCCACCGCGGCCGCCACGTTGTGTGTAAGGGCATCCTTGAGAAAGGTAAACACGTCGAACAGTGTCGATTTCCCGCAACCGTTTGCCCCCACGACGATGGCGAGCCGCGGAAGGTCACGTAGCTCCAAATCGCGGAATAGCCGATAGTTCCGAACCCTGATGTGTTCTATGCGCATGGCCCTAATGCTGCGCTCCATGCTGACCGACGGCAAGCCCTGACCGCGACGTCATCAGGTGGATATCTCCAATCCCGTCTGCACCGCCTGCTCCGCACTCGCCAAGCGCGTGATCTCGGGCCAACTCCCGACCAATCCATTGTATTGGAGGGCCTCCCGGGCACGCTTCTTCCGCTCCGAAATGGAATAGAGCCGGTAGGCGAGGTCGCGCGCCATGCCGGCGGTGCTACCAAGGAGTCTCAACAGCCGTGCCGCAGTCTCTTCTCCTCCGCTCTCAAGGGTTCGGACCAAATGATGCACTGCTTCCCAGACGGTAAACCGCTTATCCGAGGACGGGTTCCAATCGGCAGGCAGCTCGCTGGGCCGCAGAAGCCGCACCCTGCCCGCCCCCGATTTCAGAATGCCAGCCTCGACCAGTCCGCTCACGCTCGTGGCTTTGGCCTTGGTCAGAACCTCTGCAACGCCGAATTCGCCCTCCTCGAACCCGCGTTCCTCGAACCAGGCAAGGGCCCAGCGCGTATCCGCGTCAAAATCGCCTTCCTGTTCGGCAAGCGTTTCGTCCAGAACCTGATTGATCAGAGCCAGGGCCTCGCGGACCCGCATCGGTTTGCCTCTTGCGTCAAGTACCTTCCCGTAGCGGGTGTATACCGCCATACCGGGCCCGATGGCCGCCTGCGCGAGGTCGACGGGGGCAATGTTGCCCAGCTTGAGGAGGCGTAGGGCGGGAGGGAGCTCCCTGCGGAGCTCGGCGGCGAATTCGCGCCGGGTGGCGAGGGGGGCGTCGGCGGGGCGCCTGCGGCAGACGAGGACGATGGATGAGGCGAGGGCTGCTACTCTCTTCTTCAGCGCTCTCACATTCTCCGTCCGCACCGGCCAAGTTCCCGTAATCATGAGCCCGAGACAATCACGGCATCCAGAAACGCTTCCCATGCCGTGCTGGCTGTGCCATGTTTCGCCTTAGTCTCGGATTGCTTGAAAGCATAGTAGATGGTAACCGGAAACGCTTCATGAGATCCAATAGCAAGTTGTTGCATTGTCCGTCTCATGCCAGTCAGAAAAAACTCCTCGGCAGCCTCTTTGCTAACGTGGCGATATGGTGTTGCGACCAATTCTTCAGCCTTGGGAACAGCGAGAGTTGCGAATAGGTGCGGGAACATCGTCTTCAGGGACTTACGAAGCCAAACGTAGAAGAAGTCTGACAGATCGGCATAGCCGATGTTGTCGTAATACGGCGGGTCCGTTGATACAATTGACTGTGCTACAAGCGATGCTTGCCTTGCATCCGCTTGTGTTGCACAGCCAAGAGCATTGGTAGGACAAGTCTCGACAAACTTGGCAGGATAATGCAGTTGACCCAGCCAGTTTCCTGTGGCGTGACTGAACGGGTTGCCCTCGCAGTAGTCCCAGACCATCGGGAGTGCTTGTCGAGCGAAGACTTGCTCCACTGTCTGCCGGATACGGTGCCAGAAACTAAGGCACGACTGTCGGTTCGCCAGTCGGCTGACTGTTAGCCCCAAATACAGTCCCCCAGCCTCGGCGTAAGCCCGCGCTCCAGTACCACCGTCTCGCAGAGGGAGGTCGTCGTCCGGCAACCCTGCCGCCACGGCGTCGCGCTGGATGATCTTCATCGCCTCGCCGACGAGGTCCGAGAACGTGGTTAAGGCGACGAGCTGGCGGGGGGTGAAAAGGTCGGCCCAACGCAGCATTCCATATTGCTGGACACGGAATCCCAAGGCCCGCTCGGGGAGTGGAGTACTCGGAACATCGCTTGGCCGAGCCTGCCGTGCAATCTCTTCCATCCGCGCTGTTGGCGACAGGTATACTCGGCCAGGCGCACCTTGCGCGACAACCGCCATGAGCCTGTTTGTCATCCGCTTCTGCTGAGCTTCGTTTCGCAGGTAAGGAAAGGG
The DNA here is from genome assembly GCA_965200255.1 of Longimicrobiales bacterium. Lineage (GTDB taxonomy): Bacteria > Gemmatimonadota > Gemmatimonadetes > Longimicrobiales > Gaopeijiaceae > Bin94. The sequence continues at coordinate 296,496 of CBDAUS010000001.1, read as the reverse complement.
CATTGGCGTGCCCGACATCATGCACAGAAAGGCGCTACCGCTACCTCCAGCCTTGGTGCCCTTCTTCGCCGCCGCCACGTCTGCCGGCCGCCCCACCCGCACCCGAAACCGATACTCCCGCCCCTTGATCACCGGCTCGACGTACGCCTCCTTCCCTTTCTTCGTCGACAACATCCACGTCGTCGCCAAGGGTACGTCCACACCTCGAAACGCTGGGTTCGGACTCCGCACCGTCCTCGCCCACAACCACGCGATCACCGTCAGTGCCTTGCCCTCGTACGGCGCCAGATCCGGGCGCTCCCGCACCATCTCCGAAGTGACCGCCACCCTGGGATAAAGGTCGCCGATGCTCTGCTCGGCCTCGTCCCGCATCCACCGCCCATAGTACCGCACGTCCTCGGCCAGCCCGCTCGCCCCTCTCCATTGGCCCGCAACCAAGCGACCACTCTCGCCAGGCGCCGGTGGCCTGACCGGCGCTTGCCCCGCAAACTTCGGCGGAATCTCGATCATGGCCTTGTTGATGAGCACGGCCACGGGATTCAGGTCGCTCGCATGCGCCTCCAGCCCCAGCCGCTGCGCCTCCAGCGGAAGCGCGCCGCCCCCGGCGAACGGATCGTGAAACGCCGGGAGCCGGTCCGGGTCGTACAACGCGCCCGCCCTCGGATCGTCCGCTTTGTCACGGCACGCACGTCGCCAGCTCCTTCGGATCTCGCGGCGCGCGCTCTCCAGCAGATCCTCGTTGGTCGTGCTCTTCCACAGCACCAGCTGTTCGAGAAGCTCGAACAGCCGCTTTCGCTCCCGATCCTGGGCCTCCTTCGTCGGAAACTCCTCGGGCACCGCCGACGGATCGTCCACCATCTGCGCGAAGATCAGCGCGCGCGCCGCCGCCAGAGGCCGCCGCGCCCACCACAGATGCAGTGTGCTCGGATGCCCGTGCCGAATCGACTTCTCCCGCCTGGACGCCGCGTTGATCGCATCCAGCGGAAGCGAGACCTCAATCAGTTTCTTGCGGGTACGCATGTACCCAAACTACTGCCTCCCGGCCGCGGATCCAAAATTAGTCCCATCCAGCTATTCCAACGCCCCGGCTTTGTCTACACCATATACGGAAGTGGTTTCGACCCACGCGTCGAGACCGAGCAGCGAGCGGGACAGGGTCATCCCTCTTGACCGATGAGTGTCCCGATCTGGGCTCCAATGCGCTCCGCGGCGGCCTCCGCCTCTTGGTTGTAGCGCGACAATCAGGATGAGACGCTTGCGACAAACAAGGTGAGACGGCCGGAGGTGGCGGCGGGAGGTTTGAGCTTTGGTGTTTCCCTGGGATCAGGAGAGACGCGAAGTGCCGGGCCGACGGATTACGGACCACCAGATGGAGCTGTACATGACCGCTCGACGGAAGGACGGGCCTGCGCTGGCGGCGGCGAAGGCGGGGTTCAGCAGGGCGACGGCGCATCGGATCGAAGGGGCGGAGACGCCCCGACCCTTTGGCGGGGATATTCGACGAGGAGATCGTGCCGCTGCTGGAGGCGAACCCGGGGTTGCGGGCGGTGGCGCTGTACGAAGAGATGATGCGGCGTCATCCGGGGGTTCGGCGGACGCTGGAGCGACGGGTTCGGAGCTGGAAGGCGAAGCACGGGCCGGCGCGCGAGGTCGTTTTCCGACAGAAGCACGAGCCGGGGCGACGGGGGTTGTCGGACTTCACCGACGCCGGGCGTCTGGGGGTGACGGTTGGGGGAGAGAAGCTGGTGCACAAGCTGTACCATTTTCGGCTGGAGTACTCGGGATTCTGCATGTGGCGGTGGTGTTGGGCGGGGAGAGCTACGTTGCCCTGGCCGAGGGGTTGCAGGACGCGCTGTGGGCGCTGGGCGGCGTTCCGAAGGAGCACCGGACGGACAGTCTGTCGGCGGCGTTTCGGAACCTGAAGCGTCGTGCGCGGGAGGACCGGACCGCACGTTACGAGGCGTTGATGGGAGACTACGGGATGAAGGCGAGCCGGAACAACCGGGGCCGGGCGCACGAGAACGGCTCGATCGAAAGCGCGCACGGGCATTTGAAGCGGGCCATCGAGGATGCGCTGCTGTTGAGGGGATCGAGGGACTTCGAGACGATCGAGGCGTACCGAGAGTTCGTGAGCCGGGTGGCGAGTCGCCGCAACGCTCGCAACCGCAAGAGGATCGACGCCGAGCGAGCCGTGCTGCGGCCGTTGCCGAGGCGTCGCAGCGACGGTTTCGAGGAGACCTTGGTGCGCGTGACGAGCGCGGGTGGGTTCTCGCTGCGGCGGGTGTTCTGCACGGTGCCGTCGCGGCTGGTGGGACACCGGCTGCGGGTGAGACTGTACGACGACCGCCTGGTCGTCTTCGTCGGGACCGAGGAGCTCGTGACGTTGCCTCGGGGCCACCCGGGACCGGGAGGGCGACGGGGACGGGTCGTGAACTACCGGCACGTGCTGCCCTCTCTGCGTCGCAAGCCGATGGCGATGATGAACTGGGTCCACCGCGACGGTTTGTTCCCCCGCGACGCCTACCGCCAGGCTTTCGACGCGTTGCGCGAGCGCCTGGACGACCGCGAGGCCTGCCGGCGGATGGTCAAACTCCTTGCGCTGGCCCACGATCACGGATGCGAGGCCCTGCTGGCCGACGAGATCGAAGCGCAGCTCGAGGCCGGGCGGTTGCCCGACGCCGAAGTGCTGCGCGACCGGTTCCCAGCGCCGGACTCCCTTCCCGACCTCGAAACGACCCTCCCGCCACTGTCGCGCTACGACGACGCCTGCCTGAACGGAGCACCGCGATGAAAGACTCCTTCATCGTCGATCCCCCGGCACTCGACCTGTTGCTGAAGCAACTGCGCCTGCCGAGCATGCGGGCGCTGTGGAGAAGCTTCACCGAACGCGCGGACCGGGAAGACTGGTCCTCGGCGCGCCTGCTCGCCGCGCTGGCCAGCCAAGAAGTCGCCGATCGCGAACGGCGGCGCTTCGAGCGGCACCGAGCCGAGGCGAAGCTGCCCCGCGGCAAGACGCTCGACAATTTCGACTTCAACCTCGTGCCCGCCGTGTCGAAGGCGCGCGTGGGCGTGCTGGCGAGCGGCGACATTTGGCTCGAAGAAGCGGCCAACGTGCTGCTCTTCGGTCCGCCGGGAACGGGCAAGAGTCACCTCGCCGCGGGCATCGGACTCAAGCTGGTCGAAAACGGCTACCGCGTGCTGTACCAGCGAACGTCGAGTCTGGTGCAGAGGCTCCAGGCGGCGCGGCGCGACCTCGCCCTCGACGCCGCCATCGCCAAGCTCTACAAATACCACCTCGTCATTCTCGACGATTTCTCCTACGCCACCTGCGAAGGGACCGAAACCAGCGTCCTCTTCGAACTCATCGGCGCACGCTACGAGAATCGCTCGCTCCTCGTCATCGCCAACGAACCTTTCAGCGCCTGGGACAAGATCTTCGGTGGCGAAGCCTTGACCGTCGCCGCCGTCGACCGCCTCGTGCACCGCTCCCACGTCTTCGAACTCAACGTCGAAAGCTACCGCCGTCGCGCCGCCGTGGCCGCCAGGAAAGCCGCCGCTGGGCATGGACAGACCGACGAACCGACTCCGGGACGTGGGGTACGCGCCGGGGCCGACCCCCACTCCCATCCTCGCCACCCGGCAAGTTGGCTATGGCGACGGCCCAACCCGCCACGCTCCATCGCCGGCGGCGGACGGAGGTCACAAGCATGAGGTCGGTACGCGGTCACGATTGGTCCGCGCACCGGCGGAAAGAACCGCGAGGGCTGCCGAGTGAGCGGGCCCGCCGGTCACCCGCCGGTCCATGTCGGAACAAGTTCCAACACGGAACGACGGGTAATGGTTACCCACCCACCCCGCAGCGACGCTCACGCTGGCACGGGGGTGGAGAACGGTACCGTCCAGCCTTGATTCCGTGCTCGGACCGTCCAACGAAGTAGGACCGCCTCACAGGCTCTCCAGGACGCTCAACCTGCTCCACGCATGCCACCTTGTTATCATCCCTTCGTTCACAACGTCGCGATCTCGTATTCTCACCTTGATTGTCGCTGTGCAAGCAGACCGCCATGATGGTCCGGCTGGAAGGGGCCCATGGGTGCAATACACGGATGTTTCCCCAAGTGTCCCAAAGAGCCATTCTATCGCCCCTGACTTGTCCCCATCTTTCCGGAGAGCCAACCAGACCCTCGGAAGGAAGTCCTTGGACGAGATTCTCAAGCGACTGTGCTCGCACCGAGCCTTCATCGCATTCCTGATACGCACTCACGTCCCCGAATGGGCGGACCGCCTCGACTTCGCAACGCTGCGCGAAGGGTTGACGGAGTTGATCAGCCCCAAGAACAAGGTGCTTCGCGCCGACTGCCTTTGGATCGCAAGTGCCAAGAACGAAGACGTGGACTTCATTCTGCACCTCGAGTTCCAAGGACGGTCCGACCCCGAGATGGCGGCCAGAGTCGTTGCCTACGCGGCGTCAGCGGTCGAGAGGTACCGGCGCGACTTGAGATCGCGCAACCAGGCGCACCGCATGATCGAGGTGGAATCGATCGTGCTGCATCATGGTTCCGGCAGGTGGCCGGCAGCCCGCAAGATGTCGGAATTGGCCCGAGGTGGGGGGCTTCGACGATACCGGCTCATTGACCGGTGGCCCCACGGTGGGCGCGGGCTTGATCCGTCGGCCGTCGTGCCCCTACTGCTGGCTCTCTCGTGTAGACGGGGGCCGGAGCAGCTGAAGGGCTTGGGCGAGGAGATGAACCGGGCGATCGGAGAGGTCGACGACGAGGAAATCCACGAGATCCTAGCCACTGCGATCGAAGACGTGTTAGAATACCGTAAGTTGCCCAAGAACCCGTTCACTGGAGGTGCCAGCATGACGAGAGCCCAAGCTGTGGTCCGGGAGTTTCTGGATACGTGGGACACCGTTTATCAAGCCGGAAGCGACGACGGTCGAGAACGAGGCCTCCACGAGGGCCGTGAGCAAGGCCTCCACGAGGGCCTTGAGCGGGGTCGCCACGAGGGGAATGCGCGACTGCTGCTGCGAATGGCCGAAACGAAGTTCGGTGGCGAGACCTCGCAGCGGCTGCGGACGATGCTCCCCAGGCCCTGGGACGACGCTACGGTCAACGCCCTTTCGACGGCCGTGCTGGAGTGCACCTCCGCCGACGATCTACTCGCCCGGGTGACGCCTACCCGCGGCAACGGCTAACGGCGATTTTCCCCCTCACCCCCCGGCGGCCGCTCCCTCCGCACCGTCAGCGTCACGCCCCCGCCGAACGACGACCCGCTGCGCTCCACCTCGTGCTCGCCGTCGTACAGGTAGTCCAGAATCGCCTGATCCCACGACAAACCCGCCTTGGCCACCAGCTCCATCCAGGGTCCGTAGGCCGTCTCGTCGGGCGCCTCGGTGATGCCGCTCCAGATCGTGATGCGGGGGTTGTAGCCGCCGCCCCCGCCGCGCGAGCCCTTTAGCGGCATTTCGATCAGCACGCTGTCCGTCATCGGCAAGCGAAACACCTCCGGGTCGAAGGCGGCGCCATAGCGGCGATAGCGATCGTAGTTGCGCTGGTTCATGTCGAACACGTCGCGATTGCTGTTGATTCCGCGCGTAATGTAGTCGCGGATCTTGAACGCGGCCTCCTTGTGCCTCGGAAAGTCCGGGTCGTCGATGTAGCCGAAACCAGGCATGAACCAGCCCTTGTTCATTCCCCAGTTGCGTTCGGTTACGCGGCCGCGCCGCACAAGACCCGAGTACTCCGAGAACAGCTGCACAACCTGATGACTGGGATAACCGTGCGGGTTGAGGAATATGTCGGGAAGCCAGCGCTCCCACAGCCGCCCGCGCACCTTCGACTCGGGGTACAAGGGAAAGTCCTGACCGCCGCCCGAGGTCGCGTCCATGCCGAGCGACGCCAGGTACCCCGCATGCAAAATGTAGTCCGGCGTGATCCGGTAGAGATCGTAGGCGAGCTGGGCGCCGTCGGGATTGGTAAAGGGGTGGATGACGACGTTGACCTTGTGCAGTTTGGACATCTGCGCCGAGTCGGTGAGCAACAGCTCGGCGTGACGGAGCACGTGGCTGGTCGACGAGACCTCGTTTGCGTGTTGACGCGCCGAGTATATCACGGTGGGCTTGAACGTGGTGGCCTTTACGCGCGACCAGTGCGTGGCCGAAATCGGCGGCATCAGGTCCATCGCCCAGGTCGTTCTGCCAAGGTAGCTCTCGCCAACCTTGTACATGGTGGCCGCGTCGAAGGCGCGGCTCATCTTGGCCAGCAACTCGTGGCCTTCGCGGGGCGGTATGGGCGTGTCCCACTGCACGATGCGCTCGCCCGCGTAGCGCCAGTCGTCGGGTAGCAGGTCGGTCCAGGCGGGCAGGGGCGTGGGCGTGCCGTTGGCGGGCAACACCGCCGTCGTGCGTGCGGTGTCGCTGTGCTCGTGCGTCCATTCGGCCCAGACCCCGATCTCGCCGATTTCGTCCCATGCCAGCGCCGTGCCGTACAACCCCGCGTCGCGCAGGTCGCCAAGGTTGGCGACGACCGCCGCGACCTGTTCGGCGGAGATCATGCGAGCGTCCACTTGTAGCGGCGAGGCCATGCGCACAAGCGCGTCCCGCTCGTCCAACTCCGAATCCGTCCTCACCCTCAAATCCACCCTTGGAAAGACCGGAGACCCCGGCGCCACCACCACCCGGCGCAGACTGGGACGTTCCATGGCGACTTTGGGAATGTCGAGCCGACGCTCGCCGCGCTCTCCGTCGCGCGTTTCGTAGCGGACGACCACTGCCGGACGGTTGGTTGCGAACCCGGTGAAGGTGATCCGGCCCTGGCCCGCCGCGCCGTCGGCCTTGGGACGCATGATCGGGATGACGCGACCGGGATAGGTCAAATCCTGCCCCCGCGCATTGCGCCCAATAAGGTGAAAAAACTCGATGGTGCCGAAGTAGATCTCCTCGTGCAGGGCGTCCATCGGCGCAATGATCTCGTTGTCCAAGCCAAGGCGATAGTCCGGCTCACTGAGCGCGAGATCGACCGTGAGGGTACCGAAAAACGGCGCGTCCGCGCCGCCGCCGCGCGGGTTGCCGTCGTGACGATCCATGACGTAATCGTAGACGGCGGGCAGCGTACGGGACTGATAGCGGTCCCAGAACCACTCGGGATCGGTGACGATGCGTTCGTGCGCCAGCGTGTCGTCGGCGGTCGTGGCGGAGAGCCAGCCGGTGGTCACGCGCACATGCTCGTAGTCCTGAAAGCGGTCGACGTAAGGGCGCAGCACCCACATGGGGTCGAAGGCGTCTTCGAGGATCACGCTGCCGTCGGGCGCGGTGGCGAGCACGCGGTAAGTGGGACCCGTGTCCGTCATCGCAAGCCGCACCTGGTCGACCGAAATGGCCAGATTCTGAGCGAGCACTTCGTCGATGGGAAAGATCTCGTGAAGCCAACGAAGGGGCGTGTACATGGCCTGTTGCGGCCAGTCGGCAGGCGGGTCGTTGCGACGGAATTCAATCGTGATTTCGCCGATTTCCTGGTCGGCGAGACGCGCCCCGACCGATTCGCGCAGCCAGGAGAACCCCTGCTTGAACGCGGACAGCACCTCGACGTTGGTGGCGTCGGAATCGGCTCCGGCATTGATCAGACGTTGGCGCGCGTCGGCGGCGATGGCCCGCCGGATCTCGGGCGGTTCCGAAAGCCGGGCGTGCAGTGCGACCGACGCCCCGGGCCGAATGCCGGGCAGCACCCGCGCCTCGAACGCCGACCAGAAACGGTCCACCTCCGACGGCACCTCGAAGTCGTCGTCGAAAACCACTGCCGCGCGCTGCACGTCGCGGTCGTCAATCGTCACGGCGAGCGAGTCCGCACCCAGCGCACCCGCCCGCTGCCGCACGAATTCGCCCAGCTCCTGCGACGGTTTCTCCACCGAAACCAGAATCTCGGCCCGCGCGACGTCTTCGTCGGCAAGCTCGGCAACGATCCGGTCCAGTTTGTAGAGTCCTATTGCGGCTTGTCCTGCAGGGGTGTGACCAGAGAGCGACGCCCACAGCTCGTATTCCAGGTCGTCGAAGGTGGGCGCCCCGTCGTCGCGGCTGCCGATGAAGGGAAAGGCCTCGGCCAGGCGGCGGGTCGCATTCGTGGCCCCCTCGCGGTCCGGCCCCGTAACCACCACGCTCGGCTTGCTCCCGAACGCGTCGGGCACCACCTCGATCAGCCCGTGGCCCGCCGGCAGCTCGCCCGGCGCGATCCTGCCGCTGTCGGCGAGCTCCCCAATCAGGTCATGATCGCTCCCGACCAGCACCATCGTGGGTTGTTGCGCCGCCGCTTCGATCTCGTCCGGCCGCTTCACGAGCGGGATTGCGAGCCCGGTGGCCTCGAGCCCCAAGCGGGCTGCCAGCTCGGCGACGCCTTCGGCGCCCTCGCCGGGCGAGACCACCACGTCGATCCGGCTGGGGATGTCGCCGCCGCCAAGAAAGCCGCTGCTGGTGTAGAGGTTGGAAAGGTCGAGATCGTTCTTGGCTCCCGCGCCGGGGCGGCTGGCGGTGGAGGGGTTGCCGCGCGGCGTGGCCAGCATGGGCAGGACGACTTGGCGGGACCCTGCCGCGACGGTCATCGCGGCCAAGCGCGGGAAGCGCAGATCGGCGGAATCGGGGCCGGTCGCGTCGTCGCCGAGGCGCTCCCACGCGAGAAGCTGGAGGCGGTCCAGGGCCATGGCCGTGCGGTCGTCGCCCGGTTGCAGCTCGGCGACGACGTGCACTTGGTCGTCGTCGGCCAAGCTGATGCGCGAGAAGGTGATGGCGGGGGGTGGGGCGGTGGTGTCGGGGGCGACGATCCAGGTGGAGAGCTCGTCGGCGATGTCGGTCAGCAACGGGGTGGAGAGGGTGTGGAGGTGGGGCAGGGAGCCGGCGAGAAAGCGCGCGGCGCGCAGCAGGTCGGCGTCCGTGTCGCCGAGGACGGCCACCCAGCGGTCGCCTGCCGGGGTAGTGAGCGCGGCGACGGTGGGGGGTGGCGGTGCAGTGGGCGGGGTTGTGGGGGTGGACGGGAAGAGTGCCGACTCGGCGGACGGCCATGTCGAGAAGTCGCCGATGTCGAGGCCCGCGTGCGCGACGGCGCGGGAGCCGATCAGGATGCCGACCTGGCCGGATTGCGGTCGGCGCCGCAACGGCAGGTCGAGGGCCATGGTCTCGAAGCCCAGCCGCGCCGCGATCTCGGCGGCGGCGGCCCGTTCGGCATCGGTGGGATCGGCGGGGAGAACCAGCGATGCGCCGAGGCGGTCGGGCACGCCGTCGCCGTTTTCGTCAAGCAGGAGATGGCCGAGGTCGAACAGGGTGGCCAAGTGGAAGGGGGGTGGTGCGGCGGGGGGTTGGGCGGCGAGGGGGTGGTGGGCGCACGCGACAAGCGCGGCCAGCGCCGCCATGGTGGTCAGCGTCGCGAAGGTCGTCCACCTCCCGACCCTGCGGGCGGAAGCGATTCGGTGTGAGGTGGTGATGAGTGTGGCCAGGGTGGTGGGGGAAAGCGTTGTCAGCGGTTGCGGCAAGCTAGCCAGGGACGACAGCTTGGGGCAAGCATGGCGCGCACGGTGGCCGCGCCGTGATGGGTGATCAGTTGTTTCGGCGATGGACGCGGACCCAGCGCGCAGGGTCGCACGTAGAAGCCGGAGGCTCCGTACCATCCACTTGGGCCCGTGCACAACGTCCTGGCGACTTCGCGTTCCAAGGCCGCGATCATGGCATCAAGGAGCGCAGGTGAGCGCATGTCGGCAGGCACGCCCAAGCTCTTGGTGACCGCCGTTTCCCATTCGGTGGGTGTGCCGGCTGCGAGCATGCGAATCAAGTGTGTCTCGGCAAGAGGCGGCTCCTGAGCTCCAGCCGGGGGCCCAACGACTAGGGCTACTATGGCTACTAGACCAGCCACCATTGTCATGGTTGTATTCGTCACCCGTATGGTTCGCGCGAGCCGGGAATCCACCACTGCGGATCGCAAACCGCCGGTGGTTGGGTGCCGTCCAGATGCGCCTTGGCGCACCGGATGGATGTCTCTGCCGTAACGCTTGTAACATATCCCCTCGCAATGATTTGATCCGGAGTTTTCTGGGCAATAGCCTCCAGTCTCCCAAGCAGGTCGGGGGCCCGGAGTACGCCCGCCAACGCGACGGCTTCCGTCATCGCTGCGATGGAGATGGGGTTGGTCCAAGCCGATTGATACCCCGCGGGCGGTCCGTCGAGGTGAAGTGCGGCCGCCTCGGCGAGTTCGTCCTCGTACGCACCCGGACCGTAGGATAAGACGATGCTTGACAGCACCCACAACGCGTTACCTGCTTCGTCTCCCAGCGCATCGGGCGAAAGGGCCACCCCAAGCAAGTGCGGCACCGCCCGAGCTCCGAACCCGTACAGGGCCTCGGCTCCATTGTAGGCGTGCCAGGCCAGCGGCGGGAGCACGCGCGGATCGCCGGTAGAGCCCAGCACACGCGCCAAGCGGGACGACGACTCCCCTGACACGTTGACTTCCCCCAAGCCTTTGCGACGCTCAATCTCCCAAGCCACCTCGCGTTCAAGTGCATCGATCATGGCCACGAGCAGGGCGTCGGACCGCTCGGTTTGGCCGATGCCTAGGCTCCGATGGACGCCTGTTTCCCATGCGGCCGGCCCTTCAGTGGTAAGGAGTCGAATGATTTCCGCCTCGTCCAGTGGAGGCCGTTGTGCGTCAGCCGGCGCAGTGGACGCTAGCGCGGCGAACCAGAATGACAAGGTGGTCGCGATCCTCATGGTCATGTGTTCCCTAAGCACCCGTCACCGCATGATCCGACAAGGCTTCCAGCGCCGCGTCCAGTGCTCGGTGACCTGCACATGGCCGGCCCGCACACTCTTGCAGACGCTCACCCCGAACTCGCTGGCCGGAAACGCCTCGGCAAATCGCAGGACTACTCCCTCTCGCTCGCCACCCAGGACGGAAGGTTCCTGGTGGGCCCGTTCTACGAATTGCTCGATCTCCGCGACCGACCCGAAGATCCCCTAGAACAGAACGGGAACCGTCGCGATCGCGTGCCTGTGCGCAAACTCGACCAGCGTGCGAAACGACAGGAACATTCCAGCACGATCGCGCAGCCCGAACGCGTAGAAGGTGCGGTCCTCACGCACCGGGTCGTAGTGAATGGCATGGACGCCATAGATGTCCTCGCCGTACAGGAACACGTCCGGGTCGAACACCTTCCACGCGTGGTGCTTCTTCACCATGGCCATCCAGCCATTTGTAGACGGCGCACTGACGCTGCGTGCGTAGACCTGCCCCCGATGAATCAGCGTACAGGATCCGTCCAGCTTCTCGGTGACCACCACCGGGTGACCCACGAATCGGCCAGGGTCGGCGATGAAGCGCCCGGACCCCGTATCACCACCCAGCGACGGCGATGTCGGCAAGTAAGGTGTTCGCGGGTACTTGGGGGGCCGCGCCTCGTTGTGGTAGGACGTCATTTTCGCCCCTGCTTGATGGCGTAGGTTGGGCAAAGCTGTTGCACGTGAACGCCGAGGCGATCGGTCAACTCGGCATGCTCGGTCCAGTCGCTGTCGGTGGCGTTCATGATCGAGGCCTTGGCGGCGTCCCACTCGTGGCGACACACGTGTTTGTAGAACGCCGTACCCCCACGGTGCACGGTGGTCTCGAAACTACCTAAATGTACGAATTCGGATGGTCCGCCACCAAAATCAAGCACCAGACTACGATCCGAGGCGTTCTTGGTCTGTTTCAGCAACAACAGAAAATGCAGAATGCTGCTCTTTCCCGAGCTGTTCCGGCCGAACAGCGCTGTGACCCTGCCAAACTCAACATCCAAGTTACGCCAAGCCTTGAAGTTTCGCAGACATAGTTGGTTCAGCATAATGACTCTCTCCAGTATCAAGCAATAAGGACTAATAAAGGCAAGGCACGGCTCGTGCCAAGCTCGCCAAGCTCTGGGCAAGCGCCACCTGTTCGTCTCTCTCCGTCGGCCAGCCAAGTACGTTGGCGTGCCTCGGTGGAGTGTCGTCTAGTTCCACCCGAAGTCGGCCAAGGGTATTGACATCGTGTTCCGCAATATCCCCTCTTCCATGGATGTTGCGACCCGGTGGAAGCGCGTGGGTGCGTGCCAGTTCCCATATTTCGGCATCATTGAGCCCATCCACGCGAAACACCGACAGCTCGAGAGGCCTGTCCCCCACCGATCTGGGCATGAATACATGGTACTTCAGTCGAAATCCCCCAGCTTTGGCGATCCAACGCCTACTGAACGCGAAGCGCGAAAACGGCATGCCGGAGTACCCTCTATTCATCGGCGAAATCGCGAGCAATCTCGACGAGCCGCCGCGGCAATCCATCGGCGAACACCTCGGTACCGATGAGCCGGACAGCGTTCAGTCGGGCCGCGTACCGTATCTCTCCGTCAAACCCTACGCTGACCGAAAGTACCTTGCTTGGACCGTACCACCATTCGAGTCCGGCATCACCGTCGGGCTCGAAGGCTATTTCCGGGACATGCATGCGATTCGGAAACGCTGCCAACACCTTCCTGGCCCATTCCATCGACAGCGGGTTGGCCGGCGCGGCCCCGTATCCATCCCAATTCCGCTGGGAACAATCTTCGAAGGCTTCGTCCAGCGCGGCATCTCGTAGTCTCTGAACACGGCTCTGCTCGGTGCGCAAATAGCTCTCCACTGCCGCGGAAGACCCGTCCTGCAAGGCTACAGCCTCGGTTGCAACCGCTCGATCAGTATTCCACCACCGCAGCTGCGGGGCATCGGGTATGGCAATATCCACGTTCATCACTGGAACCTCGCTATGGCGTCTTCGGTCAGGGTGCAGAAAAACACCCGGTTCTTGGCGGATCGCAGCTTGGAAAGCTCACGACGCAGGATGTCGGTATGAAGCGGAAGCGGCTTTCGGACGAAACAGTCGATATCCAGGATCATCGCCCTTTCATCAGCATCTTCGGTTGCGAGCGAGACGATTGCGGTTACGCCTCCACTCGGAACTAGCTGGTACCGATAATAGAGCTTGTCGACCTCCCCGTCTGGGACACGAGGGCCTTTCCGAAACATCGTTCCAAGCTTGTCGAAAGACTGGACCGGTATCCGGTTAATGAAGCGAACGGCGACTCGCTCCACTCCCAAAGGAGCCATACCACGTCGGTATCGCTCCCATACCAACCAAGCGTCCGCCACTAGGCGATCCCATGACTTGTACGGTGGCAAGCGACTGAAAGTGAATCCGTCGAGTCGCAGCTGGGCGACGTTGCGCTGGTTCGAGCTCACCAGTCGTTGGCCTACCAAGTTGGATCCCTCCTGAGTCGACACCGGCCCACCGGACCCAAACTCGATACGTCCCCGGTACTTGTAGATTGGGTTGGGTGCCGAATAGTCGGCTTCCAAGGACGCAGCGACCGACGTCAGGTCTTCCCATATGTCGCTATGTCCCCGCGGTCCGAGACGGACGCGGAAGTCGATCAGCGCTTCGCGAATGGGCGCGTTGGTGAGGTACGGGTAATCGACCATGCCACTAATGTACCGCATCCGGTCCGTTAAGGGATCACTCTCGTCCCCACACGCTCACCGCGACACCACCTCGACCGCCTCGATCACCGCTCCCTCCCCAACCAGATCGACGACTTCCATGCCCTCAATCACCACCCCGTAAATCGTGTAGTTGAAGTCCAGGCGGGGATTGTCGGCCAGATTGACGAAAATCTGACCGTCGCCGGTGTCGCGCCCGCGCGTGGAAAGGCCGACTGTGCCGCGCCAATGCGAGTGCGCGCCAATCTCGTCGCGGCTGTAAGGGCCGTCGCCGGAGTACTCGTTCCCGTTGGGGCTGCCCCCCTGAATCACAAAGTTTGGTTCGACGCGATGAAACGTGAGGCCGGTCAGGTAGCCCGAAGCGGCTAGGCGCACAAAACGGTCGGCATTGGTGGCCGCCAGGTTGGGGCGCACCGCGATCACCACCCTGCCGAGATCGGCCATATGCAGCACGACGGCGAGGTTCTCAAGCTCGCGAAGACGCGCGGCATCGGGGGTCGGCATGCGCGGAAGCCGTTGCGGCGCAGCATTATGGGTGTTTCCGGTCGCTTCGCTCAGAATCGTGGAGGCCATTTCGGCGACCGCCGGGTCGAAGTCGGTGAGATACGGCATCACATCGTCGGCGCTGACGCGGCCCAACGCCCCCACGCCTTCAAGGAGCGCCAAGCGGACATCACGTTCGGTCTCGCGGCGGCGGGCGGTGAAGCGGCCGAGCGCGCCCAGGAACGCCCCCGTGACGGCCTCGGCATCGGCGGCCGCTTCCACGGTGCCGACGGCTTCCCCTGCAGCGGCTTCCCCTGCAGCGGCTTCCCCTGCAGCGGCTTCCCCGGCACCCCGCGCGACCAACTGTCCGACGGCGGTCATCACGAGCTGCGGGTCGTCGTCCTCAAGCTGGGCCAAGTAGATCTCCCGGTACCGGTCGCCACCCCCCCCCGCCACCACCGCCCCCAAACCCCGCACCGCCACCTCGCGCACGTTCGGCACGGGGTCCTCGCTCGCCAGCCGCACCAACACGGCCTCCCACCCCGCCCCCGCGGTCTCCCGCGTCCCCACATCCCCCACATCCCCCACATCCCCCACATCCCCCACATCCCCCACATCCCCCACATCCCCCACATCCCCCGCATCCCCCGCATCCCGCCCCAACCCCACCACCCCCGCCGCCCGCGCGCCCCACGCCCTCGCAAAGGGGTTGCCGTGCTGCGCCAAGGCCGCGATCTCGCCCCCCACCTCGTCCGGCGCGATCGCGGCGAGCGCGTGCAGCGCCCGCGACGGCTGCCGCCAATCGGCTCCCGCATCGTCCAGCTCGGCGACCCGTGCGCGAAGGGCTTCCCGTTGCGCGGCGAGATCGGGGCAGGGACGAGCGGCCAAGCCAATGGCGGTTGCCGCCACGCGCGGGTCGCCATCGCCGATCGCGTCTACGATGGGGCCGCAACCCTGGCTTGGCCGCAAGCGACGATCGTACGCGGCCAGGGCCTCCACCCGGACGCGCGGATCGGGGTCCGCCAGCCCTGCGGCCACGATCCGCGCGGCGTCCAAACCGTGCCGCGTCGCCGCGGCCACCACCTGACGGCGCACGCCCCAGTCCCCATCCTGCTGCAACGCACGCGCCGCCGCCGCTTCAAGCCGATCGCCGTGCACGAGCGCCGCCACGGCCAGCCGACGGACCCGCGCAGCCCCGGTCGCCGCGCCCACATCCTTGGTCGTCGCGCCCGAAAACACGGCCAACGAAGCCGCAACATCAACCAGCCCCGCACTCAACACGGGACCGTCCTCGCCGGATCCCGCTGCGTTTCGAGCGAAGGCCTCGAGGCCGCGCGCCAAACCCGTGTGCGCCACTAGGTCCGGGTCGCCATCAGGCGACGGGAGTCGCTCGGCGGCGAGCTCCAGCGCCACCGCCGCCGCCGCGCGATCGCCGGGCGCGCGAAACCCCAGCCGACCCAGATTCGGCGCCAACGCGCCGATTGCCACCGGGTCCGGTTCGGCTTCGAGCCGCGCCGCCAACACCCGCGCCACGGCGCCGGGATCGGCGTTGAACACCGCCTGCGCCATCGCCGCCGCCGCGGCAGCACGCACGCTGCCGACGGAATCGGCAAGCAGCACGCCGATCCGGTCGACCAGCGCCGGATCTTCCAGACGGCCCAGCGCCCGCACGGCCAGCGCCCGCAAGCGCGGGTCGTCGTTCTCCAAATGGTGGCCAATCCGCGCCAGGCCGATGTCCCCGCGCGCGTCCTCCTCCGCGACGATCTCGGCGTACGCGACATGGTAGTCGGAGGGGGCGTCTTGTTCGCCGCGACCCGCCGGGCTGGACGCCCCGTCTCCACAGGCCCAGGCCATGCACGGGAGCCCGACCAGCACGAACCAGGCGGTCATGACCCGCACCCGCACTACGTTTCGGAGCCGTCCCACGAGCAACCGACGCACCGTAGCCACCTCCTCAACCCTCCAAATACTACTCCTCTCCAAACCAGCCGAATTCCTCAAACGAAGCCTGCTCCTTGTCGTCGAACCGCACGCCCTCGTGCTCCAGAAGCGCCCGCTGACGCTGCGCCTGGCCGGTGACCCGCGGGGTGGAGATGCCGCCTCTTGAATTGATGACGCGCCACCACGGCACGTCGCTACCGTAGGGAAGCTGACTGAGCGCTTGGCCCACTCCCTGTGCCGCCCGGGGCTGGCCAACCAGCGCCGCCACGCCCCCGTAGTTTATGATCCGACCGTGGGGGATTCGGCACACGCACTCGTAGACGCGTTCGGAAAAAGTGCTCATGGGAACCACGCGATACGGTTGAGGGAACCACGCCAGACGCTTGAAGGTACCATTCCCGACAGAGTACAGTAAGATAGGCCGCGAGTACAGCAAACAGCCTGCGAGGCCTCGGTTGAGCAAACACAGGGAGGGTGCATTGATCAGATTTGCGTCGGTAGCCACGGCGACTTCAACTCTTGTCGTCGGTTGCCTGCTGCTGGCGGGTTGCGGAGCGGGAGGAGCGTCCAGAGTCACGGTCAACGCCCCTGCGCCGAACGAGCGCCCAGAGGAGGAGCAACCCCGGCAGCCCGAACAAGAGCCCGAGCGGACGGCGCAGCCCGAACCGCCACCGCCCGAGGTTGCCCCGCCGCCCGACAGCGCGACCGCTGATCCCGTCGCAACGCCGGACACCGTCGCAACGCCGGATCCCGTTGAAGGACCGCGCTGGCTCAACTACCCGCCCGCCGTGCGCATTGGCGCCCGCGTGGCCGACGTGCGGGCCGAACCGCGCGAGATCGTGGTCGAGGTCGGCGATTCGCTCACGATCGACGAGGACTTCTCGGTCGTGGCCTACGACGACGAAGGCGAGCAGGTGCCCGGCGTTCGGATTCTCACCACCATTGACTCCCGCCTCGCCGTCCTGGAAGAGGGCTTTCTCAAGGGCTTGGCGGAAGGCGCCGCCGAGCTGCGCATGGCCATTCGCGCCCCGCCCGAGAGCGGCACGGGTCCGCCCGTGATCCGCACCTTTTCCGCGCCGCTGCGCGTGGTCGGGCCACCGGTGGTGGCGCTCGAAATCGAAGATCCCGGCGTGCGCTTCGTGACGGGCTCGGTCGTACAGCTCAACGCCCGGGCGTCCGCGGCCGACGGCAGCGTGCGCGAATCGGTCGAGGTTGCGTGGACCAGCAACCGTCGCCGATTGGCCACCATCGACGCACACGGCTTCGTCCGCTCGATCCGGCCCGGCGACGTGATCGTCACGGCCGTCGCGGAAGGGATCGAAGCCACCTATGCGCTTACGGTTGAGCAAGATCCCGTGGCCTCCGTCGAGGTCACGGGAGCGTCGCGCGCACGCACCGGCGACGTGATCCGTTTTGCCGCGATTGCCCGCGACGCCGACGGCGCGGAGGTGGCCGACGTGGCCACCGAGTTCACCGTGTCGTCGTTCCAGGAGCGCACGAGCATGGGCGCGTCCATCTATCCCGACGGCGCCTTCGTGGCCGAGCAGCCTGGGCTCTACCGCGTGGCAGCGACCATGGGCGGCAGCACTGGCCAGGCCTTCGTCGAAGTGGTCGAGCGCGGCGTCGAGCACGAGGTCATCGTGGCCGGTCGCGGGGCCGGCGGTGAACACCCCACGTCCGATCTCTGGGTCTTCACCGGACTGGACGGGCGCGACTACGTCTACACCGGCACCCATCTCGACGGCCAGCAAATGCTCGCCTGGGACGTGACCGATCCCGGCAATCCCGTCCTCACCGACTACGTCGAGGTCGACGCGCGGGTCGTCAACGACGTCAAGGTCAACAGCCGGGGCACCGTCGCCGTAATCACCCGCGAGGGCGCATCCGACCGCAAGAACGGCATCGTGGTGCTCGACCTGACCGACCCCGCGCACCCGGTCATCGCCGACACCTACACCAACAACCTCACCGGCGGCGTCCACAACGTCTTCTTCTCGGGCGACGTTCTCTACGCCATCCACAACGGCACTTTCGACGTACACATTCTCGACATCTCCGACCCGACCGACGTCGAAGAGGTGGGGCGCTGGGGCATCGATTCGCCGGGCAAGTACCTGCACGACATCTGGGTCGTTGACGGCATGGCGTACGTATCCTATTGGAACGACGGCGTTTACATTCTGGACGCAGGCGACGGTCGCTGGGGAGGCTCGCCCACCGCGCCGGTCGAAGTGAGCCACCTGGCGTACCCCGAAGGCAACACCCACTTCGCTTTCCCGTATACCAACGCCGACGGTCACCGCTACCTGTTCGTGGGCGACGAAATCTTCGATTGCGAGGAATGCATCTCCCGCAACGGCCATCCCGGCGACGGTTCGCGCGGGTTCGTGCACGTCATTGACCTGGAGGATCTGGAGAACCTCCGCGAAGTCGCTCGCTACGAAGTCCCCGAGGCGGGCGCGCACAATCTCTGGATCGAAGACGACAAGATGTACGTGGCCTATTATCAAGCGGGCCTTCGGGTTGTAGACGTTTCCGGCGAGCTGCGGGGCGACTTGTACCGGCAGGGTCGCGAGATGGCTTGGTTCCCCACGGGCGCAGCCGACGGTCGCGTGCCAAACTCCCCCATGGCGTGGGGACCGCAGCCGTTCAAGGGACACATCTTCGTTTCGGACATCAATTCAGGGTTGTGGGTTGTGAGATTGGAGCCGAAGAACCGGGTGCCCGTGTCGTGAGCGCGCACGTGCGGGTTGCGATTGCTCCACTGCTCGCCTGCGTCATGTTGGCCTTGGCGAGCCCGGCCTCCGCTCAAGCCCCCGTCTACCGCGTCTACGTGGCCAACGAATCCTCGGATCTGATCAGTCGGGTCGCCTTCACGCCCGGCGAGGGCGCCGTCGTCGAAAAGGAAATCCCGGTCGGAATCATGCCTGGCGACAACGACGGCGCTCACGGCGTCACCGTCTCGCCCGACGGCGAATACTGGTACGTCACCATCGCCCACGGCACGCCGCGCGGGTACGTCTGGAAGTTCCACGCGGGGCCGGACACGCTCGTCGCGCGCACCAGACTGGGCCTCTTCCCGGCCACCATGGGCGTCACGCCCGACGGCCAGTTCCTCATGGCGGTCAACTTCAACCTGCACGGCGACATGGTGCCGTCGGACGTGTCGGTCGTGTACACGCCCGAAATGCTCGAAGTGACGCGCATCAGGACCTGCTTGATGCCTCACGGCAGCCGCGTGCGGCCCGACGGAGCCAGGCAATACTCGGCCTGCATGCACTCGGAGCGCCTCGTCGAGATCGACGTCGAGACCTTCGCGGTTGCGCAGCGCTTCGACGTGTCGCCCGGTCGGGAACGGTTGGCGAGCGACGGCGCGGACCACCCGCCGGGACACGGGGCGCCTGCGGGCCAGCCGACCCTCGTGTGCAGCCCGACCTGGGTGGAACCTGCCGAGGGAGACCGCGCCAACCGTTTCGTCTACGTGGCGTGCAACAAGAACCAGGAAGTGATCGAGATCGACACGGAGCGCTGGGAATTGACGCGGCGGTTCGCCACGGGGCAGGGGCCCTACAATCTCGAGGCGACCCGCGACGGGCGGCACCTCGTCGTCACCCTGAAGGGAGAGCAAGCGGTTGCCGTGATCGATCTGGACTCCGGCGATGAGCGGGCCCGCATCGCCACGTCGAGGGCCGTGACGCACGGCGTCGTGGCCAGCCCCGACGGCCGCTACGCTTTCGTGTCGAACGAGTCCATCGGTTCCGTGCGCGGAACCCTGGACGTGATCGACCTGGACACCCTGGAAGTGGTCGAGACCATCGAACTGCAACACCAGTCCGGCGGAATCGACTTCTGGTCGGTCACCGTCGCGGACGGTCGTTGACGGATCGGGGCCTAGAGAAAAGCCGGCGCAAGCGGCAGAAGCTGCGCCGCCACTTGGCGGCCAGAGGCATCCGCGACGATCGCGTGCTGGACGCCATGGCCGCGGTGCCACGCGAAGAATTCGTGCTGCCCGCATACAGACGCAGTGCCTACGCCGACCGTGCCATGTGCATCGGTCTCGGCCAGACGATCTCACAGCCCTACGTCGTGGCCCGCATGGCCGAAGCGCTGGAACTCGACCCCGATCACCGCGTCCTCGAAGTGGGGACCGGGTCCGGCTATGCCGCCGCCGTGCTGGGTCGGCTCTGCGCAGCGGTGTACACGGTGGAGCGTCACGAGCCGTTGGCAAGAAGCGCCAAGGCGCGGCTGCGGGTGCTCGGCTGCGACAATGTGCAGGTGCGCACCGGCGACGGCAGCCGAGGCTGGTCCGAACACGCGCCCTACGATGCGATCAGCGTGGCGGCCGCCGGACCGGAAGTCCCGGCGACGCTGCGGGAGCAGCTGCGCGCGGGCGGCCGCCTGGTGATGCCGGTGGGCGCAACGCACGGTGCCCAGGCGCTGATGTGGGAGCGGTACGATGCTGGGGGCGTCGTCGAGAGCGGCTCGCTGGGGATGGTGCGATTCGTGCCGTTGGTGGTGTCGGGGGGGTAGTAGTAGCCGCACCACCGACCGCGCAGGCGACAACCGCCGAGGACATTGTCATTTCCTTGCGAACTCAGTGCGCACAACATGCGAATACTCGAGCTCGATATCGTCCCAAAGGTCTGACAAGTCGAGTGCGTCCAGCAGGATCCTATCCGATTGGTCGGTAACGTCCCGGCATAGAGCAAGGTTGTAGTTGGGAAGCAGCTTTTGGTTTGACGGCTTGTAGGTCAACTTGGATTCCATGGCCTCCTTCAGACGAGGAACCATTTCGACCAAGCTGTGGGTGTGACCCGCTGTGAGATGACTGAGACCAAACGGAACGCCCTTGAAACTCGCCTGAGTAACGTTAAAGGCATCACTCACCGCCAGCCACCACAAAAACGCAACCTTGCCGTTCAATACGACCATTGCCAAGTCCCTCTCAGAATCGTCCCGAAAGCGAACCGTCCCGAATTTTCGACTAGTAGCGTTGGCCATAATGCGCCCATACACATCCTTAACGGGTGGGCGTTCACGACAGAACATGAGCC
Organism: Longimicrobiales bacterium; assembly: GCA_965200255.1. GTDB lineage: Bacteria > Gemmatimonadota > Gemmatimonadetes > Longimicrobiales > Gaopeijiaceae > Bin94. Next base: position 275,496 of record CBDAUS010000001.1, on the reverse strand, counting down.
AGTTATAGCCCACTTTGACGTAGTGAAGTCGATTCCCTGACGCCCTACGCGGTACGAGCGCGTGCTGCAACGCATAAGTCCTTTGCTGCAACAATCGTTGAAAAGCATTCAACAACATTTCAGATCCAAGTTTGGGAATCATCCCACCCCAAGGCTCTGGGTGATACTTCGAGTAAGATACGAGCTCAAACAGAGTCCGTCTTTCCTCATCACCGGACCATCTGTGCAGACGAGTGGTGAAAAAAGAAGCTCGGTCGTGTTTGCTGCCCGCGACAGAATGCCGACCCAACACAATCGTGTTGCGCCCCATCTCACTAGGCCCCGAGAACAGTTTCCGAAGGCCGACGGTCAAAGGAAGCAAACCACGCAAATGACAAGCGACCATGTAGCAACTCGCGACAATCCGCGAACTTTATGCCACACGTAACGCTGAGAGGCACTATCATCCCAATCCTACCATGCCTATGCATGACAAATAGACTACGTTCCACAACCGGTGCGTATACGTCCGGACAGGAGCGCGTGGCCAACTCCGTGGTAATCTCATACCGCTTCTCAATTTCGGCAGTCCTCACGTAAGGAGGATTGCCTATCACAACGTCAAATCCACCGCGATCCTCCACCACCCCGTAGAATTCGGCACACCAATGAAATGGCTGATGCGTACGTCGCCACTCCTCAAGCTTTCGTGCGCCTGAGATGCCGAGATCGGAAGCCAGATGCCGATCCAGCTCGCCACGGAGCTTGTCAGTGCGGTCCTTCAAGCGTCGCTTGACGCGCCGGACGGCTGCCGGATCAGCATCAGCCTGAGCTTGAATCTGCTGAAACTCGGTCAGCGCCGTAGCCTGCACAGCGACAATCAAGGTGAGACGTAGCGACAATCAAGGTGAGAATACGAGATCGCGACGTTGTGAACGAAGGGATGATAACAAGGTGGCATGGGTGGAGCAGGTTGAGCGTCCTGGAGAGCCTGTGAGGCGGTCCTACTTCGTTGGACGGTCCGAGCACGGAATCAAGGCTGGACGGTACCGTGCTCCACCCCCGTGCCAGCGTGAGCGTCGCTGCGGGGTGGGTGGGTAACCATTACCCGTCGTTCCGTGTTGGAACTTGTTCCGACATGGACCGGCGGGTGACCGGCGGGCCCGCTCACTCGGCAGCCCTCGCGGTTCTTTCCGCCGGTGCGCGGACCAATCGTGACCGCGTACCGACCTCATGCTTGTGACCTCCGTCCGCCGCCGGCGATGGAGCGTGGCGGGTTGGGCCGTCGCCATAGCCAACTTGCCGGGTGGCGAGGATGGGAGTGGGGGTCGGCCCCGGCGCGTACCCCACGTCCCGGAGTCGGTTCGTCGGTCTGTCCATGCCCAGCGGCGGCTTTCCTGGCGGCCACGGCGGCGCGACGGCGGTAGCTTTCGACGTTGAGTTCGAAGACGTGGGAGCGGTGCACGAGGCGGTCGACGGCGGCGACGGTCAAGGCTTCGCCACCGAAGATCTTGTCCCAGGCGCTGAAAGGTTCGTTGGCGATGACGAGGAGCGAGCGATTCTCGTAGCGTGCGCCGATGAGTTCGAAGAGGACGCTGGTTTCGGTCCCTTCGCAGGTGGCGTAGGAGAAATCGTCGAGAATGACGAGGTGGTATTTGTAGAGCTTGGCGATGGCGGCGTCGAGGGCGAGGTCGCGCCGCGCCGCCTGGAGCCTCTGCACCAGACTCGACGTTCGCTGGTACAGCACGCGGTAGCCGTTTTCGACCAGCTTGAGTCCGATGCCCGCGGCAAGGTGACTCTTGCCCGTTCCCGGCGGGCCGAAGAGCAGCACGTTGGCCGCTTCTTCGAGCCAAATGTCGCCGCTCGCCAGCACGCCCACGCGCGCCTTCGACACGGCGGGCACGAGGTTGAAGTCGAAATTGTCGAGCGTCTTGCCGCGGGGCAGCTTCGCCTCGGCTCGGTGCCGCTCGAAGCGCCGCCGTTCGCGATCGGCGACTTCTTGGCTGGCCAGCGCGGCGAGCAGGCGCGCCGAGGACCAGTCTTCCCGGTCCGCGCGTTCGGTGAAGCTTCTCCACAGCGCCCGCATGCTCGGCAGGCGCAGTTGCTTCAGCAACAGGTCGAGTGCCGGGGGATCGACGATGAAGGAGTCTTTCATCGCGGTGCTCCGTTCAGGCAGGCGTCGTCGTAGCGCGACAGTGGCGGGAGGGTCGTTTCGAGGTCGGGAAGGGAGTCCGGCGCTGGGAACCGGTCGCGCAGCACTTCGGCGTCGGGCAACCGCCCGGCCTCGAGCTGCGCTTCGATCTCGTCGGCCAGCAGGGCCTCGCATCCGTGATCGTGGGCCAGCGCAAGGAGTTTGACCATCCGCCGGCAGGCCTCGCGGTCGTCCAGGCGCTCGCGCAACGCGTCGAAAGCCTGGCGGTAGGCGTCGCGGGGGAACAAACCGTCGCGGTGGACCCAGTTCATCATCGCCATCGGCTTGCGACGCAGAGAGGGCAGCACGTGCCGGTAGTTCACGACCCGTCCCCGTCGCCCTCCCGGTCCCGGGTGGCCCCGAGGCAACGTCACGAGCTCCTCGGTCCCGACGAAGACGACCAGGCGGTCGTCGTACAGTCTCACCCGCAGCCGGTGTCCCACCAGCCGCGACGGCACCGTGCAGAACACCCGCCGCAGCGAGAACCCACCCGCGCTCGTCACGCGCACCAAGGTCTCCTCGAAACCGTCGCTGCGACGCCTCGGCAACGGCCGCAGCACGGCTCGCTCGGCGTCGATCCTCTTGCGGTTGCGAGCGTTGCGGCGACTCGCCACCCGGCTCACGAACTCTCGGTACGCCTCGATCGTCTCGAAGTCCCTCGATCCCCTCAACAGCAGCGCATCCTCGATGGCCCGCTTCAAATGCCCGTGCGCGCTTTCGATCGAGCCGTTCTCGTGCGCCCGGCCCCGGTTGTTCCGGCTCGCCTTCATCCCGTAGTCTCCCATCAACGCCTCGTAACGTGCGGTCCGGTCCTCCCGCGCACGACGCTTCAGGTTCCGAAACGCCGCCGACAGACTGTCCGTCCGGTGCTCCTTCGGAACGCCGCCCAGCGCCCACAGCGCGTCCTGCAACCCCTCGGCCAGGGCAACGTAGCTCTCCCCGCCCAACACCACCGCCACATGCAGAATCCCGAGTACTCCAGCCGAAAATGGTACAGCTTGTGCACCAGCTTCTCTCCCCCAACCGTCACCCCCAGACGCCCGGCGTCGGTGAAGTCCGACAACCCCCGTCGCCCCGGCTCGTGCTTCTGTCGGAAAACGACCTCGCGCGCCGGCCCGTGCTTCGCCTTCCAGCTCCGAACCCGTCGCTCCAGCGTCCGCCGAACCCCCGGATGCAGTTCCGGATGACGCCGCATCATCTCTTCGTACAGCGCCACCGCCCGCAACCCCGGGTTCGCCTCCAGCAGCGGCACGATCTCCTCGTCGAATATCCCCGCCAAAGGGTCGGGGCGTCTCCGCCCCCGAGGCTTCTTCACCGACCGACGCCCCGGATCCCCTTCGATCCGATGCGCCGTCGCCCTGCTGAACCCCGCCTTCGCCGCCGCCAGCGCAGGCCCGTCCTTCCGTCGAGCGGTCATGTACAGCTCCATCTGGTGGTCCGTAATCCGTCGGCCCGGCACTTCGCGTCTCTCCTGATCCCAGGGAAACACCAAAGCTCAAACCTCCCGCCGCCACCTCCGGCCGTCTCACCTTGTTTGTCGCAAGCGTCTCATCCTGATTGTCGCGCTACACCTACGGCTGGCCCGTGGACATCGGCGACGACGACGCGCTGCGCGAATTGCTGCGGCGGAATCTTGGGTGATCTCGCACGGGACAGTGACTCTGCGAAAGGAAGGTTGATTGGCCGATACGGAGTGAACATGCCTTCCTCCGTGAAAGCAGCCCATCTTTGTAATCAATCCCCCGAATGGAGTACAACATTGTCAGGGCAAGGACAAATCGCTCGAACGTGCCGATCGAAGTCGACCGTCCCACCGACTCCCACAGTGCGGTCACCGTCCTGGGTTGAGAGAGCGCCAAGAGGATGACTGCACCCGCACCTAGGAGCGTCCGGTCAGGAGGCACATGCTTGGTAGGTAGAATCATTTTTCGAAGACCTCGCACATCTCGAAGAAGTAGATCAGCACCGCCTCGGCGGCAAACTGGACGCTCAGATCATCGAACCACGCCGTGCGAAGCTCCGCATCCCGTTGAACAGATCCTCGCCCGAAAGTACCCCTTTCTGCCTCAAGGCGTAGTAGTGGCTGCGAAAACCGGCGACTTGGGATGACGAGCCCGACAGCTCGTTCTTCCTGATCTTGTCTTCAAGCAGCACCCTGGAGTAATCACGGAGTGATCCCTGGGCAGGATACCGGAACAGCCAGAAAACGCCGGGCCAGGGGCAGCCCGCTGCGAGGATGCAGGCCATGATCCAAGGTGCGCGACGGCACAGGGGCACGATCATATCGGACCTCGCTGGTCCCGATCTCCCAGCCGCGGATTGACGCAACCGCACCCGCCTCGGCACTCGTCGCGCTACGTCTCCAACACAGCAGTTGTTCATACACACAGTGATAGCACCCCACCCCAATTGACCGCACGCCACGCTACGCCTGCCGACTTGCGCACACCGAGTCGGATTCGTACAAGTTGTACTGTGCGCTCGAGAGGCCGCGAACCCCTGGAGACCGACCAAATGATCACTCGACCCAATCCCGTCTTTGCCGCCTTCGGCGCAGCGACGCTGTTGCTGACGCTCTCCGCCGGCTGTCAACCAGTGACCGTCCAGGATGCGGCGGCCACCATCGACGAAGCCGACTTCGTTCGGCGCATTGGGGTACTTGCTCACGACAGCATGGGCGGACGAGCGACTCCCAGCCCCGGCCTGGACATGACCGCCCGATGGATCGCCGACGAGTTTGCCGCCATGGGGCTTCGGGGCGGAGCCGAGGACGGCGAATACCTCCAGCAATTCCCGCTTGTCGAGTATCGCGTTGACGCCGACGCGTCGGGAATGACGATTGGTGACCGCCGCTTGGCCATGGGCGTCGACATGGCGCCGTTCGCGGTGCTTCCGACGAGCTCGTTCGAGGGTGCAGGGGGCCTCGTACTGGTCGAAGGTCTCGACGATCCCAGGGAGAGGGTGCCGGACCAGGACGTCGCAGGAATGCACGTGATTTTCCTCGTCGGGGAAGACGAGGCCGCTCAGGGCGTCATGCGCGACCTGTACTTCGCATCGATCCAGCTCGCCGACGCCGGGGCGTTGTCGGTTTCCGTCGCGTACATGTCCGAAGACGGCGAGACAGAGAGGGATTGGACGAACGTGGCTTCGACGGTCAGGCCCGCGTGGGCAGAGCCGGGCGCGTCTCCTTCGCCGCGTCTCTTTCGCGTTGACGCCGGGAGCCTGGCGTCCGCTCTTGCCGGCTCGGGAGTCAATCTCGACGAGCTCGCTTCGGACGAAGACGGTGTCCACGTCCTCGCTTCGGTGACCGCCACTCTCGCTGTCTCCGTCGCCCTTGAAGAGATCGCGGCGCCCAACGTGGTGGGCATTCTGGACGGCTCCGATCCCGAGCTCCGGAACGAGTACGTCGTTTATTCCGCTCACATGGACCACGTTGGCACGGGAACTCCGAGCGGCGACGACGACGTGATCTACAACGGGGCGGACGACAACGCCTCGGGGACCGTCGCCGTCGTCGAGGTCGCCGAAGCAATGGCCGCCATGTCGACTCCGCCGGCGCGCTCCGTGGTGTTTCTGCTCGTGAGCGGCGAAGAGCGAGGGCTATGGGGCTCCGAGTGGTTCAGCGAGAACCCCACGGTGCCGATCGAGTCCACGGTCGCAAACATCAACGCGGACATGGTGGGCCGGAACTGGACCGACACGATCGTAGCCATCGGCAAGGAGCACTCCGACCTGGGAGCCACGCTCGAGAGAGTGAACGACGCTCACCCCGAGCTGAACATGACCGCCATCGACGACCTATGGCCCGAGCAGCGGTTCTACCGTCGCTCCGATCACTACAACTTCGCGCGCAAGGGCGTCCCCATCATCTTCTTTTTCAACGGCACGCACGATCAGTACCACCAACCGGACGACGAGATCGAACTCATCGACGCGGAGAAGGCCTCGAGAGTCGCCCGGTTAATGTTTTGGTTCGGTCTCGAGGTGGCGAACGCTCCCGAGCGTCCCGTGTGGGATCCCGAGCGCTACCGCGAGATCGTGGAGGGGGTGCGGTAGTCGGGCGCCAAGTGTCGGGTGTCATCTCGCTACGACGACCTCGATGCCAGCCTCGCGCATCGTAACTGCAAGGGTGCGTCCGTCGGGGCTCAAGCTCGGCTGAAGAGCACCGAGCTCGCCTGTCGTGACCCGTTCCGTCGCGCCGGTGGCGACGTCCACTCGCCACACCTGGAAGGGCCCGAAGCCGTCGTTGCGCGAGTAGAATAGGGACGCGCCGTCAGGGCTCCACTCCGGTGCGCCGTAGGGTTCGCCATTGGCAAAGGACACGACGGCAGTGGGAGTTCCACCAGCGACCGGCACGGTGTAGATGGTGACGCGTCCGTCCTCGAGCGAGCGTCCGTAGAAGGGAAGCCGGTCGCCGTCCGGCGAGAAACGGGCTCCCATGACGGAGCCCTGGAACCCGTCGAGCGGGACCCGGGCGGGGGCGCCGACCGCAAGTCCCGTGGCGGGGTCCACGCCGATCGTGTACACCGACTGCGGATTCTCCTCGAGTGGCGGGCCGTGGCTGCTGAAGGCGAGCGCCCGGCCGTCCGGACTCCAATCCGGCTCGCCGGTGTCCGCGCCAGCTCCGAACCGCGTGAGTCGCGTGGGCCGCCCGCTGCCGCCGACCCGAACGAGCCATATGTCGTCGCTCTGCTCGAGGTGCCCGTGGAAGGCTAGCCACCTGTCGTCGGGCGACCACGCGGCGCCGTAGTCTTCGCCCTCCTCCGAGACGAGCGTTCGGATCGTTCCGGTCGGAGCGCCGTCCGCGTCGAGGTCGAGGACCCCCAGGTCGAAGTCTTCGGGCATGCGGACGCGTCGCCAGGAGGCGGTGACGAAGCCCAGCGCCCTCCCGGAAGGATGCCACGAAGGAAAAAAGGCACTCAGCGTCGACAAACCTCGCGTCGTCAGATCGGTGGGTTCGCCTCCGGTCACCGGTACGATGCCCACCGCGGTGCGCGTATGGTACAGGCTGAGAGCGACGCGACCGTCGGCAAGTGGCGTAACCGCAAGCACGTCGCGGTCGTCATGCTCCAGCCGTTCCGCTGGACCTCCGTCGAGTGGCACCCGCCAGCCGACGAAGTGCGAGTCGTCGACCCCCGCGGCCAGATAGAGCGCTCTGCCCTCATTGGACCACTCGAGGCGGACGTCCCACCCGAGCTGTAGGCCGGAAGCAAGCGTACGCGTATCGCCCGTCGCGATCTCCGTCACGACCAGGGCAGCGCGGCCGTCCACGACGCGAAGGTACGCCACCACGCGCCCGTCGGGAGATCGCACGGGCGCAACCCATCCCTCCGCACCGTCGACGAGCACGGTCGGGGCGTCGACTCCCGGCGCGTAGGCTACCCATGCCCCAGCGGCACCCGCGTATCGCAGCGCGGTCACGGTCCCGTCGGGCAGCAGTCGCGGATAGTCGAGGCGCGCGTCCCCCGGATCCACGATGCGCGCCTCCTCGCCGGTGGTCGGGTCGAGGGTCCAGACCCCGTGACTATCGGACCAGCGGTCGACGTACACGACGCGCGAACCGTCGGGCGACCAAGTCACCCGCGACCGTCCTGCCGGCGTCCGCGTCAGTACGCGGCCGTCCCTTGTCGCTACGTCGTAGACCGTCAACAATCTGCTGTCGGCGGCATAATCGGCGAACACGACCCGATCGCCGGCAGGCGACGGGATGCCCGGGTAAGCGTCGTAGAAGTCCGTGTGGACGTGTCGGGCGAGCACGACACCGCGATCCTGATGCGCGGCGGCGGGGGGAACGACAAGCGCAAGAAGCGCAAGGGGAGCGATCAGGCGGATGGCGCGCCTCTTCGTCATGGGAATGTTCCTCTCGGCCCTTGACCGGATTGATCGACGCAGGAGCTTTCTCATGAAATACGGCCCGCTTGCGGTCGCGTTGCGAATCGCTAGCGGAGGACACCCCCGACGTCTTCGGCCACCATCGCGCCCAACCCTCGCACCCACCTCACGCGGCACGCCTGCGGAAGGGCCGCGATTGCCGAACCGGCCTCGTTTCGGTAACGTTCAGACTACGCGTCGCGACCGACGCGCCCCATCCCCGCCAAACCCGCGCGAGGTCCACCATGCGCTTGTCCACCTTGGCCATCGCCACGACCCTCGTCGCCCTCGCGGCGACCACCCCAATCCTCGGCACGCACCCCGGCCCGCAGCAGGCCGTCGCACAACAGCCCCGTCCCCTCACCTTCATGGACGTCCAGACGCTGCGGCGCGCGGGCTCCTGGGCGCCAAGCCCGGACCGGTCCCTGATGCTCTACACCGTCACTACCCCCGATTGGGAAAAAGCCGAGTCCCAGACCGACGTCCATGTGGTCTCGCTCGCCGAAGGCGTCGGTTCGAGCCGCCGCCTCACCTTCACCGAAGACAAGAACGAGACCAGCCCCGCCTGGGCGCGCGACGGTTCATTCTTCGTCTTCGCCTCCAATCGGGACGGAGACGAGAACCAGCTCTACGCCATGCGGCACGACGGCGGTGAGGCCCGCAAGTTCACCGACGCTGCCGAAGGCGTCTCCGGTTTCGCGTTCAGCCCCAAAGGGCGCTGGCTCGTCTATCGCTCCGGCAAACCCGGCCAACAGCAGCTGTACAGGTTGCCCGCAAACGCCCTGATGGATGCCGATCCCGAGCAACTCACCCACGGCGACGCGGGCGTCGAGCAATGGGATTTCACCCCCGACGGCCAGCGCGTCTACTTCGCGCGTCCCGACTCGTTCGACGAGGACGAAGTGAAGCGGCGCGAAGAGGGATTCACCGTCGACGTGCGCAACGCGGTCACGCCCCTGTCGAGCCTGTGGAGCGTCGAGGTCGCGACGGCCGAAGAGCGGCAGGAAACCAGCGACCCGTCCTACAGCGTCGCCGGCTTCACCATCTCCGACGACGGCCGCTGGATCGGCATAACCGGCGGCTCCCCAAAGCGATACGAGCGCAACATCACGGCGTCCCGCCTGTACGCCGACCTCTACCTCAAGGAGGTCGCGACCGGCAAGATCGAGCGCCTGACCGACAACTACGAAGTCTCCGAGGGCGGCCTCAGCTTCTCTCCCGACGGTCGCTGGATCGCCTTCTCGGCCCCCGACGACATGACGCGCTACACAATGACCGACAATCGGGTCTACATTCGCGAAGTCGCCGACCGTGGGGGCGCCTTCCGCAAGCTCGGGGCCGACTTCGACCAGAGCTCCAGCGTAGGGTTCTGGTCCGAAGACGCCAACACGATCTACTTCAACGCCGGCGTCACGGTCACCACCCAGCTGCACGCGCTCGATGTGGAGACCGGCGCAGTCCGCCAGCTCACCGAGGAGCGGGCCGCCCTCTCCGTGTCCCGCGACGACGACACCGGCACAATCCTCATCGGCTACAGCGACCCCAAGACGCCGCCCACGGTGTTCACGGTCGCCAACGTTGCCGACGTGCCGAACCGCTCCGCCTGGACCCAGCTCGTCGACGTCAATCCCCAGGTTCGGGAAATCGCGCTCGGCGAAGAAGTCGAGGTCAACTGGCGCTCGTCGGACGGCAAAACGGTCGGCGGCGTTCTCGTCTATCCCGTAGGATACGAGGAGGGAGTCAAGTATCCGCTCATCGTTGCGATCCACGGCGGCCCCGCGTCGGCAGACGTGCTGCGCTTCAACGGAGGATATAACGCCCAGGTCTACGCGGGTGCGGGATACGCCGTGCTGAAGCCCAACTATCGCGGCTCAAGAAACTACGGCAACGCCCATCGCACGGACATCGTCGGCGACTACTTCACCCTGGGCTACGAAGACATCATCACCGGCGTCGATCATCTCATCGCCGAAGGCATCGTAGACGGCGACCGCATGGGCGCGCTGGGCTGGAGCGCGGGTGGCCACTGGTCCAACTGGATCCTCACCCAGACCGACCGCTTCAAGGCGATCAGCTCCGGCGCGGGGACCATGAACTGGATCAGCATGTACGCGCAGAGCGACGTGCAGCGCAACCGGCAGTTCTACGTCGGCGACGGCTTCCTCTACGAGGACTTCGACACCTATTTCGACCAGTCGCCGCTCAAGTACATCAAGAACGCAAAGACGCCCACCATGATCCACGTCGTCGAGGGCGACCCCCGCGTGCCTAGCCCGCAATCGGTCGAGCTGCACATGGCGCTCAAGAAGCTGGACGTGCCGACCGAGCTGTTCATGTATCCGGGTCGCAGCCACGGCATCCCCGACCCGCGAAATCGTCTCGTCAAGGCCGTCAGCGAGATGGCCTGGATGGACTACTACGTGCGCGGCATCGGCGAGAACTTCGAGTGGCGGCAGGTGCTGGAGACGCTCGAGGGAGAGTCGGGCCCGCGAACGGTATCGGAGGGTTGAGCCATGTTGTACGACGCGTTCAAGGACCTGTTGTCACACCGTAGGATGATTGAGGATCTGATCCAGGATCGGTTGCCGGAGTGGACCGAACGGTTGGGTTTCTCCACCCTGCGGGAGGATCCAATCGATCTGAGCGACGAGAGGATCTTCAAGAGTCCGCCCGATAGCGTATGGAGTGCTCGCGGGACCGCTGAAGACTCCGACACCGACTTCATGATCCTGATCGCCATCCGGGGCACGACGGACCCCAACATGCTGTTCCGAACCATGGCATGGGAGGCCCGCGCCCACAAGCAGCATCGCGAGAAACAGGAACTTGCCAAGCGGAATCCGTCTCGTAAACTGGAAACCAAGTCGATGGTGTTTCATTATGGCGATAAGCCATGGACCGCCCCGACGTCGATGCGGGTCAATATCGACAACCTTTGAGCATCAGGCTTCCTGCGAGACGAGTAGGTGCTTGAGCCAGATACCGTCGAGATGCATGAAGTCCTTATCGGTGGAAAGGATCACCGCTCGCATGGCATGTGCCGTCGCGGCGATCCAAAGGTCGTTCTGTGACATTGATCGCGCCGGCTTCGGAGGAGAAGCTTCCATGGTCGGCACCACGGCTCCGTGAGTCCATGCGTATATGCTTGCGTACGCGGCCAGGATTGCCGGGGAGTTTATCGGAATGACCGGAAGGCCGCTCATGATCTCATCCAATATCTTCAGCTTCCTGCACAGCGACAATCAAGGTGAGACGTAGCGACAATCAAGGTGAGAATACGAGATCGCGACGTTGTGAACGAAGGGATGATAACAAGGTGGCATGCGTGGAGCAGGTTGAGCGTCCTGGAGAGCCTGTGAGGCGGTCCTACTTCGTTGGACGGTCCGAGCACGGAATCAAGGCTGGACGGTACCGTTCTCCACCCCCGTGCCAGCGTGAGCGTCGCTGCGGGGTGGGTGGGTAACCATTACCCGTCGTTCCGTGTTGGAACTTGTTCCGACATGGACCGGCGGGTGACCGGCGGGCCCGCTCACTCGGCAGCCCTCGCGGTTCTTTCCGCCGGTGCGCGGACCAATCGTGACCGCGTACCGACCTCATGCTTGTGACCTCCGTCCGCCGCCGGCGATGGAGCGTGGCGGGTTGGGCCGTCGCCATAGCCAACTTGCCGGGTGGCGAGGATGGGAGTGGGGGTCGGCCCCGGCGCGTACCCCACGTCCCGGAGTCGGTTCGTCGGTCTGTCCATGCCCAGCGGCGGCTTTCCTGGCGGCCACGGCGGCGCGACGGCGGTAGCTTTCGACGTTGAGTTCGAAGACGTGGGAGCGGTGCACGAGGCGGTCGACGGCGGCGACGGTCAAGGCTTCGCCACCGAAGATCTTGTCCCAGGCGCTGAAAGGTTCGTTGGCGATGACGAGGAGCGAGCGATTCTCGTAGCGTGCGCCGATGAGTTCGAAGAGGACGCTGGTTTCGGTCCCTTCGCAGGTGGCGTAGGAGAAATCGTCGAGAATGACGAGGTGGTATTTGTAGAGCTTGGCGATGGCGGCGTCGAGGGCGAGGTCGCGCCGCGCCGCCTGGAGCCTCTGCACCAGACTCGACGTTCGCTGGTACAGCACGCGGTAGCCGTTTTCGACCAGCTTGAGTCCGATGCCCGCGGCGAGGTGACTCTTGCCCGTTCCCGGCGGACCGAAGAGCAGCACGTTGGCCGCTTCTTCGAGCCAAATGTCGCCGCTCGCCAGCACGCCCACGCGCGCCTTCGACACGGCGGGCACGAGGTTGAAGTCGAAATTGTCGAGCGTCTTGCCGCGGGGCAGCTTCGCCTCGGCTCGGTGCCGCTCGAAGCGCCGCCGTTCGCGATCGGCGACTTCTTGGCTGGCCAGCGCGGCGAGCAGGCGCGCCGAGGACCAGTCTTCCCGGTCCGCGCGTTCGGTGAAGCTTCTCCACAGCGCCCGCATGCTCGGCAGGCGCAGTTGCTTCAGCAACAGGTCGAGTGCCGGGGGATCGACGATGAAGGAGTCTTTCATCGCGGTGCTCCGTTCAGGCAGGCGTCGTCGTAGCGCGACAGTGGCGGGAGGGTCGTTTCGAGGTCGGGAAGGGAGTCCGGCGCTGGGAACCGGTCGCGCAGCACTTCGGCGTCGGGCAACCGCCCGGCCTCGAGCTGCGCTTCGATCTCGTCGGCCAGCAGGGCCTCGCATCCGTGATCGTGGGCCAGCGCAAGGAGTTTGACCATCCGCCGGCAGGCCTCGCGGTCGTCCAGGCGCTCGCGCAACGCGTCGAAAGCCTGGCGGTAGGCGTCGCGGGGGAACAAACCGTCGCGGTGGACCCAGTTCATCATCGCCATCGGCTTGCGACGCAGAGAGGGCAGCACGTGCCGGTAGTTCACGACCCGTCCCCGTCGCCCTCCCGGTCCCGGGTGGCCCCGAGGCAACGTCACGAGCTCCTCGGTCCCGACGAAGACGACCAGGCGGTCGTCGTACAGTCTCACCCGCAGCCGGTGTCCCACCAGCCGCGACGGCACCGTGTAGAACACCCGCCGCAGCGAGAACCCACCCGCGCTCGTCACGCGCACCAAGGTCTCCTCGAAACCGTCGCTGCGACGCCTCGGCAACGGCCGCAGCACGGCTCGCTCGGCGTCGATCCTCTTGCGGTTGCGAGCGTTGCGGCGACTCGCCACCCGGCTCACGAACTCTCGGTACGCCTCGATCGTCTCGAAGTCCCTCGATCCCCTCAACAGCAGCGCATCCTCGATGGCCCGCTTCAAATGCCCGTGCGCGCTTTCGATCGAGCCGTTCTCGTGCGCCCGGCCCCGGTTGTTCCGGCTCGCCTTCATCCCGTAGTCTCCCATCAACGCCTCGTAACGTGCGGTCCGGTCCTCCCGCGCACGACGCTTCAGGTTCCGAAACGCCGCCGACAGACTGTCCGTCCGGTGCTCCTTCGGAACGCCGCCCAGCGCCCACAGCGCGTCCTGCAACCCCTCGGCCAGGGCAACGTAAGCTCTCCCCGCCCAACACCACCGCCACATGCAGAATCCCGAGTACTCCAGCCGAAAATGGTACAGCTTGTGCACCAGCTTCTCTCCCCCAACCGTCACCCCCAGACGCCCGGCGTCGGTGAAGTCCGACAACCCCCGTCGCCCCGGCTCGTGCTTCTGTCGGAAAACGACCTCGCGCGACGGCCCGTGCTTCGCCTTCCAGCTCCGAACCCGTCGCTCCAGCGTCCGCCGAACCCCCGGATGCAGTTCCGGATGACGCCGCATCATCTCTTCGTACAGCGCCACCGCCCGCAACCCCGGGTTCGCCTCCAGCAGCGGCACGATCTCCTCGTCGAATATCCCCGCCAAAGGGTCGGGGCGTCTCCGCCCCTTCGATCCGATGCGCCGTCGCCCTGCTGAACCCCGCCTTCGCCGCCGCCAGCGCAGGCCCGTCCTTCCGTCGAGCGGTCATGTACAGCTCCATCTGGTGGTCCGTAATCCGTCGGCCCGGCACTTCGCGTCTCTCCTGATCCCAGGGAAACACCAAAGCTCAAACCTCCCGCCGCCACCTCCGGCCGTCTCACCTTGTTTGTCGCAAGCGTCTCATCCTGATTGTCGCGCTACAAGCATTCCTCGGCCATCGAACCAGGCGTAGGCATCGGCTATCGATTCGTGGATCGGCCGGGCCTTGAAGCCGAGCTCCCGCTTGGCTTTACGGGCACTGATCCGGTGGCTGCCGGCCACCGAGTCCAGCGATTCGCGCGTAAACAGAAGACGCCTGCCGCGCGACCGGTCCCACGCGACCTGTATCGGAGCCCAGATCTTCCCCACGGCAATGGGGAGCACCAGCCGCGGGATCCGACACCCGGTCGCTCGGCTGGCCATCTCCCCCAGCTCGCGCATGGAATGCCAGTGACCGGCAAGCAGGTAGCTTTCGCCCCGGCGACCTGCGGATTCCGCGGCCAGCGCGCCGGCGACCACGTCGCGTACGTCGACCCAGTTGAAGCCGCCCCGCACCAACGCTGGTATGCGGCCTCGGTACAGGTCAAGCAGAAACTGGCCCGTCGGCGTGGGGCCGCCGTCACCCGGTCCCAGCGCTCCCGTCGGATGTACGATGACGCCATTCAGGCCGCTGTCGATTACTCTGCGGACCTCCGCTTCGCCCAGCGCCTTGGAGCGGTCGTAGGAGGTGTGCTCCCGGCTGGTGGCGCGCGGGTGGCCCTCGTCGAGCACCCGGTCTTGAAGCCGCAGGTCGAAGGCGTGCACGGAAGAGACGTGGACAAAGCGTCGCACGCCCGATTCAAGCGCGATGCGCGCGGCGTTTGCGGCCCCCTGCACGTTGGTGGCCGTGACCCGGCCACCCTGATCGCCCTCGATCGAGACGACGGCCGCGAGGTGGAAAACCGTGGCGGCGCCGTGGAACGCGCCTCGCAACGATTGCGGGTCCCGCACGTCGGCCCGTCGCCATTCCACCCGCCCCGTGGCCACATCGCCCCGTCGATGTCGGAACACCGCCCGCACGGGTCGCCCCAGCCTCGTCAAACGGCGTACCAACGCACCCCCGATGAACCCGGCCGCCCCGGTAACGACGGCCAAGCCGTGCGTATCCGGGGTCATTTGTGCAGGTAGACGTTGTCCACGTAGACGGTGTTCGGATCTCCCGAGATGATGAGCTGGGCCAGATGACCGCGCGCCTGCAGCCCGGTGAACGCCGAGAGCGGAATGTCGAGACTCACCCAATGGCCCGTGGCGAGCGCGGGGTCCGTGTCGGCCGTGAATGCGAGCTCGTGCTCGGTGTCGTCGCCGCCTGACCACGCTCCGTCGGCCCCGAAGTCCACCAGCTTGACCCTGAAGGCGGCTCCGTCGCCGGTGGGATCCGGCGTCCACACGTGCATGTGGAAATGGGTCATTTCGGTGGCGTCGATGGTGGCGGACGTGAACTCGATTCCCGCGAACACCAAGCCCGCGTATTTCTTGGTGGCGTTTCCGTCGATCTCCACGTCCTCGACGTGGGCGTTGTCCCATTGTGCCGACCAGGTGTCGACGGTCACGTCTTCGTACCCGTCGCTGAACAGCGAAATCACGTTGGCGGCTTCGTGCGTGGGTACGGGCGCCGGCTCGGTCGGGACGGACGGCGGCGGGGGCGCCTCGCCAATGCGGAAATACACGTTGTCCACGAACACGGTGTTGGGGTCGCCCGATATGATCAGTTGTGCCAGGTGCGCGCGGGCCGCGAGTCCCCCGAAATCGGCAAGGGGCAGATCCAGCGACACCCACTGCTCCGAGGCCAGGCCCTCGGCGGCCGTAATAGCCACCTCGTGCTCGCTGTCGTCGCCGCCCGACCAAGCGCCGTCGGCCCCGAAGTCCACGAGCTTGACTCGGAACGCGGCTCCCTCGCCGGTCGGGTCGGCCGTCCACAGGTCCATGCGGAAATGGGTCATCTCGGTGGCGTCGATGGTGGCGGACGTGAACTCGATTCCCGCAAAGGCCAGGTTCGAGTAGCGCTTGGCCGGATCGCCGGCCACGTCTATGTCCTCCACGTCGGCGTTGTCCCACTCGGCCGACCAAGTATCGACGGTCACGTCGTCGTACGCGTCGCTGAACAGCGAAATTACGCTCTCCGCTGCGTGCGTCGGCATGGGCGGCCCGGCCTCGGGCGACGGAGGCAACGTCACGGTCAAGCTGGCGCGCCCGCTCGCGCTCCCCGACGTTGCGGAAATCGTCACCTCGCCGTCGCTCACCGCCGTGACCAGGCCGCCGCTGTCGACCGTGGCCACCGCATCGTCGCTCGACGCCCACTCCACGGCGGCTCCCTCGATCGCATTGTCGTTCGCGTCGCGAACGTCCGCCATGAGCTGTGCGGTCTCGTTAGCCATGGTGAACGCTACCGATTCGGGCGTCACCATCAACGAAGCCGCGACCTGCGCTACGGTCACCGAGGCCTGGCCGGTTGCGCTCCCGGACGTTGCGGTGACGGTGGCCAAGCCGTTGCCCGTTGCCGTGACGCTTCCCGATGCGTTCACGGTTGCGACCCCGGCGTTGTCGGAGCTCCACGCGACCGCCGCGCCGGCCATGGCGTTGCCGTTCTGGTCCAGGACTGTGGCGGAGAGCTGGACCCCGGCACCCAAGGCGTCGAGCTGGGCGGTGGCGGGACTCACCGTGATCGTGGTGGCCACGGGATCCACAGGGGGCGGCGGTTCAACGGTGTCTTCGCCACAGGCGGCGAGTGCGCCGGCAACCACGAGGAAAAACGCGACGATGCGGAGTGATTTCATGACTTGGTCCTTGGTGGAGACTTCGCCCTTGATGGCCGAGAAATGCCCAGGAATCATCGGTGCGCGGGCGTTTTGCCGCAAGTGCGTGCCTTCGCACTCCCCCAAAGCCCCCGAGGACTGCCTCTCCATTTGCGGCGGAACCCCCCAAACCGTATGATGTACGCGACGCGAGCGATGTAGACGGCGCGAGCGACGAACGCAGGAGGCAAAATGGCGGAGCAACAAGAATTCAACCCGATGTCCATGGCCCCGCTGCGGGTTTGGTGGCGGCTGATCCGTCAGGTTGGGGGAGTCGACAAGCGGTACCGGGGACGCCTCAAGCAGGCGCTGATCACGAGTGCCGTCACGGCGGTGCCGAGAACGCTCGAGACCGTCGTATTCGGCCTGCCAGTGGCCCGGACCCGAATCGCCAAGCCGCCGATCATCATCCTGGGGTTTCCACGTTCGGGGACCACGTATCTCCACAACCTCCTGGCGCACGATCCCAGCCTCGGATACTGCTCCAACTACCAGGCCGCAATCCCGTTCTGTCTCGTCGGGGGCGACTGGCTAAAGCGGAAGCTGGCCTCGCAGACGCCCGACAATCGCGGCATCGACAACGTGGCGGCGGACCTGGACCTGCCCCAGGAAGAGGTGTTCGCGCTGGCCATGCACTCGCACCGGTCGTACACGCACGCGCTTACCTTCCCGTCGCTGGCGCCGGAGCTGCACAGAAGGTACGTGCTCATGGAGGGGTCCGCCCGCGAGGTCCAGGCGTGGCGCAAGGGGTACATGGGAGTGGTAAAGAAGTCCACCTACATGCACAAGGGGAAGCGGGTCGTGCAGAAGGCGACGCCCAACGTGGCTCGCGTCCCGCAGATGATGGACATGTTCCCGGGCGCGTATTACATACACATCATGCGCAACCCTTACGACCTGTATCCGTCGTACATGCACATGGTTTCGACCCTCACGCGCTCGTATTGCATGGAGAACTACGACCAGGACGCGCTGGAGGCCCGCCTAGTGCGCATGTACACGACGATGATGAAGAAGTACATGAAGGATCGCGCCCTGCTGCCCGAGGACCGCTTCGCCGAGGTCCTCTTCGAGGACTTGCGCGCCGACCCGCTTGGCGAACTCGAACGCATATATCGTCACTTCGGACTCGACTGGTACTCGGCCAAGCCGCCCATCGCCGCGTACCAGGCGACCCTGTCCTCCTAAAAGCAGAACCGCTACGAGCCCGACCCCCGCGTGCGGCGACAGGTCGATCGGCACTGGAAATTCGCGGTCGACGAGTGGGGCTACGCGCCCGACGAGGCGCGTTAGGCTGCGGCCCGTGACGGACACGGCGCCGAGCGCGGCCATGCGGACCCTCAGCTTCGCCGAGGATCTGTGCCTGTTGCTGCTGGACGACTCCTCGGGAGCGCTGGCTTCGCTCCCGGGCCGCACCCAGGACTTCGGCTTTGCGACGGTTGCCCTGTTGGAGCTGGCCCAGAGCGACCGCATCGACACCGATCTGGAGACCCTGATTCTGGTCGACCCGACCCCGCTTGGCGACGAGACGGCCGATCCCGCCCTGAAGCAGGTCACGCAGAACCCGGAACCGCGATCGCCCGAATACTGGGTGCGCCGCATTGGGTTGAGCCTCGGCGGCCGCATTGCCGAGGCGGCCCTGGACAAGCTGTGCGCGCGCGGGATTCTCGAGCGCGGCCCCGGCGACGATTTCTCCCTCGTCGCTTCGGTGGCGCGTTCCAAACGGTATCCCGGAATCGAAGGCCGCAGCGCCGACGAGGTGCAGGTCCGCATCATGCGGATCCTGTTCAGCGGCGACGTGCGCGACCCGTGGGACGCCGACCTGATCGGGCTGTTGCACGCGTGCCGCATTTTCGAGCGCATCCTGACCCGCCGCGAGCTCGAACAGGTGCGCGATCGCATCGAGTCCATGCGTTCGCTCAACCTGCTGTGCCGGGCCGCGCGCCTTGCGATTGACGACGATATCGAAAAGCGCAAGCCGACCAAACAACAGTACAAGCCAATCCCCAATGCGCGGGGCGTTCCGCTTCTGGGCAATGCGTTG
The DNA here is from genome assembly GCA_965200255.1 of Longimicrobiales bacterium. Classification (GTDB taxonomy): domain Bacteria; phylum Gemmatimonadota; class Gemmatimonadetes; order Longimicrobiales; family Gaopeijiaceae; genus Bin94. The sequence goes on along the minus strand of CBDAUS010000001.1, from coordinate 256,654 downwards.
GCCATGGCCGGCGACATGAACGCCGCCTTGATCAAGGCCTTTCGTCGCCACGGGCCGATCTTCCGGCTTCGTCTCCCCAACCGCAAGCCGGTGGTGCTTGCAGGACGCGCCGCCAACGCCTTCGCCATGAAGAAGGGCCGCACCCATCTGCGCAGCAAACGCGAATTCCACGGGCTTAGCCAGGCCATGGAGGCGGATAACACGCTCGTGTCTCTGGACGGGCCGGACCATATTAAACTTAGGCGCACGGCGCAAGCCGGGTATGGACGCGCGGTGATCGAAAACCGCATTGACGAGGCCATCGACATCGTACGCCGCATCGTGCGTTCGTGGTCGCTCGGCGTACCGATCAGCACGTTCGCCGCGTTCCAGAAGATCGTGAGCTATCATTTGGGGGTGCTGGCTACCGGACGCGCGCCGCACGAGTATCTGCAAGACCTCAAGTACTACCTCGATTCGCTCTTGTTCGCCGCCCGTCGCGACCGTCCCAAGTTCATGTACAACTGGCGAATCAAGCGCGTCCGGCACCGCATCCGCCAGCTGTGCGCCGACGTGGTCGAGCTCCACGAACCGGGCCTGCGTCAAGGCTCGCCGCCCGACGTGATCGACGCGTTTCTGGAGCTTCACCGGCGCGAGCCCGCCCTGCTGAGCAAAGTCGACCTTCAAGCCGCGCTGGTTGGTCCCTATATCGCGGCGCTCGACACGGTGGCCGGCACGCTGGGATTCGCGTTCCTGAAGCTGCTGAACGAGCCGCGCTACATGGAGGCTTTGCGGGCGGAATTCGACGACCTTTTTGCAAACGGCATGCCCGATGCAAAGGCGGTTCGCGGTCTGGACATGACGCATGCGTTCGTCACCGAGACCCTCCGGTGCTATCCCGTGACGCCGGCGATCTTGCGCACCGCGATCAATTCGTTCGACTTCGAGGGGCACCGGGTGCCGGCGGGAACCCCGATCATGGTGGCAACGGGCATTGTGCATGTTGATGCAGGCTACTATCCGAATCCTGAACGCTTCGAGCCGGAACGGCACCTTCCTCCCCGCCTGGAATACAAACAAAAAGGGGCGTTCGCTCCGTTCGGCATTGGCCCGCACACCTGTTTGGGCGGGGCGTTCGCACAAGTACAGATGGCGGCCACTCTGGCGACCATGGTCCATTACGCCGAATTCCAACGCGTGCATCGAACCATGCGCAAGTCGTCGTCGCCGAAGATAAGAATGACGACGTACCCTTCCATTTGTCCGCACAAGTCGTGTTGCTTTCGGGTTGTAAGACACCTGGATCGGCAGCCGGAGGCGGACCAGACGGAATCCGACCATGCATAGCACCGTGTTGTAGGGGTCGAGATGGCGATGATCGAGTCCCTATCCGACATCTCACCAGCGTGGCTGGAATCGGTGCTCGGGTCCCGGGGTAAGCACGGCGTTCCCGAAGGCGGCATCGACAGCGTTACCGTGGACGACATTGGCGAAGGCGTCGGCCAGCTGAGCCGCGTGTTGCGGGTTCGCCTCAACGCACGCGACGGGTGGCCGCCCAGCGTGATCGTGAAGCTCCCGAGCGACGAGCGCGCCACGTTCAACATGTGCAAGCGCATGGCGCTCTATCGGCGCGAGTTCCTCTTCTACCGCAACGTCGCCCCGGAGCTGGCCGTGGCGACGCCGGCCATGCTGTTCGGGGAGTTCGACAACTCCACGCATCGGTTCACGCTCGTCCTGGACGACCTGTCCACCTGGTGGAACGGCCAGGCGGGAGGGCGAGATCAGGTCGCCGGCGCGACCCTGGACGAGGCGAGGTTGGCCGTGCATGCCGCGGCGGCGATTCACGCGCCCTGGTGGGGGGATCGCGCAGTGGCGCGCGACGGCGCGGTGGGGGGTGGCCGAGCGGTGGCGGGGCCCAGCGAGGCCGCGCGATCCAGCGAGGCCGCGCGATCAAGGGTGGCCGCGGGCCCCAGGGACGCCGTGCGCCACTTCCAGAACATCTTCCGCCCCGTCGTGCGGCTGCCCTTGCAGTTCTTCTACGTCAAGAGCCTGTCGGCCGTGGCGAGGCACTATCCCGGCGCGCTGACCGGCGAGCAGCGGGAACGAGCCGATCGCTTCGGAGCGCGGGTGGCCGCGCAGCTCGCCCGGGTGGCGGCGGGTCGGCAGACCTTTATTCACGGCGATTATCGGCTCGACAACATGTTCTTCCGGGCCGACGGCGGCGACGATTTCGCACTGGTTGACTGGCAGGCCAGCGCGATCGGCTGCGGCGTCTACGACCTGGCGTACTTCATGTGCACGAGTGTCGCCAGCGACCTGCGTCGCCGTACCGAGCGCGGGTTGGTCGAGGAGTATCGCCGCTGCCTGGAAGCGCAGGGCGTCGCCGGCTTCGGCTTCGACGAATGCTGGCGGCGCTACCGTACTGGGGTGCTGGCTTGCCTGGTAAGGATGATCATCGTCGCGGGCGCCGCCAGCGTGCAGCACGAGCGGGCCCGAGCCCTGGCCGAGCTGTGCCTCCGCCGCACCGTGAGCGCGATCGACGATCTCGACGCGTGGGCGGACATGCCCGCCGCGGCGCCGCGCCTGTCCCTGGCCACGCTGATCACGCGGATTGCGAAGCGCGCGGCGCGGCGCGACGCGCGCTCGACGGAGCCGTAAGAGACGCGTCGTGCTCGCGCCAGTTGCAGGGGGCCAAGTTCCCGGCAACAAGTTCCCTGCGATCTGGTATTTTCCAAGCTGATTCCTTTCCCATGGAGAACATATGATCCTGAAGGCTCTGAAGCTCCGCATCGGCCTCGTGGCCGGGGCGGCGGTGCTGTGGACGACGGGTGGGTGGGAAACCCATCCGGTGGCGGCCCAATCCTCGGATTCGTGTCCCGCTGTAGAGGCATTTGTCGCGGACTCCGGCACAGCGTTGGCTCACATTCGCTATCTCGCCGCCGATGCCCTCGAGGGACGGGCCTCGGGCAGTCCGGGAGAGCGCTGCGCGGCGGAGTACATCGCGTCCCACTTCGCACGCATGGGGCTTGAAGGCGGAGGAGACGACGGTTCCTTCTTCCAGGCCTTCCCGGTTCGCGGGGGAGCGGTCCTGGGCACCCACAACCTGCTGCGCGCGGGTGCGGAGCCCGGAGCCCGGCTCGAAAGCGAGTGGCAACCCTACGGCTTTTCCGCCACCGGCCATGCGGTGGGGGCGGCGCTCTACGGAGGCCACGGCGTCAACCGGCCCGGAAGCGATTCCGAAGGATACGGCACACTGGCGCTGGAAGGACGGGTGGTGGTCGTGGAGGACGGCGACCCACTCTCTCCCGAGGGGATGTCGCTAGAAAGCCAAGCCCACTACAAGGCCTCCGAGGCGGCCCGCCGTGGGGCGGTGGGGCTGGTGGTGCTTCTGGGGGAGAGCGAGGACTTCCCGCCGCTCGCGGGGGACAGCCGCCCGCAGGCGGCGATCCCGGTGGCGGCGGCGCGCGGGCCGGTGGCGGCGGCCATCAGAGCGGCCGCGCGGGCCGAAAGCCGAATCGAATTAATGACGGAACTGGCGCCCCGCACCCTGGATGCCCGCAACGTGGTGGCGCGGCTGCCCGGTGGAGATGAGGCGCGCCGGGAGGAAGTCGTGGTCGTGGGCGCCCACTACGACCACTTGGGGATGGGCGGGCAGGGGTCGCTCGTTCCCGGAACCGTCGCGATCCACAACGGAGCCGACGACAACGCAAGCGGAACCGCTGCGCTGATGAAGGTGGCCCTCAACCTGTCCGCGGCGTCCGTGCCACCGGCGCGCACCGTGGTGTTCGTGGCCTTCTCCGGGGAAGAGATGGGTCTGCTGGGCTCTCAGCACTACGTTGACAGCGAGCTCTTCGACCCCTCCGCCGCCGTCGCCATGATCAACATGGACATGGTTGGGAGGCTTGAGGAGAATCGCCTCACGGTCTTGGGTACCGGCACCGCGGAAGAGTGGCCCGGTCTGCTCGCGGGCATCAACGCCGAAATCCGTCCTCCCTTCGATCTGGCTCTCAACCCGGACGGTTTCGGCAGCTCCGACCACAGCTCCTTTTACGGCAAAAGGGTTCCCGTCCTTCACTTCTTCACCAATACCCACGAGGACTACCACCGGCCTTCCGACGACTGGGAGAAGATCAATGCGGAGGGCCTCGAGCGGGTTGCGGACTTCGTCACCGGGATTGCGGCGGAGCTTGCAAGCAATCGGAACGGCGGGATGGCGCTCACTCGGGTGGCAGGAGCGGGGGCGCCGCCAGCCCGTCCCGCTACCGAGCCGGATGCCCCCGCGGTCTCGGGATACGGCCCCTACCTGGGCACCATTCCCGACATGAGCATGGCGGAAGGAGGCGTTCGCCTTACCGGAGTCCGCGAGGCCAGCCCCGCCGCGGTCGCCGGTCTGCGCGCCGGAGATGTGATCGTCGCCTTCGATGGACGGGAGATCGGCGACCTGTACGAATACACCTATGCGCTGCGCGCCCGCACTGCAGGAGACCGGGTCGAGATCGTGGTGCTGCGAGAGGGAGAGCGGGTGACGCTCTCGGCCGTTCTTGGCCGTCGCTGAGACCGTCGTGCCGGACCCATCCTATCGGCCCGTTCCGTACGGCATGTCCCCAGTCCCATCTTTCGCGGTCAATCCGCCAAAAGCACGCCCAATAGATCCTCCACGCACTCGCGCGGGGATCGGTCGTTGGTGTCGACGCGAACGTCGGGCTTCTCCGGCGCCTCGTACGGGCTGCTGATCCCGGTGAAATTCGGGATGTCGCCGCGCCTGGCCTTGGCGTAGAGGCCCTTCGTGTCGCGCGACTCGCATGTCTCAACCGATGCGTCTACGAACACCTCTTTGAAGCGACCCTGCGGAAACCCGCCGCCTCGCTGCTTCGCGGTCCGCTCGAAACGGGCTGATAAACGACACGATGACGACGAGCCCCGCGTCCACCATGAGACGGGCAACCTCCGCTACGCGGCGGATATTCTCGACGCGGTCGGTCTCGGAAAAGCCTAGATCGTGGTTGAGGCCGTGGCGGACGTTGTCGCCGTCCAGCACGAAGGTGTGCTTCCCTTCCAGGTGGAGTCGCTGTTCGAGCAGGTTGGCCAGCGTGGATTTCCCCGACCCCGACAGCCCCGTCATCCACAGACACTGGGCGTGCTGGCTTTTGGCGTCGGCGCGCATCTCCGGCGTCACGTTGAAGCGCTGCCAGCGGATGTTGGTTCCCCGGCGGAGTGCGAATTCGATCATCCCGGCGCCAACGGTGGCCCGAGTCAGCGGGTCGATGAGAACGAAGCCCCCCAGGGTTCTGGATTCGCCATAGGGCGCAAACGGTATTCGGCGGTTGGTTGACACGCGCACGATCCCGAATTCGTTCCTGGCGAGAAAATTGGCGGGACGAGGCCCGTCAAGCGGGTCAATCACGTGTTTCAATCGGGTTATGGTTGCCCGCGCTTCGACGCCGTGCTGCTTGAACAGCAGATGTCGCCCCGGGTGGAGCCGTTTGTCGCTCATCCAAATCACCGTTGCACGGAACTGGTCGGCGATCTCCAGGTTGTCCCTTGCCGAGGTGATGACGTCGCCCCGCCCAATGTCCAGCTCGTCGGTCACGGTGAGCGTAACGGAGTCGCCCGCCCGCGCGCCGTTTCGGGTTCCCATGCCCGCGACGATCGACGCAACCGTCGTTTCGAGACCGGACGGGGCCACTCGCACCCGGTCTCCGACGGCAACCGCGCCGGAGCTGATGCGCCCGCAATATCCCCGAAACTCGGGCCCGGGCCTGTTGACGTACTGCACCGGCATGCGAAACGGCGCGGGATCGACGCGGGTGGCCCCGTGGGACGTCGCAGGGACGGTTGCCGCCTCCACATTGAGCGTCTCGAGCCCGTGCAACAGGGTGACGCCCTCGTACCACGGCGCGTTGCGCGCCGGACGGGTGAGGTTCGCGCCCGTCAGCGCCGATACGGGGAATGCCGAGACGTTCGGGATCTTGGCCTCTGCCGCAACCTGCCGAAACTCCTCTTCAATGCGTGCATACGTTGCTTCGTCCCACTGCACAAGGTCCATCTTGTTCACGGCGAGCACCGCATGGCGGATGCCAAAGAGCCCGACGATCCAGGTATGGCGAGCCGTTTGCCTGACGATGCCCCTGGCGGCGTCTACGAGCACGACGGCCACGTCCGCGTTGGACGCCGCCGTCGCCATGTTGTGCGTGTATTGCTCGTGACCCGGTGCGTCGGCAATAACGAACCGCCTCCGAGGCGTGGAAAAGTTCAGGTACGCAATGTCGATGGTGATGCCTTGCTCCCGTTCGGCCAACAGGCCGTCCACCAGCAGGGCGTGGTCGGTGGAGTCTCCCTGGGTCCCGTATCGACGCGAATCGCGTTCAACGGCCCGAGCCTTGTCCGCCAACACGAGGCCGCAATCGAACAGCAACCGGCCGATGAGCGTGCTCTTGCCGTCGTCCACGCTGCCGCAAATCACCGCCCGCAGCGGGGTTCGGCGCACGGCGCGCGCGCGTTCGGCCGCCGTCAGAAGTACCCCGCCCGCTTCTTCGCTTCCATGGAAGCCTCCTCGTCGTGGTCGATCAGGCGACCGGTTCGCTCCGAAATGTCGGCGTTCCGCGTCTCGGCCGCCACTTCCTCTACGGTTGCGGCGACGCTCTCGACCGCACCGGTGAGCGGATAGCAATGTCCGAAAGCGCACCGACCGACGCTCGGCAGACTCGCCGGGCTCAAGCGGAAAACGGTCGTCGTCGACCATGATCCACTGGGCGTCGCGTCGGACCACCGGGCGCTCGGCGGCAAAGTAAAGGGGCACGACCTCAATGTGCTCCCGTTGGATGTACAGCCACACGTCGTGCTCGGTCCAGTTGGAGAGCGGTGCCACGCGCACGGACTCGCCCTTGGCCAGATGCGTGTTGTACACGCGCCACAACTCCGGCCGCTGGCGCTTCGGGTCCCACTCGTGGTTTGCTCCCCGCACCGAAAACACCCTCTCCTTGGCGCGCGATGCTTCCTCGTCGCGTCGGGCGCCGATGAACACCACGTCGTGCCGACCCGCATCTAACGCTGCAAGAAACGCGCGCGTCTTCATCACCTCGGTGTAGGCCCGCGATCCGTGGGTGAACGGCGTGACGCCCTCGCGCACCCCGTCGCCGTTGGTGTGCACGCGCAGCTCCAGGCCAAACTTGCGCGCCACGCCCTCGCGGTGCGCGATCATCGCACGAAACTTCCAGGTCGTATCGATGTGCAGCAGGGGGAAAGGCGGTTTGGCGGGCCAGAAGGCTTTGCGCGCAAGGTGGAGCAGCACGTCGGAGTCCTTGCCGATCGAGTACATCATGACCGGTCGCTGGGCGGTTGCCACCCCTTCACGGAAAATCTCGATCGCTTCGGATTCGAGCTCCGCCAACCAGGGCGACCGTTCGGCTGCGCTCACGGGTTGGTCGCCAATCCCGGTACGGCCCCTGGGGCCGTGGCCTGCCGCGCCGCTGCCCCCGCGTTCACGCGATGTCGACCGACTTGTCCAGGAAGACGTCCTGGATCAGGTTAAGCAGCGCGACTCCGTCGGCCATTGGGCGCTGGAACGCCTTGCGCCCCGAGATCAACCCCATTCCTCCGGCCCGTTTGTTGATCACCGCCGTACGCGCGGCCTGCGCAAAATCGTTGGCCCCGCTCGACCCTCCAGAATTGATCAACCCTACGCGCCCCATGTAGCAATTGGCCACCTGATAACGGGTGAGCTCGATGGGATGATCGCCGGGAGCCAGCGCCGTGTAGACCTTGTCGTGCGTGCGACCGAAGCCGACCGCGGGGTAACCGCCGTTGTTGGTTGCCTGTTTCTGCTTGATGATGTCGGCCTCGATTGTGACACCGAGATGATTGGCCTGGCCCGTGAGATCGGCGGCGGCATGATAGTTCACGCCGTCCTTGTTGAAGGCGGACTGACGCAGATAGCACCACAGCACGGTCACCATGCCCAGATCGTGCGCCATTTGGAAGGCCTCGGAGGTCTCTTGCAGCTGACGCATTCCGTGTTCGGAACCGAAGTAGACCGTGGCGCCGACTGCCACCGCGCCCAGATCCCACGCCTGTTGCACGCTGGCGAACATGACCTGATCGTAGCGGTTCGGGTAGGTCAGCAGCTCGTTGTGATTGAGCTTGACCAGGAAGGGAATCCGGTGTACGTACCGGCGCGACACCGATCCCAACACGCCCAGCGTGGACGCGACCGCGTTACAACCTCCTTCGATGGCGAGCTCGACAATGGCGCCGGGGTCGAAGTAGGCGGGATTCGGCGCGAACGACGCTCCCGCGGAGTGTTCGATGCCCTGGTCGACGGGCAGGATCGACACGTAGCCGGTTCCGGCCAGGCGGCCGTGGCTCATGATCTGTTGCCAGCTCCGCAGGACCTGGGGGTTCCGATCCGTACCGGCGACGACACGGTCGACGAAATCGGGTCCGGGAAGGTGCAGTTGACTCTTGGGGAAGCCCTTGGCGCGGTAGTCCAGGAGGTGCTCGGCCTCAGCTCCCAGAAGCTCTTCGATTCGATTCACTTGGCGTTGATCCAGGTTTAGGGGGCGTCCGCCGCCGACTGCAAGCGGCCTGTCCGATGCGACGCTGTGGTTGCGACACTATAATACCACGATGACTAGAACTACGCTTCTGGATACGCGCACGGTCAACTACCTCGAGCTGATCGGCAACGGGCGGGCGTACCACGTCCCGCCCTACCAACGCGACTACTCGTGGCGCCACGAACAGTGGGAAGACCTGTGGAACGACATCGTGGAAATGCGCGGGCTGGAGGGCGACCGGCACTACATGGGCGCGCTGGTGGTCGAAGCCAAGTCGGACCGGCGCTTTCTCGTAATCGACGGACAGCAGCGGCTCGCCACGCTCAGCATGCTTGTGTTGGCCGTCATCGAGGCACTCGGGAAGCTTGCGGACGCCGGCTTGGAACCCGACCAGAACAGGGCCCGCGCCACGGCGCTGCGCCAACGCTTCATCGGAGACAAGGACCCCGCGTCCCTGATCGAAGCCAGCCGCCTGAACCTGAACGAGACCGACAACGGCTTCTATCAGGACTACCTGGTCCAGCTCGCCCAGCCTGCCAATCCGCGCGGGTTGGTCCAATCCAACCGGCTCATGTGGGACTGCTTCCGATACTTTCGGAGGCAGATCCAAGATCTGGGCGGACTTGACGACGGCGGCCCTGAACACGACGGTGCCGAGCTGGCCAGGCTCGTCTCCGAGACGGTTGCGAGGCGATTGGTGTTCATTCTGATCACGGTCGAAGACGCGCTGAACGCCTACTCGGTGTTCGAGACCCTGAACGCGCGCGGTGTCGAGCTTACCACGACCGATCTCCTCAAGAACTACATCTTTGCGAGTGCTTCGAGCGCCGACCGCCAGGCCATGTTGCGCAGGTGGAAGCGAATCGCGGCGACCGTGGGCCAGGCACAGGTGCCGAACCTGCTTCGCTACCACATGCTCTGCCAGCTGCCGAAAGTGCGCCGCCGCCTCTTCAAACTCGTGCGCAATCGGTACCAGTCGGCCGGCGACGTCTACGGTCTTCTCAAGATTCTGGAATCGCGTGGCGAAGTCTTCGCTGCGGCAAAGGACCCCACGCACGGGTACTGGGTGGACATGCCGGAGGCCAGGACACACGTGTCCGAGCTGCGCGTGTTTGGCGTGACTCAGATGATGCCGCTCCTGTTCGCGGCTTGGGAGTCGTGGCCCACACGCGATTTCGTGCGCACTCTGAAGATGATTTGCGTTCTGGCTTTCCGCTACACGGTTGTTAGCAGGCTTAACCCCAACCATCTCGAAGCCGCCTACCACCGTGCGAGCAAAGCGGTTGCCGACGGTGCCGTGACTGGTCCTCGGCAGCTGTTCGAGGTACTGCGACCGATCTATCCTTCGGACGAACAGACGCGAACGGACTTTGCGTTCCTGTCGATCGACACGCGCGGACCCCGCAAGAAGCTCGCGAAGCACCTGCTGGCTCGGTTGGAGAGCGACGCCTCGGGAAAGCCTTGTGATCCGGACACGGACGCAGGGACCATTGAGCACGTTATGCCGGAGAACCCGGGCCGGGAGTGGGAGGACGCATTCCCGCCCCGAACGCAGGACGCCGTAGCCCACCGCATCGGCAATCTCACGCTGCTCGAAGCCAAGCTGAACCGCGAAGTCGGGAATGCCGCCTACGCCGCCAAGGTCCAGGCGTTCCAGAAGAGTCGCTACGCGCTCACCCGCGCAATCCCGGAGATGGCGCCGGAGGAATGGACCGTACCTATTCTGGAAAGCAGGCAACGCCGTCTGGCCAAGCGGGCGGTCCACTTGTGGCGCTCCGACTTTGCCTAGGATTCCGTAGGAGGAGGAAAGAAAATGACCAAAGCTGCTTCACTGCTGGTACCGTTTCTCGTTGCCGCCGCCCCACCCCCCGCCCCCCTCGCCGCCCAGACCCAGGCCGACCCCATCGTGCGGCTCCACGCCATGCCCCCCGAGCTCACCATGCGGGTCGGCGACGAAGCCCGCGTGACGATCGCGGCCTACACGCAATCCGGGGCCAGGGTCGAGGACCCGGGCGTGCGCCTGGTCGGTCCCCGCGCGGCGGTGCGGGTGCGGCAGGGGGTCGTCACCGCGCTGGCGGCGGGAGACTACGAGCTCATCGCCACCCTGATCCCGCAAGGCGGCAATACCGCCGGCGACCCCGTCACGCTCAGGGTGCCGGTCGCGATCGACTGGCCCGCCATCGCCCGCGTGGTCGTCACCCCCACCACCTCGGACCGCCTCCTCGTGGGCGCCTCGATACGGCTGCGGGCCCACGCCGAACATGCTGACGGATCCGCGCGACGGGACCCCGAGGCCACCTGGCAAAGCGATGCGCCCGAGGTCGTTACGGTCAACCGTTTTGGCCGCGTCACCGCCCACGCCCCCGGCACGGCCACCCTCGCCGCGACGGTCGACGGCGTGACCGGCTCGCTCGCCATGCGCGCCGAACCCTTCACGGGAACGTCCATCGCGATCACCGGCGCCGTCGCCCGCGTCCGCACCGGCGACGTCCTCGATTTCGGCGCCGAAGTGCGCGACTCGAACGGCCAGCTTCTGACCGGCGTGCCCGTCGAATGGTCGCACGCGTACGAGGAACCGGACGGGATCATGGCGCCGCCCGCGCCCGCCCAGATGCACGGCGGCCGTTTCGTCGCGGACGTGCCCGGCGTCCACACCGTAATTGCCGACGCGGGCCCGCTGTCGGCGCGCACTTCCTTCCGCGTGGTGGCGCGCGACGTGGTGCAGAAGCTGGAGATTCACGGCCAGGGCAGGGAACAGCGCGTGCGCACCACCGATTTCTGGGTGTTCGAAGGCCTCGACGGGCGCGACTACGCGCTGACCGGCGCCAAGCGCTCGGACGGCTACGGATTCGTGTGGGACGTGACAGAGCCCGGCAACATTTTCAAGACCGACTCGATCCAGGTCGACGCCCGCTCGGTCAACGACATGAAGGTGTCGCCCGACGCGCGTTACGCCACCATGACCCGCGAGGGGGCCTCGAACCGGCGAAACGGGGTGGTCATTCTGGACCTGGCCGACCCTGCGCACCCCAGGATTGCGTCCGAAGTCTCCGACTACGGGCTGACCGGCGGCGTGCACAACGCCTTCCCGACCAACGATTACGTGTTCGCGCTGGCCGGGGGCGACAAGTACGTCATCCTCGACGTGAGCGACATCTACGCCCCGCGCTACGTGGGCGAGTACAACCACCCCGACAGCCGCTTGCACGACGTGTGGGTGCTCGACGGGCTGGCCTATTCGGCGGAATGGGAAAACGGCCTGGTCGTCGTCGACGTGGGCGACGGGCGCTGGGGCGGATCGCCCGAGAACCCCGTCTTCGTGAGCAGCCTTCCGGTGCCCACCGGAGGCACGCACGCCGTGTTCCCCTACGTGTCGCAGTCCACGGGCAAGCACTACGTGTTCGTCGGCGACGAGATCATGAGCCGTCGCGGCCTGGCTTGGGAAGGACCGGGGCAGGGACGCGGGTCCTATCAGCTGCCGTACGACCCCGAGACCGGCATGAACGGCATCCCGCTGGCGACGCAGGGGTACATTCAGATCATTGACCTGTCCGACCCCGAATCGCCCCGCATGGTGGCGCGCTACGAGGTGCCCGAGTATGGTACGCACAACATCTGGATCGAAGACGACATCCTCTACCAGGCCTATTACGAAGGGGGCGTGCGCATGGTCGACGTTTCAGGCGAGCTCATGGGCAATCTCTACACCCAGGGTCGCGAGATCGCCGTCTTCAAGGCCTACGATCCGATCGGCTACGTTCCCAACTCGCCCATGGCGTGGAGCGCCATGCCGTTCAAGGGCCGCATCTTTTTCTCGGACACGAATTCGGGGCTGTGGTCGGCGAGACTGGTGCCCAGGAGCCGTCCGGTAAGCTAGAAGCACAACAAGCCAGGAGCACAACCAAATTGCAGACACCGTACCTCGTGGGCATTGCGGCGGGCGTCGCCGTGGTGCTGGCCGCGCTCTTCGTACTCGTGCGGACCTTTTTCGGCTCGAACCGCTGGTTCGGACCCCACAACATCGACATGTCGCTCGACGCCGGCGTGCGACACCTGCTGGACGATTTCCTGACCCGGTTCGCCGAACGACTCCGTTGGGGCCCCGAATCGAGCGAGCGTCTGCGGGCGGCGGGCGAAGAAGTGCTCCTCAGTCTCGCGGCCCAGGACGGCGACGAAGCGGCTGGACTGCGACGACTGCGCGTCTCCGCTCGCCAGGAAAAGGGCGTCGCCGTACTCGAATTCCTGGCCTCGCCGCAGGGCACGAACTTCGAGGAACAGGCGGGTCTTCTGCGCAAACACGCCACCCCGGTCAACGAGCAGGAGCTGTCGCTGCGACTGCTGCATCACCATGCGTCGTCGGTTCGCCACCGCCATTACCACCTGAACGACCTGCTCACGGTGCGGGTCGAGGGGTCGCGGCAGACGTGAGTGGGTCGGAGCGCCCATGAAGCTGGCCCTGATGGCCTGGGGCAATCTGTGGCGCTACGGACGCCGTACGATCACCACGATCGCCGCCATGACCCTGGCCCTGCTCACCCTGATCGTCTGGACCTCGTTCACGCAGGGATTCCTCCGCAACCTCGAAACGACGATCGTCGAGGTCGAAATCGGCGACTTGCAGGTCTACCCGCCGGACTACCGCAACGAACCCTCGATCTTCGAACGCATCGGACGTCCCGCGGCGCTCGTGGACACCCTGGCCGCGATGGGGTTCAACGCCTCGGCGAGGCTGTTGGGTGGTGGATTGGCGGCGGCCGGCGAAGCATCGGCGGGCGTGTCGCTGCGGGGGGTGGACACGGACCGGGACGCGCGCGTGAGCGTGGTGTGGGACCGGGTCGCGCAGGGCAACTGGCTCGACCCTTCCGACCCTGCCGGGATCGTGATCGGTGGCAGGCTCGCGAGAACCCTTGACGTAGGGTTAGGGGACGAGCTCGTCCTCCTCAGTCAGGCTACCGACGGGAGCATTGCCAACGGTTTGTATCGGGTGCGAGGGATATTGGCCCCGTTCAGCGAGGCGACCGATCGGCGCGGAGTCTTCCTTGTCCGCCAAGCCTTTCTCGACTTCTTCGCGCTACCCGGAGGCGCGCATCAGGTCGTGGTGCGGACCACCGCCGACCAGCCCCTGGACAGCTCGGCCGCGCGGATCCAGGCGGCGGCTCCCGATCTTGACGTGCTCACCTGGCGCGAGCTGTTCCCGACCCTGGCCACCATGCTGGACTCGGTCGAGCAGACCATGTACATCCTCTTTGCGATCGTGTACATGGCCATCGCCATCCTCCTCGTAAACGCCACGCTGATGGCCGTTTACGAACGCATCAAGGAGCTGGGGATCCTCAAGGCCATCGGGTTTTCGCCCACGCGCGTCGTGACCCTGATCCTGTGGGAGGGGCTGTTGCAGGCTGCGCTGGCCGCTGCCGCCGGGCTGTTGCTTGCGGTCCCGCTGCTCTATTACTTCACGCGGGTTGGGATCGACCTTGCGGCGTTGGGCGGGCAGATCTCGATTTCGGGGATCGGGATTGATCCGGTGCTGCGAGGAGTCGTGACCCCGCCAGTGATCGCAGGCCCCTTGGTCGCGATGTTCGCGATCGTCTTTGCGGCTACGCTGTATCCTGCGCTCAAGGCGGCCCGAATTCGCCCGGTCGAAGCCATGCGGCACCAGTGAGGACGCAATGAGACAAACCAGTTTGTGGCGAATGGCCTGGAGAAATCTCGGCCGCAACCGGCGGCGCACCGCGCTGACCCTGGCTTCCATCGCCTTCGGCGTCTTCCTGGCGGTCATGTCGATGGCGGCCCAGGACCGGAACTGGCAGGACATGATCGACTTGGGCGCGCGCATGGGCGGCGGGCACGTCACGTTGCAGCACCCGGAATACCTCGACACGCCCAGCCTGTCGCGGACCGTGACCGGCGCGGATGCGCTGGTTGCCGCCGCCGTCGGCGAGGCGGAGGTCGAGCGCGCGGTCGAGCGCATCAGCGGCCAGCTCATGGTGAGCACGGCGCGGGAAAGCTACGGCGCAACGTTCGTCGCGTTCGACCCCGAGACCGAAGACGCGACCACGCTGTCCTACCTGGAAGCGATCTCCGAGGGGCGGCTCTTCGCCGCCGACGACGCCAACGGGATGGTGCTGGGCGCGCAGCTCGCACGGAACCTGGGCGCCGAGCTCGGCGACCGCGTGGTGTACACGACGACCGACCGGAACGGCGAGATCGTGGCGGGGCTGGGGCGCGTGCGGGGGATTCTGCGCACGGGCGCACCCAGCATCGACGTGGGCATGGTACTGCTGCCGATCGACGCGGTGCGCCGCGTTCTGGGGTTTGCCCCCGACGAGGCCACCCAGGTGGCGCTGTTCATCGCCGATCACCGCCGTGCGGAGGGGCTGGCTGGGCGGCTCGGGGAAGGGTTGGGCGACGGGGCGACCGCCGTCCCGTGGTTCGAAGGGCGCCCCGATCTCTACGCCTTCGTCGCCATGAAGGTGGGGGGCGGGGTGGTCATGATCGGCATCATCGCGCTCATGGTCGCGGCGGGCATCTTCAACACCGTCTTCGTGAGCGTCATGGAGCGTTTGCGGGAGTTCGGGATCATGATGGCGGTGGGGTTCAGCCCGGCGAAGCTGTTTCGGCTGGTCGTCTACGAGAGCGTGTGGCTCGGCGTGATCGGCCTTGCGTTGGCCGCCCTGCTCACCATCGGGCCCTATCTCTACCTGAATCGCGTCGGCATCGACATGGGGGCCATGTTCGGCGATAACCCCACCGAGATTTCGGGCGTGGCCATGGCTACGAACCTCAGGTTTGGGATCTATCCCGAGAACGCGATCCGCATCGCGATCCTCGGCTTCGCGGCGGTGATTCTCGCGGGCATTTACCCAGCATGGCGCGCCGGCCGAGTCCGGCCCGTGGAAAGCATCAGGCTCGGATGACGACACGCGATCCTGGGAGCGCGCCGGTGGTCGCGCTCGGCAACGTGACCAAGCTGTACCAGCAGGGAAGCCTCGAAGTGCAGGCCCTGCGCGGCCTGGACCTTGCGGTCGGCAAGGGAGAGTTTACCGCGTTGGTGGGGCCGTCCGGCTCCGGCAAAACCACGACCCTGAACTTGGTCGGGGGCCTCGACGCGCCCACCGGCGGCACGATCGCCGTCGAGGGCGTCGACCTCGGCGGACTGAGCCGCAAGGCGCTCAGCCGCCTGCGTCGCGACCGCATCGGGTTCGTCTTCCAGTCCCACAACCTGATTCCGGTCCTGACCGCCTACGAGAACGCCGAGATGGTGCTGTGGGTGCAGGGAGTGCCCGCAGCGGAGCGCCGCCGACGCGTCATGGAGATTCTGGGCGCGGTTGGGCTGGACGGCCTCGAAGACCGCCGGCCCACCGAGCTTTCCGGCGGCCAGCAGCAGCGCGTTGCGATTGCCCGCGCGATTGCGTCCAATCCTGCCGTGGTTCTCGCCGACGAGCCCACCGCCAACGTGGACTCGGAGACCGCCGAAACGCTGATTTCGCTCATGGAGACCCTGAATCGGGAACGCGGCGTCACCTTCCTTTTCTCCACCCACGATCACCGCGTGGTGGAGCGGGTCAAGCGGGTCGTGCGTCTCGTGGACGGACGGGTCGACGGCGACGAGGTGCGGCGCTAGCCCTGGCTTGCGCTAACCCTGGCGATCGGAGCGGATAACGTCCAGGATCGGAGTGGCGTGGATCTTCTCGGTCAACCGGTAGCGTCGGGTGCCCGCATGCACTACGTCCAACCGATCGAGGCCGAGCGTGTCAACCGCAGAAAGCATCGAAGGGGTCAACTTGGGCGCTTCCGTCCGCTTTGCTTCGAATCCGCGCCGTACCGCTCCTTCCAGCACGACAAGGTCAACCTCGGCTCCGGTGTGCGTACCCCAATGATAGCACCGCTCTGCCGACGCTTGCAGGGCGTGAATGACCTGTTCGATGACGAAGCCCTCCCACGACGCGCCGACCTTTGGGTGCGAGACGACGGCGGACCGGGTTGGGAGCCCCAGAAGCGCGTGGAGCATGCCGGAATCGGCCACATAGACCTTGGGGGAGCGGACTTGACGCTTGCGAATGTTCTCGAACCAGGGCTGCAGCTGCCGCACCACATAGAGGGACGTCAGCAGGTCCAGATAGCGCCGCACGGTCGTGTGCGAAACGCCGAATGCGCGTCCAAATTCGGAACCGTTCCAGCGCTGCCCGTGCCAGTGCGCCAGCATCGTCCAAAACCGCCTGAGCAGATGCGGAGACACGGTGCTGCCGAACTCGGCAATGTCCCGAGCGAGAAAGGTGTTGAAGAAGTTGTCCCGCCACCTTCGGCTGGTCGCGTCCGATCGGGCGAGGAAGGCGCGAGGAAACCCGCCCCGGATCCAGAGCGTGTCGAAATCGTCGACTTCGTCGAGAGTGAGGCCGCGAAGCTCGTAGTACCCGACGCGACCCGCAAGCGATTCCGAAGTCTGCTTGAGCAAGGACGGCGACGCGCTCCCGAGCACGAGAAAGCGGGCCGGCGGGCCGGGTCGATCCGCCAGGACGCGCAGTAAAGGGAAGACGTTGGGGAGGCGGTGGATCTCGTCCAGTACCACAAGGCCGTCGAGAGGTCGCAGCTCGAGTCCCGGGTCGCTCAAGGATGCAAGGTCTTGCGGGTCCTCCAGATCGAACCACGTCACCCGCCCCGACCATCGCGCGGCAATTTGCTTGGCGAGCGTCGTCTTGCCAATTTGCCGGGCGCCGAGGATCGCCACCACGGGAAATTCGTCCAGCAACGCCTGGATATGGGCGGCGTGTCGCTCGCGCGGGATCAGTGTCGAACCGTTCATCATTGAAATCTGAACGCTCCATGCACAGATTTCAATGCGAGCCCTTCTCCATGGAGTACATTATGAGCACCCGGGGACCGCTGGACGAGCATAGCCCCCCGAGCCGTCGCGCGTTCCTGGCGGCCCTGGCCGGCACGGCGCTTGCCAGCGCGAGCGCCGTATGCACCAGCCCCAGGTCAGAGGCCGAACCGCGCCCCGGATCCGATCTCTTCGTCGTCAACATGCTCGGCGGCATCAGGAACCCGAACCTTCCCAGGTCGGGGGGACCGTCGCAGGCCCTGGAAGGGGAACAACGCACTACCTTGGACGCCCGCGCCGTTGCCGATGCGCTGGCCTCCGGTACCGCCGCGGTCAACACGACGATCGGGTACGTGGCCGGTCCCCAGGAACCGTTCGAGAGCTCGGTCGCGGACATCGCCCGTTGGAACGGGATCATCAGGGCGCATTCCGATGCGCTCCTCAAGGTTTGGACTGCGGCCGACATTGAACGCGCGGCTCGCGAAGGCAAGGTCGGGATCATCCAGGGGTTCCAGAACGCCGCCATGATGGGAAACGACGCGGAGCGCGTGGCGGTGTTCGCCGGGCTTGGCGTCAAAGTCATCCAGCTCACGTACAACGTCGCCAACCAGATTGGGTACGGGTCGATGGTGCCGGAAGACGGCGGCCTCACCGAGCTTGGGCGCGAAGTCGTGGCCGAGCTCAACGCCGCCCGGACGCTTGTGGACCTAAGTCACAGCGGCGAGCGCACCTGTCTGGACGCGCTCGAGGTGTCTACCGCGCCCATCGCGATCACGCACACGGGTTGCCGAGCCGTGACCGACCTGCCGCGCAACAAGACCGACCAGGAACTGAGGCTGGTTGCGGACGGCGGCGGCATCGTCGGCATCTACTTCATGCCGTTCCTGGCTATCGACGGCATGGCGGTGGCCGCTGACGTGGTGCGTCACGTCGAACACGCGGTACAGGTGTGCGGCGAGGAGCACGTCGGCATCGGCACCGACGGCGGCACGACCGCCTGGGACGACCTGGATGCGGCGTACGAGTCGGCGCGCAGGGACGTAGAGGCGCGACGGGCTGCCGGAATCGGCGCGGCGGGCGAACGGGCCGGGGTCGTGCCGTTTATCCCCGATCTGCAAGGCCCCGATCAGTTCCGGCAGCTCGCGGACATGCTCTCGGCGCGCGGCCACAGCGCCGACCGAGTCGAGAAAATATTGGGGCGCAACGCTTTGCGAGTGATGCGCGACGTGTGGGGGGCGTAGCGGCCTGTAAACGCACCGTATGCCGCGCGAGGATGAATCAGGCCGGATCCAGCAATGCCGGCAACACCTCGCCCGCCTTGCCTTGCACCGCCAGCGAAGCCGTGCCGGTGAGCGCCGTCGCCTGCGTGTTCACCTCGATGATGCGGCCGCCGGCGTGCAGCGTGGTCAAGGGAATGGCCGCCGCCGGGTAGACTTCGGCGGTGGTGCCGACGACCAGGCAGACGTCGGCCCGCGCCGCCATTGTGCGGGCGCGGAGCAGCGACGCCGAGTCCAGCGCCTCGCCGAAGAGCACGACGTCGGGGCGACGCAGGCCGCCGCACAAAGCGCACCGGGGCAGCGAGTCTCCGAGCGGCTCGCCCGGGAAGCGGGCGCTGCACTCGTGGCAGCGGTCGCTGGCGATCGTGCCGTGCAGCTCGATGGGAAGAGCCGGGTCGGGCGCCGCGTCCCCGGCCTCGTCGCGGGCGGCGCGCGTGTGCAGGCCGTCCACGTTCTGCGTGACGAGCCCGGGCGCGCCGCGGCGCAGGAAGAAGCGCGCCAGCGCGCGGTGGGCGGGGTTGGGCGCACATGTGGCCAGGAAGCTGCGGCGGTAGTCGTACCACTCCCACACCGTGCGGGGGTGGCGCAGCAGCGCCTCGGGCGTGGCCAGCTGCTCGGGGCGGTGCTTGCGCCACAGGCCCCCGGCCCCGCGAAATGTGGGCACACCCGATTCGGCGGAGATGCCCGCACCCGTCAACGCGACGACGCGGGGGGCGTCCCGCACCATTGCGCGGGCCGCTTGGCGCGCGGAACGGTGTGTGGAGAGTGGCAAGGGTTGGTCTGCCTTTCGGGGGAGTGGACATCGGGGGGATCGTCCTGTTAGGATCGTAGCTTGAAATCGTCCTGGTTTCCACAAGCCCCGGCTACCCCCACTATGCCATCTCCGCCATCTCCCTCTACCCCCCCCGAGAATTTTAAATCACGTCAGCTGACGCATCGGGCCCATTCGGGCGATAGAACGCGATTGTCGAAAAGGAGCGACGGGGCGAGGGTAGTTCCGCGGGTTCGGGGAAGGTGGCTGTGGCGCACGCTGGTGGCCGTATTGCTGGTCAGCTGCTACGGGGGAGATCACGCCGGGCCTGTAGCGCCGCTTGACCAGGATCCGTCGGAAGGAGCGGCGGGCGGTTACGGGGCCGCGTATTCGTAGCAGAGTGGCGATCGGACGGCACTGACGGCTCTGTACAACGCCACGGGCGGCGCCAGCTGGGGCAACTCGACGAACTGGCTGAGCGCGTCGGCTGCGCTGAACGACTGGTATGGGGTGACGGCCAGCTCGACCGACGTGGTGAGCAAGCTGTGGCTGCACTCCAACAACCTCAGCGGGACGCTGCCGGGGTCGCTGGGTGATCTTGGTTCGCTCGATACGCTGAACCTGGGCAAGAATGCGCTGACGGGCGCGATCCCCGCCGGGCTGGGAAACGCGAGCGATCTGCGGGTGCTGTTCCTGCAACGCAATCAGCTTTCCGAGAGCATTCCGGCAGAGTTGGGGAATCTCTCCAATCTCGTGCTGCTCAACCTGCGGACGAACCAGCTTTCGGGGGCGATTCCGTCGGAGTTGGGAAATCTGGCGAACCTGAGCACGCTGAACCTGATGGACAATCAGCTGACGGGCGCGTTGCCGACCGAGCTTGCCGGACTCAGTTCCCTGACGCGGTTTCTG
This sequence comes from Longimicrobiales bacterium, assembly GCA_965200255.1. Lineage (GTDB taxonomy): Bacteria > Gemmatimonadota > Gemmatimonadetes > Longimicrobiales > Gaopeijiaceae > Bin94. Next base: position 236,362 of record CBDAUS010000001.1, on the reverse strand, counting down.
GTGGGCGGGAACGCTTCGTTGTGTCGTCCCGACGACGCGACCTTCACGACGTGGTTGAACGGTATTGCAAACACGGATGCGTTGAATCTGTCGGTGTGCGAGCCGCCTCCGCCGGAGGCGCCTCCGAGCCCGACGGGCTTAAGCGTGGCGGTGGGGTCGGCGGCGCGGACGATGACGCTGTCGTTTGGCGTGGGCGAAGGCGCGGTGGCGGCGAACTCGCAGTACCGGATTCGTGGCCGCGAGTCGGGCGCGGGGTGGACGGCATGGGCGACCTTGGCCGGGGTGTCGGTGAGCGACGGAACGGTGACCGGGACCACGGCCGAGCATGGGCGCGGCAAGGCGTACGAAGCGCAGGTGCGCGCGTGCGGCGAGACGCAGAGCGACGATGCGTGCAGCGCAGCGTCGCAGTCGGCGTTCGGCGCGACCCGGCCAGCCGCGCCCACGGGCGCGAGTGGCGCGCAGGGCGCGCCGCCGCAGACGGTGCTCACGCTGTCTTGGACGATTGCGGATGCGGCGAGCCATGCGGACGCCGCCTACGATATCGGTTACAGCACGGACACGACGGCGACGGAGCCCGCGACCACGCTCCCTGCGGGGGATGTGCCCGCGTTCACGGCCACGGAGGCCGATGTCAGCGGCCTCGCAGCCGACACGGAGTATCGGCTGTTCGTGCGGAGTTATGTGGCATGGGGAAGCACTCGCTACTTCGAGTCGTCGTGGGCGTCGGCGACGGCGAGCACGGCTGCCGAAGAGGTTGATCCGCCGCCCGCGAACCCCGATCGGGGCGTGCTTGGCGAGCTTCACGGGGCGACGGGCGGTTCCAACTGGACGACTTCGACGAACTGGCTCGATTCGGCGGTCGCGTTGAACGACTGGCACGGGGTGACGGCGACGCCGGGAGACACGGTCACGGAGCTGTGGCTGCACTCGAACAACCTGACGGGTTCGATTCCCGGGTCGTTGGGAGGCCTCGCCTCGCTGAACACGCTGAACCTAGGAAGCAATGCGCTGACCGGATCGATTCCGGCGCAGCTGGGGAATGCGACCGCGCTTGAGGTGGTGTACCTGCAACGCAACCAGCTCAGCGGCGAGATCCCGAGCGAGCTGGGGGGACTGACCAGCGCGACCCTGCTCAACCTGAGTCGGAATCAGCTGAGCGGCGAGATTCCGGCCGAGCTGGGCCAGCTCACCGGGCTGATCACGCTGAATCTGCGCAATAACCAGCTCACCGGCGCGCTTCCCACCGAGCTTTCGGGACTGACGTCGCTCAGCCGCTTCTACGTCGCGAACAATTCGTCGCTGTGTCGCCCTGACGATGCGTCGTTCACGACGTGGCTGAGCGGGATCTCGCAGACGGACGCGCTGAATTTGTCGGTGTGCGAACCGCCCCCGCCGGAGCCGCCGGAGGCCCCGACCGGGTTGAACGTGACTGTGGGAGCGACGGCGGGCACGATGGGGTTGTCGTTCACGCAATCGGCGGATGCGGTAGCGGCGAACGCGCAGTACCGGGTGAAAAGCAGAGCACAGGGGGCCATGTGGACCGCGTGGGCGACCGTGGCCGACGCGACCGCTAGTGATGGTCAGGTGACCGGACGCACCGCTGCGCACGATGCGGGCACGGCGTACGAAGTGCAGGTTCGCGCGTGCGGCGAGACGCAGAGCGACGAGGCCTGTAGCGGGGCGTCGGCATCGGCGTTCGGCGCGACTGCTTCGCCAGCGCCGAATGCGGCGACGGCCGACACGACCTCATCCGCGCCTCAGACGACCCTGCACCTGTCGTGGACCATCGCCAACGCCGACGACGGCAATGCGCACGCGGCATACGACATCGGCTACAGCGCCGACACCACCGATACGGCGCCGACGACCATGGTGGACGCGGCAGACACCCCCGCCTTCGCGACCACCGAAACCGAGATCGGCGGCCTGACCGCCGACACCGACTACCGCCTGTTCGTGCGCAGCTACGTGGCGTGGGGAAGCACTCGCTACTTCGAGTCGTCCTGGGCGTCGGCAACGGCGAGCACGGCTGCCGAAGAGGTCGAGCCGCCGCCGACATCGTCCGATCGGGGCGTGCTCGCCGCGCTTCACGGGGCGACAGGGGGCGCTGACTGGACGACTTCCACGAACTGGCTTGACTCGGCGGTCGCGTTGAACGACTGGCACGGGGTGACGGCGACGCCGGGAGACACGGTCACCAAGTTGTGGCTGCACACGAACAACCTGACGGGATCGATTCCTGGATCGCTGGGTGACCTCGCCTCGCTGGACACGCTGAACCTGGGAAGCAATGCGCTGACCGGGGCGATTCCGGCAAAGCTGGCCGACGCGACCGAGCTACGGGCCGTGTACCTACAGCGCAACCAGCTCAGCGGCGAGATCCCGAGCGAGCTGGGTGGACTGACCAGCGCCACTCTGGTCAACCTCAGTCGCAATCAACTGACCGGCGAGATTCCGGCGGAGCTGGGCCAGCTCACCGCGTTGACGACGCTGAATTTGCGTAACAATCAGCTCACCGGCGCGCTTCCCGTCGAGCTCTCTTCCCTAACCTCGCTTAGCCGCTTCTACGTCTCCAACAATGCGTCGCTGTGTCGCCCGGACAATGCGTCGTTCACAACGTGGCTGAACGGGATTTCGCAGACTGACGCGCTGAGTCTGTCGGTGTGCGAGCCCGACCAGTCGAACCAGGCTCCGCAACCCCAGGGCACCATCCCGGACGCGTCGCTTGGTGTGACATCCAGCAACACCGTCACGGCAACCTCGTACTTCAGCGATCCCGACGGCGATGACCTGGCATTCACGGCGACGAGTGCAAACACCGCGGTTGCAACGGTGTCGGTTGCAGGCGACACGGCGACCGTCTCCGCGGTGGCGGTTGGAAGCACGACGATCACGATTGCGGCGACCGATCCGGGTGGACTTTCAGCCACGCAGAGCTTCGGGGTGACCGTGAACGCCGCATCTGATTGCCCGGAGACGAGCCAAAACCCGTGCATCGGCATCAGCTACGCCTACTTGACGCAGGCAATCCAGACGCCCGACCAGGATGTGCCGCTTGTCGCGGGCCGGAAGGGCTTGTTGCGGGTGTTCGCAACTGCGAATCAATCGAATTCGCTGGTGCCCGCTGCGGTTGCAAAGTTCTACAAGGGCAGCGCGACGCTTGGCCAGCTGTCGCTCACCGCCCCGCCGAACGGCGTACCGCAGACCGTTGGCGAATCGAGCCTTGACAGTTCATTCCATGTGGTTGTGCCCGACAGCCTGCTGCCCGCGGGCGCCGAAGTGGTGATTGAGATCGACCCGGATACGCTGTTGACGCTTGATCCCGCGAGTCGGAAGCGATTTCCGGCCACTGGTGGGTTGGACCTGGGGGTCAAGGAGCTGGCGGATTACTCGGTGAAAGTCATTCCGTTGCATTTTTCGCGTCCCGAGAATGCGGCGGTCAACGACAGCGTGGATGCGATCATCGACTCGATGGGTACGGATGGACTTCTGGGTCCCTGGGCCGCAATGTACCCGATTGGCGTCCTGAACGCCACGGTCGGCGATCCACTCACCACAACGGCGGATCAGTACGCTCACGACGTGACCGACCTGCTCGTGGACCTGGAGAAGAAATGGAAGGCGGACGGTTCGCCCAAGACGCACTACCTCGGGATTTTCCTGACGCCGCAGGTGCACGACGACCCTTGGTGGGAAGAACCATTTTTGGGATCGGCCCGCAAGCGCCACTATGTTGCAACATCGCAACCGATGCCCAAGATCATCGCGCACGAACTCGGCCACAATCTCTCCTTGGGTCACGCACCTTGCCAAATGGGCAGGACGGCGGATCCGAACTATCCGTACAGCGATGGAACGATCGGACAATGGGGGTGGCGCGACAGCGTTGGAGTGATCGACAAGAACACGGTCGACGTGATGGGCCACGGTTCCGACCCGGCCTGCGAGCCGTGGTGGATCAGTGATTACGACTGGAAAGAGGTGTTCAAGTATAAAGAGAGTGAGCATAGCACAGCTTCGGGTGCAGTCGAGCCTACGCTAATGGTGAGTGGGGTTGCGGGGGATGGCCAGCTCCGCCTGAGGCCGGCATATCCGCTGCGGAGTCGTCGGTCGGATCTCTCCGGAACGGGCCGTTATTGGCTCAGGGGCGTGGCAATCGACGGCTCGACCATGTTCGACGTGCGCTTCGACCCGGACGAGGCGCCACATGCCGAGGGCGCCTTCGTGTTGAGCATACCCTGGTTCGATGCGGCGTCCGATCTACTGGCGGAGATTGTGCTTACGGGGCCTGGGGGTGTGGTGAGGCTGGGTCCCGGCGACGGCGAATCCGAAGGCATGGTGGTGAGCGCCGACGGCAGAGTGCGAGGGTTCGAACCGGGCGCCAAGTCCGAGGCGGAGCTCGTCGGCGTCTATGGACAGGGCATTCGGGTGGTTCGGGGATTGCCGAGGTCTCGTCCATGAAGTGCGCACGAGGTAGGTACTGGGGGAATCGATAGATTTTTCGCGGCCGCGCTACCAAAATCTGTCCCATTCAGCTATTTCATCGCCCCTGGAATCTGCCAATTGTATGGGTGGAGACGGGAGGCACCCGCCTCCCATGAGTTTTCACCCACCCAGGAGCAGTCAGTGACGCCCAGAGAACTACCGGAAACCACACGCGATTCCCCGAAATCCCCGTCCCCTTGGAACGAGGACAAGACGCTCAAGTCCCTTCAAGCCTTCCCCCACCTCGTTACCGACTTCGTCCACGAGTTCCTCCCCGAAATCGCGGATGTGGTGGGGTCGGAGCGGATCGAGCCGCTCCCGACGGTCATGGTCACGGCCGACGGACACGAACGGCGGTGCGACTACGCGGGCGGGGTTCGAGTGCCGGGCGACGGGCCCGACGAGTGGCTTGTGCTCCTCGTCGAGAACCAATCCACGCCGGATCCGCACATGCTCGATCGGCTGATCGGCTACAACCGCGGTCTCCGCAACGCGCTCGCGGCCCGATCCCGCTACCGTGCCGCCGATGGACGGACGCCGCCGATCGTCGCCGTGGTGTTTTTCACTGGTTCCAGCGAGTGGCGCGGGGCCACGTCCACATGCGACCAATCCTATTCCCCCGCACCGGTGCACAGCGACAATCAAGGTGAGACGTAGCGACAATCAAGGTGAGAATACGAGATCGCGACGTTGTGAACGAAGGGATGATAACAAGGTGGCATGCGTGGAGCAGGTTGAGCGTCCTGGAGAGCCTGTGAGGCGGTCCTACTTCGTTGGACGGTCCGAGCACGGAATCAAGGCTGGACGGTACCGTGCTCCACCCCCGTGCCAGCGTGAGCGTCGCTGCGGGGTGGGTGGGTAACCATTACCCGTCGTTCCGTGTTGGAACTTGTTCCGACATGGACCGGCGGGTGACCGGCGGGCCCGCTCACTCGGCAGCCCTCGCGGTTCTTTCCGCCGGTGCGCGGACCAATCGTGACCGCGTACCGACCTCATGCTTGTGACCTCCGTCCGCCGCCGGCGATGGAGCGTGGCGGGTTGGGCCGTCGCCATAGCCAACTTGCCGGGTGGCGAGGATGGGAGTGGGGGTCGGCCCCGGCGCGTACCCCACGTCCCGGAGTCGGTTCGTCGGTCTGTCCATGCCCAGCGGCGGCTTTCCTGGCGGCCACGGCGGCGCGACGGCGGTAGCTTTCGACGTTGAGTTCGAAGACGTGGGAGCGGTGCACGAGGCGGTCGACGGCGGCGACGGTCAAGGCTTCGCCACCGAAGATCTTGTCCCAGGCGCTGAAAGGTTCGTTGGCGATGACGAGGAGCGAGCGATTCTCGTAGCGTGCGCCGATGAGTTCGAAGAGGACGCTGGTTTCGGTCCCTTCGCAGGTGGCGTAGGAGAAATCGTCGAGAATGACGAGGTGGTATTTGTAGAGCTTGGCGATGGCGGCGTCGAGGGCGAGGTCGCGCCGCGCCGCCTGGAGCCTCTGCACCAGACTCGACGTTCGCTGGTACAGCACGCGGTAGCCGTTTTCGACCAGCTTGAGTCCGATGCCCGCGGCGAGGTGACTCTTGCCCGTTCCCGGCGGGCCGAAGAGCAGCACGTTGGCCGCTTCTTCGAGCCAAATGTCGCCGCTCGCCAGCACGCCCACGCGCGCCTTCGACACGGCGGGCACGAGGTTGAAGTCGAAATTGTCGAGCGTCTTGCCGCGGGGCAGCTTCGCCTCGGCTCGGTGCCGCTCGAAGCGCCGCCGTTCGCGATCGGCGACTTCTTGGCTGGCCAGCGCGGCGAGCAGGCGCGCCGAGGACCAGTCTTCCCGGTCCGCGCGTTCGGTGAAGCTTCTCCACAGCGCCCGCATGCTCGGCAGGCGCAGTTGCTTCAGCAACAGGTCGAGTGCCGGGGGATCGACGATGAAGGAGTCTTTCATCGCGGTGCTCCGTTCAGGCAGGCGTCGTCGTAGCGCGACAGTGGCGGGAGGGTCGTTTCGAGGTCGGGAAGGGAGTCCGGCGCTGGGAACCGGTCGCGCAGCACTTCGGCGTCGGGCAACCGCCCGGCCTCGAGCTGCGCTTCGATCTCGTCGGCCAGCAGGGCCTCGCATCCGTGATCGTGGGCCAGCGCAAGGAGTTTGACCATCCGCCGGCAGGCCTCGCGGTCGTCCAGGCGCTCGCGCAACGCGTCGAAAGCCTGGCGGTAGGCGTCGCGGGGGAACAAACCGTCGCGGTGGACCCAGTTCATCATCGCCATCGGCTTGCGACGCAGAGAGGGCAGCACGTGCCGGTAGTTCACGACCCGTCCCCGTCGCCCTCCCGGTCCCGGGTGGCCCCGAGGCAACGTCACGAGCTCCTCGGTCCCGACGAAGACGACCAGGCGGTCGTCGTACAGTCTCACCCGCAGCCGGTGTCCCACCAGCCGCGACGGCACCGTGTAGAACACCCGCCGCAGCGAGAACCCACCCGCGCTCGTCACGCGCACCAAGGTCTCCTCGAAACCGTCGCTGCGACGCCTCGGCAACGGCCGCAGCACGGCTCGCTCGGCGTCGATCCTCTTGCGGTTGCGAGCGTTGCGGCGACTCGCCACCCGGCTCACGAACTCTCGGTACGCCTCGATCGTCTCGAAGTCCCTCGATCCCCTCAACAGCAGCGCATCCTCGATGGCCCGCTTCAAATGCCCGTGCGCGCTTTCGATCGAGCCGTTCTCGTGCGCCCGGCCCCGGTTGTTCCGGCTCGCCTTCATCCCGTAGTCTCCCATCAACGCCTCGTAACGTGCGGTCCGGTCCTCCCGCGCACGACGCTTCAGGTTCCGAAACGCCGCCGACAGACTGTCCGTCCGGTGCTCCTTCGGAACGCCGCCCAGCGCCCACAGCGCGTCCTGCAACCCCTCGGCCAGGGCAACGTAGCTCTCCCCGCCCAACACCACCGCCACATGCAGAATCCCGAGTACTCCAGCCGAAAATGGTACAGCTTGTGCACCAGCTTCTCTCCCCCAACCGTCACCCCCAGACGCCCGGCGTCGGTGAAGTCCGACAACCCCCGTCGCCCCGGCTCGTGCTTCTGTCGGAAAACGACCTCGCGCGCCGGCCCGTGCTTCGCCTTCCAGCTCCGAACCCGTCGCTCCAGCGTCCGCCGAACCCCCGGATGACGCCGCATCATCTCTTCGTACAGCGCCACCGCCCGCAACCCCGGGTTCGCCTCCAGCAGCGGCACGATCTCCTCGTCGAATATCCCCGCCAAAGGGTCGGGGCGTCTCCGCCCCCGAGGCTTCTTCACCGACCGACGCCCCGGATCCCCTTCGATCCGATACGCCGTCGCCCTGCTGAACCCCGCCTTCGCCGCCGCCAGCGCAGGCCCGTCCTTCCGTCGAGCGGTCATGTACAGCTCCATCTGGTGGTCCGTAATCCGTCGGCCCGGCACTTCGCGTCTCTCCTGATCCCAGGGAAACACCAAAGCTCAAACCTCCCGCCGCCACCTCCGGCCGTCTCACCTTGTTTGTCGCAAGCGTCTCATCCTGATTGTCGCGCTACACACCGGCGCTGGCGAAGCTGGCGCTGTCGTTCCGCTGCCTTCTGATTGAAACCCGGCTGCATTGCAACTACGATGAAGAGGTGCCCGGGGTGTTTCGGGCAGTGGCGATCATCCGGCACGCGCCGCTGGAGATTGCGATTGAGACGTGTCTGCGGGTGACGCGCAGGTTGTCAAGCGAAGGGGAACGCGGGGCGCAGGTCGCCGTGGTTCTGAAGCGTTGGCTGGCGGTGGTTGCTCGGAAGCGGTGGCCGGACTGGCAGGGGACGAGGGAGCTCGAGAGAGCGGCGGGAGAGTGGGTGGACCCCCGACAACGGACGGCGGAAGCCAATCGAGAGGAGATGAGAATGAGTTGGAAATCCATGCAGCAGGCGATCGACGCCGTTCGCGACGAAGGGCTGGAGCAGGGGTTGGAACGGGGCCTGGAGCAGGGGCTGGAGCAGGGTCGCCGCGAAGCGAAGCTGGAAGACCTTCGGGAGTTGGTCGCCTGGCGGTTCGGAGCGGAGGCGTTGGTTGCCGCCGAGCTGCGGCTGGGACCCGACCCCGAGGTGCGACGCACCCAACAGGTGATGAGGTGGGCCTACCAAGCCGACTCCGCCGAGTCGTTTCTGCGCCGCATCAACGCGCCGCTGCTGGACTGACGTGCCGTACTGGCCTAGCGGATTACCACTGGCCTGAGGCCGGCTGCCCCTACATCCCCTCTGGAGGACGCACGTACTTGGTCAGCCCTCCCTCTGCATCCGCACGCGAGATCGGACCTTCGGCCGCATACACGTTGCCCTCCCAGTCCACGGCCACGCCTTCGCCCGCCACGCCCTGAGGCCCGCGCTCGGACGCATGGGGCGGAATGAACGCCGTCACCCGATCCTCGGACGCATGCCCGACGCGCACTCCGGTAAGCCACCCTTCGTGGTTGTTGGGGTTCGACTCGGAGTCGATTGCGTAGAGGTTGTCCTCCCGGTCGATGAAGATCCCGCTGATGCGGCTGAACTCATAGAACGAGTCCAGATAGGTGCCGTCCTGATCGAAGATCTGGATCCGGTGGTTGCCGCGGTCCGCTACGAACAGGCGGCCCTGTGAGTCCATGGTGATCCCATGCGGGGTGCGGAACTCGCCCGGCCCGTCGCCGATCCGCCCCCACTCCATGATGTACTCGCCGTCGGCGGAAAACTTGACGATCCTTCCCGTGGCTCCCTCGGGCGGGTTGGCGTTCTGACCGCTGTGCCCGTCCGCCACGAAGATGTCGCCGTTGGGCGCGGTGACCAAGTCGCAAGGCTCGTTGAGCAGTCCTGGTTCGCTGCCCGGCACCCCGGCTTGCCCGAGCCTCATCAGTTCTTCGCCCTCGGGAGAGAACTTGATGACCTGGTGCCCCTTGGTGCCGGCTTCGTTGCCCTGCGAATCGGTCACCCAGACGTTTCCGTCCGCGTCCACGTGCAGGCCGTGCGGCAGCACGAACAGCCCCGCGCCGAACCTTGCAAGAATCTCGCCGGTCTCGCGGTGGAACTTGAAGATCGGATCGACCTGGTTCTCGTCGCAGCCGCCCGCCAGCGCCAATCCGCCGCAGCGATCGTAGGCCCAGACGTGCCCGTCGATCGGGTCGATTTCGACCCCTGCGGTAGATCCCCACACGCGCTCGTCGGGAAGTTGCGCCCAGTCCTTCATTACCTCAGACGTAGGGTTGGGGAGGTCGCCCGCCGCCGCGGGGTCCGCAATGGCGGTGGGATCCGCCGCTGCCGCGTCCATCTGGTCGGCCGTGTCGGCTCCGTCGGGGCTGCAATACACGACCCACAGCGGAGAAAGCGCGAGCAGGAAGGGGAACCATCGCCGTGCCTCAGATTGCGTTCTCATGCCACCGTGTCTCCTTATATTGGCTAGGAGGAACTACTCAACGACGACCCGCTCGTCGTCGCCGAGCCGTAGCTGTCATACTGGGCCTTGGGACGCCCGTCAGTCAAGAGCACCATGGAAATCACGCCGCCGCAGACGCCTCCCGATCCGATCCGCCATCCCGAGCGGCTCGACCCCGCAATCTTCGCGCTCCCGATCGAAAAGATGCGCAGCGGCTACTATTCCGACAAGTACTTCGTACGCGCGCGCGAACTGCTGCGCTCCCAGGCCGCAGGTCCGTCGGTCACCGTGCAGGTCTTCCAGAAACGCGACGCCATGGTCGCGGGAACCGACGAGGCCATCGCCATACTCAAGCTGTGTCTCGCCGACGGCTACGAATTCGGCGACCTCGAGGTGCGTTCCCTGCGCGACGGAGACAGGGCGCGCGCCTGGGAAACGGTCATGCTGATCACCGGCCCCTACTCGGCCTTCGTGCACCTGGAGACACTCTACGCCGGGGTCCTGGCCCGTCGCACCCGCATTGCCACCAACACCCGCGCCGTGGTCGAAGCGGCCTGGCCCAGGCCCATCATGTTCTTCCCCGCGCGCCACGACCACTGGATGGTGCAGACCGGCGACGGCTGGGCCGCGCACGTGGCGGGCGCGATCGGGGTCTCGACCGACGCCCAGGCCTCGTGGTGGGGGTCGTCCGGAATCGGCACGGTCCCGCACGGTCTCATCGCGGCATTCAGGGGCGACACGGTGGCCGCGACCAAGGCACTTGCGCAGCATCTGCCGAACAACGTGCGCATCGTGTCTCTGGTGGACTTCGACAACGACAGCGTGACCACGAGCCTGAACGTGGCGCGCGCGTTGGGCGAGCGTCTGTGGGGCGTCCGGCTCGACACCTCCAACACCATGGTGGACAACAGCATGCAGGGCGAAATGGGCGATTTCGATCCCCGCGGCGTCAATCCCCGTCTGGTGCACAAGGTTCGCGACGCGCTCGACGGCGCCGGCTTCGGCCATGTCCGCATCGTCGCGTCGGGCGGGTTCTCGGCCGCAAAGATTCGCGCTTTCGAGACGCAGCAGGTTCCGGTAGACTCGTACGGCGTGGGATCGTCGCTCATGAAGGGCACGTTCGACTACACGGCCGACGTGGTGCTCGTCGAAGGCCAACCGATGTCGAAGGCGGGCCGCAAGTACCGCCCGAATCCCCGCTTGGAGCCAGTGAAATGAACCCCGAGTCATTGGAAAAAAGCCCGACCGACGCCGCGCTCGTGGGGTGGATCGTCGATGTGCAGTCCGACTTCATGGACCCGGCGGGCCGGCTGTATGTTCGCGATCTCTTCGACAACGCCGATCCCGGCGCAGTGCGGATCGTTCCCGCGCTGCAAGAGGTCACGGCGTGGATGCGGGCGCATTGCGACGCGATCGTCTACACGGGCGACTGGCACGGCCTCGACGACGCCGAAATCGACGCCGCCAACCCCGACCCCGCGCGCGGCACCTACCCGCCGCACTGCATGGGCCGCTCCCCCGACCCGACGGAGCGATCCGGGGCCGAGATCATCGCCGAGATCCGCCCTTCGGCGCCGGTGATCCTGCCGCACGACGCCGACCCCACGCACGCCGCCGACGTGGCGCGTCGCGCCGTGGCCGAGCGGCGACCGGTGTTCGTGCGCAAGACGCGCTTCAACGTCTTCGACGGCAACCCGGCAAGCGACGCGCTGGTGCGATCGCTGCGCGACGCGCTGGGGCGGCCCCTGCGCTTCGTGGTGGCGGGCGTGGCGCGCGACGTGTGCGTGACTCAGGCCGTCGACGGCCTACAGGATCGCGGCTACGACGTGGTCGCGGTGCGAGACGCGACCTGGGGCCTCGGCCTCGAAGCCGAGGAGGCCACCCTGGCGCGGTGGGCGGAGCGGGGCAGGGTGGTGACGGTAGCCGAACTTGGGGGAGCGCAAGCGTGTATGTTATAGGGTACGAACCAGCATAGGGAGGAGCGATAAATGAACCTGAAAGCGCCTTTGTCCGCGAAAGCGTCCTTGCCCGCGCTGCTGAGTGCGGCGTGTTCCGCAGTGCTCGTCGGTTGCTCGGCGGCCCCGGTTTCCTTCTCCGGGGTGGCGCCGCCCGGCAGGGACGACGCGTACCAGTGCGCGGTCGCCCAGCTCAACATTCTGGGCTACACCATAGAGGACGGGAACGGCGACGCGGGGTTCGTGAGAGGCCGGAAGCAGACGTCGGGGCTTGGCACCCAGATCTTCAGCGGCAACACCTACCACGACGTGCTCGTGGCCAGCGTGTTCGACAATCCGGCGACTGGCGAGACGAACCTGAGAGTCGTGGCTTCGCGGGTTGCCGAGCAGGACACGGGACTGCTTGCCGCCATTAGCGACGAGCCGGCGCAAGGCGAGGACGTGATCGCGCCGTCCGACAGCGGCAAGGAAGACGCACGCGTGCTGTTGACCAGCTGCGGCGTCTCGGCCATCACCGCACCGCCCGGCGAGCCGTACCTGCTCCAGGGAGCGGTGTAAGGCCGCTGATTCGCACGCACGCTCGCATCGCTCCCGCGCGACGCATCGCCCCCGCGCAAATCGCGTGAAATCGTCGCCTCTGCACGAGGTCCGCGGCGAAGTCGCCGCGTTTTCGCCACGGGTCTTTCTGAACTCGTGTGCGCAGAACGCCAGGGGTTTCTGGGCTTCCGGCGATCGCTGGATTGCGCACGCGGGACTTGTCGGCCGCATCGCCGTCGAGCGCGATTGCGTCGATCCCGACGCCTCGCGGTTCCGCGCGGTGCAGAAAGCGTCCGCCGAGCTCTTCGGCCGCCTGTCCGGTGCGCAGGCCCCGCCGCGAGTCTTCGGCGGGTTCGCCTTTGCCGCCCCAGGCCGGGCCGCCGCTGCACGGCCTCCGTCTCACGCCGCGGAGTCGCTGTCCGACACAACGCGAACCCCGCCCGATCCGATCTGGTCGGCCTTTCCCTCCGCGCTCTTCCACCTGCCGGAGGTGGAGGCCGAGCATCATCCGGCGACTGGCGCGTGTTCGCTGATCGTGCGGGCGGCGACCCGCCGCGACGCGCACGCGAGTTGGCGGCGCTGGGCGCGGGCGTTGGAGCGGGCGCGGGCGTCTGAACAAGCCGCAGCGTTGGACCGGGCCCCAGCGCTGGAGCGGACCCCGAACAGCGGTTTCGGATCGCTTGGCATCGGGGCCGGCAAGGCGCGCCGCCCCGATTTCGGCGGCGGCTTCCGCCTCGGCTCCCGCGCCGCGTGGGGTCGCATGGTGTGGCAGGCGCTGAATCGGATCGGCACCGGGGAGGCCGAAAAGGTGGTGCTTGCGCGCACCCTCGACGTGAACAAAGCGCCCCCGGTTGGGCCGGCCGACCTCGCGATTGCGCTGTGGGAGGAAAACCACGGCAGCCATGCGTTCCTCTTCGAGCCCGCGCCGGGCCAGGCGGTGGTCGGAGCCGCGCCCGAGATCGTCGCCACGTTGTTCGACGGCGTGGTGCGGGCGACCGCGGTGGCGGGCAGCGCCCCCGTCGGCAAGGACTCGGTCGAAACCGCCCAGCTGGCGCGCGCGCTGTTCGACAGCGACAAGGACCGAGCCGAGCACGACTTCGTGGTTCGCGACATCGTGGAACGGCTCGGCGCGCTGGGATGTAGGGTGCAACGAGACATCGAACCTCACGTCCTGGCCTTGGCCCGAATTCAACATCTGGAGACCAAGATCGCCGCGAAGGCGCCGTCGGGCTTGTCCCTCCTGGAGATTCTTGATTCGTTGCATCCGACGCCGGCGGTCTGCGGGATTCCGCGCGAGGTTGCACTCTCGGTCATCGCCAGCGGCGAAGCGTTCGATCGGGGCTGGTACGCCGGACCCGTGGGCTGGTTCGACGCTTCCGGGGCTGGGATGTTCGTGCCGGCGCTCCGATCCGCGGTGCGTTCCCACGACCGTTGGCGACTGTTCGCCGGGGCCGGGATCGTGCGACGGTCCGATCCGGCGCTGGAATGGGACGAGACCGAGCTGAAGTTGCGACCGGTATTGCGCGCGATTGCCCGCGCGAGGGTGCGCGAAGGCGCGGCGGCGGGGACCGCTGCGGGGACGGGCTAGGCAGCGCGTGGAAAAAGGCGCGCTCAACTTTGCCTGGGCCCGTGCCATCTTGGTGGCGCTCATGGAGTTCGGGGTCGAGGAGGTGGAGATCGCTCCCGGGTCGCGCTCGGGGCCGCTGGTACTGGCTGCGCGGTCGCTTGCGGGACTGAACGCGCGGGTGCATCTTGACGAACGCTCCGCCGCCTTTTTCGCGCTTGGCTACGGACGCACCTACCTGAGTCCGGCAGCGGTGATCACCACTTCGGGCACCGCCGTTGCCAACCTGCTGCCGGCGGTCGTCGAGGCCGACCTTTCCGACGTGCCCATGGTGCTGATCACGGCGGATCGTCCGCGGCGCATGCGCGGGGCGGACGCCAACCAGACGATTGTGCAGCCGCGCATATTCGGCGACCGCGTGCGGTTTGAAGCTGATCTGCCGGATCCTTCGCCTCAGCGACTGGAAGGCGCGCGCCCCGACTCGCCCCGCGAGACCGCGCGACGGGCGTGTCGCCACGCGTTGGGACCGCCGGGCGGTCCCGTGCATCTCAACGTGCCTTTCGACAAACCGCTTGAACCCGCGTCGGCCGCGGCGCTGGGTTTGGCCGCGCCTGGCGAGATCCCGGGTTCCGGTCTGGCCGAGGTCGTCGCGCGCACGGACCGCGAGGTTACGCTCGACGCGTCGCGGCGCGAAGGCACGGCAAGGCGCCGTGGCGAAGGCCACCTGGCCGCACTCGCCCATCGCCTGAGCGTGGCTCGCCGACCACTGTTGGTGGCGGGACCTGCGGTCGATCCTGGGCGGGACGGTCCGGCGATCGTCCGTTTCGCGCTCGCTCACGGGATTCCGACCTTCGCCGACCCTCTTTCCGGGGCACGATTCGATCCGGGAATCGCAGGGGCTTCGCCCGTCCCCATTCTGGGCGGCTATTCCCATTTCCTCCGGATTCCGACGGTCGTCGAGCGGTACAGGCCCGATCTCGTCATCCGGGTGGGCCGCACCCCCACGTCCGCCGCAGCGGAAGCGGCGCTCGCCCAGTGGACGACGGCGACCCAGGTCGTGATCGACGACGGCGCGCATCGGAAGGACCATCAGCGCCTGGCCGACCACTACATCCACGCCCCGGCGGCGTACATGCTCGACCGACTCGCCGACGGCGGGACGGTCCACAACTCGTCGCCACCGACGTCGTGGCTCATGCGCTGGACCGGCCTCGAGGCTGCAACGTGGGCCGCGATCGACGAATGTCCGCTGCAGCCCGATCACGAAGGCGACTACGCCGCCGCGTTGGTGGAGTCGCTTCCCACCGGGGCGACCCTCTTCGCGTCTTCTTCCATGCCGGTGCGGGACGTCGACGCCTTCGCCCGGCCCGTGCCAAGCGGGTTGCAAGTGCTGGGGAACCGGGGAGCCAGCGGCATCGACGGCGTGATCTCCAGCGTGCTCGGCTGCGCGGCGGGCGGCGCTTGGCCGATGGTCGCGCTGGTCGGCGACATCGCGTTCTACCACGACATGAACGGGCTGCTTGCGGCCCGCGACCCCGACCTCAACGTCGTCTTCGTCGTGATCGACAACGACGGCGGCGGTATCTTCCATATGCTTCCGATTCGCAAGTTCGAGCCGGTCTTTACGCCGTACTTCGCGACGCCGCACGGTCTCGATTTTCGCCACGCGGCCCGGATGTACGGGTTGCCCTTCACCGACGCGACCGCGCCGGACGAGCTGGCCGAGGCGGTCGCCGCGGCGGTGGCTCGTCCCGGAACGGAAGTGATCAGAGTGCGCACGGATCGCGACGCGAACCGGCTCCGACACGAAGAGGTCGACGAGCGCGTGACGCGTCGCCTGAGAGAATTCCTGAACCGAGGCAGACCATGACCGCCACGACCTGGCAGACGGCCAAGTCCTACGGAGACGTCACGTACAAGAAGCGCGACGGCGTTGCGCGCATCGCCATCAACCGACCGGAAGTGCGCAACGCATTCCGGCCCGAAACCCTTTTCGACCTTCTGGACGCCTTCAACGACGCCAACGAGGATCCGTCCATCGGCGTCGTGCTGCTCACTGGAGAGGGCCCCGCCAAGGACGGCAAGTACGCCTTCTGCTCGGGCGGCGACCAGCGCGTGCGAGGCGACGCGGGCTACGTCGGCGGGGACGGCGTACCGCGCCTGAACGTTCTGGTGCTCCAGAGGTTGATCCGCACCATGCCCAAGCCGGTCATTGCGCTGGTCGCCGGGTACGCCATCGGCGGGGGCCACGTCCTGCACGTCGTGTGCGACCTTACGCTTGCCGCCGACAACGCGGTCTTCGGTCAGACCGGCCCCAAGGTGGGCAGCTTCGACGGCGGGTTCGGGTCGTCGTATCTGGCGCGGATCGTGGGCCAGAAGAAGGCGCGCGAGATCTGGTACCTGTGTCGCCAGTACAACGCTGCCGAAGCGCTCGAGATGGGGTTGGTGAACAAGGTCGTTCCGGTGGATGAGCTCGAAGACGAGGGGTTCCGGTGGGCGCAGCGGATCCTCGAGCACAGCCCGCTGGCGATTCGGCTTCTCAAGTCCGCCTTCAACGCCGACGTGGACGGGCAGGCGGGATTGCAGGAGCTGGCAGGCAACGCCACACTGCTGTTCTACATGACCGAACAGGGTCAGGAAGGTCGCGACGCCTACCTGCAGAAGCGCAAACCGGACTTCCGCAAGTACCCGTGGCTGCCCTGGTGACGCCGACGACCCCGACGGCACCGCGATGACGCGTACCCGCGCGTGGATTCTCGCAACGCGTCCGCGCACGCTCTCGGCAGCCGTCGCGCCCGTCGTGGCGGGCTCGGGCTTCGCCGCGGCCGAGGGGGTCTTCGCCCGGTGGCCTGCGTCCGCCGCCTTGGTGGGGGCGCTTCTCATACAGATCGCCACCAATCTCGCGAACGACTACTACGACTTCGCAAAGGGCGGCGACACGGACCAGCGCCTGGGTCCAGTGCGCGTAACCCAGGCGGGCATCCTGTCTCCCGAGGCCGTGTTTCGGGGCATGGTGGCGGCATTGGCGCTGGCCTTCGCGACCGGGGTCTATCTGGTTGCGATCGGCGGCTGGCCCGTCGTCGCGATCGGCCTTCTCGCGCTCCTCATGGCCGTTGGCTACACGGCAGGGCCTTATCCGTTGGCGTACAACGGCTTGGGAGATCTCTTCGTCTTCGTCTTCTTCGGCCCCGTGGCCACCGCGACCACCTTCTACGTGCAGGCGGGCGCATGGTCGCCCGACGCGATCCTGGCCGGGGTCGGCCTCGGCATGCTCAGCACGGCCATGCTGGTGGTGAACAACCTGCGCGATCGCGAAACCGACGCGGCGGCATGCAAACGCACCCTGGCCGTGCGCTTCGGCGACCGCTTCACGGTGAAGCAGTACTTTGCGTGCCTCGCTGCGGGCGCTGCGGCGCCGATTGCGGGCGTCGCGTTCCTGGACTGGTCGCTCTGGGTCTGCCTCTCCCTGCTCGCCCTCGTGCCATGCGTCCCGGCGGCCGCGCGCATTCTCGCGCTGTACCGCGCGCCCGCCACCGCGGATCGTCGCACCCTAAACCCGGCCCTGGGACTCACCGCGCGCGCCGTCGCGTTGTACGGCGCCGGTCTCTGCGTGGGTGCGTTCATGGGCGCCGCCCGGCCCATCGGTGCGTTTTGACTCCCGCCGACGATCTGGCGCGGCGAGCGAGATGGACGCCGGCGGCCACGGCCATTGTCCAGCACGATGAACGGCTCTCCTACCGCGACCTCGACCGCCGCGCGACGGCCTTCGCGGCCAAGCTGCCGGATCTGGGGGCAGCGCGGGGCGACGCGGTCACGCTCCAGGCCACTCCTTGCCCCGACGCCATTGCGGCGCTCTTTGCACTGTGGCGAGCCGGATGCGTTGCCGTGCCGCTGCACGAAGGCTTGACTTCGCCCGAATCGGATCGGGCGCGACGACTCGTCAAGTCCAGGTTGCACATTGACAATCGGACGTTGCAGACGTTGTCCGATGGGCCGGCCGCCGACAGCGCACCCAACGTCCGCGTCCCCATTACACAAGCAATCGCGTACGTCCTGACCTCGGGATCCTCGGGTCCACCCCAGGCGTTCGGCTTTCGGCATGACGCCTTTGCCGCTTCGGCCGCAGCGGTTGGGGGTCGCCTTCGGCTCAGTGCGCACGACGCGTGGGGGCTGTGCCTTTCGCTCGGACACGTCGGGGGGCTGTCGCTGGTGACGCGTGCCGTGATGATCGGGGCCTCGGTCCGGCTGTGGCCCTCGTTCGACGCGACGTCCGTGGCCCGGACGGTGCTGCGCGGCGGACTTACGCATCTTGCCGTCGTGCCGGTCATGCTGCGCCGAATCCTCGACCGGCTCGATGGTCGCCAAGCGCACCCCGCGTTGCGCTGCGTGCTGGTGGGCGGCGCGGCGGCGCCCGTCGCGCTTCTCGAAGAAGCCTGGGCCGTCGGGCTCCCGGTCGCGACGACCTGGGGCATGACCGAGACGGCATCGCAGGTGGCCACGGCCCCGCCCGAGCTTGCGCGGCGCCATCCCGGAACGGCGGGGCGTCCGCTGCGCGGGATCGAGGTCAGGGTGGCGCGGCCGCCGCAGCGCGCGACGCGGGCGGCCCGAGGTGCGACGCTCGCGGTCCGTGGCCCCACCCTGGCGTCCACGGTGGTGCGTGGCCCCGAAGCCCGCCCCGAGCGGCTTCCCATCGATCGCGACGGGTGGTTCTCGACCCGCGACCTGGGCCGCATAGACGACGACGGCCTAGTCTGGATCGAGGGACGCGCAGACGCGATGATCGTAAGCGGCGGCGTCAACGTGAGTCCCGCCGAGGTCGAGGGCGTGATCGAGGCGCTGCCCGGCGTCCGCGAAGCGATGGTGGTGGGGTTGCCCGACGACGATTGGGGCGAGGTGGTGGCCGCGGTCGTCGAGGGCGACGCTTCGTCGGTCACGCCCGACCGGATCGACCGTTACTGCCGGGCGCGTCTGGCGCGGGGCCGCTGCCCCACCCGCATACGCGTGGTCGATGCGCTGCCGCGCACGCTCACCGGGAAGACCATGCGGTCCGAGGCCGTCCATCTGTTCGGAAGGAAAGCGACATGATCGAGGAACTGCGCTGGCGCGGCCTGCTGGCCGACGCGACCGCACACGCCGCGGCGGCCTTGGCGGCCGAGCAGGTGACCGGGTACATCGGCTTCGATCCGACCGCGTCGTCGTTGCACGTGGGGTCCCTGGTGCCGATCATGGGGCTGGTGCACTTGCAACGCGCCGGCCACCGTCCCATTGCGTTGGTGGGTGGCGGCACCGGTCTCATCGGCGATCCCTCGGGGAAGGCGACGGAACGCCTGCTGCTGGACCGAGCCCGGGCCGAAGCGAATGCCGCCGCACTTCATAAACAACTTGCGCATTTTCTGGACTTTGATTGCCGCGTCGCACCCGCCCGCATGGAGAACAACCTTAACTGGCTGGACAAATTGACGCTGGTTGACTTCTTGCGCGACGTGGGCAAGCATTTTTCAGTCAACGCCATGCTGCGCAAGGAGTCCGTGCGACGCCGGATTGCCGACGAAGAAACGGGGATTTCGTTCACCGAGTTCAGCTACCAGCTGATGCAGGCTTACGATTTTTGGGAGCTGAACCGCCGCTACGGCTGCACCCTGCAAATGGGCGGCACCGACCAATGGGGCAACATCACGGCCGGAATCGACCTTGTGCGGCGTATGGGGGGGCCGCGCTGCCACGGGATCGTGTTTCCGCTCGTCGAGTCGGCCAGCGGCGTGAAGTTCGGCAAGACCGAGGCCGGTACGGTGTGGTTGGACCCGGCGCGCACGTCGCCCTATCGCTTCTACCAGTTCTGGCTGAATACCGACGACCGCGACGTAATCCGGTATCTCAAGATGTTCACGCTGCTGGACAGGGTGGCCGTGGACGAGCGTGTCCGCGCCGTCGCCGAGACCCCGCACCAGCGCCGGGCGCAGCGCACGCTGGCGGCGGAGATGACGCGGGTCGTGCACGGCGCCGACGGCCTGGACCGCGCCGTGCGCGCATCGAGGGTGCTGTTCGGGGGGAGCCTGGACGGGCTGGGGGCGGTCGACATCGCCGAGATCTTCGCCGACGTGCCCTCGACCACCCTGGCCCGGTCCACGCTCGAGGACGGCGTGGACCTCGCGGTTCTCATGGCCGACGCCGGCATGACCAAGTCGCGCGGCGAAGCGCGACGCCTGATTCGCGGCGGGGGCGTGTACCTGAATGGGCGCAGGGTGGCCGCGATGGGCAGGGTGGTGGGGAAGGGCGACCCGATCGAGGATCGCTACGTGATCGTGCGGGTGGGGAAGAAGCGGAACTTTGTGGTGAGGGTCGGGTAGTAGGCGAGTGCGGTGCCGAAATGACGCCTCGTTTCGCCCGGATAACGTAGATTCCTGAACCCACAGTCGTGCCGCGGGCCACACCGAACACAAGGTGCGTGCTCCGCTAGCCGGATCCGATCTTCCCTGCCGCCGAGACACCTGCGAATGGCTTTGACGCCGCCACCCTCCCCCACCCCCGCTTCCCCGCCCCTTGTTGGCGTGATCATGGGTTCCCGCAGCGACTGGAGCACGATGAAGCACGCCGCCGACACGCTCGCGACACTGGGCGTTCCCCACGAAGTGCAGGTGGTCTCGGCGCACCGCACGCCGGACCTGCTGTTCGAATACGCTGCGAGCGCCGAACAACGCGGACTGCAGGTCATCATCGCGGGGGCGGGTGGGGCCGCGCACCTGCCCGGGATGGTCGCGGCGAAGACGGTGTTGCCGGTGCTGGGCGTGCCGGTACAGTCGCGCGCCCTGAACGGGCTCGATTCGCTGCTTTCGATTGTGCAGATGCCTGGGGGCGTACCGGTGGGAACGCTCGCGATCGGGGTGGCGGGCGCCACCAACGCCGCGTTGCTGGCTGCCAGACTTCTGGGCCATGCCGACCCGGCGATTCGGGAAGCCGTACGGGCCCACGCGGACGCGAGAACACAGGCGGTGCTCGCCGACCAGGACCCGAGCCTGCCGCCTCCAGAGTGAGGGTCGGCGTACTGGGGGGCGGGCAGCTGGGTCGCATGCTCGCGCTGGAGGGCATGCCACTGGGTCACCGCTTCACGTTCCTGGAGCCGTCGCCCAACCCGCCGGTCGCCGGTCTCGGGACGGTGATTCGGGCCGCATACGACGACGAGGAAGGACTGGACGCGCTCATCGCGGCCTCCGATGTCGTGACGTACGAGTTCGAGAACGTGCCCGCGAACAGCGCGGAGCGCTTGGCCGCGCGGCTGCCGGCGCTGCCCCCGCCCGCCGCCTTGCGAGTTGCCCAGAACCGACTTGCCGAGAAGCGCATGTTTCGGGAGCTGGGGATCCCCACCACCCCCTTTCGCCGAATCGACGACGTTGCCGATGTCGAGGAAGCGCTCGCCGTGACCGATCTGCCCGCCGTCGTCAAGACGCGCCGGTTGGGCTACGACGGCAAGGGGCAGGCGCTCGTGAAGACTGCCGACGAGGCGGTCGCAGCGGTCAAGCGACTCCTGGCGACGAGCGCCCCTAAGAGCGCCGGACTCATTGCCGAGCGATTTGTGTTCTTCGACCGCGAGCTCAGCGTGCTGGCGGTACGCGGACGCGACGGTTCCGACGCCTTCTACCCCCTCACTGAAAACCACCATCGCGACGGGATTCTGCGCGCGAGCTACGCCCCCGCCCCAGACCTCTCGCCTGCGCTGCAACGGGAGGGCGCACGGCTCGCGACCCGCGTTATGGACCGGTTGGATTACGTCGGCGTGCTCGCGATCGAGCTGTTCGAGGTCAACGGCCGCCTCGTCGCCAACGAGATGGCGCCGCGGGTGCACAATTCGGGCCATTGGACGCTCGACGGGGCGGGGACGAGCCAGTTCGAAAACCACGTCCGGGCGGTAACGGGCATGCCGCTTGCCGACATGCCGTCCGTGGAGCCCACGGCGATGGTCAACATTCTAGGCCAGCTGCCCGACGTGCATGCCGTGGCGGCGATCCCGGGCGCGCACATTCATCTCTACGGCAAGACCCCCCGCCCGGGACGCAAGCTTGGGCACGTTAACGTGACGGGTGGCGACATGACTGCCGTCATGCGCGAGTTGGAACTCCCGGGCCGATAACCAACTGGAACCATAAGGAAGGAGCGAGGCGCCATGCTGGAAGAAATCAAGTCGAAGATATCCGCGGAAGTCGAAGCCCTTACGCACGAGCTGAACGTCGAGCTCCCGGATCGGATCAAGAAGGCGGTCGAGCTGGGCGACCTGCGCGAGAATGCGGAATACAAGTCGGCCCTGGAACGCCAGCAGTTCGTGCAGGCGCGGATCGGGCATCTGGCTTGGCGCATGTCCGAAATCTCCAAGATCAGCGTGGACGACATCCCGGCGGACAGGGTGGGATTCGGGTCGCGTGTGCGCGTGCGTGATCGCGCCATGGGCATCGAGAACACCTTCACGATCGTCGCGGGCGACTATATCGACCTGGAGAAGGGTCACATTTCGCTGGATTCGCCGATCGGTCGAGGGCTACTGGGCGCCAGAGAGGGCGACGAGGTGACCGTGCGACTGCCGGTGGGCCCCCGCCGCTTCAAGGTGTTGGAACTGACAACGTTGCCGCAGCAGGTGGAAGCAGGGGAGTAGCCGGTCCCCGCGGGGCTACTGCGGGTTCCGAATCGCGTCGTACACGATACGGCGCAGTATGCGATTCAACGGCGCGCCGCCGTAAGGCTGAAGCTGCGTCCAGGCCATCGCTACGATCTCGTTTTCGGGATCGATCCAGAAATGCGTATTGGCGATCCCCGACCACGAATACGTTCCCGCGTTGTCTCCCAGCGAGACGGCGAAGCCGAGACCGAAGCCGCTGTTGGGGCCGCCTCCCGAGATGGGGGTCAGCTCGTCGGGCAGATGGTTGCGCGTCATCGAGCGCACCGTTTCGGGGTCCAGAAGCCTCGTCCCGTCGAGCTCGCCCTCGTTGAGCAGCATCTGGGAGAAGCGGAAGTAGTCGCGCGCCGACGAAACGAGGCCGCCGCCGCCGGAAAACC
This sequence comes from Longimicrobiales bacterium, assembly GCA_965200255.1. GTDB lineage: Bacteria > Gemmatimonadota > Gemmatimonadetes > Longimicrobiales > Gaopeijiaceae > Bin94. The sequence continues at coordinate 213,424 of CBDAUS010000001.1, read as the reverse complement.
ACGCCGGCGGGCGCATGAACGGGTCGTCGCCGGGAGAGCCGGCCGGTACCAGGTCGTCCTCCGTGCGGGCGTACATCGCCACCAGTCGGTCCGCTTCGTCGGCCGGGACGCGGAAGCCGGTGTCGTGCATGCCCAGCGGTTCGAAGATCCGCTCCCGAAAGAATGCGTCCAGCGACTGTCCCGAGACGACTTCGACGACGCGCCCCAGCACGTCGGTCGACACGCTGTAGTTCCAGCGCGCGCCCGGATCGTCGATGAGCGGGAGCGACGCGATGGTGCCCACCCTCGTCTCGAGATCGCTGCCCGTGCCCGTGGACAGCACTTCGAGGGTGCGGGCGTACAATGAGTCCACCGGGCTGTTGCCGAAGATGCCGTAAGTGAGTCCCGACGTGTGCAGCAACAGGTCGCGAACGAGGATGGGGCGGCTGGGGGGCCGCGTGCCGCCGTCTTCGTATACCTGCGCGTCGGCAAAGGCCGGGATCACGCCGCCGAGCTCGTCGTCGAGCGACAGCAGGCCCTGTTCCACGAGCATCATGGCGGCGACGCTCGTGACCGGTTTGGTCATGGAGTAGATGCGGAAGACGTCGTCGGGCTGAAGCACGTCGTCATCGCGCACCCGCCAGCCTTGGGCGTCCCAGTGCACGATCTCTCCCCGCCGTGCCACGAGGGTCATGACGCCGGCGGTGACTTCGCGATCGACGAGCCCCTGCATGGCAGGGCCGATCTCGGCCAGAACCTCGCTGGACAAGCCCACCGCTTCGGGTGCGGCGGTGGTCCACGTCTGCGCCGCCGCCTCGTCGCCGGCGTCTTCGTCGAGCGCGTAGGTCCAGACTCGTGGCGCCCCGCCACCCGCGGTCAAGCCGGCCGCGACCGTTACGTACTGCCGTCCGTTCAGCGCATACGTGACGGGCGATCCCGCGCCGCGACCCACCTCCGCCGACCACAGTTCGGCACCGGAGTGCGCGTCCAGGGCGACCAGACGGGTGCCGGTACCCCAGAATACGAGGTCGCCGCCGGTAGACAGGGTGCCGCCGTGGCCGCCCTGCGCCACCACGCGCCACGCCTCGGCGTTCTCGACCGGGTCCCAGGCGAGAAGGAGATTGGGGGGTCCCGCGAGCTCGGGCCGGGGCGGGCGCTGTCCCGTGTTCTCGCGCACGGTGCCCGTGTTCCAGATCCCGGGTTGGTAGTCGAACGCCGGAGACTTCTCGTAATAGGAGTTGTTGTTGGTGGCGGGGATGTACACGAGCCCGGCCGCTGGGTTCCACGACATGGTGTGCCAGTTGTGGGCGCCGCGCGGACCCGGAGCCAGATAGACTGGCGTGCCGGTCATGCCGTAGCGGGCTTCGGGGGTCTCGACCGGGCGCCCGGATTGCAGATCGACCTCGGTGGCCCAGGTAAGGTCGTCGGCAAACGCCTCGGCAGAGATCAGCTCGCCGGTGTGCCGGTCGACGACGTAGAAGAATCCGTTCTTGGGCGCCTGCACCACGACCTCTCGGTCGCGACCGTCGATCTCCAGGTCGAGGAGCATGAGCGGCTGGGTCGCCGTGTAGTCCCAGTCGTCGCCGGGCGTGGTCTGATAGTGCCACTGAATGGCGCCGTCGTCCGGGTCGAGCGCCAGGATGGACGAGAGGTAGAGGTTGTCGCCACCGCCCGGACTGCGATTGTCCCGGTTCCAGGGCGACCCGTTGCCCGTGCCGATGTAGAGCATGTGCGCGTCGGCGTCCACCGCCATGGCGTCCCAGACCGTCCCTCCGCCGCCGGCAACCCACCACTCGCCAGTCCAGGTTTCGGCCGCCGCGCGCATGGCGTCGCTCTCAAATCCATCATCGGGGTTCCCTGGAATGGTGTGCGTGCGCCACATCTGCTCGCCCGTCGCGACGTCGTAGGCCGTGACGAATCCACGCACGCCGTACTCGGCTCCCGCGTTGCCGATGACCACCGCGTTGCCGACGACCCGCGGAGCGCCCGTGATGGTGTAGTCCGAGCCGGGTTCGGTGGTTTGCGTGGTCCAAAGAACCGACCCGTCGGTGCGATCCAGCGCCACCAGCCGACCGTCGAGCAGGCCGACGAACAGCCGCTCGCCGTCGAGCGCCGCGCCGCGATTCACGTCGCCGCAGCAGGTGCGAGGGCCTCCGTTCGTCTCGTGCGGGATTGCGGGGTCCCACCGCCAGATTTCCTGGCCGGTCGCCGCGTCCAGGGCGAAGACGAAGCTGAATGCGCCGGTTCCGTAAAGGATGCCGTCCACGATCAGGGGCGTGGTCTCGAGGCGCGCGCCCGTCTTCGGGATCTCCCAGCTCCACGCGGGGGCCAGGCGGCCGACGTTGTCCGCGTTGATCTCGTCGAGTGGGCTGAAGCGGGTCTCGGCGGCGTCGCGTCCGTGCTGCGGCCAGCCCACGTTCTGTGCGACGGCGGGAAATGCGACGGCGGGATGGGCGACGAGCGCGGCCGCGGCCAACAGGCAGGCCGGGAGGGGGGCGAGGGAGGTGCAGATTGGGCGTGCGGGGCGACTTGGTGCCATCATGGGGACTTTCTGACGTGAACGGTGACGTGGTGGTGCGGAATCGGGTTCTGGAACATGGGGATAACGGCTTGCACACATCAACACCTGGCGCGACGTTAGAAGCATCAGCGTGGCACGGAAGCGATGGAACTGGAAATGACATTGACCACTTTTAAACGAGCTTTTCCGTCCTGAGGCGTCGTACCCGCGCCTGCCTGCCGCTCGTCTGGTTGCCGCTTGCCTTGGCGTGGCCCGGCGCCTGCGCCGACGACCCCGCGCCCCCTCCCTTCGAGGCCGTCGCCGACTCGAAGGAGCTCATGCTGTCGATAATTGAGCCGGCCGCCGAAACCTACTGGGACGCCGTCGGCGTGATCGTCGACCTGGAAGGAACCCGCCATGTCGAGCCGCAGACGCCCGAGGCCTGGGAAGCGGTGGAAAACGCGGCGCTCGTGCTGGCTGAATCGGGCAACCTCCTGATGTTGGAGCATCGCGCCCAGGGCAGGGGTCACTGGATGGCCATGTCCCGCGCGATGCTCGACGTAGGCAAGCGCGCGGTGGACGCCGCCCGCAGCCGCGATCCCGACGCCGTGTTCGAGGTTGGCGGCGACGTGTATCTTGTCTGCACCGGGTGCCACGCCGCATACGCCGTCGAGACGCTGCGTCCCAACCACGTGCCGTAATCGTGCCGTGATCGTACGCTTCCTGGGGTGGCTGGGCGAAACGCCGTGGAGCGTGGCGTTGCTGGAATCGCTGTACGCGTGGCCGCTGATCGAATCGACGCACGTCCTCACGCTTGGCCTGTTCGTCGGCACCACGATCATGATGGATCTGCGGCTCGTCGGGATCGCCTTTCGCAAGACGCCGGTTACGGACTTCACGGGACGCATGCTGCCGTGGACGCGGGTCGGCTTCGCGATCATGGTGGCGACGGGGCTCCTGTTGTTCTACTCGCAACCGCTTCGGTACTACCACAACGTGTTTTTCCGCGTCAAGGTCCTCGTCCTGGTCCTCGCCGGCGCGAACGCCGCGATCTTTCACCGGGGAGCGCACCGCAGCGCCGCCGACTGGGGACGCGATGCCAAGCCGCCGCGCGCCGCCCGCATTGCCGGCGCCGTGTCGCTTGCGGCCTGGGCGGCAGTCGTCGTTACGGGACGCCTGATCGCGTACAACTGGTTCGACTGCGATCTGCAACCGCAGCCCGACTGGGTGAACTGGTTGGCGGGCTGCAACTTGGCGGCGGCGGGAGCCGAGTAGGCCGTGTTCGAGCCGTTCTTCCAATGGTGCCAATCGACGTGGATCGGCCGGGCGGTCAGCGATTCGGTATGGGCCTTCCCGATCCTCGAGGCCGTGCACCTGATCGGCTTGTGCATATTGGGCGGGGCCCTGCTCGTCGTCGATCTCAGGCTGCTCGGCGTGGGTCTGACTGGCCAACCCGCACCACAACTGGCGCGCAGTGCCCGCCCGTGGCTCCTGGGCGCGGTGGCGTTGCTGATTGCGACCGGCGTCCCGCTGTTCCTCTCGGAAGCGATCAAGGCCTACTACAACACGTCGTTCTGGGTCAAGATGGCGACGCTTCCCATCGCTCTGACCTTCACCTTCTCGGTGCGCGACCGAGTCCTGCGCCGCGAAGAAACCCTCCAGCGCGAAGGCGACGGCGAAAGCGATTCCCCCAGCGCGACGGGCCGTCTTACGGGAGCCGTCTCGCTGGCCCTGTGGTTTACCGTGGCCGCCGCCGGGCGCTGGATCGGGTTTTCCTGACGGAAGTCCCGCGCCCCCCTGCCACCGCGCCCCCTGCCACCGCGCCCCCTACCGCCGCCGCGCCGCCTTGCGCCGCAACGTCTTGCCCAACACACGCTTGCGCAGACGGATCGCGTTGGGCACAATCTCGATCAGCTCGTCGTCGCCAATGAAGTCGAGCGCCTGCTCCAGCGTCATGCGCAGGGGCGGTTCAAGACGCACGTTCTCGTCGGCGGCAGCCGCGCGCATATTGGTGAGCTTCTTGGTGCGGCTGACGTTGACGTCCAGGTCGCCGGTGCGCGCGCTTTCGCCCACGATCATGCCTTCGTAGCAGTCCATGCCGGGCGCCACGAACATAACGCCCCGTTCCTGCAACCCGAAAATCGCGAACGCCACCGCCTTGCCCGCCCGATCGGCCACCATGGCCCCGCGTCCGCGTCCTGAAATCGCCCCCGCCCAGCGATCCCAGCGGTCGAATCTATGGTGGAGGAGCCCGACGCCCTTCGTATCGGTGAGAAACTCGCTGCGATAGCCGAAGAGGCCCCGCGCGGGAACGGAGAGCTCCAGGCGAGTCGTCGCGGCGTCGCCAATCGGCTTCATGGCCACCAGCGTGCCCCGACGACGAGCCAGCTTCTCGATCACCGTGCCGGCTCGCTCCGCAGGCACTTCGGCCACCACCTCTTCGTACGGCTCCAGGCGCTCGCCGTCCGGCCCGGTGCGCGTAATCACGCGTGGCCGCGAGACCTGAAACTCGTAGCCCTCGCGCCGCATGGTCTCCATGAGGATCGTGAGGTGGAGCTCGCCGCGCCCGCTCACGGCGAACGTGTCGGGACGCGCGGTGTCGGCCACGCGGAGCGCCACGTTGTGCTCGAGCTCGCGGCGCAAGCGGTCGCGCAGTTGTCGCGTGGTCACGTACTTTCCCGCGTTCCCGGCGAACGGCGAGTCGTTGACCACGAAGTCCACGGCGATGGTCGGCTCTTCCACCTTGATTCCCTGCAAGGGCTCGGGAACACGCGGGTCGGTGAGCGTGTCGCCGATTTCGATCCCGGCCACGCCCGCAAGCCCCACGACGTCGCCGGCACGGGCCACGTCGATGTCCACGCGGTCGAGCCCGGAAAACGTGTACAGCCCGGTGACGCGCGGGGCCGCGCTCGTGCCCCGCATCCCCGATCCAGCCGCCGAGTCGGCGACCGTGGCCGCGTCTCCGGACGGCGCCAATCGCAGCACGCGCTGCCCCATCCGCACCGCCCCGCGCTCGACCCTCCCGATGGCGATCCGCCCCACGTAGGGCGAATGGTCGAGCGTAGACGCCAGCATCTGGAACGGGCCGTCGGGATCCACCCGCGGCGGCGGTATGTGGTCCACGATGGTCTCGAAGAGCGCGGTCAAGTCACGGTCGACGTCGCGTTGCGGGTCTCGCGAAGCCCACCCGTTGCGCCCCGCCGCGTACAGAAACGGCGCGTCCAGCTGTTCGTCGCTGGCCTCCAGGTCCATGAGCAGCTCGAGCACCTCGTCGTGCACCTCTTCGGGCCGCGCATCGGCGCGATCCACCTTGTTGATCACGACCACGGGCAACAGCCCCAGCGCCAGCGCCTTGCGGGTGACGAAGCGAGTCTGCGGCATGGGTCCCTCGGCGGCGTCCACCAGCAACAGCACCCCGTCGACCATGCGCAAAATGCGCTCCACCTCGCCGCCGAAGTCGGCGTGCCCGGGCGTATCCACAATGTTGATCTTGACCCCGCCCCATTCCACGGCGGTGTTCTTGGCCAGGATCGTTATGCCGCGCTCGCGCTCCAGGGGGTTGGAATCGAGAATGCGTTCGCCGACTTCCTGACCGGCGCGAAAGACCCCGGCTTGCCGAAACATCTGGTCGACCAGGGTTGTCTTGCCATGATCGACGTGCGCGATGATGGCGACGTTGCGAAGCTTCAACAGCGCCCTTGCTGGCGCCGCGCCTTGAGCAGCTCTTCGTCGTAGGGCGCCCCCGTGCCCGACGAACCCAGGAAGATCTTGCTCCCGTCGGTGAAGGTCACGTCGCGACCGTTGGCCCGTTTGAGCGAATGATCCTTGGCCTGATAGCCGTCCACGATGATCTCGGTGCCGGGCTCAAGGCAGTCCCGACGCAATCCTCGCCGCAGCAACACGTTGGGGGTCCCGCCCTCGACGGCCCACACCTCGGTCGACCCGTCCGGGTTCTCGATTTCGAGGTGTATCCAGGTGTGCGGATTCACCCACTCCAGCTTGACGATCCTGCCCTGCAACTTGACCGGCGCGTTGCGGTCGAATTCAGCCCCGAACGCGTGGTGCGCCACCACTGGAGCAGCCACCGCCAGCGCGATGAGCGCAACCACGCCCGCGCCGAACGCGAGCCATGCGCCCGCCGATTCTCCCGCGCGCACTGCCCGATCGTCTGGACGCTTGCCCGCAATCCGACCCTTCCAATCGTTCCAAAATCGCATCGTTGCCCCTATCTCCGTTCCTGCGCCCTGGCGCCTCGCAACACGTTCTCCAGCGCGTAGTTGCCCTCGTGACAGGCGTACTCGTAGACCAGCCCGTCCAGCCGCGTAAACGGCACTTCACCACTCCAAGTCTCGGCAAACATGCGCGGATCATCAACCGTAAACTCGTGGTTGAGCGTGTTTTCGTCGGCTCTGGTGAAGCGTTCGACCACTCTCATTTCCTCGGACGGCGGTATGCCCTGGAGGGTTTGGTTGGGATGAAGGTTGGTGGTCTCGACGACCAGCGTGTCTCCCGCCCAGTGGCCCCACGAGTCGCCCATCCACGGGCGGATGTGGGCGGGCAGCCGTTGCGGCTCCCCCATTCGCACAATGCGCACGTCGTGCACCATCTCGGTCATGATCATCACGTGGTCGGGCGTCTGCACGATCGTGTAGTTGTTGTTATAGAAGTAGTTCGGCAGCATCGGCGGCCCGGCGTTCGACCCGAACGACATGATGCAGCGTTCGGCGAGCGGCCGATTCTCGGGGTTGTCGTATGCGCCGAACCGTTGCGCGGCGCTGCGCCGTTCCATGAAGCGCGCCCGACCCTCGTCGCTCAGCTCCGGGACCCGTCCGTCGGGCGGATCGACGATCAGCGAGGTGCGGGGCTCGCCGTTGAAGATCGCGACGCGCTCGCCGGCGTCGATGAAGAAGGCGTTGTAGCCGCCGGTGCCGCCCGAAGCCGCGTCGAAGCGGGGATCGCCGGTGAACGTGCCGCCCACGGGCGGCGCTTCGCGGTCGGGGTCGCTGTCCTGGTAAGCCTCGGCCCGGGCGTCGACGACGCGGCCTTCGATGCGCGCCACTTCCTCCCAGGTATAGACCGGGTCGCGGCCATCGGGGCGCTGAATGGGCGTGACCGTGGCGTTGGTCCAGTTGCCTTGCAGGTCGGGACGGCCGTCGGGCGTGCGCGGCGGCTCCCAGTTGGGGGCGGGCGCTTGAGGCGCCGATTGGCTGGGCGCGGCCGAGGGCAGGGGGGCGGCAAGCGCGAGCAGCGCGACCAAGGGGGCCATGCGGCCTGCCAGCGTGGCCGTGCGGGGTGGTCGGCCTTGCGCAGGCGCAGCCGGGGCGTCCCGCGCCGGTTTAGCGACGGATGGGGTTCTTGCGAAGGTGTCCATACATCAGCTCCTCAACGAATTCGACGCATTTGAACTGTCCCAGCCGGGCGTTCGGATCAATATTACGATAGAGCGGCATTTTGATTGTCCACGGGCGCGCGTAGGTCTCGGGGTCTTCGAGCTCGGCCTCGTACATGATGTGATCGGGGCCGACCATGGTGTAGCGCTCGGTGACCTTGAGCCTCGGTCCGTGATGGTTGCCGGCGCGATCCAGCCAGGTCTGCCCGTTGAAACCCGTGACCTCGACCACGAAGGTGTCGTCTTCCCAGCGGCCGTGCGACTGGCCCATCCACGAATCGACCTGCGGCGTGCCGGGATCTTCGAGGTACACGTCGCGCATGGCGCTGGCGTACTCGTAGGCGATGAAGAACTTGTGCTCGCTCTGGAAGATCTGGAACGGGAAGGGCATGTAGGTGGCGCGGGGAACGCCAGGAAGGTAGCACTTGATTTCGGGGTCGCGCGCGAGCCATTGGGCGCGGTTCTCGTCGCGCAGCGCCAGAGCGGCGGGCAGATAGGGAATCTCACCGCCTTCGACCACGCCGTAACCGGACGGGACCGAACCAACCGCACCCAGGGCGACCACCTCGTTTGCGGGGATGGGGACCACGGGCCCCGACTGCATGGCGAGCGCGGGCCGGGCCGCGTGCGGCTCGATGTCCCAGTGCGCGTTGCCGAGAGCCTGCCACAACCCGTTCAGGTCGGGATTGCCGGTGGGGGTGCGCGGGATCTCGGAGCGCTGGGTGCAGGCGGTGGTCGGCAGCAACAGGGCTGCGAGCGCGAGTTGGGTGAACGTTCGGCGTGCGATCATTCGTCCTTGAACGCGTGGTGGGTGAAGGGCCGCGCGGGGGCGGCGGCGATCTTGTCGGGCCGGCCAAGATCGGGGATCGGCCAAGATCGGGTATATTGATTAAGCAGATCCGCTAACCAAGAGAACCTGCCATGACAATGTACGCCAGACCCTACGTCACAATGTACGCCAAACCCTACGTCGCGACGCCTGTTTTCGTCTTGGCCTCGGTCGTTGCCTGGACGGCGGCGTTCGTCGCGCCGCTGCACGGCCAATCTCGGGGGTTCTGGCGCGATCCCGCCGGCGAGATCTCCGTGCACGCCAACGCCGTGGTTCCCGTGGGCGAATTCGGCGACCAAGTGGATCTGGGCGCTGGGTTGGGGGTTGCGGGCCTGCTCTTCCTGTCGGAAGACCGCAGACTGGCGTTGCGGATAGAGGGCGGCGTGGCCGTCTACGGCGTTGACTCCTACAGGGAGTCGCGCGACGTCGGGCTCGTGCCCTACGATTACCGGGTGTGGGTCGCCAACTCCATCGTTTCGGGTGGAGCTGGCCCGCAGATTTTCTTCGCGAGCGAAGGCTTGCGGCCCTACGTGTTCGGCACCGTCGGCGTTTCCCACTTCCTTACCGAGATCCGCACCGACGAGTCCGACGACCGATACCACGATCGGGACGACGATTGGGACTGGTTCGACGACGACGCGATTCGCTTTCGGCACAACAACGTGGCGGTGGTCGGAGGCGCAGGAATCGCGGTCGAGGTGCGTGGCGGCAGCAATCCCATTGCGCTCGACCTCTCGGCTTCGTACCAGCACAACGGGCTGACGGAGTATTTTCCGCATGGCGCGATCGGCCCGGGCAGCGTCGATTTCAGCGATCCCTACGGGGGCCGTTACCGACGCGACCGCCACGACCGCCATGGGCGCGACCGCGACGACTACCATGACCATGACCGACGGGGCGTCCTGCTCACGGACCCGATCGTGGGCAACGCCAACTTGCTGACGGTGCGGCTAGGGGTGTCGATCGGCCTGTATTGACGCAGACGGGGGCTGCCTACGGCCCCCCAACCCCAAACGCCAGCAGCAGATTCCCCGGCATCTGCCCGAACATGCCATAGCCGCTGTTGACGAACAGCATTCCGCGCGCCACCACCGGTCCCGGCCCGTCTATGGCGCCACCCCGGCCAGCAACGCCGTTGACCGTATCGGTCACGCCCGTCGTGTCGAACTCCCACAGCAACCGCCCGTCTTCGCTCGCTTGGGCGCGGATGCGCCCGTCCAGGCCGCCTGCAAACACCACCCCGGGAATCGCGGTCACCGCCGCCGAGTTCGCGGCGAAGCAACTAGGCTTCCCCTCGCATGCATCGGGTGGGGCCGCCGCCGCCCACGCCACTTCGCCCGACATCAGGTCCAGGGCGTACAGCCCCGGCGAAGGACCGCGCTCAGGGTTGACGTCTACGATCACCGCGCCGCGATCCGAATTGGGTGCGTAAGCGTACCGACCGTCGCTGGCCATGCCCCAGTGGATCCCCCCCAACGCCCCGCCCTTGCCCACGCGCGTCGACCACAACACGGCGCCGTCGTCGTCCGGATCGAGTGCCCACACCACCCCGGACTTCTGCCCGACGACCAGGATCTCCTTGCCGTCTTCCCGTTCCACGAGCATCGGCGACATGCCGAAATCAAGATCCGGTCCCGGCGGTTGCGGACAGTTCTGGGACGAGCGCGGCGACGTACACGCCATGTTGAAGGCGTCCTCCGGGGTCGCCTGGAAGGACCACGCCAATTCGCCGGTGTCGAAGTCGACGGCGACGATCGCATCGCTGTTGTCGGTCGTGGGCCGCGTGTAGTTTTCCCCCGTACCGACGTACACCAGCCGCCGCCGCGCGTCCACGGTGGGACTAGACCACACCGGCGCACCCGACGGGGCCCAGAGCTGCGTCCCGATTTCGTTCGTGCCCGCCCGCTCCGGGTAGCCGGGAATTATCCGATGGTACCAGATCACGTCGCCCGTCTCCACGTCAAGAGCCGCGACGGCGCCCGAGGCCGTGCAGCATTCGTAGCGCGGGTCGGCGGACACCGCGACTTCCCAGGAAGAAATGGGGACCAGCAGGCGACCTTCGTACAGCGCCGGGCTGCCCGTGGCGTTGGACGCGGCGTGCCAGCCCACGCGGTACCTCCACCGCAAGTCGCCCGTCGCAAGATCGAGCGCGTAGGCGTTGGTGCGAAAGTCCACGAAAAAGGCGGTTGGGCGCCTCTCGGGCCCGTCGCCCACGAGAACCGCGCCCCGTACCGCCGCGTCGGCCTCGAAGTGCCATCGCACGCACCCCGTGGCCGCGTCGAGCGCGAGCACGTCGCCGAACGGGCCGCCAACCAGCAGCGCGTCGCCGACCACGGTCGGCTTGGTCCGCACCTCGCCCGCGTCGGGGAATGCGAAAGCCCAACGCAGCGTCAGCTCCGGCACCTCTTCGGCCCCCAGACCGGCCAGTGCGGCCGACTGGAACCCCGTCGCCGCAAGATTCCCGCCGAACCCCATTGACGACACGGCGCCTGGGTCCATTTCAAACCACCCGCGGTCCGCACAAAACGCCGATTCGGGCAACGTCTCCGCAGCGTACGCGCGCCCCGTCACGTACTCGGCCAGCCGAACGCGCTGCTCGCGGGTCAAATCCGCCCCCTCGGCCTGCATCACCCCGTCCTCCAGCGAGGCCACGATGGCGCGCGGAGAAAGCGTTCTCAACATCGCGACCCCTGGCGTGCGACCTTCTCCCGCGGGCGTGTGACACGTACCGCACAGCTGTTCAAAGCTCGCCCCCACGGCCGCCTGCTCCGCTCCCTCGGTCGCGCGATCCGCACCTTCGGTTCGCTGGGCCGGCGGCGCTGCATCGACGCTTGATCGCCCCGCCTCGTGCGCACAGGCCAGCAACCCCGCCAAGCCCACCGTTGCGAAAACCCTGATTGCGTTCATCTTTCCTCCCATGACAAGATCAACTCCCGTTCCGTCGCTCGCCACCCTCGCCTGCGACGGCGGCGGCGCGTCGGCCCCCGCCGACCTCGTGCTCATGGGCGGACCCGTCATCACCCTCGACGCCGACAACCGCGTCGCGGAAGCGGTGGCGATCCGCGGCTCCCGAATCGCAGCCGTGGGCGACGCCGCGGCAATCGAGGCGCTCGTCGGCCACGAAACCAGGCGCGTCGATCTGGCCGGACGCGCCATAACGCCGGGCCTCATGGACGCACACGTGCACTTCGCGAGCGGCGGAACCAACCTTCTGCACCTCCTCGACATAAGCTACCCGAACGTGGAGAGCATCGCCGAAGTCCAGACCGCGGTGGCCGAGCAGGCGGCCCGGCTGGGCGCAGGCGAGTGGGTGCGGGGCAGGGGCTGGGACGAGGGCAAACTGACCGAGCTGCGCTACATCTACGCGTCGGACCTGGACGCCGTCGTTCCCGACAACCCGGTCTGGCTGTCGCACACCATGGGTCACTACGGGGTGGCCAACTCAATCGCGCTGGACATGGCCGGCATCACCGCGGACACGCCCGACCCACCCGGCGGCACCATCGACCGCACCGCCGACGGCCAGCCCACCGGCGTTCTCAAAGAGTCGGCCCAAGGGCTGGTGTCGCGTCTCATTCCCGGGCTTGGCCCCGCCGAGCAACGCGCCGGCATTCGTGCGCTCGCCGACGAGTTCAACAAGGAATGCATGACCGGCGGCAAGGATCCCGGCATTGGCCGGGCCGCGTGGGAAGCCTACCAGGACGTACAGGAGGAGGGGGATCTGAGCGTGCGCATCTTCGCCCTGTGGCGCGGTCGCAACGGAACCCTCGAAGAGGTCGCGGCCTACGCGGATAGCCTGGCCACGTTCACGCGGCCCTACGAATCGACCGGAGACGACCATCTCATCTCGGGCGGAGTCAAGCTCTACAGCGACGGCAGCGGTGGGGCGCGCACCGCCTGGCTGTACGACGACTGGAACCGCGACCACACCGACACGGACGCGGGCAACCGGGGCTACCCCACCATGGACCCCGACGAATTGCGGCGTCGCTTCCGCGCCTATCACGACGCCGGGCTGCACGTCAGCATCCATTCGATCGGCGACCGGGCCATCGACTGGACCGTGGACAGCTTCGCGGAAGCGCTGGCCGCCACCCCGACGCGCGGGCTGCGACACGGAATCATCCACGCCAACATTCCCACCGATCGCGCCTTGGACGCCATGGCCCAGCTGCAACGCGATTGGGGCGCGGCCTACCCGGAACCTTCTCCCACCTTCACCTGGTGGATCGGCGACACCTACGCCGGCAATTTCGGCCCCGATCGGGCGCTGCGGCTCAATCCCTTCCGCTCCTACCAGACGCGCGGCATGATCTGGGCCTCGGGTTCGGACTATTCGGTCACGCCGTTTCCGGCGCGCTACGGGGTGTGGGCCTCGGTCGCCCGTCAACCCCTGCTGGGCGTCTACGGCAGCCAGCCCTACGGCACGGCGGAGTCGGTAGACGTAGAGATCGCCTTGCGCTCATTCACCACTTGGGTGGCCCACCAGATGTTCCTGGAAGACAAGGTGGGGACGATCGAGCCCGGCAAGTACGCCGATCTCGCCGTCTGGGACCGCGATCCGCTGAGCGTTCCCACCGCCGATCTGCGCGACATGTCCTGCGAAATGACCATCTTCGACGGCGACGTGGTGTACGAACGCGCCGCTGACTGACTGCGCTCCGGCAAGCGCGGCCACGCCTCGCGCTCTAATCACGGTAGCCATTAAGGCGAAACCCCCGCGGACGCAGGCGAAGACCTGATCCGCGGGGGCTTTTGAATCCGTCCGCAACCCGGCGCGAACACCGCTTGCGGCGCGAACAGTTAGATCGTGATTCGGCTTAGTTGCCGAAGCGGCGATCGCTTGCCCATGCCGGGTTGGGCTGGGTACTGGGACTGTTAGACAAGATAACACCTCCTTTTTTTCGGGTTCGACATCGGGCGGGACACAATGTCCAGGGAGCGAATCCGCTCGCGTCACCGAATTAACTATAGGCAATCAAAGCGGCCGCAACAAGTCGGCCGAGCGTGAGCGTAGGAACCTCGCGTCAGTCCGGCAGCGACGCGTTGATGCGGTGCAGAAACGACTCGGCGGAGTCGGCCTGGTAGGCCCACCTCATCACCTGTTGGGTACGCCGCACCTCGGGGTCGGCTCCCAGCCGCAGCTCGGCGGCAACCAACGCCTCCGCTCCGAACCGCCAGGCGACCAACTCCCGAAGGTCCTCCAGCTTCGCTTCGCGGCGACCCCGCTCAACGCCGCGCGCAACACCCTGTTCGATTCCCTGCCTGATCCCCTGTTCCAAGCCCTGCTCCAGCCCACGTTCCAGCCCTTCGTCGCGAACGGCGTCGATCGCCTGCTGCATGGATTTCCAACTCATTCTCATCTCCTGTCGATTGGCTTCCGCCGTCACGCCGCCCGGTATGCCCTTCTAAAGACGAAGGCGCTCACGATGATCGCCACCGCAATCCACACCACCCCCCACGTCATGGTCGGTACCCCCGTCAGCTCCGCCAGCATTGCCGCGTCGGACCGCAGGTGGGGCCGGTCCAGGACGTCGCTCTTGATGTCGAGAATGGCGTACAGGCAGCTCGTGAGGCCAAGCGTGGTCATCAACACGCGACTGGCCCCCGAACCCAGGGTGCGTCCCGCCGCCATGAGCGTAGCGCCGAAGGCGAGGCCGAACAGCAGCCCGAAGCCGTTGCGCACGTACAAGGCGGTAAGGACGAATACGAGCAGGCCCACCAGAAACACCAGCAGTCGGTTGGAGACGCGCTGCATGCCGGTCGCTGCCAGCAGGATCACGCCCCACAACAAGCTACCCAGGTAGCCTGCGGAAAGGGTGACGAAAGCGTTGCCGCCCCCGCAGTAGCACGCCCCGCCCTCGCGGGGATCAAGGACGATCTCTTCGATCACCCCGCCGGTTGCGAGCGACGCGATGCCGTGGCTGATCTCGTGCAGCATGACCACGAAGATCTTGAGCGGATAGACGACGGGCGTGTTCCAGAGAAGCCACAGCGCCACGAAGTACAGCGAAAACCCTGCCAGAAACGTGAGCTTCCGCCTTGCGGTCGACGGTTGCGTTGGCGTTGCCATTGGTCCGGCTCCCTGACGGTGAGAGTCGACGATCCGTTCCCTACGTTGCAGATCCGCGCGGGGTTCCATTCTGGCCGCATCGGCCGCCCTGCGCAGCATCTCGCACAAGATAACGGTTGCGACAACCCCGTTGTTGGCGCAAGCGCCGCCGTTGGGTAGCTTCAACGCGACGTTCACATACGCTCGGAGGGCAACGCAGTGATTGGAACGACAGTAGTGGCGGTGGGCAGGCGTGCCGCCTCGTTGCGGATTCTCGGCGCAGCGATCGGCGTACTTGCTGGCGCGGCCTGCACCATGCCCGAGATCAGGCCGCCGGAAGTGGGCGATCCCGCGCCGCCGTTCGCGGCCGTCGCGCTTGACGGGTCCGAGGTGACGAGCGCGGACCTGGTCGGCGCGCCGTACATGCTCAACATCTGGGCCACTTGGTGCGCGCCCTGCCGCGAGGAGATGCCCGAGCTCCAGGAGCTTCACGACGCGTACGCGGACCAGGGATTCCAGGTCGTGGGCGTGAGCGTGGACGATCGCGGCGCCGCGGATCAGATCGGGGCGTTCATCGACGAGATCGGCATCTCGTTCCCCATCTATCACGATCCGTCGTGGGAGATTATGGACGCCTATCTGCTGCTGGGCCTGCCGGGCAGCTTTCTGATCGACGCCGAGGGCAGGATTGCGCGCAAGTGGGCCGGGCCGTTTCATCCCATGGCGGCAGACGTTCAGAACGACGTGCGCGGCATTCTGGCGGCTGACGCGCCGATCGAGACGTCGTCCCAGTAGTGGCGAAGTCGTCGGCAGGATCGAGGCCGTCCGCGGAGCGGCCGCAAGTCGTCGTTGCCGGACTGAGCCGCGATCTCGGGCTCGTCTCGGCGCTGGCGATCGGGACCGGCACCATGATCGCCGCCGGGATCTTCACGCTCTCGGGGCTTGCGGTGGGGTACGTCGGAAGCGCCGCGATCGTGTCGTTCCTGCTGGCGGCGGTCGTGGCCGCCTTCACCGCGCTCACCTATTGCGAGTTCACCTCGATCTACCCCTTCTCCGGCGAAGGCTACCTCTACGCGCGCAAGACCTTCCCGCCCCTGCTCGCGTATCTGGTGGGCTGGTGCATTTTGCTGGGCTACGCGTCTTCGTGCGCCTTCTACATCGCGAGCCTGTCCAGCTATTTCAACGAGTTCGTGTGGCACGTCGCCGTTCCGGCGCTGCCGGGACTCGCGTTCCTGGCCGCGCTCACGTTGCTCAACATCAAGGGCACCAAGGAGAGCGGCACCTTCCAGATCGTCGTCACCGCCGCCAAGATCATCCTGCTCTTGTGGTTCATTGCGGGGGGGTTGGGCAGTCTGGACGCCGCGGCGCTGACCGAGCGTTTCAGCGCCGACGTGCCGCTCATCGCGTCCACCGCCGCGCTCGTGTTCATCACCTTCTTCGGCTTCTCGGCGATCGCGGCCTCGGCCGGCGAGGTCGTGAACCCCACCAAGACGATCCCGCGCGCGATCTTCGTCTCGATGATCGTGGTGACGGTGCTGTACGCGCTGGTCGTGCTGGTCGTGGTCGTCGCCGATCTGACCGAGTACACCGAGGCGGCGATGGGCGTGGCGGCTCGCGCCTTCCTGGGGCCAATCGGCGGCGCGGTCATCGTGGGCGGCGCACTGTTTTCCATGATCTCGGCGTCCAACGCCTCGATCCTCGCCGGCTCGCGGGTCGCGCTGTCCATGAGCCAGCTGCGACACTTGCCCGGCCTCTTCAGCCGCGTGAGTGGACGCACGCACACGCCGGTGTGGGCGCTCGTAGCCGTCGGCGTCGCCATCGGAGCGTTCGCGCTCGCGCTGCCGCTGGAGTCGCTCGCCCATTTCGCGAACTTGGTCCTGTTGCTGGCGCTGTGCCTGGTGAACGCGGCGCTGATCGTGCATCGCAGGAGGTTTCCCGACATCGAGCGTCCGTTTCGGGTGCCGCTGGTGCCCGTGCTGCCCGCGCTGGGAATCGCGGCCAACATCTACCTGATCTTGCAGATTCCCGCGCAGGGGCACCTGCAACCCGTCGTGCTCGCCATCCTGGCGCTGGTCGCCGGGCTCTTTGCGTACGCGACCTGGCGCGGGGCTCGCTTCGACGTGCCCGATCCCACGGGTCCAGGGTCGCGGGTTGTGGTGCTGCGCGCGTCGCCCCGCACCGCGCCGTTTCGCATATTGCTGCCGGTTCACAACCCGCACACGGCGGAGCCGCTGTTGAGACTGGCCGCCACGTTGGCCAAGCCGAAAGACGGCGAGATCACGGTATTGCGCGTGGTTCAGGTTCCCGAGCAGCTGCCGCCCGACATGGCGCGGCGCGAAATCGAAGCCGAGGCCGAGATGCTGCGCCGCTTGCAAGCGCTCGAAGCACGGCTGGACGTGCCGATCACGACGGAAGTGCGGGTGGGGCACAACGTGGGCCGCGCCGTGCTGGAGGCCGCCCGCGAAGACCGCTCGCACCTGATCGTGTTGGGCTGGAAGGGCTTCACTACGACCGCGCGCAAGATCCTCGGCGAGGTCACCGACAACGTGGTGCGGCTGGGACGGGCGGACATCATGCTGGTCAAGTTCGGCGCGGAGCCGTCGGCGCCGCGCCGAATCCTGCTGCCGACCGCTGGCGGCGTGCACGCGCGCAAGGCGGCGGGCTACGCGTCCGCCCTGGCCGACGCCCAGGACGGAAGGCTTACGCTCGCGGCGTTCGTGCCGTCCGACGCGCCCGCGTCTCGGACTGCCGGGCAGCAGGAACGATTGGCCGCCGAAAAGGCCGCGCTGACCGAAGGGGACGCGTCGCCCCCCGCGCTCGCGTCCACGCGCATTCTGGAAGGCGCGGGCGTCGCGGAATCGATCATTCGGGCCGCCGCCGACTACGACGCCGTAATGGTGGGCGCTTCCGAAGACAGCTTCTCGCAACGAATCCTGTTCGGCACCATTCCCGAACGCATTGCACGCGAGGCGCCGGGCACGGTGATCGTGTTCAAGAGTCACGACCGAGTTCGCGCCTTCGTAGGAAGGGTGGCCGCGGACTGATCGCGCCCTAACCCGCCCCGCACCCCAACACGGACCGACATTTTATGCAGAACTTGCCGGGAAGACCCCGCATCGATGAATACGCCGACTACTACGCGCCCTACGTCGCGGCGGTCGAGGGGCCGCTGTTTGCAAGTCTGGAGCGCGATGCGGAGGCGTGGCGCGCCTTGCTCGCTGCCGTGCCGCCGAACCGTGAAGGGTACCGCTATGCGCGCGGCAAGTGGTCGGTGCGCGAAGTCGTCGGTCATGTAACCGATGCCGAGCGGATGTTCTGCGTGCGCATGATGGCTTTCGCCCGCGGGGATCGGTCGCACTTTCCTTCATTCGACGAGAACGTCTACGTCGCAGCATCCGGAGCCGACCGTCGCGCGCTGTCCGACCTGGGCGAGGAACTGGCGGCGGTGCGGGTTTGCACGTTGCTGCTGATGCGCGGCTTTGAAGAGGGCGTGTGGGACGGGCGGGGCGTTGCCAGCGATTGCGAGTTTACGGTGAGGAGCCTGGCCTGGATCATTGCGGGGCACTCCCGACATCACCGTAAAGTGTTGGCGGAGAGATATTTGGGCGGCTAGACGGCCATGCGGCTGGCGCGCCCCGGCTAGCTTTCGTCCAGATACTGCTCGGGAATGGGCCCCGCGTCGGGCTCGTGCTGCCAGAAGATGTTGAGCACCCACCACCGCTCGCCGTCGTGCAGCAGCTGGATCGAGTTGATGCCCCGGTTGAACGGTTCCTCGTCGGGATCTCCGGTGCGGAACGAGGCGTAGCTGCTGAAACGGTGTGCGATGTCGCCGTACCGTTCCGTGACGTTGCCGATCTCGATCTCGTAGAACCCGTCGCGCATGAAGGCCTCGGCGGTGCGTTCCACGAAATCGTCGGGCGACATGGAGGCGACCCGGCTGCTGCGGCCGTTCTCGCTGTGCTCCGTTGCCACCGGCATGAGCCGCGCGCCAGGCAGGAACAGGGAGCGGAATCTGTCCCAATCCCGCTCCACGCCCGCGTCGCCGGAGATAACCTCGTAGAGCGCGGTGACGATTGCGTCGATCGACTCGACGTCGGCAGGGTCCGCCGCCGGGGCAGGGGGCGTCGCAGCGACCTCGATCGCGGGCTCGGCTTCGGCCATCGCCGAGTCGTCTCCTTGCGGGGCGGTGCAGGCTACCGCCAAAACCAACATGACGGCGACGAATAGGGGCCTTGCGTCAGTGCGTTGCAACAGCATGGGCAATCACATCTCCTGATTTGCGAGCAATACGGTCTACGGCGAGCAATACGGTCTATGGCAATGCAGTCTACTTCCTGAATCGCACCCACTTCGTAATGCGCCGCTGGGACACTTCGGCTCCGTACACGTTGCCGTCCCGGTCCACCGCTACCCCCTCTGGTCCGCTGAATCCCATCACGTTGGGAATGTCGTCCGGCAGAAAGTAGTGCACCCAACCTTCGCGCGCGTCGCCAATGCGGATTCCCTTCTCCCAGCCGGCGTTGCGTTGCCCGGTGAACTCGTTTGGCGCCGGACTCGACTCGGAGTCGGCCACGTAGATGTTGTCTTCGTCGTCGATGTAAAGGCCGCTCGGGCGACCGAACTGCGTCCAGATCGCGAGAAAGTTCCCTTCCTGGTCGAAAAGCTGAATGCGGTTGTTGTAGCGGTCGCCGACGAAGATCCGCCCCTGCGAGTCCATGGCCAGCGCATGGGGATCGCGAAACTGCTTGGGCCCGTACCCGAGCTCGCCCCACGTCTCCATGTACGACCCGTCGGCGTCGTAGCGAACGACGCGTCCCTTGGTGCGATCGTGCGCATCCACCACATAGAACTGCCCGTTCGGCGCAACCACCACGTCGGATGGCCGGGTAAGGTGCGTGGGAGGGTCGCCCGCCTCGCCGGGCGTGCCGATGGTCATGAGCAGCTCGCCCTCGGGCGAGAATTTGAGCACGGTGTGACCCGTGGTCGTGGCTCCGTTGGCCCACGCGTCCGTTACCCAGACGTTGCCCTCGTGGTCGACATCGATGCCGTGCGGCCATGCGAGAAGTCCCGCGCCAAAGCTGCGCAGCAGGTTGCCGTCGGTGTCGAAGAGTAGAATGGGATCGACGTCCGAGCCTACGCAGGTATTGCGCCCACAGCGTTCTGCGACCCAGATGTTGCCGTCCAGCGCGATTTCAACGGCACTGGTGGATCCCCATTGGCGCCCTTCGGGCAGCTCGCCCCAACCGTACACGGGGCGGAAGGGATTGGTGGTGACCGACTGTGCGCGGAGAGAAGGAGGTACGGCGACGGCGAGCCCGGCGACGAGCGTCAAGAGCGTGGCCTGCGGCGCGAAACGGTGGCGGCGTGAAGTCATGGCGGTCATCCGTAGCGTGGGGGTCGTGACGGGTAGCGGTAAACCCTATGCATCAGGGGTGTCGGCCGCAACCTGACGCCGCGCGGACAGGGCCACCATCTCCCCGATCTCGCTGGCCACGAACACGCGATTGCCATCGAAATGCAGGCCCAGCGAGACCGCCCGAGACGGCGCCTCGCCGTCGTCCGCCTCCGCGCGCGTCGCGCCGGTCAACCGGAAGACCTGCACCACGGCCTGCGCCTCGATGTCCACCACCGAAACCGCACCGTCCACCCCGCCGATCAGAGCGTGGCGACCCGGCGACGGTACGACCACCGATACGGGCCCGTCGCCCAGCCCCAAACCGTCGGCGACCGGACCCACCAAGCTGCGCCAGTCGGCGGCGGCCACAGGGGCGCCCGAGGCGCCCGCGACGATTGCCGTGTCGCCCGGTACGGCGAAGCGTACGCTGTCCGCCCCCCCGCCGTCCGAGACGGGGGCGACGACCTGGAATGGGGGACGCTCGCGCGCGGTCAACATGCTGCGCGGGTCCACCGTGGTCGTCCCGTAGCGCGCCACCCAGTGCAAGTGAGGCCCCGTCACGCGTCCGGTCGCTCCCGCGAGCCCGATCGGGGTGCCCGGCGCGACCGTGTCGCCTTCCGCCACGAGATGTTTGCTCAGATGGAAATAACCGCTGAGCAGGCCGCCGCCGTGGTTGATGTACACGACGTTGCCCGCGAACAGAAACCCGTCCGCCAACGCAACCACGCCGACGGCGGGGGCCAGGATGGTGTCGCCGGTGAATCCCCGCAGGTCCAGCCCCATGTGACGGCTCGATATCTGTCCGTTGAACTCGCGCCCCGTTCCGAATTCGCTGGTTACGCGCGACGAGCGCGGCATGATCATCGCGTCCGTCCAGAGCTTGGGCGTCGCGTGGGCTTCGCGCGCCACCCGCGCGGCCTTCTCGCGGTCTTGTTGCAGCTGGGCTTGGTCCGCGGCGTTCGGCCGGGAGCCAAACCGGGGCGCGACCGTGAGTCGCTCGTGTGCGTACTCGCCCGGCGTGACGGGTATGCGCAGCGAGTCCAGGTACGTGCGGCCGTCTTCGTACGACGCCTGCACCCATGCGGTCACAGTGTCGCGGATACCGATCGGCACCGGCGCCAAGCTCGCGAACTCCGTGCCGTCGCGGGTGAAGCGCAGGACCTCGCCGCCGGCCTCGCCGGTAAGGGAAACGGCTGCCGAATCAGGCGGCGCGGCCACCCTGATGACGAAGAGATGGCCCTGCAGCGGTCTGGTCGGAGTCCACGACACCACGAACGGCGGCGGCTGTTCAGCTTGGGGTTCGCAGGCTAGGCCGACTACCGCGACGAGGGCCAGCGCCGTGAGCGTGGCGAACGGGCACGGGCGATATCGTGGGAACACGTTCATTGGCTTCTGGCGCTCCAGGCTGCTCGCAGGTTCCGATCGAACGTCATGAATGACGGTGGAATTACGAGTGGAGGCATGGTGTCAGCAAGGTATTGTCATTCAGACATCCTCGTCGTCCAACAGCCAGCGCACCGGTCCCGCACCGTCTTCAAACTCGACGCCCAAGCCGTCCGCGATCTCTTGAAGAGCCTCCTTCTCATCTCCCTGCCAAGCCCGCGACCAGTAGTAATACTGCGCGCTAGGGATGCTGACGGGGACGTCGCCTCTCGGTAATCTCGGCAGGCCTTCACCTTCCCCAGGCGAAGCATGTCCTGACGAGGAATACACCGCGTGGGTACCATTCAGCGAGACTCGGATTGACTCTGCCGTTGAAGCCCGAGAGCTCCATGCTCTTGGGTAAATAAGGGTGCGGGGCGCGGTCGCAACCGCGGACATCACCGTATCGACCGTCATTTCTCTGTCCGCGATGTGTTACCGGTCTCCTCCAGAGTAGCTGCAAGCAATCCACCCAGTTGCTGTGCGGAGTGCCGACCCATGGCGAAGCGTCCCACGGTCATGACCGGAACGAACTCAAGTCCTCGTCCAGTCCAACCCATGTGAACGGCACCTGCTTCCGTGCGCCTGTCTTCACCAGTTTCGTCATACGGACTCCCCCTCAGGATGAACAGAAAAGATGCCGCGCCCGGAGCACTACGTCAATTCGGATCCGATGGCCACGCACTTTCTGGTGGGCCTGACGACCGGTGCGGAACTGAGGTCGCGGGCGTCTTGGTCGCTAATCCACTGTCCATGAGTAGGTCCGGCGGGCGTGAGCTTGCCCGATTCCGTAGCGTGAGCTTGCCCGATTCCGTTCGGGTCATATACCATGGTGTCACCAGTACCCAATTCCGAACGGAAGGATAAGGATGAGATCGCCCTCCCGCATCGCCGTGGTCGCAGTCCTGGCACTGCTGGGACCTGCTCACACGGGAGCGTCAGCCCAAGCGGCTAGCGGTCGACCGGTCGTCCGTGAAGGCCCGATTCTCGTTCTCCAAGATAGCGTCGTACTCCAGGAAACGGACGACCGCCACCTCGGAGAGCCGAACCGCTTGTTCGTAGGGCCAGACGGGTCCTACACCATCGTGGATGGATTCTCGGCCCGCTTGGTCCGGTTTGGCAGAAACGGCCGTTGGTGGCGGGAATACGGACGCAGCGGTGAAGGTCCAGGCGAGTTTCGGGAGATTGGGTTTGCCGGCTTCGTGGACGACCGGGTAGTAGCATCGACGAGTGGATCGCCGCCCCTGATGCGGCTGAACATTTTCGAGCTGTCGTCCGGCGACTATTTGGGCAGTGCCGACATCGAGGGGCTCGTGACGACGCTTGTGGCTAGCGGACGGCGTTTGTGGGCGGCCGGAATTGATCTGGACGATTGGTGGGGGCTCGGGTCGATGCGGCTACGAAGGTTGCCCGGGCAAGGAGGAAGCGGCCGGCGAGCTCCCACGTTGTCGTTGGATCAAGTCGCCGTCCCGCGCCCCTACAGGGAGAACATGGAGGTGCTTTCCGTCGGAGGGCCTGCCGTCGTCGATGTCGGAGACGATATTCTCTTGGGTTGGACGGCCACGCCGTTTCTGCTGCGGGTCGATCACGATGGCACCGTGCTGGACACGATTCCGCTACAATCGCGGTTGCGGAGAGGAGTACCGCCGGATGACGACCTGATCAACCTGACGGACCTGGGCGAGACCCCCACTCATGAGGCATTCTGGTCCACGTACGACGCACTGACCCATTCATTCTCGTGGCTGTTGGCCATTTCACGGGGCAAAGAGGGAGAGGTGCACACGGTGCATGACGACGCGGAGGTGGTAGGACCTCGATATGTCAACGGCACTCTCTTTGTGAGCAGCATTGGGAGTTCAGCGCAGTGCGCTGACACCCTCGTTCCCACGTCGGGCACAGGGCGTCCCTTGGTGGTCCTTCGCGATTCCGATCTCTTCGTGTTGGAGAGACATTTAGGCGCCGAGGGCGTGGGTGGGGTACGCACAGTCGTTCGACGCTATGCCATTGACGCCAGCGCTTGCAGCGGCGACGCGGGCATGTCGTTTCAACCCCCGGGGCCACAATGAACAAACGAGTTCTGGCCCTCTTCTGGGCATTCACCGTCGCCGCGACTTCCCCTTTGCATGGCCAAGTCGTGCGGGGAGTGTTGGTGGACGCCGAACACGGCGGGGGCATCTCCGGTGCCATGGCGAACTTGGTCGCCCCGGACGGTGCCGTGACGGATCAAGGCCTCACGCGCGCCCCGAGCGGAACATTCCAACTCCGAGCGCCGTCTCCCGGCACGTACCGCGTCACGGTGGAACGGATCGGCTACGCAAGCGCTCACTCCGACTTCATCGCCCTCGACGTTGGCGACACGGTGACCATTCGAATAGCCGCCCACATGGAAGCGATCTCGCTGGAAGGCGTCACCGCGGAGACGGAACCGCGATGCGAGGTTCGGCCCGAAGACGGGTTGGCGGTGGCGAGGGTATGGAACGAGGCGCGGAAGGCCCTGGCGGCAGCGGCGTGGACCCAGGACATGGGCATGTACGAGTACGACCTGCTGCGGATCAAGCGACAGTTCGACGAGAAGGGTCGCAAGGTGGAATCGGAGTCGCGAACTCGCGCGCGCACCGTCGCCGCCACGCCGTACGGCGCCGTGTCGGCGGATTCCCTCGTGAGCCACGGCTTCGCGCACTTTACGGCGGAGGCGTCAAACTTCTGGGCGCCCGACGCCGAGGTGCTGCTCTCGGACGCCTTCCTGGACACGCATTGCCTTCGCATCCGGCGCGACAGGGTGCCCTCCACACTCGTGGCACTCGACTTCGAGCCCGTGCCGGGTCGGGGAGTGCCGGACATTGCCGGGACCATGTGGTTGTCGGCGGCCGACGCACACCTCCAGTGGATCGATTACCAGTACGTCGATTTGGGCGTCCCTCCGTGGCTGATGGACGCGGAGCCGGGTGGGCGGGTGGAATACCTGGCGTTGTCCAACGGCACCTGGGTCGTGACTTCGTGGCACATTCGCATGTTCACGCCCGGCGAAGACATTCACCCTCTGACCGGCCGGCCCACGGCCACGCTCGAAGGCGTCGGGATTGAGCTTGGCGAGGTGGTCGCGATTCACGACGACGAGGGGGTGGTCGTGTACGAGGGCGATCCGGGATATCGGGTTGTCGGCAGCGTGGTCGATTCGTTGGGATCGGGATTGCCGGGCGCGCGAGTGTTCGTCGAGGGATCGGGTACGGAAGCCTACACGGACTCGCTCGGCCGGTACGAGCTCACCCACATGGGCGCCGGGGAGTATTCGCTTCGCTTCACTCATCCGTACCTGGAGCAGTTCTGGTACCGACCCGACGAGACCGAAGCGACGATTGGTCCGCGCGAACCGAATCCGCTGCAGGTCGACTTCCATGCTCCATCGTTGGAAGTGGTGTTGAGCGACGTATGTCGCGGATTGACGCGACCGATTGGTCCGATGATCAAGGTAGACACCGTGCCACCGAGACCCGGAGACACCACGGGTAAGGCCGTATGGCCACGAGGCATTCTGACCGGCAGGGTGATCGACCATGCCGATCTCCCGGTGGATGGTGCGACCCTGCACCTGCTGGCACATGCTTACAGTATTGGGCAGCTCATGGGTGTTGCTGCAGTCCGTGGCGACCTCGCAGCACCGCGGACGCGGATTCAGGCGAAGACCAACTCGGCCGGCTTCTTCAGATTCTGCTGGTTGCCGTTGGCAGTTCCGTTGGAGATTCTGGTCGTGGGTCCGGGCGACAAGGTCGACCGTCGCGCCATTGAGCGCGCACTCAGCCTCGCCGACTTGATGAATCTCGACGGGATCCACGCAATCACGCTGAAACCCGATTCGCCGTACTTTACCCTGGACCTGACTCTGCGCTAGCAGTATCCTCACTCCGCAACCTGCTCAGTTCGCTGCCGTGACCATTCATCAGGAATCAGAAATGAACGACCACCCCACCCCCGCTGCCACCGCCCCGCGCACGCCCCTGCGCCGCGCGGCCCCGCTGGCCACCATGCTGCTCGCGTCCCTTGCGGCCTCCGCCACCCTCCCCGCCCAGCAGCGCGGCGGCGGTCCCGACCGCGACGAGGACGGTCCCGCCGAGGTGAACGCCGGCCTCCTCTCCTCCTTCCGCTGGCGCAGCATTGGACCGGCAGTCGCCTCGGGACGGATTGCGGACATTGCCGTGGATCCGACCGACCGCAGTACGTGGTATGTGGCGGCGTCGTCGGGCAACGTGTGGAAGACCACCAACGCGGGCACCACCTGGACGCCCATTTTCGACGACTACGGCTCGTATTCCATTGGCGCGATTGCGCTTGACCCCAACGACCACCTCACGCTGTGGGTGGGTACGGGCGAGAACAACGGCCAGCGCTCGGTGGGGTATGGCGACGGGGTGTACAAGTCGGTCGACGGCGGGCGTTCGTTTCGCAACATGGGGCTGGAGACGTCGCGGCACATCGGCATGATCGCGGTCCATCCCGACGATTCCCGCACGGTTTTCGTGGCTGCGCAAGGGCCGCTTTGGGCCGCCGGCGGCGAACGCGGGTTGTACCGCACGATCGACGGGGGCGAGACGTGGGATCGGGTGCTCGAAATCGACGAGCACACCGGCGTCAACGAAGTCTACTTCGACCCGCGCAACCCCGAGGTCATGTATGCGTCGTCGTGGCAGAGGCGGCGGCACCAATGGACCATGATCGACGGCGGGCCCGGTTCGGGGATCCACAAGTCCACCGACGGCGGCGAGACGTGGCGCGCGATCAACCGGGGGCTTCCGGGCGGCGACAAGGGGCGGATCGGGATGGCGATTTCGCCGATCAACCCCGACGTGCTGTACGCGATCGTCGAGGCGTCGGGCAACGACGGCGGGACTTTCCGCTCCGAGAACATGGGCGAGAGCTGGACGCGCACCTCGCGCTATCAATCGGGGGCGGCCATGTACTATCACGAGCTGTACGCCGATCCGCACCGCTTCGACCGCATCTACTCGCTGGACACGTTCGTGGAGATGTCCGACGACGGCGGCCGCACCTGGGGTCGTCTGCCGACCCAGGGTGTGCACGTGGACCATCACGCGATCGCGTTCGACCCCGACGATCCCGAACACCTGATTCTGGGCAACGACGGCGGCCTGTACGAGACCTTCGACGGCGGCAGCTGGCGTTTCTTCAGGAACCTGCCTCTGACCCAGTTCTACAAGGTCGCGACCTCGAACGACGAACCCTTCTACTACGTGTACGGCGGCACCCAGGACAACAACACGCTGGGCGGGCCGTCGCAGACGCTGGGCGGGGGCATACGCAATTC
Source organism: Longimicrobiales bacterium (assembly GCA_965200255.1). Taxonomy (GTDB): domain Bacteria; phylum Gemmatimonadota; class Gemmatimonadetes; order Longimicrobiales; family Gaopeijiaceae; genus Bin94. The sequence continues at coordinate 186,535 of CBDAUS010000001.1, read as the reverse complement.
GGACTGGTACGTGACGCTGGGCGGCGACGGTTTCGATCCGGTGATCGACCCCGAAAATCCCGACATCATCATTTCGCAGCTTCAGTACGGGGTGCTGTCGCGCTTTGACCGGGGCAGCAAGGAGCGCCTCGACATCCAGCCGCAGCCGTCGCCGGACGGTCCTCCGCTGCGTTGGTATTGGGACGCGGGGCTGCACATGTCGCCGCACGACAACCAGCGGATCTACTTCGGCGCGCAAATCCTGTTCCAGAGCGACGACCAGGGCACGACCTGGCGCGCGATTTCGGGCGATCTGTCGCGCAATCTCGACCGCAACCAGCTCGAAGTCATGGGCCGCGTGTGGAGCGTGGACGCGGTGGCCAAGAACCGCTCGACGTCGGCGTTCGGGCACATCGTGGCGGTTTCCGAGTCGCCGCTGGTCGAGGGGCTGATCTACGTCGGCACCGACGACGGTTTGGTGCAGATCACCGAGGACGGGGGCGCGACGTGGCGCGCGGTCGAGAGCCTGCCGGGCGTGCCGGACACCAGCTTCGTGCACGACGTGGAGGCCTCGCTGCACAACCCGGATGAAGTGTTCGTGGTGGTCAACAACTTCAAGCGCAACGACTTCCGTCCCTTTGTGGTCAAGTCGGAGGACCGGGGCCGCACCTGGACGGCCATCACCGGGGGCTTGCCCGACAACAGCCCGTCGTTCTCGATCGTGCAGGATCACGTCGAGCCGGATCTGCTCTTCCTGGGGGCCGAGTTCGGGGCGTTCGCGTCGGTGGACGGCGGCGAATCGTGGATGTCGTTCGACAACGGGCTGCCGACGATCGCCGTGCGCGAGCTGGAAATCCAGAAGCGCGAGGGCGACTTGGTGGCCGCAACGTTCGGGCGCAGCTTCTACGTGGTGGACGACTACACGCCGCTGCGCGAGCTGGCGCGGGCGTCCGCAGATATCCTGGCGTCGCCGGGACACATATTCGAGGTGGCCGACGGCGACATGTACGTGCCGTGGAACCCGGGCGGCGCGAACGCCAGCGACTTCTACGCGGCCGACAATCCCCCCGTGGGCGTGGCGTTCACGTATTGGGTGGGCGAGACGCTCCGCACTCGGGCCGCCGAGAGGCGAGCGGCGGAGAGACGGGCGCAGCGGGAAGGCGCTGATACGCCGTACCCCTCTTGGGAGGAGTTGGAGGCGGAGGACCGCGAGGAAGCGCCGCGCGTGTTCCTTACCGTACGCGACGAGATGGGCGCGGTGGTGACCGTAGTATCGGGTTCGTCGTCGCGGGGCGTGCACCGCGCCGTGTGGAATTATCGCTATCCTTCGTACAACCCGGTGACGGGCGGCGGTGGCGGTGGTGGTTTCGGTGGCGGCTTCGGCGGTTTCGGCGGCGGGAACGGGCCCATGGCGCTGCCGGGCGAGTACACGGTGTCGCTTGCGCAACGGGTCGACGGCGAGGTGACGGAGCTGGCCGGGCCCGTGCCCTTCACGATTGCACCGCTCAACGCGCCCGCGATTCCGCAACGGGACCGGGCGGCGATCCTGGCGTTCCAGCGCGAGACGGGCGAACTGCTCCGCGCGGTCACGGGGAGCCAGCGCGTGGCCGCGGCTGCCGCGCAGAGGATCGCGGCGATCAAGCAGGCGCTGCAGCGTTGGCCGGCGGCGCCGGGTGCGCTCGCCGACGAGGCCCGCGCAATGGAGCTGAGGCTCCTCGAACTGCGGGCTACCCTGGAAGGGTCGCGGACCAGGACTTCGCGCCAGGAACCCGACCTTCCGGGGATCACCGGGCGGGTCAACCAGATCGTGCGCGGGCACTGGAACGGCATGCACGGTCCGACCGAGACGCATCGCGAGCAGTATCGGATTGCGCGAGAAGCGTTTACGGCGCTGTACCCCGATCTGCAGGCGCTCTTGGAACAGGACTTGCCCGGGTTGGAAGCGCGGCTGGAAGAAGCGGGCGTGCCGTGGACTACGGGACGGGCGTTGCCCCGGTGGCCTCCGGCTGGGTAGATGGGCTAGTCGCTACCGCGCGTTATTTGCTCCGAGCTCGGCGAACCCCGGTGGCGGTCGCCGGTGCCGCGTCGCCTGCTCGTAAGCGTAGGCGGCACGGAACAACAGGGCCTCGTCGTAGGGGCGGGCCAGGATCTGCAACCCTGCCGGGTGGGTGTTCTCGGTGTAACCCATCGGCACGGTGATCGCCGGCATTCCCGTGGCGGGGGCGACGCGCTGCGAGTTGTCGCCGCTGTACTCTTCGCGGGCGCGATCGATGTGCGCAGGAGGGCTGAGCCAGGTCGGGTAGACCAGGGCCGCCACGTCGGCCGCATCCATGGCGTTCGTCAGGTCCGCGAGATAGCCTTGGCGCTCCTCGTGGTCGATGTAGTCGGGGCAGGGCGGGTCCCACTCGGCGGGCGGCACGTCGAGCGGTGCGTTTTCGGCCCGGCGCAGGGACTGCTCGACGTAGCTTGAGTACTCGCCCGTTTCGAGCACGCGCACCACGTCGGTGAAGGGCGCCGCGTCTCCCAGGGAACGCAGGTACATGTGCACGTCGTGGCGAAAGCGCCCGCAGAACATGTATTCGCGTTCGAGCTGCGCCTGCACGTCGAATTCGAAGGGATCGACGATGACGGCTCCGAGCGCCGCCATGTCGCTGAGCGCTTGCTCGAAGACCGCGACCACGCCCGAGTCCGCGTCTTCGGTGTCGACCAGGGCGCGCAACACGCCGATGCGCATGCCCCGCAGGCCGTCGAGGTCGAGGAAGCCCGTGTAGTCGTCCTCGCGAAGTCCGCGCCCGGGCGTGGTGTAGGGATCCGCCGGGTCGTATCCGGCCACGACGTTGAAGACTCGGGCCACGTCCTGCACGGTGCGACCCATCGGTCCGGCGATGTCGCGATCGAACGAAAGCGGCACCACGCCGTCGCGACTGGTCAGCCCGATGGTCGAGCGGATGCCCACCAGCGCCAGCCGCGAGGACGGGCCGCGAATGGAGTTGCCGGTGTCGCTTCCCAGCCCGATGAGGCCGAAGTTGGCCGCGACGCCCGACGCCGTACCCCCGCTTGACCCGGCGGGCACGCGGTCCAGGGCGTAGGCGTTGCGGGTGGTGTCGAACGAGGAGCTGACCGACTGGCGCGCGCTGAACGCCCACTCGGCCATGTTGGTCTTGGCCAGCACGATGGCGCCGGCTTCGCGGATGCGGCGCACCATGAAGGCGTCGTCGGGCGGCACGCTCGTCGCGAGGGCGATGGATCCCGCCGTCGTGACCATGTCGTGCGTGTCGAAGTTGTCCTTGACGAGCATGGGGACGCAGAACAGCGGGCCGGGCTCTTCGCCGGCGGCTACGGCGGCGTCCACCGAGTCGGCGCGGTCCAGGGCGGCGGGGTTGACCACCGTGATCGCATTGATCCGGTCTTCGTAGGCCTCGATGCGGTCCAGATAGCCCTGCACGACCATGCGGCAGGTCGTGCGACCCGTGAAGATGGCGTCCTGCACCTCGGCGATGGTGGCCTCGACGAGGTTGAGGGGCGTGGGGGTGGGGCGGTCGCAGGCCGTGGCTAGTGCGGCCAGCGCTGTGAACGCGGCGATGCGTCTCATGGGGCGTCCTTTCGCAACAGGACCGTCTGGGGGGTGCCGGAGTCGCTTCCAGGCCCTGGGTGTGGCATGATTCTGACCGGCCACTGATACACTGGTTCGAGCACTTCTCGCAACATGACGTCTTCCGGGGCGCCGCGCGCGTGCACCCGGCCCCGATGGAGGAGGACCACCTCGTCGGCGAAGCGGGCGGCCAGGTTAAGGTCGTGCGTGATCACGAGCAGGGCGAGCCCTTCGGCGCGCAGCTCGCACAGCAAATGGAAGAGCTCCATGCGGTAACGCAGGTCGAGTCCGGCGGCGGGCTCGTCCAGCAGCACGATCGCGGCTTCCTGGGCAAGCGCGCGGGCGATCCGCGCGCGTTGCAGCTCGCCTCCCGAGACGGCGTCGATCGCGCGGTCGGCGAGCTCGCCGACCGCGCACCGAGCCAAGGCCCGGTCGACGATTGCGCGATCGCGGTCGCTGGTGCGCTCCCACGCGCCCAGGTGCGCGTATCGCCCCATGGCAACCAGCGCCCTGACGGTGACGGGAAAGGGCGACGACTCGGATTGAGGCACGACCGCAAGCGCGCGAGCGCGCTCGCGGTCGCTCAGGTCGCCCAAACGGCGCTCGTTGACCCGGACCTCGCCCGCTTGCGGCGCAATCGCCCCCGCCAACAAGCGCAGCAGCGTGGTCTTGCCTGCGCCGTTCGGGCCCGCGACCGCGACGAGGCGGCCCGCCCGCACCGAAATCGAGACCCCTCGTACGGCGGCCTCGTCCGCGCCAGGGTGCGCATAGGTAAGGTCGCGCCCGCGCAGCGCGGTCGCCGCCCGCCGCTCGCTCACCACCGGCTGCCGCGCAACAGCAGGGCCAGGAAACACGGCACGCCAACCACGGCCGTGACCACGCCCGTCGGGAGCTCGGCCGGTGCCACCACGGAGCGCGCCACCGTGTCGGCCAGGGCCAGGAACGTCATGCCGAGCAGGAACGATGCGGGGAGCAGCAGGCGGTGGTCGGCGCCCCACGCGATCCGCACCGCGTGGGGCACGATCAGCCCGACGAACCCGATCGCGCCGCTCGCCGCGACGGCCGCCGCCACGATCAGGGACGCGGTGAGGTACGCCGCCAACTTGACCCGGTGGACCGATGCGCCCAGGTAGTGGGCGACCTCTTCGCCCCGCGACAGGAGGTTGAAGGCGCGCGCCAGGGACAGCAGCACGATCGTGGCCGGAACCAGAAGCGCGCCGAGCAGGGCGGTCGTCTGCCAGCTCGCGCGGGAAAGGTTGCCCATCAGCCACAACATTGCCGCGTCGAACGATTGCCTGTCGGCGAGCGAGAGGAGCAGCAGGATAAGGGCGTTGAAGAAGGCGCCGACGATCACGCCCGCGAGAATCAGCACCCGCGTGTCCATGCCGCTGGGCGAGGCGCGCCGCGCGATTTCGAGCACCAGGGCCATCGCGCCCACCGCGCCCACGAAGGCGCCGACGGGAAGCGACCACGGCATGACGACGTTGACGCCGGCCACGACCGTGACGACCGCGCCCACGGCGGCCCCTCCCGAGATGCCCAGCACGTACGGTTCGGCGAGCGGGTTTCGCAGCAGCGCCTGAAGCGTGCAACCGGCGATCCCGAGCACCCCGCCCACGAGACCCGCGAGCACGATGCGCGGCAGCCGCAGCATTAACAGAGCGCGGCGCGTGGCGGAATCGCCGTCGTCCGACAGGAGCGCTGCGTAATCCTCAATGCCTAGATCGGATCCCCCGAACGCCGCGCAGATCGCCAAGGCGACCAGGGTGCACACGGCGAGCAGCGCGATGCGGGCGAGCGTAGACGATGGCTTGCGCAACGAGCACTCCGTGAGGGGGTCGGCCGCGGTCCGCTGCCGCGCCTACGCCCGACTGAAGAAAACCGCTTCGGCAAGTCGCCGAAACAGGGTTCTGGTCAGCAATCCGGCTTCCAGCGCGCCCGCCACGGGCAGGTGATCGAAACTCCACCGCGCGGCGCGCTTCAGCACGTGATTCGGGTACGCGCGACGAACGACTGGGCCCGGGTGTGGCCCGTCCGCACACAAGTGGTTCACGATGGCGTCGGCCGCAAGCCGACCATAGCGGTACGCGTTGTAGATTCCGCCGGCGGTGAGCGGCGACACCATGCCGGCGGCGTCCCCGATCAGCAAAACCCGGTCGCGGTAGAAGCGCTTCAACAGCCCGCCGATGGGAATGATCCCGCCCCGCTTCTCGAGCACCGGCCTGTCCGCAAGCCGAAACCGCCGCTCGATCCGAGCGATGAACCTGCGCATGTCGAGCCGCTGGTGTCGATGCGCCGCAAGCCCGACCTGCGTTGCGGTCACACCGGGCACCAACCACCCGATATACCCGGGAGCGCACTCGGGATCGATGAAACAGTGCAGGCAATCGCCGTCGCGCGGCGAAGGTTCGAGCTCCCACTCCGTCCCCTTGAGCACCTTTTGATTGCCATCTAGGCCGCAGCTCTCGGCCACTCGGCTTTGCGCGCCGTCGGCCCCAACCAGGAATCGGCAAGCCGCGCCGGTACCGTTGAGGGACAAGCTTGTAGGACTGGACCCAACCCCGTCGTAGTCCTCGCCAAAGCGCACGTCGGCTCCCGCGCGTCGGGTCTCTTCCACCAGGTGCCGCATGAGTCCGGTCGTGTCGGTGGCCATGAAGAAATACTTGTCTCGGGCCAGCTCCATGTACCGATGACTCGGCGAGTAGACCCGCACCCGCTTGATTCTACGGACCAGCGCCGCCGGAGCCGCCCATTCCTCCCAGGCTTCCTTGACCAGAATGCCCGTCGTGTGAATGCGTTCGCCTGGTGCCGATTGGCGCTCCAGCACCAGAACGGACAGCCCTCGTTCCGCCACTCGCCGGGCGCATGCAAGACCCGCGAACCCGGCGCCGATTATGGCGACGTCGTATCTGGACTCCACGGGCGTGCTAGGCCCCCGGCAAAGGCGTGCGCGTCAACAAGGCGGTCGCCAGAATCACGAGGTGGGCAACCGCAAGTTCCCGCATCGCGTTCCTGCGCAGCGCTTTGCGGCCCTCGCCGGCCGAAAGCCGCGGCGTCAAACGCCGCCAGTTGATTGCCCCCATCGCGGCGACCACTGCAACCAATCCGACCTTTGCGAGCAAAATCCGTCCGTAGGTGGAGGAGAAGAGAGTGCCCCACGACTCAATGTGGACGATGGACGCGAGCAACCCGCCGATCCAGGCTCCGGCGGCCAGGACGTGCAGGATGTCCGCCGGTATGGTCAGGGGGCGCAAGGCGCCCGTACCCGACGCGTGTCCGGCAAAGGCCGGCAACGCGCACGCGGCGGCGCTCAGCAAGGTGGCCGCCACCCACGGGGCCAAGTCCAGGGCGCGGCTGCGACTTGGCGCAATCGACCCCGCGACCCGAAACGCCCAAGGCGTGAGCAGCGCGCACATCACGCCAATCGTCCAGGTCCGCCCCCAACTCGTCGAGAGCAACAATCCGGCTTCGTCGCCCCACGGCGCAAACGGGTCTCGGAATGCCGCGAGCTGCCGCAGGAACACCAGCGCCATTGCCCCGATCAGGACGGCGCTTGCGACCAAGCCAATCCGGCGAGCGGCTGCAATGAGCGGGCTGCGCACGGCCCGCGGCGCTCGCGGCGCAATAAGCCAGCGACCGGCTACCGCTCCCAGAAGGGCGATGAGCGCCGCGTAATGAAGCCAGCCGACCGCCGCTTCCGAGATCGCCTTCGCGTCCAGGCCGCCTCCTAGCGCGCGGCCACCGTAAACGGGATCGTTCCCCTCACGACGTGACCGTCCTGGCCGATCCCGCGCCACGCGATTTCGTAGGCGCCGTCCTCCAGGACGCGCTCGACCGCGACGGTAAAGAGCTTCGGGTCTTCGGGGTCCTGCACCGCGGGGCCCGTTTCGACGGGTTGCTCGTCGACTACGAGCCGGATCGACATCGAGTTGTCCTGCGGCACCTGCGTGAACCATACCCGGAGCTCGTCGAGCGATTCGACCGTGGCGTCCTTGGCAGGCAGGGACTTTTCCACGTCGAAGTGGTGGGCGGTTCCCATGCATGGGTGAAACGCCGCAAGCGCCAGAACGCCTGCCGCGAGCATCGCAACTCTCGTGATGGCTAACCTCCCAGCAGATTGAACTGTCGCGTGAACTTGACGATGAACGACCGGGCCAGCGTGCCGCTCTCGATGAAACGTCCGCCGTCCGGGTTGAGCCCGTCGGGAAAGTCGAATCCCTGAACGTCGTTATACACGATGAACAATCCCGTGCCGGCGGTATTCAGCCATCCGAAGCGCAGGTTGGCTGACCAGCTGTCCACCTGGTTGCTGTACTGAACGAGCGATTGCAGGTAGATCCTGGGGGTGAAGAAGTAGCCGAAGTTCATCCCGAGCAAGACGGTCTCGAACTGGCCCTCAGGCAGGTTTACGTCGAAGTAGTTGATCCGGGCCGAAGTGCTGAACGAGGCGTTGGGCCGAAACGTCAGCGACCCGTTGCCGCCTCGCCGCGACCCGCTCAGGAAGCTGCCGAAGTTGATGCGAGACGTTGCCGAGAACCGGGCCGCCGGGTTGGTGTTGAAGACCAGCTGGGACTCCCAGCCGCTGTAGGTCCCCGCGGGTACGACCACGCCCGTTCCGAGAATCTCGAACGGCTCGAAAATGCCTTCGGTGTTGAGGTTGGCGCCGGTGTGGATCTGTGCGCCCGACGGCCACTCCCAATGCGAGTCGATGTGAAGCCGCGACGACTCCTGAAATCCCCGCTCGATGCCCGTCTTGCGGCTGTTGTAGGTGAAATAGGAAATGTGCGGTCGGATCTCGAAGAGCCAGGACGGCCAGATCCGGTGCATGATGTAGTACTGGTAGTATCGGTAGCCCCGGCGGGGCAGAAATCCGACCTCGGGATTGAAGCCCTCGCCAATCTCCCGCGCCTGGGCGGTGGCGGTCCACTTGCGGCTGCTCCAGTTGCTCGAGAGATCCCAGGCGAATCCGTTCGCGACGTCTTCAGGGTCGTCCGTCTGCGAGACGAAGCTGCTGAAGGTGAGCGCCTCGCCGATGCCCACGGCGAAATCGGCCGCATAGGTGCGGTTGAAGTCGCCCTCGGGGCCGCTCTTGTTGACGAACAGTCCCCCGACGCGCGAGCGATTGGGCAGCTCCTTGGCCAGTCGCGCCACCGAAAACCCGTGTGGGTCGTCCAGCGTCGTCGCCCCGCCCGTCTCGATGTGGAGGAGCCCGACGTTTAGCCCGGCAGCGCGCCCCGAGAGCCGCGCGCCGCCCCGTATCGGTACCGGCTGGCCGCTGGCGATCCCGATTCGACGACTGAAGAACAGGTCCGCGCCACCCCCGCCCACGCTGAAGAAGCCCGCGTTCTCCAGGAAGAAAGGCCGTTTTTCGGGGAAGCTCAGCGAGAATCGGGTCAGATTGAGCTGCTGGTCGTCGACCTCCACCTGGGCGAAGTCGGTGTTGTAGGTCACGTCCAGCGTGAGCCCTTGCGTGACCTGGAACTTGACCTCGCCGCCAAGATTGCCGTCTTGCGCGAAGGTGGTGGCGGCGGCGTAGTCCCGGGCCGTGGATCCGAGCACGTAGGGCGTGAGGGTCGCCAGGCGTCGGAAGGGGGGCCGCAGTCCTTCCAGGTCACCCGCGTAGTTGAGGCGGTACAGGTTGAACTCGCGTGGGACCGGCGTCCAGAACGACTCTTCGTTCAATCGCCGAATGCGGCGAAACACGTTGAATCCCCACGAGGCGTTGTCCGTGCCGTAGCGGAGCGTGTTGAAGGGAATGCGAAACTCCGCGTACCAGCCTTCGTCGTCGGTCGTGGTGGCGACCGTCCAGCTGCCGTCCCAGTTCTTGTTGAAGCCGCCGCCGGAGCCGGATTGAAAGCGCTGCCGGGAATTGAACCCGCCGCCCTGAAAGCGACCGCCGCCGCGCCCCTCGTTGGCGACTTGGCCGTCGTACTCGATGCCGGTGGGCGTGGTGCCGAACACGAAGCCGTTCTGGTCGTCGTTATAGGTGTCGAGGACGAAGACCACCGCGTCGCTCTGGTTCACCTCGTAGTCCCGGATCCGCTCACCGTAGGTGATCGCGTCGGGCTGACTGTCGAAGGCCCAGACCCCCACGTAGATCGCCTGGTCGTCGAAAATCACCCGCACTTCGGTGCGTTCGCTGGCCGGTTCGCCGTCCAGGGGCACCCGCTGGGTGAAACCGGTCATGGCGGTGCCCTGAGTCCAGGCGGACTCGTCGAGGCGGCCGTCGATAACGGGCGGCTCGCTTACCTCGACCGCCGTGGCGGTGGTGGACGGAGCGCCGCTCGCGGCGCCGTTGGCCATGCCGACCGGGGAGTCCTGGCCCGTGAGAGGGCCGGCAGCGAGTGCGGCGAGGACAGCCAATGCAAGAGTAGTCTTCATTAAGATGCGCGCGTGGTGGGTGGGTGCAGGAAATGTGGCTCCAATTGCCAACTTGGGCCAGAGCGTCGATTCTGGATACAGCGTCTACCCGAACGACACCGGAGAGCCACCATGCGTTGGAAGCTAATACCCCTGGCCGCGTTCCCCCTTTTCGCCGCCGCCCTCGTCGTCGCCGCCGTCGCTCTGGCGACCCCCGTCGCCGCCCAGCCCGAGCGTCGCCCCTACCTCTTCAAGGACGCGCGCGGCGAGCTTGCCCAGGCCCGCGCCCGCGGCGAGACCGAAGTCGTGGTGGTCGTCGCGTCCATGCCCCAGCGCAACGCCCGCGTTGCGGCCGCGATTGAGCGCATGGGAGGCCGGATCGGCTTCCGCTTCGACGAGGTGGACTACGTGCGCGCGTGGGTGCCCCTCGAAGGCGCCGAGCAGCTGGCCGACCATCCGGACGTTCACAGCATCGACATCTCGATCACGAACCGTCCGCGCTCGTTCGGCCTGGCCGGCGGAAGCCCGGACGGCACGCTGCCGCTCCTGCCGGGCGAGGGCGGTCCGGGTGACGGCGGTCCGGGTAACGCCGGGGCTGCCGCAGCAGGCCTGACGCGCGTCGCGTCGCATGGCGGGCGCGCCGAGGCCCAAGCCGCCGACACCGAAGCCGCCGACACGGTGTGGCCTCCGCGCCTCACCGACCGGCCCCTCGCCGACCGCTACAGCCCACTGGGCGACTTGCGCGCTCTCGACTTTCTCGACGCGAACCCCACCTTCGACGGTCGCGGCGTCACAATCGGGCAAATCGACATGTTCCCCGACATGCTCCTGCCCGAGCTACAAACCGCCTATGCGCTCGACGGCCGCCCCGTGCCCAAAATCGAGATCTACCGCAACGTGCTCGACCCGGAGATCGAAGACGACGGGCGCTGGATCCAGATGGACGACCAAGTCGAAGCGTCCGACGGTGCGTTCGTCTATCGCGACTCGACCTATGTGGCCCCGCGCGACGGGATCTTCCGCATTGCCATGTTCGACGAATCGCGCGCGGATTCCGCCGGCGTCTACGGCTCGCAGGGGTTGGATCTGGACGTCAACCGCGACGGAAATCCCGAAGGGTCCAGCCACTTCTTCGCCGTGCTTTGGGACGAGTCGGCGGGAGACGTATGGGTAGACGTCGATCAGGATCGGACCTTGCCGAAGAGGCCGCGCTCGGGGAGTACGACGAGCGCGGTCAATTCGGGGTCTTCGGCGCCGACGACCCCGACACCCCGGTGCGCGAATCGGTGGGATTCGGCGTCCAGATCGACGCCGAACGAGATCGAATTGCGCTCAACCTGGGCATCGCGCGGCATGGCACGCTGGTCGTCGGCGCGTCGGTCGGCAGCCGGGGCGAGCGCGGGCGATTCGACGGCGTAGCCCCCGGCGCCCGTCTCGCCGCGGTTGGCGAAGGCGGTTCGGCCTACGGGCAGACCGAAGCGACCATCGTGGCGGCGGCCCACCCTTCGGTCGACGTCGTGTACTTCGAGCAGAGCTCCAACATCACGCACAACTACCTGCTGCGCGACGGCCGCCTGGTGCCGTCGGTGATTGCGGATCGCCTGGTCGCGCGCTACGGCACGTCCATCCTGTCGCCCACGCACAACTTTCCCGTACTCGGCGCCATCGACGACATCGTGATGGGTCGCGGCGTGATCGGGGTTGGCGGACACGAGAGCAAGGACAACTTCTTCATGAACCACGGCGTGCGCGTCGAGCACGACGACAACCTGCTGATCACAGGCGGCTACGGTCCCATGGGCGACGGCACGCTCAAGCCCGACATCATCTCGCCGTCCAACTATGTGAGCACCGCGCAGGGGTTCGTGGACGGACGCGCAATCCCGGGCCTGTTCGAGCTGCCGCCGGGCTACACCATCGCGGGCGGCACGTCCACCGCCACGCCCACGGCGGCCGGGGCGGTCGCGCTGCTGATCAGCGGCGCGCGCCAGTCCGGCATGGCCGTCGATCCGCACCAAATCAAGTACGCCGTCACGCGCGGCGCCCGCTACGTGCCCAACATTGCGGCCTACAAGCAGGGCAACGGCGTGATCAGCGTCGAGGGCGCGTGGGCCATCTTGAACGAGCTGCACGAGGGTGGTCTCACGGTTGAGATCGAGAGCCGCGCGTCGATCGTCACGCCGTACAGCCACTTCCTGCCGACGCCGCACGAGGGGTACGGCCTGTACGAGCGCAGCGGCTGGGAAGCGGGGGTGCGCGGTCAACGCGTGGCGACGCTCACCCGCACCACGGGTCCGTCGGCCCCCATGACCTTCGCCGTCTCCTGGGAACGCAACGATCACGGCGCCTTTTCGTCGCCCCTGACCGTAACCTTGCCGCTGGGCGCGGCGGTCGAATTTCCGATCACGGTGACCCCGCCCGATCACGGCGTCTACACCGCCCATCTGACGCTGGATCGTCCCAACGTGACCGGCTACGCGCACCGGATGCTTGCCGCCATCGTCGCGCCGCAGCCGCTGAACGCCGCCGGGGGGTATACGGCGAAGCGCGAGGTCGAGGTCCCCCGACCGGGCATGCACAGCCTCTTCTTCGACGTGCCCGAGGGCGTGAGCGCGCTCAAGCTGGACTTGCAGTGGAACGATCGCGAGGTGGCCATGGCCGTAGCGCGGCCCGACACCCGCTACCAACAGGGCGAGACGGTGCGCAGCGGCGGCGCGGGCGTCACGCGCGTGATTGCCGATCCCGTGCCTGGAACGTGGGAAGTGCGCCTGTCCGACATTGCCGATACGCGCGAGTTCGATTGGCAACAGGCGAAGAAGGAGGAACCGGTGCCGCCGACGAAAGCGACGCTGACGGTGTCGGCGCTCGCCGTCGACGTTGACGTGGTGGCGGCGCAAGCCCCCCTCGCGGACAACGGGGTCGACAACGGCGCGGGCAGCGGCGTCAGCGCGGCCCCGGGCGCCAGCACGCACCAGGTGTGGATGACGAACCGGATGGCCACGTTCGAGGGCGCGGCGGTGACGGTGCCGGTGGGGAGCGCGCGACGAGCGCGGCAAGACATCGCGCCGCGCGAGCAGCAGACGTTCGAGATCGAGGTGCTGCCGGGGACGACCGCGCTCCTGGTGAAGACGGCGCTGCGCGACGCGGGCGGCGACCCGCTCGAGAACGGCGACCTGGACGTCTACGTGTTCGATTGCACGGGCGACGAGTGCACCGGCGCGCGTGCCGACGGCGACCCCGTGGGCGACGAGTCGGTGGTGGTGCACAATCCAGCCGCCGGCTTGTGGAAGGTCGTGGTGGACGGAGCCGCGTTGCCGCCTGGAGGCGCGAGCTACGAGTACCTGGACGCGGCGTTCAACCCCGCTTATGGGACGGTCGGCGCCATCGACGTGCCGCAGGAGCGCGCGCCCGGCGCCCGCTGGACGACGACCGCGCAGGCGTGGGTGGCGTCGGCGGCGCACGCGCAGGGAAGGACGCCGTACCTGGCGGTGCTGGTGGAGGGGCGGTCCGGCGACGCGCGTTACTGGGTGGCTCTGGGCGAGGTGGCCCCGCGGTAGCCGCCCGGCAATTCCGCAGGCGTCGGGCAGCCCGTGGGCAACGGGCTGCGGCAGCACCGAGACCGCCAAGGCTGCGTCAGCAGCCCGCGCCGCGAGCGCCTCCGCGAGAAAGTGCTTGACATCTTCCCCCCATTTGTGTACACTGTCTTGAACGACAACTCATCGAGACCGGCCGAGGGACAGGCCCGCTGACGCCGGGGCAACCTGTGGAAAGTGGCATTTCCACAAAGGTGCCAACTCCTGCGGTGGACATCCACCGTAAAGATGAACCGCCCACCGTTCTTCGGGACGGTAGCCGGAAGTAACAGGGTGTCGAAATCTCCTGGAGTCCGATGAGGTGAACGCGAGACTCGGGAGATTTCATGTTTAACGGCTCCGCTGCGGCACGCGTTGCCTCCCAAGGGACGCGCGTTGCCTCCGACCGCATGCCCCACCCCGCTTGGCGTCCGGCCAGGCCGATCGTGCGAACGGGCATCGTGCGCGCCCGTCTTGAGTTCGATCACCTGGAAGAGCGCGCCGTCCAGATCGCCTACGAGGTCCACGGCCCCCTGTCCGCGCCCTGCGTCGTGGTGCTTGGCGGCATTTCCGCGGGGCGACACGTGGCTCCTACGCCCGCCGATCCGACGCGGGGTTGGTGGCCTGGGGTTGTGGGAGAGGACGCCGCCCTTGATCCGGCGCGTCACCTGATCGTCGGGATCGAGTATCTCGGCGGCAAGACGGATGACGGCCTTTTGCGCCCGGTGACCAGTCACGACCAGGCACGCGCACTTGTCGCCGTCCTGGACGAGCTCGGGATCGCCACGGCTTTGCTCGTCGGCTCTTCTTACGGTGGCATGGTGGCGCTGGCCTTCGCCGAGCTCTTCCCGACGCGAGTTGAACGGCTGGTGGTATTGTGCGCGGCCCACCGCACCCATCCGATGGCGACGGGGATTCGCTCGGTGCAGCGCGCGGCTGCTGCTTTCGGCGCGGCCACGGGCCATGCGGCGACCGGCTTGGCGCTGGCTCGCGCGCTGGCGATGACCACCTATCGCAGCCCTGAGGAATTCGAGGAGCGTTTTTCTCCCAGCGCGGTCAGCCCCGGACGCACTGGCGAGACTTCGGCGCGCTTTCCGGTCGAGGACTACCTCGAGGCTCGCGGCGTCGACTTCGCCCGTCGCTTCGACGTCGATCGCTTCGTCACGCTGTCCGAGTCGATCGACCTGCACCACACCCGCCCCGAATCGCTGCCCGCGCGATCGCTGCTTGTGTCCTTCGACACCGACGCCCTGGTTCCGCCCTGGCTCGTCGACGAGCTGGCCACTCGGAGCGGGCGATGTCCCGAACGCGTCACCGTCCCCTCGCTCTTCGGCCACGACGCCTTTCTCAAGGAAGTCGACGAGGTCTCGGCGCTGTTGAGCGCGGGCGCACTGGAGGTCTTGCGATGAGCATCCTGAACGGTTCCCGTCCCCCGACTGCCCCCGTCACCCGCGCCGTGAGGGCCGGGATCGGCGTCGATTCCACCCACGGCGCGGTCATGCCGCCCATCCACCTCTCGACCAACTTCTTCTTCGACGCGCCCGGCGTCTGCGGCGCCTACGACTACACCCGCACGGCCAATCCCACGCGGGATCTTACCGCCGACGCCATTGCCGAGCTGGAAGGCGGTTGCGGCGCGGTCGTGACCTCGTCGGGAATGTCGGCCATTGCGCTGGTCACGCGCCTGCTGTCGGCTGACGACCTCCTGCTGGCGCCGCGCGATTGCTACGGCGGCAGCTACCGGCTGTTCAGCGCCGAGGCGAGGCGGGGCGCGTATCGGGTCGAGTTCGTGGACCCGTGGGACCCGGAAGCGCTGGTCCTGGCGCGGGAGCTCCGTCCGCGCATGATCTGGATCGAGACGCCGAGCAACCCGCACCTGCGCATTACCGACATCGCGCAGTGGGCGCGGCTGGCTCGCGAAATCGGCGGCATCTGCGTGGCGGACAACACCTTCCTCTCGCCGGTGAATCAGCGGCCTTTCGAGCACGGCGCCGATCTCGTGGTCCACTCGACCACCAAGTTCCTGAACGGACACGGCGACGTGGTGGGCGGCGCCGTCGTTGCGGCCGACGAGGGCCTGCTGGAGGATGTCGCATGGTGGTGCAACGCGACGGGCGCGGCGGGCGCTCCATTCGACTCGTTCCTCACGCTGCGGGGCATTCGGACCTTGCACGCTCGTACCCGCGCCCACGAGGAAAACGCGTTGCACGTCGTCGATGCGTTGTGTCGCAGCGAAGCCGTCGGTCAAGTCAATCACCCCAGCCTTCCAGGCCATGCCGGTCACGAAATCGCGCGCAGACAGCAAGATGGCTGGGGCAGCCTGATTTCGTTCGAACTTAGAGGGGGAAGAAAGGCGGCGGAGGCGTTTGTGGACGGTATGGCGCTCTTTGCCCTGGCCGAGTCGCTGGGAGGGGTGGAGAGTCTGGTTACTCATCCCTGGACGATGACGCACGCGTCGATGGAAGAGCCCGCCCGCGTGGCGGCTGGCATTGGGGAGGGGTTGCTGCGCTTGTCGGTCGGGATCGAAGCGGCGGACGACCTGGTGGCGGACGTGCAGCGGGCGCTCGCGCGGGCCGACGCCGTAGCCAGCGTGGCGGCCTGATGGGCGCCATGGGTGGTTTTGCTGCGGTGCCCGACGATGCGGGGCAGCTTCGGTTCGGTGCTTCGGCCCGTGCCGCTAGGGCTGCTGTTCGCGTTCCGCGTTCACGCATGGTCGGCCACGCTCCCATTCGCGTGCTCAAGTTGGGGTCGTCGATTCTGGCCTGCCCGGACGATTACCTGACCGCTGCCAAAGCGATTCGGGCCGAGGCCGCGCGGGGGAGCCGCGTGGTGGCGGTCGTGTCCGCCATGGGGGGCACGACCGACTCGCTGTTGTCGGCGGCGAGGTCGGTGACGCGCACGCCGCCGGATGCGCTGATGGGGGCGCTGCTGGCGACCGGCGAAGAGGCGTCGGTGGCGTTAATGGTGCTGGCGCTAACCTCGAGCGGGGTGCCTGCGGTGGGGCTCAATGCGTGGCGGCTGCCGTTGCGCACGCGCGGCGACCTTAATGATGCGGAACCCGTGGCAGTGGACACGGGGCCGATTCGCGCGGCGCTTGGCGCGGGGAAGGTGGTGGTATTTCCCGGGTTTATCGGCATGGACGTGACGGGCGTGCCGTCCGTGCTGGGGCGGGGCGGTTCGGACCTGACCGCGCTGTTCCTGGGCGATGCACTGGGTGCGGCGGAAGTGCGCCTGGTGAAGGACGTGGACGGGGTGTTCGAGTCGGACCCGCGCCGGTGTGCCGATCACCGGGCGTACGACACGCTGACCTGGAAGCAGGCGCGCCGCGTGGGGGGCGGGGTGGTCCAGCCCAAGGCGATAGACTTCGCCGAGCGACGGGGGTTGCGTTTTCGGGTGACGGGGCTGGGGGGACGCGGCACGACGGTGGGCGCGTCGCGGGTGCGTTTGGCTGCGGGGTGAGCGGGGGGCGTTGGCAGGCTAATTGCCAGGGCCGTCCCAGGCTTGCGACGGCGTGCTGCATGGTCGCGCGGTGACGGATAGCACCGGGGGCGCGAAACGGGCGGCGCGGTTGCCGGTGGCCATCCTGGGCGCGACCGGCATGGTGGGGCAGCGGCTGGTGCGCATGCTGGAGGGACATCCGCGATTCCGCGTGGCCGAGGTGGTGGGTTCGGCGGGGCGGGCGGGCCACCGTTATGGCGACGTGGTGCCGTGGGCGATCGGGGGGGACCCGCCCGAGGCGGTGGCGGGGTTGGAGATGGTGGCGGGGGGAACGCCGCTTCGTAGCCACGTGGTGTTGTCGGCGTTGCCGTCGGGGCCGGCGAAGCAGGTTGAGATCGCGCTTGCCGAGGCGGGACACATCGTCTGTACCAACGCGTCGGCGCATCGGCAGCATCCCGACGTGCCGCTGATCATTCCCGAGGTAAACGGGTCGGCGGTGGACTGGGTAGCGCGCCAGCCGTGGTCGGCGGCGGGTGGTGCGTTGGTGGCCAACCCGAACTGCGTGGTCGCGGGGTTGGCCATGGCGTTGGCGCCGATTGAGCGGGCGTTTGGGATCGAGGCGGCGACCGTCGTGACCTTGCAGGCCGTATCGGGGGCGGGGTTGCGGGGCGTTGCCGCATTTGCAGTGGCGGGCAACGTGATTCCGGGGATTCGTGGTGAGGAGGAGAAGATTGGGCCGGAGCTTAACAAGATCCTGGGGACGAACATTGGCGTGGCGGTCGCCGTGAACCGGGTGCCCGTGGTAGACGGCCACACCGCTCACGTTTTTTGCACGCTGCGCCGTGAAGCGTCGGCTGCGGACGCGGTGCGCGTGCTGCGCGAGTTTCGTGCTGTCGATGACGTGCAGGCGCTGCCGACGGTGCCGTCGCGCCCGATCGTGGTGCGCACCGAGCCGGACCGCCCGCAGCCTCGCCTTGATGCGGAGGCCGAGTCGGGCATGGCGGTGGTGGTGGGGCGGGTGCGGGCGGCGCCGCGTCCGCATCATCTGGCGCTCGTGGTGTTGGCGCATAATGGGATTCGGGGGGCGGCGGGGGCGTGTCTGGCGAATGCGGAGCTGTGTGTAGCATCAGCATGGCACGGAAGCGAAAGGAGCTGAAGATGGCACGGGCCGCATTTGAACGACTGTCGCAAATCGGCACCCAGCGCACCTGCGACTGCAAGCCCAGTCACATCTGCTGCCTGACGGCCAAGGAATGGCTGAAGAACCAACTCGGGGTCTGGGAGTTCAATTACGAAAAGCGGGACATCAGAGACAAGACGATTCACCCTGCCACGTTCCCCATCGCTCTACCCCGTCGCCTGATTCGCCAGTTCTCCCATGAAGGGGAACTTGTGCTCGATCCTTTCGTAGGGAGCGGTACGACGCTATTGGCCGCACGCGACGCAGGGCGCAACGCCGTGGGGTTCGATCTGTCGTCCGCCTACATTGCCTTGTGCCGTCAGAGGTTGGCCGATTCGCCGGATCTGTTTGCAACGACCGAGCAATTGGCGATCCACGACGACGCTCGGAACATATCCGGCCACCTGCCAAGGGAATCCGTTACGCTCATCGTGACGTCGCCGCCTTATGCAAATCTGCTGAATCGCAAGCGCAAGAACAAGTCGCGCCGAGATCGAAAGAATGCTCAGCTCGGCAAAGTTGAGCAATATTCTCAGGACCCGAGGGATTTGGGCACAATGCCGTTGACGGCCTATACGGAGCGCATGGGCGAGATCTTCGCGTCGCTCTTGCCGCTGCTTCGCTTGAAGGGCCACTGCGTAATCAACGTGCCGGACATGTGGTGGGACAACCAGCGGATTACCATTCACGTCGCGTTGATTGAGGAGATGCGTCGCCGTGGATGTGAATTGCGAAACATCATAATCTGGGACAGACGCAACATCGTCAACCGAATCGGCATCTTTGGTTGGCCGAGCAACTACATCACGATGGGAGTCACGTTCGAATACCTACTGGACTTCTGGAGGCCGCCGACGTGATGGCCCAGCCCCCGCCAGTCCCCTTCGAGCTCTTCGGTGCCGCCCACCTGGTCGTGCTGGCGATCAGCGTCGTCGTACCGATCGCGATGATCTGGGCGGTGCGCCGGTCAGGTTCGGCGAAGGTCGAGCGATCGATGTGCGTCGGGCTCGCCTCGCTGCTTGCCGTCAACGAGGTGGCGTTCTGGTGCTACCGCGTTGCCGCCGACGGATGGCCGACCTTCGTCCAGGAGGAGCTGCCGCTGCACGTGTGCGGCATGTCGATCATTCTGTCGGTGATCGTGCTGCTCACCCGCCACCGCCGCTCGTACGAGCTGCTCTATTTCTGGGGGCTTGCCGGTGCGACCAACGCCGTCGTCACGCCGGAGCTGTTCGAGGGGTGGCCCGAATACGAGTTCATCCAGTACTACGTTTCGCACTGCGGAATCATCGTCACGGCGGCCTTCGCGACCTGGGGACTCGGAATGAGGCCGAGCTTGCGTTCGCTGGTGCGCGCGTTCGTCGCTCTCAACGTCCTGGCTCTCCTGGTCGCCGGGGTGAATTTCGTCACCGGTGCGAACTACATGTACCTCAGCGCGAGGCCGATCACCGACTCGCCGTTCCTGCTCTTCGAATGGCCGTGGTACATCGCCTGGCTTGAGCTTCTCGCGGTCGCCTTCTTCCTGCTTTGCTACCTGCCGGTGTACCTTGAACGCAGGCAAATTCTCCGACATTCCAAAGGTTGACAGCCATGACCAGTAGGAGCAGTTCTCGGACGAAGGGGCGCAGGCAGGGCGAGGCAAGGGGCGCAGGGCTGGCGAGGGCGCCTTGGCTGTGTTTGCTCCTTGGTGCGATGGCCGGTTGCGGTGGAGACGACGGCCCCTCCACCCCGCAGGAGCCGCCGGTCCCCGCGACGATCACCATTCAGCCCGCGTCGGCGGCGCTGACCTACATCTCCCAGGCCACGAATTTCGCGGCGACCGTGCGGGACCAATACGGTGCGGCCATGGCGGCGACCATCGCCTGGTCGAGCTCGGACGAGGCGGTGTTCACGGTCGACGCCAGCGGGCGGGTCACGGCTGCCGGAAACGGCGCGGCCACGTTGCAGGCTTCGGCGAGCGGACTCGACGCTACGGCGTCGATAACGGTCCAGCAGCGGCCGGCGGCGGTCGAGATCGTCTCCGGCGGCAATCAGGAGGCGCTTCGCGGCACGACGCTTCCCGAGCCCATCGTGGTGCGGCTGGCGGATCGGGGCGGCTATGGCGTGGCCGAGACCGGGATCACGTTTGCGCCTGGCGTGGAGAGCGGATCGGTCAGCGCGGCGTCGGTTACCAGCGACGAGAACGGCGAGGGCGCGACGGAGTGGACCCTCGGCAACAAGTTCGGATCGCAGTCGCTGATCGTATCGGCCCCCGGCGGCATCCAGAACCGGGTTTCCGCCAGGGCTACCTCCGACACGCCGCTCCCGGATCTTGCCGTCGTGGACTTCGCGCTGTCTCGCACCGACCCGACCGATAAGGAGGAGCTCGAAATCACCGCCGCCGTGATCAATCAGGGCGACGCCGCCAGTCCCGACACCTTCGAGGTGGCGTTGACCGTAGACGGTATCGCGCAGGAGACCCTGCCAATGCCGAGGCTTGAGCCGGAGGGACGGACGACCGTCGAGTTCGTCCTTGGCCCACTCGAGGCGGGGTCGCGTCGGGTGGCGGTGGTGGTGGATCCCGAACGAGGCATCGACGAGTGGGAAAAGGACAACAACACCAGTGCCGAAAACGTCACGGTCGCGCGTCAGGAAATCGTTACGGTGGGGCACGCGTCCAACATCTCGGCCACGTTGGACGACGTACTGCTCTTCCGGATCGACGTAGACGAAGGATCGAAGGATGCCCTGAACATCGAGGTATCGGGCGGACAGGGCGATCCCGATCTATTCGTCAACTACGGCACTCGACCGGATCATCACTACAAGTACAGCTGCTTGAGCGGAGAGGCGCCCGGCGACCCGGAGCTCTGCCAATTCCTGCCCACGCGTACCGGCAGCTACCATGTGGCCGTGCACGCGTACAGCACGTTCGGGCCGGTCGAGCTGAAGGTCTCGGTGGGTGGAATCGAAGTGGAGACGTTCGACATCGACCTGGTGTTCGTGCAACACGGCACCGCCGAACAGGACAAGGTGATTCGCGACGCGGCAGCCAGGTGGGAGTCGGTCATTGTGAAGGGCGTCAACGACATCGACCTGACCGCGAGCCCCATTGCGGCGGGGCGCTGCGGGACGGGCACGCCTGCGGTTGACGGTATCGTCGACGACGTACAGATGTTCGTCTCAATCGACTCGATCGACGGGCCGGGCAAGATTCTGGCCCGCGCCGGGCCGTGCTCTTACCGCGTGACGCGGTTTGAAGGCTATCCCGATATCCCACGGTCGGTGATTGCGGGCGGCATGGAGTTCGACGAGGACGATTTGACCCGTCTGGCGGCGCAGGGGATTCTGGTCTCGACGGTTACCCACGAAATGGGCCACGTCCTGGGCTTTGGCACCATGTGGGACGTATTCGACCTGTTGGACAATCCTTCGGTCGACGGTAACCCGGAAGCCGACACGCACTTCAACGGACCGCTGGCGCGCGCGGCCTTTGCGTCAGCCGGCGGGAGAAACTACCGGGGCGGCGCCGTGGTGCCGGTCGAGAACGGCGGCGAGCGGGGGCAGGCCGATTCGCACTGGAGAGAGTCGGTTTTCGCGAACGAGCTCATGACGCCGTTCCTGTCGCAGGGGATCGAGCCGTTCAGTGCGGTCACCATCGAAGCCATGGCCGACCTGGGCTACCACGTGGACCCCACCGTGGCCGATCGGTATCGCCTGCCGGCCGCGCACCCCGCTGCAGGGGAAGCGGACCCCGAGTCCGTGATCGACCTTAGCAACGACATTGCCGACTATCCGGTGGTGCTGATAGATCAGAAGGGGCGGGTGGCGAGGGTGGTGCCGCCGAGGCGGTAATCTGAGATCGGAGTCCTTGGCGCTGCGCTGTTGGCCGGCGAGCGCAGGGCCCACCGCTACCTCACCAACAGAATCCGCCGCGCCACGGGATACAACCACTCCACGCCCCGCTCCGTAACCACCGCGTCGTCCTCGAGAGGAATCCGAACCTTGGCGCCGCCCCACTCGGGGTTGGCCGTATAGGCAAACAGCTCGACGGAGATCAGGGTGCCGGGCCGCAGCTCGTACGTCAGCTGCGTGGGGTTGAAGAAGGCGAGCGAAGGGCCAAAGCCGTGCCCCCAGTTGCCGACGGAGTGGGGCCCGATCACGACGTCGGTGACGTTCGGGTCGTCGGTGGGCTGGTTGAAGGCGATGCGATTGAAACCGGCGGCTTCAATCGCGGCCCAGGTGGCGTCGAGCGCCTGCTGCGCCGTGGGCGCGGGTTTGATCGATGCCTTCATGACGTCGCGCACTTCCATGGCGCGCTCGAAGGCGTGACGAATGCCCGGCGGCGCTTCGGTCTCGCCCTCGCGCAGGACGTAGGCGACCCGCTTCATGTCGGTGTAGAAGTCGAGGAAGCCGACGCCCCAGTCGATCATGAGCAGGTCGCCGCGTTGAATGATGCGGTCCGACGAGGTCGCCTCGATCCCGCTCGGCCCGGTGAGGTACACGGACGGCATGTCGAACGACGAGTCGAGGCCGCGCGCGAGCAGCTGGTCCCACATCCACCAGGCCACGTCTTCGAGCGCGGTGACGCCCGGCGTGATGACCTCGTTCGAGAAGGCGCGCTCGGCGATCTCGCGGCTCATTTCGCCCGCTTCGGCGAAGGTGGCGATCTCGATGGCGGTGCGCGTGGCGCGAAAGTCCGATACGAAGCGTTCGGCCGACACCAGGCGGTCGGCGTACGGTGCGCCCAGCATGTCGCGCAGGTGCAGGTACGAGGTGTGCGACAGCCCGTCGGCGCCGCCGATCGACTCGGCCATGTTGACGCCGATGCGTTCGGGGTCGCGTGCGGCGACGTACTCGGCGAGTTCCGCCGCCGCGCCGAAATGGTCGTAAACGTCGCAGCGCTCGAGCATGTACCCGCCAACGCCGAGCGCGGCGCGCTCGGCGCGGTCTCCCTGGTCGGTGAAGACGTAGTAGGCCCAGTCGCCCACGTAGCCGCGCCCGAGCGCGTTCCACATGGGGTCGAGCAGGCCCTCGCGCATGACCACGATCCACATGTCGAGGTCGTTGTCCTGCAGCGCGCCGGGCAGCACGAGATCGAACTTTTCGGCGCGAATCTGGCACATGCGCTCCCATCGCCGCCGCGCTTCCTGCGCATCGAGGGGGGCGACCCAGCTTGCGATCACCGCCGCCGCGACGGCCACGGCAACCCTCCGCCCGCCGCCGCTACCCCGCCGCCCCGCCCGACGCGCCCCGTCGCCCGCGCGGCCAACGCCGCCCTGCTTCACCCCCGTCATCGCACCAACACCCATTGAGACCGAACGGAGCCGCCCTTGTCCGACTGGGCCGTGATCCGCACGGCAGGTTCTCCGCCGGTTGGGCGCACCACCCACGACACCGTGTGCGACGGCTCGCTGGCCGCTTCGAGGAACGGGTTGGACCCGGCGAGATGAGGAATCACGGTGCGCGCGCGACCCTCGACGATCTCGACCCCCGAATGCGCGAGCGTCACGGCGGGAGAACGGACGACCTGACGATCCATGCCGCCATCGGGCCGCTGCCGCCCCACGGCTCCCCGATCGGTCACGCTTGTGGGCAGGAAACCGGTGTTGGTCACCGTTGCCGAAACGCGAAACGTGCCGTCGCCCAGGGCGGTCACTTCGGGGTCGCTCACCTCGATCAAGGGACCTTGCTCGGCCAGGTACAGGATCCATGGAAGTTGTTGCACGGTCTCGGCTTCCAGGAACTCGGGCGGCGGGTTCTGCCCCCAGAACTTGGCGTGCCAGCCGCCGATCTCCACGTCGCCCAGCTGCGGGTGCGCGAACGGGGTCCAATCCGAGAAGTAGCGGCCTCCCAGCTCCTCGTCGTTGAAGCGGTGCTGCTCGGCTTCGCTCACCTCGCCGTCGCCGTCGTAATCGGTCACCCAGGCCTCGGGACCCGGCGAGAACTCGGGGACCCAGCCGATGACGCCGTGATCCCAGTAGGCCCACGAAATCAGGGTTCCGTAGCGATGCTCGGTGGGATGCGTTGCGCTGGGCACGACGGGACGTCCGGTGGAGCGGGTGTACTCCTCGCCCAGATGAAGAATCAGCGAAAGGTCGATTTGCGGGAACAGCGACGGCGCCGACGCGGACGGGAGCCTGTAGACGAAGCCGCCCGACGTGTGCCCGTGCACGACGCCCGTAATGTTGCGGTGGGCGTTGATGAACTCGGCCGCGGCGCGGGTCTCGGGTTCGGAGAGCGGGTAGTCGCCAGCGCCCGGTTGCAGGTGCACGCGCTCCCAGTTGCGCGGAAAATTGCGGTTCATGTCCAGACCGCCCAGGCCGTCCTCGTTGATCGCGCCGTCGAGGTCGTTGTCGACGCCTTCGCGCAGGGTCGAGAAGCGGGGGCCGGGTTGCGCCATATCGTTGTCGCGCAACATGATGCGGTCGTCAGACGGGTCGGCTACCCACATGCCGTCGGGGTCGGGGAAGCGGATTTGCGTGATCCAGCCGTCGCCGTCCAGGTCCTCGGGAGGATCTTCGTCGGCGATGCCGTCTTCGTCGTCGTCGAACGGGTGAGGGGTGCTGCGCAGGAACTGATCGTCGATGAGCGCCAGGTCCGAGCCGTCGGGGTTGAACTTGGGTCGCACGTAGAAGGCGCGCGCATCGAGCAGGGCGGTGACGCGCGGGTCGTTGCCGTAGCCGTTCAACAGGTGGACGATCAGGTGGGTGGCCACCGACGACCCGGTGAGCTCGCCCGCGTGAATGCCGCCGTCCACGTACAGCGCGGGTTTGTCGGCGGCGGGTCCGGTCGCCTCGTTGGTGATCGTCATGAGCATGAGCGGCTGGCCGTAGAAGCTGTCGCCGATCCGGTGCAGCTCGGTCAAGGTCGGGTACATGGCGTGCAGCTCGCGCAGGATCTGGTTGGTCTCGGAGGCCGTGTAGAAGCGGTTGAGATTGACGGCACCGGTGGGCGAGACGAGGCTCGAAGCCTGGGCGGCGGTGGTGGTGGGCGCGAGCGCGGTGAAGGCGGCAACCGCGACGGATGCCGCAAGGCAGGCGCGTGCAAATCGCAAAGTCATGATTCCTCTGGTTCCTCTCTTTGGTCTCCCGGACTCGTCCAAATGATCCAGTAGTCGTCGATCGAATCGTCGTCGTTGGCGAGCTCGTTCGGCCCGGGCGGCAGGCCGTTGAGCTCGAAAATATAGGTCAGCGCGTCGGTCACCTGATCGCGGGTCAGGGTGCCCGGATTGCCATGGGGCATGCGCTCGTAAATCCAATACCAGAGCCGAAATACGGACGCCTCTTCCCATCGCTCCAGAAAGGCGGGTTCCGTCCAGTCCTGGGGCGCGTGACACTCCACGCACACCTCGTCGAAAACGTCGCGTCCGCGGGCCGCCTGCGCGGCGGAGTAGATGCCGTCGGTCGTGTTGGGCTCGTCGGCCTTCGAGCGGGCCATCGGTTCGAGCGGCTCGGGCGATGGCGCGGAGGCGGTGGCTGCGGTTTGGCAGGCGGTGGTTGTGAGGATGGAGAGGGCGATCATGGCGGCCGCGGCTGCCGTGACGGCGCGGGCCGCCAGAGCGCTACGCCAGCGA
This sequence comes from Longimicrobiales bacterium, assembly GCA_965200255.1. GTDB lineage: Bacteria > Gemmatimonadota > Gemmatimonadetes > Longimicrobiales > Gaopeijiaceae > Bin94. The sequence continues at coordinate 160,862 of CBDAUS010000001.1, read as the reverse complement.
GAAGGAAAACGAAGGCAGCAGATCGGCCTCGACGTCGTACGTGGTTCCAATGCGCGCTTCCACGAGTGGAGTGAGCGTTCCCGTTGAGACAAGGTAACCATGGCGGGGGTTGAATGCGCGGGTGTAAGCGGCGACGCGCCACCCGCTGCTCTGTTTCGAACATCAGGCTCCCATGTCGTAGCGTCACGGGCGACTCCGCTTCTACTACATTCGGTGTCGCAAAAACGCACTACCCACAACCAAACCGGGAGAACGAATATGAAGGATGAAGGCGGAACCAAATCCAGGGAGCAAGGCGGGCGACTTGGCTCCTGGACCGAGGACAAGGCGATGCGAGAACTGTTGAGCTTTCGCAGGGTCGTAGGGAGCGTGATGCGGGAGTTCCTGCCCGAGCAAGCGCGATTTGTGAATCTGAATGAACTGGTGGCGCATCCGACGGTCACCTTGGGAACGAGCGGTGCGGAGAGGAGGAGCGACTCTGCGTGGGTGGCGCCGCTCAAGAAGCGCGGCGAGATGATCGGTCTGGCAATCGAGAGTCAGAGCACGCCGGATCCGAAGATGTTGGAGCGGACGTTGGAGTACTCGTCGCGCCTGGCGTCGCAGATGCGAAGGGACGCCGGGTCCGAGAGGATTGGAGGACGGATGCCCTACGTGATCCCGGTCGTGATTTACACGGGCGGATCGAAGAGGCCCTGGAGTGCCATGACGGAGTGGCACGGGGAGCCGTTCGACCTGCCGCGAGAGATGGGGATTCCGTATCTGGCGTTCTTCTACTTCCTGATCTGCGCTGCGGACTATGAGGATTACGAGGGCACGGACCCTGGAATCGCGCTTGCGATGATGATCATTCTGGCGGCCGGAAGGGACGTGGCGCTGTTGGCATGTGCGAGCGTGCTTCGTCGCTTGATGGAAGAAGGGGAGGCGGGCCGGGACCTTGCCTTCACGATAAAGATGTTGTTCACGGTAGTGGCTTTGAAGAAGTGGGGAAGCTGGGATTTCACGTCCGAGCTGGTTGATTTGACGGCTAGTTCGGGTAACGTTAGGAGTACCGATTCGGAACTGAAGCGAAGGGAGCTGGAAATGGCATGGCCCGGATTTGAGCGTCAGATTGCGGAGTTCGAAGCGAGAGGCGAGAAGCTCGGGATTGAGATCGGACTCGCGCGCGGCGAGAAGCTCGGACTCGTACGGGGCAAGACCGAGGTCCTTAAGCGCCTTGTGGAGCGCAAGTTCGGGGAGTCGGCCTGGGCGACGGCAGCGCGGTTGATCCAGGACTCGCCGGGATCTTCCGTCGAGATCGAAATGGTCGACTGGGCCTTGGACTGCCAGTCGTCTGACGAGTTCCTGGAGAAGGTCGGCAGGGGTAACGGCATTACGTCACCGCACCGCGACGCCTGATCGCGGGTCAGAGTGTCCGCGGTGGTTGTGAGGATGTGGAGGGCGACCATGGCGGTTGCGGCTGCCGTGAAAGGCGCAGGCCGCCCGGGCGCTACGCCAGCGAGAAGGAAAACGAAGGCAGCAGATCGGCCTCGACGTCGTACATGGTTCCAATGCGCGCTTCCACGAGTGGGGTGAGCGTGCCCGTTGCGACAAGGTGACGATGGCTGCGGCCCAATGCGCGGGTGTAGGTCGCCATGTGCTTGGCCAGGGGGCCTGTCAGCTCGGTTAGTACATGGCGCGGACCGCCGAGGACGGCATGGCCGGTGCCTTGGGCGAGGGGCCGGCCGTGCGCCGAAAGGGACACGGCGACGCCGTCGAGCGCTTGCAGTAGGCGTGACGAAACGGGCGCGACGGCGGGGCCCACGACCAGCCCGGCGTGCAATCCGAAGTCGGCTACGCTCGTGGCGGGATGCAGCTTCCAGTCGGGATGGTGGCAGTCTACGAGCTCGGCTCCCAGCGCGACCCAGTCTGGGGGGGCCGCCGAGGGTGCCGTCGCGGCGAAGCCGAAGACGATCTCGACCTCGATTCTGAGCGCCGCCGACGGGCCGGGCGTTACGGTGACGAGTGGGACGGATTGCGGGTGGTGGTCGCAGCCCGTTGCCGCGACGCGGAAGACCGTTTCTCGGTACACGGGCGCGACGATGGGGTGGTCGAGGCCCCACCGCGACCAGATGTTGCGGTTCGTGAAGCCGACCTTCCAGCCGGCGGGGCGCCATCCTTGAGCGCGCCGCCGGCTGGCGATTTCGGCGCCGATTGCGTAGCCTTCATCCAGCGTTGGCGGCGGCGCGGCCGACGCTGGGCTCACGAATGTGCCTGTCGCTTGCGCGTGGAGCAGGATGTCGGCGAGGTCGCGGGTCATTGGTGGGGTGTGGTGGGGATGGTTGGGGCGCTTAGCTCAGTTGGTTCAGAGCGCCTGCCTTACAAGCAGGAGGTCGGCGGTTCGAATCCGTCAGCGCCCATTTGAAGGTATTCGAAAGTGGGCCTCCCGAGTCGGCTTGGCCTCCCGTCACTCCAGCTCCCGCACCGGCAGCGGCGGAGCCGGTCCCATTCCAAGCACGGCGTGCCAGTAGGCCCACGAACGGAGATCGAAGACGCCCGGCAAGGCCCTCCGCAACGCCTCCCGAAAGTCTTCCCGGTCGTAGAATCGCCGTGCGACCGCAAGATCGTCCATCGTGCCGTAGGTCATGAGGTGGTTGAGGAAGAGCGTGTCGTTCCGCAGTGTCTCCTCCGCAGACTTGAACCAAACCATGCGCCGCGCGACGGCCAGCAGCTCGGGGGTCGGCGAAGCGCGGGTCATCTCGGCCTCTCCCGTGGCACGAGTCCGGCAATCGCTTCGTAACGGGGGACATCGTCCGGCTGACCGCCATGGCGGCCCCCAACATGCGCGCCAGCGGGATCTGCCCCATGTGTGACCATCGCGCGCAGCCTACTCCCCCGCCCGCTCCCTAAGCCGCTCCACCTGCCTGGGCGTTCCCAGCACGACCAGATGATCGCCGGCTCGCACCCGTTCCGACGGGCCGGGGTTGACGATCACTTCGGGTCCGCCCGCGCCGTCACCCTCCTTGCGCAGCGCGATTACCGCCAGCCCCGTCTGGTCGCTTACGCCCATCTCGTCCAGCCTGCGACCCTTGCCCGACCCGTCGAACGCCGCCCCCACGGTCACCTGCTCGATTCGGTGTTCCACCTCCAACGCGGCCAGCTGCTCGAAAAACGTCGCCACGGCGGGACGCGTGAGCATCGTGGCCACCCTCAGCGCGGCAGCGGCATTCGGGCTGACCACGTGCGTGGCGCCGGCCCGCAGCATCTTGTCCGTGGCCGTCTCGTCTTCCGCGCGCGCCACGATGGCAAGCTCCGGGCGCAGGTGATGCGCCGACAGACTCACGAACAGGTTGTCAGTGTCGTCGGACAGGCAGGCCACGAGCCCGCTGGCGCGCTCGAGGCCCGCTTTGCGCAACACCCTGTCTTCGGTCGCGTCGCCCACCAGCACGATCGCGTCAGGCATGTCCTCGCGGATCCTACTGGCCCGTTCCTCGTCCCGTTCGACCACCACGAACGCCTGCTCGTACGATGCCAGGGCGCGCGCCGTCCCTGCACCCATTCGTCCGCCGCCACAAACAATCGTGTGGCCGCGCATGCGTCGAATCTCCTTCATCGTCTTGCGCCTCGTATACGATTTGCCAAGGTCCATTTCCACTAGAAACGCAGTCACCAGGGCGAACCACATGCCCAGCCCGGTAATGCCGCCGGCCAGCAGGCCCATGGACCAGTAACGCCCCGCCTCCGTGAGCGGGTGCACTTCCTGGTATCCCACGGCCGTCAGCGTGATGGCGGTCATGTAGAACGCGTCGTTCCACGACCAGCCTTCAAGCCACATGTAGCCCAGGGTGCCCACCAAGGTGACGGCAACCAGATACAATGCCACCACCCGCAACCGGGCCATCCCGGTTCGCAAGTCAATCATGAACGGACTGCCTACCGCACCCGCTCGAAGACCAGATCGCGCACCCTAGCGCCGGTCACGCCGAACCCGACGACGGCGCCGTCAGCCTCGTCTCGCCAAAACCGCACGTCCGGGAAAAACCATTGATCGCCGGCAAACGCGTCCGCGCCCGCGGGAGACAACACGGCGGGGTCGTTGCGCCAGTGCATGGCGATCAGGCGACCTTCCTCGTCCACAACGATCTCATACGTCGAGTCGAGCTCGGGACTGCGGTAGCTCCCCACATATTCCTGCAGCTGCTCGGCGGTCAAGTCGGGTCCCTCCGGCTCCGGTTCAGGCTCCGGCGGCTCCGCTTCCGGCTCCATCAGGTCGCCGACGAACACTTCGGCCACCCGTCGCGCCCTCGTCCCCGGGTCGCAATCGGAGACGTTGCAGAACGCCGCAATGGACAGATTCTGTTCCGGGAAACGCACGAAATTGGTGCGATACCCCGCCCACGACCCACCGTGACCGAACGCACGCAACCCGCGATAATCGGAGACTGAAAGCCCGTGCGCATAGTCAAGAGTGTCCCCGGTCGTCAACACGCCGCGTTGAACCATCGCGTCGAGCATGGCGTCGCCACCGACCTCGCCCGTTTCGTAATTGCGCATCCACCGAATGAAGTCGTCAATCGACGTATGCAGCGACGACGAGGCCAACGCCGTAAGCTGGTTGGGCAGCCGTTGAAAGCCGTCGCCATCGTCCACAGGCGCGTACGACTCGGCGCGCCCGGGCACAACCTCCAGATAGTCGTCCGAAAAGTGCGTCTGGTTCATGCCCAGTGGTTCAAGAATCCGCGACTGCGCATACTCGCGAAAGGTCATGCCTGACTGCACCTCGATCACGCGCGCCAGCAGGTTGTAGCCCGTATTGGAATAGGCATACTCGGACCCGGGCGCAAAATTGATCGCCTGTTGTCGATAAAGCATGCGCAGTATCTTCTCGAACGAAATCACGTCGGTAAACCCGATCCCGCCCAGCGCCATCGTGTGCGGCCAGTCGCGGATGCCGCTCGTGTGGTGAATCAGATGCCGGGCAGTGATCACCTCGCCAAAGTCGGGCAATTCGGGGACGTAACCGCGCACGTCGGCATCCAGGTCCAGCTTTCCCTCTGTTTGGAGAATGAGAGCGGCGATTGCCCCGAACTGCTTGGAAATCGACGCAATGTCGAATACCGTTTCCGGCGAGATGGGAATGCCGTGGTCCATATGCGCGGTGCCGTAGCCTGCCCGATGAACCACTTCGCCGCCCAGCAAGACGCCGACGGCCGCGCCGGGACGATTGCCTTCAAGATCGGCGAAGACGGCGTCGACTTCCGGGTGCGTGGGCCCCTGCGAGGGGTCGGTGGTCGGCGCGCACGCGGCGGAGGCCGCGAGGACGAGGACGGTTGCGGTGCGCAGGGCTGCGCGGACATGCGATCTCATGAGGTCCTGACCTTGTGGGGGCGGTGTAACTCGCGGTCGATTACTCGTCGTTCTCGGGAACATTATGGTCGCCTCTGGGTTAGATTGTCCAGTCCGAACCTGCGCCCACTCATCCGACAACGCATGCGCCGACAAACCTGGTTGCTTCTCATCGCTGCGGCGGTCTCGCTGCACACGGCCACCGCCGCCGAGGCGCAGGAGACGGGCGTCATATCGGGCCGGACTTGGTCCGCCGAGGGTGCGACGCTCGAAGCCGCTACCGTTCGGTTGCTGCTCGCGGCCAATCAGGAGGTCGTGGTGGCTGGGACGATCAGCGATCGCCTCGGCTACTTCGTGATCGACGCCGTAGCGCCGGGGGACTACGTTCTGGCGGCGACGCGTCTGGGCGCCACCGAAGAACGGATCGACGTGCGGGTGACGGAGGGCGAACGGGTGGAGGTCACGCTGGTGCTGGCCACAAGTCCCGTGGAGCTGGAAGGGTTGGTGGTGGAAGGCCGCAGGAGCCGGGTGCGGGAGCGGTTCGAGCAAGATGCGGGCGCCACCGTTCAGGACATCTCTCGGGCCGAGATTCAGGCGGTTCCCAGCATTCTGGAGCCCGATCCGATCCGCGTCGTCGAGGTGCTGCCGGGCGTAACCACGGTGTCCGACTTTACCGCGGCGTTCAACGTGCGCGGAGGCTCGGCGGACCAGAACCTGATCCTGCTGGACGGCGTGCCGGTCTTCAACCCGTTCCACCTGGGCGGGTTTTTCTCCGTCTTCAATGCGGACATGGTGGAGCGCGCCGAGCTCATGTCGGGCGGTTTCCCGGCCGAATACGGCGGGCGCGCGTCGTCGGTGTTGACGGTCGAGTCCGACGCGGGCGCCGGGGCCTGGGCCGTGGATGCGGGCGTGAGCCTGCTGGCCAGCCGGGCCGCCGTGGGCGCGGCACTGCCCTCTGCCGTGGAGGATCGGCTTGGGCTGGCCAACTCGCGGTGGAGATTGTCGGGACGCCGCACCTACGTGGACGTGCTCGCCAAGCCATGGGTGGACATCCCGTATGCGTTGACCGATCTGCAGGGCGTGCTCGAGACGTGGAGCAAGGGTGGAAACCGGCTGCGGGTTTCGGGCTACACCGGGCGTGACCGCTTCGATCTCTCGGTGCTCGACGACCTGGACGGTCCCAGCCTGATCTGGTCGTGGGGCAACGACGTGGTCGGCGGTTCGTGGACCCATCCCCGGCCCGGCGGAGGCAGCCTGGACGTGCGCGGCTCGTATTCCAGGTTCAATGCCGACCTCAACTTCGTGGACATTCCCGGCACCTTCATTCGCACCAACGTGGCCCAGCTGGGCTTTGCGGCCGACCTGGAACGGCGTCCCACGCCTCGCACGCGCTGGAAGTCGGGGCTTGCCGCAAATTGCCTGGAGGTCGACAACGAGTTCCGAGGGGCCGGCGCGGTGTTCTACGAGTCGCAGGCAACGGGTTGGGAGGGTGCAGGATACTCCCAAATCGGCTGGCAGCCCAACTCGAGCTGGCTCGTGGACTTCGGGGCCCGACTCGACCACTGGCGGGCCGGGGCCGGCGGCACGGCCATGACGTTCTCGCCAAGGCTGGCGGTCAAGCGATTCCTGTTCGACGGAAGAACGGCGGTGCGTCTGGCCACCGGGCGCTACTCGCAGTTCGTGCACTCGCGCCGCAACGAAGAGCTGCCGGTCGGCATCGACGTCTGGGTGTTGACCGACGGGAACATTCCCCGGATGATCTCGGATCAGGTACAGCTGGCGGTCGAGCGATTCGTCGGTCCCAACGACGACTGGTTCGCTTCGCTTGAAGGCTACTACCGCACGTTCGACGGCGTGATCGCGATCAACCCCGCCGACGACCCCAATATCGCGGACGACGACCACGTCGTCGGCACGGGTCGGTCGTACGGCGTGGACCTCTACGTGCGCCGCGAGATCGGGGCCACCACGGGTTGGCTCTCGGCTTCGTGGCTCAAGACCGACCGCACCTTTCCCGACACGCGATCCGGTCGCGCGCCGCCGCCGGACCTCACCTACGCGCCCGTCTTCGATCGCCGGTTGGACCTTGATCTGGTGCTGCGGCGGGACCTCGAATGGTGGGGCGTCGAGGCCGGTCTGCGGTTCAATTTCGGCACCGGCCTGCCGTACACGATGCCCCTGGGCGACTTCGACGTCTTGCAACCCGATCCGATCAAGGGGATGTTGTCGCGGGAGGGCGAGGAGGCAGTACTGCTCGGTCCGCGCAACGGCGCCCGGTATCCCGGTCGTCACCGCCTGGACGTGAACTTTCGCAAGACGATCGTGCGCGACTGGGGTCGCATGACTCCCTACCTCAACATTATCAACCTCTACAACCAAAAGAACGTGTTGTTCTACTTCTACGAGTATCGCGCGACTCCACCCGAACGCACCAGCATTTCCATGATTCCAATCGTGCCGACGCTGGGGATCGACGTTTCGTTTTGAACCTGAGGACTCTTTGGACGTGGGGCGCCTTGCGGTTCGGCGGGTCGCGAATTGGGTGCATCGTCGTGGCGATGGCGACGTTCATTGTGCTGGGGGGGTGCGAGCTTACCGAGACGCTTGCCGTGGACGAGACGGAAGTGATCCTCGTGACGTCTTACGTGGTCGTGACGCAACCGAACGGCGACGGCGAAGATGCGTCGATGGTCGCATCGGCGAGCCTGAGTCGCAGCAACGTGACGCCGATATGGGGGCCCGACGCGCCCGACGACCCGGTCGTGCGGAATGCGCAGGTGGCGATTGTGGCTGCCGACGGGCGCGAAGTCCGACTTTGGGAAACGGACCATTTCCGCTGTCAGGCGGACACGGTGGGGGGCTCCGCCTGCTATGTGGCCCCCGCCGACGTCGAACCTTTTGCGCCCGGCGAGCAAATCGCGCTGCAAGTGACGCTTGCCGACGGCACGTCACTTTATGGCGACAGCCGGATCCCGGGTGCGTTCGCGTTTCTGGATGCGGGCACGAATCAGGGCCGCTGTCGGGTGGAGCCGATGTCGAATCATCGGTTGTCATGGACGCCCTCCGAGGATTCATGGGCCTATCTCAGCGAGACGAACATTCGAGATCTTGACCAGGCGCTCGCCGACCGAGACTTCGAGGTGCCCGATTCGGTCTACCTGTTCGGGCTGTCGATCGGGGAAGAGGACACGGATATCGTGTATCCCAGGGACTTGGCGGGTTTCAGCACGTTCGACGACGAGACCGAGTACCCGTTCGATCTGTTGCTGACGTTGCAGGAAGGGCTGCCTGACGGCATTGAGGCCGCCATGTCGGTTGCGGCGGTGGACCGCAATTGGGTGAACTGGGTGCGGGGCGGCAACTTCACGACTTCGGGCGAATACAAGATTCCGTCCGTGTTCGGCGACGGCACGGGACTGTTCGGTACCGCAACGAACCGCGTGGTCGGGGTGAGCGCGACTGCCGATGTCGCCGAAGCGCCGCCATGCGGACCAATGGAGCCGTGACGATGCTCCGCAACCAACTGTCCAGGGCGGGAGCTGGCTGAACACGAAGGCGCCAACCCGTGGGATCTCGCGGGGCGCGACGCACAGCGCATGTTGCCCGAGATCTTCCGCGCCAACGATCCGGCGCTCCGTCCTGCGCCTGTACCAAGTGGGACCGAGTTTCTTCTACTCAACCGACGTGGACCCCAACTACAGCCTTGTCCTCGCTCGCTCTACGGTGTCTTCGAAGAGTGCTCTGAAGTCTTCGCGGCTCGCGCCGGTTGGTGCGAGGATTCGCTGGTTGACGGCCCGTTTCTTCCTAAGCAGCTGGTCAAGTCTGAAATCAAAGCTGTAGTCCCCGAGTGCGGGATGGCGGGCCATGGGCAGGTGCACATGCACCGTTCGGTGCTGCCCGATGCGGAAAACCCGGTCGGTACATTGGTCCTCGACGGCCGGATTCCACCACCGTGAAAGGTGTATCACGTGATTCGCGGCGGTAAGCGTCAGCCCGACACCGCCGGCACGCGGCGAAAGAACCATTACGTCGAACCCCTTTTGTTCCTGGAAGGCGTTCACGCGATCCTGACGACTCCTTCCGGCCACCTTGCCGTTTACGACAAGTACATCCTCCGGGAGGCGGAATTGTTGTCTGAGGGCGACGACCAGAAACTCCTGCATTTCCAGCGACTCCACGAAGATCAGAGCTTTCTCGCCGCGCTCCCTGATGTCTTCCAGAATCTGGAATGTCTTGGCCAGCCGAGCGGAGCAGGAAACATAGTCGTGAACGTTCATGCCGGCATGATGAAACGGATGAAGCGAGACGCTTCGGAGAAGCTGAATCACTTGAAGCATGTTCCCACGGTCGGCAGGCGGGCGAGCAATGACGCTGGCATAGGTATCCGCTTGAGGCGAGGGCATGTCGACGACATACCTGTGGATTCTTTGCTCGGGAAGCTCGGGAATATGGTCGGCCTTCAGTCTGCGGAGCATCAGAGGGGGACCGGGCTGTTCCGAGCGACCATACAGATCGTCGGACAGATGGGATAGACTCGCTCCGGCATTGTGGGTGTCCGCCTCATACCTGTTGCTGAACTCCTTCAGGGTGCCCAAGCGTCCTGGTTGCGCGCGGTCGATGATGGACCACACATCAGCGGGGCGGTTTTCCACCGGGGTCCCCGTCATCATGAGGGCGAACCCGATGTTCATGGCGAGGGCGGCGTCGGTCAACTTGGCTGCCGGGTTCTTGATCTTCTGCGCCTCGTCGAAGACTGCGGCGGCCCATCGTATGCGCCCGAAGCTGTGCTGATAGTCACGCAGAGTCTCGTAGGTGGTCAGGACCCAGTCGGAATTCTGGATCAACTCCTCGTCAAGAAGCGGCTTGCCAGCGGTGAGTTCCCCCTTTTGCACAGCGACAATCAAGGTGAGACGTAGCGACAATCAAGGTGAGAATACGAGATCGCGACGTTGTGAACGAAGGGATGATAACAAGGTGGCATGGGTGGAGCAGGTTGAGCGTCCTGGAGAGCCTGTGAGGCGGTCCTACTTCGTTGGACGGTCCGAGCACGGAATCAAGGCTGGACGGTACCGTGCTCCACCCCCGTGCCAGCGTGAGCGTCGCTGCGGGGTGGGTGGGTAACCATTACCCGTCGTTCCGTGTTGGAACTTGTTCCGACATGGACCGGCGGGTGACCGGCGGGCCCGCTCACTCGGCAGCCCTCGCGGTTCTTTCCGCCGGTGCGCGGACCAATCGTGACCGCGTACCGACCTCATGCTTGTGACCTCCGTCCGCCGCCGGCGATGGAGCGTGGCGGGTTGGGCCGTCGCCATAGCCAACTTGCCGGGTGGCGAGGATGGGAGTGGGGGTCGGCCCCGGCGCGTACCCCACGTCCCGGAGTCGGTTCGTCGGTCTGTCCATGCCCAGCGGCGGCTTTCCTGGCGGCCACGGCGGCGCGACGGCGGTAGCTTTCGACGTTGAGTTCGAAGACGTGGGAGCGGTGCACGAGGCGGTCGACGGCGGCGACGGTCAAGGCTTCGCCACCGAAGATCTTGTCCCAGGCGCTGAAAGGTTCGTTGGCGATGACGAGGAGCGAGCGATTCTCGTAGCGTGCGCCGATGAGTTCGAAGAGGACGCTGGTTTCGGTCCCTTCGCAGGTGGCGTAGGAGAAATCGTCGAGAATGACGAGGTGGTATTTGTAGAGCTTGGCGATGGCGGCGTCGAGGGCGAGGTCGCGCCGCGCCGCCTGGAGCCTCTGCACCAGACTCGACGTTCGCTGGTACAGCACGCGGTAGCCGTTTTCGACCAGCTTGAGTCCGATGCCCGCGGCAAGGTGACTCTTGCCCGTTCCCGGCGGACCGAAGAGCAGCACGTTGGCCGCTTCTTCGAGCCAAATGTCGCCGCTCGCCAGCACGCCCACGCGCGCCTTCGACACGGCGGGCACGAGGTTGAAGTCGAAATTGTCGAGCGTCTTGCCGCGGGGCAGCTTCGCCTCGGCTCGGTGCCGCTCGAAGCGCCGCCGTTCGCGATCGGCGACTTCTTGGCTGGCCAGCGCGGCGAGCAGGCGCGCCGAGGACCAGTCTTCCCGGTCCGCGCGTTCGGTGAAGCTTCTCCACAGCGCCCGCATGCTCGGCAGGCGCAGTTGCTTCAGCAACAGGTCGAGTGCCGGGGGATCGACGATGAAGGAGTCTTTCATCGCGGTGCTCCGTTCAGGCAGGCGTCGTCGTAGCGCGACAGTGGCGGGAGGGTCGTTTCGAGGTCGGGAAGGGAGTCCGGCGCTGGGAACCGGTCGCGCAGCACTTCGGCGTCGGGCAACCGCCCGGCCTCGAGCTGCGCTTCGATCTCGTCGGCCAGCAGGGCCTCGCATCCGTGATCGTGGGCCAGCGCAAGGAGTTTGACCATCCGCCGGCAGGCCTCGCGGTCGTCCAGGCGCTCGCGCAACGCGTCGAAAGCCTGGCGGTAGGCGTCGCGGGGGAACAAACCGTCGCGGTGGACCCAGTTCATCATCGCCATCGGCTTGCGACGCAGAGAGGGCAGCACGTGCCGGTAGTTCACGACCCGTCCCCGTCGCCCTCCCGGTCCCGGGTGGCCCCGAGGCAACGTCACGAGCTCCTCGGTCCCGACGAAGACGACCAGGCGGTCGTCGTACAGTCTCACCCGCAGCCGGTGTCCCACCAGCCGCGACGGCACCGTGTAGAACACCCGCCGCAGCGAGAACCCACCCGCGCTCGTCACGCGCACCAAGGTCTCCTCGAAACCGTCGCTGCGACGCCTCGGCAACGGCCGCAGCACGGCTCGCTCGGCGTCGATCCTCTTGCGGTTGCGAGCGTTGCGGCGACTCGCCACCCGGCTCACGAACTCTCGGTACGCCTCGATCGTCTCGAAGTCCCTCGATCCCCTCAACAGCAGCGCATCCTCGATGGCCCGCTTCAAATGCCCGTGCGCGCTTTCGATCGAGCCGTTCTCGTGCGCCCGGCCCCGGTTGTTCCGGCTCGCCTTCATCCCGTAGTCTCCCATCAACGCCTCGTAACGTGCGGTCCGGTCCTCCCGCGCACGACGCTTCAGGTTCCGAAACGCCGCCGACAGACTGTCCGTCCGGTGCTCCTTCGGAACGCCGCCCAGCGCCCACAGCGCGTCCTGCAACCCCTCGGCCAGGGCAACGTAGCTCTCCCCGCCCAACACCACCGCCACATGCAGAATCCCGAGTACTCCAGCCGAAAATGGTACAGCTTGTGCACCAGCTTCTCTCCCCCAACCGTCACCCCCAGACGCCCGGCGTCGGTGAAGTCCGACAACCCCCGTCGCCCCGGCTCGTGCTTCTGTCGGAAAACGACCTCGCGCGCCGGCCCGTGCTTCGCCTTCCAGCTCCGAACCCGTCGCTCCAGCGTCCGCCGAACCCCCGGATGCAGTTCCGGATGACGCCGCATCATCTCTTCGTACAGCGCCACCGCCCGCAACCCCGGGTTCGCCTCCAGCAGCGGCACGATCTCCTCGTCGAATATCCCCGCCAAAGGGTCGGGGCGTCTCCGCCCCCGAGGCTTCTTCACCGACCGACGCCCCGGATCCCCTTCGATCCGATACGCCGTCGCCCTGCTGAACCCCGCCTTCGCCGCCGCCAGCGCAGGCCCGTCCTTCCGTCGAGCGGTCATGTACAGCTCCATCTGGTGGTCCGTAATCCGTCGGCCCGGCACTTCGCGTCTCTCCTGATCCCAGGGAAACACCAAAGCTCAAACCTCCCGCCGCCACCTCCGGCCGTCTCACCTTGTTTGTCGCAAGCGTCTCATCCTGATTGTCGCGCTACAGTCTTCAATCAGGAAAGCAAGAAAACCGTTGATCGCCAGTTTGCTGGCAGCGTTGTTTCTGGTAGGCATCCATGCAATGGTCCCTGGCACGGCCTACGCCACGGAGTGTGGTGCTGGCGAGGACCTGTGCACGGCGGCCGAGTCGCCAGGCTACGATAAGTTCTGCTTCGATTTGTGGGTCATCAAGCTCTGTTTCGACGTGACCTATTACCTTCCTCCCGAACCTCCGCCGGTTGTAGGGCCTCCGGGGTAGAATTGCGTCCAGGCGAAGCTTGCCTTGCGAGTTAGCTGACGCTAGCAAGCACATCCCCCTCGGGTGGTCAATCCACCCGAGGGGGATTCCTGTAGGCGATAGGACCCCAAGGGGGCTGCCACGCCTTCGACCGGAAACGGCGCTTCTCCCGCCCCCCCTTGCGCGCCCTGTTACATTGAAGAGCACTACGAGTTGACTTTCCGGTTAGGACGGTACGTTGCCGAGTGTTACGGGTGCGCCATGAGCTTGGTCGAGGAGCTGGTTGCCGACGCGTCTTTCGACGTCGGCTGGAGCCTGATTGAGCGATTCGCAGTTCTCGTCCGCGAGTCGGGTTCCGCGGCCGAACGGGCGGCTGCGCACTTCATCTGCTCGCGGCTCGAAACGCTGGACATACCGCACGACCTGCATGAGGCGCTGCTCTTTCTGTCGCTGCCCCGAAGCGGAGCCGTCGAGGTCGATGGGGATGCGATGCGCGGGAAGCCGCCGTCGTTCTCTGCCTCCACCCCTGCGGAGGGGCTAGCTGGACAACCGATCCACGTTCCCGCCGAGCCCGTAGCCGACAGCTCCCAGCTGTTCAAGGCGACGGTGGAAGGCGAGCTACCCGACGTACGCGGCAAGGTGGTGGTCACGGAAGGGTATCCCATGCCCGTGTCCGTCGGGAGATTCGAGGCGGCGGGAGCGATCGGGCAAGTCTACGTCAATCCGGGCGTCAACGTTCACTGGGGCATCTGTACGCCGATCTGGGGCGCGCCTGACGAGTCGATGGTCTCTCGCAAGCCTACCACGCCGGTCGTTGCAATCAATCGCCCGGACGGAGATCGATTGATTCAAGCAATCGAGGCGGGGACCGATCGGATTACGCTACGCACCGAACTGGATGAGGGATGGTACAGGTGCCCGCTTCCCGTCGCGCGGATCGATGGGCAAGAGAAGGACTACGTTCTCGTGCACGGTCACTTTGATTCCTGGGATATTGGAATCGGGGACAACGCCGTAGGCGATGCCACTCTGCTTGAGCTCGCGCGCGTCTTCCACCGTCACCGCGAGGAACTTCGTCGTTCGGTGCGCTTTGCCTGGTGGCCGGCACACTCCACCGGCAGATACGGTGGATCCACTTGGTACGCGGACAACTTCGGGCTCGACCTGCGCGAGCGATGCGTAGCCGCCGTAAACATTGATTCGCCAGGGTGCTGGGGGGCCGCGGAGTACGACGACGTACCGTGGATGGTCGAAGCGGGAGATGTCTGCCGCGGGGCGATCCAATCAATCACGGGGAAAGAGCCAGGGCGTCAGCGTCCGCTGCGTGCGGGAGACTACTCTTTCAACCAACTGGGCATCAGCTCCTTTTTCATGCTGCTGTCGAATATCCCACAGGAGGAGCGGGAGCGCCTGGGGTTCTATCCAGTCGGGGGCTGCGGGGGGAACATTGCCTGGCATACGGAAAGGGACCGGCTCAACGTCGCCGACCGCGCCAACCTGGAACGGGATCTGCGCGTGTACCTCGCGGCGATTGGAGAGTTCGTGACCTCCGATGTCATTCCGCTGGATTATCGCAAGACCATTGCCGAATTGGACGAGGCCCTCCAGGAATACGAGCCCAAGGCGGCTAAGCGGTTCGATCTGAGCGCGATAAGGCGGGGGCTGGATGCTCTCGGCAAGCGACTGGATCAGATCTACCCGAAGATCGAGAAGGGTGAGATCGCCGTGCCCGTCGCCAACGAAGTCATCATGAGGTTGGGGAGATTCCTGGTTCCGATTGGGTATGCGGAGGGCGCGCGATTCCAGCACGACCCCGCAACGCCGAGAGTGCCGATCCCTGGCCTGGCCAAGCTGCACGAGGTCGAGGGCCTGGAAGAACACGCACCAGAGCGGCTGCCGTTCATCATGACGGAGCTCCGCCGCAACGCCAACGAAATCGCCGAGCGCCTACGAGAGGCGCTGTGGATGGTGAATCAACTGGTCCCCCCCCCGCCGGTCGTGCCAAAGAAGCGGGCCAAGCGTGCGAAAAAGAAGACCGCCAAAAAGAAAAAGAGGCCCAAGCGGCCAAGGAAAAGGCGCAGATAGCCTCCCGTTTGGGGATCGCTCCCCGGTCAGTCTGGCCGGATGATCCGCTTGCGAGGCGCCGGATACGCCATTCTCGAAGGGGCCAGTCCCGCAACCACCATGGTTTCCGCCAGCTTGAGCGCTGCGAGAACGGGATTCACGACGGGAACGCCGAGTTCCTGCTGGAGGTCGCGCGCCACATCCAGGAAGCCCATGGTCATGCAGCCCAGGACGAGCGTGTCGGCGCCGCTTTGCACGACCTGGGTCCCAACGCGGACCAACTCGCCCAGAACCTCGTCGCGACGACGGCGCAGCTCCAGAACCGGGACTTCGACCGCCCGGACGCCGGCAAGGAACCCGGCCACGCCGTGGCCACGCATCTGTCGCCCGATCGCGGGAACGACTTCATCGACTACCGTCAGGATCGCAAACCGCGAGCCCAGCTGGGCGGCCAAGTGCGCGCTGGCCTGACCCGGACCCACCACCGGTATGCTCGTCAATTCCCTGGCGGCGCTAAGGCCCGGATCCCCAAAGCAGCCGACGACGATCGCGTTCGTGCCGTCGGCTTCCAGGATCGGCGCCGCGGTCAGGAGCCCAGGGACGGACAGGTACTCTTCGGCAGCCGATTCGATCGACTCGGGACCCGTGTCCCAGTCCTGGACGGAGATGATCGTGTCCCGAGCCGCATGCCGTTCGAGGTACTCGCGGCGACGCTCCAGCTCCCTGCGTCCGAGTTGCCCGCGAGACATCGGTCCAGGTATGAAGTACGTGACGTGCATGGCGCCTCCCGGTTGTGGTGTGCCCAATCTACGCTGGCCGCATTCCAGATGGATCCGGGGCTAGCCTTGTCCCCGGTATGGAATGGTGCCAGCCTTCATAGCGGCCTGTGGATGCCCCGTACGACAAAGGTAGGGATCAGGAATGACCGGAAGAATGATTGCGACGACGCTGGGAGCGTGCGGACGAGCACCGCGCGCGCGCCGGCACACGCCACGGCTTACATGCCGAACGCTGCTGCTGGGTGCCCTCCTGGCACCGGGCCTCCTGGCCCCTGACACCCTGCTGGCGCAGGGCTTCGCCTCCAGCGTAGTGGTTTCGGGCGACGAGGTGCTCATCGCGGAGAGTCGCGGAGGTGACGACGATAGCGGCGTCGTCTACGTCTACGCGGTCTACGCGCGAAACGGCGACGACTGGATTGAGGCGTACCGGATCACGCACCCGACGCCGTCGGAGGGCGCCGGTTTCGGCAGCACCATGGCGATCTCCGGCGACCAGCTGCTCATCGGTGCGCTCAACCAACGATCTCCTGAAGACACGAAGGTGTTGGTCTATTCAAAAGCGTCTGGTCAGTGGCGCCACGACGGGGAGATCGTTGCGGAAGATCTGCCCGAAGGCATGATCCTGGGCATGGCCGTCGCGATGGATGGCGATGCCGCTGCGATCACGGCCGGATCCCCGCAATCCGGCGCCAGCGTCGTGGTCGTTTTCCGCGCCGCGGACGGGGGCTGGGTCCAGGAAGACATGCTGGAATACACGGGTGCCAGTGCACCGTCCGCCTTTGGGGCGGTGCTGGCCATGGACGCCGGCATGCTCGTCGTGGGTGCCCCGTTGGCGGACTCCGTAGGAAAGGCCTACGTCTACGAGGATGGCGCCGACGGCTGGGCAATGACGGGAGAATTGACGGGGTCCAGCGGTGGCGTCAGCGGGTTGTTCGGTGCTTCGGCTGCGATCATGGCCGACCGCTTGCTCGTGGGCGCCGTTGGAGAGCAGGGCACGGTGGTCGCCTTCACCCGCGGCGACGGCGAGTGGACCGAGAGCGGCCATCTGGCGGCATTCGACGGTGCGTTTGGCGACGGCTTCGGGTCCACGTTGGCCACGGATGGCGAGAACCTGTGGGTGGGCGCACCGGGAGTGCAGGGTCGGCGGGGCGCCATCTACGAGTTCACCAACCCCGATGCGATCGGGTGGACGGCGGTCGCCAAGATCATGGGGCCGAATCCCGAGGTTGGCGCGCAGCTGGGTACAATCGTGGCCGTCGGCGAGGCCGTCCTGGTGTCCGGGATGCCGCGAGACGACTACGGACTCGGATCGGCGCTCATGTTCGCCCGGACGGACGACGGATGGAGCGAGGGCTACTCGATCTTCTCGGAGGTGGAGGGGTATGCCGAGGTGCTGGGCGAGGAAGTCCCGTGTGCCGAGGGCGAGGCCTCGGTCTTCGGGTGCAGCGACGTCGACTTGGTGTCGTTCGTGCCGGTCGAGGACCTGGGAGGCGGGCGCGGCGTGCGCGTCAACGACGTGTGGGGTTGGAGCGACACGGTGAACGGTCGCGACTACGCGATCGTGGGCCGCATGGACGGCACGTCGTTCGTGGACGTCACCGATCCGGTCAATCCCGTAGTCGTGGGCAACCTGCCCAAGCCGGAATCGGTGCACGGCAGTTCGTGGCGCGACATGAAGGTGTACAAGGACCACGTCTTCGTGGTGGCCGACGGCGTCGCCGATCACGGCATGCAGATCTTCGATCTTACCCGCTTGCGAGACTTCGACGGGACCATGCTCACCTTCGACCCCGACGCGCACTACGACTTACTGCACAGCGTCCACAACATCGTCATCAACGAAGAAACCGGCTTCGCCTACGCGGTCGGAAGCAGCGGCGGCGGAAACACCTGCGGCGGCGGGCTCCACATGATCAACATCGGGGACCCCCAAAACCCGACCTTCGCCGGATGCTTCGCCCACGAGAATACCGGGCGCAGGGGGACGGGGTACTCCCACGACGCCCAGTGCGTCGTTTACCAGGGCCCCGACGAAGAGCACGCGGGCCAGGAGATCTGCTTCGGGTCGAACGAAACCGCACTCAGCATTTCCGACGTATCGGACAAGGACAACCCGATCGTACTCGGCTTGGCAACGTATCCCAACGCTGTCTACACCCACCAGGGCTGGCTTACCGATGACCACGCCTACTTCTACATGAACGACGAACTTGACGAAGTGCGCGGCGTTACGGAACACACGCGGACCCTTATTTGGGACGTCAGGGACCTTGACGAACCCATCCTGCTCAAGGAGCACCTGACCGATAACCGCTCGAGTGATCACAACCTCTACATCAAGGGCGATCTGATGTATCAGTCCAACTACAACAGTGGACTGCGGGTGTTCGACATCTCCGACGTGGAGAATCCGCGCGAGGTGGCGTTCTTCGACACCGTGCCAGGCGAGGACTTCCCAGCAATGGACGGCTCGTGGAGCAACTACCCCTTCTTCGAATCGGGGATCGTGCTCGTGACTTCGATGGATCAGGGCCTGTTCCTGGTAAGAAAAAGAGACCGGACGCCGGTTTCCTGAACGGGGATCCCGCGAACTTGGGAGGAGGATAGGCGATGCACCAACGAGGGTTAATGCTGGCAGTCGGCTTCGCATGGCTTGCGTGCGGTGTTCCGGGCTTCGCCTCGGCACAATCGCAAATGGCCGAGCGACTCTACGTAGCCAACCAGTCCTCGGCGAGCGTGTCGATCATCGACGTCGCCGGCGGCGACGTCGTGCGCACCATCGACATGACGGCGCTCGGCTTCGACGCCAACTGCCGACCGCACGACACCGCCGTGGATCCCGATGGACGACACTGGTACGTGTCCCTGATCGGCGGCGGCCACGTGCTCCGCTTCACGGCGGAAGGCGAGCTGGTTGGGCGGGCTCCGTTCGAAACGCCAGGGCTGCTGGCCGTCGATCCCGCGTCCGAAATGCTGTACGTCGGGCGCTCGATGATGGCGGTGAACCCGCCCCAGCGCATCGGCGCGATCGTGCGCGACGACATGACGGCGGAAGAGCTCGACGTCTTCTTCCCGCGCCCGCACGCGCTGGCCGTAGATGCCGAGGGCGACCGCGTCTTCGCGGCCTCGTTGGTGGAAAACCGCATCGCCACCCTGGACGCGGCTTCGGGCGACCTGGATCTTGCCGACGTCGACGGTCCCGCGCACACGTTCGTGCAGTTTGCGCTGTCTCCCGACCGGCGCCATCTGGTCGCGACCGCGCAGCTAACCGGCAAGCTGCTCGTATTCGACGCCGCGTCGCCGAACCTGGATCTGGTGACCGAGGTCGACGTCGGGACGCAGCCGTGGCACCCCGTATTCTCGCCGGACGGCACGCGGGTCTATTTCGGCGCCAAGGACGACGATGCGATCGTTGAAATCGAGACCGCGGGATGGACCGTCGCGAGGCGGGCGACCGGGCCGGGGATCGTGGAACCGCACGGCAGCGCGGTAACGGCCGACGGGCGCTTCCTGTTCGTGTCGAACCGCAACGAGAAGGGAACCTACGCGCCCCGTCGCGAAGTGGCGAACAACGCCGAGGTGGGCACGGTGGTCAAGATCGACGCGGCGACCTTCGAGGTTGTGGACGTGATCGAGGTGGGGGCCTATCCGGCGGGCATTTCGATTGGTCCGGCAGGTAAGCGAGGCAGCGCGATGAGGTCGATGAACATTGGCAGGCGGACGAGCGTGCTCGGGCTGGTTGGGTTTTGCGTCGTCGTCGCATCTTCGTGCGCCACGACCGGGAACGTCGCCGAAGCGAATGCCGCAGGCGCAGCCGCGTGGGAACGCGTTGTGTATGGGATCGAGGTTCTGGACGAGGTCGGGCAACCTGTCGATCATCCCTTTCTCGGGGGGTTCAATCTGCCGCGACCGCAGCTTGCCGACGCGGACGGAGACGGCGATCTCGACCTGTTCGTGCAGGAAGCCTCGAATCAGGTCATGTACTTCCGCAATGTCGCCGACGACGGGCGTGCCGAGTATCGATGGATCACCGACGCGTTCGAGAACCTGTCGGTGGGCGAGTGGTACCGCTTTGTCGACGTTGACCTTGACGGCGATCTGGATCTGCTGGCGGAGGCGCCGTACAGCCACATTCGCTATTACCGGAACGACGGGGGCGCGGGGCCTGCGTCCTACGTGCTTGCTGCGGACACGATGCGAGACGTCGACGGCGAGCCTGTCTTTTCGGACCGGCAGAACATTCCCAATGCGGCCGATATCGACTGCGACGGCTTCCTTGATCTGCTCATCGGGAGACTTACCGGGACAATCACGCGCTATGAAGCCGAGACGGTGGACGAGAACGGCGTGCCGCGGTTTGAGCACGTCACCGATTCCTTCGAGGACATCGAGATCATCGGTGCAATGCAGGGCAGTCTCCACGGCGCCAACACCATGGCGCTGCAGGACTACGATCAGGACGGCGATCACGACCTGTTTTGGGGGGACTTCTTCGAACCCGGTCTGCTGCTGATCGAGAACACGGGAAGCTGCCGTCGCCCCGTGCTGCGTGGAGCGCCGCGCCCGTTTCCGTCGGGGGATCCGGTTGCCACTTCGGGGTACAACGCGCCGGCCCTGGGCGATACCGACGGCGATGGCGACATGGACCTGATCATGGGCGTGCTCGGCGGCGCCTTCAATCCCAACAGAACCAGCGTCGAAAACCTCTACCAGCTCGAGCAGGGCGCCGACGGCGACTTCTCGGTTGCCACGACCCGCCTGATTCGCACGGTTGACGTGGGTAGCGAGTCGTTTCCGGCCTTCACCGACCTGGACGGCGACGGCGACCTGGACCTCCTGCTGGCGAACAAGATCGAGACCGACAACACGCGCACCGGCGGCATGTACGTGTACGAAAACGCGGGATCTGGTGCGGCGCCCGCGTTCGCCGCGAGGGGTCGCGTCCCTGGACTCCCCGACGCGTACCACTATGCGCCGGCGTTTGGCGATCTGGACTGCGACGGCGACGACGACGTGATGCTCGGTCAGTGGGGAGACCAGGTCGCCTATTATCGCAACGATCGCGGGGCCGACGGTGACGACGGCGACGTGATGCCGAGCTGGACGTTGGTCGATTCCGCTGCCGCGACCTTGACCCGAGGTCGCAACACGACCCCTGCGCTGGGAGACCTGGACGGCGACGGCGACCTGGATCTGCTCGTCGGCGAATCTTCGGGCACGCTCAACTACTTCCGCAACGACGGCACGTGCGCGGCCCCGAACTTCCACCCCGTGTCCGACAAGTACCAGGACATCGACATCGGTCGGCGGAGCGTACCCGCCATGCTGGATTGGGACGGCGACGGCGATCTTGATCTGCTGGTGGGAACCGAAGCGTCCGGGATCCGAATCTTCCTCAACCAGGGCACGCGCACCGAGCCGGTATTCGCCGAGACTGAACCATTTGAGCATCCTTTGCCCACCTTTGCCGCGCCGGCCTTCACCGACCTGAATGGCGACGGCGCGCTTGATCTGGTGGCCGGCGGTGGTGGCGGTGGGTTGACGGTGTACTTGGGGACGAGATCCCGATGAAGACGCGATACCGATGAACCTGCGCGACGTCCAGGCCGTTATCGAGAGCGCCAAGGTGCGCGACGACGGCAAGCTGGAGGACTTCATCCGCAAGACGGCGCCGTCGGCCACCGAACAGGAGGTGGCGGACGCGGCTTCGGTTGCGGTAGAAGTGGTTGAAGCCGTGCCGTTGCTGTTGGCCCGCGCGGCCCAGGCCGCCGAACGGCGGGGTTTGGATGTAGTCGTGATGCCGCTGCTGGACCACGCCGCCGATTACTTCGTGAACCCGATCGACCTGATTCCGGAAATGACGCAGGGTATGGCCGGTCTGTTGGACGACACCTATCTTGCGCTGCGGATTCTGGAGAACCTCAACCGAGGCCCCGACCCGTTGTTCGACGCCGAATTTGCCGAACCCCTTCGTTTTCTGAAGAGGCTCGTGGGCCGGAAGATCAGCAGACGCCTCGATGCGGCGTCGATCTTCGCCCTGCAAGACGTATCCACGCAGGTCAGCAGGGCGTGGGCCGAGATGAGTCGGCCGTCGTAGACCGCGTCGGAATTCCAATAGAAAGGACTGAACCAATGTTTGAACTGATAGGGCTAGGCATTGCCGGAGCAGCCGGCGTGTTCGGGCACGTAAAGTCGAAGGACTTCGTGTCGCGCAAGCTTCGCTACACGAAGATCACCGAGAAACCCCCCATCGGGGTGGGGCTGGCCACGGGCGCTGGGACCGCCCTCGTCTTGAGCGCGTTGCCTGTGGTTACCTTGTTGCCGGCAGCGGTGGTCGGAGCCGGCATCGGGACGGGCGTGGCTGCCGGCATCAATCGGGCGCGGCGACGGTAGCAGCATCAGGACGCCATCCATGAGCCACGAAAAGAGCGCGGTACGGGCGTGGATCCTCTACGACTTCGCCAATTCCATCTTTCCGGCGGTCGTCACCACCGTCGTGTTCGCCACCTACTACCGGGGCACGGTCGTCGGCGCCGAGGGGGGGCTTGGGGATCTGTGGTGGGGTTGGGCGGTCTCGGTCTCGGCCTTGCTGGTGGCCGTGAGCGCGCCGTTGCTTGGGGGGATCGCGGATCGAAGCGGCCGGCGCAAGGCGTTTTTCGCCGGATGCGTGGCGGTCTGTCTGGTGGGCGTTACCCTGATGACCACGCTGGGCCCCGGCATGGTACTGGCCGGGTTCCTGTTCTTCGTGATCGCCAACGTCGGTTTCGAGAGCGGCAACGTGTTCTACAACGCGTATCTGCCGGACCTCGTGCCAAAAGAACGGCTGGGCGAAGTATCGGGGAAGGGTTTCGGACTGGGCTACCTGGGGTCGGCCATCGGGTTGATCGTGGCGCTGGTGATGTTGCAGGCGCTCGGTCTGCCCATCGCGTCCATCTGGGTCATGGTCGTGGTCTTTTTCCTCGGGTTTTCCATCCCTGCGTTCCGCTTCCTTCCCCGAGACGCGCCAAACCCGACCGGCATCGCGAAGGCCGCCCGGTTGGGGATGTCGGACACCCTGCGCGTGATTGGCGAGGTGTGGCGAGACAAGAACCTCAGAAACTTCCTGCTCGCCTACTTCTTTTTCATCGACGGGGTTCTCACGATCATCGTCGTCGCCGCCATCATCGCGCAGGGCACCTTCGGATTCGAGCAAACCGAGGTAATCATCCTGTTCCTGGTGGTGCAGTTCGCGGCCTTGGCGGGCGCCTACGCACTGGCGAAACCGACCGACCGTCTGGGACCGCGCAAGGTGCTCACCGGCGTGCTTTTCCTTTGGGTGGCCGCCGGCATCGCAGCGTACTTCGTCGAGAGCAAATCCACTTTCTGGGTGATCGCAGTGGCGGCGGGGGTTGGGTTGGGCGTGGTCCAGTCGGCCAGTCGCGCGTTCATGGCTTCGCTGATTCCCAAGGGCAAGGAAGGAAAGATGTTCGGCTTCTACGCGCTCTGCGGCCGATCGTCCTCGGTCCTGGGACCGTCGCTGTTCGGCGGCGTCACCTATCTGTTTGCCGGCAATCAGCGCCCAGGCTTCCTGGTCATTACCGCGCTCTTCCTGGTCGGCCTCGTCTTGCTGCAACGCGTGAAGGACCCCAAGGCCACGAGGAGCATGGCATGACCATTACCACCACGCAGAGACGCGCCGCCGTGCGCGAGCGCTACGCCCAGGCCGCGGTCACGGGCAGCACCTGTTGCGGGCCGTCCGACTGCTGCGACGAAGACGCGACGGCCAACGAGATTAGCCGCGCAGTCGGGTACGACCAAGACGAGCTGGGCACGGTTCCCGACGGTGCCAACCTGGGTCTCGGGTGCGGCAATCCCGTGGCAATGGCGTCGCTGTCCCCCGGCGAAGTCGTGCTCGACCTTGGCTCGGGGGCCGGATTCGACTGCTTCCTGGCGGCGAAGCGCGTCGGCCCCAAGGGACGGGTGATCGGCGTGGACATGACCGCCGAAATGGTGGAGCGGGCCCGTGCGAACGCCGTTGCAGGCGGCTTTGCAAACGTGGAGTTCCGGTTGGGCGAAATCGAGGCCTTGCCGGTGGGCGACGGCGTTGCCGACGTGGTGATCTCCAACTGCGTGCTCAACCTGTCGGGCGATCGTCCCCGCGTCCTGGCCGAGGCAATGCGCGCGCTCAAGCCGGGTGGTCGCGTAATGATCTCCGATCTCGTGTCGGACTTGGCCATGCCCGACTTCATCGCGAACTCGAAGGAATCTCTGGTGGGATGCCTGCCGGTGGCGATCGCCGAGTACGAGGCCGACTTGTCTGCCGCCGGGTTCACGGCCATCCATGTCGAGAAGCAGCGGCGCTATCCGTCGCAACACATTCTGACCGACCCGCAGGTGCAAGCGGTCCTCCGTCGCCACCCCGCGCGAAAAACCGCAGTTCACAACTTCGTCGAGTCGATTCATGGCGGCCTGATCCAGGCGGAGAAGCCAGTGTGGTGGTAGTAAGACGTACGGCCAAGGTCGGGTGGGCGGCGCCAACCGCCGTGGCCATCCGGCTGGCGCTGTTGGTCTTGGTCGCCTGGCCAGCGCAGGTGGCTTCCCAGCAGCGCGGCCCGGGTGGCGATGCGCCCGCAAGCCCCGCGCAAATGCAGGCGATCGTCGAGGGCGTCCAGACGCCGAACCGCCAGGGACTCGACGTCCTCACGCTTGCCGAGGTCATGGAGCGGTTCGGCGTGCCTGGCATTAGCGTGGCCGTAATCCACGATTTCGACGTGCATTGGGCCAAGGGCTACGGCATAGCCGACGTCGCAACGGGGGCCGCGGTCGACGTCGAGACGCTGTTTCAGGCCGCGTCGATCAGCAAACCGGTCACGGCCATGGCCGCCATGGTGGCCGTGCAGGAGGGCCGTTTCGCGTTGGACGACGACGTCAATGCGATCCTGACGTCGTGGCAGCTGCCCGGAAACGGGTTTACCGACGCGCGCCCGGTCACGCCCCGTCTGCTGCTCAGCCACACGGCGGGACTTGGGGACGGGCACGGCTTTCCCGGCTACGACCCCGGCGTGCCACGCCCCACCGCCGTGCAGATCCTCGACGGCGACGATCCCTCGAACGTGGAGGCCGTGACCATGGTGCGGCCGCCGCTCTCCGCCATGCACTATTCAGGGGGCGGGACCACGATCATGCAGCTGGCCCTGACCGACGTATTCGGCGAGTCTTTCCCCGAGCTGATGCGGAAGACCGTGCTGGAGCCCGTCGGGATGACTAGCAGCACGTTCGAACAGCCCTTGCCAGCCGCTCGCGACGCCAACGCGGCGCGAGCGCACGCAGGCGGTCGCGCCCTGGGCGACCCGAAATGGCACGTCTACTCGGCCATGGCCGCCGCGGGGCTGTGGACCAACGCGAGGGACCTCGCACGCTTTGCCATCGAGGTGCAGAAAGCCGCTCGCGGCGATCCGGGTCGCACGATCACGGCCGCGTCGGCAGCCGAGATGCTCAGCCCGGTCGGTATCGGCGACTTTGCGGTGGGATTCGAGATCGCACGTCACGGCGAGGGCTGGTACTTTAGCCACTCGGGCGGCAACTGGGGATTTACCTGCTACCTCGTTGCGCACAAGGCGAAGGGGTACGGCGCCGCCGTCATGACCAACGCGTCGGGCGGGGGTCAGGTATTCCGAGAAGTCATTGAACGCATCCAGCGCGCCTACGGTTGGGACGCTCTGGACAAGCCAACGCTGAGATGACCTCAGCGCCATACACGCTGATTCGACAAACAGGACCGAGCCAATCATGACCCGAGTCAATGAGATTACAGATCGCGCCTATGGGCGTCTACGCCGAGCCGCCGTTGGACTGTTGGCCCTGTCGTGCGCCCTGATCGGCGCTCCGACGCTCCCCGGAGCATCTGCCGTCGCCGCCCAGGAAGATGGTGCCCAAGCGTACCCCGAGTCGGTCTTTGGGAGCTTTCGGTACCGCTACGTGGGCCCCTCGCGAGGTGGACGCGTGACCGCCGTGGCCGGACATGCGGACCAGCCGTCCACGTTCTACATGGGCGCCACTGGAGGCGGCGTGTGGAAGACCACCGATAACGGGCACGCGTGGAACAACGTCTCGGACGGGTATATCGGCACGGGGTCGATCGGCGCGATCCGCGTGGCCGAATCGGATCCCGACGTGGTGTACGTAGCCACAGGGTCGGACGGCCTGCGCAGCAATGTCATCATTGGCGACGGGGTCTACAAATCCACCGACGCCGGGGCCACCTGGATGCACGTGGGGCTGGAACGCACCGGGAATTCCGGCGCGATCCTCATACACCCCAACAACCCCAACCTCGTTTACGTGGCGGCCATCGGAAACCCATTCGCGCCGAATGCCGACCGTGGCGTCTACCGCAGCGACAACGGGGGCGCGAGCTGGGAGAACGTCCTGTTCGTGTCTGACAGCACCGGCGCGGTCGACCTGGAGTTTGCGCCCGACGACCCCAGTACCATCTACGCCACCATGTGGCGCGCCGAGCGCAAGCCCTGGACGATCATTTCCGGCGGCATGGAAGGCGGCGTCTACGTTTCGCGCGATGGCGGCGACAGCTGGGAGCAAGCTACCGTCGGGCTGCCTACCGGCTTGCGCGGCAAGTCGGATCTTGCCGTCAGCGCTGCGGATCCCGACCGCGTCTACGTCCTGATCGAGGCTCCGCGCGACGCGGGCGGCGTCTACCGTTCCGACGATCGCGGGGCCACGTGGCGGCAGGTCACCGACTTCCAGCCGATCCGCAACCGGCCCTTCTACTACAACAACCTCGAAGGGCATCCCACCGACCCCGACATTCTTTGGGGCATGGCCGAGGGGCACTGGAAATCGGTAGACGGGGGCGTGAGCTGGACTTCCGAGCGGACGCCTCACGGGGACAACCACGACCTGTGGATCAACCCGGTGAACCCGAACATCATGATTCAATCGAACGACGGGGGCGCCAACGTTTCGCTCGACGGGGGGCGCACCTGGTCCACCCAGTACAACCAGCCGACGGCCGAGCTCTACCAAGTAGACGTGTCGGACGACTTTCCCTACCGCCTCTACGCCGGCCAGCAGGACAACTCGACGATCTCGGTCCCGAGTTTGCCGGAACGCTCGGAGCCTGGCGGATTCCAGTCGGCATGGGAGGCGCATGGAGGGTGCGAAACGGGACCGGTCGTGCCGAAGCCCGGGGATCCGGACATCGTCTACGCGAACTGCAAGGGGCGCTTCGGTCTATACAACCGCCGCACCGGCCAGGAACAGCAGTACTACGTGGGATTCGCCAACCTCTACGGACACAACCCGCGCGACCTCGAATATCGCTTTCAGCGCGTGGTGCCGATCCACGTCTCGCCCCACGATCCCAACAAGGTGTACCATGGTTCACAGTTCGTGCACGTCACCACCAACGGCGGCCAGCTCTGGGAGACCATTTCGCCCGACCTGACCGCGTTCACGGACGAGACGCAGGTGGTCTCGGGCACGCCGATCACCATTGACGTAACGGGCGAGGAACACTTCTCGGTATTGTACGACATCCAGGAATCGGTGCTGGAGCCAGGCGTTATCTGGGCGGGCGCTAACGACGGGCCCGTGCACGTCACGCGCGACGACGGCGCCACTTGGACGGACGTTACGCCTCCCGGCGTGGGACCGTACGGCCGCGTGCAGACGATCGAAGTGTCGCATCACGATCCCGCCAAGGCCTACGTGGCCATCCTGCGTTATCAGATGGGAGACTTCTCGCCGCACACCTACCGAACCGACGACTACGGCGCGACGTGGACGCGGATCACAACGGGCGCCAACGGCGTTCCGGACAATCATCCCGTGCGCGTCGTGCGCGAGGACCCGGACCGCCAAGGTCTGCTGTACCTCGGCACCGAATTCGGCATGTTCATTTCGTTCGACGACGGCGGTTCGTGGCAGCCCTTCCAGCTGAACCTTCCGGCAACGCCCATCACGGACATGAAGGTCGTTCATGGGGATTTGGTTTTGTCGACCATGGGTCGGGGTTTCTGGATCCTCGACAATCTCACGCCGCTGCACGAGCTCAGCGACCAGGTAGCCGGCGCTGACGCACACCTGTTCCAGATTCGGGACGCCTACCGATTGCGCTACGGCGGTGGCTTTGGCGGCTTCCGCGCACCCAGCCCCCACGAGCCGGAATACCCCTCGGCAGGCGTTGCAATCGACTACATGTTCGCGACTTCCATGCGGGGTCCGGTCACGCTGGACATCGTGGCGTCGAGCGGCGAAGTAGTGCGCTCGTTCTCGAGCGAGAGTGCGGGCGAGTACACCGTCCCCGCAGAGCCGGGCATGCGCGAGTGGCGCCTGGAGCGCTTCGGGACGCCCCGCCTGCCGTCGGGAGCGGGGGCCCACCGGTTCACCTGGGATCTGACCTATGCGGGACCCTGGGACGCGAATCCCGCGCGATCGGGCAGAGGCGGGCCGATGGTGCCGCCGGGCACGTACACGGCGCGCCTTACGGCGGGCGACTGGAGCGAAGGCCGCACCTTCGAGGTCATGCTCGACCCGCGCATCGCCGCCGAAGGAATCGGCGCGGAGGTCGTACAGCGCCAGATCGACTTGGCCCTGCAGGCACGGGACGCGCTGAGCGAGGCTCGGTTGGCCGTCCACCGGATCGACGAGGCGCGTCGTCGCGGCGGCGGCAGTTTGGCGGAAGAGGTGGAGGCGATCGCTCAGGAGCTCGTCACGGCGCCCAGGCGCTACTCCCGTCCCATGCTGGTGGATCAGCTGCAATACCTGTACGGCAATCTCACCCGAGCCGACCAGGAGCCGGGCCAGGACGCGATCGTGCGTTACGATCAGCTCAGCACGGCGCTTGAGGAACACGTCACCCGCCTGGAGCGGTTGCTGCGCGCGAACATCTCCGACGATGGGGAGCGCTGAAGCGCCATGGACCTAGGGCTGACCGGGAAGGTCGCGGCCATTACGGGCGGCAGCCGCGGCCTGGGTTTCTACACCGCCCGTGCACTAGCGGCCGAGGGCGCGCGGCTGGCGATCTGCGCGCGGGGCGAAGAGGGTCTTGCGGGTGCCGCCGAAGCGCTGGAGGCCGAGGGCGCCGAGGTCTTGGCGGTGGCGTGCGACGTTGCCGAGCCGGACGGCGCGGCCACATTGATCGACGCCGTGCGGGAGCGGTTTGGTGCCCTGGACGTGCTGGTCAACAACGTGGGGGGCAATCGGCGCGGCCGGTTCGAGGAGACGAGCGACCAGGATTGGCTGGAAATCTTGCAGCTCAACGTGCTGTCGGGGTTTCGCGCCGCCCGGCTGGCCATTCCGCTCATGCGCGAGCGGGGTGGCGGCTCGATCGTCTTCGTGTCGTCCGTGTTCGGGCGCGAAAAGGGTGGCCCCGGGCTTTCGATCTACAACACCACGAAGTCGGCGCTGATTTCGGCAGCCGGGATCATGGCGCTGGAGCTTGCCAAGGACGGTATCCGCGTAAACTGCGTGGCGCCGGGCTCGATTCAGTTTCCAGGTGGAAGCTGGGACAAGCGCGTGCAGGCCGACCCTGAAGGTATGCGTGCCTTTGTGCGGGCCAACTTGCCGCTGGGTCGGTTTGGGAGGGCGGAAGAAGTGGGCGACGTGGTGACGTTCCTGGCGTCGGAGCGATCCAGCTTGATCACGGGGGCGTGCATTGCGGTGGACGGGGGGCAGGGGCGGTCGCTCGTGTGAGGGTTGCGTCCCTTCGGCTGGACCGAGCTGCTCCCCGAAACGGCCGCCCTGTTCGACTTCGACAAGATGCAGATCCGGCCCACCGTTACGCTGGACTCCTCCGGCAGGGAGAGAATCGCCGACAGTGCCTGGGAAATCGCCCTCAATGACGGCCAGGTCATCGGCATCTCCATCGAATGGCAGAGCGCGCCCGACGCGAACATGCTCTGGAGAATGATCGAGTACGTCACGCGGCTGGCCGGCCTCATGAGCAGGCAATCCCGCCTTGGACACCCCGAAGGCTCCACGCCGTACGTGTTGCCACTCGTAATCTACACGGGCGGACCCCGCGGCACCTGGAACGCTCCCACCGAGTGGCGTCACCTGCCGGCGCGCCAGCCGGACGAGTTCCCGCCGTGCCACTTCGCATTCGGCTACCCCCTAATCTGCGCCGACGACGCAAACGACTACGCCGGGGACAATCCAGGGACCGCGCGCACGCTCATGACCGTCGCGGGTACTGGGGAGGAGTCGGCGACGGTGGCGTGTCGGAGGCTGCTGCGGCGACTTGAAGGCGAGGGCGACGACAGTTTGGACCTGGTGGCGGCCGTCTTGCGGTTCTTCAAGGTGATCGTCGTCAAGACGTGGCCGGATTCGGAGATCGCCAAGCGGCTTGCACACATCAACACCTGGCGCGACGTTAGAAGCATCAGCACGGAACAGAAACGAATGGAGCTGGAAATGACATTGACAACATTTGAACGAGAGATCGCCGAGTTGAAGGCCGAAGGCCGGATGGAGGGCCACGAGGTCGGGATGGCGAAGGGCATGGCGAAGGGCCGCGAGATAGGTATGGCGAAGGGCCGCGAGATCGGGATGACCGAGAGCCTCAGGCGTTTAGTGAAGCGGAAGTACGGTCAATCGGCGTGGGAAGCGGTGTCGGCATTCATGAGCAGCGCGCCGAGCTTTTCGGTTACAACCGAGTTGTTCGACTGGTTGCTGGAATGTTCGTCCGTTGACGAGTTCCTGGCCAAGCTGAAAGCGGGCAACGGCATTACGTCTTCGTGACGCAAGGGCGCGCCCAACAAGGACAGGGTTGCCTACTAACTAAGCGAACCGAACCAGCTTCACGTCCACCATCCGGGTTTCCCGCTCGGAACCCTTCCACTGCACCAAAATGGGGCTCTGATAGGTGCCCCAGCCGATCTCGCCCGTGCCGCCGCCGAGCCGGTCAAGGACGGGCAGGCTGAAGCCGCGCTTCATGCGCAGGAAATGCGACACCGGAAGCGCCACGGCCCGGTTCACGACGCGCTCAACCAGCGAGTTGCGCAAACCGATGCGGTCGAGCACCTGGTTGAGCACGTGGAAGGCGTCGAACTGGGCGAAGTTCACGGCCTTGGCCGGAATGGTGAGGGGGTCGCGCAAGGCCGCCGTCATGTCCTTGCCGGTTCGAGCCATGAAGCGGAACGGGTTCCGCAGGGCCTCGCGCAGGTCGTAGTTCATGAGCAGCGTCTCGTACTCGTTCACCGTGAGCCCGGCGTCCTGCTCCTCAGTGGGCAACGATACGTCGAAGCGTCCGAATGCCACCTGATGGCGCTCGACCAAGCTCTGAAGCGTCGAGATGAACCCGAGATGGGGGTCGCGAAGGTTCTGGGCGTCGATTGGTCGCGCGGAGGCCCGAACCGGCACGCGCACGCTGGCCACTTCCTCTTCGTGGTCGTAGGCGATCACGGTCGTGCGCCGGTGTCGGGTACCGCCGACGTGCACGCCGTCGAGTTCCACGAACCAAACCGGCTCGGCGCCGTCCAGCTCGTAGGCGGCCGAGTTATGCAGCCCGGCGCCGATGAACGTGAGGTGGGAGTCGGCGTTGAGCGGTTCCTTCTCGCGCTGTTCCGCGGAGAGCTCGGAGCGCAGATGCATGGTGTCGTGCACATAGTTGGCACCCGCAGGGAACAGCTCCTGAAAGAGCTGCAAATACCCCTTGATCCCCCGCCCGTCGTGTTCGAGGAGCTCCGCCAACTTCTGGTCGAGATAGCCCGCCGTCGTGTGGTTCGAGATGTAGAACGAACGGGTATAGCGGGTGAAGTCGTCGCCGAAATCCTCCAGCAGCTTGCCGCGCACGTCGATGAGCTCCATGCGCGAAGCCGGTTTGATCCGGAGGGTGGCGTGGAAGGGTCCGTCCGCCGATCTCGTGTGGCGATCTACCAGAATCATCTAGTTTTTGGGGGGCAGGGAAGGACCGGCGCGGGGTGGAGCCAAGCGTCAATGTAAGCTAGACTGTTGCCGGTCTACAGACAAATGGCAGACACTAATGGCGGCGGCCGCCGTACGACGAAAGGACATCGGATGACGTATCAGCAGTCGCTTGCGAAGCAGCTCGAAACCGCGCTGAAGTACTTCAAGGCTACGGCCTCGCAATTCGAAGAGGCCGACTCGGGATTCGCTCCCGACCCCGAGATGTTCACGGTGGCGGGACACGTTGCGCACGTGGCCGATACCGTCGACTGGTTTGTCGAGGGCGCGTTCGGCAAGGGATGGGACATGGACTTCGAGACCATGTTCGGGCGCATTCACGCGGTGCAGTCGCTGACCGATGCGAACGCCTGGGTGGAGCGCGCGTTCGCAGCGGCGGTCAAGACGGTGGCGTCGGCAACCGACGAAGAGCTGCACGCGCCCATCGCGGACGAGCGCATGATGAAGGGGATGCCGCGCGGTGGAATCGTAAACGGAATCGTCGACCACACCGCGCATCACCGCGGCTCGCTGGCCGTTTATCTGCGGGTGATGGGCAGACGGCCCACCATGCCGTACAGCTGATGATTTCGCTCGCGGGTCGGACCGCCATCGTGACCGGTGCGGCCAGAGGGATTGGCGCGGCCTGTGCACGGGGCTTCGCCGAGCATGGCGCGGACGTGGTGCTGGCCGACGTGCTGGCCGAGGAGTGTGCCGAGACGGCGGCCAGGATCGCGGCGGACACGGGCGTAGCCACCCTGTCGGTGCGCGGCGACGTGAGCGAGGAGGCGGACTGCGCCGCAATCCTGGAGGCTTGTCTGGAGCGGTTCGGCAAGTGCGACATTTTGCTCAACAATGCCGGGATCATCGTGTCGGGGTCGATTCTCAGCGCGGCAGTGGAAGACTTCGACAGAGTGCTCGCCGTGAATCTGCGGGGGTCCTTCCTCCTGGGCCGCTTGGTCGCGCGCGCCATGGTCAAGGACGGCACCAAGGGGACGATCATCAACATGTCCTCCACCAATGCAGTTGTTACAATCCCCGACCAGCTGGCCTACGCGGCCTCCAAAGGCGGAATCGCGCAGCTCACCAAGGCGATGGCCATGGCGCTGGCGCCCCACGACATTCGCGTCAACGCGATTGGCCCGGGCACCATCCTGACCGACATCCTCAAGATTGTGATCGAGAACGACGAGGCGCGCCGCACGATCCTTTCGCGGACGCCGCTGGGGAGGTTTGGACAGCCCGAAGAAGTGGCGAGCGTGGCGGTGTTTCTGGCCTCGGACTACGCGTCGTATTTGACGGGCGAGACGATATATCCGGACGGCGGGCGACTGTCGCTCAACTACACGGTGCCCTTGCGCGACGAATGATCGAAGAATGACCGACGACGCCCGCCTGGCCGTCGACATCGGGGGCACGTTTACGGACGTGGCGCTGGAGGTCGGCGACCGCCTCGTCACGACCAAGGTGCTCACCACCCATGCGGCTCCGGACCGGGGGGTGCTGCAAGGGGTCCGCGCGGTGCTGGAAACGGCCGCCGTATCGCCATCCGCCGTCCGCCTCGTCATTCACGGCACGACCCTGGCCACCAACGCCGTCATTGAACGCAAGGGTGCGCGCACCGCGCTGATTACCACCTCGGGGCACCGCGACGCTCTCGAGATGGCGCACGAGAACCGCTTCGAACAATACGACGTTGGCGTGGATCGTCCGCTGCCGCTGGTTCCTCGCCACCTTCGTCTTGCGGTCCAGGAACGGGTCGACGCGCGTGGGCAGGTGCTCGTGCCCCTCGACCAAGGGTCCGTGCGCGCGACGCTGGCGACGCTCGACGAGCACGATGTCGAGTCCGTAGCGATTGCCCTGATCCACGGCTACGCCAACGCTGCCCACGAACGCCGCATTGCGGAGATTCTGGCGACGGAGCGTCCCGACCTGGCGGTCACGCTGGCGTCCGACGTGTGCCCGGAGATCCGCGAATACGAGCGTACGTCCACGGCGTGCGTGAACGCCTACATCCGTCCGCTCATGGCGCGCTACCTGACCGATCTTGCGGCGTCCCTGCGCGAATCGGGCCTGCGCTGCCCGCTGCTCCTTATGACTTCCGGCGGCGGTCTCACCACGCTGGAGACGGCTGTGGCGGCGCCCGTGCGTCTGGTGGAATCGGGTCCCGCCGGCGGTGCGATTCTGGCGAGTCACCTTGCCCGCGAGCTTGACCTGGGCGACGTGCTGTCGTTCGACATGGGGGGCACGACGGCCAAGCTTTGCGTCATCGACGGGGGCGAGCCGCTTCATTCCCGCACCTTCGAGGTCGCCCGCAGCTACCGCTTCAAGCAGGGCAGCGGCCTGCCCGTGCGCATTCCCGTGATCGAGATGGTGGAGATCGGGGCTGGGGGCGGTTCCATGGCGGGGGTCGATGATCTGGGCCGGATCCACGTGGGACCAGAGAGCGCGGGTTCCGAGCCTGGACCGGCCGCCTACGCGCGGGGTGGTTGCGACGCCACCGTGACGGATGCCGACGTGGTATTGGGGCGCATTGATCCCGAGCTCTTTGCGGGCGGGGCCATTGCGCTGGATCGGAGCCGGGCCGAACGGGCGATTGCCGACGGCGTGGGGGCGAAGCTGGCGATTGAGACTCCGGTGGCCGCGCTGGGCGTGAGCGAGATGGTGGACGAGAACATGGCCAACGCCGCGCGCACGCACGCAATCGAGTGGGGGAAGGGACTGGGGGGGCGGACGCTGATCGCATTCGGGGGATCGGCGCCGATTCATGCGGCCCGATTGGCCGACAAGCTGGAGCTGGACCGCTTTCTCGTGCCGGGCGACGCGGGGGTGGGCTCGGCGGTGGGGTTCCTGTTGGCGCCGATCTCGTACGAGGTCGTGCGCAGCCGATACATGCGTCTCTCCGCCTTCGATCCGGGGCTTGCATGCGACGTGCTCTCCGCAATGCGCACGGAAGCGGCCGCCGTGGTTGCGTTGGGCGCACCGGAAGTGGCGACCGCCGAGCGGGCCCACGCCTACATGCGCTACGTCGGGCAGGGCCATGAGATCGGCGTGGCGCTCCCCGAGGCCGTCGTGCAGGGTCGTGCGAACGCGGCCGCCGAGCTGCGCAAGGCGTTCGACCGGGGCTACGAGACCGTGTACGGGCGCACGATTCCGGGCCTGGACGTCGAGGTGTTGAGCTGGACGCTCGTGGTATCGGCGTCTGCGCGCGGACCTGCGTCTGGGAGCACTTTGCCGCAAGGCACGCGTCCAAATGGCTCGCGCTCCAATCCGGCGGCGCCCTCGGGCTGGTGCGATCTCGTCACAGGCACTCCCGAAGGGCGCGTCAGGGCTGCCGTACACCGGCGGCAGGCTCTCCGTGCGGGTACGGTTGTTGCGGGCCCGGCGCTGATTGCCGAGACGCAAACGACCACGGTCGTACCGCATGGTTGGGAGGCGCAGGTGCTTGAGGGTGACCATCTTCTTGTGGCGCGAAGCGGACGCGAGACTGACGCACGCGCGCGGCAAGCGGGGAGGACCGGCTTTTCGGCGCTTCAGGATCAGATCATGTGGAGCCGTCTCCTCTCGGTGGTGGAGGAACAGGCGCGCACCCTGGTACGCACGGCCTTTTCCACGCCGGTACGCGAAGCCGGTGACCTTTCGGCTGGCGTCTTCGATCTCAAGGGGCGCATGTTGGCGCAAGCGGTGACCGGAACGCCCGGCCACGTCAACGCCATGGCCGCGTCGGTAGGGTGCTTCCTGCGAGATCACCCCGTCGAGACCCTGCGCGAAGGCGACGTTCTCGTCACCAACGACCCCTGGGAGGGCACCGGCCACCTCAACGACTTCACGGTGGTAACCCCGGCGTTTCTGCGCGGGAACCTCGTGGCGCTCTTCGCGGCGACCAGCCACATCGCCGACGTCGGCGGGCGCGGCTTCGGAGCCGACGCCAACCAGGTCTTCGAAGAGGGCATCCGCATTCCGGTCGGCTACATGATCCGCGCGGGGCGCCTCGACGACACCTTGATGCGCATGGTGCGCGCGAACGTGCGCGAACCCGACGTCGCACAGGGCGACCTGTACTCGCTGGCGGCGTGCAACGAGACCGGCTGCGAGCGCCTCGCCGCGATGATGACCGAGTTCGGCCTCGATTCGCTCGACGATCTGGCCGAGAAGATCATCTCGGCTTCGCGCCGCGCCATGCTGGAACGCATTCGGGCGCTGCGGCCCGGTACCTATCGCCACCGCATGACCATCGACGGCTATGACCGAGATCTGGAGCTGGTTTGCCGCCTCGCCGTGTCGCTCGGCGGGATCGAAATCGACTTTGACGGCACCTCGGAGCAGTCGCCGTACGGGATCAACGTGCCGGTGACCTACACCCGCGCGTACGCGTCGTTCGGGGTGCGGTGCGTGGTGGGATCCGAGGTGCCGAACAACGCCGGCTCGTTGAGCGCAATCAAGGTGACCGCGCCGGTGGGCTGCTTGCTGAACGCGCCGCCGCCGGCCGCGGTCTCGGCCCGGCACGCGGTTGGCCAGATGCTCCCCGATCTGGTGCTCGGTTGTCTCGGCCAGGCGATGCCGCCGAGTTCCGTCCCAGCCGAGGGAGCGTCGTGCCTGTGGAATCCGGTCATTATGGGCGGTCCGGGGTTGGCCAGCGCCTACGGCTACGGCGATGCCGATCCGTTTGTGGTCAACCCGTTCCACACGGGCGGCACCGGTGCGCGTCCCGGTAAGGACGGGCTTTCAGCCACGGCGTTCCCGTCGGGGGTGCGCAGCACGCCCATCGAGATCACCGAGACCGTCGCGCCGCTGATCTTCTGGCGCAAGGAATACATCCGCGATTCGGGCGGGCCGGGACAACATCGCGGCGGTTTGGGCCAGGTCATGGAGATTTCGCACGCGGCGGGCGCTGCCTTCGCCGTGTCCAAGATGTTCGAGCGGGTTCGCAACGCCGCGCGGGGCAGGGAAGGGGGCGGCCCGGGTGCCAAGGGGCGGGTCTACGTGGCCGGCGCGAGCGAGCTGCGCGTGAAGGGCCGCGAAGTGGTGCCGCCTGGACGCCGAATCGTGCTCGAGACGCCGGGCGGCGGGGGGTTGGGAGATCCGCGCCGTCGCGACCGGGAGAAAGTGCGCGAAGACGTGTTGAACGGGCTGGTCAGCCCGGGTGCGGCCTCGCGAGACTATGGGGTCGAGTAGTCGCGGCGAAACCGATATCCGAAGCCGCGCACCGTTTCGATCCAGTCCCCGGCCGCGCCCAGCTTGGCCCGCAACCGGCGCACATGCATGTCCACGGTGCGGGTGTGAATCCGGCTGACTCTCCTGGCATCCACGCTCCACGCTTCGGCGAGCAGCTGGCCTCGACTTTGCGTGCGACCGCGCCGCTCCACCAGTACGCGCAGCAGCCGAAACTCGGTCGGCGTCAACGGGATTTCGGCGCCGTCCAGCGTGACGACGTGCGCATCGACGTCGATTCGCACCGGTCCCGCGCGCAGCGTCCTGCCGCTGCCGGGAACCGCTGCCGGATCGCCCTGAGCGCGACGGAGAATGGCGTCCACCCGCAGCACCAGCTCGCGCGGGCTGAACGGCTTGGTGAGGTAGTCGTCGGCGCCGAGTTCCAGCCCGGTGATCTTGTCCTGTTGTTGGCGCTTGGCGGTGAGGACCAGAATCGGGACGCGTTGCGTGACGGCATCGGCCCGCAGCGACTGCAACACTTCATCGCCGGACATCTCGGGCAGCATGCGGTCCAGCACGATCAGGTCCGGTATCTGCCGGTCTACCGCATCCAGCGCCGCGGCGCCGGTCGCTACGGTCTCCACGCGATACCCGGCCTTGGTGAGCTGATAAGCGACCAGCGCCGCAATGTCGGCCTCGTCTTCAACCACAAGTACGCGGGCAGGGGGCTTGCGTTCGGAAGGTCTCACAACTGAAGCCTACACACCGGGCGGGGATTCTTCCAGATTATAACCCATGGCAATCAACCTGACAGACGACGCCGTCCACGCGTTGAACCGCGCCGCCGCGGTGGCCGCGCGCGAGGACGAAGAAGCGATAACGCCCCGTCACGTTCTGGCGGGGGTGTTGTCCCAACGTGACTCCGCCCTTCTCGATATCCTCGGGGAACTATCGCTCGAGATCGATGCGTTGCCCGAGCCCATGCGCGACGCTCCGAGCACCTACGGCGGACATCTTCCCTTCACACCCCCCGCCCACGAGGTTCTGGCGGCGGCCATCGAGTCCAGCACCGCCGATGGCCAGGCTGCCACGGACAGCACGTACCTCGCACTGGGCGTGGCCAAGGCACGCGACGCGGAGGTGCACGCGGTGCTGGAGCAATGGGGGATGGACGCCGCCGACTTCGCGGCGGCGCTCAAAAAGCGATCCGCGGATGGACAAGGCGGCGATGACGGGCCCGGCGCCGAGTAGGCTGCCGCCACCACGGGCCCGCGTCACCCCCATGATCGTCGCGGCCCTGTTTCTCGCTTTCGCCCTGGCGTGCGCCACGGACTCGTCGCCTGACCCGACGCCCGTTGGCGACCCCTTCGCGGGCGTTCCCGCGGACGGTCCCATCCCCGAAATCGGCCCGGCGCCTGACGACTACGTCGCGACCGCCGCCGGCGCGCCTGCGACCGACATCTGGATCGGGCGCCTGGACCGCGACGACGACGGCCAACTCTCGGTACACGACCTGGTCAACGTCACCGACCGCGACGGCTACGACAACCAGCCGTCGTTCGATCCTTCCGGCTCGTTACTGTATTACACTGCCGCGCTGGACGCGACCCAGACGGAGACGTTTCGGTACGACTTGGGCGCCATGGCGACCGAGCCGGTCACGCGCACCACGGACGCCAGCGAGTTCTCCCCCACCACGATTCCCGGCCAGGACGCCCTCTCCGCAATCCGGGAGGAGCGCGGCCGCCAGTTCCTCTGGCGCTACGGCGCGGACGGCGCCGATCTCGGCCCGATATTCGCCACCGTGGAACCGGTAGGGTATCACGCGTGGGCCGACGAGCGCACGGCGGCGATGTTCGTGCTCGGCAACCCTCCCACGCTTCACGTCGGCGACGCCCTGTCGGGCGAGGTAGGGGTCGTGGCCTCGAATCCAGGCCGGTCTATACACCGCGTTCCCGGCACTGGGCACATCTCGTTCGTGCGCAAAGTGTCGGACGACGAGTGGTGGATCGAGCGGCTTGATCCGGCTACGGGCGGAACTGAGCGCATTGCCCAGACGATCGCGGGACGCGAGGACTACGCGTGGACGCCCGACGGCGAGATCCTCATGGGCGACGGCACGGCTTTGTTTGCGTGGCGCGCCGACGCCGGATGGACCGAGGTGGCGGGAGTGGACGGCGATGCGGGCGACGGCGGTGCCGCCGGCGGCGAGATCTCGCGGCTGGCCGTCAGCCCCGACGGCTCCCTCGTTGCGATCGTGCGGGCGCGATAGCCCCATCTACTTGACAGGCTTTGGTTACCGTCCGCACTTTGTTCGGCAGCCGAACAAAGTTGCCGGAAGCCTGCCGGGAGGAGTGCAGCCATGGGTTCGATTCTCGCCAAGTCCCTTCGAGGTCTACTACTGGTCGCGATCCCCGTGGCCCCCGCGTTGGCCCAGGACGCCAGCGACGCTCACATGCCGATCATCGAGCTCGTCAAGGACGACGCCGGCACGCGGCTCCAGGTCGACGGCGACGACATGATGGTGCTGGGCGTCAACTGGGACTACTTCCCGGTGGGCACCACCTATTCCTACAGCTTCTGGACCGAACCGGATCACATCATCGAGGCGGCCCTGGACCGCGAGATGTCGCTGCTCAAGGCAATGGGCGGCAATGCGATTCGCGCCTATGTGGGCATCACGCCCAAGTGGGTGCAACACATCTACGAGCGCTACGGGATCTACACGGTTCTCAACCACGCCGTGGCCCGCTACGGCGTGACGGTTGGCGGCGTCTTCAACGCGAACACGGACTACTCGGACCCGCGCGCCCGCGCGGTCGTCATGGCGGAGATCGAAGAAATGGTCAACGCCTTCAAGGACACGCCCGGGGTCCTTATGTGGCTGCTCGGCAACGAAAACAACTACGGCCTGGTGTGGAGCTCGGCCGAGACGGAGGACCTGCCCGCCGGCGAGGCCGACGCGGTGCGGGCGCGCTACATGTATTCGCTCTTCGGCGACGTGGCCAAGCGAATCAAGGAAATCGACCCGACGCGCCCCATCGCCATGGCGAACGGCGACCTCCAGTACATCGACATCATCGCCGAGGAGATTCCCGATCTGGACGTGTTCGGCACCAACGTGTACCGGGGCATATCGTTCGGGGATCTGTTCCAGGAAGTGCACGACAAGCTCGATCGCCCCGTGATGTTCACGGAGTTCGGCGCCGACGTGTGGGACGCGAAGAACATGCGGGAGGACCAGGTTACCCAGGCCAAGTACCTGATCGAGCAGTGGCGGGAGATCTACGAAGAGTCGGCCGGCAAGGGTCGCGTGGGCAACTCGATCGGCGGCCTCACCTTCCAGTGGACCGACGGTTGGTGGAAGTTCGGGCAGGAGTCGCGGTTGGACATTCAGGACACGAACGCCTCGTGGGCGAACGACGCGTATCCCGAGGACTTCGTGGAGGGCGACAACAACATGAACGAGGAGTGGTGGGGAATCGTGGCCAAGGGTCCGACCGACCACAACAACCTCTACGAGCTCTACCCGCGAGCCGCCTACTACGCGCTGCAAGCGGCGTATGCGCTCGATCCCTACGCGCCCGGCACCGACCTGACGGCAATTCGCGAGCACTTCGCCTCGATCCAGCCCGCCAACGTCGGGTTGCAGGCGCTGGGCGACCGCGCCGCATTGCTGTCCGCCGCCCGCGACCGCGTGCACCTGAGCGGCGTGCGCGTCGAGCTCGAGACCTTCAGCACGGGCGGCCACTTGGTGAGCACGCCCACCGAAGCGCCGGAGCGCAACCGGAGTTTCCCGAGCCATCGCGGGTTCGACAAGATGCAATCGTTCTACGCGGACATCGAAGCGCGACCCGTCCAGAACATGATCACCAACGTCTCCGTAAACATTCTCGGCGACGTTCCCCAGAACCCCATCGACGAGCTCTTCTACGAAAACCGCGGCCGCTCGCGCATCCTCGAGGCCGACGACGGCCAGACCTTCGCGCTTCAGGACATTGAGCGCCTCAAGGTCTACAATGCCAACGTCTCCTGGGACGACAAGTGGTTCCAGCTGGAGGGATTCTACCGCACCGGTCACTACCATTGGGGCTACGAGGGCGACTTCTTCGGGTTGTATCCCGAGGCCAACTACGGCCCCAACATGGACACCTACAACGGCGTGGCGCCGGTGGGCATGGAGATCACCGGCAAACGCTCGCTCGGCGGCTGGAAGCTGGCGATCGGACCCGAGCTGTGGTGGGGAGCCAACCCCGCGGTTCTGGCCAAGTACCAGACCAACATCGGTCCCTTCCAGACTACGGCCATCTATCAGGAGGACCTGGCCGAAGCCGGCAAGGCGGCCAGCTCGTTCGCCATTCCACTGCCCCCCACGCGCAAAGCTACGCTGCACCTGACCGCCACGCGTGGCAGCACGGTGTTCGATATCGGTGGCATCTGGTCGGGAAGCACCAAGGAGGGCCAACCATTCCAGATCGTCGACGGGCCGCCTGGAAACTACCGGGTCCTGCAAGACCAGATCAAACCGTCGGACGCCCTGGGCGCCAAGGCGAAGCTGGAACTGACCCGCGGACGCCTCAGCTGGTACCTCCAGGGCGCCGCGATGGGGCTTGTCGCCGACGGTGGATACACGCAAACGCAGACCTTTACCGGTTGGACGCTCAAGGACACGGGCAGCGGGAATCAGCGCAACGTGATCACCGGTTTCGCGATCACGTCGGGCAACTGGCAGGTGGCGCCGAACTTCCTGTGGCGCAAGCCGCTGGTGGGCCCGATGCCGCAAGACGCGCCGCAGCCGGGACGCCCCCGCAACATCCTCGACGATCCCTTCGCGGTTCGCGGCAACCGCGAGACGCGCGCAGCCGAGGTCCTGTTCACCTACGATCCTACTCCCGCCACCTGGATGTACACATGGGACAGCGACATCCGCGAGGATGCGAGCTTCGCGACGTCGTTCGGCTTCGTCTACTTCAACTTCCCCACGACCCAGGACGCGGGCATCGGAATCCTGGCGGACGGGCGTTCCACGTTTGCGTTCCCCGGCGCGCCCCCGGCACGGGACTTGTGGGAGTTCAAGGCGCGGCTGGTCTCGAAGCGACCCAACGGCGTTGGCATGATCGCAAACGTCTTCGCGGGCAAGGGCGAGCCCAACGGCGAGGACGAGCGCGTGATCAACCGGGCTGGGCTGGACCTGCGCGTCATCGGCGGCTCGCTGAAGTTCCAATCCATGGCGCGAATCAACGACTGGGGCCCGTACGACTATCACCGCGACTTCAACCACACCTTCCCGTTGCAGCTCGTGGGCGACATTTCCTACACCCTCGGGCCGCCCGAATGGTTCGACCTTCCCCAAACGCGCTTCGGAGTGCGCGCCGCAATGCGAACCCTGAACGAGTTCTCGCCACGCTATTGTCCCGCGCTGAGCCCCGATCAGTTCGGGAAAATGGAATGCAACCCCGACATCGGCAGCGACAACGGTCGCGAGTGGGAAGTCCGGACCTACCTGCACATCGGGATGTAGCGAGCGGAACCCGATCAGCGCAATCGAGCAAGGCAGTACCGTCGAACCGATAATACGGTAGATGAGAACGCCGTCCGTCCTTGCGGCCGACGCTTCCGAACGCGTCGGCGAGCTGTTGGCGCGCATGACGCTTGCGCAGAAGATCGGGCAGATGAC
This sequence comes from Longimicrobiales bacterium, assembly GCA_965200255.1. Classification (GTDB taxonomy): domain Bacteria; phylum Gemmatimonadota; class Gemmatimonadetes; order Longimicrobiales; family Gaopeijiaceae; genus Bin94. The sequence continues at coordinate 117,953 of CBDAUS010000001.1, read as the reverse complement.
GCAGCCCGAAAGACTGCACATCACTCCCGCTCAGGTACGGGAACATCATATCGGGTCGGTGCTAAGCGGGGCAGGGTCGTGTCCCGGCGACAATCGCCCGGCCGACTGGGTGACCATGGCGGACGCATACTGGGCGGCCTCGATGGCGGAGGGCGAAGACCGCCTGCCGATCCCGATCCTGTACGGCGTCGACGCGGTGCACGGCCACGCCAACGTGCTGGGCGCCACCATCTTCCCGCACAACATTGGTCTGGGCGCGGCTGCCGACCCCGATCTGGTCGAACGCATCGCACGCGCCACCGCATGCGAAGTCCTGGCCACGGGCGTGGACTGGACGTTTGCCCCGACGTTGGCCGTCGCGCAGGACGTGCGTTGGGGCCGCACCTACGAGAGCTTTTCGCAGGATCCCGCGCTCGTGACGGCCTACGCTCGCAGGGCCGTGGCGGGGCTACAGGGAGCGGGCGTGATCGCGTGCGCCAAGCATTGGGTGGGCGACGGCGGCACGGCGGCGGGGGTCGACCAGGGCAACGCCCGCGCCGACGAGGCGGCGTTCCGCCGTCTCCACGTCGCGCCGTACCGTGCTGCGCTGGATGCCGGCGTGATGACGGTGATGGTGTCGTTGAGCAGCTGGAACGGGACGAAATGCCACGCACACCGCTACCTGATCCAGGACGTGCTGAAGCGCGAGTTGGGGTTTCGCGGCTTCGTGGTCTCCGACTGGAACGGCGTGGACCCCCTGGCCGAGCGCTACGCCGACGCCGTCGCCGCGGCCGTGAACGCGGGTGTCGACATGTTCATGGTGCCGGAGCGGTGGCGGGAATTCGTTGCCGCCTTGCATGACCAGGTCGCGCGCGGGGTCGTCCCCGTGGCGCGCATCGACGATGCGGTCGCGCGCATTCTGTGGGTCAAATTGGCGAGTGGGCTCTTTGACCGGCCGCGTCCCGCGGCGCGTCGCCGGGCCAATGGGCCGGATTTCGGGTCGCCGAGCCACCGAGCGTTGGCGCGCGAGGCGGTGCGCAAGTCGTTGGTGCTGCTCAAGCACGAGCGCAACCTGCTCCCGCTCGATCGCCGCGCCCGGATCGCGGTGGCCGGACGCAACGCGCACGATCGCGGGCGGCAGTGCGGGGGGTTCACGGTGGAATGGCAGGGCGTGTCGGGGAACGATGCGATCGTGGGGGGCACGTCGATCTGGGAAGCCATTCGGGCCGTCGCGCCGAACGCGGTGCTGGAGTGCGCGGCGCCTGATGGTTGCACAGGGGACAGTAGTCGCACTGGGGCGCCCGGCGCCGATATCGATGTTGCGGTGGTCGTCGTCGGGGAGCGTCCCTACGCGGAAGGCGTGGGCGACATACGCAAGCCGACGCCGGTGCGCCCCGGCGCCAACCCTTTGCCTGCCGGTCCCGGGGTGCTGCAACCTTACGGCGACACCCTTGAACTGGCGTCGCTTCACCCCGAAGACCTGGCGACAATCCGGGCGTTTACCGCGCGAGGCGTCCCTGTCGTCACCGTGATGCTCTCGGGGCGCCCCTTGGTCGTGAACGCCGAACTGGAAGCGTCGGACGCTTTCGTGGCTGCGTGGTTGCCGGGATCGGAGGGGGGCGGTGTGGCCGATGTGCTGTTCGGCGACTACGGCTTCACGGGGCGGCTGCCGTTTGCGTGGCCTCGGGCGATGCCGGACGCGAGCCCCAAGGCGAACCCGAGCACCGGTACTCAGCCGTGCAGCAAGCCGCCATTGTTCCCCGTCGGGTACGGGCTGGACGTGCGTGACGGGGCACCGTCTGGCGCGAACGGCGTCAGGCTAGCAGTCGCTTCGATGGGGGATGGGCACTGATCCCCATTTTCGTCTTCCCTTCTACGCGACCGCCCCCGCTGGAACGCACACTGGGACGTGGTGACGACGCAGACGGATCAGGGCTCTCGCCTCCGTTCCAGCTCTGCGCGAATGCGGCGCGCCTTTTCTTCCGTGATCGGGAACTTGGCTATGGCATAGATCGCGATGCCGGATGCCGCCAGGGGGATGAAGGCGTCGAACGCACGCATCATGACGAGTGTGTCCGCGGTCTGATTGGCGCCCAGGTCGATGTCGAAGCCGGTGGCGACCAGAAGGTAGCCGCCTAGTGCCAGGGCCACGGCTTGACCAACCTTCACCACCCACCAATAGATCGAGCCGAACATGCCTTCGCGTCTCTGACTCCGGCCCTCGTCGTCCATGTTCTGGAGCTCGTCGAGATCGACGACGTCGGCGATCATCGATCCCATGAGGGTGAAGAGGCCGCTGAGGCCGAAGGCGAGGAAGGGAGCCGGCACGAGCGCGAGCATGGGATACTCGGGCTGGTAGCAGAACCACTTCAAGGCGTAGCCGACCATGGAAATGCCCGTGGACACGAAGAACGCCCTCCGCTTGCCGATTCTGGTGCCCAGCCACGTGACGACCGCGATGGCTCCGAACCCGGACACGATGCCTACCGTGCCTACGATTCCGGCGAGCCAGGCGCCGTCGACCTGGCTGCCCGCCGATATGTGGTAGATGAAGACGAAGATCTGGAACGACGCGATCATCTGGAAGCTGTTGAAAATCAGGAACGTCGCGAGACACAACAGCAGGAACGGCTTGGACTTCACGGTTTTCAGCAGTCCCGCCCCGAATTCGCGCATGTTGGCGCCGAGTCCTTCGCCTTCGTCCTTGTCGGCGCGCGCAGGACCTGCCGGCACGCGCGCGGGCGCGATGCGCTCGCGCAGGAACAGCGCGGGGAGAATGCCCAGGCCGATTGTGGCGACGCAGACCATGAGCGCCAGGAACTTGGCGCCGTCGATCTGGTTTCGGAACCAGTCCGGGTTGGTCATGATGACGAGGAACCACGGCGCAATGATGAACGCGAAATTGCTGATGAAATTCTGGACGCCCATCAGCCGGGTGCGTTCGTTGTAGTCGGGCGTCAGCTCGTAGCCTAGCGCCACCCACGGGGTCGCAAAGACGGTGTAGCCCAGGAAGAAGATCAGCGACCCAATGAGGAAGTGCCAGAAGTAATACATGTCGCTGCGACCTTCGGGCGTGTCGTCGGGGGTCCAGATGTCGAGATGGACATGCGTCATCTCGGTAGCGTCCACCGTTTGTTCGCCGAAGTCGATGCCCGCGAAGCGGAGGTTGTAGTAGCGCTTGACGGGATTGCCGCCGGCCATGGCGTCTTCCACGTCCGATTCGTCCCAGTCGGTGGAGAAGGACCCCACGGGCACGTCGTCGTAGGCGTCGCTATACAACGAGATCACGTTTTCGGCGGGGACCTGAGGCTCCGGCGCAGCCGTGGTCGGTTGCGTGGCGCCCTCGATGTCTGGTGCGGTCAACGTGGCTTCGTCCTGATCTCCGCCCTCCTCCCTATACAAATAGATGTTGTCTACATAGACGTTTTCGAGGTCCCCGGAAATGAGAATCTGCGCCAGATGGTCGCGGGTAACGAGCTGATCGAAGTCGGCCAGCGGGACGTCGATGCCGACCCATTGGCCGGTAACCAGCGTGGGTGGCGTGATGACGACTTCGTGCTCCACGTCGTCAACCCGCTCCGCGACGCCCATGAGCCCGATCAGCGTCTGCAGGATCCCCGTCGCTTCGTCGTCCTGCTGGGTCGAGGCGACGCTGCCGTAGATGCCGTCGGCGCCGTAGTCTACGAGCTTGAGCCGAAACTGCGCCGGTGCGGGAATCTGCCACAGCACCGCGAACACGACGCCGCTAAAGATTGCGCCCACGAAAATGAAGGGGCGGCGACGTCCCCAGCGCGACTTGGTGTTGTCGGAGATGAACCCGACCAGGGGATCGGTGATGGCGTCGAAGATGCGGGGCAATGATCCGAGCAAGCCGACCAACGCGGGGCTGACACCCAGTGCAAGCGTGAGAATGACGGACATCCCGCCAATTGCCGACGCGAGCAGGTTGTTGACGAAGCCGCCGATTCCGTAGACGACCTTGTGCTGGGGAGAAATGCGGTCCTGTGGGGCCGTCGCGCCCTGCCCGGTCATGTCAATCGCTCCCGTAGACGCGCACCCAGTCCACGAGCATGGTCTGGGGGAACGTCGTGGAGTCGTCGGGTGGGCCAACGAAGCCGCCGCCCACGGCAAGGTTGAGAAGGATGAAGAAGGGATGGTCGAACACCCACCGGCCGCCGGTGTCGCCCGGGTCCACGGAGTGGTACAGGCTGTCGTTTACGAACCAGTCGATCTTGTCCTGGGTCCATTCGACCGCGAAGACGTGGAAGTCGGTGTCGAAGCGGCCGCCCTGGAGCGTGTAGCGTCCGCTGACGCCCGCTGAGGCCGAATAGCCCGGCCCGTGAATCGTGCCCAGCACGACGCTGGGTTCCTGACCGCGGTATTCCAGGATGTCGATTTCGCCGCACTCGGGCCATCCTACGGTGTCGAAGTCGTTGCCCAGCATCCAGAAAGCGGGCCAGATGCCTTGGCCGGTGGGGAGCTTGATTCGGGCCTCGAAGCGTCCGTACGCCTGCTCGAACAGTCCTTGCGTCTTGATCCGGCCAGACGTGTAGGCGCTTCCCTGATACGATTCGCGGCGAGCCGTGATGGCCAAGTTGCCGTCGCCGTCCAGCGACACGTTCTCGGGCCGGTCGGTATCGTATTCCAGCTGGGCGTTGCCCCAGTCGGTGCCGATGTCGAAGGTCCAGTTGGCGGGATTCGGCAGCTGGCCGGCCGGGCCGTCGAACTCGTCGCTCCACAGGAGCTGCCGCGGGGCCTCGCCTTCGTCGATGCCATCGCCGCACCCGAGCGCGAGCGCAACTGCAAAACCCAAGACTGCGACGACGCGTTTGTTCGTGATCATGCCATTCATCATGCCGATTTCACTCCTGGGAAGAGACGTGGGTTGTCAAGCGCCTCGACGAGTACGTGCGTTGCGGCGCCCAGTGCGGTTGCGCGAGGTCCCAGATCGCTGATGCCGATTTCGGCTGCGGCTGCGGAGGCCACCAGGGTGCGGCCGTGGACCGCCTCGCGGAGGGGTACGAGCAGGCGATCGGCGGCGCCGGCAAGGCTGCCGCCGACCACCACCATGCCGGGATTCAACAGGTTGAGCGCGCCTGCAACGGCGACGCCCAGGTGGTACGCGGCCTCGTTGACCACCCGCAGCGCGACGGGATCGTAGGTGAGTGCCGCATTCTCGATGGACTTGATGTCGAGATTCGCGACGTCGAGCCTAGTGCGCGCCAGGGTGCTCGGTGGCGCGTCGCGCAAGATCTCTGCGGTTCGCGCGACCAGGGCCCCCGTACCCACTAGGGTTGCGAGGCAACCGCGACCGCCGCACACGCACTGCGGCCCCTGCGGGTCGACGACGATGTGACCGATTTCGCCAGCCACGCCCGTCGCGCCGCGATAGATCTCGCCGTCGATCATTAGACCGGCCCCTACGCCGGTTGCAACCTTCAGGTACAGAAAGTTGTCCTCGCCGACCGCCTTGCCCCAGGCGCGTTCCGCCACCGCCCCAAGATTGGCGTCGTTATCGACGAACACGGGCGCGTTGAAGGCGCCCGCGAGCGTGTCGAGGATCGCGTGACCGCGCCAAGCGGGGTGAATGCGCTTCAGCACGCGGTCCGGCGACGCCGGGTCGACCGGGCTCGGCACGGCGACCCCGATTCCCAGCAACCGGTCGCGGCTCCCTCCCCACTCGGCCAGGGACTCGCGGCACAGGTCGAGAATCACGCGACCCGCGCCGGTGGGGTCCTTGCGCACGGGATAGGGCCGATCGCGCCACGACAAGGCGCGCCCGCGCAGGTCGGCAAGGATGACCGAAACGTGCGTGGCGCCGGCGTCTACGCCCAGAATGACTGCGGCGTCGTCCCGGAATCCGATCATGATGGGCTTCCGGCCACCCTGACTTTTGCCGCTCCCGAGCTCCTGGACCAGCCCGGTGCCAAGCAGGCGTCCCACCACGTTCGATATCGTCGAGGGGGAACGCCCCGTGTCGCGGGCGATTTCCGCTCGCGACGCCGTGCGCCGCTGCCACACAAGGTTGAGCACGGCCGTCGTGAGCCTCCGTTCGGGTGCGATAAGTGAACTACTTGTGCAGGTAGATGTTGTCGAGGAATACCGTGTTTGGATCCCCGGAGATGATCAGCTGGGCAAGGTGTCCGCGCGTGGTCAATCCCGTGAAGGCGGTGAGCGGTATGTCGTAGCTGACCCATGCGCCCGTGGTCAGCGGCGGATCGGACATGGCGTTCAGCGTCAGTTCGTGTTCGGTGTCGTCACCGCCGCCAAAACCGCCGTCGGCTCCGAAATCGACGAGCTTCACGCGGAAGGCCGCGGGTTCCGCCGTCGGGTCGGGCGTCCAGAAGTCCATGCGGAAATGCGTCATTTCGGCGGCGTCGATGGTCGCCGACGTGAACTCGATTCCGGCGAAGACCAGGTTGGTGTATTTCTTCAGCGCGTTGTCCGCGATTGTCACGTCTTCCACGTCCGCCTGATCCCAGCTTGCGGACCACGTGTCTACGGATACGTCGTCGTACGCGTCGCTGAAGAACGAAATCGCGTCTTCGGGGGCGTGGGTCGGCGCCGGCGGGGCGTCGGCAGGCTCGGTGGGAACGGTTGGACCTGCCTTGTAGAAGTAGACGTTGTCGAGGAACACCGTGTTCGGATCCCCGGAAATGATCATCTGGGCAAGGTGTCCGCGCGTCGTCAGCCCCGTAAAGTCGGCGAGCGGTATGTCGTAGCTGACCCATTCACCGGTGGCCAACGGCGGATCGGACGCGGCGTTGAGCGTCAGCTCGTGTTCGGTGTCGTCGCCTCCGTCAAAGCCGCCGTCGGCTCCGAAATCGACCAGCTTCACGCGGAAGGCCGCGGGTTCCGCCGTGGGGTCGGGCGTCCAGAAGTCCATGCGGAAATGCGTCATCTCGGCGGCGTCGATGGTTGCCGACGTGAACTCGATTCCGGCGAACGTCAGGTTGGTGTATTTCTTCAGCGCGTTGCCCGCGATGACCACGTCTTCCACGTCCGCCTGATCCCAGATTGCGGACCACGTGTCCACGGCCGCGTCGTCATACGCGTCGCTGAAGAGCGAAATGGCGTCGGCGGGCGCTTGCGTCGGCGTCGGCGGGGCGTCGGTCGGCTCGGTGGGGGCGGTCGGACCCGTCGTGAAGAAGTAGATGTTGTCCAGATACACGGTTGGGCTCGACCCTGAAATGATCATCTGGGCCAGGTGCGCGCGATTGGCGAGGCCGGCGAAGTCCGACAGCGGGATGTCCAGCGAGTTCCATGCACCCGTCGCGATCGGCGGCATCGATGCCTGATCCAGGGTGATCTCGTGTTCGCTGTCGTCACCGCCTCCAAACACGCCGTTGGCCCCGAAATCGACCAGCTTGATCCGAAACGCGATCGCGTCGTTGGTCCACAAGTCGACGTGAATGCTGGTCATCGCCGTGGCGTCGATCGGTTGCGAGGTGAACTCGATGCCCGCGTAGGCGAGGTTGCTGTACCGCTTGACGAGATTCCCCGCGACCTGAACGTCGGCCACGTCGGCGATATCCCAATCTGCCGACCAGGTGTCGACGTGCACGTTGTCGTACGCCTCGCTGAAGAGCGAGATGACCTGGTCGGCGGGCACCGTGGGTGTGGCGGGCGCACCGGTCGGCGGGGCCGAGACGTTGACCGTCAACGCGCCGGTCGCCGCGGTCGAGCCGAGCGATGCCGTAATCGTGGCGCTGCCGGCCGCGTGCAACGAGATCGTCCCGTCTGGGGTTACCGAAGCCACGCCCGAATTGGAAGACGTGAACGTGAAGTAGGCCGGCGCCGCGAAGACCGTCTGGTCGTGGCCGCCGACGTCGAAGGTCACCTGGGTTCCGTGAACCGACACCGTGCCGCCCACTTCGCCGTTGACCGTCTGGGTGGCGATTTCCGGCCTCGGGTTGATGATCGTGCCGAGCCGTTCGAACTGCACGTCGTCAAAAAGAATGTCGTAGCCGACGGGGTACTCGGATCCCTCCGCAATCAGAAACAGGCCCGTTTCCTCGCCAAGCTTGGAGGGCAGCGGCAAGGGAACCGCGTACTTGGTCCAGCGAGTGGAAAACGGCAGGCCGTACACCGTGGCCGGGTAGCGCGAAGCGCCGGTGTTGTCGTTGCCGATGCCGATTTCGTTGACGGTTGCGGCGGTGCTGGCCTTGGCCCAAAACGTGAGGGCGTCAAAGCCGGTCAAGTCGCGGGGCACCACCGAATAGAACACGCCGCCCGCGTAGCCGCCGGAGGGGTCCGAAGGCGCAGGGATCGTGAACTTCAGGGCGGCCGTGCCGCGGTAGACGTCGTCGTGCTCGATGTCCAGCGCATCGACCTTGGAGCCGCCGAACGCCGAGAATTGCACGCCGGGCCCGAAACCGTCGTCGAACACCAACGCTTCGGGCGGGAACGGCGCCGGGTCGAGGACGCCGAGATCTCTCTCGCACCCTGCGGCGCCCAGTACCACGAGGAGCATTGTGGAGAGTCCCGGCCCGGCCAACGACCGCGGCTTGGTCCAGGACGCCAGCCCGTGAAAAGTGCGCACTCTCATGGTGATCCCCGGTTGAGCGGATAACTTTGTTCGGCTGCCGAACAGAGTGCGGCGGCAAATCGCCGGCTGTCAAGTTGAGCGCCCCGAGAATGTCGCTTCAGCCTACTGATGTACCCCTTCGGCCAGCGATCGGGCCCATTCCGGCACCACCGACGGATCAATGCCGAACACCGCCAGCCCGACCGTGAAGACGACCGTGGCAATGAGGATCACGCCGACCAAGTTCAGGAAAATGCCCGCGCGCGCCATCTCCTTCACCGTGATGCGATCGCTGCCGAAGACGATCGCGCTGGGCGGCGTGGCCACCGGCATCATGAACGCGCACGAAGCCGACAGCGTGGCCGGAATCATGACGACGAGGGGGTGCGTGCCGGTCACGACGGCCACCGACGCGAGAATCGGCAGGATCATCTCCGTCGTAGCCGTGTTGCTGGTGAATTCGGTGAGAAAAGTCAGCGTCGCGCAAACCAGCAGGATCATCAGAAACACCGGCAAGGTGCCCAGGATCTCGAACTGGTTGCCGATGAGCTGCGCAAGCCCCGTCTGCTGAAATCCGGCGGCCAGCGCGAAGCCGCCCCCAAACAGGAGCACGATGTTCCACGGCAGGCGCGGAATCACGTCGGGCCCCATTACCCGCTTCGCCCCGTCCTTGCGGTTGCGCACCGGGATGAAAAAGAGCAGCGAAGCCAGCGCGATCGCGACCGTTCCGTCGTCGACCATGCCCGGGTCGGGCAGCAGCCTCGACCACCCGGGCACGGTCAGAAACCCCATCTGAAGGTCCACGCGAAAGGTCCACAACAGCGCCGTTGCCACGAACACCGCCAACACCGCGCGCTCCTCGAACGACACCCGACCCAGGCGCTGCCGCTCTACGCCGACCACGGCGGGATCGATGGTGACGCCCTCGGGCACCCGATACAGCAGCTGCGTGATCAGGAACCACGCGACCAGCAGCAGCACCACCCCGATGGGAAACGCCATGATCAGCCACTGGCCAAACGCAATCGGCGGCGCGTCGGGAAAGAGAATCTGAAAAATGCGCACGAACGACAGATTGGGGGGCGTACCCACCAACGTCGTAAGTCCGCCAACCGTACAGCCGTACGCAATTCCGAGCATCAGCCCCACCGACAGATGGCGGGCGCCTCGCCGCCCAGCCTCGCTCTCGATCTGCAGACAAATCGCCAGCCCGATCGGCACCATCATGACGGCCGTGGCGGTGTTCGAAATCCACATCGACAGAAAAGCGGCCGCGACCATGAATCCCAGGACGATGCGTGCGGGTCCGCCCCCGACGGCGTGAATGATGTTCAGCGCAATGCGTCGGTGCAGATTCCACTTCTCCATGGTCAGCGCGATCATGAAACCACCGAGAAACAGCACGATCGTGCTGTTGAAATAGATCGGTGCGGTGGCTCGCCCGGGCATGATTCCCAGGAGGGGATAGAGGATGAGCGGCACCAGCGCGGTGGCGAATAGCGGAATGGCGTCCGTAACCCACCAGACCGCCATGAGAAGGGCCACCGCCGCCAAGCGGCTGGCGGGAATGTTCCCAGGATCTACCGGTACGGCGAGGAGAAAGAGAAAGGCGCCCAGACCCAGCCAGAGGCCGACCGTACGACCTCGACTGGACCCGCTTCGTTCAACGGCCACGTGCAGCGACCCGCCAGTTGGGGCCCATGGTCACTACCGGTTCGCGCCTTCCCGGGTCTCGTTCTCCGCCTCGGCCATTGCTTCCCGCTTTGCGATTTCCTCGGCGTACTGCTCCTCGGTGAGATAGGTCACGTCCACCCAGGCGTGCGCCATTTCGTCGACCGTGCGATCGCCCCAGCCGACCCACTGCGTATGGTCGGGATTGTTGGGGTTGTCGGCGGTGTTGTCGTGCCAGGCGGTGAACACCAGGGTGGTGCCGGCGGGCAGCAGCGGCGCCGCGTGATCGGCGTAGATGTAGTTGACGTGCCAATTCCACTGGAAGTTGCTGACCTGGCTCAGGATCTCCTTGCGGCCGTCGGGGTACACGGCTGCCATCGACATGGCCTTGCCGCGCATGTGCATGTGCGGCTGGTAGTTCTCGAGCCTGGCCGGCCACCTGAGCGTGTGGAAGTCCTGCGTAACCGCAATCTTGTCCGGCGCAATGTCCAGGCCGTCGCCGGTCGCGTTGAACATGCGCAGGCGCGTGCGATTCGTGGGAACCTGATCCTTCGGGTAGAACCAGATGCCGAGCTCGACGTAGCTGTCCTTCACCTCCTTGCCGATGGCGTGCAGGTGCACCTCCCAGCGTATGCGGGATCCCGGCAGCATGAGCTTGCCGGCGCCGTCGGGGAAGATCTCGCCCACCTTCCCCACGGCCCATTCCATGAAGAGACCGGGACCGCCCATGGCCCGGCTGCTCGAAGCGAGCGCCGCGGTCTGGGGCGTCATCTCGTCGGGGTCTTCGTCCTGAATCAGGTAGGCCAAGGTGTGATGCGTGATCTTGCGGCCGTCCGGGTAGGAGGGCCGAATCTCGATGGCCTTGACCCAGCGCTCCTCGGTGAGTCCGGTGGGCGTCTCGGGACGGAACCACTTGTCCTGGGTCTCGGCGGCCAACGTGTACGGCTCGGACCTCACCACCAGATCCGGCTCGCCGAAGCGCTGGGCGAACTGCCATTCGCGTTCGTCGGGGAACGTGGGCGGCGGAGGCATGTCCGCCTCGTCGCCGAATGGCATGTCGCCGTCGATCCAGCTGACCAGAGTCTCGAGCTCCTGGTCGGTCAGGCCGCGGTCGTTCTTGAATTCCTGGATGCCCACGGACCGGTCGATGTGCCACGGCGGCATGACGCGCGTGGAGACCTTGTCGCGAATGCGCGGCGCGTAACGTTTGACGGCCTCGTAGGTCATCAACGACATGGGCGCGATCGATCCAGGCTGGTGACAAACCTGGCAGTTCTCCTGCAGGATCGGCGCCACGTCGCGAGCGAACGTCGGCGCGTCCTGGGCGTAGGCGACGTATGGCGACATGGCAACCAGAATGCCGCCGAGGAGCACGATGGTTGTGACGGGGGCTCCGCCGATGATTCCGTTGCGACGCATTCGGTTTCTCCTGACTGTCAGTGAGTGACCCTTACTCTCAAGAACCCATTGGTCCAGCAGCACTGGGCGTGTCCGGCGCTGGCGACCCCCGATGCATCGTTGGCTCGCACTCGCAGCACGTAGTCGCCCGGCTCCGCAAACGTGGCGGTCGTCGTCATGGCGCCACCTGCGTTGGGGGCGTCGCCGCTCTCTTCGCCGAAGGTGACGGCGCCCGGTCCCTGGTGCTTGAACCACGTGAGCGCGACGTCCGATCGCACGGGTCGGCCCGGCCGGCCCCGCCCGTCGTCGCGCGCCCATACAGTAACGGGTACCGGCACCCCGACCGTGGCTTCGACCGGCCCGCTCCAGATGCCCTGAGGTCCGGCCCCCTCCGGGCCGCCCTCGGCGAATGCAAGTACCGGCGGCGTGTTGCCGGACCCGGCTTCGCCTGCGAGCGCGTCGATCTCCCAGTCTCGATGCAGCGTGCCAGGGATCGCGTAGCGTTCACCGCGAAAGTCGATGGTCCACACGACCGATTGATCGCCGAAATCTTCGGGCACGACCACTGCAAAGACGCCCCAGTGACGCCGCGGGTGAAAGCGCGTGGGTTGCCGTCCGTCCAGGGACGCAGGTTCCATGCGATTGCCCGGTCCCACGGGAATGTCGACCGTCTCTTCGAAGTTTCGGTTGAAATAGCCGAACGACAGGCTGAAGGTGCCGTCGGCGTTGCGGTACCAGCCCTCGAAGGCGGGCGTGACGGACTGGCCGGTGGCCGTGCGAATCCCGAGGGGAATCTGGGCCAGGGCCGCGTGAGGGACGACGGCCACGACGAGGACGGCGATGGTCGTGGCGAGGAGGGGGATCACCCGAGATATCGGCATGGGCTCGCGACGATGACGGGTGCGGCGGCGTTCGACGGGGACATGGTTGATACTACCAACCCAAAGCGGTGCACGCAAAGCGCGTCGCGCTACCGCACCAAATGCAGCTCGGTCTGTCGTCGCAGCATCCAGCGGATCTCGCCGTCGGCGGTGATTTCGGCTTCCTCTTCCTGGGCCATTCTCACGGGCTGGTCGTCCCATTCCGGCACCGGGGTGGTGACCTGGAGTTCGGTGGAGAACCACATGCTGGGAATGACGAAGGGGTCGCCGCGTCCGGGCACGCCGGTTTGGTAGTCCCAGAGGCCGATCAGGGGACCGGCGCCGTGACCATGGTCGCCGATGGGATGTGTGTACATGGTTCCGTTCAGCCCTTCGGCGCGCATCTTCTCCAGGACGGAAGCGAGGATCTCGTTGCCGGTGCGACCAACCTGGGTTTCCTCGAGCAGGATGTCTTGGAGGCGGTTCGAGTTGGCCAGGGCGGCTTGCAGGCCGGCCGGGGCTTCGGTTTCGCCGTCGTGGAGCACGTAGGCCATGTGTTGCGTGTCGGTTGCGAGGCCCAGCGCCACCATGCCGAAGTCGCAATGCAGGACGTCGCCGCGTTGGATGACGGGGGCGATGGAATCGGCCATGGACACGCCGCGCCGCTGCACCGAAACCGACGGCTGGAACCATGAAGCCAGGCCGAGATCGTGTACGCGCTGCCGCATCCACCACACCACATCGGCGGTGCTGGTCTGGCCCGGCTTGATCACCACGTCGGAGAAGGCGGTGGCGATGATCTCGTGGACGATCGCCTGCAACTTGCGGTACGTGGGGGTCATGGAAGGGACCCGCATGGCCAGATAATCGATTGCGAGCAGGGGCCGCCGCACGACTCGTCCCGCGAGATCGGGTCCCAACGCGGCTTCCATCTGTTCCCATTCGCCCGCCGACAGGCCGTCGGCGAAGTTGTGGTCGTGGGAGATGTTGACCGCGATTTGACGCGGGTCCCGCTCGCGCACCATGTCTGCGAAAAGATTCCACTGGTCCGCGCCCCAAAGCTCCGCCGCGCGACCGTCGGGGGCGGTTGCCGTAGCGCGCACGGCCTCGTAAACGCCCCCTTGCGAGCTGCCGCCCAGCGCCACCCGCTCGACGCCCTGGTCCGCGCCGCGATCGTGGAAGATGTAGATGGTGCGACGCCGCGCCGCGAAGGTGGTGGGCGAGACGAGCGCGCGGAACACCGGGTCCTCGTTGTATTCGCGCATGGTCACGACCCACATGTCCACGCCGTGCTTGCGCATGAGCATGGGGAGGTTCTTCTCGAGCCGCTCCTGAAGCCACGCCTGTTGGGTGCGGGCCTGTTCGCGCAGGGTACCGAAGGGGCGCTCGGGATGGTAGTCGCGGGCCTGCGCGTGGAGGTGGTGGGCGGGCGGGGCGAGCACTGCTGGAGCGAGCAGAACGGCCGAAACCAGCGCGGCGGTCGAGGTAAAGGTGGCCTTCATGTGTTGTCTCCCTGGAAATGCCAAGTGGCGGTCACGGGGTGGGGGCGGCCGACGCCGGGACGGTTGCGACCGAACGCACCAGATCGACCAGTTCCGAGACGATGGTTCTCCCCTTGTCGCGGGCGTAGAAGCGGCGAACATAGGCGTAGCGCGGTCCCGAGTCCATCTTCATCCCCTCTTCCATCACCCACTTCTGTAGAACGGTTGGCCTGGGTCCCCACCAACCGCGTTCGCGATAATCGTCGTCGAGCAGAATTACGACGGGGATTGAACGGCTGCGGCCGTTGGTCAGGTGCGCGTCCATGATGTCGGGGTTGTCGTCTCGTCCGAGGATTCGGAGCGTCGCGTTCGGGAGCTGATCGACGAACCGCGACACGACGGGAAGAATGTTGGCGGCGTCGCCGCACCAATCCTCGCTGAGCGCCAGCAGACGCCAGGTGCCGGGAAGGGAACGGGCCTCGTCCACGAGGTCGGCGGGAAGTCGCACGCGGTCGTAGACGCCGCGCCACAGGGCCTCGTTGGTGCGGACGGTGTCCAGGTATTCGGGAAATGAGAGAGCGGATTCGTATCGTGCACGCATGTTTCCTTGACCATTAACGTTAAAGGAGCGGGAATACCCAAGGGCAGAATGATACCCAGGGCAGGAGGAATATAATGACGCGAATCGGGTTGGCTGCGGAAAGACGGGGGCTGGCGACCCGCGGGCGAGTCCGGCGCGCATGGCGGTGCGGGCGGCGGTTTGGCCGTGGACTGCTGGCCGCGACGTTTGTTCCCTTTGCCAGCGCGGACACGGTCGACGTGGTCGAGCTCACCGCCGTCCAGCTCCACGAAGCCTACGTCGCCGGCGACCACACGGTCGCGGAGGTCACGCGGGCTTTCCTGGCGCGCATCGCCCGCTTCGAGGACCACTACAACGCGTTCATCTCGATGAATCCGGACGCGCTGGAGATCGCCGCCTCGCTCGACGAAGAGCTGCGCAGCAGCGGGCCGCGCGGGCCCCTGCACGGCGTCCCGGTCGTGATCAAGGACAACCTGGACTACGCGGGACTGGTGACCACGGCGGGCTTCGACGGGTTCAGCGCGGCCGCCGGAGGCATCGACATGGTGCCGGGCGACGACGCCGTGGCGGTCGAGCGGCTGCGCGAGGCGGGCGCCGTGATTCTGGGCAAGACCAACATGCCCGATTTCGCGGGGCACGGGACCCGCACCCGCAGCACGGTGGCCGGCGAGACGCTCAATCCGTATGCGGTGGACCGGGTGCCGGGAGGGTCGAGCGGCGGCACGGCCACGGCGGTCAACGCGAGCTTCGTCGTCCTTGGCCTCGGCACCGAGACGGGCGGATCGATCCAGAACCCGGCGGCCGCGCAGGCGCTGGTGGGGATGAAGCCGACGTTCGGCCTGGTGCCCCTCGAAGGGGTGGTGCCGATCGACGCCACGTATCGGGACGTGGTGGGGCCGCTGGCACGGACCGTGCGCGACGCCGCGATCGCGCTGGACGTGATTGCGGGGCCCAGTCCCGAGGACCTGTCGTCGTATGCGGGCGCAGCGCATCTGCCCGATTCCGGCTACGCAGCCGCGCTGTCCACTACGGCGTTGGCGGGCAAGCGCTTCGGGTTGGTGGGGCCGGGATGGCGGGAGTCGTTCCTGCCACTCGCCGCCGAGACCGAGGCGCTGTACCGGCAGGCGGTGCAGGCGATGGAGGCCGAAGGCGCGCACATGGTGGCCGACCCGTTTGCGGGGCGGGGTTGGGTGGAGCTGTACGGGGAACGCCCGCCCGTGCCCACGGTGGGGAGCCACGGCCTGGCCGTCTATCTGATGGGGCTGGGTCCCGACGCGGCCTTCAACAGCGTGGAAGCGTGGGAGACGCTGACGGAGCGCGACTTTCGCAGAGGTCGCGGCGAACGCCGGCCGCCGATCGCCCCGACTGCAACCGAGCAGGCGGACGCGTATCAAGCCTGGCGGCGCGACATGCGGGCGCTGTTTCGGGCCGTGCTGGAAGACAACGCGCTCGACGGGCTGTTCTTCCCGCAGGCCGGCGAGCCGATCAGGCCGTTGGTAGAAGACCCCGAACGCCCCGACTACCGCCCCAACAACCATGCCGAGCTGCCGAGCAACATCATTAACGACATCGGGTTGCCGACCGTGACGGTTCCCTTCGCCTACTACGAAGACGGGACGCCGTTCGTGGTCGCGTTCATTGGCGACCTGTGGACCGATGCGGAGCTGCTCGCCTACGCCTACGACGTCGAGCAGGCGACCCGCGCCCGGATCCCGCCGGTATTGGCGGAAGCGCCGCCGTCGCGGTGAGGTCGTGCGCCGCAGGCACACCTTGCGCAAGCGCCCCCCGTTTTCCAGTGTCTCCCCCACGGTCCGCAACTTGAAGATCCCAAAACTCCGGCGAAGCCCGGGGAAGGCAGTGAGAATGTTTGCTTTATGCGATGCAGTGCGACGTACTCGTCCGGCGACGGCGGCGGCGCAGAAGTTGGGTCTGGGCGCGGCTGCGAAGGCGAAGGCGTTTCTGGCTGCGGCGGCGACCACGTCGTGCCTGGCTTGCCTGGCCGTGGCTCCGGCGTTTGCGGCGGGCGCGGCGGCCCAGCAGTCGGCCGGTGCGGATGCGCGCCCCACGATTGCCGAGAAGACCGAGGGCATGTCGGCCATGGAGGGGCTGTTCAACCTCTACTGGGACGACGACGCGGGCGCGCTGTACTGGGAGCTCGACCTGACCGGCGGCGAGTTCCTCTACCAGATCTCGATGGGCTCGGGACTGGGGTCGAATCCGGTGGGGATCGATCGCGGACAGCTGCGCGGCACGCACGTTCTGGAGGCCAAGCGGGTGGGGCCGCGCGTGCTGCTCATGGAGCCGAACTATCAGTTTCAGGCGCGGAGCGACAACCCGACCGAGGTGCAGGCGGTGCGCGACGCCTTTGCGCCGTCGGTGTACTGGGGGTTCGACATTGCGGCGCAGACCGGGGAGCGGGTGTTGGTGGATGCGACGCCGTTCTTCATTCGGGACGCTCGCAACGTGATCGGACAGATTGCGCAGCGGGGGCAGGGGACTTTCCGGCTGGACGCGGCGCGGTCGGCGATTCACATGCCCGCCACGCGCTCGTTCCCGGAGAATACCGAAGTGGAAGCCCTGCTGACGTTTGCGAGCAGCAATCCAGGCGGGCTGGTGCGGGGCGTGGCCGTCAATCCCGAAGCGGTGACGTTGCGGCAGCACCATTCGTTCGTGCGTCTGCCCGACGACGGGTATCGCCCGCGGCTGGCCGATCCGCGCATTGGGGTCAACGGCCCCACCATTTTCGACTACGCGACGGCGATCGACGAGGACATGCGGGTTCGCCTGGCGGCGCGGCATCGACTTGAGAAGCGCAATCCGGGGCCGGAGCCGTCCGAGCCCGTCGAGCCAATTGTATACTACGTGGATCCGGGGACGCCGGAGCCGATTCGCAGCGCGCTGATCGACGGGGCCGCGTGGTGGGCCGACGCGTTTGAAGCGGCGGGGTTCATCGACGCGTATCGGGTGGAGGTTCTGCCCGAGGGCGTGGACCCGCAGGACGTGCGTTACAACATGATCCACTGGACGCATCGGCGGACGCGCGGATACTCCTACGGTAACACCATTACCGACCCGCGCACGGGCGAGATCATTCGCGGCGTGGTCAATCTCGGCAGCCTGCGGCTGCGTCAGGACTATCTGCACGGCCAGGGCATGGTGGCTCCCTTTGCCGGTACGGTCGACGACGCGGACGCGGGGGCGGGGGCCATGTACTGCAACCTGGCGCTGGCTCCCGGTTTCGAGTACCTCGCCCAGGTCTCGGAGGGTTCGGACGCGGTCGAGATGGCGCTGGCGAGGGTGCGGCAGCTGTCGGCGCACGAGGTCGGCCACACGTTGGGTTTCCCCCACAACTACATGACCAGCACCTACGGACGCGAGAGCGTGATGGACTATCCCGCGCCGCTGGTGGAGATCGACGCTGACGGCAACCTGGACCTGTCCAACGCCTACGTGCCGAGGATCGGCGAGTACGACAAGCTGTCGGTGAACTGGCTGTATCGGGAGTTTCCCGAAGGGACGAACGAAGCGGCGGCGCTCGAAGAGATCGTCATGCAGGGGATCGCCGACGGCCTGCTCTACATGGGGCACACGAACAACAACTTCATTGGCGCGGGGCATCCGTACGCCGGCGTGTGGGACAACGGGTCGAACCTGGTGGACCACCTGAAGCACGAGATCCGCGTGCGCAACATTGGCCTGGCCGGGTTTGGCGAGACGATGATTCGCACGGGGCAGCCGCTGTCGGACCTGCACTACGTGTTGCTGCCGCTCTACATGCACCACCGTTTCCAGCTGCGCGCCGGGGCGCAGAGCCTGGGCGGGGCCAACTACAGCTACGCGCTCAAGGGCGACGGGCAGACGCCGTTCGAGATTGTCGCCGCCGAGGAGCAGCGCGACGCGTTGGAGACGATATTGTCGGCGCTGACGGTGGATTTCCTGACGCTTCCGCCCGACGTGGTGGCCATGATTCCACCTTCGGCTTTCCGTCACGACGAGGGCGAGGTGTTCGAGGGTCGCACCGAGGTGCTCTTCGATCCGCTGGGCGCGGCCGAGGCGGCCGCCGACTTCACGGTGGGAGAGATCCTGCATCCGCAGCGCATGGCCCGGTTGGTGGTGTACGGAAGCATGGGCGACTACCCGGACCTGGAAGAGGTGGTGGATCGCCTGATCGCGGCGACCTGGGACGCGCCCGCCGAGGCCGACGAGTACCGCATGCGCGTGCAGCACGTGGTTCAGCGCGCCGTGGCGGACCGCATGATGCAGTACGCGGGGCGCGCGGAGGTGATGACGGAGGCCCGCGCGGTTCTGTCGGATCGACTGGAGGCGCTGGCCGGTCGGTTGGAAGCCATGACGAGCGCGTCGCCGCACGAGCGTCTGGTCGCGGCGGACATTCGGCGCTGGCAGGCCAGGATCGAGAACACCACGCCGGGTCCGTCGCTGGAGCTGCCGCCGGGCGACCCGATTGGCGGGAGCGCGCGCGGGGCGTCGCGGGGGCGGTGAGCGGCGGGCTCGGCGACATCGTCCGCCGCACGGAGGGCGTGCAGCCGTGGCGGCGGGCGTTTCACGCCTTTTGGGGCGTGGCGCTCGTGGTATGGGTGGAATACGGCGGCCTCGACGTCGGGGGCGATCTGCTGGTTCTTGGCGTCGGGATCGTCGCGTGTCTGGCTCTGGACTGGGTTCGGCTGCGTCGCCACGACGCCAACGTGCTCTTCTTCCGCTCGTTCCGGGCGTTGGCGTCGCCGAGAGAGGCGCGCGGGATCGCGTCGTCGACCTGGTTCCTCATGGGCGTCTTCGCGACGTTGCTCGTGGTTCCGCCGCACCTGTTCGCGCCGGCCGTGCTGGTGCTCGCGTTCGCCGATCCCGCGGCGAGCGTGGTGGGCCGGTTGTGGGGGCGACGACGGCTGGGCAAGGGAAGCTGGGAAGGCACGGGCGCGTTCTTCCTGGTCGCGTTCGCCGTGATGGCGCCGTTCGTGGGGGTGACGGTTGCGTTGGTGGCCGCGGCGGCCGTGGCCGCGTTCGAGGTGCTGCCGACGGGGATTGACGACAATCTCACCTTGCCGGTGGTGGCGGGGTTGGCGTTGTGGGTGGTGGGGGGGTGACTGTGTAGGGGCGGTCGGCTTCGAGGTCACGAGGACGGACCGCGTGTCCATGCGTCGCCTGCTCGAAGTACAGGCCCGGCTTCTCGCACGCCACCTGGATGGCGAAGTTGTCGAATATCCGCACTACATTCCCCGCTGAACGGTGGCCGCCAACCGTGAACGTCTGTATGTTGTCACATACGACATCGCCGATCAGAAACGATGGAGGAGCGTGTTCGGATTGATGCACGGCTACGGACGCTGGCTGCAGCTCTCGGTGTTCCAGTGCAGGCTCACCAGTCGCCGCCGCGCAGAGCTGGGGGCCCTGCTGGATCGGGAGATCAACCACAAGGAGGATCGCGTCCTGATCTTCGACGTTGGCAAGCCCGACACCGCGGGGAACAGGGTGGAATCGATGGGATGCGGCGAGTTCGCCGTGCCCCAGCGACGCGCGACGGTGCTGTAAGGGGGAAGCGACCAGATGGCTGTGAGGCTTAATGTGCTGCCGATCGGCCTGCGATGGCTGTCGTGGTGAGGGATTCACGGCGAGCGGTCGCGGTGGCCGTAAGTGGTTGTGGTGTCGTGTGTTGTTTGACATCGCCAGGTATTGGAATTGCGCCGTTGAGGCGGGGGAAGTCGGGTCGGCGGTCGAGCGGTCGCAAACGCGGGGGTAGCGTGGTGTGGGGGAAGGGGTTACGTTGGGTGGTATCTCCGGGGCGTTGATGCCCCGGCCTCATTGAAGCCGCCTTGAGCTCGATGATGTCCCGGTCCACGCGATCCATCTCCGGGGCGTTGATGCCCCGGCCTCATTGAAGCGGCATCGTCCCAAGCGTCGCCCGTCAAAGCACCGTATCTCCGGGGCGTTGATGCCCCGGCCTCATTGAAGCTGCCTGGTCGGTCTTGATCGTCGTGCTTTCCATCGTATCTCCGGGGCGTTGATGCCCCGGCCTCATTGAAGCTGGTGGTGTGTAACGGTGTAACGGTAGAAGTGGAGAATCTCCGGGGCGTTGATGCCCCGGCCTCATTGAAGCACGGCATAGGCAAGGTCTTTCGCTCTCGCCCAGTCCGATCTCCGGGGCGTTGATGCCCCGGCCTCATTGAAGCGGCAGGAGTCTCGCAGGCCGGCGTGATCAACAGCCAGATCTCCGGGGCGTTGATGCCCCGGCCTCATTGAAGCGCTCCGTGTCTCTTGTTTCCGGGTCGGTATTTCCGAAATCTCCGGGGCGTTGATGCCCCGGCCTCATTGAAGCTAGTATCGCCCTGTCGCTTGCCAGTCCACTTCACCCGATCTCCGGGGCGTTGATGCCCCGGCCTTATTGAAGCTGAATGGCGCTCATGTGTTCCCCCGTGTGATTGAGCTGATCTCCGGGGCGTTGATGCCCCGGCCTCATTGAAGCATACGGGTGTGAAGTAGCCCCGAAGGCCGGCTGCCTTATCTCCGGGGCGTTGATGCCCCGGCCTCATTGAAGCGGTGTTCGGTTTCGGTGTTTCATGGGGGTTCCCGGGATCTCCGGGGCGTTGATGCCCCGGCCTCATTGAAGCCGTTACGAAGCGGGGCTCGAGCCGATTGTTGGCGGGCATTGAAAATGTCACACTTCTGGGCGCTGAAAATGTCACACGTGGGCGGTCTCCCGGGGGCTGGTTGGGAGTGGAGGAGTCCCCCGTGGGCAGTGATCGGCCAGAGTGGTATCCTCGCGTCTCGCCACACCGGTATTCTCGCGTTTCTCTACGACATGGGGGGCGCGATGTTTGGAACGGAAGAGCGGGTGCTTCTGCGGCGGTACGTGAAGGACGGGATGAAGAAGGCGGAGATCGCCCGCCGGATCGGGATCGGCAGACGGACGGTGTATCGCTGGATCGCGGCGGGCGAGCTTGATCGGGATGCGGACCGGGCGACGGCGTATGGACCGAGGCCCAGGCGTCCGTCGAAGCTGGACCCGTACAAGGGGATCGTCAGGGCGCGCTTGGTCGAGTATCCGCGGATGAGCGCCGTGCGCTTGTTCGAGGAAGTTCGGGCCGCCGGATACCCGGGAGGCTACGACCAAGTGAAGCGGTACGCCCGACGGGTCCGGTCGAACGAGCCGGAGGAGGCGGTCCGGAGGTTCGAGACGGATCCGGGGGTCCAGGGACAAGTCGACTTCGCCGAGTTTCGGCTTCCGTGGGGGAAGCGGCACGCGCTCGTCGTCGTCCTCGGCTATTCCAGGCTGATTTGGTTGCGGTTCTACGAGCGGCAGACGATGCCGGTGGTGATTCGGGGACTGGAGTCGTCGTTCTCCTACTTCGGAGGCGTGCCCGCGGAGTTGCTGTTCGATCAGATGAAGGCCGTCGTCACGGGCGATGCGCGTCATGAAGGGGGAGAGCTGATCGAGAATCGAGAGTTCCTGCGGTTCAGCAAGCACTGGGGCTTCCGCATTCGGGCCTGCCAACCCTATCGGGCGAAGACGAAGGGGAAGGTCGAACGACCGATTCGGTACATTCGCGACAACTTCTTCTACGGAAGGCCGTTCGTATCGGACGACGACCTGAACGCACGGGCCCGTCAATGGATGGATCAGGTGGCCAACGTCCGCGTTCACGGCACGCTCAAGGAGCGGCCCGCCGATCGTCACGAGACCGAGAAGCCATTCCTAACGCCCTTGGCTCCAACGCCTTACCGTTCGATCAAGGCGTATGCGGCGTTGCCCGCCAAGGTTCGCGACACGTCCGCGCCTCGCGTGGTGGACGTCGAGCGGCGTCCGCTTTGCGAGTACGCGAAGATTGCGGAGGCGTCCCATGAAACCTGATTCTCGTCGCGGTCGCATCGCCGCCCAACTGGCGGACCTCAAGATGCCGGGAGCCTTGGAAGCGTTGGACGAAGTGCTGTCCGGCGTGGACGGCGGCTCGATCACGGCCGCCGAGTCGATCGAGCGGCTGCTGGCCGCCCAGATCACGTTACGCAACAGTCGCCGGTTGGCCACGGCGATGCGGGCGAGTCGGCTGCCGGCGATCAAGACGCTCGCCGAGTTCGACTTCAGCTTCCAACCGTCGATCAAGCGCGAACAGATCGAATCGCTCCACGAACTCGGGTTCGTCGAGCGCAAGGAGACGTGGTCTTCCTGGGTCCTCCGGGCGTGGGCAAGACCCATTTGGCGATCAGCTTGGCCATCGCGGTGGCCGAGAGCGGTCGAAGAGTGTATTATGGCACCTTGAGCAGCCTGATCGACTCCCTCGAGGAAGCTCAGGCCGCGGGACGGCTGAAGCAGCGTCTCAAGACGTTGACCCATCCGGCGCTGCTGGTGGTGGACGAGATCGGATACCTTCCGGTGACCCGGCAGGGCGCAACGTTGTTCTTTCAGCTGGTCAACCGTCGCTACGAGCACGCCTCGACGGTGCTCACGTCGAACAAGAGCTTCGAGCACTGGGGAGAAATCCTGCACGACGAGGTCATGGCCGCCGCCCTGCTGGATCGCCTGCTCCACCAGTGCCACATCGTCAACATCAGAGGCAACAGCTATCGAATCCGCCATCACGTCGAACTCGCAAGGACCATTCACCCCACGGCCTCGCGGGCTATCCAGGCGGAACAAACCCAGAAAGGAAGTAGGCCATGAACCCATTCGCACGGCGGAAACGAGCGCCCGCTCCGGTCGCTTCGCTCCCTACGCGGACGCTCGTCCCAAGTGTGACATTTTCAACGCCCGAAAGTGTGACATTTTCAACGCCCAATGACACCGATCAAGCGGAGCGACATCTCCGGGGCGTTGATGCCCCGGCCTCATTGAAGCGCATATCGCTTACCGACATCCTGCCCAATAGGACGTCATATCTCCGGGGCGTTGATGCCCCGGCTGCACAGCGACAATCAAGGTGAGACGTAGCGACAATCAAGGTGAGAATACGAGATCGCGACGTTGTGAACGAAGGGATGATAACAAGGTGGCATGCGTGGAGCAAGTTGAGCGTCCTGGAGAGCCTGTGAGGCGGTCCTACTTCGTTGGACGGTCCGAGCACGGAATCAAGGCTGGACGGTACCGTGCTCCACCCCCGTGCCAGCGTGAGCGTCGCTGCGGGGTGGGTGGGTAACCATTACCCGTCGTTCCGTGTTGGAACTTGTTCCGACATGGACCGGCGGGTGACCGGCGGGCCCGCTCACTCGGCAGCCCTCGCGGTTCTTTCCGCCGGTGCGCGGACCAATCGTGACCGCGTACCGACCTCATGCTTGTGACCTCCGTCCGCCGCCGGCGATGGAGCGTGGCGGGTTGGGCCGTCGCCATAGCCAACTTGCCGGGTGGCGAGGATGGGAGTGGGGGTCGGCCCCGGCGCGTACCCCACGTCCCGGAGTCGGTTCGTCGGTCTGTCCATGCCCAGCGGCGGCTTTCCTGGCGGCCACGGCGGCGCGACGGCGGTAGCTTTCGACGTTGAGTTCGAAGACGTGGGAGCGGTGCACGAGGCGGTCGACGGCGGCGACGGTCAAGGCTTCGCCACCGAAGATCTTGTCCCAGGCGCTGAAAGGTTCGTTGGCGATGACGAGGAGCGAGCGATTCTCGTAGCGTGCGCCGATGAGTTCGAAGAGGACGCTGGTTTCGGTCCCTTCGCAGGTGGCGTAGGAGAAATCGTCGAGAATGACGAGGTGGTATTTGTAGAGCTTGGCGATGGCGGCGTCGAGGGCGAGGTCGCGCCGCGCCGCCTGGAGCCTCTGCACCAGACTCGACGTTCGCTGGTACAGCACGCGGTAGCCGTTTTCGACCAGCTTGAGTCCGATGCCCGCGGCGAGGTGACTCTTGCCCGTTCCCGGCGGACCGAAGAGCAGCACGTTGGCCGCTTCTTCGAGCCAAATGTCGCCGCTCGCCAGCACGCCCACGCGCGCCTTCGACACGGCGGGCACGAGGTTGAAGTCGAAATTGTCGAGCGTCTTGCCGCGGGGCAGCTTCGCCTCGGCTCGGTGCCGCTCGAAGCGCCGCCGTTCGCGATCGGCGACTTCTTGGCTGGCCAGCGCGGCGAGCAGGCGCGCCGAGGACCAGTCTTCCCGGTCCGCGCGTTCGGTGAAGCTTCTCCACAGCGCCCGCATGCTCGGCAGGCGCAGTTGCTTCAGCAACAGGTCGAGTGCCGGGGGATCGACGATGAAGGAGTCTTTCATCGCGGTGCTCCGTTCAGGCAGGCGTCGTCGTAGCGCGACAGTGGCGGGAGGGTCGTTTCGAGGTCGGGA
The DNA here is from genome assembly GCA_965200255.1 of Longimicrobiales bacterium. Classification (GTDB taxonomy): domain Bacteria; phylum Gemmatimonadota; class Gemmatimonadetes; order Longimicrobiales; family Gaopeijiaceae; genus Bin94. The sequence goes on along the minus strand of CBDAUS010000001.1, from coordinate 93,194 downwards.
AGGGAGTCCGGCGCTGGGAACCGGTCGCGCAGCACTTCGGCGTCGGGCAACCGCCCGGCCTCGAGCTGCGCTTCGATCTCGTCGGCCAGCAGGGCCTCGCATCCGTGATCGTGGGCCAGCGCAAGGAGTTTGACCATCCGCCGGCAGGCCTCGCGGTCGTCCAGGCGCTCGCGCAACGCGTCGAAAGCCTGGCGGTAGGCGTCGCGGGGGAACAAACCGTCGCGGTGGACCCAGTTCATCATCGCCATCGGCTTGCGACGCAGAGAGGGCAGCACGTGCCGGTAGTTCACGACCCGTCCCCGTCGCCCTCCCGGTCCCGGGTGGCCCCGAGGCAACGTCACGAGCTCCTCGGTCCCGACGAAGACGACCAGGCGGTCGTCGTACAGTCTCACCCGCAGCCGGTGTCCCACCAGCCGCGACGGCACCGTGTAGAACACCCGCCGCAGCGAGAACCCACCCGCGCTCGTCACGCGCACCAAGGTCTCCTCGAAACCGTCGCTGCGACGCCTCGGCAACGGCCGCAGCACGGCTCGCTCGGCGTCGATCCTCTTGCGGTTGCGAGCGTTGCGGCGACTCGCCACCCGGCTCACGAACTCTCGGTACGCCTCGATCGTCTCGAAGTCCCTCGATCCCCTCAACAGCAGCGCATCCTCGATGGCCCGCTTCAAATGCCCGTGCGCGCTTTCGATCGAGCCGTTCTCGTGCGCCCGGCCCCGGTTGTTCCGGCTCGCCTTCATCCCGTAGTCTCCCATCAACGCCTCGTAACGTGCGGTCCGGTCCTCCCGCGCACGACGCTTCAGGTTCCGAAACGCCGCCGACAGACTGTCCGTCCGGTGCTCCTTCGGAACGCCGCCCAGCGCCCACAGCGCGTCCTGCAACCCCTCGGCCAGGGCAACGTAAGCTCTCCCCGCCCAACACCACCGCCACATGCAGAATCCCGAGTACTCCAGCCGAAAATGGTACAGCTTGTGCACCAGCTTCTCTCCCCCAACCGTCACCCCCAGACGCCCGGCGTCGGTGAAGTCCGACAACCCCCGTCGCCCCGGCTCGTGCTTCTGTCGGAAAACGACCTCGCGCGCCGGCCCGTGCTTCGCCTTCCAGCTCCGAACCCGTCGCTCCAGCGTCCGCCGAACCCCCGGATGACGCCGCATCATCTCTTCGTACAGCGCCACCGCCCGCAACCCCGGGTTCGCCTCCAGCAGCGGCACGATCTCCTCGTCGAATATCCCCGCCAAAGGGTCGGGGCGTCTCCGCCCCCGAGGCTTCTTCACCGACCGACGCCCCGGATCCCCTTCGATCCGATACGCCGTCGCCCTGCTGAACCCCGCCTTCGCCGCCGCCAGCGCAGGCCCGTCCTTCCGTCGAGCGGTCATGTACAGCTCCATCTGGTGGTCCGTAATCCGTCGGCCCGGCACTTCGCGTCTCTCCTGATCCCAGGGAAACACCAAAGCTCAAACCTCCCGCCGCCACCTCCGGCCGTCTCACCTTGTTTGTCGCAAGCGTCTCATCCTGATTGTCGCGCTACACATCCGGCCCGATGCTCTATATCTGGGTGCCGCATCGAGGCTACCACAATCAATACTCGGTAACAGTCGTGCAGGTTGCTGGGAGCGACTATCGGCTCAAGGACACCTCCGACTATACGACATCCATTATCCGAGAAAGATAGGAGCAACCAGTTCCGAGCATGTTCGGGCTAACTAATCCCAATGGTCACACTGTCGCACGACAGAGAAACGACCGTAAAGACAGCGGCTACCAGTCTCGCAACGTAGCGACAACCCATCGATCCGGTGTCTCCGAGTACGGGTCAACGAAGTATAGTCTGTCACCATCGACAGCCAGAAGCTCAGGCATGTTTCGCACGTCGAACACACGTCCTCCGGTCGAAGTCATGCGCAACAGATTCCATCGGGCATCCGCACCCTGCGGTCGCTGGTACTGAAGCAGCCATGAGCCATCGTCTAGCCAGTGGATGCTGACCAGAACGTGCAGCCCCGAATACCATTCCTCGAAGTCCGCAGGTGTTCCCGCCGGAACGGGTGAACGCACTTGTCGAAACCCTTGGATTGGGAACGGGACACGGGCAAGACCTTCGCCGTTTGCCGTATAGAGGTAGAGAGTATCCGTAAGACCAAACACGGCGGCTACAGTATCGTTGCGGTGCGTCACGTCCACCCACCCGGACGCTCTGGCGGCCGCCCGTATCAGGTCATCGCCGGGGGTGGGAAAGAAACTGTTGCTGACTCCCCCGGTATCGTGGTCCCATATATGCAAGAGGAAGGAAGTGCTGTCGATGAGCCGACGGCCCGCTATAATCGTACGGCTGTCCGACAGCGGCACGAGGCGGTAAGCCGGAGCAAGCGGTAAATCGTCCTCACGAACTAGAGCACGTGCGGAATCGAACATCATGATTCCGCGCATGTCGGCTATCATCAAGGTGCCGTCACGGCGCAGGCGGGCATCCACCAGGTATCTAATCTCGCCCGGTCCGTCACCGACACGCCGATACTGCCAAAGAAGCCGCCCGTCCGGAAGGTACTGCCGCACGGCCTCTTCCCGTACGTCCGCTATGAGGAACGACCCATCCTCCTGGACTGTCACGATTGGTGCCACATTGATCACCGAATCGCTTTCTTCCAGGGTGATACGTCCGACGATTTCAAACAGCGTATCGGGAAGAAGCGGAACGTCCTGTCGCAGGAACAAGCCCGCAAGAGATTGGGAGCCGGGTGCATCGCACCCCTGAACGCTAACAGCCACCCACACGGCAAGAAGGGCACTCATGAGAGGGTTCGTCCGAGTTTTCATTAGCCCTGCAACCGATACACCACCACGTGGGGGACCATCGCCTCGTCGTACTCGACGTTGCTGACGACCAGCTCTCCCTCCACGACCGTCAGCATGGGGTGCACTTCGTCCCATGTGAAGCTACTCAAGTGGGTCATGTCGCCGAGATCGAACACGTCAAGCCGCACGTCGCGAAGCTGCTCGGGAGTGGTCCCCTCCTGTGGTTGCCAGCCCCTTCTGTCGACACGAACGAACTCGATGTCCTCCCAGTCGGGGTCGGTCACTTCGCTGAGCAACCACAGGCGGTTGCTTGAATCAATGCCGAAGTGCTTCATCCTCGCTTTCGGAATGGGGGTTCGCATCCATTCTTCCGCGGTCGGCGTCCCCGTGAACCAGGGTAGCGATCCGGCGATTGTGCGGAGGTGTTCTCCGCCGAGCGACCATTCTTCCAAGTGCAAGACCGTGGGGTTGCCCCACCATACCGTGCCCGGTGCGCTCATGGTGGAAAGCGGCACCAAGGACCGATACGGCCCGTCCGAGACGTACGCAGGGTTGTCGCTCCCGAAATGCACGACCGCCGTCGGGTCCCCGAGCGTCGTAAGGTGGAGCGGGTATCCCACCGCATCGGGGTTTCGGGTCTCCATCGCGGCCACGACGACGGTATCTCCCCCGGCAACGTGAAAGTTGCCCCAGGACAACCGCCCCGGATACTGAAGCCGTTTCACAAACGCCATGTCCTCGTCGAACAGCGACCAGGATCGCGTCCTGGCGTCGAGGACGACGAGTTGGTTGTCCACGACGTGCACGTCGTCGATTGACCGGAACTCGCCGGGGCCTTCGCCCTCGGATCCGATGGTGCGCACGAAGCGGCCGCTAAGGTCGAAGTGCTTGATCCCGCCTTCGGCGTTGGCGTAGGCCAGATAACCGAGGTCATCGTCCCAGGTCACCGCAGTGAATTCCGACTCGATTATTCTCGCTCCCTGTGCCTCGCCGAGCGAGATTACTTCGACGAGCTCAAGGGGGCATTCAGTGCACAGCTCGAAGTCGGCGAAGTCGATCACCCTCTGGGCGCTCGCGGGCCCTGCTGCGGCCAACCAGGTGCAGGCGAGGAGGGTCAACCTCATATGCTACGCCGCCGGCGTCTCCACCCGCACCGTAAGAATGTCCGTGTCGTGATACTGCTGGTGCCGGACCGAGGCGGCGAGATGACGCAGCAGCCGTAGCGAGAAGTCGTTTTCGGCGCGGATCTCGACGGAGTGCTCCGCCGCCAGCGCCATACGGTCTTCCAGGTTCCCTTCTCCTGCCACGGCAACGAACTCCATCTCCGCCGCACCGCGTTGCGAACGCAGACTCAGGCGCAGACGGCGCGCCGGGGCCGCCTCGTCGCCCTCGTCCCCCATCAAACTCACCAGCGCCTCTTCCGAAGCGAGGACGACTCGTTTGGTCATGTCGCCGCTCCAGCCGGCCCGCTTTGCGCTTTTCTCCAGGAACGTGCGGATCTCCGGCAGCGCGTCCACCCCGAGCGTGGTTGTCAAGCGGCGTCCGCGGGGCCCCGTGAGCTCGACGAAGACGGTGAGGATGAGTGCCGTGAGGCCGCCCGAGGTCATGCCGTTGGTCATCATTTCGGCGAAGAAGGGGCTCATTTGGTCGGTGTAGAGGCCGCCGCTCTGAAAGCCGTAGCCCACCCAGAACGAGACGCCCACGATTGCGGCCTTGCGATAGTTGATGCCGTCGGCCACGACGATGCGCATGCCCAGCACGAAGAGAATCGCGATCAACACGACCGCGTACGAGCCGAGAATCACGTCGGGGATCGAGATGAGCACCGCCACCAGCTTGGGCAGAAGGGCGAGCACGCAGAAGCCGGCGCCGATCAGCACGCCGACGCGACGCGCCGCCACGCCGGTGATTTCGACAATCGACACGCTGCTTGAATAGGTCGTGTTGGGAACCGTGGCCAACAGTCCCGAGAGGAAGTTGCCAAGGCCGTCGGCCGCCACCGCGCCCTGGACTGCGCGGAAGTCGGTTGCCCGTTCGTCGCGCCAGGAGACGCGCTGGATGGCAACGGAATCGCCGATGGTCTCGATGGCCCCGACCAGGGTCACGAACACGAAGGCGGGCAACAGGGCCCAGAACGTGGGACCGAAGTTGAAGTCGAACCCGGGCCACCCCTCGACCGGTAGTCCAAACCAGGGGGCCGCGGCGACCTGGTCCCACGAGAACATGCCGAAAAAGCCGGCCGCCACGCACCCCGCCACGATGCCGAACACGGGGCCCCACAGGCGCATGGCCCCCGAAGCCCGCAGCACGATCACCATGGTCACGCCCAGGGTAACGAGCGCAGTGGTCGGCCCGGCGGCGGGGGCCGCGCCCTCGGGCACCTGCGTCACGAACCCGAGAATGAGCGGCATCACGGTGACCGCGATGAGCATGATAACCGTGCCCGCCACCGTCGGCGTAATGATGCGCCGCAGCAGCGAAAGCTTCGACGCGAGCAGGAATTGGAAGAGCGCGGAAGCGGCGACCAGCGTGGCCAGCAAGGCCGGCCCTCCCTGTGCCAACGCGGCCACCGACACCGCGATGAACGCGCCGGACGTGCCCATGAGAAGGATGTAGCCCGAGCCGAAGCGCCAGACTCGCCTGGCCTGCACCATCGTGCTGATGCCGCTCACCATCAGGGCTGCGCACGCCGCCCACGACAGGAAGACTTCGCTGCTGCCCGCCGTCCGGACCACGATCGCCACCGTAATGACGATGGGACCCAACGTCAGCAGGCAATATTGCAGCGCGAGTCCGAGCGATATGGGCAGGCTGGGGTTCTCGTTCGCCTCGAAGCGAACGTTGGGGCCCTGGACGGCGGCAGGCGATGGCGAGGGTTCTTGCGACATGAGCGGTTACCTTGTCTTTGCAGGTGGCGTTGCGTTAGTGCGGCGTGGGCGTCAGTACGGCGATTCGATCGGCCGCTTCTCTCCGGCCGTCACCGCGAGCGCCAACCGATTCTCGCGCGGCGGCAGGCTGCACACCGAGTAGGGCGTGAATACGCACGGGGGGTTATAGGCGCGGTTGAAGTCAATGACCGTCCAGCCTTCGTCGTCGGCAAGGGGGACGCGCATGTACCGCCCCCCCTGGTAGGTGTCCGAGACGCCCGTCGAGTCCCACAGCGACACGAAGTAGCTGGTGCTCCGCTCGGTTGCGAAGACGATCAGCCGATGCTCGCGTCCATCCTTGCGAAACGTCAGCTCGCCCGGCGCCTCGTTTTCCACCATGCCTCCCTTGACGTCGGCCAGCGGCACCGTGCGGGGTGCGGGGTAGGGATCGAAACGGGCCGCAACCCGCCACTCGTTGGCGACGGGGAAATACGGCGGCAGCTCGAACGCGGCCAGCCGTTCGTCGTCCGTGCGCCACGCTCGCAGCCACAGTCGGTCGGTCCCTCGTTCGGCGTGGATTCGCATGCCGAGTGTGCCCAGCGCGAGGATCGTCGTGTTGCCGGATCGGTCGTCGAGCAGCTGCATGGGTGCGGTCACGGGGTCGCCTGCGGCAAGGGCGATGCCGCTCCCCTCGGCGGGGTCGAGCCGTACCTGGCCCGCTTCCAGGTGCAGGGCGCCCACAAGCTCGGGCACGTCGTCGCCCGGCAGCGCGATCTCGAGCGCGGGGTCGGAACCAAAGCGGTTCGCCCCCTCGGCCAGCTCCCAGAGCCCGGCCCAGCTGATCACGCCCGCATCGGGGTTGGCGAGGTTGTCTCTCCTGTTCGCGCGCCAGTCCTCGTGGTCGGTCGCGAGCTCGGCGGGCGCAATCGGCGGCGCTTCGCGCCATGCCGCGTCCGAACACGCGGCCAACGTCGCGAGAAGCGCGGTCGCGAGGACCGCAGCGGCGGGGTGAGCACGGGAGAGGGCGATCATGAGGCCGCAACATAGCCGCGCGGGGCGGGCTGCGCTACCATTAGATGTCAACTTTGGAGGACGACCTATGAATGGGAGAGGTGAAATGATGGAGGCCTACCGATGACGTGGCCCGAAGTGTTGCGATGGCTGGTCCTGATTCTAGGCAGCGGTGCGGGATTGGCGTTGACCTTAGGGCGCGTGTTCCGCCCGTGGATGCGCGACGAAGCGCGAGCGGCGGGGGACAAAGTGAGCGCCGAAGTAAAGGAATTGGCCCACAAGCTGGCGACAAACGACCTTCCTCACCTGGAGGTCCGGCTTGAGCGTCAGATCGTGGACGTGCGCGAGGGACTGAGTGTACGCATTGACCAAGTGCGGGACGACTTGGGCACGCGTATGGACCGGATGGACGAGCGACTGGACCGCGTGGACCGACGAGTGGAACGGCTGGGCGAAGACCTGAACGCGCGACTCGACCGAGCGCGGCAGGATCGGGTGCAAACGGAAGCTCGTCTGCTCGCGGCGATACAGGCGATCAAGGAGTAGTCACCCTGCCTCGGCTTCGGCCGCTTCCCATTCCGCCATGAGGTCGGCCACTTTGCCGGCCAACCGTTGCCGCTCGGAATCGAGCGCCTGCACGTCGCGCTGACTCGTATCGCGATAGAACGACGGTTTCGCGAAGGTGCGGTCGATCTCGTCGATCCGCGCCTCGACGGCTTCGATTTGGCCGGCCAGCTCGTTGGCGCGCGCCTCCAGCTGGCGCTGCCTGTATGACGAACGCGGCCTCGCGCGCGCTGGGCGGCGGCCCTGCCGCGCAGGGCCGCCACCCTCGGACCGCGCTCGCCGCTGCTCCTCTCTGGCGCGCAGCGCGACGGCGTCGCTGTCCAGGTGATCGTCGCCGCAGTGCTGCACGTACTCGGCGTAAGTGCCGCGGTAGTCGCGCATGCCGCCCGCGCTCAGCTCCACGATCCGGTTCGCCAGCTGCGCCACGAACCAGCGATCGTGCGATACGAAGACGAGCGTGCCGGGATAGTCGCGCAGGCCCCCCACGAGCGCCTCGATTGCTTCGAGATCCAGGTGGTTGGTCGGCTCGTCCAGGACCAGCACGTTGGGCTGGCGTATCATCAGGCTGCACAGCACCAGACGCGCCGATTCTCCTCCCGACAGCGCTTCCAGCCGCTTCTCCGCGTCGTCGCCGCTGAACAGCACCATTCCCATCTTGCCGCGCGCGAACCCCGTTCCCGCGCCCCGGCAGAACTGCTCGATCCAGGCCTCCGCCGTGCGTCTCGGCGTGCGCAGATGGTCTCCCGGGTCCTGTGCGAAATACCCCGGGTGGGTCTCGTAGCCCCACTGGACCGTACCCGCGTCGGCGTGCAGTCCCCCCGTCATGATCTTGAGCAGCGTAGACTTGCCGATTCCGTTCGGACCCACGATTGCCAGACGGTCGCCGCGGCGGACGGTCAACCGCACGTCGTGCAGTACGCGGTTGTCCCCGAACGACTTGGACAGGCCGCGCACTTTCACCACTTCCTGCCCGCTGGGCCGCCGCTGCTCGAACCGAAAGACCGGATAGCGGCGCGAGCTGCGGGGCAATTCGACCAGCTGCTCGGCCTGCTTTTCGATCATGCGCACGCGACTTTGCGCCTGTCGCGCCTTTGACGCCTTGGCCCGAAAGCGGTCCACGAACTTGCGGTGATGCGCGATCGCGCGCTCCCGCACGGCGATCTCCTTCTCCCGGCGCTCGCGCTCCTCCGTCTTGGCCGCGACGAAGCGGGTGTAGTTGCCCGGATAGGCGCGCACCGTCTCGTAGTCGATGTCGAGAATGTGCGTGGCGACGTTGTCGAGAAAGCGATGATCGTGACTGATGATCAGCACGGGACCGCGAAACGCGCGCAGGAACTGTTCCAGCCACCGGATGGAGAGTATGTCGAGATGGTTGGTCGGCTCGTCCAGCAGGAGCGCGTCGGGGGCGCTGGCCAGTACCTGCGCCAACAGCACGCGCAGCCGGAAGCCGCCCGAAAGCGTCGACAGGGGACGACGATGCACCTCGGCCGGCAGTCCGAGCCCTTCCAGAATGGCCGCCGCCCGCGACTCGGCGGCGTAGCCGTCGTGTCGCTGGACGATATCGTCGAGTTCGGTGAAGCGCGCCGCGTCGAAGTCTTCCTCGGCCCGCGCGACGACGCGTTCCATTTCGGTCATGGCGCGCCACAGCTCGTCGTTTCCCCGCAGCGCGACGTCGAGGATTTCCTCGTGTTCGTACAGGAATTGATCCTGTCGCAGCACGCCGAGCCGTACGCGTCCAGGGATCGAGACCGACCCTTCGCTCGATTCAAGGTCGCCGGACAGGACGTTGAGCAGCGTGGTCTTGCCCGAGCCGTTGGCGCCTACGAGGCCGTAACGCTTGCCTGAGAAAAGCGAGAACGTGGCGTCGCGGAAGAGCGTCCGGTCGCCGAACGACATCGCGAGGCCGCTGACCGCGATCATCGCGGGCTACGGACGGGCCGTCGCGAGGGGTAGGTCGACGCGCTGCCCGGCCGTTGCCGCGAGGGTTCGTCCACGCGCTACCCGTCCGCCGCCGCCTTCGGCGCACGCAGGTAGCGGTTGAACCAGGTCAGGATGCGTTCCGACACGTCCATCAGAAACTTGGGCTCGGTCGGTCCGTGCGGCGTGCGCGGGTAGACGACCATTTCGGTGTCCACGCCCAGCCGACGCAGCGAGTTGAAGAACTCCTGCCCCTGCGTAAAGGGCACGCGCAGGTCGTTGGCTCCGTGAATGACTTGGGTGGGCGTGACGACGTTCTTGATGTGGTAGACGGCCGAGTGCTTCTCGTAGGTCTCGTAGTCGTTGAAGTACTCGTCGCCCATGTGCCCGACCAGGTAGTCGCCGATGTCGGTCGTGGTGGTCATGCTCACCAGGTTGGGCAGTCCGGCGCCCATCGAGGCCGCGCGGAAGCGGTCGGTTTGGGTGACCGCGAACGAAGTCATGTAGCCGCCGTAGCTCCACCCCATGAGCAGCAGGCTGTCGGGATGCGCGACGCCCATGTCGATGACCTCGTCGACGCCCGAGAGCAGGTCGGACAGGTCGCCGTAGCCCCAATCCATGAAGTTGGCGTAGCGGAACTCCTTGCCGTATCCGGTGCTGCCGCGGGGGTTGGGGCGCAGCACCGCGAAGCCCTCCTGCGCGAAGTACTGGATCATGTAGATGCTGGGGGCGCCGGTGAAGGACTGGGTGAAGACGCCCGCCGGGCCGCCGTGGACGTTGAGGACGAGCGGTACTCGCTGGCCGCCCTCGTAGTCGACGGGATAGGTGAGCAAACCCTCCACGGGGGTGCCGTCGGGAGCGGTCCAGGCGAGCAGCTCGGTGCGCCCCATTGGCGGGCGGGGGGTGTCGGTGGAGACGGCGCTGACGCGCCGAGGGCGGAACTCGTCGAGCCCGGTCACGTAGACTTCGCGGGGCTCGTCGGTTTCCTCCCAGGCGAGCGCGAGGATGCCCGCCGTGGGCGCGAGGGCGGAGCCGCCGACCACTCCGTCGCCCTCAGTCACGGCACGAATCTCCCCACCCGCAACGGGCACGGCGATCACGTGTCGAGTCGTGCCCAGCACCTCGTTCAACAGCACTTCGTTCGAGTCTGCGGACCACCCCAGAATCGACGCGCTGCGGTTCGGCGTCTCGGTCAGCATGCGCGGCGCGCCGCCGTCTGGATCCACCACGTACAGGTCCTGCAGGCCGATCGGTTCGGGTTGACTGCCGGTCGAAGCGAAGGCGATCAGCGAACCGTCCGGCGACCACCTCGGCGAGGACTCGATCCCCGCGCCCGTGACGATCTGGCGCACGTCGCCGCCCGCCGCGCTCACCACGGCGATATCGCCCGAAAGGCGTCCGGTGTTGATGCGCGGGTCGGCCTGATGCGCGAACGCGATGTGCTCGCCGTCGGGAGACCAGTCGAACCCGGTGACGTGAAAGTCGCCCGACGTAATGCGCTCTGCGTCGGCGGTCTCGAAGGCGGCGGCGTCGAACGGCACCGTGTAGACGTGGCCGTACTTGTAGTTCTGGTCCACGAGAATCACGTCGCGCTTTTCCTTGGCGGCCTGCTTCTCCTCGTCGGTCTGCGGATCGCGCATGACGAATGCAAACGCGTCCCCGGACGGCGACCAGCGGAACTGCCCCACGCCCGGGTCCTCGTCGGTGACCTGTCGCGCTTCGCCGCCGTCCAGCGGCAGCACCCAGATCTGGTTCTTGCCCGACCGCGCGGTCGTGAATGCGAGCCACTGGCCGTCGGGAGAGAAGGCCGGGGCGTTGGCCGACGATTCGCCCCGCGTGAACTGCGCGTTGCGGCTGCCGTCGGCGTTGGCCACCCAGATGTGGCTCAGGTACTTGGAATCTTCGCCCTCCATGAGCGGCTCCCGCACCGTGTAGGCGACCCTGGAGCCGTCGGGCGAGACGGCCACCGCGCCGATCTGGTGGTAGCGCATGCTGAGGGCAGGGGTCCAGCGGTCGTCGGCGGGCGCGTCCGTCGATTGCGCGACGGTCGCCATCGGGGCGAAAGCGGTGCAGGCGAGGGTCAGTGCGGTCGCGATGTGGGTGCGCATCGTCGCTCCTTGCGTGGCGGCATGGTAATGTTTGGAACACACAGGATGCAGAAAACGTCCCTTCCCGCACAAGGACCCGTCGCTCCGTGCTTACCCGGCTTCGCCTGCAGAATCCTCCCGCCACTATGCGGGGGAGCTTTCCGTTCAACGTTCCCGCGCTGCGCGGCGTACGCGAGATCGCATTCCCGGGACCCGTAACGTTCCTGGCCGGCGAGAACGGCTCGGGGAAGTCCACGCTGCTCGAGGCCTTGGCAATCGCCGCGAATCTACCCGCCGTCGGCCGGTCGGACGCCGCCTCGGACGGCTCGCTCGCCGCGCAGCGTCGCCTTGCGGACCGCATGACCCTGACTTGGCGTCGCCGCAGCCACCGGGGCTTCTTCCTGCGGGCCGAGGATTTTTTCGGCTTCGTGCAGCGCCTGGGTCGTCTCGCGTCCGAGATGGAGGCGCGCATCGAAGAGGTGGACCGCGAATACGTGGGACGCTCGGATCTGGCCCGGCAGCTGGCCAAGGGACCGGCGCGGGGGTCGCTCGCCGCCATGCGTTCGCGGTATGGCGACGACCTGGACGCGCAATCGCACGGCGAGAGTTTCCTGCGGCTGTTTCAGGCGCGCTTCGTGCCCAACGGCCTCCATCTGCTCGACGAGCCCGAAGCCGCGCTTTCGCCGCAGAGCCAGCTCGGCCTGATCGCCATGATGAGCGAGATGGTCGCGCAGGGCGCGCAGTTCGTCATCGCCACGCACTCGCCCCTGCTGATGGCGATACCCGGTGCCACGATCTACGGCTTCGACGCCGCGCCCCTGCGCGTGGTGCCGTACGAGTCCCTGGACGGCATGCGGCTCATGCGGGATTTTCTGGCCGCGCCGGGGCGGTACATGGGGCGGATTTGGGGGGCGGGGGGTTAGTCCAGCACCTTCCAGTGGCCACCCTTGTCGGGACCGACTCGCTCGATCTTTCCGGCCGCGCGCAACTTGTCCAGGTGATAGCGTACGGTTGACGTCGATGCGCCGAGCGTGTTGGCAATCTTGGTCCTGCTGGCACCGGGGTCCCGGGTTAGGAGCGCCAGAATGCGATCTGGAAGCGTTTCTGGCTGTTTTCTGGCGGTTTCTGGCTGTTTTCTGGCTGTTTTCTGGCGGTTTCTGGTCGTTTTCTGGCTGTTTTCTGGCGGTTTCTGGCGGTTTCTGGTCGTTTTCTGGCTGTTTTCTGGCGGTTTCTGGCTGTTTTCTGGCTGTCTTCTGGTCGGCGGTCTGATACGCACTCGAGAAGGGAAAGGTCAGCCAGAGCCCATTGCCGCCGCTTTCCAGTTTCCACACCGGCGGTGGGTTGCCGACTTCCCGACATTGCCTGGCAATCTCAAGGATGCCTCGGCCCCACGCCTCTATCAATCCCGCGCGAGAGAACGCGTACGCGATGCGTGGGTTGTGCGGTCGCGAAGCCAGCGTCCCCGATTGCTGTTCCCGAATCCAGTCGGGCGAGAGGTGCGCCGGGTTGAAAATCATAATGCGGTCGTCGTACACTCGGATCTGGATCGTGGTGGAGCTTGCGTAGTCCCGATGGATGACTGCGTTGGTGATCGCCTCCCTCATGGCTGCACGCGGCACGGGGAATGTCTCGACCCTGTAGATGCCGTCATAGGAGATCAGGCCGCGAGTATACTTCGTGTACAACAGGTCCATGGTACGGTCGACCTGCGTGAACAAGTGGCCCTCGACGAGGTCCTGAAACAGCACTTCGGACTCCCTAAAGTACCCGATCTTCACAACCGCCCCCATGAACGATCGCTGGGGCGCCGGATGGAAGAGCAGTGCCGCCGCCCGCTTCAGAAACTCGGCTTCCCTCAGCTGAAGTTGTTCGATAACGTCTTCATCGGGTTGGTCCAGAATGGAGGCTGGCAACCGGCCACTTTCGACCCCGTGGCGGCGGAATTCGCTGAGGACGTGGGTGTCGAGGCTCCTAAGCGTAACGCCTGGAATCGGCACGTCGTCCCAGGTTCTGCCGTAGCGTCCGAGCAGAAACCGACTCAGCGCAGCGCCGCGCAGCACCTGCTTCGTGCTACCGCTTCGGTAGTGGAACTCGCCCTTGTAGCTGATCGGGTGGGAGTGGCGGGGGACGGTGATACGCAGGTATTCGCGATCGTCGTCGTGCATGATGAGGTCTACGTCGACGACGATGCCGAGGAACGCCTGCACCTTGTTGGGGATTTCCTCGAGCAGCCGAAGGACGCCGTTCACCCCGACGACGGTTCCCTTGTCGTCCTTGCCGATTTCGAGGGCGCCGCCCTGGGCGTTGGCGAATCCGCAGATCCACTTGATGTACTCGTCGCGCCACGACCGCTTCCACTCGACGTGTTGGGTTTCAGGCGTCATGGTGTAGTCTAACGGATGACTGGGACACCGTCTTACGGAGCCGAACTACGCGTCCGAATCCGGTTCATCCTCCGCCTTCCGCGCCGCGCGCCGCCGTTCCCGCGCGGCCTCCCACGCGGCGTCCATGTCCTTGACGGCCCGGTCCAGCACCCCCTTCATGTCGCTGAAGAGCTGCTCGTCGTCCACCCAGCTCACCGCGCCCTGGAACGTGGTTCGAGTGAGTCGCGAGATCCTCCGCGTGAGGTCCGCCATTTCCTTGCTGAGCCGATCTCCGAACTGGGAGACGCGGTCGAAGATCCGCTTGACGTGATCGCGGTTCTCGTTGAGATAAACGCGACCCGTATCGGTGATTGAGTAGACCTTCTTGCCGCCGTAGTCCTGAGACGTGAGGTAGCCCTGGTCTTCGAGCAGCTGAAGGGTCGGATACACGGACCCGGGGCTGGCCTTGTAGCTGCCCGCGCACTCCTCTTCGAGTGCGTGCATGACTTCGTAGCCGTGCATGGGCTTTTCCGCGATCAGCGCCAGGATGGCGAACTTGAGGTCGCCCCGCTCGAACCACCGCCAGCGCTTGTGCCGACGGCGGCCGCGCTCGCGCCGGGTGGACGAGCCGAATGGCCAGGGCAGATTGTCGAAGTCGAAAAAGTCGTCGAAACGCATGGTGCTCTCCTTTGCTGGCGCGTCGGCAGGCGCCCTGCGCGACGCGCCCCCTTTCGGATTGGCGGTCGATGTCCGAAGTTGTCAGGCAACCAGGGAGGAATGCCGACATGAACCGGACCAACGAAACTAACGACATATCGCGAAATAAAGCGACATATCGCCACATGCCTCTTCTACGCGCCGCGGCCGTATTGGGTTTCACGCTCCTGGCGACGGGCGCGCTCGCGGCCCAAGCGCCCGTGCGGATCATGGCCGATCCGCCCAGCCTCGTGATCCATCGCGGCGCCGCCGCCGAGGTTGCCATCACGGTTGTGGACGCCGAAGGACGCCTCGCGCCGGAGCCGCTGCGCGTATCCGGCGCGAGGCGCGCGCTGTCCCTGGCGCTGGACGACGCCGATTCCGGCGTCACCCGCGCCACCGTCACGGCGCTCGAAGTGGGCGAATGGGAGATCGTCGCGACCACGGTGCGACCCGGACCCGGAGGCGCGCCCTTGCAGCTTGCCGTGCCCGTCGTGGTGGAATGGCCGCCGGTCGTCGCCATCGAGGTCGAGCGGCCCGGGCCCCTGTTCGTGGGCAGCACGGTCACGCACCGCGCGACCGCGCTGCACGGCGACGGCACGGTGCGCCCAGGCGCTGCGTTCACGTGGTCGACCGGCGACCCGTCGCGAGCGCAGGTGGACGCGTTCGGGCACGTCCTCGGGTTGGCGCCTGGGCCGGTGCGGATCGAGGCCGCGTTCGAGGGCGCAACCGGCGCGATCGACGGCGACGTACGCGAGTTCACCGGAGCCGCAATTGCGATCAACGGCCGTCCCGGCGACGACGCGGTGCGCACCGGCGACGTGCAGACCTTCACCGCCGAGGTGCGGGACGCCGACGGCGCCCTCCTCGCCGACGTTCCCATCGAGTGGAGCCACCAGTATGTGCCCGCGCCCGGCGTCATCGCGCCCCCGGCGCCCGGACAGATGTCGGCGGGCAAGTTCGTCGCCGACGTACCGGGCGAGTTCACGGTGGTCGCGCGCGCAGGCAACCTGCGGGCCACGCGAACCTTCGAAGCCGTGCCCCGGCGGGTCGTGCGTTCCATGGAGGTCGTGGGGCGCGGCCATCAGGAGCGCGTATACAGCCGCGTATACAGCACCGACTTCTGGGTCTTCCAAGGCGTCGACGGTCGCGACTACGCCCTGGTCGGCGCCAAGCAGTCCGACGGTCACGGGTTCGTATTCGACATTACCGACCCCGAAAACGTCGTCAAGACGGACTCGATTCAGGTGGACGCCCGTTCCGTCAACGACGTGAAGGTGTCTCCCGACGGGCGGTACGCGTCCCTGACCCGCGAGGGTGCTTCGAATCGGCGCAACGGCGTGGTCATCCTCGACCTGGCCGATCCAGCTCACCCTGTCATCGCCGCCGAGTACACGGAGGGATTGACCGGCGGCGTTCACAACGCCTTTCCGACCAACGACCACCTCTTCGCCCTATCCAACGGCGACAAGTACGTAATCCTCGACGTGAGCGACATTTACAACCCGCGATACGTCTCCGAGTACGATCATCCGAACAGCCGCGTGCACGACGTATGGGTTCACGACGGCTTGGCCTACTCGGCGGAGTGGGGCACGGGACTGGTCGTGGTCGACGTGGGCAACGGACGCTGGGGCGGCACCATCGAGAACCCCGTTTTCGTCACCAACTACCCCGTTCCGACCGGCGCCACGCACGCAGCGTTCCCGTACTATTCCGAGTCGGCGGACAAGTTCTACGTCTTCATCGGCGACGAAATCCTGACCCGCGAAGGCATGGCGTGGGAAGGCGTCGGCCCGGACTTCCGCCAGAAATACGATCCCGAGACGGGCCGAGGCGGGTATCCGCGCGCAAGCTGGGGCTACATTCAGGTCATCGATTTCGACGACCCGGCCAACCCGCAAATGGTTGCGCGCTACGAGGTTTCCGAGTTTGGCACTCACAATGTCTGGGTGGGAAACGACATCCTTTACCAAGCGTACTACGAGGGTGGCATGCGGCTGGTCGACGTGTCCGGCGAGCTGATGGGCAATCTGTACACCCAGGGACGCGAAATCTCGGTCTACAAGGCCTTCGACCCCATGGGGTTCGTTCCCAATTCGCCGGGAGCCTGGAGCGTAATGCCCCACCGAGACCTCGTCTGGTTTGCCGACATCAATTCGGGGCTTTGGGCCATGAGGTTTTCGGACTTGCCGTAACGGCGCATGGAAGGCACCCACCCGCGACCTGTCCATGCGGGGCCCGAGTGTTTGTGCGCAAGCGAGCGCGCCGTCCTCGACGCCATCGACCTGGACTGGATGCTCGGTGCGATTCGGGAGCTGGTGGCGATTGAAAGTTGGCGGGGTCGGGAACGGCCTGCCCAGGAGTACATGGCCGCGCTGTTCGAGCAGCTGGGAATGTCGCTGGACGTGTGGGGAATCGACGAAGCCGATCTGCGCGACCACCCCGACTACGCCACCGAGATCCGGCGCGACGACCCGCTGGGCGTCGTCGCGAGGGCCGATTTCGGCGACGGCGACGGACCGACCCTCGTACTGAACGGTCACGTGGACGTGGTGCCGCCGGGCGACTACGGCAAGTGGACCGCGGACCCGTTTCGGTTGGACGTTCGCGACGGGCGCGCATTCGGGCGCGGCGCGCTCGACATGAAGGGGCCCCTTCTGGCCGGGGTGGCGGGGGTCAGGGCCGTGCTGGCGGCGGGCCCGCCTCTGCGCGGGTCGTTGCTGATCCAGTCGGTGATTGGCGAAGAAGACGGCGGCCTGGGCACGTTGGCCTCGGTGCTGCGGGGCCATATGGGCGACGCCGCGATCGTGCTTGAACCCACCCGGCTGCGGGTCGCGGCGGTCCAGGCGGGGGCGCTCAACTTTCGTCTCACCGTACCGGGGCGCGCCGCGCACGGCGCGCTGCGACACGAAGGCGTCAGCGCCATCGAGAACTTCCACCGCGTCTACGACGACCTGATCGACTTCGAGCGGGAACGCAACGCGCCGCCGACTCATCCGGCGCTGGCGGACCACGCGTGCCCGTACGCGATTTGCGTGGGCACCGTGCGCGGGGGTGAATGGGCGTCTTCGGTACTGGAATCGATCCGCGCCGAGGGCAGGTTCGGCGTGGCCGTGCACGAAGACGTGGCCGCCGCGCGGCAGGCGTTCGAGGACCGCGTAGCCGCTCGCTGCGCGCGCGATGCCTTCCTGCGCGACAATCCGGCGCGGGTGGAGTGGTGGGGCGGGCAGTTCGCCCCGTGCGAGACCGACGCGCGCGCCCGGATCGTTGCCGTGACGAGGGGCGCGGTGCGCGACCTGGGTCTGGGCGACGGCGAAGTGGTGGGCGTGCCGTACGGCTCCGATCTGCGCCTCCTGGTCAACGCCGGCGGCATGCCGGGCGTGCTGTTCGGCCCCGGCGACGTCGCGGGCGCCCACCGCGAAGACGAGTCGATCGGCGTGACCGAGCTGCTGGACGGCGCTAGAGCGGTGGCGTTGGCGGTGACGAGGTATCTGGCCGCGTGAACCGGCTATTGGCTCCCTGTGCGTCGGCGCGTACTTTGGTGACGCGCAGGGCACTATGACTAAAGTGGGCGACGAATAGTGGAAACCATGACGGGAACCTGGATCGCGATGGCCGTGATTGCCGTGCTGGCGACCGTGGTCGGAATCGTTGGCAGCTTCTTCGACTGGCGCGGCTGGTTCGCCCGCAGCGAGGACATCGGCATGACGCTCGATTCCGATGTCCAGGATACGCTCGATGGTTTCCTCGTCGCCTTTGCCGAACGCCTGCAATGGAGTGATGCGTACGCCTACAAGTTGCGGGCCGCTGGCGAAGAGGTCGTACTGATCCTGACGGAGCACCACGAGGAAGGACCGAGTTTCAGACGCCTGCGCGTATCGGCGAGCGTGGAGCAGGGCGATGCCGTGCTCCAATTCCTGGTCTCTCCGCGCGCGCCGAACGTCGAGGAACAGATTGCCGACCTGGTCGACGATGCACCCCCGAGCAGCGCGCAGGAGTTCTCCTTGCGCCTCCTCCGGCACTATGCCTCGTCGGTGCGCCATCGGCACGAGCAGATGAACGACCTGGTGACGATTCGGGTCGAGGGTCCCAAGGAGGCCGCGGGGAGCTAAACCAATCTCGGGAATCCGGTTTCAACGGTTCCCGAACCAGCTTCGCAGCGCCGCCGGATGGCCGCCTTCGCGCGTCACGAAGTCGTCGATAAGCGTGCGGGCGATGCTGTAGGACGGGGGTATCGGTGGCATCTCGCCCACTCCGAACCAGGCCACGTCTTCGAGTTCGTCGTCGAGGCTGCGCACCTTGCCCGCTTGGTGCACCGCCGTGAAGCCGACCATGAGCGAGTCGGGAAACGGCCAGGGTTGGCTGCCGAAATAGCGAACGTCGCCCACGGCGATGCCGGCTTCTTCGCGGATCTCGCGCCGGACCGCGTCTTCCAGGCTTTCGCCCGGATTGACGAACCCGGCGAGCACCGAATAGCCGCCGGCGGGGTGGCGGCGCGACCGCCCGAGCAGGATCCGGTTGCCGCGCGTGACCTGGACGATGACGGCAGGGGAGACCTTGGGGAATGCGAGGTGGCCGCACTCGGGGCAGCGCATGGCCTGGTGACGCCGGGAAGGCCGGGTTGCCGCGCCGCAAACGCCGCAGTGGCGCGAAGTGCGACGCCAGCGCATGAGGTGGGCAGCCGTGAGGGCCAGCTGGAGCGACGTGCCGGACAGCAAGGGAAGCACCGCGCGCATGCCCACAGCCGCGAGACCGGGCCTGAGTTTCCATTGCCCGCTCGCCTGGGCGGCCATGGCGGTTGCATTGCGCACGTTCACGGTCACCCATTCGGCCTCCTCCGCCCTCCACCCCCTTGCTTCCCCCAATGAAGGAAGATCGTTGCTTCCCTGGGCGAGGATCAGCCGGTCGCCGAGGAACAGGCAGGCTTTCACGGGTTTGCCTGGCGGTGTGCGCGCGGGGCTGGCGTCGGGAGCATTCCTGAAGGTATCGTGAAGGGTAGCCGCC
Organism: Longimicrobiales bacterium; assembly: GCA_965200255.1. Taxonomy (GTDB): domain Bacteria; phylum Gemmatimonadota; class Gemmatimonadetes; order Longimicrobiales; family Gaopeijiaceae; genus Bin94. The sequence continues at coordinate 73,892 of CBDAUS010000001.1, read as the reverse complement.
GGCATTGTTGGGAACGCCGGTGCCCCCCAAACCATCTGCCAGGCCGAACCGAATCGCCGTGTCCGCCGAACCCGATCCCGCCAACGGAGCCCGTCGCCCGTCCTGGGCCAAAGTCGTCGATCAGACCCGTTGTATCGGTTGCCACGCCTGTACGACGGCGTGCAAGTCCGAAAACGAGGTGCCGCTGTCCGTGACCCGGACGTACGTGAAGTACGTGGATACGGGGTTTTTCCCGGCGACGAGGCGGTCGTTCCAGGTGACGCGCTGCAACCAGTGCGAGGAACCGCCCTGCGTGGCGGCTTGTCCGACGTCGGCGATGTTCAAGCGGGCGGACGGGATCGTCGATTTCGACAAGAGCGTCTGCATCGGGTGCAAGGCGTGCATTGCCGCGTGTCCCTACGACGCGATCTTCATCAACCCGGATGATCACTCGGCGGAGAAGTGCAATTTCTGTGCCCATCGTCTCGATATCGGTCTGGAACCTGCTTGTGTGGTGGTTTGCCCCACCGAGGCGCTGCTGGTGGGCGACATGAACGATCCCTCGTCGCGGGTTGCGAACATTGTCAATCGCGAACCGGTCGCCGTGCGACGGCCCGAGAAGGAGACCAAGCCGAAGCTCTACTACAAGGGCGCCGATCAGGCGACGCTCGACCCGCTCGCGGCGCAGCGGCCCGGCGGCGGGCTGTTCATGTGGAGCGAGCAGGGCGACGTGGATCACGGGGTGCCGTCCGGTCACCCGGGACCGTGGAACTCTTCGGCGGCCGCCGTGCTGAGCTACGACGTGCCGCACCGTGCGCCATGGGACTTTCGCGTGTCGCTGTACACCTGGACGAAGTCCATCGCGGCGGGCGCGTATCTTGCGCCGCTGCTTATGCTTATGGGCGGTGCGATTGCCCCCGACGGTGCGTTGTGGACGCTGGTCGCACCGATCGTGGCGGGCGCGTTCCTGGCGCTCACCGGCGCGATCCTGATCTGGGACCTGGAACACCCCGCGCGGTTCCCCCTCATCTTCCGGCGACCGCAATGGCGCAGCTGGCTGGTGCGCGGCGGCTTTATCATCGGCGGTTTCGGCGCGGTGCTGGCCGCGCACTTCGCGCTGGCGTTCACGGGTTCGTCGCCACCGTTGTGGCTCGGCCTGACGGGCGGCGCGCTGGCCGTGCTCACCGCGATCTACACGGCCTTCCTGTTCGGCCAGGCCAAGGCGCGCGACATGTGGCAAAACCCGTTGCTGCCCGCGCACTTCCTCGTCCAGGCGCTCATGGCGGGCGGCGGGGTTGCCGCGCTGGCGGCGGTCGCGCTGGCGGCTCCGGTCACCGTGCAGGCCGCCGCCCTGAAGCTCTTCGCGTTTGCCAGCGCGGCCCATGCGGCCATGATCGTGGGCGAAGTCCTGATGCCGCCGCCTACCGCGCACGCCCGCTTGGCGGAACGCGAAATGACGCACGGGCGCTTCCACGTCTGGTTCCGGCTGGGACTGCTCGGCGCGGCGATCGGCGTCGCGGCTCCGTGGCTCGGGTGGGTGGTGGTGCCCGTCGCCCTCGCCGCACTGCTCGCCTACGAGCACGCCTACGTGCAGGCCGGCCAGTCGGTGCCGCTCTCGTGACGCGCGACAACGAGGGGCGCCGCTCGCTGGACGACCTGAACCGCCGGATCTCGGCCGCCCGGTCCGAAGTCGAAGCCCGCGGCGAGACCTTCTATCCGGGGGCGAGCCGCGTGCACCTAGCCGCGTTCCCGCCCAAAGAGCGCTGGAGCGACTGGGTGGAGCTGGACGCCACCGCGTGGCCTACGCGACGCGAACGGCGCTACATGCTGGTGCCGACGACGTGCTTCAACTGCGAGTCCGCGTGCGGACTGCTTGCCTACGTGGACCGCGAGACGTTGCAGGTGCGCAAGTTCGAGGGCAATCCGGAGCACCCGGGGTCGCGTGGCCGCAACTGCGCCAAGGGACCGGCCACCGCCACGCAGCTCACCGATCCCGACCGCATCCTCACGCCGTTGAAGCGGGTGGGGGAGCGGGGCGAGGGGCGGTGGCAGTCCGTCGGCTGGGACGAGGCCCTCGACGACATCGCCGGGCGGATCAGGGCGGCCATGGACGAGGATCGGCACCGCGAGATCATGTACCACGTCGGACGTCCCGGCGAGGACGGCTTCACCGAGCGCATGCTGGCCGCCTGGGGCGTAGACGGCCACAACTCGCACACCAACATCTGTTCATCGGGCGCGCGCACGGGATACCATCTGTGGATGGGCATGGACCGGCCCAGTCCCGACCACGCCAACGCCCGGGTCATTCTGTTGGTCAGCAGCCATCTCGAAGCGGGACACTACTTTAACCCGCACGCCCAGCGCGTCATGGAGGGCAAGCAGCGCGGCGCCAAGCTGATCGTCTTCGACACGCGGCTGTCGAACACCGCCACCCACGCCGACCACTGGCTGTCGACCTATCCGGGATCCGAAGCGGCAGTGCTGCTGGCCGTCGCCAACCACCTGATCCGGACGCGGCGCTACAACGACGCCTTCGTCGAGCGGTGGTGGAACTGGCGCGAGTACATGCAGGAAAACCACCCCGACCGGGCGCCGAGCTTCGAGGCGTTCCAGGACGTTTTGCATTCGTTGTACGAGAGCTACACGTTCGATTTCGCCGCCGCCGAGAGCGGGGTCGCGGCGCAAACCATTGCGGAGGTGGCCGAAGTCGTGGCACAAGCCGGGACGCGGCTGTCGACCCACAACTGGCGCAGCGCGGCCGCGGGCAATCTGGGCGGCTGGCAGGTTGCGCGGTCGTTGTTCCTGCTCAACGCGCTCCTGGGCGCCGTGGCCGTCCCAGGCGGAACGTATCCGAATTCGTGGAACAAGTTCGTGCCGCGGCCGATCCGCATGCCCACCCGGCATCCCGAGCACTGGAACGAGCTTACCTGGCCCGCCGACTACCCGCTCAGCCTGATGGAAATGTCCTTTCTCCTGCCCCACCTGACGGGCGAGCGCGACGGGCGTCTGGACGTGTACTTCACGCGCGTCTACAACCCCGTGTGGACCAATCCCGACGGCTTCTCGTGGATCGAAATGCTGACCGACCCGAATCGCATCGGGCTGCACGTCGCGCTCACGCCGACCTGGAACGAGACCGCGTTTCTGGCGGACTACGTGCTGCCGATGGGCCATTCCTCGGAACGCCACGACCTGACCTCGTACGAGCAATACGACGGGCTGTGGATCGGATTCCGCCAACCCGTGTTGCGAGCGGCGCGCGAGCGTCTCGGCGAGGAGGTGTCGTCCACCCGCGACGTTACGCCTGGCGAAGTTTGGGAAGAAAACGAGTTCTGGATTGAGTTGACCTGGAGGATCGACCCGGACGGCACGCGGGGCATACGGCGCTTCTTCGAGTCGCGGGCGCGGCCAGGGGAGAAGATGACCGTGGACGAGTATTACGGGTGGATTTTCGAGCACTCCGTCCCGGGTCTCCCGGAAAGAGCGGCGCGGGAGGGGCTGTCGCCGCTCGAATACATGCGTCGCTACGGCGCATTCGAGGTCGGCGCGGCGGTGGGGCCCCTCTACGAGCGGCGCGTGCCCGAAGCCGAGCTCGCAGACGCCCAAGTGGACGCCGCGGGCAGGGTCTACACGCGCGCCGCCGCACCGCCGTCGCCCAACGTGGTGCCGCTACCGCCGCTTGACGGCGACGAAGACGGCCGTCGCCGCGTTGGCGTCGAGACGGGTGGCGCGGTGCGGCGGGGGTTCCCCACGCCGTCGGGGCGATTGGAGTTCTGGTCCGGAACGCTGGCCGCATGGGGATGGCCCGAAATGGCGCTGCCGGGCTATGTGCGCAGCCACGTGCACCGCGACAACCTCAAGGCCGAGCAGATGTGCCTGATCTCGACCTTCCGGCTTCCGGTGCAGATCCACACCCGCAGCGCCAACGCCAAGTGGCTCAACGAGATCGCGCACACGAACCCGCTGTGGCTGCACCCGGTGGACGCGGCCCGGATCGGGGTCGCGACCGGCGACCTGGTGCGGGTCGAGACGCGGATCGGCCACTTCGTGGTCAAGGCGTGGGTGACCGAAGGGATTCACCCCGGCGTCGCGGCGTGCTCGCATCACATGGGGCGCTGGAAGACGGGCGACGGACCGCGGCAGTCGATGGCCACCGTGTCGCTCTCGCACGAAGGCACCGGATGGGGGATTTCGCGAATCCGGGGCACGGGCCCCTTCGCGTCCGACGACCCCGACACGGCGCGGATCTGGTGGACGGACGTGGGGGTGCACCAGAACATGACCTTTCCCGTGCAGCCCGACCCGATTTCGGGGTCGCACTGTTGGCACCAGGCGGTGCGGGTTGCGAAGGCGCGCCCCGGCGACCGCTACGGGGACATCTCGGTCGACACGGCGAAGTCCCGCGACGCCTTCCGGCAATGGCTCAGGCTGACGCGCCCGGCGGGGGCGCACTCTCCCGACGGCACGCGCCGCCCGTACTGGCTGCTGCGTCCGGTGCGCCCGGAACGAGCCGCCTACAAGCTCCCATGGAACTCTTCCGGGCCCTCGGCTCGCTGATCGAAGTTCCCGCCCCCGAGCACCGCGCGATTGCGGCGGCGTTGGGGTTGCCAAGGGTCCCGCACCCGGCCGAGCACGCCGCCGTGGTGGCGTTTCAGCGCTATCCGTACGCGTCCGTGTATCTGGGTGGCGAAGGGATGCTGGGTGGCGAAGCGCGTGACCGGATCGCGGGGTTCCGGCGAGCGTTGGGAATCGGCGACGACAAGGACCCCGCGAACGAAGCCGATCACCTGGCGTCGCTGCTGGCGCTGCTGAGCGCGCTGGAACACTGGCGCGAGCGCGAACCCGATCCCGCCCGCGCGGCCCTCCTGGCGGAGGCCCGCGCTACCTTGGCGTGGGAACACCTCGCCCCGTGGACCGGTCCTTACCTGGCGTCGTTTGCCGGGTGCGGCTCGCCGTTCTACGAGGCGTGGGCCGAGCTGGTCGGCGAGGCCCTGGCGCGGCTCGCAGCCGAGGCGGCGCTTCCCGGCTACCTGCCCGTCGCGCTCAGGGACGCGCCGGAGCTGGCCGACCCGCGCACCGACGGCGGCGCGGCGTTCGTGGCGTCGCTGCTGGCGCCGGTGCGCTCGGGCATGATCGTGCTGCGCGACGACCTGGTGCGGCTCGGGCGCGAAGCCGGACTCGCCTGCCGGGCAGGCGAGCGGCGCTACGTGCTCGAGGCGTTCCTGGCGCAGGACGCGGGGGCGACGTTGCAGTGGCTGGCGGGTCATGCGCGCGATTGGGGTGGTCGCATGGCGCGGCGTGGGCCGGCCCTGATCGCGCGGTGGTGGGCGGATCGCGCGGGGAAGTCGGCGGCGTTGCTGTCGCGGTTGGCCGACGGCGCAGGGGTCGCGAAGGGGGCGCGAGGCGGCAGCGGCGGCGAGGGCGTGGCGGGTGGGGCGGGGGGTGTCCTGGGCGCGAGGGTCGCGCCAGGTGCGGGGGTCGCGCCGTGAGTGGGCGGTCGTTCTCCCCGCAGGCGTGGCAGGGTAGGCGCGCCACGTCGCGCGATGTGGTTGCCGGGCTGAGCGTGGCGCTTCTCATCATCCCCCAAAGCATGGCCTATGCAGAGCTGGCCGGGTTGCCGAGCGTGCACGGTCTGTACGCTTCGGCGGTGCCGTTGTTGGCGGCGGGATTGTTCGCGTCGTGTCCGTATTTGCAGACGGGTCCAGTGGCGCTCACGGCGTTGTTGACTCACGGGGCGCTGGTGACGATTGCCGTGCCGGGGGGTCCCGAGTATGTGGGCGCGGCGGCGTTGTTGGCGCTCGTCGTGGGGGCTACGCGGTTGGCGATCGGGTTCATTGCGGCGGGCAAGGTTACGTATCTGATGTCCCAGCCGGTACTTAGGGGATTCACGTCGGGTGCGGCCATTCTGATCTTGCTGTCGCAGTTTCCGTCGACTTTGGGTTTCTTGCGGGCGTCGGAGAGCGGGTTGGTCGGCAATACGCTGCGGGTTTTGGGCAGTCCGGGGTCGTGGAGCGCGTCGGCGGCGCTGCTCACGGTGGCGACGGTGGCGGCCACGTTGCTGGCGCGTCGGATTCACGTGCTGTTTCCCGGGGCGCTGGTGGCGGTGATCGGGGGCGTTCTCTTTGCCGTTCTGTTCGACTACGCGGGGCCGGTGGTCGGGAGCATTCCGGGGTCGCTGCCTCCCTTCAGTCTTGCGCTGCCCTGGACGCTGTTGCCGCAGCTGGTCGTGCCCGGGGCGGTGATTGCGCTCGTCGGGTTTGCCGAATCGACGGCGATCTCGCGCAGTTTCGCCACCCAGGATCGCGTGACGTGGAACCCCGATCGCGAGTTCGTGGCGCAGGGGGCGGCCAACGTGGCCTCCGGGATTTTTGGCGGGATGCCGGTGGACGGGTCGTTTTCGCGCAGCAGTCTGAACCACCTGTCGGGAGCGCAGTCGCGCTGGTCGGGAGCGGTGACGGGGGTGGCCGTGCTGGTGTTTCTGCCGTTTGCGGGGGTGCTGTCGTCGCTGCCGCGGGCGGTTCTGGCGGGGATCGTGATCGCGGCGGTGGCGGGTTTGGTGAAGCCGGTGCAGCTCGCGCGGGTGTGGAAGCTGTCGCGGATTCAGGCGCTGGTGTCGTGGTTCACGCTGCTGATGTGCCTGATGTTGGCGCCGCGAATCGAGCAGGCGTTGCTGCTGGGGATTCTAGTGTCGCTGGCGATCCACGTGTGGCGGGAGCGGCGGGCCGGGTTCCACAGCTGGATGAAGGGCGACGTGCTTCACCTGGAAGTGATCGGGATCCTGTGGTTCGCCTCGGCGCCCAGGTTGGAAGAGGCGATCACGGCCCGGCTCGCTCGGGCGGAGCGGGTCGCGGAGGTGGTGATCCACCTGGAGGGATTGGGACGGATCGACCTGACCGGGGCGCTGGTGCTTCGGCGCGTGGTGGACGAGCTGGGGTTGGCCGGGATTCCGGCGGCGCTCAAGGGGGTGCCGCCTCAGGCGCGGGAGCTGATCGACAGCGTGTTCGGGATGCCGCCGCGACAGTCGTTGTGAGGGGGCTGCGACGCACCCGATTGAAAGGGCGAAGTCCGAGCCAGGGGCCCACAGCTGGGGGGTGGCTGTGGACATCGCGTGCTCGGGGTGGCTCTGCTACCACCTCGTGCGCCTGGCGCCCGATAACGGGTTCACCGGCATCGGCGTGAAGCAATCCGGAAAGAGTCGGTACCTGCACCTGGACTGGTGGACGCACAACCGTCCGGCCGTTAGTATCATTGAACACCTAATGGGAAGTTCCGGAGAAAATCGGGTATTATGAGGTCGCAAGCATAAGGCCGACAAGCATTTAGAGAGATTCATGGGCCAAAATGCGTACCCATGTAATGGTACGGTCAAAATGTTGACAACGCACCCGTTATCCATTAACTTCGTATCCATGTACATCGAACGCGTGCCCAACAGAAAGTCGCCCCCAGCCGTCCTCCTCCGCGAGTCCTACCGCGAGGACGGAAAGGTCAAGAAACGCACCCTCGCCAACCTCTCGAAGTGGCCCGACGACATCGTCGACGGACTCCGCATCCTCCTCAAGGGCGGCGTCGCGCTCCCTTCCCTCGGCGACGCCTTCTCCATCGAACGCTCCCGGCCCCACGGTCACGTGGCCGCCGTCCTCGGAACCGCCCGCAGGCTCGGCATCGAGAAGCTGCTCGCGCCTCGTCCCTCCCGCCAGCGGGCGCTCGCCATGGCCATGATCGTCGCCCGAGTCCTCGATCCCCGATCCAAGCTGGCCACCGCCCGCACCTTGAGGAACGAGACGCTCGCCCACTCCCTCGGGCAGGAGATGGGCGTCGAAGACGCCACCGAGTACGAACTCTACGACGCCATGGACTGGATCCTCAGACGCCAGGATCGCATCGAGCGCCAGTTGGCCGAAAAGCACTTGGAGGACGGCGCGCTGGTCCTGTGCGACGTCACCTCCGTCTACTTCGAAGGCTCGAAGTGTCCGTTGGCTAAGCTCGGCTATTCTCGCGACGGCAAGCGAGGCAAGCCCCAGATCGTCTTCGGCCTGCTCTGCGACGCCGAGGGCCGTCCGGTGGCGGTCGAGGTCTTCGCCGGCAACACGGCCGATCCCAGCACCGTCGGTCTCCAGATCGAGAAGTTGCGCGAGCGTTTCTCGCTGTCGCGCGTCGTGGTGGTGGGCGATCGGGGACTTCTAACCAACGCTCGCATTCGCCAAGAGCTTGAACCTGCGTCGCTTGCATGGATCACGGCGCTGCGGGCTCCCCAGATCAGCGAGCTGGTCGAGCAAGGCGACGTCGAACTCTCGCTCTTCGACGAGCGGGACTTGGCCGAGATCACCGCCCCGCAACTGTATCCCGGCGAACGACTCGTCGTGTGCCGCAATCCGCTGCTGGCGGCAAGACGGGCGCGAAAGCGCGAGTCCCTGCTGGCGGCCACCGAAGAGAAGCTCGAGAAGGTCGTGCGCGCCACGACGCGCCCCAACCGCCCGCTGCGGGGCGGCGCCGACATCGCCGTGAGGGCCGACAGGGCGTTGCGCGCCCACAAGGTGGGCAAGCACGTCGACGTGGTTGTAACGGACGACGCCTTCTCCTTCGCTCGCAACCAGGAACGGATCGCTCACGAGGAAGCGCTCGACGGCATCTACATCATCCGCACCAACGTGCCCGCCGACGAACTGTCCGCCGACCAGGCCGTCCGTTCCTACAAGAACCTCAGCAAAGTCGAGAAGGCCTTCCGCAGCTACAAGACCGTCGACCTGAAGGTGCGTCCAGTGCATCACAGGCTCGAAAATCGCGTCCGCTCCCACGTCTTCCTCTGCATGCTCGCCTACTACGTCGAGTGGCACATGCGGCGCGCTCTTGCGCCCTTGCTCTTCGACGACCACGACCCCGACGGCTCGACCCGCTCCTCGCCGGTACAACCGGCACGCCCTTCTCGGGCCGCTCGCGCGAAGGCCGCCACGAAACGCACCCACGATGGCCTGCCCGTACACAGCTTCCAGACCTTGCTGGCCGACCTGGCCACGTTGACTCTCAATCGCGTTCAGCCCGCCGCGCCGGGAGCCGTCGCCGCCGACGTCCTCGCCAGCCCAACCCCCCTCCAGGCCGAAGCCTTCCGCCTGTTACGGACCCGTCCCTGAAGCGTACCCAGTAGCGTACACCCCCGAAATCACCCTATCGGCTAGCACGCCATATACTTACGTGCCGGACGCTTCCGGAAGTTGGGCCTAATGGCTTTGCTCAACACCATCCCACCGAAAGGACAGCCATGTTCCGGAAGTTCCTCACCATCGTGCCGTTCATCGCCCTCGCCTCGTGCGAGACCCCGGTTGACCCCAAGTTCGAGGACGTCGCCGTCGCCATCGACGCGTCGGCCACGGCACTCGCCACGCCCGCCGAGGTCAGGGCATCGGCCAACCGGCGCGGGTTCACGGTCTCCTTCAACATCGTCGACGGCGCCGTAGATTACCGCGTTGAGTATCGCATCGGTTGGCACGGACCGTGGACGGTCAAGTGTTCATCGTCCAGAGTCACTTGCCTGGAAAGGAACGGCCGCAAGATCGTGCGGGTCGACTCCAGGGCTCGTGGCATCGGGGAGGTCAGAGTGCAGGCCGTGGGCGTACACGAGCTTTCGCCATGGTCGAAAGTCGTGCGGTTCCCCCTCTACTAGCCGCCGCCGTAGTCTACGACGAATCCCACGAAGTTGCACCCCGTGAGGCGGTTGAAGGACCCGACCAAGCTGAACGCGAAGTTGTCGCAGTCGTAGCAATCCGCCACGTAGTTGTCGCTGTCCACGTCGGCGGCATCGACGGCCTCCATGAGCAACGCCTTGGTCGTGAGCCGCAGCTTGTTGTCGTAGAAGACCCGACGGAGGCGGAACTTGTAGCCGCTCTCCCTGTAGACCTTGCCCAGCGCCTCGTAGACGTCGTTCATTGGAACCTCGCGCGCGGACGCAACGCAGAGTGGCGAGCGGGACGCGCCGTGCCCCGCCTCAGAGGTACACAACCCCGAAGCGTTCTTCGATCAGGTCGAAATCAGGCTGGCCCTGGGTGTTCTGCCGGGCCGTCTCGGCCATGAAGTCCTCGACCCAGTGCCCAGGGAAGATGTAGCTGATCACCTTGGCCGTGGTGTCGCCCAGGTTGCGAAGGTAGTGGGGGACGCCTCTCGGGCAATGGATCGTGTCGCCCTCCTCGATTCGATGCGTCTCGCCGCCGATGCGGGCTTCGAGCACGCCGTGGATGACGTGGAAAGTCTGGTCTTCCCACTTGTGGTAGTGTTCCGGCACGTGTCCGCCGGGTCTGATGACGCCGTCGGTGATCGCATAGTCGCCGCCGGTGGCCTCCTTGCCGACGACCACGCCGGTGTACTCGCCCGGCGCCATCCAGAACTTGTGGCCGTCGCCCCATTTCGTGACGACGGTGCGCTTGTTGGTTGTTTGGGTTCGTGCAGTCACTGTGCGAGCGGCTCCCGGTTGAGCCTCTCCACCCGCTGGCGCCAATCCGGCAGCGCCCGGTCGAGAATGCCGCGGAACCGCTCGGTGTGGTTTCGCTCGACAAGGTGAATCATCTCGTGCACGACCACGTATTCCAGGCAGGCCGGCGGTTTCTTGGCAAGCTCGGTATTGAGCCAGATGCGACCCGCCACGGGGTTGCACGTCCCCCACTTGGTTTTCATGCGCCGTATGCGCCAATCGCGGACTGCCACGTCGATCCGCGGCTCCCATTTTGCAATCAATCCGGGGATGCGCTCCCGAAGTCTGTCCCGATACCACCTGTACAGCACCGCTTCGCGGGTGTCGCGGCTGGTTGACGGGCGCACGCGCATTGCTATCCACGAGGCGTTGCGCAGGCGAATCCTTGGTGGACCGGGCGACTCCTCAACGTCCAGACGATAGCGTCGTCCCTCGAAGTAGTGGCTTTCCCCCGTAACGAGCTCGCGCCTCGACTGGCGGTCTTGCTGCAGGAACTCGTTGCGTTTGCGTCGAATCCAGGCCAGACGAGAGACTACGGCCAAGCGTACCCCCTCGTTGTCGAGGTGCAGCGGGGTGGCGACTCGGACGCGCCCGTCCGGTGGGTATACGCCCAAGTGCAGGTGCTTGATGTCCTTGCGTACGATGTCGACGGCGACACCACCGACCTCGATGCGGGAATCGTCCACCTCAATACTCCTCCTGCGCCTTCACGATCTCGAAGATCTTGAGCGTGAGATTCCTGAATGGACCCGAACCCAACGCTTCCTGGATGGCCCGCAAGATCTGCTTCTCCTTGATGGGGTGATCGCGCCAGTCCGCCTTTTTCGTCCGGCGCACCACGCGATCGATCGCCAATGCCGCAGCTTCGCGGGGGTCGCCCGCGGTGCCCGATGCCGGCGACGTACCGCCCTCGGCCACCTTTTCGCCGACCGTCTCGACCGGCAAGTTGTCGTAGATCGCCTGTAGCGCAAGCGTCTTCAGGCTGGCGGGATAGGAATCGCCGTCGCCACCGCTCTTCACCTTCTCGGCGAGCGCAATCACCTCCTGAAGGTAGGCCTCGTATTCCAATGCACCCTGCCTGCGTCGCTCGATCAAGGCTTCCAACAGAGCCGACATCTTCTCGTAGTACTTCGGGTTGACCGCCGTTTCGTCAACGATCAGCCGTCGCACGTTGTTCTCGATGGTCTCGGCCACGGCCTGTTGGTCGCCCCGAATCCCGTCGGGAAGGTTGTCGACGGCCTTCGCCCCGTCCGTGACGAGAAGATCGACCAGGGTCATCTCGTCGAACTTGGCGAGCACTTGGCTCTCGTCGGCGCGCACGTAGGCGTCCAGCAGGTGCCGCATGGCCGGCTCGAACACCTTGAGGTCCACGTAGTCCCCGCTGGCCAGCTTCACCTCGCGGCGCACGTTTTCATAGTGGGCGACCTCGCTCTTGACGACGAGTCGCTCGGTTTCGGTGTAGCCGGCTTCGCTCATCTCGTTGGCCAGATTGGCGTAGGCCCGTAGAAGCGCCGCAACCGCCGTGTACAGCGTCAGACGCTTTCGCTCGTTGGATTCAAGCTGCCGGTGGGCGTCGCCGGTGCCGTCATGGCAAAAGTAACGCAGGTACGCGGCGGTGTCCCGAGGCAATTCGACGGACTCGCAAAGCGCCTTCACGGCTTCCCTGGTTTCCTCCAGCCGTTCGCGGCCGCGCTCCAGACGATCCTTCAGCAACCCGTCCACGTCCTCCGCGTCGTAGCCGTCGAAGGCCTCGCCGGTATAGTCCTGAATCGCGCCCTCCAACGATCGAAACAGGTCCTTGTAGTCGACGATGTAGCCGTATTCCTTGTCCGCGCCGTCCAGACGGTTGACCCGGCAGATCGCCTGGAAAAGGCCGTGGTCCTGCATTTTCTTGTCAACGTAGAGATACGTTGCGGGCGGCGCGTCAAAGCCGGTCAACAACTTGTCCACCACGATCAACAGCTTCATCTGTCCCGGCTCGTTCACGAAACGCCGCTTGACCTCGTGCTCGAACTGGGCCGTCTTGCCCATGGCCTTGTCCGGCGGCAAGTCGAAGTGATCGGCGAGCATGCGTCGGTAGATCTTGTACTTCAGCAGTCGCTCGGTCAGCCCTTCGCCCGTTTCCTCGCCCTTGACGTCGCTGGGATTCGGTTCGTAGGAGGTGACGATGGCGCATTTGCCCTTCAGATCGGTATCTCGAAACGCCTCGAAGAAACGACACGCCGCATACACGCTGTCCGAGACCAGCAAGGCGTTGCCCCGGCCGCTGTTGAGCCGATCGCGCGTTGCCATGTCCATCAGCACGTCGGCCACGATCTTGCGGATGCGGTCCATCGAGCTCGTGACCGCCCGCATGGTGCCCCACCGCGCCTTGAGCTGGGCCCTCGCCATCTCGCTCAGCCCCTTGGTTTTCAGGTCGAACCACTGATCGACCCTTTGCTGCGACGTGATGGCTTGGTCAATGTCCCTCGCCTCGTAGCGCAGGTCCAGAACCACCTTGTCACCGACGGCTTCGTCGTACTTGTAGGTGTGGATGTAGGGGCCGAAGGTCTCGACGCTACGCTGCTTGTCGGACTTGAGCAGAGGAGTTCCGGTGAAGCCGATCAGGGTCGCGCCGGGAAGGATCGCCTTCATTGCGCGGTGAAGCGTGCCGGACTGGGTACGATGGCATTCGTCCACGAAGACGACCATGTCGCGCGTCGCGCGGATGGGTGCGTGCAGGTTGCTTTGAAGGTCAGTCAGGTACGCATCTACGCCGCCTTCCTCGGAGCGGCCGAACTTGTGAACCAGGGAGCAGATCAGCGACTTGGAATGGTCGCGCAAGGCCTGGGCCAAGTCGGCGCCGCTGCGAGTGCGATGAATGTCCTCCCCAACGCCCTTGAAGACCTTCTCGATCTGATCGTCCAGCTCCGTGCGATCGGTGACGATCAGGACCCGACCGTCAACGTCCGTGCGCTCCCGAATCCACCTAGCCAGCCAAACCATGGTGAGACTCTTGCCGCTCCCTTGCGTGTGCCAGACGATGCCGCCTTCGCGCCGCTGCACGTGTGACTGGGCCGCCTTCACGCCGAAGTACTGGTTGTGACGGCACACCTTCTTGACGCCAGCGTCGAAGACCAGGAAGTCGTGCACAATCTCCAGAAGACGGGCCGGCGCGCAGAAATGCGCGAGATCGTTGATGAGCGGGGAGGTGGGCTTCGGTTCGGTGGGTACGGCCTCTTTCCAGCGAAGCCAGTACTTCTCCGGGGTCTCAATCACACCGTAGCGCAGCCCTTCGGTGTCGTTGCCGGCCATGACCAGCTGGACGGTCGTGAAGAACGGGCGGATGAAGTCCTTCTTCTGGTTGTCCAGGTTCTGGCGGATGCCCTCGGACACGGAGACGGTCGAGCGCTTGAGCTCGATTACCCCAATGGCGATCCCGTTGAGGTAGAGCACCAGGTCGGGACGCTTCGTGTTCGGGCCGGAAACCGTGACCTCTTCGGCGATTGCGAAGTCGTTGGCTTCCGGCTGGTTCCAGTCGACCACATGTGCCGTGACCGTATGTTCGCCGACACCGGGTTGGACCTTGACGCCGTATCGCAGAAGACCGTAGAACGCCCGGTTGGCGTCGTACAGCGTGGTGCTCCCTCCGAGCGAGGCGGCCTTGCGGAGGCGGTCGAGGACCTTGGCGATGATGGGGGCGTCGTGGCCCTGCCGCTTGAGGGCTTGAGGAGGTGAGACTCGATGTTGCGGTTTTCGGGGCGATCCTGCCAGCTGCCGAGGTATCGGTACCCCAGCGCTCGGAAATGGTCGATGACACGGCGCTGGGTGGTGGCCTCGAGTTGGCCGACGGGCGTCACGGGCGGGATCCTGGGGTCGTGGTTTGGATAACTGGCGGCGCGGATGTAGTTTGTGGAGATGGCGGGAACCTAGGGAAAGATAGACCTGGGGAGCAAGGACCCGCCTGTGCGACGACCCGCCACCGAGAAGAGAATCATGGCCCCCAGCAGCCGCTCGTCCCACGGTTACAAGGGTGCGCCCATCGCGAGTCGCCGTCGCCGTCTCGGGATCTACTACACCCCGGACGACTTGGCGGCGGTCCTGGTGCGCTGGGCGCTGGCTGGAGACGACGGCCCCATCCTGGACCCGAGTTACGGAGGGTGCGCGTTCCTGGAAGCTGCGGCCGAGGTTCTCGCGGAAGTGGATCCCTTCCGGGTAGGCACCAGAGTCTACGGCGTCGACATTGATCCGGATTGCGTGGACACGGTACGATGCAGCCGCCGGCTGGTCGACGCCAACTGCACCCAGGGGGATTTCCTGGCGACATCTCCCGATGACCTCCGAGGCGGTCCCTTTGCGGCCATCGTGGGCAATCCTCCCTACGTGCGACACCATTGGATTCGAGGCCCCCAACGTGCATCCGCCCGTGGCGTCGTGGATGCGTCAACCATTCCGCTCCCGGCGACCGCCAGTCTCTGGGCCTACTTCGTCCTCCATTCACTTGGCTTCCTTGCTCGCGGAGGCCGCTTGGCAATGCTGGTGCCCGAAGCCATCTTCCAAGCCCGTTACGCTGGGCCGCTTCGCAAGGCGCTCTCTGATCGTTTCGCAAGAAGTCGACTCATTCATGTTCGCGCTCGCTTGTTCGACCACACCGACGAGGCAGTGGTCGCTCTGACCTGCTCCGGTTTCGGCGAGCGGGGCGATATCGAAGCCTTGGCTGTCGAGTCCGTTGCTGATCTCCAGTCCGCGCTGATGGATCTCGGTTCCCGCGAGGCGTCTTCCGGTACCTTTCCATTCGCCGGAAACGGGATCGATCCGGGGGTGGTCACCCTCCTGAATCGAATCCGCGACACGCCCGCCGTGAAACCCTTGGGCGAAGTCGCGACGGTCAGGGTGGGACTGGTCACCGGGGCGAACCGCCATTTCATCCGCTCTCGCCAGCGCCTCGACGCGATGGGAATGCCTTCCCACGTCCGGCATGCGATCCTGTCTCGAGCGAAGTGGCTCAATGGCCTCGAGTTTACCAGACATGACCACGAAACTCTCGCGGGCGAAGACCGTGCGGCGTTCCTGGTGCGACCCAACAGCGCGGACGACGACCGGGTAGTCGAGTCATGGATTCGGGAGGGAGCAAGAAGGGGGATCGCTGACAGGTACAAGTGTCGACTGCGGAAAGACTGGTTCCGCGTAGACATGCCAACTGCTCCCGACGCGTTTGCTACGTGTGCACGAGCCGGGTCACCCCAACTAGTTCTCAATCGGGCGGGGTTTCCGAACAGCAATGCCGTCCACAGCGTGAGATGGACACCCGCCCTTGCAGTAGCACCGGAAGCAGTGGTTGTCGGTTTTCTCACCAGCGCCGTTTCCGCATGGGCTGAGCTGCATGGCCGTCGCTACGGAGGGGGCGTACTGAAGCTTGAACCGGGCACGCTGCAACGGGTGCCGATTCCGATGGTTTCCGGCGCGGCAGATGCATTTGAAGACCTGGATCGCTTGATGCGGGCGGGCCGTGAAGATGAGGCCAGGAGGATCGCTGATGACCGGGTGCTCCGGGAGGGGCTCGGGCTCGGCCGACAGGAGATCACGAGCCTTCAGCGCGCCAGAATGAGTATGATGGAGTGGCGTCGCCCTCCTCGGAAGAGCAACGGTCATGGCTAGGTTCACGGTCGACACCCATTTGTTCCGGGAACTGGGCGAGCTTCTGGTGGGTCGTGATTCCACGGCGCTGATCGAGCTGATCAAGAACTCCTACGATGCCGATGCCACCGAAGTGATCGTTCACGGCGAGAACCTGGACGACCGGGAGCACGGTCGAATCGTGATTCTGGATAACGGGACCGGGATGACCAAAGATCGGTTTGTCTCGGGTTTCTTGCGGATTGCGTCCCGGATGAAGGACCAGGGAACGAGGCGGTCCAAGGTGTTTGGGCGGCGGTACACTGGGGTGAAGGGGATCGGACGGTTGGCTGCTCACAAGCTGGCGCGACGCCTGGAGGTGTCCAGCGTGTGCGCGGACGAATCCGGTAGCGGGCGTAAGACGGAGCTCACAGCGGTGTTGGATTGGGATTCGATCGAGCGATACGAAACGCTGGACGAGATGCCCGACGATGTGGTGCAGATAAACGAGAGTCCCGTGATGGGGAATCGCAGTCGTGGCACGGAACTGACGCTGTCAAGACTTCGGCGTCCGTGGACTCGCAAGGAACGAACTAGGTTCTTCGCCGAGATGCAGGCGTTCTTGACGCCGGATTTCATCCATTGGCCGTTGCCTAGGACTCTGGTTTCAGAGCCCGTGTTGTTCGAGCGACCCATGCTCCGGGATATTTCCGCCGAGGCCTCGAATCCAGCCGAGGGTGGGTTCGAGGTGCTGTTGGAGGGTGAACTTGAGGTCGGTGACGACTATTGGCCGCTTCTCGCTGGAATGGCCAAGTGGGTCGTTGAGATTCGAGCGGATGCGGATCAACGACAGGTTCAATTCGCCATTGTTCCCACCCGCCCGGCACTAAAGGGCAACCCCGACGCGAGACCGTTCAAGACGACCATGCAGCACCCCGATCCCGCATGCGGGCTTTCTCTTGACGCGCGCATCTTCGTTCGCGAAGGTTTGATCAAGGGGAAAGGTGCACGTGACAGGCGGATCTGGGCCGCAAAGGCGAGCGGGATCCGGGTCTACTTGGAAGGGTTTCGGGTACTGCCCTACGGCGAGGACGACTGGCTGTCGATTGACGCCGACTATGGCACACGTGCTCGCCAGCTCGAGATGCTGAAGAATCTACGCCTCACTGAGGATGTCGGCGACAAGGATCCCGACGAAGGCTTGGTCCGCCTTCCCCATGGCAACTATTTCGGCGGAGTATTCCTCACTCAGGAACGTACGCCTACCCTACGGGTCCTCGTCAACCGGGAAGGCTTCGTGCCGGAGGCCGCGTTCGATACGCTTGTCAGGGTCGTTCGCACGGGTGTGGATCTGTGCACCCGAGTACGTGCGGCCGCCAACCTGAAGGAACGGACGAGACGAAAGGAGCAACGGCGAAAGAGCCGAGGTGGCCGAACGGATGCGTTGACGGGGGATGACCGGAAGTCTCTGCCGGACCTCATCGGCGTCGCTAGTGCAGCAATTGACGAAGCGCGCCAGCTGGTCGATCAGGGGAGTACGGACGCCGCCCGGCCGGTGATGCGACAAGCCATGCAGGTGATGGAAGAGGCACGAGCGGAGGCCGACAGCATGATGTCCGAGGGAGCGCTCCTTCGGGTTCTGGCGTCCGTCGGGACCCAAATGGCCGCGTTTGCCCACGAAATGAACGCGCTGCTGGGTGCAGCGCAGACCCTGCGTGACGGATTGCAGGTGACGCTTCGCGACACTTCGCTTACTCCTGCCCAGAGACGTCGCGCAAGACTCCGGTGGGCCGCCGCAGTAGACCTGACCCAGTGGATTCAGCGCCACGCTTCCTATTTGGTCGACATCGTGACGCCGGATGCGCGTAGACGCCGTTCCCGTCAGTCTCTCGCAGCATGCTTCGATGCTGCGATCCGGTTGGTCAGCCATTCGGCCGAGCGACGAAGAGTAGGGATTGATAACCGGATTCCCCCCTCGCTGAAGACCCTCCCGATGTTTCGGGCCGAGCTTACGACTGTATTTGCCAATCTTCTGACGAACGCCGTAAAGGGGGCAAAGGAGGACGGACGAATCGAAGCTACCGCCGCCAGCCACAACGGTGTCTTACGGACTCGCGTCCAGAACACGGGAGTGTCCGTAGATGTTGACGACGCCGAGCGATGGTTTGAGCCGTTCGAGTCCACGACTCATGAGATCAACCCAGTCCTCGGCCAGGGAATGGGTCTGGGCCTCACAATCACGCGAAGGATGTTAGACTACTACGGCATCATGATTCGGTTCGCGAAGCCCGATCCTCCTTACGCCACGGCAATTGAAATGGTCTTTCCGAGATGAGCCCAGGACACGCAGACGACCCGGTACTTCTAGTGGTCGACGACGAGGCCGATGGGTTGCGGTCCGAACTCATGCTGGGGCTGGACGGCACCGCGGATGTACGAGTCCAGCATCCGGAGGATCTCAAGTTGGACGATCTCGAGGCAGCCGATCTCATCTTGATGGACTACCGGTTGGATAATTGGCCAGCGCGCGACGATCAGCCAGTGACTTTCGATGTTCAGACTGGGATGGCGCTTGCCACCGTTCTGCGCGAGATTGTCGATGGTAACGACAGGCCCAGACGCCGACGGCCTACTGCGTTCGCACTTCACACGGGACATTTGAGCGATGCCAGTGCGAGGATACTGCCACCCCATGTTAACCACGTCGTTGCTCGTCTCAACAATCTCGAATGGGTCTTCGAGAAATCCGACGAGGATCGCTACTCGAAAGCGGTGCAATTGGCTCAAGCAATCCGACGTCTGCAGCCTGACTGGCCTACGACGACGGCCGAGTCCGAGGTACGGGCGCGCAGGTTACTGAACCTGACCGACGATGTCGGGTGGTTCGACAGGAATTGGCTTGATGTACGGGAATGCCAACCACCGATATACAGGCTGGAAGGTGGCACCCACGGCCTTCCGTTCCTGCGTTGGCTGCTCCACCAGGTCTTTCCTTACCCCTGTTTTCTGTGGAGTATCGAATGGGTGGCTGCGCGGTTGAGGATCGACCTCCCCGATCTCAAACGCCTAATGGCCTCCGACAGTGACTTGGCAGCGGACTTGGATCGGATGAAGTACAACGGTATCATGGCAGGATTTCTGGGCGATCGTTGGTGGCGAGCTGCTATTGAGGATTACACATGGGATTTGGGTGGTCATGCAGGCGACGGCGGAGAGAAATACCGAGAGACGATTTGGGAAAAGGCGGGAGAGGATGTCGAGCTCATGACGCAACAGGGTGCTATCGTATGCTTAAATGAAGACTTCCGACCGGTGGGCATCGCTTGCCCTGGAGACGCTGTCAGGCTGCGGCCGGATTACTGGCCAATGTTCGCCGATCCGGCATGGATGAGAATTGATGACGTTAAGGACGACCCGGACCTTGTTGCCATGGTCGAGCCGCTCGACCACTATCGCGTCTTGGCGGATGAGTAGCAGGATGGGGGTTGGGCTTCAATTCTCGTTGCGGCATCTCGTAGAGGAGACCGACGCGCTCACGCGAATGGCAAGAGAGTTCATAGATGAGGGGACTGCGCATGAGTTAGATTTGCTAAAGAATGGACTGAAGGCAGTTGGCGATGAGCCTGCGGGCACGGTCCATGAGCTATGCCTTGGACCCCTCCGCACCAAGCCAACCGACTCTTATGAGGCGGGATCGAGATCGGGCGGGAGAGAGCTGTACGCTGAAATGACAGGAATCTGGGAGCTCCGACCTCTGGGTAACCCAACACGATCCAAACGAATACTGCAGTTTGTAGGCAAAGCATCTACGGTAGTTGAGCTCTGGGATAATGATTGCGAGATCGCAAGGTGGAGAATTGAACTAGGCGCACACGACTCGCCGGGTTGCTATTTTCATATTCAGGGCCTTGGAGAACGCGACGAACCGCGTGTGCCTGTGCCTCGAATGCCAAGCCCGTTTGTCACTCCCATGTCGGCCATAGAATTCGTACTTGGCGAGCTGTTCCAAGATCAATGGGCGCGAGAGACGAATCGGGCTCGCCATTCACAACAACGATGGCGCGTCATGCAAGCGAAGCGTTGGTTGGCCCTGCTGGAATGGCAGGGGGAAGCCGTGACGCTTGGTGGAACATCTCCCTGGATGAACCTGAAGAGTGCAAAACCGCCAGATCGTCTGTTTATTTGAGCAAGTGATGGGGATTCAAGCGGCGTCATCGCAGCACTTCCCAATGCCCTGCTCGATCCGACCCAACCCTCTCCAGCTTTCCCTGGGCCTTCAGTCTTGTCGTGTGGTACTTGATCCCGTCTCGTGTGATGCCGATGCGTTGCGCCAACTCGCGCAGAGTCAGCGTCGGCTCGGCCTCGAGCAAGGACAGTATCTGTTCCTGGGTAGTGTACTTCTGGTTAGCGTTTTCGTCATTCTGGGTAGTTTCGCTATCCATCTGGGTAGTTTTCTGGGCAGTGCGGCCGGCTTTCTGGGTAGAGTTCCGGGTAGCCGCGCCGTCTATCTGGGTAGTCGCGTCTGTAGCGCGACAATCAGGATGAGACGCTTGCGACAAACAAGGTGAGACGGCCGGAGGTGGCGGCGGGAGGTTTGAGCTTTGGTGTTTCCCTGGGATCAGGAGAGACGCGAAGTGCCGGGCCGACGGATTACGGACCACCAGATGGAGCTGTACATGACCGCTCGACGGAAGGACGGGCCTGCGCTGGCGGCGGCGAAGGCGGGGTTCAGCAGGGCGACGGCGTATCGGATCGAAGGGGATCCGGGGCGTCGGTCGGTGAAGAAGCCTCGGGGGCGGAGACGCCCCGACCCTTTGGCGGGGATATTCGACGAGGAGATCGTGCCGCTGCTGGAGGCGAACCCGGGGTTGCGGGCGGTGGCGCTGTACGAAGAGATGATGCGGCGTCATCCGGAACTGCATCCGGGGGTTCGGCGGACGCTGGAGCGACGGGTTCGGAGCTGGAAGGCGAAGCACGGGCCGGCGCGCGAGGTCGTTTTCCGACAGAAGCACGAGCCGGGGCGACGGGGGTTGTCGGACTTCACCGACGCCGGGCGTCTGGGGGTGACGGTTGGGGGAGAGAAGCTGGTGCACAAGCTGTACCATTTTCGGCTGGAGTACTCGGGATTCTGCATGTGGCGGTGGTGTTGGGCGGGGAGAGCTACGTTGCCCTGGCCGAGGGGTTGCAGGACGCGCTGTGGGCGCTGGGCGGCGTTCCGAAGGAGCACCGGACGGACAGTCTGTCGGCGGCGTTTCGGAACCTGAAGCGTCGTGCGCGGGAGGACCGGACCGCACGTTACGAGGCGTTGATGGGAGACTACGGGATGAAGGCGAGCCGGAACAACCGGGGCCGGGCGCACGAGAACGGCTCGATCGAAAGCGCGCACGGGCATTTGAAGCGGGCCATCGAGGATGCGCTGCTGTTGAGGGGATCGAGGGACTTCGAGACGATCGAGGCGTACCGAGAGTTCGTGAGCCGGGTGGCGAGTCGCCGCAACGCTCGCAACCGCAAGAGGATCGACGCCGAGCGAGCCGTGCTGCGGCCGTTGCCGAGGCGTCGCAGCGACGGTTTCGAGGAGACCTTGGTGCGCGTGACGAGCGCGGGTGGGTTCTCGCTGCGGCGGGTGTTCTACACGGTGCCGTCGCGGCTGGTGGGACACCGGCTGCGGGTGAGACTGTACGACGACCGCCTGGTCGTCTTCGTCGGGACCGAGGAGCTCGTGACGTTGCCTCGGGGCCACCCGGGACCGGGAGGGCGACGGGGACGGGTCGTGAACTACCGGCACGTGCTGCCCTCTCTGCGTCGCAAGCCGATGGCGATGATGAACTGGGTCCACCGCGACGGTTTGTTCCCCCGCGACGCCTACCGCCAGGCTTTCGACGCGTTGCGCGAGCGCCTGGACGACCGCGAGGCCTGCCGGCGGATGGTCAAACTCCTTGCGCTGGCCCACGATCACGGATGCGAGGCCCTGCTGGCCGACGAGATCGAAGCGCAGCTCGAGGCCGGGCGGTTGCCCGACGCCGAAGTGCTGCGCGACCGGTTCCCAGCGCCGGACTCCCTTCCCGACCTCGAAACGACCCTCCCGCCACTGTCGCGCTACGACGACGCCTGCCTGAACGGAGCACCGCGATGAAAGACTCCTTCATCGTCGATCCCCCGGCACTCGACCTGTTGCTGAAGCAACTGCGCCTGCCGAGCATGCGGGCGCTGTGGAGAAGCTTCACCGAACGCGCGGACCGGGAAGACTGGTCCTCGGCGCGCCTGCTCGCCGCGCTGGCCAGCCAAGAAGTCGCCGATCGCGAACGGCGGCGCTTCGAGCGGCACCGAGCCGAGGCGAAGCTGCCCCGCGGCAAGACGCTCGACAATTTCGACTTCAACCTCGTGCCCGCCGTGTCGAAGGCGCGCGTGGGCGTGCTGGCGAGCGGCGACATTTGGCTCGAAGAAGCGGCCAACGTGCTGCTCTTCGGTCCGCCGGGAACGGGCAAGAGTCACCTCGCCGCGGGCATCGGACTCAAGCTGGTCGAAAACGGCTACCGCGTGCTGTACCAGCGAACGTCGAGTCTGGTGCAGAGGCTCCAGGCGGCGCGGCGCGACCTCGCCCTCGACGCCGCCATCGCCAAGCTCTACAAATACCACCTCGTCATTCTCGACGATTTCTCCTACGCCACCTGCGAAGGGACCGAAACCAGCGTCCTCTTCGAACTCATCGGCGCACGCTACGAGAATCGCTCGCTCCTCGTCATCGCCAACGAACCTTTCAGCGCCTGGGACAAGATCTTCGGTGGCGAAGCCTTGACCGTCGCCGCCGTCGACCGCCTCGTGCACCGCTCCCACGTCTTCGAACTCAACGTCGAAAGCTACCGCCGTCGCGCCGCCGTGGCCGCCAGGAAAGCCGCCGCTGGGCATGGACAGACCGACGAACCGACTCCGGGACGTGGGGTACGCGCCGGGGCCGACCCCCACTCCCATCCTCGCCACCCGGCAAGTTGGCTATGGCGACGGCCCAACCCGCCACGCTCCATCGCCGGCGGCGGACGGAGGTCACAAGCATGAGGTCGGTACGCGGTCACGATTGGTCCGCGCACCGGCGGAAAGAACCGCGAGGGCTGCCGAGTGAGCGGGCCCGCCGGTCACCCGCCGGTCCATGTCGGAACAAGTTCCAACACGGAACGACGGGTAATGGTTACCCACCCACCCCGCAGCGACGCTCACGCTGGCACGGGGGTGGAGAACGGTACCGTCCAGCCTTGATTCCGTGCTCGGACCGTCCAACGAAGTAGGACCGCCTCACAGGCTCTCCAG
Organism: Longimicrobiales bacterium; assembly: GCA_965200255.1. Taxonomy (GTDB): domain Bacteria; phylum Gemmatimonadota; class Gemmatimonadetes; order Longimicrobiales; family Gaopeijiaceae; genus Bin94. The sequence continues at coordinate 50,551 of CBDAUS010000001.1, read as the reverse complement.
GACGCTCAACCTGCTCCACCCATGCCACCTTGTTATCATCCCTTCGTTCACAACGTCGCGATCTCGTATTCTCACCTTGATTGTCGCTACGTCTCACCTTGATTGTCGCTGTGCACCGCCCGTACCGGATTCGAATAGCTCGTAACCCGAGGCAGCGCGAAGCGAGTCAATGCCCGGACCTCCTATCTCGAGCAAGGCTCCCGCGTCGGAGACGGCTCCGGGAGGGATCACATTCAGCGTAAGGGATCCACCGTCCAGTTCCACGGAGTAATCTTGGTGGGCTACGGTATCCGCGATCTCGACTGTAACCCGGGCGCTGCCCTCTGCTATTGTCCGGAGCCATCCGTCTGTGGCCACGGTCAACACCGATGAATCGCTGGAATGCCATTTGATGAGCGATGGGTCGATCGGTTGGCCGTTAGCGTCTGTGGCCACTGGAATCGTAACGCGGAGGGAATCACCAAGCAGCACACGGGGTTCCCCCCACTCGACTCGGAATTCGGCGGTTTCCTGCAGGACGGTGAGACTCGCACTGGCGAACACTTTGGCAACGGTTGCCGTCACCGCGGCGCTTCCGTTTCCTCTTGCCGTCACCAGTCCCGACCCGTCGACGACTGCGACCGCCTCGTCGGAGCTCGACCACGAAACCGTCACCTGCACTTGTTGGCCGTTCTGGTCAAAGACAGTGGCTGAAACCTGAGCTGTGGCCCCTATGGCCGCCAGCATTACCGATGTCTGCGAAAGTTCGATCCGGGTCGGTACAGGGCCAGGTGGTTTCGGGGGTGGTTCAGGACCCGCGCCCCCATCGCCGCAAGCGAGCCCAAGCAACAGGGTGCCGGTGAGAAACGCCCGGACCCATCCGAGAGGATGTCTCAAAGCGGTACTACCAAGACGCTGTACATGCAATTCGATCCTTCTACGATCGTGGTTCACTCGAAGGTGATTCGCGAAATCCATCGGTCCAATCATTTGCCAAGGCCCCCGAAACCCGATCACCCTATTGGGTTGTTGAAGCGATGTCGCTGGACTGGCGAGTCACTGGTCGGTACCGAGCCCGTTGCCGCAGGTTCGCACACCGCGTCGCCACCACGACAGCGAGCGATCCAGGAGAGCACATCGCCGAGGTCATAGCTTCCATTCCCGTTACCTAGCCGGTCGAGCACAAGTATCTGGATTGCGTCCAGCTCCACTCCGTCCAACAACGCTGCTGCGGCTCCACCTACCGTCACCGGCTGGCCGATCTCCAGAGTGTCAACGACTATGGCCACGACTTGCGGTTGCCCCTCTATCTCTATCCGCACCGTATCGATGTGGGTACCAACATCAAGCGTAGCCACGTTCCTGTGCAGGAACAGCCGGTCGCCCGATTTCCCGTTTGCGCTGTCCAGAGTCAGCCACGCCGACCCGCTGTTCGTCGCAGTCCAAGTCGCAGTACCGGCACGCCAACCGTCGAGTTCGATGAGCAGAGAATCCACCAGCGTCTCCTTAACGCCGGCAAGCGATTGCGCAGGGGACAGTAGGCTATCGCTCGCGGCAACGCTGGTTGGCTTCATGACCTCGAGGGAGTCCACGAGAGTAACGGGCAGCATCCCTGGGCCGGCCACCCTTATTGTGTCCACATACAGTCCCACGTCGCGGTTTCCTGCATCGCGAGTCCAACGAATGACGCCCTGGCCGCTTCCAGCCGTGGTGGCCAGGTGCAGCCACCCCGCCGATCCTTTCGACACCGTCCAGTCCGCGTCCACAGCGCGCGGCCCCTCAATCGTCACAGATACCGAGTCCGCCAACGTGATCTCGCCACCTTGCGGCAGGTCGGCGTAGCGGCCGTGTGCACCCAGGACGATCGTCTCGGTAGGCAGAATCTCAAGCGTCACCGGAATAGCCGACGATCCGCGCTCCGGCGGGGCTCCCGGCACGGTCACAAGAATCGAGTCCCTGTACTTTCCGACATTCAGCGAAGCAGGCTCGATCCTCCACGCCACGCTGTCAAGCGACTGTCCTGTCTGCGTGACAGGTTTCAGCCACGGTGCGCCTGTATCGTCGGCAGACCACTGAGCTGACGGCCACCCGGTGCCGTAGATGCGCGCCAGCGTACTCCCCGAAGCGGGCTCACCCCGCCACGGGAGAGTGACATCCTGACGTGCTCCGCGTAGCTCGAGAGACAACGGTATTTCTACCGGAACCGCAAACGCTCCGCGCCCGTACGTACCGGCCACCATAATCCCCGCGTTGCCATCCACAACCAGGTCGAACACCGTGCTCATCGGGAGTCCAGTCCCGAAACGTCCCCAGAATCCGTTCCGCGATCTCACGAACACTCCCAAGTCCGTACCGATGTACACGACATCTGGATCCACCGGATCCAGCAGCACGGAGTTGACGGGGTGGTCGGGAAGGTTGCCCGTGATGTCCGTCCACGATGCCCCGTAGTCGCGAGTCACGAAAACATGCGGGTAGGTGAAATGAGAAAAGGTGGCGTAGGCCGTCCCGGGATCAGACGGATGCACAGCTAAATCGGTCAAATGACGTCCAGTAATCTGAGCCGAGATATCCGTCCACGACACACCGCCGTCGCGAGTCACGAAAACGCCGGTTTCCACGTCAACCAGCGAAACCGTTCCGACGTACACGACATCTCTGTCGGAGCGCGCTGGCGCAATGACATCGACCGCTACTCGGGAGCCCCATGCATCTCCTACTGGTGTCCACTCATTCCCGCCGTTGCGGCTACGATAGAGCCTTTCCCGACCGTAGTACAGCACGCTGGGGTCGAACGGATCCATGACTAAGACCCCCCCATAAAAGCGGCCCGTCGTCTCGCCCGGGTCGATTCCATTGTTACTCAGTAGGAACCGACCCCCTCCGTCTGATCTAAGTGGTCCTCTCGCCCACTGCGCCGTGGCCCATCTTTGGTCCCGGACCGGATGAATGGCCGTGTACCCACCGTCGCCACCGAGTACTTTGTCCCATACATACCCTCCCGCTCGCGGGCCGTAGACCGTGCCCTGGTCCTGCGTGCCCCCGAGCACGCTACCCGACTGGGGGTCTATCGACAGCCCAGGATAAAACTGCGTCAGAGAGAGATCGGCATTCAGGCCCTCCCAACTGTCGCCCCGATTACGACTCCGGTACACTCCGCCGTCGTTCCCGACCAGCAGCAGATCCGGATCCCTTGGGTCAACGGTGAGAACGTGTTGGTCCACGTAAATCCCGTTCATGATTCCCTCAAAGGTCGCGCCCGCGTCAACCGATCGGTAGAGTACTACCGCACCGAAATACACAATGTCCGGATCGCCGGGATGGACGGCAATATCCATGTTGTAGCCGCATTGGCGACACTCCGTACCCGCTGCCGCCACGGCTGTCCAGGTAACTCCGTGGTCGACGCTTCGTGCCATGCCAACGGGACTATGCCATCTGCCGGATGCGACGTACAGCACGTCGGGATCCGAATTGGACTGGGCCATTTGTGCCCGGTAGCCCGTAAAGGACTGCTGGTCGGTCCAGGTAAGACCCCCGTCGTCCGACCGGTACAGGACAGGATTGCCGGCGAAATTGACACCACCGACGGACGATCTCCAGCTGGGGGATATAGTTGCGAACAAGGTCACGCCGGGTGCCGATGCATCGGAAATCAGATCTGAAACAAACCCCTCCACAACCTGCGTCCATGTGGTACCGGAATCGGTTGAACGGTATAGTCCCAACGTTGTGGCTGCCCAGACAGTGGTGGCGTCTAGGGTGCCGGCCGTTTGATTATCGATCAGGATGCGGGAAAAAGCGGCACCACCAAGGTCATCCGTGAATACCGATTCACCCAACTGAGTCCATGTGTTTCCGCTGTCGGACGAGCGTAGGACACCACATACGTACAAGGTGTTGAGGATCCCATGCTTGGCTTCGCCGGTGCCGGCGTACACGATCTCTGGATCTTTGGGGTCGACGGCTATGGCACCCATGCTTAGGGAACATTCCTGATCCGTGAGAGGCTTCCAGGTATTGCCCGCATCGTCCGTGCGCCACACCCCACCCTGGGCGCCACCCGCCCAGATGACGCTCGGGTTCTCAGGGTGCAGAGCCAGGGCCGATACCCGCCCTGTCACATGATACGAGGAACCAATTGAGCCCATGATTGATCGCCAAGCCCCGGATTTCGGGGCACTGCCTCCAAACGCGGCGGTGATCGGTAGCCGCCGCACCCCATCACGCGCCGCCCGGAGTCGGGCACCGTTCCCCATAGGCCCCAACCGCTCCATCATAAAGTCATGTCGCCGGATCGGGTCATCCTCCTGGGCATGGGCGATTCCCGCAAGAACGACGGGAAGGGTGCAGGCGAGAAAGCAGAATGAAGCCAAGACTCGGTGGTAGCGAGCTGGATGGGGGTGGTTCATGGAGGACTCGTTGGGTAGATCCCTATTGTCTGGCATGAGCGTCGGTTGCACCACCTATCTCGTGGAAGAGCGTGGTTACGCTCAGTGTAGTCCGCGGGGTGTGACTAGTCAACTGACCGCACCCTGCGGCCCGGCAACCTACATGACCCCGAGGTGCTGCCGCAACCAGGCTCTTGTCCCCTTGCGAAAAGTTGCGCGCGCGTTTCTCGCTGTCGCGAATCGTGGTGGTGGGCGATCGGGGACTTCTGACCAACGCTCGCATTCGCGAAGAGCTTGAACCAGCGTCACTTGCCTGGATCACGGCGCTACACCCCCGAAATCGCCCTATCCGTTAGCACGCCATATGCTTATGTGCGGGACACTTCCGGAAGTCGCGGCTAATAGTGATGCCGGGCAGCAAGGAAGTGAACCTCCCCGTTCACGATTCGACGCGACCAGCTTGAGGGTGCGAAGCGCGCGCTTGCGGTCGGTTCGTGTCCAATACTCCAGGTCTTCGAGGAATCCCCGGTCGAAAACGGCCGTCCTGCTTTCCGAGGATCTCACTCACCCTGAAGACCAAAACGGTCACGGATGTCCTCAAGGTCCGCGACTTCCCCCTCTCCTGCCTCGGCTCGACGCCTCGCCGCCCGAATCCTCTGTGCGTTCCTCGGCGAGCGAAGCAGGTAATGGGTCTCCATCAACGAGCTCAGGTCTTCAGCTGCGATCAGGGCAACGGGCTCCTTGCCGCGGCGACGAATCACAATGGGCTCGTGGGTGTCCGTCACTTGATCCATGAGGGCGGCAAGGTTTCGCCGCGCCCCAGCATATGTCGTTTCTCGTATCATGCTTGGAACTCCGCAGTGAGCAACCGTAACGTACACGAAACATGTACGATTTTTCTCAAGATTCAAGACCGGGCCTGCACCCGGTCAGCCGACCGTCAGCTGATCGTCAGCTGATCGGCCTCTGCGCCGGGAGCCATCGCCGCCGACGTCCTCGCCAGCCCAACCCCCCTCCAGGCCGAAGCCTTCCGCCTGTTACGGACCCGTCCCCGAAGCGTACCCAGTAGCGTACACCCCCGAAATCACCCTATCGGCTAGCACGCCATATACTTACGTGCCGGACGCTTCCGGAAGTTGGGTCTAATGGACAAGACCACAGAGATCGGTTAGCTTTGTTTTCACGTTTGCTACCCCCACCCACACTAAGGATCGTAACCGGCTGATCGCGCTCATATCGACCATTACGGCCGACGACCTCATCGAGATTGATGCCGGCGAGCCCAACCTTGCGCGTACTCGCGCTCCTATTTCTACTCGCTCGTGATCGTAGGTAGCCCTACAGGGTCTCGCGTACGGCACCTTCGCCCGGTGCCCGTAGTGAGCACTTGGCCTGCCCTGGTCGCCTGCGCCTGGATCACCACCGCCATACCCGCAAGGGCCCAGCAGGCGATCGACTTCGCCGACTTTGAGCTGTGTGCCGACTGTCGCCTTGATCTCGTCCGGGTAATCTCACTTGGCGAGACACAGGGAGCCGGCATGATTGAGTCGGAATTCACTGCGGTGACATGGGACGATGACCTCGGTTATCTGGCTTACGCCGATGCCGAAGGCGGAATCAAGCACTTCGACCTTAGCGGTCGCTATGTGCGCACCATCGGATCCGAGGGCGAAGGCCCCGGCGAGTTCCGGTCAATCGACGACGTGCACATCGTGGACAACCAACTCGTCGTCCTCGACGCCAGGACGCGATCCTGGTCGCTGTTCGACGAGGATATGGCCTTTGTGAAACGGCTCCAGTACCCCGGGGAAATATACTGGGGGAACTTTCACGTCGCCGGGGGTGACACCGTCGTCTTGGCCGAAGTGGAAACGCGCATCCGAGATGCCGTGGGGTACCCGCTCCACCTCACTACGCTCGGAGACCCCACAACGGTCGTGCACTTTGGAAGCGACAGACCCGAGTACGTCCCGGACGGGCCGTATCCGTCGATGGTGCCGCTCTCGACCATGAGCGCACCGGGCACGGTATGGTGGGGCGACCCCACGTTCCTTCACCTGGAAGAATGGTCGCTGGATGGCAGACATCTCGGCACGATCGCCGGATCGCTGCCCTGGTTCACCGGGACGGTAACCGCGGAAGAGTGGATGCGGACCAAGATTCCGAAGGCAAGAATGGCTCACTTCGGCGTCGATTCAAACGACCGCCTGTGGTTGATGTCCGAAGTAACCGATCCCGACTGGGAGGATGTCGAGTTCGTTCGCGCCGAGATAATGGGCTGGGAACCGAAGGAGGGAACCACTCCCGAACAGCTGCGCGACGCACGCCTGGACGTGTTCGACTTGAGCAACATGACCCACCTGGGCAGCTTCACATGGGACGAAGTGCACCCCATGCTCACGGTCGTGGAGGGAGAATTGGCCGTCAGCAACGTCGAGTACGACGAGGCGATGGTTCCCCGCGTGGTCATCTATCGGCTGCAAGAAGTAATCGGGCCCCGCGGTGGTCCAGTTATGACGGAGCGGACCGCGGCGGCCGCGTTGTCGAGCGGGCTGCCGACAGCAGCGCGCGATCGGGCGCTGGCGTTCGCGTTGGCGCTCGGGCCGAAGGCCGGGCGGGAGGGAGCTCCGGGGTGCGGTGATCGATGCCGCGGTGGATGAGCTGGAGGGCAGGATACCCCGACCGAAGGATTCGGAGATTGTGTTCGACTACATGGAGGCGGTCACCAGACTCCAAGACCCCCGGGCGATTCCGCTCCTGATCCGCTTGCTACCTTCGGGTACTGCCGTCCCCAACGCGCTTGCGGGCCGAGGTTCGCAACTTGGTGCGGACGGTGCTGACCGACGGGCATTCCTACACCGTCGTGTCGTCCGCAATCGACTTGGTGCCCGCAATCGGGGATGTCCCCCTATGGGGGATCGTTCAGCTGATCGGCCTCCGCACCGGCCCCCGCAACCACCGCCCCGGCTTCTCGCCCGTCAGGCCGCCCTTGCGGATGACCGGCACGCCGTTCACCAGCAAATCGGTAATGCCCACGCTGAATTGGTGCGGGTCGGCGTAGGTGGCGCGGTCGGCGATCACGTCGGGGTCGAAGACCGCGATGTCCGCGCGCATGCCCTCTGCAATGCGGCCCATGTCGTCGCGGCCCAGCCACTGCGCGGGCATCGACGTCATCTTCTTCACGGCCTCTTCCAGGGTGAGCACCTCGAGCTCGCGCACGTAGCGGGCCAGCACGCGGGCGAACGCACCGTAGCTGCGCGGGTGCGGGTAGCCCACCCAGTACCCCACCGCGTCGCCGTCGGTCTCGATCATCGCCAGAGGATGCTGCATGATGCGGATCACGTCGCCCTCGTCCATGGCGTGGTAGATGGCGCTGAAGCCGCCCTCAAGTTGCAGCGCGATCGCCAGCTCGATCCCGGTCTCCAGGTCGTTGGGCATGCCCCGGTCGGCGGCGTAGTCGGCCAGGGTCTTGCCGTTGTACGACGGGTCCGAGCCCAAGACCCGGAACTGGATCCGCGACATGTCCGCGCCCACGCGGTCGGTCATGAAGATCGTGCGCATGTCCGCTTCCATGCGGGCACGCGTCTCGGGATCGGCAACCCTCGCCGCGAAGTCGTCGGGGCCTCCGGCCAGCGCCCACTGCGGGAACAGGATGGCCGAGCTCGTGCTCGAAGCCGCATACGGATACAGGTCGTGCGTCACGTTCAGCCCCGCCGCGTTGGCCGAGTCGATCATCGCCAGACTCCGCTCGCTCCAGCCCCATTGACCCGCCCCGGACGCCTTGTGATGGTTGATCTGGGCGGGAATGTCGGCCTCTTCGGCAATGCGAATCGTCTCCGCGACCGATTCCAGCAGTCCGCTCCCCTCGTTGCGCATGTGGGTCACGTAGATGCCGCCGTGCGCCGACGCAACCTTGGCAAGTTCAATCACCTCTTCGGTTTCCGCGTAGTTGGCCGGCACGTACAGCAGTCCCGTCGACAGCCCTAGCGCCCCCTCGCGCATCGCCTGATCCACCAGCGCCCTCATCTCGTCAAGCTCGGCGGGCGTGGGCGCGCGATTCTCCATTCCCAGCACCTGCTTGCGCGTCCAGGTGTGACCCGCGAAAAAGCCCACGTTCGGCGCCATCTCCAACCCCGAAGCGAACTCCTCGAAGGGCCACGGCGTGTCGCCCGAATGCAGCGACGCAATCAACGTCGTAATCCCCTGCCGCAAGAAGTTCTCGGCCAGCGGGTATTCCGCAATCGTCTGCTGCACGTGCGCATGGTTGTCGATGAACCCGGGCGTGACGACCTGCCCACTCGCGTCGATCACGGTCCTCGCCAATGCCGGATCGATGGGTTGTTGGGAAACCAGGGCGATGCGTCCGTCGAGCACCGCCACGTCGGCGCGGAATCGCTCGCTTCCGGTCCCGTCGACGACGGTGCCTCCGGTAATCAGCACGTCGTAGGTCTGGGCTGCAAGGCGCGCTTGCGGGGTAAGGCAAAACGCCACCGCCGCTGCAACCGCGACCATGGCGCGCCGAATGGAAAATCGTCTCACGTTGGGCTCCTGCTCAGGCAGAGTGAACGGCTACCCCGTTTGCGCCGCGGCCAACACCGCGCGCTTCACCAGGTTGCGCATCAGGGGAATCTTGTACGCATTGTAGTCGAGGGGATCGGCGCCGCGCACCGCCAGCGCGCCCGCGGCGCGAGCCGTCTCTTCGTCGCCGCGACGCCCTCGCACCAGGTCCTCGACCGCCGTCGCCCGGCGCGGTACGCACTGCACGGCCCCGCACACGATGCGCGCGTCTTCAATGCGACCATCGCCGTCCACGCGGAACGCCGCCGCCACGTTCACCAGCGGGAAGTCCCACGTCTTGCGATCGGCCACCTTTTCAAAGTGGAAGCGCGCGCCGGCCCACGCGCCCGGGATCCGCACCGCGGTGAGCAGGTCACCCGGCTCCAGCACGGTCATGCGGGTAATGTCGACGCCTGGGCGCATGAAGAAGTCGCGCGCGACGACGACGCGCTCGCGACGGGCGCTCCGCACCACCATCTCGGCGTCGAGCGCGACCAGGGCCGGGGCCACGTCCGACGGGGTGACCGCAACGCAGCGGTCCGCGCCGAAAAGGGCGTGTTCGCGGTTCATGGCGCCCGTGGCTCCGGCGTAGCACACGTTGCCGCCGGCGCGATAACACGCCATGCCGTAGCGGTAATACCAGCAGCGCGCATCCTGGCAGAGATTTCCGCCCAGGGTGCCCGCATTGCGAATCTGGGGGCTCGCCACCTCGCGGGCCGCGGCGGCCAGGAGCGGAAAACGCGACCGCACGAGCGGGTCGTTCTCAATCGTCGTCAGGGTGGTCATGGCGCCGATTTCCAACCCGGCGACATCGCCGGGACCGCGTGCGCCGGCCTCCCACTCCCCTACGCCGTTAAGCTCTTCAACGCCTTCGAGATCGACCACCACGGCCGGCTGCTTGCCGCGATTCTTGAACCAGTCGAAACTGTCGTATCCACCGGCCAGCGGCCACGCGTCGGAACCGTGGCGCGCGAGCAACGTCAGCGCGTCTTCCACGCTCGAGGGCTGGAACAGGTCGAAGTGGGGCATCATGTCGCGTAGCATCGGCGTCTCCCTACTGCGTGTTGACCTGAAGCGGCCCGTGGGACGGGGCCTGCTCGGCAATTGCGTTGACGATCATGTCGGGCACGACCGGAATGCGGTTGAAGTAGTGCCCGCCCAGCGCGTCGGAAATGGCGCACAGCAACGCGGCGGCCGCGCATCCCATGAGGGGCTCGCCCACGCCCTTCGCGCCCACCGGGTTTTGCGGATCGGCAATGTCGGTGGCGTCCCAGTCCAGGTGCGAGGGCACGTCGAGGTACGACGGGGGTTTGGCCTGATGGAACCCCACGTTGCCGGGCACGCCGTAGCGGCGGTCGTAGACGTGGCGCTCCAGACACGCCATGCCGAAGCCCATTACCGCGCCGCCCTTGACCTGTGCGGCCAGTCCCTGCGGGTGAACCACGGTGCCGCAATCGGCCACGCCCAGGTACTCGACGATCTCGAACGTGCCGGTGTCGGTGTCCAACGCGATTTCCACGAACCCGACGGCCAACGCGGGCACCGTGCCGTCGCGATGCAGGTTGTCGCGGGCCGCCCCGATCAGACCGGTCCCGGCCAGGTTTGCAACGGCAGCCGCGGTGATCGCGTTCAGGTCGTCGGACGCCTCGAAACCGCTGTAGCGTCCGCCAAGGGCGATCGCGCGTTGGGCCGCACGCGCACAGCTGATCCGGCGCGACGGGGCGTTGCGAGCGTAAACGGCCTCGTTGCCCACGGCGTAATCCTCGGGAGACCCGCCCAGCTCCATCGCCGCAATGGCGCGCAGCTTCTCGGCTGCATCCATGGCCGCCACATAGGCCGCGCGCGTCATCGTAAACGTCGTGTTGCTACCGACTTGCGGGCTACTCGACGCCAGATGGCGCGACGAGTCGCCGCGCACGATCACGCAGTTCTCCCAGTCGTATCCCAGCACCTCGGCGGCCACCCGCGACGTGCTCGCGTACGAATAGGTGCCCAGATTGCCGACGCCGGTGTGGATGTGCAGCTTGCCGTCTGGCGTGATCCGCACCAGCCCGTCCTGTCCGCTCATGCCCGCCGAGTGGAAGGCCTGTCCCACGCCCACGCCGGTCACCTTCGACCCGCGCCGTTCGCCGCTGCGCGCCCGTCGCTCGTCCCAACCAAACCGCGCGCTGCCCTGGTCGAGCGCTTCGCGCAGGTGAGCGCTGGTCACCGGACCCTGATTGCCGCCGTACCGGGAGTTTCCGTCCGGCGCGTTCACTCGTCGAATCGCCACCGGATCAAGCCCCAGCTGGACCGCCGCCTTGTCGAGCAGAGGCTCCACCGCGCAGGCGATCTGATTCTGCCCGGGTCCCCGTTGCGCGCCCCGCGCGGGCGTGTTGGTCAGCACCGGAATCCCGCGGAAACGCATGGCGAGTGGGGTGTAGACGATGGAGACCGCCCCAGCCGCGCTGCCCAGGTCGCCGAACCCGCTGTTGGGACCGTTTTCCTGCACGATGAAGAGGTCCACGGCCGTCATGCGGCCATCTTCTCGGAACCCCATGCGGATCCGGCCCTGGAAACCCGCCCGCGCCGACCCGATGGCGTACTCCTCGGCCCGGCTGATGCGCATCATGACCGGGCGACCGGTCTTCTTCGCCATGTGCGCCGGGATCGACATGACCGGGTACGCGCTGCCCTTCGACCCGAAGCCGCCGCCGCAATACTCGGCCACGAACACCAAGTCCTCGGGCGCAATGCCGATATAGCTGGCCAGGCGAGCGATCGTGGCGCTCTGGCTCTGGCTCGATCCGAACACGTGGCACTTGCCGTTCTCCCAGTAGGCCATCGCCGAGCGCGGCTCCATGGAGTGGTGCGACGTGCCCGCCGTGACGAACGTCTCGTCGAGCACGAGAGCCGCGTCGTGGAACCCCGCCTCCAGATCGCCGTACGACCACTCGTTGTTGACTTCGCCGGTCGGCAGGCGTCCCGCGTCGGCCTCGGCAAAGTCGGCGTCGGCCCACTTGATCTCGGTCACGCCGGTGCGGCGTTCGACGGTGTTGCCGTCTTCGCGCGCGTTGGGGCCGTCGGGACGCAGGCTCTCGAGGGGGTCGAGCACGAACGGCAGGGGCTCCAGGTCCAGCTTGACCCGCTTGATGGCCTCCTGCGCGGTCGTCTCGTCCACCGCCGCAATCGCCGCGACGGGCTCGCCCACGAAATGGGGCGTGTCGGTGAGAATCGGGTTGCCCGGGGCCGGGATCTCGGGCACGTCGGCAGCCGTCAGCACGGCCACCACCCCTTCCATGGCCAACGCTTCCGACGCGTCCAGCGAGACCACGCGGGCGTGCGGCATGGGGCTGGTCAGCAGTCGGCAGAAAAGCATGCCGTCGGCGCGAAAATCCTCCGCGTACCTGGCCCGGCCCGTGACCTTCGCGACCACGTCGGGGGGCGTGAAGTCCTGGCCGATCAGGGTGGGCTGCTCACGCATGACGGGCCTCCCTTCCGGTTGGGGCGGCGCCGGGTCGCGAGGCCGTGGCGCCTAGCCGCGCAGCCCGCATGACGCCGTTCAGGTAATGGTCGTAGGCGCCGCAGCGGCAGAGGTTTCCGGACATCGCGCGGCGAGCTTCGTCGCGGGTCGGGTTGGGGTTGGCGCGCAGCAGGGCCGCGGCGGCCATGACCTGTCCCGGCGTGCAGAAACCGCATTGCGGACCGAGCTCCTCGACGAAGGCGCGCTGCACGGGGTGCAGCTCGCCGCCCGGCCCCTCGAGACCCTCGGCCGTCGTGATCTCGCGTTGCCGCACCCGGTGCGTCAGGGTCGAACACGAGTAGTGCGCCACCCCGTCGATCATGACCGTGCACGCGCCGCACTCGGCGCGGTCGCACCCCAGCTTGGTTCCGGTAAGGCCGAGCTTGTAGCGCAAGGTCATGGCCAGCGTCTCTTGCGGCATGACGTCGACCCGTCGCGTGCGCCCGTTGACGTTCAGCGAAATCAGGCGCTCCACGCTTCCCCGCACCTGGGCGCGCGACCTGGGCGGCGGCGCGAACCACGAGATCGCCGACACCGACGCGCCCGTCGCCACGATCCCCTTGATAAAGGCGCGGCGAGAGACGCCGGTCCTGCCCGGCAGACGGAACACCGATTCCTCGCTCATGCGTTGCCTCCTCGCTGGTTCGCGACAACTTCAGTATGCGACAGATTCACTATAAGAATAAGGAGGCACGATGCGCATCGCGACCTGGAACGTGAACTCGGTAAAGGCGCGCGAACGCCGCGTGGTGACGTGGCTGCGGGAACACCGCCCCGACGCCCTGTGCTTGCAGGAGCTCAAGACGCCCGACGACAAGTACCCCGCCGACGCGATCCGCGCCGCGGGATTCGAATCGGCCGTTTACGGGCAGAAGGCCTTCAACGGCGTGGCGCTGATCAGTCCCCACGAAATCGGCGACGTACGCAAGGGCCTCGGCAACGACGACCCGCAGGCGCGCCTGATCGGCGCCACGGTGCGGGGCGTGACCGTCTATTCGGCCTACTTCCCGAATGGGCGCACCGTGGGTTCGGAGGCGTACGCGTACAAGCTGTCGTGGATGGCGCGCCTTCTGGAGGTGCTGGAGGAGCGCCACGATCCAGGCGATCCGGTGGCGTTGACCGGCGACTTCAACGTCGCGCCCGACGACCTGGACGCAAACGACCCCGAACGGTGGGCGCCGAGCGTCCTCTGTCACGCCGACGTGCGCGAGGCGCTGGAGCGGATTCGAGACTGGGGCTTCGTCGACGTGGTCCGCAAGCACAATCCCGAGGGGCATCTCTACAGCTGGTGGGACTATCGTCGGCTCGCGTTTCCCCGCAACGACGGGTTGCGCATCGACCACGTCTTCGCGACCCGGTGCGTCGCCGACGCCTCGACCGGCGCCTGGGTCGATCGCAACCAACGCAAGGGCAAGAAGACCGACATTCCGTCCGACCACGCGCCGGTGGTCGCGGATTTCTCGCTGTGACGATTGCCGCTTTCTCGCTGTGACGAGCGTCGCCCAACCGTCAGGCTACTCGCTCCCGCGACGCTCCATTGCTTCAAGCTCGGCCAACGTGCGCGGCCACTTCCCGCGCAGCAGTCGCGAATAGGCCCGGTCGGCCAACAGCTTGCCACCCGTCTGGCACCGCGGGCAGTAGTTGGTTTCGCGGGTGGCATACACGATGCGCTGGACGGCCGAGCCGCACGCGGGGCAGGGTTTATCGTACTTGCCGTGCACGGCCATGGCGGGGTGAAACGCGGTCACCTTGGTCGGGAACCTCGCCCCGGTCTCGTCGATCAGGCGCGCGGACCACTCCGCGAGCGAGGCCCGGGTCGCCTCGTAGAGCCGTTCAAGCTCCTGCTCGGTGAGCCGCGACGTCCACTTGGCGGGCGACAGACGGGCGCGCCACAGAATCTCGTCCGAATGCGCGTTCCCAATGCCCGACAGAATGCCGGGGTCGGTCAGCGCCCGTTTCAGCGTGCGGTTGCGACGCCGCAGGGCCGCGCCGAAGTCCTCAAGGGTTGCTTCCAGCGGCTCGATGCCGCCCCGATCGTGTTCCGCGAGCCCGCCGCGCCCCATCGCCACGTGCAGCGACGCCCGCTTGTGACTGCTCGCCTCGGTGAGGAGCAGCGTCCCGCGAGCGAAATCGAACGCCGCGTGTCCCATCTTGCGAGGAATGGGCGCACGCCGTTTCCGCCATTGAAATCGTCCCGCGATCATGAGGTGAAAGACGAGAAAGAGGTCGGGCGCTGGGGTAGGGTCGTCGCGCTCGTCCCCGTACGGCCCCAGACCGACAACGACGCGTTTGCCGAGCCGTTCCAGCGACACCACTCGTCTGCCGACCGTCTCCTCAATCGGAGGGTAGAAGCTCTTGAGGACTGAGGGCGACCTGATGCGCACTTCCTGCAGCACTTCGCCTGCGATGCGCTTTTCGAGCGCGTGCAGGTAGAGGGTCACCTCCGGCAGTTCGGGCACGGTTCCTTCCTCATCTTGTCACTTGGCGCAATAGGGCGCATGTTTCGGGTATGGGTCTCAAGCGTCTCATTGTAGTGGGCGACCGGGTGCTCGTGGAACCCGAAAAGGGCGAAGGCCGCTCCAAGGTCGGCCTGTATCTTCCCGCATCGGCGGTGGACCGCAAGTCCATTCAGGGCGGCCGGGTTCTTGCCACCGGGCCAGGCACGCCAATCGGCTCCCCGACCGATCTGGAGGACGAACCCTGGAAGATCGCCTCCGGAGGTTCCAAATACTTCCCCGTTCAGGCCCAGGTCGGCGATTTCGCGCTGTTTTTCCGCAAGGCGTCGGTCGAGATCAGCTTCGAGGGCAAGGAATACCTCGTCGTGCCCCAGGCGGCGATTCTGACGCTGGTGCGCGAAGAGGACGGGGGGGTGCCCTAACTGTACCGGCCGGGGTGATCGGCTTTCCTCGGCAAGGCATCAAGTCCCATGGCGACGGCGTTTGATCGTATTCGACGGTCGAACGAGAGCACGCGCAGGTCAGGCCGTATCTCGCTGATCCTCAACGCAGTCGCAAGATGCAGGGCGTCGAGACTCCGCACTGGCTCATGTGGAAAGGCCCTTCGGGCTCGGTCGATGATACCGCTGCTAATACGGAACAAATGCCACGGAGCGGTCACGACGTCAAGTCGCGCAAATGTCTCCTGGGCGTCTTCGGGAGTGAGACGCCGGCGCGTCGTCGCCGCGTGGATTGTTCGATCACATTCGAGAAGCGTGAGCTCCGACGTGAACACCGAAGACGCTTCTTTCAGAACCAAGCCGGCCACGCGTCCGGTCGCTTCGCCCAGGAGCCAGGAAAGCACGGCGCTGGACTCGGCGTACACTGTCATCGATCGCCGCGCACCCAGTGCAGCAGGCTCGCGAGCTCATCGTCGGGCAACTTGGCTTTCAGCGGCGGCAGATTCGCGGTGCTGCCGGCGTGCGGTCGACCAAGCCTAACCTCGCCCGAGCGCGCAAGCCTTATCAGCTCATCTTCGGGGTCCAGCCCATTCGGCGCGTAAGGAACGAGATCAGCCACCGGCAGGCCGCGACGGGTGACTGTGATGCGCTCTCCGCAGCGGGCTCTTTCCACATACCGACTGAGCTCGTTCTTCAGCTTGCGGACGTTTACTGTTTCCATCCTTCAATGTAGCTACCATGTAGCGCCGTGGTCAATCCGCGGCAGTCCGGCCGGAACTTCTGGCCCCGTCGTCGGTATAACCGTATAATGGTTGGCAGGGTAAGCCCAGAGCATTGGAGGAAAGATGAATGCCAGCACGGCCAGAATTGGGCATCACCGCCGATTGGTTTTCGTGGGATTGGGCGCTTCGGTAGCCGTTCACGCGGCGGTATTCGCAGGTCTGTCGTTCAGCGTTCCCAACGTTCCGAACGGCGATGTCGAGTCCGCACCTCCGCGGCCGTCGATTGCGGCTGACGAGGTACCGCTCCAGGTCGTCCAGATACAGGAGACGCTGCCAGTCGACCCAGAAGTCGCGGTCACCGACGTACCGGTCCTAACCTCGCCCGCGCCGGTGGAAGAACCCGGCACCGCTGCTCCGAGTCGGGCGGCGGCCTCCGCATCGGCAGCCGAGACCAAGGCCATGACGCTGGACGATCTTCAGAAGGCGATTGTGTTCACGAGCCGCGAGCTGTCCATGCGGCCCAATTTCGCGGCCTCGCGCCAGATCGCGGGCGCCCGCGATCCGATTGCTGCCGTGGACCCCCACGCCGGCCACGATCACGGCGACCTGGACGACGACGAAGACGGGTTCTGGACGCGTCTCGGCAATGCGTGGGGGCAGGCGATGTCGGGAAGCGGCGGCGGCAAGATCTGCCGCCCCCCCGTGGTGATTCGGTAGAATCGTCCCCCGCTGCTGAAATCCGGCGCGCTCACCTCCGTGAAATCCCGGCGCGCTCACCTCCGTGAAATCCCGGCGCGCTCACCTCCGCCGGTTGAGGTTGTACCGCATGATCCTGCCGTGCGGACCGGACCTGTTCCGCTCGGCTTCGTAGACCCCACCCGGCACGGTGGCCGTCACCATGGCTTCCAACCGCGCCACGTCCCTGCGGCCTAGCCTCGCAGCGCGAGGATTGGCCGCGTGGCCGCGGCGGCTCAGCCCCACGACGACCGCCCCCACCCCCTCCTGGCCCAGCACGTAGGCCGCCGCGACGTCGGCCATCGTCACCCTGGCCCGCGCGGCGACCTCCGCCACACCGGCTCGCACCTCGGCCAGCACCCGAGCGCCACCCACCTCGTTCACGATCAGGCGGTACTTGGTCAGGGAACGCGAATTGCGCGGGCCGGCGGCGCCTTCGTGGTCGGCAAGCAAGCCCCCCGCCAGCGTGCCGTACGCGAGCAGCGCCACGCCGTTCTCGCGGCAGAACTCGGTCAAGCGGGCGCGGGGCCTTCTGTCCAGCAGCGACATCTGCACCTGATTGGTCACGATGGGAACGCCCGCGCGCAACAACCTGCGCAACGCCGCCGTGCCCATGTTCGTCACCCCGACGTGGCGCACAAGGCCGTCTTCGCGCAGCTCGGCCAGCCACTCCGCGGCCCGCGCCCAACCCGGGACGCCGAGATCCCACCAGTGGAACTGGACCAGCTCCAGCCTCGGCACGCCCAGGCGGTCGCGCGATCGGCGCACGATGTCCCGCACGTGGGCGCGGCCAATGCGCGGCAGCACGTCGAGATCCGGGACGAACTTGGTGTGCACGACCACCTCGTCGCGAACGCCCCGACTCGCCATCCATTCCCCCAGCATCGCCTCGACCCCGCCGTAGATGTCGGCGCAGTCCAGGTAGAGTTTCCCGGTCTGCGACGCGACGGCATCCAGGGCTGCGAACGCACGGTCGCGATCCCATCCCGACCCGTGGCCGCGCGACAGCTGCCAGCAGCCCCGTATGACTCCCGACGCGGGAGGACGCCAGCGCCTTGCCGTGCTCACGGCAACGTGCTCGCTCACCGCAACGGCACCCGGGTCACCTCCGCGTGCCGAAACGTGGTGATCCCCGTGCGGGTAATGCGGAACCGCGCGCCGCAATGCGGGTCCGGGCAGGCCACCTCGGCATCCGTGGTCATCCAGTCGTTTGGATCGGTGGGACGCTGCTTCGCGGGCAACAGGGGCAGGAGCGCGGCCAACGGGTAGAGCGGGAACGTCTGCCCGTCAGGGAAAGACAGATCTTCGCCGCTCAGCGTGAAGTAGTCTCCCTCGCGATGATTGCACACCATCTCCTTGTCGCCCGCGACCACTTCAATGCGCAGGTCGTACAGCGTGAAGGCGTCGGAAGCTTCCATGCATCGCTCCTGGGTTGGGGCGCCGCGTTGGCGGGCCGTGGCCAGCCGGACGTTCGCTCAGCGGTGGCGAATCGCGCGAAGATCGCCGATCATAAGGGCGATCATGAACAAGCACCAGCTAACCTTCCATTTCGGCCACGGCGGGGCGGCCGTCCCCGTCATCGTCTTCGCAATCGGCGCGGCATGGCTCGGCTTTTCGGGGGCGCCCGACGAGCGCGGCCTGTGGCCGATCCTGATCGCGGCGCTGGGCACCGGCATGATCCTGGCGCGACGCGCATCGGCCTACGCCAAAGCCGCCATCCGGGCCATGTCGCAACCCATCGTCATGCTCATGGTCATGGCGTGGTTGCTGGCGGGCATATTCTCGGTGCTGCTGCGCGAATCCGGCCTCGTCGACGCCCTGGTCTGGATGGGCGGTGAACTCGGCGTGCGTGGCGGCGGCTTCGCGGTGCTCGCATTCTTCACCGCGGTCCTCTTCTCGACCGTCACCGGCACCAGCCTGGGCACCATACTGGTGTGCGCCCCCCTGCTGTATCCCGCGGCGGGCGTCCTCGACGCCAACCCCGCCGTGCTCATCGGCGCCATCCTGGCTGGCGCCACCTTCGGCGACAACGTCTCGCCGGTCTCGGACACCACCATCGCATCGGCAAGCAGCCAGCGGGCCCCGATGGGCGCCGTCGTGCGGTCGCGTCTGCGCTATGCGCTTCCCGCCGCCGTGGTGGCCGCGCTCGTCCTGGCGATCGCGGGCGGAGCCACCGGCGCCGCAAGCGCCGACCCACCCGCAAATGGCCCGACGCAGCTAAGCGGCAACCCCGCCGCCCTCCCCATGTTGCTGGCGCCGCTGGCGGCCTTCGTCATGCTGTGGCGACGGAAGGGGCTCGTGGAGAGCCTCTTTGCGGGCGTCGCGGCGGCTGTCGGGGTCGCACTGGCGGCCGGACTGATCTCGCCCCGCGACCTGATTCACATCGACGCGCAGGCGTTTCGCGCGCAGGGCATGATCCTGGACGGCATGGAAGGCGCGGTTGGCATCGTCGTCTTCACGATTCTGTTGATGGGCGTCGTAGGACCCGTCCAGGACTCGGGGATGCTGAACCGCCTCGCTGGCCGCCGGGCCGAGCAACCCGCGGACGCCCCCGCCGAGGCACCGCGACGGGCCGAGCTGCGCATCTTCGGCCTCACCAGCATCGCCGTGCTCGTCACCACGCACTCCGTGATGGCCATTCTGGCCGTCGGCGATCTCGTGCGGCGATCCGGTCGCGCCGCAGGCATCGGCCGCCTTCGCCGCGCCAACCTGCTCGACATCACCGTTTGCACCTACCCCTTCCTGCTTCCCTTCTTCATCCCTACCATTCTTGCGTCCTCGGCCACCGCCGCCGGCGAAGCCTACGGGGTTCCCCGGGTGTCTGCGCTCGTGGCCGGGCTGTCGAACCCGTATTCGTGGGCGCTGCTGGGCATCGTCGTGCTGGCGATTCTCACGGGCATGGGACGATCGGAAACGCAATCGTCACAGGAACCTCTCATATGATCATTCGGCCCAAAGTGCGCGGGTACATCTGCGTTACCACGCACCCGCTCGGCTGCGCGCGCAACGTCGCGACGCAAATCGCTCACGCGGACGCCAACCCCATCGCAAATCCGCCCCGTTCCGCCCTGGTCATCGGCTCCTCGACCAGCTACGGCCTGGGTTCGCGGATCGCGCTCGCATTCGGGGGGGGCGCCGCCACCTTCGGGGTCTTCTACGACCGACCGCCCAAACCGAGGCGCCCCGCAACGCCGGGGTGGTACAATACCGCCGCATTCGAGACCGCCGCCGCCGAACGCGGGATCAAGGCCGCCAGCTACAACGGCGACGCGTTTTCCAACCAGGCCAAGCAACGGGTAGTCGCCGCGTTGCGCCGTGATTTTCCACCCGTGGACTGCGTAGTTTATTCCATTGCTGCGCCGCGACGGACCCATCCGGACACCGGCCGGACATTCACCTCCGTCATCAAACCCATCGGTGCGCCATACCGCGCGAAGACGCTTAGAACCGATCGCGGCCTGGTCACCAACATTGAACTTCAACCCGCAACCCAAGACCAGATCGACGCCACCGTGGCGGTCATGGGGGGCGAAGATTGGCGCATGTGGATCGATGCGTTGCGCGACGGCGGCGTCCTGGCTCCGCACTGTCGCACTCTTGCGTATAGCTATATCGGGCCTGAACTTACGTGGCCAATGTACAAGGACGGCACAATCGGCATGGCCAAGAACGATTTGCATCGAACCGCACGCGAGCTTGACCGCGAACTGGCTCCGAGAGGCGGGGGAGCGCACATCGGGATCATGAAAGGCGTCGTCACGCAGGCCAGCGCAGCCATACCCGTCGTCTCGCTTTACATGCCCATTTTGATGAAGATTATGAAGGAGAAGGGCGACCACGAGGGGCCCATGGAACAGGCTATGCGTCTTTTCGGCCACAACGCGTACGGCCCCGAAGGAATTGCCACCGATTCGCACGGCTTCATTCGTCTCGACGATCTCGAAATGAAGCCCGGCACGCAGGCAGCGGTGCGGCGCGCCTGGCACGCAATTTCGACCAAAACGCTCCCCGACCTCGCCGATCTCGACGGGTATCGCACCGACTTTCTCCGTCTTTTCGGCTTCGAGGCGCCCGGCGTCGATTACGAGGCCGACGTGGACCCCATGGTCGCGATCCCGTCGCTCGCGGCGCGCTGATCGCGCGGTTGCCATGGCTCGCCGCGTCCTGCCCACATCCGACCAACTCGACGACCTCACCCGTCGCGATCCCGTGCTTGGGGCGGCCATGGCGCGGGTCGCTCCCTATCCCGGCTTCCCCACCGGCCCGCTGGCGCGCGGTTCGCACTTTCAGGCTCTCGCGCGCTCGATCACCTTTCAGCAGCTTGCCGGCGCCGCCGCGAAGGCCATTTACGCACGGGTCGCGGCGCTGACCGAGGGGCCGCGCTTTCCCACCGCGCGGGAATGCCTCGCGCTGCCCGTGCAGTCCTTTCGGGGCGCGGGCCTCTCGGCCGCGAAGACGCGCGCGATCAAGGAGCTCGCCGCCAAGAGCCTGGACGGCTCGGTGCGTTTGCGGGCCGTTTCGCGCATGACCGATCGCGAGGTGATTGCCATGCTGTCGTCGGTCTGGGGGATCGGCGAGTGGACGGCGCAGATGTTCCTCATCTTCCGGCTCGGGCGGCTCGACGTCATGCCCGCTGGCGACCTGGGCGTGCGCGAAGGCGTGCGAATCCTGGACGGGTTGCAGGAGCGCCCTGCGCCCAAGGCCGTGCTGGAGCGCGCGGAGGCGTGGCGGCCGCTGCGATCGGTGGCCACGTGGGTGCTGTATCGGCTGTGCGACGAGCCGGGGGAGTGAGAAGATGCCGGGCCGGTCATTGCGGAGGATCAATGCTACATTAAGTTGAATGGACCTTTCGCCCGACTCGCGGGCGGAATGCTGGCGATACGCTGAACCGACAGGAGGGCAGTTTGCCGCGGCTCCACTTCAAGGGAAAGGTCTTCGTGGAGAATCACCACCTTGCGGTACCCTTTCACGAGCTGCTGCCGGTGGGGGAGAAGGGACTGAGCGAGAAGGCGAACCTGCACGACAACCTGATCGTCCACGGCGACAACCTGGCCGCCCTGAAGTTTCTGCTACCGACCTACCACGGCAAGGTGAAGTGCGTCTATATCGACCCGCCCTACAACACGGGGAACGAGAAGTGGGCATACAACGACAACGTGAACTCGCCCATGATGCAGGACTGGCTGGGCAGGGTCGTGGACCGCGACGACCTCACCCGTCACGACAAGTGGTGCTGCATGATGATGCCGCGGCTGAAGCTGCTGCGGGATCTGCTGCGCGAGGACGGCGTCATCTTCGTGTCCATCGACGACAACGAGGTGCATCACTTGCGGTGCATGATGGACGAGGTGTTCGGGGAGGAGAATTTTGTTGCGAGCGTGGTCTGGCAGAAGGTGTATGCGCCGAAGAGCAGTGCGAAGTACTTCTCGGAAAGTCACGACTTCGTGATTGTGTATGCAAGGAAGAAAGAAGCGTTCAAGAGGAACTTGTTGCCGCGAACCGCGGAAGCCGACGCACGCTATCGGAACTTTGACAATGATCCACGTGGGCCGTGGAAGGCAGACAACTTGTCGGCCCGCAATCCCTATAGCAAGGGCATCTATTCGATTCAATGCCCAGGAGGTCGTGTGGTTCCCGGTCCTCCCCCCGGTAGCTACTGGCGGTATTCCGAGAAGAAGTTCTGGGAAATGGATCGGGACAACAGAATCTGGTGGGGCAAGGACCGGAATCAGGTACCGGCACCGAAGCGCTTCCTGTCCGAGGTGCGACAGGGATTGGTCCCGCAGACTCTCTGGACCTACAAGGAAGTCAACCATACTCAGGGAGCTCGGAAAACGCTCCTTCAACTGTTCGATCAACAAGCACCCACTTTCACCACGAAGCCGTTCGAGCTCATCCAGAGAGCCGTACAAATCGCCACCGACCCCGATTCCATTATCCTTGATTCCTTCGCCGGCTCCGGCACCACCGCCCATGCCGTCCTCGCCCAGAACAAGGCAGACGGCGGCAACCGCCGGTTCATCCTCGTCGAGTGCGAGGACTATGCCGACTCGATCACCGCCGAGCGCGTCCGTCGAGTCATCGAGGGCGTCCCCAGCGCCAGGGACCCGGCACTCAAACAGGGCCTCGGTGGCGCCTTCAGCTATTTCGAGGTCGGCCGCCCCATGCGGCAAGAGTTCCTTCTCGACGGTTCTCACCTTCCCTCGTGGGACAAGCTGGCCGCCTACATCTTCTTCACCGCCACCGGTCAGGAATTCGACGCTGCGGAATCGGACAAGAGCGCGTGGTTCGTGGGCAGCACTTCGGCCTACGACGTGTTCCTCCTCTACGAACCCAAGGTTGAAGCACTCTGGGACCTTGCCCTCTCACGGGATCCGTGGCCCGCAAGTTGCCGCGAGGCGACCGCAAACGGCTCGTGTTCGCCCCCACCAAGTACCTTGATCGGGTCGCCTTGCACAAACTCTGCATCGACTTCCAGCAGCTGCCCTTCGAGATCTATCAGGCCATTGAGCGAAACGGCGCATGATCCTCAAAGAGTATCAGAAGCGGGCGCTCGGGACGGTTCGGAGCTTTCTCGAACAGCTGTCCGCGTCGCGCACCCAAGCCGATGCGGTGCGAGAGCAGTTTCCGGACGTGAACATCGACTGGGTGGCAAGAGCGTGGCGTGAGTCGTTCCCCGGCAGGCCTTACCACGCCCGCAAGAACGGTATCGACCAGCCTTTGCCGGCTTTCTGCCTGAAGATACCGACCGGAGGCGGCAAGACGCTCCTCGCAACCCGCACGATTGATCTCGTGAATGCGCACTTTCTGCACCGTCGCCGGGGGTTGGTGCTCTGGATCGTGCCCACGACGCAGATCTACAACCAGACGCTGAGGGCGCTGAAGAACCGGGATCACCCGTACCGGCAGCAGCTGGATCTCTCATCCGGGCAGCGCACCCGCGTGTTCGAGAAGACGACCGCATTTAGCCCGCGCGACGTGCGCGAAAACCTCTGTGTACTGGTGCTCATGCTGCCGTCGGCGAACCGGCAGACGAAGGATACCCTGCGCATGTTCCGCGACAGCGGCGGATTCGACCACTTCTTTCCCGACGATGACGACCTGACGCGCCATTCGGCACTGCTCGCGACGACTCCGAATCTCGACACTTTCGAACAAACCACTGGTTTCTGGGGACGACACGTCAAGAGTTCGCTCGGCAACACGCTGCGGCTGCTGCGGCCGCTGATCATCCTCGACGAAGGCCACAAAGCGTACAGCAAGAATGCCAAGGCTACGCTCGAAGGTTTCAATCCCTGCATGATCGTCGAGCTGTCCGCCACGCCTGCACAGGGCGCGAACGTGTTGGTGGACATCCGCGGCCAGGAGCTGAACGCCGAAGAGATGATCAAGCTCGATCTGCACATCCACAACAAGGCGAGCGACGACTGGAGGGACACGTTGCTCGCTTCGGTCGAGCACCGCGACAGACTGGAGGCGGAAGCGCGCCGGCACGAAGAAGACACGGGCGTATACATCCGGCCCATCTGCGTGATTCAAGTGGAACGCACGGGCAGACAACAGCGCGGAGCAGGGTTCATTCATGCCGAAGACGTGCGCGAGTATTTGATGATGCACCCGGGGATCCTGCCGGAGCACATTGCGATCAAGACCAGCGCAAGCGACGAGCTTAAGAAGGTGGACGATGTTGGCGGTCTGCTTGCGCGGGATTGTCAGATACGGTTTATCATTACCAAGCAAGCGCTTCAGGAGGGATGGGACTGTCCGTTCGCATATGTCCTGACGGTCCTTACCAACCCAACCTCCAGGACGGGGATCACGCAGCTTGTCGGGCGCATTCTCAGGCAGCCTTACGCGACGAAGACCGGGGTGTCGTGGTTGGACGAGAGTTATGTGTTTTGCTTCCGGCGAAGGGGATACTCACTGCTGGAAGATGTCAGAAAGGGATTCGGGCTGGAGGGTCTTCAGGGCTTGGAAGGCAAGGTGATCAACGCTGAAGATCGGCCTCCACGACCCACCGAGAAGCTGACCGCCCGGCAGCGGGGGAGGTACGCGCGGGCGGCTCGCGACCTTGTTCTTCCGGCCTTCATGATTCGCGACGAGGGGGAGTGGCGTCCGGTAAGCTACGAATCGGATATCCTGTCGCGGGTGCCGTGGGACGAGATCGACATCTCGCCGCTGGCCGACCTTGCGCTGGGCATGGGCGCCGACGTCGACTTTGAGATGCGGGCCGACCTGGAGGGGGGCGAGCGGACGGCCGCCTTGGAGACGGTGGCAGAGCGCGGGAATGAAATCGAGCAGGCAACCACCGCGCCGAACCTCTACTTTGCCGCCAGGCACCTATTGGAGGTCGTGCCGAATCCGTGGCGCGGATACGACTTTGCGAAGCGGGCGTTCGAGGCGTTGTTGGCACGTCATTCCGCCCCACATGTGAGCGCGAACTACGGCTTCGTGCTCGAAGCGCTGCGACGGCGCCTGGAGCGGGAGCGCGACCGACTTTCGCGCAAGGTGTTCGCAAGCCTGCTGGACAGCGAGGAGATGCGGTTCCTGGTGGTAACGAGCGACGCGGACTTCACCCGTCTTCCACGTGAGACCGAAGCGCCGAAAGCGAAGCTGGCCAACCGCGAAGACGGCAGCCCCTACCAACGCAGTCTGTTCGACAAGATCACCGAGGACGAGCTCAATCCGCTCGAGAACAAGGTTGCGACGTACCTGGACCAGCAGGCGAGACTCTTCTTCTGGTATCGCAATCGCGCCCGCAAGGACTACTTCGTGCAGGGCTGGAAGCCGCGACGGATCTACGCAGACTTCATCATGACGCTGAAGGCCGAGGAACCAGGGATCGACGACCCGTTCCACGAGGTCTTCGTCCTGGAGACCAAGGGCATACACCTGAAGGGCGCGGAAGACACCGAGTACAAGCGCTCGGTGTTCGATATTTGTTCCGAACAGGCTCGCAAGACCAAATGGGCGGAGTTCGTGCCCGCGATGAAGGGCAAGGTCGTGCGCTTCGAGATCGTGGACGAGGAGGAGTGGAAGCAGAGGCTGAACGAAATGCTGTTTCCCGGTTGATTGGAGAATCGTTGACGCCCGCGAACCGCGGGCTACGCAGCCTTACGCCGTGTCGCTCCCGGCCGCGATCCTCGCCCCCGGCAGCGCCGCCAGAACTGCCGCCGAAATGAACACCGCCGACGTGACGACGAACAGGGGCACACTGAAACCCGGAACCCCCGGTGGACCCACAACCCCCACGATCAACATCGCCACCCACTGACCCAGCCCCACCCCGATCGCGCTGATTCGCACGGCTTCGCCCAGCACCATGCGACGCAGCCGGGCGGGGCTCGCGCCCAATGCCGACCTGATGGCGAGCTCGCGACGCCGGGACCGCACATGGTTGCGCAGCGCGCCGATCATGCCGGTCAGCGCTACGCCCGCAGCCAGGAGCCCGGCCGCTCGCGACCCGTAACCGAGCCACCGGGCGGTGCCGTAGACGCGCGCGATCTCGTCCTGCGCCGGGCAAAGGTTGTCGACTTGCAAGCCGTGCGTCGTCAGCGAGGCCAGCGGTTCGCGCACCGCGTCCAGTGGATCCGCCGAGTCCCCCGCTACCGATGCCACGATCTCCACCTGGGCCGGCGGGTGCTGAAGCGTGGAAAAGTAGATCGAGTAGCGCGAACCGGACGCCCCGAGGCCACCGCTGGGGCCGTCGCGCACGACCCCCACCACCCGGTACCAGTCGCTCCCTATGTCGCCAATCGCGACCTGCTTCCCCACCGCCGGCGGATCCCGGAATTCGCGGCGCGCATACGCTTCGTTGATGACGACTTCGCCGGCCACGTCGGCGCCGTCCAGGCCAGCAGCACCCTCCGCGTCAGTGCCGGTTTGGTCCGGGCCCGCAAGGTCCCCGAACCCGCGCCCGTCAACGAAAGACCACCCCCGCGCGGCGAAGTACCCCGGCATGACGGCATGGTATTTCGCGCGGGCGATGCGGATCGGTTGCGGCATCCCGCCAGTCGAACATCGGCCGCATTCGTTAATGGCCCGGACCTCGGGGCCACGGCCAATCCACGCGCCCGGCGTGGCCATCGTCACGGCCTCGAGCGCGGGCGCAGCCCGCAGCGACGCCAATGCGGCGGCATAACGCATGGCCAAGCCGCTCGGGTCGCCCCCGACAGGCGAGATCAGCGCCAGGACGTCGCCCCCAGCCGTCGGCTCGGCAGGCGCGACGGGCGTGACGGGCTCGGCGGTCGCAGCTGCATCCAACGCGACGCCCGCGCCCTGGCTGGGCACCCCCCGCGCCAACACCAGCAGCCCCGATCCGGTAACGATCGCGACGGTGATGCCGATCTGCGCCGTGATCAGGACCACGCGGCCAAACTGTCGCGGGCGCGGATCGGTGGCGTGCTGGCTCTCCGCCTGCCGCAACAGGGGCTTGCCGGGCCGGTAGAGCGCCGCAACGGGAATCACGGCCATTGCAAAGACGACCGCAGCCACCGCCGCCAAGCTGGCCAAGGGAGGCCACGGCGACGGGCGCGCGAACGAGATGCCCGGCGGCGAGGCCCACGCCATCAGCATGATTGCCCCCGCCGCGCCGAGGGCGCCCAGCGCCAACGCGACGACGATGCGCCGCAGCCACAGCCGCGTGGTCCCTCCCACCAGCCGCGCCGGGGGCGCGCCCAACACCACCTCGATCGTGCGGCGACCTTGCAGCCACAGGTTCTCGGCCGACACGACGCCCAGCAGCGTGGCCAACACGGTGAGGGAACCGAGAAGCAGCAGCATCAGGGTCGTCCCGGCGAGGCGGTCGAGGTCGGCCAGCTCGGCTCGCCCCGCAGCCCCAGCGGCCGGCGGCAGCCCGGCCACCTCCACCGTCGGCGTCACCTCGGTCGCAAGGACGTGGAACGATCCCCGTCCTCCGTACAGGAGCGCGGCTACGGTCAGCAAGGCTGCGAGCGCCGCGCAGCTCCCGATCGCGATGCGGTCCAACGGCCGATCAAACGGCATGGCGTGCTGCTCCAGGCTGGGCCCTTGTAGTTTACGGCACCCATGAAAGTACCCCTGCTCGACCTCGCCAGGCAGTACGCCTCGATCAAGCGCGACATCGACGCGGCCCTGAGCCGGGTCGTCGCGTCGCAGCGTTTCGTGCTCGGCCCCGCGGTGCAGGTGTGCGAAGAGGCGGTGGCCGCATACGTGGGCAGTGCCCACGCGGTGGGGGTCTCGTCGGGCACCGACGCGTTGCTGGTCGCGCTCATGGCCGAGGGGATCGGTCGCGGCGACGAGGTGATCACGACGCCGTTTTCGTTCTTCGCGAGCGCGGGAGCCATTTATCGGGTCGGAGCCACGCCGGTCTTCGTGGACATTGATCCGGCGACGTTCAACATTGACCCGGCCTTGATCGAGGACCGCATCACGAGTGCGACGCGGGCCGTCCTTCCCGTCCACCTCTTCGGTCAAATGGCAGACATGACCCCGATCATGCGGATTGCGCGACGACACTGCCTTGTCGTGATCGAGGACGCGGCCCAGGCAATCGGCGCCCGGCGTGCAGGACGGCGCGCGGGATCGATGGGGCACTATGGGTGTTTCTCGTTTTATCCCACGAAGAATCTGGGGGGGTATGGCGACGGCGGCATGGTGGTTACGGACGACCCCGCACGCGCCGCCAAGTTGCGATCCTTGCGCATGCACGGCGAGACCACGCGCTATCGGCACAAGATCGTCGGCGGGAACTTTCGGCTCGACGCGCTTCAGGCTGCGGTGGTTCACGCCAAGCTGCCCTACGTGGACCAGTGGACGGACCGGCGCATCCGCAACGCGGCGCGTTATCGTCGGCTGCTGGGCCAAGTCGCCGCCGAACGCGGTAACGGTCTCGTGCTGCCCAAGGTCGTCGCCGAACGTCACGTGCACAACCAATTCGTAGTGCGCGCAGCTGAACGCGATCTTGTGCAAAGCCGCCTACAAGCTGCCGGCGTCGGGACGGCCGTCTACTATCCGGTGCCGCTGCATCTTCAGGAGTGTTTTGCAAGTCTTGGCTATCGGCCCGGCGATCTTCCAGTAAGCGAACGGGCTGCAAGCGAAGTGCTCGCACTGCCGGTCTTCGCCGAGCTGACCAATGCGGAGATCCAGCACGTAGCAATAGCGTTGACAACGGCCCTGGGAGGCTAGAATGTTGCAGAACTTCGACGAACGCAATCGCGATTTGCTTGTCTACGTCAATGGCAAGCTGATGCATCGCGATCGGGGCGCCGTCAGCGTTTTCGATTCCGTCGTCCAGGGGGGCGACGCGGTGTGGGAGGGGTTGCGCCTGTACGACGGCCGCATTTTCAAAGTCCACGAGCATCTTGCGCGCCTGCGGGGCTCGGCCCGTGCGCTGGCCTTCGCCCGGATTCCGTCGGACGCGGACATCGTTGCGGCAATCCGCGCTACGCTGGCCGCAAACCAGATGCGCGACGGGGTCCACATTCGTCTCACGCTTACGCGCGGCGTGAAGTACACCAGCGGCATGGACCCGCGGCTCAACCAGTCCGGGCCGACGCTCATCGTCGCGGCCGAGCACAAGCAGCCCGTGTATGCGCGGTCCGGTCTTTGCCTCGTTACCAGCGCCTTGCGCAGATTCGGGCCCGACGCGCTCGATCCCAAGATCCATCACGCCAATCTCCTGCAATCGATCATGGCCAAGATCGAGGCCAACGCGGCGGGGGCCGACGACGCGCTCATGCTCGATCAACGCGGCTTCATCGCCGAGACAAACGCGACCAACTTCTTCGTGGTGCACCAGGGCGTGGTGCTCACGCCTCGCGCGGTGGCGTGCCCGGAGGGCGTTACCCGCGCAACCGTGCTGGACCTTTGTCGCGACAACGGCATCCCGTTCAGGGTCAAGGACCTGTCGCTTACCGAAGCGTATCGCGCCGACGAGGCGTTCTGCACGGGAACCATGGGCGAGCTCGCCAGCGTCACCGAGATCGACGGCCGCCCCATTGGCGAGGGCCGACCGGGGCCGATGACGGAGCGGTTGTCCGAGCTGTTCGCCGAGCTGACGACCACGGCGGGGACAGTGGTGGTGTAGCGCCCGCAACGGCAAAGGCTTACGTTGCAAAATACCCGGTCGCAGCCCCGTCACCCTCTTGCACACAGCCATGGATCCGACGAAAAAGACAGAATCCGCACCCGCACCCGCCGGACGACCCGCCACACCCGCCAGCAGCCGCAGAACGTTCGTTCGCGCCGTCGCGACGGGTTCCGCACTCGCCGCCGGCATTCCCGCGCTGGCCTCGGCGGGCGTTGCCACCCGCAAGCTCTCGCGCAAACCGTCGCACACCCACACTCCCGACCGGCCCCTCGCCCCCTCCGACCGCATCGGCCTGGCCGTCATCGGCGCCGGCGGCATGGGCATGGCCGACGTGTCCACCGCGCTGCGCATTCCCGGCGTCGAGCTGGTCGCCGCCTGCGACATATTCGACGGCCGTCTGGAGGCCGCCCGCGAGCGTCACGGCGACATCTTCACCACGCGCGACTACAACGAAGTGCTCGCCAGAGACGACGTCGACGCGGTCATCGTGGGAACGCCCGACCACTGGCATCAACCCATTTCAATCGACGCGCTGCGCGCCGGCAAGTCCGTCTATTGCGAAAAGCCCATGGTGCACGACATTTCCGAAGGCCACGATCTGATCGCGGCGCAAGCGGAATCCGGCCAAGCGTTTCAAGTGGGCAGCCAGGGCATGAGCTCGCTCGGCAACGAGAAGGCCAAGGAGCTTTACGAGCAAGGCGCCATCGGGGAGCTCAACTACGCCGAAGGTTTTTGGGCGCGCAACGATCCCATCGGCGCCTGGCAGTATCCCATTCCGACAGGCGCATCCGAGCAAACCGTTGACTGGCAACGCTTTCTGGGGCCGGCCCCGAATCGTCCCTACGATCCCCTGCGCGTCTTTCGTTGGCGCAACTATCGCGACTACGGCACCGGCGTGGCGGGCGACCTGTTCGTGCATCTCTTTTCCAGCCTTCACTTTGTGGTCAGCTCGAACGGACCCTCCCGCATTCAGGCCGCCGGAGGACTGCGCTACTGGAAGGACGGGCGTGAGGTCCCCGACGTATTGCTGGGCGTCTTCGATTACCCAGAGACCAACACGCACCCGGCCTTCAACCTTTCGCTGCGCGTGAACTTCGTTGACGGAACCTCGGGCAGCACGTTTCTCAGACTCGTGGGCAGCGAAGGAGCCATGGACGTGACTTGGACTGAGGTTGTGCTGCGCAAGAATCTGGCAACCGACCCCATGGACGCCTTCTCGCAAGAGAAGTTGGCCGACGCGGCGCCGGACGATGACCAGCTCCCCGCGCGGGTGCGCATGCGGCCGCCTGGCGAGCTTCGCTACGAGGTGGAAAACGGCTACCGCGGCGCGCACGTCGACCATTTCCACAATTTCTTCGAGGCCATGCGGGGCGGCCCGCCGGTGCGCGAAGACGCCGCGTTCGGGTTGCGCGCGGCTGCCCCGGCGCTGGCGTGCAACCTCGCCTATTTCGACGATCGCATCGTACGCTGGGACCCCGACGCCATGAGGCTACTGTGATGAGACGACTGAAGACGTTGTTGGTCGCGACGCTGTTCCTGTCGTGCGCCGACCCCGGGGACCGGGCTGCCCAGCCGGCCCAGCCGGACGCTGCCGCAGCGCCCAACACGCTCACCGAGGCCGAGGCGGCTGCGGGCTGGCGCCTGCTCTTCGACGGCGAGACCACCACCGGATGGCGAGGCTACAACCAAGCCGCCTTCCCCGACACCGGCTGGGCGGTCATCGACGGGACGTTGGTCGTGGGGGCCACGGCAACCGATCCCGACGTGCCGATCGGCGGCGACATCGTCACGATCGACGCCTTCACCGACTTCGACTTCAAGTTCGACTTCAAGCTGTCGGACGTCGCCAACAGCGGCGTGTTGTACCGCGTGATCGAGGAAGACGGCGCGGCCATTTGGCACAACGCGCCCGAGTACCAGGTGCTTGACGATCCGGCGTACGTCGAGATGGGGACCATGGACATGAACACCCACCTCACCGGCGACAACTACGACCTGCACGCGGCGGGCGACAAGGTGCTGCACGGACCCGGCGAGTGGAACACGGGTCGCATCCGGGTGGTCGGCAACGTGGTGGAACACTGGCTCAACGGCGACCTTACGGTACGGTACGAGCTGGGCTCGCCCGATTGGGAAGCCCTGGTCGCGGCGAGCAAATTCGCGCCGTTCCCGCGGTACGGTCGGGCCGAGTCGGGTCCCATCGGCCTCCAGGACCATGGCCGCAACGTCTACTATCGCAACCTCAAGATTCGCGAAATCGATGCGGTGTCGTTGTTCAACGGCGAGGACCTGGACGGCTGGCAGGTTCACGGGACCGAGCGCTGGTACGTCGAGAACGGCGAGCTGGTGTGCGCGAGTGGCCCCGACGCGCAATACGGGTACCTGACGACGGCGCAGTCGTATCGCGACTTCGACCTGACGCTCGAATTCAAGCAGGAGGCCGATGGCAACAGCGGCGTGTTCTTCCGCTCTTCGGTAGACGGCACCACCGTGAGCGGCTGGCAGGCCGAGGTCGCGCCGCCGGGTCTCTATTCGGGCGGCATCTACGAGTCGTACGGGCGCGGTTGGCTGGTGCAGCCGGACCCCGCACTCGACGACGCGCTGCGCATGGGAGACTGGAACGCCATGCGCGTCAGGGCCGTCGGCGACCGGGTGACGACGTGGCTGAACGGCGTCCGCATGGTTGACTTCACGGACGACAAGATCGGCGAGGCCGAAGGTTCGATCGCACTCCAGATCCACGACGGCGGTGGCATCAAGGTGAGGTGGCGCAACATCAGGGTGGTGGACCTGGGGGACTGAACGAGCGGCCCAGCGCCCCCGCCCGGGACGCTGAAGTTGGCCCGCCGCTCACACTTTCTTCCATTTCGCGGCTCGTGTATCTTCAATCTGCCGGTATCGACTGTGGGCGGTGCCGGTGGGGCGGTTGTGGTGAGCTTTCGATTCTTCGGAGCGAGCGAGGTCTTGCTATACTACTGGCAGCACGAATGGAGCGATGCCTCAATGCGCGAGGATCCGTGAGAACAACCGAGCCCACTCCCTATTCCGACGCCCAACTCGAGGCCATGATGGCCGACATGGAGTTGGATCTCGTCGAACGCAAGGCGACCCTTGCGGGTGACGCGCCAAATTCGGTTCGGCAGGCGATCTGCGCTTTCGCCAACGACCTGCCCGGCCATCGCCGTGCGGGCGTCGTATTCGTCGGGGTAGATGACGACGGCACCCCTGTGGACATGGAAGTCAACGACGCCTTGCTACTCAAGTTGGCGCACTGCAAGACCGACGGAAACATCGTGCCTCCCCCGACCATGACGGTGGCCAAACGTGAACTTCGTGGCCACGACGTGGCCGTGGTTACCGTGAGTCCGTCAGACTCGCCCCCGGTTCGTTATCGAGGTCGAATCTGGACGCGCGTGGGACCGCGTCGTGCGCTGGCCACTGCACAGGACGAACGGATCCTGAACGAGAAGCGACGGCATGGAGACCCCCGTTCGATGCCCAGCCAGTCAGGTCGGCCAAGCTGGATGACCTTGATCTTGGCCGGTTCCAGTATCTGTACCTCCCGAAGGCAGTCGATCCTGACACGCTTGCGCGCAACGATCGCACGATTGAGGAGCGGCTGGCTGCCACCAAGATGATCGCGAGCGTGGACGACCCCACACCTACGGGATTGGGCGTGCTGATGCTCTCCGCGAAACCAATGGACTTCATTCCGTGTGCCTACATTCAGTTCGTGCGCTTTGCCGGGGAGGATAGGGGCGGTCCCATCGTGGATGTCGCTCGCTTCGATGGTCCAGTTCCCGATTCTCTGTACAACGTCGATGCGGTGATTCGGAGTCACATTCGGACCTCGGTGGAGACCGGTGCCCAAACGACCGAGATTCGACGTAGCACCTATGCCTTTGACGCGATACAGGAGCTTGTTCGCAACGCCGTCATGCACCGGGCCTACGAGTATCCGTCGTCGCACAGTCCCATCCAGGTATATTGGTTCACAAGCCACATTGAGATCATCAACCCTGGAGGGCCTTTTGGCGACATCACCGTCGACAACTTCGGCCCACACTAGCTACCGAAACCCCGGACTGGCAGAGGCAATGCGGGTCTCCGGGTTGGTCCAGCGATACGGTTACGGTCTCACTATGGCTCGCCGAGTGCTACGTTCGAATAACCAACCGGAACTTGAATTCGAGGTGGATGCGCGCTGGGTGAAATGCACCGCGCGGGCGCGTCCGGATTGGCCGGGCAACGTCCGGGAAGGGAGGATACCGCAATGGTAGGCGGGATGGAAAGCGAGTGGCCCCCTTTCGACGATTTCTTCGCGGTGGCATTCGGCAAAGCCGTGGATCCGCACCAATGGCAACGGAATCTCGCCAACGGGGATTGGCCGGAAGTGCTCGTCGCCCCCACGGGATCGGGAAAGACCGCTGGCGTGACATTGGGTTGGGTATTTCACCGGCTTCGCGCGCCGGAACGGACGCCCCGGCGCCTCGTGTGGTGCCTTCCGATGCGTACGCTGGTCGAGCAAACGGAGCATGAGATCCGTGGGTGGCTGACCCGAATCCACCACGATGCAGGTTTTTCTGGTCCACGGGACTTTATTCCACATCCAGACGACCTGCACATCCTGATGGGCGGTTCCGATCCGAGTGGATGGCTGGATGCTCCAGAACGCCCCGCCGTAATCGTTGGCACTCAGGACATGCTGCTGAGCCGTGCGCTCATGCGCGGTTACGCCTCCTCAAGGGCGATCTGGCCGATGGAATTCGCCGTGCTTCACGAGGATGCCCAATGGGTATTCGACGAGGTTCAGCTCATGGGAGCCGGACGCGCGACATCGGCCCAGTTGGAAGCATTCCGTCGGAATGAGTTCGAGGAGTCCATGCAGCAAAGCCTTCGAACCAAGGGACGGCGGTCTCGGAGCCTTTGGATCTCGGCGACGCTTCAACCCGAATGGCTGGAGACGGTCGACCACCCAGCACCCGAACCCACCAAGGTGATGAGGGTTGATCCAGAGATGGCGGCCGACAACCGTCTGCTGGAACTTGCCCGAGCCCCCAAGCATCTGCATCGGATCGGAGACGCCCCCGTATCGGGTACGGTAAACGACGAGAAGGCATACCTCTCACAACTGGCACAGGCCGTCGTGAACAAGCACCGCCCCGGCCACATGACGCTCGTAATCGTCAATCAGGTCAAGCGGGCTCAGATACTATACGCCCAGGTGTCCGAGCTCTTGAAGAAGGGCAAGGACGACGACACTGAACTGGCGCTGATTCACTCGCGGTTTCGTCCGGCGGACCGAGAGCGCGAGATGGCAAAGGTGGCCGGACCCGGAGCCGAATCCGACATCGTCGTGATCGCCACCCAAGCGGTCGAGGCGGGCGTCGACATATCCGCGGCCGTAATGTTTACGGAACTCGCCGCGTGGTCTTCCCTGGTGCAGCGGTTCGGACGCGCCAATAGGCGAGCGGAGGTGGAAGGCGGCGCGCGCGTCTTCTGGGTCGACCTGTTCGGGAGGCTGGAGGGAGATGCCAAGAAGGTGGAGAAGCAAGCGACTACCGTAGCGCTTCCCTACGAACGGGAGGAACTGCACGAAGCGCGCGAGAGGCTGGTTACGCTCAATGATGCCGCCTCCGTCCATCTTCCAGCGACAACGGATATCGGTCCTTCGCTGCGCGTAGTGCGTAGAAAGGACCTGGATGATCTGTTCGACACGGATCCCGACCTGACGGGCTTTGACGTGGACATCTCGCCCTATGTCCGCGACGCCGACGACACCGACATCCGTGTGTTCTGGCGCGACTTGTCGGCATCTAACGACGACGTAATCAAGCCCAGCCGCCGGGAGCTCTGTGCCGTACCCATTGGTGCGGCCAGGAACTGGGCCAAGAAGGCCAAGAATCTGGCCAAAAAGAAGCGGCACGGCCCTGTCTTTTTTGGCGCGGGATCCTCAATGGCGACGCCAACAAGAGCGGGCCGGCAACGAGCCTCGCGGGTGGATGCCGTTCCGGGACGATCCATGGCCGGGTATGACGCTGCTGGCCGATGTGCGGGCGGGAGGATATCGGGAAGATACCGGCTTTACAGGAGCCCCGAAGGACGTGCCAACGGAAGTGCCCGAACCGGATGATCCGCTCGATCGCGTGACTGAGGAATCCGAGGGTTTCGGCGACGATTCAATGAGCACAGTTGGTTCCGTGGTCCGTCTCACGGACCACCTTGATCATGTTACCCATAAAGCTGATGAGCTTTGCCTAGCCCTCGAGGTGGATTCCGAGACGACGAGCCTCATCGTGCGGGCGGCTCGGTGGCACGACCTGGGAAAGGCACACGATGTTTTCCAGGACACGATGATGCAGGGGCTTACCGGCGATTCTGCGTCGGACGAGGACTTTCTCGCCAAGACGGTGAAGCAGAACCTGCGGCATGGTCGCGCCTACTTCCGGCATGAACTGGCTTCCGCGCTGGCGTTTCTCTCGCAAGGGAGCTGGTCGCGTGAAGCGGATTTGGTTGCATACCTGATCGCCGCTCACCATGGCAAGGTGCGAATGAACCTGCGGGCGCTACCCCGCGAATCGGGCCCGAAGGACCCGGAACGGGCGGGTGATCGGTTCGCGAGGGGGATCTGGGAGGGCGACGAATTGCCGACCGTTGATCTGGCTGGAGGCGAACGTTGGGAAGGTGGCCGGCTGACGCTCGCCATTATGGAAATGGGATGGGACGAGGTGACCAAGGAGAGCTGGACGGAGCGTACTCGAGATCTACTTGCTCTGCATGGTCCATTCCGGTTGGCGTGGCTCGAGACCGTGCTGCGAATTGCGGATTGGCGTGCGTCCGCGAAGGAACGCGAGGTGGCGTACGATGACGCATAATCATCTCGTGCTCCGAGGCTGCGCCCCCACTCCACTGGCATCGTACCTGAAGGCGCTCGGGGTGCTGCGC
The DNA here is from genome assembly GCA_965200255.1 of Longimicrobiales bacterium. Taxonomy (GTDB): domain Bacteria; phylum Gemmatimonadota; class Gemmatimonadetes; order Longimicrobiales; family Gaopeijiaceae; genus Bin94. The sequence continues at coordinate 13,755 of CBDAUS010000001.1, read as the reverse complement.
CTGCTGTCGTCAGACGCCAACAACATTCGGGGCGCACCGGCAGATCCATACGTCCGCGGTTGGTGGGAGGACGAACGGTTTCACCTGCGCACGTCGCTCGGACGGGATGAGGTGCTGGCGTTCTTTCTGCATGATTATGCTCCGAGTCCGATCATCGCGCCGTGGAATGGGAGAGCTGGGTTCTTGGAAGGTGATACAGGGCAAGACTCCACGCGCGAAGGCGCGGTCTTGATCCGGGAAATCGAACACAGCAAGGCAGCGCGCTTGAGAAACATGCGCTCAACCATTCATGTGCTCCGAGGAACGCGGCTTCTGACGACCTTAGACGATCTGCGTGCACAATCCAAATCGCTTGGAAAGCGCATCAAGACGTTGCAGGGCAAGGCGAGGCAAGACTGTCAGGAAGAGAAGGGATCTGTGGACACACGTGAGAAACTGATCAAGTCAACCTTGCTTCTGCCAAGTCTTCGGTCACAAACAACAACCGAACATGTTGTGTACATGGATGCTTGTGTTGCCCTTGCCAGCAACCCTGTTTATGCGCCGCTCCTCGTGTCAGGAGGCGTGGACGGCAGTCGAGATTTTGGCGTCAATTATGCAACGCACGTCACTAGAGTTATCGACTTGGCGGACGGCACGCCGAGAGACCATACGGCAGCTGAACTACAGTCAGCGCTTTTTGGATTCACGCATCTGACTCGAGGTAGAGGCTCGATGGGCATGTATACCCCGGGACACGGCGGGTATAATGCAACCACCGGATATGAGAGCACCGGTAGTCCGCTAAACTCATGGGATCAAATCTTGGGGATGGAAGGCATACTCGTTTTTGTGGGCGCGCTCACTCGACGTTGGATTGTTGCGGGAACAAATCGAGGCGCCTTTCCGTTTTCCTTCCGACCAACAACAGCCGGTGCTGGACGCCTCTCCGGTGACGACCGTAACCGCGCACGAGGAGAAATCTGGACGCCTCTCTGGGATAGGCCCGCAGCGTCTAGCGAGGTTGCCTCGATTTTCGCTGAGGGACGACTCACGATAGGCCGTCAAGCGGCTCAGAATGGCCTTGACGCGGCCCGTGCTATCAGCCGACTGGGTCTCCAACGGGGCATCCGCGCCTTCGAGCGCTATACGCTTGTTGTGCCGGGTCGCAACCAACTACATCAAGCGACACCGCTTGGCCGTTTCGTTATCCCAGAAAGGACTCGAAGGGACTTGACTTCCGATCTGGACGCGCACGGATGGTTGAACAGCGTGCGCAGTTGGACATCCAACCGAAAAAGATGTCCTGCTCAAGGGCGCACATTGATTCGTCAGATTGAGGATGCGCTGTTTCAAATGACGAAGGGGAGCCAAGCCTTAGTAGCACGGGGAGCGCGGTGTGGATTGACCAGAATCGGAGATTTCGTTCAGTGGCTCGTGCCGAACCAGCAAGCCCGCAGCGCTATGCGACCACCTCCGCTTCTTTCCCGCGAGTGGCTCTTTTCTGCCGACGATGGCAGCCCGGAATTCCGAATCGCCGCCGCCCTTGCAGGGCTCGGTATTCCCGATCGTGTCGAGCAGACGCTAAGTCCCAATGAAGCCCCACCGATGGCGGCACACCTTGCGCCGCTCACCAATAGACGCCGGTCAGGTTTCGCAGAGAAGACACCTCCGACCGTTGTGTGGGGTCACGGCGGACTGGTGGGTAACCTGATCACCGTGCTGGAACGCCGACTTGTGGAGGCGTCGGTTCGCAGACTGGAAGACAAGCCGCTCGACAGCGCAGGCTTTGCCCGGCTGTCGGACGTGGCCGCCTTCCTTCGAGGTGGGTTTGACGACCGCCGCTGCGCTGCACTCCTAGCCGGAATGGTGTGGGCACGGCCGGTCCGGTTTCAGAACAAGAAAAGGGAACCAGCACCAGAAAGGGTCACACTTCCTTTCGCGTACGAGGTGCTCAAGCCGATCTTCTCGCCCAACAGGGCTCTTGTTCGCATAGGAGCGATCCCCGTCGGCGCAACGATCCCAATTCCCCCCGGACTGATCTCTCAACTGCGAGGAAGCGGCAATAACACCAATGGGCGGGCAATCAACCGAACGGTGCGAACAGCCTTCGCCCGCGCCCGTGCTTCCGGCTTGCCGTCCCCCTTCGATCCAGTTATCTCCGGTGGCAATCGGTCGGCACCATCGGCTCGCCGAATCGGAGTGGGCGTTTCTCCCCAACGCTTGGCCGCGGCCTTGCTGATCCCGGTGCATGATCGCGCGCTGACGCGCCTGATCAACCGCGTCTACCCAGACCCTTCCCAGAATCACCAATCGAACGAGGGACATGACAATGGCAGTTGACCTTTCCCCACTCGCGGGCGAGCCGCGCCTGCTCATGGAAGCATCGCTGCGTCCCATCCAAGGATCCCGTTTTCAACCCACCGGGTTCCCCAACCTTGGCCACGCTGTCTACGAGTCGCCTGATGGCACCGGCCAAACTGTCTTGGTGGAGAGCGCCCAGTCGATGGCGAACCGGCTGGAGGCGGTGTGTTGGGATGAGGTCGAGGACGACTGGGTCGAGCCTCTGAAGGGTCTGCCGTACGTAGGCGTCCAGGGAAACCGTCAAACAAACTCGGTTCTCGAGGCGCATCGGCTCAACTCCGAGTACATCGCTCGCGCCGAAGGATTCGGTAGAATCGAGAAAGCGATTGGCCATGAGAAGGGTCAGGCCTTTGACGTTCGTAAGCAACTCGTTCCGGCCTTGCTCAGATATGATGTCAACAGCCTCATTCACGGCGTATTCCTTGAGGAAATCGCCGGAGTGATTCGACTCCCACGTGCGCTCTCATCTTTCATCGAGGCCGATGGAGCCCAGCGTGCAGTAAGTGGCGGAGTCAAATTCAATCGCCTTGACCCCGATCGGAAGCAGGGAGACGGGAATGTCCCCTTCCCACGAGACGAATGGACGGCTCGAAGGATCACAGCATATTTCAACCTTGATCTCCGGCAGATCCGCGCATACGGCTTCAAGACCGACGTGGAACGACTCCTGATCCTCCTCTCTTTCTTCAAGATCCAGAAGTTCCTGTCAGAGGGGCTCCGCCTTCGCACCGCGTGTGACCTGGACGTGATGGAAGTCCACATCATTCGGCCCACCGGTTTCATATTACCGGATTTGACCCTCATCGAGGCCGAAGTCCGGAAGTTGATTACCGATGTCGGCGATTCCGGACAGTTCGGGGAAAACCGTGTGCTCACCGTCACTTACAAGAAATAGCAGCGTGTTCGCACTCGCATTTCGGTTTCCGGCCGGGCGCTACCATGCTACGCCGTGGGGTCGGAACGTCAACGAAGCGGATGTGGCTTGGCCGCCAGAGCCATGGCGGATACTGCGGGCGCTGGTCGCTTGCTATTGGCGGAAGGGCGACCGAGAGCGTTGGAGCGAAGATGACCTTGCCCGGCTGATTGACGTACTGGCGGAGGATCTGCCTGTCTTGCGCCTCCCGGAAGGCGCGATCCACGCCCATACACGCCACTATATGCCGATACGGAAGGTGGGCAAGACCACTCTGATTTTTGATGCGTTTCTTCGCCTGCCACGATGTGCCGAAGTGGTAGCGATCTGGCAGAACACCACGCTTGACACCCGTTCGCTGGCTCTCGCCCGCGACCTCACCTCCGGGATGGGATATCTCGGACGGGCAGAGAGCTGGACCGATTGCCAGGTGCTAATGGAGACTGAGGTGGAGCCGAACTGTGGCCCAGCTGAGGGCGGGTTCCGTGGACAGACCACGCGGGTGCTGGTGTCACGTTCGCCGAGGGCTTACGCGACTGAACGCAAGCGGCTAATGAGACGAGAGGAAGTGAAGATTCGGGCAACTTGGACGAAGAAGCAGCGCCTCACTGCCGGGGTGCTCCAAGAGAATGTGGAGAAGTCATTTCGGGCGACCAAGAGCGGCCTTGACACTCTGCCGCCACGCCTCCTGGATGCACTTTCGCTGGACACGGCGGATCTGCAGAATCGTGGGTGGAGTCAACCTCCGACAGCCCATGAGGTGGTCTACGCACTGAGCCCGGCAGCACGCCCGGGTGTAGTATCACGGTCCCACTCACCACGCAAAGCACGGAGTCAGATGTCAGATCGATCCCCCACGGTTGCACGCTACCTGCTCGCCGGACGTCCTCTTCCCCGAGTTGAGGATGCCGTCAAGATCGGCGAGGTCATGCGGATGGCGGCAATGTCGAAATTCGGATGGCGGACTGATGAACGAACCGGCAAGTCATTCCCCGAAGCCCCGTGGCAGATTTCTGGGCGCAACGAGGCCGGGCGTCCGTTACGGGATCCGGCACATCCCCACGCCTTTTGGCTGCCCGAGGACGCGGACGGCGATGGCTGGATCGATCACCTGATCGTGTACATTGGGGGCGGCATGAGTCGAGACGTCCGCAGGCGGCTTGATCTCATCACCCGGCTGTGGCTGTCTCCAGGGCGAACCTCTCGTGTGTCCAGCAAAGCGCCTGGCCGCAAGGTGGACGAGTGGCGCTTAGCTCTCGAGGGATTCGGGCACCCACAAGACTTTGAGGGGAGTTCCCGAATGCTGGGCCATTCCCGATATTGGGAGAGCTTGACACCATTCCTGGCCGCGGGTCACTTAAAGAAGGCTGGATACGCGGGTGAAGCAATCAGGTTGCTGAAGCGACGGGGAATCGACACGGAGGGTGTGACCGTGAAGGAGAAAAGACGGCAGGAAATCATGGTGGGCGGAACGCGGCGACGCGCGCTGAACTTCCACCGGTTTCGTTCGCGAGGTCGGGAAGAGCAGCCGGACGCCTCTGGAGCAGTCATCGAAATCGAGTTCCCCTACCCCTTCCGAGGCCCACTGGCCCTGGGATATGCCAGTCACTTCGGGCTGGGAATGTTCGGAGTGGTGGAAGGCACCGAGGCGGGCTAATGACACGGAAGCGGGAGCTGGAGGAAGCCATCTACGTCAAGGCGGACCTCTCGGGCATCCAGGATTACGTGCTCGGAATCGGACCGGAGGGAAAGGGTCAGGCGAAACGTCTCCGTGCGAGGTCATTTGTCGTCGAGCTGGTTGAGCGAGCCGCCCTCGCAAGAGTGCGGGCGGCATTCTCGGTTGCGGACAGTGACGTTCTGGTCCGAGGGGGTGGTGGATTCTTCCTGCGCATCGACCACTGCGCTGACTTGACGCGGCTCGATCGGCTGCGACGTCAAATGCAACGCGAACTACACGATGAATTCGGGGGGGAGATTCGAATCGTACTGGCATGGGGCAGATCGGCCGAGCAGGTGCATCGCAGACTTGAGCATCTCAAGCGGCGCCCTTGGGAGGTTATACTTCAGAACGGAGACGCATGGAATCCGAACGCGTGGCATCTCCCCTCGGTGGTACCCCTGTGTCAATTGTGCGGTCGTTTCCGAGCCCCAACCAAGGACCAATCGGGACTGCGCCAATGCGACCGATGTCAACAGAGCACCCGACTGGGCGAACAGCTGGCGACCTGGAAGTGGATGCGCACCGTTTCTTCTGAGCCGCGGGGGCCAAGGACTACCGTTTTGGGAACCACCTTTGCGCCGGTGTCGACAACGGGCGACGAGGTTCCGGTACCCCATGCGTTTCCGGTACGCCGGCGCATTCCAAGAGAGGTATCCTCCGGCAGGCCATTGACGTTCGAACAACTTGCAAGGATGGCCCAAGGAGCGAGTCGGTTGGCCGTTCTCAAGGCCGACGTTGATGACGTGGGGCTTCGCGTAGAGAAGATTGTGCGTAATGACGGCCCCGTGAGGCTCCGCGAGTTCAGTAGGGACCTTCATTCGTTCTTCGCGGAGTCGATTCAAGACCTTATTGGCGCGTCGTGGCCAAGCATCTACACGGTCTTCGCCGGAGGCGACGACCTCCTCCTCGTTGGCCCATGGGACACCGTCCTCGACTTCGCGCGAGATCTTCATCGGAGGTTCAAGGACGGGCCGGGCCAGAGGTACGCTGGACTAACGTTCTGTGCAGGCGTGGCGCTTGCGGCCTATCGCCTGCCCGTTCGTCACGCGGTGGGTCGCGCCGAGGAACTCCTGGATCATGCGAAGAAGGTCGAGAACAAGAACAGCTGCAGTTCCCTTGGTGCGACCTGGCCGTGGAAACGCCACGGTGCCGTCATCTCCGAAGGAAAGCGACTGGCACGCAGTGTCGACGCGGGCACGATGTCTCGCTCGTTGATCCAACGCCTGCTGACGCTACTTGATCGCAGTAGCGACGTCAAGCTGCGTGCGGCTCGTTGGAGCTACCAAATCGGCCGGCATGGGGCTAGATTCGACCGCAAGGTATCACGGTGGGCAGAGGATGTCTTGCGATCCCTGGCAAATCACGAAGACATTCAACGGCTCGACGAGGCCAAAGCGACAATGCGGTACGCGTTGTTGGCCACACAGGGAGTCAGAAAGGAAGACAATGGCAGGTAGTATGAGAGAAGCGTTCGCGAAGGCAGGTGTGCAAACCAAATCGAAACCAACGCCGGTGAGGAGCCGGCAACCCACTTCTCACCGCGGCCAAACCATGCCGCCCAAGCTGCCCACCTCCTACTTCGGAGTCGATGAGGCAGAGTCCTCGTACCTACTTACTGATTTCGTGTCGAGGGAAAAGCTCGAACCCTACGTTCGCGCCTTCGCCAATGGTCATCCAAGTCTCACAACCGGTCAGATGCGACGCTTTTTCAACCATTGCCGTGGGATTGAGCGCGAGCTAAAGGCGGAAGGGAAGAGCTGGCAACAGGTCTCTGCCAAGTTTGCATCTCTGAGTCCTCATGCTCACAGTGCCGCTGCGGCTAACAAGATCCCCCCTCTGTTTCGTGGATTCATAGACGACAACGTTAAGCGCGTGCTCAGTTCCACGGACCCATGCCAAGCCTTCCTGGCTGGTTTCTTGCGCCATTTCGAAGCTCTGGTCGGATTCGGCGCTAAGTTTCTCAAGAAAGGACCTTGACACTCATGAAGAGAACTTCGATCCACACGTTGTCCTTTAGAATCAGGTGCGAGAGCGGGCTCCACATCGGCGGATCTCAGGACGAGTTGGTGATCGGCGGTGCTGACAACCCAATAATTAAGAATCCCCTGACCGGACGCCCGTACATCCCAGGCTCTTCGTTGAAAGGGAAGATGCGTGCGGAGCTTGAGAAGGACGCGGGCAGATTTGGACCTAAGGGACACAACCACGGTACGGAACCCTGTGGTTGCGGCAAATTCGAATGCCACGTCTGCCGGGTTTTGGAGCCCACAAGAACACTCGTACCAATCTCGGGCCGTCTCGGATCATCGTGCGGGACGCCACGCTGCATGGCGACTATGGGATAGAAAACAAAACCGAAAACGTCATCAACCGTAAGACCGGAGCGGCTCAGCATTCCCGTACGAACGAGCGGGTCGCTGCGGGTGCCGAGTTCTCGGGCGAGATAATCCTTCAGGTGTTCGACGCCGATCAGTCTTTCAGATACGGGGGGCGTACGGGTGGCAATGCACTTCAAGCGGTCGTCGCACACGGTCTCCGACTCGTTGCGATGACCGGTCTCGGTGGCGGCACGAGCCGCGGCTCGGGTGCGGTGAGCCTGTGCGACTTCACCTTGGACAGGGAACCTTGGAAACACTGGTAAGGTTGACGCTTGATCTTCGCGGTGTCTGGAGCACACCGTGGCAAGCAGACTCGCTCTTGGGCGCACTCGCGTGTGCTTGGGTCCGCTCCCACGGCACGCGTGCTCTGGCGCGAGACTTCCTGGAGCCTTGGCTCGCTGGTGATCCCCCGTTCGTGCTTTCGGATGCGTTTCCCGGCAACAACCTACCGATCCCAGTGGTGTTTTTTCTGCTTTGGGATTGGCAGCCCAGAGATCGAAAGAAGATTAAGCGACGCCGCTGGCTTCGGCGTCAAGAGTTCCGAGCGTTTCAGCAAGGGAAGCGCCCGGTGCTCGACCTCGGCCGCCACAAGGAGGAAGGCGTTGACATCAGGGATCGCGTTCGGCTCCGCAATTCCATCTCGCGAGGCGGCACGGGGGGCGACGACGGCTCTACCGAATTGTTCGAAGTGCCTTACTCGACGCTCACTCGTGGCGATGCCGGTCTCACCCTCTTCGCTCGCGGATCCACCCGGGGGCTCGACATCCTGACGGAATCTCTGGAGATGCTTGCTCGGACCGGATACGGGGCAGACGCATCGGTCGGCCATGGAGCTTTCCGAGTCAACGGGGGTCCGTCAACCTGCCCGGCACTCGACGACGTACCGCATTCCAACGGCTTCGTGTCGCTGTCGACCTACCAGCCAGCTCCGAGCGATCCGATTGACGGCAACTGGCAAGCGTTCGTGAAATATGGCAAGATGGCGCCCGAATTCCACGACAGCGTGGTATTCAAGCGTCCCCAGATAATGATCAAACCGGGAGCATGCTTCCGCACTTCGGGGCCACCTCAGTCATTCTGCGGCGGCCCGATTCGCCCCGAAGATTTGTTGGATGATGCCGATTGCAAGGTGCTCGCCCAACGCGGCGTCCGACCCATTCAAGGCGCGTTTGGGCTCGCCGTGCCCATGAGATGGCCAAACCGGGAGGAAGACGGATGACTGCGACAGCCATGGTGATGACAGCTGGTGGGAGTCCAGCCCCAATTCGTGCCGCACTGACCGAAGGACGTCCAGATTTTGTTCTCTTCGTCGTGTCACATGGTTCCAGGGGCCAAGTGGAATCCGAAGTCCTGCCACAGTTCCCTCATCAGTTCCAATGGGAGTATTTGGTCATCACCGATCATCAGGATATTGGCACCTGCTACTATGAGATTCGCCGAGGTCTCATAGACTGGCTGGGTCGGCGAGCCTTGACAGACGCGGACGTGGTCGTGGACATCACCGGCGGGACCAAGGCGATGTCCGCAGCGTTGGCACTCGCCGGCGTGGAACGGCTGTCCAACTTTCGGTACGTCGGAGGCACGAAGCGTGATGCAGACAACCTTGGTGTGGTGGTGACAGGATCTGAACGGATTATTGGATGTCGGAACCCGTGGAACAAGTATGCCATACGGGAACTGGAGCGTGCATCCAGACTCCTGGATGACAGTTACGCCGATTCGGCCGCTAGTGTCCTTGGCCAAGCCATTGGTCGGTGCGACGATTCTGTTCAAGTCCGCCTTAGGCCCCTGTCAGACCTTGTGTCAGCATTGGCTGCCAGTGATCGCTTTGACTTCAAGAAAGCAATTTCTAAGTTCAATCCACTTCGCAAGGCTCTCGAACAGATATTGAGCTGGGACCTTTGGCAGGAGTTGCTAGCGCTGCACGAGCACTGGTCGAAAGTCCGTGAGCAGACAAAGTACAGCTCAATTACACCCAGACGAGATACTATACTGGAATTGATTGCCAACGCCGACCGTAGAGCGATACAATCGCGATACGACGACGGTGTCGGTCGACTGTACAGAGCAGTGGAACTGTATGCGCAAGGATTGGCACGACAATCCTTTGGCGCCGAACTTGGCAAGGTGCCGTTCGAATCACTGCCAAAGGACCGTAATGCGGAGATTAGGAGAGAATTCGGCAAACCTAGGGAAGGCATATATGAACTTGGTACCAAGAAGCTCTTCGAGATGCTGAGGTATGATGATAATGTTCCCGACGATATCATCGGCATTTACACGCGGCTGAGGAAACATCTGCATGCCCGGAACAACTCGCTATATGCACACGGGTCCGTTCCTGTGACCAAAAAGCAATTCTTGGAGTTTCGCGAGGCGATTCGAGTCGAGCTTTCGATTGCAGATTCGGAGATACCAACTTGGCCTGACATCTCATCGGCACTATCGGAACTATAGCCGGGATCTCGACCGCTTTGGAATTGGTGCTGTCCCTCTTGGATCGGCTTCAATGAGGCCGGGGCATCAACGCCCCGGAGATCGGAGACACCAAAACCCCGACAAGGGAGGAAGTAAATGACGTGCACAGCGACAATCAAGGTGAGACGTAGCGACAATCAAGGTGAGAATACGAGATCGCGACGTTGTGAACGAAGGGATGATAACAAGGTGGCATGGGTGGAGCAGGTTGAGCGTCCTGGAGAGCCTGTGAGGCGGTCCTACTTCGTTGGACGGTCCGAGCACGGAATCAAGGCTGGACGGTACCGTGCTCCACCCCCGTGCCAGCGTGAGCGTCGCTGCGGGGTGGGTGGGTAACCATTACCCGTCGTTCCGTGTTGGAACTTGTTCCGACATGGACCGGCGGGTGACCGGCGGGCCCGCTCACTCGGCAGCCCTCGCGGTTCTTTCCGCCGGTGCGCGGACCAATCGTGACCGCGTACCGACCTCATGCTTGTGACCTCCGTCCGCCGCCGGCGATGGAGCGTGGCGGGTTGGGCCGTCGCCATAGCCAACTTGCCGGGTGGCGAGGATGGGAGTGGGGGTCGGCCCCGGCGCGTACCCCACGTCCCGGAGTCGGTTCGTCGGTCTGTCCATGCCCAGCGGCGGCTTTCCTGGCGGCCACGGCGGCGCGACGGCGGTAGCTTTCGACGTTGAGTTCGAAGACGTGGGAGCGGTGCACGAGGCGGTCGACGGCGGCGACGGTCAAGGCTTCGCCACCGAAGATCTTGTCCCAGGCGCTGAAAGGTTCGTTGGCGATGACGAGGAGCGAGCGATTCTCGTAGCGTGCGCCGATGAGTTCGAAGAGGACGCTGGTTTCGGTCCCTTCGCAGGTGGCGTAGGAGAAATCGTCGAGAATGACGAGGTGGTATTTGTAGAGCTTGGCGATGGCGGCGTCGAGGGCGAGGTCGCGCCGCGCCGCCTGGAGCCTCTGCACCAGACTCGACGTTCGCTGGTACAGCACGCGGTAGCCGTTTTCGACCAGCTTGAGTCCGATGCCCGCGGCGAGGTGACTCTTGCCCGTTCCCGGCGGACCGAAGAGCAGCACGTTGGCCGCTTCTTCGAGCCAAATGTCGCCGCTCGCCAGCACGCCCACGCGCGCCTTCGACACGGCGGGCACGAGGTTGAAGTCGAAATTGTCGAGCGTCTTGCCGCGGGGCAGCTTCGCCTCGGCTCGGTGCCGCTCGAAGCGCCGCCGTTCGCGATCGGCGACTTCTTGGCTGGCCAGCGCGGCGAGCAGGCGCGCCGAGGACCAGTCTTCCCGGTCCGCGCGTTCGGTGAAGCTTCTCCACAGCGCCCGCATGCTCGGCAGGCGCAGTTGCTTCAGCAACAGGTCGAGTGCCGGGGGATCGACGATGAAGGAGTCTTTCATCGCGGTGCTCCGTTCAGGCAGGCGTCGTCGTAGCGCGACAGTGGCGGGAGGGTCGTTTCGAGGTCGGGAAGGGAGTCCGGCGCTGGGAACCGGTCGCGCAGCACTTCGGCGTCGGGCAACCGCCCGGCCTCGAGCTGCGCTTCGATCTCGTCGGCCAGCAGGGCCTCGCATCCGTGATCGTGGGCCAGCGCAAGGAGTTTGACCATCCGCCGGCAGGCCTCGCGGTCGTCCAGGCGCTCGCGCAACGCGTCGAAAGCCTGGCGGTAGGCGTCGCGGGGGAACAAACCGTCGCGGTGGACCCAGTTCATCATCGCCATCGGCTTGCGACGCAGAGAGGGCGGCACGTGCCGGTAGTTCACGACCCGTCCCCGTCGCCCTCCCGGTCCCGGGTGGCCCCGAGGCAACGTCACGAGCTCCTCGGTCCCGACGAAGACGACCAGGCGGTCGTCGTACAGTCTCACCCGCAGCCGGTGTCCCACCAGCCGCGACGGCACCGTGTAGAACACCCGCCGCAGCGAGAACCCACCCGCGCTCGTCACGCGCACCAAGGTCTCCTCGAAACCGTCGCTGCGACGCCTCGGCAACGGCCGCAGCACGGCTCGCTCGGCGTCGATCCTCTTGCGGTTGCGAGCGTTGCGGCGACTCGCCACCCGGCTCACGAACTCTCGGTACGCCTCGATCGTCTCGAAGTCCCTCGATCCCCTCAACAGCAGCGCATCCTCGATGGCCCGCTTCAAATGCCCGTGCGCGCTTTCGATCGAGCCGTTCTCGTGCGCCCGGCCCCGGTTGTTCCGGCTCGCCTTCATCCCGTAGTCTCCCATCAACGCCTCGTAACGTGCGGTCCGGTCCTCCCGCGCACGACGCTTCAGGTTCCGAAACGCCGCCGACAGACTGTCCGTCCGGTGCTCCTTCGGAACGCCGCCCAGCGCCCACAGCGCGTCCTGCAACCCCTCGGCCAGGGCAACGTAGCTCTCCCCGCCCAACACCACCGCCACATGCAGAATCCCGAGTACTCCAGCCGAAAATGGTACAGCTTGTGCACCAGCTTCTCTCCCCCAACCGTCACCCCCAGACGCCCGGCGTCGGTGAAGTCCGACAACCCCCGTCGCCCCGGCTCGTGCTTCTGTCGGAAAACGACCTCGCGCGCCGGCCCGTGCTTCGCCTTCCAGCTCCGAACCCGTCGCTCCAGCGTCCGCCGAACCCCCGGATGCAGTTCCGGATGACGCCGCATCATCTCTTCGTACAGCGCCACCGCCCGCAACCCCGGGTTCGCCTCCAGCAGCGGCACGATCTCCTCGTCGAATATCCCCGCCAAAGGGTCGGGGCGTCTCCGCCCCCGAGGCTTCTTCACCGACCGACGCCCCGGATCCCCTTCGATCCGATGCGCCGTCGCCCTGCTGAACCCCGCCTTCGCCGCCGCCAGCGCAGGCCCGTCCTTCCGTCGAGCGGTCATGTACAGCTCCATCTGGTGGTCCGTAATCCGTCGGCCCGGCACTTCGCGTCTCTCCTGATCCCAGGGAAACACCAAAGCTCAAACCTCCCGCCGCCACCTCCGGCCGTCTCACCTTGTTTGTCGCAAGCGTCTCATCCTGATTGTCGCGCTACAAAATGACGCTTCAATGAGGCCGGGGCATCAACGCCCCGGAGATGGCGTCACGTCCTCCGCACCATGGCGAAGGACCCCGTAGCTTCAATGAGGCCGGGGCATCAACGCCCCGAAGATGCGGACGCGGTAGTGCCCGACCCCGAGCCCAAAAAGCTTCAATGAGGCCGGGGCATCAACGCCCCGGAGATTGGAGGGCGGAGAGCACATACCCACGGAAATAATGCTGCTTCAATGAGGCCGGGGCATCAACGCCCCGGAGATGCCTGCGTGCCTCGTACACGTCGTCTAGGTCCACCTCAAGCTTCAATGAGGCCGGGGCATCAACGCCCCGGAGATCGGCTGCCCTCTGACCGCCTACCCAACCGGCCTGGGTCCTGCTTCAATGAGGCCGGGGCATCAACGCCCCGGAGATGCCGCAGGAGGCGGCGTGGATGCTGCGGAACCTGGTGGGCTTCAATGAGGCCGGGGCATCAACGCCCCGGAGATCACGATTGTACGGTTGGCAACCGCGAGAAGTTGCCAGCTTCAATGAGGCCGGGGCATCAACGCCCCGGAGATATGACGTCCTATTGGGCAGGATGTCGGTAAGCGATATGCGCTTCAATGAGGCCGGGGCATCAACGCTCCGGAGATGGCAATGTCGCCCGTGCTGGGGCTTGTTGGCGCTGGCTTCAATGAGGCCGGGGCATCAACGCCCCGGAGATCACGATTGTACGGTTGGCAACCGCGAGAAGTTGCCAGCTTCAATGAGGCCGGGGCATCAACGCCCCGGAGATATGACGTCCTATTGGGCAGGATGTCGGTAAGCGATATGCGCTTCAATGAGGCCGGGGCATCAACGCCCCGGAGATGGCAATGTCGCCCGTGCTGGGGCTTGTTGGCGCTGGCTTCAATGAAGCCGGCTGTAGCGCGACAATTCAGGATGAG
>OZ241371.1:735000-3147279 GCA_965200255.1 Longimicrobiales bacterium | reverse complement strand
TCGGCGGACAGTTCGTCGGCGGGCACGTTGGTGCGGATGATGTAGATGCCGTCGAGCGCTTCCTCGTGAGCGATCCGTTCCTGGTTGCGAGCGAAGGAGAAGGCGTCGTCCGTTACAACCACGTCGAAGTGCTTGCCCACCTTGTGGGCGCGCAACGCCCTGTCGGCCCTCACGGCGATGTCGGCGCCGTCCCGCAGCGGGCGGTTGGGGCGCGTCGTGGCGCGCACGACCTTCTCGAGCTTCTCTTCGGTGGCCGCCAGCAGGGACTCGCGCTTTCGCGCCCGTCTTGCCGCCAGCAGCGGATTGCGGCACACGACGAGTCGTTCGCCGGGATACAGTTGCGGGGCGGTGATCTCGGCCAAGTCCCGCTCGTCGAAGAGCGAGAGTTCGACGTCGCCTTGCTCGACCAGCTCGCTGATCTGGGGAGCCCGCAGCGCCGTGATCCATGCAAGCGACGCCGGTTCAAGCTCTTGGCGAATGCGAGCGTTGGTTAGAAGTCCCCGATCGCCCACCACCACGATGCGCGACAGCGAGAAACGCTCGCGCAACTTCTCGATCTGGAGACCGACGGTGCTGGGATCGGCCGTGTTGCCGGCGAAGACCTCGACCGCCACCGGACGGCCCTCGGCGTCGCAGAGCAGGCCGAAGACGATCTGGGGCTTGCCTCGCTTGCCGTCGCGAGAATAGCCGAGCTTAGCCAACGGACACTTCGAGCCTTCGAAGTAGACGGAGGTGACGTCGCACAGGACCAGCGCGCCGTCCTCCAAGTGCTTTTCGGCCAACTGGCGCTCGATGCGATCCTGGCGTCTGAGGATCCAGTCCATGGCGTCGTAGAGTTCGTACTCGGTGGCGTCTTCGACGCCCATCTCCTGCCCGAGGGAGTGGGCGAGCGTCTCGTTCCTCAAGGTGCGGGCGGTGGCCAGCTTGGATCGGGGATCGAGGACTCGGGCGACGATCATGGCCATGGCGAGCGCCCGCTGGCGGGAGGGACGAGGCGCGAGCAGCTTCTCGATGCCGAGCCTGCGGGCGGTTCCGAGGACGGCGGCCACGTGACCGTGGGGCCGGGAGCGTTCGATGGAGAAGGCGTCGCCGAGGGAAGGGAGCGCGACGCCGCCCTTGAGGAGGATGCGGAGTCCGTCGACGATGTCGTCGGGCCACTTCGAGAGGTTGGCGAGGGTGCGTTTCTTGACCTTTCCGTCCTCGCGGTAGGATTCGCGGAGCAGGACGGCGGGGGGCGAGTTTCTGTTGGGCACGTGCACAGCGACAATCAAGGTGAGACGTAGCGACAATCAAGGTGAGAATACGAGATCGCGACGTTGTGAACGAAGGGATGATAACAAGGTGGCATGGGTGGAGCAGGTTGAGCGTCCTGGAGAGCCTGTGAGGCGGTCCTACTTCGTTGGACGGTCCGAGCACGGAATCAAGGCTGGACGGTACCGTTCTCCACCCCCGTGCCAGCGTGAGCGTCGCTGCGGGGTGGGTGGGTAACCATTACCCGTCGTTCCGTGTTGGAACTTGTTCCGACATGGACCGGCGGGTGACCGGCGGGCCCGCTCACTCGGCAGCCCTCGCGGTTCTTTCCGCCGGTGCGCGGACCAATCGTGACCGCGTACCGACCTCATGCTTGTGACCTCCGTCCGCCGCCGGCGATGGAGCGTGGCGGGTTGGGCCGTCGCCATAGCCAACTTGCCGGGTGGCGAGGATGGGAGTGGGGGTCGGCCCCGGCGCGTACCCCACGTCCCGGAGTCGGTTCGTCGGTCTGTCCATGCCCAGCGGCGGCTTTCCTGGCGGCCACGGCGGCGCGACGGCGGTAGCTTTCGACGTTGAGTTCGAAGACGTGGGAGCGGTGCACGAGGCGGTCGACGGCGGCGACGGTCAAGGCTTCGCCACCGAAGATCTTGTCCCAGGCGCTGAAAGGTTCGTTGGCGATGACGAGGAGCGAGCGATTCTCGTAGCGTGCGCCGATGAGTTCGAAGAGGACGCTGGTTTCGGTCCCTTCGCAGGTGGCGTAGGAGAAATCGTCGAGAATGACGAGGTGGTATTTGTAGAGCTTGGCGATGGCGGCGTCGAGGGCGAGGTCGCGCCGCGCCGCCTGGAGCCTCTGCACCAGACTCGACGTTCGCTGGTACAGCACGCGGTAGCCGTTTTCGACCAGCTTGAGTCCGATGCCCGCGGCGAGGTGACTCTTGCCCGTTCCCGGCGGACCGAAGAGCAGCACGTTGGCCGCTTCTTCGAGCCAAATGTCGCCGCTCGCCAGCACGCCCACGCGCGCCTTCGACACGGCGGGCACGAGGTTGAAGTCGAAATTGTCGAGCGTCTTGCCGCGGGGCAGCTTCGCCTCGGCTCGGTGCCGCTCGAAGCGCCGCCGTTCGCGATCGGCGACTTCTTGGCTGGCCAGCGCGGCGAGCAGGCGCGCCGAGGACCAGTCTTCCCGGTCCGCGCGTTCGGTGAAGCTTCTCCACAGCGCCCGCATGCTCGGCAGGCGCAGTTGCTTCAGCAACAGGTCGAGTGCCGGGGGATCGACGATGAAGGAGTCTTTCATCGCGGTGCTCCGTTCAGGCAGGCGTCGTCGTAGCGCGACAGTGGCGGGAGGGTCGTTTCGAGGTCGGGAAGGGAGTCCGGCGCTGGGAACCGGTCGCGCAGCACTTCGGCGTCGGGCAACCGCCCGGCCTCGAGCTGCGCTTCGATCTCGTCGGCCAGCAGGGCCTCGCATCCGTGATCGTGGGCCAGCGCAAGGAGTTTGACCATCCGCCGGCAGGCCTCGCGGTCGTCCAGGCGCTCGCGCAACGCGTCGAAAGCCTGGCGGTAGGCGTCGCGGGGGAACAAACCGTCGCGGTGGACCCAGTTCATCATCGCCATCGGCTTGCGACGCAGAGAGGGCAGCACGTGCCGGTAGTTCACGACCCGTCCCCGTCGCCCTCCCGGTCCCGGGTGGCCCCGAGGCAACGTCACGAGCTCCTCGGTCCCGACGAAGACGACCAGGCGGTCGTCGTACAGTCTCACCCGCAGCCGGTGTCCCACCAGCCGCGACGGCACCGTGCAGAACACCCGCCGCAGCGAGAACCCACCCGCGCTCGTCACGCGCACCAAGGTCTCCTCGAAACCGTCGCTGCGACGCCTCGGCAACGGCCGCAGCACGGCTCGCTCGGCGTCGATCCTCTTGCGGTTGCGAGCGTTGCGGCGACTCGCCACCCGGCTCACGAACTCTCGGTACGCCTCGATCGTCTCGAAGTCCCTCGATCCCCTCAACAGCAGCGCATCCTCGATGGCCCGCTTCAAATGCCCGTGCGCGCTTTCGATCGAGCCGTTCTCGTGCGCCCGGCCCCGGTTGTTCCGGCTCGCCTTCATCCCGTAGTCTCCCATCAACGCCTCGTAACGTGCGGTCCGGTCCTCCCGCGCACGACGCTTCAGGTTCCGAAACGCCGCCGACAGACTGTCCGTCCGGTGCTCCTTCGGAACGCCGCCCAGCGCCCACAGCGCGTCCTGCAACCCCTCGGCCAGGGCAACGTAGCTCTCCCCGCCCAACACCACCGCCACATGCAGAATCCCGAGTACTCCAGCCGAAAATGGTACAGCTTGTGCACCAGCTTCTCTCCCCCAACCGTCACCCCCAGACGCCCGGCGTCGGTGAAGTCCGACAACCCCCGTCGCCCCGGCTCGTGCTTCTGTCGGAAAACGACCTCGCGCGCCGGCCCGTGCTTCGCCTTCCAGCTCCGAACCCGTCGCTCCAGCGTCCGCCGAACCCCCGGATGCAGTTCCGGATGACGCCGCATCATCTCTTCGTACAGCGCCACCGCCCGCAACCCCGGGTTCGCCTCCAGCAGCGGCACGATCTCCTCGTCGAATATCCCCGCCAAAGGGTCGGGGCGTCTCCGCCCCCGAGGCTTCTTCACCGACCGACGCCCCGGATCCCCTTCGATCCGATACGCCGTCGCCCTGCTGAACCCCGCCTTCGCCGCCGCCAGCGCAGGCCCGTCCTTCCGTCGAGCGGTCATGTACAGCTCCATCTGGTGGTCCGTAATCCGTCGGCCCGGCACTTCGCGTCTCTCCTGATCCCAGCGAAACACCAAAGCTCAAACCTCCCGCCGCCACCTCCGGCCGTCTCACCTTGTTTGTCGCAAGCGTCTCATCCTGATTGTCGCGCTACACCGCCCGCTGCGGGGAAGCAACGACATCGCCGTGAGGGCCGACAGGGCTTTGCGCGCCCACAAGGTGGGCAAGCACTTCGACGCAGTCGTCACCGACGACGCCTTCTCCTTCGCTCGCAACGAGGAGCGGATCGCTCACGAGGAAGCGCGTACCCAGTAGCGTACACCCCCGAAATCACCCTATCGGCCAGCACGCCATATACTTACGTGCCGGACGCTTCCGGAAGTTGGGGTTAGGCGTGGAGACGGATGCCGTGACGGGGATCCCGCGGCACGATCCGGCCACGATGGAGACGAACGTGCCGGGCGCGTATATCGCGGGCGTGATCGCGGCGGGGTACAACGCGAACAAGATCTTTATCGAGAATGGCCGCGAGCATGGGGGGCGGATCGCGGGGGCGGTGGGGTGAAGGGTGCGCCACGGCGCGCCTTTGCGTCAGGAACGCGTGACGCCGTTGTCCGCCTTCAGCTTGGCCAGGAACTCGTCGGCAGACGAGCACTCCAGCAGCCAGTCGAACATCTCGGCCGTGACCGAGAAGCTCGGGGCGCTGTTCATGATGGCCGACACTTTTTCCCACGCCGATTGACCGTACTTCCGCTTCAATAGACGCCTGATGCTGTCGGTCATGCCAAGCTTGTGGCCTTCGGTGACTCCAAGCTTGTGGCCTTCGGTGACTCCGAGCTTGTGGCCTTCGGTGACTCCGAGCTTGCGACCTTCGGTGACTCCGAGTCGGTGGCCTTCGGTCATCCCGAGCTCGCGGCCCTTCGCCACCCCTCTAGCTTCCAGTTCGGCGATCTCTCGTTCAAATGTGGTCAATGTCATTTCCAGCTCCATTCGCTTCTGTTCCGTGCTGATGCTTCTAACGTCGCGCCAGGTGTTGATGTGTGCAAGCCGCTTCGCGATCTCCGAATCGGGCCATCTCTTCACGACGATCACCTTGAAGAATCGCAAGACGGCCGCCACTAGGTCCAGGCTGTCGTCGCCCTCGCCTTCGAGTCGGCGCAGCAACCGCCGACACGCCATCGTCGTCGCCGTCTCCCCCGTACCCGCGATGGTCATCAGCGTGCGTGCAGTCCTTGGATTGTCGCCGGCGTAGTCCTTGGCGTCGTCGGCGCAGATCAGGGGGTAGCCGAACGCGAGGTGGCGCGGGGGGAACTGGTCCGGCTGGTCCGCCGGCTGGTGACGCCACTCGGTGGGGGCGTTCCAGGTGCCGCGGGGTCCGCCCGTGTAGATTACGATCGGGAACACGTACGGTGTGGAGCCTTCGGGGTGCCCAAGACGGGATTGCCTGCTCATGAGGGCGGCTAGCCGTGTAGCGTACTCGATCATTCTCCAGAGCATGTTCGAGTTGGGCGTGCTCTGCCATTCGATGGGGATGCCGACGACTTGACCGGTCTTGAGTGCGATCTCCCACGAGCTGTCGGCGATTCTCTCCTTTCCGGAGGAGTCCAGCGTAACGGTGGGCCGGATCTGCATCTTGTCGAAGTCGAAAAAGGCGGCTGCTTCGGGGAGCAGCTCGGTCAGGATGCTGGCGACCACTCGCGGGAAGGTGAGGAGCTCCCGTGCGGCCCGGTCCTCGGTCCACATGGTATCGTCGGTTGGTGGCATGTCGTCTCTCAATTCGGGGTTCGCGGGCGCAGGCGGGAACACGGTTCGCGCTTGCGATGCGGTTCGGACTTACCCGAGAGAAGATATGGATTCCGAGGGGCGTTTCCATGTCTGGATGGGACTAATTCTTGGACAAATGTTTATGGCCCATCCGGGCGGCAGTAGTTCGGTGACGACGGCCTTCGGGACATCAAACGCGTTAAGCTGTCGCAGCAACACGGTGTTTCGGCGCGCGTCCAGCAATCAGGAGGGCAATGCCCAAGGACCGGCGGTATCGCTTGCCTACGGTCACGGCCTACTACGGTTCGGACGTACAGGCGAAAGAGGCTGTGGCATATTCGCCGCTCGCTACCCGAACAGCCTGCCTCCAGGTGGGACATTCATGTTTGAGGGAGAATCCGGCGATGCTTACGTCCCTGACACATCGAGCCCCGGGTCGTCAATGCTCGCGGGAAGCTCGCATCCCAGCAGGGCCAGCGGGGTCACCGTCAGCGCTCTTACATAAGTCAGTCGGTTGTTCATCGCTCTCTCCTCATCTTGATTGTTGTTGGCCAGACCCCCCCGGCTCGTCCACCACGAACCCGCGGTACCCCACCGACCTCTGCCGCGGCCACACCTCGTCGAGCGTGGCCGCATTGAATAGCCGCCCGTTGATCATGACCTGCTCCACCGACAGAGTGTTGCGCAGGTCGTCGAGTGGGTTGCGGGACATGACGACTAGATCGGCCAGCTTGCCGGGCTCGATCGACCCGAGCTCCTTCTCCAGGCCGATTCCGTTTGCGCCGTGAATGGTGGCGGCCTTGAGGGCGTCGTGGTTCGACATCCCGCCCGACGCGACCATCCACAGCTCCCAGTGGAAGCCGAGACCTTGAAGTTGGCCGTGACTGCCGACGCCTGCGAGGCCTCCTTCTGCAACGACGTCCGCCAGGAAGACGGCGTGGTCCTCGAAGACGTACTCCTCGTCCATGACCCAGGCTACGGAGCCGGCCGCGCCCGAACGCCTGCGCGTTCGAGAATCCAGGGTCTCGTGGGGGGTGAACCGGGCCAGGCGCTCGTTGCCGTGCACGTTTTCGCGCGTGAACCAGTAGATCTCGCCCATGGGGCCGCCGAAGGAGACGATGAGCGTGGGCGTGTTGAGGACTTTGGTCTCGGCGAATAGCCGCACCACGTCGCCGTAGAGGGGGTAGATCGGGAGGTTGTGTTCGATGCCGGGGTAGCCGTCCATGTCGTGGGTGAGGTCCGCCTGGAAGTCGAGTCCGGCTTCGGTGGTGGGCATGAGCGACAGCTCCCGCGCCGCCATGACGAGCCACTGTCGCTGCTGGCGATTGCCCGCGAGGTACATTTTGAAGGTCTTGGTGTCGTAGTAGTCGGAATAGCGCGTGAGGATGTCGCGGGCGTGGTCCAGGTCGCGCACGCCTTCGCCGGGTTGATAGTTGCCGAAGACGCCCGGACCGGTGGAATAGACGCGCGGTCCCACGATGTCGCCGGAACGCACGCGGTCGGCGTAGGTGAGCACGTCGGAGACGCCGGTCTGGGGGTCGCGCGTGGTGGTGACGCCGAAGGCCAGGTTGGCGAGGTAGCCCCACGGTTGCGTGGTGTGGACGCCGGCAGGAGGACGAAGGTGGGCGTGCGTGTCGACGAAGCCGGGTAGAATGGTCATGCCGCTCAGGTCGCGGACTTCGGCGCCTTCGGGGACGTCGAGCGAGCCGGACGGACCGGCCGCGGCGATGCGGTTGTCGGCGACGAGAATATCGCCTTGTTCGATGATTTCGTCGCCGCGCATGGTGATGAGGCGGGCGTTGTTCAGCAAAAGGGCGCCTCGGGGGAGGTCGCGCTCGACCGCGACCTGAACGCGCACTTCGGCGGGTTGGTAGCGGGCGTTGGCGTCAGGGGCGTCGGCATCGCCGTCGGGGTCGCCGGCGGGAACGGCCTCGCCCGCCGCCTCCACGCTGTCGGCGAAGGCCTCCGCCTCGGCGATGTCGTAGCGGAAGACGCGTTGCCCAGCGCCCACGTCACCGCCCCGCCGTCGGCGCTCCACGACTGGAACTCGCCCCCGAACTCGGTGACCCGCGTCACCGGTACCGACGCGGCCCCGGGGTTGCGCACCGAAACGGTCGGGGCTTCGGCGCCCACCTGCGGCACGGTGACGATGTACAGATCGTTGCCCACCTTGGCCAGCGCCTTGCCGCCACTCGGCGACATCCTGATCGACGAAGCGTTGGCGGGCGACCCGCCCCGGTTCGAGGTAAACCCCGTCACCTTGAGGTGCTCCTTCTCGTCGGTGCCGTCCCACCGCACCGATACCAACCCCCGTGCACCGCCGTGCAGGTAGATGCGGTCGGGCCGGTCGGCGCGAAAGTGCGGCTGCGACCGCCCCATGCCCTCGGCCACCACGGTCGCGCGCCCCGGCCCGCTGCCATCCGACCCGTACCATGCGATGTCGGTGCGGCCGCCCCGCCCCGCGCCCGCCAGACGGCTGCGCACCGGCGCCTCCAGCAACACGATGCGATCGCCGCCGGGCGACCACGCCGGCGACTGCATGTAGCGCGCCGTTTCGGACAACCTGCGCCCCGCCCCGCCGTCGCGCGGCACAACCCAGAGGTGCCCGCCGTCGGGCTCGAGCCAGCTCACCGCCGCGATGGTCTCGCCGTCGGGCGACCATGCGGGATGAAACAGCGCGCCGTCGATGTCTGGGCCAATGCGACGAGGGTCGCCTCCTTCCGCGTCCATGACGTACAAACGCCCCAGCGCGGTGAACGCGACTTCGCCGCCGTCGGGCGAAAGCGCAGCGTCGCGGATTTGTCGAGCGGCGAAGGTGGGCGAGTCCTCGACGGGGTAGTCGAAGTCGAGACGCGGCCCGGCGTGCACCACCACGTCTGCCGCGAAGGGGATCTCGGTAGGCTCGCCCGCGTCCGATCCCGCGCCGCCGAGGGGGACGCGCCAAATGCCGCCGCCGTACGAGACGATCAGCGCCGCGCCGTCCGGCGTGAAGGCGTAGCCGGGCAGCAGGTCGAGGGTGGCGCGGCTCTCCATGTCGTCGCGCTGCACGGGGTAGACCAGCCACTGTTCGTCGCCGGTGGCGAGATCGCGGACGCGCATGCCGGTCGCATCTTCGTGGCGGGAGCCGTATACGAGCTTGCTCCCGTCGGGCGAGACCGCCGGGCGAAAACCGGAGCCGTAGCGACCGGTTACCGTAGCCTGGCGTCCGGTTTGGCGGTCGTAGCGCACGACCTGGTACTGCGGGAAAGCCGCGTCGTAGTTCCAGTCCCGCGTGCCCTGCGCAAGGTAGACGTAGCGTCCCGACGGGTCGAAGGCGGCGCCGATGGCCTTGAGGTTGTCGGGCTCGTCGATGAGCGCGATGCCCCTGCCGCCGTCGCGATGGAAGAGCCACGGCTTGGCCGCGCCGCCCAGGGGGCTGAAGGTCCGGGACGCGACGATGTACTCGCCGTCGGGCGACCACTCGGGCGACGTATACAGGTTGTCGTTGCCGCGCGTGATCTGCGTGGTGTCGGAGCCGTCCGCGCGCAGCACCCACAGGTTCTGGCCGCCGCTGCGATCGGAGACGAAGACGATTTCGGAGCCGTCGGGGCTGTAGCGAGGCTGACTCTCGAAGGCTGGGCCGGTCAGGAGGGGCGTCGCGTCGCCGCCCTCGACGGGCAGGGTGTAGAGGTCGCCCAGGAGGTCGAAGACGAGGGTGCGTCCGTCGGGGCTGACGTCCAGCGACATCCACGAGCCCTCGTTGGTGCGGAAGCGGATTTCGCGGGTAGGCTCGAGGGGCAGCCTTTCCGTGGCCAGCGAATCCGTGGGAGCCAAGGCGTCCGGGGACTGGGCCGCGACAGGGGCGCCGGCCAACGCAAGCGCAGCCGCGAAGGCACACCCGCCGATTTGGGCCGGCGGCCTGTGGACGGACCCGCCCGCGCGGCGACGGGCGCGTGCGGTTGGTCCGCGGGCCGCGAGGGGCGCCGACGGCGCGGCAAAGGTTGTCTTCTCATCCATTGGAACCTCCTGGAGTGCGCCCTCAGCTCGTTGCGGGCACGGAACGGTATTTGTCGAACCAAGCCACGATGTTGGCGATTTTGGCCATGAGCTGACTGGGGCGGCGGCTCATGTCGTGCGATGCGCCGGGGAGACGGATGACCGCGGTGTCGATGCCGCGCATTTTGAGTGCGTGAAACATTTGGTACGACTCGGAGAGCGGGGTGCGCAGGTCCTCTTCGCCGGTGATGATCATGGTTGGCGTCTCGACGTTGCCCACGAGAGAGATGGGCGAAAATTCCCAATACGGGTCGGGGTTTTCCCACGGCAGGCCTTCGTAGCGGCTGAAGTAGTAGCCGTACCAGTTGTCTGCGGTGAGGGTCTTGCTGATCCAGTTGACGACGGGTTTCTGGGCGACGGCGGCGCGGAATCGGTTGGTTTTGCCGACGATCCATGCGGTCATGATGCCGCCCGCGCTGCCGCCGGTTACGAACAGGTTGCTCTCGTCGACGTATCCCCGCGCGATCACCGCGTCCACGCCTGAAATGAGGTCGTCGTAGTCCTGGCCGGGGTAGTTGTGGTAGAGAAGATCGGCGAACTCTTCGCCGTAACTTGTGCTCCCCCTCGGGTTTGCGTACAGCACGACGTAGCCTGCGGAAGCCAGCAGCTGCATCTCGGCGGAGAACCTGTCGCCATAGTTCGACACGGGCCCGCCGTGGATTTCCAGGATCAGGGGATGGCGGCGATTCGGGTCGAAGTTGGGCGGCTTGACGATCCAGCCTTGAATGGGACGCGCGTCGAAGGACGATTCCCACCAGATCTCTTCGACCTCGCCCAGGGTCTTGTCCGCGAGGAGGTCGGCGTTGAGGGAGGTGGCGAGCGTGGGCTCTGCGACCGAACCCGGGCCGCGGCGCGCGCCTACGGCCACCTCGCCCGGCATGTCGGGACGGGTCTGGTTGAGCGCGAAGACGCCGTTGGTCGCGACCGAAAACGAACCGCCGCCGTAGGGGCGCCCGTACGAGGTGCCGCCGAGGTCTTCGGCCAGGACTTCGATATCGCCGCCGCCGCCGTCGCCGTCCAGGGCGACGAAGGCGACCTTGGAGTTGCCCTCGTCGTCGTACTGGAAGTAGATGCCGCTGCCGTCGGCGGCCCATGTGGGGTTGGAGACGCTGCGGTCGAGGTCGGCGGTGACGACTCGGTGGCCGTCGCCGTCGAGGGTCATGACTTGCAGACGGCTGACCTGGTAGGTGCGAGTGCGGTCTTCGTAGCCGACGAAGGCGATCTGGGTGCCGTCGGGAGAGACGGCGGGGCTGACGTCGGGGCCTGGACGGTCGGTGAGGGCGCGGATTTGGGTGGTGGGCGTGGGCCGCACGGGCGCAATGTAGAGCTCGCTGTTGCGGTAGTCGTGGGTCCAGTTCGGGTTGCGGTTCGAGGAGAACACGAGGTGGGCACCGTCGGGGGTCCAGGCCGCGGCGCTGGCGTGGTGGAAGTCGCCGTCGGTGACCTGGGTGGGCGTGCCGCCGTCGACCGAGACGACGAAGAGGTGGCTGTACCCGAAGTCGAGGTAGCCCACGCCGTCCTGCCGGCTCTTGAAGCGGTCTTCCATGATGGGCGGGTCGGCCCACTCGGCGCCGGGCGGGGGTCTGGGGGCGGGAGCGAGGCTGGGCGGCGGGTACGGGACCAGCATGTTGAACGCGATGCGGGCGCCGTCGGGGGACCAGCGCGGGTTGCGCGGCGACTCGGTGAGCTGGGTGAGCGCGACCGTCTCGCCGGTGTCCATCCAGCGCAGGTGGATCTGGCCGTCGGCGAGGTAGGCGATGCGGGTGCCGTCGGGCGACCAGCGTGGCGAGCTGCCGGTGCCGATGTGGCGATGATCGGAGCCGTCGGCGTCGACGATCCACAGCTCGGACCGCTTGCGGTCGTGCATGATGTCCATGGACGTGCGGACGTACGCGACCTGGGCGCCGTCGGGGGAGATCTGGGGGTCGGCCGCGTATTCGAGCTGGAAGACGTCCATGGGCTGGAAGGTCGTCTGCGCGAGGGCGGTGGGTGGGGCGGCGAAGGTGACGAGGGCGGCGAGGGCCGCCGCTGCTGCGATCTGGGTCGGGGCAGTGCGTGTCATGGGGTGGTGCCTGGGTGGGGGTGGGGTGGTGGCGCTTGACCGATACGGGCCGAGGTGCTACCCGGTGATGCAAGGTGCGCCGAGCTTGAGCTGCGCGCGAGCCCTTGTTGGCAGGTGACCATGCACGTATTTGATTTTCGCGAGCCCGCGGGGTGATGCGGATCCCGCTTCACGTCCGCAATCCTACCCGCGAAAGTAAAGGTAGGCCAGCAGGATCATCACCAGTACCGCTACGGTCCCGATGACGTCTCTGCGGTCCCAGCTCTTGCGCGATTCGGCGCGGTGCGCCTGCGTGACCGTCGCGTAGGTCAGCCCTGAAATCCGCTTGTACGCCGGGGGTTCGGTGAGGCAGCTCACCACGATCATGACCAGGACCGAGACGGCGAATATGAACAGGCTGTAGTACTGGAAGTAGATGTTGTTGACGATCCAGAGGAATGATCCAGGGGCGTAGCCAGCCTCGAGACCCGTCATGCCCATGGAGACGGGCGTATCGACGATCAAGCGGAACACCCCCAGGGCAAAGCCGACGCACAATGCCGCCACGCACCCCTTGGCGTTGAGACGTTTCATGAACACGCCGAGAAAGAAGACCGTGAAGATCGGCGGTGCGAGATACCCCTGCACGCCTTGAAGGTATTCGTAGAGCCCTCGCGAGCCCTGAATGACCGGGATCCACAGTATGCCGACGACGACCATCGTCGTGGTGGCTACCCGTCCCACCCAGACGAGCCGTTGCCTTGACGCCCGGGGCTTCCACTTCTGATACAGGTCCATGGTGAAGAGGGTGGACGACGCGTTGAACACGCCGGCCAGAGAGCTCATCAGCGCGGCGAGAAGCCCCGCAACGACGATTCCACGCACGCCGACAGGAAGGACGCTCATCACCAGAAGCGGAAATGCGCCCTGTGCAGCTCCGGGAATGACCTGTCCGTCGCCGTCGACTATCTGCCCCAGCGCGCCGTAGTCTCCCGTGCGGGCCAGCGCCAACGCGATCATCCCCGGAATGATGAAGATGAAGACCGGCAGCAACTTGAGCATTCCCGCGAAAATGCTCCCGCGACGGGCCTCGGCTTCGTTTCGGGCACCCAGAGCGCGCTGTACGATGTACTGGTCGGTGCACCAGTACCAAAGGCCGATGATCGGTGCGCACAGCAACATGCCGGGCCAGGGATAGGCCGTGTTGAAGTACCACGCGATCCGGTTCTGTTCGATGACGGGAGCCCAGGTGCCGGCCATGCCTTCTGGAATGATCGGCTTCCACAGGTTGAACATGTCGGGGTCGAGCGCCGCCCTGAGCCCCTCCCATCCGCCCAGATGCGACAGGCCGAACCAAGTGAGCAGCCCGGAACCCACGACCAGCACGAACGCCTGCAAGGCTTCGGTGTAGGCCACGGCGCGCATCCCGCCCGCCACAGTGTAAATGCCGGTAAGCACGATCACCGACAGCGATCCGACCCAGAAGCTGTTGAGAAGCCACGGACCGAGCTGGAGCTGCACGTCGGGTAGCAGCGTCGCGAACACCACGCCCCCTGCGAAAATCCCCACGGCGATCTTCGTAAGCACGTAGCTGACGAGCGAGATGACCGACAAGAGCCACCTTGCGGTAGGGGAGAAGCGGCGCTCAAGGAATTCCGGCATGGTGTAGACGCGCGAGCGCACGAAAAACGGGACGAATACCCAGGCCAACACGAGCAGGCACCACGCATGCAGTTCGTAGTGCGCCAGAGCGACTCCGTCGGTGGCACCGGAGCCGGCCAGCCCCACGAGGTGTTCCGAGCCAATGTTCGAAGCGAAAATCGAGGCCCCGACGATGAACCAGGGGAGGTTGCGATTGGCGAGGAAGTAGTCGTCCGGGGTGTCCTTGCGCCGGCGGAACACCCAGGTGGCAAGTCCCCCCACGAGCGCCAGGTAGGCGAGTACGATCAGCCAGTCGAGCGTGGTCATGCGACTAAGGTATGGGATCGCCGCTTTCGCAGCGAGAGACAGAGCGGTGCGGTGAGCACCACCTGCGTCGTAGCTCTTGCGGGCGAATGTGAGTCACGCCATGTTGGGTGTCGATGTGGTCCCCCGTCGCGTGAAGACGCAACCAAGGAAACGCCATGCAATTCGATCCCGAAACTCACCTCGCCGCCGTGGAGCGCGCCGTGTCGGCGTCGGAGCGCGACGGCGAACCCACCCGCTCGATAATCCTGTCTCGCGCTTACGCGACAACCGTTAACGACCTGTGGGACGCCGTGACTACCCCCGAGCGCATCCCGCGCTGGTTTCTTCCGATCAGCGGCGACCTCGAGCTCGGGGGGCGCTTCCAGCTGGAAGGCAATGCGGGCGGCTTGATCGAGTCCTGCGTACCACCATCCCGCTATGCCGTCACTTGGGAGTTTGGCGGACAGGTCAGCTGGGTGGAGGTGCGCGTCGAGGGTCGCGAGAACGGGCGGTCAAGTCTGACGCTGACGCACACCGCGCCCCTGTCCGATCAATGGGACCAGTATGGGCCCGGTGCGACCGGCGTGGGTTGGGACTCCGGGCTGCTGGGACTTGCGCTGCACCTTGCGGACCCGACCGCACCCAAGCCCGACCCGATGGTGTTCCTAACATCGCCCGACGGCAGGGCTTTCATCGTGGCCAGCAGCGAGGCGTGGGCCGAAGCGTCCATCGCGGCTGGTACCAACCCCGAAGCCGCCCGCACGGCCGCCAACCTCACGACCGCATTCTACACCGGCGGCTGACCGCGTACTTGCCGGAGTGGCCTAACGAAGGACGCAGCCGATGAAGACGCCACCCCAGACCCAACCAACCCCGACCCAACCCGCCCCCACCCTGATCGCTGCGACCCTGCTCGCCACAATCCTGCCGCTGCCACTCGGCACGGTGGCCGCCCAGCAGCAGTACGAGTACCCCGACCCCTTCCCGGGCGGCTATCCCTCAGCCGCGGGATCCAGCAACGCGGGCCGCATGTACATGGAGAGCTATTTCCCGCCCCCGGTCACGGCCTCGCCCACCTACCCGGCATGGTCGCCGAACGGCGCGTCCATCGCCTTCGCCTACCAGGGGCGCATCTGGGTCGTGCCCGTCGAGGGCGGCACCGCGCAACAGGTGACCAGCGGCCCCGGCTATCATTCACAGCCCAGCTGGTCGCCGGACGGTCGCCACATCGCCTATGCGGCCGACATCGACCGCAACTTCGACATCTTCGTGGCCGACCTGGCCTCCGGCGAGTCGCGCCGAATCACCACCCATCCCTTCCTCGACCTCCGTCCAAGATGGTCGCCCGACGGTTGGCGCATCCTCTTCACCACTGAGCGCGACGGCACCTTCGACCTGTGGGTCCACGACCTCGAGAGCGGGACCGCCGAGGCCGTCGTGGCCGATCCGCAAACGCACGACATGGCCGGGGACTGGATTGGCGCCACGGGAGACATCGTCTTCGTGTCCAGGCGGGGCGAGGCCGCGCTGGGATCGGGGTCTCTCTGGCGCTGGCGGGCCGAAACCGGCACGGCGGAGCTCATCATTCGCATCGAGACCAACTACCAGGCGGCTCCCGTAGTCGCGCCGCATGGGGGCGTCGTCGCTTACATCACCGACTCTTCAGGCAACAACGATCTCTACGCGGTGCCCAGCGCACGTTCGTCGCGCGGAATCCAACCCGTACGCCTCACCCATACTCGCACCGACGAGTACTTTCCATCGTGGTCGCCAGACGGCCAGCGCATCGTCTATGCACGCAACGGCGGAACCGCTGACCAGCCGCGCACAATCGACAATGGCATGGGCTTTGCGCTGTACACGGTCACGCGGGGCGGA
Organism: Longimicrobiales bacterium; assembly: GCA_965200255.1. GTDB lineage: Bacteria > Gemmatimonadota > Gemmatimonadetes > Longimicrobiales > Gaopeijiaceae > Bin94. The sequence continues at coordinate 3,131,621 of OZ241371.1, read as the reverse complement.
GGCGCGCCCAAACCGATTCACATTGAAGACTATGCGTGGTCCGAGCCCACCGGCCAGCTACGCATTCGCGTCACCGATTCCAACGGCGAGCTTCTCCCGTCGCGAATCTATCTGACCGCAGCGGACGGACGCGCATACTTCCCGCGCGGCAGCTATCCCCGCGTCGTGAGCGTAACCGAAGACTACTATTTTCACACCGACGGCAGCTTCTCGGTAACTCTTCCGGTTGGCGAGGCCACGGTCGAAGCATGGCGGGGGTTCGAATACGAGCCCGTGCAACGCACGCTTGAAATCAAGGCGGGCGAGTATACCGCGGCCGAGCTCGATCTTGAGCGCTGGATCGACATGGCCGCCGACGGATGGTATTCGGGCGACAATCACATTCATCCAAACTATGGCGGTCACTATTTCATTACGCCCGAGGATTTGCGCAACAAGGCCCACGCCGAGGACCTCAACGTGGCCAACGGCATGATCGCCAACTATTGGGGCAACAGCCGCGTCGAGGACCTGGAACATTTCCTGGGGCATCCGCATCCGCATACCGGGCCGCGCACGGTGGTCTACTACAACGAGGAATACCGTCCCAGCTTCTTTGCACATCTTTCGCTGCTAAACCTAGTCGAGCTAATCACCCCCTTCTACATCGGCTCGGTGGGGACCGCGCACCATGCGCTCTATCCTGACAATGCACACGTGTTGCGTAAGGTGCATGAGCAGGGCGGCATTGGCGGATACGTCCACCCCTTCGGGCTGCGTCATCGCGATCCGGATCAGGCGGGGGCGGGATCCGCAAGAGAGCTTCCCGTCGATGCGGTTCTCGGCTTGGCCGACTTTGTGGACATCGCTTGCATATGGAGCGACGAGCTCGGCACCGCGGAGATTGGTACCGACTGCTCAATACGGGCTCACGGATTCCGGCGACCGCCGGCACGGACGTAATGTCGGACATTTGGCGTCATCCGGCCGTGGGAACCACGCGCAGCTACGTATACACGGGAGACGATCACCTCCACTACGACGCCTGGGCTGACTCGATGGCGGCGGGGCGCGCCTTCGTGACGAGCGGCCCGATCGTGTCGCTGGACGTTGCCGGCATGGGAATGGGCGAAGCAATCGACGTGTCGCGCGGCGACGTGGTACCGGTCACCGCGACCGCCCGTTCACTGTTTGCAATGCATACGCTCGAGATCGTGCAGAACGGCGAGATCGTGCACACCGTGCACGCCACGGGTGACGCGAAGTCGATCGAGGCCGAGCTCGCAATCCCGATCGAGGAAAGCGGCTGGATCGCCGCGCGCGTGCTGGGACCGCCGCAACATGGGGCCATGGACAGCTACCTTTTCGCGCACACCAACCCGGTGTTCCTCGTCGCCGACGGCGAACCGATTCGCTCTCGCGACGATGCGGCGTTCTTCGTGCGCTGGATCGATCAGGTGCTCGGCGAGCTCCGCGCCATGGACCGCTGGGACGACCCCGCGCACAAGGCCGAAGTCATCGCCACGTTCCAGGAAGGTCGGTGGTTGTACCAAGCTCAGGTCGACGAGGCCGCATCACCCCCGCGCTGACCTCAACCAGCCGTGTTGCGCCCAGCAAGTGCTGCTCCTACCTGGATGATGGCGTCCGCAAAACTACGCGGCGTATATGTCCGCACACAGACCATTTCGCCGGTCGAACCGCAAGCGACAAACCAAATGTAAGTGCACGACGAGTCACTTCACACCGTCATCAGGGTCGACCGAAACAGTCTCTGGATACACCAGACGCCCGACATTGGGGTCCCAGACCGAGACCGCCGTCTGTTCAGACTGGCCACACGCGTTGCCAGAACCCAGCAACAGCAAGGACACGAGAACAACACCATGCCGGAGCTGTGTCACCGCAGTCGTGGCTGCCAGATGTTGATCACCGGATCGCCAAGGGGGTTTCGCACCAGCTCCGCAAAGAGCACTGCGCCGTCCGTTTGAACAAACCGTCCGAGCTCCTGCACAGCGACAATCAAGGTGAGACGTAGCGACAATCAAGGTGAGAATACGAGATCGCGACGTTGTGAACGAAGGGATGATAACAAGGTGGCATGCGTGGAGCAGGTTGAGCGTCCTGGAGAGCCTGTGAGGCGGTCCTACTTCGTTGGACGGTCCGAGCACGGAATCAAGGCTGGACGGTACCGTGCTCCACCCCCGTGCCAGCGTGAGCGTCGCTGCGGGGTGGGTGGGTAACCATTACCCGTCGTTCCGTGTTGGAACTTGTTCCGACATGGACCGGCGGGTGACCGGCGGGCCCGCTCACTCGGCAGCCCTCGCGGTTCTTTCCGCCGGTGCGCGGACCAATCGTGACCGCGTACCGACCTCATGCTTGTGACCTCCGTCCGCCGCCGGCGATGGAGCGTGGCGGGTTGGGCCGTCGCCATAGCCAACTTGCCGGGTGGCGAGGATGGGAGTGGGGGTCGGCCCCGGCGCGTACCCCACGTCCCGGAGTCGGTTCGTCGGTCTGTCCATGCCCAGCGGCGGCTTTCCTGGCGGCCACGGCGGCGCGACGGCGGTAGCTTTCGACGTTGAGTTCGAAGACGTGGGAGCGGTGCACGAGGCGGTCGACGGCGGCGACGGTCAAGGCTTCGCCACCGAAGATCTTGTCCCAGGCGCTGAAAGGTTCGTTGGCGATGACGAGGAGCGAGCGATTCTCGTAGCGTGCGCCGATGAGTTCGAAGAGGACGCTGGTTTCGGTCCCTTCGCAGGTGGCGTAGGAGAAATCGTCGAGAATGACGAGGTGGTATTTGTAGAGCTTGGCGATGGCGGCGTCGAGGGCGAGGTCGCGCCGCGCCGCCTGGAGCCTCTGCACCAGACTCGACGTTCGCTGGTTACAGCACGCGGTAGCCGTTTTCGACCAGCTTGAGTCCGATGCCCGCGGCGAGGTGACTCTTGCCCGTTCCCGGCGGGCCGAAGAGCAGCACGTTGGCCGCTTCTTCGAGCCAAATGTCGCCGCTCGCCAGCACGCCCACGCGCGCCTTCGACACGGCGGGCACGAGGTTGAAGTCGAAATTGTCGAGCGTCTTGCCGCGGGGCAGCTTCGCCTCGGCTCGGTGCCGCTCGAAGCGCCGCCGTTCGCGATCGGCGACTTCTTGGCTGGCCAGCGCGGCGAGCAGGCGCGCCGAGGACCAGTCTTCCCGGTCCGCGCGTTCGGTGAAGCTTCTCCACAGCGCCCGCATGCTCGGCAGGCGCAGTTGCTTCAGCAACAGGTCGAGTGCCGGGGGATCGACGATGAAGGAGTCTTTCATCGCGGTGCTCCGTTCAGGCAGGCGTCGTCGTAGCGCGACAGTGGCGGGAGGGTCGTTTCGAGGTCGGGAAGGGAGTCCGGCGCTGGGAACCGGTCGCGCAGCACTTCGGCGTCGGGCAACCGCCCGGCCTCGAGCTGCGCTTCGATCTCGTCGGCCAGCAGGGCCTCGCATCCGTGATCGTGGGCCAGCGCAAGGAGTTTGACCATCCGCCGGCAGGCCTCGCGGTCGTCCAGGCGCTCGCGCAACGCGTCGAAAGCCTGGCGGTAGGCGTCGCGGGGGAACAAACCGTCGCGGTGGACCCAGTTCATCATCGCCATCGGCTTGCGACGCAGAGAGGGCAGCACGTGCCGGTAGTTCACGACCCGTCCCCGTCGCCCTCCCGGTCCCGGGTGGCCCCGAGGCAACGTCACGAGCTCCTCGGTCCCGACGAAGACGACCAGGCGGTCGTCGTACAGTCTCACCCGCAGCCGGTGTCCCACCAGCCGCGACGGCACCGTGCAGAACACCCGCCGCAGCGAGAACCCACCCGCGCTCGTCACGCGCACCAAGGTCTCCTCGAAACCGTCGCTGCGACGCCTCGGCAACGGCCGCAGCACGGCTCGCTCGGCGTCGATCCTCTTGCGGTTGCGAGCGTTGCGGCGACTCGCCACCCGGCTCACGAACTCTCGGTACGCCTCGATCGTCTCGAAGTCCCTCGATCCCCTCAACAGCAGCGCATCCTCGATGGCCCGCTTCAAATGCCCGTGCGCGCTTTCGATCGAGCCGTTCTCGTGCGCCCGGCCCCGGTTGTTCCGGCTCGCCTTCATCCCGTAGTCTCCCATCAACGCCTCGTAACGTGCGGTCCGGTCCTCCCGCGCACGACGCTTCAGGTTCCGAAACGCCGCCGACAGACTGTCCGTCCGGTGCTCCTTCGGAACGCCGCCCAGCGCCCACAGCGCGTCCTGCAACCCCTCGGCCAGGGCAACGTAGCTCTCCCCGCCCAACACCACCGCCACATGCAGAATCCCGAGTACTCCAGCCGAAAATGGTACAGCTTGTGCACCAGCTTCTCTCCCCCAACCGTCACCCCCAGACGCCCGGCGTCGGTGAAGTCCGACAACCCCCGTCGCCCCGGCTCGTGCTTCTGTCGGAAAACGACCTCGCGCGCCGGCCCGTGCTTCGCCTTCCAGCTCCGAACCCGTCGCTCCAGCGTCCGCCGAACCCCCGGATGACGCCGCATCATCTCTTCGTACAGCGCCACCGCCCGCAACCCCGGGTTCGCCTCCAGCAGCGGCACGATCTCCTCGTCGAATATCCCCGCCAAAGGGTCGGGGCGTCTCCGCCCCCGAGGCTTCTTCACCGACCGACGCCCCGGATCCCCTTCGATCCGATACGCCGTCGCCCTGCTGAACCCCGCCTTCGCCGCCGCCAGCGCAGGCCCGTCCTTCCGTCGAGCGGTCATGTACAGCTCCATCTGGTGGTCCGTAATCCGTCGGCCCGGCACTTCGCGTCTCTCCTGATCCCAGGGAAACACCAAAGCTCAAACCTCCCGCCGCCACCTCCGGCCGTCTCACCTTGTTTGTCGCAAGCGTCTCATCCTGATTGTCGCGCTACAGCCCTCGGCGTCGCAGAGCAGGCCGAAGACGATCTGGGGCTTGCCTCGCTTGCCGTCGCGAGAATAGCCGAGCTTAGCCAACGGACACTTCGAGCCTTCGAAGTAGACGGAGGTGACGTCGCACAGGACCAGCGCGCCGTCCTCCAAGTGCTTTTCGGCCAACTGGCGCTCGATGCGATCCTGGCGTCTGAGGATCCAGTCCATGGCGTCGTAGAGTTCGTACTCGGTGGCGTCTTCGACGCCCATCTCCTGCCCGAGGGAGTGGGCGAGCGTCTCGTTCCTCAAGGTGCGGGCGGTGGCCAGCTTGGATCGGGGATCGAGGACTCGGGCGACGATCATGGCCATGGCGAGCGCCCGCTGGCGGGAGGGACGAGGCGCGAGCAGCTTCTCGATGCCGAGCCTGCGGGCGGTTCCGAGGACGGCGGCCACGTGACCGTGGGGCCGGGAGCGTTCGATGGAGAAGGCGTCGCCGAGGGAAGGGAGCGCGACGCCGCCCTTGAGGAGGATGCGGAGTCCGTCGACGATGTCGTCGGGCCACTTCGAGAGGTTGGCGAGGGTGCGTTTCTTGACCTTTCCGTCCTCGCGGTAGGACTCGCGGAGGAGGACGGCTGGGGGCGACTTTCTGTTGGGCACGCGTTCGATGTACATGGATACGACGTTAATGGATAACGGGTGCGTTGTCAACATTTTGACCGTACCATTACATGGGTACGCATTTTGGCCCATGAATCTCTCTAAATGCTTGTCGGCCTTATGCTTGCGACCTCAGAATACCCGATTTTCTCCGGAACTTCGCTCTAGTGAAGCGGAAGTACGGTCAATCGGCGTGGGATAAGGTGTCGGCCTTCATGAACAGCGCGCCGAGCTTCTCGGTCACGGCCGAGATGTTCGACTGGCTGCTGGAGTGTTCGTCCGCCGACGAGTTCCTGGCCAAGCTGACGGCGGGCAACGGCGTCACGTCTTCCTGACGGAAAGGCGGCCCAAGCCGGACACCCGCGCACGATGAACGCCATCGGAAGAGAGTGCAGGGTGGATGCCGTCAGCGACCCCCACCGCGCCCCCGCCCGCGGCCATTCAGCCGCGTGCCCAGCCGGTACATGACCCTGAGCATGAAATACTGGCCGAGCGATTCGGTGCGCGATTCCTCGATGAAACTGCCGGAATTCGTGATCGCGACGCCCTGATTCTGATTCAACAAATCGTAGGCCCACAGCTCAATCTCGGCGCGCTCGTTGAGCACGCGCCGGGTGATGCTGGCGTCCCAGCGGGCAATGTTGCGCGATTCGCCGAACAGGCCATCGTCGAAGGTGCGGTATCGAAACTCCGACGTCAGGTTCCAGGTCTCGCCAAAATAGAGGGTGCCTTCCGCACGGTATTGGCTGTTGGCGTAGTTGCGGTTCAGTTCCTGGTTGAGCGAATACTCCACGTTGTTGAGGGTGTAGCTCGCGGACACTTCCACGTCGAAGCGATCCTTGATTCTGTTGTCCACGCCCGCCTCGAACGTGTTACGCACGATTCGGCTCTCGTTGGCCGCGAGATTGACCAACTCGGTCCCTTCGGAGTAGGATACGCGGTATTCCAGGTCCAGGTCGACCCCAAGCTTCCTGACGGGCGTACCAAAGTTGGCTCCCAGTTGGCTCGACCATTCGCCGTCGGTGTTGACCGGCATTCGGGTCTGGAAGCCCCGTTCGTCGAAGATGCGCGACGTGGAGATGCTGTTGCGGTTGTAGGTGAATCCGACGTAGGTAAACAGGTTGACGAAACTGAACTGATCGAAGAATCGGTAGTCGGTGTCGACCCTGTGCACGTATTCGGGGCGAAGATCCGGGTTCCCGGAGTAGACGTTCAGCGGATCGGTGTTGTCGGAGTAGGGTTGCAGCTGCGTCAGGGACGGTTCGCGGCTTGAACCGCGATACCGGAATCCCAGGTTTTGGCCGTCCTTGATCTCCTTCTTTAGCTGGGCGTTCGCCAACAGGTGCGTGTATCCGTTCTCGATGGTCTCGTCGCGATCCAGAATCGTCCCGTCGAGACGCGACCGCTGCACCCGGAGTCCCGCCGTAAACCACGAGCGGTCGTTGTTGCGACTGTAGCGGGCACCGCCCAGCAGATAGGTATACGCGCGCTCGAAACCCGAGCTTAGGCGATCGTTGAAGATGCGGCTGTCGCCGACAAGATCGTAGACCGAGTTGTCGCGGTCTTCGCGCGTCGAGTTGCGTTGGCCAAACAGCTCCACGGTGTGGCCTTCCGCGAGCGGCTGCGTCAGAGACAAGCGGGTGGAGTTGGTCCAGGTCCGCCCCGCCCGCGACTGCTCTTGCAGGATCGTCTCGAGCTGGTCGTTACGTCCCTGCCCGCGCACGTCGCCCGTGACGAGGGACGACAGATTGGAGGTGCGGTCCGAGTCCTCCAGGCCGCTTCTGAACTCGGCGACGAGGCTTTGCCCGTCTTCGCCAAGACGCTTGCGCCAAGTCAACCGCGCGTCGCCGTCGAGTTCGTTCCCATCGGCGTCGTAGTCGGTCGTGGCCGAATTGAGCATGCCGCCGTTGAGCCTGTGGGTCTGCCGGTTGGCAAAGGACGTAAGCGACGACGCACGCGAGCTGCCGTTGAGACGCAGGCGCAGATCGTGTCCCTCCGAGAACGTGATTTCACTGTTCAGATTGAGACGGTGGGCCTGGTTGCCGGCCTCCTGCTCGCTCGACTGGTCGACCAGGGACGCGACGTCGGAGCCGAAAAGCGCCTGCTGTTGCAACGTCCGATTCTGACGATTGTCGAGCTGGCTGACGAAGTAGCTGCTGCGGATCCAGCTGTCTTCGCCGAAGTCGCGGCTCGCGTTGAGGCCCAAGCTCATCGCGTCGGTGAAGCCGTCGTTCCGGCCCCCGCCGATGTTGCCCGGACCTCGTCCGTCACCAGCTCCGAAGCCGCCGAAGTCTCCCCCGCCAAACCGTGCCCGATTGACGTTGTTCGCATTCAGCGTCAGGGCCAGCTGCGTGTTGGGCGAGAACCGATTCAGGGACAGGGACCCATCGTAGCGAGCCTCGTCGCCGATCGGGGTGGCGAGGCGTCCCTGATTGTTGCCGTCGCCGCCGAGCGCGCCGTTGGCGCGACCGAAGTAGCCGCGGCGGGCTTCTTCCTTGAGCTTGAGGTCGATCGTGCGTTCTTCCTCGCCGTCGGGAATCCCCGTGAACTCCGCCATGTCGGACTGCTTGTCGTAGACGTCGACCTGGGCGACCGCGTCGGCCGGTAGATTGCGCGTGGCGACCGTCGCATCCTGGCTGAAGAACTCCTTGCCGTCCACCAGCACGTTTTGCACGCTCTCGCCCTGCGCGGTAATGGTGCCGTCGTCGTCCACCTCGATCCCTGGCAGCCTGCGCAGGAGCTCCTCGACGGACGAGTTCGGCGGCGTTGGGAACGCCAGGACATTGTAGCTGAGCGTGTCGCGTCGGTTGACGAACGGGACATGCTCGACGCTGACGACCAGCGCCTCCATTTCAACCGCCGCGATCGACAGCACCAGTCGCCCGGCGTCCACGTCGGCGTCGACCACGTCGAAGTCCTGGCGCAGCGTCTGGTAACCGATCAGCGTAACCTGCAGGATGTACTCGCCGACGGGGAGGTCCCTGATCGCGAAACTGCCGTCGCCGGTAGTCAGCGCATACTTGGTCAGCACCGAATCCGATCGCGTCAAGGCGACGACCATGGCGCTCTGCAGGCCAGATCCCAGCGAGTCCGAAACGACGCCGCGCACCTGGTGCTCGGTGGCCGCGTCCTGGGCGCTCGCTGGCGTCGCTGCGGCCGCAGCAACAAGAACGGCAGCCGCCAACAGTCCGTGGATGAACCCGCGCGCACACCGAGCGGTGCGGTGTGCCGGGCTGAACAATGATCGTCTCACAGGACGCCTCCTATTTGCCGGTCGTCCCCACGACGACGATTCAACTCCTCAAGCTCGATGAGCTTCTCGGTCACTATCTCTTCGTACTTCTCGCGCGAAACCGCGTCGCCGTCCTCCGGCGCCCGAATGGTCCCGACTGCGTGCTCCCCCAGGGCGATCTCGGTCGCAAAGTACTGGGTGCGCCCCCCTTCGACCGCAAGCACGAGAATCATGCCCGGCAACCCGCCGTACGAAGCGGGCCCGCCCGAAACGGGAATCTCGGGGGTAAACCAGGCTTCGACCAGCGCGTCCCCGTGTTGCGCCGTGGCCTTGATCACCAACCGACCCAGGTGCTCCGCCTGTTCGCTGGTCATGCGCCAGGCGTACTGCGGCGCCGGTCCCGAAATCAGGAAACTGCGCCCCATGAATTCGCGCGTCTCGACCACCGTGCCGTCTTCGAAGTCGACCCACACGTCGCGTACGACCTCCTGGTCGGGCCGGGAGGGAGAGCGCCGCTTCCGCCCCATCATGCGCCGAAGCCAGCGGTCGGACATCTGGGGGCGGCTTTGGTCTTCTTCGGCCACGGGGGTCATGAGCGACGCCGAAGGGCCGAAGGTGAGCAGCATGGCGCCGGTGTCGGAGTCGGCGACCCATTCCCGCCAGTCCTCGGGCACTTCGAAGTCGTACTCGTGCGAATAGGTGTAGGTGATGGTTCCCTGCTGGGCGGCTAGCGCACCGGGCGCGAGCAGTGCTGCAAGAGCGATTCTCCAGTCCATGCCAATCCTCCGTTCCTGCCAATACGACAACTGAGACCCACTCCGCGTTGCAGTCGATCGATTCGGGGATCCGCGACGCGAGACGCCGCAAGCCTTGCGCACGCGCCCGTTTTGGCGGTATTGACAGTAGGTAGCCCCGCGCGCACCTAGCCCGCTACGGGGCGAACGCACGCACGCCAACAGCACGGAGGAGATGCAGTGTCGGCCAAAGACAGCCAATACACCATGGGCTACAGCGACACGTTCATGACCCTGCTGCAGCGTCGCAACGCTCGCAGCTGCGCCGGTCATCTTCTGGACCGCCTGCGCCCCGGTATGCGGGTGCTGGACTTCGGGTGCGGCCCCGGCAGCATTTCCGTGGGGCTGGCCGAAGCGGTGGCTCCCGACGGGAAGCTCACCGGCGTCGACATGGAGGCGTCACAGATCGAGATGGCGACGCGCGAGTCCGCGCGATCGGGCGTTCCCGCCGAGTTTCGGGTCGCCGACGTGACCGATCTGCCGTTCGAGGCGGAGACTTTCGACGCCGCCCATTGCCACGCCGTGCTGATGCATGTGCCGGACACGGCTGCCGCCGTAGCCGAGGTCTTGCGGGTCCTCAAGCCGGGCGGGATTCTGGCCGCCCGCGAAAGCATCATCGCGTCGTCGTTTTTCGAGCCGCATTTCGGCACGCTGCAGCACGCTTGGCAGATCTTTGGCGCCCTGACCAGGGGCAACGGCGGCCATCCCGACATCGGCAAGCGGCTCGCCCGCATCGTTATCCAGGCCGGATTCGAGGTGCAGGAAGCGGACGCCGCGTTCGAGATGTTCGCCACGCCCGAAGATCGCGCATTCTGGTACGGCTTCGTGAATGCATGGTACTTCTCGGACGAAGTCAAGGCGGCGGCAAACAAGCACGGAATCGCGTCGGCGGAACAGTTCGACCGCTGGGAAAGGGACGTGAAGCGATGGCGCGAAAGCGCAGGGGGCATTTCGGGGCTGGCGTGGGGCCATGTGGTCGCGACAAAACCGGGGGCGCCATGTATCTGAACTGCGATCTCGGAGAGAGCTACGGCCCGTGGCAAAAGGGGGCCGACGCCGACGTGATGCCCCTCATCGACTGGGCGAACATCGCGTGCGGGGGCCATGCCGGCGACGCCGACACCATGGCGCAGACGCTGCTGCTCGCAGCGGAACACGGCGTCAAGGCGGGCGCCCATCCCGGTTATCCCGACCGGCGCAATTTCGGACGAATGCACCTGGATTGGCCCATCGACTCGCTGGTGCGGGAAGTCCAGGCGCAGATCGGTGCCCTGCGCGCCCTTGCCGACGCCAACGGGATTCCACTGCACCACGTCAAGCCGCACGGCGCGCTCTATCTGGCGATGATGAAGACCGACCAGCTGCTCGTGCGCCTAGCCGAAGGCGTGGCGGCGGTCGATCCCGCGCTCGTGTTCGTGCTTCAGGCGACGGGCGACGACGATCGCTATCGCGAGCTCCTGGCTCACACCGGCCAGAATCTTGCTTTCGAGGCCTTTGCGGATCGGGCCTACGACCCGGACGGTCGCCTGCGGCCGCGACGGCTGGAAGGCGCCGTACTGCACGACGTGGACGATGTGGTCGCACACGTGGGCAACCTGCTCAACGGGTTCGTAGACACCCCGGACGGCAAGCTAAGCGTGAACGCGCGCACGCTCTGCGTTCATGGGGACAACCCCGAGGCCCGCGACATCCTGAAATCGATTCGGGCCCTGGTTCCCAAGGCCGAGCGCGCCGACCCGCCGCACGGGTGACGTCCTGATTTCGTTTCCGGGCGCGGTGAGCGCGGTCGTCACCTTGTCCGTTGCGGCGGATCGCGAAGGCATCGCGCGCGTGCTCTATCTGGAAGACTTCGCGCGACGGTCGTTGCCCGGCGTGCGCGACACGATCCCCGCCTACAATCGGCTGCTCATCGAGGGATCGCCCGACACCTGGGATCCAGACGCGGTGGAGGCGCGGTTGCGAGAGGGGATCCGCGAATGCCTGCGCGTCGATCCCCACGTTCCCACGGCGGACACGGTGGTCTTGCCGGCCTGTTACCACCCCACGCTCGGCCCCGACCTGGCGTCGACGGCAAGGCGGATCGGCGGATCGGTCGAGCAGGTCGCCGCGCTCCACACCGATCGCACCTACCTCGTGTTGGCCACGGGATTCGCGCCCGGCTGGGCCTACCTGGGCGACACCGACCCGGCCTTGGCCACCCCGCGCCGCCCCACCCCGCGCCAGCGCGTGCCGGCCGGTTCGGTGGCAATCGCCGACCAGCGCACCGGCGTCTATCCCACCACGGGACCTGGAGGCTGGCGCCTGCTCGGACGCGTGCCGCGCAGCTACTTCGACGACGTGGTGGAACGGGTAGGCCGATTTCGAGTCGGCGGCGCCGTGCGCTTTCGGCCCATCTCGCTGCGCGATTACGAGGCGGAGTGAACGTGGATTCGTTCGGCATCGTCGAGCGACCGGGCGCCCTGTGCACGGTCCAGGACCTTGGCAGGCCCGACGGCAGACGCGCGGGGCTCTCGCCCGGCGGCGCCATGGATCAGCAAGCCTTCCTGTGGGCGAATCGGCTGCTCGGAAACGACCCCGGCGCGCCCATGCTCGAAGTGGCGCTGGGCGACCACGTCATGAGATTTCGGCGAGACACGACGATCTCCCTGGCGGGAGCGGATTGCCGCGCCACAATCGACGGGGCGCCCGCCAACCCGTGGCGCACGGTGCGCGTGTTCCGCTCACAGCGACTGCGACTCGGCTTCGCGCGGTCCGGCGTGCGCGCGTACATCGGATTTCCCGGCGGACTCGACGTGCCGTCGGCGTTCGGATCGGCCTCGGCCGTGATGCGCGACGCCCTGCCGGGCCTGTCGGGGCGGCCCCTCAAGGCAGGCGAAGCTTTCCGCTGGCACGACCCCGAGCGCGTGCTGCCAAACCGCTACGTACCCTCGGATCTGGTGCCGCAGGCACCCCAATCCCTACTTCTGCCACTCATCACGGGATACGAATGGCGGCGCTTCCACGCGGAAGATCGTGCGCTGGTGTTCACGGCGGAGTGGAAACTGGATCCAGCCAGCGATCGCACGGCCGCATTGCTCGCCGGACCGGCCCTTCACTCCGGCCCGAAAGCGCTTGATTCGGTGCCTCTGGTCTCCGGAACGGTTCAGGTCACCGGCGACGGCACGCCATTGGTATTCATGCGAGACCGCCCCACCATCGGGGGCTACGCGAAGCTGGGTTCCGTCGGTCCTCTGGCACTCGACCGGATCGCGCAAGCCACTCCAGGCACGTCCGTACGCTTTTTCCCCGCCGACGCGACCGCAATCCGCAAACACATGGTGCGTCGCGAAGCCTTCTTCGGCAGGTCCCTACCGTGCTAGCCCGTGCCGCCGCCAGCGCGCCAGCGGCCCGCGTTAGGAAAGGCGATCCTTGAGCGGCTTGGCGGCCTTGAACGCCGGATACCTCTTGGCCGCGATCTCGATCGCCTCGCCGGTGCGCGGATTCCTGCCGGTCCTGGCGGAGCGTTCCCGGGTCTCGAAAACGCCGAATCCCGCAATGGACACTTTGCCGCCGGCGTCAAGCTCGTCCGCGACGATACCCATCACGGGCTTGAAAATGATCTCCACCAGCTCCCCTGACAGCGCCTGGGTCAGTCCGGACCTGTGCGCGAGCTTCTTGGCCAATTCCGCTTTGTTCATTTGGTTTCTCCATGGTTTCCTTCAGCCCGTGAACAATCCCGACGCAAGCACCGAGAGCGCACAATGACAGCTGCAATCTACCGAGAATACCGAGGTCCCGTCGAAATCGAGTCGTTCCCGGATCCGGAACCCGCGCCCGACGGGGTGGTCTTGCGGGTCAAGGCCAACGGAATCTGCCGCAGCGACTGGCATGGTTGGGTGGGTCACGACCCCGATATCGTTCTTCCCCATGTACCGGGTCACGAAATCGCAGGGGTGGTGGAGGAAGTGGGAGTCGACGTGAAGCGCTGGCGGCGAGGCGATCGCGTATCGGTTCCGTTCATCGCGGGGTGCGGGCGGTGCCGCCCCTGTCGGGCCGGCAACCAGCAGGTTTGTGCGGACCAGTTCCAACCAGGGTTCCATGGCTGGGGAGGTTTCGCCGATCGCGTGGCCCTGCGTCAGGCCGATCTCACCTTGGCGGCACTGCCCGACGACCTCGGTTTCGTCACCGCCGCGAGCCTGGGCTGTCGCTTCGCGACCTCGTTCCGGGCCGTCCAGGCCCAAGGGCGCGTGACCGCCGGAGACTGGGTGGCGATTCACGGGTGCGGCGGCGTGGGTCTCTCCGCCATCATGATCGCGCGCGCCCTCGGGGCCAACGTCGTCGCCGTCGACGTGCGGGACGAAGCGCTGGCCCTGGCCCGCGAGCTCGGGGCGGTCGCTTCGGTAAACGCGAGCGGCTCCGACGACGTCGTCGCCGCGCTCCGCGAGGCGACCGACGGCGGGGCGCATTGCTCCATCGACGCCCTGGGTCACCCCGACACCTGCTACAACTCGGTGGCGTGCCTGCGCCGACGCGGCCGGCACGTCCAGGTGGGCCTCATGACGGGAGATCATCGGGACGCGCGCGTGCCGATGGATCGGGTGATCGCGTGGGAGCTCGAAATGGTGGGCAGCCACGGTCTCCAGGCCTGGGAATACGACCGGATGCTGCGCATGGTCGCGCGCGGCGTCGTCGACCCGAGTCAGCTCGTGACGCGCACGGTGACGCTTGCCGAGGGCATCGAGATCCTCACGGGCATGGACGACTACACCGTGCTGGGCGTCAACGTCATCGACCGGTTCTGACCGCCGCGATCACCACGGCGCCCCGGTCCACGACGACGGCCACCCCGGGAACGAACAGAGCGGCAGGATCTCGCCGATCCAGTCCGGCGCCGGAGTTCCAATCGGGGCACCCGGCGGCGCTTGCGGCGTTGCAGGCGGCGTCCAGGCCCCGTACGGCCGGTTCTCGAATCGCTCAATGTCGCGGGCCAGGAGCGCAAAGTGCGCCGCGGCGGCGTCGGCGCCCATCGCGCGGTCTGCGGCCGCCGCGCGGACCCCGGCAAGCTGCTGTGCGGCAACCGCCCGCACCTGGGGCATGGGAGCGCCGCCAGCCAGCGACATCAGCCCATCGACGATCACCCGGCTCACGGCGCGGCGCACCTCGGCCTCGTAGGGGGAATCGGCGGGTTGCGGCTCGACCACGGCCAGGAAATCGTCAAGCACCGCGCTGAGGCTCGGAAGCGTCTCGTCGAGCACATGCTGCTCGACGAGACGCGCCGCGCGGCTGGGATTGAACACCTGGCCCACCACGTGCGCGGCGGCGACGGTCGCGGGCGACACCGCGTCGAACATGCCGCCCGTGTAGCGCGGGAACAACTCGCGCGTGCGCCCGTATCCGGGCGGCCTGGGCGGCAGCCGGTCCAGCACGGTCGCAGGCACGGTCAGCTCGGCGGGCTGCACGGCACGCAGCAGCGCGTCGAGCGCGCGCCGCTGCTCGGCGGCCGACGCCGGCCTCACGGGGTCGGCGCCGTCGCCCCGAGTCGCGTAGGTGTAGTGCAGGCCACCCAGCACGGAAGCCGCGGCGGTCACCTGAAAGCGGTGGTGCAGGTAGAGCGGCACCAGCACTTCTTCCAGCTGCGCCATGGGCCGTCCCGCGCGGATCGCGCGCTCGCCGAAGCGCTCCAGCGCGGCGCGGCGCACGTCGAGCATTCGATCCAGTTCCGCGCCCGCGTCGGTGCCGTTCGACCATTGGTCGGTGCGCGCGTGCGCGGACACGTCCTGGTTCGTGAAGAAACGCACGTCCTGGTCCCAGGCGTCTTCCAGAATCCGGTTCAGCGCCGCCTTTTCGTCGGTGCCCGGCGGAAAGTGCGAGTAGCCGTATTGGATCGCGACGATGTCCCATTCGCCGATGTCGACGTCGTAGACCTCGGAATAGTCGAACGCGTTGCCGTCATGGGTGATCAGCGGGTGCGGGTAGTCGAGGACCGAGATCCGACCCATGTCGCTGTCGTAGTAGTTGTGCGACAACCCCAACGTGTGTCCTACCTCGTGGGCCGAGAGCTGGCGAATGCGCGCCAGCGCCCATTCGGCGAGGTCGGCGGCGTCTTCGTCGCCATTCTCGTACGGGGCCAGGAGTCCCTCGGCGATCAGGTAGTCCTGTCGCACTCGCAGCGACCCCAACGTCACGTTGCCCTTGAGAATCTCGCCGGTGCGCGGATCGGTGATCGATCCGCCGGTGCTCCAGCCGCGCGTCGACCGATGCACCCAGTTGATCACGTTGTAGCGCACGTCGTGGCTGCTCACGTCTTCGGGGCGGATTTCGACCCGGAAGGCATCGATGAAGCCCGCCGCCTCGAACGCCTGGTTCCACCAGCGCGCGCCGTCGAGCAGCGCGGAGCGCACCGGCTCCGGGGTTCCCGGGTCCAGGTAGTACACGATCGGCTCTACGGGTTCGCTCATTGCCGCCGACGGATCCCGCTTTTCCAGACGATGCCGCCGGATGAACCGCTTGGTCATCGGCTCGTCAAGCGCAACCGAGTAGTCCTGGAAGGACATGCCGCCGTAGCCTGCGCGCGGGTCGTGCGCGCGCGGCGCGTACTCGCCCAGCTCCGGCAACTTGATGAACGAGTGGTGCATGCGCACCGTCGCCGCCGCCGCGGACGCGGCCACGTTGCCCACGCCCTCGAAGGCCCCTCCGCCACCACCGCCGAACCCGCCCCGCTGGCCCCCGCCCTGCCGCACGAACGTGAGCGAGGCCTCCATCTCGGTGTTCTCGGGGAAGTTCATGACCATCGGCAGGTACACGGCGCTGCGGCTCGCGTCTAGCCGATACGTACCCGGGCTCATGCGTCCCGCAAACCCGGCAATGTCGTCCAACAGGAAAGGCGTGAAGTCGATCAGTACGCGGTCTCCCGTAGCGGCTGCCGCCTCGAACCCCCACAGCGTCGAAGGGGCGAAGGCGTCTTCCACCGCCTTCCGTTCGGCAGGGTTGTCGCTCGTGGCGCGAAAACGGTAGTTGGGCTGCACCATCAGCACCTTGGGACCCACGCGGTGAAACCGCACCACGCGCGACCCCGCCAGCTGGCCGCGGTCGATGCCGATGTCGTTGGAACCGAGCCCCGCGCCGATCCCCGACGCATGGAGCACGTCGGTATCCCATTCGGCGATCTCCAGCCAGATCTTCCCCGCGGCGGCGTCCCAGTACATGGGAATGAAGCCGTCCATAAGCTCCATGTACGCGGTTCGGTCCTCAATCGTGGGCAGATCGGCGGCAGCCCTCGACTGGGCCGTTGCAGATCCCCAGCCCAGGGTCAGCGCGGTCAACGCCGTCGCGTACGAAACCATCCTGTCGTTCATGTCCTTGATCCTCTCCGTGTGGGCAACAGCGTGCGCACCACGTCTGCGACCCGTTCCATTTCTTCGTGCGTGTTGTAGAGGTGCGGTGAAGCCCGAATGCGACCGCGACGCAGCGACGCGACCACGCCGCCGTCGGCAAGGCCATCGAGAAGCGCCTGGCCGTCGAGCGCCGGGTGACGGAACGTCAGGATGTGCCGTCGCAGCGCCGGTTCCGGCGTGGTCTCGCACCCCAATCTCTCCAGTCGCGCGGCCAGGTCGGCGACGAGCGCGCCAACGTGTTCCGCCACGAGGCCGAGCCCCGCGTCTTCGAGTAGCGCAAGCGCCGCCGAAAAGCCGACGATCAACGGGTAGGCCAGGCTGCCCTCTTCGTAGCGGCCGGCGTCTTCCAACAACTCAAAGTGCACCCTGTCGAAATTGAAGTTGTCCGTGGTGCTGCGCCAGCCGATCAAGGGAGGATGAATGCGCCCGATCACGGAACGATCCACGAAGACGGCGCCGATTCCCATCAAGCCGAGCAACCACTTGTGGCTGTCGGCCGACAGGAAGTGGACGCCCGCCGCCTTTACGTCGGTGGGAAGGACGCCCACGGTCTGAATGCCGTCGACGCAGAATATGACGCCGCGCTCGCGGCAAAGTTCACCGAGGGCTTCGATGTCCGTTACCGCTCCGGTTGCGTATTGGGTCGAGCTGACCGCGAGCACCCGGGTTTGCGGCGTGAGCGTCCGTGCAGCGTCGTCGACCGTCACGCTGTATCCGTCGGCTACCGGAATCACGTCCATGGTTGCGATCCCGCGTTGGTCCAAGTCCATCCAGGGATACACGTTCGACGGGTATTCAACGGACGCCGCCACCGCCACGCGATCGCCGGGCCGCCAGTCCAGGCCCGCCGCAAGCAGCGAGAGGCCGTGCGAGGTGTTGCGCACGAAAGCGACTTCGGCGGCATCGCATCCGATCAACCTTGCGAACCTCTCGCGGCACTGGGTCGCCACCGATTCCCACGCGTCGAAGTCGATTCTTCCATTCCTGACGAGCGACTCCATGAAGTCGTGCACGGCAGCGCCCACGCGCGTCGAGGTCGGGGCCACGCCTGCGTGGTTGAGGAAGACGTGGTTGTCGGAAACGGGGAATTCGGCCCGGAAGGAGCGGAGGGACTTCATGAAGCTCGGTCCTGGATGCGTGTGGATTTGCGGCGGTCCGCGACGACTTCGCGGTAGACGGTGAGGTTGCCTTCCACCATGGCGTCGACCGAGAAGCGCGACTCGACGCGCTCGCGGGCGCGGACCCCCATCCGCCGCGCGCCGTCCGGGTCGCGAAGGAACGTCGCCACCGCATGGGCGAGCTCCGCGGCGTCGCCAGGGGGACACAGGATGCCGGTCTTGCCGTCGTCGATCACTTCCGGAATCCCGCCCGCTCGCGCGCCCGCCACCGGAATCCCGGCCGCCCCCGCCTGCAACGCCGCCAAGCCCAGCCCCTCGTGGAGGGCCGGATGCACGGTGAAGTCGAACGCGCCCAACCATTGATGAAGGTCGGTACGGTACCCCGCAAACCTGATCTGATCGCGCACCCGGAACGATCTCGCCAGCGCGGCCACGCTGTCGCGCATATGCCCGCGTCCGAACAGAACCACGCTCGGCTTGAATCCACGCTTCTTGAGTATGGTCAGCGCCTGCACCAGCACCCAGTGCCCCTTGCGCGGCACGAACTGCGCCACCATCGCCCCGGCCGGCGCTCCGGCGGGCAAATCGAACGTGCGGTCGAGGGCGGCCCGGCTCCGAGGTTGTGCCCACTTGGCAACGTCGACGGCCGAGTGCACCAACGCGATCTTGCGTTCTGGCACGCCCTGCTCCAGCAACACCTCTCGGACGGCGGCGGAGATCGCCACGACGCGGTTGTACAGCGCGTACTTGGGCCCCACGATCCAGCTTGCGTCGGGGTTGTCCACCCTGCGGGTGAGCACGACGGGTGCGTGACTCGCGGCGCCTGCCAAACCTCCGATCGTGTCCGCGCCCCGGCGCGAATGAAGGTGGACGAGCTCCACGTCGGGACGTCTGAATCGCCATGCCATGCGCACCAAGGCGGCGATGTCCGCCTCGCCGTGAAACGGGAACTCCTCGACGCGCAACCAGCGTTCCCGCGCGGCAGCCGCAACCTCGGACCCGCGCGGCGCCATCAGCACCGACTTGACGCCGCGTTCTTCCAGCCCCTGGGCGAGGTGGAGCACCTGCAAGGCGCCGCCGTAGAGGTGCCGCCCGGTTTCGACGTGAATCACGCTCATGGCGAGGTGTCGTCCGCCAAATGAGCCCCTACCGCCGCGAGCACTTGGCGGACCTCGATGTCGTCCATGCAGTCGATGCGCCCGTCGCAGACGAGTCGTCCCCGGCACGGCGAGCAATGGCGGCCCGAATGCAGGATGGTGGAACGGGGACCGGGCGGATCCAGGTAGGGGGTGTTCGATCCGAAGATGAGCACCGATGGACGATCGAACGCGTGCGCCATGTGGCTCAGGCCCGTATCCACGCCCACCAACACGCTGCAGCGCGACACGACGGCCGACGCCTCGCCCAGGGTGGTGCGCCCCACCAGATCGACGACCGGCGCCGCGCCCGGCGACGGTTCCGGCACGCCGGCCAGGATCCGGTCGGCGGCGGCCCGGTCGGCCGGA
This sequence comes from Longimicrobiales bacterium, assembly GCA_965200255.1. Classification (GTDB taxonomy): domain Bacteria; phylum Gemmatimonadota; class Gemmatimonadetes; order Longimicrobiales; family Gaopeijiaceae; genus Bin94. The sequence goes on along the minus strand of OZ241371.1, from coordinate 3,112,098 downwards.
CCGCCCAGGAGGACCACCGCCGCACCCACGCGTTCCCGCAGCGCCGCGATCAGCGCCGACCAGCGGCGCTCGAACCAGTGCTTGAATGACCGCGTGGTGAAGGGGCAGGCCGCCACGAAACCGTGCGCGACCCCGGCGCGCGCCAGCATGCGTCCAACGCGACGCAGCTCGGTCGCGCTGCGGGGGACTTGGAGCGGGAACGGGTCCGTTTGGAGCCCCAATCGCGCGGCGAGGTAGCGGTACTCGGACGCGATGGCGCGATCGTCGCCGCCGCGTTCGACCACGTGCGTCATGAGCCAGCGCGATCCCTCGCGCGAACCGAGCCCAATGCGCACGGGCGCGCCGGTCAGGAAGGTCGCCGCGCCGCTGCGCAGGAGTCCCTGGGCGTCTATCGCCACGTCGAACCGACGAGCGCGCAGGGTGCCGACGAACGCGGTCGCCTGGTTGGCCAACTCGGCCCAGCGCCCGGCGCGGAACAGCCGTTTCCAAGCCGCGCGACGCCACACGACGACCTCGTCCAGGTGGGGATTGTGACGGATCACGTCGGCGGTGCGCTCTTCGGCGAGCCATGCGACGAAAGCATCGGGGAAACGCATTCTCACGGCTCGGGCAAGCGGCGAAGCAAAGACCAAGTCGCCTCGCGCGGAAAGCCGCACGATCAGGATTCTCCCGGCGTCTTGAGGAATCATCAAGGGAAGTTAAAGTTAGCGCACAATGACTGGACAGGTGCGAAACTTCGCTCTCGGCATGGGATTCGCGGTTCATCTGTTGCGCGAGCGTTGGGCAACCGGCGTCTGGCGAACCGACGGGAGGACCCGCAACGGCAGGGTCGGGCAGATACGGCGGCGTGCGCCCGGCCCGCGGATTCTCGTGCACGGGGTGAGCGTTGGCGAGATTCATGCGGTGCGGCCGCTGGTGGATGCGTTGGCGACTTCGGCGATTCGGCCCGACGTGGTGGTGAGCGCCAGCACCGAGACGGGGTTCGAGCAGGCGGTGCGCGTTTATGGGAGGCGCCGCGAGGTAGTGCGCTTCCCCCTTGACTTTAGCTGGATGGTCAACCGGTTCCTGGACGCGGTGCGACCCGATCTCGTGGTGCTTGCCGAGCTGGAGCTGTGGCCCACGTTCTTAGCCGGGTGTGAAGGGCGGAGCATTCCCGTGTGCGTCGTCAATGGACGCATGTCAACGCGTTCCTTTCGCGGCTACCGGCGATGGCGGCTGTTCCTGCGCGGCATGTTCAGGCGCCTGGCCCTGGTGGCCGCGCAAACGGAGACGTATCGGGAACGATTCGTTGCCATGGGGGTGCCGGCCGAGCGCGTCGTCGTGACCGGCAGCCTGAAATGGGACGCTGCGCGCGCCGTTGGCGACGAGGTCGCGGCGCGGGAAATCGCCGGCGCGTTGGGGATTGACCCGACGCGTCCGTTGATCGTGGCCGGATCGACCGGTCCGGGCGAGGAGGCGGCGTTGGTGCGGGATCTGCCTCGCGGCTGCCAGCTGCTGTTGGCGCCCCGCGACCCCGACCGGTGGGACGAGGTGGCGCGATTGTGGCCGCGGATGCCGCGCCGGAGTGCGTGTGGGGGTGGGGAGGGTGGGGCGGGGGTATGGGGCGTCGAGGTGGGCGCGTGGGACGGCCCAGGAGGTGCGGGGCCCGCCGTGTTCCTGCTCGACACGATCGGGGAGCTCGTGGCCGCGTATTCGTTGGCCGACTTCGTGTTCGTGGGACGCAGCCTGATCCCGATGGGCGGGTCCAACCCGCTTGAGGCGGTCGCGCTTGGGATGCCGACAGTGATCGGGCCGCATTGCGAGAACTTCGCGGGGGTGGTGGCCGACCTGGTCGACGAGGGTGGCATCGTGGTGAGCGGGCAGCCGATGCGGGTATTCCGAGCATGGCTCGGGGATCCCGCAGCGGCAAGGGCGGTGGCTGGGCGGGGGGTGGCCGCCGTGGCGGGGAGCCGGGGGGCGGGGGGGCGGACCGCTCGGTTGGTGTTGCGGTTCGCCACTTCCGGTTTTGCCAGCCGCCAGGCGAGAGGAAGCGAGGTAATCTCGGGGGCTCGGCAGACCAGGAAACATTTGTCCAATAATTAGTCCCATCCAGACATGGTGACGCCCCTCAGAATCCATATCTTCTCTCGGGTCAACGCCAAACCCGTCCCGAACCGAGAGCACACATGCCACCAACCGACGATACCATGTGGACCGAGGACCGGGCCGCACGGGAACTCCTCACCTTCCCGCGAGTCGTCGCAGGAATCCTGACCGAGCTGCTCCCCGAGACGGCCGCCCTGTTCGACTTCGACCAGATGCAGATCCGGCCCACCGTTACGCTGGACTTCTCTGGACGCCAGAGGATCGCCGACAGCTCGTGGGAGATCGCTCTCAAGGACGGCCAAGTGGTCGGCATCTCCATCGAATGGCAGAGCACGCCTGACGCGAACATGCTCTGCAGAATGATGGACTACGCCACGCGACTGGCCACCCTCATGAGCAGACAATCCCGACTCGGGCACCCCGAAGGCTCCACGCCGTTCGTGTTTCCCATCGTAATCTACACGGGCGGACCCCGCAGCACCTGGAACGCTCCCACGGAGTGGCGCCTCAAACCGGTGCGCCAGCCGGACAATTTCCCGCCGCGCAACGTCGCGTTCGGCTGCGCCCTGATCTGCGCCGACGACGTCAAGGATTACGATGGCGACAATCCCTGGATCGCACGCACGCTGATGAGCATTGCGCGTGCGGAGGAGAAGGTGGCGACCGTGTCGTGTTGGACGCTGCTGCGCGAACTCGAAGACGAGGGCGACGACAGTCTGGACTTGGTGGCGGCCGTCTTGAGGTATTTCAAGGTCATCGTCGCCAAGAGGTGGCCGGATTCGGAGATCGCGAAGCGGCTTGCACACATCACCACCTGGCGCGACGTTAAGAGCATCAGCATGGAACAGAAGCGAATGGAGCTGGAAATGGCATGGGCCGCGTTTGAACGACAGATCGCCGAGTTGGAGGCTAAAGGCCGGACGGAGGGCCACGAGCTCGGGTTTACCGAAGGTCGCAAGGTCGGCATGACCGAGAGCCTCAGGCGTCTCGTGAAGCGGAAGTACGGTCAATCGGCGTGGGAAGCGGTGTCGGCGTTCATGAGCAGCGCGCCGAGCTTTTCGGTCACGGCCGAGATGTTCGACTGGCTGCTCGAATGTTCGTCCCCCGACGAGTTCCTGGCCAAGCTGAGAGCAGGCAACGGCATCGCGTCTTCCTGACTTGACTCTCGTCATTGCTGCACCTCTCCGGTTTGCCCTCAAAAAAAGAAACTCATCGACGTATACACGATCCCCGGCGTGGCCCCGTATTCCGACCCAAATCGCAGCGCGCCGCCGTCAAGCGATGCGTCCTGACCCACGCCCGCAAACGCCCCGATCCGAAAGCTGACGCTCGGCGACACCGAGTAGCCGAGCCCAGGCCCGACAATGAACGAACCGTCGCGCAGGCTGCCGAGAACGAGCGCGCTCGCCGAGGCCAGCGGATGAAGCTGCCAGGACAGCTGCAACGCCCCCGTATCGCGCCCAAGCACCTGCATTTCGCCTTGCGCATAAGCGCGACTGCCGGCGACTTCCAACAGCGCATCCGGCGAAGCCGCGCCCAAACCGTCGCGCTGGTATTCAATCACCACATACAGCTCCCGCCCCGCAAGGGGGAACGTCCGATCGATCCCCACCGTGCCGCGCACCACCAGGCCTTGCCCAAGGTCCCGGACCACGGCTTCGGCCCGCGCCGCCCAAAGTCCCACAGACCCGCTCAACGACGCCGCCGCGCCAAACGCGTCGTGCACCAGACCGCCCCACACGCCCACATCCCAACCGCCGTAGTTCGTAATCGCGCGCCCTGCCAGGGTCATCGTCGCCATGTCGTCCGGACCGACCCGCGCCGGACGCGCGACAACCTCAAGTTGCGTAAACGGACCGCTGTAGTACCGAAACCGCACCGCGTCAACGCCAACGCGATACTCGCGAAACGGGTCCGCCGGATCAAACGGGGCAAAAGGGTCGGAGGGGGTAAGAAAGAGGGTCGTAGCCCACGATACGGGTTGCCGACCGATGACCAAATCGGCGTTGCTACCCAGGTCGAAGCGGAGGTTCAGGCGGTCCACGCGGTGACGCCAGCCGATCCCATCAACCGTCGCGATGTCGCCGCCCAAGGTCAGCCAGTCCCCGCCGGATGCTGATCCCGCAGTCGTGAAGATCTGCGCCCCGAGCGTTCCCGGTTCGCGCAGCGCGAGCGTGTGCTCGTAGGCGACGTCCAGGGCGGCCGGACCCGCGTCGCCCGCCCACATGGCGCGAAATCGCTGAAATCCCGACGCGTTCGACGCGCCCAGCAGGCTGTTCCCGACCCGCGTCCACAGGTTCAGGTAGTGGCCGGACAACCCCGACGGCTGCGCCGCGACCCCTGCTGGCAAGAGACCGCCGGACCACAAGAGCGCGGCAACCCAGACCCGTGCCGCCCACGCTCGCGGGCCGGTCATGGCCCCGACGCCACCGTCTCGTCCTCGATCCGTCCGTCGACCAGCAGAATCCGCCGCCGCGCCCGTTCCATGACCCTGGGATCGTGGGTGGAAAAGACGAACGTCGTCCCCTTCGCGCGGTTGAGCGTCTCCATGGCGTCGAGCAGCGATTCGGCGGTAACCGAGTCCAGGTTGGCGGTCGGTTCGTCGGCCAGCACCAGCACCGGGTCGCCAAGTACGGCGCGCGCGACCGCCACACGCTGTTGTTGGCCTCCCGAGAGCTTCGGAGGCCGACGGTGTTCCAGCCCCTCCAGACCAATCTCGCGGAACAGGGCGCGCACCTTTTCGCGCCGTTCCCGGGCCGGCACGCCCTGCAGCAGGAGCGTGAACTCGGCGTTTTCCAGCGCGCTCAGCACCGGAAGCAGGTTGTACGACTGGAAGACGAAGCCGATGCGACGCATGCGCACATTGGCCAACTCCTTGTCCGACAGCGTGGTGAGGTCGCGGCCCTCGATCCAGACTTTGCCGCGGGTGGGACGGGTCAGCCCGCCAAGCAGATTCAGCAGGGTGGTTTTTCCCGAGCCCGACGGGCCGGCCATGGCCAGGAACTCGCCGCTGGATACCGCGAGGTCTACCCCCCGCACCGCTTCGACGGGACGCGGATCCTGCGGATAGATCTTCCAGAGACGCTCGGTGCGCACTGCGTAAGCATTACTCATGTAGTCATGTGCTCATTCGACTTTGACGGACTCGGCGGGATCCAGGATTGCGGCCTGCCAAGCCGGATAGACGGAGGCGGACAACCCGATGACCGCTGTGAAAAAGAGGCTTTGCGTAAGGTGCTTGACTTCCATGACGGGGTACATGACGGGATCGAACACAATGCCTCCGAACGTGAGATCGTCCGGCATTAATCCGGTGAGGTCGAGACCGTTGCGGAAGAACAACCAGACCAGTGCGAAGCCCAGCGCAACGCCGATGATGCCGCTGGCCGCGGTGAGCAGGACGCCTTCAAGGAATACGACCAGGCCGGTCTCGCGTGCGCTCAAGCCTAGTGCGCGCAGCAGGCCAAGCTCGCGTTTTCTGTGCAACACGGACATGAACACGGCGTTGAGCACGGCAAGGGCCACAATTGCGAACAGAATCAGTTGGAACACCCAGTCGCCCCAGTCGTCGAGTTTGACGGCGGCATAGAGGTCGGGGGTGGATTGTTCCCAGGCGGTCGCTTCCACGTCGTCCAATGTCGCGGCTGCCGCGTCGCGCACTTGGGCGGTGAAGCTGGAATGCGGCAGCAACGTCGCCACGCTCGTCGCACCGTCGACCTGGAGCCAGTCTCGGGCCGTGGCGAGAGGGATGTGGACGAGGGCATCGTCCAGCTGATCGAGTCCGGTGCGGAAGAGGCCGACGACGCGAACCAGTTGACCTTCGATGTCGCCCGAGGCCGATTGCGCGGTGAGGACCATGCGCGATCCGACCCGGAGGCCGAGGCGAACGGCCATGCCCTGGCCGAGGAACGCGTGGAGGCGGTCGCCTTCCTGCAGGTAGCGCCCGTCCCGCACTTCGGCGCCGAGGCGGGAGAACGCGAGCTCGGCGGCGGGATCGACGCCTGCGATCAAGGCCGGGACGGCCCCGTCCGCCGACGACGCCAAGCCTTTCGCGCCGATTCGCACGGACGTGAGGGCCGGCGCGGGGAGGTCGATGTCTTCGGCGGCACTGGCCGTAGCAATGGCCGCGACGGCAGCAGTCACCTGGGCTGCCGACATGCGATCGTCGAGGCTCTGGCCGTCGCGGTAGCCGGGCGCGTTGAACTCGACGTGTCCCGTGCCCAAACGGACGCCGGAGTCGATCCAGTCTTCGTGAGCGCCGTCGGCGAGGGTACGCGACACGATGAGCAAGGCCAGTCCGAGGGACATGGCGGCGGCGGTCAAGGCGGCTCGTCGCAATTCCCGGCTCAGGTTGCGCAGCGCCAACCACGCCAGCGTGACGATGCGCCTCATTGTCGGCATTGGCGGCATTGTCGGCTCCCGTTCACCGACTCGCCAAGGCGTCGGCCGGCGGTATGCGAACGGCGCGCCAGGCCGGGTATAGGGCAGAGGCGACGCCGGTGCCGATCAGCGCGAGCGCGGCCACCAGGGGACCGTCCCACGAGTATTCGGCCGTTAGCACTGGGCGGACGGCGGACCCGACGAAGGAGTAGGTGCCGACAAGGGCGCTGAGGTCCAAGGGGAACTCGTGGAAGTAGACGACGACCGGGATCGCCAGCACGGCCCCCGCCGCAAGCGACACGAGACCCAGGAACAGCCCTTCGTAGACGACGATCCGCGTAACCGATCCCGCGGACGTCCCGAGCGCACGGGCCACGGCAAATTCGCGGCGACGCTCGAAGGTGGCGAGGAGCATCGTGTTGGCCACGCCGAAGATCGCCATTCCGAAGATCAACAGCGCGACCACGCCGTTCGCCGCACCCATCAGGCTGGTTACGAAGTAGAGCTGCGCCTGGAAGACCGACCACGGCTCGACGACCAGATTGCCGTCAAACTCCGCAATCGCGGCTTCAACCTGTTCCGCCACGCGGTTCGCGTCGCCGGTGCGGTCGACCGCGATCGCGACCTCGTGGATTCGGGTTCGATCCATCGCCATCAGGTCCTGCAACGATGCCAGCGCGAGCAACGCGTAGGTGTCGTCGAATCCCCCGACGCCAAGCTGGAAGACTCCCGACACGGTGAACAGCTCGTTGCCCATCGACCCGTCCGCCGCGGGAGCCACCAGCACCACCTCGTCGCCCGGCCCGACGCCCACCGTCTCCGCCACGGACGCCCCGACGGCGACCTGGCCCGGACCGGGCATTTCCCCGGTCAACATTGCAGCGCCAAAGCGACTGACGCCGCTTTCGCGGTGCGGGTCCATGCCCATCAGCACCGTTCCTGCCGTCTCGTCTCCGGAGCTGATCAAGCCGCCGCCATAGACGCGCGGCGCCCCCCCGGCCACCCCTTCAACCGACTGGACCGCGGCCACCAGGGCCGCGACCTCAAGGCCTTCGCGCCCACCCATGGTGTCGTGGATGCTGCGCTCGGGTCGATAGTCTGCCGCGTGAATCTGCACCTGGCCGGTGATCACCCGCGTGCCGTTCGACACCATTTCCTCGAGCATGCCGTCCATGAAGGCGATCATCAGGATCGCGGCGACGAACGCGAACGACAGGGCCGACGCGGCAATGACCGTCCGGCGGCGATTCCGCCACAGGTTCCGCCACGCCATTCGCCGCCAAATGTCGTGGCTTTGCTTGGGCTCGCTCACCGACGGGCCCGCAGGTTCCGCAGGCTGAAGAAGCCCTCGTCCAGACCTACGTCGAACGCCAGCTCGAGGTAGGTGACAATCGTGCGCTCTTCTTCGTCCTCGGGCTCCACGACCATCCTCGCGGGGAGCGTCCGGCCCCCCAGCACCTTGAAATCGGAAAAGGTCATGGTGCGCACCAGCGCGTCGTCCTCGTCGTAGTAGCGGGCCCAGACCGGCATGCGGTCCCGCTTTCGGATCCGTTGCTGAATCTTGCCCCAGATCACGGGAGCCTCCGGCTTCGGCGTCAACGTGAACTCCCAAACGTCCTCGTCGTCGCGCAGGCCGTCGTGGGACATGACGATGTCGTAGTCCTCGATCAGGCGACTCTCCTTGACGAGATCGTCGTTGGTGAAGTGCGAGCCCATCCATGACCCCAGCATCATGGACGGCGGCACCTTGATGGTGCGGTCGACGTTCGGCAGGTAGTTCCAGACCTCCGCGTCCACCATCAGCGTTGCCGTGCCCGCTTCGCGCGGCGGCGATTCCACGCGGACCAGCGAGTGCTCGGTTCCCAGCGACCAAGCGCGCATCTCGAGCGTGCGCGACCAGTTCTCGGTATCGATTTCCATGCGCATCAAGGCCTCGCTGGACTCGCCGCGCATCAGGCGATCCACCTCGTCGATGATCTGCAGGACCATCGGGTCGGTCTGGGCCGCCGCCGGCACCGCTTGCAGGGACAGCAGCCCTGAGACCGCCAGCGCGACGACCGCGAGACTCGTTCTTCGCATCATGATTGGCTCCTTGCCATACGCTTGATTAACGCTACGGCCCCAGCGCGCCCAACGGAACCACGCTCACGCCGTCCGGCCTGACGTACCCGAAGCCGTGATTGACGATTACGCCCAGTGCGGCAGGCTCGCCGTACCAGGCGGTGTCCACGCGGTCGGCGAAATTCAGCAGGGTGCGGGCCGCGGCGTCAATGCGGGTCGCACCCAGCTTGATCTCGAACGCGGCCCATCGACCCGGACCGGCATCGACGATCGCGTCCACCTCGAGCCCGGTGTTGTCGCGATAGTGGTGCACCCTGGCGTCCGAGGCCTGAGCGTATACCCGAAGGTCGCGTACGACAAGCGATTCGAAGAGAAAACCGAACCAGGGGAAGTCGCGCAGCAGGTGTTGTGGGCCTGCGCCAACGGCGGCCACGGCGATCGAAGGATCGACGAAATGACGCCTCGGCGACACTTGCAGGCGGGACCGCGACCGAAGGTGGGGCGCCCAGGGCGGCTGATCCTCCACCACCATCAGGCGCTCCAGTCCGGTGAGGTAGCTGCGCGCGGTGTGGCTCGTGATGGAACTCCGATCGGATCCGGCGACGTCTCGCGCCACGGTCGCGAGCGACGCGCAGGTGGCGATGTTGCGCGCCAACGACTGCATGAAGCGATGCACGCGCCCCGGATCTCTTCGCACTCCATCGACCCGTGCGAGATCGGCGCGGCACACGTCGTCGACATAGTTGCGGTTGACGCGCATCGCGTCGTTCACCGTAGATCCGAGCAGGCCCGGCCAGCCGCCGACGCACACGAGGTCGGCCAGGTCGGCCACGGACAATTCGGCTGCGGGATGGCGGACGGGCGCGCCGTCCAGCACGGCGCCGAGCGACACGGCGCCGGTGCTGCGACCCAGTTCGAACAGCGACATCGGCCGCAGGCGCAGTCGGACGATCCGCCCCGCTCCGGTGTGACGCATAATGTCGTCGGGTGGCACCGCCGATCCCGTGAGAATGAACTGGCCCTTGCGCCGACGGGCATCCACGGCCCGCCGAACGTGATTCCAGATGGCGGGCGCCGTCTGCCACTCGTCCAGCAGCCTGGGGACGGCGCCTTCCAGCACCAGGGCGGGGTCCGCCGCCATCATTGCCTGGGCCGCCGGATCCACATCCATGAGCACTTCGCTCGCGGCGCGCCGTTGCGCGGTCGCCGTCTTGCCGCATGCCCTCGGTCCTTCGATCAGGACGGCTCCCGCGGCGGCAAGGCATGCTTCCAGCTCCTTGTCCACCACGCGGGGCAGGTAGCGCACGGTCTCGGGCGATGCCATTGTTTGTCCTCCGTCCCGCCTGGCCGGCGTCTGGCGTCAACAACAGATAATCAACGCTCCCAGGAACAAGATTGCAACGTTTCGGGCGACGGTTTTGCAATTCTCGGCCGCCTCCGCACTGGCCCGCCCGCCCAGCAGACGCTATGCTGTGAGAATCGCCACGGACCACCCACACACCATCCAGTCACGATACGAAGATGAGCGATACAGTCTACCAGTCGGACGTCAGAATCGAACGCATTCGCGGGCCGCACCGGCTCGCCTACCTCCCCGCTCGCGACGGACCCGTCGATTTCGGCGTGCACGGGGCAATCGCCGAACACTACGGCGTGCGCGGGATCGTCACCGAAGCGACGACCACCCTGGACTACGTCGTCGCTGCCACCGGAGGCTGACTGGTTGGCACCTTCGGAGGCGTGCTGGAGGCACGCGGGATCGATGCGTCGCAAGGCAAGCTCACCGCGGACGTGCGCGGCAAGGTCGGCAAGGACGACGGGGTGCTCGTCATCCGCAGCATTCACGTGAAGTACCTGTTGAAAGGGGCGGACCCTGAAAACGCCGCCATTCAACGCGCATTCGCCATTCACCCCATGCGATGTCCCGTCTACCGGACCTTGCACCAATGCATCGAGATCACCACGGAGCTGGCCATAGAAGCCTGACCCGGCGGCGATGGCTGCGACTGGCCGGCGGCGTTGTTGCAGGCGGCTGGGGAACCGCGTGCGGCGGTGCGCCAGGCCCCGGTCGCTGGCGGTGGCGCGCGCCCTACACGGCCAACGTGGCGCCGGTGCGAGTCTCGGCCGATCGCGTGGTGCGCGTCGTCGCGGGCCTGCGCCCCTACCGCCCCGACGGCTTCGTGGTGCGCGCCGAGTCGCTCGCCGGCAAGGTCGTGGTCCACAATTATGGACACGGGGGCGGCGGCGTGAGCCTCTCGTGGGGCACCGCCCACATGGCGGCCGACTTGGTTGCCGACAGCGGCGTCGAGGGGGACGTTGCCGTCATCGGAGCCGGAGCCGTGGGACTCGCGACCGCGCGACTGCTGCAACGACGTGGCCGCCGGGTCACCATCCGCACGCGCGACCTGCCGCCCAACACCACCTCGAACGTGGCGGGGGCGCAGTGGTCGCCCACTTCCGTGGCGGACAGCCTCGAAGGGCCCTTCGGCGCGCAGTTCGAGACCGCAGCTCGTCTTGCGCATCGGCATTTCCAGAACCTCGTAGGCCCCGACTACGGCGTGCGCTGGGTCGACAACTACTTCCTCGCGGAACGGCCGCGCGGCGTGGCCAACTACATGTCGTCCATCCAGGACCTCTACCCCGAATGGGAGAATCTGGCGGGCCACGAGCACCCCTTCCCCACAAGCCACGCCCAACACGTCGCCACCATGTTCATTGAACCGCCCCGGTACCTGCGGGCGCTGCTGCGCGATTTTCGCATCGCGGGCGGCACCGTGGTGGTCGGCAAGATCGCGGACCTGAGCCAAATCGCGGCCCTGCCCGAGAGAATCGTGGTCAACTGCACCGGCCTCGGCGCCCGCGATCTGTTCGGCGACGACACCATGGTGCCCGTGAAGGGCCAGCTCGTGGTGTTGCGCCCCCAGCCCGGCGTCGATTACTTAACGGTAGGGGGTGGGCGCTTCTCGACGGAGGGCAGCCAGTACATGTTCCCGCGGTCCGACGGTCTTCTTCTGGGCGGCACCTTCGAGCCCGGGGTCGAGACGCTGACGCCGGATCCGGTCCAAACTCAACGAATTCTGGCCAATCATCAGGAGTTCTTCAGTGCAATGGAAGCGAAAATGCACGGTCGCGAGATGTGGTCCTGAAAGGAATGAACGTCATGGCGCAAATACTCAAAGCCGTCGCGCGGGCCGTTCTAAGGTGGCTGTTGAAGAAGATCTGACCGTGCGTCGCGACAGCGGCTTCCTCTTTGCCGTCCCGGCGATTCTCGTTCTCGCGGCGTCCACAGCCCTCGCCACCCCCACCGGCGCACAGCTTCCCCGCGCCGTCAACGGCGAAGACCTTGCAAACAGCTCCGGCCTGGATACGTACGCCGCCTCCTGCGCCAACTGCCACGGCCTCGACGGAACCGGCGCAGACCCCGCGCTGCTCGCGTTCGAGGAAGAGATGCCCGACTTCACCGACTGCGACTTCGCAGCTCGCGAGCCCGACGGCGACTGGATCGCGGTGGCGCACGAAGGCGGCCCGGTGCGCGGCTTCAGCGAGATGATGCCCGCCTTTCGCGGCGCGCTCACCGAGGAACAGCTGACCCGCGTCATGGGCTACGTCCGCACCCTCTGCACGGACGACGAGTGGCCGCGCGGCGAGCTGAACCTGCCGCGCCCCCTGCTCACCGAGAAAGCGTATCCGGAAGACGAATGGGTCGTCGAGATGGGTGTGGATTTGGAGGGCGACGGCTCCGTCGCGGGAGCGTACGTGTACGAGCATCGCTTCGGACCGCGCAGCCAGCTGGAAATTGTGGTTCCCTACGGATGGCGCGCTGGCGACGCCGCCGAGCATGACGCCTCGGCCTCCAGCGAGGGATGGCGCCACGGCCTGGGCGACGTGGTCGTGGGGGTCAAGCACGCACTGCATCACGATCTGGACGCGGGCAGCATCTTCTCGGTGGGGGGCGAAGTTATCCTTTCCACGGGAGACGAGCACGCCGGATTGGGCGCCCCCGGCAACGCTCTCGAGGCGTTCGCGTCGTACGGCCAGATCCTGCCGCGCGACGCGTTCCTTCAGGCGCAGGCCGGCATTGAAACGCCGCTGTACGAAGACGGCGCGCACGAAGCGTTCGGACGCGTCGTGTTGGGCGCCAGCTTTACGGAAGGCGATTGGGGACGCACCTGGTCGCCCATGCTTGAAATGCAGACCAAGCGCGAGTTCGGATCGACCAGCCACACCTGGTTCGATCTCGTGCCGCAGGTACAGGTCTCGCTCAACACTCGGCAGCACGTACTGGCCAACTTCGGCCTTTCGGTGCCGTTGGGCGGCGACTCGAATGGGGACGCGCACGAGGGTCACGACCATCACGAAGCGGCCCGATCCGTGCGCTTGCTCATGTATGTTCTTTTGGACTGGTTCGACGGCGGCTTCTTCGAGGGGTGGTAACGATGGTCGAGCGCAAAGCAACTGAGCGACGCCATACGCTCGGACGGGCCGGTCGTGGGCTGCTCCTGGGCAGCGCGTTGGCGGCGGTCGGCACCAGCGCCGCCAGGGCGCAGGTGGACGAGTTCCGCACGGCGGATCGCTGCATCGCGTGCCACCAGGACGTCACGTCGTCCACCGGTCTCGATGCTTCGATCGGGACCGACTGGCGCGCCTCGATGATGGCCAACGCCGCGCGCGACCCGTATTTCCAGGCGGCCGTGCGGCGCGAGATCATGGACCATCCCGCGGCGGCGGCCGAGATCGAAGCCGAGTGCGCGCGCTGTCACATGCCGATGGCTGCGGTGGCGGCCATGCGCGACGGCGGTCGCGGCGAGGTTTTCGCGAACCTCCCTGGTGGGGGCGCGGAAAGCCCGTATGCGGCGATGGCGGCCGACGGCGTGTCGTGTACGCTCTGCCATCAGATTCAACCCGACAACCTGGGCCGCGAAGCGTCCTTCACCGCCCGCTTCGAGGTTGCCACCGGAACGCCGCCCGATGGACGCGCCATCTTCGGGCCGTTTGAACCCGATACGGGGGGCGTCGGCATCATGCACTCGGCCACGGGATTCCGCCCCACGCTCGGCGAGCACGTCGCCTCGTCGGGGTTGTGCGCATCGTGCCACACCGTGATCACCCAGCCGGTGGGAACGTCTGCGACCACCGCACCGCCCTTCCCCGAGCAGTCGCCGTATCTGGAATGGCAGGCCAGCGCTTACGCGGACGGCCGCGAGCTCGCGCAGAGCTGCCAGGACTGCCACATGCCCGAGGTGAGCGAAGACGTGCCGGTCACGCGAGTGCTGGGTCGGGCCCGTCCCGAAGTGTCGCGGCACGTGTTTCGCGGCGGGAACTTTTTCGTGCTGCGCATGCTGAATCGGTACCGCAACGAGCTGGGGGTCGTGGCGCTGCCGCACGAAATGTCGCTGGCGGCCCGGCGGACCGAAGAGCACCTGCAAACGGCAACCGCCACGGTCGCAATCGACAATCTCGACATTGTCGACGAGCGCCTGGAGATTGCCTTGACGGTGCACAACCAGGCCGGGCACAAATTCCCCACTGCCTACCCGTCGCGGCGGGCTTGGTTGCGCGTCGCCGTGACCGACGCCGCCGGCCAGCTCGTGTTCGAGTCGGGTGCCCTCAATGCCGACGGGAGCATCGTAGGCGACGATCACGACGCCGACGGGTCCCGCTACGAGCCGCACTACGCGACTATCGAGACCGCCGATCAGGTGCAGATCTACCAGGGCGTGATGGCCGACGCGGGCGGAGCCGTAACCACCGGATTGATGTCGGCGCACCGCTGGGTGAAGGACAACCGCATTCTGCCAGCGGGATTCGACCGGGAAAGCGCCGACGAGCGAGTCGCGCCGGTGGGTGCCGCCAGCGAGGACGCGGATTTCGGGCCGGGAGCCGACCGCGTGACCTATTCGGTGGCCGTGGACCCCACGGCCTGGCCGTTCCAGGTCGAGGCCGAATTGTGGTTCCAGCCGATCGCCTACCGGTGGGCCGAAAACCTGGCCGAGTACGACGCCATGGAGACGCGCCGATTCGTGAACTATTATCGCGAGATGGCGAGCGTGTCGGCGATTCTGCTGGCCCGCGCCGAATTGGTGGGAGGATAACGCAAACATGAGCAACACCGACGCCAACCGAACCCGCATAGCCCGCACGATCGAGATCTTCGAGGCCGCGCGCCGCCCCATTTTCACGGCGCTGGACGGAATCGCGCAGGCTGACTTTGACTGGAACCCCGCGCCGGGCACCCGCGGCATCGGCAAGATCTGCCGTCACATGTACCGCGTCGACGTTTGGTTCCTGAAGCGCCTCGGTATTCAACCCGTGATCACCCACGACGGGCCGGATTCAGTCGGCGAGGTCGCCGAACGCATGCGCACGATTCAAGATCAGATCATGACGGAGGTGGAGGGATGTGAGAGCGACGCCGTTCTCATGGCCGAGCGCACCTCGCTCGACGGGGAGGAGCACCGTGCACGGCTGGGACCGGTTGTGGTGCACATCGCCCAGCACTATCTGTATCACTTGGCCCAGATTACCTATCTGCGCCGAATTCGCGACCGCGACTGGTCCGCCCCGCTCGACGAATGGGAAGCGGCCACCCATCTGATCGAGGACTTGCTGCTGGAATAGCGTGGCGCGGGCCCAGGGCTGCCCCGTCCTCGTTGCCGAGAGCGGCCAGGCGCCCCACTGGTCGCAGATCAATCCGACGCGGCCAGCTCCGCCCGGTTCCGAAACTGCGCCAGCGCCTCGGGGTTGGCCAGCGCCTCCACGTTCTGCACCGGCTGGCCGTGCACGACGGCGCGCACGGCCAGCTCCACGATCTTGCCGCTGCGAGTGTGCGGCACGTCGTTGACCTGCACGATCCTGGCCGGCACGTGTCGCGGGCTCGCCTGCGTCCTCAATTCGGTGCGAATCCGGTCCCGCAGCGCGGCGTCGAGTCGTACGCCCGGCCCGAGCCGCACGAACAGCACCATGCGCGTGCCGTCGCCCCAGCGCTGCTCGATCGCGAGCGCCTCGGCCACCTCGCTCATCGCCTCCACGGGCCGATAGACCTCCGCCGTGCCAATGCGCACGCCGCGCACGTTCAGCGTCGCGTCCGAGCGACCATGGATTACGTACCCGCCGCGGGGCGTCTTTTCGGCGTAGTCGCCGTGATGCCAGACCCCGGGGAACCGCGCGAAGTAGGTGTCCCGGTAGCGTTTCCCTTCGTCGTCGCGCAGGAAGCCCAAAGGCAGCGAAGGGAACGGGCGGGTGCAGACGAGCTCGCCCTTGCCTGCATCCATCGACAACCCGTCGGTCGAGTACACGTCTACGGCCATGCCCAGCACCGGACCCTGGATTTCGCCTGCGCGCACCGGCAGGCCGGGAACCGCACCCACGAAGCAGGCGCACAGATCGGTGCCGCCGGAGATCGACGCGAAGTGCAGGTTGCGCTTCACGTGCTCGTAGGCATACTCGTATCCGGCGGCGGGTACCGGCGATCCCGTGCAGAGCAGCGTGCGCAGTGACGACAGGTCGTGGGTTGCGCGCGGTCGTACGCCGGCGTTGCGCAGCGCCTCCAGAAAGCCCGGCGACACGCCCATCAGGCTCATGTCGGCGTCTTCGGCGAAGTCGAAAAGCACGTCGTTGCGCGGGTGCACGGGCGATCCGTCCCACAGCAGAATCGTGGCCTGGGAGGCCAGCGCCGACACCAGCCAATTCCACATCATCCAGCCCAGCGTGGTGAAGTAGAAGACGCGGTCGCCGGGCTTGACGTCGCAGTGCAGACGATGCTCCTTGACGTGCTGCAACAGGACGCCGCCCGCGCGATGAACGATGCACTTGGGCGCGCCCGTGGTGCCCGAAGAGAAGAGGATGTAGAGGGGGTGGTCGAAGGGAAGGCGTGCGAAATCGATGTCGCGGGCCGCGAAGGGGCGGATGAAGGCGTCGAGCGACACGTGTGGCTGGGGGCCAGACCCGGTGCGCCCCAGGTTGGGCACGACCACCGTGCGCTTCACGGTCGACAGCTCGGCGAGGATCGCGGGAACGCGCGCGATCGTATCGTACCGCTTGCCGCGATACTCGTAGCCGGCCGTGACGAACAGGAGACGCGGAGCCACCTGACCGAACCGGTCGACCACGCCGCGCACCCCGAAGTCGGGCGAAGCGGTGGACAGCACTGCGCCGATTGACGCGCTGGCCAGCATGACGACGACGGCTTCGGGCACGTTCGGCAGCAGGGCGGCCACGCGGTCGCCGGGGCCGACGCCCGCTGCGCGCATGGCCTGGGCGAGGCGCGAGGTGTGGTCGTGCAGCTCCTGCCACGTCACGACCCGGCGCTGGCCGCGTTCTCCGGCGGCGATGATGGCGGGGTCGTCGGTGCGGCGGCGCAGGATGTTCTCGGCGACGTTGAGCCGAGCGTCCGGGAAGTAGCGGGCGCCGGGCATGCGGTGGCCGTCGACGATCACGCGATCGCCCTTGTGGCCGACGATGCCGAACCAATCCCAGGCCGCGCTCCAGAACGCGGGCTGGTCGTCGATCGACCAGCGCCAGAGGTCGCGGTAGCCTTCCTGGGGGCGCCACGGTGCAGGGCGCCACCGTGCACCGGGGCCATCGCCGCGCTCCGCAAGCCACGCCGCGAAGGCCGCGAGGTTGCTGGCACGGGTGCGGTCGCCGGGCGGGGTCCAGAGCGGCGCCGGGCCGCGCTGGGTGCTGCGCGCCCGTTCGCTTGGCCGCGCGATGCGGCGGCTCACCCGCCCGATGTCGTCGCCCTCTCCTTCTTCTGCTCTTCGACCATGCGCGCTACGTCCGCCAGGAGTTGCTTGGCGTCGTAGATGATCCCGTCCTTGATCGTGTAGGCGATGCCGCCGATGCGTTCCTTGACGCCGGTGTCGGGGTTGAGCCGCTCGTGCCCGGTCCCGTAGAGGACCTTGAGATTGTCGATCGGGTTCTCGGGAGAGATCACCAGATCGGCCAGCATCCCCTCGCGCACGATGCCGAACTCGAGCGTCTCTCCTCTGGGTTCGAAGAGTGCCTGCGCTCCGTGCATGGTGGCGCCGCGGATCACTTCGAGAGGGTGGAAACCGGCTTCCTGCAGGAGTTCCATTTCCTCGATCGTCGAAAAGCCGAAGAGATTGTATATGAAGCCTGCGTCTGAACTTACGGTAACCCTTCCCCCCATGTCCTTGTAGTCGTCAAGCAAGTCCATCCACACCCGGTAGAAGTTCTTCCAGGCAATCTCGTCGTGCGTGGTCCAGTCGTAGTAATAGGAGCCGTGATTCTCGCGGCTGGGTTCGTAGAAGTCCCAAAGGCTTGGCAGCGTGTACTTCTCGTGCCACTCGGCAGTGCGAGCTCGCATCACGTCGCGACTGGCCAGGTAGGCGGTCATGGTGGGGTCCAGAATCACGTCGTACGACAGCAGTTCCTGGAGCATTGCGCGCCATTCGTCGCTGCCCTGCGGGTGGATCAGGTTCCATTGGCGAGCGACTTCGCCGAAGCGGTGCTGCTCGTTCGCGTAGTTCATGTCCGACGGCCACGGTTGTACGTCGTGGTCGTCGTACAGGGCTTCGAAGAGTCCATAGAAGTGCGTGACCGTGCCCAGACCAAGCCGTGCGGCGTCGACGGCGTTCATTTGCGCAACCCCGAGCTGGGCGAGGTGCGCGGTGCTTCCCAGTCCCAGCTTGCCGGCCTCGTCCAGCAGGGCCTCCATGATGTCGGGTGGATAGGCGACGAACTTGATTCCGTCGATGCCCTGGTCGGCCGCCCACTGCACCCACTCGCGCGCACGCTCCGGCGATTGCACCGGACCGCGATCCCACCCCTGCCCGGGACGTTGGTAGACGAACATGCGCGGGGCGGTAATCTCGTTGCGGGCGCTGCGTTCCCGTTCGGCCAGCGAGAAGTCCATCGGGCCATACTCGATTCCGCGACCCGCCGTGATGCCGTGCGCCATCCAGAGCTTGTACACGTACTCGGCTTCGGGCGTCTTGGGGAGCCCGCCGGTATGCAGATGCAGATCGACGAAGCCGGGCAGTACGTACATGCCGTGCGCGTCGATCTCGTGGTCGCCCGCGTCTGGACGGCGATATTCGTCGATGGGAAGGCCCGGGTAGCCGACACCCGCGATCCGCGTGATGCGGTTGCCTTCGACGACGATGTCGACCGGGCCGCGCGGCGGCGCCCCCGTGCCGTCGATGACGACGGCGCCGCGGATGACCAGGCGGTCGAAGGGACCTTCGCCTTCCGCGCGGTCCGGCGCCGGCTCCACGAACTGGGCGATGGCGGGCGGGGTGGCGGCCAGCGCGTGGGCAAGGGAGATCAACGCTAGGCCGGCGAGTATCTGGTGACGGGGGCGAGCGATCATGGGCGAATACCTCCAGTGGCAAGACGATGGCGGTGCGTGCGGAAAAGGTGGCGTGCGGGGTCGTTACTTGCAATTCGCTCGTTCAAGGAGTAGGATGGATGAGATGGTCGACCTGAGGAGGCACACCGCCGAGATGACCAACCCCCCGATGTTCCGCCCCATCTCCGACGGCTGGGGCTTGGCAGCCTACGTGGCTTTCGCCTTGGCGCACGCGTGGGGCGTATCTCCGGCTTCGGCACAGGACCGGGAACCCGCGTGCGGGGAAGGGTCTGCCCGCATCGTCGGGGTCGTGATCGACGCTGCCACGGATGTGCCGCTCTCCGGCGCGTACCTGTCGGTCACCGGGACGGACCGGGGGTCGCTAACCACCGACGACGGTCGGTTTCTGTTGTGCGGCATGGGCGCCGGTCCCCAGCTGCTGGCCGCAGAACGGTTGGGGTATGGGACGCGGCAGCTCCCCGTGGTGGCTAACGCCGAATCGGACCCGGTGTTGGTCCGCTTGCAGCCGGACCCCATCCTCATGGAGGGCCTCGAGATCGTCACGAACCGCTTTGAACGGCGGCGAAGGGCCGTGACCACCATTGTGCGCGCATATGATCAGGAGTCGCTGGCCACCAGCCCCTGGTCAGTCGCCGATTTCGTGGACTCGCGCCCTGGTGTGATGGCCATGCCGTGTGGAGTGGGGAAGTGCGTTTACTCGCGTGGATCCATGATCGAGCCCCGAGTCTACCTGGACGAGTTCCGATTGCTCGGGGGTTGGGTCGAGTTGGAATCCATTCCGACCAGTCAACTCTACATGCTGGAAGTGTACGGTCACGGCAGGCACATTCGCGCGTACACGCACGGCTTCATGGAGCGAGCGGCCAAGACGCGGTTGGCGCCATTCCCGATCTGGCGTTGAGGACGCCTCTCGCGTCTGTCGGTACGCCGCTAGTGCTCCCAGCCCAGACCTTCGCGCAGCTCGCCAACGAAGCTGCGCAGACCTCGGCGGACCACTGAGCGGAGGAAGAGTGCGGCCAGCAGAGCTAGGCAGACCATCTGCAACAGATTGGGCAGCTCCTCGGTGAGAGCGGCCAGCGAAGGAACCGCGAGCGCGCCGAACAACGAATTGACCGCGATGCCCGAGGTTACCGCCAGTGCAACCATGACCGTGGCGAAGGCCAGCGCCGCGCGCCGGCCGTGAAGGCTGCTTAGTAAGCCGAGCGTGGAGATGTTGGTGGCCGGTCCCGTGATGAGGAACGCGATCCCGGCGCCAGGGGATAGCCCAGTGGCCAGAAACGCCGCAACCAACGGGGTTGCCGAAGCGGCGCAGACGTAGGTTGGGAATCCCAGCAGGGCAAAAAGGAAGACATCGGCGACGGGAGGCAGGCTTCCCAGCCAGCCGCTTTCCAGGAACGGGGTCACCAGCGCCGCTACGCCCAGCCCCAGCACGATCCAGGGGGCCGTATGGTCAACCACCTCGCCAGTTCCCGTGCGCAATGCCGCGCCGAGACGGCTGAGCGTGCTGGAGGCCCCGTCGGACTGGTCGGTATGCGCGAAGACGCTGTCCGCAGCCTTGATGCGCCCCCCTACCCACCACCCCACGAGCATGGCGACAATGGCCGCGGTTGCAAGGCGCAGGACCGTGACCTGGGGCCCCAACAAGGGAATGGAGAGCAACACGGCGTCGAGACCGAGCTCGGGGGTCGCCACCAGGAAAGCGATCGCCGCAGTCGGCGGGGCACCGCGCTGGATCAGGCTGCGATAGAGGGGCACGACGCCGCACGAACAGATGGGGAAGGGCAGGCCGATCAGCATGCCCCTGCCGGCCTGAGAGATGCCCCCGCCGCGCTTCATCCACCGCACCGAGCGATGCGGCAGAAAGGCGCTCAACAACCCCGCAAAGACGTAAGCCAACAGGAGCGCCGGGGCACTCTCGGCAGACAGGACGTACAGGCGCGAAAGAAACGCCCTGGCCTCGTTCGAATGGGCGTCGCCGCCGACCAGAAACACGGCTAGAAGCAACGCCACGGCAACGACCGCTCCCCACCCCTCGCGACGGCGGTCCAGCGGCGGTACCGGTGCACGCCGGTGCATCACGACATGGACGAGGGAACCGCCGACCAAGGCCTGGTACAGCGTGACCGCTCCCGAATCGGCGCTGGCCAAGTCGGCTACGCCTGCAAAGGCGTACCCGGCTACGGTGGCCGCCACGAGCCCGCCCAGCACGCCAATCGCGGCAGGACGGCTCACTTCCCGTACGACCAGCCACCACACCGAGATGCCCACGGGCAAGCGATGCAGGATGACGGCAAGAGGAAGCGCAGCGGCCGCGTCGGTGGACCGCGTGGCCAGCGCGGCTCCGTCCAGGGCCGCGTGTATGGCGAACCCTGAGAGACCGGCCAGCAGGGCCCAACTGTGCGTCCTTCGGCCCGCGTGCCGCGCAGTCCTTTCGACCAGGACCGGCAGCAACAACCCGGCCGCGAGGGCAAGGAGGATGCTCCAATCCCCTGAACCAATTGCCGAAGGGACGAATTGCAAGAAGACGAGACCCGGAATGGCGGCCATGACCAGCCCGTCAAGAGCCGGCTGGATGCCCGCGCGGGGTCTTTCTTGCACGCCGGCGCTGGTTCTGGACCTGCTGGGGCCGGATGCGATCAAGGGGCCTGCCCCCAGGGCGAGCACGGCAGCGATCAGATACCACATATTCGTCCAATGTCGCGATCTTGTAATGTTATGGTCAATTTACCAGACATCGTTCGCTCGGGGAGAGTACGCGTGCGCTTAGCCACTCCATTGCTCGTCGCGGCCGTGATCGTCGCCACAGGCTGCGATTCGGGCCCCCCCGTAGCCGCATCCCTGACGCTTGCGCCCGCATCGCTCACATTCGCATCCCTCGCAGATACCGCCAGCTTGCAGGCTACGGTGCGCGACGAGAACGGCGAACTCATTGAGACGGCCACGGTTGCATGGACGTCCAGCAACGCCGCGGTTGTACGCGTCAACGGGTCTGGACTGGCCACCTCGGTCTCGGACGGCGCCGCAACGATTACCGCTTCGACGGGCGGCGTCAACGGCACGGCAGGGGCCTCCGTGGAGCAGGTTGCGGTTGCCATCGACCTGGCGTCGCCCCTGGACTCCGTCGTCGTGGGTGATTCGATCCAGGTAACGGCGCGTGCGTTCGACGCGATCGGTTCCGAAGTCGTCGGGGCCCGCTTCGCGTGGACGTCCAGTGATTCCGCGATTGTCAGCGTGGACGACGACGGATGGGTGCGAGCGCGATCCCCTGGACCGGCGGACGTTACCGCCGCCCTGGGCGATGTCAGTGCCGACGCCAGAATCGTCGTGCTACCGATGCCGGAGCGCAGAGTGCTGGAGGCCATTCACCAAGCGGCGGGGGGAGCGCTCTGGAAGAACAACACGGGCTGGCTTACCGACGCGCCGCTAGCCGACTGGCACGGCGTCCATCTGGACGACAACGGCAACGTGACGAGACTGCTCCTCACCGACAACGGGCTGATCGGCACGATTCCTCCTGAGATCGCGTACCTGACTCGTCTCCAGTTTCTGCATCTGGGCCTCAACAACCTTGGCGGCCCGCTTCCCCCCGAAATCTCACACCTCAGGAGACTCAGGTCTTTGGATCTGACCTATAACGCCCACACGGGTTCCCTGCCCCCTGAAATCGGCGAGCTGGAAAACCTGGAATGGTTCGGGGCCTTCGGAAACGAGTTCAGTGGCGAGATCCCCCCCGAAATCGGCAACCTCGCGCGGCTCCGCTCACTTGATCTGTGCTACAATCGCTTGACCGGACCAATACCGCCCGAAATCGGGAATCTCGGCAATCTTCGGCGTCTGGCAATGTGCGGGATCGACGCCAATCCAACCGAGGGCAATCAGCTGACCGGCGCGATACCGCCCGAAATCGGGAATCTGAGCGAATTGAGGTTGATCAGCCTGGGTGCAAACCGCCTCAGCGGCGCGATACCACCCGAAATCGGGAATCTCACCCAGCTGGATTCGCTGATACTGTATAGCAATCAGCTGACCAGCATTCCGCCGGAGATCGGCAATCTGGACGGCCTGGATCTGCTGGTCCTGTACGGCAATCGTCTCGCGGGCCCGTTGCCGCCGGAAATCGGCAGGATGCAAGGGCTGCGTACGTTGAACCTGGGATGGGGATGGGCAAGCGGACGCAACCAGATCAGCGGCGAGATCCCCCCCGAAATCGGTGAATTGGCGCAGTTGGAGCGTCTGGATTTGGGCGGCAACCAGCTCAGCGGTCCCATTCCTGCCGAAATCGGTAATCTGCGCCGACTGAACAATCTCGAGTTGGGTTCCAATGCGCTGCAGGGGACAATCCCGTCGGAGGTGGGCGAGATGACGCAGCTGACGTCGTTCGCCGTGTGCAAGAACAACCTGGAAGGCCCCATCCCCACCACGATCGGCAACCTCGCGCAGCTTACTCAGCTCTTCCTGTGCACCAACGCGCTCAGCGGGCCCGTCCCGCCCGAATTGGGGAATCTTTCCCAGCTGCGCCGGCTCATCGTAGCGGGAAATCGACTGAGCGAGGCCGTGCCGGAATCGATGCTCTCGCTTGATAACTTGCGGGAGTTCTACTGGCAGAACAACGACGGACTATGCGTGCCGTCGTCGGAGGCGTTCGACGCATGGCTTGCCCGCATACCGGCACACCACGGCGACCGTTGCATCCTGGCGTTTGGTGGGCGGAACCCAGGCGATCCCGGCGATTATGGCGGGCTGACGCGGAAGCATCGGACCGAAGCCCGCCCGTCGCGGCCGCCACGGGCGGCCAACCCAGGACTCAACTTCTGATTTCGGCGGCGCGCGCGTGCGCTTCAAGCCCCTCCATGCGGGCCAGCGCCGCCGCATCGCTTGCCACCAGGTCGCGCTCGGGGCCGGAGTCGAGACGCAGCCAGGTTGGCCGGCGCAGGAACGAGAACACCGACAATCCGCTCGCAAACCTGGCCGTGCCGCCCGTCGGCAGCGTGTGGTTGGGGCCGGCGCCATAGTCGCCGAACACTTCGGCGACGGATTCGTTGACGAAGACAGCCCCGTAGGTCGTCAGTTCCCGCTCCCAGGCGGAGGCGCGGCTGCCATGAAGCTGGACGTGCTCGGCCGCAAGCGCCTCGCAGCAGCGCAGCGCCTCGTCTTCGGGGGCGACGACGGCAAAACCGTTGTGCAGGGCGGCGATCGCCGTGCGGGCCGTGGGAAGGCCCACCAACTGGCGCGCAAGTTCCCGTTCGACGCGTTCGACCAGCTCGGGACATGTGGCAATGAGCACGGGAAGCGCCGCCGGGTCGTGCTCGGCCTGCGCCAACAGGTCGGCGGCGATCAACGTGGCATTGCCATCGGCGTTCGAGAGCACGGCAAGCTCGGAAGGGCCCGCCAACAGGTCGATCCCGACGACGCCTGCAAGGAGCTGCTTGGCCGCCGTAACCCACTGGTTGCCCGGCCCCACCACCACATCGCACCGCGGCGACGGCCCCACGCCGTAGGCCATGGCCGCCACGGCCTGCGCCCCGCCCACCCCCAACAACCCCGCCGCCCCCGCAACGGCCCCCGCCGCCATCACCGCGCGGGACGGCTTCGGCGACGCCACCCACACCTCGCGCACCCCGGCAACCTTGGCCGTTACGGCCGTCATGAGCACCGACGACGGCAGCGGAAACCGGCCCCCCGGCGCATAACACCCCGCCACGCGAACCGGCACGAGCCGGTCACCGGCCATGCCCCCTTCCACCGCCACGGTCACGGGCTCCGCCGACGCCAGCTGCGCCCGCGCGAAGTGCTCGATACGGCCCGCGGCGCGGCGCAACACTTCGCGGTCGCTCGGCGGCAACGACGCCAGAGCGGCCTGCATCTCGCCCGGCGTCCTGGTTAGCGCCGCACCCGCTTCCAGCCCGTCCCAGCGCTCGGCATACTCGCGCAGCCTGGGTTCGCCGCCCGTGCGCACGGCCTCGACGATCTCGAGCGCGGCCGGCAGAATGTCGTGCGGCACCGTCGGCTGACGCACCCGCGCGGCATCGGCGGCGGCCACCCGCTTGAACCGAAATGCCCCGTCATCAGAGGCCCCGACCACGGCCGTGCCGTCCCAACGCTGGCTCAACCCGCCACCTTCGGCGACGACGCCGCCCTGCGCGTCACCTTCAGGCTGCGGCGGTCCAGCTCGCGCTCGACATCCGCCATGCCGACGTTCGCGCGCTCCAGGGCCACCGTCAGGAAGTACACCAGATCCGCCGCCTCTTCCACCACGCGCTGCGGTCCCGACGCCGATCCCAGCTCGCCCGCCTCCTCCATGAGCTTGCCCGCAAGGAACGCGTGGTCGTCGAGCAGCCGACTGGTCAGCGAACCGGGCACCACCTCGGACCGGCGCGCTTTCACCGTCCGCTCCAGTTTGCGCAGGCCCCGCGCCGGGCCGAAGCACGTCCATTCGCGTCGATGGCAAAAGCCGCTTCCGGCCTGTTTCACCGTAAAGCGCAACGCATCGCGGTCGCAGTCCGGTTCAATGCGGATCAACGCCTGCGTGGCGCCCGAAGTGGCCCCCTTGCGCCACAACCCGCGCGAGCGCGAGTGGTAGACCCCTATGCCTTCGTCAATGGCCGTGCGCACGCTCTCCAGGCTGGACCACACCAACCCGAGGGCTTCCCCGCGGTCGTCGGCAACGATGGTGGGCCACATGCCGTCGGGGCGCTCGCTGCGCAGCGGGGCCGTGAACGCCTCGGCAAGGCCGAGATGGCCGCGATACAACGCCATCCCCACCTGGGCGTCGGCCTCCGCCCGGTCGAGCCACGCCACTTCGGCCCCGGTGGTGATGCCGCCGGCGACGGTCAGCCGGGACGCGCCCGCGGCTTCGACCAGCGACGCGATCTGGTCGCGCGGGAAGCCCGCTTCCTTGCCCTCGCCCTCCACAAACGTCACGAGGAAGCCGCCGGCCAGGCCGCGCAGCTCGCGCATGCCGTCGTATACGGTGCGGCCCGTGCGCTCGGTCCACCCCTTGACCACCACCTCCCCCTCCCACGCGTCGAGCGCGGCGACCACCCGATCGCGCGGCAACCCTTCCAGCACCTCCGGCACGGCCGCCGTCCCCAGCACCACCTTCGCAGCGCCCCGATCCAGCCACCGCAGCGCGTCCTCCAGATCGCGTATGCCGCCCCCCACGCGGCACGGCGCGATTGTACACAGCTCTTCCATGACGTCCGCGTTCGACCCCCGCCCCAGCGCGGCGTCCAGGTCGACCACGGCCACCTCGCCCACCCGCGCAAACCGCTCGGCAATGGGGCGTGGATCTCCGGCTTCCAACACCTTGCGGCGACCCTGGACCAGCTGCACCGCCTGGCCGTCCATGAGGTCGATCGACGGGACGATCACGATGCCCCGGCTTCGCCGTAACGCGGACGCACGCGCACCCCGAGCCGTTTGAGCGCTTCCTTCACCGCACCCACCGTCCAGTTCTTCTGGTGAAAGATCGACGCCGCCAGCACGGCGTCCGCCCCGGCGCCAACGGCGTCGGCCATGTGTTCGGGGGAATCGGCGCCCCCCGACGCCACGATTGGGACGCGCACGGCGGCGCGGACCGCGCGGAGCAGCGCGAGCTCGTAGCCGCTGCGCGTCCCGTCGCGGTCTATGCTGGTCAGCAAGATCTCGCCCGCGCCCCGCTCCACCGCCTCGACCGCCCACGCCACCGCGTCGCGCGCAAGCCGCTCGGTCCCCGATCGCACGACCACCTCGTACGCGCCCTCGCGGCCCAGCGCATCGATCGACGCCACCACGCACTGCGACCCAAACCGCGCCGCCAGGTCGGACAGCAGCGCCGGGCACCGCAGCGCCGCCGTGTTCACGGCGACCTTGTCCGCGCCCGCCTCGAGCAGCGCCGACGCGTCTTCGATCTCCCCGATGCCGCCTCCGACGGTGAGCGGCACCGACAGGCGGGCCCGTACCGCCGCCACCGTGTCCAGGCGCGCGCCTCGTTGCTCGGTGGTGGCCGTAACGTCCAGCACCACCACTTCATCCGCCCCCTGTCGCTCGTAGGCGCGGGCGAGCGCGGCCGGATCGCCCTGATCCGTCAATCCACGAAACTTCACCCCCTTTACAACGCGTCCGTCGCGCACGTCAAGGCAGGGGATGATTCGCACGGGCAGCACGGTCTCAGGCCTCCAACCAGCGCCTCAACAGCGCCTTGCCGTAGTCGCCCGAGAGTTCAGGATGAAACTGACAGCCGACGACGGGACCACGCTCGACCGCCGCCAGGAACCGGCCCGCGTATTCGCACCAGATCGGCAGCCACCCTTCCGACGTACTGGTCAAGCGGTAGGAATTCGCGAAGTATGCGAAGCCCTCCGGTACGATCCTGCATTCGGGGTCCGGCGCAACCCGGTTCCAGCCCATTTGCGGCACCCGCCAGCCCGCATCGCTACCCGGGTAGGCACCCTCGTAGGCGCCCACCAAGCCATCGAGCACGCCGATGCCTCGGACTCCGGGCGCCTCGTCGCTGCCCTGCGCCATGAGCTGCATGCCCAGGCAAATCCCGAGTGTTGGCCGACCCCGCTCCATCCGCTCTCGCAGCGAATCGACGAGACCGTGCGACGCAATCGCCCTTTGGGCCGCGGCAAAGGCTCCGACGCCGGGAAGCACCAGGCGTTCCGCCGCAGCCACCTCGCGGGCGCGCGCCGTGGTGCGCACGGTACAACCTAGCCGCTCGAATCCCGTCACGACCGAGGCCAGGTTGGCCGTGCCGGTGCGCACGACGGTGACGGCGCGCGCCTTAGTCGCGATCGGCGCAGCGACCCTGGCAGGCGTACCGGTCACAGCACCCCCTTGGTCGAGGGTACGTCGTGCGCCGTTCCGCAAGGCGCGAGGGCCGCCTTCAACGCAAGCGCCAGCGCCTTGAAGCACGCCTCGATCCGGTGGTGGTCGTTGACGCCGCGTATCACGTCAACGTGTAGCGTCAGTCCCGCCGTCTGCGCGAACGAATGGAAGAAGTGCGGCACCATCTCGCAGGAGAGCGCTCCCACGCGTTCCCGCTGAAGGTTCAGCGCCCCCGCAAAGGACGGGCGCCCGGAAACGTCCACGACGGCGCGGGCCAAAGCTTCGTCAAGCGGGGCATACGCGTATCCGAAACGGGCGATTCCCGCCTTCCCTTCTCCCACCGTCCTGGCCACGGCCAGACCCAGGGCCAACCCCGTGTCCTCGACCGTGTGGTGGTCGTCCACCTCGAGATCGCCCTCGCACGTCAGCGCCAATCGCCACCCCGCGTGGAACGCCAGCGCGTGCAACATGTGGTCGAAGAACCCGATCCCCGTCGCGATCCGGATCCGCGCCCCGCGCTCGCCGTCTCCGTCCGGCTCCGGCACCGCCGCCGCGCGCCAGTCCAGATCAATGCGCACATCCACCCTGGTCTCGCCCGTCTCGCGAACAATCCGCGCGGCCCTGGTCCTGCCGTCACTCATCGAACAGTCCTCCAAAGTCACCGTCGGCGTCTACAATCCGGGCCGCGCCAGCGCCCTCGAGCGCGTCCCACGCGGTCTGCCCACCACCCGGCACCACCACGCCGACCGGCACCACCCCCGCCCCCACCGCCGCACGCACGTCGTCGGGCGTATCGCCCAGCATCCAGGCGGTCCTGGCCCGCAACGCGTCGAGCGCAACGCGCACCGGCGCCGGATCGGGCTTGAGCGGCCCATCTTCGCGGCACACCACCGCGCCGAAACACTCCCGCACGCCCTGCTCCCGCAGGAATCGCTCGGCATCGGCGCGCGGCCTCCCCGTGACGATGCCAAGCTTGCAGGTCCGCGCCAACCTCTCGATGAGGCCGCGATCCGGAATCAGCGTCTCGTGGCGGCGCAACCCCGGCTCGCGCTCGGTACCCTGATACAGCGCCTCGAAGCGCGCGGTCACATCGGCCAGCGAAGCTTCGACCCCGGCATCGGCGAGCACCCGCTGCGTCACCGCCCAGTCGTCGTTGGCGCCGCCGGCCGCCTTCACGCGACCGATCGCCTCGTGATCCACCTCCACGCCAAACGACGCACACGTCAGCGCAATCGCCTCGCGATAGGACCGCCTCACGTCGGCAAGCACCCCGTCCATGTCGAAGAGCAGCGCTTCGGGGTGCGAGCGCCGCCAGTCGCCACCCGTCGCCAGACACGCGAGCGCCCGCTCCACCCGCCGAAACTCGCCATCGTCCCGCGGCACCGTTATCCGCACGTATTCCGGCAAATGCGGGAAATAGCGCACCAACACGCCCTGTGCGGCCATGCCACGCTGAATCCAGCGCGCGTCCGGGAACGACGACAGCACGAAATTGGTCTGCGACGGCTGCGGCCGACCACCCGCGCGACGAATTGCCTCGGCAAGCCGGTCGCGCCGCGAGCGCACGTACGCGACAAACGCCCGCATCTCTTCAACACCTCGCTCGAGCCGGTCCAACGCAATCGCAATCGACGGCCCCGTGAGCGCATACGGACCCCCGAAACGGCGCAGCACGTCGATCCTGTCCTTGTGGCCAACCGCGAAACCAATCCGTAAACCCGCCAGCCCCCAAGACTTCGACATGGTCCTGATCGCAACTACCGCTGGCTGCTCCAACAGCGCCGCCGTATGGTCCTCGTCGGCAAACTCCGCATACGCCGAATCCACCAGCAGCACCACGTGCGGGGGAAGCGCGTCGGCAAGGCGCACCAGCTCGTCCGTGGCAAACGCGCGGCCCGTGGGATTGTCGGGCGTCAGCACCGCCACCACGCCGGTTCGTTCTCCCACCGCCGCGACGATATCGTCGTGCGGCAACCTGCTCCACTCGTACTCGATTGCCACCAGACTGCCCCGCGACATGCGCGCACACGCGGGAATCATCTCGAAGGTGGGGGTCGGAAACACCATCTCCTGGTCGGGCGCCAGAAACGCGCGAAACACGCGGTCGATCGCGTCGTCGCCTCCCGTCGTCGCCAGCACGTTGGTCCGGTCCACGCCCAAATACGCGGCATACGCCTCTTCCAACGGAGCCGCCTTGGCATACTTGCGCAATATCCTCGGCCCCGCGCGGTCCAGCACGTCCAGGCACTCGCGCGGCGGCGGTGCACCCTCGTTCATACTCAGATCAATCACTGCACGTCCCATGACTCACGGCACAATCTGCTGGGGTTCGGAAACGACCAGATCGGTCCCACCGCGGGCTTTCACCTCGAGCAACAACGCGGGCAGAGCCTTCCTGGGCACGGCCGCGCGCACGGCGTACGCACGCTCGCCATGTAGTTGCGACACCGTAGGTTCGCGCATGCAAGGCAGAATCGAAACCACCCGTTCAAGATCGCGTTCCGACACGTTCAGCTCGAGCATCACCCGTCGCCGCGCTTCCAGAACCGATTTGAGGAGGAGGACGAGATCGTCGACCCTGGCCCTGCGACCTCGGTCTTCAAGCGCCGCCGGGTTGGCGTAGAACCGGGTGGAGGAATGCATCAGCGCGTCGGTAACGACAAGGCCGTTTTCGCGTAGGGTCGCTCCCGTCGCGGTGTTGTCCACGATCAGGTCGGCGTCTTCGGGAGGGAAGACTTCGGTCGCGCCATAGGATCGCACCACGACCGGCTCAAGCGGTTGTTGCCGCGCCCAGCGCTTCGCGATCCGCACGTACTCGGTCGCCACCACCAGGCGACGGTCCGTCGGCAACGCGCCGTCGTCCAGCAATGCGGCCGGGGCCGCTGCCACCACGCGCACCGGGTCCAGCCCAGTGTCGAGCAGCTCGACCAGATCGGCGTCCAGCTCGGCCACCCAGTCCGCGCCCGCAAACCCCACGTCGCGCGATCCGGCGTGTAGCATCCGCACCACGTTCTGCGGTTTGAGCAGCTTAGTCTCGAAGCCCGGCCACGACAGCGTGGGGCGGTAGTTGCGCGTACCCAGACGCACGTTGATCCCGGCTTCCGACAGCAGCGCGAAGACGCCACTCTGAATGTGCCCTTTCGGCAGCCCGAGGCGGATCGTGTCCATTCGTTTCCATCTCCTGCAGGTGTGGCGAGGGCGTCTCGCACGCTCGGCGGCGCCCCCGCACAAAAAAGCGCCGACTCCCATTGGAAGCCGGCGTTTCCGGTATCCCGTTCGTTCTCGTACGGTTACACCGTCACGCGGCCTCCGCCCTTGCGTGGCCGTGATCGTGCGTCGCCGTATGGGTGTAGTTGCTCATCGTGACATAATCTATCGCCTGTCGAGGCGGCCGTGTCAAGCGCGGCGACACAGGGGCCCCTGTCGCGGCGATCGTTCCTGCCGTATGCTCGGAGGGTCACTCGCAACCGCAACCCCCAGGTCAAGCCCATGAAGATCCCCCGCTCGCACTACCTTCCCCGCACCCGCAACGGCCGCATCGCCACCGTCGCCTTCTTGGTGACCATGGTCCTGGCCCAGCCGCCCATCGTGCACGGACTGATGAACCGCGTCGAGCCCTGGGTGCTCGGCATGCCGTTCCTGTTCGCCTACCTGCTCGGCGCGTACCTGCTCGGCATCGCCGTCCTGATCTGGGCACAACGCAAGGGAGTCTGACATGGAACCGTGGGTCGTTTCGACGTCGCTAATCGCCATCTATCTCTTCGCGACCGTCGTGATCGGGATCGTGGCCAACCGCAGGGGCACGGCCAACATGGAGGACTTCTTCCTCTATGGTCGGCAAGCCGGGTTCATCGTACTCTACCTGACGGTGGTCGCCACCTTTCACTCGGCCTTCGCGTTCCTGGGGTCGGGAGGCTACTTCTACACGCACGGCATCGGGTTCTGGATGGCTGGTACCTGGACCGTGCTGGTGGGAGCGATCACCTACACGCTGGGAACCCGCATCTGGGCGCTGGGCAAGAAGTTCGGATACATCACGCCGGCGGACATGCTCGCCGACTTCTACGAGAGCGAGCGGGTGCGGATCGTCGTGGCGCTCGTATCCGTTGTCTTCACCCTGATCTACATCCAGGTGCAGGCAGCGGGACTGGGCTACATTCTGTCGGTTGCAACCGGCGACCGCATTTCGTTCGAGCTGGCCTCACTCATCCTGCTCGTGGTTGCGGCCGGTTACCTCATGGTTGGCGGACTGCGCGCCGTGTATTGGACCGACGTCATCCAGGGCATTTGGATGTACGTCGCCGTGTGGGGCGGCAGCCTGCTGCTGACGTACAAGCTGTTCGGCGGCCCGGTCGCACTCTGGCGGCGTCTCGTGGCCGAGCGACCGGACATGCTGACCTTGCCGGGCCCCGAGGGCTTTTTCACGCCCGGCATGTGGGTCGGAATGACGATCGCGCTGTCGTTCGGAATCATCTTCCAACCTCACATGATGATCCGGTACTTTACCGCCGCGTCAAGCCGGACCTTGAAGCTCCTGGGCGCCACCACGCCGATCTACCTGATGACGCTGTTCATTCCGGCGGCGTTCGTCGGCCTCGGCGGCGCGCTGATCCTTCCCGATCTAGCAGTCCCCGATCGCGTATTCCCGGAGCTGCTGTTTCGGTACGCCCCCGCCTGGCTGACCGGCTTGATTCTGGCCGGCGCAACCGCCGCGGCCATGTCCACGCTCGACTCGATTCTGCATTCCAACATGACCGTGCTCACGCGCGACGTGTATCAGCGCTACCTGGCGCCGAACCGCAGTCAGCGGCATTACTTGACGTTTGGGCGTCTGGTGGTGGTTGCGCTCCTGGGGCTGGGTTGGGTGCTGACGATCACCAACATCGACTACCTCGTGACTCTGGTCCTGATGTCGGCGGCCGGTGCGCTCCAGCTGATGCCGGCAATCCTGGGCGTGTGCTTCCCAACGAAGCGGCTCACGACGGGTGCGGGCGTCGTGGCTGGCATTCTTGCGGGGCTGGCCACGCTGTACGTGACGAAAGTCCTGTTTACGCAGCCGCTCGGCGTGCACGAGGCGGTCTGGTCGCTTGCAGCGAACTTCCTGGTCACGATCGTCGTATCACGACGCACCCGGCCTCCTTCGGAAGCCACCGTCGAGCGGATCCACGGAGAGGTGGAACGGTTCGTCTACGGCGATTAGCAGCCCATGGACCGCCGTGCGGCACGCCAATCCGCAAATGGGGGCGTTTGGGGGAGCGTGAGGACGCTTGACACGCCGTTTCGAGCGCAGATCCGTATACAATACCGTGTCCGCCCCTTGCGCTGGCACCCCCGGGTCCCCACGTTGACCCCGTTCCTTAATCCCGTCCACTACAACAGGGAGAGACTCCGTGGGCAAGAAGTGCGTAGTGAATTCGGTCGTCGCAGGCGTCGCCATGTTCGTCGTCAACTACGTGTTGGGGATGATCGGCGTCGACCTCTTGAGTGCCGCGATGGAAGCGAGCTTCGGCTGGCAGTCGATCGTCGGACACCTGTTCGCCGGTGGCGTGCTCGCAACCGTGCTCAGCTGGAACGGCGCAAGCGACGCCGGGGAAGCAGGGAAGGCGGGGGCGACTTTCGGGGTCCTGATCGGGCTGGCGCACGCGTTCGCCGGCATGGACGGCTTCAATTTCATGGCGCTGATCGGCGCCGTGATCACGGGAGTCATCGTATACGGCGTTGCCGGCGCCGTGATGACGATGGTGCCAACGGGAGACTGATGGCCTGACTCTCACCACCCCCGAACGCCCCTTGGGGGAAGGGGTGCCCGTCGCCATACGGCTTCGGGCACCCCTTCTCGCATCCAGCAACTGCATGTGATGGTCAGGCGTCGGAACCGTCGGAATCATCCATGCTGGCAAACGCCGGGGCGGCTAGTCCAGCCGGTCGTCAATGTCGTATCCCGCGGCGTCCCAGCTGGACGTCTCGCCCGCCTGGTTGAACGTCACGTCGATGCGGCCGAGGCGCATGCCTCCCCAGCCGACCTGGTTGACGACGGTGAACCCCGTGCGACCCTGTTCGAAGACGACCGCCTCGTTCAGGAACGTGTGCGTGTGACCCCCCAGAATCAGGTCGATCTCCGGCACGGCCTCCGCAAGCACACGGTCGCTAGGCCGCTGTGGATCGGGGTAGGCGTACCCCAGGTGCGACAGACACACGATCAGGGAACAACCCATTGCGCGTAGCTCGCGACACGCTCGGCGGGCGGCGGCAACGGGGTCCGTGTAGCGAACGCCTTCGTGCAGGCTCGGCAGGACGAGCTTCTCGAACGCGATGCCAAGCCCGAAAACGCCGACCCTGACCGTACCGAAGTCGCGGGTGGCCCAGGGCCTGACGTGTCCTTCGAGGGCCGAAGCGCTTACCTCGTAGTTGGCCGACAAGAACTCAAAGCCCGCGTGGGGCAGCATGGCCACCAACCCATCCACGCCGTTGTCGAAATCGTGATTGCCGAGGGTTGCGAAGTCGTAACCCATTGCGGTCATGGCCCGGAACTCGACTTCGCCGCCAAAGAAGTTGAAGTAGGGCGTGCCCTGGAAAATGTCTCCCGAGTCCAGGAGCAGCACGTTCTCGTTGGCCTCGCGGACGCGACGAATGA
This sequence comes from Longimicrobiales bacterium, assembly GCA_965200255.1. Lineage (GTDB taxonomy): Bacteria > Gemmatimonadota > Gemmatimonadetes > Longimicrobiales > Gaopeijiaceae > Bin94. Next base: position 3,077,800 of record OZ241371.1, on the reverse strand, counting down.
GGGTCGCACGGCGCGCCGCTCCCCCCCTTCCGGCGAAGGGACCGCCGTCCATGGGGAAGGGATCCATGCGCGAGTGCGTGTCGTTGGTGTGCAAGATGACGAGATGCTGGGCGTTCTCGCCCGGGGCCGCGCCCCGAATGAGTCCAGGCAGGCTTGCGCCCCCAACACCCAACCTGCACAGAAAGTCTCGTCGGTTCATCGGCTGCTTCCGTCAGCGTCTGGTCCAGGCCCCGCGCGCCGGACGCGTCCGTCCAGCGAGGGCGAGACCGTGTCGCGGGACCGCAAGTAGGTTACGAAGACGTCGCGAATGAGCACATGCAACTCCTCTTGACCGCGAGCTCCCACCTCCCAGAGCAGGGGCCAGGTGCCGCCGCCGTTTGCGAGGTAGTCCACGGTGGCAAGCCGATAGGTGGCCTCTGGGTCGATGGGCTGCCCGCCAACGCGGACGCCCACCGCGTCGTCGCCGTCCAGCACCATCGTCCAGCCTGCGATCGGTTCGCCGTTGGTAAGCGCAATCTCGTCCGCCAGGCGCTCCAGCTCCGCGCCCGACAGCGAAAGAACCGTGACGTAGTTCTCGAACGGCAGCAGCTCGAAGGCGTTGCGCATGAGAATGGCTCCTGCGCCCAGCGGCACCCGCAAGCCCCCGTCGTTGAGCAGGACGACATGCACGGTGTCGCTGGCCAGATCCTGCGCGACCTCCAACAAGGCGTCGGCCACCAAGTTGTCGAGCGCCCCCTCGGGATCGGCCTTGAAGAAGTCTGCGGTGGCGTAACCGAGCACTTCGGCGAGCTGCTCGCCCAAGCGCTCGCGATAGCCCGCAACGAGAGCCACGACATCGGGCGCGGGCTCGATCGCGGCGTCGATCTCGCTATGGTCCACGGGCATCTCGCCCACCGTGAACGTAGTTGCGGCAACGGGTAGTGCGGGCACCGCGGCGTCGTGGGCGCAACCGACCAACGCGACCGCGGCGACGAGCGCCGCGGCCGTTCCGGCTGCCACTTGGCGGCGGATTGCGGGAATCGGATCCGGCATGATGGTAACAACTTGGCCATCGTTAACGCTTGGCGCCATTCCCCCACAGCGGCTGCCCCCAAATAAGGAGAACGGAATGTCCCTCGCACACTCCCTGAACGGCGTCCGCGTGCTCGACCTGTCGCGCCTGCTTCCCGGTCCGTTCCTGACCATTGTCATGGCCGATCTCGGCGCCGACGTGGTCAAGGTGGAGGAGCCGCGCATGGGCGACTACATGCGCGATTTCCCGCCCCGGGGCGACGGCATGTCGGGTCGGTACCTGTCCGTCAACCGCAACAAGCGGTCGGTTGCCATGGACCTCAAGAACGACCGCGAACGCGAGCGTTTTCTGCGCATGGCGGAACAGGCCGACGTGGTGGTCGAGAGCTTCCGCCCCGGCGTGATGGAGCGCTTGGGCATCGCCTACGCCACCCTGCGTGAACGGAATCGGGGCATCATTCTCTGCTCCATTTCGGGATACGGCCAGACGGGACCGTACCGCAAGCGTGCCGGCCACGACATCAACTACCTGGCGCTGGCCGGGGTCCTGGCCATGAGCGGCGCGGCCGCCGACGACCCACCGGCCATGGCGGGCGTCCAGATCGCCGACATGGCCGGGGGGGCCATGTGGGGCGCCATCGGCATTCTCGCCGCCCTGATCGACCGCAAGCACACGGGAGAGGGCACGCATCTCGACATCTCGATGACCGAGGGCGCGTTGGCGCTGCTCGCCAGCGAGTTCGGAATCCTGCATGCGGAACCGGACGTACCCACGCGCGGCACCGGGCTGCTCAATGGCGGCGCGGCGCGCTACGGCGTCTACCGCACCCGCGACGGCAAGTACCTGAGCGTGGGCGCCCTGGAGCCCCAATTCCTGGCCGGACTGGCCACAGCCGCCAACTTGGCGCTGCCGGACGCGGCGTCGGACGAGGACGCGTTTCGCCGCCAGCTCGCCCGTGCCGTGGCCGCGAAAACCCGCGACGAATGGGTGGCGATCCTGGAGCGGTTCGACTGCTGCTGCGAACCGGTGCTCGAGCTCGACGAGGTGGCCGCACACCCCCTGCACCGGGCGCGCGACCTCTTCTTCGAGATCCCGGACGGCGACTCGGACGCCGTGTTGCAGGCGCACGCCGCTTGGAAAACCCGTCAACCGCCGCCCCGCGCCGGCTCTAGGGCAGGACAATGCCGAGGTCTTCCGCGAGTACGGCGTGGACGACGCGTGAAGCGCGCTACCCTCCCCACACCTCCGCGAACACCCGCAGGTAGTTCTCGCCCAGAAACTTGAGAATCGTCTCGTCCGAGTGACCGCGCGCCGCGAGCGCGTCGGTCAGTCGCGGCGTCTTCGAAATGTCTTCCAGGCCCGCGGGCGCCAGCTCCTTCCCATAATGGTCGCTGCCCAGGCCGATGTGGTCCGGGCCCATGACGTCGAGCGCGGTTTCGATGTCGCGCACCACGCTGTCCAGGTCGCGATGCGCCACCTGGATCATGCCGAGCACGCCACCGTTGTCGGCGATCGCGTCGAGCATCCAGCGGTCGCGGGGCAGTTCCAGTCGTGGCCTGGGCAGGGCGCCGCCCAGCAGATCCTGCGCCTCGGAGGCGGTATCGGGAAACATGGTTGGGGTGGTGTGCGACAGGATGACCGGTTTGGTGGCCATCTCCAGGATCTCGCGGAAGCCGACCTCGCCGATGTGCACCAAGTCGATCACGATGCCGAGGCGTTCCATGCGTTGCACGGCTTCTCGTCCCAGCGCCGTCAGGCCGCCGCGGCGTTGGGCCGCCCAGCACCCGTCGGCAAAGACGTTGCGGCGGGTGTGCGTCAGACTCGCCGCGCGCAGGCCCAGGCGGTAGTACAGGTCGAGGAAGCGCGGATCGGTACCCAGGGCTTCGCAACCCTCGAAGGTGAGGACCAGCGCGACCTTCCCCTCGTCCTTGGCGCGACGGATGTCGCCGACCGTCGTGGCCAACGTCAAGGCGTCGTGGCGATCGATCTGCTCATGCATGTTCCACACCATCTCGAACCCACGCCGAACCGGATCGCGCAGCCAGTCGTCGTCGAGGTAGACCGCGCACAGCTGTGCCGTGACGCCGCCTTCTTGCCACCGCGGCAGATCGTACTGGCCCATGCAGCCGAACCACACGGTGTGCGGACCCAGGCCGAAGCGGACGAGCGGGCTGCTCTCCAGGCCCGGCGGCGCCTCCCAATCGAGGTCCGGGACGTCGACGCGCTCGCCCAGGTGCATCTTGCCCTCGGTGACCGGGATGAGGATGTCGCTGTGGCCGTCAACGACGATGGCGCTGCGGTGAAGGTCGGGCGGGCGGACGGAGTCAGGGCGTGGTTTCGCGTTCATTTTGCTTGCTGGCAGCCGCTAACTGCCCTCGGTAGCCACCTTCATCGCACTGATAATCGGCGCAACGGGAAGCGCGTCGCGGTCCACGACCTTGCCGTCCTGGATCACCATGTGAATCTCGCGGTAGTTGTAGGCGCTTTCGAGCGGATTCGCGTTCAGAATCACGATATCGCCCCGACGGCCCGGTTGCAGCGTCCCGATCTCGTCGTCCAGCCGGTACGCGCTGGCCACGTTGCTGGTCGCGGACTTGAGCACTTCCATCGGCGCCATGCCCAGCTCTTCCAGCCCGACCAGCGCGTTGAAGTGCCCCTCGCCCAGCTTGACCCGCGGGTCGATCGTGTCGGTCACCAACGTGGCCGACTCGGCCCTCAGCACCGGGTTCTCAATCCCCGCATCGGTGGACACGAGCAGTTTGGCGCCCGCCTTGATCAGGTTGGCCCGATTGATCGCACCGATCTTCATGTACGGCGTAAGTCCAACGGGGTTATGCTCTTCGAGCGCGGCTAGACGCCGCTCCGTAATCGGCAGAACCGAACACGCAATCCCCCGCTCGACCATCTTCTCAATCGACTCCATGGGGATCGGTATCTCCGGGCCGGAAATCCCGCAGTGCGTAATGATGTCGACACCAGCCTCGATTGCCATGTCGAAACTCTCGACCGAGGTGGTGTGCGTCTGCACGGTCATGCCCGCGCGGTGACCCTCTTCCACAATCACGCGCTGTACCCGCTCCGAGAACGAAATCAGGTTCATGTCCACATGCCCGCTCGCCCCGTACTTCAGAAAATCCATGCCCAGCGTGGTGTACTGTCGAATCACGTCGCCCACCGAATCAGGCGTCATCCACAGCAGTTCGCGACCCGTGTTCTCTTCCCAGGCCTCGTTGATCCGCTTCACGAACGCCTGGCTGACGTAGGGCGCGTGCGATTCGCGAAAGTCGGGACCAAGCGGACCACTGAACCCAATGATGTTGCCAGCCAGATAGATCCGACTCCCCGGCGCTTCCCCGGCATTGATCATGTCGCGAGCCTGGGCCAGCGCGGCACGCGGTCCCCAGGTGTCGAACACCGTCGTTTGACCGGTCTTCAAGGCAATCTGGGCCGCCTCAAGCACGATTTCGTGTAGCCGATGCTCATGCAGGATCAGCGTTTCAAGATCGAGATTGAGGAAGAGGTGAAGGTTGCCGTCCATCAGCCCGGGGATGACGTATTTGCCCGAGGCGTCGATTGTGGTCGCATCGTCGGGAACAGGGGTCGCGTCGGCCGGTCCGGCGGCGGTAATCCGCCCATTGGCCACCACGACCACGCCGTCGGCAATGGGCGCGGCTCCCGTGCCGTCGATCAGGGTGCCGCCGGTAACGGCCACGGTTTGCGCCGCGATCGCAGCCGCGCCGGGCAGCGCGCCCAGCGGTGGTGCCAGCGGCGGCACGATCAGTGCGGCCACGATGGCCGCGAACGAAGTCCCTCGGCGATTCAACATTGCAATGTCCTCCCTGGTGGGCTCGGGTTGGTGCGGTGCGCCCTGGCGATCAGTCCGCTCGGCGCACCATGCGCGCCCCCTGCGCGAGATAGGTCATGCGCCCGTCGGGGCGCGGATCAAGGAAGCTGACGATTCCGGCGGTTGCGTTTCCCTCCGGGTCCGGGTAGGTGAAAGCGTCGTTGCCGACCGGCTTGAGCGGCGCCACGGGCGTCGGTTCCATGGGCGTATCGTCGTAGAAGCGGAACTTGGCCCATGCCGTGACGCCAACTCCCCCGTCCATCTCCACGACTTCGTACACCTGCACGATATTCTCGTATCGTCCGGCGTAGCGCGCAACGTCCACGTCCTCGTCGACGATTGGCCGCACGAGCGGCGCCGGCGGGGCAACGCCCGCGTGCTGCTCGACCCACTTGTTCGCGAGCTCGCCGGCCAACGCGGCGCCGTGGGAAGAGTTCGTGAGCACTGCGGCCGCCACGTTGCTTTCGGGGTGAGCCACCAGGCTGGCTAGAATGCCGGGGCCCCCGCCCGAGTGCGCCACGAAGCCGCCGTCGAGGAGCATCCAGCCCAACCCGAACACGATTGGCGCTCCCTGCCCGCGCGCTCTGGTGGTCTCGGTGCGCATGGCCCGCGCGCTGTTCGGCGATAGGATCGCGGCGCCGTTCGGGCCGACGTCGTCGCCCATGTGGGCCGCTGCGAAGGTCGCCAGGTCGCGGGCGGACATCATGGCGGTGGCCCCGGCCGGCGCGAAACTCTTGGGCAGGAAAGCGAACGACGTGCGCACGGGCTGGCCCGTCTCGGGATTGGTGAAGTGGCCCACGGCGGCCCGATGCAGCAGGGCGTCCTCGGGCAAGACGACCGCGTGCTCAAGGCCCAGCGGCGCGAACACGCGCTCCTTGACGAGGTCGTACCAGCTGCGCTCGCGAATGCGTTGGCACAGGTAACCGGCGATGACCGTCGCCGTGTTGCAGTAGGACGTATCGGCGCCGGGCTCGTGCACCTTGCCCATGTCGGCAAAGCGCGGGATCGCCTTCGCGATGGTCTCCTCGTCGGGGCCGTGGTCGGGAAGCAGCTCGCCGTCGATGCCGCTGGTGTGGTTGACCAGCATCGCCACCGTGATGCGGGCCAGATGATCCGGGTCGGCGAGGCGCAGCTCGGGAAGATAGCGCGAGACCGGCGCATCGAGGTCGACCAGCCCATCATCGACCATCTGCATGAGCAACGTGGTGTTGACGATCTTGGTGATCGACCCGATGTGCATGACCGTCTCGGAGGTCATCTCGACCCCGCTGGCGACGTTCACGAGTCCGGCCGCCGCCGTGTGGATTTCTCCGTTGGCGAATACGGCCGCGCTGGCTCCGATTACGCCGTGGCGGGCCAGCGCCTCTTGGAGATCGGCTTGCAGCGTCGAGCCCGGCTGCCGGGTGGGGGCGTCGGCGGCGGTACGATCGCCCGTACAGGCCGCCACGCTGGACACGGCGGGAGCCGTGGCCGCCAGTGCGGCGGTTCTGAGGAAGTTCCGTCGCGTGGTCGACACGTCACATGCCCCAGACCGTAATCTCGCGTCCATCGTGTTTCTCCTTTCGGCGAAAAATCTTCTCGTCCCATGTCCGGTCCGGTGACCGATCGAACAACACCAAATGTCCCTCTTCGGCGGCCCAGGTGTCCATGTAGGCGACCGTCTGCGGAAGGCCCTCGTTGATCGTCGCGTTGACGCCCGCGTGAAGGATCTTGCACTCGATGACGACGCGCTGCTCGCGGGCGGCGGCTCCCGGCAACCGCCAGATGACCGCCAAGTCCATGCGACGGCGACCCACGCCGTACTCGCGTTCGATCCGTCCACCCGCGTTCACAACGCGTTGGAGGAAGGCCTGCAAGAGCAGCTGCGGACCCGCTTCCTTGTACTGGAACCTCTCCACCCAGGACTCCGAGTTCTCGCGGAAGAAGGACTGAAAGCCCGCCATCAGTCTCGTCGTGATCAGGTGCCCGTCGGGTGCAACGTACCAAGCCTGTCGCTGCTGGATTTCCGGCTCGACTAGGAAAGTGAGCTCCCGCGGAATCACTTCCCGGTAGATCGGGTTCGCCAGCGTCAGTCCGTCCGGGCTGATCAGCCCCAGGTCTCTAGCATAGTCCACATCGTCGGGGTGGACATATTTGCCCCGCGACCCACTGGTCACGATGGGTTCCACCACCCGCTTCACGCGCGGCTCGTGCAGCTTGTCGGCAAGCTGGTCAAGGTGCGTTTCGCGCCGCAGGATCAGTCGTTCGCGGGCGTCAACGATGTCGCCGACGGTGATGGGAACGCTCCGGTCAAGCACGCCCTCCTCGTCGAAACACGCGTCGCGAGCCAAGGCGTTTGCCAGCCAGGGCTGCCCGCAAGTCGCTCGCCATACTTCGGCCAAAGCCTCCTCCGTGAACCGCTGCCCGGTCTCGTCGGTGTGTTGCGTCAACAGCGATCGCGTCTCAGACTCGCTGAAGTCGCCCAGACGCCACGCCTTGGCCTTGATGTTGAATGCGCTGCCACCCAGCACGAGCTCATCGTCCGAAGTGCGAATGCGGTAGTCGCGTACGTCCCGCACACCGCACAATACTACGCTTTGAGGGAAGCGGGCCGGACGGTCCCGGTAACCGCGGCGCAGTTGACGCAGCACTGAAATCAAGGTATCGCCGACGAGAGAGTCGATCTCGTCGATCAGCAGCACCAACGGTCTCGACGGGTCTAGCGCGGCCCATCCGGCAAGCACGCTCGCGAACATCAGGTGAGGACTGAGCCGAGCCATCGCCCGGTCGACCAATTTCTCGAGCTTGGTGTCTCCCAACGCCCGGTTCGCCTCGCCTTCCAGGCAACCTAGCACCGTCCAGATCCCGGCGCGGACATCGCTCCTGGCAGTCTGGCCTGGTTCCACGTTCACATACACGCAGCGATACCGCCCCGTATCGTTCAGCAGCGTCTCCAGCGCGCCAAGCACCGTGGTCTTGCCCGTCTGCCGCGGTGCGTGGAGCACGAAGTACTTCCAGTCATCGAGCAGCTTGAGGATCCCTTTGAGGTCAACGCGCTCCAGCGGGGGCAAGTGATAGTGCTTCTCCGGGATGATCGGACCCGTCGTATTGAAGTGTTTGGCCATCCCCTCTCACATCCCCCAAACAGTGATGTTGCGTCCCTCGAAGTCCTCTTCCCGCCGGAAAACCTTCTCGTCCCATGTCCGGTCCGGTGACCGATCGAACAACACCAAATGTCCCTCTTCGGCGGCCCAGGTGTCCATGTAGGCGACCGTCTGCGGAAGGCCCTCGTTGATCGTCGGGTTCACGCCCGCGTGAAGGATCTTGCACTCAATTACGACGCGCTGCTCGCGCGCGGCGGCGTCCGGCAACCGCCAGATGATCGCCAAGTCCATGCGACGGCGACCCACGCCGTACTCGCGTTCGATCCGTCCACCCGCGTTCACAACGCGTTGGAGGAAGGCCTGCAAGAGCAGCTGCGGACCCGCTTCCTTGTACTGGAACCGCTCCACCCAGGACTCCGAGTTCTCCCGGAAGAAGGACTGAAAGCCCTCCAGCAGCCTCGTCGTGATCAGGCGCCCGTCGGGTGCAACGTACCAAGCCTGTCGCTGCTGGATTTCCGGCTCGACCAGGAACGTGAGCTCCCGCGGAATCACTTCCCGGTAGATCGGGTTCGCCAGCGTCAGTCCGTCCGGGCTGATCAGCCCCAGGTCTCTGGCGTAGTCCACGTCGTCGGGATGGACATCTCTGCCCCGCGACCCACTAGTCACGATGGGTTCCACCACCCGCTTCAGGCGCGGCTCCCTGAGCTTGTCGGCAAGCTGGTCAAGGTGCGTTTCGCGCCGCAGGATCAGTCGTTCGCGGGCGTCGACGACATCGCCGACGAGAGAGTCGATCTCGTCGATCAGCAGCACCAGCGGCTTCGATGGGTCGAGCAAGGCCCATTCGAAGAGCGCCCGTCCCAGCACAACGTCGGAGCCCTCGATCTCCAGCATTTCCAGCGTCAGCCGTTGCGCGGTACGATCACCCAGGACACGAAACGCCTCTAGCCCAAGTCGTCCGAGAATGGCCCGCATGCCCCGGCCCACGTCTCCCCTGGCAGTCTGGCCAGCCTCCACGTTCACATACACGCAGCGATACCGTCCCGTATCGTTCAGCAGCGTCTCCAGCGCGCCAAGCACCGTGGTCTTGCCCGTTTGGCGCGGTGCGTGGAGCACGAAGTAGTTCCAGTCCTCAATCAACTCGAGGATCTTTTTCAGGTTCACGCGCTCCAGCGGCGGCAAATGATAGTGCTTCTCCGGGACGATTGGACCCGCCGTATTGAAGTGTTTGGGCATCGCCTACTCCTCCAGCAAGGTCTTGAGTGTAGTCCCATCCGGCCACTTGCCGACAGTCGGCAAGCGGCCAGCCCCCGCGTCGACGGCTCGCGCCGTCCTCGCCCAGGAGCGACTCTTCGTCGGTCACATCGTCGTTCGACACGTCCTCTTCGACGAAGGCCGAATCACCGGCCAGCCGACCCGACCCCGGAGCCTTCGCCAGCCGTCGCCTGAGCGTATTCCAAGGTCACATCATCGTCGATGGGGGGATCATGGAGAACTCTGATCTGCTCCAGGCCTTCGATGCTCTCGATATGCGTATTGACCCTCTCAACCGTCACGCCTTCCAGACGCTCAACGATGGCCTCGGCAATACTAGCTTTGGCATCCTCCCATAACATGTCCGAGAAATCGAGGTCGTTCGACCATCGCATAGCGTGGTAGTCCCGAAGCACATGAGCGATCACCTCATCGGTGTACTCTAATGCTTCGTCCACGGTCATTCCCCGCCCCCAGGACCGAGCAAGGGCAGCCGCAGCACCATCCCTAGCCAACAGCCGCTCCCTGTCTTGGTAATAGCTCACCAAGTCATCAAGCCTAGAAGCCATGGTTGGGGCCGGAAGTTTCACTAAGGGCGGGTGCTCGCTCGAACCCTGGTCCGTTACTGCGCCATCGCACCCACCTAAGGTGATGGTCGCCAGCGCCACGATCATAGTCGTGTTCCGAGTCGTCATTGTTCAATCTTCCTCCTCTGGGGAAGCCCAGGGAAACAGGAAGCCCAGGGAAACACTAATAGCGTAACAGCCTCCTGCCGTGCTGAGCGAGTTGTTGATGAACTATGACCGGTGTCCGCCTAGCACTGCAAATCCACGGTGTTGTCGTTCTGACTTTGAACACTGACGCCATTCCAATGATCATCGATCACAGGCCAGATGGCAACCGAAACGCACTCACTCGCGGTTCCACCGTCTCCTTGGGTAAGGGCTGCCGCACGCGCCATCTCGATCCGCTCCCCTTCCTCAATGGACGCCAAGATCGTGCGCCACTTGTCGCGGGAATCTCCAATGTACTTCCCCCATCCCTTCCGCAATCCCCCGCGGTAGCGGGCTGGCTCGCACCCGTTCGAACCCGGCCTTGCCCGCGAGTCCGTAGGCGAGCTCCCCCCACGGCGTCCTGGCGCAAAAGCCGGGCGCGCGTGCCCTGCCGTTTGCCGGGTCGGCGTTCTCGCCGTCAAAGGCGGTGCGGAAACCGTGAATGTAGGGTGTGCAAGCTTGTATGCTACTCTAACGGCCGGCTGGCGCGCCCGCCTACGATCCCGCAACTTCAATCAACACCATGCTCACACCGTTCTACCCCCTGCTCTCGCACCCGCTGGGCGGCATCGCCTTGGGGCTGATCGTCGCCGCGCTGGGCGCGGCGCTGCTCGTTCCGGCGCTACGGCGGCGGTCGCGGCGCACCACCGTGGCCCGACTGGCCGCCGCCCCAGGCGTGCTCGTGGCGGGAACTGGCGTCGTCATGGTCGTGGCCGCGGCCATGGCCGTCGTCCAGATCAGGCGCCTGGCCGACGCGCACCCGCCCCCCGGCAAGCTGATTGACGTGGGCGGCTACCAAATGCACCTCCTCGCCGAGGGCGACGCCCGCGGCGGCCCCACCGTGGTATGGCTACCGGGCGGCCACGCGCAGGGCCTTGCCCTGCACCACCTCCACGACGCGCTGCGCGACGAGACGCGCTCCATCGTCTTCGACCGGCCCGGCACCGGGTGGAGCGATGCGGGGCCGTATCCGCGCCGCACGGCGACCGAAGCCGTGGAGCTCGCGATTCTGCTGGAGGAAGCCGGCGAGGAGGGGCCGTTCGTGCTGGCCGGGCATTCGTACGGCGGCTTACTGGCCGCCAACTACGCACGACGCTACCCGGAACGCACCGCCGCGGTCGTTCTGCTCGACGCTTCGCCTCCCGACGCGTTCATCTACGCGCCCGTGTACGGGGCGGCGGCACTGGGAGACCTGGTGCGAGACGCCGAACGACAGGGGATCGACAAGCTCTTCGGCGGGTGGACGAACCCGGAACTCGGCATGGCGGAGATGGATGGTGAAATCGGCGAGATTATTCGCGCCCAGGCTCGCCTCCTGGCGGACGTGAGCGAAGCGATGGCGGCGAATGCCCGACGACCCGCCGCGTCGTTCGCCACGGCCTCCATCTTCCAGGAGTTCGGCCCGGCCATGGTCTCCGGCGCAGCGCCCGACCTGGTAGTCTACGACGGCGAGCTCGGCGATCTCCCCGTGCTGGTGGTGATTCCCGACGAGACAGCTGACGCCATAATCGATCCACTCGGACTGGATGACGCCACGGCGCGGCGCGCCAAGAACTTTTTCGAGCGCATGCGGGTACGATACCTGGAGGTGTCGAGCGACGCGCGATTGGTTTACGCGCCGCCGGGCACTGGACACAACTACCCGTACCAGACGCCGGAGTTCGTCGTTCAGGTTGTGCGCGACCTGCTGTCGGAGCTTGGGCAAGATGACGCATCGGGCAATTGAATGAATCGACGCAGCTTTCTCGCGACCGCGGCCACGGGCGCTGGGGCGGCTCTCGCCACCTGCCGCGGCGCCGACGACCGAGCCGACGAGCCCCAACCCATCCACTTCGAGGTCCACGGACCGCCAGACGGCGTGCCGCTCTTTCTGGGCTTTCCGCTTATGGCGTCCTACGGCGAGATCTTCGGCCCGGACCAGGCCGCCGTGAAGGACGGCTATCTGAGCCGTTTAACCGATCGCTACCGCGTCCTGTTGGTCGACTACCCCAACGTGGGTCGGACCATGGTCCCTGCGCCCGAAGACATGACGCCCGACCGGGTGCACGCCGATCTTATGGCCTTGGCGGATGCGGCCGGGTTCGACCGGTTCGCCTATTGCGGCCACCTCTGGGGCGCGATCAACGGCCTCATGCTGGCGTCGCGCACCGACCGGGTCACGGCCACGGCACTCGTGTGCGGCACGTGGCCGCCGCTTGGGGCGCCCTATGGCGACATGCTTCGCGGCGTCAAAGCGCAGCTGACCGAACCCCCATCGCACGCGATGGTCATTTTGCGCGATCCTGGGCAGTACGCGCAGTGGCATACGTTCTATCGCGACATGCAGAGCTGGCCGGAACGAGAGGTCGCCGAGTCAATCAGCTGCCCGCGCCTCGCGCTGATCGGTTCCGAGGCCGCGAGCTCGGTAGCCGACATTCCGCTGCGCCTGGTCGAGCGCTTTCGCGAGGCGCGTCCAGCACTAGAGGCGATGGGGTGGGCGGTGCAGGAGCTGCCAGGCGCCGGAACCGCCGCCATGTTGGAACCCGCGGTCATGGTACCGCCGATTCGCGCGTTCCTGGACGGAGCCACCGGCCCGGAGACCGCATGATATCATGGCTCCGCCCAATCTGATATCACGTTCACCTTGCCGATGATACCATCACACATGCCATACATGCGAACCATGCCACACATGCGAACCATGCCACACATGCGAACCATGCCGCACTACCCGAATCGCCGCCGCTTTCTAAAGGCCGGGGCCACTGCGCTGACGGGCGCGATCATCGCGCCGGAACGCCTGCTCGCCGATCCCTACGCACCGTTGGAACCGCGCGCCCACCCTTGGCGATTAGGCTCCGAGCGTGGGGCCGCCGCCCTCTCCTCCCCCATCCGCGTCCGCGGCGTGGTGCGCTCACAGGAGCGCGGACTGCCCGGCATTGCGGTGTCGGACGGGGTTCAGGTTGTGGACACGGACGCCAACGGCACATTCGAGCTCGTTACGCGCCCGGAACGGGGGTTCGTGTGGTTTTCGGCGCCTTCGGGGTATCGTTTTCCGCGCAATCCGACGGGTACGGTGCGTTTCTACCAACCGTTGTCGCGGCGCAGCGAGCAGACCGCCGACTTTGCGCTGGAGCCGGATCCGGTTGCCCACGACGACCACACGCTGCTTCTGCTCGGCGACATTCAGACGCAGAATCGCATGGAGACGGGATGGTTTCTGTCGCAGTCGGTGCCCGATTTGCGCGCCACGGTGGCGGGTCTGGGCGACGAACACGTGTTCGGTATCTCGTGTGGTGACATCATGTTCGACGATTTGACGCTCTACCCGGACTACGAACGGGGCGTGAGTGAAATTGGGGCGCCGTTCTTTCAGGTTGTGGGGAATCACGACCTCGACATGACGAGTCTCACCGATCGCGCGTCGACCGACACTTTTTGCAATCATTTCGGGCCGCGGTACTACTCGTTCAATCGCGGGGCGGTGCACTACGTGGTGCTCGACGACGTCTTCTGGCACGGGCAGGGGTATCTGGGGTACCTCGACGCCGACGCGCTCGGGTGGCTGGAGCAGGACCTTGCTCGCGTGGAGCCGGGGTCGCCGGTGATTGTGGCTACGCACATTCCCGCCCTTGGCAGCCAACACCTGCGCCGCGGACAGGAAAGTCCGAGCACCGGGCTGGCGATCATGAACCGCGAGGCGCTTTATCGGCTGCTGGAGCCGTTCGAGGCGCATATTCTGTCGGGACACACGCACGAATGCGAGCACGTCTTTGAACACGGCACGCACGCACACGTTACGGGCGCGGTCTGCGGCGCGTGGTGGAGCGGTCCCATTTGTCACGACGGCACGCCCAACGGATATTGCGTCTATACCGTTCGCGGCGAAGAGGTTCGGTGGCGCTACAAGGCGACCGGTCATGCGCCCGATCATCAGATGCGCCTGCACCGCACGGGCGATCGCGCCGACGCGCCGGGCACGCTGATCGCAAACATCTGGAACTGGGACCCGGACTGGACCGTGCGCTGGCACGCCGACGGCGAACCCAGGGGCGAAATGCCCCGGCGCCGCGGTCCGGACCCATTGAGCGTGAGCTTGCACGCCGGACCCGATCTGCCCGAGCGGCGCGAGTGGGTGGAGCCGGTTCCCACCGATCATCTGTTTCGCGCCGTGCTCACGGGCGAGGAACGCGAAGTCGTGGTAGAGGCGACCGATCGGTTCGGCCAGGTATTCACCGCAGATTGGCGGAGGTAGGGGGCGATGATCGATGCAGCGCTGGTGACGGCCGCCATGGTGGCGCTTCAGGCGTCCGGCCAGGTGGTAGTGCCGGCCGACTCCGCGCTCGTCCACTCCGACGGCGTGACGCCCCCCACGGTGACCGCCGTGCGGGCCGACGCGCCACCAGTTCTCGACGGCTTGCTCGACGAAGCGGTGTGGCAGCGGGCCGTGCCGGTGACCGGTTTCCGGCGCGATGTTCCGGGCGACGGAGAACCCGCGGCCGAACGGACCGAAGTGCGCGTGGCCTACACCGACGACGCGCTCTATGTGGGCGCGCGCATGTACGACCGCGATCCGTCGCGGATTTCGCTGCTGCGCGGGCGCCGCGATTCGTTCATGCAGCCGAACGACCAGTTCCTGGTGCAGCTCGATTCGTACCACGATCACCGCACCGCGTTCGTCTTCGGCGTGACGCCGGCGGGCGGTCGCAACGATCTGGTCGCGCCCAACGACGGGTTCGAGGGCATGGACGCGGGTTGGGACCCGGTCTGGGACGCCGTGATCTCGGTCGATTCGCTGGGGTGGGTGGCGGAGATCCGCATCCCGTTCTCGCAGATACGCTTTCCCGAGGGGGACCGCCAGGTGTGGGGGGTCAACTTCCGGCGCGACATTTTGCACGCGGCCGAGGGGGTGGATTGGGCGTGGAGGCCGTCAACCGAGAGTGGCCTCGCTTCGGCGTTCGGTCACATTGTGGGATTGGAAGGCGTGCGCCGACCCGAGCGCCTGGAGGTGCTGCCGTACGCGGTTACGCGCGCAAGCTTTGATCAGCGCGCCAATCCCGCGAGCCCCTTCGACGACGGCTCGGTCTACGGCGGTTCCATGGGACTCGACCTGAAATACGGCATCAGCGGCGGTCTCACGCTGGACGCCACCGTGAACCCCGACTTTGGCCAGGTCGAGGCCGATCCCGCGGTCGTCAACCTGACCGCCTTCGAGACGTTCTTCGAGGAGCGGCGGCCGTTCTTCGTCGAGGGCGGAGGGCTGTTCGGCTTCGGCGGTCTCGAAGGACTGCGCTTTTTCTACTCGCGCCGCGTTGGACAGCGGCCGGCGCTCTCGGCGTTCGGCCAGGGCCAATTCGTCGACCAGCCCACGCAGTCCACCATATTGGGCGCAGGCAAGATCTCGGGACGCACCGAGTCGGGCTGGGTGGTCGCCTTCATGAACGCCACAACCCAGCGCGAGAACGCGCGCGTCGCGCAGCAGGGCGGGTCGCCCGTCACCGACGTGCCGGTCGACCCCCTGGCCAACATTACCGCGCTGCGCCTCCGCCGCGACATGCGCGAAGGCGACAGCTACGTCGGCATGATCGCGACCGGCGTGGCCCGCGATCTTAATCACGACGCGTTCGTCGGGTTGCGCAATCAGGCCTATGTGGGCGGCGTGGATTTTCTGCACCGCTTCCGCAATCGCACCTATGCGCTGCAAGGGTGGCTGGGGGGGTCGCACGTCGGCGGAAGCCCCGAGGCGATGGGGCGGGCGCAGCGGTCTTCGGTCCGGTACTACCAGCGGCCCGATCAGGACTACGTAAGCTTCGATCCCACGCGCACCTCGCTCGAGGGATATGCCGGCGAGCTCTCGTTCCGGAAGATTGCGGGCGAGTGGCTTTACGGGTTCGAGGCCAGCATGATTTCGCCCGGCTTCGAAATGAACGACGCGGGCTTCCAAACCATTGCGGACATCTATGCGCTCACGTTGGGCGGCACGCGGCGCTGGGTGGAACCGGGCCGCTTTTTCAGATCCGCCAGGCTCACTCTAAGTGGATCCGAACGCCGCAATTTCGGCAATCTGGTCTTCCAGCGTGAGATCTCGCTGCGGGGCAACGGGCAAACCACCGGATTCCATAACCTGAGGGGATCGCTGCGCTACAACATGGAGACCCTGAATCATCGCACCACGCGAGGCGGTCCGGCGATAACGAATCCTGCGAACTGGGGCGGTTTCCTGTGGTTCAATACTGATAGCCGCGCGCGCGTCTCGGGCGGCTTGTCCATGGCTTTCTCGGGAGACGCCGAGGGTTCCTACTCAATCTCAGGCGGTCCCACGTTCTTCGGTCGGGGAGAAGGGCTTTTCAGCTGGATGCTCCGCCCCGCGCTCACGACCAGCAGGAACGCGGCTTTCTACGTTTCGCAAGCCGACGATCCGGCTGCGAGGTCCACCTTCGGCCGCCGCTACGTCTTCGCCGAGCTGGAGCAACTCGCCATCGACGTCACAATCCGCATGGACCTCGCGATTACCCCGCGCATGACCCTGCAAGCCTACGCGCAACCGTTCGTGGCGACCGGCGATTACGAGAGCTTCATGGCGCTGAGCGCTCCCCGCACCTACGACTTTCTCCGCTACGGCGAGGACGGCTCCACGATCGGGCGCAGCGACGACATCTATACGGCGGACGCCGACGGCACGGGACCCGCCGCCCCGATCCGGTTCTTCAATCCCGACTTCCGCACGCGCTCTTTCCGCAGCAACGTCGTGTTGCGGTGGGAATACCTCTCGGGCTCGACCCTGTTTCTGGTATGGACACAGGATCGCGCCGACTGGGTTCGGGACCCTGCGTTTGAAGGCGTAGGCGACCTGCGACAGCTGTTCTCGGACCCCATGCGCAACGTGTTGCTGGTGAAGGCGAGCTACTGGCTGGACTTCTGATCCGGTCTACCGGCCGGGCTTCTCGCCCCATTCGTCGTGAAACCTGACTTCGTCCGGTGCGAGCCTGACGGCGTTGGCGTAGGCCTCGCTTACTTCCGACGCCGATTCGCCAAGCCAACGCCGAACGCGCGCTAGCTCTCGCCAACCCCAGGCATGTCTGCGACTGGGCGCGTCCATCCGCAGCAGCCGTTCCAGCAGCACCCGCGCGTTCAGCAATAGATCACGGTTCTCGACCGTGCGACCTTCGCGGTGGGCCCGGCGCGCGAACCACACTTTGTTCTGGGCGCTTTCGAGCAACGCTCTGGGGTCGTCCAGGATGGCGGGTCCCGCAACGTCGAAGAGCCTGGCGGCCGTAGCGGGATCGTTGAGCCGCCGGGCCACAATCGCCGCGCCAATGGCTTCCCGGGCAGCGAGACTGCCACCGTGCTCTTCCAGGAAACGACGGGCGCGAGCACTTTGCCCGTCAACCACCAGCGCCTCCAGCCACGGCACGACGACGGGCACATGGTCCGCCTCCGAATCCCACGCAAGCGAGGCGCGTACAACAGGCTCCGCGCGATCGAGGTCACCCTTGGCCACGCATTGACGAACCAGCTCGCTGGCCAGGGGTCCCGACGAGCGAACCCCGCGCCAAGCGGTCTCGAGGACCTCAAGGGCGTCGTCGGGCCGCCCCACCGCGCGCAAATCGCCGGCTTTGCGGATGGCGGAGGCGGCGCTCATCAAGGGGTTGGCAAGCAGGGTGACCTGAAAGAACGTCCGATGGGAGTCGAAAAAGAACTCTGGTGGGGGGGAGCCATTGCGCTCCATGGCCCGGTAGATCTTGTCCAGCCCGGTAAAGCGTTTCTCGGCCAGATTGATTTCCTTGAACAGCTCGCCGATGCGGGGGTTTCGCGGTGGAACCTGCCGTGGCGCGCCTCCACGTTGGAGCTGATCGAGATCGATCCCCTGTACCGGTCCCGGCGTGCTGCGAATGTCGATCCGGTCCGATCTCGCGAGCACCAGAGTCTCGTAGGGCGAGTCCACATCGTACGATCGGTGGAAAAGCGCGTTGACCAGCACTTCGCGCAGGGCAACTTCGGGGTACGTGTACTGGTGCAAAGCCCGCACCCGATTCGGCACCTTGCGAATCTGCAGCTCGACGAGCTCGTTTTGAAGATACCTGAGGCAGTCGCGGACCTGTTCGGCCAAGCCTCCCCTGAACTCCTTGTCGTCGATAACGTCGCCGTCGGCCCCGGTACGCAAGATGCTGGCTTCGATCTTCGCTCCCCGAAACCAGCGCGTGGGATCGCGCGAGAAGAACAGGAGCGCGACGTTTCGCGGAACTTCGTGGTCGTTGACGCGATGCACGATGTCCATCTTCCGATAGATGGTGTGGGCATCGGGCTCGTTCACCAACGCGCTGCCGCAGGCGCGAAGGTGCTCCCGAACCATCGCCTCGCTCAGGTCATCGATTGTCGCGCGGCGCGCGGCGCGGGAATCCCAGGGCACGGTCGCGGATTGGTTCAACAGCTGGGTGAGAAGGCCGGGCCGGGTGGCGGCGTCGACTGTTTTTTGGTCGATCCTTACCCAGTATTTCTTGTTTTTCTTGTCGCCGTCGGGCGCTTGGTGTGGAGGATTCTCGCTCGCAGGCGCCCAGACCACCAGAAGGCGGCGTCCTTCGCGTTCCTCTTGAGAAATACGGGGCGCGTAGCCTGGCGTGATCCTGCGGCAATTGCCGTCAATCCATTTGATCGCGTCGTCGATCTGCTCCTGACTCAGGCCTTTCGGTAAAGGCTCCGCTCGGCCGTCCTTCTCGCCCACGCCCAGCACGATGTAACCGCTGCCGTGCCTTCTCAAGTCGTTGGCAAATGCGCAGATCGTCTTCAGGACCTGGTAACCGGTCACCCTTCCGTCCCAGGTTGCCTTGAATTCGATTCGCTCGGACTCGACCGTGCGCGCGTGGAGCAGGTCGTCGAGGTTGATTCGGAGGTTGCTCATCTGCACTCACCTTCTCGGCAGCCCATTACGGAAGTTCACGGCTGGATCAGCCGCGACTAGCGACGACCTGTATTCCTTCGGATTGGGCAGCCGCCCTGAGATCTCGGTCCAGAGTAGCAAACGATCGCTGCTTGCGAACCGCTAGCTCGCGTCAGTCCGGCAGCGGCGCGTTGATCCGGCGCAGAAACGACTCGGCGGAGTCGGCCTGGTAGGCCCACCTCATCACCTGTTGGGTGCGCCGCACCTCGGGGTCGGGGCCCAGCCGCAGCTCGGCGGCAACCAACGCCTCCGCTCCGAACCGCCAGGCGACCAACTCCCGAAGGTCTTCCAGCTTCGCTTCGCGGCGACCCCGCTCAACCCCGCGCGCAACGCCCTGTTCGATTCCCTGCCTGATTCCCTGTTCCAAGCCCTGCTCCAGGCCCTGCTCCAACCCCTGCTCCAGCCCTTCGTCGCGAACGGCGTCGATCGCCTGCTGCATGGATTTCCAACTCATTCTCATCTCCTCTCGATTGGCTTCCGCCGTCCGTTGTCGGGGGTCCACCCACTCTCCCGCCGCTCTCTCGAGCTCCTTCGTCCCCTTCCAGTCCGGCCACCGCTTCCGAGCAACCACCGCCAGCCAACGCTTCAGAACCACGGCGACCTGCGCCCCGCGTTCCCCTTCGCTTGACAACCTGCGCGTCACCCGCAGACACGTCTCAATCGCAATCTCCAGCGGCGCGTGCCGGATGATCGCCACTGCCCGAAACACCCCGGGCACCTCTTCATCGTAGTTGCAATGCAGCCGGGTTTCAATCAGAAGGCAGCGGAACGACAGCGCCAGCTTCGCCAGCGCCGGTGCGGGGGAATAGGATTGGTCGCGCGTGGACGTGGCCCCGCGCCACTCGCTGGAACCAGTGAAAAACACCACGGCCACGATCGGCGGCGTCCGTCCATCGGCGGCACGGTAGCGGGATCGGGCCGCGAGCGCGTTGCGGAGACCGCGGTTGTAGCCGATCAGCCGATCGAGCATGTGCGGATCCGGCGTGGATTGGTTCTCGACGAGGAGCACCAGCCACTCGTCGGACCCGTCGCCCGGCACTCGAACGCCGCCCGCGTAGTCGCACCGCCGTTCGTGTCCGTCGGCCGTGACCATGACCGTCGGGAGCGGCTCGATCCGCTCCGACCCCACCACATCCGCGATTTCGGGGAGGAACTCGTGGACGAAGTCGGTAACGAGGTGGGGGAAGGCTTGAAGGGACTTGAGCGTCTTGTCCTCGTTCCAAGGGGACGGGGATTTCGGGGAATCGCGTGTGGTTTCCGGTAGTTCTCTGGGCGTCACTGACTGTTCCTGGGTGGGTGAAAAACTCATGGGAGGCGGGTGCCTCCCGTCTCCACCCATACAATTGGCAGATTCCACGGGCGATGAAATAGCTGAATGGGACAGATTTTGGTAGCGCGGCCGCGAAAAATCTATCGATTCCCCCAGTACCTACCTCCTGGGCAAGCCAGCACTGAAGTTCGATTTCAGCCCGCGCTCACGCGCGAGCGCTTCGGCCCCCGCTTCTCCGCCGTCTGCCGCCACCGGGAACTCGCGCAGGAAACCCCGCACCTGACCGGTGGCCGGGTTCCTGAGAATCACCATCGGGTTGCTCGTGTTCTCGTCAAGCACGACGGTGCCTTCGGGCCCCGCAAGCGTGATCGAAGCCAAGTTGTTCGCCCACGATTCGTCCACGGGCAGGTGAACGCAAACCCGGCTGCCGGCTCCTCACCGTCTTCCATCTGCATCATGTCGAAGCGCACCGTAGCCGCCTACCTCTCCATCAGCCGGGGCAGAATCGACGGGGCCTTCCTCCTGCGACGACATACAATAGGCCAAGTTACGATAAGCGACTTGTGGCAGATCCGCAACCAATGCCTTACGTTGTCTCTGCAGCATTACCGATCCACCCCCGGGGCGATCCCCGCCCCGCTGCACGCAATCAGCCAAGGAGGAACCTCAATGAGATTGCGCTACGTTATCCTCACGGGCCTGTTCGCGCTTCTGGGCACGGGAGAGATTCTCGCACAGACCCGCGTCGTCACCGGCTCCGTCACCGACGCCACCACGGGACAGCCCATTGCAGGGGCCGCCGTCGCCGTCGCAGGGACGGCCCTCGGTACCTTCACGGAAGAAGACGGCGGCTTCACGGTATCGGCGGCCGCCGGCGAGCTCGTCCTCGACATCAGCATGCTCGGATACCAGCCGGCAACCATCACCGTACCGGCGGGCACGAACAACGTCACCGTAAACCTGCGGGTCGACGTTCTGAACCTCGACGAGATCGTGGTCACGGGGCAGGCGACCGGGATTTCCCGGCGGAACCTTGCCAACGCCGTCTCGACCGTGAACGCGCGCGACCTCGAACGGGTGCCGTCGGCGTCGGTCGAGCAGGCGCTGCGCGGCAAGGTCGCCGGCGCCAACATCCAGTCCAACTCGGGCGCGCCGGGCGGCGGCATGCAGCTCCAGCTTCGGGGCGTGTCCACGATTCTGGGGAATCACACGCCGCTCTACGTGGTGGACGGGGTGATCGTCAGCGACGAGACCATTCCGTCGGGGGTGCACGTGATTTCGGTGTCGTCGTCGAACCCCGTGCGCGGGGGCTCGCAGGACAACTCGGCGAACCGCATTGCCGACCTGAATCCGTACGACATCGAGAGCATTGAAGTGCTCAAAGGCGCGTCGGCGGCGGCCATTTATGGGTCCAAGGCCAACAACGGGGTGGTGATCATCCGCACCAAGAGGGGCCGAGTTGGAGCCCCGCAGTTCAACGTTACGCAGCGGTTTGGCTTCTTCCAGCTCTCCAACAAACTGGGGTTGCGGGAATTCACCTCCATGGACGAGGCTGTCGAGTTCTTCGGCCCGCAGGCGGCCAACCACTGGCAGGCCGGACAGTTTTTCGACCACGAGGAGCTTCTGGCGGGAAACGAACCGCTCTCGTACGAGACTTCGGCAAGCGTGAGCGGCGGCACCGAGGACACGCGCTACTACGCATCGGGTCTGGTCAAGCACGACGGCGGCATCATCGACAACACGTTCTACAACAAGGAGTCGCTGAAGCTGAACATCGACCAGACGCTGGGCGAGCGCGTCTCGTTCAGCCTGAACACCAACGCGATCCACACGTTGGCGGGTCGGGGAATCACCAACAACGACAACCGGAGCATCAGCTACTACATGACGCTCCCTTCGACGCCCAGCTTCGTGGACCTGCGCGCGGTGTGCTCCGACGGCAGCCGTCAATCCGACCTCGACAAGTGCCCTGACGGTCAGGGAACCTACCCGCGCAATCCGTTCGCTTCTTCGAACATTCTGGAGACCGCGTCTTTGGTGCGGAACGACGAGGAAGTGTGGCGGTTCGTGGGGTCCGGTAATCTGACCTTCGACGCCATCACGTCGTCGACCCACAACCTGCGGTTGAGCGCCACCGGCGGGATCGACTTCTACAACCAGAAGAACGAGCTGTTTTCGCCGCCCGAGTCGCAGTTCGAGCCCAACGACGGGCTGCCGGGCACGTCGGTTCTGGGATCGGCGTACAGCCAGTACATGAACGCCAACCTGAACGCCGTCTACACGCTCAACTCTGACGCGTTCCAGTCGACGACCTCGTTTGGTACGCAATACGAGATTCGCGATCTCGACGTCAGCAGCACGATTGCGAAAAACCTGATCGGCGGATTGCAGAACATCGACCGCGGCACGGCTACCGAGGTGCGTCAGGATCGCGCCCGCGTGCTCGACTTCGGGATCTTCGCGCAGGAAGAGCTGCTCATGCTGGACGAGCGCCTGCTGCTCACGGCGGGCATGCGGGCCGACCGCAGCTCCAACAACTCCGATACCGACGCCTTCCACTTCTACCCCAAGGTGGCGGCTTCGTATCGGTTCCCGATCGGCGGCGATCTGCTCGAGGAGGTCAAGTTCCGGGGCGCGTGGGGCCAGTCGGGCAACCAGCCGGTCTACGGGCAGAAGTTCACGGAATACGAAGGTCGCAACATCGGCGGATTGCCGGCGTTGCGGGTGCAGGGCGCGACCGCGGCGACCGACTTGCGGCCCGAGCGCCAGACCGAGGTCGAAGGCGGCGTGGACGCGACGCTGTTCGACGACCGCGCCACGCTCGAGGTCACCTACTTCAACAAGAACGTGAAGGACGTGATTCTGGAGCGCTCGTTGGCGCCGTCGACCGGCTTCGTCGAAGCGATCTTCAACGGCGGCGAGATCAACACGTGGGGAATCGAGACCGCGCTTACGCTGGTTCCGTTCTTTACGCGCAACGTGCAGTGGACTTCGCGCACCACCTTCAGCATGGATCGCAGCGAGGTGGTGTCGCTGCCGGTGCCCCGATTCACAATTCAGGGCTTCGGGTACTTCTACGGCACGACCGTGGCCGAGGCGGGGCGTTCGCTCACCCTGCTGTGGGGCAACGGACCCGATCCCGAGACCGGCGAGGTGGGCGTGGGGCCGCTGGCCGACGCCAACGCCGATTTCCGCATGGGCTTCTCGAACGACATCAGCGTCGGGCGGTTCAACGTGTACTCCACGCTGGACTGGCAAAGCGGCGGCACGGCGAACAACCTGACCCAGTTCCTGTTCGACCTGACACGCAACACCCAGGACTGCAACAACATGGTCGACGGCGAGAGCGTCTGCGTGAAGCGCAACCGCGAGTTCCCGAACAACACCGGCACGTACTTCCAGGACGCTTCGTTCGTGAAGCTGCGCGAGCTGACGTTGAGCTACGACCTGCCGGAGAACATGGTGGCGTCGATGTGGGACGGCGCGCGGCACATCCGCCTGAACCTGAGCGGCCGCAACCTGCTCACCCTCACCGACTACCCCGGGCTCGACCCCGAAGTGAGCAACTTCGGCAGCGAAGCCGTGGGCCGTGGTCAGGACGTCGCACCCTTCCCGCCGAGCCGGAGCTTCTGGTTCTCGGTGGACGTGGGCTTCTAGAGAACGCGAACGGGAGAATGAGACCGATGATTAGACAATCGACCCATGCACTGCGTGCGGCGTGCCGTTCCACGCTTGCGGCGATTCTCGTCGCGACCGCGTTTGCGGCGTGCGAGCTGACCGTACCCGACTACAACAACCCCAGCGTACAGGACCTGCAAACGAACCCGAATCGGGCCGCCATCGCGGCTGCGGCGCAGGGCCTGCTGTTCGACACGCGTCTCACCGCGGCCGACATGGTGCAGTGGGTGGGCGCGTTTGGCCGCGAAGTCTATCCCATGGCGCCCACCGGGTCCTCGCTGCCGGGCAGCGTGCGCGACCCCTGGACCCAGACCCTGTTCGTGGGCACCCAGGTGTGGGCGGAAGCCTACAAGAACATCCGCAACGCCAACTTGCTGCTCGACGCGCTCGCTGCCTCGGAGCTTCCCGAGGCCGACAAGGCGGCGGTGCGCGGATTCGCCAAGACCGTGCAGGCCTACGACCTGCTGCACATTGCGGTAACGCGGCGGGAGCTGGGCGCCCCGATCGCTGTGGGATCCGATCCCAACGACCCGCCCGCCCCGATCGTGTCGGAAAACGACGTCTACGGGCACGTGATCGGCCTCCTGGACGAGGCCCGGGGCGACCTTCAAGCCGCCAGCACCTTCCCATTCGGCGTGACCGCGGGACTTGCGGACTTCGCGTCGCCCGGCGACTTCGTGCGCCTCAATCGCGCCATCAAGGCCCGCGCGGAGGTGCACCGCAGCAACTGGTCGGGCGCACTCCAGGCCGTGGCCGAGTCGTTCATGGGCACGAACATGCCGCTCGACTACGGCGCCTACCACAGCTGGTCGGTCAACTCGGGCGACCTTGTCAATCCCGCCAATCGTCCCGACCTGCTGTGGGCCAACACACGCTTCCGCAACGAGGCGCAGCAGCGCGCGGACGGGTCGCCGGACATGCGCTTCCAGAACAAGTTCAAGGAGGTGCCCGCGTATCAGCTGCTCGAAGTCAGTTCGGACCTGCAGTACACCCTGTACGAGAGCCCGGGCGCGCCCTTCGTTTGGGTGAAGAACGAGGAGCTCGTGCTGATTCGCGCCGAAGCGAACCTGGCCATGGGCAACCGAGCCGCCGCCATAGAGGACATCAACTTCATTCGCATGAACTCGGGCGGCCTCGAACCGCTGCCGGACCCGTATCCGGGATCCGACGACGACCTGCTGAACGAGCTGCTCTACAACAAGCGGTTCTCGCTGGTCTTCGAGTGGGGGCACACCTGGATCGACATGAACCACTACGACAAGTTGCTGGAGATTCCCGTGCTGGGCCCGCCCAGCGCCGATCAGCGTCTCCACGACGCCATGCCCTACCCCTTGAGCGAGTGCCTGCCGAGGGAACCCGAGGTCCCGCCGGGCTGCATGACGCGGCAGGGCTACATACCGTAGCGACCAGTGGGCCGTCCTTGGGCCGCCGAGCGCGACGCCGCCGTGCGGGGTCGCCTCGGCGCGCTCATGCTCCTCGTGGCCGTGGCGGCCACCGGATGCGCTTCTTCGCAGGAGCGCGATCGGGGGCCGCCCGGTCCGCCCGCGGCGCAAGCCCGCGCCAGCAAACTGCACGTCACCAACCGCAACTGGCTGGACATGCGGATCTACGCGCTGAGAGGCTCCGAGCGCATCGCGCTGCTGTCCATTACCAGCATGAGGACCGACTCCGCATCGCTGCCGAACCGGCTTCTGACCGGCGGGGGCTTCCGGCTTCTGGCCGATCCCGTTGGCGCCGAACCCTACCGCAGCAACACGATCTACCTGCGTCCCGGCCAAGCCCTCTGGTGGAGACTCGAAAACACGCTGTCCCAGTCCAGCATTTGGGTGCATTGATCAGCAACAGCATCAGCGACAGTACAGGAGGAAACAAATGACCAACCGCCGCCGACCGGCCGGCTTGCGGGGCGTCGCGCGCCCCCTCGCCACCGCGATCCCAACACTCGCCCTCGCCACATCCGCCCTGGCCGCCCAGAAAACCGACATCCTCACCATCGACCAGCTGCTCTCCATCGAGTCCGTCGTCTCCGGTTCCCCCGCGTGGTCCCCCGACGGCTCCGCAATCCTGTTCCAATCGTCCCTTTCGGGCGGCTTGGTCACCCTGTCGCCCGACGGCGGGTTTCCCACCCGCATCCCCATCGAGATGGGCAGCTCGGGACACTTCCTGGCCTCGCAAATGCCGGGCTGGTCGCCCAAAGGCAACTGGATCTCCTACGTGTCGGACAAGGGCGGAACGTCCGAGATCTGGCTCTGGTCGACCCAGGACGGCGCCGAAGTGCAGCTCACCGAGCTGGGCGGCCGCATCAACTCCATGACCTGGTCGCCCGACGAGCGCGCCATCGCCTTCGCCGGCGACCGTTACGGCAACTACGACGTCTGGACCGTCGAGGTGGCCACCCGACAGGTTCACCGCATCACCAACGAAAAGCGCTACGAGGTCTTCCCCTCCTGGACGCCCGATTCGCAGCGCATTCTCTACGCCCGCCTCGACGACACCTGGGAGGACCACGACGTCATCGCGATTGACCCGGACGGCGGCAACCCACGCACCGTGCTGCAGGATCACGACTTCTTCGACTACGGCGCCGGCACCACCTTCGGCTATTCGCAAGTCTCGCCCGACGGCAGCCAGGTCCTCTTCCGTTCGCACCGCAGCGGCTGGATCAACTATTGGCTGGCCCCTCTCGACGGCGGGAATCCGCGCCCCATCGCGGCCGCCGAGGCCGATCAAAGCAGCGCAACCTGGTCTCCCGACGGCAGTTCGATCGCCTACGTCGAGAATCACAACGGTCATCACGATCTGCGCGTGGTTTCGTCCGACGGCGGCAAGCCCCGCATCCTGGCGTCTCCCGAGAACGGGGTTGCGTCCAGCCCCTCGTGGTCGCCCAACGGCGGCGCGATCGCCTACCTGATGGCCGACTTGACCACCCCGCAGGATTTGTATGTGGTGGCTTTGCAGAGCGGCGAAAGTCGCCAGCTCACGTTTTCCCTGCCCGCCGGCAACCTGGCCGCCCGGTTGAGCGTGCCCGAGAAGATCCACTATCCCAGCACGGACGGATACTCGATCCCCGCGTACCTCTATCGCCCGGTGGGAGTCCCGGCGGGACAACGCGCCCCCGGCATCCTATGGATTCACGGCGGCCCCACCTCGCAGTTCAACGACACCTTCCAACCTCACGTGCAGTTCTTCGCCCAGCGCGGTTACGCCGTCCTGCTGCCCAACATTCGGGGCAGCTCCGGTTACGGCAAGGACTTCGCCGACGCGAACAACGGCTGCTGGGGCCACTGCGATCTGGAAGACGTTGTCGCTGGCGTCGATTACCTGAAGACGCAACCCGACATCGACCCCGACCGCATCGGCCTCACGGGCACCAGCTACGGCGGCGTCATGAGCATGTACGCGGCGGCCTTCGCGCCCGACGTTTTCCGCGCCATCATCCCCGGATCGGGCTATGGCGACTGGGTGCATTTCTATCACGGCGAAAACGAGCTGCGTCACATCAAGCTCCTCGAGCACGAGCTCGGTCCCTTCGCGACCAGCGAGCACGTGTGGCGGAACAGCTCCGCGATCTATGAGATCGACAAGGTTTCGACCCCGGTCTTCATGGTGCATGGCGAAGGCCGCTATCCCGGCTCCGACCAATCCGAGCTCTTCGCGCGCGCCCTGGAAAACTTCTACAAGCCCTTCGAGTACACCACCTACCCCAACGAGAACTACTACGTGCGGGGCAAGGCGAATCGCCGCCAGATGCTCCTCGACATGCTCGACTTCTTCGGCCGTTTCCTCGACGACGAAATGGTGACGGTCGGCGAAAGGATGCCGCAATGACAAAGCGCTTGGCACGAACCATCGCCTTGGCCGCACTGGCTGCTGGCGCAGCCTGTGCGCCCGCCCCTCCCTCGAACGGCGACGACGGCTCTGGCGGTGCGTCCGCCACCCCCGATGCGTCCGCGACGGCTGCCACCCCGATTAGCGCAGCCGAGCTCGTCGACCTGCGGGCCGCGGTCGGCGGCAGCCACTCCCCCAAGTGGGCCCCCGACGGCTCCATGATCACGTTCGTATCGGCGGACGGCGACCTCGTTGGGGCCGACTCGAACGGCGGCGGCGTCACCACGCTGACCACCGATCTGTCCCTGAGCGGCGTGGGTTCGCTCGGCGCCCCGCAACCCACATGGTCACCCGACGGCAGCCGGATCGCGTACACCTCCGACAAGGGCGGCACGCCCGAAATCTGGCTATGGTCCGCCGAGGAGCGGACCGACGTGCCGCTCACCCGTTTATCGGCGCGGGCCAACGGCTTGGCGTGGTCGCCCGACGGCAGCTGGATCGCGTTCTCGGGCGACCGCTACGGCAACATGGACATCTGGAAGGTGTCGGTGCCGGACGGCAAAGCCCACCGCTTGACAAACGATCCCCTCTACGAGGGCTACCCCAGCTGGTCGCCCGATTCTCAGTCCATCTTCTATGTGCGCATGGACGATCGCTGGGTCGATCACGACGTCATCGAGATCGACCCCGACGGGAACAACCCGCGCACCGTCGTGGCCGACCGCGGCTTCTTCGACTACCGCGCGGGGCGGGCCTTCGCTTCGGCGCAGCCCTCGCCCGACGGTCAGACGTTGCTGTTCCGCTCCCAACGCAGCGGCTGGCTCAACTTCTGGGTGGCGCCGCGTACCGGGGGCGACCCCCGACCCATTGCCGCATCCGATTACGACCAGAGCGACGCGCGCTGGTCGCCCGACGGCGCCTGGATCAGCTACACCGAAAACCGCGACGGCGTCCATTCCCTGCATCTGGTTTCGGCCGACGGATCGACGCGCAAAGCGCTGGTTGCACCCGGAGTGGGGGCGGCACTGCGCCCCGAGTGGTCGCCAACGGGCGACCGGATCAGCTACACGATGGAGACGCCGACCCGACCCGCCGAGCTCTTCGCCATGGACCTGGCCTCGGGCGAGACTACGCTCGTGCACAGCGAGGTCGCGGAAGGAGCAGCGGCCAAGCTGTATATGCCCGAGAAGGTGACCTACCCCAGCAGCGACGGCCTCACCATTCCAGGCTACCTCCACGGGCCCCAGGCCGTACAACCGGAAGAGCGCCTGCCAGGCGTGATGTGGATCCACGGCGGACCCACATCGCAATTCGACGACCAGTTCCGCAGGCACCAACAGGTACACTTCTTCGCCCAGCGCGGCTACGTCGTGCTTATGCCCAACATCCGTGGAAGCTCCGGCTACGGCCTCGAATTCGAGGACCTCAACAACGGATGCTGGGGCCACTGCGATCTCGAAGACGTGCTCGCGGGCGTCGATTTCCTGAAGACCCTGCCCCATGTGGATCCCGACCGGATCGCGGTCACGGGCACCAGCTACGGCGGCATCATGACCATGGACGCGGTTGCTTTTGCGCCCGACGTCTTCCAGGCGGCGATTTCACTGTCGGGCTACGGCGACATGACCGACTTCCACACCAAGGTGCAGGAGCTGCAACACATCAAGCTGCTCGAATACGAGCTCGGCCCCTACCCCGAAAACCGCGACGTCTACCTCAACAGCTCGGCGATCCTCAAGGTCGACCAAGTTACCACGCCGACCTTCGTCATTCAGGGAGAGGGCGTCACGGCGGACTGGCGGCTCCGCGAAGACCAACCCCAAGCCGCGCTCGACTTCGCCCGCAAGCTCGACCAGCACTACAAGATCGTGCGCTACAAGGCCTACCCGGGCGAGGGGTACTACGTCTACGGACGCGACAACACCATCCAGAAGCTCCACGACATGCTCGACTTCTTCGAGGAGTTCCTGGTGCCGGAGATCGGGGGCGTTTGAGGGTGGTGGACCAGCTGTTTTTTCTAGCGGGAGTGCTAATCGCGGCAGGCAGCATCTGTTCTTTTGTGGGCGCGTCCCCGCGAGTTGGCGCGCCCGCTCCGTCAGTCTCCCCGCTTGATGGTGGTGATGTGTAGATTGAGCCCGTGGTTGACGCGCAGGCCGAATACCCCATCCGTGGCGAGCCCCTCTCGCGGCCCCGTCCAGAGGATCTCCCCGTTCACCGAGAAGCGCAGTTCGTCGCCCATGGCTTCGAGCGCGAGCACATTCTTGGCGGTGGCCGCATCGTCCGGCTTCGTTGCAAACGCAGCAATTGCCGAGTGCGCGGTCCAGGTCTGCACTTCGACGGTCTCGGCGCCCGCGCGACGCTTTACGAGGAACTCGCCGCCCTCGCGTATCAGGAAGTACGTGTAGCGCTGGTCGGGCCCGTGCAGATCGGCACCGCCGACGAAGAACCCGAACGCCTCGCGACGCCCCTGCGGGTCGAAGAGAAAGGTCTCGGACTCGATGCGATAGTCGCCGCTCGCGACCGAATCCGGGTGCCAGGCGATCATCGCCGGACCGGTGGTCACATGATAGCCCGGAGGCATCGTGACCAGGTAGAGATCGTCCATGCTGGCGCCGTCGCGGTCGAAGCGCACCTGCCAACCCTCCGGGAAGGGCAGGCCCTCGTCGTCCTGTGCAGCTGCGGCGAGCGGCAGCGCCAGGATCGCCGTCGCGACGACCGCAATCCGCGTCACCACCGCGCCTACAGCGCTCAAACCGCCCACCGCGCTCAAACCGCCCACCGCGCTCAAGCCGCTTGCCGTGCCCAAGCCGCTCAATCCCCGTCGCTGCGCCGCCTTGTCTCTCTGCACCGTCATTGCTCTCTGCCCTGCCATTGTCACCTCTCCTTGTGCTACCATGATTCGGTTTTTCCCTGTGCCGTAAAGATCAACGCACGTTCGCCGACCGGTTCGCCCGTCAGCCGTTCCCAACACTCGGCGTAGAGATCGACCTGTTTGCGGTACCGGCGGACTCTTTCGCCGTAGTCCGGGTCGTCGCCGCGGTCCGTCTTGTAGTCGGCCATGACCCAGTGATTCGCTTCCTTGAAGACGAGGTCGATCACGCCCTCAACGACTTCGGGGCGATCTCCCTCCTGCTTCCGACTCAGCGCAAACGGAATCTCGTTGTGGCGCTCGTTGCTCGCCATGGCACGACCCCAAATCGCCGAGCCGCGCACCGCGGCGACCAACTCCAGCAGTGCGCTCAACTCCGTTGGTACCCCCTTTTCGTTTACCGGACGCTCATGCTCAATCAGAAGGTCGCGGGCCACGTGTTCCAACGCGGCGCCGCGCGAGCCGTCGGCCGCCGACGCCAGCACCCCGTGCACCACGCTGCCCCACTCAATACCGCCGCTTGCTGGCAGCTCGGCCGGACGCGCGAAGTCTTCCTCCGCTCCGGCCTGGGCAGCCACCCCCCCCGCGCCCCGCACCCCCACCGCCGCCTTGGCGCGGGCGGTCACCGTGTCCAGACGGTAAGTGGCTTCGCGGTTGCGATCCACCGCGCCGGCCGCGGCGGCCACGCTGGCAGATACGTCCGTCGAGGGGTCCAACCGGTCGGGCACCGGCGGCGCGTCGATCGGCAGGCTGTCCAGCACAACGCAGCGACCCCCTGGACCCATCCGGCCACGTGCCCTGCGGGCCACCCATTTCTCGAGATCCCCCCAGGGCGACGGTCCCACGCGTTTGGGCGGGCGCTTTCCCTGCGCGATCCAGAGCTCGTGCTTGGCCCGCGTAGCCGCCACGTATAGCAGGCGCACCTGCTCCGCCTTCTCGAACGCCTTCTCCCTGCGCGCGCTTTCTTCCCAGTCGAGCGGCTGCGCGATTGTCTCCTTGACGTATTGCGACCTCTGCGCGATGATCGGGATGCTTCCGCGCGCGTCGGACTTCCGGTCTCTTGCAACGTGCATCCGGGGTGGCCAGTCGCGGACGCCGAACGGCGCGGCCAGGAACACGACATCGGCTTCCAGGCCCTTGGCGCGGTGCAGGTTCATGACGCGAACGCAGTCGGGGCGACCCGGAATCAGTGGGGCTTCGGCATCTTCCCAGGCCAGCGCCGTCTCCATCGCGTCCAGCGCGCCAGCAAGCGACGAGTCGCCAGCCAGCGCCCGCGCCCGCACCGCGTCGACCAGGTAGGCCAAGCCGCCGGCCCGCACTTCGCCCAGGCTGCCCGCGCCCGCCAAGGGGAACAGGCCGTTCGCGGCCACCAGCCGTTCCGCGGTGACGTCGGCGGGCTCGCGCCGGGCGATCAGCCACCATTTGTGAAGCACGCCGATCGCTTGGGCCACTTCGCAATCCCCTGCAGGCGCACCGTTGATTTCCAACCTGCCATGGTTGGCACGGTACCGGGCGATACGGTCCGGGCTCAGTCCAAACAGCGGACCCGCCAACACGGCCAACACGTGGATTGCGTGCGCGGGATCCGCCATGCAGCGGAAGAGCGACAGAAACGCCCGCAGTTCGTCTTCGAATCCCACGCCGGTGCCGGACACCTCGACCGGGAGACCTCGGTCTTCCAACGCTCGGGCATATACCGAAAGGTGCCGGCGCGTGCGCGTCAGGATCATGAAGTCGCCGGGATTGCGCTGCGCCGCAGCCACCCTGCGCGCGATCTCCGATGCAATGCGGGCCGCATCGTCGCGGGCAAGCTCATCCTGCGTGTTGCCTTTCACCGGGTATGCGGTGACTAGGCCGGTCCCTTCCGTGCGCGACACGAGCGGGGCGTAGGCGGCTTGACTCTCCGAATCCTGCATGGGAAAGCCGGACTTCCCGTGAAAAACGCCCTCGACCAGCTCGCCGAACACTGCCAGCGACCTAAAGTTTGCGTCCAGATGCAGGACCTCGCCGAACTGCTCGAACCGACGCTTGACAACTTCGTAGAGCGAGATGTCGGCCCGCCGGAAACGGTAGATGCTCTGTTTGGGATCGCCCACGACGAACAGCGCGCCGGGCCGTGGCTGCACGTACCGCCAGTCGTTGCCGCTGGTCTCGGGATCGCTGGCCAGGAGCAGCAGGATTTTCGCCTGCAGAGGGTCGGTGTCCTGGAACTCGTCGACCAGGACGTGGCTGTATCGTCGCCCAAGCTCGCGCCGGGCCTCGGGATCTTTGTGCAAGAGATCGGCCGACAGTACGAGCAGGTCCTGGTAAGTGACTTCGCCGCGTCGGTTGCGGTCGGCCTTGTACGCATCTGCCGCGGCCTTCGAGAATCCCAAGGCCGTCGGGTATCGGTAAGCCCACCAGTGTCGCAGGAGCCGGTCGGCGTTGCCGCCCGCCGCGCCGAATTCCTCGATGTCCAAGCCAAGGCGCTTGGCCTCTTGCTTACCTGCATAGGTATCGGCCCACCGGTTCTGAGTGACTTTGCCCTTTTTCAGATGGAACTTGGCCACCGCATCGAAGAGGCGTGCTTGGTCCTGCCAGTCCTGCGACCTGCGCCAGTACAAGAGGGTGCGAGCGCGCTTCCCCACCGAGTCCCACCCCATTTTCGGCTTCCTTCCCTTCATCAATTCCGCGGCGCGATCGAGAATGCCGTCGAGATCGGCCCGCAACCGAGCCACTTCGGCCGGGTCCGGCGGGTCCACACGCTCATGAACGAAATCGACGTCGGGGTTGTCGACCATATTGTCGAACGATTGCCGGAGCAGTGTGACCGGAATTCCCAACTGCTTGAGCTCGTGCAAGCGTGCATCGCCTTCGGCGGCCACTCGCTCCAGAAAGTCCGTCCACGACTGTTGGCGGGACCGGTACTCCTCCGTCTCCTGCACTTCGCGGAATCCGGGGTCCAGGCCGGCCTCCAGCGGGCGTTCGCGCAACAACTTCGCGCAAAACGAATGAATGGTGCCCAGGAAAGCCTGGTCAATGTCCTGAATCGCTGCTCTCAGACGCTGTTTCTCGGCGATGCGTTGGGCACCCCCGCGGCTCTGAGATCGCGCCTGGTCAAGCTCCGCTTCGGCCCCTTCGAGTGCGACCTGGAACCGTTGCCGGAGCTCGGCGGCGGCCATGCGCGTAAACGTGACCGCTGCAATCTTGCCCACCGTGCAGGCGCCGCCGCGCACGAGCGCCACCATGCGGTCCACAAGCGCCGTTGTTTTTCCCGAGCCCGCCCCTGCTTCAACCAGGTAGTTGCGGTTCAGGTCGTTGCGAATGCGCAACCGCGCTTCCTGGTCGGGCGGGTCCGCGCCCATCTTGTCGCCGGGGCGACTGTAGTCAGGCGGGTAGGCGCTGGGCACAATCAGCGACCTTCCCAGGTGCGCACCTTCCGAAGCGGCTCCAGCTCGTCAAGGGCTTCGAAGTTGCGTTTGGTCCACTCGGCAAAGCGGCAATGGGTGTGGCCCCAGGTGCCGGTATCCGCGCCGCAAACCTCCTGGTAGTCGCAGTAGCGGCAGTCCCTGGAGTCGTCCGTGGCGGGAAACCAGCCCTGGCGAAGGCCTGTCAGAAGGGTGGCGACCAGATGGCCCCCGTCTCGCAGCTTGGCGACGTCGAAAGCGCGAATCCGGTTCTCGCCCCGTCTCGTCGGAAAGTGGTATTCCATGGCGTCGACGGGACGTCCATATTCGGCGGCGACGGCAGCCGTGTACAAGAAATGCTGAAAGCGCCGTCCCTTGTTGTAGATGCCGAACCGGCTGCTGTAGTCGTATCCGCCTCCGGTCTTGTAGTCGATCACGCGCAGGTGCGAGCCGTGATCGTCCACCCGGTCGACGACCCCTTTCACCAGGAGCGAGTGCCCGCCCACCGCAATCTCCACTTCGGGGTCATCATCCCAAATGCCGAACCTCCATTCCACCTCGGGCTGTGTGGGCGGCTCGCCGCGCATCATTTCCACAAAGGAGCGTACGTCGTCGCGTAGCGACTTCATTTCCCATCGCCGCACCGCGTCGCTTGGGGACGGTGTCTCGAGAAGCGATTTGCGCCCCTCGCGATCGACCAGCTCCAGCGCCAAGTCCAGAAAGGCTTGGTCGGCATGGTCCAGGCCGTTGGCTTCGGCCTGCTTGAGCGCCTTTTCGTAGACCTTGTGCAGCAGGTTGCCCCGTTCCAGGGCGTTGAGCCAACGCTCGGGGTCAAACTCGGGGTCGTCGGGCGGATAGGTCTTGAGTACGTGTCGAAACAGGAATCGCCGGGGACAAGCGCCGAGGTCCGCTAGCGCGCTCGCGGAAAACGCCGTGCGCGAGATGTCCTGGTAGGGCGAAGGCAGGTCGCGAGTGCCTATCAGGCCAACGTACGTCGATGCCCGGCGACCGGCGACGGCCTTGGCGAGATCCAGACCCAGACCCAGCCGCGGAAACGAACGCCCCACCGCGCCCAGCCCATCGCGCAGACGTCCGTTCGGGGCGGCAAGCGCACGCAGCCACACGTCGCCCGCGTCCAGGTCGGTGGGGATTTCGGGGCGTGGGAGGCGGGACTCCGCTACGCCGAGGCGCATGGCGAGATCCTCGAAGTTGAGCGTGTCGTCGCCTTCTCGAAGTCGCAGCGCCTCAAGCAGCTCCGGCGCGGGCGTCAGCGTTCTGCATTCCGACGGGTCCCAGCAAGCGTAGCTCAGAACGACCGTGCCGCGCAGCCGCGCAAACAGCTGGGCAAAGTTGAAACGCGCGTCCGACGCGCGGTTCGCCGCGAGCGGCAGTGCACCCGCCCCGAGGCGAACGCGCTCGTCGTCCCCCATGAGCGGATCCTCGTGGAGAGACCCCAGCAGGGACCCGGAATCCATTCCCACGATGAACGTATAGGGGCGACCCGTGCATCCCCCGTGCCGCAGGTCGGTCATGTAGACGTGACCTGGAGCGGAGCTCCACGGCGCCGTCCCCTCCGTCCTCGGCATCGGAATGCGGATCTCCAGGAACGACCGAACGATCGCTTCGGCCGAAGCGAAGTCCGCTTCCCGCGTTACCGTGGCCTTGATTCGTTCGAGTTGGCGGAGGAGCCGCTCCTGCGCGATGTCGTCGGCCTTGGTGCCCGGGGCAACCCATTTCAGGAGGCTCGTCGCGCCGGCGGCTACTTGCGCCGGGGAAACCCGTTGGTCGGTGCGCGGGGTGGCTTCCAGGACCGGACGGAACAGGGCGCGAAGGGCGTCGAGCTCCTCGCGGGTGCGTTGCTTCCTCTTCTCCAGCTGCTCCGCGTCCTCGTAGCCCCTGCGGGGCATGCTCTCCAGGTCTGCAAGCGCACGCTCGATCCGATCGAGATATCGCTCTCTGCCCCATCCGATGCGCAGCCGCCGCAACGCTCGTGCCAGGCGCGGACCGCGGTAACGGTGGCGCCGACGGGGCGAAATCACGTCTCCGGCTTCGATCAAAGCGCGAACGACTGATTCCTGGAACCCACTCGCGATCCAGCGAAAGTAACCCGAAACGACTCGCCCCGGTCGCGTTCGCTCAACCGGGAGCCCCACGGCAAACGTGACCGGCACGCCCAGAGACTCGGCCAACGCATGGAGCGCCGAGCCGTACGACCACGGGTCGGCGGCGATGATTTCGACCTCGTCCCACCGGGCGCCCATGTCGAGCGCGCGCCGCAACACCCCTCGCAGCTCGTCCGAGATCGATGCGGCGGTAAAGAGCTCGATCCGGTCGTGGCGGGGGCCCGAGGCCGTGGCGGCCTTCCACAGCATGTCCTTGGGCGGTGGCATCTCCTTGTTCGCCGCCAACCCCTTGACCGCATCGGTGCGGAGAACGACCGCGCCTAACCGACGTAGTTCGTCGAGGAACCACCCCTCAACGCCACGGGCGACTAGCCCGGGAAGCAGGAACACCCTCGCACCCGCAAGCACGCGTCCCCGCCCGTTGGTCCGCAGCACGCGCGTCGCCGCCTTAAGCACCCCCGCCGCATCCGCCAGGCGCCCTTCTGCGAAAAGGCGTTCATAGCCCGTCACGACCTCGATCACCAGGTCCCGCTTATGGTAGACGCCGTCCGGATCGCTGCCGGGCCGTTGATTGGCTAGGTCGATGCCTGCGCTGCGGATCGCCGATACCGCCTGCCGCACGGCGCGACGGAAGCCGACCTTTTCGGCAAGCTCTCCGAACTCGGCGAACTGCGGCAGGGCTAACGCCTCGTCGATCGCCTGCTCCAACAGCGCGTGTTCGTCGAACGCGTCCATGGTCATTCGCCCCGCTCCGGCCAACGCCGGCACGGCAATCCTCGCTGCCAAAGGACGCACTGCCGTGACTTCGAATCCGACCCACGATGCGCCGCGCAACGCCACCTGGCGCAACAGTTCCTTCCCCTCGCCGCGCGTGCGAGCCACCAGGATCTTGCGGCCGCGCCCTCCTCTCCGCACCACCCGCTCCAGCTCTTGGACCAGAACGCACGCCGTATCGTCGCTGCCCGCCATGGCGCCCTCACGATCGAAATCGAAGCTGAGCTGCGTCATGCGCGCGCCCTCGAATCCGCACCGAAAAGCGTCCCCAGCCGCCTTCCCTTCCGACCCTGCCACGCACCGCGATGGTACGCGTCGCTCACGAGGATGGGCAGGGTTAGCGTCGCTTCGCCGTACACCATGCGTTCCCGCGCCGTCTCCACCTTGCCCCAGGTCGTAGCCTCGCGCAGGGTGGACCCCGAAAGCCCACCGTCGCGTACATCGGCCACCGTGAGCTGAATCGCGTATTTGTGCATGGCCACGTCGGCGGCGCGGAGGTCGCCGCCCTCTTCCCCCACTCCGTCCGCCAACGTTCGCGCAGCCACCACCGCGTCCTGCGCAAAGTTCTTGGGTACGCCTCCGCCAACCATCAACAGCCCGGTATCGCCTGCGGACAGTTTGATTTGTGCCAATTCGTAGAAGTCTTTTGCGGAATCGAAGGCGACCTGCGGCAAGCCGTCGGTTGCCGCCCCGACCCGGTGCGCGATTGCCCCGAAGCCAGCGGATGAATCACTGAGCGCCGGCACGAAAATCGGCACCTTGCGGCGGTGCGCCGCGAGCACAATCGACCGCGCGCGCGGATGGCGTCGTTCAAGATACGCCCCCAGCTCGGCCACGATTTCGCGACTGGACCAGGGGCGGCGCTCAAGCCCGTCGAGAATCTCGGCCACGATCCGGTCGCATTCCTGCAGCTCCGACTCCACGACGTACGTGTCGTAAATGCGGTCAATGCCGAGCTCCCTGAGCCGCTCGTCCGAGACCAACGGCGCGTCCGGCGTGCCCGGCACCTGATAGTGCCGCGATCCGACCGCTTCCAGAAAGTCCTGGTCGACCACGATCGCGCCGGTGGCCACAATCGCGTCGACCATGTCGCACTCGACGAGCGCGAGGAGCGCCTCCTTGAGACCCGCCGACACCAGCGACCCGGCCAGGGTCAGGATCACGGTGCAGTCGCGATCGGCCAGCATGGCCGTGAAGATGTCCGCGGCTTCCGCCAGATTGCGGGCCTGAAAGGCGGCATCGCGGTACAAGTCCACCACCCTGCTGCCGTCAAAGGCGGTCACGTCAATGTGCTCGACCGGCCTCGTCAGCAGTTCTTCGCGAGTAGACTCCGGGTTGGCGAGGCCGGCGGGGCGCGGAGTCCCCGCCGACCTGCCCGTGTCGTATCCGATCCTACCGCACCGTTAGTTGAACGGCGACGCGTTGTTGGCCACAAGGACCTTGTTCATGTCGACGCCCATCGTGACCTGCGTCTCAATCAGGGGCACGCCCGGGTCCACGCCGTCGTACAGCTCAACCGGCGTGTAGATGTCCATCGCGTAGCGCGGATTCTGCGGGACGTATCCGGGAACGATCGCCAAGGTGCCGGGATCTCCCTGGTTGATGTTTTCGTTCTGGTCGATCTCTCGAAGCATCATGGGCAGCCGGATCCCAAGATCGGCCAGACGGCGACCTTCGAGGAAAAGGATTTCCTGCCGGGCCAACCACAGCGCGTGCCACAGTTCGGTCGCGCTGGACAGCGCGGACACGCTGTCGGCATCCAGCGACGTTGCCGAGATGTTGGGGATGCGCAAGCCGTCGCTGGGCCGATCCAACACGAGTCCGGCGCGGTATGGACTGTCTGCGTCGGCCCGAATCATGATTTCCTTGCTTCTGGGTCGCAGGCTCAAGTCCGCGTTGCGGCGTTCGTCGATGTCGTCAAACGACACCGTTCCGCGTCCGTTCGCCATCGTGATTGCGCTGGCCAGCTGATGCTGTGCTTCGCCCAGGTTGCCATTGGCCAGCGCGGCCTCGGCCAGAATCAGGTGCATTTCCTCGGCCTTCGCGATCGGAATCGGCGAATCGCGCTCCGTGTACTTGGGGTCCAGGAAGTCCAGCCGCGGGAGCGGCTGCATTTCCTGCAGGGCGCGCAGCACCAGGAAGGCTACGGGGGTGTTGGAGAGGAACTGCTCGTCGTACGCCGGCGCGTAGAGTAGGTCGGGTTGGGCGCCCAGCGCCGCATTGGTCGCAGCGCTCGCGGCTCCCGCATCGCCGAGAAGGCGGTGGGCTCTGGCGAGCGCCGCGTGTGCCTGCGCCCCGAACGCCGTGCCGGCCTGCAAATCGGCGATGGCGCGGGTCAAAGCGGTCTCAGCAGGCTGGGGCATGCCGTCTTCCTCGTGCGGCACATGAGAGAAGACCTCGCCCATGGTCAGGTAGGCCATTCCCCGGTAGTAATGCGCTTCTGCCAGCAAATCCTGCGGCGCTCCCGGATCGTTCGGCACGATCTCGTCAATGACGAAATTGGCCAGGGCGCGCAGCTCCTGCACGTTCCAGTAGATGCCGGTCACGCTCGTTCCCGTGGAATTCACGAGGTCCGGCGTAATGACGTGCGGCTCGTCCATGTCCACGATGATGCCCGTACCGTGGATCGAGTAGTTGTCGGTAATGACCTCCGCAACCACGTACGCGTTGATCATGCGGGCAAACTGGGCACGAAGACCGGGCAACAGGGCAGCCGTGGGATCCGTAGCCTCGGCAAGGTCTTCGTCCGTCGTGGTGGGATTGCTTACGCGGGTGGGGTTGATGGCGTCGCAGCCGGCAATCGTCAGGAACGCGAGCAGCGCGCCGGTCACCAGCAGCCCGCGCCGGCTGGTCGATTTGTTCTTCTTGATCATTTGTATCGTCTCCTATGGTCGGCCTAGAACACCACCTCGGCGCCCAGTCTGAAGGTCCGGTTCGGGGAAAGGGTGATGCTGCTCTCGCTGCCCAGGCGCAATCCTCCGCCGCTCAGGCCGTTGAGCTCGCCGTCGATCATCTGGTTGCGCGACCAGATCCACAGGTTGCGACCGTTCAGGTAGATCGTGGCGCGGCCCGCACCTACGGCTCCCGCCACGCCTTCGGGCAGTACGTACCGCATCGAGACCTCGCGCAGCTTGAAGAAATCACCGTCGTACAGGAAGCCGGTCCGTGCGGCGCTCTGGCTGTACTTGCCGCGCTCGGTGCCGTCCGTTCTGTACTGGGTTGGGAAAGCGTAGTCGCATCCCTGGGCGGCGTTTTCTTCCAGGCCGCACCGCACGCGCTCGCGACGATAGATGCCGTTGAACGTGGCCCACACGGAACCATAGTCGAACACGTCGTGGCCCCCGGCCCAGTCCGCCAACGCGCTGATGGTCAGGTCGTTGCCGACCGACAGCGTGGTGTTGATGCCGCCGCTCTTGTCGGGCACCGGGAAGGTCCCCGTGAAATTGCGCTCGGAGCCGTCGGGCAAACCGTCGCCGTTGGTGTCGACCGGCGTGGTCAGCCACCACGCGCCCACGGGTCCGCCGCGACAGGTGTCCGGGTTGCCTTCTTCCGTCTGGGTCCAGCACCCCGTAACCCGCTTTTGCGAACCCTCGGCCGAGAAGTCGGGTACGCCGCCCATGTCGGTGACTTCGTTGTGGTTGTACTGGAACGTCCCGCCGAGGCTCCAGGCCAGCGACTGGGTGTTCAGCAGCTGCAGATTCACCGCCACCTCGACGCCCCGGTTCAGGATCTCGCCCACGTTCTCCTGCTGCGTGCCCTGTCCGGTGACCGGCTGTCGCGGCACCTGGAAGAGCGCGTCGGTGGTGCGCGCGTCGTAGACCGTGAGGTCGAGGCCGATGCGGTTGCCCCACAGCGCCGCGTCGATCCCCGCTTCAATGGTCGAGGTCTTTTCCGGACGCAGATCCTCGTTGCCCGGGTTGGAGAACCTGGGCGCCGATTCTCCGCGGAACGATGTGGCCGAGAAGGTCCGATCCTTGAGGAAGGCGCCGGGGAATTTGCCGGTCTGGCCGTAGGCCGTCCGGACCTTAAGCTCGTCAACCAGCGGCAGACCGACATCTTCGGAGACGATGTACGAGCCCGTCGCCTTGGGGTAGAGCTCGGTGTCGATGTTGTCGCCGAAGCTGGAACCCGCGTCGATGCGGAACCCGCCGCCCAGATAGAGCTTGTCCCAAAGACTCAGCTGTTCGTCGACGTAGAGGCCGCCGTTGAAGACCTCGACGTTGCCCTCGCCCGCCGTAATGACCGCGGCGGCGTCGAAATCGAAGGTGCCGGGAAGCGCGAACGTGCGCCCGTTGCCGAAGAAGACGCTCTCGTCTTCGCGGAAACCCTGCACGCCCACGGTCAGGGACGAACCGATCGAACCATTCGCGTTTTCCCAGGCGTAGGTACCG
The DNA here is from genome assembly GCA_965200255.1 of Longimicrobiales bacterium. Classification (GTDB taxonomy): domain Bacteria; phylum Gemmatimonadota; class Gemmatimonadetes; order Longimicrobiales; family Gaopeijiaceae; genus Bin94. The sequence goes on along the minus strand of OZ241371.1, from coordinate 3,036,601 downwards.
CCGGCGTCCAGAGAAACGGACGTGAAGTTGCGATCGAAGCGGCGCAGGTTACCCGTGGGCTCGCCCGGCGTAAAGCCGATTGGCTGGTAGGTGCGCTGCTGGTTGTTCCGGTTGTCGGTGCCCAGCGTCATCTTGAAGGCCAGATCGTCCCGCACGTCCCAGCGCGCGCCCGCCGAAAAGATGAAGCGGTTGACCGACTCGTCGATCAGCGGCAGGAGGAAGATGTCCAGCGCTTCGTGCAGCGTCGATGCCCCCGAAAAGAACAGGGCGTCGCCGACCTCGAAGGTGGTGAGGGGGTCCGCGATGGCTGCGCCATTGTAGAGGCGCTCGAAGTTGTTGCGAACGTAACTGCCGGCGAACTCAAGAGAGAAATCGTCGGTGAGAGACGCCTGCAGCCCGCCGCGAAGGTTGTAGTTGGTGCTGGCGTCTCGTGGTTGGGTACCGCCGCGATCCTCCAGCCGACCACTGATGTTGTAGGTCACGTCGGCCGTACCGCCCGAAACGCCGACGTAGTAGTTCTGGGTGCCGCTGTTCTTGAAATAGAGGTCCCGCATGAACGTCTCGGTGATTTCGCCCGACTCGACGCGCTCGGGAAAGATCAGCCCCATGTCGAAGATGTATTTGAGCTCGGGCATCTCGAGGCCGTGCTCGACGCGGGCCGTGATTCGCGCTTCGCCGGGAACGCCCTTCTTGGTGAAGATCTGAATCACGCCGGTGGCCGCGTCCGAACCGAACAAGGTCGATGCGGCGCCGCCCTTGGTGACCTCGATCCGCTCGATGTCGCTGGTCAGCAGGTCCGCCAGCGCCGAAGACTGTTCGCCGCCCGTGCCGCCCGCCGTGGACTGGTCGTTGTCGACGCGCACGCCGTCTACGTAGATGACCGGCGTCTGGGCGCCGAAGACCGACGAGACGCCGCGGAAGTTGATCAGCGATCCGGTTCCTGGTTGGGCCGACGTGGCGTTGACCGTGGCTCCGGCGACGCGACCCTGTAGCAGCTGGTCGACCGACTGCACCGGGGCCAGCTCGAAGTCCTCGGCGCTGAGCACTTCGACCGACGTGCCCAACGCTCGTCGAGTCGTCTCGGCGCCGACGCCGGTCACGACGATTTCGTTCAGGGAAATGGCCGTGGACGACATCTCGAACTCCAGCGCGGCCGTCTGTCCCGCCGAGACCGTGACCGTCTGCGCGGCTTCCGCGTACCCGATCAACGTGACCTGAACCGTGTGGTCGCCGGCGGGTACGTTGAGCAGCAGAAAGTTGCCCGAGGAGTTGCTGAGCTGACCAATCCCGGTCCCTGCGACGAGAACCTGAGCGTTGACCAGAGGTCGACGCGAGTCGGCGTCCAGCACCTGCCCCTGGATGATGCCGGTCTGGGCCTGGAGCGGCGCCGCCACAACCGCAAACAGGACCAGCGCGGCGAACCCGAGTCCGCCACGGGCAGCCCAGGCGGACCGGCGCGATTCCCGGCTCGTCCATGGACTGCGAGTCAAACGTTTGAAGTGCATTTTGTTCCTTCCTCCCGTTTCATGGTGCAATTGATCGGCGGGCCGTCCGACCCGCCGGTTCCCAAAGCAGCTCGTTCATGGGCTGCTAAACGTCCAGATTCCGCACGTACTGTGCGTTCTTCTCGATAAACTGCCGGCGTGGCTCGACATCGTCTCCCATCAACCGCGAGAAGATGCGATCGGCTTCGGTCGCGCTTTCCACCGTGACGCGCAGAATCGTGCGCGAGTCGGGGTCCATGGTCGTCTTCCAGAGCTGATCCGGGTTCATTTCTCCCAGTCCCTTGTAGCGCTGGATCGAGATGCCCTTGCCGTCCTTGCCGTTGGAGAGTTTGCCGATCTCCACGTCGCGCTCGGCGTCGCTGTACGCGTAACGCTCGATCTTGCCCTTCTGGACCCGATAGAGAGGCGGTTGGGCGATGTAGACGTAACCGTGCTCGATCAGCTCCCGCATCTGGCGGAAGAAGAACGTAAGAAGAAGAGTGCGGATGTGCGCGCCGTCCACGTCGGCGTCCGTCATGATGATGATCTTGTGGTACCGCGCCTTGCCGATGTCGAAATCGTCCCGGATTCCGGCCCCGATGGCCGTGACCATGGCCCGGATTTCGTCGTTCGACAGAATCTTGTCGATACGCGCCTTTTCGACGTTTAGGATTTTCCCCTTGAGCGGGAGAATCGCCTGGAAGGAGCGATCGCGACCCTGTTTGGCCGAGCCGCCCGCGCTGTCGCCCTCGACCAGATAGATCTCGGTCAGCGCGGGGTCGGCGATTGAGCAGTCGGCCAACTTGCCCGGCAGCACGCCCCCCTCGAGCCCGCTTTTCTTGCGAGCCAGATCGCGCGCCTTGCGTGCCGCGACGCGAGCCCGGGCCGCCTGCAAGGACTTCTCGATCAACGCCCGCGCCGATCGCGGGTTCTCTTCGAGGAAGGCAGCCAGGTGCTCGTTCACGGCCGCCTCGACCGCGCCTCGCACCTCCGAGTTGCCCAGCTTCGTCTTGGTCTGCCCTTCGAACTGGGGCTCCATGACCTTCACGCTGAGCACGCAGGTCAATCCCTCACGAACGTCGTCGCCCGAGAGGTTCTCGTCCTTCTTGAAGATCCGGTTGCGGCGCGCGTAATCGTTGATCGTGCGCGTCAGGGCGGCCCTCAAGCCGGTGAGGTGCGTCCCGCCCTCGTGGGTGTCGATATTGTTCACGAAGGTGTGAACGTTCTCCGAGAAACTCTCGTCGTACTGCATGGCGAGCTCGATCTCGGCTTCGGGCTTCGACGTCTCGAAATAGATGACCTCCGGGTGAATCGGCTGGCGCCTGCCGCGGAGGTACCCGACGAATTCCGCAAGCCCGCCGTCGTACTTGTAGACCTCGGTCGTCTCGTCGTCGTCGCGTTCGTCGCGAAGCGTGATCTCCAGGCCCTTGTTGAGGAACGCCAGTTCGCGCAGGCGCGTCGAAAGCTTCTCGAACGAAAACGCGAGGTCGGTAAAGATCCGGGGATCCGGCTTGAACGTCACGAGCGTACCGCTGCCGCTGGCCGGGCCCAGCTCAGAGAGCTCGGTGGACTTGATCCCCCGCTCATAGCGCTGGTGGTGACGCTTCCCTCCCCGCCGCACTTCGACTTCGAGCCACTCCGACAGCGCATTCACCACGCTCACGCCCACGCCGTGCAATCCGCCCGAGACCTTGTAGGAGCTCTTGTCGAATTTCCCACCGGCGTGGAGCGTCGTCATGGCCAGCTCGACGCCGGGGACCCCTTCCGTCGGGTGCATGTCGACGGGGATGCCGCGGCCGTCGTCGTTCACGCTGACGATGTCTCCGGGGTGGATCACCACGCCAACCGACGTGCAGAACCCGGCCATCGCTTCGTCGATGCTGTTGTCCACGACCTCGTAGACCAGATGGTGCAACCCTCTGGCCGATGTCGACCCGATGTACATCCCGGGTCGCTTCCGGACCGCTTCCAGACCCTTGAGGACCTGAATCTGCCTTGACGTATAGTCCGCCCCCGCGCTCTTCGCTGTCATGCCTCTCTCCTGAAGCTTTTTTCGGCAAGTCGGAATCGGACGCCGGCAATGGGCTCGCCGGTCCGCGCCGAGTTCAGCCGTTGGAGGATCAGTCCCTTCATCATCGTCAGCTCGGCAATCCAGGCGCTCGACAGCACTTCAACGACGAGCGTGTTGCCCTGCACCTTCGAGGGACGGGTCACCGCGGCAATCCTGGGGCCCACCGCGTCGCCCCACTCCTCCAGAGCGCCGAGGCGGTCGAAGACCTTGGCCAGACCCGTCTGCTCGAGGTAGACGCGCAGGATGTCGGCGACCGACTCGAACCGTCGTGTTTCCACGCCGTTCACGCTTCGATTACCCCGCCGTGCATGCGCCAGCGCGCCAGGGTGCGACCCGGCAACGTCACATCCGATTCCTTGGGCGCAGTCAGGATTACCTGTCCCTTCAGCTCCGCTTCGAGAAGCGGCATCACGCGCCCCGACCGACCGCGGTCCAGCTCGGCGAACGCGTCGTCCACGAGCAGAATGGGATCGGTGTGGCGCTGCTTCCGAATGGTCGCCGCTTCGGTAAGCCGCAAGGCCAACGCCGCCGTTCGCCGCTGACCGCCCGAACCGAACGTGCGAAGCGGGAGCGAGCCACCTTGGGAGCTCACGCTGAGCACGACCTCGTCGCGATGCGGTCCCACTCCGGTGGCGCCTCGGTGCAGATCCCGATCAAAGCACTCGTCGAGTCGGTCGCGAAACCGTTCGCGCACGGCGTCCTCGCGCATGTCGTCCAGGCGCGCATGGTCGCCGGACGAACGCGCGCCAAGCCCGGGCTTGTAGTCGATCGTGGCCGAATCGGCGCCAGAGATGGCCTCGTAGTAGCCGGCATAGGTCGCACCCCAGTCCGAGATCCAGGCGCTGCGCATGCGCGCCACCTTTGCGGCGGACTCCACCAAGCCGCCCTCCCAGGCTCGAATCCAGTCTCGGGAACCGCCGCCGGCGGCGGCCCGCAACGCCGCATTCCGCTGCGCCAGCCACTTCCGGTAGTCCTGCAACGCGGTGACGTACCCCGGTGCGTTTAGCGACAGCACGATGTCGAGGAACCGCCGTCGTACGCCGGGGCCGCCGTTCACGAGGCCCACGTCGACCGGCGACAGGACAACCGCTCCAAGTTTCCCCAGCGCGGCGGACATCTTCAGGGCATCGCTTCCGTCCAAGGTGACTCTCTTGCTCTTTCTCGTACGATCGAATCCCGCCGCGACCGACTCGACGTCTCCCCCGTCTATCCCGCCTCGCAGGTGGAAAGCGGCCTCGCCGAATGCGGCCAGCTCTCCATCGGAGGCGCCTCGGAAGGAACGGAAGCTCTCGAGATAGTAGATCGCTTCGAGCAGGTTCGTCTTCCCCTGCGCGTTGTCGCCGACGATCGCCACGCCCGCTGGCGGGAAGTGCAGCTCCTGCACGCCGAGGTTGCGAAAGTGGCGGAGCTCCAGGGTCCTCAAGACCACGAACGGGGACGGAGACGGGTTATCGCAGGCATCCCTTTAATATAGCAGTATCAGCGTCCGCCGAACTCCGGTTTTCTCTTTTCGAGGAACGCCGCCATGCCTTCTCTCATGTCCCTCGTCGATGCCAGCAGCCCGAACATGGCCGCTTCCACCGCCTGGGCCTGACCCATAGGGCTCTCGACGGCCTGATAAATGGACTTCAGCGCGAGCTCGAGGGCAACCGGGGCGTTTCTGATGATTCTGGCTGCGAGCGCCCTGGACCGGTCGAGAAGCTCCGCGTGAGGGACGACGATGTTGGCCAGCCCGATCTCGGCCGCCCTCCTGGCCGTGACCATGTCGCCAGTCAGGATCATTTCCACGGCGCGCCCCAGGCCCACCACGCGCGAAAGTCGGATCGTTCCCCCATATCCGGGAATGATGCCCAACGACACCTCCGGCAGGCCGAAGCGGGCCCGTTCGCTGGCCACGCGCAGATGACAGGCCAGCGCCAGCTCGCATCCGCCTCCAAGAGCGTAGCCCCCGACGGCCGCGATTACCGGCTTCGGAAACCGCTCGATCCGGCGCAGAACCCTCTGTCCCAAGCGGCTCGTCTCCTCGCCACTCAGCGGGTCCATGCGTGCCAGCGCCCCGATGTCGGCTCCAGCTACGAACGCCTTGTCTCCCGCGCCGGTAAGAACGATCGCCCGCGCGGCGGCGTCGCCCTTCAGCATGGCAAAGGCGCCGTCGATTTCGGCGACGACCTGGGAATTCAGAGCGTTGAGCTTGGCCTGCCGGTCGATAGTTACCGTCGCGATCTCGTCGACGATCTGGGTGTGAACGTAGTCGTAGTGTTCCATCGGCTGCCTGGTTGAGGAGGGTCGAATTCGTGACCGGAATTACGGAGTGACGCCAAGGAAGAATAGCGCCAGCCGTAGCGGTTCGGCCATGGCTGCCTTAGCTTGCTACACTCACGAATCAAACCTCTTACTCGAGGAACCATGGCACGTTCACTGAACAAAGCGAGTTTGATCGGCAACGTGGGCGGCGATCCCGACGTGCGGACCTCGCCCTCGGGGGTACGGGTGGCCAAGTTGTCCCTGGCCACGAGTCGCAGTTTCCCGGACCGCTCGGGACAGCAGCAGGAGCGCACCGATTGGCACCGACTGACCTTCTTCGGTCGGCTGGTCGATGTGGTGGAGCAGTGGGTCAAGAAGGGCGACAGGCTCTACGTAGAAGGCCGGATCGAGTATTCCCAGACACAGGACGAACGCGGGGGCACCAGGTATTGGACCGCCATTATCGTCAACGAGATGATCATGCTCGGATCGAACGCTGGTCGCGGCGCCGCGGAACCTGCAGGCACGAGCTCCGGATACTCGCGACCGGCCCCCACCCCCCCGATAACGGAACCGGACGACGACCTGCCTTTCTAACGAGGGAAACGATACTTGGCGAACGACGCGATTGAGATGGAAGGCACCGTCACCGAGGTGCTGCCGAATGCGAACTTCAGGGTGCGGCTCGAAAACGGCCACGAGATACTGGCCTATCTTTCGGGCAAGATGCGGAAATTCTACATCCGCGTGCTTGCCGGAGATCGGGTCAAGGTGGAGATGTCACCCTACGACCTGACTCGCGGCAGAGTGACCTACCGCTACAAATGAGATCCGTCCGGCTTACTTAGCTGGACTGACCGGGGTCTTCGCCTTCTTTCGTCTTCCAGAAGCCGATCAGGTACGGATCGAATTTCCCCGGGTCATCCTCGTAGTCCCGAGCCCACTCCTCAAACTCGGGCAAGGTCAACCGCGCCTTGATTTCGCGGGTAGCGAGGAGGACGGCATCGGTGTAGGCCGCCGGCATGGACTGCCCCGCCTTGCGCGCTTCCGCCGCGGCCAAAGCGTAGACTTCCGACGGCGACAGAGCGACAATCGCGTCCGCCATCCTGGCGGAGCAATAGTCTGTGTACTTCGCGCGTAGCGCGGATTCCCCGTCTCGGCTCGCCATGCCCCCATCCTCGGCTTCGTGGGCCGCCCAACTGGCCCAATACGCGTTTCGTTAAATCATAAATGTATCAAGCCACAACGCGGTGTCAAGGGCCGGAGGACCCGCGACAGTCAGGTACGGCTAGCAGCCCGTGGGCTGCCGCCGGGCGAGCAGGCCTCGCTCTTGCGAGCTACCGCTGAGCGAATCCCGCCTCCCGACCGGCGGCAACCGCGCCTGAATCTCTCCTGTCTGTCCTTTCCAGCTGTCGGTAGATGGCGCGCCTGGTAAGGCCGTACTGGATTATCCGGCTCAGAAGATCCGGATCCGTGCGCTGCACTGCTTCGACTTCCGATGCAAGGTCTTGCGGCAAGCTAATGGCTAGCTGAACAGTCCTTCGATCCCACATAGGGCTTCCAATCGCGGTGGAGGACGCGGTCGAGTTTCGGAACCGTAGCCGACGGGAGGCCAACGATTCAGTGACCTTCAACGTAGGTTCGCATCGGGATGCGCGCAAGGTTTGGCGCAAGGTTTTCGGTGGACGTTTGGGAGAAAGCGTAGGATTCTGTAAGTCGTTGTGGCACAAGATATTCACGATTGTGCTTCACTTCGGCTCCATCCGGTGGCTGGGTGTCTCTCCAGCGCTCTGCACATCAATTGACGGCCCTGCCCAAGCGCTATTGCGATAAGAGCTTACGGAGTGCCCGCTCCTGAATTGGGGAGGGCTGTAAGGCGACGTATTCTGGCCGAAATTCAAGTATCGCCCCCGCGCGCCAATGGCCACCAATCACGGCAGTACGGCGCGCAGAAACGCCCCCAACGTCCCCTCATCGAACTCCCGGAAGGTTTCCCGTACTTCCCGCGCCGTCCGTTCCAGGAAGATGTTCGCGGTATGATGTCGCCGCTCGCAGCCAACCTCGCGGAACCGCAGGAAGCCTCGCCACACCGCCCCGTCCCGGAAGGCGTTCAAGGAAGCCATCCAGTCGCGACCTCCATAGTCGAAGCGTCGAGCCTCGAGCCGGCGTGGATGCGTCGCCCCCGTCCGCGCCTCCTCCGCTCCATCTTCGATGTGGTTGAGCGGATACCGTACCCGATCGGCCAGCCAGACTTCGAACGGAGGCAGGGGCAGGACGTGTTCCGCGAAGCTGCTGAGGGTTGCCAAAGGATCCTGAGGGTCGTGGAGGCCGCGCTCGTCGGCCCAGATGCGAGCTTGAGCGTAGAGTTCCCGAATCGCGTCGCGGGGAACCAGATGCAGCAGCCGCGTGACCTGGCGTCGTCTATAGTACCGATACCGATCCAACAGCATTTCCGGCGTCTCGAGCGGAGCGTCGGTCCGCGTCACCCTTGGTTGCCACGATGCCTGTTCGATCATTTCGAAGCTCCGTCCGTTGTTGGGATCAGTGCACTGAAGTCGGACTGTGGCCCAGCCATTGATTGCTGCGCCCCTCGCCCCCCTCGGCAAACGTCAGCCGGTCAAGCGTCGCCCTCGTCCCGAACGTCGAGACCAGGCGCCGGACTTCCCGATAGCGCTCGGGCTCGAAGCGGGCCACCATGCGCATCAGACCTCGTTGGGCGACCCGCATGCTCTCCTGGAGATCCCGAAAGGTCGCGGGAATGCCAAGGCGCAGATGGTAGCGCTGGAAACCGTCGGCATCGGCAGCCGTAGTCCGTCGCAGCGCCAGACCGGGGAAGGCAAGAGCCAGTGCGGCCTCAAGCCCATCGTCGGCTTGCCGCCGCGCGGTCCGAAAGATCAGCGTGTTGGTCTCGTAGTCCAGATGGACTCGGGTAGTCTCCCCGGCGCCGGTGATGATGCGGACCACCGTCTCCTCGTGGAGATCCAGGTCCTGACACAGATCGCGGAAGCCGATGCGCAAGAGCACGGGTCGGGTCAGAGACGAAAAACCCCGTCGGTTCAGCACTCGCAGAGCTAGGTCGAAACAATACCGGCGACGACTGGCGGCGGCTGGCGGATCCACCTCTGCGGCGGCGTCGAGTCTGCGGAGATGCGCGAGCGTAGGTTCGTACACCCAGTCGAGGATAACCAGTTCCGACGTGAGATTGAGATACTTGGCTTCCGCCGAACCCAGGTCCACCACGCGCGCCGACGAGGCAAAGCGCCCGGACAGGACCACTGCCAGCCCGATGTCCCGGATGCGGCCGCCCGGCTCGTAGAGCTCGTGCACGTCGCGGTACTGCACCACGCCCCGGGTGAGCGGCAAGTCGCAGATACCCGGCACGTCGGCCATCGCATCCGGATGGCGTTCGCTTGTCGTCACGCTGTGCATGTTTGGGGCCCCGGTAGGAGTGTAGCGAAGCGTCAGCCGTCACTACGGCGCAGCCAAAGGGCTTGAATGATAAGCAAATGTTTCCCGATGGGGCAAGCCCGTTGGTCATCCGGGTGACCAGCCGTGCCAGATCGGATCCGCGAAGGCCAGCCGCCGGGCCATCACGCGCATCGCTTCGGGATTGCTGTCGACCAGGACCGCGCTGCGTCCATGGCGGAACGCCGATTCGCCGGTCGTCCCGGAACCGGCGAAGAAGTCGAGCACGCGATCGCCCGGATTGGAGTGCACCCGGACGATGCGGTTCAGGACGCCGAGCGGTTTTTGGGTGGGGTATCCGGTCTTCTCGCGGCCCGTGGGGCTGACGATGGTGTGCCACCAAGTGTCGGTAGGAGTCTTCCCTCGCAGCGCCTTTTCCCTGGTCACCAGTCCGGGGGCCAGATAGGGTATGCGGTCGATGTCGTCGTAACGGTAGGTGTACTTCTTCGGGTTCTTGACGTACCACAGGATGTTGTCGTGCTTCGGCGACCACTTCCGCTTGGACCGCCCGCCGTAGTCGTACGCCCAGATGATCTCGTTCATGAAGCACTTTCGCCCGAAGATGGCGTCCAGAAGGATCTTGGCGTAGTGGACCTCGCGGTAATCGAGATGGAGGAAGAAGGATCCGTCGTGCGCCAGGAGTCGGTAGGCTTCGGCCAACCGGGGCTCCAGGAACGCAAGGTAGTCGTCGAACTGATCGGCAAACGATCGGGTACCGAGACGAACCGACCTGTAGCGTTGATCCTTGAATCCAGTCCGGTCCCCGTCCGGGTCGCGAACGGTCCTCAACCGCGCGCGGGTCTGGTTCCTGCCGGTATTGAAGGGGGGGTCGATATAGACGAGATCGAACGATTCGGCCTTCCACTCGCGGAGCAGGCCAAGGTTTTCTGCGAAATGGATGTCCAGTGTCGGATCAGAGGGTCCGCTTCCGATGCCGAGTCCTGGTTGGTCAGTTCGCATTGTCGCTCCTTCTGAAAGCATCCAGGAGGCCGTGGATGGCAGGCTGCCCGTTTAAGGCACTTGCGTTGGTCGTCGGACGTGCGATCTTTCTCTGACGTGCGGGTGACCACGCTACAACGAAAGGAGTTTCCGAGAAATGCCTGCTAATGAATGGTTGGGTGTAGCGCGACAATCAGGATGAGACGCTTGCGACAAACAAGGTGAGACGGCCGGAGGTGGCGGCGGGAGGTTTGAGCTTTGGTGTTTCCCTGGGATCAGGAGAGACGCGAAGTGCCGGGCCGACGGATTACGGACCACCAGATGGAGCTGTACATGACCGCTCGACGGAAGGACGGGCCTGCGCTGGCGGCGGCGAAGGCGGGGTTCAGCAGGGCGACGGCGTATCGGATCGAAGGGGATCCGGGGCGTCGGTCGGTGAAGAAGCCTCGGGGGCGGAGACGCCCCGACCCTTTGGCGGGGATATTCGACGAGGAGATCGTGCCGCTGCTGGAGGCGAACCCGGGGTTGCGGGCGGTGGCGCTGTACGAAGAGATGATGCGGCGTCATCCGGAACTGCATCCGGGGGTTCGGCGGACGCTGGAGCGACGGGTTCGGAGCTGGAAGGCGAAGCACGGGCCGGCGCGCGAGGTCGTTTTCCGACAGAAGCACGAGCCGGGGCGACGGGGGTTGTCGGACTTCACCGACGCCGGGCGTCTGGGGGTGACGGTTGGGGGAGAGAAGCTGGTGCACAAGCTGTACCATTTTCGGCTGGAGTACTCGGGATTCTGCATGTGGCGGTGGTGTTGGGCGGGGAGAGCTACGTTGCCCTGGCCGAGGGGTTGCAGGACGCGCTGTGGGCGCTGGGCGGCGTTCCGAAGGAGCACCGGACGGACAGTCTGTCGGCGGCGTTTCGGAACCTGAAGCGTCGTGCGCGGGAGGACCGGACCGCACGTTACGAGGCGTTGATGGGAGACTACGGGATGAAGGCGAGCCGGAACAACCGGGGCCGGGCGCACGAGAACGGCTCGATCGAAAGCGCGCACGGGCATTTGAAGCGGGCCATCGAGGATGCGCTGCTGTTGAGGGGATCGAGGGACTTCGAGACGATCGAGGCGTACCGAGAGTTCGTGAGCCGGGTGGCGAGTCGCCGCAACGCTCGCAACCGCAAGAGGATCGACGCCGAGCGAGCCGTGCTGCGGCCGTTGCCGAGGCGTCGCAGCGACGGTTTCGAGGAGACCTTGGTGCGCGTGACGAGCGCGGGTGGGTTCTCGCTGCGGCGGGTGTTCTGCACGGTGCCGTCGCGGCTGGTGGGACACCGGCTGCGGGTGAGACTGTACGACGACCGCCTGGTCGTCTTCGTCGGGACCGAGGAGCTCGTGACGTTGCCTCGGGGCCACCCGGGACCGGGAGGGCGACGGGGACGGGTCGTGAACTACCGGCACGTGCTGCCCTCTCTGCGTCGCAAGCCGATGGCGATGATGAACTGGGTCCACCGCGACGGTTTGTTCCCCCGCGACGCCTACCGCCAGGCTTTCGACGCGTTGCGCGAGCGCCTGGACGACCGCGAGGCCTGCCGGCGGATGGTCAAACTCCTTGCGCTGGCCCACGATCACGGATGCGAGGCCCTGCTGGCCGACGAGATCGAAGCGCAGCTCGAGGCCGGGCGGTTGCCCGACGCCGAAGTGCTGCGCGACCGGTTCCCAGCGCCGGACTCCCTTCCCGACCTCGAAACGACCCTCCCGCCACTGTCGCGCTACGACGACGCCTGCCTGAACGGAGCACCGCGATGAAAGACTCCTTCATCGTCGATCCCCCGGCACTCGACCTGTTGCTGAAGCAACTGCGCCTGCCGAGCATGCGGGCGCTGTGGAGAAGCTTCACCGAACGCGCGGACCGGGAAGACTGGTCCTCGGCGCGCCTGCTCGCCGCGCTGGCCAGCCAAGAAGTCGCCGATCGCGAACGGCGGCGCTTCGAGCGGCACCGAGCCGAGGCGAAGCTGCCCCGCGGCAAGACGCTCGACAATTTCGACTTCAACCTCGTGCCCGCCGTGTCGAAGGCGCGCGTGGGCGTGCTGGCGAGCGGCGACATTTGGCTCGAAGAAGCGGCCAACGTGCTGCTCTTCGGCCCGCCGGGAACGGGCAAGAGTCACCTCGCCGCGGGCATCGGACTCAAGCTGGTCGAAAACGGCTACCGCGTGCTGTACCAGCGAACGTCGAGTCTGGTGCAGAGGCTCCAGGCGGCGCGGCGCGACCTCGCCCTCGACGCCGCCATCGCCAAGCTCTACAAATACCACCTCGTCATTCTCGACGATTTCTCCTACGCCACCTGCGAAGGGACCGAAACCAGCGTCCTCTTCGAACTCATCGGCGCACGCTACGAGAATCGCTCGCTCCTCGTCATCGCCAACGAACCTTTCAGCGCCTGGGACAAGATCTTCGGTGGCGAAGCCTTGACCGTCGCCGCCGTCGACCGCCTCGTGCACCGCTCCCACGTCTTCGAACTCAACGTCGAAAGCTACCGCCGTCGCGCCGCCGTGGCCGCCAGGAAAGCCGCCGCTGGGCATGGACAGACCGACGAACCGACTCCGGGACGTGGGGTACGCGCCGGGGCCGACCCCCACTCCCATCCTCGCCACCCGGCAAGTTGGCTATGGCGACGGCCCAACCCGCCACGCTCCATCGCCGGCGGCGGACGGAGGTCACAAGCATGAGGTCGGTACGCGGTCACGATTGGTCCGCGCACCGGCGGAAAGAACCGCGAGGGCTGCCGAGTGAGCGGGCCCGCCGGTCACCCGCCGGTCCATGTCGGAACAAGTTCCAACACGGAACGACGGGTAATGGTTACCCACCCACCCCGCAGCGACGCTCACGCTGGCACGGGGGTGGAGCACGGTACCGTCCAGCCTTGATTCCGTGCTCGGACCGTCCAACGAAGTAGGACCGCCTCACAGGCTCTCCAGGACGCTCAACTTGCTCCACCCATGCCACCTTGTTATCATCCCTTCGTTCACAACGTCGCGATTTCGTATTCTCACCTTGATTGTCGCTACGTCTCACCTTGATTGTCGCTGTGCAGTTGGGACTGGTGGCTCAACTGCTGGTGGTGATGGGTGGCTTCGCCGCCGTCGGCATGTGGTTGGCCAAGAGATTCGAGGACGTGAACAAGAGATTTGAAGACATGGCCACGAGATTCGACGACATGGCCACGAGATTCGACGACGTGAACCAGAGATTCGAGGACGTCGACAAGCGATTCGAGGACATGAAGTCGTGGATACGCGACGCTCTCGCCGCAGCGACCGAAAACGCCCGTGACGTCGAACGACGGCTCATGGCGAAATCCGATGAGCTGAGGTCCGAACTGAAAGACGATATCAAGCTGGTGCGAGCGGAGATCACCTTGGTGCGAACCGAGGGCCAAGAGGCTCACGCCGCAATAGGGGAGAACGTTCGAGACGTGGAACGCCGACTCACGGCGAAATCCAACGAGCTGAGGTCCGAACTGAAGGACGATATCAAGCTGGTGCGAGCGGAGATCACCTTGGTGCGAACCGAGAGCCAAGAGGCTCACGCCGCAATAGGGGAGAACGTTAGAGACGTCGAACGCCGACTCACGGCGAAATCCGACGAGCTGAGGTCCGAGCTGAAGGACGATATCAGCCTAGTGCGAACGGAAGTCACCTGGGTGCGAACCGAGGGCCAAGAGGCTCGCGTCGCAACCGGGGAGATCATTCGAGACGTCGAACGGCGGCTGGGGGACCGATTCGCCGACACCAGGAAAGTCCTGATGTCCGGAATCGACAGTTTCCGCGATGTCACGGCCCAGCGGATCGAGGACCTCAAGGATGCGACGGTAGCCCGGATCGACGACGTTAAGCATGTGGTGGCCAAGTCCTGACCGACGCAGGGTAAGAAGAGATCGACGAAGGCCTCTGGTGTTTTCATTCCTGGACGTATATACTTAGAGTCTGTCCACGATCTGGGTAAACCGCGGCACCCGCGGCGGCACCGGCAAGCGTGCATCTGAATCAGGGGAAACGGGTTGGAAGTATTCGTAAAGGAAAACGAGAGCCTGGAACGGGCGCTGCGCCGGTTCAAGCGGAAAGTGCAGCGATCCGGGCTCTATTCGGAGCTGCGCAAGCGCCGGTTCTACGAGAAGCCGAGCGCCCAGCGCAAGCGGAGAAAAGAAGCGGCCATCAGGCGGGAGCGCAGGCGCCAGCGTCGCGGTCGTCGGTAGTCGACGCCCGGCTCCCGCATTCGTCAAAGCTGGAGGGCCACGGGTCCGTCCGGCGTCCAGTCGTAGAATCCAGCGCCCGTCTTGCGGCCGAAGCGTCCCATCGTAACGAGTCGCTTCAGTAGCGGGGGCGCTGCGTAGCGCTCTTCGCGGTATTCCTCGTACATGATCTCGGCAACGCGGTAGAGCGTGTCGATCCCGACGAAGTCGCCGAGAATGAACGGTCCCATGGGGTAGCCGCATCCGAGGGTCATGGCCTTGTCGATGTCTTCGATCGTCGCCACGCCGCGCTCCACCTGGCGGATTGCGTCCAGCATGTAGGGGACCAGCAGGAGGTTGACCACGAACCCGGAGTTGTCCTTCGCGGCGATGGGAATCTTCCCCACCCGCTTGGCAAAGTCGGAAACGGTGTCGAACGTCTCCTGGCTGGTGACGATCGTGCGCACCACTTCGACCAGCTTCATGACCGGGACCGGGTTGAAGAAATGGAGCCCGATCACGCGGTCGGGGCGGTCGGTCGCGGCGGCCATGTCCGTTATGGTGAGCGAGCTGGTGTTGGACGCGAAAATCGTCGTTGCCGGGCACACTCCGTCGAGGTAGCCGAACAGGTCTTTCTTCGCGTCCAGCGACTCGACGATGGCTTCGACGATCAGGTCGCAGTCGGCGAAGCGGTCGAGCGACGTGGTGAAGGTCATGCTGGCCAATGCCTGGTCGCGCCCCGCGCCGTCGAGCTTGCCCTTCGACACGGCCCGCTCGAGAGACTTGACGATCCGGCTTCGGCCGCGAGCCAGCGCAGTGTCGTCGATCTCCCTCACTACCACCTCAATGCCCGCCTTGGCCGCAACCTCGGCAATGCCGCTGCCCATCAGGCCGCAACCGGCAACGCCTACTTTTTCGATCTCCAATTCGCACCTCCTTTGTGCTGGGGGCCAGGCAGTCCGCCCACCCAGGCGGTCCCGCCCGTCGCCCACGGTTATTCGTCCTTGCTCATCATCTCGCGGGCGACGCCGTGAAAGTGGCGCCTTACCCACCGTCGCCATGCAGGCGGCGGCGGTTCGAGTCCGCGCGCGCGTTCGAGTCCGTCGAGAATGCCTTCGACCTCCAGATGCACTTCGCCGAGCCGTCGATGGTACGCCTTGGACACCTGCTTCACCACGGCGAACGCGACGAGGGCCCCCACTCCCAGACCACCCACCGCCGCTACGGGAAGCGTCGCCAGAAAAGCAAGCCCAACGCCGGCGCCGCCGCCTGCCACCAACCCCGTAAAGCCCCCGCCCAACACCGCGCCGGTGCGGTAGTTCGTCGCCACGCCAGGATCGACGACGATTTCGACCTGGGTTGAGCTTGGTCCGATCTCGTCGAGGCGCACCTCGACCAGGCGCGACGCGGCCACGTAGTGCTGTCGAGAGGTCGAGCTGGCAGCGCGCGCAACCCGCGACGCCCACTCCACCGCGGGACGATACTGGAGCAGATCGTCCCTCTGGCGAACGCGTTGCAGAAGCTGGCTCCCCACCATGAACTCGTCGAGGTCGCGGCGAATCCTGGCTGCTGGCCGCTCCACGGTTCGGCTGGCCCGGACTTCTCCCGTCGCGGCCAACGATTTGAAGACGCCGGTTGGACCGGTTGGACGGTCCGGCCCGATTCTTCCCGACCGCAATTCGGCCAACGCCGTGCGCAAATGGCGGTTCGGCAACCCGACTTCGCGCCCGATGCGGAGCAGTTCGGCCTCGGTCAGGTCGCCCTCCGATCGTCCTGGCTCGGATGCGGCGAGCTCCGACCCGCGGCGCATCACTTCGTCGAAGTCGCTCCGCGAAAGCGGTGTGCCCTTGCGGCTCATCGAATCGCGCCTGGCTGCAACATGGCGGTCAGAGAGCTTCCACCACGACCGCCCCGCCCTGGCCACCCCCAATGCACGCGGCTCCCAGGCCGTAGCGCGCGCCGCGGCGGCGCAGCTCGTGCACGAGGTGCAGCGTAATCCTGGCGCCCGAAGCGGCGAGCGGGTGCGTAATCGCAATGGCGCCGCCGTTCACGTTGGTCCGCGCGGGGTCGAGTCCGAGCTCCTTTTCGACCGACTTGTACTGCGCCGCAAAGGCCTCGTTGATCTCGACCAGATCCATGTCTTCAAGACCGAGGTCCGCCTTTGCGAGCGCTGCCCGCGCGGCCGGCGCCGGCCCAATCCCCATGATCGAGGGATCGACGCCGGCAAACGCCCACGATACAAGCCGAGCGAGCGGGGTTGCGCCCGCACGATCCGCCCACGCTGCGTCCGCAAGCACAACCGAGGCCGCGCCGTCGCCGATGCCGCTCGCATTCCCCGCCGTCACCAACCCGTCTTTCTTGAAATAGGGTCGGAGCCGCGCGAGACGCGCCATGGTGGTGTCGGGCCGCATGTGCTCGTCGACTCCGAACTCGACCTCGCCCTTGCGCGTCTTTACCGCGACCGGAGACACCTCGGCGTCGTACCGGCCCGCGTCCCAGGCCGCCTTGGCTCGGCGCTGGCTGTTCAGGGCCACGGTATCGGCCTCGTCCCGGGTCACGCCGTATCGCTCGGCCAGCCGTTCGGCCGTCTGCGCCATGGAAAGGCCGCAGTGCGAATCCAGCAGGGCTTCCCACAGCGTGTCTTCGAAGGCGCCGCCCGCCGGTCCCAAACGCAAGCCGCCCCAACGGGCGCCGCGCACGACGTGGGGAGCTTGGCTCATCGACTCGGTACCGCCGCAAAGCGCCGCCTGGGCGCCGCCCAACAGAATCTCCTGCGCGCCCGACACGATCGCCTGGAACCCCGAGCCGCAAAGACGGTTCACGGTGAGGGCGGCGGTTTCCACGGGCAGACCGGAGCGCAATCCCACGTGCCGGGCCAGATAGGCCCCGTCGGACGACGTAGGCATGACGTTGCCGTAAAACACGTGGCTCACTTCGGCGCGGTCGATATCGGCGGCGTCCAGGGCCGCGCCGGCCGAGAAGACACCAAGATCGGTTGCCGTGTAGTCCTTCAGCGATCCGCCGAACGTGCCGAACGGCGTGCGCTTGCCGGAAAGGAACACGATGTCCTTATCGAATCCCATCGTTCCCATTAGTCGCTCCACTGAGTTGCTGGCTGGTCGTGGCGGGCCCCGAAGGCCGCCGCAAGAAAGCTAATTCGAGAGCGACGCGACGGGGATTATTGCCGCGCGCCTTCGAGCCGAGCCAGCATCCATTCTTCCACGTCGCGGGTCGTTGCGGCGCCCCCCAGATCGGGCGTGGTGACGCCTGCGCGAATCGAGTCCGCAATGCACGCGTTCACGTCGGCCGCGGCGTCGTCGAATCCAAGATAGGCCAGCACGAGAGCCGCACACCCGACAGCCGCGACCGGGTTCGCAATGCCGCGCCCGGCAATGTCCGGCGCAGAGCCGTGCACGGGCTCGAACAGCGCCCACGACCCCGGGTGCAGGTTCCCCGACGGAGCCAGCCCGAGTCCGCCGGTCACCTGCGCGCCCAGGTCGGAAAGTATGTCGCCGAACAGGTTCGAGGTCACCACCACTTCGTACCGCTGGGGCCGTCGCACCAGGTCCATCGCCATGGCGTCCACATACATCGCGTCCTGCGCAATGCCCGCATACTCGGCGCCCACCTCCGCAAAAACCCGTCTCCACAGCGCCCCCTCGTGCGTCAGCACGTTGGCCTTGTCCACCAGCGTCACCCGACCGCGCGCGTTCTCCACCGCATACTCGAACGCGGCCCTGACAATCCGATGAACGCCCTTCCACGTGTTCACGCTCTCTTGCGTGGCGATCTCATCGCGAGTGCCGGTCTTGAAGCTCCCCCCCAGATCCGCATACAGACCTTCGGTATTCTCGCGAAAAAACACGATGTCGGTCGTCGGATCCGGATCCTTCAGCGGCGACAGGGCCGGCGCAACCAGCCGGCACGGTCGAAAGTTGATGTACAAGTCCGCAAAGAAGCGCAGCCCCAGCAGAATGTCGCGGGCGTGCACGTTGTCGGGGACGCGCGGATCGCCAAGCGCGCCCAGCAGCGCGGCGTCGCACTGGCCAACCAGCCGATCGCGTTCCTCGGGCGTAATCGTAATCCCTTCGCGAAGATAGCGGTCCGCGCAGAGATCCCAGTGTTTGAGGGTGAGGGCGATCCGGTGTCTTGCGGCAGCAGCGCTCAGCACGGACGCCGCGACTCCCACGACTTCGGGACCGATGCCATCCCCGCCAATCAATGCGACGCGCGCCGCCAATGGCTACCCTCGCTGCCCCTTCGGGGCCCGCCCGAACATGACCTTGCAACGCGGGCAATGGAAGTTCTTGCCGCGACGTTCCATGGACGGGCCGGGCTGGCCGCCGCGCGGACAGAGCGGCTCGAGACCCTCCTCGGCCTGGAGACGCACCTTGCGCCGTTCGCGCCAGGTGCTCGTCCGCATCGGCAACTCGTAGCGAAGGGCCGACGTCGTGCACTCGAACAGAACGGTGCTGGTGCCGTCGGGCTCGTCCCGTACGCAGAGGTCCATCAGGAATCCGCCCATGGGCGACGGCACCTGACGCCCGCTGCAATGCAACCGCTCCGCCTTCTTGATCTCGGGCACGATAGGGAACCCGAACCCGATTCTTGCGGGCTTGGCGCTATCCGACATGCTGGCAACCGTCTATCGGCGGCGCGCGGCGAGTTCGTGGCTCTAGCCGTTCCTCTCAAAGAGGTAGGCCGAATCCTCGTGACGGGCGTCGCCATCGACGCAGACCGCGAACCGTGCTCCCGACCAGATGGCTGCGCCGCCGTACTCGCCGTTCTTGTTCACGGCGTAGTAGTTGACGTTGAAGCTGGGACGTCCGTCGTCGTTGCGCAGCCGGGGCTCGACGGTGAACGCGACGATGCGACGCAGCGCCTCGAGGCAGGCGTCGGTCGGGGACATGCCCGCCCGCATCAGCTCGACCACGCTGTGCGAACCACAGGTCTTGATCACGGCCTCGCCACGCCCCGTGGAGCCGCACGCGCCAACGTCGTTGTCCACGTACAGGCCCGCCCCCACGATGGGAGAATCGCCGACCCGGCCGGGCACCTTCCACGCGAGGCCCGAGGTCGTGGTGACGCCGGAAAGGTCGCCGTCGCCATTCACCACGTTGCAGTTGATGGTGCCCTGCGGACGGACGCCGTCGTGCGAGTCCAGGATGCCGAGACCGTAATCTTCCTGGTTCCGCGAGGACCCGGGACCGGCGTGCCCGGTTTCTTCCAGGGTGAGATAGTCGTCCGTCGTGCTCATGCGTGCGCGCCATTCGATCCAGCGGCGCCGAGAGCGCTCCGTGAGGAGATCTTCGATCTTGTGTCCCATGGAAACTGCGAACCGCTGCGCTCCCTTGCCTACGAGCAGCACATGGTCGGTGTGACGCATCACGTCCATGGCCACCCGCGACGGCATCTTGATGCCCTCGAGACAGGCAACCGCGCCTGCGCCTCGGCTGGGCCCGTGCATGACCGAGGAGTCGAGCTGGACCACGCCGTCGAGATTCGGCAATCCCCCGAAGCCTACCGACGAATCGTTGGGATCCTGCTCTACGGCGTTGACGCCCCGTACGACCCCTTCGAGCGTGTCACCTCCTTCGTTCACGACCTGGACCGCGGTGGCCACGGCCTCGAGTCCGTTGCCGCTTGCCACGGAAACGGGCGTGACTGCGCTGCGCCGGACCGCTGGGGCCCCCAACAGCGTTTCTCTCGACCCCAAGCCAACGGCTGCGCCCACTCCGAGGCCGGCGGTCGTCTTCAGAAAGTGACGTCGGTTTGCCATGATGTGTTCCTTGTTGGGTGGTCGTGCGCTTGCGTGGCGCGAACCGATCGAGCTGGGCCTCAGGCCTCTCTCAAGTCGCCCAGCAGCCCTTCGCCGCTCTCTGCGGGCTCGGCGGCTGGACGCTTGCGCTTCAACCTGGAAATGACGGGTTGGCAGAATTGCATCCCGACGGCCTTCAGTTGGGCGAGCTGCTTGTTGCGCAAGTCGGGATACCGCTCTCCGAGGTACTGCACGGTTTCGGTCATCCACACGTCCTGATCATCCGTGTTCGCTTCGAGCACCCCGCAGCGATGGATATGGCTGAACAGTTCGTCGCGCGCTCGATCCATTGGTTCTTGCTTTGCCACTACGCCTCCTGGTAATTGGAATTGGTGTATGCGCGAAGGAGCCGTCCTCGCGCTGCCGGTCCGACGCCGTGTCTGACCAGCGAAGCCCATAAGGTAGGAAACACCGGCCAACGCCACAAGAAACAGAGGAGACCCTTGAGAATCCTTGCCTCGGCGATCTGCGACCAGGCCGCCACCGCGGACGACGGAAAACTCGATCTTGGCGGGATCTTCCACGACCTGTACGCCCCCGGATTTCCGGCGACGCAGGAACGGATGACGCTGGTCGTGGTGCTGGAATGGGGTCGTACGGATTCGGGTCGCTACTCGTTCCGCATCGACCTCCGCGGGCCTACCGGGAAGCGCACGTTGACCGTGGAGGGGCATTCGGACGTAACTCCGAGTGCGCCCGGGCGACCGCCGCCGCGAACGCGCCTGGTGCTGCCGCTTGAGAACGTCGTGTTCCCTGGGCCTGGTCGGTACGACTTTCGCGTTAGCGCCAAGGGGCGGGCGATGCCGGGGCCGGTGCTGTACGTGATTGCGATGGAAGAGTCAGCCCAGAGCCTTTAGCGCCAGAATCCCCAGTGCCGCCACCGAGCCGATAAGGGCTTCGTATTCGCGATTGCGGCGATAGCGGGCCAGGGTAAAGGACGTGACGCGGGGCGTCGCGGCGGCTGGAAAGCGATGATCCGGCGAAGGGCGATATGGACGGGCCGACGGGAGAAACGCGCCTACGGCGTCGCGGTAGTGCCGGTACGCCGAGCCGAAGCGCCGCTCGAGCGCGGCGCTTTCGCGGGTGATGGCGCGGCCGTAGGCCACGGTGAAGAAGGCTACGAAGACGAGGCCGAACCATGGGTTGCGGCCCGCCGTGGCGGCACCGGCGCCCATGATGAAGCTGCCCAGGTAGAGGGGGTTGCGGGTGTGGGCGTACGGGCCTCCAACGGACAGCTCGCGGTCCTTTTCCAGGATCCCTGCCGCCCACGCGCGCAAGACGAGTCCCGGCAGCGCCAAGGCGGCGCCGGCGAGCAATGAACCCGGGGTCGGTTGCGCGGACCAGAAGAAGACGATCGCGAGCAGCCAGGCCGCGCCGAGACGGAAGTTGCGGGAAATCGGTTTAGCGCGAGCCGTCGGAGTCCGCGCGTTCCGGCTCCACGGTTGCCAGCGACATCTCCAGGGTCGGCAGTAGAAGTCCCATGTCGGCGCGAAGGTAGACCACCAAGCGCTGCTCGTCGTCCGAGAAGTGGATCTCGGCCTGGCCGCCGTCGGCAAAGAGGCCGTCGGTCTGGATAATGGGCTGGACCACTATGGTGTCGAAGGTGCCGGCCGGAACCTCGATCCGGTCCTTGCGGAGAACCCGCAGGACGACGGGGTTGCCCTCGTCCTTGTAGAACCGGTTGTAGGTGTAGGTCTCGCCGACCTCAAGCGGCAACGTGCGGGTGAAGTACACGAACGAGATGTCGTCGAGCGGGAGCGCCGTCGGCAAGGCCCAGGTGGTGTCGTGGTCGATGCGACGAACGAGCCGCTCTTCGGGATAGAAATTGAATTCGCGGTAGCGCTGCCGACCCGCCGTGTCCTGCTCCTTGACGAAGCGCCGGGACACCAGGGTCTCCAGGTCGAGCCAGCTCTGGAACTTCTCGTTGACGCCCACGCCGAGGACGCTGCCTTCGATGCGCCACTCGACGGGAAAAACGGGGAACCCGTTCACCGTATCGACTTGCCCCACCGTCATGTGCGCTTCGCCACCGCCGAAAATGCTTGCTCGCAGCGCATATTGCAGGGTCTCGCCGGGGGCGAAGGGAATGTTGGCGACCTTATGGCTCTCTGCCGTCAGCGAGTCCAGTACCAGCAAGGACTGCTGGGTCTCGGCGGCCTGGGGCGACGTCGACGCGAGTACGGTGAACAGGGCGGCGGCGCAAAGCGGTCGCGTTGCCGCGCGCAGGGACAACATCGCGCGGACGGCGCCGAATGGGCGGACGCGCGTGGGTCTGCGACGGAGGTCGTAGCGCTTCTCGAGCGGGACGGCTGCGACTTGGCGCGCGTAGGGCGCCGTGATTTCGGCAAGCTCCGCGTTCGCGGCCCAACCGTCCGTGTTGAGCAGGCGCCGGTTCTTGCGGGCCCGCAGCGCCTTGCGCACGACCATGAGGCGGTAGGCGCGAAAGCCCTGCAGGGGGTCGCCCGGAAGCGGTTCGGGGCGCATGGCTCGCAGGATTGCGCGGCTGACCCGCCGTGCCAAACGCACCGGCAGCGGCAGGCGCGGGGTCTCGCGCACCGCTTCGGCAAACACGATGTCCGCACCGCTCTCGATCGACTTCGTCAGTGACCGCAGATGGTCGGGCGGTTCCGTAAAGTCGCCCTGCATGATCACGATGGCGTCCCGCTTCGGATACCGCGACATGCCGTTGGCCGCCCGCAGCAGTTTTTCGACGGCGCGACCGTAGCCGACGGGGGTTTTCTCGGTGAGGACCGTCAGGGGCAGCACCGTCCTGTATTTCTCCAGCAAGGCGCGCGTCTCGTCGCGGGAGCCGTCGTCGAGGACGAGGACGTGGAAGTCGCGCCTGAGGTCTTGCATGACCTGGCGAATCTTCCAGAGTAGGACGCCGACGGTGCGGTCCTCGTCCCGACTGGGAACGCATATGTAGATCATGGGCTGCGTGGGGGCGGTGCCGCCGCTGGAGGTGAGGTTGCCGAATGGCGAGGTTGGCGACCGGGCCGCGGGATTCAGCGACCCTGAACAATTTATCGCGATTGCGCCCTTTGGAGCGGCGCCGCGCCCGAATCGGTTGTCTCGTCTGGGTCCGGCGCGACGGCGGGCCGCGTCTTCCAGCGACGATGAAGCCAGAAGTACTGGTCCGGATACTCCCTGACGCGGGCTTCGATGCGGGTGGTAAAGGCCTGGGTCAGCGCCGTGACGGCACGGTGGCGTTGCGCGCGCCCGCCGTCGCTGGGCGGGGCGGGGGCGAGCGGCTCCAGATAGACGACGTAGCGAGGTCGCCACCCCGGCTGCCGGATCGCGAAGAGCGTGATCACGTCGGCGCCGGCTCGCATGGCAAGGACCGCCGGGCCGCGCGCCGTCGAGGCCGGTTGTCCGAAGAATGTGGCGAAGACGCCGGCGCGGCGCGCATCCTGGTCGCCCATCATGCCGACGGCGCGCCCTTCGCGGAGCGACCCGAGCGCAAGGCGGCGCGCCGCGCCGCGCGGGATGATGCCGAACCCCAGCCGCTGGCGCGATCGCGTGAGGTAGCGGTCGAAGAGCTGGTTGCGCTGACGCGCCACCACGATGTCCATGGGGTAGCCGCGCGCGATCACCGCCGCGCCCCCCACCTCCCAATTCCCGAGGTGGGCGCTCACGACGACGACCCCCCGCCCCTCTCGCCGCGCCGCGTCGAGCAACTCGGTCCCCACGACCCGGGTCCGCTTGCGCACGGCGCGAGGGCTCATCCCCGCCAGGCGGAACGTCGCGACCGCTTCTGCGCCCACATGCGCGTAGCACCGCCGCCCCACCTTGCGCCGCCACGCCTCGTCGCGATCTGCGAAGCCCATGCGCATGTGCTCGGCCACGACCCGCCAACGGGGGCGGCCGCAGCGCGCCACCACCCACCCCAGCGCGGCTCCCGCTCGGTCGGCCACCACTTCGGGCAGTACCGCGCAGACGGCGGCGACCACCCTCAGCAGCGCGTACTCGAGCCGGTGCCGGACTGCGCGCCCGCGTCGGTCGCTCACCGCAGCTGCCGGTGCGCGAGCCGTCGGTACACGCCGTCCTCGGCCATGAGGGCACGGTGCGTACCCCGCTGCACGATCTTTCCCTGGTCCACCACGACGACCAGGTCGGCGCGCTGGATCGTGGACAGTCGATGGGCGATCACGATAACCGTGCGATCGGCGAACAGCTCCTCCATGGCCTGCTGTACGAGCCGCTCCGATTCGCTGTCGAGCGCGCTGGTGGCCTCGTCGAATACGAGCACCCGTGGGTTGCGGAACACGGCCCGCGCGATGGCGATCCTTTGACGTTGTCCGCCCGACAGGGTGGTTCCGCGCTCGCCCACCACGGTGTCGTAGCCATTCGGCAGCTTGGTCACGAAGTCGTGGGCGCGGGCGGCCCTGGCGGCAGCCACGACCTGGGACGCGGGTCGGTCGGGCAGCCCGTAGGCGATGTTGGCGCGCACGGTATCGTGAAACAGCACCGTATCCTGCGACACCACGCCCAGGGCGCGCCGCAGCGAGGCCAGCCGGTAGTCGCGGATGTCCGTGCCGTCAATCTCGATCGCGCCCGCGCTGGGGTCGTACAGGCGGGCGAGAAGGTCCACGATGCTTGTCTTTCCCGCGCCGCTCGGTCCCGCAATCGCGACCGTCTTTCCTGCCGGGACGAAGAAGCTCACGTCGCGCAGAACGGGCTCCCCCGGTCGGTACTCCAGGCACACGTCCCGGTACCGTATGCCTGCGCGCACGCGCTCGAACGGTCGCGCTGCGGGTCGATCGCGTATGCGAACCGGCGCATCGAGGAACTCGAACACGCGCTCGGCGCCGACCAATCCAGGCTGCACCAGCGTGGGCAGCTTGCTCAAGTACTTGACCGGAGCATAGAGCCGGGTGCTGAGGAAGACGAAGCCGACGAGCTCCTCGCCGCTGATCGCGCCTTGCACCACGACCATGTGGGCGCCGTACCAGAGCAGGATTCCAGTGCCGAGCGCGACGAGCACCTCGGTCATCGGTCCCGCCAGGGCGCGCAGGCGCACGGTCCTCAGCACGGTGCGGTAGTACTTGCCGGTCAGTCTGCGGAAACGGCGCCGTTCCGCGGGTTCGGCCGACGCCGACTTCACCATGCGAATGCCGGCAATGGTTTCCTGGACGTGCGCGTTGACCTCGCCGGCGGTGTCGAGAACCTCGCGGTCTCCCCGTTTCAAGCGACGCACCAGGGGTCCCCAGATCACCATGGTCAGCGGCACCACCACGAACGCCGCCGCCGTGAGGCGTACCGACACGATCAGCATCCAGTAGAGCGTGGCCGCAAACACGAGCACGGACGACAGGGACTTGATAAGCTCGGCCGTCACCAACGTGCGCAGCTGCTCGACGTCGTGCGTGAGCCGCGATGCGACCTGTCCCGTGCGGACTCGGGCGAAGAAGGCGAGGTCGAGGTTCAATACGTGGCTGTAGACCCGGTTGCGCAGGTCGCGAGTGACGCCCTGTTCGACGCGGGCGGACAGGTAGGCTCGTGCGAAGTCCACTGCGTTCTTGAGCGCAACCAGCCCCACGATGAAGACGATGATCCCGGCCACGACCGCTTGCGGCTCGCCTTCCAGGTCCACGAACCGGCCCACCGTGACCGCCAGGGCCCGGTCGATCGCATCGGGTTCGGTCGGGGCCGCAGCGGCGCCGTCGCCGCCCGTCGCCGCGCCCGAGGTCTCGCCGAACACCGTCTCCAGGAAGGGGATGAGGACCACGATCGAAAACGCGTCCAGCACGGCGTAGAGCGCGCTGGCCAGCGCGGCCAGCGCGAGCGGGACCCGATGCGGGCCAAGATGCGCGAGGATTCTCTTCCAGTGGGTCAAGCTTAAGCGGGCGTCGGCGGCGACCTTAGCGCGGACGAGTCACGACCTGCGCACGCGTACGGGGCCGCAAGACGGCTACGGGAACGATCATCTCTTCGGGCGAAATGCCGCCGTGCAGGAAGGAATTGCGGTACCGGCGCTGATACTCCCGCAACTTGGTCGGATAGACGAAGTAATAGTCGTCAACCGCGACGAGATAGGTCATGCCCCTCTGCGGTCCCGGCAGACGCAGATCGGCGGCGCGAGTGGTGGCAAACGCCGAGCGCGGATTCCGTGGACGCAGGTGGCCGCCGAACTTGTAGCGAAGACTCGCGCTAGCGCCCCGGCGGGCATGCACGGTCGCCGGTCGGCGACAATGGATGCTGCCGTGATCGGTGGTGAAGACCACGCGGTGTCCCTGGGCCGCCGCCTCCTTGAGCACGGAAAAGACCGTCGAACGCTCGAACCAGGATCGCGTCAGCTGCCTCAGCGCGGCGGCGTCCTTGGCAACCTCCATCAGGATCGGGGACTCGGAGCGTCCGTGCGTCATCAGGTCCACGAAGTTGAAAACCAACGCGATCACGGCGTCCCGACGCTGCGCCGCAACTCCAACGCGCCTCCGCACCTGCTCCGATTGCTGGTCGCTGAAGACTTTCTCGAAGTGGACCGGAATGTCCTTCCTCGTCAGTCGGCGCAGCTGTTCCCGCAGCATCGCTTCTTCGTGAACGTTCAACGAACCCTCGTCGTCCGACGCATCCCACCACTCGGGTCGGGCCTTGGCGATCTCGTCGGGGAACAGGCCGGAGAAGATGGCGTTGCGGGCGTAGGGCGTGGCGGTTGGCAGGATCGAGTAGTGATAGCCCTCGTGGACGTCGAAGAGCTCGCTCAGCAGCGGCGAAATCGCGCGCCACTGGTCGAGTCGCATGCAATCCAGCACCACGAAGAAGACCGGATCCCTACCCAACAAGGGGAGCAGTCGTCGCTCGACGACGTCGACGGACAGCTCGGGTCGCATTCCCTGGCCGCGCACCCACTGCGGATAGCTCACCGTGATCCAGCGCCCGAAGTCGTGGCGCAAATCCTCGTGCAGCGACTCGACCGTGTCCAGCAAGGCGGTCTCGCCAGCGCTCTCCAATCGCAGATGCCAGTCCACAAGCTCGCGATAGAGCCGCGCGAAATCGCGAGCGCTGGACGCCTGTTCCCGCATTCGGGCCAGGACGGGCCACTCGATTGCGAAATCCTGGGCCGCGCGCTGCTGCCGTATCGACGAACCCTCCAGGATTCGGGTCACGACCGAGAGTACCTGCCGGGGGCTTGTGGGTTTGACGAGGTAGTCCTCGACCTGACGGCCGATCGCCTCGGTCATGGTGCCGTCTTCTTCCGACTTCGTGATCATGACCACCCGGGCATGCGGGTCGTCGCGGCGAATGGCTTGCAGAATCTCGAGGCCGCGACGGCCCGGCATGTGCTCGTCCAGAAGGATCAGGTCGTAGGCGTCGCCGCGCAGCAGCGCCAGGGCGTCGTCGCCGTTGGTGATCCCGTCGACGTCGTACCCGCGCTGTCGCAGGAACAGGAGGTGCGGGCGCAGGAGGTCGATCTCGTCGTCCACCCAGAGAATGCGCTTGGCCGTTCGTCGCATCGGCAGGTTGATCTCGGCTACAGGCTGATCTTGTAGACGAACCAGGCTGCAAGGGGTTGGCCGTCCTTGCTGCCGGGCCGAAACACCCATTGCGCCGCCTCGCGAATGAGCTGGCGGTTGAAGCCGCGGTCGCGGGTCGGGGGGTCGAGCCGGGTCGAGTCGGCGACCACCCGTCCAGCAGCGTCCACCAGGACCCAGACGTCGATCTCGACGCCGCGAAGATCCCGGTTCGCGGGGGGGATGATCATGCCGCGCGGCGACGGTGGCAGGAGGCGCCCGAGTCCTTCGTCGGCCGCCCCGCCGGCGCCCGAGCCGATGCCGTTGGCCAGACCTGGGTCTTCCAGGCCGGGCCGCTCGCCGATGGGAGCCGTGAGGTCGAAGGCGGGATCGACCTCGAGCGTTGGCGGCTCGATGTCGATCTCGATGGGCACGGGTGCGCGTGGCCGCGCCACGGGCTGGACCGGAGGCGCAGCGATGCTGATCGTCTGCATGGCGCCCCCTGCCGCGAGGGCGTCGTCGGACTGGGGCCCCGCCGCGGAGAACGGGGCCGATGGAACGGGGCGGTGGCCGCCCGGCAGGAGCACGACGGCGTGCAGCACCAGCGATACGAGGTAGGCGTTGCGCCATTTCCTGCGGTCACGTCGCCGCCGACTGCGTACGTCCAAGTCGATCACTCCGCATGCATGTCCGAGGACGAGGGTTTGTTCACGGGCCGTCTTCCATCATACTACCATGGGATGGAAAGCGTGGTTCCTACCAGCGTAAGACAGGAGATTGTAACTTGGACCTCGGGATTCACAATAGAGTTGCACTCGTAGCTGGAGCGTCGAAAGGCCTGGGTCGCGCCGTGGCCGAACGCCTCGCGCGGGAAGGCGCCGATTTGGTGATCAACTCCCGTTCGCGCGATCCGCTCCGCGCGACGGCCGCCGAAATCTCGCAGAAAACGGGTCGGCGCGCGATCGCCCAGGCGGGCGACGTCTCCGACCCCGACGTTTGCAAGGGGTTGGTCGCTCGCGCAATCAGCGAGTTCGGCAAGCTGGACATTCTGGTGGCCAACGCGGGCGGTCCTCCACCCGGCGGCGTCGACGACTTCGAGGCCCAGGCCTACAAGGACGCGCTGAACCTGAACCTCATGTCGACGGTGCAGCTCACGTTGGCGGCGCTGCCGGCGATGCGGGAGAACGGCTGGGGCCGGATCGTCGCGATTACCTCGGTGTCGGTGAAGCAGCCGGTAAAGGGTCTGCTCCTGTCCAACGTGGCCCGGCCGGGCGTGGTGGGGTTCATCAAGACCATTTCTCAGGATTTGGCCGCCGAGGGGATCCTGTGCAACGTCGTGGCGCCCGGTTTCATCCACACGGCACGGGTCGAATCGCTGCTGGCGTCGCGGGCGGCCGCCAGTGGGGCCACGCGCGACGAGGTGCTCGATTCGATCACGAGCGGCATACCGGCGGGACGCATCGGGAAGCCCGCCGAGTTCGCCAACGCCGTGGCCTTCCTCGCTTCGGACGCGGCCTCCTACATTACGGGCCACACGCTGCAGGTTGACGGCGGTCTCGTGCAGGGACTGCTGTAACCACCGCCCGTGACGACGCTTGAAGATCGGTTGAGAGGGGCGGGCCGCAGCGGCGCGGTCGGGCCCAGCGGCATCGGGGTAGCCGGGCCCAGCGGCATCGGCGCGTACGTGGAGCTCACCAAGCCGGGCATCACGCTGTTCGTGGCCGTCACGGCAGCGGCTGGATATCTCACGGCCTCGGGCGTCGTTCCGGGCCTCGCGCCGCTCCTGCACCTGACGCTGGGCGTCGTCCTGAGCACGGCGGGGGCGCTCGCCTTGAACCAGTATCTTGAGCGCGATTTCGACGCGCTCATGATGCGGACGCGCACCCGGCCCGTGCCGTCGGGGCGTATCGCGCCGGGGCGAGCGGTGGTCTTCGGCTCCCTTCTCCTGATGGCGGGGATCGGCCATCTGTGGTTCTGGCTCGGTTGGTTGCCGGCGGTCATCGCGGCCCTCTCCGCCGTGCTGTACGACGCCGCGTACACACCGCTCAAGTCTCGCTCGTCCGTCGCTACGCCCGTAGGGGCGGTTCCAGGCGCGCTCCCCGCGCTGATCGGCTGGACGGCCTATGCGGGCAACGTCGACGCGCGAGGAATGACGCTCTTCGGCATCCTCTTTCTTTGGCAGTTGATCCACGTGTTGGCGCTCGGCTGGAACCTGCGGGAAGACTACGAGCGGGCGGGTTTTCGGCTTATCCCGGAGGGGTCGGTCGGCACGATTGCGAGTCTCATGGTTGCGAGTGCAGTGGCGCTGCTCGGGCTCAGTCTGGCGCCTACGCTGGTATTTGGCATGGCGGGACGCGCGTATCTGATTGGCGCTCTGGCGCTTGGCGCGGCCATGGTCGCCGTCGCACTTGCGTTCGCCCGGCATCCGACCCGGCAACGATGCAATCGCGTGTTCGTCGGTTCGCTCGCGTACCACCCCCTGCTGCTCGGCTTGATGGTCGTCGGGGCGCGTTGATGCCCCGCCGGTACGGATCCACCCCAGATCTGGGACGTTTCTCATGCGCTTTTCGTGCTTCTTTGGCCTAGCTGCCATGACCACCGTCGCAGCCGCTTCGGCACAGGACGACGCGCGGCCTCGGGCCCGCGAACTCGGCATTGAGGTCGGCATTTTCGCGCCTGGCGCCTACAACGCGATCACCGACGTGGGCGGCGTATTGGTGGGGCAGACCACCGTGATCGACGGCGACGACGTCCGCACGGGCGTGACCGCAATTCGGCCCCATGGCGGGAACGCGTACTTCGACCGGGTGCCCGCCGCAATGTACGTGGGCAACGGTTTCGGCAAGCTGCTGGGCGTAACCCAGGTGCGCGAACTCGGCGAGCTGGAGACGCCGGTTTTGCTGACGTGCACGTTGTGCGTCTGGAAGGCTGCGGACGCCATGGTCGAGTGGGCGCTCGGCCAGGAAGGCATGGAAAACGTGCGCTCCATCAACCCGGTCGTCGGGGAAACGAACGACGGCGGACTCAACGACATCCGCAATCGTCCGATCACGGCGGAGCACGTGCGGGCTGCGTTGGAAGGGGCGACCGGGGGTCCGGTTCAGGAAGGGGCCGTGGGCGCGGGCACCGGCACCACGGCGTTCGGATGGAAAGGCGGGATCGGGACCAGCTCGCGGGTGCTGCCCGAATCGCTGGGCGGATACACCGTCGGCGTGCTGGTGCAGTCCAACTTCGGCGGCGTGCTCACGATTGCCGGCGCGCCGGTTGGCCAGGCGTTGGGCCGCTACTCGTTTCGGTCGCAGGTCGAGGGCGAGCCGAGCGGCGCGCTGGAGTCGGCGCCGTTCGAGGATCGGGACGCGCAGTCGGCAGGATCGATCATGATGGTGGTGGCGACCGACGCGCCCCTCTCGGAGCGCAATCTGGAACGGGTGGCGATGCGGGCGATCATGGGACTCTCGCGCACCGGTTCGTTCGCGGGCAACGGATCGGGCGACTATGTGATCGGCTTCTCAACCGCGCCGGGGGTGCGACGGCGGCCCGGCGAAGCGGTGCGGTCGATCGAGGACCTTTCCAACAACAACGTCTCGGCGATTTTCCAGGCCACCGTCGAGGCGACCGAAGAGGCGATCTACAACTCCATGTTCAAGGCGGTGACGGTTACAAGCCGGTGGGGGACCCGCGAAGCACTGCCCATCGAGGAGACGCTTGACGTGCTGCGGCGGTACGGGGTGGCGCCTCGGTAGACGCGTCAGCGCAGATCGGTAGACGCGTCAGCGCAGATAGAGCACCTGTCCGGCGCGCAGGCCCGTGAACTCCGAGTCGCTGATTGCGGCGTCGCCCCCGACGAGCAGATGCACCACGCCGGACGACAGCTGATGGGGGTCGTTGAAGGTGGCGTTGTCGCGGAAGTCGTCGGAAAAGACGACCAGGTCGGCAACCATGCCCTCGGCGACTCGGCCGCGTTCTTCCATGCCCATGACCTCGGCCGGCAGCGCGGTCATGGTGCGGATCGCGGCCTCCAGCGTCATCACCTCGTCCTCGAAGACGAACTTGCCGATCTTGCGGGCAAAGGCGCCGTAGGAACGGGGGTGGGGCACGCCAACGCCGAAAATCGGGAGGCCCCCGTCCGATGACGTCATGGTCCATTCCTGCGTCATGAATCGATGCAGGTCTTCGTCGCTCATGTTGAAAGACACGATTGAGGGGCCGCCTTCGAGGATGAGCTCCAGTGCCGTGTCGACCGGGTCCTGACCGCGTTGCTCGGCCAGATCGGACAGCAATCGCCCTTCAATGGAGGGGTCGGGGACGAAGCGCCGGAACTGGATCCGGTCCGCGCCGCCGCGACGAGCCAGGTTTTCCACCATTGCCGCGCGAATGCTCGCCCGCGTTGCGGGGTCCGCGACCCGCGCCGCGAACGCGTCGCCGCCGCCCGCCTGGGACCAGCGCGGCAGAAGCGCCGCCGAGAGTCCCGTGGCCGAAGCCAGATACGGATACTGGTCGGCATAGACGGGTAGCCCGTCGTCGCGAGCCGCGTTGATTCGGTCGACGACGGTGGCCGACAGCCCCCACACGGGCGGCCCCAGCGCCTTGATGTGCGTCACGACCGAGGTAATCCCGACCTCGCGGGCCACCGCAATCACCTCGTCAACCGCCGCGACCAGGCCGATCGTGTAGTTGGACTCGTCGCGGATGTGGCTCGTGTACACGCCGCCGAACTCGCTCACGACGCGCCCGAGCTCGATCAGCTCGGCGTTGTCCGAGAAGCTGCCCGGCGTGTAATAGGTGCCCGACGAAAGCCCCCACGCGCCCGCTTCCATGCCCGCTCGCACCAATTCGCGCATGGTGTTCATCTCGTTGTCTTCGGGTACGCGGTTTTCCGCGCCGAGGACCTGGCCGCGCACCGACCCATGGGGCACGAGCTGCATCACGTTCACGCCGAGGCCATGCGCCTGCAGTGCCGCGCGCTGTTCGTAGAGATCTACCGGGCCGCCGCCGTCGGGGTTGATCACGACCGTCGTAATGCCTTGGGCCAACAATGGTTCCCCGTGGCTGAGCTCGGCCGTCGCGAGGGCCGGACCCGCGTGCGAGTGGACATCGATGAAGCCGGGCGCGACGTAGAGGCCAGTCACGTCCACCACCGTTTCGGCAGCGGCAATCGTCAGGTCGCCCACCGCTGCGACAAGGCCGTCCTTGATGGCGACGTCCGCCTGCCGAACCGGGGCCCCGGTGCCGTCAACCAGTTGGCCGCCCATGAGGATCGTGTCGTAGACCGGCACCCCGCACGCTGCTTGCAGGAACGCGGCGACCAGGGCAATTGGTTTCGCGTTTCGCATCATGACTCCTGACGATCCGGCGCGATTGCGGCGCCTTCCCAGTCGGGATCGGCCACGCCCACGTCGTGTCCCGTCTGCCCATCCACCCAAATCCCGTGTATGCGCCCAAAGGCGCCCTCCTGCTCGACCGCCCGCACCTCCATCCCCCACGACTCGATTTCGGCTACGACCTCCGGCGTCCACCCTATCCCGGGCGACGTTTCCATGTCGATGCCCCCGTCGATCGGGTGCACGCGCGCCGCGGCAAGCGCGTCGGGCAGGCCCATGCCTTGGTCCACCACGCGCAACACGGCCTGCACCACCGCCGAGATGATTCTGGCTCCTCCAGCAGCGCCCAGCACCAATACCGGCTCGCCGTCGCGCAGCACTATGAGCGGCGAAATGCTCGAGCGCGCCCGCTCTCCCGGTTCCATGCGCCCCAGGTAGCCGCCCAACGTGGCCGCATAGAGAAAACCAAGCCCGGGCGTGGCCACTTTTGAGCCGAGATTGGGGCCAATCGTCTGAGTGAGCGACACGTACATGCCATTTCCGTCGGAAGCTGAGAGGTGAGTCGTGTGACCATGCGACGGCCCCCACGCGTCGTCTTCCCAATCCGCAACGGCCACGGTCGCCAATGACGACGAGCGCGGTGCGGCAGCCGCTCTCGGCGCCACGCCTGGCACGTCGATTCCGGCTGCGACCTCCGCCGCCCACGCCTTATCCGTCATGAATGCAAGGTCGGTCGCACCACCGGCGCGGGCCGTGGCTCGCTCCTCGAAGGCGCGCGCCACGGCGGTCCCCACCAATCCCGCCCATTCATCGCGGTCCAGCGATGCCATGTCGAAACGTTCCAGCATGTGCAGAATCCCAATCGTGACCGCGCCGGACGCGGGGATGTCCGTGCCGACCAACTCGTAGCCTCGATAGGTCCCGCGCACGATTGGGGCGTTGACGGCCTGGTAGTCGGCCAGAGATTGCAGCGTGACTGCGCCGCCGTGCGCGTCCATGTCGGCCGCCATTTGGCTCGCCAGCGATCCACGGTAGAACGCATCCGGTCCGTCGGTGGCGATCGTGCGCAGGGTTGCCGCGAGATCCGGCTGGACGAACACCGCGCCGGGCGCGTGGGCGTCGCCGTCGGGCGTGAGGAAATGGGCGCGCGAGCCGTCGAATTCGGCGAGCTGATCGTGCCCGGCTGCGTGCCGCATCGCTTCTCCCGGGAGCAGCGCGAAGCCGTCTTCGGCAAGCGCGATCGCCGGCGCCATGACGTCGGCCAGCGGCATGGTGCCGTGTTCGCTCAGCAGCTTCGCCAGGCCCGCCACTGCGCCGGGCACGCCGACCGTGGGATAGCCGTAGGACGCCTGCGGCGCGGTGTCCGGGTCGTAGGTGGCGGGCGCCTGCGTGGTCGCATCGATGCCGGCGAACGTGCCGTCCGGCAACCGCACCAGGATTTGGGTGCGGCCCCCGATGCTGTTCATGGACGGCTCGACGACCGAAACCGCGAAGGACGCCGCCACGGCGGCGTCCGCCGCGTTTCCGCCCAGCTCGAGCATGGTCGCGCCAGCCTCGGCCGCCAGAGGCTGCGCCGCCACCACCACGCCGTCGGCAGATGACGCGACCTGGGGGGCCGGCGCGGTCTCGCCGGTCGCCGCGGCCTCGGCGTCGGGTGGCGCGGCGTCGGTCGCCGGGCCGCAGGCAAAGGTCCCCGCCGCGACCAGCAGTGCGTGGATGAACCCGAACGCGCAGCGAGAGGCGCGAGGCGCGATGATCCGTCGATCCATCAGAATGACTCCCATCTTCTGAAGTACTGTGCCATGAGCGCGGTCCCCGCGGGCAGATTCCTGCCCCGCAACGCGAAGCGGGCTCCCGCCTCGAACTGTCCCGCCCCGACATTATAGGTCAGCGACGGCTGAATCTGCACGAGTTGCCGCCGAAAGCTCGGCACCGCGATGCCCTCGGTCACGCCCGCCGCGCCGTTCCAACCGTCCAGGGCCAGCTTGTAGCCAAAGGCGCCGAGGTGCCCGCCGAGCTGCGCGAAGTAGAAGACCTCGTTGCCGAAATCCTTGCGCGATTCGGTGTTTTCCTCGCGCCACCGGTAGCCGACCCACCCGGACAGGTACAGCGAGCGCGGCCAGAACGAATGCCCCAGCTCGGCCATGATCTCCCAGTCCGGCTGGCCGTCGCCGAGGGGAATGATCTCGGCGTTAACGTCGAAGTCGCCGACCGGCGCCTTGGCCCCGCCACGAACGGCAAAGGGAATGTCGAGGTGCAGCATGGCGAGCGGGGCCACTCGCAGCCACATGCGGGCATCGCCAACGCCGGTGGAAGCGCGGGCGCCGGCAATGTCGTCGTAGCGGAGCCGATGAAAGGACAGCTGCGTCCATAGGTCGACGTGGGGCGCCAGCCCGATCGCCGTGGTCAGGAACGACGACGTGGCGACCGCGTGCCCGTCCGCGAAGAAGGGGCGGACGGCGCCGTTCACGCCGAAATGGTCGCGGGTGTCCTGGTGGTACACGGCCAGCGCCGACCAGGCCTTGCCCGGCGGCTCCACCCACTGCGCCGCAACCGCCTCGCTGATCCGCACCTGCGCGGCGGCGCCGATTGTGATTGCCGCCACGGCCAACGTCAGCCGAGAGTGCCGCCAGGGCGGCGGCGAGGAGCGCACAGCCGACCCGCGCCCCAAATCACTCAATCAAGAGCTCCGTGCCGGGGTGAAATGCGGCCCATGCGAGCCAGAACGCCACGTAGGCCTCGGGAATCACGGCAAGCCGTTCCCCCGCCAACGGTCCTCTCGTGGCCGTTCCCGCAACCGACCAATGCGACGAAGTCTCGTTGTCGACGATATCGTCGCCCTCAGTCCTAAAAGTCAATCGCTGGCCTCGCGCATATGGGCGGACCGCCACTGCGGCAAAGCGCGTCCCGTCCCAAAAAACCACGGCAGGTTCCCCCAGGTGGTCGAACTCCGTAAACCATTTGTCGCCACGCGCTTCCATGGCATGAAAAGGCAAGGCCAACGGTACGCCGCCCTCGGGTGCAGGCAATCCCAAAACCCGCTCCTTCGGTGCGCGCCGGTTGTCGCTGCGGGGAATCGGAAACCCCAGATAGTCGGGATTGTTGGGGTTCTCGTACGCATTTCCGTAGGGGTTGCGGCTGTAGATGTCCTGATCGAAGGGTTCGAGCCCGACGACTTGGGAACCTGGAAACAGCTCCTTCCATCCCCGCCATCGCATTTCGACCACTGGGTGACGTTGGAGCGTCTGGCCCTGCTGGGGACCGCACGCAGCCCCTCCATTCATTTGCGGCCACAGGGAATCGTCGGACTGCCTGTCGTACATGATCAGGTTTGCCTGGAACAGCAGCCCGGACACGCCGAATTCGGCCCCGCCCACGGCGCTGCGATCGAACGCCAGAGCGGATCCGGTGAGCGGACAATACGTCACCGCGATCCGTTGGGCTCCCCGGTTGAGATTCACGATCTCGTGGCGGTACATGACGTTGTGGGGAATCGCCAGCCACTCGTCGCCGATGCGGATGCCGATCACCCGGTCGAAGTCGCTCAGGTATTCGATGGCCGGATTGGTCTCGACCGGCACGAACGTGGGGTCGGTGAGAGCGGGAATGCCGTCTCTGCCGACGCCGCCGTCGGCCAGAAACACGGGGTCGAGATCGCCGCAGCTAAGGTCGGGGAGCGTGTCGACCAGGTCGCTGGTGGAACAGGCCAACGCTCCCCACGCAATGCTCGCGAGCGCGGGGAGCCACCTGACGGGCGTAGGGGCGTTGTTCAGCATGAAGCGGCACCGACCGCTGTTACGGCGGGGCGGTTACGGCGGGCTCTTGATGTGGCCCGATTCGGTGAGCAATTCGCGGAGGCGTTTTTGGCGCTCCGGCAGCGCGGTCCGGGCAATGGTTCGCGCCAGACGAATGCGCTCTTCCTTGGAAATCTTGTCCATAACCGAAATCGGGGTACCGTAACGAAGAAGAATTCGCTTGGCGTCGACGGCGACCGAGTCTACCACCTTGCCTCCTTCAAGCAAGAGGTGTCAACCACGGAAGACGAATTATCGCCACTTTGGGCCGGGAATTCCAATCTGCCATTATCTTGCGATTATGAGCACCCGTGGCCTGTCGCGTTCCGTGGAAGACTATTTGAAGGCCATCTACGCCCTCAACGAGCGGGGCGAGCCAGCCGGTACGAACCGCCTTGCGGCGGCGCTGGACGTGCAACCGGGTTCAGTGAGCGGCATGATCCGTCGCCTGGCCGAGGACGGCTTGCTGGAGCACAAGCCGTATCGGGGCGTGCGCCTTACGCACGCCGGAAACCGCGAAGCGCTCAAGATCCTGCGACGCCATCGCATTATCGAGTCCTACTTGGTGACGCACCTTGGCTATGGGTGGGAAGACGTGCATCGGGAAGCGGAGCGGCTCGAGCACGCCGCCTCGGACGATCTGGTGGACCGCATGGCCGAAGCCATGGGCAATCCCGCCACCGATCCGCACGGCGCGCCGATCCCGACACGGAGCGGCGAGATCGACCCGACCCGGTATCCGCGACTCGACGAAGTTGCGGCCCAGGCGTGCATCGCCGTGCAGTCCGTGTCGGATCAGGATCCGGCGCGGCTGCGCTTCTTCGAGTCGGTCGGCCTGGTGCCGGGCGCCGCCGCGCTCGTGCGGAAGAGCGGGCAGGACGGGGGGAGCGTTACTGTGGTGGTAAACGGCGTCGAGGAACCGTTGCGGCTGTCGGCGAACGTGGCGCGACGGGTCGCGGTCGCGGTGGTGTGACTGGTCCTGCCATGCGACGGCGTTTTCCCGAACTCGAACGCCTGGCGCACATCGGGCGCACCTCTCTCGGCAACGTTCCCACGCCGCTTCTCCCTGCTCCCGCGTTGGCCGCCCGGCTTGGTCCCGAAGTTGGCGTCTTCGTCAAGGCCGACGCCTGGACCGGTCTCGGCCTGGGCGGCAACAAGGTCCGCAAGTTGGAGTATGAGCTGGACCCCGCGCGGCTGGCGGGCGTGACCCACCTGATCACCGCGGGAGGACCCCACTCGAACCATTGCCGGGTGACAGCGGCGGCGGCCGCCCAGCTCGGCCTTGGTTGTACGCTCGTGATCAACGGGCGACCCGACGATCCGGCGCGCGGCAACGCGCGACTGCATCGCTTGCTTGGCGCGCGCATCGTGACCGTCGCCGACGCCGCCGAGCGTGCGCGCGGCATGGACGACCAAGCGCGGCGCATCGAGGCGGGCGGCGGCAAGGCCCTGGTCGTTCCGGTGGGAGCATCGACCGCGCGGGGCGCGTTGGGGTACGTGCACTCGCTGGTCGAGGTCTACCACCAGTATCGCGACGCGCGTGGGGCGCGGGCCGCGCCGCCCTGGCTGTTCGCGTCGTCGTCTTCGGGCGGCACCCTGGCGGGCCTGATTCTGGGCAGCGCGATCCTGGGGTGGGACGTGCGGCTCGTCGGCGTGAGCCCCGACGACCCGGCGCCAGCCATTCGGCGCCGGGCGACCGAGATCGCGACCGCCGCCGCTCAGCTGCTCGACGGTGGCGGCAGCGCGGAAACGCGCGGCGGTGCCGGATTGGTGGAGCGGGTGGAGGCCGTGGCAGCGGCGGTCCTGACCACAGACCAGTTCGTGGGTCCCGGCTACGGTTGTGCCACGCCGGAATGCGAAGCGGCGATCGTGCTGTTCGGGGCGCGGGCCGGCGTGATTCTCGACCCCGTTTACACGGGCAAGGCGGCCGCCGCGATGATCGCGTGGATTCGGGGCGGGGTGGTTCCTGCGGGGTCGGAAGCGGTGCTCGTGCACACTGGGGGGCATCCGGCGCTGTATCGTTAGGCTGCGCGAACAGATTCACATGCGGCACTCACTCCGGTAGCCGCAGCGCCACCAACCTTCCGGGTCGGCCCACCTGCACCACGACGTGCTGACGGCCCTCGTGACTGTACGTCATCATGCCGTATTGGCCGGCGCCGGGCATCTCCACCGTGCCGACGAGCTCGCCGGTGGCTTTGTCGTGGGCGTTGAGCACGGGCGGGCCGTTGGACCCTTCCGTCGTGTAGAGAAGGTCGCCCGCGACCATTTGGATCGATAGTCCTCCGCCGCCGGCGCGAGACAGGTCGATGCCCTGAGTGGCCGGGTGGTCGCGAACGCTCTGGTCGACCTCTCCAATCGGAATCCACCAAAGCCGTTCACCGGTGTTCATATCGTATGCGGAAACGCGATTGTACGGGGGTTTGGCGATCGGCAGGCCCTGGACGCGCGGCAATCCGCCGCCGGCGCCTGCGACCCATTGAGAAATGGTGAGGCCCGTCGTTTTGGGGTCGTCGGGATCGTCGGCGTCGGCGCCGGGGCCCACGCGACCGCCGCTGCAATTGCGCCGATGGGACGCGTAGAGGATGCCCGTAGTGGGGTCGAGCGTGGCGGGATGGGTGATGTTGAGACCGCCGTAACAACGGATGTTTTCGGCTACGGGACCGTCGTAGCCTTCGTACAGGCGCGGCATGAAGGGACCGCCCACCCGATAGCGGCTGAGAATGTCCATGGCTTCGGCGCGCAGCTCGGGGGTGAAGTCGACGACGTCGGCGTCGGAAAGGCCGATCGGCTCCATCGGTTCGGGGCGAGTGGGCACGGGTTGGGTTGCGGCAGTCCAGTTGCCGGGGACCTCGGTCTGGGGAACCGCCATTTCCTCGACGGGCCAGACGGGATCGCCGGTTTCGCGGTTGAAGGCGAAGATGTAGCCGGTCTTGGTGGTCTGAACGACCGCGGGCACGGGCTGACCGTCAACCGTGAGATCGACGACGATGGGCACGTTGGGCAGGTCGTAGTTCCACTGGTCGTTGTGGACGATCTGGAAATGCCACGCGCGTTCGCCGGTGGCGGCGTCGAGGGCTATCACGCTGGTGCCGAACAGGTTGTGGCCGGGTCGGAAGCCGCCGAAGTAGTCGATGGTGGGCGGGTTGGTGGGAATGTAGACGATGCCGCGCTCGTAGTCGGCGGACATGGGCGCCCACGAGGACACGTCGCCGGTGTATTGCCACGCGTCGTTCTCCCAGGTGTCGTGGCCGAACTCGCCCGGCCTGGGGATGACGTGAAACTTCCACTTGTGCTCGCCGGTGCGCGCGTCGAAGCCCAGGATGTCGCCCGGCACGTTTTCGATGCGGGTCTGGTAGTAGCCCTGCTCGGCGGAGTTGCCCACCACGACCGTGCCGTTGACCACGATCGGCGGCGACGAGGTGGTGATGTAGCCGAGATCGCGCGGGATGCCGTAATCGGGATCGTAGTCCTCCTCGGCGCCCTCCCAGGGACCCCAACCGTCGAGAAGGGGCGGCAGCATGTCAACCACGCCGGTCTGCGGAAACCCCTCGATTGGAACGGGTTGGCCGAATCCCTCGACGTGGCGCCCGGTCTTTGCGTCGAGCGCGTGCAGGAAGAACGCGGGCGACGTGTAGTAGATCACGCCACGACCGTCCAGCTCGCCATAGGCCACGCCCTTGCCGTAATTCTGCCGCATTGACCGTTCCCAGCGGGTCGTGTTGGGCTCCCGATACGTCCACACGGTCTCACCGGTGGCTGGGTCGATCGCCGCGACCGTGCGCCGCTGTCCCGCCACGGTGTACAGCATGCCGTCGACATAGGTGGGAGTGGACTTCATCTGGGGGTCCACGTCGGGGCCGAAGTTGTTCGCGTGCCACACCCAGGCGACCTCGAGGTCCGCGAAGTTGTCCGCGTTGATCTGGTTGACGGGCGAGTAGCGCGTGCCCCAGGCGTCCGCGCTCTGGTAGCGCCATTCGCCGTACGGGTTCTGGCGCTCCTGCGCAGAGGTGGCGGTGGCCGTGAGGGTGAGGACGAGGAGGGTGGGGAGTGTTGAGGTGGCGCGCATGGCGGGGCTCCTGGTCGTGGGGGTGGGGGGTCACACCCATGGTAGGGAGGGTGGGGTGGGTTGCGCCATGTGTTCACC
Organism: Longimicrobiales bacterium; assembly: GCA_965200255.1. Taxonomy (GTDB): domain Bacteria; phylum Gemmatimonadota; class Gemmatimonadetes; order Longimicrobiales; family Gaopeijiaceae; genus Bin94. The sequence continues at coordinate 2,995,655 of OZ241371.1, read as the reverse complement.
GGGCGGACGGGGGGGTGCGGGGTAAGCCGGCGGCTGAACAAGGCCTCGAGTCCGGCGCCGGTTCCGGTGTCGCCGTGCGGCATGGCCATGGCGGACTCGCCGCGCAGGAAGCCTCGCACTTGGCCGTTCTGTGGGTTGCGGAGGAAGCTCGTTTCTTCGCCGGTCGCGTCGCCGAGTGCCGGCATATCGAAGGCGTAGGCGAACAGCTGCGTACCATCTGCCGAAGCTCCCACAATGGCGTACTCGCCGTCCGTTGACGGGAGAGACGGTGCTGCGTCGAGGACGAAGGCCGGGTCCAGGTAAGGCGCGCCGTCTTCGTCGCGTCCGCCCCAGATCATTAGCGTTCGAGTGGGAGAGGCCCCCGCCGCTTGGGTCTGCGGCCGCCGGTTGCCGGAAACAGGTCCGCATGGGCCTGGGGAAGACGCGCCCCTTCGCTGAGCGCGACCATAAGCCCGCCACCGTTCGCAACGAACGCGCGAAGACGATCGCCGGCCTGCCTAATCGACATCGGCTGCAGGGACAGTCGATTTGCGGGCTTCAGGAATGGCCTATAGAATGAGGAACGCCCGCTGTAAAGCAACAACCCGAGTTCGTTTGTGTCCGGGGACCAGATCACATATGTTCTCGACCATGCTCAAGTCAATCACACTGACCAGCCCGGTCGTTGTCGCCGTCACAGGCGTTATGGTCGGGGCGGTCGCCGTCTCGTTCGCCTCGGGAATGACGTTCGCCGGCGATTCCGACTCCCCCTACGGCTCCGCCGAAAATGTCGTACGGGACGCATCGCAGGACCCCGTGCACTGGAGCGCCAGGCTGCACGAGGGCGACATCGGTCCCGGCCAGACGATAAAGGTGGGGGTCAACGCCGCGATCGATTCGGGTTGGTACATCTATTCGATCACCCAGGGCCCGGGCGGGCCGGTCGCAACCCGCATTTCGGTCCCCGACGACCAGCCGTTCCTGCTCGACGGCGAAGTGACGGGAAGCAGTCCCACCGAAAGACACGATCAGAACTTCGACATGCAGGTTGAAGTGCACGAAGGGGCGGTTGCATACGTCGTGCCCGTCACGATCGCGGCCCCGGTCGACCCGGCACGCCCCCGCATTCGCGTCAATGCGCGCTACCAGGCCTGTACGAACCGGATTTGCCTGCCCGCCCAGACCGAGCGTCTGACCGTGCGGCTCAATCCATCCCGGCCATGATCGACGGGGCATTTTTCGGGCTTGCCGTAACGGCTGGCGCATTTGCGCTCATTACGCCCTGCGTCTTCCCGATGATCCCCATTACGGCCACGTATTTCGCCAAACACGGCACCGCACAGCGCGGCGCCAACGCGCGCAACGCCATATTGTTCGCGGCGGGCTTGGGTGGGCACCTTCACGGCGGTGGGACTCGTTACGTCCATGCTGGTGGGCGCAGCGGGCGTGAGTCGGTTTGCGGCCAGCCCGTGGGTCAATCTGGCAATCGCGGCCATGTTCGTCGCCTTTGCGTTCAATTTTTTCGGCTTCTACCAGATTCGGGTGCCGTCCGTTGTGCTCACGCGCCTCGATCGACTGACCCGGAAGCGGGCGTCGAGCGGTGGCGCGGGCGCCGTGCTGTTGGGCGCGACGTTCGCAATCACCACCTTCACCTGCACGGCCCCGTTCGTGGGAACGCTGCTGGTTCTCGCATCTCAGGGAGAGTGGCAACAGCCAGCGGTTGGCCTGCTTGTCTTTTCGACCACGTTCGCCGCGCCTTTCTTCCTGTTGGCGCTTGCGCCCCGTTTGTTGAAATCGCTGCCCAGGTCGGGGGGTTGGTTACAGTCGGTCAAGGTCGTGCTGGGCTTGATCGAGCTGGGCGCGGCGCTCAAGTTCGTGTCGAACGCGGACCTGGTGATGGGTTGGGGTGTTTTTTCCCGGCAGGTCGTGCTGGTGGCGTGGGCGCTCTTGTGCGGGGTCATCGCCGCGTACCTGCTGGGCACGTACCTGCCGGGCGCGAGACTGCCGGGCCTGGGCCGCTTGGCGAAGTCCCCCGGGTTCGCGTGGCAACCCACATCTCGCCGGACCCGCGCGCGTCCCGTCGGCGCATCGTTCGCGGCGGCATTTGCCGTTCTGGGCGTGTGGCTGACCGCCGGTCTGGACGGTCGTCCGATGGGCGAGATCGAGTCCTTCCTTCCCCCCAGATTCGAAGACACGCCGGCCGGCGCCCTGGCCATGGCTGCAAGGGGAGAAGAGCGCGAGGGGTTGCCGTGGCACCTGAACGATTTGCAAGGCGCGCAGGCGGCCGCACTGGAATCGAACCGCCGGGTTTTCATCGACTTCACGGGCTACACATGCACGAATTGCCGCTGGATGGAGTCGAACATGTTCACCGTTCCCGAGGTGAAAGCCCGTCTGGAGCGCTTCGAATTGCTCAGGCTTTACACGGACGGCGAAGGCGAAGTCTACGAAGACCAGATGCAGTACCAACGAGACGAATTCGGCACTATCGCGCTGCCGCTCTACGCGGTGATCGACGGACATGGAGCCACCATAGACACTTTTCTGGGACTTACCCGCGACGAGCCGGAGTTCATTCAATTCCTTGATGGCGCGCTCCCGGATTGTGACTCATCTCATCTTGCAGGAGGTTCGCCATGCGCAAGCCAATCACCCTGACCAGCGCAGTCGTCCTGATCGGCGCGGTCGCCGTTTCGTTCGCCTTGGGAAGGACTTCCGCGGGCAATTCCGACGCCCCGGACGCCGCCGCCGAAGACTTCTCGGCACCCGACTTCCCCGTCGCCATCCAGCGGATGTGGTTCCCGCCGATCGGCGATTACGTCAACGACGGGGAGCCCCTCGAAGACGAACGTTTCGACGAGCTTCTGGACGATCTGCGCGTGGCGCTGGAAGCGGAAGAAACGCTGGCCGACTTCGAGGCCGAAGCGGAGATACACCTGTGGGGATTCATGCGCCGAATCGCCGTTCCCGAAGTGTCCGATGCACAGGTGGAGCGCTTCGGAGCCTTCATCGCCGAAGCGGTCGAGCGCCATCCCGATCATGCCGCCATGCTGGAGCGTCAAACCCAGTTGATGGAATCGTGGGCCAGCGCCAGTACGTCTCCGAAACCGCCCGCCCTAACCGGCCAGCTGGTTGCGCCGTTCGGCGACAGGGAAAGCTATCCCGAAGATGGCGAAGACTTCACCGATGCGCAGGTGGACCGTCTCGTAGGCGTGTGAGGGCCACGCTAGCCCTCCCCGAGGTGGCCGCCGATGCCGGGAACGAAGCCGGCCTCCTGTCGTGGCGGTTCGTGAATCGTTTGCAGTACGGGCGGATCAACGACGAGCAGACCGCCCGCGTGTTGGCGTTCTTCGACGAAATGAAGGCCAAATACCCGGAAGCGGCGGAAGAGTTCGACAATCACCGCTTCGTAGCGCAGTACCTGACGCCCGGCAACGTCGCGCCGAACATTTTGGGCACCGACACCAACGGCGAAGAGTTCGAGCTGGAAGAATACCGGGGAAAGATTGTGGCGATTGTCTTTACGGGTCAGTGGTGCGGACCGTGTCGTTCCGAATATCCGTATCAGCGGGCCCTGCTGGACATTTACGACGAAGAGGATGTGGTTTTGCTGGGCGTCAACAGCGATGCCCTGCTGGAGACCGCCGTCCAGAGCAAGGAGGACGAAGGGCTCCACTACAGGACGTGGTGGGACGGTCACAGTCAGCCCGACGCCGACGTGGTCGCAGCCGAGGGTCCGATCGCCACGGAATGGGGGGTTTCGGGCTGGCCGACGATCTACGTTCTGGACGAAGAGGGCGTAGTGCGGTACGTCAACAGGCGGAAGGGCGGAATGCTGGCCGCGATCGACGAGCTGGTGCTGGAAAAACAGATGCGGGAATGGGAAGAAGAACAGGCGGCGGGTGAAGACTCGGAGGAGGGTGCCGATGAAGACGGCGGCGACGGGGAGACGGCGGAGCCCAGCGAGGATGGCGAGGATGTGGGGGATGATGGTGATGTGGGCGAAGGGTAGGCGGGGGAGAGGAAGCCGGTCGCGCTCAACCGTCGAGCTTCAGTTGCAATAAGGCAGTGAGATTCCGAGTTCCGATGGAATCGAGCCCGTAAGCTGGTTACCGCGGAGCGACAAATCCAAGAGCTCGGCGAGGTTGCCCAAGCTTGCCGGAATCGGGCCCGTAAGCGCGTTATTGTCCAGATAAGTGCCCAACAGATTGGTGGCGTGACCGAGTTGAGGAGAAACCGCACCGCTCAAGTACACCGCGAAGGCCGTTTTCCGACAGGCGCAGACTCGTTACCCTGCCATTGGTGTCGGTCGCAACGCCGTACAAATCTCCCAGCGGGGCGTCGGTAAGCCAGTTCTCGTTGTTTATCCAACCGTCACCCGCAGTCGCACTGTAGAGAGCTTCAAGCGCGGCACGATCCGGGTGCCTGACCACAAATAGGTTGGCGTCTCCCCGCACTTTCCCGGCCACCGCCGTGATCGTGGCGGATCCTTCTGTCACGCCTCGAACCAGTCCACGGGCATTCACCGCCGCAACGTCCGGGTCACTTGACGACCACTCCACCACTTCCCCTGCCACCACACCGCCCCTCCCGTCAAACACCGTCGCAAGCAACGTGTCGCCCTCCACGATCGTTCCCTTCCCCGGCTCCACCTCCACCGCACTCACGACCTGCACGACAGTCACCGTCACGGTTGCCGACACCGATCCCGCCGTCGCCGTGATCGTTGCCGTGCCGTTGTCCACGGCCGTCACAAGCCCGTTGCTGTCTACAGTGGCCACCGGCGGGTCCGACGACGACCACGTCACGAGTGGCGCGTGGGGTGTATGTGTCATTCCCGCGGCGGATAATATGTCGTGCCGATGGTGTACCCGCCATTGCCGTTGGGGCGACGCAGGTCGCCGGACAGAGCGCGGCGACCCAGCCGCACGGCGCTTCTGAGAGTCACGATGGCCAAGTCGCCCATAAAGTCGCTCAACGAGCGGAGGTCCCCGCGATCTGCGTCTTCCAACGCCAGGACGTAGTCGGGACGGATCTCGTGACTGATCACCGGAGGCGGTTGGCCCTGCCGGGTGAACGCGTACGCCATCAACAAGCGCGAGACGCGGCCGTTGCCGTCCTGAAAGGGGTGGGTGCGCACGAACCGATGATGAAGCCACGCCGCCTCGACCTGGGTGGGGTAGCCCGCCTCGCGAATGTCTTCGTAGCAGGCGAGAAACCGGTCCATCTCCACCTGGACCTGCTCCGGTGGACAGTACTGATGGACCACGCCGTCCCGACGCTTGGGGTTGTTGGGCTTGATCTTCCATTCACCTTTGCGCCGGAAAGGAACTTCGACTCGGCGACCGTCGAGCGTGATCCCGGCCACCGTGGCCTGATGTCGGGTGAGAAGCTGGCGCCAGGACTTGATCGCATGCTGGGTAAGCGGTCTCCCGTCCGCGATGTCGTCAAAGACCATCTGAAGCGCCGTTTCCTGGTCGGCCAAAAGACCTTGAATGGTCTCGTCGTCGAGGTTCTCGACCGTGTGCGCGCCAACGACCGCGCCGAGCCCTTCCGCGATCAGCTGCACCGTGATGCCGCGCTTCATGGTATAGAGGCCTTCGATCTCGCCGTTCTCGATTGCGAAGGCGCGCGCCCGTTCTCGCAGCCAGCCATCGACGAAGGCTCGCGGCTGAGCGCGGTCCTTGAGTGCTGCCGTCTGCGACGCCCACTCGCGGGCGAGTTCGTCGTAGCCGGGAAGGACCCAGCCGTGCGCGCCGTCGGGCATGCCGGTCAGGGGGCGCCAGATCTCGGGCCTCATGATGCTAGGGGTTTCGGGTTTGATGCCGCCCACAAGGCGAGTGCTTCTCGCGCGGGCGCCGCCGGTTTCACGTTTACGTAAGCGCACCGATACTCCCCGCTAGCATTCAGGATGTCTCTCAACGCGCGCAGGATCGTAGTCTTCCCCGTCTGCCGTGGCGCGTGGAGAACGAAGTACCGCTCCCGGGCAATCAGGTCCAGAACCTCTTCCCGGTCGATCCTCGACAGCGGTGGGATGTGGTAGTGCTTGGCGGGTTTTACCGGCCCTTCCTTGTTGAAGTAGCGCATGGCGTCAGCGTCTCTCTGAAGGTGGCGTGGAGAGTCTCGTCGTCGAGGTTCTCAAGCGTGTGCGCGCCAACGACCGCGCCGAGCCCTTCCGCTGGGAGGAATGGGGGTTCATGACCATGTCGCATGGTACCAACGAAGACTGCGTGACGCAAAGAAGCCCGTACCATAACTTGAATTGCGGGACAACGTCCTGTTCCTCAATCACCTCATGACGTGGGGCACAATGAAAGACTTTGCAGTGCGCGCTGCGGCCGTTCTCTCCTTCGCCGAGCTGTTTGTTCCGGTCGCGGTCGAGGCTCAGGTGTCGGGCGTTGCCATCTCATCGAATCTCGACGTCACGTTAACCGAAGGCACCAACATTGCCGTCGCCCTGTCTCCCGACGGAGCCACGCTGGCGTTCGACTTGCTGGGTCGCATTTGGGTCGTGCCGGCATCCGGCGGAGAAGCGAGGGCGCTCACGGATCCTCTGGGCGACGCCAGGCAGCCAACTTGGTCGCTCGATGGTTCCCGAATCGCGTTTCAGGCCTACTGGGACGGGAACTACCACATCTGGAGCGTGTCCGCCGACGGGTCGCGCCTTGAACGCCACACCACGGGCGCATCCGATCATCGGGAACCGCATTTCTCGCCCTTGGGCGACCGGATCGCGTTCAGTTCCGACCGGGGTGGGAGCTACGACATCTGGACGCTGACGGTTGCGGACGGTGCGATGGACCGCATCACGACGGACGAGGGCAGCGAATTCGGGCCGGCGTTTTCTCCGTCGGGTGGGACGATCGCGTACACGGCGACGGGCGGTGCGGACGCGGGGGGAATCTGGGTGGCCGACGGAGCGCAAACCAACCCAGCTTTCCGGCGAATTGCGACGGACGAGGGGTTTCAGGCAAACGCGCCGGCATGGACCACGGACGGGCGCACCGTGATCTACAACCTGATTGGCGACGGGCGTTCCACGCTGCGCGCCGTGGGCGCTGATCATGTGCCTGCCGAGACCGCCCCTGCCGACCAGGGGGACGCCCGACCCCAGTCCGCCACGCGCACGTTGACGGACGCCGACGAAGACGTCTTTCCCTTCCGGGTCGCTGCGACTCCCGATGGCTACTTCTACACCGCCGACGGGCACATTCGCTGGCGCGACTTCGCTGGGCAGACCCGCACCGACGTTCCGTTCCGGGCGACCGTCACTCTGAATCGGGAACCGTACGAGCGCAAACCCCGCGACTTGGTCGCGCCCGGCCCGTTCCCCGTCAAGGGAATCGTTTCGCCGGCAATCTCTCCCGACGGGCGCCAGGTTGCCTTTTCGGCCCTGGGAGACCTCTGGATTCACACGATCGGCGGCGATACGGAACGGATCACCGACGACCCGTGGGTCGAGACGGACCCCGCGTGGTCGCCCGACGGCTCCAGCCTAGCGTTCTCGTCCGATCGCGACGGCACGCTCGATCTGTACGTGTTGCGGCGCACCGACTCGTCCGTGGAGCGGATAACCCAGGGTGCCGGCGCGACGCTCGCATCGTGGTCGCCCGACGGCACGCAAATTGCGTTCGTTGGGTCGGGATACCAGGTCGGGGTAAGCGTGGTGGATCTCACAACGGGCGCCGTGCGCCCGATTCGGGGCGGGTTGAACGGGGCGGGGCGTCCGTCGTGGTCGCCCGACGGTCGGTCGGTCGCGGTGTCGGCTCACTGGCGCTATTCGGATCGATTTCGCGAAGGAGTGAACCGCGCGCTCGCCCTGCCGGTCAGACCACCGACTCCCGCCGTGTCCGCATGGAGCGGGTTCGCGTCCGTGTCGAGCGGGTTCGCGCAGTCGCAATTGGCCGAGCGATTCCTCGATCTGCCGGCCCTGTCGGTGGGCAGCAGGGGCACGGACGGCCCGGTGCGCTCGCCGGACGGATGGTGGACCGCATGGGTCTCGGAAGGGGTTCTGTGGGCCGTGCAGACCGATCGTGAAGGCGATGCAACGGCCTCGAGCGCTCGTCGTCTGAGCAACAACCCGGCTGCCGATCCAACATGGACCGCCGATTCCAGGTCGATCGCATACATGTCGGGCTCCCGATACCGTCGGGTCGACATCGACGGCGGCGCCGTGGAGAAAATTCCACTGTCGTTGGAATGGCGGCGGGCGCAGACCACAGGCACCGTGCTGATCCGGGCGGGCGCCGTGTGGGACGGACGTTCCGATTCGTTGCGCCGCGACGTCGACATTATGATCGAGTCGGGCAGAATCATCGACGTCCGACCCGCCGACCCCGAACGTGCAGCCGACCGCGTGATCGACCTGACCGGGAACGTGGTAATGCCGGGGTTGATCGAAATGCATGCCCACGGCGGCATCGGTTCAGGCGAACAGGGTGGCAGGCAGTGGCTGTCGTGGGGGGTCACGACCGTGCGCTGTCCGGCGTGCGATGCCTGGGAGATTGCGGAAGCCAGGGAGTCGGGAGAATCGGGCAAGCGCATCGCGCCGCGCTGGTTCGGCACGGGAGGAACTATCGACGGAAGCCGCATCTACTATCCCGGCGCTTCGGCGCTGGGCGGTTCGGCCCAGGTGGGGCTGGAGATGGGCCTTGCCGAAGACATGGACTACGACCTGGTGAAGACCTATGTGCGCCTTTCCGACCCGGCGCAGAAGCGGGTGGTGGCCGAAGCGCACGCCTTGGGTTTGCCGGTTACGTCGCATGAGCTTTACCCGGCGGTCGCGTTCGGGGCCGACGGAGTGGAACACGTTCGGGGAACCAGTCGGCGCGGCTATTCGACCAAGGTGTCGGAGCTGAATCGAAGCTACGGCGACGTGGTTGACCTGCTGGCGGCTTCGGGCATGACCCTGACCCCCACGATCGGGATTTACGGCGCGTACCGACTGCTCGTTTCCGAGGACCCGTCTCTGCTCAACGATCCCCGCGTGCGGACGTTCGTCCCGTGGGCGGGCGACCCTGCGCTGGGGCGCGCCGACTTGGACGTGGCTGCGCAGCTCGTTCGCGACATGGCGTCGCTCCCCCGCCGGGTCCTTGCCGCAGGCGGGCGCGTGGTGGTCGGCACCGATGCCCCCATCAACCCGGCCGGGCTCAGTTTTCAAGCCGAGCTGGAAGCGATGGTGCGCTACGGGCCGATGCGCCCCGTCGACGTGTTGCGGTCCGCCACCTCCGCTTCCGCGGAAGCGCTGGGATACCGCGGGCTGCTGGGAACGATCGAGCCGGGAGCGTTGGCCGACCTGATCGCAATCGCCGGCGACCCCCTGGCCGATATTCGCGCCGTGCGCAATGTGCGGATGGTGATCGCCGCGGGTCGCGCGTACGAGATGGAGCGCCTGTTGCGTCGGGAATAAGAGCTCCGGCCCCAGACGCTACATCCCCCAAACTGTGATCCGGCGCGTCCCGGATTTTTCGTCGCGACGAAACACCTTCTCGTCCCAAGACACGTCATCGCGCCGGTCGAAAAGTGCTAAATGGCCTTCTGCCGCATCCCAGATGTCCATGTATCCGGACGTCTGTCTCAGCCCTTCGCGCATGGTGGCCCTCAGTCCCCTGCGAACAACCTTGCATTCGACGACAACTCGCTGTTCCGCGGCTCGTGACCCGCCGGCAACAGAGTCCCGGATCGGGCCAGACGAGCAGATCCCTCAACGCGCCCAACACCGTGGTCTTCCCCGTCTGCCTTGGTGCGTGGAGGACGAAGTACCGTTTTCGGGCGATCAAGTCCAAAACCACTTCCCGGTCGATTCGCGAGAGTGGCGCGACGTTGTAGTGCTCGCCCTGCCTTACCGGCCCCTCCTTGTTGAAGTAGCGCATCCCGACAAGGTACCTAGAACAACCGGATTTTCGCGAGAGAATGGCTCAAGGGTACGGCCTTGCGATTACGCTCGTCGCCGGGCCTTTCGACCGTTTGCTCTCCGTACAGCTTGAACCACGCCTCGTCGGCCTGCGGATCAACGCTCACCAGCGCATACGAGCTGCCGGTGTAGAGCAGGAGGCGCCGGAACCGATGCCCTTCGTCGGTCTCGCCCTCGTCTGCAGCCCCGAAACGCAATGCCCACCCCAGCGCACGGGGGATGTGGTACGTGATCGCGCTCGACGTAAGCTGCCACACGCGGTTGCCCCGGTCGTCGTCAATGCTGAACGCCGCCGACACGTGCACGTCTCCGCTTAGCACGCAAGGTCGCACGCCCTTCTCGGCAGCGCGGAAGAGAACCTCCATCAGCGCGGATCGTTCTTCGTTGTGGAGCGGGTGCTCCCATGCGTCGCGGAGATCGTCGCCGAGCCCGGCCTGGCGCAACGGGAATCGGAGGTCGGACGAGACCAGCGCCGCCTTCGCATGGAGCACGGGTACGGCCGAGACGACGAACATGAAGGGCGTTTCTTCAGGATCCAGTCCTTCGGCCCACGCTTCGAAACGCCTGAACTGGGCCTCGCCAAGGGTGCGATAACTCTCCCGCTCGATGTTGCGGTGTCCGCGACCGTCGAGCACATAGAATGCCGCGCCGCCACGCCGAAACGAATAATCCCACGTGTTGTCGTCGGTCACGGGGTTGTGGCTGTGTTGATACTCGCCGTAAACGCGGCTCGCGGCCCTGAACATTCGTTGCAGCAACTCGCGCCCGTCGTCGCGCGTGAGGCTTCGTTCGCCCAGGTTGGGCAAGACGTGCGCCAGGCCGTCGTGGGGACCGTCGTCGGCGAGGTAGTGCGAACCCCACCCGTCGCCAATTTCATGATCGTCCCAGATCATATAGCTCGGGAAGGATTCGAATACGCGCTGAACGCCGTCGAATCCCCAGTAGCCGCGGTAGATGTCGCGATACCAGGTTCGCATCGCGGCTTCGGTCGGAAACAGCTGGTCCCCTTCACGGCGCATCGTGCGGTTGAGCAGCTTCCAGATATTCAACGTATCGACACCGTCGCTATAGCACTGATCGCCGCCCGCGATGACTACATCGACATCTTCGGAGTGCCTGCGCAGCGTCGCCCCAAGGAAATCCCAGGTGTCAATGTCGCCGACGTTCGTACGCTTCGTGAACAAGCCGCTCGTCTTGTAGGGCATGTGGCACGAGAACATGGCGATCTGAAACGGTCGTTGTTCTTCCTCGGCGGGTGGCGTACGGAAGCTTCTCAGGCGGTTGTGTCCGAGGACCACCTTGCCCTCGTCCTGGTCGGAGTGCAAGACGTAACCGTAGCGGCGGTTCGCCTCCAGTCCGTCGATGTCGAGCACGTGCGTCGTGTCTCTTGCGTAGTCGGACACGGTGAAGGACAGGGTATGCGACGGACTCAGGAGCGTGCCCGCTTCGGCCGCCGTCAAGGGGACCGGCGCGAGTGCTGCGCGCACTTCGCGGCGAAGGGAGGAGGACCCCATGGCCTCGGTGCAATCGTAGAGCATCACGGTGAACGTCCCGATCGACCCGGTGCGGAACCACATGCGTACGGACTGCGATGTCGCGTGCCCAATGATCGCCGCGACCTTCAGGCGGGCATTGGGCCAGGGGCGGTCGGACTTGAAGACCACCGAATCGAGGTCGGGTGGCTCGTGGGCGTGGTTGCGTGCAGTCTCGTTGTTCTTGCTCATGAACTGATTTCTCCAAGTCAAGTGTTAAGTAGGTGCTACATCCCCCAGACGGTGATCTGGCGCGTTCCGAACGTTTCGTCGCGACGGAAGACCCTTTCGTGCCACGGCACGCCGTTGCGCCGGTCGAAGACGCATTCCCGTTCGATGCGGCCCCCGCTGTTGACGATCCCTTGCAGGAACGCCTGCAGCTGCTGCTGCGGCCCCGCCTCGCGGTAGAGAAACCCCCGGCCCCAACGCTGAGCGTCCCTTGCGCTCACGACCCGATTGTCTCCAGGTCAATCGTCAGATCAAGCTGCGCAAACCCAAAGGCCGCGCGGGGAGGACCTTCGTTGTGAACGGCCCGGGAGACAAAAACCAGGAAGTGCTTCCCCTCATGGTGGAAGAACATGAAACTCTTGCTCCGTAGCGCATCGCTTGCGATCACCGAGTCGCCTTCCATGTTGAGCACGGAAAAGCCGTTTCGCTCGCCGCCGAATCGATCGGCCCGGATGCGGTAGGGGTACGGCGGGTACAGATCGGCCTCCATGCCCTCCTCCAGGTCGTCCGTATACCGCAGCCCGTCGCCACCCGCCGTCCCAACGACCAGTCCCAGCGACGAGAGCGCCGGCGGCAGACGCACTTTCGCCAAATCGTGCTCGCCGTCGCCCGCTGTGATTCGGAGCACGTCTGCATCTCGCTTGACGTCCCAGGTCACGTCGCGCAGAAACTCGGAAGCGTCCGGTCCAGCCTCGTCCTGGCCGACTCGGACATTGACCGGAAGGCCCCGCTCGTCAATCACGACCCAGGTTTCGCGCTCGGGTATGACAACCGGATACCGCGCCTCCAACGCGTCGTTAATGAACCACACCGCCGCCCCGAAAACGGCCACGCTGCCACCCGCCCTGAACGAGGCGACAACAAGGCGGCTTCCCTCGACCCCGCCCAGGAAGCGGTACAGGCAGGCGGTGACGACCAAACTGACGGAAACCGCAATCACAACGGGAGGCTGACGAAACGCCAACGTCCCCACGGTTATGATCGAAAAAAGACCGATCAGGCCGATAAGAATCTTGGTTTCGTGGTCCATGGCATGTTTCGCCACCGGTCGCCTCGCTGTTTTGAGTCTTCTTCGCTGGGAATTCCCGTCCGCGCCGCTGCCGCGTTCCCGGACGGACGGAACATGCTACGTTGGCCGATACTGCGCCGCAAGCTCAAGCGCAGCCACGGTACGCTCTCCCAATCGACCCCCACCCCCTCACCACCTCCACCACCCGCGCCACGTCGGCCTCGCTATTATACACCCCCACCGACAACCTCAACATCCCGCTCCTGATCGCGAGCCGCACGCCGGACCGCGCCAGGTGCCCATGCAGCGACGCCATCGCCGGATCGTCCACCGCGTAGTGCCTCCCTCCGCCGTGCTCCCCCACCGACACGATGTGCGCAAGATGCGGCCCGGGCGCTCCCCCCACGACGGGCAGCCCACACGCAAGCAGCTCCCGCGCCAACGTAGCCGCCAAGCCGCGCACATACCGCTCCACGCGCCCAACGCCCCACCCTTCGAGCAGCTTCAACGCCGCGCCGACCGCCGCCGCGCCAAGATAATTGTAGTTGCCCAGGTCGAACCGGAGCGCACCCGCACGATAGCGGATCTCGCCGTCGCCGTACGCCGTCTCGTGCGCGTCAAGGTCGACGCCGAAGCGCGCCAAGTGGATCGGCGTCAGCCGCTCGGCAACCCGTCGCCGCACGTACAAGAAACCGAAGCCGTATTCCGCAAGCAGACACTTTTGCGTAGCGACCGCCAGAGCGTCAATGCCCAACGCCCGTACGTCGGTGCGCAACGCCCCAACCGACTGCGCCGCATCGACTAGCGTCAGCGCACCCACCCGTCGGGCCGCCGCCGCAATCCCCTGCACGTCGGTAATGAACCCGGGCGCAAACGAGATGCTCGGAATCGTCGCCAGCCGCGTACGCTCGTCCATCGCAGCCCCCATGGCCTCGACCGACACGCGACCGTCCTCCGGCTCCACTGCACGCACCTCGACCCCGCGCAATCGGGCCAAATTGTACCATGGATAGATGTTGTTCGGATGCTCCAATTTCGGACAAAGCACCACGTTGTCGCCGACCTCCCACGGCAGGCTCGCGCTGAACAGATTCAGCCCCTCGGACACGTTCTTGGTGATCGCCACCTCGTCGGCACGCGCCCCAATCAACCGGGCAAACGCCGCCCGACTCTCCTCAACCACGGCCCGCATCGCATCCTTGTCCCCGCCTCGCAGCATCCTGACGCGCAGATGCTCCACCACCGCCGCACGCACCGGCTCCGGCACCAGCGCCCGCGCGGAAATGTCGAAATACGCCTGCTCCCGCGCACCGGGAAACAGCGCCCTGATCTCCGGGTTCATCCGTCGCACCCCCGCGGCCTCACGCGCTGCGCCACTCGCCGGCCCGCGTCCCCGGCGTCACGCACGCCGCGCCTCCGAACGCGCCACAAGCGAAGTCGCCACCATGTCCCCCATAATGTTTACGGTCGTGTTCCCCACATCGACCAGCCGATAAATGCCGCCCACAATCGCCGCCACCTCAACAGGCAAGTTGAACGCCTGCACATAGATAAGCGCAATCACGAACCCGCCGCCAGGTATCCCTCCCGAGCCCTCCGACAGCAACAGCCCCAGCAGCACGATCGCCACGAAATCCGCGGGCGCAAAACCAACCCCCGCCGCCTGCGCGGTGAACACGAAGACCGCTCCCAGCATGGCCGAGGTGCCGTCCTTGTTCAGTTGGGCCCCGAGGGGGAGGGTGAAGGAATACACGCTGCGAGGCAATCCAAGCCGCCGGGCCGTATCCATCCCGACCGAGAGCGATGCCAGGCTCGATGTCGTGGCTGCGGTGGTCGCCCACAGGGAACCCGTGTCGCGCAGGAAGCGCGCGGGGTGAAAATCGCTGAAGAACCGCAGCAGCGTCACGTACCCGGCCACGATCACAAGCTGCGCCGCCCACACGCCGCCGAGAAACCGCGCCATCGGGCCGAGCAATTCGGCACCGTAACGACCTACCGTCACGGCTACGAGCGCGCCGATCCCCACAGGCGCCGTCCACAGGATCAGGTCCACGAGACGCCGGAACAGATTGGCCAAGTCCTCCCACGCCGTCGCCAGCCGATCGCGCGCCTTTCCCCGCAGCGCCATCGTGGCCACCCCCAGCAGTACGGCCAGCACGACGATCTGCACCACGTTCCCTTCGCTGAACGCGCGGAACGCGTTGGTCGGAATCATGCCCAGCAAGATCTCGGCCACGGTCGGGGCCTGGCCCACCGGCCCCGCACCCTGCTCGGCGAGCGTCATCCCCACGCCCGGTTGCAGCAACTTCGCGGCTCCCAACCCCAGCAACAGCGCGATCACGTCGGTCGTCAGGTAGAACCCACCGCCTTCACGGCCAGCCGCCCCACAGCCCGCATGTCGACAAGCGCGGTGAGGCCCGCGAGCAGGTTGAAGAACACCAACGGCACGGCGGCCAACACCAGCAGGTTGACGAACAGGTCGCCGACCGGCTCCACGACAACCGCGCGTTCGCCAAGAAACGCGCCCAGCACGACCCCTGCGATCAACCCCGCCAGGATGCGCATGCCGAGACCCATGCGCGGGGCGCGACGCCGAGTGGCGCGGGCTTCCGTCATTGCCCGTCAGCGGCCCGTCAACGCGCGGGCGCGCGCGCACCACGGCTCGAATGCCGGGATAGTCCTGTCCACGAGCCGTTAGCGCTCGGCCCTCATCAACTCGAGCACGCGCGCCGGCGCCAGGATTCCGTCCGAGTCACGCGGAGCGTGCGCAAGCTTGAACGGGACGTTGTTGGTGTATGCGTCGCCTCGCTCGATTGCGTCAAGGACATCGTTTTCCAACCAATCCATCAACCACGTGCCGTCGTCAATCGTCTCCGGCACGCCTCCGTCGTTGATGTCGCGGGCTGCAAAGTCTTCCCGCTTTTCTTCAATGAACGGACGCGTGACGTCGCTGATGCGCAAGTTGCCGAAGGTGGTTTTGAAGGGCTTGGATTGCAGTCGCTGCAAAGCGTAGGCGCCAAGCGATCCTCCTCGGCTGCGCGTTACGTCGACGACCATGGCGTGATCAAGCAGGTCGTGTGCGGCGGCAAAGGCCATCAGGCTGTCCACATCGGCAACCATGGCTTCGCGAAAGCCTCGCCAACGCAAGACGACGAACGGGTCCGCGTCGTGCGCCTGTTTGGGCATGAGCAGGTCGAAGGTCGCGGTTTGCAGCGCGACGGACATGACCGGGTAATCGGGCTCCCCCGCCGTGCTCCAGACGAGGTCGTCGGGACGATGGTACTCCAGCCGAAACGAATTCGCAGCCCGCCCCGAATGCGCAAACTCCAGGGTCAACGTGTCGGCGCGCAAGTGTGGCGGGAACGCTGCGGTCGACTGGGTCATAGCTTCGGCAATCTTCCATCGAAGCCCGGCGAGCGTGGAGTGCTGGATATACGCGGCCGCCGAATCGTGCCACTCGGCCACGGGCAGCCCGTTGACGCGCACCACGCGGCTGCCAACCGGGAGACCATCGAACCGACCGTCGCCGATCGGCGGATTGTCCGCCGGATACGCCCTCTGTCCCAAGAAGTAGTCCGAGTCGGCGGCATCGTCGGAGTAGTCCGGGAACACCTTGAGCGCGGCCTGCCGCGGCGGTTCGGGGTCCGGGCCGCCCGCGACCTCCAGCCCGGCGCTGTCGGGAAGCGTCAGGCCGCCTGGGACCAGCAGCACGTCGAGATGGCGATCGCGGCGAGCGTGACTGAGGCGAGCGAGCGCATAGTACAGCGCCTCCTCGGTCGCGGCTGCAACCACCTCGTCGCGCAGCGCGCGCATGTCGGCGAGCGGATCGAACCCGAGGCGTTCGTTCTTGATGGGCGAGAAGGCTTCGCGGCGCTCGGTGCGCGCCATGATGGTGTCGAAGAGGGCGGCCCGCAGCTCGGGAGTGCCTGCGGGGTCCAGGGACTCGTACGGAAGTTGGTCGATCCCCTCGCACGCCACCGCCAGCGCGGCAAACAGCCCGGGCAACAACCCGTGCCAGCAGCGTGAGCACCGAGCCGCCGGACCAACATAGCGCCTCATTCTTCGACGATCGTCGCCCTGACTACGTAGTCCAGCCGCGGGAAGTCGTCGTTCAGGTACTCGTTGCCGCGCGCCTGGATCTCCCCCTGCATGGGTCCATCGCCGTTCGGCGCTCCCTCTCCGTAGCCGGAATACAGCTGGTCGACCACCTCCATCCCTTCGACCACCTGTCCGAAGGGCGAGAAGCCCATCTCGTCCAGCCGTCCGTTGTCGATGTAGCTGATGAAGACCTGCGTGGTACGCGTGTTGGGACCAGCCATGGCGTAGCTGACGAATCCGCGCGCGTTGCTGCGCAGGACCTCATCGTCCGAAATCCTGTGCTCTCGCCAGGCGGCCGCGACGGCCGGGTCGCCATGGATGCCGAATTGCGCCATGAATCCACTGATCACCCGGAAGAAGCGAACATCGTCGTAGAATCCGTTCGCAACCAGGTTGTAGAATCGGTCGGCGCCGTTCGGCGACCATTCGCGGTGTACCTCGATCACGAAGTCGCCCTTGCTCGTCTCGAAACGGGCCTGGAACACGTCGGGAGCGGTAGCGGTCAGTGCGTCTGGGGTGAGGAGCATGGAAAGGTCCGGTTCGGCCTCGCAGGCTGAGACGCCGGCCAGCGCCGCGACTGCGAGAAGGGGCTTGAGGAATCGCCGTTTTTTCGTTGGGGCGGTCACGGAAGCCTCCTGGGGTTGGATTGGTTGTGCGGTCTGGTCATCAGACATCCTGGCCTCATCAGACATCTTGGCCACGGATTCGCTCGAAGGCAACGTGCGCGGTCGGGCAACGTTTCGCCACCACGCCTGATCCAATGCGATGGTTCGTCGCAGCATCAATTCCGTCACACCACCAATTCCACACGGTTCCTGGAGCACAAACAAATGCACCCCACCCCCGCCACCCTCCTCGCCGCCGCCGCGCTTCTCGGCGCGACCCTGCCCCCCGTCACCGCCGCCCAGGCCCAGCAGGCGATCAATCTGCCGGCCGCGGACCGGCAGCTTGATCCCCATTTCGACGAGGTCTATCGCATCGGCGTTCTCGACGGCGAGTCCTGGGAAATGTTGGGTCGGGTCGGTCACCTCGCGTTCGACGAACACGGCAACCTGTACGTATTCGACCACGCCGGCGGCTCGTTCTCCGAGCTGCGCGTCCTGGTCTTCGATGCCTCCGGCGCGTTCGTGCAGGAGTTCGGCTCCTCGAGCCAGGGTCCCGGCGAGTTCGCCATGCCCATGAGCTACGCCGTCCTGCGCGACGGCACCACCGTGGTCGGCGACATGGGCCACCGCGCCTACCAGATCTTCGACCCCGCCGGCGAATTCGTGCGGATGGTGCGTGCCGGGTCCGCCGGCACCGATACCGAAACCAACGCATTCGGCACGCAAGTGCGAACTGCGGGCATCGCCGACATTTCGCCGGATCCGCGCGGTGGCGCGGTGTATTGGCTCAACAGCTCCGGCGTCATCGGAACGCCCGGTGCGCGCGAACCCGATCCAGAGGCGTCAACCCCCCGGACCATGATCCGCATGGCGATCGACGCCGAAGCCCAGCAGATGGACACGGTGGTGAGCGCATGGCGGCCGCCCCGCGCGCAGGGGCAAAGCATGATCGAAGGCGGACAAGTCACCGTTGGGGGACGAGCCGTCGATGTCAGCCAGATGTTCGCCGGCCTGTCGCGCCCCTCCACGTTCGAGCCCCCCCTCCTGGCGGGGGTGCTGCCGAACGGCGCGGTCGTGTATTCGGATTCGTCCGCGTACGCGCTCAAGGTCACGTCGCCCGGATCCACCGACGTGATTCGCACGATCACGCGCCCGTTCCAGCCCGAAGAAGTCACGCCGCGGATCGAGGAAGAGTACAGAAGACAGCGCGAGGAAACGCGCGACCAGCAACGAGGCGGCCCCGGCGGCGGGGCACGCACAGCAGTCATCCAGTTTCGCGGCAGCTCCGGCGGTGGCGCGCGCGATGCGGGAACGTCCGTGCAAGGGATGTCCTTCACCTTGGCGGATCCCCCCTTCTACCACGAGATTCCCGTCCTGCAAAGCCTGTTCACGACGTGGGAGGGGAGGATCTGGCTGATGCGGCAAGGCGACGAGCTGATCGGCGACGGGCCCATCGACGTCGTGACCGCCGACGGCCAATACGTCGGAACCTACGCGACCGATGCGACCAGGATGCCCGACGCCTTCGGCCCCGACGGGCTCGCAGCGTTCATCGAGCTTGACGAGTTTGACGTGGCCAGGGTGGTCGTACGGAGGTTGCCAAGCGAAGTTCGTTAACCGCGCCCGCTGCAACCACAACCTGGAGAAACCGCCATGCGCCCAGTCGCAGCCACCCTTCGCCCAACCGCACCCCACGGCCGCCCCGTCTACGCGATCTGCGCGGCCGTCGTCCTGCTCCTCGCCGCCGCCGAACTCGTCGCCGCCCAGACGTACTTTCCCGGTCGCCACCCGGACTGGGAACGCCGCAGCCCCGAGGCGGCGGGATTCGACCCTGCCGGGATCCAGCGCGCCATGGAGATTGCGATAGCGGGCGAGTCGCAGTCGCCGTCGGACCTCGCCTTCAACCACTTGGGTACTTTTGGACGTGAACCGCTGGGCGACGCCGTCGGGCCATTCACGATCCGCGCCCCTCAAACCGGCATGATCGTGCACAAGGGCTACATCATTGCGGAGTGGGGCGAGCCGGACAAAGCCGACAACACCTTCAGCGTGTCCAAGAGCTTCCTGTCGACGAGCGTTGGGCTGGCCTGGGACCATGGGCTGATCGGGGACATCGACGATCAGGTGCGCGGCTACATGCCGCCGATCATCCTGGCAACCGGCGACGGAGAGCCGGGCGACGAGCACGGCAGGCGGCCAAAGCTGCTCTTCGAATCCGAACACAACCGCCAGATCACCTGGAATCACCTCTTGCGGCAGACGAGCGACTGGGAAGGCACGCTGTGGGGCAAACCCGAGTGGGCCGACCGTCCCGACAGCGACCGTTCCACCTGGGGCACGCGGCCGCGCAACGAACCCGGCACCGTCTACGAGTACAACGACACCCGCGTCAACCTGCTGGCTCTGGCCGCAACCGCGGTGTGGCGGCGTCCGCTCCCCGAGATCCTGCGCGAGCGCGTCATGGACCCCATCGGCGCGTCCACGACCTGGGGATGGCACGGGTACGACAACTCGTGGGTCATTCTGGACGGTCGTCAGGTTCAGGCCGTCAGCGGCGGCGCGCATTGGGGCGGCGGCATGATTCTCAGCGCGTACGACCAGGCTCGCTTCGGCCTGTTCACCATGCACAAGGGCAACTGGGACGGCGAGCAGCTGGTGTCGGAAGAGTGGTTCGACATGGCCACTACGCCCGGAGACGTCAACCGGGGCTACGGTTTCATGAACTTCTCTCTGAACACGGGGCAACGCCGTTATCCCAACGCCCCGGAGTACACCTGGACCCACACCGGCGCAGGCTCAAACCTGATCTACGTCGACCCCGAAAACGAGCTCGTAATCGTCTGTCGCTGGATTCAGGGCGGCGCGTTCACCGACGTCGTGCACGCCGTGCTCGATGCCATGCCCGAGACGGCGGAGACCCCCTAGCAGCGCCGGGTCGCCGACTCACACGACCCGCAGAGCAACCCCCGTCGCAGTGCGTTCGATCACCGGCTGCACCCGCTTGATCGTCAGCGTGCGATAGTGCGCCAACAATTCCTCGACGGTCGCGAAACCGGAAAGATCTTCCAGCGTCCGAATCGTCGGAAAAATCATGGGTAGCCGCCCGCGTCGGTGCCGGGACAGCGCCGCATCCGGAGTGAGCCAAACCGCGTCGGTCATCTCGCGACGGTCGTAAACCGCTTTCGATTCAGCCGGGACCTTGGCCGCAAAATAGCGCGTGTCGTAGCGGCGGGGTTCGATTGCGGGGGTAACCCAATGGGCGATGTACTCGATCGCGGCGCCGTCCAGGCGCTCCCCCAGTCTCTCCAGCACGGCTGCGAACGATGCCCCCCTTCCCAGGAGGTCTTCCCTGGCTTCGCTCAGCGCCTCCTCGCCCGGCGGCGCGCACCCCGCCCCTGCCCCCTTCGCGGCCACCGTCGCGGGCAGCAGCCCCGTCTCCTCGAAGGCTTCCCTGATCGCGGCCCCGTAGTAGGCAATCGCGGGCGGATCGCCGTCCGGCTCCAGTCCCAATCGCGACGCGGCGCACACCGGCGCCAACCGGTGCCAGTACCGCACCAGCGCATCGCGCCCATCGTCGGCGTCCACGCGTCCGCCCGGAAACACGTAGGCGCCGGGAACGAAGCCCATCGCGCGGCTGCGACGCATGAGCAACGCTTCGGGACCGCCGCGCCCTTCGCGCAGCAGCACGACCGTAGCCGACGGTATGGGCGTCGCTTTCGTCGCGGGCGGACGCTCGAGCGTTTCGATGAACCCGCGCGGCAGCCGCTCCTCGGGTATCTCGTAAGGCGGCGCCGGGTCGGGCGCCTCGCCCCCGTCAGTTCCCCGCGGCATGCCCGTCCTTCCGGGGCTCCGACGCGGCGGCCCAGCCGCGCGGCAACCGCATGATCACCTGCGCACCGCCGAAGTCGGTGCGCGTCCAGTCCACCAGCTCGTGGCCGCGCGACTCCAGATCGGCGGCGGCTTCGCCCCCGATGCGCTCAATCGCCACGCGCTTGCCGGAAAGGTGACGGAACCGCGCCGCATCGACGGCCTCCTGCGGGTCCATCCCGAAGACCAGCATGTTGAGCAGCAACTGGGTGTGACCCTGCGGCTGCATCGACCCGCCCATCAGGCCAAACGCCATCAGCGGCTCGTCGTGCCTGGTTACGAAGCCCGGAATGATCGTGTGGAACGGGCGCTTGCGCGGCGCGACCTGGTTCGGGTGCCCGTCGTCGATCACGAAGCCCGCGCCTCGGTTCTGCAAGGCGAACCCGAGGCCGGGAATCACGATCCCCGACCCGAACGACGAGTACACCGAGTTGATGAACGACACCATGTTGCCGTCGGCGTCGGCGACCGCCAGGTAAATGGTCTCGGAGTCGGTGATCGCACGTCCGGGGTTGACTCGGTCGGCTGCGACCCGCGGGTCGATGAGCGCCCGGCGCGCGTCGACGTAGGACGGCGCGAGCAGTGACTCGGGGTCGATCTCCATGGTCTCGGCGTCCGACACGTACCGGTGCAGGTCGGCGAAGGCCAGCTTCTTCACCTCGATCAGGTGGTGCAGATAATCGGCCGAGTTGTGACCCATGCCTTCCAGGTCCATCGGTTCCAGAAGCTCCAGCATCTCCAGCGCCGCAATGCCCTGCCCCGCCGGCGGAAGCTCCCACACCGTGTAGCCGCGGAAGTCGGTGCTGAGCGGATCGACCCAACGGGGCTCGTGCGCGGCGAGATCCTCGAGCGTCAGGAAGCCGCCCAGGTCGGCCAACCCGTCGACCAGCTCCCGGCCCAGCGCGCCGCCGTACAGGGCGCCGGGTCCCTCGTCGGCAATCCGCTGGAACGAGCGGGCCAGGTCGGGGTTGGCGAACCACTCCCCGGCGCGGGGCGCTCGCTCGCCGTCGATCAGATAGGTCGCGCGCGCGCCATCGTCGCGCGCCAAGCGTTCGGCAGCGCCGGCCCATTGACGCGCAATCACGGGCGTCACCGGAAAGCCCTCGCTCGCAATGCGAATGGCCGGTTCCAGCACTTCGGCCAGGGTGAGCTTGCCGAACCGCGCCACCAGCGCGTCCCAGCCCGATATCGCGCCCGGCACCGTCACGACTTCGGCGCCCGACCCGGGCACGCGGTCGTGTCCGCCCGCCCGCAGCGCTTCCACCGTCATGCCGCTCCCGCTGCGCCCGCTCGCGTCGATCCCGAACAGCTCGCCCGACTCGGCCCACCACACGATCGAGAAGGCGTCGCCGCCCATCCCCGTCATGTGCGGTTCCGTCACGTTGAGCACCGCCGCCGCGGCCACCGCGCCGTCAATCGCGTTGCCGCCGCGTTGCATGATTTCGAGCGCGGCTCCCGTGGCGAGCGGTTGACTGGTGGCGGCAGCCGCGCGCGGGGCGTAGACCGTGGAACGGCGCCCCATGTCGTGGCGCTCCTGCTGTGATTGGGTGTTCATGGGCGTCAGCGCCATGATCGCGGTGGCGCGGAGAAGGCTCCGGGTCGGCATCGCATTGTCCTCGTTCCTGGAGTTGGCGTCGGCGAACTGTGACGGTGTTGGTCCGTCGGAATGGCCGCATCGGGGGTCTGGTCGCTGTCAGATTGGCAGCCTGCATCGGCGGCGTTCTGCCGAAACGGCGGCCATGGACTGGCAGGGTTGATGCAGTAGTCCCAAGTTTCAACGAAACGGAAAGACACCAGAAAAGACACCATGCAGCCAGGCTACAACATATGAGCCGAAGGTTCTCACTTCCAGTGCTCCCGCTCCGCGACACCGTAGTGTACCCCGGCGTCGCCGTACCAATTTCCGCGGGACGACCCGGAACCGTCGAGGCGGCTCAGGAAGCCCTTGACCGCGATCGACGACTGTTCGCGGTTGCACAGAGCGAAAACCAGGACGAGCCGCATCCGCGCATCCTGTACGCGGTTGGCACGGTCGTCCGCATTATTCAGACGCATCGGGTGCGCGGCGGCATTCAGCTGCTGGTCCAGGGCGAGACCAGAGCCCGCGCGATCCAGTACGCCGACTACGGCGAATCAATGCTTCGGGCTACCCTGGTCGCCGTTGACCGCCAGAGCGTGGTCAACCAACACGACCCCGGGTTCAAGGCGATGGATCAGGAGCTGCGCCAACGGGCTGCCGAGCTGGGCACCCGCCGGGGCGTCTCGGCCGAGGCGCTGACTCAGCTCATACAGGGCGTCGACGACCCCGGAGCCTTTGCCGACCTGGTCGCTTTCTACCTCGATCTGCCGACCGAAGAGAAACAGGTGCTGCTCGAAACGCTCGGCGACGAAGAGCGCATGCGCGCCGCGTTGGTGGCGGTCGAGCGCGAGCTGGTCCGCATCGAAACCCACGAGGACATCCAGGCGAAGGTGCAAGAGGAGCTAGGCGAGCGTCAGCGCGAAATGCTGCTGCGCGAGCAGATGAAGCAGATTCGCAAGGAGCTGGGCGAGGAAGGAGATCGCGAGGAAGCGGACGAACTCCGCGAGCGCATTGCCGAGCTGGAGCTCACCGACACCGCAAGAAACGAGGTCGAGCGCGAGCTGCGGCGTCTCAATCGCACTTCGCCCCAGTCCGCCGAGTATCAGGTCATCCGCACCTATCTGGACTGGATTACCGAGCTGCCCTGGAGCGAACGCACCGACGACAAGCTCGACCTCTGGCGTGCGGAAGAGATTCTCGACGAAGACCACTACGGACTGGAGGACGTAAAGGACCGCGTGCTCGAGTTCCTGGCGGTGCGCAAGCTGCAACAGGAACGCTTTGAGGAGGAGGAAGAGGAGTCGGCGTCACCACCCGACCACCCGTCCGGCGATGCGGCGGCGCATTCGGAAGCGGCGACGAGTGAGCACGACCCTGCGTCTGCCGACGACGACCCTGAACCGGACGCCACGGAAGACGACCCTGCCGACGACGACCCGGCCCACAACGGCAAGGGCCCCATTCTCCTCTTCGCCGGGCCGCCCGGAGTCGGCAAGACCAGCATTGCGCGGTCCATCGCACGCGCGGTGGGACGCAAGTACGTGCGCATTTCGCTGGGCGGCGCACGCGACGAGGCCGACATCCGCGGGCACCGCAGGACGTACGTCGGCGCCATGCCCGGGAGAATCGTGCAGGGAATGAAGGAGGCGGGCACCAAGAACCCGGTCTTCCTTCTGGACGAGGTGGACAAGTTGGGCGTCTCGTTCCAGGGCGACCCGAGCGCGGCGTTGCTCGAAGTGCTCGATCCGGCGCAGAACTCGACGTTCATCGATCACTACCTGGGCGTCGCGTTCGATCTCTCCGAAGTGCTCTTCGTCGCCACGGCAAACTACGAAGACAGAATCCCGGCCCCCCTGCTGGATCGTATGGAAACGGTCGAGTTTCGCGGGTATACCGAGCAGGAGAAGGTGGAGATCGCCCTCCGGTACCTGCTGCCGAGGCAGCTGCGAGGATCGGGATTGCGGGAAGAGGAGCTCGCCATCGATCCCGACGCCATTCTGAGCGTGATCCAGAACTACACCCGCGAAGCCGGCGTGCGACAGCTGGAGCGCGAGCTCGGCAAGCTCGGACGCAAGGTGGCCCGCAAGATCGCCTCCGACGAGAGCCAGGGAATGCAGATCACGCCTGCGGTCGCCGCAGAGCTTCTGGGTCGGCCTCGCGTCTTCCCCGAACGACGTGCGGCCGACGATTCCGTCGGTGTGGCCACGGGCATGTTCTACACGCCCATGGGCGGCGACATCATGTTTGTAGAAGCCAGCGTCATGCCTGGCGAAGGCGGCCTGGTGCTGACCGGGCAGCTCGGCGACGTGATGAAGGAGTCGGCCCGGGCGGCGCTTTCGTACGCCAAAGCCAACTACAAGACGCTCGGGATCAAAGAATTGGCGCTCGACAAGCGCGAAATCCACATCCACGTGCCCGCCGGCGCCGTACCCAAGGACGGCCCATCCGCCGGGATCACCATGGCGACCGCACTCATATCGGCAGTTTCGGGGCGCAAAGTGCGGGCCGACCTGGCCATGACCGGCGAGCTCACCCTGACGGGTCGGGTGCTGCCCATCGGCGGAGTCAAGGAAAAGGTGCTGGGCGCGGTGCGCGCGGGAATCGGCGAGATCATCCTGCCGCAGGAAAACGAGGCTCACCTCGAGGATCTGCCCGATGCGATCCGCAATTCCCTGACGATCCATCTGGTGGAAGACCTGCACCGAGTGGTGGAGCTGTCGATTCGGCGCCCGGCCAGGAAAACGGTGCGCGCGCGGACGACCGTGAGGCCGGAGGAGGTCGCCCCGATTCAGGCTTGAACGGCTCCGGCCACCAGGTCCGAGCCGCTATGAGACCGTTATTCTGCCGGCGGGCCCGCGCGTAACCTTGCCGAAGACGACGCCGCGCTCGCCCCGGGCCGCCAGATCCGCAATCAGCTCCGGCGTGCGCCGCGGGGAACTCGCAATCACCAACCCCCCCGACGTTTGGGCGTCCGCCAGCAGGATGCGCATGATCTCGGTTACGTCGCCTTCGTGGACCACCCATTCTTCGCTGTCGCCCTGGTTGCGACGCGTACCGCCCGGCACGTAGCCGGCTTCGATCAGCGGCACGACCCCGTCGAGCACCGGCACGCTGGCCGAGTCGACGCGCGCGGACACGCCCGACGCGCGCAACATGTTCCCGAGGTGCCCGGTCAAGCCGTACCCGGTGACGTCGGTGGCCGCGCGGGCGCCGGCCCGGAGCGCCGCTTCGGAAGCATTGCGATTAAGGTGGGCCATCGTCTCAACGGCTCGGTGCACGACGTCGGCGGGACACGCCCCCGCCTTGATCGCGGTCGCCACGATCCCGGATCCCAACGGCTTGGTCAGCACCAGATCGTCGCCGACCCTGGCCCGATCGTTCGACAGCATGTTGGCCGGATCGGCTTCGCCCACCGCGACCATGCCGTACTTGGGTTCGTTGTCGTCGATGGAATGCCCCCCCAGCACCGGAATGCCGGCCTCGCGGGCCTTGTGAGCGCCACCCCGCACGATCTCTTCGGCCAAGCCGGTGGCCAACAGCTTCCTGGGAAACGAAAGCAGGTTGAGCGCGAACAAGGGCCGCCCACCCATTGCGTACACGTCGGACAGGGCGTTGGCCGCGGCAATGCGACCGAAGTCGAACGGGTCGTCGACGATGGGCGTGAAGAAGTCGAGCGTCGCCACCAGGGCGCGCCCGTCCGCCAACAGATACACGGCGGCGTCGTCCCTCGTGCTGGCGTCAACGAGCACGCGAGGGTCGTCGGTGGGAAGAACATGACGCAGCACCTGCGACAGCTCGGCCTGGCCGAGCTTGCAGGCTCACCCGGCGCCGTGCGACAGGGTGCTGAGTCTGATGCTAGGTCTCTGGTCGCGTTCCTGGGCGTTCACGCACTCAATGTAACCGACCTGCCCCCGACCCAGTGGCGCCGGGGGGTTTACATCCGCTGACGGCGCGCCCATCCTCATGGCATGAATACGCCAGCCTGGTCGACGCGCAAGGAGTTCGCCCGCGAGGTCGAACGCCCCGAGGAAGAGCTCAATCTTGCTCGGGCGGCCTTGTTGGTGGCCAAGGAGGAGTATCCGCAGCTGCCGGTGGACCGCTATCTCGTTCGGCTCGACGTACTGGCGGAAGACGTGCGCGACCGGCTGGGATCGGAAGCGGCGCCACCCGTCGTTCTGACCGAAGCGCTCAGGGTGTTGTTTGCGGTGCGCAAGTTCAACGGCAATCGCAGCGACTACCACGACCCTCGCAACTCGTTTCTCAACGACGTGCTCGACCGCAGTCTCGGGATCCCGCTGACGCTGGGCATCGTGCTGCTGGAGATCGGGTGGCGACTCGAGCTGCCCCTCGAAGGCGTCAATTTCCCCGGCCATTTTCTGGTGCGGTACCGCGGTACGGCGGTGGATTTTCTGATCGACCCGTTCCACGGTGGCAAGGTCCGTCTGCAATCCGAAGCGCAGGCGATTCTGGACCGGCAACACGGCGGCGTCGTCCGGTTGCGCAAGCGCCACCTCAAGACGGCCGCCAAGCGCGACATGGTGGTGCGGCTCCTGCTCAATCTGAAAGGCATCTACCACCGCAAGCGAGATCACGCCCGGGCGCTGGCCGCGGTCGAGCGCATCCTGATCGTTCGTCCGACCGCTCCGACCCAGATCCGCGATCGCGGATACCTGCTGGCGCGACTGGGCCGCCCGGACGAAGCGGTCGCACAGCTTGAGACCTATCTCACGTTTGCGCCCGAGGCCCGCGACGTACAGCGCGTCGAGGCTCTGGTGCGCGAACTCAAATCGGGTGGCACGGGGGGACGGCGCGCAGGACGCGGGCGGGATTGAGCGGGGTGCGGTCCCAGCCATGAGCGCACGGTCCCAGCCGTGAAGGCGCAGCCCCAGCCATGATAGCGCGACCCCAGCCATGAAGGTGCAGCCCCAGCGGCACTACGGCGATCCCGCGGCGGAATACCGGGCCGCGGCGACGGCGTGCGGGGTCGTCGTGCGTGCGGACCGGGCGCTGGTGCGGGTGTACGGCCGCGCACCCAGGCAGATGCTGAACGGAATCCTGACGAACCGCATTCCCGAACCGCCCGTTGCAACGTCGTCCGCCATTCTCGCGGCCGAGGCCGTATACGGCGCCGTACTGACGCCGAAGGGTCGCATGATCACCGATCTCGTAACCATGTGGGTGGGCGCCACGGACGAGGAGGGGTTGGGGCTGAGCGTCGCCAAACCGGGGCGTGAGGCCGTTCTGGCGCATTTCAAGCGGTTTCTCCCCCCGAGGCTTGCCCGACATGAAGACCTGAGCGCATCCACGTGGCTGCTCACGGTGGCAGGGCCTCAGGCCGAGGCCGTGGTCGCGGCAGCGCTGGGGCGCGCACCCGGCGCCGGGTGCGCGCTGCTCGACGGGGGGCCGCTTCGCGACGGCGCCCTGGTCGCGAGAGGCGCGCGGCAGGCGGCCCCCTCGTGGGACGTGTGGGTTGGGGCGGCGCGGCTGGAAGCCGTGTGGGCGCGGCTGTGCCAGTGCGGGGCCGCGCCGGTTGGATCCGGCGCGTGGGACACGCTCCGCGTCGAGGCGGGCTTCCCTTCATACGGCGTCGACATGGACGACGGCACGATCCCGATCGAGGCCGGGCTCGGGGACGTCGCCTTCGATCACAGCAAGGGGTGCTACACGGGTCAGGAGGTCATCGTCAGGATCCGGCATCGGGGCCGCGTGAACTGGCACCTTCGCGCCTTGCGCTTTGGGGAAGCGGCCGCGCGACCCGGTGCGCAGCTGTTCGGTGCAGGCGGCAAGAAGGTGCGTGGCCGCGTGACCTCGGTCGCCGACTCCCCGCGCTTCGGCCAGGTAATCGGTCTCGGGTACGTGCGACGCGAAGTGGAACCACCCGCGACGCTTAGGCTAGGCAGCTCGGACGGGGCGGCGGTCGGGGTGGAACAGCTGCCGGGAGGTTGAAATGACTCGTCCCCACCGTTGTTCGCTACACCGCGGCCTCAGGGCTCGCGCTCAACACGCACCCCGTCCATTCGCCCGACGGAACCGAGATCGCGTTCATTTCGGACCGCCTGGGGCAGAACAACCTGTGGATCATGAATGCCGACGGGTCCAATCCGCGACCGGTCTTCACCGACATGGACATCCGCGCCACCGAGCCCGAATGGACGCCCGACGGCGAGTACATCGTCGTGCGACAGACGAACATGAGCGGATCAGGACTCTTCGGGTACGGACTTTACCTGTATCACCGCGACGGCGGCGCCGGCGTCGAGCTGGTCCCCTATTCCACCGAAATGCCCGGATGGCCTTCCGTCTCCTCCGACGGACGATTCCTCTATTTCCATCAATTCGTCGGTTCGGTGGTGCCATACGGTGGTCAGGACTCCTCAAAGGGCGACTTCCAGCTGCGGCGCTTCGAGCTTGCAACCGGCGAAATCACCCCCGTGACCGACGGTCAATCGCATCAGTAGGCCCGCAGAACCAGTGGCGGCGCCTTCGCCCCCGAGGTATTTCCGGACGGGCGCTTTCTGGCGTTCGGGCGCAGGATTCCAGATGGATTGCTGGAGTACCGAGGACATGTTTTTGGACCCAGAACCGGCCTTTGGCTGCGCGATCTCGAGACCGGCGAGGAACGCTTGGTCATGGATCCGGTGGAGTGGGACATGACCCAGGAGATCACGCGAGCCGGGTCCGTGTTGCCTCGCTTCGTCTGGTCGCCCGACGGCGGCCGGATCTACCTCTCGCAAGGCGGCCAGATAAGGGTGCTCGACATCGCCAGCGGCGAAGTGGCCACGATTCCCTTCGAGGCCGAGGTACAACGCACGATCTCCGAAATGGCCTACGGCGAGCGCACCATCCCCGACGACAACTTCACGGCGGGATTCCCGCGCTGGCCCACGGCGTCGCCCGACGGCTCCCTGATCGCCTTCGAGGGCGTCGGCAAGATCTGGGTCCAGGACGTCGCGGGCGGCGACCCGCGCAGACTCACGCCCGACGACTTCGAGGGGTTCGAGTACGCACCCGCATGGTCGCCCGACGGAGCTTCCGTCGCCTTCGTGACCTTTGACTGGGCCGAAGGCGGCCATCTCTGGCGCACGTCGCCCGACGGGGGCGTCCCGCAAAGACTATCGCGACGCGCCGGCGAGTACATGAACCCGGTGTGGAGCCCCGACGGCGACGAGATCGTCGCGTCACGGGGGTCGGGCGCCACGGCACGGGGCCGGTCTCCGGTCGACAACGCCTGGCACGACCTCGTGCGCTTTCGGGTTGGGCCCGACGGCGAGACGAACGGCGATCCCACCGAACTCGTGCGGCGCGTTGGGCCGGAGCCGCTCCTGGCCAGCGAGGCAGCGCGGGATGGTGGTGACCTCCGAGGGCGGCAACTTCGACCTTTCCCACAACATCGGGTTGGTCATGGACGGGCACGCCGGCTTCGAACACGCCCTCGTGCAGTTCCCCATCTACTCCGACGTTTCCCGTTTTCTGGGACAAGCCGGCTTCTTCTACTCGCCCACGGTGATTGTCGGAGGATCGTCGCCCTGGAGCGAGGAGTACTTCTTTCAGCGCGAGGACACGTGGCTGGACGAGAAGTCCCGCCGCTGGCTTCCCTGGCGGCAGCTCATACCACACGCTCGGGGTCGCATGCTGCGTCCCGAAACGGACTACGGCTTCGCAATCGTCGCCGAAGGCTTGGTCGACGTGATCGCCGAAGGCGGCTACGGCGGCATCGGGTCGCACGGGCAGCAGCACGGGTTGGCGTCGCACTGGGAGACATGGATGTACGCTGCCGCGCTGGGCCCGCTCGGCGCACTCGAAGTCGCGAGCGTCCACGGCGCCCGCATGCTCGGCTTGCAGGACGAGCTGGGCAGCATCGTGCTCGGAAAGTGGGCGGACCTGATGGTGCTGGGCTCCAACCCGCTGGACGACATACGGAACACCCTCGACATCGAGCTGGTGATGAAGGACGGCGTTCTTTACGACGCCGACACCCTGGACCAGATCTGGCCGTTCGAGCGGGCCTTTGGCCCCTGGTACTGGGTAGAACCGGACGCGATGAAGACCGACACCGTGTCAATCGGGGGATAACGTACCCGCTGGCTCATTTGCGGGACTC
Source organism: Longimicrobiales bacterium (assembly GCA_965200255.1). Taxonomy (GTDB): domain Bacteria; phylum Gemmatimonadota; class Gemmatimonadetes; order Longimicrobiales; family Gaopeijiaceae; genus Bin94. Next base: position 2,964,744 of record OZ241371.1, on the reverse strand, counting down.
CGCCCGTAGGCTTACAGTCGTTGCCAGCCTGCCCCATCCACTACTACGGAGGTAACCCACCATGGTATCCGTCTTCGCCCTTTGGCTCCCGATCCTCGTTTCCGCCGCGCTCGCCTTCCTGGGCAGCATGGCGATTCACATGTTCCTTGGCTACCACAAGCACGACTTCACCGGCGTGCCCGACGAGGACGGAACGATGGATGCGCTGCGGTCGCTTGAGATTCCGGCAGGGAACTACGCGATCCCTTACGCCGGGAGCATGGAAGTTCATAACAGCGAAGAGTTTCGCGAGAAGGCTCGGCGTGGTCCCCTGGCGTTCCTGACCGTGGTGCCCCCCGGCACCGACCCGTTCTCGATGGGCAAGCAGTTCGCGCAGTGGTTCGTTTTTTGCGCGGTGGTGTCGCTCTTTGCGGGCTATGTGGCAACCCTGTCGCTGGGTCCGGGCGCGGAGTACTTGCAGGTCTTCCGGGTCGTGTCGGCCACGGCGTTCGCCGGCTACTGGCTTGCCAACGTACCGCAGTCGATCTGGTACTCGCAGAAATGGGGTACCGCTGGGCGCAACGCGCTGGACGCGCTGATCTACTCCCTGTTGGCTGGTGGCACGTTCGGCTGGTTGTGGCCGTCGTGATCTCGCCCCATATCACCTTGCAGCCATGGAGGGCCGGAATCGTGAGCACGATTACCGCCAATACTGTATTGCATCGCATGCTGACGACGATGGTTGTCGCGTCGCTGGCAGTCGCATGTGATTCACCCAGGCCGACCCGTCTGGGCACCGGCTCATTTGCGGACGGAACCTGCGTTTTGCCGTCGGATCACCAACCTTGCAACGACTGCATGGATTTCTCGCTGGAGGCCCAGTTGGGCGGAGAAGAGCTGGATGACGGCACCTACCTTCTGGCGAATGGGCCAGCGGCGTCCACCGTCAAAGATCGATTAGGAAGGTATTGGGTAGGACAGGGTGACCACCTGAAGCTATTCGGCCCCGATGGTCACTACTTGCGAACTGTAGGACGCCGTGGCGAGGGGCCAGGAGAGTTTATGCGAGGCTATCCCATCGCCATTGACAGCCTTGGACAAGTGCATGTTCTCGACACGAACAACGGCCGAGTACTTGTGGTCGGTCAAGACCTTACGTTCGGGAATGTCGTTAATTTGCCAGCATTCAGTTTTGAGATGGCCCTCTTCCCCGATGGACGTCGCTATGCAATGTCGTCGTGGATTACCAGCGCCATGAGCGCCGGCTATCCGATTCATGTTGTGGATGCGGACACGGAAGAGGTCACATCCTCCTTTGGGATCCTCCAAAGCGCCATGGAAGATGCCACACAGCCTCTGGACCGGTTCGATAATGAGCGTTTGATTGCGACTTCCTCGACGGGTGCCGTGTTCTCGTCGCGACCTCGGGACTATGTCATAGACGCATGGGATGGCGACGACGGCAGTCGCCTGGGGCGATTGGAAGGGCCGTCACTGGATGATGGGCAACGTGGAGAACTCGGCCTTTTTAACAAGGCCAACCCCCCTTGGCACAGTGTTTACGACATTTGGTTGGACTCGAACGATCTCCTTTGGATCAGCTTCAACTATCGCGTCCCTGATTGGGAAAACTACATAACAGAGGTTGTGTTGCCGGACGGTCTCGTTACTATCCAGATTGAGGACAACCTCATTGCGAATATATACCGCCATCGTTTAGACGTAGTAGATCCCCAGGGATGTGCGGTTGTGGCGTCGTCGTGGTTTGACGAAGAAGGGGAGCTCGTGTAGCGCGACAATCAGGATGAGACGCTTGCGACAAACAAGGTGAGACGGCCGGAGGTGGCGGCGGGAGGTTTGAGCTTTGGTGTTTCCCTGGGATCAGGAGAGACGCGAAGTGCCGGGCCGACGGATTACGGACCACCAGATGGAGCTGTACATGACCGCTCGACGGAAGGACGGGCCTGCGCTGGCGGCGGCGAAGGCGGGGTTCAGCAGGGCGACGGCGTATCGGATCGAAGGGGATCCGGGGCGTCGGTCGGTGAAGAAGCCTCGGGGGCGGAGACGCCCCGACCCTTTGGCGGGGATATTCGACGAGGAGATCGTGCCGCTGCTGGAGGCGAACCCGGGGTTGCGGGCGGTGGCGCTGTACGAAGAGATGATGCGGCGTCATCCGGGGGTTCGGCGGACGCTGGAGCGACGGGTTCGGAGCTGGAAGGCGAAGCACGGGCCGGCGCGCGAGGTCGTTTTCCGACAGAAGCACGAGCCGGGGCGACGGGGGTTGTCGGACTTCACCGACGCCGGGCGTCTGGGGGTGACGGTTGGGGGAGAGAAGCTGGTGCACAAGCTGTACCATTTTCGGCTGGAGTACTCGGGATTCTGCATGTGGCGGTGGTGTTGGGCGGGGAGAGCTACGTTGCCCTGGCCGAGGGGTTGCAGGACGCGCTGTGGGCGCTGGGCGGCGTTCCGAAGGAGCACCGGACGGACAGTCTGTCGGCGGCGTTTCGGAACCTGAAGCGTCGTGCGCGGGAGGACCGGACCGCACGTTACGAGGCGTTGATGGGAGACTACGGGATGAAGGCGAGCCGGAACAACCGGGGCCGGGCGCACGAGAACGGCTCGATCGAAAGCGCGCACGGGCATTTGAAGCGGGCCATCGAGGATGCGCTGCTGTTGAGGGGATCGAGGGACTTCGAGACGATCGAGGCGTACCGAGAGTTCGTGAGCCGGGTGGCGAGTCGCCGCAACGCTCGCAACCGCAAGAGGATCGACGCCGAGCGAGCCGTGCTGCGGCCGTTGCCGAGGCGTCGCAGCGACGGTTTCGAGGAGACCTTGGTGCGCGTGACGAGCGCGGGTGGGTTCTCGCTGCGGCGGGTGTTCTGCACGGTGCCGTCGCGGCTGGTGGGACACCGGCTGCGGGTGAGACTGTACGACGACCGCCTGGTCGTCTTCGTCGGGACCGAGGAGCTCGTGACGTTGCCTCGGGGCCACCCGGGACCGGGAGGGCGACGGGGACGGGTCGTGAACTACCGGCACGTGCTGCCCTCTCTGCGTCGCAAGCCGATGGCGATGATGAACTGGGTCCACCGCGACGGTTTGTTCCCCCGCGACGCCTACCGCCAGGCTTTCGACGCGTTGCGCGAGCGCCTGGACGACCGCGAGGCCTGCCGGCGGATGGTCAAACTCCTTGCGCTGGCCCACGATCACGGATGCGAGGCCCTGCTGGCCGACGAGATCGAAGCGCAGCTCGAGGCCGGGCGGTTGCCCGACGCCGAAGTGCTGCGCGACCGGTTCCCAGCGCCGGACTCCCTTCCCGACCTCGAAACGACCCTCCCGCCACTGTCGCGCTACGACGACGCCTGCCTGAACGGAGCACCGCGATGAAAGACTCCTTCATCGTCGATCCCCCGGCACTCGACCTGTTGCTGAAGCAACTGCGCCTGCCGAGCATGCGGGCGCTGTGGAGAAGCTTCACCGAACGCGCGGACCGGGAAGACTGGTCCTCGGCGCGCCTGCTCGCCGCGCTGGCCAGCCAAGAAGTCGCCGATCGCGAACGGCGGCGCTTCGAGCGGCACCGAGCCGAGGCGAAGCTGCCCCGCGGCAAGACGCTCGACAATTTCGACTTCAACCTCGTGCCCGCCGTGTCGAAGGCGCGCGTGGGCGTGCTGGCGAGCGGCGACATTTGGCTCGAAGAAGCGGCCAACGTGCTGCTCTTCGGCCCGCCGGGAACGGGCAAGAGTCACCTTGCCGCGGGCATCGGACTCAAGCTGGTCGAAAACGGCTACCGCGTGCTGTACCAGCGAACGTCGAGTCTGGTGCAGAGGCTCCAGGCGGCGCGGCGCGACCTCGCCCTCGACGCCGCCATCGCCAAGCTCTACAAATACCACCTCGTCATTCTCGACGATTTCTCCTACGCCACCTGCGAAGGGACCGAAACCAGCGTCCTCTTCGAACTCATCGGCGCACGCTACGAGAATCGCTCGCTCCTCGTCATCGCCAACGAACCTTTCAGCGCCTGGGACAAGATCTTCGGTGGCGAAGCCTTGACCGTCGCCGCCGTCGACCGCCTCGTGCACCGCTCCCACGTCTTCGAACTCAACGTCGAAAGCTACCGCCGTCGCGCCGCCGTGGCCGCCAGGAAAGCCGCCGCTGGGCATGGACAGACCGACGAACCGACTCCGGGACGTGGGGTACGCGCCGGGGCCGACCCCCACTCCCATCCTCGCCACCCGGCAAGTTGGCTATGGCGACGGCCCAACCCGCCACGCTCCATCGCCGGCGGCGGACGGAGGTCACAAGCATGAGGTCGGTACGCGGTCACGATTGGTCCGCGCACCGGCGGAAAGAACCGCGAGGGCTGCCGAGTGAGCGGGCCCGCCGGTCACCCGCCGGTCCATGTCGGAACAAGTTCCAACACGGAACGACGGGTAATGGTTACCCACCCACCCCGCAGCGACGCTCACGCTGGCACGGGGGTGGAGAACGGTACCGTCCAGCCTTGATTCCGTGCTCGGACCGTCCAACGAAGTAGGACCGCCTCACAGGCTCTCCAGGACGCTCAACCTGCTCCACCCATGCCACCTTGTTATCATCCCTTCGTTCACAACGTCGCGATCTCGTATTCTCACCTTGATTGTCGCTACGTCTCACCTTGATTGTCGCTGTGCAGCCGTCGATTCGGTCTCGGGCGGCCTGCTCCGGGGTCTGGTTGATCTTCGGCGCCACGTCCGACCTCAGGGCCGGGTTGCCGTGAACGCCGCGAGGGGCGCGTGCTTCATGAAGTCGTCCCAGAACGGGTTGTCGCGCTCCGCCGGTTCCAGTCGGGCGTCGACCCAGCGGAAATCGGCCAGACCCGCGTCGTGCGCGGCGGCCTAGTAGGTGGAGGGCTTCAGGTAGTAGTTCTCGAACTCGGCGGCTTCGCCTTCGCCCACGATCAGGCGGTACTGGATCACGTCGCCCTCTGCGGGGGGGTACTTGCAGGTCCTCTCAATGCCGTATTTGGCAAGTGCGTCGCCCGCGTCGGGGTGAGGCGGCCGTCGCATGTTGTCGTTGAAGCCGACAAGCCGCCCGCCGGGCCGAAGCGCGCGGTAACAGGCGCGACACATCGCGTCGAGCTGTTCACGGGTGGAGGCGTAGTTCCACAGGTAGACGGCGGTGACGATGTCTACCGGCGCGTCGGGGGTGAAGTTGGCGGCGTCCGCGACGACGTAGCGGCAGCCGAGGGGATCGGACCGCTCCAGGGCCTGGGCGAAGCCCACCATCGAGCTTGAAATGTCGACCCCGGTGACCGCGGCGGCCCCAAGTCGCATGAATGCGCGGGCGTAGACGCCTTCGCCGCAGGCAAGGTCCAACATGGTTCGGCCACGCAGGTCTCCCAGGAGCTCGAACAGGGTGGGGCGCTCAATGTGGTGCCGGAACGAGAGCGACTTGGACGCGCCGTACTGCCACGCAATCTCGTCGTACATCTGTGGAGTCTGGTCGGGCTTGGGCTGATTCGTCATGGCTGGGCTTCCGTCGGCGGCGGCTGGTCTTTCCATCAAGGGGCCGGTCTTTCCATCAAGGTACCGGTTTCGGGCATCGCGTTGACAGGGGTTACCAGTCAGCGTCCAGCATCTGATCCCAGGGAATGGTATCCGTGGCGCTGCGCGAATAACGCCGGTTGCCGCCGTAGATCAGCCGTTGCTCGACCGCGTAGCCACCGTCTTGCAGCCCGGTTGCGAGGCGGTTGATTCCAGAGAAGAAGCGCGACGCGACCGTACGTCCCGCCCTGGTCTCGACGAGGGTGAGCCGCAGGCCCTGTTCCAGGACGAGGTCCACCTCGGTGTGCCCGGCACGGTAGTGGCACAGTTTGGGATTCCGGCCGCGGTGGGTCACGGTCTTGAAGATTTCGGAAGCCACCCAGCTCTCGAAGATCGCGGCCCGCAAGGGATGGTGGCGCAGCTCGTCGGCGGAGCGGATGCCCAGTAGATAACAGGCCAGTCCCGAATCCAGAAAGTGAAGTTTCGGCGCTTTGACGTGGCGCTTTCGCAGGTTGCTCCGGTACGCAGGCGCCCGAAAAACGAGAAAACTCGCTTCCAGCACCGACAGCCAGGCGCGGATCGTGTTGTGACGCACGCCTACGTCGCCGGCGAGGGCGGACAAGTTGAGTTCGCATGCGGTCCTGCCCGCCGCCGTGGCCACAAAGGTGGAGAAGGCTTCCAGGTCGGTCACGTTGCGCAGCGACCTGACGTCTCGTTCCACATAGGTCGCGAAATAGTCCCGCAACCACATGTCCGCCGGAATGCGACGGTCGTGAATCCGGGGATATGCCCCGGTCCAGAGCGCTTCGAGCAGACTCGGCGACGGTTCCCCGAAGCGGGCAAGCTCGTCGAGTCCGGGGGGCAGCAAGTGGAGGGTGCCGACGCGGCCCGCCAGCGACTGGCTCACGGCAGCGTCAAGACCGAAGTGCTGTGAACCGGTCAAGACGAAGCGGCCCGGTGCAGGATCGCGATCCACCTCGCCTTGCAGGTAGGACGTGAGGTCCGGTGCCCGCTGCACTTCGTCGATCACCGCGCCGTGGCGGTATTCGTGCAGAAAGCCACGGGGATCGTCGCGGGCGTAGGCGCGGACATCCGTACCTTCGAGGGATACGTAGGGACGATCCGGGAATACCATGCGGCAGAGCGTGGTCTTGCCCGACTGACGAGGGCCGGTAACGGTCACCACCGGGTAGTGACGCATTCGGTCCAGCAAGGGACCGGCCAAGTTGCGTTCGATGACGGGCATGAAGCATACAATGGGGTCGGGCGGTACAGATTGTCAATTGGAATGACAATCTGCACGCAATGCTCCGGGCGCAAGAGCCTGAATAGCGGTGCGATTTCAGGGTGTCCCATCCAGCCATGGAAACGCCCCTCGTATTCCATATCCTCTCTCGCATCGGCCCCTGCACGCGCGAACCCAGAGCCAGAGAGGCGAGAACATGACAACCGACGATCAGGCCCGTTCAGGAGCGGGCGCCAAGAAGACCGCCATGTGGACCGAGGATCGGGCCGCAAGGGAGCTCCTCACCTTCCCCCGAGTCGTCGCGGGCATCCTGACCGAGTTGCTCCCCGAGACGGCCACTCGGTTGGACTTCGACAAGATGAAGATTTTTCCCACCGTGACGCTGGACTCATCGGGAGGCGAGAGAACCGCCGACAGCTCGTGGGAGATCGCTCTTGAGGACGGCGACGCAGTTGGCGTCCTGATCGAGTGGCAGAGCACGCCCGATTCGAAAATGCTCTTGAGAATGAGCGAGTACGCCACGAGGATGGCCACCCTCATGGGCAGGCAATCCAGCCGCCGTTACCCTGACGGCTCGATGCCGTACGTGTTTTTGATCGTGATCTACACGGGCGGACCCCGCAGCTCCTGGAATGCCCCCACCGAGTGGCGCCTGAAGCCGGCACGCCAGCCCGAAGGGCTCCGGCTGCTCCTCATCGCGGTCGGCTACGACCTGCTATGCGCCGACGACGCCAAGGAGTACACAGGCGAAAACCCCGGGATCGCGCGCACGTTGATGACCATTGCGGGTACGGGCGAGGCGGCGGCGACGGTGGCGTGTCGGAGGCTGCTGCGCCGACTCGAAGGCGAGGGCGACGACAGCCTGGACTTGGTGGCGGCCGTCCTGAGGTTCTTCAAGGTCATTATCGTCAAGAGGTGGCCGGAATCGGAGATCGCGCAGCGGCTTGCACACATCGACACCTGGCGCGACGTTAGAAGCATCAGCACGGAACAGAAGCGAATGGAGCTGGAAATGACGTTGACTACATTTGAACGAGAGATCGCCGAGCTGAAGGCCGAAGGCCGGATGGAGGGCCACGAGCTCGGTTTGGCGAAGGGCCGCCAACTCGGGATGACCGAGAGCCTCAGGCGTCTCGTGAAGCGGAAGTACGGCCAAACGGCGTGGGCGACGGTGTCGGCGTTCATGAAGGGCACGCCGGGCGTTTCCGTCAGGGCCGAGATGTTCGACTGGCTGTGGGAATGCTCCTCCGTCGAGGAGTTCATGGACAGGATGAGAGCGAGCAACGGTGCCTCGTCGTCGAACGGCACGACGCCTTCCTGACTGCTAACCTTTCCCGCCAACCCCCCGCCAAAGCGCAGTCGCAAGGTGCACGAATTCGATCCCGTCACCACGGGCCCGGCTCCGCCCTTCGAGCTGCAACACGCACCCGCCGTCGCCGGAAACGACCCAGTCCGCTTCCGGCAAGGTGTCGAGCTTTCGGTCCGCCATGGCCGCCGACACGGCGGTCATCTTCACCGAGAACAGGCCGCCGAAGCCGCAACACTCTTCCTGGGCTTCCCAGGGCAGCACCTTGGCGCCGGCGCCTTCGAGCAGCAGGGTTGGCTCGCGCTCCAAACGCAGCTCGCGCAGCGCATGGCACCCTTGATGCACCGCGACCTTGCGCCCCGCGAGCCCGTTCCCAAGCCGCGTCACGCCCAACCCGTGCACGATAAACTCCGCCAGCTCCCAGGTGCGCTCTGCCAGCGGGGCAGCCTGCGTGGTCATTAGCGGGTAGAACTTCTGGACCATGGTGGCGCACGAGCCGCTGGGAAGAACCACCACATCGGCCTCGGCGAAGACGTCGAGCGTGTGTTCCATCATGCGCCGGGCTTCCGAAGTCAGTCCCGCGTTGTAGGCGGGCTGGCCGCAACACGTCTGGTCGGGTGGAAAGGCCACCTCGCAACCCAGGTGGCGAAGCAGTCGCACTGCGTCGGCCGCAGCCTCGGCGAAGTAATGATCGGCGAGACAAGTAACGAAGAGCGCGACTTGCATGGGCGACTGGGCCAAGTCACCCGCCGTTTGGCTGAAACGTTGCGCTCCCGGCCTCCCTCCTGATCGCCCTGCCCGGCGACACGTCCTCGACGATCTCGCCATTGCGCACGACGGGCGTTCCCGCGACCAGCACGTGCGCGAAGCCTCTCGACGGCGCGTCCGGGGCGTCGTAGTCAGCCATGTCCAGCACGGTCTCAGGATCGAACAGGGCTAGGTCGGCATCGGCTCCTTCCTGCACGCGTCCCTTGCGGGCCATGACGGGAGCCGCGCCCTCGACCCGACGGGCCGGCAATATGGTCATCTTGGCCAAGGCGTCCATGAGACTGATCACCCCCCGGTCGCGCGAGTAGTGGCCAAGGATGCGCGCGAAGGTTCCCGCTCCCCGAGGATGCACCGCGACGAACAGGAAGGGGATTCCGTCGCTGGCCGCGATTACGTCGGGCTGCGCGACGAGCCACTCGTTGGTCTCCTCGTTGCGGCCGTGGATCACCACCCAGCCACCCTGCTGGCGGTACCGCGCGAAGGTCTCGGTGTTGAGCCGCTCGGCTTGGCCGGGCCATTGCAGGCGCTGATATTCGGAGTCGTCCAGGCCTTCCCACGGATCGAAGAGGGCGGATTCGATGAAGGTCGACGAAGCCGTGTAGGGGTACGCTTCCGTGGTGACGTCTACGCCTTGTTCGCGCGCGCCCCGCACCAGCGAAAGGGCGTCCCGTGCGGATTCGTCGGCAGAGGAGTTGAGGTGGACGATGTGCAACGAAGCGCCGGTGGCGGTCGCGTTGGCGATGACTTCCTGGAAGGGACCGAGGGCGCCGGTCTCGTCCGCGGCCCGCAAATGCACGTAGGCCGGTACGCCGTGGGCCGCAGCCGACTCGAAGAGGTCGTAGATTTCGGTCCGGGAAGCGCCGGGCGTGTAGGTGATTCCGAAGCCGTAGCCGAGCCCGCCTTCGGCCAAGCCGCCCTCCATCAGGGAGGCGAGCTCGGCGACCTGGGCGTCGTCGAGCTCGCGGTAGACGATGTCTGAGCCCATGGCGTCGTTAACGCCCGGGGGCAAGGTGGGCTGGTGTCCGACTTCGATGTCGGCGAGCAGCTGGGTACGGGCGTTCGGGTGGCTCACCGTGGCGCCGAAGTTCAGGAGCGTGCGTCCTTCGCGCGACGCGTACCAGGAAGCGACCGGGTAGACGCCGATCTCCATTTCCAGCGCGGTGGTCACGCCGTCCATCGCTTGCAGACGCTCGCTAACCGCGTCCTGGCCGTGGGCGTGCAGGTCGATGAACCCGGGCGCCACCACCAATCCGGTGGCATCGATCGTGTCTCGGCCTTCGAGAGTCTCTTCGGTGATCGCGGCGATGACGCCGTTGCTGATCGCGACGTTGCGAGTGGCGTCCAGTCCCGTCTCCGGGTCCATGACGCGCCCGTTGAGGATGACGAGATCGTTGGCGGTACCGCCGCGGAACCAGTACACGGCGATCAGCGCCACGATGATGAGGCCGCCGATCAGGAAAACTTGGCGCGGGCCTGGCATGGGTGTTGGCATGGTGTGCCTCGGGTGTGTGGGGGTGGCTTGGCTATGGGAGCCGATGGTTTCAGATTCCATGGAGTGCGCGACGAGCGCAAGCTTGCCGGTGATTGCGCAGGCGCACACTACTCCAAATGGAAGCCCAATATCATGACAAATTACCGCCATGACGGCCCACGCCGCCCTCTCCACCTCTTCTGGCTGTTATCAGTTGCTCTCGCGCTGACCGCGGCGAACGCACCAGACCCGGCGAGTGCCCAGTCGCAGGCTTCCACCGGGGTGATCCGGGGCATGGTGACCGATGCCGCCGGCGATCCGATCGCGGGGGCGACGGTCGAGATGACGCACGAGCAGACGGGGTTGGTTACGACCGTGACCACGACGGGCTCGGGCACGTTCGTGCGCCCGCTGCTTCCGCTCGGCGCGTACGACGTGGTGGCCCGCGCCGACGATCAGCTGGGGGCGGCGAGCGCGACCGGTTTGGTGCTGCGCGTGGGCGAGGAGCTGTCGCTGACGCTGCAATTCGGGGTGGTCGAGCTCGACGAGCTGACGGTGGAAGCCCACCGCGAGCACCTCGTGCACACCGAAGACGTAACCAGCGCCACCCGGTTGTCGGAGGAAGTGGTGGACGGGCTGCCCAACAACGGCCGCAACTACCTTGATTTCGCGCTGCTCACGCCCGGCGTCGCGATTTCGCAGGGTCCCGACGGCGACGAGATCAACATCAGCGGTTAGCGCGGCATCTTCAACAACTTCATTGTCGACGGGGCCGACTTCAACAATCCGTTCTTCGGCGAACAGCGGGGCGGGCAAAGACCCGCTTTCACGTTCAGTCAGGACGCGATTGAAGAGGTGGTGGTGATCAACCAGGGGGCAACCGCCGAATTCGGACGCTCGGCGGGCGGCTTTGTGAACGTGATCACCAAGTCGGGCACCAACGAGTTGGCAGGTTCCGCCCATTACTACGGCCAGTGGGACGGCGTGTCGGCCGGGTATCCCGTGGCGGCGCAGACGGCCAAGCCGGACTTCCTGCGCAGCCAGTTCGGCTTCACGTTGGGCGGTCCCATCGTTCGCGACCGCGCGTTCTTCTTCGTCGCGTACGATCAACAGGCGGCCAACGAGACCAAGCAGGTCAGCAGGCTGGTCCAGGAGCCTGCAAATCTGGCCAAGCTGCAGCAGTTCCTGACCACGCAATGGCCCGGCCTGTTCGACGACGAATTCGGACCGATCGAGCGCACGGACGATGCCCAGGCACTGGTGGCCAAGGCCGATTTTCACGTCGACGGGCGCAACCAGCTCACGTTCAAGTACAACTACAGCTGGTCGGAGCAGCTGAACGGCACCTTCGACGTGGACACCTGGGGGCTGTCGGCCAACGGCGTGGAGACGGACGAGGCGCACGCCTTCAACCTGAGCTGGAGGTCGCTGATGAGCAGCACGCTGTCGCACGAGCTGCGCTTCCAGTGGGCGCGCGAAGATCGCGTGCGCGGCTACGACGGCCCGTTGATGCCCGGATCGCAACCTCCTGCAACACAGCACTTTGCCGCGCTGGGAGGGCGGCCGTTCCCCGACATCGCGATGGACTTTGCCGACGGCTTCCGCATCGGGCTGCCCTTCTTTCTGCCCATTGAACCGGCCTACGACACGCGATTGCAGGTTGTGGACAACTGGTCGTGGCTAAAGGGTCGCCACCTCTTCAAGGCGGGCACGGAGTACAACCGCACCCACGTCTTGCAGCACTTCGTGGGCTTCGCCAACGGGCGCTACATCTTCGATTCGGTTGACGGGTTCATCAATTTCGCGACCCAGGGGAACTTGTACGTGACCTGTTCGGACGGTTCGGACAGCGCCACCGGGACCTGCCCGGCCGGCACGGTCGTAACCGGGCCGGTGCTGTTCTACCTGCAATCGGGCACGGTGCCGGGCGTGCCGCCTGGGCAGCTGGGTCTGAGCGGAAAACGCACGGTCGACGAGCTGGCGTTCTACGTGCAGGACACCTGGCGCCCCAACGATCGGCTCACGGTCAACCTCGGCCTGCGTTGGGAAGGCGCGTGGCACCCCGAAACCATTGTGGAGCCGCAAGGCACCTTCTACGCTGGCTACCTGTCCGACCCGCGCTTCCCGTCGGACGGCACGATCCCCAATGATTTCGACAATTTTCAGCCGCGCCTGGGCCTGGCGTGGGACCCGGCGGGTGATGGTCGCACCGTGTTGCGGGCAAACGCGGGCGCCTACTTCTCGCGCGTTCCCATACTGGTCTTCGCGCAGAGCGTCACGACCAACGGAGCCTTCCAGCAGAACTTCTTCCGCAACAGTTTCCTGGGTCCGGGCCTGGCGCCGCCGCCGCTTGGCGAGCTGATCGACGGAAGCAACACGCCCCCCTTCCTGCCCGATATCCACGTTACGTCGCGCGACCTGGAATTACCGCGCACCTGGTCGTTCGCGGCGGAAATCGAACGGGAGCTGGGCGCCGAGATGGCCACGAGCGTGGCGTATCAGCATGCCCGCACCGACAACCTGTTCCGCTTCGTGAACCGCAACGACGCCGCGTTTGGGGGCGCCGTTCGGGCTGGGCACGCACCCGACGGGCGGCGGAATCGGCTCCCTAACGTCGATGGAAAGCGACGCACGCTCTCCCGCTATCACGCGGTCACGGTGGGGTTGCGCGGCCGCGACGCACTCGGCGACCGCGTCACCTTCGACCTCAGCTACACCCTTTCGTACGACCGCTCCGACGACGACAACGAGCGCGACCCCTTCACCTTCCGCTACGCCAGCGCCGCCAATCTCGCCTCCGAATACGGCTGGTCGGACCGCGACCGACGCCACAAGGCCACCGGCTACCTGGCCTTCGATTTGCCGGGCGACCTCTCGTTGAGCAACATCGTGCGCTACCTGTCCGCGTCTCCGGTGTCCGAAAGCTGTGCCCAGCGCGGAGAGCGGGCCGCCGTGCCCACCGACCGGATCTGCGCCGACGGCACCATATTGCAGCGCAACACCTTACGCCGCGGCAACGCGTTCTTTACCTGGGACCTGAAACTGACCAGGGCCTTCGAGATGGGCAGCGGCACCACGGTCGAGCCGGTGTTCGAGATCTTCAATCTGACCAATGCCGACAACTCGCTGGACACCGCCCAAGGATCGCTGCTGTTCAACTTCGACGGCACCATCCGCAGCGGCCTGGGCGACACGCGACGAGCGCAGCTGGGCGCGCGGGTTCGGTTCTGACAACAGCCCAACTGCTGTTTGGGAGAAAGGCCCCACGGCGCAAAAATGCGGCGGGGCTACCGCGCCGCCGGCCTCCGTTTGCGCAAGATCTCGCGGGCGCAAAGACGACCTGGCCCGCCCGTGACGCCGCCGCCCGGGTGGGTACCCGATCCGCACAGGAAGAGCCCGGCCACCGGGGTGCGGTGTTGCGCCCACCCCGCGACGGGGCGCATGAACAGGAACTGGTCGAGCGCCATTTGGCCGTGGTACTCGTCGCCCTCGGTCAAGCCGAGGTCGGTCTCAAGGTCGCGGGGGGTGAGGAGACGCTGCGCGACGATGCGGTCGCGGAAGCCGGGCAGGAACTCGTCGAGAACGCCGAGGGCGCTCTCGACGAGTACGGCGCGCGGGGCGGGGTCGTCCCAGCTTGCCGCGCGGAGGCGCCGCGGGGCGTAGCGTACCTGGATTGACGCCACGTGGCGGCCCGGCGGCGCGAGGCCGGGGTCGTGCAGCGTCGGGATCACCATGTCGAGATGGGGGCGGGGCGAACAGCGACCGTACTTGGCGTGGTCGCTGGCGCGTTCGAGGTAGTCGAGCGCGGGGGCGACCAGAGTGTGCCCGGCGAGTCGCGCGGCGGCCTCGGGCATGGGCGGGAGGCCGTCGAGCAAAAGGTGAAGCATGGCCGTGGCGCCGCGAAGCTGGATGGCGCGCACCTTGCGGTTGAACTCGGGCCCCAACCGGGGCGCGCCCACGAGGCCGAAAAAGGTGCGGCGGGGATCACAGCCCGACACCACGCAGCCCGCGCCGATGCGCTCGCCGCCGACGAGCTCGACGCCCGTGGCCGCACCGTCGTCCACGACGATGCGCGCCACTTCGGCCCCCGTGCGGACATCGGCGCCGTTGGCCCGGGCCGCCGCGGCCAGCGCGTCCGCGAGCGCGCCGATGCCGCCCCGCACGAACGCCGACGAGCGGAAGCCGTGCGGGTTGCCGCCCGTCGCGTGGTAGAGCATGCGGAATGCGCCGCCCATGGCGCTCGCGCCGGGCGTAGTTCCGTGCAACGCCGTGCTGGCCAGCATTCCTTTTAGGGCGTCGTTGCCGAACCAGTCGTCGAGGAGGTCGCGCGCGGGTAGCGAAACCGTGCGGAGCAGTTCCACCAAGGTGTCCTTGCCGAGCCTGCGCGCTTGCAGCAGGGGTCGCAGTAGCCGCAGCCGTTCGCGTCCGGTCAGGGCGTGCAGCGCGGGAGCCGGGTGGGCAAGGACGACGCGCAGGGCGCGCGCCATTGCACGGAAGTGGTCGGCCCAGGCCGGGAAGCGGGCCGCGTCGGCGCGGTCGTGGCGCGCGATCTCGTCACGGGTGCGCGCCGGGTCGCGCCACAGCGTGAGGGCGTCGCCGGCGCCGATGAGCGACGTCGCCACGGCGGGGGGCTCGCTCCACTCGAGGCCGTGGCTTTGCAGGCCAAGGTCGAGGGCGATGTCCCGCGAGAACAGCCCCGCGTCCTGTGCGCCCACGTTGACGCGACAGCCAGGGAAGATCTCCGCCGTGGAGGCGGCGCCGCCCAGGACCTCGCGACGTTCCAGCACCACGACCTTCCACTTCGCTCGGGCCAGCAGCGCGGCCGCGACCAGCGCATTGTGGCCCCCGCCGACGAAAACCGCGTCGCACTGTGTCACATCACCCTACGCTTTCTACGCAGATCGGTCAGCACGGCATGTGCCGCCAACTTGCCTGGCGCACCCATGATTCCGCCTCCGGGATGGGTTCCCGACCCGCACTGATAGTACCCGCGCACGGGGGTTCGGTAACCGGCGTAGCCTGGGGTCGGGCGCAGGAAGAAAAGCTGCGACGGCGTGAGTTCGCCCTGGAAAATGTTGCCCTGGGAGAGACCAGTCGTGCGCTCAATGTCGAGCGGCGTAACGACTTGGCGATGCAGAACGATGTCCTTGAGGTTCGGAATGTAGCGCGCGAGCGTGTTGATCACGGTGTCGCCGAAAGCCTCGCGGCGGTCGTCCCAGGTGCCTTCGCGGAGCTGGTAGGGGGCGTACTGAACGAAGCACGACATGACGTGCTTGCCGGGGGGAGCCATGGCGGGATCGATGGCCGAGGGGATGACGATGTCGATGTACGGTTCCTTTGAGAAGTCGCCGTATTTGGCGTCGTCGTAGGCGCGTTCGAGGTAGTCGATGGACGGGCTGATGGAGACGGCGCCGCGCAGATGCGGTCCGTGGCCGGGCATGCAGGCGAACTCGGGGGCGGCGTCGAGGGCGAGATTGACCTTGCCGGACGATCCGCGAAAGCGGTATGCGCGCAGGCCTTGCACGAGGTCGTCGGGGAGCTCGCGTTGGTCGAGCAGGGCGAGGAAGGTACGGTGCGGGTCCAGGCTGGAGGACACGGTCTTGACGTGGAGCTCGTCGCCGTTTTCGAGGGCGACGCCGGTGACGCGGCCGTTCTTGGTCAGCACGCGTTCGACCGGGGCGTCGGTGCGAATGTCCGCGCCCGCCGCGCGCGCGGCCGATGCGATCGCCTGGGCCACGGCGCCGGTCCCGCCCTTGGCAAAGCCCCACGCGCGGAAGTGGCCGTCGATTTCGCCCATGTAGTGGTGCAGCAGCACGTAGGCGGTGCCGGGAGAACGCGGCCCCTGGAAGGTGCCGATGATGCCGCTTGCGGACAGGGTGGCCTTGAGCACGTCGGTCTCGAACCATTCGCCGACGAAATCCGCAGCGCTCATGGTCATCAACTTGACCAACAGGTGCAACTGGTCGGGTTCAAGGCCGAGGAAGTGTCGGGCAAGGCCGATCAGGCCTTTGAGGTCGCGGGGTCCGAGGCGCTGAAGATTGGGCGGCGCGACGTTCAGGAGACGCTTCACGGCGCGGGCCATGTAGAAGAGCGATCGTCCGTAGTCGTCGTAGGCTTCGGCGTCGCGCACCGAGAAACGGGCGATTTCGCGCCACGTGCGGTAGTGGTCCGCGTCGCGGTAGAGGCGGTCGCCGTTCGGCAGCGGCGTGAGCGTGCTTTCGAGCGGCAGGATGGCGAGCCCGTGCCGCGGCAGATCCAGCTCGCGGATGATCTCGGGGCGCATGAGGCTCACGACGTACGAGAACACGCTGTAGCGAAAACCCGGGAAGATCTCTTCGGTGACGGTGGCGCCGCCCAGGAGGGGTCGTCGTTCCAGCACGCACACCTTGATGCCGGCGCGGGCCAGGTAGGCGGCGTGTACGAGCCCGTTGTGTCCGCCGCCGATGACGATTGCGTCGTACTTGCGGGTGGTCACACTTGGGCCGCGATCACGCCGAGGAGGCGGTCCACGTCTGCGTGGTTGTTGAACATGGCGACCGCGGCGCGGAGAAGCGCGCCGTCTTCCTGGAAGGTGACGGCGACGCCGGCGTCGGCAAGGGCTTGGGCAAGGCGTTCGTGATCGAGACCGTGGTAGAAGCTGACGATGGCGGAGGGATTGTCGGGCGGCGTGAACATGCGCATCCCCAACGCCTCGGCGCCCGAGCGCAGCTGGGCGGCAAGGCCGTGGGTGTGCGCCGCGATCCGGTCGAGCCCAACCCCGTCGAGGAAATCGAGCGCGGCGTCGAGTGCGGTGACGGGGCCGTATGCGGGGTTGGCGTATTCCAGCTTCTCCGCGCTCGTCTTGAGGCGGAAACGATGGCCGGGCAGCGATTCGGCGACCTGGCGATGCCCGTAGCGGTCGGCGGTCATCCATTCGAGATGTTCGCGACGGACGTAGAACGGGGCGCACCCGAAATCGGCGTGCAGCCACTTGTACCCGTTGCCGCAGGCGAAGTCGACCTTTTCGTCGTGCAGGTTGGTGGGGAAGGTGCCCCAGGCCTGAATCGCGTCGGCGTAAAGGTAGGCGCCGTGCGCGTGCGCGAGATCGGCCAGGGCGGGCAGGTCGTAGCGGAAGCCGTTGCGGTTCGAGACCCAGGCCACGCTGACCAGACGGGTGCGATCGTCGATGTGCGCGGCGAAGTCCTCTGCGGTGACCACGCCGTCCCGCGACGGGATGACGCGCATCTCGATGCCGCTGCGCCGTTCCAGCTCGCGGTAGAGCACGAACGTGGTGGTGAAGTGCAGCTCGTCGACCACGACGTTGTCGCCCGCCCGCCAGTCCATCGCGCTGACGATGACGTTTTCGGCGCCGCTCGTGGCGTACAGGATGGCGAGCTCGTCTTCGTCGGCGCCGAACAGCGTAGCGAAGCGGGCGCGGGCGCTCGCGATCGCTTCGCGGCCCGAGGAGGGGTTGCGCCGCCGCATCTTGTTGTCGGCGTAGGCGTGCAGGGCGTCGCGCACGGGTGTGGGGAGGGGCCCTACCGAGGCCGTGTTGAGGTACGCGAGCTCCTCGGTGACAGGGAAGGCGCTGCGAACGCCGAGGGGGTCGTCGGCGGGGGATGGGTCGGGGTGGCGTGCGCGGGTGCGGTCGTGAGGGGAAGATGTGGTCGCCGGGCCGGAGGCGGGCCGGGCGCCGGGCAGCGCCACGAGGGAGGCCGCGGCCGCGGCCTTGAGGAAGCGGCGACGGGGGAGGGGTGCGGGGGCGGGGGGGTGGTCGATGTGCATTGGGGTGCAGACTCCTGTGTGGGGCCGTGGTTGCGTCAGTCGGGTGTGAGGTCGTGCCGTACTTCTTCGCACCGAACCAGCTCCCAGCCGTGGAAAACGAGGGCGAGGCCGATGAACTGCACGGTGGGGAAGCGAGCGCGGAGCGACGGGTCGGCAAGGTAGCGGCGCAGCTGGGCCTGAGCATGGGCGAGGCGCCGATCGGCGAGGGCGTCGGCGCGGTCCTCTCCCCGCGTCAGGTACTTGGGCTCGATCACGTAGCCGTAACGCATGTCCGGGTAGCGCGCGGTGAAGGGTTCCAGCACGAGGTCCGCGTGGCCCTTGCCGAGCTCGGCTTCGGAGCGCATGAGAAATTCGTGGGTGAGCCCGAAATAGGCGGCCATAAACCCTTGCAGAACCTTCTCGCCCGAAATGTACTCCCGAATGCTCGTCTGCTCGGCAATCGCCGTACTCAGAAACTTAATCAAAGGACGCCACGCTCCGGCAAAGGCCATGTCGCTGATCAGCAATTCCAGCCGGTACAGGTCCACCGAGAAGAGGTCCACGTCGCGGTAGGCGTCGCGGATGTAACTGTAAAGAAGATGGCGGACGGTATCGTTTGGAATGCCCAGGACGGCCTTGTTGCGATGGGTTCCGCGCACGCTCAACAAGCCGAAGTAGTAAAGCAGCGAAAGAAAGTTTTCGGGCTCGGCAAGGCGCTCAAGCGGGAAGCTCTTGCGAATCTCGGCCACGGCCCGGCCTTCGCCGACAATGTTGCGGAGGATGTCGAAGTTGCCGTTCAAGCGTTTCGGCCGCTGTCGGCTCACCAGAATGAGGTGGCGGAGCTTGCCGTAGTCTACACGGACGTTCTCGTCGATGAGATAGTCCGGCGTGGGTCGGTTGGGGATCGATTCCTTCAGGTAATAGAGCACCATGTCGGTGTTGTAAACCGTCTCCGGCGCCCGCTTGCCGAAGCGATATCCGTCGTACCAGGTGCGCATGGTGTCGAGCGCCGCGTCCAGGTCCTGATTGAAGATGCCGAGATTGCTGTAGGTCTCCAGCAGATGCCTGACCTCCGCCTCGGTAAACCCGACCATGTCGGAGAACGTCGGATCGACGCTGATGTTGTCGGCGATGTTGAACCCGCTGGTGACGTCGTCGAGCGTAATCGGCGATACCCCCGTCATGAACAGCCTGTCGATGCCGCCGCGCCCCGCTCCTGCCTTGAGGGTCGTGAAGAACGATCGGAAAAACCCCTCGCCGTGCGTAAACTCGTGGTAGGCCGTCTGACCGTGGTGAGCGAGAACCGTGTTGGCGAAATTGTCGTACTCGTCGATCAGGACGCAAACGGGTACGTCGTTCCTGGCTGCGTACGCGAACATCCGATCCAACTTCCCGTTGAGCGTTGGCGACGCAAGGATCCTTCGCCTGTCCGGTTCGGAGAAGAGATCGGAGTTGCGTTCCAGTGCGTCTTCGAGACGGGACGTGCAGTGCTCCTCGAACCGTTCCTGGAGATCAATCCGCGCGGGTCCAAACGCCGAGAAATCAAGCCGCAACACGACGTAGCGACTGCGGTTGGGCGTGGGATCGGCGCCGATGTCGGTACCGTCGAACAGCTCGCCGAAACGGTTGGCGTGAAAACGGTCGTAGTAGTACTCGAGCAGGGACACCCACAGGCTCTTGCCGAAGCGGCGGGGCCGGATGAAGAAGACGAAATGGCGGTCCTCCAGCAGGCGCACGAAGCGGGTCTTGTCCACGTACAGGCGGTGTTGCCGACGAAGCTGCCCGAAATCGCCGACACCGTAGGGAATGCGGGGCCAGTTGCTGTCCATGCGTCCAAACTACCGCACGGGGGGCCATCGTGACACCCGCCGGGCAGGCGCGACCTTGCGCCTCGCGCCCGATGTCCAGACAATTCCGACTGTCGCCACGCACTCCGATACCGAAAGGTCTCGACATGATTCGCATCCGCTCGGCCCTGACCCTTTCCGCCCTGGCCCTCTTCGCCGGCCTCGTCGGCTTCGCCCCCGCCTCGCCCGCGACCGCCCAGCAGCGCCTGTCGCTGGACCACTACATGGACATGGAGTCCGTCTCCAATCCGCAGATCTCGCCGGACGGCAGCCGCATCGTCTGCACGCGCGGCTGGATCGACAAAGTCAACGACGCGCGCAAGTCGTCGCTCTGGATCATGAACGCCGACGGCTCCAGGCCACGACGCCTCCTGGATGGGGGTGGCGCGACGTGGTCGCCCGACGGCACGCGCATCCTCTTCACCGCGCCGGGCAATCCGCAAGGTTCCCAGCTGCACGTGCGCTGGATGGATGCCGAAGGCGCCGTCACCCAGATCACGCGGCTCGAGAACGGCCCGTCCAACGCCCGCTGGTCGCCCGACGGCGAGTGGATCGCGTTCACCAGTCGCGTACCGGACCGCGCCGATTTCGCGGGGGTCGACATGCCCGCCAGACCCGACGGGGCGACGTGGGAGCGCGAGCCCAAGGTGGTGGAACGGGCAGCCTACAAGCGCGACGGCATCGGATACGTGGACACCGGCTGGACGCACGTCTTCGTGGTCCCCGCGTCGGGCGGGACCCCGCGCCAGCTTACCGACGGCGACTGGAATCACTCGTCGATTGAGTGGAGCCCCGACGGCGCTGAAATCTACTTCACGTCGTTCCGCGACGACGACGCGGATCGGCCCGAACACTGGCAGGAGTCCGAGATCTACGCGGTCTCGCCCGCGACCGGCGACATCCGTCGGCTGACCCGCCGCGTCGGACCCGACAACGGTCCCGTACCCTCGCCCGACGGCTCCCTGATCGCCTACACCGGCATCGACGCGCACGACGACACCTACCGCAACGTCAAGATCCACGTCATGAATCGCGACGGCTCCGGCTCGCGCGTCATTTCGGGGGATTACGATCGCCAGGTAGGCCCCATGACCTGGGCGCCGGACGGCAGCGGCCTGTACTTCAACGTCAGCCGCGACGGCTATCGGCAGCTGCACTTCGCATCTCTCGACGGGGGCGTAAGCATGGTGACCTCGGGCGAGCACCTCTTCGCCATGTCGTCGTTCGCGCAAAACGGGAGCGCGGTCGGGGTGGTCGCAAGCGCACACGAACCAGGCGACATCTACGGTTTCGACCTTGCCCGTCCCGGCCAAGCCGCGCGCCTTACCGAAGTCAACGCGGACGTGCTCGGCCACCTTGACTTGGGCGAAGTCGAGGAAATCTGGTACGATTCCACCGACGACTTTCGCGTTCAGGGCTGGATCGTGAAACCCCCGGACTTCGATCCCTCGCACAAATACCCGATGATGCTGGTCATCCACGGCGGACCGCACGCCATGTACAACGGCGGCTTCAACTTCGCATTCCAGGAACACGCAGCCAACGATTACGTCGTGTTGTACACCAACCCGCGCGGCTCCACGGGCTACGGCACCGCATTCGCAAACGCAATCAACCACGATTATCCAGGCGCCGATTTCCCCGATCTCATGCGCGGCGTCGACGAAATGCTTGCGCGCGGCTACGTCGACGAGGACAACGTGTTCGTCTACGGTTGTTCGGGCGGCGGAATCCTTACCAGCTACATCGTGGGCAACACGGATCGCTTTCGCGCGGCGTCGGCCAATTGCCCAATCGTGAACTGGATTTCGGCCATGGGCAACTCCGACGCGATCAGCTACATGCGCACGTTCGAAAAGCCGTTCTGGGAAGACCCTGCCGAGTGGATCGACCGTTCATCCATCTTCTACGTAGGCAACGTGACGACGCCCACAATGTTCCTTACCGGCGAAATGGACATACGCACGCCAATGCCCCAGACCGAAGAAATGTATCAGGCCTTGCAATATTTGGGGGTGCCCACGGTCATGATTCGCTTCCAGGGCGAATGGCACGGCACCAGCCGGAGACCATCGAACTTCTTGCGCACGCAACTTTACCTGCGTAAGTGGTTTGAGAAGTGGGGCACGCACAAGGCGGCCTCGTCGACCGCGCAGGGCGCGTCGTGACTGCGCGGGGGCGCCTGCACGAGGGCGGCCAGGCTGATACGGCGACCGCCTCGGCGCGTGGCGGCGGTGGCCCAGCGGCCACGGCCGTCCACGACATCGGCGGCGGTGCGGCCATCGTCGATCTGCACCACCTGGGTCGCCCGACCATCATCGGCGTCGGCGTCCTGGACCTCCCGGACGGCGGGGTCGCGCTGGTCGATCCCGGGCCGGAGGCGCGCCTGAGCGCCCTGCGCGCCGGCCTGGCGAAGCTGGGGCGCGCCCTGCAAGACGTTCGCGCCGTCCTGCTCACCCACATCCACCTGGATCACGCCACGGCGGCGGGCGCGATCGTGCGAGAATCGCCCGGCGCGATCGTGCACGTGCACGCGATCGGCGCGCCCCACATGGCCGACCCGACCCGCCTTCTCGCCTCGGCGGAGCGGATCTACGGCGACGCGATGGCGACCTTGTGGGGCGACTTCGTGGCCGTGCCGCGCGCGTCGCTCCGCGTTGTCGACGATGGCGACGAAATTGCGCCGGGCGGGCGCCGGCTCAGGGTGGCGTACGCGCCCGGGCACGCGAAGCACCACGTGGCCTACTACGAAGCCGCGACGGGGACGGCGTGGGTGGGGGACGTGGGGGGGGTGCGGATACACGGCGGCCCAGCGCTGCCCGTCGCCCCGCCGCCGGATATCGACATTGCCGCGTGGAAGGGGAGCATCGAGAGGGTGCTGGCGTGGGGGCCGCGCCGCATGGTGGTCACGCACTTCGGGGCGTATGGGGACGTCGCCGCCCATTTCGCCGAGCTGCGCGCGGAAATGGACAGGTGGGCGGCATGGGTGCGCGACTCGCTTGAGGACGAGGCCTTTGCGAACGACCGTGAGCGCGCGCGTGCGTTCTCGGAGTGGATTACGGAAAGGGTCGCCGCGACGAAATCGGGGGAGCATGTGGAGCTGTACGCGGCGGCGTCGCGATTTGCGGACTCGTGGTGGGGGCTGGCGCGGTATTGGCGGAAGAGGGTGGGGGGCTGACGGGTCAGTTTTCCATATCTGGCGATTTCATCTTTCGTCTCTCACCGATGTAGTCCCGTGCTGTTCCTCCCACTCGCGTTTCAGGGTCGCGATTTCCTCGTCGATGATCTCGCCCGTGATAATGCCGGTTCTGAGCGGGCGTGGATTCTGGCAGAAGGACAGCCATGGTTCAGGTCGAGTACCGCCCATAGCCACCAGCGCCTCTTCTTCGGCGCAATGATCCTTCTTCTCGTGGATCTCTGCCCAGAATTCCGGGATGTGCAGCTCGGTCAGCCCAAACATCCTTTGCTCCTCCTGGGGTGGTTCTTCTTCGAAGGTGACCATTGCCGAGCTGCTGTCACATCCGACCATGGTCAATACCGACAGGGCTACCAATAGCCCAGCGGTCGTGCACGGTGATCGAACAGTCATTCCTATTCCTCCTGCACCCACGGCGAATAAGTTCCGAGTCTTCATTGCGATTCTCCTTCGTCAAGTGGGATGGGGGTTAAACACCACCATCAGGAACAAGAATCTCCTCCATTGGTTTCCAAAAGTCTTGCCTCTCGATATCCTCTATTACCTGTTCCGCGGCTACGCTTGTAGTGCGTTCAATGACCGACTGAGCAATTGCGGCCTTGGTCGCATCCCACGATAGATTAGTGGTGTCGTCGTCGTCCGACAGACGCTGACTGACGTAAGAAAAAAGGTGAAAGTCAATGTATTCAGCGATGAACTCCAAAGCATCGTCCATGGACATATTCCAGGAACGCGCCAGTGCGAGACCATCCTCAGACATAAGCCGCTCCCGATCTTCGTAAGCAGTTACCAGCTCGTTCAACGTGGAAGAGATGGTCCGAGCGGGCAGCTCTATTATTACCCCCGTGTCATTCGCGTTGCCTCCCACAGCAAACATGTCGCACCCTCCAAGCGAAAGGGTCCCAAGCGCTGCCGCAAGAATGAATACCGGATTTCGAGTCTTCATTGCGATTCTCCATGTCGGGGGCGGGTGGGAAACTCGGTCCGACCAGAATAATGGGGACCGGACTTCCGGCTCGCAAGCCCCAACCCCTTGGAAATCCCGGGCGACCCCGACCGCTTCACCTCGATCACGGCGCCATCCAAGAGGGTGCGCGCCTGACCGTCGGCCAAGACGATGCGGTCGTGGGAAAGCATCATACGCGGCTATAGTTGACAATGTCATACCGTGTTGTATACCATACTGACATGGAACACACTGCTGCCTATGCGAGGCCACCGACGACCCCGAGCACCGAGGTCTTGACCGAACGCACCATCGGTCGACGTCTCCGGATCGCGCGGAAAGTGTCGGGGCACACCCAAGCTGCTGCTGCGGAAGCCATCGGTATCGCGCGCACCACGCTCGTCGCGATTGAACAGGGGCGCCGGCGAGTCAGGACCCGCGAGCTGCAAGAGCTTGCGTTCCTGTACGGAACGTCAGCAAACGCGATTCTCCGACGGGAGGCGGTCCATCTTGATCTCGTGCCCCAGTTCCGGCGGCTGCCGCAATGCGCGGACCGAGGGACCGACGAAGCTGCCCTGCTGCTGAATGCCTTGGTCACCGCCGAGGTGGAGCTGGAGAATGCGTTGGGGGTTGAGCGGCATCGCAACCATCCTCGCGAGAGACGCATCCTTCCCGGAGACGTCCGCGCTCAGGCGGAGCAGGATGCCTTCGATCTAAGGGTCTGGCTTGGACTTGGAGCCGGTCCGGTCAAGGACATCGTTTCCCTGGTGGATCTGGACCTCGGGATTCGCGTGTACCTGCGGCCTCTCGACAGCCGCATCTCGGGACTGTTTGCCTACCATGACTCGGTAGGAGCGTGTATGCTCGCGAACGCGAGGCATCCCGTTGGTCGGCGCGCATACACCGTCGCGCACGAGTTGGGACATTTCGTCTCGACCCGGCGCAAGCCGCGGGTGTTGATGAGGGCCGACACCGGTGCGCATTCACGGGAAGAGCGGTACGCGGACTCCTTCGCGCGTTCGTTCCTGATGCCTGCGCGCGCCCTCAAGCAGCGTTTCGTCGAACTGACGGCTGGCCATTCGCATCTGACTCGCCGCCATGTGATTCTCCTGGCAAATTGCTTCAGCGTCTCGCGCGAAGCTATGGTCCGCAGACTTGAAGAGCTAGAGCTCGCTCGCCACGGAACTTGGGATTGGTTCCAAGCCCACGGCGGCATTACGAACAGACAAGCGGAGGAAGTACTGGGCGCATCACCCGATCCGGAGAATGGCGCCTCGGGTCGGGATTACGTTCCGCCGCGTCTGGCCCTCTTGGTGCGCGAAGCATGGAAGAAAGCCTTCTACAGCGAGGGGCAGCTCGCCAGGCTGCTCAGACTTCATCGACTCGAGGTCAGGCAACTCCTTGAGGGTGTGGAGACGGAAAAACGCGAGGAGGATGACGTCGTCAAGCTTCCCGGCTGACCCCAGCGCCCCGGCGGTGACCGATGCCAGCGTGATCATCAACCTCAACGCGACAGCATGTGCGGCCGCGATCATAGGTGTCTTCCCGAACCCTTTCTTGGTGACCCCAAACGTCCGCAACGAGCTGGCCGCTGGGGCATACCACGGACACCGATGCGGGGAAAAGCTCGAGGCCCTAATCAAACAGGGGTTGTTTGAGGTGGCAGAGCTCGGACCCAGCGATGTCCCCGTCTACAGGTCACTGGTCGAAGGTGGATTCGAGTCGACGCTGGACGACGGCGAAGCCGCAACGATCGCGTACGCCGTGGGGAATGACGGTCTCGCGCTGATCGACGAACGCAAGGCGAGCAAGATATGCGCCGCCCGGTTCCCAACGCTGCACCTCGCGTCGACCGTCGATGTGCTCCTCCACCCGCTGGTAGCGCAGCAACTTGGAGATTCCGGCCAAGACGAGGCGATCTTCCTGGCCTTGCGGGATGCGCGCATGCATGTCCCACAACACGCACTCCACCAAGTAGTGCAGCGCATCGGTCAGGACCGCGCCGCCGCGTGCCCCAGCCTGCCCCGCTCGCTCCGGCCTCACCGCCAAGCCGAGTGAACGAACAAGTCGAATTCCGGCCCGCCAATCCAGAACTCCCATCCCAAACGACGGGTAGTACGTGCCCCGCCGCCCGTCCTCGCTCGATCAGCCATCATGTCCCTTCACTTACCTACGCGTTCCTCAATCAGCCGCTTCATCAGCTCCGCCAACGGAGTCGCGACAATCCCGCCACCCAGCGGATATACCTCCGTACCGGAGTAGACGACGAACCGACGCGCCGCCTTGACATCGTCCGCAGCAATGTGAAACCCCTTGGAAACCCCGGGCGACCCCGACAGCTTCACCTCAATTGCCCACAGCTCCTGGCCCGGCAGCGCCAGCAGGAGGTCGATTTCCGCACCCGCACCAGTCCTGTAGAAGAAAGAGTCGGTGCCGGAAGGGGCCGCCGCAATCAGGTTCTCGGCCACGAACCCTTCCCAGCTGGCCCCGGCGACCGGATGCCCCAGGAGGTCGTCGAGAAAGTGAATGTTCAAGAGGGCATGCACGATGCCGCTGTCCCTCACAAGAAGGCGAGGCGTCTTGGTAAGCCGCTTCCCCACGTTCACATAGTAAGGCTGAAGCCGCCGGACAAGCATCATGTCCACCAGCGTATCCACATAACGGTTGACCGAAGGTACCGAAATCCCCAGGCTGCCCGCCAGCTCCGATGCGTTGGACACGGACCCCTGCCGATGGGCCAACATCGTGCACAACCTCCGCAGCGTTGCCGCCGGAGCCCGAATCCCCGCTTGCGGAAGGTCCCGCTCCAGATACGTCCGGATGAAACTCGTGCGCCAGCGCAGGCTGACGCGATCGTCGGGCGCCGTCAGACTTTCCGGAAAGCCGCCCCGCATCCACAGAGGATTGGGGTGGGAGTTCCACTCCAGGGCGTCGATTCCGGGAAGCTCGCGATAGACCGCGCGACCGGCCAGGGACTCCGCCGACTGTTGGAGGAGAGCTCCCGATGCCGATCCCAGCAGAAGAAAGCGTCCACTTTGGCGTCCCTCGCGCCGTCGAGCGTCAATGCGGCCTCGGAGGATGCGAAAGAGATCCGGCGCCTGCTGCACCTCGTCGATGATGACCTGTAGCGCGACAATCAGGATGAGACGCTTGCGACAAACAAGGTGAGACGGCCGGAGGTGGCGGCGGGAGGTTTGAGCTTTGGTGTTTCGCTGGGATCAGGAGAGACGCGAAGTGCCGGGCCGACGGATTACGGACCACCAGATGGAGCTGTACATGACCGCTCGACGGAAGGACGGGCCTGCGCTGGCGGCGGCGAAGGCGGGGTTCAGCAGGGCGACGGCGCATCGGATCGAAGGGGATCCGGGGCGTCGGTCGGTGAAGAAGCCTCGGGGGCGGAGACGCCCCGACCCTTTGGCGGGGATATTCGACGAGGAGATCGTGCCGCTGCTGGAGGCGAACCCGGGGTTGCGGGCGGTGGCGCTGTACGAAGAGATGATGCGGCGTCATCCGGAACTGCATCCGGGGGTTCGGCGGACGCTGGAGCGACGGGTTCGGAGCTGGAAGGCGAAGCACGGGCCGGCGCGCGAGGTCGTTTTCCGACAGAAGCACGAGCCGGGGCGACGGGGGTTGTCGGACTTCACCGACGCCGGGCGTCTGGGGGTGACGGTTGGGGGAGAGAAGCTGGTGCACAAGCTGTACCATTTTCGGCTGGAGTACTCGGGATTCTGCATGTGGCGGTGGTGTTGGGCGGGGAGAGCTACGTTGCCCTGGCCGAGGGGTTGCAGGACGCGCTGTGGGCGCTGGGCGGCGTTCCGAAGGAGCACCGGACGGACAGTCTGTCGGCGGCGTTTCGGAACCTGAAGCGTCGTGCGCGGGAGGACCGGACCGCACGTTACGAGGCGTTGATGGGAGACTACGGGATGAAGGCGAGCCGGAACAACCGGGGCCGGGCGCACGAGAACGGCTCGATCGAAAGCGCGCACGGGCATTTGAAGCGGGCCATCGAGGATGCGCTGCTGTTGAGGGGATCGAGGGACTTCGAGACGATCGAGGCGTACCGAGAGTTCGTGAGCCGGGTGGCGAGTCGCCGCAACGCTCGCAACCGCAAGAGGATCGACGCCGAGCGAGCCGTGCTGCGGCCGTTGCCGAGGCGTCGCAGCGACGGTTTCGAGGAGACCTTGGTGCGCGTGACGAGCGCGGGTGGGTTCTCGCTGCGGCGGGTGTTCTGCACGGTGCCGTCGCGGCTGGTGGGACACCGGCTGCGGGTGAGACTGTACGACGACCGCCTGGTCGTCTTCGTCGGGACCGAGGAGCTCGTGACGTTGCCTCGGGGCCACCCGGGACCGGGAGGGCGACGGGGACGGGTCGTGAACTACCGGCACGTGCTGCCCTCTCTGCGTCGCAAGCCGATGGCGATGATGAACTGGGTCCACCGCGACGGTTTGTTCCCCCGCGACGCCTACCGCCAGGCTTTCGACGCGTTGCGCGAGCGCCTGGACGACCGCGAGGCCTGCCGGCGGATGGTCAAACTCCTTGCGCTGGCCCACGATCACGGATGCGAGGCCCTGCTGGCCGACGAGATCGAAGCGCAGCTCGAGGCCGGGCGGTTGCCCGACGCCGAAGTGCTGCGCGACCGGTTCCCAGCGCCGGACTCCCTTCCCGACCTCGAAACGACCCTCCCGCCACTGTCGCGCTACGACGACGCCTGCCTGAACGGAGCACCGCGATGAAAGACTCCTTCATCGTCGATCCCCCGGCACTCGACCTGTTGCTGAAGCAACTGCGCCTGCCGAGCATGCGGGCGCTGTGGAGAAGCTTCACCGAACGCGCGGACCGGGAAGACTGGTCCTCGGCGCGCCTGCTCGCCGCGCTGGCCAGCCAAGAAGTCGCCGATCGCGAACGGCGGCGCTTCGAGCGGCACCGAGCCGAGGCGAAGCTGCCCCGCGGCAAGACGCTCGACAATTTCGACTTCAACCTCGTGCCCGCCGTGTCGAAGGCGCGCGTGGGCGTGCTGGCGAGCGGCGACATTTGGCTCGAAGAAGCGGCCAACGTGCTGCTCTTCGGTCCGCCGGGAACGGGCAAGAGTCACCTCGCCGCGGGCATCGGACTCAAGCTGGTCGAAAACGGCTACCGCGTGCTGTACCAGCGAACGTCGAGTCTGGTGCAGAGGCTCCAGGCGGCGCGGCGCGACCTCGCCCTCGACGCCGCCATCGCCAAGCTCTACAAATACCACCTCGTCATTCTCGACGATTTCTCCTACGCCACCTGCGAAGGGACCGAAACCAGCGTCCTCTTCGAACTCATCGGCGCACGCTACGAGAATCGCTCGCTCCTCGTCATCGCCAACGAACCTTTCAGCGCCTGGGACAAGATCTTCGGTGGCGAAGCCTTGACCGTCGAAGCCGTCGACCGCCTCGTGCACCGCTCCCACGTCTTCGAACTCAACGTCGAAAGCTACCGCCGTCGCGCCGCCGTGGCCGCCAGGAAAGCCGCCGCTGGGCATGGACAGACCGACGAACCGACTCCGGGACGTGGGGTACGCGCCGGGGCCGACCCCCACTCCCATCCTCGCCACCCGGCAAGTTGGCTATGGCGACGGCCCAACCCGCCACGCTCCATCGCCGGCGGCGGACGGAGGTCACAAGCATGAGGTCGGTACGCGGTCACGATTGGTCCGCGCACCGGCGGAAAGAACCGCGAGGGCTGCCGAGTGAGCGGGCCCGCCGGTCACCCGCCGGTCCATGTCGGAACAAGTTCCAACACGGAACGACGGGTAATGGTTACCCACCCACCCCGCAGCGACGCTCACGCTGGCACGGGGGTGGAGAACGGTACCGTCCAGCCTTGATTCCGTGCTCGGACCGTCCAACGAAGTAGGACCGCCTCACAGGCTCTCCAGGACGCTCAACCTGCTCCACCCATGCCACCTTGTTATCATCCCTTCGTTCACAACGTCGCGATCTCGTATTCTCACCTTGATTGTCGCTACGTCTCACCTTGATTGTCGCTGTGCAAGTGCGGCAGCTTCGGCGGCATCCACTTCGCCTTCGGGGGCGTCTTCCAGGTCGTCAAGGTCGGCCACAGTCAGCTTGAGACCGCCGTGCAGCGCCGACGAATCAAGCCTCTCTTGCAGCCTCCGTCGCCGCCTGACCAGCGACCGATATATCGCGTCGGGCGACGAAGCCAAGCGACGTTGAAGTATGGTGAGCGCAAATCCCACCGTTGTTCGCCGTCCGCTCTCCAACGCTTCCGCGCGATCCCACTCGTGCCTTACGTAGCGCGTCACTGCTTGGTACAGCCGCGCCTCCGCCGGGGACAGTCGATACGGCACGGTATAGGCCCGACGCACCGGAAAGAGCGGCGTCCCGTCGAACTTGAGCAGCTTCTCCTTGACCATGCGACGCATGAGATCGGAGCTGTCCGCACCGTGGACGCCGGAGCGAAAGCGACCCGCAAAGCGATCGGCGTCAAGAAGGCCCATGAAGAGCTGGAAGTCGTCCTCCTTGCCGTTGTGAGGCGTCGCGGTCATGAGCAGAAGGTGGCGCGTCAGGCGTCCAAGCCGTTGTCCCAGACGGTAGCGTTTCGTGTATTTGGTTTTCCGTCCAACCCAAGTGGCCGACATCTTGTGCGCTTCATCGCAGACGACGAGATCCCAGCGGCATTCCGGAGCCGCAAGCAGCTCCTGGACGTCCTCGTTGCGCGACAGCATGTCGAGGCGCGCTATCACAAAGTCGTTCTGCGCAAACCAATTGTCGGGTCGGGCCGCTTCAAGGCGTTCCCTGGCATACACGGCGAAGTGAAGCTGGAATCGGGCCTCGAGCTCGCCCTGCCACTGCTCGGCCAAACTCCCCGGGCACACGACCAGGCATCGATCAAGGTCCCCCCGGGCAATCAGTTCCTTCATGAGCAACCCCGCCATGATCGTCTTCCCGCTCCCGGGATCGTCCGCAAGGAGGAAACGCAGCGGCTGTCTGGGCAGCATGCATTCGTAGACCGCCGTGATCTGATGCGGGAGTGGTTCGACCAACGAGGTGTGTACTGCGAGCCGCGGATCGAAGAGGTACGCCAGCCGAATTCGATGCGCTTCCGAGACGAGACGAAACAACGAACCGTCGGCGTCCCAAGTGAACCGTGGCGAATCGTCGGGCTTCATCGGTCTGGAGATGGCCGGATGGCAGACCTGTTAGGCTGCGACGCGGTACGGCGCTGGTGACCTCCCGTAGCGGGTGTATACCGCCATGCCGGGCCCGATGGCCGCCTGCGCGAGGTCGACGGGGGCAATGTTGCCCAGCTTGAGGAGGCGTAGGGCGGGAGGGAGCTCCCTGCGGAGCTCGGCGGCGAATTCGCGCCGGGTGGCGAGGGGGGCGTCGGCGGGGCGCCTGCGACAGACGAGGACGATGGACGAGGCGAGGGCGTTGGCGCCAATGGCGACCATGCGGCTGACGTTCTCGGTGCGAATTGGCCAAGTGCCAGCTACTGACAGGCCGGAATCGATGATGGCTTGGAGAAACGTCTCCCAGCCTGTAGTGGACCCGGCTCCGCCACGTCGTTCTGATTGCTTCTTGGCATAGTAGATTGAAATGGGAAAGACCGGGTGAACCTTGTTGGCCAGTCAACTCATGCAACGGGCCAGTCCTTTGAGAAAAAAGGCGTCGGCTTCTTCTTTGCTCCCGTGCCGGTAGGGGGTAGCCACCAACTCGTCGGTCTTGGGGGTTACAAGCGTTGCCATTGTTGACGCAAATACTGACTTGAGTGACCGCCGAAGCCAGACGTAGAAGAAATCGGACAAGTCAGCATACCCGATATTATCATAGTATGGAGGGTCTGTTGATACGACCTTGTCAGAAGAGATGGCTTGGGTTTTGGCATCCGCCCTTTGGGAATAACCCATCTTGTGAAGTTCGACCGTGCCAAAGGTATTAGAAAACGCTCTTGCGATGCCTTCCAGCAAGACCACCCAAGCGCCGGAGCTGCTTCCAAGCGGGTTGCCTTCTGCATAATCCCAAACCATGGGCACTGCTTGGCGGCCAAAGAGATTGCGAGGACATTGTGCGACGGGTTCCCACCTGCATAGGCTATTTCCCAAGTCGGCTTGTTTGCTTAGCACGAACGCCAAATACAGTCCCCCAGCCTCGGCGTAAGCCCGCGCTCCAGTACCACCGTCTCGCAGAGGGAGGTCGTCGTCCGGCAACCCTGCCGCCACGGCGTCGCGCTGGATGATCTCCATCGCTTCGCCAACGAGATCGGAAAACGTGGTTAGGGCGACGAGCTGGCGGGGGGTGAAGAGGTCGCCGAAGGTCGGAAGACCATAGTCCGGAGGTGAGAACCAACGAGGATTCTCGGGTTGTGGCAGAGCAGGACGCCAAGGTGGCTGCGCTTTGTGGGGCACTTTCTCGTGCTCGGCGATCGAACTTACGTACAGTCGCCCCCTATCGCCCTGAGCCACGATGGCCATCAACCGCGCACCAATACGACCGGCCCGACCTTCTGCCTTAATGTACCTCGGTGCCAGCGGCGTTCCTGACATCAAACAACGAAAGTGTGCCCCTCGCGTTACCTTGGTGCCCTTCTTCGCAGCGACCAAGTCTGCCGGTCGACCCGCCCGTACCCGAAACCGATACTCCCGCCCCTCGATCACCGGCTCGACGTACGCCTCCTTCCCTTTCTTCGTCGACAACATCCACGTCGTCGCCAAGGGCACGTCCACGTCGCGAAACGCCGGGTTCGGACTCCGCACCGTCCTCGCCCACAACCACGCGATCACCGTCAGTGCCTTGCCCTCGTACGGCGCCAGATCCGGGCGCTCCCGCACCATCTCCGAAGTGACCGCCACCTTGGGATAAAGGTCACCGATTCTCTGCTCGGCCTCGTCGCGCATCCACCGCCCATAGTACCGCACGTCCTCGGCCAACCCGCTCGCCCCTCTCCAGGGGCCCGCAACCAAGCGACCACTTTGGCTACGCTCTGTCGGCCTGACCGGTGCTTGCCCCGCAAACCTCGGCGGAATCTCGATCATGGCCTTGTTGATGAGCACGGCCACGGGATTCAGGTCGCTCGCATGCGCCTCCAGCCCTAGCCGCTGCGCCTCCAGCGGAAGCGCGCCGCCCCCAGCGAACGGATCGTGAAACGCCGGCGGCCGGTCAGGGTCGTATGAGTCCCTCGCCCTCGGATCTTTCTTCCTGTCACGCGCGCTCTCCAGCAAGTCATCGTTGGTCGTGTTCTTCCACAGCACCAGCTGTTCGAGAAGCTCGAATAGCCGCTCCCGCTCCCGGTCCTGTGCCTCCTTCGTCGGAAACTCCTCGGGTACCGCCGACGGATCATCCACCATCTGCGCGAAGATCACCGCGCGCGCCGCCGCCAGCGGCCGCCGCGCCCACCACAGATGCAGCGTGCTCGGATGCCCGTGCCGAATCGACTTCTCCCGCCTGGACGCCGCGTTGATCGCATCCAGCGGAAGCGAGACCTCAATCAGTTTCTTGCGAAACGGCGTCATTCGAGCGTCTGGTTGGAAGGACCAATTCTCGTCACACCCTCGCGCGGCCTCAGCCTCTCGAGCCACGCATACCCATCCCAAGGAGAACCATCATGGCCGCCAGTGCGCCGTCGCGCAAGACACCCAGCTCAAGTTCCACCGCGACTCCCAACCCATCGACGTTGTTCGACCACGTTGCCGAGGAGGTCTTCTCCCGCTACGGACGACACTGGAAGTCCGCGACGCTCCGAGTGAATCGCATCTACCTCCGCAACCAGATCTTGCCGTGGTTTGCAGGTCGCTACCTGGCCGACATCACCAGGGCGGATGTCCGGAAGTGGTTTGGTTCCCTTCACGCTACGCCGGCCGCCGCCAATCGCTCGTTGCCGATTCTGTCCGTGATCATGCGCGAGGCGGAGAACTACGGCTATCGGATCGAAGGTAGCAACCCTTGCACGCGCATTCGACGCTACCGGGAGCCAAGGCGTGAGCGCTTTCTGACCGCCGAGGAGATCGGTCGCCTGGGGTCGGTCTTGAGCGAGCACGCAACCCGATGGCCGCTCCAAGTCGCGGTTGTCCGCCTCCTGATTCTCACTGGGTGCCGGCAGAGCGAAGTCCGCACGCTACGATGGGCCGACTACCGCGAGGGCCACCTGTTTCTCCGGGACAGCAAGAGCGGTCCACGAACTGTGTGGCTCTCGTCGGCATCGCGACGCGTGATCGAATCGTTGCATCAGCTGGGTGACTTCGTCTTTCCCGGGCCCGGCGGGCGAGGCCCGATGTCCACGGAGACCCTATACGCGGCGTGGCGTCGAATACGCAACGCACTGGCCATGCCGAGCCTCAGACTTCACGACCTGCGTCACAGCTACGCGAGCTTCGCGCTCCAACGAGGCGAGACAGTGGTCACCATCGGACGCCTGCTGGGCCATCGCGATCCGAACACGACGCTCAAGTACACCCACTTCGGCGACGACGTTCTCCAAGAGGCCGTTGAGCGGGTCGGAAAGGCGGTGGGAGGCTGACATGGAAGTCCCAAGCTTCGCGGCTTTCACGTCCGGGTCCTGGCGGGTCGCGTGTTACAACCGCTGCAAGCCTTCGACCCGCAAGCGCATGGACAGCGCGCTCCGCACCCAATTGCTTCCGACGTTTGGCCATCGACCCATCGATCAAATCGATCGGCGGGCCGTGCAGGAATGGTTCGACCGCTACAGCAAAGTCGCGCCGGCCGGGGCCAACCGGGTGCTGGACGTCTTGCGGCAGGTCTTCAACCATGGCATCGAATGCGGGCGCGTGGACCGCAACCCGACGCGGGGAATCAGACACAACCCGAGACCGAGATGCACCCGCTTCCTGTCGCGCGAAGAAATCCGGCGGGTGTACGCGGCGCTCGACGCGCACCGAGGTCGGGAATCCGGCAGGCAACAGGCTACGATCATACGGCTTCTCCTCCTTACCGGTTGCCGAAAGAGCGAGATGATTCGACTCCGCTGGACGGAAGTGGCGGACGGCGTGTTGCGGTTGTCCGAAGGCAAGACGGGGCCGCGCACAGTCTTCTTGTGCCCGGCGGCTCAGACGATTCTTGCGGCCCAACCAAAGGCCGACAGCCCCTACGTCTTCCCGTCACCGACTGATCGCACAAAGCCCCGTTCCAGCGAGCTGTCGCTCTGGAGAAAGGTGCGCCGCGAAGCGCGAGTCGAAGACGTGCGACTGCACGACCTGCGTCACACTTTCGCCAGCCATGCGGTGATGCGACGTGTGCCCTTGCCCGTGGTGGCACATCTGTTGGGACACAGCCGCAGGCGCATGTCGCTGCGGTATGCGCACATCGGCGACCAAGTGCACAGCGACAATCAAGGTGAGACGTAGCGACAATCAAGGTGAGAATACGAGATCGCGACGTTGTGAACGAAGGGATGATAACAAGGTGGCATGGGTGGAGCAGGTTGAGCGTCCTGGAGAGCCTGTGAGGCGGTCCTACTTCGTTGGACGGTCCGAGCACGGAATCAAGGCTGGACGGTACCGTGCTCCACCCCCGTGCCAGCGTGAGCGTCGCTGCGGGGTGGGTGGGTAACCATTACCCGTCGTTCCGTGTTGGAACTTGTTCCGACATGGACCGGCGGGTGACCGGCGGGCCCGCTCACTCGGCAGCCCTCGCGGTTCTTTCCGCCGGTGCGCGGACCAATCGTGACCGCGTACCGACCTCATGCTTGTGACCTCCGTCCGCCGCCGGCGATGGAGCGTGGCGGGTTGGGCCGTCGCCATAGCCAACTTGCCGGGTGGCGAGGATGGGAGTGGGGGTCGGCCCCGGCGCGTACCCCACGTCCCGGAGTCGGTTCGTCGGTCTGTCCATGCCCAGCGGCGGCTTTCCTGGCGGCCACGGCGGCGCGACGGCGGTAGCTTTCGACGTTGAGTTCGAAGACGTGGGAGCGGTGCACGAGGCGGTCGACGGCGGCGACGGTCAAGGCTTCGCCACCGAAGATCTTGTCCCAGGCGCTGAAAGGTTCGTTGGCGATGACGAGGAGCGAGCGATTCTCGTAGCGTGCGCCGATGAGTTCGAAGAGGACGCTGGTTTCGGTCCCTTCGCAGGTGGCGTAGGAGAAATCGTCGAGAATGACGAGGTGGTATTTGTAGAGCTTGGCGATGGCGGCGTCGAGGGCGAGGTCGCGCCGCGCCGCCTGGAGCCTCTGCACCAGACTCGACGTTCGCTGGTACAGCACGCGGTAGCCGTTTTCGACCAGCTTGAGTCCGATGCCCGCGGCGAGGTGACTCTTGCCCGTTCCCGGCGGACCGAAGAGCAGCACGTTGGCCGCTTCTTCGAGCCAAATGTCGCCGCTCGCCAGCACGCCCACGCGCGCCTTCGACACGGCGGGCACGAGGTTGAAGTCGAAATTGTCGAGCGTCTTGCCGCGGGGCAGCTTCGCCTCGGCTCGGTGCCGCTCGAAGCGCCGCCGTTCGCGATCGGCGACTTCTTGGCTGGCCAGCGCGGCGAGCAGGCGCGCCGAGGACCAGTCTTCCCGGTCCGCGCGTTCGGTGAAGCTTCTCCACAGCGCCCGCATGCTCGGCAGGCGCAGTTGCTTCAGCAACAGGTCGAGTGCCGGGGGATCGACGATGAAGGAGTCTTTCATCGCGGTGCTCCGTTCAGGCAGGCGTCGTCGTAGCGCGACAGTGGCGGGAGGGTCGTTTCGAGGTCGGGAAGGGAGTCCGGCGCTGGGAACCGGTCGCGCAGCACTTCGGCGTCGGGCAACCGCCCGGCCTCGAGCTGCGCTTCGATCTCGTCGGCCAGCAGGGCCTCGCATCCGTGATCGTGGGCCAGCGCAAGGAGTTTGACCATCCGCCGGCAGGCCTCGCGGTCGTCCAGGCGCTCGCGCAACGCGTCGAAAGCCTGGCGGTAGGCGTCGCGGGGGAACAAACCGTCGCGGTGGACCCAGTTCATCATCGCCATCGGCTTGCGACGCAGAGAGGGCAGCACGTGCCGGTAGTTCACGACCCGTCCCCGTCGCCCTCCCGGTCCCGGGTGGCCCCGAGGCAACGTCACGAGCTCCTCGGTCCCGACGAAGACGACCAGGCGGTCGTCGTACAGTCTCACCCGCAGCCGGTGTCCCACCAGCCGCGACGGCACCGTGCAGAACACCCGCCGCAGCGAGAACCCACCCGCGCTCGTCACGCGCACCAAGGTCTCCTCGAAACCGTCGCTGCGACGCCTCGGCAACGGCCGCAGCACGGCTCGCTCGGCGTCGATCCTCTTGCGGTTGCGAGCGTTGCGGCGACTCGCCACCCGGCTCACGAACTCTCGGTACGCCTCGATCGTCTCGAAGTCCCTCGATCCCCTCAACAGCAGCGCATCCTCGATGGCCCGCTTCAAATGCCCGTGCGCGCTTTCGATCGAGCCGTTCTCGTGCGCCCGGCCCCGGTTGTTCCGGCTCGCCTTCATCCCGTAGTCTCCCATCAACGCCTCGTAACGTGCGGTCCGGTCCTCCCGCGCACGACGCTTCAGGTTCCGAAACGCCGCCGACAGACTGTCCGTCCGGTGCTCCTTCGGAACGCCGCCCAGCGCCCACAGCGCGTCCTGCAACCCCTCGGCCAGGGCAACGTAGCTCTCCCCGCCCAACACCACCGCCACATGCAGAATCCCGAGTACTCCAGCCGAAAATGGTACAGCTTGTGCACCAGCTTCTCTCCCCCAACCGTCACCCCCAGACGCCCGGCGTCGGTGAAGTCCGACAACCCCCGTCGCCCCGGCTCGTGCTTCTGTCGGAAAACGACCTCGCGCGCCGGCCCGTGCTTCGCCTTCCAGCTCCGAACCCGTCGCTCCAGCGTCCGCCGAACCCCCGGATGCAGTTCCGGATGACGCCGCATCATCTCTTCGTACAGCGCCACCGCCCGCAACCCCGGGTTCGCCTCCAGCAGCGGCACGATCTCCTCGTCGAATATCCCCGCCAAAGGGTCGGGGCGTCTCCGCCCCCGAGGCTTCTTCACCGACCGACGCCCCGGATCCCCTTCGATCCGATACGCCGTCGCCCTGCTGAACCCCGCCTTCGCCGCCGCCAGCGCAGGCCCGTCCTTCCGTCGAGCGGTCATGTACAGCTCCATCTGGTGGTCCGTAATCCGTCGGCCCGGCACTTCGCGTCTCTCCTGATCCCAGCGAAACACCAAAGCTCAAACCTCCCGCCGCCACCTCCGGCCGTCTCACCTTGTTTGTCGCAAGCGTCTCATCCTGATTGTCGCGCTACACCGCGAACCAACCACGCTGTCCAACCAGCGCGATCCAATCTTCGTCGGGAGCGTCCTGAGGAAGGTGGTCATCGTGGACTTCTACGCTAACCCCCACAGAAACTAGACGACTGCGCACCAAAGTCTTACCAAGGTTCCGGTCGAGGAAAAACGTCAGCCCCTCAGGCGGCTCGGAGCTCATATCGAATGGCTTCCTCGACTCTCGCCCGGCCACAATCGTAGTCGGACGCCAAATCATCGATCGATTCTCCCAACGCGTATCGTTCGGCGATCAGCTCAGTGGCGAGACCCGTGCCATTGAGAACAGGTCGGCCGCCGGATAGCCGGGGGTCAATGAGGATTGTTCGCGGGCCGAAATCACGGGTCGGACGAGTATGCGGGAAGAACCTGAGCGGAAGTGCAGCAGTATCAATTTCGATACGGCTTAACGCCGATTCGATGAACTGTCGCATCTCGGCTTGGCCATCTTGGCTCAGGTTGATGAGCTGGCCATACACCTCGACGAAGAGGCTGCCGCCGTCCGTGAGAAGCGTGCGCTGCAGCCAAGGATGACGGCGCTCGAATCCGGTTTGCGCCATGGTCCGCAGGCGGTCCAAGGCGGTCCGCACCCGCGACATCTTGACCTCGTGCGTGCGCCGCACGGTCGAAATGATGTAGAGCTCGACCAGATTGAAGAACGACAGTAGCAGTGGCGATCGGAGTTGCGGCGGTTCGATCAAGGGTCTCGCGTCGGCCCGTCCCAGAGCCCAATACCGCACAGTACCATTGGGAAGACTCAAGTGCTGAGCGACCTCGGAAGCGGTGTAGATTGCGAGTTCGCGACGGCTTCCTTCTGTCGGATGTTCCACTTGGTGCCTACTTGACATTCACGGTCCTAACCCGAATTTCTCATACCTATAGGACGGCATCCGTCTCCAGGAGCTGTTAAGTTCCTTTGGCACAGTCACTTCACAGACTCGACAAAGGAGAACCGATGCTCGGCAAAGGAGAACCGATGCCGACACATTGTAAGCAGGAATCCTACACATTTCAAGGGTGTGTGGGAAGGTAGTGGCCGCGTTCGACGGTGGCGCGATCACGTCGAACGCGGGGGCGCTGCCACCGCTGGAACGCTGCGCCTCAAGCTCCTCAAGATCGGCGCTCGCGTCATGGTCTCGGTCAGAAGGAGCAAGGTCGCCATGGACTCCGCGCACCCCGACGCGGCCGCCTTCGCGCACGTCCACGCCCGATTATCCTCGTAGCGAACACCCAGGGCTCCCCGCGACATCCCCACCCAGCCGGTCGGTGTCCGGCATAAGCGCGTTCCCAACCCCCTCAAGTTCCCAGATCTGACCTCCCATGAGAAGTCCGGGGTAAGTGGTCGGGTGACAGGGTGGCACTATTGTCTGGAACCTTTTCGGCACTGGCACCCGATCGCTAGACACCCCGACCTTGGACAGTTCTTCGCGTCCCTTGCTCACCAGAGTCTTTGACTCTCGCCGAATCTCGTCATGGCCACCTCAAGATCTCTTCCCACGGAACGCCAGTCCGTATAAAGTGCGTAAGCGTCCGGGTCGATGTTCGATGGCAAACGGTCTCCGTGACCACCGTTCCTGAAGCCGAAAACCCGGGCCATGCCGCGAAGGAAGGGAGATCGCACCTTGGTGTTGGGTGCGGGCGGGACATCGTTGACAATGCTATTGACCGCCATATCAGGGTACCGGCGAAACACTGCAGCAAGCATTTGGCGGTAGGGCGTAAGCAGCACCCAACGGGCTACGGTCTGCATGTACTCGCGCACCACGGCGGGGAGTCACCCCGTCGACGTCCTGTTCTCGTCAGGACGAACTGTGCGTATCGTCTGGTGCCATCGATCTGAAGCTCTCCGTCGGTTGCCAAGCCGTCTAGCACGGCAAACACGGCCGTGTCGCATGGTCCGTAATGATAGGGTCGAAAATCGAAGAAAGGCCCCCCGATCCGGTCCGAGATCTCCCTGTCCACGATGAACAGGAGCTTCTGCACCTGGATCGGGTTGTAGACTGCGTCCTCGCCACCGGCGACGAGGACGGTGACGACGATGTCCGATCGGGTGAGGCGATCCGCATCGCTCACCGGTATCTCGTTTCGAGTTCGTAATGGTCCATTCTGGTCCATCCCCCCCTACATCCCCACCCGCCTCCCCGGCGTCCACGGCGCCCCCGCCTCCTCCAGCTCGGCCTCCAGCATAGCGAGGTCCTGTTCCAGCAGCGTCCTCAGCGCAGCCGCCGCCGTCCCAAACTCGGCCTGGGCGACCGCGAAGCTTGCACGCTGCGTCGCGGTGGGCTCCTGGCGCGTACCCCAGTGCCCCCCCGCGATCTGGCCCAGCCTGCCGACGATTGAGGGCGTGCTCGGTTCATTGAGGCGGCCCCGAATCCGGTCGCCTTGCAGGCGCGTGGCAATGTCGTCCAGGCGCGCGCCCACGTCGTCGAGGCGGGCGTACAGTTCCGCGCCCGCGGCGGGCGTCTCGTCGAGGGCGGCCCGCATGTGGCGCAGACGGTCGCGCGCCCGGCCGATCTCGGCGGCGGCTCCGCGAGCGCGGCGCAGCAGGTCGGCCGTCTCGGCCTGGAACGCGGCGGCCGCGCCGAAATCCGTGCCGGCGTCGATATTGGGCACGGGCTTGACCGTGAAGGACTGCGCCTCGCCCACGGTGTCGACCCCGGTCGCCGTAACGAGGGCCATCTCGACGGTGTAGTCGCCGGGGGGAGCCAGCGGGCCCTGCGGTGCGCCCGCCCACGGGGGCGTGAACCCGGGCGGCGACAAGTCGACCGGGTCAGGCGCGGCGAGACGGAGGTTCCAAGCGACGCGGTGCAGTCCCGCGGTGGCGGGGCCCAGGACGCGCCGCACGGGGTTGCCCGCCGCGTCGCGCACCAGGAGGGCCACGCGCGGACCGCTCTCCAGGGCCTCGCGCCGCAAGCGCTCGTAGCCGGGGAACATGATGTCGTCACCGCGCTCGCGGGCCGCCGCTTCGACGCGCTGCCGCTCTTGCCGCTCGGTCTCGGGCGCAGTGCCCAGGTAGTAGGTGAAGGTCGCGCCGAAATCCGGGTTGGGCGCGGTGTAGTCGGTCGTGCCGAGCGTGGGTTTGCCGGGGGCCTGCAACGGCACGTTGGGCACGTACCACCAGGCGTCCCGCACGGGGAACAGAACCGCTTCAGCGGCAACCGCGTTGTCGGCCATTTCTCTCAGGGGCGCGTAGTCGTCCAGGATGTAGAAGCCGCGGCCGAACGTTGCTCCCACCAAATCATCGTCCCTGCGTTGAATCTCCAGGTCGCGGAACGCAATCGTGGGCGCGCCCGACCCAAGCTTGATCCAATTGACGCCGCCGTTGAGGGTGAAATAGATGCCGAACTCGGTGCCCGCGAAGAGCAAATCGGGGTTGACGTGATCTTGCTCAATCGACCATATGATCGTTCCGTCGGGCAGATCGCCGGCGATGCTGCGCCAGCTGCGCCCGTGGTTTGCGCTGGTGAACAGGTACGGGCGATAGTCGCCTTCCTTGTGCGCGTCGGCGGCGACGAAAACCGTCGTGGGATCGTGTTGCGACGCCTTGACGTCGTTCATAAATGCGCGCTCGTTTACCCCCGGCAGGCCCGGCAGGGGAGCGGCCTCGCGCCAGTTGGCCCCGCCGTCTTCCGTAACTTGCACAAGGCCGTCGTCGGTGCCCGCATAAAGCACCTGTTCGTCGAGGGGCGACTCGGAAATCGCGGTGACGGTGGAATACCAGGACATGGCCGTGTTTCCGTATAGCGCGTCCACGCTGCGCACGCGTCCGGCCACCGGCATCTCGTAGCGGTTGTCGTTGCGGGTCAAGTCGCCGCTCACGGCGCGCCAGCTGTTGCCGCGATCGTCGCTCCGCCAAACCCGCTGCGACGCGTAGTAAATGCGCCCTTCGGCATGAGGACTCGCGATCACCGGCGAATCCCAGTTCCAACGCTCGGGCGGGTCTCCGGGGGCGGGCAGAGGCCGAATGTTGACGAGCTCGTGATTGCGAAGATTCACCCGTTGCAGATTGCCCTGCTGCGATTGTATATAGGCGATTTCGGGAATGAACGGATCGAATGCGCATGCATAACCATCGGCGCCAAGGGGCGCGTACCAGTCGCGATTGCGCACGCCTTCCATGTTCATTGTGCGCGACGGCCCGTGCAGGGTGCCCAGATCCTGCGCACCGCCGAGAATATTGTAAAAGGGTTCGGAATTGTCGATTGCCAGCTTGTAAAACTGCGAAATGGGCAGGTTGGGGAAGTGCCGCCAGGTAACGCCCTCGTCAAAGGTCTCGTACAAGCCGGCGTCCGTGCCAGCGAGCAGGTGTTTGCCGTTGTGCGGATCGATCCAGAGCGCGTGATTGTCGCTGTGCTTTTCGCGTCCGGTGCCCAGCTCGGTGAACGTGGCTCCCCCGTCGCGCGTGACGTGAATGAAGACGTCCATTTGGTAAACCAGGTCGGGATCGTGCGGCGAGGCCTCGATCTCCTGATAATAGTGCGGCCCCGTGCCCCCCGAGATGTAGGAATTGCGGCGCTCCCAGCTCTCGCCCCGGTCCAGTGAGCGGTACAGGCCGCGCTCGTCCTCGTGAGCCTCGATCGTCGCGTACACGACGTTGCGGTCCGCCCCCGACACGTCGATGCCGATCTTGCCCATGTCGCCCGTCGGCAACCCGGCAGTCACTTCGCGCCAAGTGCGCCCCCCGTCGGTGGATTTGTGGATGCCCGAGCCAGGGCCGCCCGCCAACAACGACCAGACGGTACGCCGCCGCTCGTACGTGGCCGCATACATGATGTCCGGGTCCACCGGATCGAATTCGACGTCGGTCACGCCGGTATTGCGATCGACCGTCAGCACCGCATCCCAGGTCTCGCCCCCGTCTTCGG
Source organism: Longimicrobiales bacterium (assembly GCA_965200255.1). Taxonomy (GTDB): domain Bacteria; phylum Gemmatimonadota; class Gemmatimonadetes; order Longimicrobiales; family Gaopeijiaceae; genus Bin94. The sequence goes on along the minus strand of OZ241371.1, from coordinate 2,921,631 downwards.
TGCGGTACAGCCCCCGCTCGCCCCCTGCGGACCAGAGCGGCCCTTCGGCGGCCACGAACACGACGTTGCCGTCGCGAGGGTCAACCAGAATCCGCCCAATGTGCTCCGACGACGCCAAGCCCATGCGCGCCCAGGTACGTCCCCCGTTCGCGCTGCGATACACGCCGTCGCCCCAAGCCACGTGACGCCCGCTGACGTTCTCGCCCGTACCCACCCAAACCACGTCGGGATCGGACGGGTCAATCGCAAGCGCCCCAATGGAATACGAAGCCTGATCGTCGAAAACGGGAGTCCACGAAGTGCCAGCGTTCGTCGTCTTCCAAACGCCGCCGGAACCGACCGCCAGGTACCAAATGGTTGCATCCTCGGGGTGAACCGCAATGTCGGCAATGCGCCCTCCCATGAGCGCCGGACCGATTTCGCGCAAGGAGAGGCCTGCGGTGGCTTGTTTGACGAGAGCGACGTCCGGTTGTTCGGCCTGGGGCGCGGCGCCGGTCGGCGAGGTTGCGAGCGCGGCGACGAAGGCGAGGGCGGCGAAGGCGGGTCTGGCGAAGATTCGGAACATGGCGGGGCTGCTTTGCGGTGGTGAGGGGGCGCGGTCGCGGTGAGCGTGCCGTGCCTGGATGGGCGAACGGGTGCTTCGAGGCTAGTGGAAAATGGACGGCAAGGGGGCGGAGGCCGCAAGGGGGATGGATATGCGTGACGAGCACGCCGGCGCTAGAAACCGAGGCCTCGTGTCCACTCGCGATAGTAGGAGCTGACGGAACGACCCTGGTGGGTCCAATGCTTGGTGAGTCCCCAAGCAGCCCCCAACTTCCTGGTTGCAGCCGTCAACGAGATGTCCTCACCTTGGAACCTGACCCTGTTGGCGCTCACGACCTCGACCGTCTCGCCGCTCTGGGCGAACGTCAGCACACTCCCGTCAGGTATGCCCATCTTGTGAAAATCCAAGTTGGGTCGGCGCCTTTTCCGGCTCACCAGTGCTTCTTCGCCGGCGATATCGCCCTTTACCTCTTCCGCTACCTCAGGCGTGACATCCTGGGCACCCGGCCATACATCCAGAATCGCGAGCACCTGCTCCTCCTCGACCTCGAAAAACTCACGCGACCTGTTGACACGCTGCGGGCCAAACGCCACATGCAAGGCTCGTTCCAGCTGGAGGCCGTCGTCCACCTTGATGGCCTTCAGACACTCGAACGGATACGGTACGCCGGTCGTGTAGAGCTCGTTGATTCTGTGCTGTGGATCGTTCCTGCCAGTCGTTCCGATCTTCAGGAGGCCGGGCATCGCTTCGTTGGTCAACGCGTACACGATCCCTTGCTTGGCATGGTCTTGGTCGTTCATCTTACCTCGCTTCTGGTTGAATGGTGGCGATTGTTGGCTGTCTCAGGCAGGACGGGTGGTCAGGTGATCCAGATGTCGACGTAATCGCGGGTGGTCATGTCGTCGACCCCGACCCACTTGAGGGGTACCTGTCGTACGTCGCCGTTTGCCATCGCTCACAACTCCAGTCAGAGTGGGCCGACAATATCGCGGAATGCCTGCCCCAGTGCAATTCTACGGACGCCGTCGAGAGCCAACACCTCCTGCCCGAATCGCTAGATTCTCTCAATGAGATCTCCATTGATGTGGCTCCTGCTGCCGATTTTCACCCTTCTGACGTTCGCGACCAGCGGCGCGACCGCCCAAACCGACGCCCCGACGGACGACGCCTACCTCGACCAGACCGCCCGCGTTCTGATCCACGGGCTGCAAGCGGCCCGCGACGCGGAGCGCGAATCAACCCGCGCATATGCGGCCGTGATCCGCGAACGCATGGGCATCATGGCTCCCGGGTTCCAGCGCGACCGACCGTTGGCGAGCGGCGAGCGCACGGTGCGCGTGCGGTGGGCGGAGGATCGCGCGACCCGAACCGAGGTGCTCGCGGCGCGATTCCGACACGCGGGGGCGCCGTACGCGGCCGCTGATGGCGAGATTTCGGAGCCGGATGTCGAGCGCTTCACGGTCGAGCCGTTCGGCGATCCCTTCCGGTTCGGGTTTGGGCCGCCGATAGGGGCCGAGCTCGGCGCAGACCGGATCGCCGTGCGCAGCCCGTTGGCGTCGGACGCGCACGCCCACTACCAGTTTCGTTCCGGCGACACGGTGGCGGTCGTTGTCGATGGACCGGATGGCGGCGTCGAGGTGGAGGCCGTCGAGGTCACGGTGATTCCGCGCTACCGAAGCATCGGGCTGGTGGCCGCTCGCTTGTGGATCGACGCCGAGACGGGGCGGCTGATCCGCGCCGCGTACAGAAGTGCCAAGAAGATCGATCGCGAGGTGCGCGGGCGGCTTCACGACGCGGGTCAATGGCAGCCGCGCGTGTGGATCGACGCGGGGAACGATGCGGCCGACAATGTGGCGGCCGGGCCCACGAACGGGTTGTTTGCCCGGCTGATCAACCTGGGGGCGTCCCGGGTCGCCGTCCGCATCGAGATGGACGTCAACGTGGTCGTCGTGGATTATCAACCGCGGCAGCCGTTTCCGGGGCTGCCCCGCAGCGCGACCTGGTCCGGGTTCATGACGTGGGAGAACGTGACTGCTACCGGGTATGTGGCTCCAGGAACGCCGTGGCAGGTCGACTGGGAGATTGACGTGGACGAATCCGGCGCCGCGGCCGTCCCAGTGGATAGCTTGCCGCCGCCGATATGGCGACGAGGGCAGAATGCGGAGCGTGCCGGCAGTCTGCCGTCGCCCTGGGACGTGGGCACCCGCGACGCGCTCGAAAACGCCCTCGTCGCGGTGGGCACGGGAAGCGGGGGCGACGCGTCGGACGGGGCGGCCAAGTGGCTCTTCCTGCCTCCGATCGCCGCCGTGAGCCTGTTGCGCTACAACCCGATCGAAGGGTTCGCGGCGGGTACCCTGCTGCGCCGCGATGTTGGTTGGTGGCGCACCGCGCTACTGGTGCGCGCCGGAACGCGTGCCTGGCAGATTCCGGACATGGACTTTACCGTGCAGCGCGACCACCCAAACCGTCGCGTTCAGCTTTCGCTCTACCGCGCGCTGCGCGCGGGACCGCTTGGCGTGGGAGGGCTGCACGGGTTGCCGGGCTACCTCGTCCTGGACGGCAGCGGGACGGATTTCCACTGGTCGCACGGCGCCACGATCCGATTTCTTCCCGGCAACGGCCAACGCAACAGTCTTGCGCTCGGAATGGTCGCCGAACGGGACACGTACGTCGACACGGAGGATCGCAGGGACCGCGTCGGCGCATTCGCGGAGTGGAAGCCGTGGTGGGGCGCGCTCGCGCCCGGCGAGCCGGGTTGGGGCGCCAATTTGTTGCTGCGAGGGTCGGCGGGCGATTATCCGCATGTGCGCGCCGTCGCGGAAGGGGCGGCGGTGCTGCCGCTGTCGCACACGGCGTCTGCGGGGTTCCGCATCGGTGCGGCGAAGATCTGGGGCGATCCCGCACCGCAAGACCTGTGGCGCCTCGTGCGGGTGGGTGGGTGGCTGCGGGGACACGGCGGCTCGCCACGCTCGATGTCCATGCAAATGGCGACGCTCGACCTGCAACGCCGACTCGGCTGGGCCAGTCTATCCGTCTTCACGGACTGGGTAAGGGCCGACGGCCCCGACTACTGCGCTTTCGGGGGCGGCTTGGTGCTCATGCAAGGCGTGATCCGCCTGGATGTCGCGAGAGGGTTCGGTTGCGGGAACCGTGGCGGCCCCGGGATCCCCGGCTGGCGGTTCAACCCGGGTGGCTTGACGTTCTTCTGATTGACGCGCATCGCCTTGGTCCGCAGATTGCCCGACATGGCTTCATACCCACTCCTCCCGTACGGCGTGTCCGACTTCAGGAGTCTGCGTCGCGACCAAATGACGTACGTGGACAAGACGCGCTTCATACGGAATATCGAACGCCACCGTCACGCCTTCCTCATCCGTCCCCGCCGCTTCGGCAAGAGTCTGTGGGTGTCCGCACTCGAGTGCTACTATGACCGTGCGAAGGCCCACCGATTCGAGGAGCTGTTCGGCGGAACCGACATCGGAGCCGACCCTACGCCCAATCGTAGCAAATACGTCGTATTGCGGTTCGATTTCTCCGTGTTGCAGCAGAAGCTGGCAACGCTCGAGGAGCGCTTTGAACAGCACTGCGAACGGCATCTGCGGGGCGCGATGCGAAGGAATCCGGATCTGTTCCCGGATCAGGCAACACGCGCCATCCTCTCGCCACCCGACATTAACGGAAAGCTCGACCAGCTGTTCGAACATGCGAACCAGGAGGAAATCCCGATCTGCGTCCTCATCGACGAGTACGACAATTTCGCGAACAACGTACTGGCACACCAACGCGACACGGCCTACCACGAATTCACGCATGGCGGAGGTTTTTTCCGCTCGTTCTTCGCAACGCTGAAGGCGGGCACGGCACGGGGCGGCATTGAGCGCCTTTTCATGACGGGGGTATCGCCGATCACGCTGGACGACGTGACGAGCGGCTTCAACATTGCCGACAACGTGACTCTGGAGCCGGCATTTGCCGAGATGCTCGGCTTTACCGAGGCGGAGGTCAGGGAGATGTTGGCGACCTACCGGGATCTGGGGGTGTTCAACCAGGACGTGGAAGTCGCTATGGACACCATGCGGGAGTGGTACGACGGCTACCGGTTCTCCGAAGACGCCCCGACGTCGGTCTACAACCCCGACATGGTGCTGCATTACCTGAACCAGTCCATCCCCAACCGGCCCCGACCCCGCCAGCTGATTGACAACAACGTGCGGATCGACTACGGCAAACTGCGCCACCTGATGGTCGTGAGCCGGCGGGGAGCCACGCGCTTCAACGGCAACTTCGATCTGCTAAGGGAGGTCGTCGGCACCGGAAGGGCGGAGGCGGACATCAAAGCGAGCTTTCCGCTGGAGCGGCTGACCGATCGCGACAACTTCATTTCCTTGCTCTATTACTTTGGGTTGTTGAGCGTGGAAGGGCCGGGCAGAGACGGCACGAGTCTCGTAACGCCGAATCAGACGGTGCGGAGGCTCTTGTACGTACAGCTTCGCGACGCGTACGAAGACGGGGAGATTTTCCGTCTCGACTCGGTGCAGCTGAGGCGACTGGTGGGGGACATGGCCGAGGGCGACTGGCGTCCCTTGATCGAGTATTTGCAGAAGGGGATGGTCGAGCAATCCGGCGTTCGCGCCTTTATCAACGGAGAAGCCTACCTGCTGGGCTTTCTGTCGGCGCATTTCGGTTGGACGCATCACTTCGTGGCTCGCCCGGAACGCGAGCTCAACATGGGATACGCCGATATCGTATTGTATCCCCGAACGGAAAAGCACCCCAAGATTCGCTGCGGCTACGTGATCGAGCTCAAGTATCTGAAGCGCGGCACGTTGCCGACCAAGAGGGCGGGCGACGCTGAGATGCCGCCCCCGGTTACCAGGCTCCTGGATGAGGCGCGAGGCCAGCTTCGCCGTTACCTGGCCGCCGAAGAGCTGCGATTGCGATGTCCCGCCGCTCACTTCAAGGGCGTCGCACTCGTGTTTCACGGGTGGGAGCTGGTGGCGAGCGAAGAGGTTGTGCCTCCCGCGAAGGCGCGCACAGTGACGGCAGGCGCGGCAGCGCTCACCGCATGCGGATCACGCCAATGTCCTGTTCGATCGCAATCGTGGTGCCGAGGGGACGCGACAGCTCGGCAAGCGTAGCCAGGATCTTCTGGGCGGCCGCCGGGCGGGCCATGCGCGGTACTCCCCTGTTCCCGCCTCTGAGCTCGAAGCCCATCTCGATGGGATGAAGCCGGATCTCGCTCAGTCGCCCTCCATCAAAAACGCTTTCTGCAATTACGCTCTCGTACCAGATCGGGTCGTCGAAATACACGTTGAGCCAGCGGCGATTGAACTCGGGTTCGGTGATTTCGGCGGGATCCAGGCCGAAGTTCTCGTAGAGGTCGCGGGCGACGGGTTCCTGTTGTTCGACCTGGAAGACGAAGTTGGCGAGCGAGTAGAAGATTGGTTTGCCGTTGTAGATTTCGATTCCGCGCAGCTGATGGGGTCCGTGGCCGATGAACTGGTCGGCTCCCGCGTCGATGGTGGCGTGGGCGAGGTCAATGAGGAATTGGGGAGTTTTGTCGGACCAATTGCCTGGGTCGTGGGCGTGAATTGTGGCGATCACGAAGTCCGAGTTGCGCTTGGTCTTGCGGATGGCCTGCAAAATCTCGGCCAAGTCGACTTGGTTCATTTCCTGCACGATGCCGCGCTCGTCGCCCAGCCGGTAGTTGACGCCGAACAGAGACAGTCGGTCGGTCGGGTCGTCGTCGGGAATGCGCACGGATCCTTCGGGTTGCTCGTCCCGGATGCGACGGAGCACGTCGAGCTCGTCCTGAGTCACGATCACGTGCACGGTTGTGCGGAGCGCGCTTAAGCCGGGACGACCCGGAGCCTCGCCCATCGGGTCCATCGCGCGCGACAAGGGGGTGAAACTGGACGCCATGGACACCATGCCGACCCTTCCGCGCGAAGTGTCGAAGTAGCGGCCCGCCCGCGCTTCGGCTCGGGTTTCTCCGGCGCCCGCGTGGATCAATCCCGCCTGGTCGAGGTACCGGCTCGTCGCCCGCATGCCTTCGACGCCCCAGTCGGTGGTGTGGTTGTTGGCCCGCGCCATCATGTCGAAACCCAGATCGGCCAGGTCCTGCGCGATCGCGGGCACGCCGATCAGCCACATGCCGCCGTATTCGGCCTGCGGGTAGCCGTCGAAGTTGCGGATGTCGATGGCCGAAGTCTCGAAGTTGCCGAACGCGACGTCCGCCCGCGCAATCACGTCCATGGCCTGGACGAAACCGTCGTCGTCGATCTGCGCCATGGGGTACACTTGTATGATGTCGCCGACGGCCGCCACCGTGAAGCCGTCCTGGACGTTCATGGCGAGGGCCGTGGCCGAATCGGGGTCGGGGGGCAGGGTCTGGGCCGTGGCGGGAGGGGCCGACGGTGCGGATAGGAGGGCGGTGCAGAGAACGAGAGCGGATGCCGTGGCGAGTCGGGTCATGGGATTTGCTCCTTAAAGGGGTCGCGAAAGGGGTCGCGGCAAGCAATTCGGATTGACGATGTGTATATTGCAGGACATCGTTCGCAGTGCGCCAGCAGCCCGAGGCGATTCATGAGACAGAGTTCGCTCGATAATCCGTTTCGACCGCGCTTCGGGCGCGCGCCACCGTTCATGGGGCGTCGGAAGGCCGTCGAGCGGGATCTGGGGCGGGTGTTGGGTGCCATTCGCGGGGGCGAATCCGATGTGCAGGCCGTCTTGCTCTACGGGCCGCGCGGCAACGGCAAGACGGTGCTGCTCAACTGGCTGGAACGGCAAGCCGAAGGGGAAGACGGCAGGAGGCCGGTTACCGCCGTGCGGTTCTCGTCGCGGGATATTGGGTCGCTCGATAGAATGGCTCGCGCCGTCCGCAGGCATCGCAACCGCGCGTCACGCCTCCGGGCCGCTGTCAAGGACGCGTCGTTCCGGCTGGAGCTGCCGCTACTGTCAGTCGACGTCGGCGGCGATCAAGACGCGGGGGCGGCCCTCGAAGACTGGCTCTATCAAGGAGAGCACCCTTTGCTCCTGACCGTCGACGAAGCCCACGAAACCGAGCCCGGCGCACTGGGTGATCTCCTGAATGCGGTGCAGATTGCGGGCGGCGCCCGACCGATCGCGCTTGTCCTCGCGGGCACGCCGGGGATCATGGCCACCCTGCAGGCTGCCGGTGCTTCATTCTGGAGCCGTTGCGAGCGATTGCCCATTGGCCTGCTATCCGACGATGCTGCTCGTGAAGTCCTGGCGGTTCCATTTCGGCGAGCTGGCCTTGTGGCTGACCCCGAGGCAGTCGCCCTGCTGGCGGAAGCCGCCGATAACTATCCCTATTTTCTGCAACTTCACGGGCACGCGGCGTGGGACCTCGTTTCGGATAGACGACTTGGCGAACTGCGGGTGCGGCATGTGCAACCGGCGTTGGAGTCCGCCCACAACGTCCGTCGTCACTACTACGGGGACCGCTATGACGAGTTCGATCGTGAAGGGTTGCTACCCGTGGCTCGTCGGGTGGCCCTCGCCTTCCGCGCTTCCTTGGACAGCCGGCTTCACGACATGGACTTGAATCGGACGTTGACCGAATTCGAGAGCAAGCCGGGCAGGCGGGCACGCATCAAGGATTTTCTCGTTGCCAAAGGCTACGTCTGGCGCGACGGTGCCGACAGAGACTGGACGCCGGGCATTCCCAGCCTGATGGACTACATGGTCGAGGAGACGGAGCCGCCCGCGGAAACGCAGCTGCTCCGTTGATCCGCAAGGTCCGCCTCGAAACTGGCGAAACTTCAGGAGTGCGGTTGGTCATGAGCAACCGTGGCGCGAAAACCGTCCCCGGTCAGGCGGAAGCTTGGCGGGCGCTGTGGTGCGTCTACCTCACCGCCGCCGCCACCCTCCTGACCGCATGCGGCTCCGACCCCCCCACCCCCGTCGCGCCCCCCACCACGCCCACGGCGACCGTTCGGGTAACGCCGGCGATCGCCCAGGTGGACGTCGGCGACACCCTCCGCTTCTCGGCTACCGTGACCGACGCCGACGGGCAGGCGGTCGCCGATCCCGCCGTCACGTGGTCCACCTCGCAGCCGCGCGAGGCCTGGATCCGCGAAGACGGGTTGGTCATCGGCGCGGCGGCGGGGCAGCCGACCGTGTCGGCTGCCAGCAACGGCGCGACCGGCACCGCCGCGTTAACCGTGATCTCGCCCCCGATGGCCACGATGCTCCGCGACGTGCGGCAACGGCACGACGTGGTCGCCCTCGCGGGGGCCATCGTCACGAGCGCCCGCCTCGTGGACGTGGCGGCGGTGGGCGCCCGCTCGTACCGGTCGCTTGTTCCCGTGACGATCTACGACAAGTGGCACCTGGGCTCCATCACAAAGTCCATGACGGCCACGGTCGCCGCGCTGCTGATCGAGCAGGGCGTGCTGGAATGGGAGACCACCATCGAAGCCGCGTTCCCCGACGTGACCACGATTCACGAAGACCTCCGTTCCGTCCCACTCGAACCCATCTTCGCCCATCGCGGCGGCTTCACCAACGACATCGCTCGCTTCGCGGCCTGGGAACAGATGCTCGCAAGCCGCGCCGCCCTCTCCGCGCAACGGCGCTCGTTTGCCATCGAGGTTCTCGCCGCCGCCCCCGAGTTCACGCCCCTTGAGACGTTCCACTATTCCAACGTCGGCTACGTCATCGCCGGCGCCATGCTGGAGACCGCGACCGGCCAGGACTGGGAGACCCTCATCCGCAACCACCTATTCACGCCACTCGCCATGCACGACACCGGATTCGGAGCCCCGGGCATACGCGACGCCATGGATCAACCCCGTGGACACCTGGGCCAGAGCACGGCCCGACAACCCCTCGAACCCGACGACCCACGCGCCGACAACCCACTGGGCATCGGCCCCGCGGGCACGGTCCACGCGACCATGCAGGACTTGGGCCGGTACATCTCGATGCACCTCGCGGGGGCCCAAGGTCATGGCACGCTCTTGCGTCCCGAGACGGTCACGCGGTTGCACACACCCGCCGAGGGGTTCAATTATGCGTCGGGCTGGTTCATCGCCTCGCGGGATTGGGCCGGTGGAGACGCCGTGGCCCACTCCGGCAGCAATAATCGCTGGTACGCCGTCGTGTGGATGGCGCCCCAGCGGGATTTCGCGGTTCTGGTTGCCACCAACCAGGGCGGCGAGGTCGCGGCCGCAGCCACCGACGAAGCCGCCTCGCGCCTGATCCGCATGCACCTGGGCCTGTAACCCTGAGCTGACAACCGAAAGAGAACAACAATGCGCTTGCCAATCGCCGCCACTCTCGCCACCACCGTTATCGCCACGGCCCTCCTACCCACGACCCCGCTTCCCGCCACCCTGCACGCCCAGACGCCCCCGCGAATCGCCGAGGGCTTGGTCTGGCGCAACATCGGTCCCGCGATCGCGGGCGGCCGCATCAGCGACGTGGAAGTCGTGCCAGGCACCCAGTCGCACATCTACATCGGCGCCGCGTCCGGGGGCGTGTGGAAAAGCGTGAACCACGGCACCACCTGGACGCCCCTCTTCGACGAACAGCCCAATCTCTCGGTTGGCGACATTGCGCTGGCGCCGTCCGATCCGCTCGAGGTGTGGGTGGGAACCGGCGAGGCCAACAACCGCAACAGCTCGCCATGGGGGCAGGGCGTGTACCATTCGTCGGACGGCGGCAAGACGTGGAGCTTGCGCGGCCTTGAAGAGACGCGTCATATTGGCCGGATTGTTGTGCATCCCACGGATCCGGATCGTGTTTGGGTAGCGGCGGCGGGCCATCTCTTCGGACCGAACGAAGAGCGCGGCGTCTTCCGCACGACCGACCGGGGCGCCACTTGGCAGAAGCTCCTCTACATAGACCAGAATACCGGCGCAATAGACCTGACTATGGACACGTCGAACCCCGACATTCTATATGCTGCAATGTATCAACGCCAGCGGCGCGCACACGGGTTCATTGGCGGAGGGCCCGGCAGCGGCATATACAAGAGCATCGACGGTGGCGACACGTGGACCGAGCTGACGGAGGGATTGCCCAAGGGCGACAAGGGCCGCATCGGCCTCGCGGTGTCCAACCGCAATCCGCAGCTGGTCATGGCCGTGGTGGAGGCTGAGGACGGCGGAATCTTCAAGTCGACCAATCGTGGCGAATCGTGGATGCGGGTCAACGAGCTGAACCAGCGACCCATGTATTACAGTCGGCTTCGCATTGATCCCAACGACGACCGGACCGTGTACCTGGTTGCGGGGGCGCTGCATCGCACGACCGACGGCGGCGAGACGTTTGCCGCGCTGCCCATGGAGCTGGAATACAACACCGGCGTGCATGTCGACCATCACGATCTGTGGATCGACCCTCGCAATTCCGACCACATGATTCTGGGCAACGACGGCGGCCTGTACACCACCTGGGATTGGGGCGCCAACTGGACGTTCATCTCGAACATTCCGATTGAGCAGTTCTACGACATCGACCTTGACATGGCCGACCCGTACTTCGTATACGGCGGTCTGCAGGACAACAACTCCTATCGGGGACCCAGTCGCACAACGCGCTACCACGGCATTCTCAATCGCGATTGGCAAGTGATCGATTACGGCGACGGAATGTATTCCGAGACGGACGGATCCGATTTGGGCACCGTGTATGTAACTTCGCAGAACGCGGGGATCGTGCGCGTGGACCTGGCGACGGGCGACCGCAAGGCGTTGAAGCCGTTCCCGCGCGACACCACCGAGGAGTACAGCTTCGACTGGAAATCGCCCATTCTGGTGTCGCCGCACGATTCGGAGCGCGTGTATCTGGGGGGCGACCGCCTCTTCGTTTCGGACGATCGCGGCGACAGCTGGAACCCCACCGCAGTGCTGACGCGCGGGCTGCACCCGGACAGCCTGCCGATCATGGGGATGATGCCGGACTCGACGACCCTGTCCAAGCACGACGGCGTGTCGGGGTACGGGGAAATCACGGCGGTGGCCGAGTCGCCGGTTGCGGCGGGCGTGCTGTGGGTCGGGGCGGACGACGGCACGGTGCAGGTCAGTCGCGACGACGGCGCCACTTGGACCAACCTGACCGCCAACGTATCCGCCGCGACGGGGGCGCCCCCTTCACCGTACTATGTGAGCTGGGTCGAGGCGTCGCATCACGAGGCCGAACGCGCCTATATCAGCCTCGACGGGCACTGGGACGACGACTACGCGCCGTACCTGTTCGTCACGGAAGACCTGGGCGCCACCTGGACTGCGCTCCATGGCGCGTTGGCGAGTGCCACGGTGAACGTCGTGCGCGAACATCACGGCAACCCGGACGTGTTGATCGTCGGGGCGGAAGACGGCGCGTTCGCGTCGATCGACCGCGGGGCGACGTGGGGGAGACTCGGCTCGGGAATGCCCGCCGTGCCCGTGGACGACATCGAGATCCACCCGCGCGACAACGACGTGGTCGCAGGCACGCACGGGCGCGGGATCTACATCCTGGACGACATCGGCCTCATTTCACCGAACCTATACCTTGAGGGCGACGGCGGCCCGGCCCGGGTCACGTCCGTGGACGAGCCCGTGTTCACTCCTCCCCGACCGGCCACGATCTTCCTGTACCGCACCGACGTGCCGTCGCAAGGTCAGGGCCTTTACCGTGCTCCGAATCCACCCTTCGGCGCGAACCTGGACTACTGGTTGCCGGGCGAAATCGAGGGTGGCGCCCGCATCGAAATCCACGACGACGCGGGGGTGGTGGTGCGCACGCTTGAAGGTCCCGGCGCAGCCGGCCTGAACCGCGTCACCTGGGACCTTCGCCACGAACCCATCCCGCACGACACCGCCCGCTACGACGTGCCGAACCTGGATTCCGGTCCCGACGGGCCGTTCGTCTTCCCCGGCGACTTTACGGTGATTCTGCGGGTGGGCGACGCGCGCCGCCAGCAGACCCTGACCGTGCGGCCCGACAGCCGGCTGCGCATCACGGACGACGAGCGCCGCGCCCGCTACGATTTCACGCTGGAGCTTCACGACATGAAGCGGATCGCATACGAGCAGGGCGTCGTCGCTTACGACCTTGAGCGCGAGGCGGAGGAGGTGGTGGAGGGGCTCGAGGGTGACGATGGCGTTGATGCCGACGATCTCGAACGTGCGCGCGAGTTGGCGGCCGAAGTCGCGGAGGTAGCCGACGATTGGCGCGAGATCAACGGTGCCGTGCGCAACTGGTGGACTGGCATGCTGGGCAATTTCGACGGGGGGCCGTCCACGATTGGCTCGCTCATGGGCCCGTCCGACGACCAGCGGCGGCGCCTGGTGCGGATTGCCGACCAGGCCAGGGAGGCCGGGGCGCGCCTTGACGAGGTGGCGGCGGGGGCGATGGAGGAGTTGCGGGGAATGCCCATGCGGTGATTTACAACGCAGCCAAGGCGCTGATTGCCCTTACGGACCCCTCCGTTTCCGCCTTCCACCGACCAGCTCCAGCAGGTTGGTCTCGATCTCCTTCCATTCGCGGGACAGGTCGATCGAACACGCCCGGATCTGCCGGTCCACCAACTCGAAGCGGTAGTCGAAATCGCCGTCTACCGCCGCATACAGGAGCCACCCCTCCGGCTCGGGATCGTCCGCCGGAGCGGACGCTGCCCAGTTGGTGCGTACGCGAAGATCTGGTAGAGATGGTCCGACCGTACCCGCTTGGTGCCGTTTCGCCTGACCAGTGGTTCACTGTAGAACTTCGTGTCGACGATGACGACGCGCTCGGCGGACCGCAGCACGATGTCCGTCCACATGCTCGGAAGATGCCGGAGGGTTGTTTCGCTTCCCTTGGCACCGAACCAGTCGATTCTCGGTGCGCTGACGGCGTAGCCCGTCTCTCGTTCGCAGAATGTCCTCACGAACTGTTGGAACAACAAGCCCATCTGGTGCTCGTTGTCGCGAAAGTCGCGAAACTGCGCCGTCCCATCCTCTTCATTTACCAGCAGATTGTCGTGGATGATCTGGCAGATGTGCAGCAGAAAGCCGTAGAACCGATTGTTGCGGTGGATCTGGACGGTGTGGAACAGACTGGCGGTCAAGCGGACGTCGGCGATGGCGTCCAACTTGCGGTACAGTCGCTGGGTGCGGCGCTTCTCGGTCGGATCAAGGTCCGCAACCAGCGTCAGACTGCGCAGCGTCGCCTTGAGAATGCGGTTCTGGAAAATGTCGTAGCTCAGTTCGTCGAAGGCGCAGTGCGTCTTGCCGTGAAGCAACAGGTTGCGCTTCAGCGCAGTCGCGAAATCAAGCTTGCCCTTCAGTCCGCGAATGTCCTCGTGGACGGTCAGGTAGTCGCGATCGAGTCCGCGAGCGACGAGTCGCGCGACGCCTTCGTTCAGGACCTTGGCGAAGAGGTCGAGTGGTCCGCGGAACTCTTCCGATCCTACGTCGACCGTGTCGCCTTCGTCGACGCGGTCCCAGGCGTAGCACAGAAGATAGTAGATGTTGCGGACCGGAATCTTCACGCCAGCAGCGTCTTGATCTGGGCGTCCACATGGTCGGGCCGGTCGAACCAGTATTCTCGCAGCAACGGTTCAATCTCCTGCCGAACGATCGCGCGGTACCAGGACTCGTCGGGTTTGTCGTCGGCGTCGCCGGGGCAAAAGAAGCTGTGCCCGATCTCGAAGCCGGGGCCGAGATTGCGGTCCTTCCGAATCGTCTCGTTGAGGGTCTTGAATCGGGCCACGATCTTCTGAATCAAATCCGGGGGCATGCTTCGGGCGTTGAGGAAACCACGGAATTGGTTGGTTCCAAAGCCCGGCTTGAGAGGAATGAACGCGAATCGCCGCCGAAGCGCGTAGTCCACCATGGCCAGCGAACGGTCTGCCGTGTTCATCATGCCGATCAGGTAGAGGTTTGGCGGAACGTGAAAGGGCTCGAACGAATAGGTGAGCCGAACGGCGTACTCATCCCCCCGTTTGTCGGCCTCGATGAGCATCATCAGCTCGCCGAAGATCTTGCTGAGGTTGCCGCGGTTGATCTCGTCGATGATGAACACGTAGCGCTTGTTGGGATTGGCCGCCGCCGTGCCGCAGAACTTATGGAACACGCCGTCGCGGAGCTTGAACCCGCCGTCGTCGCGCGGCCGATGCCCCTGAATGAAATCCTCGTACGCGTAGCTCTGGTGGAACTGGATCATGCGGACCTGCTCGGGGATCTCGCATCCGATTGTGAAGTAGGCCAACCGTTTGGCAATGAAGGTCTTGCCGATCCCGGGCGATCCCTCCAGAACGATGTTTTTCTTGCGCTTGAGAGCGTCGATGATGTGGTCGAAGTCGTCTCCGGGAATGAAGAGGTCTTGCAGGGCCATCTCGCGGGTGTAGGGTTCGGGGCCCTTAGGTGGGGGAGTAGTTGGCGGGTACGTTCCATCCGGTGGCACCCCATCCGGCCGCCAGACCTTCAGATAGGGCTCGTCGTGGAAGTCGAAGTCTGACGCAGCACCCTCCGTTTCACGAAGCCTCTCCCGGATGGTGAGAATCTCGCGATCGATCGCAATTCGGTCCTTGTAATCGATCGCCGCCGGGTCCTCCCCGAAGCGACTCAGGAACGAACGCACGATTTGCTTCTTCGGCTTCGCCGAGGCGAAGGTCTCAAAGCGATCTGGAAAGAGCAGATACAACAGAATGTGCCGCAGCTGGCGCTTTTTTGTCTCGTCCTGGGCCTCCAACCATTTCGCGAGATTCCAGGGGTCGGTAAGCAGATCCTCCCGTCGCGACACCGACAGCCCTTTCCACGCCACCATGGCTCGGAGAAAGAAGAGCAGTTCTCGCCATTTATGCGTGCCAAAGGCTGCACCCGGATTGCCAACCCCATCCCCAAGAGCCGTGCCCAGCGCAAACGGGGCGTCTGGCAGCTGCTCGCCCGACCATTGCCAGACCCGCCGAATTTGCTCGCGCTTTGTGGCGGCCTTCATTCTCGAGTGGAACAGGTACATCACCCACAACATCTCCGCCGCCAGCTGCTTCGCGCTACCGAGAGTCTCCGCGAGTTGGGTTTCCAGCTTGTCGAGGAAGCCGCCTTGCCCTATGCGGCGATTCCGGGCGAAATGTCTCTCGAGGTCCGCGATGTTCTCCCCAGTCCAGAGCGCCTTGTCGGTGAACACGGAGCCGTCGTCTTGAAGGCAGCGATCCCGCCAGTGGACGGCTGCTCGGAGAACGGGGCGATCGGGCGCTGGTCTTGGCATCTTGGTGAACCGGGCCTATTCCGCGGGTGCATGGATTGTGATGAGAAACTCGGAGTTGCCGATCATTCTATAATCAGGATTTCGGCCCGACAACTTGAGGCTGTTCTCCACGATAATCCGCATCCCCTCTCCTCGGGTGTCCATTAGAGTCTTACGGTCAGTAACCAATCCCGGGATGCTCGAGGGTACCGCACACTTGGCGAGAAGACTCGTCAGGACCTCGTTGCGAGACGACTGAATGTAGAGCAGATTCTCGGCATGAAGTGAGTTCGGCAGCGCTCCGGGAGAGTACAGCTCCAGACGCTTGGCGAACAGTCGCAGGCGAATCTTGGAACCGTAGATCGAATAGTCACGGTGTGCGACGGCATTAACAATCGCTTCGAACACCGCCGCCATGTCGAATTGGGGCCGATCCACTCGTCCTAGCCCCTTAAACGCACGCACTCTCATGTTCTTGGCTACAAACCGGCATGCTTCTTCCACCTGACTGTCCAGGGGCCCGGATATGTCGGCAGCATCCAACTGGTATGACTCCCCCATCCCTCGAGGGCGCACGCTGTCCCCCCGGTAGGCGACGGCCTGAATAAACGCGTTGGGCAACCACTGTCGCGCATCGGCACTCGCCATCAACACTCCAGAGACCGTTGGTCGCAATCGTCCACCGTCGTCTCTGCGCACCATCCGGAGTTTCGAAAGGAAAGTGTCTCTCTCATCTTGAGTCCTACCAGTGCGAAACCGTTCCCAAAGGTCGGTCGAAAGTGCCTCCGGAACCGTGCTATCGATGGTCTGTTCGTCAAAGCGAATCATCCGGGTCTGGCTCCGTTGCTGGACCAACCTCACCAGATAATCTGGAGACATTTGCCGCTTCTCGTCGCCGAATCGCCAAAGATAGCCTGAAGGACTCTTGTGTACGAACAGACTTCGCTTCACCTCGATCTTGATGACGGCCAGTGTCTCGCCGGTCGTATCTGGCAACCACAGGCGGTCAACAATTGGATTGAGAATCGGCTCTATCAGCTCCGAGCAGACGTGACGGACGAAACCAAGCACGCCATCAAGACGATCAAGCGGGATTCCCACGATTTCACGCGGCTGGTCACTGACACCGAGTACGCAAACTCCACCACGACCATTGGCGAATGCCGCCAGCTCATCCGCGAGGTTACTAGCCCGCGGGCCCCTGACGTTCCCGCCCTTGAATCGCACCTCCTTGAGCTCGAGAAAGGTGCTCTCCCCCAAACGAATGCCGTCCAGCAGCTCCTTTGTGCTGTCAAACACCGGTCGACTCCAAGCCCATCCGTCTATACCGGTTTTTGAACGCCTCGCGACCGCCTTCCATGATTCGGCACACTTCCTCGCGCATACCCCGATCCTGAAGGCTTCCCTTCCTGGAGATCACACACTGCCCGCCCCTAAAGTCCATGGTGTGGAGCATTTCCGCGTCACCGTTGACAACCACGTTAGGATTATGGGTCACCACAATGATCTGCCTCTCAAGCTTGTTCTCACGAATCTGACGAACGACCAAGTCGTAGATGAGATGATTGTCCAAGTCGTCTTCCGGCTGGTCGAGTATCAACGGCTCCGATCCATGACTAAGTAGAAACGCCAGCATCGCGGCCGACTTCTGACCTGCAGAAGCTTGACCGATTGGGCGGAAATCCCTACCGTTACCCAATCTGCTGTATTCCACGTGCAGTCCATCATCGGGAAACCACGCCCACAACCCGTCGAGGAATGCCGCGCTTCGTTCACACTCCCGTTTCAGATAGTTGTTGAAATGTCCTCTGAAATCGCCCTCTCCATGGCAAGCCAAATCAAGACGACCCTTGAGGTTAGCTAATCGTTTTGCCATCTCCTGTGCGCGTGCTGACGAGCCATCAGGTAGATCGTCGAGCAACTCTGCCACAATGCCCTTCGGCTTCCCACCCTCATACTTGAGAATATCGTTCTCGAAGCGATTGTCCCGAACGCCGAGCGCTTCCCTCAGTGATTGCTCAAGTACGTCCGGGTCCGCGCCATACCGCTGCACCGAAATCCGTATGAAGCTGTTCTGTGCCAACACTTGAGAAAGAAACGCTTCACGGACCTCGCTGATCCTTCCACGGGCCTCCTGCAGTGCCTGAAGACGCCTTTTGGATTCTCTTACGCGGCGGCGTCGCTCTTCCTTTTTCGACTCCAGTATCCTTATGTCTTCCTTCAGCTGTTGCCGTTCCTGGACCAGCTGTTCGTACTCGCCAGGGTCGGTGACGCCCACGGCGTGCAATTGCTCGATCATCTGCCGATGATCCTTGGCTGCCCCATCAGCTGCCGTCCGCCACGCACTCCGTGCGATCCGTTCCCGCTGGGTCTCCTCGTCTCTTGTCAGGCGTTCTGCCACGTACCGCAATTGTTCGACGGCCGCATCCATTGTGGCATTCAGTGCTTGGACTACAGCAAGAAACGCTTGATCTGGAGCGGCGCTCTCATCCAATAGTCCCTCGGGTAGGTCGTCAAGCGCCAAGTCATCCGCTAGCGAAGCGATGCGCAAAGCTGCGTCGTCCAGCCCCTTGAATTGCCGTTCCATTTCCCGACGCTGGCGATCCCGCCGACGGTGCGTCCGGAGCACCGAAGCGTGCTGGCTTACCTCCAAGCGATGCAGCGCGCGTTCAACGTCCTGCAACTTGACAACCACGGCATCTTCGCGTTCCAACTCCGTGTCTAGCTCTCGGATCCTGGCACGGGACGCGAGGTACTTGGCGCGCGCATCTTCCAGTCCCGGCTCACCGCCGTAGGGTCGCCTCGTCGGTGTCATGGCGTAGGCCGCCCGCCGATCAATCAAGCCGAGTAACGCAGATCGGCTCTCGCCTGCCAGTTCGGCAATTTGCCCCTGGCTTAGAATCTGCACGGGGAACCACGTTGACGTATTGGGCTGGGGGTCAGAGGGTGTCCAACACCCATCAGTTTCTTCCTCAACTAGGGACGCGGGTATTCGGCCGGGACGGACCGTTACCCGATACCGTACGCCGTCTCGTGTCAAGATCCAGGCGATCCTCGTGTGTTCCAACAATGCTCCGGTATCAGCGCGGTTTTCCGGCTTCTTATTGAACCGCTCAAATGTGGAGCGAGGAATGCTGCCTTCCTCCAAGCTCGAGATTTCGGATTCTCGAGCGGATGCGATCCGCAAGGCGTGGACGATCGTCGATTTTCCGGTCCCGCGTCCTCCCACGATAGCGTTGAGGAAAGGACTGAAACGCAATGTCGCAGGCCGACCTCGCCCCATGTATCGAGCATCAGCGATTTCGAGAGATTCAATACAGTGGTGTGGGATCCGCTCAGGGTCGAAGTCCGGCAGGTCGCTACGTCGGATCGAAAAGCGATCCCCATCGAGCAGCGCCAGTCGCAGTCCTTCAAGCGACGGGGGATGCGCCATCTTGACCCATGTGTAGTGCGATCCCGGAAAGCGGTTGTGGCTGCCTTCATCGGGGTGATGGGAGTCCGACGCCAAGACCTCGGTCCATCCGAGTTTGCGGTCTCGATAGATCGCGGGCTTCTCAAAGCCGGTGTCGGCAACCTCCATCGCTAGGATTCCGGCCGCATCGAGAACCTGACTCACAGTGCTCGGATCAATAGCTGTTTTCATGCTTCCGGCATCGCTCTCAGTCAGGTGTAGCAGGCCCTTCCTCCGGTCTGCGTGAGCGGGAATCGGGATGCCGCCAGCATCCAGGATTTCTGCTACAACATCAACTGCCGACTTCGTGGTCACGCCGTCGCTGCTGCCCTTGGTCCCATGATACCCCACTGCACCCAACAGTCCATCGATGTCGGAAGTAGACTTCTCTGGGTCGAAGATCGCCAAGAGGTGAAAGCCGCCGTTGACGGACAGCTCCACACCCGGAAACAAGTACAGGGGTCGGTAGCCATCCGGTTGAGTCCTCGCCATTTCCGCGAGTGCGATCTTCAGCTTGTCGAACCATGCTCCCGAATTGTGATCCGTAACGGCCACACAATCCACATGGGATCGCATGAATCCGAGCAGCCACTCAGACGGACTAATGGTGTTCTGCGGCGCTTGCTGGGACCTGCATCCATAGTCAACGGACGCAGGCGTGTGAGTGTGGAAGTCGAATTTCCACCAGCGAGACCCCGGATACGGCCATCCAGGGTCACAGCCGGCCACATCGCTCATCTCGGTCTTTTGGAACACCGCTACCCCTTCTTCCGCTTCCCAAACGCGATCATCAGACCCCCCACGATCGCCGTAATGACCCAATTCAGGAACGTG
The DNA here is from genome assembly GCA_965200255.1 of Longimicrobiales bacterium. Lineage (GTDB taxonomy): Bacteria > Gemmatimonadota > Gemmatimonadetes > Longimicrobiales > Gaopeijiaceae > Bin94. The sequence goes on along the minus strand of OZ241371.1, from coordinate 2,901,622 downwards.
GCCAAGGCGACGTCCTGAGCCACGTTGCTCTCGTGAGGTAAGGCCGCGAGCGCCCCGGCAGTCCACACCACGGCGTTAACGACTTGGTACCTCAACACGGCGCGGCTCTGCATGCAGGTCACCGCGCAAATCGCCAGATACAGCACGGCGGCAACGATTCCGGGGAGCGCGAAGACGGAAGGCAACGCGGTGGCGAAGCCCATGGCGACGCCGACCCCGGCGCTGAAGAGCAGGCTACGCCTTTCGAAAGCGGGCAGGTGGCCGGATTTCCGCCCTTTGGCGGTCAAGACCTCCTTGATCGCCGTTTCGACGGACTCACGCTCGATCTGAACGTCGTCCGCCATGCGTCTCAGCTCGCTCACCGTGAGCGACTGGCCGCGCACGTCGAATTCAGCTGCCCGCTGAAGCACCCGAAACGCCTTGGCGAGGGGGATCGGCGCCCCCGAGGACCCCGCGGTCGCTTTTCCCGAACCGGCATCATCCATCGTGCGGCGACTCCATCTTTGCCCGCGCGATGCACTCGATCTCGACTTTGGCTCCCAGCGCCAGCCCGCTCGTGGCCATGGCCGACCGTGCGGGGGGGTTCATGCCCTCGAAATACGTCACGTACACGTCGTTCATTGCGGCGTAGTCGGCGATGTCGCCGAGAAACACAGTGCACTTCACCAGATCTTCGAAGCCGAGTCCCGCCGCGTCCAACACGCGCCGAATGTTGTCCATGGTGGCGCGGGTCTCGGGGCCGATCCCGCCTTCGACGACGCGAAGTTCGCCGGTGGGCGGGGTGCCGATCGCGCCGGAAAGGAACACGAGGTCGCCGACCCGCACCGCCGGCGTGAATACGGGGAGCCGTGCGACGCCCTCGGGGAAGATGTGCTCGATGGGGACGGGTTCGGTCATGGCGCCGTCCAGGGAGCCGGCGTCCCCGCCGGGCGCTGGAGCCAACTCGCATGCGACAACGCCGCCCGCAACCACGAACGCGATCATGGCGCAGGCGCGCCGCGACGAACGCACAAACGCACTGGTCTGGCGCCGCCGCCGGGGCAACAAACGTCGCTCTCTATCTCTCATACCTAATCACGCCTCCTACAATAGTCAAGTCCACGCGCGCATCGACCAGAGCCGCGTCGGGCACGCTCAAGATATCGCGATCGAGCACCACGACATCGCCCAATTTGCCGACTTCGAGCGATCCCTTGTACTCCTCCTCGAAAGCGGCAATGGCGTTGTTGATCGTGTAGGTGCGCAGCGCCTCGATGCGGGTCATGTTTTGCTCGGGGTAGAAGATGGACCCGTCGGCGGTCTGGCGGGTAACCGAAGCGCGGAAACTGGCCAGCGGATCAATGTCTTCAACCGGAACGTCGGTGCCGTTGTTGATCAGAACGCCGGCATTGAGAAACTCGCGCCACAGATAGGTTCGCTTTTCGGCGCGCTCGTCGCCCAAGCGCAGGGGCACCCAAGGCCCGTCGGACGTGGCGTGCACGCCCTGCATGGACGCGATCACGCCAAGCTCCGCAAACCGCGCAATGTCGTCGGGGTGAACGTGTTGCGCGTGCTCTATGCGCCAGCGCACGTCGCGGGTCCCGCCCGCTGAATCGAATACGGCCTGGTAAATGTCCAACACTTCGCGGTTGGCACGGTCTCCGATTGCATGGGTGTTGACTTGAAAGCCGTGCTTGATCGCAACGTGGGCGGTGCCGGTAATGTCTTCGACGGTCTCGAGCACAAGCCCGACGGAAGATGGCATATCCTCGTACGGCTCCAGCAGCCACGCGCCGTGCGATCCCAGCGCGCCGTCGATCTGCCGCTTGATTGAACGCACGGCGAGGTAATCGTTGCCCTCGGACGGCATGTAGTACTGTGGCAGACGCGCGTCCATGGCTTCGTTGGACTCGCCGCGCACCATAATGTAAAGGCGCACCGGCAAGGCGCCCTCGGCCTCCATTTGCACAAGGCGATCAATGGCGCCGAAGCCAGTGCCCGCGTCCTGGAACGACGTCACGCCCTTGGAGAGCGCTTCTTCGGCGGCCAGCGCCACCTCGCGGCGAAACTGCGCGTCGATCTCTTCGGCGCTGCGACCCAACTGCGAATCGGCGAAGGCTCCGTACACGGGACGGTCGGCGGTTTCGCGCAGCAGGCCGGTGAGATCTCCGTTCTCGTCGCGCACGAGCTCGCCCCCCGGCGGCGGCTCCGAGTCGCGGTCGTAGTCGGCAAGTTCCAGCGCCAGCGCGTTGGCGAATGCGGCGTGGCCCGATGCGTGGCCCAGCAGGACCGGGTTGTCGGGGCTGATCGCGGTGAGCGACGCGTGCGTCGGGTTGCCCTCGACGGCGGGATCGGGAGGCTGGTCCCATTTCTCCTGGTGCCACCCGCGCCCCCTGATCCATTCGCCGGGCTGGGCGTCCTCGACGGCTGCGGCAACCATGGCCACGATCTCGTCCCAGTTGGCGGCGTCGGTGAGATCCAGGATGGTCTTGCTGTTGCCGAGACTCATGTAATGGCCGTGACCCTCGATGAACCCGGGAATGGCGAGCCGGCCATTGAGCTCGACGACGGTTGTCGCGTCGTCGATCCAGCCCTCCACGTCCTGGTCGCTCCCCACCGCCACGATCCACCCGTCGTCTATGGCGACCGCCTCGGCCATGGCGTCGTTGGCGTCCACCGTGGCCACGACCCCGCCCCGCAGAACAAGGTCGGCGCCGCCTTGGGGGGGTGCGCACCCGGTGGCCACGAGGAGCAGGGCGGCGAGGGGGACAAGGGGGCCGAGGATCGTTCGGGAACGTTTGTTCACGGTGTTCTCCCGGTGGGTGTGGGTGTTCTCCCGGTGGGTGTCATCTCTGGTACGCGCGCCACATTGCCAACACCTCCGCCTCACGCTCGGCGCCGACGCCCGCGCGCAGCGCCGATTGACGCTCGGCGGGTCTGGAGAAGTGGTACTCGAGCGTTGCCGCCGTCGTGTCCGCCAACGACCGAAATGTAAGCCCCTTTTCCACCTCGGGCGTGAGGTCGAAACGGGCGAATCCTTCGGCCCCGTCGCGCGCGGGGCGCCACACGGGCAGCTCGGCGTAGGGTCGCAGCCCCGCGTTGATCGCGAAGTCGGTGTCCACCCAGGTGAAGGTGGTCTCGGCGGTGGTCACGGCGCGGATGCCGTACAGCAGCTCGGCCATGGGACGGGGCGTGCGCGGGCCGACCACGTTGTAGGTGCCCGATTCCTCAACCTCGACCATGCGGATGAGCCATTCGCCGAAGTCGCGCACGTCGATGATCTGCACGGGGTCGGTACCGTCGCCGGGCGCGAGGACCTCGCCGCCGCGATGGATGCGGACCGGCCAGTAGGTGAATCGGTCGGTGGTGTCGCCAGGCCCGATGATCAGTCCGGGCCGAAAGACCAGGCTGCGGTCTTCGCCGAAGATGTCCCGCGCGTGCTGTTCCGCGAGCGCCTTGTTCAGCCCGTACGGGCGCTGCGTGGCGTCGGGAGGCAGGCCGGCGCGTTCATAGGTCCAAACCGGCGCGGCGATGGACATCGGAATGCGGCTCGTGTCGGCGTAGACCGACCGCGTGGAGACGAAGACGTAGCGCCCCACGGTGTCCTTCAGGAAGTTGGCGCTTCGCTCGACCCAGTCGGGATTGGTGGCGGAATTGTCGATCACCACGTCCCAGTTCCGTCCCGCGAGCGCCGACAGGTCGTTGTTGCGATCGCCCACCAGCTTTTCCAGCTGCGGGAACAGGTGCGTGTTCGTGCGGCCGCGGTTGAAAAGGGTGATTTCGTGGCCGCGAGACAGCGCGTATTCGACCTGATGGGGGCCGATGAAGTTGGTTCCCCCCAGGATGAGGATCTTGAGGGGGTTCCCGGGGCGCGGTGGCGAGGATCCTTGTGCCGGGTTCGTCCCGCGCGGGGTGGTCGTCCCGGACGAGTCGCCCGCCGCCGGAGCCGCCAGCGCAGCCGATCCAATGCCTGCCGCAAGCGCGCCTCCCATGGCAGCGGAGGTCCTCACGAAGTCGCGTCGATTCGTACCCATTGTCGCTTTCCTTTTCTTGGTCGTGTCGGGCTCGGCCTGGGCATCGGCGTTCGTGCCCTGGAGGCGTCCGCCATGGCCAAACCACGATACATGCGTTACGGTCCTTTCGTCGAGACCCCTGTGGGAATGCCGATCGTCTCTGGGATGCCCCGAGGGTCTTCCAACGGTTGAGTGAATTGGACCTCAAAGGAGGCAAAGTGAACCGGCGAACCCCCAACCCCCCGTCCCGACCGACCCCGACGCGGCGCGATTTTCTGTGCACCGCGGGGGCCGCGAGCGCCGGCCTGGCCCTCGGCGGCGAGCGCGCCGCCGCCTCGACCGCGCCTGCCGCCGCCAAGGCCATGCCCGTCGCCGATCCCGGCGCAGCCCACGCGTCCGCGCCCAAGCGGTTCCTGATTCTCGGCGGCACCGGGTTCATCGGGCCGCACACGGTGCGCTACGCGGTGGAACGCGGCCACGAGGTCACCATCTTCACGCGGGGCCGTGCCGACGCGGCCCTTCCCGACGTGGAGCGCCTCGTCGGCGACCGCAACGGCGACCTCACCGCGTTGGAGGGGCGGACCTGGGACGTCGTCTTCGACAACAACTGCCAGAACTACCGCTGGGCCCAGCTCAGCACCGACCTGCTGAAGGATGCGGCGGAGCACTACATTTTCGTCTCTTCCATCTCCGCCTACGCCATCCAGGGCATGAACTTCGACAAGAAGGACAACGTCTTGTGGGAACCGGCGGTCCCGGAAGACTACCCGCGCCACGAACCCCCCGAAGGCTGGCGGGACGGGGACGACGCCCACTACGGGCTCATGAAGCGCTTGAGCGAAGACATCTCGCACGCGGCGTTCCCGGGCCGCACCACCGTCATTCGCCCCGGTCTGATCGTAGGCCCCACCGACCCGACCGACCGTTTCACCTATTGGCCGGTGCGGATCGATGAAGGGGGAGAGGTGCTGGCGCCCGGCAATCCCGACCACTCGAACCAGATCATCGATCAGCGCGACCTCACCGAGTGGACCGTGCGCGTCGCCGAAGAGGGCGTCATGGGCGACTTCAACGCGACGGGGCCCGCCAGCCGCCTTTCCATGGCGGAGACGCTGTACGGAATCCGCGCCGCGACCACCCGACCCGTGTCGTTCACGTGGGTGCCGGAGGACTTCCTGGAGGCGAACGACACGCGGCCCTGGCGAGATCTCCCCGCGTGGGTCCCGGGCGACGAACTGCAATACGTCGACGTGAGCAAGGCGGTGGCGGCGGGACTCACCTACCGTTCTCTCGCCGTGACGACGATGGACACGATCGCGTGGGACAAGGCGAGGCCGGCCGAAGAACGCGCCAACCGTCGCGCGGGCATGAGCCGCGAGAAGGAGCGGGCGGTGTTGGCGGCTTGGCGGGCGGCTTAGCGGAGGACGGGGAGTACCTCAACCTCCATTAGCACGCCCTGCCTAACCACCAGGTAGGTATTCCATGGCGTGCGCGCCCCGACTCTTTGGATGCCGTCGAATACCGTCCGTGCGACGATTCCCCCGTCCCGGGAGACGATCAACCAATGCGTTTGGGTTTCCCTGCGGCCGTCGGGATAGAACCTCACGATGTTTAGGATGTGGCCGTCCGGCAGCTCATCCACGAAGACGGATCGACTCCAGCGAAAGGCTACGACGCCGGGCTCGGGCGCGGCACGCTGAAACTCGGCCGACGACACGATGTCCTCATTTTCGACGACCACGACGGCGTCGCTGCCCGTGCCGCCCAAGAACCGGATGATGCGAAAAGGCGCCATTTCGGAGAAGAGTAAGTCACCCTTGGCGGTGACCGCCAGCGGGCCACCTGATAGGTGAGCGACGCGGACCCAGTCGGGATCCGGGTATGCAGGATGCCAACTCGCGATGTGATTTCCTGCCAGGTCGTATCGGTGTATCGCGTATTCCCTATGCGGGTCGTCCCTGTACTGCCCGTAGGCTATCACATAGTCGCCGTTTGGAAATGCTGCGAATCCCTTCGCTTCGGCCCGGTGCACTTGGACGAAGTCACTCGGCCCAGTCCGCTCCTGAAAGCGAGACACGCCGTTTCGCCCAAGAATCAGCATGCCGTGCCCCGGTGCCGACACCATCGCCAAAGTGCCACCCGGTCCCCCTGTTTCATCGGATTGCCTACGCATGAGGAGTGGTTTCGTCCGATCGGTCGAGAGCTCCCAGATCGCCCCGGACCGGAGCTCGCCAATCCAGATCACCCCGTCGTCCCACATTGCCAATCCGCCAATGCTCACCTCGCCCACGTCGCGACTCCACAGCGGCTGCACTGAGACCGCCTTGGGCCCCAGGTGCTCCACGGCATCCCAGGCACTGCCGCCGGCGACGAACTGGCTGTTATCCGCACGGCATCCAGTCAGCGCCACGGTGCTGGCCATTGCCATCGCAGCGATCACCCATGACAGCGTGAAATCCTGGTCACCCCGCCTGTGCTTTGTGCCACGGTTGTCTATCATCCTTGATTACCATTCCTGTCTTGGTCACGGCAGCGTTGCACCATTTGCTACCCAAGTCCGAATTGCCGCCAGTCCAGATCTGCGCAACAAGACTCTCTCGTCCCGCACACCCCATTGGCCTCCATGCTCAACCAAGCCGCGGGCGACCACAAGAACCTGTGGCGTCACGGCTGGTCCAGGAAACTCCTCGTACACATACTTCAGTAGCGCGCTGTTCCTCCACCCCCTGCCTACCGCGATCTCGTCAAACCATCCGAACTGGGAAAGATGGTCGATTCCACGTTCCGGGCGTTCGTCTTGCGAAACTCCCAAAGTCGCAAATGCGATGTCCCGTTGCCTAGCGGCGCCTCTCACGGCGTTTCTGGCGCGCCGAACGAGTGTCACGAATTCCGGATCGTTCGACCATCGACACCCTGCCGAGCCGACGACGACAAGCACCAACTCATCGCCGGCATCACGTCTCGCACTTGGTACATATTCGTTCTTTGCCAAGGCGGGAACATTCCATGCCACGTCGACTATCGGCACAGGAAGAATACCCACTGCCCCACCTATTATGCCGATTGCCAGCACCACTATGGCCGACTTCCAACTTGTTCCGAGCATCGTGTCCTCCTAGTCCGATGTTGTCATGAAGGGTATGATGGTTCCATTACGACGCATGCGGACGCTCGCCAACGTCGCACTTCCAACCGGGGGAATGGGAGCATCCAAGTCGCGATGTAGTAGTCACCGCCGAACGAAGGAATGAGGGGTAGCGCGGCCGACACGAAGGCCCCCTGGCCGGTACCCGCGTGTACGAGGTAACTCCTTGTTTGGATATCAGGATCGTCGGAAGGCTCGAATCTCAAGGTCTGCAGGAGCAGGTGTCCTTGATCCACCGGCGTGAGTGATACCGTGACGTCGCGAACGCCCCTTGACGAAAAGAACACCCTGGGAGATCCGGTGGAACGTTGCTCCAACACGGGAGGCTGAAGAAAGTCCTCGATCCGCGCTTCCCACAACAGGGTCCCATCGTCCGCGCTGTAGGCGTGCAAGACAGGGAGCATTTCGAAGGCCAGTACGACTCGCGCCGGGTCGTCCAGGCAACCGATGGGTCCGTCGGACAGCTGGTCCTGTACGATCCAGTGCTTTGCTCGGTATCCTGCCCCAAAGTGCCGGATTGCGTGACCGGTCCCGATCGGAACTTCGTGAATCATCGTATTGTCGGCTCGCCGCCATCCAGACACGAACAGTCTTTGGGCAGCCGAGCAGGCTCGCTCCGGCACCACGTCCAGAATGTGCGTATCCAAATAGTGGTAGTCTTCGGCGGCGGGAGTGTAACTGTTGATCCGGTTGCCGCGATCCACAACGACGATCCTGTCATTGGCCAGCAACTCGATGGCCATCGGATCCAGAAACTCGCCCGGCCCGGGGCCTGCCCGGCCAAAGCCCCCTACAAGCTGACCTTGGTCGTCGAACACCTTGACCGTCTGGTTCCGGCGATCCAATACGTAGAGTTGACCGACCTCGTCGAGCTTGACGTCGATTTCGAATCCGAAGATGTCTGGAGCATCCTCGGACGACGTTTGGCCCAGTCGGCCAAGGGCAGCGACGGGGTCGCTTGCACAGCGACAATCAAGGTGAGACGTAGCGACAATCAAGGTGAGAATACGAAATCGCGACGTTGTGAACGAAGGGATGATAACAAGGTGGCATGCGTGGAGCAAGTTGAGCGTCCTGGAGAGCCTGTGAGGCGGTCCTACTTCGTTGGACGGTCCGAGCACGGAATCAAGGCTGGACGGTACCGTGCTCCACCCCCGTGCCAGCGTGAGCGTCGCTGCGGGGTGGGTGGGTAACCATTACCCGTCGTTCCGTGTTGGAACTTGTTCCGACATGGACCGGCGGGTGACCGGCGGGCCCGCTCACTCGGCAGCCCTCGCGGTTCTTTCCGCCGGTGCGCGGACCAATCGTGACCGCGTACCGACCTCATGCTTGTGACCTCCGTCCGCCGCCGGCGATGGAGCGTGGCGGGTTGGGCCGTCGCCATAGCCAACTTGCCGGGTGGCGAGGATGGGAGTGGGGGTCGGCCCCGGCGCGTACCCCACGTCCCGGAGTCGGTTCGTCGGTCTGTCCATGCCCAGCGGCGGCTTTCCTGGCGGCCACGGCGGCGCGACGGCGGTAGCTTTCGACGTTGAGTTCGAAGACGTGGGAGCGGTGCACGAGGCGGTCGACGGCGGCGACGGTCAAGGCTTCGCCACCGAAGATCTTGTCCCAGGCGCTGAAAGGTTCGTTGGCGATGACGAGGAGCGAGCGATTCTCGTAGCGTGCGCCGATGAGTTCGAAGAGGACGCTGGTTTCGGTCCCTTCGCAGGTGGCGTAGGAGAAATCGTCGAGAATGACGAGGTGGTATTTGTAGAGCTTGGCGATGGCGGCGTCGAGGGCGAGGTCGCGCCGCGCCGCCTGGAGCCTCTGCACCAGACTCGACGTTCGCTGGTACAGCACGCGGTAGCCGTTTTCGACCAGCTTGAGTCCGATGCCCGCGGCGAGGTGACTCTTGCCCGTTCCCGGCGGACCGAAGAGCAGCACGTTGGCCGCTTCTTCGAGCCAAATGTCGCCGCTCGCCAGCACGCCCACGCGCGCCTTCGACACGGCGGGCACGAGGTTGAAGTCGAAATTGTCGAGCGTCTTGCCGCGGGGCAGCTTCGCCTCGGCTCGGTGCCGCTCGAAGCGCCGCCGTTCGCGATCGGCGACTTCTTGGCTGGCCAGCGCGGCGAGCAGGCGCGCCGAGGACCAGTCTTCCCGGTCCGCGCGTTCGGTGAAGCTTCTCCACAGCGCCCGCATGCTCGGCAGGCGCAGTTGCTTCAGCAACAGGTCGAGTGCCGGGGGATCGACGATGAAGGAGTCTTTCATCGCGGTGCTCCGTTCAGGCAGGCGTCGTCGTAGCGCGACAGTGGCGGGAGGGTCGTTTCGAGGTCGGGAAGGGAGTCCGGCGCTGGGAACCGGTCGCGCAGCACTTCGGCGTCGGGCAACCGCCCGGCCTCGAGCTGCGCTTCGATCTCGTCGGCCAGCAGGGCCTCGCATCCGTGATCGTGGGCCAGCGCAAGGAGTTTGACCATCCGCCGGCAGGCCTCGCGGTCGTCCAGGCGCTCGCGCAACGCGTCGAAAGCCTGGCGGTAGGCGTCGCGGGGGAACAAACCGTCGCGGTGGACCCAGTTCATCATCGCCATCGGCTTGCGACGCAGAGAGGGCGGCACGTGCCGGTAGTTCACGACCCGTCCCCGTCGCCCTCCCGGTCCCGGGTGGCCCCGAGGCAACGTCACGAGCTCCTCGGTCCCGACGAAGACGACCAGGCGGTCGTCGTACAGTCTCACCCGCAGCCGGTGTCCCACCAGCCGCGACGGCACCGTGCAGAACACCCGCCGCAGCGAGAACCCACCCGCGCTCGTCACGCGCACCAAGGTCTCCTCGAAACCGTCGCTGCGACGCCTCGGCAACGGCCGCAGCACGGCTCGCTCGGCGTCGATCCTCTTGCGGTTGCGAGCGTTGCGGCGACTCGCCACCCGGCTCACGAACTCTCGGTACGCCTCGATCGTCTCGAAGTCCCTCGATCCCCTCAACAGCAGCGCATCCTCGATGGCCCGCTTCAAATGCCCGTGCGCGCTTTCGATCGAGCCGTTCTCGTGCGCCCGGCCCCGGTTGTTCCGGCTCGCCTTCATCCCGTAGTCTCCCATCAACGCCTCGTAACGTGCGGTCCGGTCCTCCCGCGCACGACGCTTCAGGTTCCGAAACGCCGCCGACAGACTGTCCGTCCGGTGCTCCTTCGGAACGCCGCCCAGCGCCCACAGCGCGTCCTGCAACCCCTCGGCCAGGGCAACGTAGCTCTCCCCGCCCAACACCACCGCCACATGCAGAATCCCGAGTACTCCAGCCGAAAATGGTACAGCTTGTGCACCAGCTTCTCTCCCCCAACCGTCACCCCCAGACGCCCGGCGTCGGTGAAGTCCGACAACCCCCGTCGCCCCGGCTCGTGCTTCTGTCGGAAAACGACCTCGCGCGCCGGCCCGTGCTTCGCCTTCCAGCTCCGAACCCGTCGCTCCAGCGTCCGCCGAACCCCCGGATGACGCCGCATCATCTCTTCGTACAGCGCCACCGCCCGCAACCCCGGGTTCGCCTCCAGCAGCGGCACGATCTCCTCGTCGAATATCCCCGCCAAAGGGTCGGGGCGTCTCCGCCCCCGAGGCTTCTTCACCGACCGACGCCCCGGATCCCCTTCGATCCGATACGCCGTCGCCCTGCTGAACCCCGCCTTCGCCGCCGCCAGCGCAGGCCCGTCCTTCCGTCGAGCGGTCATGTACAGCTCCATCTGGTGGTCCGTAATCCGTCGGCCCGGCACTTCGCGTCTCTCCTGATCCCAGCGAAACACCAAAGCTCAAACCTCCCGCCGCCACCTCCGGCCGTCTCACCTTGTTTGTCGCAAGCGTCTCATCCTGATTGTCGCGCTACACCGCTGGAGCCAACAGCAAATCGCGTATCCCCTCCCAAGCGGACAACTCATGGGCTGCCAGCCCTAAGGGGACTCCTTCCGAACGTATCGTCGGACTTCCTCGTGGCGGTAGGTTGTCGGGTGTGGGATGCGAGACCTCGTTGGGTTCCAGGTTGGCACATGCGCCGGCCGACACCAGTATCGCGCACATGACGAGAACGGAGCGAGTCCGCGAAAGGGTGATGGGCAGGGAATCCTGAATGATCTGCATCGGGCGTCTCCTTGATTCTACGGTTCCTGAAGGCTGGGTGGGGCACAGCCTTCCGGATGGCTGTGCGCCCACCCTCGACGGTTCCACTGCCAGCCTCTAGCGTCCGGGCTACTGCGAAGGCGGGTGAGGTCCCGCGCTTCGTGGGATAGACGCTTCAACGCCCCGGTGCGTTTCGCCGGATTCTCGCGCCGCACAAGCAGGCGATTCCGCTCCGAACGTTGCCGAAAGTCCCAATTCCGCTTGTCAGGTACGGATTTCCGGCAGTTTCCCCCATCTCGTGCCCCAATCTCAGGCAATAATGCCCGGTTCGTGTGCACTTGTTCCCGCTTCCCGGGCAATAGTGCTAGACAACGCGGGCACACTTACTACGACAATTGGTGTACATTTTCTGGCGAAGAGGTTACTATTTTCCCCGGATCCGCCGCCACTGCGGCTGCGCTACACTCAAGGAGAGAGCCCGAGATGGCGGCAGACAGTCCGACCTGTGGCCGGTCCCCTGGGATCGGCGACCCGGGGCGGCGCAGACGGCAGCTTGCGACGCCTCGTGACGCATTGTGGAGATGGAGTTGGCGATGATGAAATCCACGGCTGACATTCCCCCTCCGTGGCTAACGTCCGGTCTCGGGTTCCGGGGGGAGCACGGCGTTTCGGGACGCGGCATCGAAAGCATCCCCGTGCGCGCAATTGGCGCATGCGTTGGACCAGAGCAGCCGCGTCTTCGGGTGCGCCTCGATGCACGGCACCACCGGTAGGCGATCATGGCCGCCACCGATTCCCAGGAGCTGCCCCTCCTCGACGCTTTCACCGGGTTGTCGACCGGTCAGGTGAAGGCCGCCTCGCGAGGCGCGTTGGCCGCGCTATTCGTCGCGGCGCTGGGCAATACGGTGGTGGTCACCGCGCTGCCGGTGATCATCGACGACCTGGGCGGCTTCGACCTCTACGCCTGGCCTTCAACGGCCTACATGGTCTCGTCGATGGCGGCGATGCCGATTGCGGGGCGACTCGCCGACATCTTCGGCCGCCGGGCGCTTTTTCTGGCGGGGATCGTGCTGTTCACGGCGACCTCGGTTGCGGTCGGCCTGAGCCAGTCCATGGAACAGCTGATCGGCTTCCGATTCCTGCAAGGGATCGGCGGCGGCGCCATCATCGTCAATTGTGTGGCGTCGATCGCGGATCTGTTCCCGCCCGAGGAACGGGCACGGTACCACGGCTTGGTGGGGCTGGTCATGATGCTGGCCACGATCGTCGGGCCCGCGGTCGGCGGCGTCATCGTCGACAATTTCCACTGGAGCTGGACATTCTTCGTCAACGTTCCCGGCGGCCTTCTCATCTTCCTCGCGCTGCTTCGGTTCCTCCCGCGCGTGACGCGGAGCGCGCGCGCGACGGACGCCGACGAGCGCCCGGCGGTGGATTACTTCGGCATTGCGACGTTGACCATCGCGGTTTGCGCAATCATGACGGCCCTCTCGGCGGCAGGCCCCATCTACCGTTGGGGTTCATGGCAGATCCTGGGGTTGCTCCTGCTCGGCGCTCTGACGACCGCGGCGTTCCTGCGAAGACAGATCGCGGCGCCGTTTCCCATCATGCCGCTCGGCATCTACCGATCCCGCGTGCTGTCGGTATCGGTCGCCATCAGCTTCCTCGTGGGTTTCGCGCTCTATTCGAGCATTTTGATGATACCGCTCTTTTTCCAGGCCGTGCAGGGAGCGTCGGCCACCAGCAGCGGCCTTTTCCTCTTGCCGATCATCTTCGGCATCGTGATCGGCGCCGTGGCGTCGGGAGAGCTGTTGTCTCGGGTCGGGGGCACCTACCGCCGTTACGGACTCGCGAGCACGGCGTTGATCGTCGCCGGCATGTTCTTTCTGTCAACCATGAACGCCGAAACGGCGCCAGTCGTTGCGGTCGTCTATAATCTGCTGTTGGGCGTTGGGTTGGGCGTAAGCCTTTCGACTTTCACGGTGGCCGCGCAGAATGCGATGGGCCAAGAGGACATCGGCGTGGCCACCGGAGCCGTTCAGTTCTTCAGGGCATGGGGCGGTACGACCGGGGTTGCGGTGGCGGGGGCCGTCATGACCCAGCGTAGGACGGTGCGGCAGGTCGTGGAGGACAGCGCGACCGCGCTTGGCGGGGCGGTGGGGGATGCGCTCAAGGTCGGGATGGCCATCGTTGCGTTGGCGCTCGCGGCCAGTTGTTTGCTGCGGGGGGCGCGGGCGCATTCGCGATGAGCGGGGTATGACCAGCCGGAATCGCATGAAGCGTCAACTGCCCACCGGCATCCAGTCCTTTCGCAAGATGCGCGAGCGGAACTGCTACTACGTCGACAAGACACGCCACATCAAGAGACTGGTCGACACCGGAACAAGTTACTTCCTGTCTAGGCCCCGCCGCTTCGGGAAGAGCCTGTTGGTGGACACAATCAAGGAGCTCTTCGAGGGGTCCCGCGAGCTTTTCGAGAACCTCCACGTTTACGACCGCTGGGATTGGTCGGTACGTCGTCCGGTCGTGCGGCTCGACTTCAGCGGCGGCAACTACACGATCGAAGGCGGCCTGGCCACGGAGCTGGACGGGCAGCTGACGTTTCTTGAAGCGGTCACGGCGACCAAGGCTCTCTTCACAGACCCCCAATTGCGCTTCCGCTGGCTAATCGAATCTCTTCATCGCCACAGTGGGCACAGGGTCGTCGTGCTGGTGGACGAATACGACAAGCCGATGCTGGATGCACTTGGCAATCCCGATTTGGCCCGAGTCAATCGCGACGCGTTGCGAAGCCTGTACGGCAACATCAAGACTTGTGATGCTCACATCCACTTTACGTTGCTTACCGGAGTCACGAAATTCGGCAAGGTCAACCTCTTTTCCGGCATCAATAACCTCAAAGACATCACCCTCAATCCAGCATACGCAACGATCTGCGGATACACCGAGCAGGACCTCGACGAGGTCTTCGGCCCGGAGCTAGATGGCTTTGACCGCACGAAGATCCGCGAATGGTACAACGGGTACAACTGGCTCGGCGACGAGCTGGTGTACAACCCCTTCGACATTCTGCTGTTGTTCGACGAAAGGAAGTTCGAGGCCCACTGGTTCGGGACCGGGTCGCCTGCGTTCCTGATCGATGTCTTGAAAAGACGCGGTGTCGGCCCCCTGCAGCTCGACCGTATGGTGGCGTCCAGAGAACTGCTTGCGGCATTCGATGTAGACCACATATCCACGGAGGCTCTCCTCTTCCAGACGGGCAACCTCACTATCCGCGAGCTGGAGGAGATCGGCGAAAAGACGTACTACCGGCTCGGGTACCCGAACAGGGAAGTTCGCGAATGCCTGAACGAACAACTACTAGATGCCATTGGATGGAAGCGGGCTCGTGCGTCGGAATCGCGAAAGCGCCTGCACGAGATACTAAGGGCTGCGGATTTTCCCGGGCTCGCCGAGTGGTTCCACGCCCTGTTCGCGAGTATCCCCTACAACTGGCATGTCCGCAACGACATTGCGCGTTTTGAGGGGTACTACGCGAGCGTAGTGTATGCGTCGATCGCGTCGTTGGGAGTCCATGTCGTCGTGGAAGACGCCAGCGCCGTTGGACGCGTCGACCTGGCCGTGCGCGTCGGTGGCCGCGTTCTTCTCTTTGAGTTCAAGGTCGTGGAGGAAGCGGGACAGGGCGCGGCTTTGGCTCAGCTCAAGAAGCGAAACTATGCCGAGAAATACCGTGGCTTAGGCGAGCCCGTGCACCTCGTGGGCGTGGAGTTCAGCGCCGAAGGCCGCAACCTGGCGGCGTTCGAGACCGAAGTTGTGTGAACACCCCCCCACCCTCACCCCGACCCCCCCACCACAACCCGCGCCACCCGCACGGTGTTGCTCTCCTCATCGCTGGCGTCGATAAATGCGACGAGTCCGCCGGGCCCAAAAGCGCTCGGCATCCGCGGCCCGCCTTCCGGCAGGGTGCCCAGGTACTCGCCAGTCACCGTCAACAGGTCGATCGGCCCTTCCGCGTCCGTGGGCCCGGCGTGCCTCTGCACCCAAATCCGGTCCTCGTGGTCGACGCCGAGAGCCGCAATCACGGGAATTTGCTCCGCGAACGGCAGGGCGAATACGAACGTGTGCCGACTTCTCCTTAAGGCTTCGGCTTCTTCCGGTTCCAGATGATCCATGACTGTGTCGCTCGCCAGGAGTTCCCCCAATAGGGTCTCCCGAACGTGGTCTCTCACGCGTCGCGTAACCGGCATCGGATCTACGGGCCGCTCCAACACGGCGGTCACAGCCCCGTCGGCGGCGACGAGCTTTACCCGATATCCCACCGAGTCAACCACCGCTACCCTGCCATCGGAGAGCACGCCAACATGGAGATTAGGATCGTAAATCCGATCCGGCATCAGGCTGTTGTCCTTGATCGGTGGCGCTGCCCACGCCCAATAGAGCACACTTCGCGATCCGTCGTCCCAGCGAAAAATGTGGACTGGCCGCCAGTTTCCTTCCGGCGGAGGAACATCGTCCGATTCTCCCGCTTCCAGAAACGCCGATTCCGTCGAAAACGAACTCTGCGACTCATCGAACCTGTGACCATCGGCGGTCACGAGGTGTCCCTGGGGCGTGGGCAACAGCCGGATTCCGGGCGTCGGTCCGACCGGGCCCAGCGTCGCTGTGCGCCCATGTTCGCCGTCGGTTCCAAATGCCTTGAGAGACCATGCACGTCCTCCGAGATCCGGCACAATGACGCGATCCAGCACAACTACCGACCCGTCGGCCAGAGCCGCGACCGCAACCGGCGACCGCAACCGCTCGTCGGGTTCGCCACGCCGCACCCTTTCCCGGCCTCCTACGGTCCTCACCAGCTTCCCCTCAGAGCCGACCACGATCACGCCGTCCGTCCTCCGCCTCGCACGGACCCGCTTGCCGTCCGACCAGACACGGTCGACATGCGCCGTCCTCGAAAAGAGCACGTGCAGATTCCCATCGCCGTCGAACGACACCGACTTCACCTCGCCGAAGCAGTCCCAAGCGCCTGCGTCGCAGCTTCCCACGGCGTAGACCTCTCCGACCTCGACCGCGAGGACCCGATCATCAACGGTGCCGCCAACACCGCCACCCCCATCCCCCCCCGCATCCTGCCCCCGCCACACAGAGAGCGACCGCCACGACCACAGGCTTCCACCTCACCCCGTCACCCCCCGACCACGACCCGCACCACTCGCACCGTGTTCACGCCCAGGTCGTCGGTCTCGATGAACGCGGCCAGCCCGTTGGGACCGAACGCGCTCGGCATCCGCGGCCCGTCCTCGGGCAGGGTGCCCAGGTACTCGCCCGTCGCGGTCAACACGTCGATCGGTCCGTTCTCGCCAGAATCCTCGACGAAGTCGTCGCCGAACCTCTGCACCCAAATGCGGTCCTCCCCGTCAACGCCGATGCCCGCGATCACGGGAATCTGCTCGGCAAAGGTCATAGCGGCCATTTGGGCCCGCATCGCTTCCTGCATGGCTTCCTGATCGACGGTGCCCACCATGTCCCGTACTTGACCCGTGACGTCCGCTTGGCTGCCAAGGGCCATGGCCACGACCCGTTCGCGGGCGGCTTCCCGGAACGGCTCCGTGACCGCAACGGGGTCGATGGGCCGCTCCAGCACGGCGGTCACCTGCCCGTCGGCGCCGACGAGCTTCACCCGATACCCCACCGAGTCCACCACCGCCACCCTGCCGTCCCCAAGCACGCCGAAGTGCAGTGCAGGATCAAAGGCCCGAAATGGGTTCAAGCTGAGCCTGGGCCTTCCCTGAGGGTTCCTCTCCACCACGGCGTCGTCCCCTTCGACGGGCGGCGGCTCCCACGCCCAATACGCCACGCTGCGCGTACCGTCCTCCCAGCGGAACGCGTCGATCGCCCGCCAGTTGCCTTCCGGCGGAGGCGCGTCGTTCGATTCCTCCGGGTCGTCCGAAGACCCCGGCGCGTACGTCACGGCTCCCCCGGCGGTCACAAGACGCCCGTCCGACGTGGGTAGCAGACGAGTCCCGGGCATCCGCCCGAACCCCGACCCGATGTTGCGTACGTGCTCGCCGTCGGCCCCAAACAACTCGAAGGACCCGGGCCTTCCCAAATCGAACACCACGACCGACCCGTCGGCCAACGCCGCCGCGGCAGTCGGGAACGTAAACTCGCCGGGTCCGCCTCCCTGGTTCCCCACCTCCCTCAACGGTTCGCCGTCCCGCCCGACCACGAACACGCGATACGATCTCGGGTCGAACACGTGCAGGTTCCCGTCCCCGTCGAACGACACCGACGCGACCCGGCCGAAGGCGTCCCAGTCGTTTCCGTCGACGCTGCCCACGGTGTAGACCTCCTCGACCGACACCGACAGGACCCGGTCTTCGCCGCCGTCCGTGGCGTCGCCGCCGGACCCGCCGCCCCCGCAGCCTACACTCAACGCGCAGAAAACCACCGCCGCGACCGTCGTCTTCATCATATCTTCGTCTCCTTTGGGCGCGGAATGCGCCGTGGAACGTGGTGTCTGCCGCCTTTGATGCACTCGGGGCAGCGAAACGGTGCCCCCGGCGGTCTATTAACATTGTAGTGCCAAGGCGCAGCGCAGTGCCAAGGCCAAGCGCGCCGCCAACGCCAACGCCGCCCACGCCGAAAGGGAACCGTCGTCGATCCAATGAAGCAAAAGAGTGGACTGAGAGCCTTCTGGGGCGAGCTGCGCAGACGCAAGGTCGTGCGGGCCGGCGGCATGTACGTGGCGGCCGGCTTCGTGGTGCTCCAGCTGGGCGAGATCGTGCTGCCCGCGTTCAACGCGCCGGATTGGGTGCTGCAATCGCTGGTCGTGGTCGCCTTCCTGGGCCTGCCGGTCGCGTTGGGCGTCGCGTGGGCGTTCGACCTGACCGACGAGGGCATCGCGAGGGCGCGGAAATCGCGGGGCGGCGGCAAGGCGACGATCGCGCCGCGTCTGGCGCTGGTGGCCGTGACGTCGATCTCGGTGGGGCTTGGCGCGATGTGGTTCCAGCGCACCGCAGCGGTGGGGAGCGGTGGCGGGGAGCGGGGTGGGGAGGAGGTGCAGGCGGCGCCCGCGCGACAGGCGAGCCTTGATCCGAACGCACCCATTACGGCAATCGCGGTCCTTCCACTGGCGGATTTCGCTCAGGACGACGACCTCTTCGCCCGACAGCTCCACGAAGAGATCATCACCCAGCTGAGTCTCCTCACCAGCATACGGGTGACCTCGCGCACTTCGGTGGAGCGCTATGCCGATGCCGACATGTTGTTGCCCGCCATCGCCGCCGAGCTGGGCGTGCAGGCCGTCGTGACGGGTTCCGTGGCCATGACCCCCGAGAGCGACAGCGTGCGAATTTCGATCCAGCTTCTGCACGCGGCGACCGATACGCACATGCTTTCGCGCAGTTTTCAGCGCGAGATGCGCGACATACTGCGTTTGCAGACCGAGATTGCGGTGGAGATTGCGCAAGCGGTGCAGGGCGAGCTCGGCGAGGATTTGGTGGGAGAGGTGGACAGGGTGACGGAGGTCGTCCCGGAGGCGTATCGCGAGTTGCTTCAGGGGCAACGGGCGCTGGAAGAAGGAACGCCGGAAGGCATCGAGGCGGCGTTGGCGCATCTTGGCCGCGCGGTCGAGCTGGACCCGGCGTACGCGACGGCCTTGGCTTGGCGCGCCGGTGCGCGACTGATGCTGGCGAGCGCCCGCGATTCGCTCACGGCGGACATCCGCGAACGGGTGCGGGCCGACGTGGAGCGGGCCCGTGTTCTCGGCGGCGCCGAAGACGAGATCGAGGCGATCGTCATTCTCAGCGAGCCGCTGGAAGCTGGCTTGGCGTCGCCCGCCGGGTGGCTGGGCGAGCCGGCGACCGATTCGCTGCGCCGCCGTCAATTGTCTCAGGGGACGCGGTTCGGCCGGCAGTTCGGCCGGCATTCTCGGCTCGGCGTCGCGATGGGTCTGCTCGAGACCGGCTTGTACGACAGCGCGGCGGTTGCGTTCGAGGCGATTCTGGATGCGGATCCGGAGGCGGCGCCTGCCTGGATCGGCCTCGAAGAGGCATATTTGCGCCAAGGCAGCGTGGCGGGCGCGGTTGATGTTCGCGGGCGTCGCATTGTCGCCACCGCCGACGGACGGGCGGACGCCCAGGCCACGGCTGCCGATCTGCGCGCGAGTTTCGACGACCGCGACCCGGCCAGCTACTGGCGCTGGCTGGACGGCTACTATGACGAGCTCGAAACGCGCGGCGAGCATGTGTCCGCGGTGGAACGCGCCAAGACGGCCGTGGGCGTCGGCGAGCACGAAGAAGCGCTGGCGCACCTGGGGGTTGCCGTGCGCAATCGCGACCCGGGACTGCTCAGCCTGCGCAAGAGCGCGGTGTGGGACCCCCTGCGCCGCGATTCGCGCTTCCAGGAAATCATGAGGAACGTCAGGGGGCTGTGGCGCGGCGGCGCTACGCCCCCGCCACCCGCGCCCCCCCGCTCGCCGTCGCGGTAAACAATTCGGCGCCGCTCGGCGGTCGCCCCAGGCGCGGCAGGTAGAAGCGCGCCGCGAGGGCTTCCATGACGCGCGCGACGGTGCGCTCGTCGCACAGCGCAACGGCGCAGCCACCGAAGCCGGCGCCCGTCAGGCGGGCCCCCGCGGCTCCCGCCTCGACCGCCACCGCAACGATTTCGTCCAGCGCTTCGGTGCTCACCTCGTAGTCGTCGCGGAAGCTCGCGTGCGACCGCACCATGAGGTCGCCGAAGCGGCGCATGTCGCCGTCTAGCATGGCCCGCTCGGCCTCGACGACGCGGCGACCCTCGCTCACCACATGCCGAAAACGATGATACGATGTGGCGTCGACCATGCCGCGCGCGTGCCGCAGCAGCGCTTCGATATTGTCAGTTGTCGTCAGCTCGGCGACGGCCCCCGCTACGGCCCCCGCCCCATGCCCGGCGACCCGCCCAGCGCCCCCCACCGCGCGCAACGCCGCCCGACTCTGCCGCGCCCGCGCGTTGTAAGCGTCGCGCACGTCCCCCGACTTCTCGGCCCGCGCCAACGACGACCCCACCACCCACCGCCACGCCTCCGGTACGGGCACCGGCGCCACGCGCAACGGGTCGAAGTCGATGCGGAGCGCGTGCCCGGCGACCCCGTGCAGACACGCGGCCTGGTCCATCCCCCCGCCTTCGAGCCCCACGAAGCGCTCCGCCCGGGCCATGATTGCGGCGAGTTCCAGCGTTGAGACGCCCGCGCCTCCACGGCCCGCGCCTCCACGGCCCGCGACCCCCGCGCCGTTACCCGCGCCTGCCCCCGCGACCCCCGCGCCTGCCCCCGTGCGGGCGCCGTCGCCCACCGCCACGCCATTGGCCCGGAGCAACGCCAGCGCCGAGGCCACCACCAACGCCGAGGACGACGACAGTCCCGACGCGATCGGCACGTCGCCGTCCACCGTCCCCGCGATGCCGCGTCGCAGCGGCACGCCGTGGTCCAACAACCCCCGCGCGGCTGCGCGGACGTAGTTGGACCAATCGCCCCGCGCCGCCGCCTCGATGGGGCGATCCAGCCGAAACGCGAAGGGAGCGAACCGCGCAGCGACGTTGGTCAGGCGCACGACGGGCTCGTCCGCCATGCGGAATTCCACGCGAACGTCCCGATCGATGGCAATCGGCAGGACCGGCAGGCCGACATAGTCGATATGGTCGCCGATCAGGTTGACCCTGCCGGGCGCGACGGCAAGCCATCGCGCCTGCCCGCTCAAGCGGTCAATCCGTAAACCCCAACTTCGGCAGGAGCCGGAACAACCACACCCCGGCCGCGACCGACGCAGCAGCCGCCAGCACGCCCGCAAGCACCTGTCCGTAAAGCAGATACCCCGTTGCGAACAGCGCCGCGTAGACCAGCACGCACCCCAGGAACCAGGCCAGGAAGCTCGCGGTAATCGACTCGCCGTCGCTGGCGCCGTCCGGCACGTCGACCACCCGCCGCCACCCCTTGCCCATGGGCCGGATCTTGTCGTAGAAGCGTTGCAGCGTCTTCAGGTCGGCGGGCGGCGTGACGAACGTGACCGCCAGCCAACCCACCGTCGTGACCGCCACGCCGACGACCAGCTGTTGCCAGCCGGAGAGCGGCCCGAACCCCAGCGCCGAGTGCACCCACGCGAAATAGATGGCGACCAGGAACGAAATCGTCATGCCGGCCAGCTCGCTCCACACGTTCACCCGATACCAGAACCAGCGCAGCAGGAAAATCAGCCCCGTGCCGGCCCCGATCTGCAGCAGGATCTGGAATCCCTGGCCCGCCGTGTCCAGCTGAAGCGCGACGGCAGCGCCCAGCACCATCAACCCCACCGTCGACAGACGCCCCACCGCCACCAGCCGTCGCGGGTTGGCCTGCGGGTTCACGAAGCGACGGTAGAAGTCGCTGACCACGTACGACGAACCCCAGTTGAGCTGCGTGCTGATCGTGGACATGTACGCCGCCGCCAGCGACGCCACGACCAGACCCAGCAACCCGGCGGGAAGGAACACGAGCATGGCCGGATAGGCCAGATCGTTACCCACCAACGACGGATCGAGGTCCGGAAAGCGGGCCTGAATGTCGGAGAGCTCGGGATACACCAGCATGGAACACAACGCCACGATGATCCACGGCCAGGGGCGCAGACCGTAGTGCGCGATGTTGAACCACAGCGTCGCCTTCATCGATTCCCTCTCGTTCTTCGCGGCCAGCATGCGCTGCGCCACGTACCCGCCGCCGCCGGGCTCGGACCCGGGATACCACGCGCTCCACCACTGCACCGCAATCGGGACGATGAAGATTCCGGCCGCCACGCTCCAGTCCGAAAAGTCGGGCAGGAAGTTCATCGCCGAACGCAGCTCGGGGTGCGAAACCAGCCCCGCCAACCCCCCTACCTCCGGTTGCTGAAGCGCAAACACCGCCGCCGCGATCGACCCGATCATGGCCACCACGAACAGGATCAGATCGGTGACCGCGACGCCCCACAGCCCCGAAGTCGCCGAGTACATCACGGTGACGGAACCCGCGATCAGGACGGTGGTTAGCGGATCCAGCCCGAGCAGCACGCCCCCGATCTTGGTGGCCGCCAGCGTCACCGTGGCGATGATCATGACGTTGTAGAAAACCCCGAGATACAGCGCCCGAAACCCCCGCAGAAACGCCGCCGGACGCCCCGAATAGCGCAGCTCGTAGAACTCGATGTCGGTCAGCGCGCCGGACCGCCGCCACAGCTTGGCGTAGAAGAAGACCGTGCACATTCCGGTAATCAGGAACGCCCACCAGGACCAGTTGCGGGCAACCCCGCCGTCCCGCACGAAATCGGCAATCAGGTTGGGCGTGTCGGTCGAGAAGGTCGTCGCCACCATCGACGTGCCGAGCAGCCACCACGGCAGCTTTCGCCCGGACAGAAAGAATTCGTCGGCCCCGGAACCCGCTCGCCGCGCGAACCGGAGACCAATGGCGAGGGCCGTAAGCCCGTAGAGAGCGATGACGATCCAGTCGAGCGTGGTAAGTTGCATCGGCGTCAGTCAAAAGTGGAAGGCTGCGGAAAAGCGTCCCAAAGGCGCATCGGATAGACCCCCAAGTCTACAAGTTGCCGCAACGATTGGGCCACTCCCCGGTGGTCGGCCGGAAACGTAACGCCAAGCCACCGTTCCCGCGTGGGGATCACCGTACAGCCCACCCGACCCGCCGCAATCAGATCGTTGATCGCCTCCGAAAGATAGAACTCGCGGTCCAACCCCGGTCCCGAAGCGAGAAACGCGGCGAAGCGCTCGCGCAACAGTGCGAAGACGGCGTGCGGGAAACCCCAAAGATTGGTGCAGACAGGAGCCTCCAGGGCGACGTTAACCGGCCGGCCGGCCACGTCGCGGCCCGTGACCCGGTTCCCGTCGCGGCGAAGTTCCAGGCCCTCGGTCAACCGCCTGAGCGCGCCCCTGGCGTCGACGGCGCAGATGCCCCGCGACACCCCGCCGCTCTCGGAGAGGGTCGTTGCGATCGGGTACCCGACCGTAAAGGCGCGGACGGACGCAGCGCCCCCGGCGCGCATCGCGCGGGCCAGCGCCGCGTAGGCGCCTCGCCCGTAGAAGTCGTCGGCGTTGCACGCCGCGAAGGGGCCGTGAATGTGGGGCGCCGCCGCGAGGACCGCGAAGCCCGTGCCCCAGGGGCGGGTGCGGTGCGGCGGCGGGTCGGGCGCCAGCTCGGCGTGTGCGAGCCGCTGGTACGCGTACGCGATGTGGATCCCGGCGCCAACGACCGGCGCCAGGTGCGCGTCGAAATCCCGGCGCAGAGATTCCCGGATGACGAGCACGATGTGGCTGAACCCGGCCAACACGGCGTCGTAGATGGCGTAATCAAGGAGCGCCTCGCCGCCCGGACCGACCGGCGCGAGCTGCTTCAAGCGGCCGAATCTCGTGGCGCGGCCAGCCGCGAGAATCGCAAGGGTGGGCAAGGTCTCGTCGTGGGGGCGTCTACGCATGCCGTTCAGCCGGCGGCTCTCCCAGCCCCACCATCTTCAACAGTTTCAAGGCGTTCGTCGAAGTGGCCACCCCCTGACGCAGCCGATAGTCGAAGGCGATCCCTGCATCGGCCTCGTCGTCGACCGACTCGGTGAAGTGCACGGCCACGGCCCGCGCGACCAAGTCCTCCGTGTCGGCGAGCGAGAGGTCGTGGGTGGTCACGGCGCCGATTGCGTCGGCGTCGAGCAACTGCCGCAACACGGTGCGCGCCGCAATGCGGCGTTCCGCGCTATTGGTGCCCTGCAAGATCTCGTCCAGCAGGTAAAGGGTGCGAGAAGCCTCCTGGCGCGGGGCCGGCGATCCGGTGGGATCCGCGCCCGAATGCAGATCCCCGCGCGCGTGCGGCTCCCCGCGCGAGTGCGCCGCGTCCACCACGCGCTTCAGGCGCTGCAGTCCCGCCATGAAGTAGGACACGCCGGCAGCGAGAGAATCCTCGACGCGTATGCTGGTGATTACCCGCACCAGGGGCGTACGCAACTCCGCCGCGCACACGGGGCCGCCGGCATGCGCCAGCACGCTGTTCAACCCAATCGCCCGGAGCAGCGTGGACTTGCCGGACATGTTCGATCCCGTAACCAGAAGGAACGACCCGGCCGGGCCGATCTCGACGTCGTTGCGCACGCAGATCGCGGGTGAGAGCAGGGGGTGACCAATGGCGCGCGCTTCCAGGATGCCGATTGCGGGGTCCAGGACGGGCGTCGCCCAGTCGGGATGGTCGGCGGTCAGCGCGGCCAGTGCGGCCAACGCCTCGGTCTCGCCGACCGCGTCCAGCCAGTCCCGCACGTGCGCGCCCGATCGCGACTTCCAGCGATCGAGCGCGGCCATGACGTGCACGTCCCAGTGCAGCAACGCCGCGATGGGGATGTGGAAGAGCGGGGATCGCCGCAGGTCGGCCATGTCGAGAAGTCGTCGCAGGGTGGCGATCTCCTCGGGCGCGGCGCGCGGACCCGTGCCGATGCGCTCGCGAATCGCGTCCAGACAACGGGACCGCGGCACCGTGCGGCGGACGTGGTCGAGGAGGGGCCCGTAGCGTCTCACGCCCGATTCGCCGTCGTCGGCAGCCGCGAATGCCTGGTGGATCGACCGCCACGACGGCGCGAGCACCAGGGCCGAGATGAGCAGCGGCCACGCGAGCACCGGCGTGGGCGCGACGCCCAAAGCGTACAGGACGATCGCCGCTACGTTTACGGGAGGCAGCACGAAGCTGAACGCGCGCAGCCAGGGCAGCCGGGGACGCCACCGCTCGCCCTCGGCCCAGCGGAGAAAGGCTGCCGCGAACGGCTCGCTGTCGGCAGTGGATTCCGATCCGGTGGCGGACTTGGTGTGCCGCGCCATCAGGCGAGCCTCCGCCGCTAGCCGATCTCTGAAGTCGATCGCGTTCGCCATCTCGCGCACCGCTTCTTGCCGCATTGCCACCGTGTCTGGATCGGCCGCGCGGAGCAGCCACGCCTGCAGCGTCCGCCGTCCGGGAGCCGTGCCGCAGACGCCGCCGATCAGATGCAGCAGCGACGCGCGGCCGTAGAGGTCGAGGTCGGCTGCGTAATCGTGGTTGCGCGGAGCGATGCCCGGAGCCGCGTCGGGGGTCGGAAGCAGGGCATCCCATTGCCGCGCGATCCGCGCGACCCCCTCCCGGTTGCAGTCGCCCATGAGCTGGGCGCAAAGCTGCCGTCGCCGGGCGGCCCGATGCCGTGCGACCAACGCGGTGAACGCCACCGCCGACGCGCCGAGCAGGGCCCAGGCCGCCGCGCCCCGCCCCGCAAGGAACAACCACCATGCGCCGACGAAGGCCGCCGCGAAGAAAACGAGGCGCAGCCTCCCGTACAGGCGCACGCCCCCGCCCAGCGCGGCGGCTTCGCCATCGAACCGGGCGGCACGCTCGCGGTAGACGTCGCGCGGCGCCCTTGCCGTCGCCGACTCGCCATCGTCATGTTGCATGCATGAAACTAACCCTCGCGCGCGGCGCCATCGTCGCGCTTGCCGCCATCGTCGCGCTCGCCGCGTGCAACCCCGCGGGCGACGCGCCCTCGCCGTCCCGCGGCGACGACCCCGGCCCCGCCCCGGTTGACCCTGCCACCCTGGCCCGCGTCGACGCCGTCTTCGCCGACCACGCCAGCCTCGCAGGGCCCGGATGCTCGCTCGGCGTGATCCGGGACGGCCGTCTCGTCCAGGCGACCGGTTACGGCGCCGCCAACCTTGATCACGGCATCGCGAACGCCCCGCACACGATCTTTCGCGTGGGATCGGTGGCCAAGCAATTCACGGCTGCCGCAATCGCCCTGCTGAGCATCCGAGGCGACCTTGACCTGGACGCTCCCGTCCGGCGCTACATCGCGGAGTTCCCCGTCTACGCCGACCCTCCTACCATAAGACATCTTGTGCATCACACGTCGGGCGTACGCGATTATCTTGTGCTTATGCGGCTGGCGGGCAAGCGCAACGAGGATTTCTACACCAACGAAGAGGTTCTCGACGCGATCACGCAGCAGCGCGAGCTTAACTTTACGCCGGGCGCCGAGTACTTGTACAGCAATTCGGGGTATTTCGTGCTGGGCGAGATTGTAAGGCGGGTTTCGGGACGCACTTTGCGCGAGTTCGCCGAGCAGGAGTTCTTTGCGCCGCTGGGCATGACCAACACGCATTTCCACGACGACCACAACGAAATTGTGCACAACCGTGCGACTGGCTACGCGCCCGACGGCGACGGCTTTCGCATCGACGTAACCACTCTCGATATGGTGGGCGACGGCGGCGTTTTCACTTCGGTCGAGGATTGGGTTGCGTGGGACCGGAATCTCGCCAACGGCGCGGTGGGCGGCGAAGACTGGCTGACCCTGATGCACGAGCGGGGCGTGCTCAACTCGGGCGACGCGATTCCGTACGCATTCGGACTTGTGCATGGACGGCATCGGGAACTTGTCAGTGTTTCACACTCCGGAGGCTTCGTCGGGTACCGCGCGGCCATGGCCCGCTATCCGGAGGTTGGCCATTCGTTCGTGGCCTTGTGCAACGGGGCGCACATTGATCCCACGTCGCTGCTCGCGCGCACGGCGGAGATATACCTGGACGACCGCATGGCGTCTGCCGAGCGTGCCGAGTCGGATGCGCAAGCGGGCACGCAGACGGAGGCAAATGCTTCGCAGGATGCGCCGGATCGCCAAGTCGCGGACCGCGCTCGATATGCGGGGTCCTTTCACAGCCCGGAACTGAACGTCACCTATCGGTTGCTGGAGGCTGGCGGCGCCGGCCTGGCCCTTTACGTGGGGCTGCGGGCACCGTCCAGTTTAGGCGCTAAACCGGACGGAACTCTGGAGGACGAGTTCGGCATGACCTTCCGTTTCTCGGATCTCGTCGATGGGCGCTACCAGACCATGATCCTTGACGCGGGACGGGTCAAGAACCTGCGTTTCACGCGGACGGATGACCCCTGATTCGGCGACGTTGCGGACACTCGATCCGGCGACTTCGAGGCCGTGGACACCGCGCGAGCCGCTGACCGACGACCTATTCGCCCCCGAGGTCATTGCCGACCCGTACGCCTATTTCGGACGGCTGCGCGAACTGGAAGGGCCGGTCCACTGGAATGAGCGCTTTGGCCTCTGGTTGGTGACGGGTTACGAGGAGCTGGTGTGGATCCTGCGTCACCACGAACGCTTTTCGTCGGCGGTGATCAAGGACGCCGCCGCGCCGCCCTATCCGCCGGTCGACCCGCGCGACGTGCACCTCTTTGACGAGATTCGCGATTTTCGCGCCGATCAGCTGGTCGAGAAGGACCGTCCCGAGCACTTCGATCAGCGCGGCGTGGTCCACGGTTATTTCACGCCCAAGGCGATGGAACGATGGCGGCCCTTCGTGCGCACCGCGGTGCACGAGCTGCTGGACGGCGTCGAGGCCAATGGCGCGATGGACGTGCTGACCGAGCTCGCGGCGCCGCTTCCCGTGCGGATCATTGCCGAGATGATGGGCGTACCGTACAAGGACCGCGACCATTTGCGCGCAATGGCCGACGGCATCCTGTACATCAACCGCGGCGAGCCGCACCGCTTTCGCCCGTTGGTCAAGGCGATCCGCGACATCGTGGACTACGCGGCCTTGCTTGTGGAGGAGCGGATTGACGGTCGGGGTTCGCCCGCGGACGGACGGGGCGCGCACGGCGACGGCCAAGGCGACGATTTCATCTCCGTGCTTGCTAGTGGGGAGAAGCGCGGCGTCTTCACTCGGCATCAAGTGCTGGTCAACACGGGGCTGCTGCTGTTTGCGGGTCACGAAACCACGATGAACCTGATTTGCAACGGCCTCCTCGCCTTCATTCGCCACCCGGACCAGTGGGAGCGGCTGCGCGCCGACCCCAAGGGCATGGCGCGGCTCGCCACCGAGGAATGTCTGCGCTACGATCCGCCCGTGAAATCCACCCAGAGGATCGTGGCGCGCGATACGGAGTTGGCTGGCGCGACGATGGTCACAGGGCAGCGCATCCGCTGGATCATGGCCGCCGCGAACCGCGACCCGAGCGTGTTCCGCGACCCCGACGCGTTCGACATCGGGCGCCAGCCGAACCCGCACCTGTCGTTCGGGTCGGGGATTCACTATTGTCTGGGTGCCACCTTGGCCCGGGTCGAGGGGCAGGAAGTGTTTCGCGCCCTGGCCGAGCGCTTCGAGCGGTTCGAGCTGGCGGGCGGCCGGATCGAGTACCAGCCGAGCCTGCAATTCAGGTCGGTCAAGTCGCTGCCCGTGCGGTGGCGCACATGAGGAGGTTGCACGCGTGAACGCACCAGGGACCGGGACCCATGCGCTTCGCATTCGAGTGGACCGAGTGCGATGCGTCGGCAACGCCATGTGCCTGGCGTTCGCGCCGGGCGTGTTTCGGCACAACGAGTCGCGCCAGTCCGAAGTGGCCGATCCTGCGGGCGGCAGCCGCGAAGAGGTCCTCGATGCGGCGGAGAACTGCCCGACCGGGGCGATCACGGTGGCGGACGGGGTGACGGGGAAGGGGTTGTTTCCGTGAGGGGCAGGGCCGGTCGCGTCGCTTCCGCATTGCTCGCCTTGGGTGCTGCCGTAGGCGTTCCCGCAAACGCGACTGGCCAGGACCTCGTGCAAGCGTTTCGGGACCCGCTCGCTCAGCAAGCCGCGCCGCTCGTCCAAAGCCCCGCGTCGCCCGTCTGCGCCCTGAGGCCGGACTGCAACCCCAATGTTACCTTGATGTTGGCGGCTCCAGGGGCGTACACCCGTTACTTGGATTGGCCCACGGCCTGGGACTTCGCGCAGGATTCCTCGGAGACCTCTGCCATATCAATCTTCACCGCGATCCAGATCGCCGCCGTCCCTTCGTATTTGGTCCTGCTGCTGCGGGATCCCGATCCTGACGGTAGCGTCTCCGCTTACTGCAGGCGCTATGGGTACGTTTGCATTCTTGGAATGGTCGCGCTTCCGGTACTCGTCCCAGCGGGTGCATCCACATTGGCTGGGGCGGGTTTTCTCGAGGGGTTGCTCGGGTCCGCCGTCGGCTTTGGCATGGGAATGCCGGCAGCGTTATGGTGGGGCTGGCTTCCAGGGACCGTAGTCGGTTCCGTCACGTCAGGGCTCGCAACGGTCTGGCTTCACGGCCTTAGGCAGTAGCCGCGACTCGCAAGGCATCACACCACGCTCCCCGACGGTTGGACTTGCTTCTGCCGACGGCTGCCCACACCTTCACGGCACGGGACCTAACAATAGAGTGACGGAGGCGCGGTGATGACATGGTCCAAGGTACTGCGGTGGATAGTGTTGATAGTGAGTGCATCCGCGTCCGCGAGGCGGCGGAGAGCTACCCGACCGGGGCGATCACCGTGGCCGACGGGTGGACGGGGGGCAATCCGTCTCGCTGCCGTAGTTCTTGCCGCGGTTGTTCCAGCACGCGCGGCTGGGCAGTACCCCGAACAAACGCTTCTCGACCCACCCACCCGGCAGTTCGCGCCGCTCACCCAGCAATCCGCGTCGTCCGTCTGCGCCCTGAAGCCGGACTGCAACCCCAATGTTACCTTGATGTTGGCGGCCCCAGGGGCGCATATCCGTTACTTGGATGGCCCAACGGCCTGGTACTTCGCGCAGGATTCCTCGGAGACTTCCGCCAGATCAATCTTCACCGCGATCCAGATCGCTGCCGTCCCTTCGTATTTGGCGGCGGGGATGCTGACATATATGGTCAGTGACACTGGTTGGTACTGTTGGGGCCGTTGGTACGTTTGCGCTCCTGTAACCGTCGCGTTTCCAGTACTCGTCCCGGCGGGTGTGTCCACATTGGCGGGCGCGGACTTTCTTGACGGGTTGCTCGGGTCTGCCGCCGGATTTGGCGTGGGATTGACGGCAGTGTATTGCTGCGGCTTGCTCCCAGGGATCGTAGTCGGTTCCGTCACGTCAGGGCTCGCAACGGTCTGGCTTCACGGCCGCAGGCAGTAGCCGCCGCTCACATGGCCTACTCCACCCTTCCCGACTCCCCGCCGCACCCGTCCGCGCCCGCTCGCGCGGTCACCGTCCTCGACTTCGCCCGTCGCAAACAGGCCGCCGAGCCAATCGTGATGATCACCGGCTACGACGCCCTGTTCGCCACGCTCATCGACGCGGCGGGCGTGGACGCGATCCTCGTCGGCGACTCCGTGGCCACGGTGCTGGGCGGCGAGAAGACCACCCTGTCGGCGACGGTCGAGCAGATGATCTACCATGGTCGCCTGGTCCGTCGTGGGACGCGCCGCGCGCTCGTCGTGGTGGACATGCCCTTCATGAGCTACCAGGTGTCGACCGAGGACGCGGTCCGAAACGGGGGCCGCATTCTCAAGGAGACGGGGGCTGGCGCGGTCAAGCTGGAAGGCGGCGCCGAAGTGGCCCCGGCGGTCGAGGCGCTGACCGTGGCCGGCGTCCCGGTGATGGGCCACTTGGGTTTCACGCCGCAATCCGTTCATCGGCTGGGGGGTCACCGCGTGCAGGGGCGCGCCGCAGGGGCGGTGGAAAAGCTGGTCGCCGACGCCAAGACGCTGGAGCGCGCGGGCGCGTTCTCCGTCGTGCTCGAACTGATGCCCGAACGCGTCGCGGATAAGGTGACAAGCGCGTTGTCGATCCCGACCATAGGCATCGGCGCGGGCCCGCGCTGCGATGGCCAAGTCCTGGTGTTGCACGACATGCTGGGCATGAACGAGTCGTTCAATCCGCGCTTCCTGAAGCGCTACGCGAATCTGGGCGCAGAGGTAAGGTCGGCGGTGTCTCGCTATGCCCAAGAGGTGCGCGACCGAGCCTACCCCGGGCCGGAACACGTTCACGAGGCGTGACGCCCGCAGCCATGCACAGCCCCCCATGGCCGGACGGTACAACGTCCGACTACTTCGCCGCCGCGATCCGCTCCTCGGCAATCCGATCGGCTGCGGCAGCCGTGCTGATGCCTAGATCCTCAGCCATCTTGATCACATGCAGGGTTTGATCATAAATGTTGCCGACTTTGGCGTAGATGGCGATATCTTCGGTGGGGTTGTCCAAAACCTCTTCCTGGCAACGAATCAGGCCGCCCGAATTGACCAGAAAATCGGGTCCGTAAACGATTCCGCGCGCGGTCAGCGCGTCTCCGTGTCGAGGCTCGGCAAGTGCATTGTTCGCGCCGCCGGCCACAGCGGGACATCGCAATCTCGGGATCGTGTCGTCGTTCAGGATTGCGCCGACGGCATTGGGCGAAAACACGTCGCATTCAACATCGTATATCTCGTCCGGCGCCACCACTTCGGCGTCAAGCTCGCGGGTTGCACGCGCCAGCGCATCGGCGTCCACGTCCGTAACGGTCAGCCGCGCACCCGCCTCGCGACAAAACCTTGCCACCGCAAAGCCCACGTTGCCCAGTCCTTGTACAACAATGTGCCTGCCCCCGAACGAATCGCTGCCCGTGGTGCTCTTCAACACCGCTCGAATGCCGCAACTAACCCCGTAGGCAGTCGTCCGCGACGGATCGCCGGCGCCCCCGGCGGACCTGCTCACGCAAGCCACGTGTTTCGTCTCGCTCCGAATCACCGCCATGTCGTGGGAATTCGTTCCGATGTCCTGCCCCGCAACGTACTTGCCGCCCATCGCGTCGACAAAGCCGCCCAATGCGCGCAGAAGCCGCTCGGTCTTGTCGGTCCTGGAATCACCGACGACCACGGCTTTTCCGCCGCCCAGATTCACGCCGGCAATGGCGGCCTTGTAGGTCATGCCTCGCGCCAGCCGCAGCACGTCGTCGAGCGCGTCGTCGTCCGACGAATACGGAAGCATGCGTATGCCCCCGAGCGCCGGGCCGAGGGTGGTGTCGTGAATCGCGATGATGGCTCGCAGGCCGGCGTCGTTGTCGTTGCAGAATATGACCTTCTCGTAATCGTACTTGCCAAGTCGATGGAAGACCTGCATCGGTGGGCCGATCTCCTTTCGGGTTGCGTGTGTGGGCGTGAGGAGACTGAGCGCTGCGTTGACCTCTAAAGTTACGTTGGTTGGCCAGATCCTGCCCATTGGGCGACGGCTGCGAGAGAAGGTCGGCCGGTTTCCCGCTGCGGCCTGGCCCTCTGGATGGGTGGTGCCGTGCGCGATCCGTTACCCCCCGCAGCGGCCCCGTTCGGCGCGGCGATCGCGCCTGTTGCGCCACGGGAGACGCGGGTGACCGCAACACATTCCCAAGAATTAGCGACCTTTGATACAGCGATGGACGCACTCTTCCCAAACCGGAGGACCAACCATGTCCGTGGGGGAAACTCCAAACGGCAGGACCAAGCTGGACCACTTCGGCGAAGGCGACGCCGCCACCGCAAACGGAACCTCGCTGCACGCCGATTCGCGAGGGGCACTGGGCGGGGCCGACCAAGCCGCCAATGGCAAATTGCGCGGCCGCAGACCCTCGAGCTGGAACCTGTTGGCCCGACCGTCGCGCAGGCGGATCAGTGGGCGCGTCGAAGAACCGGTAGAGGGGGATGAGAGCGACCGGCAGACTCGCGGCAAGACCCCGAGAGCGAGGCACTACTGGGTTGATCGCCAGCGGCTGCGAGACAAGGTGTTTCTCAGCGCGTTCCTGGGACGAGACGAGTTCCCTGGCGACCTGACCGATCAGGTGGAGAAGGATCACGACCTGTGGCAGGCATCGGCCGAGGCCTTTCTTCGGTCCGAGGCGGACAAGGCGCAGGCCGACATCGACGCGATCGACCAGCGCATCAAGAAGCAGCCCGCCGCGAAGAAGCGCGCCGACCAGGGCGTGCGCAAGGCGAGGAATGTGGTGAGGAAGACGCGTACCGCACTGGAAGAAACTCGCGATCGCTTCAACCAGGTGGTTGCGGACATACAGGCGGCCCGCCCGAGCTATCCGGCCTGGGCGGTGGCGAGGCGCATGGAAGAACGGCGCAAATTGCTGGCCGAGGTCGACGCCGCGCCCACCGACGACGCCAGGCCCACCGACGTGCCGGACCCGCAGGACGAGGCGCATGGGCGGGAGGCCAGCGTCGCCATGAATGGCAGCCGTGCAATCCCCCGCTGGATTGCCATCGCCGTGAGCGTCGCGGGGTCCGCCGGGTTGCTGGCGGCGGGGTGGCTGACGGGTCGGGTTGACGGTGGTGGGGCCGCGACTGCGGGCGCGGTGTTGCCCCATGCGCTCGCCGTCGTGGCGGCGACCATGCTGGCGTACGGCCTGTTCCACTTGCCGCGTTCCTACGTCCGCACCGACCTGATCCGCTCGGCGGCCAAGCGCAAGCGCGCGCGGGAGCGGCTCCGCGCCATTCGCGCCGTCGATCGAGCGCTCGAGGAACAATGGAGCGCGGCGGCCCTGGGCCAGCCGGCGTCGGGTTGGGCTCGCGGCGCTCCGGGCTGGACGGCTCGGCTGCCGGCCCGCCGACGTGGGGCGCCGCGAGACGCGGGCGACTTTGTGCTGCTGCGGGGCGATTGCCTGTTCAGCCCCGACATTGCCGAAGAAGTCACCGTTCTCAAGCGCAAGATGGAGGCGTCGGCCCGCGAGCTGGAGCGCGTCGAGCAGCGCCTCGCCGACGCCAAGTCGCGACGGAACGAAGAGGGCAAAGCCCTGAAGCGACTTCAGCGGGACAGGGAGCGCGTGCTTGAGTGGAAACGAGACCTGGAACGCGGAATGCACGACCTGCCCAGGCGCATCGGATGGCACAAACGCGACGCCGCGATGGAGGTGCAATTGGCGCGATTGGCGGGCCGAGCGGCAGCCGCGCGTCCAGGCGGCAACGCATTGGAGGAATCGTGATTGGCAGGGCGCCTAAACGGCCCGACTTTCGGGCGGCGGCCCAGGAAGCGTACCGGGAAGGCGAGGAAGCGGGTCGGCGCCTTGCCGCGGGGTCGCCGGACGCGTCGCTGGCGGCGCTCAAGTACCGGCACGAGTTCCACAACTGGCGGAATCGCGCGCGTACCGTGCTGGGTCGGAAGCAGGCCACGCTTGACGCGGCGAAGGCGAGGATCGAACGGCTTCGGGGGCGGTTGCCGGACAAGGCGCCGGAGCGAGGAGCGGTGATCAACGACGAGGAACGCAAGCGACGACTGGCGTGGCCGCTGGCGGCGTTCTTCCTGGCGGTCGGGGTCGTCTTGCTGTTGTCCGATTTCGTGATCATGTCGATGGTGCTGAGCACGGTCACGGGGATCCCCTTTACGGACGTCGACCTCGGCGTGTTCATCTTCCGCAGGCTGGACGAAGTGATCTTTCAGCTTCTATTTCCAGAAGCGTTGGAACCCTGGTCGGGCCTCATTCTGATCACGTTCACCGCGCTGATCGTGGGGTTTTCCTACAAGGCCTTGCTGGAGCGGTGGCACTCCGGCAAGCGCGCCGAGCGAGCGCTCATCGTTGCGGCGGTCGCCCTTTCGCTGGCCATGATTGGGGCGCTGGCCGTTGCGCGGGTGCACACGCCGCTGGACGTGGTCAATGCCGAAGTTGGCTCGGTCGCCGATGCGGGTTCGCCGTTCGAGCAGCCGGCGTCGCCCTTCGACGTGGCGGCGCCGCCTACGGACGATGCCGCTGTGCCCACGGACGAGGCCGCAGCCGACGCGCAAGGGTCGGGTTGGCCGCGCTGGCTTGAATGGGCGGTCTGGTTGTCGTTCGGCATCGGAGCGCCCGTCGTGGCGACGCTGTGTTTCGTGGTGGGGTTCTCGGCCATCAGAGAGCCGGTCACATGGCTTGGTCGGGCGATTGCCTGGGTCGTTGCGACGGCAGGGTACCGTACGCATCTCTGGAGGGCGGGCCGCGCGGAGAGAAGGGTTGGCACGCTCAACGCGACGGTCGCGGCCGACGCGGAGGCGCTGCAGGCGGCCGGAGACGGCTACCAGGCTACCCTGAAGGCGATGTCCGCCCAATTCCGATATGGCTACCAAATGGGCGTGCAACAGCTCGCGGGCGACAAACCGGGCACGGGCGTGCGAGGCATTTACAACCGGGTGATGCCGCTGGTCACGGCGAACGCGGCTTTTGACGCGGATCGGGCAATTAACGGGACGAACGACGGCTCCGAGAGGGACCGCGCCGTGAGTCCCCCGCGGCTCGCCACTTCCGATTCTCGAGAGACCGTAGATTGATGATGACGTCGAACATGTTGTGGCGTGGATTTGCGCTGGGACTGCTCCTGGTGATAGCGGTGGTGAAGGGTGGAGGGGCGCAGGCATTGCACGAGGCGGGAGCGACCGAGGCCGGCGAGACGACGACCACGGTCGCGATTCTCGTGGACCCGACCGTCTTCCAGGAGGCGAGCGACTCGGCTGACGCGCTCAACGTGATCCGCGCCGTGCAGACCATGATCTGGCGGGCGCCGAGGCCCGCGCGGCGGGTGAGGGTGATCGTGTGGCCGGTTGGCCCGGACCGGGACGGCTCGCCGTTGGCGGAGGGCAGGTTCGACTTTGCGGACTACGTTGCCGGGGGGCCGGGGGGATGGGAGGCGGCTTACCGGAACGATCTGGCAAGTCTGGCGCGTTCCATCCGCGATCCGTTCATGTCGGAGTGGCGTCGGAATGCGGGGAGCAGCAAGCTGGTCAGCTGCCTGGGCGCCTCGTTGTACTGGCTGGGCAGAAGGATTGACGAAGCCGACGTGAATCACCTCGTGATCGTGTCCGACATGGTCGAAGCGTGCTGGGATTCGGGGTTGAACTTCGAGAGCTGGGGTCCCCGTGGCGTTGAGGCGACATGGGATCCCGCGTTTGACTTGACGCCCTATTGCTCGGTGACGGTCGCCTCGGTGAGGCACGAGGAATACGAAGAGTCGGCGCGCTATGCGGAGATGGAGAGCTGGTGGCGCGGGGTGCTGGAGGGGCGTGGGGTGGCGGGAGTCGAGTACGCGCCGCTGGACGTGGTGGGTGAAAAGCTGCCGTGGGGCGGGGGTGGGGCGGTGGGGTGTTAGCCATCGCCAGATTGCGAGCCGTCAAACTCCTAGTCGCTGTCGCCTTGTCGCTGGATGCGACGCAAGAATGATGCGGCGGTGTCGCATTGGACTACCTCCCGCATCGCGTCGTCTACGAGGGTCTGCGCCGGGATTGGCCCGAGCCATGCCGTGACCGCAGGCCATGCGTCCACGCCGAACTTCCATGTCACCAGCTGCCGTAGCGCCTCCGTCTTGCCCTCGAGGCGACCCTTCTCCATTCCTTGCTTCAGTCCTTCCGCTCGACCTCGCGCCTCGATGGCGTCGAATTCCCACTGCCAGGTTGCGTATCCCATAGACACTTCCTCCAAGTTGGCTTCTTCCGTTTGTTCGCTAATGTCCACCCATGCTCCAGCCGCCGCTTCGAGCCTTCGCGTTCCATCCCACGCCGGCCACCGTTTTCTAGCCACCACCGTCAGCCACCGCTGCACGCCGACCGCCACCCCTACGGCTTTGCCGCCTTCCTGCAGCAGCTTGCGAGTCGCGCTGTGGTAAGCCTTCATCGCCATCTTGTGAGGCGCGTGCCGGATGACGGCCACTGCACGGCACACGCCCGGGACACCACCATCGTACTCGCTGAATCGCCGGGATTCAACCGGTTTGTACGAGAAGGCCAGCTGGTGCTGGTCCACTTCGGGGGAAACGGAGTAGCATTCGCCACGGGTTGACCTCGGCGCGGTCCACCTGCGGGCACCCGTGAAGAACACGACGGGCACGATCGGTGGAGTCGTTCCGTCTTCGGTGCGCAATCGCGGGTGGTTGGCAAGGGTGTTCCGCAGCCCCCGAGCGTAGCTGATCAATCGGTCGAGCATTGCGGAGTCCTGGCTCGATTGGTTTTCGATCAGCAGGGCCACCCACCGATCCCGTCCATTGCCTCGCACCTTGGCCGCGCACGCGTAGTCGCTCCGTCGTTCTCGGCCGTCTACGGCGATGGTTACGGTCGGGATCGGTTCGATGCTGTCGGCGTCGGTAATGCTGGCGAGATCGGGAAGGAACTCTTCGATGAAGTCGGCCACGACCCGAGGGAACGACATCAGCTCTTTCAGCGCCTTGTCCTCGTCCCACGGGGGTGTCGGGTTGGGAGTCGTCGGCCCCTTCGCGTCATTCTCGGTCGTCAATGATCTGCCTCCAATTCAGGTCCGCGTGCCGGTCTCGACGCGTGGGTCGAGAGCGCGTCCCTAAAAGATGTAGACAAAGCCGGGGCGTTGGAATAGCTGGATGGGACTGATTTTGGATGCGCGGTGGGGAGGTGGTGTGGAAGCGGTGGAAGGTTGTGGAAGCAGGCGCGAAGGGCCGCGCATGGCCGTGGCAGGAGCTCTGTAGCGCGACCCGGGGCCGCGGCTACCGGTGCAGGGGCCAGACCTGTATGCTTTCGACGCCGAGTTGCCGGTCCATTGTGCGGCCAAGGATATAGTCCCGGCCGATCTCGTAGACATGTAGACCCTCCGGCATCTCGACGAACCCGAGCACTCCGCCGTCGGGATCGAAAACGGTCCAGACCTGGGGCGGTCGCTCTTGCTCCAAAAACTCGTACTCCTGAACCCAGAGGTGACCCACGGCGTCGGACCGGACCGACATGAACGCCGGGAAATGGGCGGCGACCGGAACGGCTTCGTACCGCCTGCGCGTCTGTGCGCTCTCGGCTGGAGATTGGTAGGGTGCGTTCCAAACAAGCTGTTCCGCGATGTAGGCCTCGACGTCGCGTGGCGTCGGCGAAAGTGGGGCATGTTCGCGCCTGATGACTTGCACCAACGCACCGTCTGCGTCGAATGCCTTTAGCTCGTAACGTGTGGTGTGGCCGATGACGATGTTGGCACCCAGGTCGTCCAAACGGGTTCGCCGCCAAAGGTTTTCGCGAACAGCCAGGAATCGTCGGATTGCGGGTTGTGGATATACCACTCACGGCCCGGATGTGCTCCGAACTCGGTCTGGATCTGGCCTTCCGCGTCCCTGAGTTGTGCGGCAACCGTATCGGCCGCTTCGGGATGGTGGACCGCAAGGACGGCTCCGTCCGCTGTGACGGAATGGGGACGGAAGCGATCCATGGCCGATGTCGCCGGATCGTGGGTGAGCGCAAAGTTGCGACCGTGGTTGCCTTGTTCATCGAACACCGAGATCGTCCGGCGCGGTCCGTACCAGGCGATGATCGAGTCGCCCGGCCACCGATCCACTCCGTAGAGGCCAGTGAATTCGCCTGGGCCTTCGCCGTGGCCGCCCCAAGTGGTCAGCCAAGTTCCCGACGCGTCGAACACTCGCAACTCTCTTGTGCCGCCGTTGGCAATGACAATGCGACCGTCGCTCAGCTTTGTGGCGTCGCTGACGCCGAAGAGCGCTTCGTGCTCGGTGCCGTCTATGGCGCCGATCGTGATGGAGGGTTCCGGGCCGACCCGCCAAGGGAGGCGCGAATCATCGGCAGGGCGGGCGTTGTGCACGATGGTGACGCCAGCGCTGTCGCGCATCTGGGTGGTGGGGCGAGGGGCAGGGGCTGAAGTCTCTGCGCAGGCTAGCGCGACAAGGAGGGGGGCAATCAGCGAGGCTTGGTGCGACCTCACCTTGGAAACCTGGTCGCCGTCGCCTAGTCGCCGAATGCGACGCAAGAATGATGCGGCGGTGTCGCATTGGACCACCTCCCGCATCGCGTTATCTACCACGAGTGGTGCCGGGATTGGCCCGAGCCATGCCGTGGTCGCGCGCCATGCGTCCACGCCGAACTTCCATGTCACCAACTGCCGCAGCGCTTCGATCTTGCCCTTGAGGCGACCCTTCTCCATGCCCTGCTCGAGCCCTCGTTCCATTCCTTGCTTCAGTCCTTCCGCCCGACCTCGCGCTTCGATGGCGTCGAATTCCCGCTGCCAGGTTGCGTATCCCATTGACACTTCCTCCAAGTTGGCTTCTTCCGTTAGCCACCGCTGCACCGCGACCGCCTTCCCGCCGCAGCTTCTGCGTCGCACGGTGGTAGGCCTCCAGCGCCATCGTGCAAGGTCCGTGCCGGATGACAGCCACCGCACGGAACACGCCTAGCTTACCCATCGTACTCGCTGAATCGTCGGGATTCAACCTCCTTGTAGGAGAAGGCCAGCTGGTGCTGTCTGTATTCGATGCCGAGTTGCCGGTCCATTGTGCGACCAAGGACATAATCCCGGCCGATCTCGTAGGCATGTAGATCCTCCGGCATCTCGACGACCCCGAGCACCCTGCCGTCGGGATCGAACGTGGTTGCGGGCCGACCCGCCAAGGGAGCCGCGAATCATCGGCACGGCGGGCGTTGTGCACGATGGTAACGCCAGCGCTGTCGCGCATCGGATGATAAGGCGAGGGCCAGGGGCTGGAATCTCTACGCAGGCTAGCGTGACAAGGAGGGGGGCAATCTGCGAGGCTTGGTGCGATCTCACCTAGGAAACTTGGTCGCTGTCGCCTAGTCGCCGAATGCGACGCAAGAATGATGCGGCGGCGTCGCATTGGACCACCTCCCGCATCGCGTCATCTACCACGAGTGGTGCCGGGATTGGCCCGAGCCATGCCGTAGTCGCGCGCCATGCGTCCACCCCGAACTTCCATGTCACCAACTGCCGCAGCGCTTCGATCTTGCCCTTGAGGCGACCCTTCTCCATGCCCTGCTCGAGCCCTCGTTCCATTCCTTGCTTGATCCCGCGTTCCATTCCCTGCTCGAGCCCGCGCTCAATGCCCTGCTCGAGCCCGCGTTCCATTCCCTGCTTCAGTCCTTCCGCCCGACCTCGCGCCTCGATGGCGTCGAATTCCCGCTGCCAGGTTGCATATCCCATTGACACTTCCTCCAAGTTGGCTTCTTCCGTCTGTTCGCTAATGTCCACCCAGGCTCCAGCTGCCGCTTCGAGCCTTCGCGTTCCATCCCACGCCGGCCACCGTTTTCTCGCCACCACCGTCAGCCACCGCTGCACGCCGACCGCCACCCCTACGGCTTTGCCGCCTTCCTGCAGCAGCTTGCGAGTCGCGCTGTGGTAGGCCTTCATCGCCATCTTGTGAGGCGCGTGCCGGATGACGGCCACCGCACGGCACACGCCCGGGACACCACCATCGTACTCGCTGAATCGCCGGGATTCAACCGGTTTGTACGAGAAGGCCAGCTGGTACTGGTCCACTTCGGGGGAAACGGAGTAGCATTCGCCACGGGTTGACCTCGGCGCGGTCCACCTGCGGGCACCCGTGAAGAACACGACGGGCACGATCGGTGGAGTCGTTCCGTCTTCGGTGCGCAATCGCGGGTGGTTGGCAAGGGTGTTCCGCAGCCCCCGAGCGTAGCTGATCAATCGGTCGAGCATTGCGGAGTCCTGGCTCGATTGGTTTTCGATCAGCAGGGCCACCCACCGATCCCGTCCATTGCGTCGCACCCTGGCCGCGCACGCGTAGTCGCTCCGTCGTTCT
This sequence comes from Longimicrobiales bacterium, assembly GCA_965200255.1. GTDB lineage: Bacteria > Gemmatimonadota > Gemmatimonadetes > Longimicrobiales > Gaopeijiaceae > Bin94. The sequence goes on along the minus strand of OZ241371.1, from coordinate 2,861,127 downwards.
CGGCCGTCCACGGCGATGGTTACGGTCGGGATCGGTTCGATACTGTCGGCGTCGGTAATGCTGGCGAGATCGGGAAGGAACTCTTCGATGAAGTCGGCCACGACCCGAGGGAACGACATCAGCTCCTTCAGCGCCTTGTCCTCGTCCCACGGGGGTGTCGGGCCGGGAGTCGTCGGCCCCTTCGCGTCATTCTCGGTCGTCAATGATCTGCCTCCAAATTCAGGTCGGCGTGCCGGTCTCGACAGGTGGGTCGAGACCGCTTCCCTAAACCCAACTTCCGGAAGCGTCCGGCACGTAAGTATATGGCGTGCTAGCCGATAGGGTGATTTCGGGGGTGTACGCTACTGGGTACGCTTCAGGGACGGGTCCGTAACAGGCGGAAGGCTTCGGCCTGAAGGGGGGTTGGGCTGGCGAGGACGTCGGCGGCGACGGCTCCCGGCGCGGCGGGCTGAACGCGATTGAGAGTCAGCGTGGCCAGGTCGGCCAGCAAGGTCTGGAAGCTGTGTACGAGGAGGCCCTCGGGCGTTCGTTTCGTGGCGGCCTTCGCGCGAGCGGCCCGAGAAGGGCGTGCCGGTTGCACCGGCGAGGGGCGGGTCGAGGCGTCGGGGTCGTGGTCGTCGAAGAGCAGGGGTGCAAGAGCGCGCCGCATGTGCCACTCGACGTAGTAGGCGAGCATGCAGAGGAAGACGTGGGAGCGGACGCGGTTTTCGAGCCTGTGATGCACTGGACGCACCTTCAGGTCGACGGTCTTGTAGCTGCGGAAGGCCTTCTCGACTTTGCTGAGGTTCTTGTAGGAGCGGACGGCCTCGTCGGCGGACAGTTCGTCGGCGGGCACGTTGGTGCGGATGATGTAGATGCCGTCGAGCGCTTCCTCGTGAGCGATCCGTTCCTGGTTGCGAGCGAAGGAGAAGGCGTCGTCCGTTACAACCACGTCGACGTGCTTGCCCACCTTGTGGGCGCGTAAAGCCCTGTCGGCCCTCACGGCGATGTCGGCGCCGCCCCGCAGCGGGCGGTTGGGGCGGGTCGTTGCGCGCACGACCTTTTCGAGCTTTTCTTCGGTGGCCGCCAGCAGGGACTCGCGCTTTCGCGCCCGTCTTGCCGCCAGCAGCGGATTGCGGCACACGACGAGTCGTTCGCCGGGATACAGTTCCGGGGCCGTGATCTCGGCCAAGTCCCGCTCGTCGAAGAGCGAGAGTTCGACGTCGCCTTGCTCGACCAGCTCGCTGATCTGGGGAGCCCGCAGCGCCGTGATCCACGCAAGCGACGCAGGTTCAAGCTCTTGGCGAATGCGAGCGTTGGTCAGGAGTCCCCGATCGCCCACCACCACGACGCGCGACAGCGAGAAGCGCTCGCGCAACTTCTCGATCTGGAGACCGACGGTGCTGGGATCGGCCGTGTTGCCGGCGAAGACCTCGACCGCCACCGGACGGCCTTCGGCGTCGCAGAGCAGGCCGAAGACGATCTGGGGCTTGCCTCGCTTGCCGTCGCGAGAATAGCCGAGCTTGGCCAACGGACACTTCGAGCCTTCGAAGTAGACGGAGGTAACGTCGCACAGGACCAGCGCGCCGTCCTTCAGGTGCTTCTCGGCCAACTGGCGCTCGATGCGATCCTGGCGTCTGAGGATCCAGTCCATGGCGTCGTAGAGTTCGTACTCGGTGGCGTCTTCGACGCCCATCTCCTGCCCGAGGGAGTGGGCGAGCGTCTCGTTCCTCAAGGTGCGGGCGGTGGCCAGCTTGGATCGGGGATCGAGGATTCTGGCGACGATCATGGCCATGGCGAGCGCCCGCTGGCGGGAGGGACGAGGCGCGAGCAGCTTCTCGATGCCGAGCCTGCGGGCGGTTCCGAGGACGGCGGCCACGTGACCGTGGGGCCGGGAGCGTTCGATGGAGAAGGCGTCGCCGAGGGAAGGGAGCGCGACGCCGCCCTTGAGGAGAATGCGGAGTCCGTCGACGATGTCGTCGGGCCACTTCGAGAGGTTGGCGAGGGTGCGTTTCTTGACCTTTCCGTCCTCGCGGTAGGACTCGCGGAGGAGGACGGCTGGGGGCGACTTTCTGTTGGGCACGCGTTCGATGTACATGGATACGAAGTTAATGGATAAGAGGCGCGTTGTCAACATGTTGATTGTATTATTACATGGGTACGCATTTTGGCCCATGAATCCCGCTAAATGCATGTATGGCTTATGCTTACGGCCTCAGAATACCCGATTTTCTCCGGAACTTCGCCCTAAAGTGTGTAGACAAAGCCGGGGCGTTGGAATAGCTGAATGGGACCAATTTTGGATGCGCGGTGGGGAGGTGGTGTGGAAGGGGTGGAAGGAGGCGCGAAGGGCCGCGCATGGCCGTGGCAGGAGCTTGGTGGGCGTCGGAAAGCGGCAGCTGGGCTCAGGTGACTTGAACACGCTCAGCTGAACAGCCATCGTAGTTGGCGAGAAGCTCGTTGTTGGTCGACCGCCAAGGGCGTGCGATTACGACATGAAATGGCACCTGAAGGACTCGCGCGACACGATGATGCGTTGCCGGTGCGTTCGTTTGGGACGCGAGGATCCCGGCGGCGTGGGGGCGAGGGGTCAGTTGGGAGGCCATGGGGCAAGGCGTGGTTCATTCGTGGGCGTGATCGTGGCCATGGCGATTGTTGGCTTGTTCGGGTGTCAAGGGGATGTCGTGACGCCACCGCCGTCGGTGCCGACAAACGCTGCTCCGCAGTTGGTCGGGTCGATACCGGCGCAAACGGTGTTTGTGGGCGAGAGTGTCTCGGTCAACTTGGCCACGTACTTCAGCGACCCGGACGGGGATGCGTTGAGCTACGGGGTGGCCAGCTCTGACAGTGCGGTGGTGAGTACGGCGTTGTCGGGGAGTACGCTTGGGCTGTCTGGGCGGAAGCAGGGTGCCGCGACGGTTACGGTGACGGCGCGGGATCCGAGTGGATTGTCGGTAGCGCAGACTTTTCAGGTCACGGTGCCGAATCGGGTGCCGGCGGCGGTGGGGAGCATTGCGCAGCTGACGTTGGGCGAAGGGGACACGGCGGTTGTGGATGTGTCGGCGCATTTCGCGGACCCGGATGGTGATGCGCTGAGCTATGCGGCTGTGAGTTCTGACAGCACGCTGACGGCGGTGTCGATGGACGGGGCCGCGCTCACGGTCGCGGCGACGAGGTGGGGGATGACGACGGTGACCGTGACGGCGACGGACGCTGGGGGGCTTGCCGCGGAGCAAACGTTGTCGGTGATCGGGCCGAACCGTGCGCCGATGGTGGTCGATTCGGTGCCGGAGCTGGAAGTGGAGGTTGGTGGGGAGGTGGTGGTCGTGGCATCGCGGTACTTCCACGATCCGGATGGTGATTTGCTCGTGTACCGTGCCGAGACATCGGACGCGGATGTGATTGGGGGTGGTCGTTGATGGCGACACGGTGACGGTGGTGGTGGTGGCGCGGGATACGGGGGGGTTGTCTGCGCGGGTGACGATCGGGGTGGTGGTGCCGAATCAGGCTCCTGAGGTGGCGGACTCGATACCGGATGTGGTGCTGGATGAGGGTGATGCGGCCGTGGTGGTGTTGTCCGGCTACTTCAGCGACCCGGACGGTGATGCCTTGACGTTCCGGGCAACGAGTTCGGAGCCGCGGTTGGTGGGTGTGCGAGTCGCGGTGGATAGTCTCACGATCGAGATACATGCCGAGGGCAAGGCGACGGTCACCGTGACGGCGGCGGATTCGGCCGGGCTGATCGCCAGGCAGGCGTTCGAGATCAAGCAGCCCCCTACGGATCGGGAGATTCTGGAGATCTTCTACCATGCTACTGGGGGGGCGCACTGGGCCAACAACGCGAACTGGCTCACTGACGCTCCGTTGGAAGAATGGTACGGGATTACGGCTGATAGAGCAGGGTTAGTCATAGAAATCCACCTATTCGAAAACCGACTAGCGGGCCCGATCCCGTCGGGAGCTTGGCTACCTGTCCGGCTTGCAAAAGCTCTCGTTGGATGGCAATCAACTGACCGGTGCGATCCCGTACCAGTTGGCCCAAGTGCCCAATTTGACGCAGCTCTCGTTGTCCGGCAATCAACTTACGGGCCGCATCCCTGGGGAACTCGGTCGGCTTTCACGCTTGACACACCTCTGGTTGCAAAGAAACCAACTGACGGGGCCCATCCCGTCGGAGCTTGGCCAACTGTCTGGGTTGCAAGAGCTCCTGTTATTCGACAATTCACTGGACGGAGCGATCCCACCCGAGCTTGGCCAACTGTCAAGGTTGTCGCACCTCTGGTTGTCGAGAAACCAACTGACGGGCCCCATCCCGCTGGAGCTCAGCCGGCTGTCCAGTGCACAGCGACAATCAAGGTGAGACGTAGCGACAATCAAGGTGAGAATACGAGATCGCGACGTTGTGAACGAAGGGATGATAACAAGGTGGCATGGGTGGAGCAGGTTGAGCGTCCTGGAGAGCCTGTGAGGCGGTCCTACTTCGTTGGACGGTCCGAGCACGGAATCAAGGCTGGACGGTACCGTGCTCCACCCCCGTGCCAGCGTGAGCGTCGCTGCGGGGTGGGTGGGTAACCATTACCCGTCGTTCCGTGTTGGAACTTGTTCCGACATGGACCGGCGGGTGACCGGCGGGCCCGCTCACTCGGCAGCCCTCGCGGTTCTTTCCGCCGGTGCGCGGACCAATCGTGACCGCGTACCGACCTCATGCTTGTGACCTCCGTCCGCCGCCGGCGATGGAGCGTGGCGGGTTGGGCCGTCGCCATAGCCAACTTGCCGGGTGGCGAGGATGGGAGTGGGGGTCGGCCCCGGCGCGTACCCCACGTCCCGGAGTCGGTTCGTCGGTCTGTCCATGCCCAGCGGCGGCTTTCCTGGCGGCCACGGCGGCGCGACGGCGGTAGCTTTCGACGTTGAGTTCGAAGACGTGGGAGCGGTGCACGAGGCGGTCGACGGCGGCGACGGTCAAGGCTTCGCCACCGAAGATCTTGTCCCAGGCGCTGAAAGGTTCGTTGGCGATGACGAGGAGCGAGCGATTCTCGTAGCGTGCGCCGATGAGTTCGAAGAGGACGCTGGTTTCGGTCCCTTCGCAGGTGGCGTAGGAGAAATCGTCGAGAATGACGAGGTGGTATTTGTAGAGCTTGGCGATGGCGGCGTCGAGGGCGAGGTCGCGCCGCGCCGCCTGGAGCCTCTGCACCAGACTCGACGTTCGCTGGTACAGCACGCGGTAGCCGTTTTCGACCAGCTTGAGTCCGATGCCCGCGGCGAGGTGACTCTTGCCCGTTCCCGGCGGACCGAAGAGCAGCACGTTGGCCGCTTCTTCGAGCCAAATGTCGCCGCTCGCCAGCACGCCCACGCGCGCCTTCGACACGGCGGGCACGAGGTTGAAGTCGAAATTGTCGAGCGTCTTGCCGCGGGGCAGCTTCGCCTCGGCTCGGTGCCGCTCGAAGCGCCGCCGTTCGCGATCGGCGACTTCTTGGCTGGCCAGCGCGGCGAGCAGGCGCGCCGAGGACCAGTCTTCCCGGTCCGCGCGTTCGGTGAAGCTTCTCCACAGCGCCCGCATGCTCGGCAGGCGCAGTTGCTTCAGCAACAGGTCGAGTGCCGGGGGATCGACGATGAAGGAGTCTTTCATCGCGGTGCTCCGTTCAGGCAGGCGTCGTCGTAGCGCGACAGTGGCGGGAGGGTCGTTTCGAGGTCGGGAAGGGAGTCCGGCGCTGGGAACCGGTCGCGCAGCACTTCGGCGTCGGGCAACCGCCCGGCCTCGAGCTGCGCTTCGATCTCGTCGGCCAGCAGGGCCTCGCATCCGTGATCGTGGGCCAGCGCAAGGAGTTTGACCATCCGCCGGCAGGCCTCGCGGTCGTCCAGGCGCTCGCGCAACGCGTCGAAAGCCTGGCGGTAGGCGTCGCGGGGGAACAAACCGTCGCGGTGGACCCAGTTCATCATCGCCATCGGCTTGCGACGCAGAGAGGGCAGCACGTGCCGGTAGTTCACGACCCGTCCCCGTCGCCCTCCCGGTCCCGGGTGGCCCCGAGGCAACGTCACGAGCTCCTCGGTCCCGACGAAGACGACCAGGCGGTCGTCGTACAGTCTCACCCGCAGCCGGTGTCCCACCAGCCGCGACGGCACCGTGCAGAACACCCGCCGCAGCGAGAACCCACCCGCGCTCGTCACGCGCACCAAGGTCTCCTCGAAACCGTCGCTGCGACGCCTCGGCAACGGCCGCAGCACGGCTCGCTCGGCGTCGATCCTCTTGCGGTTGCGAGCGTTGCGGCGACTCGCCACCCGGCTCACGAACTCTCGGTACGCCTCGATCGTCTCGAAGTCCCTCGATCCCCTCAACAGCAGCGCATCCTCGATGGCCCGCTTCAAATGCCCGTGCGCGCTTTCGATCGAGCCGTTCTCGTGCGCCCGGCCCCGGTTGTTCCGGCTCGCCTTCATCCCGTAGTCTCCCATCAACGCCTCGTAACGTGCGGTCCGGTCCTCCCGCGCACGACGCTTCAGGTTCCGAAACGCCGCCGACAGACTGTCCGTCCGGTGCTCCTTCGGAACGCCGCCCAGCGCCCACAGCGCGTCCTGCAACCCCTCGGCCAGGGCAACGTAGCTCTCCCCGCCCAACACCACCGCCACATGCAGAATCCCGAGTACTCCAGCCGAAAATGGTACAGCTTGTGCACCAGCTTCTCTCCCCCAACCGTCACCCCCAGACGCCCGGCGTCGGTGAAGTCCGACAACCCCCGTCGCCCCGGCTCGTGCTTCTGTCGGAAAACGACCTCGCGCGCCGGCCCGTGCTTCGCCTTCCAGCTCCGAACCCGTCGCTCCAGCGTCCGCCGAACCCCCGGATGCAGTTCCGGATGACGCCGCATCATCTCTTCGTACAGCGCCACCGCCCGCAACCCCGGGTTCGCCTCCAGCAGCGGCACGATCTCCTCGTCGAATATCCCCGCCAAAGGGTCGGGGCGTCTCCGCCCCCGAGGCTTCTTCACCGACCGACGCCCCGGATCCCCTTCGATCCGATGCGCCGTCGCCCTGCTGAACCCCGCCTTCGCCGCCGCCAGCGCAGGCCCGTCCTTCCGTCGAGCGGTCATGTACAGCTCCATCTGGTGGTCCGTAATCCGTCGGCCCGGCACTTCGCGTCTCTCCTGATCCCAGGGAAACACCAAAGCTCAAACCTCCCGCCGCCACCTCCGGCCGTCTCACCTTGTTTGTCGCAAGCGTCTCATCCTGATTGTCGCGCTACACGTTCGCGCTCCTGCGTGACTGTCCACCCAGCAGTCGGAGACCCACTCGCTGACGTCAATCTCCACGTCCGTCGGCGGCGTCAGCCGGCATAGTCATCGGGGACTAATCCGGTATTCAACCGGGGGCGTCCGGCTATTGGGATACGGGGGCGGCTCGACTACTAGTCAGACTAGTCATATTGCGTTAGGTTGTCCACCATGAGACCTGTCTACACCACCTATGAGGCCAAGGCGCGGTTTTCGGAACTGTTACGCATGGTTCGTGAAGGAGCGTCTGTGACGGTCACCTACCGAGGCAAACCCGTGGCGGAAGTCCGTCCTATCAAGTCCGAAAGCGACAGCGTTGCTGAACATTTCGACAAGCTCGAGCAGCTCGGGGTCCTAGTTCGGGCCGAGAACCCCAACAGCCCACTGACGGTGGGGTTGCCCAAGCCTGGGGCGCTGCAGCGCTTCCTGGACGAGCGTGACGAATGAATTTGTATGTGGCTCCGAGCCCCCGGAAAGTCTTTTTCGCCACCCGAGATCGAAAGCAGCAACGCGTTGCCGACGCCCTTGGCTTCAAGCGGCTGGCGCGCCCGTCCGCGATCACGGAGGACTAATCCGGTATTCAACCGGGGGCATCTCGCCGCGCAGGTGCTCTACGAAATAATCCCAGGTGCGACGCACGACATAGGGCTCGTTGGCGTAACCGTGATTCCGGTTGGACAGCACGAACATGTCGAAGTCCTTGTTGTGGCGGATCAACTCGTCGATCACGCGGATCGTCATGTTGGGATGCACGTTGTCGTCGAGGGTACCGTAGTGCAACAGCAGTTTCCCCTGCAGATTGGCGGCCAGGTTCTGATTTGCCTGGCTGTCGTAATTGTCGGTGCCGTCAGGGTTCTCGACGAGCAAGCCCTGGTACTTCTCGCCCCACGGGAAGTGATAGCCGCGGTTGTCGTGATTGCCCGCGCCGGACACTGCCACCTTGAAGAAGTCGGGGTAGCGCAGGATTGCGTCGGTCGACGAGAAACCTCCGCCGGAGTGGCCGAAGATGCCAACGCGATCCAGGTCCATTTGCGGATATCGCCCCGCGAGCTCCTTGAGCGCGGAAATGTGGTCGGGGATGCCGTTGTCTCCCATGTTGCCGTAGTAGCCGTCGTGGAAAGCCTTGGAGCGCAAGGGAGTGCCGAAGGCGTCCACCGCGAACACGATGAAGCCGAGCTCGGCGAGGGCTCGGCCGTTGCCGCGTCCCGAAGCCGAGAAGTCGTACGCGGTGACGGCGCCGATCTGCGGGCCCGGGTAGATGTAGTCGACTACCGGATAGCTCTCGTCGGCGTCGAAGTTGGAGGGAAACCACAGCAGACCGTACACGCTGGTGACGCCGTCGCGTCCTTTCGCCTCGAAGGGCACGGGCGGAACCCAGCCGGCCTCTTCCAGCCGCGCGACGTCGGCGGTCTCCACCGTCTGTAGAACTGGGCCGTCGCGTCCGCGCACCACAGCGGTAGGGGGCATCTCGGGAGACGAGTAGCGGTCGATGAAATATCTGCCCGAAGGCGACGGAGTGATCTGATGCACCGCGTCTTCGTCGCTGAGAAGCCGCAGGTCGCTGCCGTCCAGACCCACCCGATAGAAATGCTGGTGATAGGGATGACGGCCCGGTTCGCGCCCAAACCCGGTGAAGTACGCCACGCGGGCGTCCTCGTCCACATCAATGAGCTGCCCCACCAGCCACGGCCCAGCAGTCACGCGGTTCTTGAGATTGCCTTCGCCGTCGTAGAGATAGAGGTGTCCGTACCCGTCTCGCTCCGACCACCACAGGAATTCGGCGCCGTTCCCGATCACCTGCCATGCGGGGGCAAACGAGGTGAAATTGTTGAGCTCGACGTAGGTCGGCCCGGTCTCCTCCAGGACCTCGGTCGCGCTGCCGGTGGCGGCGTCCACGCGATAGAGCTTGTACGATTTGAAGTCCCGGCTGCGGTGAGTGTAGAACACCTGGCTGCCGTCGGCGGTCCATTGCACGTCGGCGAAGGTCGTGTCGGCACGCGTGAAGTTGCCTGGCTGCGGGGGCACGTCGGCACGGACGGACGTGCGCGACTCGACGTCGAGAATCCACAGCTCGGACGTGGGGATGATGGAGTCGCCCGGTAACGCGTACGCCCACGAGTGCAGGATCGGTCGCCCGTCGGCGGCTTCCAGCAAATGGAAGCGTCCCACCTCGCGTTCGTCGTAGCGATGCGTGGCGATGCGGCGCGAGTCCGGCGACCACTGCAGCATGGGCGATACCTCGCGGCCCGCGCGACGGTTCGTGATCTCCTGGCAGCACCCTTCAGGAACCGCACCGTAGCCGAAGTCCGTCTCGCCGTCGTGGGTAAGCTGGACCTCTTCGCCGCTGGCGGCGTCGCGCACCCACAGGTTGTCGTCGCGGGCAAACGCGATCCACCGCCCGTCGGGCGACGGTCGCTCCGCATCCGAGGGGGCGGCCTCCTCCGTCGGTCCCGTGCAGGCGTAGGCGCGAATGTCGCAAGTCCAGCGCACCGAGTCGGCGACGTGGAACTGCACCGCATCACCCCCATCTGCAAACTCGAACTCCTCGAACGGAAGCGTGCGCCCCTCGTAGGACGTGTCCGCCGCGATGGACAGGGCAGCTGCCAGGCGGGCGTGGTCGAATGCGGGGCGGCGGGTGCCCGCAACCGGATCCACAACGACGAACTCGTGCCCCGACTCGACGCGGCTGCGGAACCAGAAGCGGTCGCCGTCGAAGAACTCGGGGACGACCTGGTCGCCGGAGACCAGTTTGGCAGCGTTCCAGGGCAGGAACTGCTCGGCGCGGGCGTAAGCGCTCTCCGTGACCTGCTGCTGGGCGGCGAGGGGGGCGGCGATCCACGGCAGGGGCGCGACGGACAGCGCGACCGCGACGCGGATCGAAAGTCGAAGCTGCGAAGGCATGGTTTTCCTCGTGGGGTTGGGGCCGAGCGCGGAGCGCCGGTGGTGGTCCGTGCGCTGGGCGTTCGGTATACTGGGCATCGCGTGGTCAAATACTACCAAGGAGCATACGCCATGTTGAAATGGTCGCAAGCAGCCGTCGCGCTCGTCGTGGCGGCGTCCGCAACCCTCTTCGCGCCCACCTCGGTCCAGTCGCAGGAATCGCTCGACCCCGAGCGCGACCTCATGTACGCGCGGTACATGGCGATCCCGAGCCTGATCAAGGGCGGCGTGATCTGTCCCGATGTCGGGGCCCTGGGCGGGGCGGCATGCGCCGTCAACTGGATGGCCGACGGTCAGAGCTTCTGGTTCGCCGAAGGGCAACCGGACCAGACCGTGATCTACCGAACCGACCCTGCCGCTCGAACGACGGAGCCGCTCTTTGACGTCGAGCGACTGCGGGAGGCCCTGACCCCCTTGCTCGGACACGAGCCGCCGTACCAGGGGCTTCCGTTCGACGCCTTCACGTTTGTCGGTGAAGGCGAGCGCGCCGTGCGATTCGAGGTCAACGATCGGCACTTCGAGCTCGACCTCGACGATTATTCGGTGACGGCCCGGCCCCCAGCCGAAGCCGAAGCCGCTGCACGCGCCGCACCGCGCCAATTACGGGAGGGCTTTACGAGCGGCGCCCCGCCGGTCATGGAGATCCCGTCTCCCGACGGTCGCTGGCTGCTCGGCGACAAAGACCACGACCTTTGGGTGCGCGCCGCGTTCGACGGGCGCGAGCATCGCGTGATGGACGACGGCGAAGAGGACTACGCGTGGAGCGTGGAGGGAGCCGTGTGGGCGCCCGACGGCGCGAGGGTCGCCGCCATGAAGGTGGACACGCGCCGCATGGAACGCGTGCCGATTCTGCACTGGCTGAAGCAGACCGAGGAGGTGGAATACGCCCCGTACGCCAAGGCCGGCAATCCGCTGCCGCGCCAGGAGCTGCACATTGTGGACGTTGCGGGTCGTCGGGCGATTCAGGTCGACGTCGGCGAGGAGGACCAGCTATTGAGTCCGGTCGGGTGGCTGCCCGATGGATCGGCGTATCTGTTCCTGCGCATGTTGCGGACCTACCAGACCCTGCACTTGATGGCCGCCGATCCCGCGACGGGCGAGACTCGGGTCGTGCTCGAGGAAACCCAGCCCACGTTCATCAAGGGGATTGGCACGACGCCGTCGTGGCGCTCGCTTGCGCGCCCCTTGGCCGACGGAGAACGCTTTCTGTGGATCAGCGAACGCGACGGCTGGGACCATATCTACCTCTACGGCATGGACGGTCAACTTATCCGCAGGCTCACCGAGGGACAATGGCCCGTTTTGGGCATTGTACACGTGGACGAAGCCGCCGGGTGGGTCTACTTCAATGCACATAGGGAAGAGCGCGTATACGACACGCATTTGTATAGGGTCTCGCTGGACGGCGGGGACGTGGCGCGCCTCACCGAGGAAGAGGGTCAGCATGGCACCGCGGTCTCGCCGAACGGTGCATACTTCGTCGACACGCACTCGAGCACCAGCCGCCCACCCCGCACCGACGTGCGCACGACTGCGGGCGATTTCGCGTACACGGTGACGCAGGCCGACGTGAGCGCGCTGGACGAACTCGGGTGGACGCCGCCGGAAGAGTTTGTCGCGAAGGCCGCCGACGGCGAGACGGACTTGTATGGCTTGTTGTACAAACCGCACGATTTTGATCCGGCGAACAAATACCCGGTGATCGACTATATCTACAACGGTCCATTCATTTCATGGGTGCCCAAGACCTTCACCGATGGACGCGGGATCAGCCAGGCGGCGCTTGCACAGTTGGGGTTCGTGGTGTTCATGGTCGACGGGCGCGGCACCACCGAGCGCGGCAAGGCGTTTCAGGACGTGGCGTATCGCAACTTTGGGCGCAACGAGATTCCCGACCACAGAGCGGCGATGGAGCATGCGGCGGCTACGCGGCCCTGGATGGACCTGGAGCGCGTCGGCATCCACGGTGGATCGTGGGGCGGCTACATGACCGTGCGCGGGTTGCTGCTGGAACCGGATTTCTACGATGTTGGCGTCGCGGTCAATGGGGTTTACGACATTCACGATCAGAACGCCTACGCGATCGAGCCGTACATGGGGCGTCCCTGGCAAAACCCAGAAGGCTTCGAGTACGGGTCGAGTCTTCGCCTGGCCGACCAGCTCAAGGCGAAGTTGCTGTTGATGCACGGCACCAGCGACGTCAATGCCACGTTTTCGGCCACGATGAAGCTGGTCGAGGCGCTGATTCGCGCCGGCAAGCCGCACGACCTGATTGTGGTGCCGGAGCAGCCGCACTGGTTTACGGGGCAGAGCGCGCAGTTCACGGACGACGCGAGGCGGCGGTATTTCCAGGAGCACTTGTTGGGGTTGGGGGGGCGCAGGGCGGTAGTGCCGGAATAGAGAGGGGGGAGGCGCCTTTACCACGATCAGCCGCTGGGCGGACAGGCCTGGGTTGTCGATCTCCCCGTCGCCCATGCCGATGAAGACTTTCGCGTGGAGGTCGTCGTGCTCACGCGCGTACGCAGCTTCGGTCGCTCATTGGTCGGTCATTGGGAAAGATCCACCGCCTCGCACCCCACCAGCTCCCAGCCGTGGAAGACCAGGGCCAACCCGATGAAGCGCACCGACGGGCATCTTGCTCGCAGGCTTGAATCCGAGAGATAGCGATCAAGCTGGGTACGGGCCTCCGCCAGCCGTGTCGGCACCATGTCGTCCGCGTGCGCCTCGCCCCGCTTGACGTACTTCAACTCGATCACGTAGCCGTAGCCTATACCGGGATGGTGAGCGGTGAACGGCTCCAGCACGAGGTCTGGATAGCCCTTGCCGAGCTCGCCCTCGGAACGCATCAGAAAGACGTCCGAGAGACCGAAGTACGCGGCCATGAATCCTTGCAGCACCTTCTCGCCGGCGATATAGTCCCGAATGCCGGTTTGGTCGGTAATCGCCGCGCTCAGGAAATCAATCACGGGGCGCCACTCGCCACGAAAAGCCATGTCAGTCACGAGCAGGAACAACCTGTCTAGATTGACCGAGAAGAGGTTGACATCGCGGTAAGCGTCGCGGATGTGTCCGTAGAGCAGCCGTCGCACGGTTTGGTTGGGAATGCCCAGTCGAACCTTGGGACCAGAGGCTTCCTCAATCCCGAGCAGCCCGAAGTAGTAGAGCAGGGAGAGGAAGTTATCGGGCTCCGCAAGGCGTTCGAGCGGAAAGCTTCTCTTTACCATGTGGGCCTCTGCGCGGCCGTCCCCGACCAGATGGCGCAACAGATCGAAGTTGCCGTTTAGCCGTTTCGGACCTCGTCGGCTGACCAGCATGAGGTGTCGCAGCTTCTCGTAGTCGATGCGTACGTTCTCGTCGATCAGGACGCGCGGCGCGGACCCGTTGACGACTGAATAATCCAGGTAGTAGAGCACCATGTCGGGGTTGTACACCGTCGTCGGCACGTCTTCGGAGAACCTGTAGCCGTCGTACCACTCCCGCATGGTGTCGAGTGTGGCGTCCACGTCCTGGTTGAACGCCCCCAAGTCCCGGTAGGTGTTCAACATCCTTCGAACCTCGGCCTCGGTAAAGCCGACCATCTCGGCAAAGGCCGGATCCAGGCTGACGTTGCGAGCGATGTTGAAGCCACTCGTCACATCGTCGAGCGTGATGGGTGAAACGCCCGTCATGAAGAGTCGCTCGATTCCGCCGATCGCCGTTCCGGCCTTCAACGTGGCGAAAAAAGAGCGGAAGAATCCGCCACCATGGGTAAGTTTCCCGTAGGCGGTCTCTTCTTCGTTCGCCAGGACGGTGTTCGCGAAGTTGTCGTACTCGTCAATGAGTATGTAGAGCGGAATTCCTTCCTCACTCGCGTAGTCGAAGAGCTCGCCTAGCTTGGCGGAGAGCGTCGAGAGGGCCGAGATGCGGTCGACCGCGCCGGCCGGAAAAAGATCGGGATTGCGCCGCAACGCGCTCATGAGACGGGCCGTGCAGTATTCCTCGAAGTTCTGTGCGAGGGCAGTCGGAGTCTGGTCTAATCCTGAGAAATCAAACCGCAGCACCACGTATTTGCTGCGCAGCGACGTCGGCTGGGCTCCAATCTCGGTCCCGCCGAAGGTGGCGTCGAAACCCCCGGCCAACCAGCGGTCGTAGTAGTTCTGAAGCACGGACACCCAGAGGCTCTTGCCGAACCGGCGAGGTCGAATGAAGAAGACGTAGCGATGCCGTTCCAGACGCCGAATGAAGCGCGTCTTGTCGACATACGTCATTTCGTCGCGACGGAGGCCCTTGAAATCGGACACGCCGTACGGAAGATCCGGGTAGGAGGTCATGCTTCGAATCTACGCACAGCGCGATGCGGGTCAAAGGTCAAACATCCCAGCGCGCCCGAAACACGGCTTCGCCGCCGGGTGCAAGACCCGCGATCGCGCCCGACTGCAAGGCGGCAGCCGCAAAGGTCTCGCCGTAACCGCGCGCGAACGTCATGACGACGAGGTCGTCCGCAAACGTGACGATTTGGCAGGGCACGTGAAGCACGGGTCCCTGGGTGAGGAACGGCATGGGACGAGCCGGGTCGAACAGGTCCAACGCCGTCAAATGCTCCAGCGCCGTCGGGACGCCGGGGCCGACGAACGCAAGCATGCAATGGCCGTCGGTGGTCTCCGTCAAGCCGGGATCGACCGGGGGAATCGGCTCCGGTCCCGGGCCGAGGTGCCAAATCGCGACCTGCGTGCGGTTCATGCGATTGACGACGAGCGACCCGTGGACGCCGACTTCGCCAAAGCGCTCGGGGACGGGCAAGCCCAGGGGCCGACGCGCGGCAAGCTGCCCGTCCTGATAATCCCAGCGACGCCGGTGGCTCAAGTCGACGAGAAACGGGCCTGGATGCGCGTCCTCGCCTTCGTACCGCAGGACCACGGTCCAGCCGTCGCGCAGCTCGGTGGCCGCGGGGACGCCGTTGAACGCAACGGGTGAGCGTCGAAATGGGTTCATCACGGGTGGAAGATAGCGTAGATTGGGAGTCACATGTCCACGCTCGAAGCTCAATCCCAATCCCCACGGTTCTTTGCGACCGCGCCCGAGTTCCGCGCATGGCTTGTCGCGCATCACGAGCTCGCCGATGAACTCTGGGTGGGCTACTATAAGAAGGGCACGGGTCTTTCCAGCATCACTTGGCCCGAGTCGGTTGACGAGGCTCTGTGCTTCGGATGGATCGACGGCCTGCGCAAATCAATCGACGACGTCAGTTACAAGATCCGCTTCACGCCGCGACGCCCACGGAGTCATTGGAGCGCCCGCAATCTGGGGCGCATGAAGGTGCTTCTCGCGGCCGGGAAGGTGAGGCCCGCAGGGCTGGCCGCTTACGAACGTCGCGACCGGCGACGCGAAGCCCAGGCGGCGTATGAGCAGGCGCGAGAGACGGCGGTGCTGCCGCCGAAATACGAAGCCCGGCTGCGCGACAATGCGGCCGCGTGGGAATACTTTTCGAGCGCTCGCCCATCGTACCGCAAACAGGTCGTGTGGTGGGTGACCAGTGCCAAGAAGGAGGCGACGCGCCAGCGACGGCTCGGGATTGTAGCGCGACAATCAGGATGAGACGCTTGCGACAAACAAGGTGAGACGGCCGGAGGTGGCGGCGGGAGGTTTGAGCTTTGGTGTTTCCCTGGGATCAGGAGAGACGCGAAGTGCCGGGCCGACGGATTACGGACCACCAGATGGAGCTGTACATGACCGCTCGACGGAAGGACGGGCCTGCGCTGGCGGCGGCGAAGGCGGGGTTCAGCAGGGCGACGGCGCATCGGATCGAAGGGGATCCGGGGCGTCGGTCGGTGAAGAAGCCTCGGGGGCGGAGACGCCCCGACCCTTTGGCGGGGATATTCGACGAGGAGATCGTGCCGCTGCTGGAGGCGAACCCGGGGTTGCGGGCGGTGGCGCTGTACGAAGAGATGATGCGGCGTCATCCGGAACTGCATCCGGGGGTTCGGCGGACGCTGGAGCGACGGGTTCGGAGCTGGAAGGCGAAGCACGGGCCGGCGCGCGAGGTCGTTTTCCGACAGAAGCACGAGCCGGGGCGACGGGGGTTGTCGGACTTCACCGACGCCGGGCGTCTGGGGGTGACGGTTGGGGGAGAGAAGCTGGTGCACAAGCTGTACCATTTTCGGCTGGAGTACTCGGGATTCTGCATGTGGCGGTGGTGTTGGGCGGGGAGAGCTACGTTGCCCTGGCCGAGGGGTTGCAGGACGCGCTGTGGGCGCTGGGCGGCGTTCCGAAGGAGCACCGGACGGACAGTCTGTCGGCGGCGTTTCGGAACCTGAAGCGTCGTGCGCGGGAGGACCGGACCGCACGTTACGAGGCGTTGATGGGAGACTACGGGATGAAGGCGAGCCGGAACAACCGGGGCCGGGCGCACGAGAACGGCTCGATCGAAAGCGCGCACGGGCATTTGAAGCGGGCCATCGAGGATGCGCTGCTGTTGAGGGGATCGAGGGACTTCGAGACGATCGAGGCGTACCGAGAGTTCGTGAGCCGGGTGGCGAGTCGCCGCAACGCTCGCAACCGCAAGAGGATCGACGCCGAGCGAGCCGTGCTGCGGCCGTTGCCGAGGCGTCGCAGCGACGGTTTCGAGGAGACCTTGGTGCGCGTGACGAGCGCGGGTGGGTTCTCGCTGCGGCGGGTGTTCTGCACGGTGCCGTCGCGGCTGGTGGGACACCGGCTGCGGGTGAGACTGTACGACGACCGCCTGGTCGTCTTCGTCGGGACCGAGGAGCTCGTGACGTTGCCTCGGGGCCACCCGGGACCGGGAGGGCGACGGGGACGGGTCGTGAACTACCGGCACGTGCCGCCCTCTCTGCGTCGCAAGCCGATGGCGATGATGAACTGGGTCCACCGCGACGGTTTGTTCCCCCGCGACGCCTACCGCCAGGCTTTCGACGCGTTGCGCGAGCGCCTGGACGACCGCGAGGCCTGCCGGCGGATGGTCAAACTCCTTGCGCTGGCCCACGATCACGGATGCGAGGCCCTGCTGGCCGACGAGATCGAAGCGCAGCTCGAGGCCGGGCGGTTGCCCGACGCCGAAGTGCTGCGCGACCGGTTCCCAGCGCCGGACTCCCTTCCCGACCTCGAAACGACCCTCCCGCCACTGTCGCGCTACGACGACGCCTGCCTGAACGGAGCACCGCGATGAAAGACTCCTTCATCGTCGATCCCCCGGCACTCGACCTGTTGCTGAAGCAACTGCGCCTGCCGAGCATGCGGGCGCTGTGGAGAAGCTTCACCGAACGCGCGGACCGGGAAGACTGGTCCTCGGCGCGCCTGCTCGCCGCGCTGGCCAGCCAAGAAGTCGCCGATCGCGAACGGCGGCGCTTCGAGCGGCACCGAGCCGAGGCGAAGCTGCCCCGCGGCAAGACGCTCGACAATTTCGACTTCAACCTCGTGCCCGCCGTGTCGAAGGCGCGCGTGGGCGTGCTGGCGAGCGGCGACATTTGGCTCGAAGAAGCGGCCAACGTGCTGCTCTTCGGTCCGCCGGGAACGGGCAAGAGTCACCTCGCCGCGGGCATCGGACTCAAGCTGGTCGAAAACGGCTACCGCGTGCTGTACCAGCGAACGTCGAGTCTGGTGCAGAGGCTCCAGGCGGCGCGGCGCGACCTCGCCCTCGACGCCGCCATCGCCAAGCTCTACAAATACCACCTCGTCATTCTCGACGATTTCTCCTACGCCACCTGCGAAGGGACCGAAACCAGCGTCCTCTTCGAACTCATCGGCGCACGCTACGAGAATCGCTCGCTCCTCGTCATCGCCAACGAACCTTTCAGCGCCTGGGACAAGATCTTCGGTGGCGAAGCCTTGACCGTCGCCGCCGTCGACCGCCTCGTGCACCGCTCCCACGTCTTCGAACTCAACGTCGAAAGCTACCGCCGTCGCGCCGCCGTGGCCGCCAGGAAAGCCGCCGCTGGGCATGGACAGACCGACGAACCGACTCCGGGACGTGGGGTACGCGCCGGGGCCGACCCCCACTCCCATCCTCGCCACCCGGCAAGTTGGCTATGGCGACGGCCCAACCCGCCACGCTCCATCGCCGGCGGCGGACGGAGGTCACAAGCATGAGGTCGGTACGCGGTCACGATTGGTCCGCGCACCGGCGGAAAGAACCGCGAGGGCTGCCGAGTGAGCGGGCCCGCCGGTCACCCGCCGGTCCATGTCGGAACAAGTTCCAACACGGAACGACGGGTAATGGTTACCCACCCACCCCGCAGCGACGCTCACGCTGGCACGGGGGTGGAGCACGGTACCGTCCAGCCTTGATTCCGTGCTCGGACCGTCCAACGAAGTAGGACCGCCTCACAGGCTCTCCAGGACGCTCAACCTGCTCCACCCATGCCACCTTGTTATCATCCCTTCGTTCACAACGTCGCGATCTCGTATTCTCACCTTGATTGTCGCTACGTCTCACCTTGATTGTCGCTGTGCAGGGCGGTTGGGGCGGGTCGTTGCGCGCACGACCTTTTCGAGCTTTTCTTCGGTGGCCGCCAGCAGGGACTCGCGCTTTCGCGCCCGTCTTGCCGCCAGCAGCGGATTGCGGCACACGACGAGTCGTTCGCCGGGATACAGTTCCGGGGCCGTGATCTCGGCCAAGTCCCGCTCGTCGAAGAGCGAGAGCTCGACGTCGCCTTGCTCGACCAGCTCGCTAAATGCTTGTCGTCCTTATACTTGCGACCTCAGAATGCCCGACTTTCTCCGGAACTCCGCCCTAATGGGGCGCGTCTTCCTCGCAACGCGCGTGCATCTCGGGGGGGTTCTGTACTGGTAACTCTCAATGACAACCACCTCGCACGATTCGTCTTCCAAGAGGCCGTTAAGGCAAGCATCCTGGATCTCCCAGTCGTCCTCATCCCCGGATAATTCCAGAAAACACAACGGATCGGGTCCACCGTCGAACGCAACCGCGCCGGAACCGTGATCCGCCATCCGGGCATTGATCTCTTCCACCAGTTGAGCCACGATCCTGTCTAGGGCCTCGCGGGAACGCGCCGGCGGCGAAACCGGTCGGGGACCCGATACCGTGCGGTCTGGTTTATTGATTCGCACGGGAGTAACCCCTGACCCGGTGAGTGCCATGGCTTGCTGAACCGCCCTTTCCTCCCAGCTAGCCACCTTCACGACTTCGCTCTGGGACCGAGTCAGCGTGTCAGAACACGCCAGCGCAACTAGCGGGACGGCCGCGAACACCGTGCCGCTGATCCATTTTCCGTATTTCATCTTTTTCCCTTTCTGGCAGGACTGTCTATTGACGATCAAGATGAGACGCCAGCGACAATCACAGTGAGAATGAGGGGTCGCGACGGGTATGAACCCGGACACGGTAACGCGATGGCATGTTTGGGGCAAGTCGAGCGTTCCGAGAGTCTCTTTGGTCGTCCCCGCATTTGCGTGGACGAGGCATCGCGCCCATCGCGTTCAGGGAAGGCCGCGGGCTTCACACTCATCATGAAAGCGTCCGCAACCACCGGCTACGGCCATCGTCGTGCCACAATCCAAGGCAACCATTTGTCGCTTTGTCATCTGTACTCGTACACTGCCAGCTCGACGGGATCGCCGAGAGGGTTGTGGATCGCCATGAGATTGGATCCTTGAGCGGCGATGATGGGTGGTGCGCCACTCAAAGCATACCATTCGCCTTGCGCGTTTCTGACCACTAGAATCGTCGGGTCGCCGTAGTTAAGCACACCTTGGACGAAAGGAATGACGACAAGTTCCGATGTTGCAATCGGCGGAGCAGCTCCATGAAACGTGTTGCCCCAGGTTGACAAATCCCGAACTGAACGGATTGGCTCCTTGGGTGCACGGGGAGCAACGTAGCCGGGTATGGCCAACCGATGTGATCTTGGCGATAGTGCTGTTGCATTGAGAGGCACTACCCAAATGCTGTCGGAAATCGTCGATACCGCCCATGCGGTATCATTGGCTACCGCCATAAACGTTTGTCGCATGTTGTTCCAAGGAGCATTCGGATCGTCAACGTCAGTCGGAAGCACATCGTCGATGTACAGGCCCGATACCTCAACCCTACCCTGCTCGTCCAGTACGGCTAAAGCTTTCGTCACCAGAATGGCCAAACCCGCTACCTGCTAGCACGAAGCGTCCGTCAGAAGACATGGCGAAGTCCGCAATGTAGTTCCCCTCGACTTGGATCTCTTGATCAAGGGCCCCGTCCAAGGTCCAGACGGATATTCGGACTAGGTTATCATCGGCAACGTACAGATGGCCATCGTGTATTGCAGGGAACCTAGGTCCGCGGAATTCCCCAGGGCCTTCACCACGACGACCCACCACTGCCACAAGACTACCCTCATGATCGAAGATTTTTGCATTTGCTTCAGACACGTCCGCAATCGCCACTAGATCGCCTTCCCAGGTGGCACCCGATATCCTGACAATCGGTGTTTCCGGTCCCTGCTCAGGCGTCATCACCTGTGCCAAGCGGAATACATCAGCAAACTGCCGGGAAACTGGAGATATCGTGGGATGCGCAGTTACGACATCATCGGAGCATCCGATGCTAATGGTCGCTGCCAAGACAGCTAACACGATGATCGCCGCCCTCGTGATGTTCGTTCCGCACACTCTCACTAGATGTCTCCTTGCTTCGGTGTCGTTCAGTTGAAGTTGCTCGGACCCAAGCTCCAGTGCAGGCGAAGATGGTCTTGCCAGCTGGGGCCATCATCCTAGTCCTACCCTATTAGTCCCCACGAACGTCGTGAATCGTTGCACCCCATGTCAGAGCGGGGATTCAACGCGGCGACTGTCGGAGAAGAAGAAGCCACGCGGGCGGAGACGCCCAGACCCTTTGGCGGGGATATTCGACGAGGAGATTCGACTGGCTGCTGGAGTGTTCGTCCGCCGACGAGTTCCTGGCCAAGCTGAAGGCGGGCAACGGCATCACGTCTTCCTGACGCAAAGGCGCGCGGTGGCGCAACGCCCCCCTTCACCCCACCGCCCCCGCAATCCGCCCCCCATGCTCGCGGCCATTCTCGATGAAGATCTTGTTCGCGTTGTACCCCGCCGCGATCACGCCCGCAATGTACACGCCCGCCACGTTCGTCTCCATCGTGGCCGGATCGTGCCGCGGGATCCCCGTCACGGCATCCGTCTCCACGCCTAACCCGTGCAGCAGCGTGCGGTCGGGCCGCCACCCCGTCATGGCGAGCACCCACGCCGCCACCACCTCGACCCCGCGGCCACCTCCTTCCGGCACGATTGTCGCCGTGCCGCCCCCTACCCGCGTCACCCGCGCCCTCCAGTGCATGGGGATTTCTCCGCTGGCGACCCGATTGTCGATATCGGGGCGCACCCACGGCTTCACCCCTCGGTCAAAGACCTCGGCAAAGTGCACCATCCGCACCCGCACCCCGTTGCGGTACAGCTCCAACGCCGCCTCCACCGCCGAGTTGCCGCCGCCAACCACCACCACGTCCTGGTCGAAGAACGGGTACGGCTCCTTGTAATAGTGGATCACCCGGCCTTCCGGGTCCCCACCATCCAGATCCAGCCGGTTGGGGTCGCCGAATCCCCCCGTCGCGATCACGACCGCCCGCGCGCGCAACCGGTCCTCCCGACCTTCCCTCGTCCGGGTATGCACCGCAAACCCGCCTCCTCCACCCGGCGTCTCCCGCACAATCCTCGTCACCTCTTCGTACTGACGCACCCGCAACCCGAAGTGCGCCACTACCCGCCGATAGTACGCCAACGCCTCCCGTCGAGTCGGCTTCGCCTCGGGAATCGTGAACGGAACGCCCCCGATCTCCAACCGCTCGGCCGTCGAGAAGAACGTCATGTAATACGGGTAGTGCGTCAGCGACTCCGTAATGCAGCCGCGATCCAGCACCGCGTGAGTCAGCCCGCGTTCCTTCGCCGCCACCGCCGCCGCCAAGCCGCAGGGCCCAGCCCCGACGATCACCAGATCAAGCGGCTCGCCCTCCCCAACCGCAGCCTCCATCGACGGCGAATCCTCGCTTCCCTCCTGCACCGCCACCTCAGCTCACCGGCCGCCCACCCCGCAGCACCACCTCACCCGGCAGCGCATCGGTGAACTCGCCGTCGTCAATCGTCAGCACCCCGTTGACCATCACGTAATCGACACCCTCGCTGTATAGATCGGGCTCCAGCACGGTCGCCCGATCGCGCAGCTGCTCGTAGTCGAAAATCACTACGTCGGCCTTGTACCCCTCGCGCAGCAGCCCCCGGTCGTCCAGCCCAATGATCCGCGCCGGCAACCCCGTCATCGACCGAATGGCGAAGGGCAGCGAAATCGCCTTCAGGTCCTTCACGTAGTGCGCGATCTTCCGCGTGAACGCGCCGAAATGCCGCGGATGCGCCCCCGGCCGCGACGCAAACTGCGGCACGCCCGCCACGCCACTCACGCCGGCGTCCGATGCCGTTGCCGTGTACTCCTGTTTGTAGTAGTTGACGACGTCGACATCGTGCATGCCGTATCCCCGGGTCCAGGCCCCACCCAGTACGTCCGGGTACCCGTTCAGCGCCATGTGGACCACGACTTCTTCGAACGTCACGCCCATCTCGGCACCCAACTCGGCAAGGGTCTTCCCGACGAACGCCTTGTCGGGATAGTCCACCACCACCACCCGGTCGGCGCCCCCGTTGTGGTCCACGATCCACGCGATGTCCCGCGCAATGCGCTCCCGCATCTCCGGATCCGCCCACCGTCGCGTAAGGTGCGCCCGCGAATCGGCGAAAAGGCCCGGCCGGCGGTACACCGGGCTGTCTCTGCCGCCGCTCGTGTTCACATCGTCGGCCACCAGACTCCACCGCGGGATCATGGGCCGCGCGCCGCCCCCGAACGTCTCGTACGGGTAGACGTCCAGATACACCTCCAGCCCCTCGGCCCGTGCCGCGTTCACCACCAGCGTGTCGTGGCCGGAACGCCCGAAACTGGAGCGTCCCCGCGCCTTGTGGTGACTGGCCACCACGCGAATCCCGGTCTCGCGCGCAATGTTGATCGTCTCTTCGAGACCTTGCAGCCCGTCCACCGGCCAGTCGTCCACGTTGCTGGGCAGCTGCCAGAGCGGCATGGTGGCTTCGCTGCGCTGATGCGCCACGTAGATTCCGTCGTAAGGCGCGACCACCGAGGCCAGCGCGACCACCTCTTCGGGCCGCGAGAAGCGCGCGGGACGGTACTCGATTCCGGCGCCGAGACCCCAAGCGCCGGCTTCCATCCCCTGCCGCACCAGATTCTGCATGCGCGCGATCTCGTTGGCCGTCGCGGGGCGTTCGTAGTTGTTCCCCATCACCTCGGCCCTCACCGTGCTGTGACCCACCATGGGCACGAAGTTCATGGCGTGGCCCTGAGACTCCAACGCCCGTATCTCCGCGTTCAACGGCCAGCGTGCATTGCGCCCGTCGGCGCCTCCGAGCACCGTTGTCAGGCCTTGGCTGTTCAGGCTCTTGGCCCGGCGCGCCTCCAGATTGTTCGACGTCATCGCCTGATCGGAATGCGAGTGCAGGTCGATAAACCCCGGCGACACGTACAGGCCCGTAGCGTCGATCACGCGGCTGGCCGTCGCATCCGGCATGCGGCCCACGCGCACAATGCGATCGCCGCTTATGGCGATGTCGGCGCGGAACCAGTCGTTGCCCGTGCCGTCCAGAACCCGCCCGTTACGGATGACGATATCGTATTGCTGTGCGCTCGTCGCGCCCGCAGACCACGCGAAAGCCAGTCCTAGGACCACGACGCGTCCCAAGTCAACCGCGCGCGCCGGCCGCCTCACGCGCCCCGCCCTAGTTGATAACCTGTTGAAGCCGTTCATTTTACGCTCATCCTTCCGATGATTGCCCGCCCGGGCTGCGCCCCCGGCACGTTCTCGCCGTCCCGCACCACGAACTCGCCGTTGACCAGCACGTGAATCACGCCCACCGAATACGACAGGTCGTCCTCGAAGGTCGCCGTGTCGATAATTCTCTGCGGGTCGAACACCGTGATGTCGGCGTCCGCCCCCTGCTGCACCCGACCCTTGCGGCGCGCCTGATCGGTCATCCCCTCCAGCCTTCTCGCGGGCATGATCGTGATCTTCGCTAGCCCCTGCATGAGCGGCATCAGTTCCTCGTCGCGCACGTATCGCCCCAGGAAGCGGGCGAAAGTACCGGCGCTGCGCGGGTGGGCGCCCGGAGCGTAGGGCATGCCGTCGGACGCCACCATCACGAAGTCGGTGCTCAGCGCGTGGCGAATCCACTCGTCTTGCATCATGTGAATGATCACGGTCCCCCCGCTGGCCCGATAGCTGCGAAAGGTCTCTTCGGTCAGCCGTTCCCCGGTATCCTGCCACTGCAAGTCCCCGTAGCTGATCTGCAGGCTTTCCCGCCAGCCCGGATCAAAGATCGTAGATTGCAGCCCGGTCGAGGCGGCCGTATACGGGTAGGCCTCGGTCGTCACGTCGAACCCTCGGCGCTGCACACCGCCGACGAGCTCCAGCACCGGAGCAATGTTCCACAGGCTCGAGCTGTTGACGTGCACAATGTGCAGCGACGCGCCGGTCGCGACGGCGTTGGCGACCACTTCCTGAATCGCGCTGATCTTCATGTCGCGCACATGCGTGTAGATGACCGTATTCTCGTCCGCCGCAAACCGGAAGACTTCGAGAATCTCCTCCAGCGACGCGCCCGGATAGTACTGGTGCGCCATGCCGATTCCGAGCGCCCCCTCGGAAAGTCCTTGCGCCAACGCCGCCCGCAGCGCGAGGTAGAAATCGGCGTGGACAGATTCGTAGCGGGCGCCCGAAGCGATCGATTCCATCTCTCCAAGAGCGCCGGCGGCGTCGCTCGCCAGCATGGATTCCGCCCGTCGCATCAGGTCAAGTCGGTCGGGCAGAGCCCACGGGCGAGTCGCCATGTGGGACACCGTCGCCCCGTAATTCAGAATCGCCCCCATGCCCCGGTACTCCAGGAACGCGGTCATGTCGCCGACGCCGCTCTCCATTTCCAGCGCGGTCGTAACCCCATCGCGCGCCTGGAATTCGTTCGCGCGGTTGGTCTGGCCGTGCGCGTGCAGGTCGATAAAGCCCGGCGCCACGACAAGCCCCGATACGTCCACCACCAGCTCGCCCGCCAGCGGCGCTTCCGAGATCGCGACGATCACCGAGCCGTCAATGCCCACGTTCCGCACCGCGTCCAGCCCCGTCTCCGGATCCATGACGCGCCCGCCCTGCAGCACGATGTCGTAACTTTCCTGCGCCGTCGCCCGTACCGAAAAGACGGCAACCCCGATCATGGTGGCCATCAGCGCGTGGCCGATTGCGTGTCTGAGTTCGTTCAACGGGTCATCCCTCCGCTATCGTGTGGTCATGAAAACATCCAGCGCGGAAATCCGCCGGGCCCTTGCCAGGCTCCGCCGGGCTCTCGAAAAAGCGCGCCGCGAGGTCCGTGGGCTGCGCGACGCCCTCGATCAGTCGGAGTCGGACGGCTTTCCGGGCGACGACTACGCTCAAATGGACGAGCACCTCGACGCACTGGTCAATCTTGTGAATCAGGAGCAAGCCCGACAACAAGTGAAGATACTAAGAGCCGGCGGAATCGAAACGGGGCGGCTGCCGCGACGCGACTTCGTAAAGCGGGGTGCGGTCGGGCTGGCGGGGCTGGCAGGCCTGGGGCCTGCAACGCCCTGGGTCGCGGCCACCCGCAATCGCGCCAACCTGGTAATCCGCCACGCCACCATCTACGACGGCACGGGCGGCCCACCACGCACCGGCGACCTCGCCGTCACCGACGACCGGATCGCCGCCGTCGGCGACGTCTCAACCACGGGCGCCATCGAGATCGACGCGCGCGGCATGGCGGTCGCACCCGGGTTCATCGACATTCACTCGCACGCCGACCTGTCGCTGTTGGTAAATCCGCGCGCCGAGAGCCGGGTACGGCAAGGCGTCACGCTGGAAGTCGTGGGCCAGGACGGCTCCTCCATTGGTCCCTGGAGCGACGCGGCCTTCGAATTCACGCGAGATCGCTACCGCGGCACCTACGGGGTCGACATCGACTTTCGCGATCCAGGCGGGTTCCTCGATCGCATCGACCAGGAGCGTCCCGCAGTCAGCGTCGCGTCCATGGTGGGTCACGGCGCCATTCGAGGTCTCGTCGTCGGCAACGAGGACCGCCCCGCCACCACCGCCGAAATCGAGCGCATGCGCGGCCACGTGCGCAGCAGCTTGGCCAGGGGCGCGGTGGGGCTCTCCACCGGGCTGGAGTACACCCCCGGCAGTTTCGCGCACATCGACGAGCTGACGGCGCTCGCGAGCGAGCTGCGCGGCACGCCGTACCCCTACGCCTCGCACATGCGCAACGAAGACGACCGACTCCTGTCGG
The DNA here is from genome assembly GCA_965200255.1 of Longimicrobiales bacterium. GTDB lineage: Bacteria > Gemmatimonadota > Gemmatimonadetes > Longimicrobiales > Gaopeijiaceae > Bin94. The sequence goes on along the minus strand of OZ241371.1, from coordinate 2,834,602 downwards.
CGCTGGAAGAAGCGTTGCACGTGGGGCGCATGGCGGGGGTATCGGTGCAAGTCTCCCACCTCAAGGCGCAAGGCGAACGCAACCATTGGAAGGCCTCCGCGTCCCTCACGGCGATCGAGGCCGCGCGAGCCGCCGGCGTGGACGTCCATTTCGATTGTTACCCCTACGTCGCCTACGCGACCGGCCTGTCGAACCTGTTCCCCGCGGCGGCTCGGGCCGGCGGCACGGCCCGGTTCCTCGCGCGACTCGCCGACCCCGACACGGGTCCGCAGCTGGAACGCGCGTGTCGCGACAAGATCGCGCTGCTCGGATCGTGGGACGCCGTACAGATTACCCGAATCGGCGGCGCCAACGCAGCGGCTCGGGGGCGGCGGCTCTGTGAGCTCGCCGCCGAGCTGCGCGAAGACCCCTACGACCTGACCGTCCGGCTCCTCCGCGAAGCCAACGGCAGCGTGGGCATGATCGGGTTCGGCATGTCCGAAGCCAACACGGATCGGATGTTGGCGCATCCGCTGGGCATGGTTTGCTCCGACGGCGGCGCCTACGCCCCATACGGCCCCCTCTCCAACTCGTCGCCCCATCCGCGCGGCTACGGATCCTTCCCCCGGGTGCTGGGTCGCTACGTGCGCGACCGGCAGGTCCTCACCCTGCAAGACGCCGTGCGCAAAATGTCGGCGCTCCCCGCGCAGAAGCTCGGGCTCGCCGACCGTGGCGTAATCAGGACCGGAGCGGTGGCCGACCTGGTCGTCTTCAATCCGGACACCGTGACCGACCGCGCGACGTTCGACAATCCCCACCAATACCCCGAAGGCATCGAGCACGTGGTCGTTTCAGGAATCCACACCATCCGCGAAGGCGAGCAAACGGGCATGACCGGCGGCCGAGCGGTGCGCGGCACGGGCTCCGCCGGCCGCAGCGGTCCCAGTCGGCCGTCCGGCCTGCAATCCCCCTATGGGCCATCCGACGCGCCCCCCAAGCGCGGCATATGGCCCTGATCGGTCACCTCGCGGAAGCCCTGCGGACGCGCGAAGACGACTTTCGCTGCGTACACACCTTCAATCGCTGGGCTCGGAGGGTACACGCCTTCCAACGCGCGACCAATCCGACCCTGTGCGCCTACTGGGACCGGGTCGCAACCAGCGACTCCCAAGCCACCGACGAACCGGAAGCGTGGCACGCAATCCCCCCCGTACCCGTCGCGGCATTCAAGGACTTGGCCATCGCTTCGGCGCCCGCCGAGATCGTCTTTCGCACCAGCGGCACCACCGGCGGAGCCTCCGGCCGCGGCGAGCATCACGTCGCCAGCCTGGATCTGTACAGGGCGGCGGCCCGCAACAACTACCGTCGGCACCTGTTCGCCGGCGAACCACCGGGGGCGTCCACCGTTCCCCCCGGGCCGCCGTCCGCGACCCCGTCACGCGCCCCAGCCGTCACCGGGCCCACGCGGCTCGCCCTGGTGTCCCTCGTCCCGCACCCCCCGCTCGCGCCCGACTCCTCGCTTTCCGCCATGGCCGGGTTCATCGCCCAGGAACCCGAGGTCGACCAAATCACCTGGGCATTCCACCCTCGGCACGGCCTCGACCTCGGCGCCGTCACCCAGGCGGTCGCCGCCGCTTCGGGCCCCGTCCTGCTCCTGACTACCGCGTTCGCGCTCGTTCACCTGCTCGACGCGCTCGACCGCACTCGGCTCCCCCTCCCCGCCGGATCGCGCATCATGGAGACTGGCGGATTCAAGGGCCGCGTGGCCGAGGTGGACCGCGCCACTCTGTGCGCCCGAGTGCGCGACCGGCTGGGCGTACCCGAGTCCCACGTCGTGAACGAATACGGCATGACCGAGATGCTGTCCCAGGCCTACGACGCCGTCGCCGGGTTTGCCCCACCACCGGCAGAACGCCACCACCACTTCCCCCCATGGGTCCGTACGCGCGCACTGGACCCGGCGACTCTCGCCCCCCTCCCCCCTGGCGAGCCCGGGCTGCTGGCCCATTTCGACCTGGCCAACGCCGCTTCGGTCTGTCACATCCTCACCGAGGACTACGGCTACACCACCACGCACGGCGACCATGCCATCAAGCCCGGCGGTCTACGACTCCTGGGCCGTGCACCCGGCGCGACCCTGCGAGGCTGCTCCTTGACCGCGGAATCCTTCCTCCGCCTCACCCGGCGAGGCACATGACTACGCTGCCGCCCGGCACGCCCCCAACACCCCCAGCGCCCACCATCGACGCTTGGGCGTGGCCCGACCGAACACCCCACCCGGCACGACTGCACACGACGCCCGCCGGCCAGGCAGTGCTACGCTACCCGGCTACCGCCCGCAACCTCGCCCGCGCCCTCGCGACATCGCTACGGCACGCTGGTCGCGCGTTGGCCGCAACCCCCGTGGCCACGCTCGTGGACATTCTCGGCCGAGCCGGCGAAACGCTCGTGCGGGAACTCGACGACCCCGCCCTTGACGCAATCGCCGCCAACGCCGCGCTGTCCCGCGCCATGGTCGCGGCAGCCATCGACGGCATGGCGTCGTCGTGGACCACCGAAGCCCTCACCCAACTGGTAGCGGCGGAGTTCCCCAACCCACGGCTGCTGGACGGTTTCGCACCGGACCAAACGCGATCCCTCACCGCGGCCGGCCCGGGCCTCGCGCTGCACCTTGGGGCCGGAACCGTGCCGGGAGTGACCGTCACGTCCATCATGCGAGCCATACTCGTCAAGTCTGCGGTGCTGGCCAAGCCGGGCGCAGGCGACGCGTTGCTCACTGTGCGTTTCGCGCAAACCCTGCGACGGCTGGACCGCCGCGTCGGCGCGGCGATGGCGGTGCAATACTGGCCCGGGGGCGGGGAAGAATGGGACGCGTGGGAACGCAGCCTCTTTGGCCAGGTCGATCAGGTCGTGGTTTACGGCAGCGACGCCACCATCGAATCGGTGCGAGCGCGTACGCCCGCGTCAACGCGTCTCGTTGAGCATCCACACCGTGTCGGCATCGCCGTTGTAGACCCCCTGAGCGCCCCCGGCACCGCACCCGAAGCGGCGCTCGCGGCCGCCCTGTTCGACCAGAGAGGTTGCGTCAGCACCCAGCTGGTCGTTCTGCTCGGCGACAACCAGGCGGCCCGTCGCTGGTGCGCCGCGCTGGCCGGCGAGCTGGCCACCCTCGAGTCGGCGCTTCCCCCCGGGCCATCGCACGTCGGCGACCTATCGGAGCTGCACCAGCTCAGGGGACGCCTCGCAATTAGGGCCGCCGCGCCAACCAGTTCACCGTCCGCGCCACTTCAGCTGTGGCACGAACCGGGTTCACGCTGGACCGTTATCCTCGCGCCGTCGCATCTCTTCGAGCCGGTTGGAGGCCGAACGATTTGGGTCGTCCCCGCAACCGACCTGGATGCCTGCATTGAAGTACTCGCACCCCTGGCGCCGACCCTCCAGACCGTCGGGCTCGCGGGCATCGATTCGGGCAAAGTCGACTTTGCCCGCAAGATCGCAGTGCTGGGAGCCACCCGAGTAGTGCCGCTCTCGCAGGTCGCCTTCCCGCGGCCGGACTGGATTCACGACGGCAACCGACCCCTACGCGAACTGGTTCGCTGGGCCGAGATCAGATGAATGAGAAGCGCTGGGCGCGACGCCGATCAGGTGTCGGAGTCGGGCTCGTTCCGCCACATCACCAGCTGGCGGGTCCCTTTCGGCGTCTCCTCCACGCGCACGGTCATGGTGTCCCCTTTTCGGATTCCGCAGTCCGCTCGGATGCCCAGCGGAATCGTCAGGCGCCCGCCCGTGCCGACCTTCACATCCCCGTAGTAGAGCGTTCGGTAGATTGCCACGCAAACTCCTCGGTAATCGTCGAGCCGTGTAGATCTCGTAATATAATCAAACAGATCACCTGACACAGGAGCAAGCGCGTTGAAGGAATTCGCGGTTAGGATTTCGGGCGTCACGAAGACCTTTGGGACCCACACGGCAGTTTCCGACTTCAGCCTGGACATCCCGCAAGGCAGCATCGTGGGCCTGCTCGGACCCAACGGATCCGGCAAGACGACCACGATCCGCATGATCATGGCCATCCTGCTGCCCGACAGCGGGACTCTCGAGTTGTTCGGCGCACCGCCCAACGCCGCCAGCCGCAACCGCGTCGGGTATCTTCCCGAAGAGCGAGGCGTCTACGAGAAGATGAAGGTGCTGGAACAGCTGGTCTTTTTCGGCGAGCTGCGGGGACTTGCCCGCGATCAGGCCCACCGACGTGCCGAACGCTGGCTCGAACGGCTGCGACTCTCCGATTGGTCGCGAAAGAAGATCCGCGAGCTGTCCAAGGGCATGCAACAGAAGGTGCAGTTCATCGGCACGGTGCTGCACGACCCCGACATGCTGATCCTGGACGAACCCTTCAGCGGGCTTGACCCCATCAATCAGGACGTATTGGAGGCGATCGTGCGCGAAGAGCGCGACCGGGGCAAGACGATCCTCTTCTCAACGCACCTCATGGAACAGGCCGAGCGGCTGTGCGAACGCGTGTGCCTCATCTCCAAGGCGCGCAAGGTGCTGGACGGCGATCTCAAGAACCTCAAGCGGCGCGAACGTTCCGGGGCGGTCGCCGTGGAGTTCGAGGGCGACGACCGGTGGTTGGCGCGGCTCGGGATTCGCGACATCGAGAAGGTGGACGACGCCTTCCACCTTCCCGTTACGCATCAGGAAGACCACGACCGCATCCTCGCCGCCGCAGTCGGGGCCGGGGTGGCACTGCGACGATTTGAAGTCCTGGAGCCCTCGCTGCACGAGATCTTCGTGCGACATGCGGGCGGAAACGGCGACGAGACGGAACCGGCGATGGCCGCAATGGGAGGTGTACGATGAGGCAGGTGTGGATCGTGCTGCGGCGCGAATACCTGGAGCGCGTCAAGACGAAGGGTTTCATCCTTTCGACCATCGCCATCCCGCTGCTCATGCTCGGAATGCTCGGGTTGAGCGCGTTCCTGGGTTACCGGGCGCAACGCTCGGAGCGTGAGCTCGCGATTATCGACTATACCGGCCTGCTAGGCGAAGAAGTCGCCGACAGGATCGAATCGTACGGGTACGAGATGGAGGTTCTGGATCGCGACACGGACCTGGACGAGCTCGACCGACAGGTCCTTGACGAAGAGCTCGAAGGGTTTCTCGTACTCGACGACCTGACCCTTTCCGAAGGATTGTTCGCGTATCGCGGCCTGGACTCTCCCGGTGGGGCACGACGTGGCGTCTTCGAAGCGGCCGTCAAGGAAACGGCCATCGATCTGCACCTCGCAAACGTGGAAAACGGCGAGAGCCTTCGGGCGCTGATTGAAGGCAGCCGACTTGACTTCGAGTCCGTCATGGAGGCGACCAACGGCGAAGACGCCGAAGTGGCGCGCGTGTCCGGCATCGCCATCGGTTTCGCCGGCGCCTTCCTTCTCTACTTCACGATGATCCTGTATGGGGCCTACGTCCTGCGCTCCGTACTGGACGAAAAACGGAACCGCGTGGTCGAGGTGGTGATCTCGTCCATTACCCCATGGCGTCTCATGCTGGGGAAAATCCTCGGCGTGGGTTCGATGGGGCTGACGCAGGTTGGCATCTGGGTCGCGTCGGCGGTGCTGGTCGCCCTGTTCGGCGTCCCGTTCATCGCGGCCCAATTCCCCTCGGGAGACATCGGCGACATTATGCGGTTCCTGCCCGGTCCCGGGGTGCTCGTGCTTCTCGCCGCCTATTTCGTTCTTGGTTACTTCCTCTTCGCTTCTCTGTTCGCCGCCGTTGGCGCCATGTGCAGCACCGAGGAAGACGCCCAGCAGGCCCAGTTTCCCGTAGTCATGCTGCTGGTAATCCCGTTCCTGTTGCAGATGACCAGCATCGAAGGAAGCAGCTTCGCGTGGATGGACTGGGTGGCGCTCTTCCCGTACTTCTCCCCTGTGATGATGTTCCCCCGTGCGGTCGCGGGCGCAGTACCTTGGTGGATGGTAGCGGCGTCGCTCGTGCTCATGGCCCTGGCGCTGGTAGGCACGGCCTGGGTGGCGGGCCGCATCTATCGCGTCGGGATCCTGATGCAGGGCAAGAGACCGACGGTGCGGGAAATCGCTCGCTGGGTGAAATCCGCCTGACCGGGCACTCGGCACAGAGTCAATCCGCCGACAGGTTCAGTCCTGCGGCCGACGCGGCACTGGGGCCATCGCGGCTCCTCTTCGACGCTCACTCCCGCTTGACGTGCAGCTCGGCAAAACGGCGTACCAGCGCTTCCGCTTCCGGCGTCTCCTCAATCTGCTCGATCAGCTCCTCGAACGTCGTCCCCGCGGCGTAGGCAGCGTAACGAGGGTAGGTCATGAAGCGGGATCGCATACCGTCCGCGTTCAGCTCCGGATGGAACTGGGTGCAGTAAATGGGCGCGTCTTCGAAGCGGTACGCCTGGTTGACCACCTTGTCAGACGAAGCGAGCAGGGTAGTGCGCGGCGGCAGGGTCTCCACCAGGTCTTCGTGGCCGCATTGCGCCTTGAACGAATCCCCTAGGGTCGACGTGACCGGATCGGCGCGCCCCGCGCGGGTCAGCTTGATTTCGAACGTGCCGACCTCGGCCCGCTCGCGGTCGTGAACGACCACTCCGCCCATGGCTGCGGCCATCGCCTGAAATCCCCAGCACGACGCAAACGCCGGCACCTGTGCCGCGTGCACCATGCGAAGCGACGCCAGCGCCGTATCCAACCACGGGTCCGTGCTGGTAGCCGAGTACCTGCCGCTTCCCCCCAGCAGCACCAAGTCGACATCTTCCAGATCGCTTGACAGGAGTGGGCGGTCAAGAAGATCGAACACCTCGATCCGAACGGGCAGAGGCGCCAGAGACCGTCGAAACGACTCCAGTTCGTGGGGGCCCATGGGGTCGTCGGCATCGCGCACCTGTAGCAGCAGACACCGCATGGGAGGCTTGGTCAGATGACCGAACGGAGCATTGACGACAGGTGATAGCGATCTAACCCCAGCGCCACTTCGAGTGCGTCTTCGTAGTTGGACTCGATGATGACGACGGCGGTCTGAGCGGGATCTTCGTCTTCGGTGCGGTCAGCAGGCAAAAACGCAAGACGAGCCCGGCAGGGATCCGAATCGTTGGAATCGTCCACAACATCCAGGTACACGTCCCAGAACCTGCCCTCGTGGGTGAAGGTCTTCAGATGCAGGCCGGGCGAATCGCCGTCGCCGCGGTCGTTGGAACGCCCACTGTCTGGGCCGGCGGGGTGAGCTTGGTTCGATTCCATGGAGACTATTGTAGCAAACGAAGTGGAATCGCGCACCTGGCAGGCCGTTGACATCACCGGCAGCCTCACATACCTTGCTTCGGCTGTTAGCCGACTGTGTTTCCGACATTCACCCACTCAACAACAGGCCCCCCGACGGGCCCGAGATGCCTACGCCCCATATGAAACGGTTGTGGCTGGTGGCCGGCGCCATCGCGGTCCCGATCTTTCTCGCAGTGGCCTTGCCTGGCGACGGACAGCTTCCGTCGGACGGTGAAGAGGACGAGCTTTCTCAGCCGATCCAGTTCCCTCACGACACCCACGCCGGCCAGTGGCTGATCGATTGTCAGTACTGCCATTTCTCTGCCGAGCGGTCGGTTGACGCCGGGATTCCCCCGGTTGAGACCTGCATCGGTTGCCACCGCGAGGGCATCATCGACGGACGGAACAATCCCGAAGAGGTGGTCAAGGTCAGGGAATACTACGATTCGGGCCAACCGATTCCATGGCGCCGCATCTACAAGGTCTCCGATCACGTCACGTTCCCGCACTTTCGTCATGTCGCGGCCGGCGTAGAATGCCAGACGTGTCACGGCGAGGTTCAGGAGATGGGCGTGCTCGCCGAGCTGGCCCCCGAAGCTGGCAACTTGAAGATGGGGTGGTGCGTTTCCTGCCACTTGGAGCGCGGGGCGTCCCGCGACTGTACGGTATGCCACTACTAACGGTCCCCCTACCGCGGGGCGCGGGCGGATGAGCGACGGCCTTAAGCGGAGAGACTTCCTCAAGGTGCTCGGTGTGGGTAGCGCGGGCGCGACAGCGGCAGGCTGCTCCACCGGCGAAATCGAACGGCTAATCCCCTATGTCGTTCCCCCGGAAGAAATTACACCCGGCGTCGCCACATGGTACGCCACCACTTGTGGTGAATGCGCCAGCGGTTGCGGAATCAGGGTTCGCACCCGCGAAGGTCGCGCGGTCATGGTCGAAGGCAACCCGGACCACCCCGTTTCCCGCGGTGGCCTGTGTTCGCGAGGCGTGTCCGCGTTGCAGGGGCTCTACAACCCCGACCGCATCTCCAGCCCCCTTCGGGCCGGCCCCAACGGCCTAGAGCCCATCGGGTGGGACGAGGCACTCGACCTGCTGGCCGAGCGGCTGGGCACGGGCAACCGCCCGCTCTTCCTAACCGGCCCCAAGGGACCGACGGAAAGCGGACTAATCAACGAATGGACGGCGGCGGTGGGCGGCGACCGCGTGGTTTACGACGCGCTGGACGACGCACCCCTGCGCGCGGCGGTGAACATCGCTTTCGGCGTAAACGCGGTTCCCAGATACGATATCGCTGCGGCGCGGCTGCTGATCTCTTTCGGCGCCGACTTCCTGGAGACTTGGCTGTCGCCCGTCAAGTTCGCCGCCGACTTCGCCCGCATGCACGGGGTCGATCACGGCGACAAGGGCAAGTTCGTGTTTGTAGGTCCCCGCCTCTCGCTCACCGGCCAGAACGCCGACGAATGGATCCCGGCGCGGCCCGGAGCGGAGGCCCAGATCGCATTGGCGCTCGCTGGGGAATTGGTGCGACGCGGCGGCAGCGCCGGGCCGTACACGGAAATGGTTTCCCGGCAGTCGCTCGAACAGGCCGCCAGGACCGCTGGAGTCGAAACGGAAGCCTTGAGCGCCCTTGCCGATCAATTGGCGGACGGTTCGGCACTCGCGCTTGGTCCTGGGTTGGCGGGACGCCACGCCGGCGCCACCGCGGCAAACCTGGCCGTGCTGATCCTCAACGCAGCGGCAGGCAGCCTTGGACGAACACTGCATATCGACGCGGCTCCGGCGACTGATCCTGCCTCGGACGTCGCCCTGGCCCAAGCCATCGTCGGCATGGAGGCGGGCAACTACGGCGTGGTGGCCGTGTCCGGTGCCAATCCCGTCTACTCCCTTCCACGCGCGGCAGGATTTGAGGATGCGTTCGCGGCCGCCCCCTTCAAGGTTGCATTCGCGACCGCGCTGGACGAGACCGCCGCGCTGGCGGATCTGGTGCTTCCAGACGCCCACCCCCTCGAGTCGTGGGGAGACAGCCGACCTGGTCCGGGGACCTACGCGCTCCGACAACCAGCCATGCGTCCCGTTCCCAACTTCGATTCCAGGCCAATGGCCGACGTACTGCTCGAAGTGGGCCGCCGTCTTGGCCACGATTTTGGTGCGGGGAACTTCCACGAGTATCTGCGCGCCTCGTTCGACCGCTGGATCGTCGAGAGCGGCGGAGAAACCGGCTTGGTCGGCAACGCAGACTCGCTTTGGCGGACAGCGCTGCGGACCGGGTCCGTTTCGTTCGCCGACGCGACGCCCCAGGTGGCCAGCCTTCAGGCTCCCGCCACTGCCGTGGGCTTCGAAGTGCCCGATTTCGGCGGTGACGGCGACCTGACGTTGTTGGTCTACCCGTCGCCGCGATTTGGCGACGGCGCCCATGCCAATCGCCCGTGGCTTCAGGAGCTGCCCGATCCGGTCTCCAAGGTGATGTGGCATTCCTGGGTGGAGCTGAATCCGGCGACCGTGGACCGCATGGGCCTCCGGCAGGGCGACTTGGTCTACGTTACGACTCCCCAGGGGCGCTTCGAGGTCCCGGTTTGGCCCTACCCCGGCATTCGCGAAGACGCCGCCGCGGTCGCCATGGGCGGGGGCCACACGGATTATGGTCGCTACGCCAACGGCAACGGCGTCAACCCGATGCTTCTGCTTGGCGACGCTACCGATTCGGCTACCGGTGCCCCGGCGCTTGTCTCGACACAGGCCACGATCAGCCCAACGGGGGCTTGGCGTCGCCTGACTTCGACCGAGGGGTCAAGCGATCAGGACGACCGCAACGTCGCCCCCGCAGTGGCACTCGCCGCCCTCGGGCACGCCACCGAGCAGGAAGGGCACGCGGACGAGGGCGGCCACGGCCAGCTGCGCGAGCTTCAGGAAGGCGGCGGATTCCGCACGGTTGCCACCGAAGGCCGCGCCGAAGACTTCCCGCTTCCCGGCTCCGATTTCGGCCCCTACAGCGAGGATCACCCCCGCTGGGCCATGGCGATGGACCTGGACAAGTGCACCGGATGCGGCGCGTGCGTCACCGCGTGTCAGGCCGAGAACAACATTCCCTGGGTCGGCGAGGTGCAGGCCACAATGGGTCGCGAGATGCACTGGTTGCGGCTCGAACGGTACTACGAGACGGTCGACGCGACCCACTCCGGGACGGTCGACGTCCGCTTTCTGCCGATGCTCTGCCAGCACTGCAACAACGCGCCGTGCGAGCCGGTTTGTCCCGTGTTCGCGGCCTACCACACGCCCGACGGGCTAAACGCGCAGGCCTACAACCGGTGCGTGGGCACGCGGTACTGCGCCAACAATTGCCCCTACAAGGTTCGGGTGTTCAACTGGTACCGCTACACCCAGCAGATCCCGGAACCGATGAACTGGCAGTTCAATCCCGACGTGACCGTGCGCGACAACGGCGTCATGGAGAAGTGCACCTTCTGCGTGCAGCGGATCAGGGAAGCGGGCAACCGGGCCGCCGTCGAGGGGCGCGAGATCGGCGACGGCGAAGTGTACACCGCCTGCCAGAGCGTCTGTCCGAGCGACGTCATCACATTCGGGAACATCAAGGATCACGATTCGCGGGTGGCCGCGCGGGCGGGCGATGAACGCACCTACCGAGTCCTCGACGCGCTGATCAACACGCAACCCGCCGTTCACTACCTGAAGAAGGTCACATTGCACGATGTGGAAGAGGGCGGGCATTAGGGCATGGCAACGGCAGATCTGAGGCAGCGGGGGGCGCTTCCCAACCCCGACGTCGCGACCTACGAGGCCGTAAATCGCGACGTGCTGAGGGTGCTGTCCCGACCCGGCAAGGGTTGGTGGATACTCTTCGGGATCGCCGCCGCCGGCGTGGCCGTCTTCCTCGGGTCCTGGTTCTACCAGATCTACCAGGGAATCGGCGTCTCTGGACTCAACGCGCCGGTCGGGTGGGGGGTCTACATCACCACCTTCGTGTTCTGGGTCGGCATCGCGCACTCGGGCACGCTGATTTCGGCCATCCTGTTCCTCTTCCGGGCACCGTGGCGACAAGCCATTTATCGCGCGTCGGAAGCGATGACCGTATTCGCGGTCATGACGGCGGGCCTGTTCCCCCTGATCCACGTGGGGCGAGTGTGGCACGCCTATTGGCTGGTGCCCTACCCGAACTCGCGGTTCCTGTGGCCCAATTTCCGGTCGCCCCTGGTGTGGGACGTCTTCGCCATCACGACCTATTTCACCGTCTCGGCCGTCTTCTTCTATTTGGGCACGATTCCCGACCTGGCAGCCGCGCGCGATCAGGCGCGGGGACTGCGCAAGAAGCTCTACCAGGTCATTTCGCTCGGATGGCGCGGCACGGATCGCGAATGGCACCACTTCTCTAAGGCGTACATATACCTCGCCGCGTTGGCGACGCCGCTGGTCCTCTCGGTGCACTCCGTGGTGTCGTGGGACTTTGCGATGGCCATCGTGCCGGGGTGGCACACGACGATCTTCGCCCCCTATTTCGTCGCTGGCGCGATCTTCTCGGGCGTAGGCCTGGTGATCACGTTGGCGGTGCCGATGCGGAAGTATTTCGGGCTGGAAGACTATCTCACCGTCAAGCACTTCGAGGCGATGGCCAAGTTGTGCCTGCTCACCAGCAGCATCGTGCTGTACGCCTATCTCACCGAGTACTTCCTGGCTTGGTATTCAGGAGAGCCTCCTGAACGGGGATCGTTCTGGAACCGCGTCTTCGGGCACTACTGGTGGGCGAACTGGATCATGCTGACCTGTAACGGCTTCATCCCGCTGATGCTCTGGTTCAAGCGCGTTCGCAGATCGATTGCGGCACTGTTCGTGATCTCGATCTTCATCAACATCGGCATGTGGTTCGAGCGCTACGTGATCATCGTGACCTCGCTTTCTCACGAATACGAGCCGTGGGCGTGGGGACTCTACTACCCATCCAAGGTCGAGATGGGGATTCTGTTGGGAAGCTTCGCGTGGTTCGGGTTCTGGTTCCTGCTCTTCACGCGGCTGTTGCCGCCCGTGGCGATCGCCGAAATGAAAGAGGTGGTGCCTCCACCAATGCGCGACAGCAAGGAGGCCGCGACATGATTCCAGCGAAACGGCGCCGCGGACACCGAGGCTTCTTCGCGCTGTTCGCGCACCTCGACTCTACAATTGAGGCCTGCAAGGCGCTGCGGTCGGCGGGCTACAAGGGCTTTCGAGCCTACGCGCCCTTGCCGGAGCACCACCTGTTGGAGGAAGGACTGGCGCTCAAGCACAGTCCGGTACGGGTCTTCACCTTTGCCGGCGCCATGACCGGTGCGGCGACCGGCTTTGCGTTCACCACCTGGACTTCCATGGATTGGCCGTTGGTCACCGGCGGCAAGCCGATTTTTTCCATTCCGGCCTATGTGGTGATCGCTTTCGAGCTGGCCATCCTTTTCGGGGCGCTGTCTACGGTCATCGGGCTGTTCGTTAACGCGGGCCTGCCGAACCTGCGTCGCCTGGTCGCGTATCATCCCGAGTGCTCGAAGGGGTCCTTTGGCGTATACGTCACGGCGCCGGCCGCCCAGTCCGAAGCCGTCAAGGAGATTCTGAGTGAATTCGATCCGGCCGAGCTGCGCGAAGATCCCGAGGGCTTCGATGTGTAGCCGGCGGACCGCCACCGCCCGCTTTCTGGCAGGCGCCCTCCTGCTAGTCGCGAGCTCCGGGGCCTGTACCCCTCTGGACGACGCCATGGCGTCAATCTTCGGAAGGAGCATGCGCGATCAGCCTTCGTTCGATCCGTACGAAATGACCATGCTGCCCCCCGAGGGCACGGTACCCCTATCGGCCGGTAACTATCCGGCCGGACATTTCGACGTGAACGTCGGACAGCCCCAAGGCAGCGCGGACCTACCACCGCCCTTCACGCAGCTCGACATGACTCAGCGTCCCGAGGTGGTAGACACGCTGACCAATCCGGTCCCAGCTACGCCGGCCTCGCTGGCGCGCGGCGAACAGCTTTACGAGCGCGTGTGTATCGTGTGTCACGGCCCGGACGGCGCCGGGACAACCGCGTACATCGTGGAGGTGCACCCCATACTTGCCGCGTATCCGCTCAACGGCGAGGCCGCCATTGCGCGGAGCGACGGCTACATCTACGGGATGATTCGCGTCGGGCGAAGTCTCATGCCGGCCTACGGCCACCAGATCAGTCACTACGATCGGTGGCACGTCGTCAACTACGTGCGACAGCTTCAGGAACCTGACTGATGGGTGGACAATCGATTCCTGGCGAGATTCCACTCCGCTACCTCGAACGGGGCGGTGCAACCACGCTGATCGTGCGCCTCATGGTGGCCATTGGCGCAATCGCGTTCTTCGTCACCCTGTCAAACGACGCCTCCCTGGCTTGGGAATCCTACGTCGTCAACTGGAACTACTTCGCTTCGATCGCGATGGGCGGGGTGATGGTTGCGGCGGTGACCTGGATCGTGAAGGCGAAGTGGAACTGGCCGGTGCGGCGAATTCATCAGTCGTTCGCGGCCTACCTGCCGATTGCGTTCATCCTCTTCCTCCCCATGCTGGTCAATCTCAGGGAAGACTACTTCCCGTGGATCGAGATGATGGCGCACGACCCGATCGTGCAGAAGAAGGCCGCCTGGTTGAACGTGCCGTTTCTGGTGAGCCGCAATCTCGTGGGCGTTCTGTTGCTCTTTGCGCTCGGCGTCGGGTTCGTATACCTGGCCGTTCGTCCCGACCTGGGCAGGGCTTGGCACCTGCGGCGAGCTTCCGGCCCGCAGCGACGCTCGCTATGGCATGAGCGCCTTACGAGAGGGTGGATCGGACAGGAGGCCGAAGAGGACCGCAGCTACCACCGCATGACCCGACTGGCTCCGCTCATGGTGCTGGTGTACGCCGCGGTCATGACCATGCTTGCGTTTGATTGGGCCATGTCGCTCGAGCCTCACTGGTTCTCCAGCCTGTTCGGCGGATGGTTCTTCATGGGTGCCTTCTGGGGCGGCTTCGCGGCGACCGCGGTGGCCGCCGTGGCGCTCAAGCGGCGCGACAGTGCGTTCAAGAAGCATGTGGGATCGCCCGTCCTCTGGGATCTGGGAAAACTGACGTTCGCCTTTACGGTGTTCTGGACCTACCTGTTCTGGTCGCAGTACATCGTGATATGGTACGGTAAATTGCCTTGGGAACAGGCTTGGGTGAACACCCGCGTGAGCGACCCCTGGGGTGGCCTGTCCGCGGCTGTAATCGTGCTGTGTTTCGTGGTACCCTTCGGCGGCCTGCTCGGCGTGCGGCCCAAGAAGACGCCTCAGATCCTCCAGGCTTTCGCCGCGGTGGTACTTGTAGGCCTCTGGCTGTGGCACTACATGCTGATCTTCCCCTCGCTGCACCACGACGGCCAAGCGGTATTCTCCGTAGCCACACCCCTGATCGGACTTGGTTTTCTGGGCCTCTTCCTTGCCGCCGTGCGCTGGTTCCTGTACACGTTGCCCGCCATTCAGATATGGCAGCCCCAGCAGGACCCCGAACCGCTGGAAGCCGAAGGCTAGCAGCAACTCGCGTACTGACTAGTCCGTGGACTGAGCGCCGTGCCGGTCGGCCCAGTTGCGCATCTCGTACCCGATTGAGCGCATCAGCTTCGCTTCGTGGGCGTCGAGCGTAGTTCGACCGAAGACCGTGCGTAGAACGCGCAGCACGCTCTCGGGTTTGCGCGCCTTGAAGAAGTCGATGCGGTCGAGGCCTTGGCCCAGCGCCCCGTACATTTCTTCCAGTTCAGCCGCGGACGCTGGACCGAGCGATCGTTTCCCCCGCGGTAGCGAACCGGAGCCTCGCGACCCGGCCAGCAGGAGTTCGTAGCTCACCAGAAGAACCGCCTGGGCAAGATTGAGCGACCAATGGCCAGGGTCGGTGGGGATGACGAGAAGCTCGTGGCAACGGTCGAGCGCCTCGTTCGAGAGACCGCGGTCTTCACGCCCGAAGACAATGGCAACTTGCCCCGCGAGGGCACGGTCCAGGATTCGGGGCGCAAGTTCGCGGGGGCGAAGATAGTTGCGCTGGGCCGTGCGGGGACGCGCCGACGTACCCACGACGTAGGTGTGGTCCGCAAGCGCCTCGTCAAGGGAATCGACGTTCCTGATTCGGTCCACGATATGGTCCGTGCGATGCGCGATTCCCGTGATTCGCCTCGGATCGTACTCCGCAGGATCCACCACGACGAGCTGCGACAAGCCCATGTTGGCCATGGCTCGAACGACGCCGGCGATGTTGACCAGCATCTGCGGTTGGTGCAGCACCACGGTGACGCTCATTTCCGGGGCTTCGTCGGTTGTGTAAGCATTCCGGTGAGCAACGCGCCCAACGCGATCAGAACGGAACCCGCCAGATAGGGCAGCGCCAAACGTACGTCGAACAGCGCCCCCGCCATCGCGGGACCCAGGACGCGCGCCAGCGAACCCACACTCTGCCCGAGCCCGAGAGTGGCGCCCTGTCGCTCCGGTGCAACCGCGCGGGACAACAAGCCGAGGACGCTGGGTATCGTCCCCCCATAACCGACGCCTACCAGGACGATGCCCGCGACCATGGCCGGAATGGTCTCGGACAGCCCCATTAGGGTCAATCCTACGGCGAAGGGCAGCGCGCTCGCGCGGAGCAAGTAGCGCTCCCCAATCTTCGGCGCCACTCTGCGGACCAACCCGCCCTGAACGATTGCCGACACGACCCCGAGCAAGGCGAACAGGTAACCGGCCTCTCGCTCCCCCATGGAGAAACGCTCGGAAGCCAGGAGCGACAGGGTAGGTTGCAGGGTGGAAAACGCCATCGTGATCGCAAGATACACGGCAAGCGTTACGAGAATCTGCCGCGATGACGCCGCGATGGCCAAGGAACCGGCCAGGTTGAACCGTGTGGTGCGGTTCGTCGTGCCCACCTGCCTCGATTCTCGTAGAAACACGACTGCGGCGACCGCGTTGGTCGCACACAGAACGGCAGCCGCATAGCCCGGCGCGGCGGGCGAACCCGGGGACACCCCCGCGAGAATCCCGCCGAGCATCGGGCCGATGACGAAACCCAAACCGAAGGCCGCGCCGATCAGCCCCATGTTGCCGGCCCGTCGTTCGGGCGGGGTGACGTCGGCAATGTACGCCTGAGCCACGGGGATGGTCGATCCGCCGATCCCTCCTACCACGCGCGACAGGAAGAGAAGGGTTAGCGAGTCCGCTCCAGCAAAAACCAGGTAGGCAACGCCGCTGCCGAGGAGGCCCAGGAGCAAGACCGGTCGGCGTCCGATTCGGTCCGATATCCGTCCCCAGATCGGAGCCATGACCAGCTGAACCAGGGAGTAAATGCTGACGAGGAGGCCAACTTGGAGGCCGTTGGCGCCGAGATCGCGCGCATACAGGGGGAGCAACGGCAAAACGATCCCGAAGCCGACGAGATCAAGGAGTACCGTGCAGAAGAGTACCCGCAGACGCTTGTCGCTGCCGACAAATCCGCCCTGCCCTGCCGACGAACGCGCTACGGGTCTTCCAGGTCCGGAAGGTTGTCGCGATCGCGCTCGCTACCGGCCCGCAACGAGCCCTTGAAGTTACGGATGCCGGAACCCAGGCCCTTGGCCAGATCCGGGAGTCGCTTCGCGCCGAAGATCAGCGCCAGCACGGCGAGCAAGAAGAGGATTTCCCGAATGCCTATGGCGCCCATTGGAGTCCTTCAGCCACGTAGGAGGTCTTTCGCGATCGTTTGGAGCTGCATGTTGTTGGTGCCCTCGTAGATCGTTCCGATCTTGGCGTCCCGGTAGAGCTTTTCGACAGGGTATTCGCGCGTAAAGCCGTAGCCTCCGTGTAGATCGATGCAGTCGGAGGTGACGCGCTGTGCGGTCTCCGACGCGTAGAGCTTGGCCATCGCCCCCTCGCGAAGAAACCGGACGCCACTGTCCTTCAGGCGAGCGGCGTTGTAGACCATGAGCCTCGCGGCCTCGATGTCGGTAGCCATCTGGGCCAACTGAAACTGCACGCCCTGGAACTCGGCAATCGGACGCCCGAACTGCTCCCTTTCCTGAACGTACTTGAGCGTGTGGTCGAAGGCCCCCTGTGCCAAGCCAACCATCTGCGCCCCGATTCCGATCCTGCCCTCGTTCAACGTCTCGATCGCGACCTTGTAGCCCCGACCCACCTCGCCCAGCACATTGGCGTAAGGGACGCGGACGTCGTCCAGAATCAGCTCCGTAGTGGACGACGCGCGGATGCCCAGCTTGTCTTCCTTTTTACCCACCCGGAATCCTGGCGCCCCTCGTTCCACCAGAAACGCGGTGATTCCCTTGTAGCCCAGCCGGGGATTCGCGTTGCCGAACACGATATACAGGCCCGCTTCGGCCCCGTTGGTGATCCACATCTTGCGCCCGTTGAGCACCCAATCGTTTCCGTCGCGCACGGCGCGCAGCGAGAGAGCGAACGCGTCGGAACCACTCCCGGCCTCCGAAAGGGCGTAGGCGCCCACCGTACCCGTCGCTAGTCGGTTGAGAAACCGTCCCTTCTGGTCGTCGGTGCCCCAGCGCATGAGCGCATTGTTGACCAGCGTGTTTTGCACGTCCACGAGAACGCCCACGGACGGATCCACGCCAGAGAGCTCCTCGACCACGAGCGTCGCCGTGAAGAAGCTGCTGCCGATTCCCCCGTAGTGCTCGGGGATCTCAACCCCCATGAAGCCGAGCTCGAAGAAGAGCGAAATCAGCTCCGAATCGATCTCTCCCGAGCTCTCCATGCGCGGGACCCGTGGCGCGACTTCCGACTCGGCAAACTCGCGGACGGCATCCCGGAACATCACCTCGTCGTCGGTGAGCGTCGTCAGTGCCAGGGGGTGGGCCAGCGTAGTCATAGTGGACTCAATGTAATGCGCATCTTGACGCCCTGCCATGTGGGGGCTTCATTTTCTCGTTGCTTCCGGTTCAGCGATGGACCCGTTGTACGTCAACCTCCAACCTGGAGACTGCGATGTCTCACATTCCCGACGGCCTCAGGTATACCGAAGAGCACGAGTACCTTCTGCAGACCGACGACCCCGACGTCTTCCGAGTGGGCATCACCGACTACGCTCAAGGGGAGCTCGGCGACGTGGTGTACGTGGAGCTGCCCGAACCCGGCGACGACTTCGAGGAGATGGAACCTTTCGGGACGATCGAGGCCGTCAAGGCCGTGAGCGATCTGTACTGCCCGGTGGCGGGCGAGGTCGTCGACATCAATGAAGCCCTGGACGACGACCCAGCCCTGGTAAACACCGACCCGTACGGGGAAGGTTGGATGCTATCCCTGCGAGTGGCGGATCGCAACGACGTGGAGGCGCTTTTGGACGGCGCCGACTACGCAATCCACATTGGGGAATAGATGCCAACTCCCATCTCGCATCTGCCCGATTTTGCATCCCGACACCTGGGACCTCAGCCGCACGACGTGCGCGAGATGCTTGATCACGTCGGGTGTGAAACGCTCGACGCGCTCATGGACGAAGCCGTACCCGCCGACATCCGACTGCGGAGGCCGCTGCGAATCCCCGACGGCGTGCCGGAAGCGGCGCTGCTGGCCAGGATGCGGAAGATCGCGCTGCGGAACGAGGTGTGGCGCAGCTACCTGGGAATGGGGTACTCGGGTACGATCACTCCCGGCGTAATTCAGCGCAACATCCTTGAGAATCCAGGGTGGTACACCCAGTACACGCCCTATCAGGCCGAAATCGCACAAGGCCGCCTGGAAGCGCTGCTCAACTTCCAGACCGCCGTCATGGACCTGACCGGATTCCAGATCGCCAACGCCTCCCTGCTCGACGAGGCGACCGCAAGTGCGGAAGCCATGTACATGCTGTACGGCCAAGGACGAAAACGCCGGCGCGGCGGGGTCTTTCTGGTAGCCGACGATTGTCACCCGCAAACGGCCGGGGTGATCCGGACGCGCGCCGAGCCCCTCGGAATTCAGGTGCGTGTGGCGCCGGTCGAAGAATTCGCTTTCGCCAGCGACGTGTTCGGCGCACTGGTCCAGTACCCGGCAACCGACGGGCGAATCCGGGATTACCGCGCGCTGTGCGAGACCGCCCACCGAGCAGGAAGCCACGTCGTCGTCGCAGCCGACCTTCTGGCGCTCGCGGTCCTGACCCCGCCTGGCGAGTTCGGTGCGGACATCGCGGTTGGGAACACGCAGCGTTTCGGCGTGCCAATGGGATACGGGGGACCTCACGCCGCCTATATCGCTTGCGGCGAGAAGTTCAAGCGGCAAATGCCGGGCCGGATTATCGGCGTTTCCGTGGACCGGCACGGGAACCCGGCCCTTCGCATGGCCTTGCAGACGCGGGAACAGCACATCCGGCGAGAGAGAGCCACCTCGAACATCTGCACTGCGCAGGTGCTCCTGGCGGTTATGGCGGGAATGTATGCCGTCTATCATGGTCCGGAAGGGATCAAGCGGATCGCCCAGCGCGTCCGCAAGCAGACGGCCACCCTTGCCCGCGGCCTGGAACGGGCTGACGTCGAAATCGTTCACTCCACGTTCTTCGACACCTTGCGCGTCCGACCGGCAGAGCGCGCCGAGACCGTCCTCCACCGTGCGAATGCGAAGCGGATCAACCTCAGAGACTATCACGACGGCACCATAGGCGTCGCGCTCGACGAAACCGTGACGCCCAGGGACCTGGACGACCTCCTGGCCGTCTTTGGCGCCGAGTCGGACGCCGTAGCGCTGGCCGCTTCTTTCGAGCCGGACGAATACCCCAGGCCATTCAAGCGCACCAGCGAGTATCTGGAGCATCCCATCTTCAACTCGCACCGCTCCGAGACGGAGATGCTGCGCTACATCCGGCGGCTCGAATCGCGGGACCTCTCTCTTAACACCAGCATGATCCCCCTTGGGTCGTGCACGATGAAGTTGAACGCCACAACCCAGATGGTGCCGGTTACCTGGCCCGAGTTCGGACGGCTTCATCCATTCGCTCCGCCCGAGCAGGCAAAGGGCTACGCCCGGATCGTCGAAGACCTCGGCGGTTGGCTTGCGGAAATCAGTGGTCTCCCGTCAGTCTCGCTGCAACCCAATTCGGGCGCCCAGGGGGAATACGCCGGTCTGCTTGTGATTCGCGCGCGGCAACAGGCCCTCGGACAAAGCCACCGCGACGTTTGCCTGATTCCTTCGTCGGCACACGGCACCAATCCGGCCAGCGCCGTGCTGGCAGGCATGAAGGTGGTTGTGGTGCGCTGCGATTCGCGGGGAAACGTCGACGTCGACGACTTGGCGGCGAAGGCGGGCCGCTACTCCGATCGTCTCGCCGCGATAATGGTCACCTACCCGTCCACGCATGGCGTCTTTGAACGGGAAATCAGACGCATTTGCGAGATCATTCACAGTCACGGCGGTTACGTGTACCTGGACGGGGCCAACTTGAACGCGCAAGTGGGGTTGTGTCGCCCGGGAGATTACGGGGCGGACGTCATTCACATCAACCTTCACAAGACTTTCGCAATCCCGCACGGCGGCGGCGGTCCCGGCATGGGACCCATCTGCGCGACGGCCGAGCTGGGGCCTTATCTTCCGGGCCACCCGGTCGTCGCCACTGGAGGCGAAGCGGCCATCGGCCCGGTATCCGCCGCGCCCTGGGGCAGCGCCAGCATCCTGCTCATCTCCTGGGCCTACATCGCCCTGCTGGGCCGAGACGGCGTGACCGAGGCCACCCGTCTGGCAATCCTCAACGCAAACTACATGGTCGCCAGGCTGGAATCCCACTTTGACATCCTGTTCCGCCGAGGAGGCGGCAGCGGTCGCGTGGCCCATGAGTTCATCCTGGACCTGCGTCCTCTGAAAAAGATCACGGGCGTCACCGAAGAGGACGTGGCCAAGCGTCTCATGGACTACGGCTTCCACGCGCCGACGATCGCCTTTCCGGTCCCCGGAACCATCATGATCGAACCAACGGAAAGCGAATCGAGGGCGGAGCTGGATCGCTTCTGCGACGCCTTGATCGCGATCCGCGCCGAGATCGGTCAAATCGAGCGTGGCCTGCAGGACCGGCAGGACAACGCGCTCAAGAACGCTCCTCACACGGCCCGTGCGGTAACGGCCGACAATTGGGGGCGCAAGTACCCGCGCACGCAGGCCGCTTTCCCTGCTCCCTGGCTGCGGGAACACAAGTTCTGGCCACACGTAGGGCGCATCGACAACGCGCACGGCGACAGGAACCTGGTTTGCTCGTGCGAGCCGATTGACGCTTACCAGGATGGCGGAGGCGGCGACTGATCCGGCCGAGCGGCTCGGCGTTCTTCCACGACGGCAACCAACTCCAAGGAGGGCAACAGGTGGCAAAGTTGACATTCCACGGGCAATCGACCTTTACCATTCAGCTCGAGGACGGCACGCGACTCGTTATCGATCCGTTCTTCGACGACAACCCGATGTCGGAAGTGAAACGGGCCGAGGTGGGTCCGGTCGACTACATCCTGTGTACGCACGGGCATTTCGACCATTTCGCCGACGCGATCCCACTGGCCCGCGAGACGGACGCCACGCTCATCTCCACTTTCGAGATCGTTGCGTTCGCGGAGAGCCAGAGCGTGGCCAAAGGGCACCCGATGCACATTGGAGGCGGCTACGACTTTCCGTTTGGCCGCGTGAAGATGACGGCGGCTCTGCACGGCGGACAGGTCCACGGCGACGCCACGGGGCAATTCACGACCGTGCCGGGCGGATTCCTGATGCACCTGGACGGCAAACGGATCTACCACGCCGGCGATACCGCGCTGATGCTCGACATGCAGCTGCTGCGGGGCAAGGTCGACGTGGCCATTCTCCCCATCGGCGACAACTTCACGATGGGACCCGAAGACGCGGCGGAAGCAGTCGGCTTCATCGGACCGGAAGTCGTAATTCCCGTCCATTACAATACCTGGCCCTTGATCGCACAGGACCCCGAGCGGTTCCGCGATCTGGTGGGAGACCGGGCCGACGTACGCGTCATGGATCCTGGAGATGTCTTCTCACCCTGACGACCCGGTGTCGTGGCGGGTCTTGACCGATGGCGCGCTGCCAGGCGCCATCAACATGGCTCGGGACCAGGCGCTGGCCGAACGGCTGAAGCCCGGGACGGGTTCGGTGCGCTTCTATGGATGGACTCCACCGGCTCTGTCGCTGGGTCGCAACGAACCGGTTGCGGACGCCTATCGGCAGTTCCTGAGTGCACGGCCTGAGATCGACCTGGTGCGACGCCCAACCGGTGGACGCGCGGTCCTCCACGACCGCGAGCTTACCTACTCCGTCGTCGTGCCTGTGCGCGCATTCGGGGGCCCGCGGCGAGCCTACCGCAGGATTAACGACGGATTGGTGGCTGGACTGATAAGAATGGGCGTGCGCGCCCGGACCGCTTCAGGGCGCGCCCTCCCGCCCGGCGCCGGACCCTGCTTCCTGGAGCCTGCGGAAGGCGAAGTGATGGTTGCGGGTCGGAAGGTCATCGGGAGCGCCCAGGTGCGAATCGGCAGCGCGTTGCTCCAGCACGGATCGCTGCTATTGGAGACGGATCAGAGTGCGCTGTTCTCGAACTGGCAACCCAACGGCGCGCGTCCGATCACGCTGGCCGAAATCACCGGCAAGGCTCCGGAATGGACCCACTTGGTAGACGCGCTGACGGTCGGCCTGCAACGCGCGTTCGGTGGACGGTGGTCCCGAAACCGCATGACGAAACACGAACGGACCCTGGCCGACAAGCTGGAAATCCGGTACAGGTCCAGCGCCTGGACCTGGCGACGATAGGGGGTCGGGGTTGACACTGCCCACATCGGTGCGCATTATGGCAAGCCGTTGCCGCACGGCTCACAGAGCCGACAACTCGTGGCTGCGCAGGTGTTGCGCGGCCGAAAACCATCAGCACAGGATCGACCGCAGGAGGTTTCCTTGACCAGCTTGATGAACGTTTCCGACGTACTGCTCCAGCTTCCCGGCGTGGAGGCTCCAGATCTCACCTTCACCGAGCAAATGGCGCAGTCCTGGGAGGACGCCGGGATCATGCGCTGGCCCCTCGGTCTGTGTCTCCTGGTGGGGATCCTCGTGATCATCTGGAAGTTCTTCGACATCCTTCGCAAGAGCGGGGCTACCAGAAAGATCCTGGTGGAGGTCGACGAGCTCCTCTTTCAGCAGAAAATCAAGGAAGCGCTGGAGGTGACGCGCGAGTCCAACGCACCGGCGGCCAACATTCTGCACGCGGGGCTGGAGCGCCGCAGCGAGGGTACCGATCGCGTCATGAAAGCGATCGAGAACCAGGGACTGATCGAGCTCTCGAAACTGGAAAGCGGTCTCGTGGTACTCGCCACGCTCACCAACGTGGCGCCGCTCCTCGGGTTCCTGGGAACGGTGATGGGAATGATCGCCGCCTTCCAGGCCATCGAGCTGGCGGGCGAGGTAGACGCCACCACGGTTGCATCGGGGATCAAGATCGCCCTGACCACCACCGCGGCCGGACTTGCGATTGCCATTCCGGTGAGCATCGCCCACAACTACTTCGTTTCGCGGATCGACAACTTGGTCATCGACATGGAGGAGTCGGCGCAGAAGATGATCGACGCGCTGTTCGCGATGCAGGTCGGTCAGCCCGCCGACGGGGACTGATACACCAAGTTCGCCCGGCCAGTCCGATGGGGAGTCGCCCGCTGCCGACTTTGCTGGCGGCGGGGCTCGTCATCTGCCTAGCCGGTGTGGGGTCCGTCGCCGGACAGGCGGCGGCCCCCACGGACTCCGCGGGTAGCCAGGTACCGGATTCGGTTCGCGCGCACCTGTCCGCTGGGCGCTTCTGGAAGGCCAGTCTGGCCCTCCGACGGTTCGTTGCGCCGCTTGAATCGGCGTCGCTCTCGGATCGCGTTCTCCTGGCCGAAGCGGAAGCCGGTTGGAAAAACTGGGACGCGGCGTTGGGAGCCCTGTCGGGCGCCGACCTGGACGCAGCGCCGGCGTCGTCGAGAGCTTGGTACGTGTTGGGAACCGCTCACAATGCGCTTGGCCACCGAGCCGAGGCCGAATCTGCGTTTAGGCGCTTTGTGGCCGAGACTGAAGCGGCTGTCGGTGGCGACGAGGCGTTGCGCGACGGAGCTGGTTCGGCGTCGCGGGAAGCGTTGATCGCGCTGGCTCACTTGCCTCGGTTGGCGAACGAGCGCGACGACCACGACGAAACGCTGGCAACGCTGGACCGACTCGCCAGGCGCTCCCAGCCGGTAGCCGACTGGACCGCCCTGCACGTGGCGCGCCGGCTGTTGGATGGTGGCGACGCCGGAGCCGTGGAAACCGTGCTGGCGTCGATAGCCGACCCCGATGTCCTGGCCGTGGGCTGGTCGCTGCGGTCCGATGCACGGGCGGCTGCGGGAGATACCGCTCGCGCATTGGAGGCGCTGCGGAGCGTTCGACTGCCGACAATGACGGTTGCGGACAGCGCCGCCTGGCTTGGCCGCGAGTGGCGCTACCTGCTCGCGCTAGGGGATTCGGTCGAGGCCGTGGAGGTGATGGAGGAGCTGTTGCGCTTGACGTCGACCGGTCCCGAGGCTGTCGAGGCGGCCAGGGCACACTGGGATGTCGCAAGCAATTCCGGCCCCGTGGTGCTCCGACGAGTCGCAACCGCGTTTGGCAGCGGGAACGAGTTCGGACTGGCGGCCAGGGCTTGGACCATTGCCGCAGAGCGGGGCGCGGTCTTGACCGAGTCTGATCGGCTCGCGCTTGCCCGGGCATATAACGGCAGCAATGCGCGCGACCGCGCCATCGAGTTGTATCGCGAGCTTTCCGCATCCGACGACCCAGCCGTGGGTGCGGCGGCGCTAAGCGCGTGGGCAACCATTCGGACGCGCCAGGGAAGACAAGGCGACGCGCGCATCCTCAGGGAGCGTCTGGTAGAACGCTTTCCAGCCTCCCGACAAGCCGTGGACATCGTCTTCTTTCGCGGCGACAGCCATCATGACGCGGGCCGGATCGACCAGGCGATCCGGGAATACAGCCAAGCCAGCGCCATGCTGCCCACGGCCGATCGGGCGGGCCTAGCCAGGATGCGATGGGCCCAGATCCACCTCACTCAGGATGAACCGCAACGCGCGACTGAGATATTCCGCGACTACCTTGAGGACTTTCCGCAGGGACGCCGTTGGGAGGAAGCCAGCTACTGGGCGATCCAGGCCGGCCGCGCCGCGGGAGACACGACCGGATCTGGGGCCCTTGCGGCGCGACTCCTGAGGGAAAGTCCCCTCTCCTACTACGCTCACCTTGCAGCCGAGATGCTGGGGCTGCCCGCGACCCTTTTCGTGGAACCTGATCCTGGCGCGGGCGCCTCTCCACCCCCCGCATGGCTTACGGCCAAGCTGGACGTGTTGGCGGTGCTCGATGGTGCGGAGTTGGACGAGGCGGCCGATGCTCTCGTGGCCAACCTTAGGACTTCGGTAGCGGATTCGGTGCCCAGGGCCCTGGAGCTGGCACACGGACTGATCGATCACGGGCGCAGCATCGACGGTATCCGCCTGGGTTTGCAACTGCGCGACCAGGGCGTGGAATGGAGCCGCGCCCTCCTTGCCGCCGTGTACCCCTTCCCCTATCGCGAGCTCATTACCTCGCGCGCCAACGAGCTCGGATTGGACCCATACCTCGTCGCCGGCCTCATACGACAGGAGAGTGCCTTCACAGCCGGGATTGCCTCCAGGGCGGGCGCGATCGGGCTCATGCAGATCATGCCCGCGACGGGTCGACAGTTGGCACGCTCGGAGGGCCCGGCCGGCTACACCACCGAGTCGCTGCAAACCGCAGAAGTGAATGTCCAATTGGGCACCAAATACCTCGCCGACTTGCTGGAGCGCTACGACGGGTACATTCCGCTGGTGCTGTCCGCCTATAACGCCGGACCGACGCGAGCCAACCGTTGGCGTCGCTTTCCCGAGGCCGAAGACCCGTACCGTCTGACCGAACGCATTCCGTTCGTCGAGACTCGGGGGTATGTGAAGGCCGTAGTGAGGAACCGGGACCTGTATCGGTGGCTTTACGGGCCACAGTAGCGGCGTGCCGGACGCCGTCCCCCGACTGTTTCTGGTCGACGCCTACGCGCTGATCTATCGGTCGTACTTCGCGTTCATCAATCGCCCCTTGACCAATGCCCGGGGCGAAAACACCTCCGCGCCCTTCGGCTTCGCGAGTTTCCTGCACGCGCTTCGCGACGAACACGAACCGGACTACATCGCCGTCGTCTTTGATTCCGGAAGAAGCCACCGGCAGGAGCTCTATCCCGATTACAAGGCGACGCGCGAGAAGATGCCGCGAGAGCTGCGAGACAGCCTGCCCCGCATTCGCGAAGTCGTCGAAGCGTTCGGCGACCGCGTAATCAGCGTGGAAGGATGGGAAGCGGACGACGTGATCGGCACGCTAGCACGGCGTGCCGTAGCGGCGGGGTTGGAAGCCGTGATCGTCTCAAGCGACAAGGATTTCGTCCAGCTCGTGGGAGATCGCGTGCGCTTGCTCAATCCGGGCCGTGGCGGGCCTCACGGAGTGGCGGTCAGCTGGGTGGACGAGGACGCCGCGTCGGGGAAGTACGGGGTCGAGCCAAGCCAGATGGTCGACTATCTGGCGCTGGTGGGAGACAGCTCGGACAACGTGCCGGGCGCTCCCGGGATTGGACCCAAGACTGCACAAAAGCTCCTGGGCCAGTACGGGACCCTCGAAGACATGCTGGACAACGCCACCGAGATCAAGGCCAAGCGATCCAGAGAGTCGCTGCTCGCAAACCGCGACCAGATCCTGCTCTCCAAACAGCTGGTGACCATTCATACGGATCTGGAGCTGGACAGCGATCTCGACGAGCTCCGGGTCTCCGAACCGAACACCGAACGGCTGCGGGCGCTGTACGTCGATCTGGAGTTCCGGACCCTGCTGGAGCGGCCGGACCTACGAGAGGGCAGCCAGGATTCGCAATCCGACACCGAAACGGCGACGGCCACGCAGCATCTGGCCGTTGACTTACCGTTGCTGGCCGAGATTGCGCGAGAGTGTCGCGAGGCTGGATCGATGGCCGTCGCCGTGTTCACCGACACCCTTAAGCCAACGCGCGGGCGCATCGCCGGACTTGCCGTCGCCGCCGACCCCCAGCGTTGCTATTACATGCCCTTGGCGCACACGGCAGCCATGTCGCTTGAACTGGGTGACCTGGACACCGGAGCTTCTTCCAACTCGGCCAACGTCGACGGCAACGCATTCGCACCCATTGCGGCCGTGCTTGCCGACCCGACGGTGACGAAAGTGGGGCACGACCTCAAACGCTCGCTACTTGCGTGTCGCCGCGCGGGCCTCGACCTAGCCGGGCCTCTGCGCGACGTCATGGTGGCATCGTACCTGCTTGATCCAGGACGCCGCCGACACGACCTGTCCGCACTGGCTACGGACTTTCTCGGACGCGACCTCACGTCCGAAACCACCGTGCTTGGTACCGGCAGGAATCGCCGACAATACGGCGACGTATCGGCGCACCAGGCGCTCCCCTTCGCTTGTGAGCAGGTAGAGGTGCCTCTGAGGCTGTGGGGCCGCTTCGAGACGCAGATGGCCGCGCAGGGGCTGGATAAGCTGTTCAGGGAGCTGGAGACGCCCCTGATCAGCGTCTTGGCTGAGATGGAAATGCATGGCGTCGGAATCGACGCGGGGTTTTTCGCGACCATGAGCGTTAACCTGGGCGAGGAGCTGCGGCTCATCCGCGACGACATCTTTCGGGTGGCTGGCACCGAATTCAACATCAACTCGACGCCCCAGCTGCGCGAAGTGCTGTTTGAGCGACTTGAGCTGCCGGTTCTCAAGCGAACCCGGACCGGACCGTCGACCGACTCGTCCGTCCTGGAAAAGCTTGCCGTGCAAGGACACCAACTACCCCGCCTGATGATGGACTACCGCCGGCTGGAGAAGCTGCGCGGCACCTACGTCGACGCGTTGCCCGCGCTTGTGAACCCCGAGACCAGGCGAATACACACGACGTTCAACCAGGCCGTGGCAGCCACCGGTCGGCTTTCCTCGTCGGACCCCAACCTCCAGAACATCCCCATCCGCACGGCGTTGGGCCGCGACATCCGCCGCGGCTTCGTTTCCGCCCCCGGCTTCGTTCTGATGACGGCGGACTATTCCCAAATCGAGCTCCGCATCCTGGCCCACTTTTCCGGCGACGAAGTGTTTCTGCGAGCGTTTCGCGAGGACAAGGACGTGCATCGGGAGACCGCCGCGGTGATCTTCGACCTGCCGGTTGACCAGGTCACGGGAACGATGCGAGATCAGGCCAAGACGGTGAACTTTGCGACGCTGTACGGCCAGGGGCCATTTGGACTCTCGCGGCAACTCGGCATCTCCATGGCCGAAGCACGGCGCTTTATCGAGCAGTACTTCGAGCGCTTTTCAGGCGTACGCCGCTTTCTGGACAACCAGGTCGACCAGGCTCGCGAGTCCGGCTATGTGGAAACGCTGCTGGGACGACGGCGCTACATTCCCGAGCTTCGCGCGAGAGCCTGGAACGTTCGCCAATTCGGCGAGAGGGTGGCGCGCAACACGCCGATCCAGGGTACCGCAGCCGACCTGATCAAAGTGGCCATGATTCGCGCGCGACAGGCGCTTGGCCACGATTCCGGGGTTCGCATGTTGCTGCAGGTCCACGACGAACTCGTGTTCGAAGTCGAAGAGGAACGCCTGCCGGCCGTCTCGGCAACGGTGACGCAAACGATGGAATCGGCGCTGACGCTCGACGTGCCGCTCCGCGTCGATTTGGGGTCGGGCCGGACCTGGTACGACTGCAAGGGCTGACGATCCGCCATTTGTTTACGGCGCTACCAAAATCTGTCCCATCCAGCTATTGGAACGCCCCTCGTTTTTCCCCACACTATAGGCACCGCAATCAGACCGGTGTCGCGCACCCCATCCGGGCCATCGTGCACGGCATCGGTCGTCAGCCAAAACAACGAGGAAGGGGAAGTCCATGAGCCGTTCGGTAAACAAGATCATTCTCGTAGGAAACGTGGGGAGCGATCCCGACGTGCGGGTCACTAGCGCCGGCGTGAAGGTGGCGCGAGTGTCGCTCGCAACCAATTGGCGCACTGGGGGCGAAGACGCCGAGGAGCGCACGGATTGGCATCGGGTCAACCTATGGGGACGTCTGGCGCAGGTGGCGGAGGAGTACGTCTCCAAAGGCGACAAGCTGTTCGTGGAGGGATACCTGCAGTACGACTCCTACGAGCGTGACGGCATCACGATTCCAACCGCCGAGATCCGCGCACGGGAAATGGTCATGCTCACTCCGAGAGGAGCCAATCCGTGAACCGGCGACACCCGCCCGTCGGCACGAGAGGTATCCGTGGGCTGCACTAATGCGCGGTCCAGAACCCGAACAGCGAATCCCCCTGGGGACTGTCCCGGAGCTTCTCGAAGGCTCGGTTGCGAATCTGGCGGATTCGCTCGCGGGTCACGCCCAGGAGGGTGCCGATTTCCTCGAGGGTTCGCTCCTCGCCGTCGTCAAGACCGTAGTACAGGTAGAGGATCTTGCGCTCGCGCTCCGTCAGGTAGCTGTCGAACATGCTCTCGATGTAGTTGCGCCGAGCAGCGACTTCCACGTCTTCTTCGATCTCGGCGCCCTGGGCTCCCGCGAAACGCTCGCCAAAGCTCGCGCTGTCTCGGTCGCCGCGATCAAGCGGGGCGTCAAGGCTCAGCTCGGTGGCCGCTACCCGGCGGAGCGCCCGCACCGTCTCGAGCGGTTCCTGCATTTCGTTGGCCAGCTCATGGTCGGTAGGCGTGCGCCCGAGCTGCTGCGTGAGCGCCGTGTTGGTACGCGAGAGGCGCGCCAAGTTCGAGTTCTGGTTCAACGGGATGCGAACGGAACGGGTTTGTTCGGCGAGCGCCTGCAATACGGTCTGGCGAATCCACCACACGGCGTACGAGATGAACTTCACGCCCTTGTCGGGATCGAACTTCTTGACCGCCTTGAGCAGCCCTTCGTTTCCGATGCAGACCAGCTCGGCGAGACCCAGGCCGCGTCCCTGGTACTTCTTCACGTACGAGATCACGAAGCGAAGGTTGGCAGTCACCAATCGCTCCGCCGCCTCCTTGTCGCCTGTTCGAGCTCTTCGAGCGAGTGCTCGTTCCTCCTCCGGGTCTGATATGAGCGGATAGCGTTCTACGTCTTGTAGATACTGGTCGAAGGAATCGAGACCGCGCGTGGCTGCGAACAATGACCGTTCTCCTGAAAGAGGGTGAACTTGCCGCATCCCTGGGGTCGGAGGCGTACACGGCTGAAACACTCTTGGCGGTAAAGCTGCGTCGGTAGGCCGGGTGCGTCCTCCTGGAGTTTGGGATTCGGAGGAACAGTATACGTTCCAGCCGATCCGAAGTCAAATGTTTTCAGCGCCCGCCGTCGAGAAAGGCAGCCGCCGGGCCAGCCGCCCGACTGCGTCGCATCTGCCTGTCGTCGAAGCCGCGAAGCAGACTGACGGCGTCGTACCCAACGCGAAACTGCACGCAGTCGAACCCGCGGCAACCCACTGGAGCGGCCAGGTCGAGTCGCACTACCTGCCGTGCACCGGACGGGAAGGCCACACGGATACCCGCACCGGCCGATGCCTGGAGCCCCGAGTCGATCCCGAACGGCGTTCCTCCGCTCCAGCCGGCGCCCGCGTCGACGAAGAACGCGAGACCGAAGTCGAAGAGTCTCCGATTCCGGACCCTGTCGTCGCGCGCATCTTCCGGCAACGACCCTCCGAGTGTGATTCGATCTTCAAGGTTGACAACGATTCGCTGCGCGGCTGGGAAGTCCTCCAGATCGTACCCTCGCAGGCCGGACGGGCCACCCAACGTGAGCTGAAACGGAATGGTGTTGTTCCAACCACCCGAACCGGACAGTCCAAGCACGAAAGTGTGGCGGCGCGTTTCCCCAGGCTGCCAGTACAGATGGGCGCCGAACTCGCCCAGGATATCGCGCACCTGGTTGTTGGCGGCCGCGCCGCCGAACGATCGCGCCCCCTCGATGGTCGTTTCGGTATTGAACACCCAAGTGGCGCCGGTGGACCCGGCAAAGAGCGACAATCTTCCGCGCATCTCGCGCCCTCGTTCCACGGGCGAAGACCATCGCCGGGCAATCGAGGTCCCTAGCGCGGCGAGCACCTGCGTGCCCACGCGGATATCCTGCTCGCCGCGAATCGCGTCCAGACCGCGGCGGCTGACGAATCTCACGTTGCGCTTCCCAGCCAGGAGGTTGAGGTATGCTCCCCTTCTTGGCGAGACCTGAGGCCGGATCGCTTCGATCGTGGCCGAGTCGGCCGTGTCGCGAACGGAGAAGTCGGAATCCGACACAACCTCGACGCCACCGGGGAATCCCTCGAAACGGATGTCTTCCCACGACACGCCACCCGCCAGCACGGTGAGATCGCCTGGGGTGCCGAGCCGTCTGCCCAGAGTCGTTTCCGCGATACGCGTCTGAATCGGCAGACTCGCGTGGCTAAAGGCGGCTCCTGGCGACGCCGCGTAGGAAAAAAGGTCCTCGCGCAGGGCGTAGGACTCCACAAACGCCCAACGTCCCACTTCGCCAACGAACGGGTAGGAAAGCGACTCCGTGAAAAAGACTCCCGTCCGGGTTCTCCCTGCAGACACGTGGGTATCCAGACGCGTCCCCATGAACTGGGCGGTACGCAGTTGGACGCCGAGGTCGAGTTTTTCGTCGCGCGAGGTGCGGAAGAAGCCCAGCAGGGTCCCGGTACCCCAAAGGTTCTCCTCGGTAATCGCCAGGTGCCTCAAGCGCAGGCCATTGTCCAATTCCCACCGGGGATCCACTTCGAGCGTCCATTCGTCGCGAGTTTCCACTACGACGTGCACCTGGTCTTCGCCCGCAGGCACTGCGTACACGTCGGCTTCCGAGATAAACGGGAGCGCTCGCAGCAGCCGTTCCGATTCTTCCAGCATCAGCGGGTCCAGGCAATCGCCTTGCCGGAAGAGCAGTTCACGTTCGATGAAGCTGGGGCGCGTTCTTCGGTGGAGCCGATTGGCCACGTTGCTGGCCCAGCCCACGACGGCCCGTACCGCTCCTTCGGCGGCGGAGTCGGCCGGCGAGGCGTCGTAGATCGAATGGTTTTCCACGACTACCTGGGTAATTACGGCGCCTTCGCAGACGGTTTCCAACGCCGGTTCGTGCAGCGCTTCCTGCGCCAACGCGGTCGTACTCAGCGCGAACGTCGCTACGGGAAGCCCGGCGAGCGCGCGACGGATTGCCGGGGCGATCACGCCGTTGGGGGCCAACGGGTGCAAGCAACGCAAGATTCAAGCATCTTAAGACTGGACATCTTAAAATTGGAGTGAGATTGGATCGGGACCAAACATACCACGAGGGAGATTTCGTTGTCCGGCTTTGAGCGCGACGCACTCGAGTATCACGCGGAGGGCCGCCCTGGGAAAATAGAGGTTGTTCCCACGAAGGCGGTTGCCACGCAGAGAGACCTTACGCTCGCCTACAGCCCTGGCGTGGCGGAGCCCTGCATGGCCATCCACCATGACTCGGAAGCGGTGTTTCGCTACACGGCGCGCGGCAACCTCGTCGCCGTGGTGTCCAACGGGACCGCCGTGCTTGGCCTGGGCAACATCGGCGCGATGGCGGCCAAGCCTGTCATGGAGGGCAAGGGCGTACTCTTCAAGAAATTCGCCGGGATCGACGTGTTCGACATCGAGATCGGAACCGAGGACCCACAGGAAGTCATACGCTTCTGTCAGTTGCTGGAACCAACCGTCGGCGGCATCAACCTCGAGGACATTCGCGCCCCGGAGTGCTTCCTGATCGAGCAGACGTTGAGAGAGACGCTGCGAATTCCCGTCTTCCACGACGACCAGCACGGCACGGCCATCATCGCGGGCGCCGCTCTGCTGAACGCCATCGAGATCTCCGGCCACGACCTTGCGAGCGCACGCGTGGTCTTCAGCGGGGCGGGCGCATCGGCGATCGCGACGGCCCGCCACTGCCTGCACCTTGGCGTCAGGGCAGAGAACATGTTCATGGTCGATCGGGCTGGCGTGATCTACGAAGGACGCGCCGACGGGATGAACGAATACAAGAAGCCCTTCGCGACGAAGCGCACCGAGCGCACGCTGGCCGAAGCCCTGCACGGAGCCGAAGTGGTGATTGGCTTGTCGGCCAAGGGGGTGATCACGCCCGACATGGTGGCCTCAATGGCCCCGCGACCGATCATTTTCGCCCTCGCCAACCCGGATCCCGAAATCACGCCGGAGGATGTCGCCAGCGTGCGCGACGACGCGATCATCGCCACAGGCCGGTCCGACTACCCCAACCAGGTCAACAACGTGCTGGGGTTCCCATTCCTGTTTCGGGGCGCCCTCGACGTGAGAGCCCGCAGCATCAACCAGGAAATGATGCTCGCCGCGACTCGGGCGCTCGCGGAGCTCGCTCGCGACGACGTGCCGGAGTCCGTATTGAAGGCCTACGGCGACGACGCCTTCGAGTTCGGGCCGGAATACCTGATTCCCAAGCCCTTTGACCCCAGGGTGCTCCTGCACGTGTCGCCGGCGGTGGCAAAGGCCGCCATGGATTCGGGGGTTGCGAGGACCAACCTCGATCTGGGCGAATATCGTCGCAAGCTGGAAGCGAGCTTGGGTCCAGGCCGCGAGGCGATGCGCCGTATCCTGGGAAGGGCGAGGAAGGAACCTGCGCGCATCGTGCTGGTGGACGGCTACAACGAACGGGTGCTGCGCGCCGCTGCGCAGGTCGTACAGGAAGGCACCGCCCGCATCGTCTTGATCGGCAAGCCCGAGAAGATCGGGCGCCTCAGTGCCGAGCTGGGAATCGACTTGACCGGCGTTGAGTGCATCCACCCACCAGCCGTGGAAAGCATTCGCTACGCATACGCGGATGAGTTTTATCGCCGGAGAGCCCGCAAAGGGCTGACGCTGGCCGAGGCGCGAGCCCGCGCATACCAGCCGGTCTACTTCGCTTCCATGATGGTGCGCGCCGGAGACGCGGACGCGATGGTCGCCGGGATGGACTCCAATTATCCGGAGATTCTGAGGCCCGCGCTCGAGGTCATCGGGACTTCAGCGGCGGTGCGCCGCGTCTCCGGGCTCCACATCGTGGCCTTCCGCGACCGCGATCCGCTGTTTTTCGCCGACACAACCGTGAACATTGATCCCGACCCGGCCACGCTGGCGGAGATCGCGATCTCCGCCGCCCGCTTCGTGTCGGACTTGGGCATCGAACCGCGCATCGCGATGCTGTCTTTCTCCAACTTCGGCTCAGTGCGCCACCCCGAGGCGGAGAAGGTTCGCGAAGCGGTGAATTGGGTGAAGCGCCTGGAACCTGGCCTTGCGGTGGACGGCGAGATGCAGGCGGACGTGGCGGTCGACCCGCACATCATTGCCGACACCTACCCCTTCAGCGACCTCACCGGACCCGCAAACGTGCTTGTCTTCCCCACGCTCAGCGCTTCCACCGCCTGTTACAAGTTGATCAGCCAACTGGGCAACGCCGAGGTCATCGGCCCGATTCTTCTGGGCATGGACAAACCCGTTCACATTCTTCAGCGGGGCAGCTCGGTGCTCGAGGTGGTTCACCTCGTCGGCATCGCATCGGTAGACGCGCGGACCGCGCGGAATGACATTACCAAGTCGGCGCGCAACGCGAACGCCGCAGCGGATTGACCAGATATCCCGCGAATTCGGGGAGTTACGGATAGAGGAATGCTCGTTGCAGAAGCAGCTACCACGGCTCTGTGCGGCGATGGTTTGACGCCCAAGGGGCGCGTCTCGCACAACCTTTCGCCCGCAGAGCTTTACGAAGAGACGCTGCGCCTCGGTACAGGAAGGCTGGCGCGCGACGGCGGCCTCGTCACCATGACGGCGCCGCATACCGGACGCTCCCCCAACGATCGATTCGTGGTCCGCGAGGCGGGCGTCGACAGCCTGATCGACTGGAGCGACGTGAACGTTCCGATCGGGGAAGCACACTACGCCGTCCTGAAGGCGGACGTCTTGGATCATCTCAACCGCCGCGACCTGTACGTTCGCGATGCCAAGGCGGGCGCCGATCCGCGTTACGGCATCCGGGTGCGCGTCATCTCCGAGAGTCCCTGGCACGATCTGTTCGCCTACAACATGTTCCTGCGCCTTGAGCCCGGCGACGAGGCCGGCTTCAAGCCCGACTTCGTGGTCTACCACGCCCCGTCGATGCAGGCGGACCCGCGTCGTCACGGGACGAATTCAGGCGCCTTCATCGTGGCCAATTTCTCCGAACGGGTGGTCCTGATCGGGGGTACGGCCTACGCCGGCGAGATCAAGAAGTCGATCTTCTCGGCGCTCAACTTCATGCTCCCGGCCCGTGGCGTTCTCCCCATGCACTGCTCGGCGAACATCGGGGCCCAAGGCGACGCGGCACTCTTCTTCGGCCTGTCGGGTACCGGCAAGACCACGCTCTCCGCCGATCCGCATCGCAGGCTCGTCGGCGACGACGAACACGGATGGAGCGACGACGGCGTCTTCAACTTCGAAGGCGGCTGCTATGCCAAGACCATCCGCCTGTCGCCCGAAGGCGAACCGGACATCTACCGCGCTACTCGCAGGTTCGGGGCGATCCTGGAGAACGTGGTCCTGGACGCGCGTTCTCGCGACATCGACTACGACTCGGCCGAAATCACCGAGAACACCAGAGCCTCGTACCCGATTCACTACATTGAGAATTCCGTACGGTCGGGACGGGGGGGCCACCCCGCCAACGTTGTGTTTCTCACTGCCGACGCTTTCGGCGTGCTGCCCCCCATCGCGAGTCTCGACACCGCCCAGGCCATGTACCACTTTCTCTCCGGCTACACGGCCAAGGTTGCGGGCACCGAGCGCGGCATCACCGAGCCCAAAGCCGCATTCAGCCCCTGCTTTGGGGCGCCCTTCCTGCCCCGGCCCGCCTCCGTCTACGCCGATCTCCTCGGCGACAAGACCCGCAAGCACGGAGCCAAGGTCTGGTTGGTCAACACCGGCTGGACCGGGGGTCGTTACGGCGTCGGGACGCGAATGAAACTGGGCCATACCCGCGCGATGCTTGCAGCGGCCCTCGACAATGCCTTGGAGGGGGTCCCGCACACCGTCGATCCGGTATTCGGACTGCGGGTGCCCGAACGGGTCCCCGGCGTGCCGCGGAGTGTGCTGCTGCCGCGTAACACATGGGCTGACGCAGGCGCCTACGACGCGGCCGCGTCGGAGCTGGCCGCCATGTTCAAACGAAACTTCCAACGCTTCTCGGGTCAGGCTTCCGCGGCGGTCGGCCGCGCCGGTCCGGCCTAACCGTGGAGGATCTGCCCCTGCTCATGCGCCGAAAATCCTGCTGGGCCCTGTTGGCAACGCTGGTTACCCTGGTCGCCTGCGAGCAGGTGGAGATCGTGCAGGACCGTTTCCGGGACCTCACCCCCTACGAAACCTATCAGGCGTCGCTGGCTGCCGCCGGACTCGCCGAGACGGCGCTGGCCCGAGATTGGGCTGCGGCCGGACAGGCCGCCCTGGAAAACCCAATTCCGGTCGAAGCGCCCTTTGACGAACAGGGTTACATCACGCCCGAGCAACCGTCGGCGGTCGCCTATCTGGTCCACATTCCCCGCGGTCGCAAGCTCACTTTCGAAGTATCGATGGAGTCGGGGCACGACACGCGCCTGTTCATCGACCTCTACCGCCTTCCTTCGAACGAAGACAACCCGCCGAGACCCGTCTTCTCGTCGGACTCGCTGTCACGCACCTTCACTCACGAAGACGCTTGGCGGGCCGGCGACTACGTGCTGCGCGTCCAGCCCGAGCTCCTCAGGGGAGGGCGGTATCGGGTCAGGCTTGGGCAGGAAACGGTCTTTGCATTCCCGGTCGAGGGCCACGGCACGGGATCGATCCAGAGCTTTTTCGGTGCGGCGCGCGATGGAGGACGGCGTCGCCACCACGGCGTCGACATCTTTGCCACGAGAGGGACGCCCGTGCTCGCCGCAACCGCGGGAAGGGCCGACCGGGTTGGCACGACGCGCCTCGGCGGCAAGGTGGTATGGGTCCGCGACGGCGTTCGGGGCGCCAGCACCTACTACGCGCACCTGGACAGCCAGTACGTGACGACCGGAACGAGGGTCGAGCGTGGCGACACCATCGGCTTCGTCGGCAACACCGGCAACGCCCGCACCACTCCGCCCCATCTGCACTTCGGGATTTATCGACGTGGAGAGGGCCCGATCGATCCTTACCCCTTCCTGACGCAACCCAACCAGCCAGCCGTGGCGACGACCGCGAGCACACACCTTTTGGGTGCAAGAGTGCAGCCGCGCCGAGACGGGATTCGTCTTCGTGAAGCGCCCGGTACCCGTGCCACGATCCTGACCGAGCTCAACGACGACGCCGAGCTTCGCGTGGTTGGCGCCGCGGGCCGCTGGTTGCGCGTGAACGTGGCCGGAGCGGAGCCCGGCGGTGGCTACGTCGCCGCAAACGTCATTGTGCCCTTGCAATCTCTTTCGGCCGACCAGGGAGGACCGTAGAAGCCATGGCTCGCCAATACTGGCTCATGAAGAGCGAACCGTACGTGTATTCCATCGACGACCTCGAGCGCGACGGCACCACCTATTGGGACGGGGTCCGCAACTACGCCGCGCGCAACATCATGCGGGACAAGATGCGAATCGGCGACGGCGTCCTTTATTATCACTCCAACCAGAGGCCGCCGGGCGTTGTCGGAGTCGCGGAAGTATGCCGCGAGTCCTACCCCGATCACACCCAATTCGACCCACAAAGCAAGTACTTCGACCCCAAGGCCACCGCAGCAGTTCCCCGCTGGTTCATGGTGGACATCCGTTTCGTCGAGAAATTTACCCGCGAGATTGGCCTGCCCGAGATTCGCGCAACGCGCGAACTGGCCGACATGGTGCTTGTAAAGCGGAGCCGTCTGTCGGTACAACCGGTTACGAAGCACGCATACCAACACATTCTCAGAATGGCCGGAAGCGCACTAGCCATGGCGGAGAGCGATCCTGACGGCACCGATGAGTGAAAGAGTCGCCACGGTTTCTCGCGGCCTCGCGCACAATTACGTGGCGGGAGAGTGGGTGACGCCCGACGCCGGCGAGAGACTTGCGGTTACGGATCCGGCAACCGGCGAAACGCTTGGCAGCGTGCCCGTCTCGGGAGCCAGCGACGTGGACCACGCCGTCGCGGCGGCTAGCAAAGCCTTTCCCGCGTGGTGGCGCACCCCCGTACCCGAGCGCGCCCGCGTCTTCTTCCGCCTCAAGACGCTGCTTGACGAACACCACGACGAGCTCGCCGTCCGCCTTTCGCGCGAGCACGGCAAGAACGTCGCCGAGACCTGGGGCGAGGTGCAGCGCGGAATCGAGAATGTGGAACACGCCGCCGGAATGCCCACCCTGATGATGGGCGACATGCTCGAAGACGTCGCCCGCGGCATCGATTGTGAATCGGTGCGCCAGCCCATCGGGGTCTTCGCGGTGATCACGCCGTACAACTTCCCCGTGATGATCCCGCTGTGGTTTTGGCCCTACGCGGTCGCCGCGGGCAATACGGTCGTGCTCAAGCCCAGCGAGCAGGATCCGCTAACGCACCAGCGCGTCGTGGCGCTCGCCGAGCGGGCGGGGCTCCCGCCGGGCGTGCTCAACGTCGTGCACGGTCGCCGCGCAACCGTGGAGGCCTTGATCGACCACCCAGACGTGGCGGGGGTCTCGTTCGTGGGATCCAGCCGGGTGGCCAAGGCGATCTACGCGCGCGCGGGCCGGGCGGGGAAGCGCGTGCAGGCGCTGGGCGGCGCCAAGAACCACATGATCGTGTTGCCGGACGCCGATCCGGCCATGGTCGCGGACGCCGTGGTGGCATCGGTGTTCGGTTCGGCGGGGCAGCGCTGTCTCGCGGGGTCGGTCGTGGTTGGCGTGGGCGACGCCTACGCGCCGATGCGAGAAGGGATTCTCGACGGCGCCGCTTCGCTCAAGGTGGGTCGGGGTCTGGATGAGGGGGTGGACATGGGTCCCGTGATTTCGGCAGAGCACCGCGACGGGGTGGCAGCATGCATCGACGAGGGTGAGCGCGACGGCGCGCGCCTTCTCATGGACGGTCGCGGCGTTTCCGTGCAGGGATATCCTCGCGGCCATTGGCTGGGCCCCACCGTGTTCGAGGACGTGACTCCCGACATGCCAATCGGCCGCGAAGAGGTGTTCGGACCGGTCGCCGGGTTGGCGCGGGCGGAAAGCCTGGAGGCTGCGCTGGCGATGCTGCGGAAGAGCCGCTACGGCAATGCCGCCTCAATCTTTACCACGTCCGGCCGCGCAGCGCGCGAGTTCCGCTACCGCGCCGGAATCTCGATGATCGGCGTCAA
Source organism: Longimicrobiales bacterium (assembly GCA_965200255.1). Taxonomy (GTDB): domain Bacteria; phylum Gemmatimonadota; class Gemmatimonadetes; order Longimicrobiales; family Gaopeijiaceae; genus Bin94. The sequence continues at coordinate 2,794,988 of OZ241371.1, read as the reverse complement.
CGTCGGCGTGGCCGCGCCCATGGCCTTCTTCCCCTTCGGCGGCGCGCGCAACTCCTTCTACGGCGATCTCAAGGCTCAAGGAAGAGACGCCGTGAGCTTCTTCACCGACCAGAGAGTCGTAATTTCGCGATGGTGACCATCAAAACTTCAGATGTCGCCCGCAACGCGGCCGTCTTCGACGCACAGCGGAAATACATCTTCGACTGCGTGCAACCGCTCTACGCCGAGCCGCTGGCGATTGCCGAGGGCTCGGGATGCCGCGTTTGGGACTACGAAGGTGGAGAATACCTGGACGCCTTCGCCGGCATCCTTACCACCTCGCTGGGACACTGTCACCCGACAGTGATCAAGGCCATCCAGGAACAGGTCAAGCGGGTGGGGCACCTCTCCACGCTCTACGTCAACGACCGTCAGGTGGAAGCGGCACGGAAGCTGGCCGCAATCGCACCGGGCGACCTGAATCGCACGTTCTTTGTGAACAGCGGGACCGAAGCCATCGAGACGGCGTTGCAAGTGGCCCGTCTGCATACTGGGCGCACCGAGATCGTCGCGTTACGGCAGGGTTACCACGGGCGCACCAGCATGGCCACCGCGGTGACGGCTCACGCGCCGTGGCGAGTGCTACCGAGTACGGTCACCGGAATCACGCACGCGCTCTCGCCCTACCCGTACCGCGCCCCGTTCGGCGCGTCGAGCGACGAGGAGCTGGTCGAGATCTACGCGCAGGATCTGATCGACGTAATCGAGACCACCACGAACGGGGCTCCCGCCGCCTTCATTGCCGAGACGATCCAGGGCGTGGGCGGATACATCGTGCCGCCGCGCGGATACTTCGCCCGCATGGCCGAGATCATTCGGTCCTACGGGGGCGTGTTCATTGCGGACGAGGTGCAGGCCGGGTTTGGTCGCACTGGGGGGCGGTGGTTCGGAATCGAGCACTGGGACGTGGTGCCGGACATTATGGTGATGGCGAAGGGCATCGCGGGCGGCATGCCGGTCGGCGCGACGATCACGACCGAAGAGATCGCGGGCAGTTGGCGCGGGAAGACGATATCGACGTTCGGAGGCAACCCCGTGTGCATGGCCGCCATGGCCGCGACGCTCGACGTGATGCGCGCCAAGGACGTGCCGAAGCGAGCCTGGGAGCGCGGCGCCCAGCTGCGGGACGGACTGGACGCCCTCGCGAGGAAGCATGTGTGGATCGGCGACGTGCGCGGCATGGGACTCATGCAGGCGCTCGAGCTCGTGGAGGATCCGGCGACCAAGGAACCGGCGCCCCGTCTGGCAGGGATGCTGTTGAATGCGGCCCGCGACGAGGGGCTGCTGATCGGCATCGGTGGGCTGCACGGGCATGTGATCCGCATCGGGCCGTCTTTGCTGATCTCGAAGGACGAGGTGGACGAAGCGCTGACGCTGCTCGGCCGCGCGTGCGCGGGGGTGGAGGCCGAAAGATGATCGCGGGGCTGCCCGCGAGCACGTGGGTGCTGATGGTGGTCGCGGTCGTGCCGGGGATCGCGTTGGTTGCGGTGGCGTACCGGGTGCACCGCGAAGGCGACCGGGAGGACGCGGCCTCGGGACGGGGCGATGCGCAGGAGACGACCGTGCGCGAAGGCGGTGGTCGTGGGCCGCAGGCCCCGCAAGCGACGCCGAACGGGGAGACCCACCGTGCGTGACGCCGGAGGTGGCGGCGCGATGATCGCCGTGCTGGTCACATACTTCCTCGTATTGGTCGGCATAGGATGGTGGGCGAATCGCGAGAGCCGCTGCGTTGCCGGGTTCTACGTTGCGGGGAAGAAGCTTCCGTCGTGGGTGATCGCGTTTTCGTCGAACACGACCGGGGAGAGCGGATGGCTGCTCCTGGGATTGACCGGCATGGGGTATCTGGTTGGCTTTCATGCGCTTTGGGTCGTTCTGGGCGAGGTGATCGGGGTCGCTTTGGCGTGGTCGGTGGTGGCGCGCCCGTTCAAGGAGTTCACGGATCGATACGACGCGATCACGGTGCCGGACTATCTGGCGGATCGTTTTGCGGATCGTGCGAACGCACTTCGGCTGGTGAGCGCCGTGATCATCTTTACGATGGTGGGCGCGTATACGGCTGCCCAACTGACGGCTTCGGGCAAGGCGTTTTCGTCGTTTCTGGGGACGAGTTACGAGGGAGGCGTGTTGCTTGGGGCGGTGGTGATCCTGCTGTACACGAGCATCGGCGGCTTCAAGGCGGTGGCGTATAGCGATGTCGTGCAAGGCATTCTGATGTTTCTCTGCCTGCTGCTGCTGCCGATCTACGGGATTTGGCAGGCCGGGGGTTGGAGCGAGCTGACTTCCCGCCTGGGCGAGATCGATCCTGCGCTGCTGCTGCCGATGGGCGAGCACGGGGTTTCGGTGGCGGGTGTGATGAGCGCGATCAGCTTCGTTGGGATCGGGTTGGCGTTTCTCGGTGCGCCGCAGCTGCTTACCCGCTTCATGGCGGCGAAAAACCGCAGGCAGATTGGCGAAGGCGGGGTCATCGCGGTGCTGTGCATTGTGGTCTTCGACATTGGCGCGGTCCTGACCGGGGTGGCGGGCCGCTATCTGTTTCCGGGACTGGCCGATCCCGAGACCGTTCTGCCGGTCATGTCGACCGAGTTCTTTCCGGCGCTGATCGCGGGCGTGATTCTGGTGGTTGTGTTGGCGGCGATCATGTCGACGGTGGACTCGTTGTTGATCCTGGCGTCGTCGGCGGTGGTGCGCGACACTGTGCAGAAAGTGTTCCGGCCGGACTGGACGGACCGGCGGCTGGCGCTGATCGGGCGACTGCTCACGGTCGTGATTGGGCTCGGCGCCCTTGCCGTGGCCATACCGGAGCCGCGCATGATCTTCTGGTTCGTGCTGTTTGCGTGGTCGGGATTGGCGTCGGCGTTCACGCCGGTCGTGCTATGCTCGCTTTTCTGGCGCGGCACGACCCGCGCGGGGGCGATTTGGGGCATGATCGCGGGATTCTTGACCGCGGTGATCTGGGTGCTCGCAATCAAGGAGCACGTCTACGATCTGTACGAGATGATCCCGGGGTTTGCGGTCGGCTTCGCCGTGACTATCGGCGTGAGCCTGGTAACGAAGCCGCCGCCGGGAGCCGGCACCGTGATGGACGACGTGAAGCGGGTGGTCGGGAGGCCGTTTGCGGCGGCCAGGGGGGTGCGGGGGCGGCCGGGTTAATCGGTTTACCGATGAGGTACATGCACTAGCAGAATCAACTCCACGGGAGGCACGGCATGAAGTCGTTGACGCGAGGACAGTTCCTGGGAATGGCAGCCGGTACGGCTGGCGCCGGAATCATGAGCGGCTGCACGGCCAATGGCCAGGGCGGCGGCGGGTACGGTGGTCAAGCCGGCGGTGGCCTCACCGCCGACATGATCGTGCACGGCGGCGTAATTCACACCATGGACGACGACATGCCCACCGCCGAGTCGCTCGCCGTGCGGAACGGGCGCTTCGTCGCAGTCGGGTCTCGGGACGAGATTGAGGGACTGCGCGGTGCGGGCACGCAGATCCTGGACCACGGAGACGCGGTGACTACGCCCGGTTTCATTGACGCGCACACGCACCCGGCGGGCGCCGGCGTGCGGGAGCTCAAGGACGTCAACGTCGATGTGCGCAGCATCGCCGAGATCAAGGATCGCATGGCTGCGCGTGCTCGCGAGACGCCGCCTGGCGAATGGATACGAGGCTTCAAGTACGACGATACCAAGCTGGCCGAGGGTCGGCCGTTGAACCGGCGCGATCTGGACGAAGCCGTGCCGGACCACCCGGCGGTGGTCGGGCATCGGGGTGGGCACACCAGCGTCTACAACTCGCGCGCGTTCGCGTTGGCCGAAGTAACGGTTGAGACGCCCGACCCGCAGGGCGGCAAGTTCTACCGCGAAGACGGCGAGCTGACCGGCCTGGTGGCAGAGCGCGCCAACTACGTCTTCTCGTCGTTAATCCCGAACATGCACACCGACGACGATCGACGCGCAGGCGTGAAGCTCATCACCGAGCTGATGGCGCAAGCGGGGCTGACGTCCTTTCACGACGCGGGCACGTCGGCGAATAGTGTGCACGCATACAGCTCGGCGTACCGCAACGGCGAGCTCAGCTGTCGTGTGTACATGATGATGAGGGGGCCGTACGGGACCCTGCGCCGCGCCGGCATGTCGACCGGTTTTGGCGATGAGTGGTTGCGCGTGGGCGGGGTGAAGTACGGTGCCGACGGCTCTGCGTCGGAGCGGACGATGCGCATGAGCACGCCGTACGTGGGCCGCCCGGACGACTACGGAATTCTCACGATGAGTCAGGAAGAGATCCACGAGGTGGTCGAGGTTGCGCACCGCGCCAATTGGCAGGTGGGAATTCACGCCAACGGGGACGTAACGATCGACATGGTGCTCAACGCGTACGAGCGTGTCCAGGAGCTGTGGCCGAGGCCGGGACCGAGGCATCGGATTGAACACTGTTCCCTTGTGAATCCCGACTTGTTGGCGCGGATCAAGGCCGCCGGGGTGGTGCCTACGCCCTTCTACACCTACGCCCACTATCACGGGAACAAATGGGTGGAGTATGGACCCGAGAAGATGGAATGGATGTTCGCCCACCGCTCATTCCTGGACTACGACATTCCGGTGGCACCTGCGTCAGACTACACGCCGGGGCCGTACGAGCCGATGATGGCCATTCAGAGCATGGTGACGCGCAAGGACTTCGACGGTCGCGTGTGGGGCCCGAGCCAGCGGATCACGGTGGCGGAAGCGATGCGGATCTGCACCATGGGGGGTGCCTACGCATCGTTCGAGGAAGACCTTAAGGGGTCGATTTCCGTTGGCAAACTCGCCGACTTCGTGGTGCTGGGAGCCGATCCGCACGATGCGGACCCCGACGCGATCAAGGAGATTCCGGTGGTGCGCACGGTTGCGGGGGGGCGGGTGACCTGGGAGGGGTGAGTGGCGTCGGAAGGATGAGTCAAATGCGCACACCTAGGTAGCTGCACCGCATGGGAAAGAAGGCGGACAAGAAGAGTCGCATTCCGGTGGGCACGCAGTTCTCGCCGAAACTGATCTCGCTGCAGGAGTTCCTTTGTAGCGCGACAATCAGGATGAGACGCTTGCGACAAACAAGGTGAGACGGCCGGAGGTGGCGGCGGGAGGTTTGAGCTTTGGTGTTTCCCTGGGATCAGGAGAGACGCGAAGTGCCGGGCCGACGGATTACGGACCACCAGATGGAGCTGTACATGACCGCTCGACGGAAGGACGGGCCTGCGCTGGCGGCGGCGAAGGCGGGGTTCAGCAGGGCGACGGCGCATCGGATCGAAGGGGATCCGGGGCGTCGGTCGGTGAAGAAGCCTCGGGGGCGGAGACGCCCCGACCCTTTGGCGGGGATATTCGACGAGGAGATCGTGCCGCTGCTGGAGGCGAACCCGGGGTTGCGGGCGGTGGCGCTGTACGAAGAGATGATGCGGCGTCATCCGGGGGTTCGGCGGACGCTGGAGCGACGGGTTCGGAGCTGGAAGGCGAAGCACGGGCCGGCGCGCGAGGTCGTTTTCCGACAGAAGCACGAGCCGGGGCGACGGGGGTTGTCGGACTTCACCGACGCCGGGCGTCTGGGGGTGACGGTTGGGGGAGAGAAGCTGGTGCACAAGCTGTACCATTTTCGGCTGGAGTACTCGGGATTCTGCATGTGGCGGTGGTGTTGGGCGGGGAGAGCTACGTTGCCCTGGCCGAGGGGTTGCAGGACGCGCTGTGGGCGCTGGGCGGCGTTCCGAAGGAGCACCGGACGGACAGTCTGTCGGCGGCGTTTCGGAACCTGAAGCGTCGTGCGCGGGAGGACCGGACCGCACGTTACGAGGCGTTGATGGGAGACTACGGGATGAAGGCGAGCCGGAACAACCGGGGCCGGGCGCACGAGAACGGCTCGATCGAAAGCGCGCACGGGCATTTGAAGCGGGCCATCGAGGATGCGCTGCTGTTGAGGGGATCGAGGGACTTCGAGACGATCGAGGCGTACCGAGAGTTCGTGAGCCGGGTGGCGAGTCGCCGCAACGCTCGCAACCGCAAGAGGATCGACGCCGAGCGAGCCGTGCTGCGGCCGTTGCCGAGGCGTCGCAGCGACGGTTTCGAGGAGACCTTGGTGCGCGTGACGAGCGCGGGTGGGTTCTCGCTGCGGCGGGTGTTCTGCACGGTGCCGTCGCGGCTGGTGGGACACCGGCTGCGGGTGAGACTGTACGACGACCGCCTGGTCGTCTTCGTCGGGACCGAGGAGCTCGTGACGTTGCCTCGGGGCCACCCGGGACCGGGAGGGCGACGGGGACGGGTCGTGAACTACCGGCACGTGCTGCCCTCTCTGCGTCGCAAGCCGATGGCGATGATGAACTGGGTCCACCGCGACGGTTTGTTCCCCCGCGACGCCTACCGCCAGGCTTTCGACGCGTTGCGCGAGCGCCTGGACGACCGCGAGGCCTGCCGGCGGATGGTCAAACTCCTTGCGCTGGCCCACGATCACGGATGCGAGGCCCTGCTGGCCGACGAGATCGAAGCGCAGCTCGAGGCCGGGCGGTTGCCCGACGCCGAAGTGCTGCGCGACCGGTTCCCAGCGCCGGACTCCCTTCCCGACCTCGAAACGACCCTCCCGCCACTGTCGCGCTACGACGACGCCTGCCTGAACGGAGCACCGCGATGAAAGACTCCTTCATCGTCGATCCCCCGGCACTCGACCTGTTGCTGAAGCAACTGCGCCTGCCGAGCATGCGGGCGCTGTGGAGAAGCTTCACCGAACGCGCGGACCGGGAAGACTGGTCCTCGGCGCGCCTGCTCGCCGCGCTGGCCAGCCAAGAAGTCGCCGATCGCGAACGGCGGCGCTTCGAGCGGCACCGAGCCGAGGCGAAGCTGCCCCGCGGCAAGACGCTCGACAATTTCGACTTCAACCTCGTGCCCGCCGTGTCGAAGGCGCGCGTGGGCGTGCTGGCGAGCGGCGACATTTGGCTCGAAGAAGCGGCCAACGTGCTGCTCTTCGGTCCGCCGGGAACGGGCAAGAGTCACCTCGCCGCGGGCATCGGACTCAAGCTGGTCGAAAACGGCTACCGCGTGCTGTACCAGCGAACGTCGAGTCTGGTGCAGAGGCTCCAGGCGGCGCGGCGCGACCTCGCCCTCGACGCCGCCATCGCCAAGCTCTACAAATACCACCTCGTCATTCTCGACGATTTCTCCTACGCCACCTGCGAAGGGACCGAAACCAGCGTCCTCTTCGAACTCATCGGCGCACGCTACGAGAATCGCTCGCTCCTCGTCATCGCCAACGAACCTTTCAGCGCCTGGGACAAGATCTTCGGTGGCGAAGCCTTGACCGTCGCCGCCGTCGACCGCCTCGTGCACCGCTCCCACGTCTTCGAACTCAACGTCGAAAGCTACCGCCGTCGCGCCGCCGTGGCCGCCAGGAAAGCCGCCGCTGGGCATGGACAGACCGACGAACCGACTCCGGGACGTGGGGTACGCGCCGGGGCCGACCCCCACTCCCATCCTCGCCACCCGGCAAGTTGGCTATGGCGACGGCTCGACCCGCCACGCTCCATCGCCGGCGGCGGACGGAGGTCACAAGCATGAGGTCGGTACGCGGTCACGATTGGTCCGCGCACCGGCGGAAAGAACCGCGAGGGCTGCCGAGTGAGCGGGCCCGCCGGTCACCCGCCGGTCCATGTCGGAACAAGTTCCAACACGGAACGACGGGTAATGGTTACCCACCCACCCCGCAGCGACGCTCACGCTGGCACGGGGGTGGAGCACGGTACCGTCCAGCCTTGATTCCGTGCTCGGACCGTCCAACGAAGTAGGACCGCCTCACAGGCTCTCCAGGACGCTCAACCTGCTCCACCCATGCCACCTTGTTATCATCCCTTCGTTCACAACGTCGCGATCTCGTATTCTCACCTTGATTGTCGCTACGTCTCACCTTGATTGTCGCTGTGCATCCTTGCCGTTTTGACCAGACACTCCGGCGACAGAAACGCGCTGCAAGAGGGTGTATGGAACCCACAAGTACGCACCGCGCCGCCCACCAAATCGCCTACGACGCGGCAGAGGAAATTGCCCCTTGAAGCCGCCGCCCAATACGGGCTGTTGACGAAGGGGAAGTGGGAAGCAACCGATCTCGCGCGTGAACTATCGACGCTCGAACCACCCGAGCTGTACGACCGGTTTGCGCGTCACATCCTGCTTGAACGTGGGGGTCTGCGGATCCTTGAGGGCATTGAGCAGATGAAGCTGGACGGAATTGGAGTAACGGGCGATTCCCTGGCGCGGTTCCTGACGGACCAAGGTTTTCGGGTCATTGAGCACAACACGGCAATCAATACCCTGCGCATGTGGCTGGCCGAGGCAGGAATCTTCCCGAAGGAAAGGAGCCGTGCCTGGGAGATCAATGCGGAGGCGCGTCAACGCGTCCTGGGACTTGACGAAGCCGCTGTGGCAAGGCTGGCCGGTCTGAACGATGGACAGCGAGCCTTCGTCGAGGCGCTGTGCGTGGTAAGGCCAGAGGGCTGGACCCCGGCTGCCGAAATCCGCGATTGGGCGGAAGTGTGCGGGGGAGTTAGGATCGGTCGCGGATCTTTGCCGAAGGAAGTGTTGATCGCACTGCGGAATGCGGGAATCATCGATTTCCGGACCAGAGGAACTGGGGGCGGCAAGACTTCGGAACTTCGCACGACGGAGCATTTTGACCGGGAAGTTCTGGATCCGTTTGTACGCAAGACCGTGGCCGATCTGGACCCGACCCTGACAGCATATTACCGCAAACGGCCCGAGGACATCTTTGCCGAGCTCAAATCCAGGGACCCGCACACCAAGGGAATCGCACTCGAAGCGTTCGCGATCTACGTAATGCGAATCCTGGGACTTCGCTTCGTCGGGTGGAGAAAGAGAGCGAACGCCGAGGTCGACGCGCTGCTTGAGGGCGTCTTGGGGCCCTTGGCGACCCGTTGGCAAGTCCAATGCAAGAACACGCCCACCGGCAGGGTCCGCCTCGATGATGTGGCCAAGGAGGTGGGCCTCCTGCCGATCACCCGCGCCACCCACATTCTGTTCGTGGCCAACTGCCGCTTCTCGCAGGACGCCCGCGAATACACGAGGGAGGTGATGCGAAAAACATCGGTGGGAATCTACCTGTTGGACAAAGACGATTTCCGTGAGTTACAGGCCTCGCCCGGCAGCATCGCCACGGTGCTGAGAAGCCAAGCCCAACGGATGCTTCCCGAGTTCCGTCCCGCGATATACCAACCCTGACCGTTCAGCGCCCTTTCCCGGGCCGTCGCCGTCCACCATCGGCAGGCAGGGGCTCGGCCGGCGATCCAGACCAAAGAATATCCGGGCGCGGGACGCGATAGTAGTGTTCGGCGCGGTCGGGATCCTTGCGGACCCGGGTTGCTGGTGGTCTATCGAACCGACCCTTGGCCCCCGCCAAGTACTCCTCCACGATCTCCACGCAGGTCCAGCGCCTCTTCAATCGTTCGCACACTTCGCCGGTAACGCATGACCCTGCGAACGGGTCCAGAACGATGTCTCCCTCGTCGGTGAGCATCCGCACGAAATACTCGGGCAGTTCCGCGGGAAACCGCGCCGGATGGGGTTTGGATGCCGTGTTCCTTGCAGTATCGCTGGTAGTAGGCATTGCTCTCGGTGTGCGCGATCGCAATGAGATTCGGAGGAATCGCAGCACCGTTGTTGCGCGAGAACTTGGTGCTGATGTCGTGACCGCTAGGTCGCTTTTTCGCCCGGTAGCCATTCCGAAGCAGACTGCGCATGCTCTTGCTGTACGGCTGTAGGACTCGCCGGTTCGTGGCCTTGGGCCACGGGGTCGGCGACAGCCAATACACGGAATTGACGGCGTCCTTGACGCGAATCCGGCGGATATTCACCCACTCCGCGGGCGTCGGCAACTTCGACGGATTCCACCAGTAAAACTCTTGAGCCAAGTGGAATCGGAACACGTCGCACAGCATGATGAGAAGCCGGAAATGGTACAGACTGCGAGTTGGCTGCCCCTTGGTCCAGGATCCTCCGATATCTATGACCAAGCTGCCTTGAGGCTTCAGTATCCGTCGGAATTGGGAGCCAAAAGCACGGAACCAGTCCACATAATCGGCCGCGTCCGCGTTCCCGTAGTCCTTCTTCCGCACCAGCCCGAACGGTGGACTGGTGACGATCAGGTCAATGCTCTCGTCAGCCAGCGTCTCCATGTAGTCCAGGGAGTCCGCCAAGACGGCCTTGCCGAGACTGGTCGATATCCAGGTCGCTTCCTGCCAAGAGTGCCGAGCCATGGACCTCCAAATGGACCGTTGGTGGGGAAACCTCTCGTGGACCCGCATTCCTAACCACTCCGCTTAAGGTACTCTCGGCGGGTCCGATCAGCAACGTGACCGACACCCGCAAGCTATGGAACAAAGGTGGGGAGCATCTTCGGGCGCTGGAATGGCTGGATGGGACAGATTTTGGCACCGAGAACGACAGGTGCGCGGCCAGCAAGTCACAACGCGGGAGACGGAGTGCCATGCACCCCCGACCCCCTTCACTTCATCTGCACTACGATCACCTCGACGGGTTCCGATCCCTCGTTGATGTCGCCGTGCAGCTCGCCCGGCGGGTCGGCTTCGAGCCAGTAGGCGTCGCCGGATTCCCAAGTCATCTCGTGGCGCTCGCCGGAGTCGGTCACGACCGTCAAGGTGCCCCCCTTGAGCGCGATGATCGCGCGGGGATGGTCGTGGCGGTGCATTGCGAGGGGTTGATTCGGGGCGATCACGCTCTTCCAAACGGTCACGTGTTCGTTGTCGAAATACGGGGTGCGTCCGGTAGTGGCCATTGGCTCCTCTTGCTGCTCGGTGGGCTGATTGGTTGGGTCCTCCGCCGCCTCGCCACAGGCAAGCGGGAAGGCGACGGCCAGAGACAGCGCCACGAGCGAGACGATGGGTCGGTTGGTTCTTGTCATGCGTTCTCCGGGTTGGAGGCGGCTGTTCGGTGGCCGGGCAGCCCGTGGACAACCCAGGCCGCATGCGCCGGCTTGCCCACGGACGGCTACGAAAGATCGTGCGAATCACCGCTCGCGCGCTACCTTTGGGACCGAGAGACCTCGCGACGCGTTCGCCGCGCCGCTCAACGGACCCCCCGCCGGACCGCCACGCACCATGCCATTCTCCCGCACCGTGTTCCCACCCGCCGCAGCAACTGCCGTCGCAATCGCCGTGTTCCCCGCCATCTCGCCCCCCGCGCTCGGCAGCTCGGGCAGCGCCGCCGCCCAAACGCCGGAACGCGTCACCGTACCTGGCCTCACCACCCCGGTCGAGATCATCCGCGATCGCTGGGGCATCAACCACATCTACGCCGAGACCGAGTACGACCTGTTCTTCGCGCAGGGCTACGCCGCCGCCCGCGACCGACTCTTCCAGTTCGAGGTCTGGCGCGCTCAAGCCACCGGCACGGTCGCCGAAATGCTGGGGCCCGGCGAATTGGAACGCGACATCGGCTTCCGCCTGTTTCGCTTCCGCGGCGACATGACGCAGGAAATGAACCATTATCACGACCGAGGATCGCTCATCATTCCCGCGTACGTGGACGGCGTGAACGCCTACATCGCCGAGACGGAGGCCAACCCGGCGCTGCTTCCGGTCGAGTTCGAGCTGCTTGGCATCCGACCCAAGCGGTGGACGCCCGAGGTCGTGATCTCGCGTCACCAGGGGTTGCTGGGCAACATCGGCGCCGAGCTGAACTACGGGCGCGCGGTAGCGGCGGTGGGACCGCAAGCCGTCAAGCGAGTCGCGACTTTTCACCCGCGCGATCCCAACATTGCGCTGGATCCCGCCATCGACGGCGCACTCCTCAACCAGGACATCCTCCGACTCTACAACGCGTTCCGCCGGTCGATCCAGTTCCGCCCCGAGCACCTTGTCGCTGAACATCGGGGCGACGAAGAGGCGTTCGCCCGGCTGGATGCAGCGGTTGCCGGCCGCGACGACACCGATCCAGGCTGGCACGATCCGCTTGCCTGGCCCGATTACGAGAGCCTTGGATCGAACAACTGGGTCGTGAGCGGCAATCTGTCCGAGAGCGGCTTTCCGCTTATGGCAAACGACCCCCACCGCGCCCAGTCCGCGCCTTCGCTCCGTTACTGGGTGCATCTGGTGGGGCCGGGCTGGAACGTGATCGGGGGCGGCGAACCCGAAATCCCGGGCGTGAGCATCGGACACAACGAGTACGGCGCGTGGGGCCTCACGGTCTTCAGAACCGACGGCGAAGATCTCTACGTGTACGAAACCGACCCGCAAAACCCGAACCGCTACCGCTATCGCGACGGATGGGAGGAGATGACGGTTATTGCGGAGGAAATTCCAGTGAAAGGAGAGCGTGCGCATCTCGCCGAATTCAAGTACACGCGCCATGGGCCGGTAGTCTTCGAGAACCACGAGGAGAATGTCGCGTACGCCGTACGGGCAGCGTGGCTGGAACCTGGCGGCGCTCCGTATCTGGCCAGTCTGCGCATGGACCAGGCCCGCACCTGGGAAGAATTCGTCGATGCGTGCAACTACTCCAACATCCCCGGCGAGAACATGATCTGGGCCGACCGGGAGGGGAACATCGGGTGGCAGGCGGTGGGCATCGCGCCGATCCGTCGCAACTGGTCCGGCCTGGTCCCGGTGCCCGGCGACGGCCGCTACGAGTGGGACGGCTACCTGCCAATCACGGCCAAGCCCAGCGCGCACAACCCCGAAGCGGGCTACTTCGCCACCGCCAACAACCACCTCACGCCGGCCGACTACCCCCACATGGACGCCATCGGCTACGAATGGTCCGATCCGTATCGCTGGGCCCGCGCGGTCGAAGTACTCGGCTCGGGACGGCTCCATTCCATGGCCGACATGATGGCGCTGCAGACCGACTATCTCTCGATTCCGGCGCGGACCCTCGTCCCCATGCTCCGTCACGTGGCCTCGACGGACCGCGCCGCCGAGCGGGCGCGGGAGATGCTCCTGGCCTGGAACTTCGTGCTGGCACCCGACGCCGTCGCGGCCGGGATCTACGCAGCGTTCGAGCGCCGGGTGCGCGCCAACGTGCGCGATGCGGTCGTCCCGGAGAGTCAGCGACGCCATTTGGGCGGAATGGCCCTGGTCAAGGCGATCGGCCACCTCGCCGCGCCGGGGGGCGAGTTCGGCGACAACCCGATAGCGGGGCGCGACGCGGTGCTGCTGCGCAGCCTGGAAGAAGCCGTGGCCGCGCTGCGCGACAAGCTCGGCGACGACATGCAACGCTGGCGGTACGGTCAACCCGACTACAAGCACGCGACGATCTTCCACCCGCTTTCTCGCGCGGCGTCGGCCGAGATGGCGACGCGTCTCACCGTGGGGCCCCTGCCCCGCGGCGGCAACAGCTACACGCTCAACAACACGGGTGGCGGCGACAACCAGACGTCGGGCGCCTCGTTCCGAATCATCGTGGACACCGGCGACTGGGACCGGGCCGTGGGCGCGAACACGCCGGGCCAGTCCGGCGACCCCGATTCGCCGTTCTACGACAACCTCTTCGAGCTGTGGGCCGCCGACCGTTACTTCCCGGTCTTCTACTCGCGCGAGCGCGTGGAATCGGTCGCGGCGGAGCGCTGGGTGCTTGCGCCTCGGTAAGCGGAGGGGAAGTCGCCGTCGCGGCACGAGTCCGGCGCCTCGCGGCTCAAGCCTCAATGGATCGCCGCCCGAATGCAGCGTGACCGCCAGCCAGCCATTGCTCGGGGGCCATCGTCCGGCGACGCTCCCCGGGCCGTTTGTTGAACCAGGAGACGGTCATGAGGATCTCGGCGGCGGAGTCGGCGTCCAGGCTGGCGTCGCGGTCGTCCAGGATCGGCCGGAAGGCGTCCGTAATCATGGCGCGGGCGCGACGGCGGGCCGCGTAGGTCCGGGGCCGCGGCATCTCGCCCCACAGCCTGCCGCGGCGAATGAGGTACACCCTGTCGTCGCCACCGAATCCGGGCACCGCGTAGACGAGGTTGAGGTGCGCAACCTGCCCTCGGTATCCCGAAAGGTGGTCCCATAGCTTCTCCAACGTTTCCATGCGGTCGCGGAGGCGTGCGGCGTACTCGAAGTCGAGGCGCTCCGTCGCCCTCTTCAGCACATCTGCAAGCGTTTCCAGCGGCGCACGGCTGCGCGTCTCGAGAAAGGCGCGAGCGATATCGAATCGGGAATTGTACTCGGACGCCGTGCACCGACCGGCGCAGGGCGCGAAGCAGGTTCCGGTGTCGGCACGGATGCAATGCGGCGTCCTTTCGCTCGCAAAGATCTCAAGCTGATCGGCAAAGTGGACGGGCGTATCGCTGGAACAGTCCCGGAGGCCGGTTGCGAGAGACAGGTCGTGCACGGCCCGCGACAACCATGCCGCCTGTCCGAACGGACCGTAGTAGCGACCGCCGTCGTTGTGGACGCGGGCGACGGGGATCAGTCGCGGCGCAGGCTCACGGGTGATCTTGACGAATCCGTAGCGTCGGTCGCGCTTGTGCTGGACGTTGTATTCCGGCTGCCACGCGCGAATCAGGTGCATCTCGCGGAAAAGGGCCGCGAATTCGTTGGGAACGTAGTCCCATTTCACCGAGGCCGACGCCCCCACGATTCGGGCCGCCTTGCCGGCATCCTTGCGAAAGTAGGAAAGAAGGCGCGACCGGACCCGCACGGACTTCCCCACATACAGGATCGTGCCGTCGGGACCCAGCCAACGGTAGACGCCGGGACGCTCTTCCGCGCCAGCGCGGACCTCGTTTCGCAGGGAATCGACATTCATGACGCATAGTTTCGCTATTTGTTCGGTTTTGGTCAACCCCCTTGCCCCAGTTCGCTTCAAGCGATACACTGGCGTTCCATGCGCAGGCAGGGACACGCCATCATCATTCGCGATCCGGTGTGGAACACGATCCGGGTCGATCCGGTCGCCGCGGCGATCATTGACACCGCCCCCTTTCAGCGGCTGCGGTACATCCGTCAGCTCGGTCTGGCGCACCTCGTGTATCCCGGGGCAACGCACACCCGTTTCGATCATGCGCTAGGCGTCTACCACCTCGCAGTGCGCGCCATGAGGATTCTGAAGCGGGGGCCCCGTTTGCCCGCCGAGGTTTGGCGGGGCCGCCGGCTGATCCCCTACGCCGCGCTGCTGCACGATATCGGGCACTACGCCTTCTCGCACGCATTGGAGGAATTGGAGCCGGAGCGGATCGCGGGCGATCACGAAGAAATGACCGCGCTCTTCTTCGCTTCTCCTGGGCTTACCGCGACGCTGGCGGCGTTGGGGGACGATGCCGCCGACGAAATCGCCCGGATCATCAAGGCGGAGGGCGACATTCCCTTGCGTGGCCTGGTAAGCGGCAGCCTGGATTTGGACAAGATGGAATACCTGCGACGCGATGCCCGGTTCTGCGGCGTACCCTACGGCGAAGTGGACGTCGAGCGGTTGCTACAAGGGCTGGCGCTGCTCCAGGACCCGGTCTCGGGCGCCTGGGAAGTGGGCTTGCGAGCCAAGTCGCTCAGCACGCTCGAATCGCTGCTGTTCGCCAAGTACCAGATGTTCCGGAACGTCTACTGGCATCATGCCGTACGCGCCGGCACCGGACTCTACAAGCGGATAGTGGAAACCGCTGTGGAGGAAGGCATCCTTTCGCCGCTTGACTTGATCGGACCTACCGACGAGGAGCTGCTCTACGACCTGCAACGGCGCGCGAGGTCCGTGAACACCGAAGTCGCAGAGCGGATCAGTCGACGCTGGATCCCCGCGTTGAAGCACAGGAGGCTGCCGAAGCGAGCGGCGGAAATACCGGCGTGGCAGCTGGAGGAACGAATCCTGCCTTCATGGGTAGGTGGAGATACGGCGGCAAAGAGGCGCTGGGAAGACGACTTGGCGGCCGAACTGGGCCTGGCTGCCGGAGAGGTCGTCCTCGATTTCCCGGTGACCAAGGCAATGTTCCAGCTCGATGTACTGGTCGATGCGGGCGGACGCACCGTACGCATGGGGCGCCGTGGAATCCCGGGGCTGATCGATCTGCCGAGACTGGCGGAGGAGCTTCACCGTACGGCGAGAGTGCTGCGATTGTTCACGTTCGAACGCAGGGAGGTCGATCCCGACTGGCTTCTGGACAGGTTGGTGCCAGACCGCCGGGCAGAGGTGGACACGGCGGCGGGGCAACCCTGGGCCGACCCGAGAGCGTCGAGGATTTGACAGGGAACGCCAGTACCCATATCATAAATGGCTATACATACGATGGCCGGCGGAGCGATCCCGTCGGTAACGAAGAATTGAGGAGTGAGATGGCCAAGAAAGTTCGACGGGGGAAGCGGCGGGGCAACCCGCTCACGGGGTTCGACGCCAGCCTGGACGAGCAGACCGCTCTGGATCAGTATCTGCGCGACGTGAGCCGGCACGAGCTTATTACCCCCGACATGGAAAAGACCCTGGGCGCCCGAGCCCAAAAGGGCGACGAAGAGGCGATTCAGGCACTCGCCAAGGCAAACCTCCGCTTCGTGATCAGCGTGGCGAAGAAATACCAGAACCGTGGCGTCTCGCTCACGGATCTGATTCAGGACGGAAACGTCGGGCTGGTCACGGCCGCCCGGAAGTTCGATCCGGAGCAGGGCGTAAAGTTCATCTCGTACGCGGTGTGGTGGATCCGGCAGGCGATTCTGGCTTCTCTTGCCAACCATGGCCGCCCGGTGCGGGTACCGCTGAACCGGGCGTCGGACCTGGCGCGGATCTTTCGCGAGAAGGAACGACTCAAGCAGGAGCTGGGCCGCGATCCCACGAGCGAGGAGTTGGGCGAGGCGACCTTCCTGACCCCACAGCTCGTGGAGTCGCTGCAAACCCTGAACGCGGCCGAAATCCGTCTGGACGCGCCGATCGGCGACAGCGAGGACTCGCAGCTCGTGGAGCGATTCATCACCGAAGAGGCCGCCGAGCCCGAGCTTGAGGTTGAGAACCGGCTGCTCACCGACCGGCTGGCCAAGGCGATGGACAAGCTTCCGCCGCGCGATGCCGAGGTGCTGACGCTCTACTTCGGGCTACAGGGCAAGCAGTTCAGGCGCTTCCTGAAGGACCCCGACGAGACGGAGCAGCGCCAGCATACGCTCGAAGAGATCGGCAACCACCTGGGCGTTACGCGCGAACGGATTCGTCAGCTCCGGGACAGAGCGCTGAAGCGCCTGCGCAAAGGCGAAGACGGCAAGGCGCTCAGGTCTTTCGCTGCCTGACGACTGCTTCGTGTGCGACCGCCTGATCCGAGGGCAGGTCGTTGAAGCGGTAGGCGGGGTGTACAAAGTCTGGACGGATCGCGGTGCGATTGACGCCTCGTTGAGGGGACGGATCAGGCATTCCCGCAGACAAAGCAAGGTGGTCATTGGCGATTACGTGGACATCGCCGGTGTGGGGGCGCGGGCCGGGGCAGCCGTAATCGAAGCCGTGCTGCCTCGGCGCACTCGTCTGTCCAGGCGGCCGTCCTGGAGTCGCCATGCAAGGGTGGTGGCCGCCAACCTGGACCAGCTGCTGGTGGTGTTTTCGGTTGCCGATCCACCACCGTCGCGCCGCGGCATCGACCGCATGCTGGTGATGGGCGAGGCCGGGCGCATGGAATGCGGGGTCGTCCTTACCAAGCTGGACTTGCCGGGTGGCCGTGCGCTGGCGGCGGGATTGGCAAGGTCGTACCGGCGGGCCGGCTATCGGGTCGCGCAAACGTCGATCGTGACGGGAGAAGGAATCGGGACGTTCCGCGAGCTGCTTGGCGTCGGGATTTCCGTGTTGGCCGGCCCGTCGGGCGTCGGAAAGTCTTCGTTGCTGAACGCGCTGGATCCCGGGTTGTCGCTCCTTACCAAAGAGGTGGGAAGACGGTCGCGGGCAGGCAGGCACGCGACCACCTCGAGCCGCATTGTGACGGTTGCGGGCGGAGGCCGGGTGGCGGACACGCCAGGGTTTTCGGACGCCGGTCCGGGCGGAGTGGTCGCGGCGGAGCTGGGACGCTGCTTTGCGGATTTTCGGCCTTATCTGGGCCACTGCAGGTTCAACGACTGCTCCCATGTGCACGAACCGGATTGCGCGGTACTGTCGGCCGTCGAGGCTGGGCAGATCGAGCGTGAGCGGCACGCTAGCTATCGGGCGATTCTTGCGGAGCTGTGACGGAAAGGTAGAATCCTGCATGAATCGCGCAACCCGGCCCAATAACCTGCTCTGGATCCCGTCGTATCTTGCCGGGATGGCCGTCGCGGCGGCCCTGGCGACGGGCGCGGGGCTGCTGCTGTACAACTCCGCTGGCCTGGCAAGTGCGGGCAGCGTGCTTCTGGTGGTTGGTGCGACGTCCCTGGTCGCGGGCATCCTCATGGGCAACGCCACGGGAAAGTCCTCGGGCGACAAGGCCGTGGCCTCGGCAGCGCGCGGGTGGTTGGGGTTCCTCGTTACGCTGATGTTGGGATCGGCGTACGCGGCGCTGTGGGAGCTCATGCACGGGTTTGGCGCAACGCGTTGGGCGCAAGGGCTGGGGTTGGCCGTCACTTCGGCGTTGCCGGCGTACTACGCAGGCAGCTTGTGGGGTCGCATGAACTACTTCGCGGCGTCTCTGGGACAACTCCAGTCTCTTCAGGTGTTCATTGGCGGCGTGGCGGGCATGGCGACCGGGGGCACGACCATGTTGGCCCTGTTGGGACAGCCCGTCCTCCCATTGACCGTCTTTCTCGGCGCCGCGGTGCTTGCCTCGGCCGGCGCTCGGTTCCAGGGCTGGATCTTCGACCGGGTGCCGTGGCGCAGAGCGACGTTGGCGATGCAGGACCGACCCGAACTGCGCTTCGAACGGTGGCGCACCGAAATCCCCGAACACTCCGTTCGCGTGCTGTGGGACGGAGCTGTCGACCGTGCCCTTGACCCCGCCCCACCTGGGGACTGGCGCGCTTGCGTGGCAGGGACGCTGAACGACCCCGAGAGCGACGATGCGGGCGTATTGTTCCTCGGTGCGGGAAGCTGGTTTCCGCTGCCGGACGGTCGCCCATGGCAAGTGTGCGAACCCGACGGGGACATGCGGGCGCTGGCCGCAAAGGGATTCGAGTGGGACGACGAGTGCCTGACCGACTCGCCGGTCCCCGCCGCCCCGGGATGGACCGTGGTTGCCGAGCGACGGGCGGTCGATGTCGTAGCAATGGATGCCCTTCATCGGGCAGGCGTGGTACGGGTCTGGATTGGAGGCAGGCCGGGCTGCCTTCCGAGCTACGTCCTGGATGCTGCAGAAGAAGTCGCGTTCGGCGTCTCACGCTACCAGAGCATTGGATCGGGAAGCGAGGGGCCCCCGCGGCTCGCGGCCAAACCCTCCGAGCTCTGGTGTTTCGACCGGTTCGATTCGTCCCCGCCCGCTATGGACGGGATGGACGCCGAGAGCACCCCGGCCGCCAGCGACGGGTTGCGTTAGCCGTCGCCGGGCGCATCCTCGCCGTCGTCGCTCGCATCTTCGGAATCAATCGGTATCGGCGTGGTCGACGCCAGCCGAGTCCACGCGCTCCAGCGGTCGCCGTAGGCATTCCAGCCATCCGCATCGTCTCGTTGCTCCGCGTCCGTGAGCAAGGCGTAGTAGACCCAGGCGTAATAGTTCGGAATCCCGATCGTGGAACGATCCGGCCAAAAGGTCCAGTCGTCGGGAATGCCGGTATTGTGGACGAAGACCTGCTCGGCCAACAGTTTCGTGCGCTCAATGTTGACCCACGGTCCCACCACGCCGGCCAGGGGAGAAAGGTCGGTATTGGGCCGCACGCCTTGGGCAATCAGCTCCGAGGGATCGCCCGGGTGTAGACGAAACGCCAGTCCCTCTCTGACAACGTGCGGCCTGAGCCCGAAGGCGCTGGCGGCGGAGCCGCTGGAAGCAAAGTAGACCGGACGGTCTCCGAGCGAATTGGCAATCGCCGCCAGCGCGAACTGATGCCAGGGGTACATGTACTGGCCGCCCCTCATCGTGGCGCTCACCGGTCCCAGCGGATACTCGCTGGTCTCGTCGATGGGAACCAGACTCCGCACGACCTGGTCGATTGTGACGTCGCTCAGATCCGCGCGGAAGATGCCTCGCGCGGGCAGGCGAATGGGATGGTCCAGCACGATGGGCACCTTGCCGGCCGCTTCGGCCTCGGCCGGGTCAGTGGTGTACATGGCACCGGCGTTCTCGGCCGAATACGGGCGCTGGCAAACAATGCGCGTGGGATCCGCGTCCGGGTCTTCGCCCGGGCCGCATGGGCGGGTAAGCTCGCGCAGCTGTCGGACGTACCAATCCGTATTGAGATAGGATGTCACGGCAACCGTGACGTCGCGGCGAATCCCCTCGACCTCCTGCAGGTACCACAGAGGAAACGTGTCGTTGTCGCCGTTGGTGAACAGCAGCCCGTACGGTTCGACGCTCATCAGGAGGTTGTAGGCCCAGTCGCGGGCGGAGTGATCGTGCGAACGGCTGGCCCAGGTGAAGTTGAGCACCAGAGGGATCAGGGCGAGCCCCAGCACTGGGGCGCAGTACGCAAGCGCCAAGCCGGATTTGCGCGCCAATGTCCGCCACAGGCTGGCGACCCCGAGTCCGGCCATGAGTCCCCAGACGGAGAACCCCGCGATGAAGAAGTAGTCGCGCTCGCGGACTTCGCGTTCGGCTGCGTCGAAGGCAAAGCCGTACTTGAAGTTGAGATAGTACACGAGCCCGGCTGAAAGCACGCCGAACAGCGAGATCAGGTAGGCCCAACTGGCTTTGTCGCGCCGATAGTGTTCAATCGTTCCAAACAGGCCGAGTCCAATGAAAAGGAGCGTCAGCGGTATTCGCGCCCTGCCGAATAGAACCTCGGATGACGACAGGCCACGGGCCCATTGCCAGTCGAAGTACTGGAACCAGTTCCGGGTTTGCTCCACAAGGGGCGCCTGTCGCGGCAGGAGCGGAGGCTTGTCGTACTGATCGCGTTTCAGCGCTGCCGACAGCGTTTCGCAGCCCGCGTTTCCATAGGTGACGATGCTTCCCAGTGCGGCCCCTACGCTCTCGCAGGTGGGTTGTCCCTCGTTGATTACAGGGTCCAGCCCGGAGCGAACCGGCAATACCAGATGGATGCTGAGCCCCAGCAGGACCGCCGGAATCCCGAACGCGTAGAGCCGTGGGTTTACCAGTGTCCGGGGGTGTACCAGCACGACGAAGACCAGGAGCGCCGGCGCGGCCAGGAAGGCCATGAGATGGTTGCCCACCGAGAGGGCGAGAATGAACACCATGAGGATCAGGATGTTGTCGTCCTTGCCGCGCCCAAGTCTTTCCCGCCACCGGAACGCCAGCCACGAGAGCAGCGCGATGGTGAAGAGGGAAACCGTGTAAACCTTCTCGTTGACGTTCGACTGATTCCAGACGGTGAAGGCGGTGGCGCTGACCAGCGTCGCGGCCGCAGCCCCGACAAGGCGAAACCGCCGATTGGTCGAGAAGTGTCCCATTATGTGATGGACGACGAGGAACCAGAGCCCGTGCGTCAGCGCGCTCATCAGCGCGGAGAACAGGTTGATCCGCACCGCGGTGGATAGGCCGAAGACGCCCAGGAAGATTTCCCAGGTGCGCGCGAGGACGACGAACAGCGGGTTTCCGGGAGGATGCGGAATCCCCATGATGTGCGCCGTCGCGATGTACTCGCTCGTGTCCCAGAAGGCGGTGGTGGGTCCGAGCGTGGCGGCGTACAGAAACCCGACGGCTAGCGTGACCCCGCCCGCCCACAAGTAGGGCGGAGCCGCCGATGGCATATTATTGGAGTTCATAGGTGCCGTGAATATACACAACCGCGACTGATTCTTCATTGAACCTCAAGCCATCGCTTTCGTCTTTTCTCGACCGCGCCGAGCCCGGCGTACGCATTCCGGTGTGGCGCGAGCTGCTCTTCGACTCGGACACCGCGGTAACCGCCTACCGAAAACTCAAGGACGGCCCCTTCGGCTTTCTGCTCGAATCGGTGGTCGGGGGTGAGCAGTGGGCGCGCTACAGCTTTCTCGGAAGCCGCCCCAGGGCGGTGTGGAAGCTTGTGGGCAACCAGCTTTGGTCCTGGACCGCCAGGCGCGGCTGGCATGCGTTTGAGGCGACCGACCCTCTCTCCGATCTCCTGGCTCGGTTGAAGCGCGCGGTCCCCCGCCCCGATCCGAATCTCCCACGGTTTTGGGGAGGCGCGGTTGGCTACTTCAGTTACGATTTGGTTCGCCGGATCGAGCGCCTGGGCAAGGCGCCGCCCGACGATCAGGAATTGCCCACCGCGATGTTCATGTTTTCGGACGTGGTGGTGGCGGTCGACAACCTCTACCGTCGTGCGAAGGTCATCGCCACGGTGGAGACTGGCCACGACGCCTCGCGGGCCACCCTGACCCGACTGTACGAAGACGCGGCGGCCCGGATCGAGGACGTGGTCGGCCGACTCCAGCGAACGGAGTCTCCCGCGGCGCTCGACCTGGCGCCGTCCGGCGGCCCCGAGATCGACTATGCGAGCAATTTCGAGCGCGAGGCGTTCCTGCAAGGGGTGCGTCGAATCAAGGACCATATCGCCGTCGGGGACGCGTTTCAGGTGGTGCTGAGCCAGCGGTTGAAAACCCGCTTTCGGGAACCTGCGTTCCAGCTCTATCGCGCCGTTCGCACGATCAACCCTTCTCCGTACCTGTTCAACCTGGACCTCGAGGACTTCCACATCGTGGGGTCGTCGCCCGAGGTGCTGGTGCGCCTGGAAGACGGCGTCGTCACGGTGCGGCCGATTGCCGGGACCAGGAGGCGGGGCGGGAATCGCGCCGAAGACCGTGCGTTGGCGCGTGAGCTCGCAGCCGACGAAAAGGAACTTGCCGAACACCGCATGCTGGTCGATCTCGGCAGGAACGACGTGGGCAGGGTCTCGCAGTACGGCACGGTCACGGTGCCCGAGCTGATGAAGGTCGAGCTCTATTCACATGTCATGCACCTATGCAGTCAGGTCGAGGGAAGCGTGCGCGACGGGCTCTCGGCACTTGACGTCTTGTGCGCTTGCTTCCCAGCGGGAACGGTGTCGGGAGCGCCCAAGGTGCGGGCCATGGAGATCATCGACGATCTGGAGCCTACGGCGAGAGGGCCGTACGCCGGCGCCGTCGGGTATCTGGGATGGGGCGGCGAGCAGATGGACACCGCCATAGCCATTCGCACCATGATCGTGAAGGACGGCTACGCCCACGTACAGGCGGGCGCGGGAATTGTGGCCGATTCGGATCCCGAGTCGGAGTACGAGGAGACGCTGAACAAGGCTCGGGCCTTGCTCCGGGCGGCAGCGATGGTTGCGGGCTCGGGAGCGGGAGACGGCCGGCCGGCGGGAGGCGTCAGCTAGCCAGCGGGCGGCGACGAGGCTGCGGCGTCAGCTAGCCAGCTCGTCGTACAGCCGAATCACTGTGTCGATGCCCCGCTCGAAGCAGTCGGTCGCGAACCACTCGTTGGGAGCGTGCATGTTGGCGCCCGGCAGAGCGAAGCCCAGGAGGAGCGTGCTCGCGCCCAGTGTTTCTTCGAGCTCGACTACGATGGGAATGGACCCGCCTTCGCCGGTCAATACGGGCCGTGCGCCGAACGATTGCTCGAGTGCCCGCGAAGCCGCGTCGAAAAGCGGACCTTCCAGACTGGCGCGCCAGGGACGGCCACCGTGCAGCTCGGCCAGGGTGAAATCGACGCCGGCGGGCGCCACTCGGGCCAGGTGCCTTTCCAGCAGACGCTTGACGCGCTCGGGCGTCTGGCCGGGCACGAGGCGAAAGCTCACCTTGGCCATGGCCTTGGCCGGCAGAACCGTTTTCGCCCCTTCGCCCGTATAGCCCGACAGCAGGCCGTTCACGTCGCAGCTCGGACGCGTCCACAGCCTTTCCAGCGCCGAGTAGGCGGTCTCGCCGCCCGCCGGGGTCACGCCCACTTCGCGAGCGTATGCGTCGGCGTCGAAGGGAAGGTTGCGAATGCCCTCCACGGTCGCCGGTGCCGGCTCGACGATGTCGTCGTAGAACCCCTCGATGGCGATTCGGCCTGAATCGTCGTGCAGACCGCCTATCACCTTGGCCAGCGCGTTGGCGGGATTGAGAATGGCCCCGCCGTACGCACCCGAGTGCAGGTCCGACACCGGGCCGGTCGCGTGAATCTCGAAGTAGGCAAGGCCACGCAGGGAGAACAGCAACGACGGCAGGCCGGGTGCGAACATCGCCGAGTCCGAAATGACAACCGTCTCGGCCTTCAATCGGCCTCGGTGGGCCTTCACGAAGGGAACAAGGTTGGGCGAACCCACTTCCTCTTCGCCCTCGGCGAGAACGACCACGTTAACCGGCAACTGGCCTCGCGTTGCCAAGTGGGCTTCCAGGGCCTTGACGTGCACGAAAAGCTGTCCCTTGTCGTCTGCGGAGCCGCGCGCGTAGATGCGTCCGTCGCGAATGTCGGGCTCGAACGGGGGCGAGTGCCACAGATCGACGGGCTCGGCAGGCTGCACGTCGTAATGCCCGTAGACGAGGACGGTGGGTGCGTCGGGGCCGGCGCCTCGCCATTCGCCAACCACGACCGGATGCCCAGGCGTGTCCAGGGTCTCGGCGGTCAGGCCCGCCTGCTCCAGCTGGGCCCGCACCCAATCGGCGGCGCGGCGCGTGTCGGCGTTGTGCTCGGACTTGGCGGACACCGACGGGATGCGCAGGAACTCGTCCAGCTCCTGGTAGAAGCGGGGGCGGTGCTGCCGGGCGAAAGCGAGGGGATCGTTCACGTAGTCATCCGTCTGCGTCTCGTCGGCGCTTACGTCAGGGCCTTGATTCCCCACCGGTAGATCCACGTGAGCAGCACGGCAAGCGCCACCGCCCCGGCCATCCCCCCGGGACTGATCGCTACCGGGTGATCGAATTCGAGGATTCCCACGCCCAACATGCCCCCGACGACGGCGGCGAACGCGCCCAGCACGAAGAGAAGCACGGAGTGCCCCGGGGTGGTGTCGGGCCTCTTCACCACGACTTTCATGCCGAGTCCGATGACTCCGCCCAATACGATCCAGATTCCTACGCCGATCCAGTTTTCCATGGTCGTAATCTACCGCCTTCCCATGCGCCGCTTCAACTCCTGCAGCCGCGCGTCGATCGCCTCGTTCTTCCGCGACCGGTTCAATTCCCGGTCGAACATGCTGCCGTCGTCGAACGGATCCGATGCGGACCCCGCCCTGCCCGACGGCCCGTCGATGGTCTCCGCCATACGGTCGAGCTCGTCAAAGAGGTCGCCGGCGGCATTGACGGATCGGCGGGCCCGCATGCGCCCCGCGGTGGTCTCGAGCCTGCTGCGGCTGTCGCGAGCCTTGCGGATCTGGTCCATCATCTCGTTGAACTCGGATTCGCGCAGCCGAAGCTCGGCCTCGATCGCATTGCCCTTGTCGCCCAGGACCTGGGATCGCAGCTCGTGCTTCTTGCAGAACTTCGCCGCGATGGTCGCGGTTTCCTCGTCGCCGATGCCATGGGCCAGCTCCTCGCGGCGTCGGCACACGTCGGCCTCGCGCCTCTCCGCGGCCGCGCGCTTGCGAGTAGCGTCCAGCTCCCTGCGGATCGATTCGAGGTGGCTCTTGGCGGCAACCGCCTCTTCCTCCATCCCCTTCAACAGCCGGTCCACCGACTCCGGCACGGCATCCCTGGCCATTTCCCGGTTGAAGTTGTCCGCGGCCTCCCTGAAGGCGCGGCGGAGATTGTCGAACATGGTCGTGTATCCTTCCCTATTCTTGTGCGTTCAGTCGGTGGGCCAATCCGTGCAGCACCCCGCCCTGCGAGAAACCCTGAAACTGCGCCCAGTCCGGCGCCGCGAAGTCGTTGCGCGACTCCAGCGCGCGGTCGGCCGCCTCGCGCACGGCGCGCTCGGCAGCGCGTTCCACTTGCTCTATCGCCGCCACGGGCACCCCCTGACCGACCAGCCAGGCCTCGAACAGCCCCACTGGATCGCGGCGGCCCCAATGCCGAAACAGCTCCGCCGCGAAGGTCTCGCGAGCTTCACTCTCGTCGTGCGTTGCATGCCCTCCCATGCGAAACGTCTCCGCCACTACGACGGCAGGACCCTTTCCCTTCAAACACTGCTCCCTGGCCAGTGCAGTCGCCGCGTATACGTCGAGGACGTTGTTGCCGTCGCACGCGAGGTGGGTGATTCCGTATGCAGCCGGCACGTCCCCTGGTTTCGATGCGCCGTGCTGGTCGACCGTGGTACCCAAGGCGACTTGGTTGTTCTGGATGACTAAGATGAGGGGCGCCCCCAACCGTGCGACGAAGACCATGCCTTCGTGGAAGGCCGCCGTACGGGTGGCGCCGTCTCCGGTCCAGGTGAGGGCCACGCGCGGTTCGCCTCGGTTCTTGAAGGCAAGCGCCGCGCCGGCGGCAACCGGGACGCTCGTTCCCATGTGGCTGACCGGCTGAATCACGCCCTTTGCGAGATCGCCGTAGTGAAAATCGCGCCCCCCGCTGGGACTGGCGGCGGTTCCCAGATAGCAGGTGAACCCGTGTTCCAAAGGAAGCCCCATCATGTGACAGGCGCCCGCGTTTCGTATCATGGGCACGACGACGTCGCGGCCGCGCTGGAGCGCCGCCACGCAACCCACGGTAGCGGCCTCTTCACCGGTTCCGAGCCATGCCTTGCTGATGACCCCTTGACGTACCCATCGTTTTAGGGCGATATCCTGAAGTCGGGTGACGACGAGATCGCGGTAGAGACCGAGCAGAGCGGAAGCATCCAACGCCTCGACAAGGCTTGCGCGTGACGGATCGCGCGCGATTCGCTCGCCGTAGTGGACTACCAGCTCCGGGTCCGCAGTCCAGTCGCGGTACTCGGGAGGATCGAAAACGGGGTGGCGCTTCATGGGGAATCAAATTAGAAATGGTTTGGCCGGAAGGGCAAATCGTTGAGCCGGAGGGCAAATCGTTGAGTCAGCGTGGGAAGCGCCAGGTGGCAGCGGAGGTTGCTCTCGCCCTCTTGGAGGCGATGAAGTCCGTGGACCATCCGGTCGATCGGTTTCAGTCGGAAGACGTTCGCCGGACCCTGCCGCGCAGGTTGGGATTGAATCCGGCCGTGAATCATCAGATCCGCTTGCTGCGCGCACAGATTCGGCAGGGCCATAGGCTTACGGGCAACGAGTTCGACGAGTTCATTCGCCTGGTGTTGAAGCGACAGGACGCCGCGACGGTGTTCTTCTTTACCGGGTCGGAGCTCGCCCCCACCAAGGTGCGTCGCGTCAGGCAATGGCTGCCTGAGGGGCTTCGCCTCCGCCTGGTTAAGAAGCGGATCGCGCGTGCGTTTCGCAAGCTTCTCGGGAGGCGCCTGGGCGGGTTCGTGTCCGGCGATTTCGTATTCGAGGCGTCGGCTTCTCCGTTCGTTCAAGTGGACCCCACCGGCGACGCCTGCGAGATCGTGACCGGCTTTTGCGAACAGGCGCTCGTCGACAGCATGGGCAACGGTTGGACGCTGGCCAAAACCCGCTGTGAGACCCGCGGCGACCCCACCTGTCGCTGGGTCGCGCAACCGACCCGCGGATAGCGCAACCGACCCGCCCGGGTAGCTACAGATGGTAGAGCATGGCGTAGACCACGAGACCGGTCACGGACACGTACAGCCACAGCGGAAACGTCCAGCGTGCCAATCGCTTGTGTGAATCGAAGCGCTCACGCCCGGCAAGCACCAGCAACCGAACCGCCAGCGGCACGACCACCATGGCCGCGAACATGTGACTGAACAGGATCGTCAGATACGGCCCGCGCAGCCACTCGGGGCCGGCAAACGCGTGAGTTCCCGTGAGCAGGAAGCGAGTCACGTAGAAGACCAGAAAGATCGCGCCGGCCGTCACGGCGCCGATCATGCAGCGTCGGTGATCTTCCATTCGCCCCTTGCGTATGAAGCGGAACCCCGTGACGAGCAGGATGGCGCTGGTCAGATTGAGCGAGGCGTTGAGGGCGGCCAAGCCGCTGCCGATGGTTTCCAGGTTCATGGTCGCATCTCTGCGGGCCGCCGGGTCGCCATCGCCACCGCCAGGGCGAGGAGGGTTGCGGCCAGGAGGGTGTGAGCGGATACGTACGGAACGCCGAGGCGGAACGCTACGGAAACGAAGCCGAGCACGACTTGGGCGACGACGCCCACGCCGAGACAGGCGGCCAGCCGTCGGGAGACCCGATCGGGGCCCGTCCGGCTGACGACCCGCCAGCTGAGTCTGAGCACAACCAGCGCCACCGCGACGCCGAGCAAGCGGTGCAAAAAATGAAGCTGCACCATGGGGTGATCAAGCGGGGGGATCAACCTGCCGAGGCATAGCGGCACGTCCGGGCAGGCCATGCCGGAATCGGTGTGGCGGACCAGGGCTCCCACCACGGACTGCACGAAGACGAGCCCCGCGGCCCAGGCGCCCGCCCGGCGGGTCGCCCTGGCGGATGCGCGTGCGGCGGGTGCTGCAATGGTGTTGGCGGACTCGCCCGTTCGGACCAGCATGATCGTGACCAGCGCCAGGAACACGAGAGCCAGCGCCAGGTGCGACGTCGAGATGGCGTCGGGCAGCCGATAGATCACCGTCAGGCCGCCCAATACGGATTGGACCAGCAACAAGACCACGCCGGCTATGCCCATGCGGAACACGCCGGTGCGCTCGGGAAGCTCGCGACGGACGACGACGACCGTGAACAGGAACAGCAGGACCAGCGCGCCGGCCCACAGCCGATGGAGGTGTTCCCAGAAAACGCCCCCCGTCATTTCGGGCATCATCGTGCCGAAACAGGTTGGCCAGTCGGGGCAGGCCAGGCTGGATTCGGTGGCGTGAACGACGCTGCCAAGCAGCAGCAGCGCCAACGTCCAGGCCAGTACGAAGAACAGCGCTTTCCGGGCCGTCATTTCTCGACCCAGGCCGTGTCCTGCTCGACCCAGGCGTAGCGATCCGCCATGACGTTCTGGGCGAGCCGGTACATCTCGGCATCGTCGTTGCGGAAGATCTTGCGGAAGCGATCGTCGATCCTGCGCCGCGCCAACCGACTGGCCCCGGCGGCCAGCTCCAACACCGTGCGGTCGGTCGGGTCGTCTTCCAGGTGCTTCATGGCGCGCACGCAGGATGCCGAGATGACGAAGAGGTCGGCGCCAATGTCGACCAGTCTGCCGAGCACGGATTGCCGCGCCTCGAGCCCTGGGCCAAAGCGCAGCATGGCGTGGAAGACGGTGCGCGCAAGTTTGCGGGACTTGCGATCCACGTAGCGCATGTGGGTGGCGAGGGACCCGAACGCCCCATACCGCGGCCACCGCCCCCATCCCAACCACCGACTCGGATACCAGGCCGCGTAGTGAGTCGCCGCCTTGAGCGCGGCCCTGAGCCGTCTGCTCGCGGGGAGACGCGCGTCGATCGCCTCTCCGGCCACGGCCAGGTGACGGTCAACGGCCTCGCGCGCCATCAGCAGGCGCATGATCTCGCTGGTGCCCTCGAAGATGAGGTTGATCCGCGCGTCGCGGAGACACCGCTCCAGCGGCACGGGGTCTTCGCCGCGCTCGCGCAGGGAGTCGGCCGTTTCGTATCCGCGTCCTCCCCGAATCTGCACCGCGTCGTTCACAAGGTCCCAGGATTTCTCGCTGTGCCACAGCTTGGCCATGGCGGCCTCGAGGCGAATGTCCAGCTTTTTCGCGCTCGACATGGCCGCGGCCAGCTCCACCACGGCCTCCATGGCGTACGTCTCCGCCGCCATGCGGCCAAGCTTCTGCGCGACGGCATCGTGTTTGCCGACGGGAACGCCCCACTGGACGCGCTCGTTGGCCCACTTGCGACAGGCGCGCACGTACTCTTTCGACGACGCCGTGCAGAAAGACGGAAGCGCCAGGCGACCGGTGTTCAGAGTAATGAGTGCCAGTTTGAGCCCTTTCCCCTCGCCCCAAAGCAGATTCTCCTTTGGGACCTTCACGTCGCGGAACCGCAGCACGCCGTTGGAGATGCCGTGCAACCCCATGAAACGACACACCTGCACGACCTCCACGCCCTCCCAATCGGTCTCGACGATGAAGGCACTGATCGGCCGGCTGCCACCGACGCCCTCGCGGCGGGGCGTGCGGCCCATGACGACCAGCAACTTGGCGCGCGGGCCGTTGGTGGTCCACAGCTTCTCGCCGTTGAGAACATAGTATTCGCCGTCGGCGTCGAGCTCGGCATAGGTGGACATGTTGGCGGGGTCGGAGCCCACGTCGGCCTCGGTGAGCGCGAACCCCGACAGCTCGCCCCCGGCTGCCCGGGGCAGGTACTCGCGCTTCTGCGCCTCGGTGCCGAACAGGACCAGCGGCGTCGGTACGCCGATGGACTGGTGTGCGGAGAGGAAGGCCGCCGTGGACGCACAGCGTCTGGCCACGATGGCGAGCGCACGATTGTAGGAGATCTGGGAGAGACCCAGGCCACCGTGTTCGCGGGGAATCTTGATTCCGAATGCGCCGATCTCCGCCAGCCCTTCCAGGATCGAATCCGGAACCCAGGCGTCTCGGTCAATGGCATCGCCGTCAACGTGCGCGTCGACAAAGCGCTGCAGACGATCCAGAAACGGGGCAGCCCGGGCTCCTTCCTCTGGATTCTGCACCGGGTGCGGGTGGATTAGATCGAGCGAAAGACGGCCCCCGAAGAGCTCCTTCATGAAACTTCGCCCGCGCCACCGGCTTTCGCGCGCGCCTTCCGCCAGGTCGCGCGATTCCTGGGCGTTGCTGACTTTCTCTCGACCTGTTGCTGTGGTGGACGTCACCCTGCCTCCTTGGGACATCGTTGCTCGCGTCCCTGCATGTTAGGTTTACTCCTAATATGAGAGTATCCCGTCCTGCCGTTTTTCTGTCCCTGCTCGCCTTTGCCGCAGGTTGCCATTCGTACAGGCCCGCCAGCCTCGCCCAGCTGCACGGCGGCGAGCGGGTGCGCACCCTGCTGACCCCGGAGCTTCACGAAGAGCTCGACGAACATCTGTTGGGCGGCGACCGTCTTGTCGAGGGCACCGTTGTGGACGCCAGCGCCGACGGAATGCTGCTGGAGGTTCCCGTGGTCACCGTCGCGGAGGGCATTCAGATCGAATCCTACAGCCAGCGTTTGCGGATACCGGCCGACGGCGTGGCCGACATCGAACTTCGTTCGCTTGACAGGGCCCGCAGCTACAGCCTCGGCGGGGTGGTGGTAGCGGCACTCGGTGGGATCGCCTGGAACATTATCCAGAGCGGCAGACAGGGTAAGGGAGATCCGCCTCCGCCGCCCGTGGAAGACAGAGTGGTGATTATCTCGATCCCCTTTTCGATCCCGTGAGAGCCGCTGTCCTGTGCGCTTTCGTGGCCAGCCTCCTGGCCTGCTACGACGACGAAATCGGCACGCCGCTGTCGATTGAACTGATCGGGCCGGAAACCGGCGTGGTCGACACGAAACTGGCGGTGCTTTATGATGTGAGTGGTCGAAACCTCTACGGCATCGTCTTCGAGTGGGGCGACGGTGCGGTGGACTCGCTGGCCGCCCTCGGGGCCCAAACGGCTTCGGGCGCGCGGGAGCACACCTACCGCACCGCGGGGCGCTTTACGGTCCGCGCGAGAGCCGAAGACGTGGTCGAGGGGGTGGCAATTGCGGAGGTGACAATCAATATTCAGCAGAATCAATGAGTCGGCGCCGCGCCGGGAAAGTCCCGGGGATATCGGCCCGACAGTTCCAACAATGTTCAGGAGGAGTCGAACGAACATGGTAAATCGAATGTTGGAATCCGTCCGCTCTGCTTGGAGCGGCGCGGCTGCGGCGGGGGTGGCAATCCTCGCACTGGCGCTGGTGGTGCCCAGCGCCGCGCAGGCGCAGACCGGCACGGTCGCCGGGAGCGTCACCGACGCGGCGAGTCAGCGCCCGGTTGAATCCGTGCAGGTGCACCTGGTGGGGACCGGCCTGGGAACGCTGTCGCGCGACAATGGCCGCTTCATCATTCTCAACGTGCCCGCCGGCACGTACACGCTGCGCGCCGAGCGAATCGGCTATACCGCAGTAGAAGAGGAGATCACGGTCGGCGCCGGCGCAACGGTGCAGCAGGACTTCGCCCTGGCAGCCCAGGCGCTTGGTCTGGACGAGATCGTGGTGACCGGCACGGCGGGGGCGGCGCGTCGTCGTGAAGTGGGCAACTCGATCTCGCAGCTGAATGTCGAAGAGGAGATCGTGGGGCCGCCCACCAACGTGGACGTATTGCTCCAGGCGCGCGTGCCTGGCATGTCCGTTACCCAGAGTTCCGCGAGCTCCGGGGGCGGCGCGATGATCCGACTGCGCGGCAACGTCTCCATGACGCAGTCGAACCAGCCGTTGATCTATGTGGACGGCGTGCGGGTGCGAAGCGAGGGCTTTGCCAAGAACGTCCCGCCGGTCGGGTACTCGGGCCGGAGCAACAACGACGTGTCCAGCCCGCTCAACAGCATCAGCCCGCAAGACATCGAACGGGTCGAGGTGATCAAAGGAGCCGCCGCGACCACGCTGTACGGCACGGAAGCGTCGGCTGGGGTGATTCAGATCTTCACCAAGCGGGGGAGCGTCGGCGCCGCGACATGGAACGGCCAAGTGAATCAGGGTGTCGCCCGCAACCTCACGTTCGGCCCGGATCCGTCCGTGCGGCCCCCGTCGGAGAACCCCACTTCACTGTCTGGCGGACGTTCCGATTTCATCTTCATCAATCCCTGGCTGCGCGGTCACAAGCCGATGTGCAGCGACCCCATCGTGGTGCCCGATCAGCCCTGCGACAACGGCCTGTTCAGCGACATGGGTGCGCACCAGCAGAACTACTCGATGAGCGTGGGCGGCGGCGCCGAAGCGGTTCGCTACTTCGTGTCGGGATCTTATGAGAACGACGACGGCGTGCTTCCGAACGACAACGAGAAGAAGATCATTCTGCGAGGCAACTTCACGTTTTCTCCGCGCGAGGACCTCCAGCTCCAGTGGAACACGTCCTACACGAACGATCAGCTGGCCCACACGGCGGCGGGGAACAACGCCCACGGAATGACCCTGAACACGTTCCGTCGCGACCGCAACTACCTGAACGACGAGTCGTTCAACGCAATCAACCCGTTCCTGAATCAGGACATCACCACGCAGATCGACCATTTGATCACGGGACTGACGGCTACGTATTCGCCGATGACCAACTTCAACAACCGGCTCAGCATCGGCTACGATCTGGCGCAGCAGGACAACCGGAATTTGCGTCCGTTCGGCTTCATTCGGGCTCCGTCGGGGATTCTTGCCACGTCCCGCTACGAATTCAACACGCTCACGTTCGACTACGTCGGATCGCTCAACTTCGATCTCCCCACGGGGATCCGTTCCGCACTTTCCTTCGGGGGACAGTCCATTACGGAACGACGCGAAGTTACGACCGCCTACGGGGAGAACTTCCCCGGACCCGGTAACCCGGACGTGGACAACGCGGGCATCACGCTGGGCTTTGAGGATCGGACCCGGGTCGTCAACGCTGGACTGTTCGTAGAAAACAGGTTGGACTTTTCCAATAAGTACTTCGTCACGGTGGGCGTGCGCGTGGACGGCAACTCCGCCTTCGGCGCGGACTTCGGCCTGCAAGCGTATCCCAAGGTGTCCGGGTCCTACATTGTCTCGGACGAGGATTTCTGGAACGACGACTGGGGTTCGATGAAACTGCGGGCCGCTTGGGGCCAGGCAGGTCGCGCCCCCGGCGCGTTTGACGCGGTGAGGACCTTCGGCGCCGCCGGCTGGGGTGGCGTGCCGGCATTCCTGCCCAGCAGCGTGGGCAACTCTGAAATCGGTCCCGAGACCACTTCCGAGCTGGAGATGGGCTTTGAAGGATCGTTCGTCGACGATCGCTTGGCGCTCGATTTCACCTATTTCACGCAGAACACGTCCAAGGCGCTGTTCAGCGTGCGTCAGATCCCGTCGCTGGGATTCAGCAGCTCGCAGCTGGCCAACGTGGGCGAGCTTGCCAACAGCGGGTTTGAGCTCGGCTTCTCCTACATGATCGTCCGTAACGACACGTGGACGTGGGATATCGGCAGCTCTCTGGCTCTGAACGATTCCGAGATCATCACTCTCGGTGGTTCGCCCAACTTCTCGATCGGCGGCTTCGGATGGGTGGTGGAAGGCGAGCCCGCACCGGTCATTCGCTCGGACTGTGTCGCCAATGCGGAGGCGCTCGCGGATCCGATCATTGAGGAGGACTGTGTCCACGGACCGAACCAGCCCACGACGGTCGCTGGCTTCCATACGTCGTTCGGGCTGCCGGGAGGAATGACGCTCGCGGCTCGGGCGGAATACCAGGGCGGCGCGTTCATGTACAACGGCGCCCAGGCCGCCGCCACTCGCCGCTCCGT
Organism: Longimicrobiales bacterium; assembly: GCA_965200255.1. GTDB lineage: Bacteria > Gemmatimonadota > Gemmatimonadetes > Longimicrobiales > Gaopeijiaceae > Bin94. Next base: position 2,760,650 of record OZ241371.1, on the reverse strand, counting down.
GCGTTGGGCAGGGTGCTTCGAGGCGTACAACACCTGGGAGACAGCCGGTTACCAGGGGCTCACCGCCGAGGAGCGCGCACGGTGTGACGTCCAGTGGTACCAGTCGGACTTCGCAATCCAGCCGTCCGATTTCTTCAAGATCCGCGAGGTCAGCTTGCAGGCACCGCTGCCGGACGGCTTGCCCGCAATGATCGGGGCTTCACGAGCCAACGTGACCATTTCGGCGCGGAACTTCTTCCGCTGGGTCGATCCGCTCATGCGCACGCTCGATCCAGAGGTCGGCGGCAATGTCGGTTACAACACCCGCGTTCGCTCGATGCTCGAACACGTGCCGCCGCCCGCGTTCTACACCTTCGCAATGCAAGTCGTCTTCTAAAGGAGGGATGACAATGAAACACATGGCAAAGATCGCGTCGGAAACGATGTGGAAGGCTTCCCTCCTGCCCACCGCCCTGGTCGTCGCGTTGGGAGCCTGCGACATCGACGTCGTAAATCCCGGTCGCGTCCAGGAGGAGTTCCTGTTTGAGGTCGAGGCCCAGGAAGCGATCGTCAAGGGCATCGGGCGCGCAGCATCCGAGGCGCAAAACTGGGTTGGATACACGTCGGCCGCTATCTCGCGCGAAGTCCACCCTTCGGGCTCCACCGGCACCTTCGGGATCGCAGTCGAGTGGCAGAACGGAGAGCTCGACTATGAGACCGTCAACACCCACTGGAACCTTTCTCAACGGGCCCGCTGGTGGGGCGACGACGGCATCGCGAAAATCATGGAGACCGGGGCGGAAAGCCAGGCGTCTCTGGGCGAAGCCTACCTGTGGACGGGTTACGCGTACCGACTTCTGGGTGAGAATTTCTGCGTGTCGGTGTTGGACGGCGAGGCAGCCGGTTCGCGCAGCGTGTACTACGATCGGGCCATCGCGCGCTTTGATCAAGCGGCTGCGATGACTTCCGGCGACATGGCTACGGCTGCGGTGGCGGCGCGCGCGTCGGTCAAGGCGTTCATGGGAGACTGGGCCGGAGCGGTTTCGGACGCCGCGGGAGTCCCCGACGGTTTCGTCTGGAACATGCCTTACACGGCAGAGTACGGGTGGGACACGATGAACCGTATTCAATTCGCTTCACAGGCCGAGCCGTACAAGGCCCATACCCAGAAGTACACGAAGTATGAAGACTACAGCATGAGCCCCAACAATCCCGAGGGCGACCCACGGGCGCCTTACCGGACCACCGACGAGACCGGCGACGCCGCCGTGCAGTGCTGCGGACAAGTGGAATGGTGGCCGCAGACCAAGTACGCAGACGCCGGTACGGACGTTCCGCTGTCCAAGGGTACGGAAATGCGGCTAATCGAGGCCGAAGCGATGTTGAATTCGGGCGACTGGCAGGGTGCGATGGCCAAGATCAACGCACTCCGCGCTGCCGTTGACTTCATGCCGGCCGAGGCCACGAATACCACTGAGGCGTGGACAGCGCTCAAGCACGAGCGCGGCGTCGAGCTCTGGCTCGAAGGTCGTCGCCTGGGTGATTTCTTCCGCTGGAATCGCGACAACACGCCCGGCGACAGACATCCTCTCGAGATGCCGTCGGGCAGTCAGCACGAGGGATCTCACCTAGTTCAGCAGGATCTGTGCTTCCCGATCTCGCGTGGCGAGGTGGACACGAATCCGAACGTGAACGGACCGACTGGCTAATGTGATTGCCGAACCCGGTTGACCGGCTGAACGGGTCCCGGCTCCAGCTGGAGCCGGGACCAGGCGGGGTGCTTCGCGGCAGCGGGGCGCCCCGCCTGACGTCAAGGGGGTATCGTGGCGCAGCCTACAGAGTGCTCTGCAGCACCCCGCGTCCAATCGCCATGATGCCGAGCGCCATGAACGCCATGGCGAGGACCGTGCCGACCAAGTGGGGGCCGTAGCTACGAGCCTCGGGTGGCCTGCGCTTGACGACCGAAGCCGTGAACTGCGCCACGGCGGCCGCGGCGATCATGAGGAAGATGTGCCCGATCATGGTCGTGCCGAATGGGCGAGTGAAGAGCGTGGCCACGCCGACCAGGACCTGCAGATGCAGCAACCCGGTGAATACCGCGACCAGCCGGGCCATCGCACTCGAGTACTCGCGATTGCCGAACAGACCCACGGCGGCGTACAGGATCACGAACAGCCCACCGACCAACACGAGAAATCGCAAGCCCGAATGAGCGGCAAATAGCATGTCGGTATCTCCCAACGGTTGACGTTGTGGCGGATGTCGGCGCGCTCCAGGAGCAGGCTCAGGGCGGCCGTGTAGGAGCAATAAGGTATCCGGTTTGGGTGGTTCTCGCCGAATCGGTCGACCAGGTAGCTTTCGGTTGACGGTTAGGGGTGGTATTCTTCAGTAGCTGTGACGCTCTCGGACGAGGAATCACCGTGAAGGCATGTTCAGAACCGGCTATATCCTGAATCCGCGGGCGGATTCGGTCTGGTTTCTGGGGCTCCCGTTCGCCGCGGTGGCGCTTGCCCTGGGGTTCCAGGCGTGGCTGCCGTACGTGGCGGTGGCGTCGATCAACCTGTGGGTAACGACCCCGCACCACTACGCGACCTGGGTGCGCAGCTACGGGATGCCCGAAGTCTGGGAGCGCTTCAAGGCACACTTGATCGTGGGGCCGATCGCGATCTTCTCGTTCACGGCCGCAGGGCTGGCGTGGGCGCCCATCACGTTGCTGCTGCTGGTGTCGGCGTGGGACCACCAGCACAGCATCATGCAGCAGCACGGCTTCAGCCGCGTCTACGACTTCAAGGCGAAGACGGGGCTGGACAGCACCCGCAAGTACGACCTGGCCCTGCACTGGATCCTGTACGGGAACATGTTCCTGCAGGCGCCCATGTTCCGGTTCCTGTGGATCCGCGAGCTCCACCGCATGCAGATCCCGATCTCGACCGGGTTCGTCGAGGGACTGCTGTTGCTGAGCTGGATCGTGACGGGGGGCTACCTGATCGTGTACCTGCTGCACCTTCGCAAGACGGTCAGGGCGGGCCGGGCGATCAACCCGGTCAAGTACGGCTTCATTGCCGCGAGCTATTTCCTGTGGTACTTCGTGGCGTGGCACACCAACTCGATCCTGCTGTACGCGGTGGCGCACCGGGTCATGCACGGGGTGCAGTACATCGTGATGGTGTACGCGTTCATGAGTCGTTCGGCGGCCACGGGCGCGTCGAGGCCTGGGTTATGGAGCAGGCTCACCGGGAGCGGCAGGCTGCGATGGTTTCTGATCCTGGGCGGGGCCTATGCGGTCGCGTTTCAACTCCTCATCAACCGACCCCTGGACGAATTCGGCTTCGGCGTGGTGAACTTTGCGCCTTACCCGGCAATACCGCAGTTCAACATTCCGGCCCTGGACTACGCGGGCGGGTACGAGCTGTGGTCGCAGATGATGCTGTACGCCTACGCGCTGCTGCATTACTACGTCGATTCGTTCATTTGGAAGGTGCGGGATCGGCAAGTGCAGGGGGGACTGTGAGCAGGCGGCGTTCCGTGGGCCGATTCGACCGCTTGCGCGCGCTCTTTGGGAAATACCGCATTCTCTTTGTGATTTACGGGGTGGGCGTGGCGGTTGGGCTGCGGGAGTTCTACCTGTCGATGCAAGGCGATCCCGTCGACTGGGCCAGCGACCGATGGGCGGAGATGACCGATGTGGTCAGGGACGTGAACCCCGATGATCCCGACACGGACTTTCTGGAAGGGGTGCAGTCGATTGTGAGGGGGAACGAGGGGGACTTTGTCGCCCACTTCGAGGACGCGCTCGCCGCGGGGGTAAAGCACAACGAGTTTCTGTTGCGCGACTACGCACAGCATCTGCTTGCGTCGGGAGGCGACTGGCGGGAAGTCAACGAGGCCGTGAACCGGTGGCGCGAAAACTATCCGTTCTCGGACGAGACCTTGACTTTGGAAATGGGAAGGGGTCCCGCGAGTCAGGCGGAGATGTCCGTCTTGAATCGAGAGCTGCGGGAGGTCGACTGGATTGGCGACGTCGCGCTGGAGCCCTATGAGGCCAACGGGCGGCAGGGTTGGCGCATGCACATCACCTTTCGGCCGCCGCGACGGGTTGACGTGCGCGAGGCTGTAGCCGCGGCATCGATATTGGCGGTGCCGGAAAGGGACCGCCGGCGACTGTCGGTGACGTGCTCGACCTTGACGGATTGCAGGGTCTCGCCACGCTCGGATCGGTAGGGCGCGATCGGATTGGTAGGGATTTTCTTGCGGGCTCCAGCTTCCCGCCCCAATATGTTGGCACGCATTCGTTACACAGGGTGAGGCGTTTGGCTTACCGAGGGTGCGGTGCCAAACCCCTGCCCACCACAAAAGTAGGAGCCATGCGACTTCATGGACAGAATGGTGCCGGGCGACTTGCTTCGCTCGGCGTTGTCGCTTCCTTCGTCTTTGCCTTGCTCGCGGGGCTGACGGGGAGCGCGGCAGCTCAAACCGGAACGATCACGGGCAGCGTTCAGGATGCTGTCAGCCAGGCGCCCATTGCGGGAGCCCAGGTCTCGGTGGTGGACACGCCGCTCGGGAGCTTGGCGAACAACGTGGGACGCTACCTGATCATCAACGTACCGGCCGGGGAGCACACGGTACGGGTGGTGATGATCGGCTACGGCACCGTCGAGATGCAGGTAACCGTTCCGGAAGGTGGCGCGGCCACGGCCGACTTCAACATGCGCCAGGACGCCATTTCGCTTGAGGGCGTGATCGTCACCGGTACGGCGGGACAAGCCCGTCGTCGCGAGGTGGGCAACTCCGTCAGCCAGGTCCTTGCGGAGGACATCGAGCTGACGGCGATCACGGACTTCGGCGACGTCCTGCAAGGACGCACCGCCGGGATCCAGATCAACGACCACAGCGGTCAGGTGGGCGCGGCCAGCCAGATTCGCCTGCGGGGCAACAACTCGCTGACGCAGGGCAACAACCCGCTCATCTATGTGGACGGGGTGAGGATGGAGAGCAACCCGATCGGCTCCGACGACGAGGGGGCGCAGACGCCTTCGGCCTTCGACATGATCAACCCCGCCGACATCGACCGCATGGAGGTGATCAAGGGGCCGGCGGCCACCACGCTGTACGGGACGGAAGCCGCAGGCGGCGTGATTCAGATCTTCACGAAACGCGGCGTGGCGGGCGCTCCGGCGTGGAACGTCTCGATGGAGCAGGGCGTGAGCGTCATGCCACACCAGGGACCCGGAATCGACGTGAATCCTTCGGGGCTGTTCCTCAATACCTGCCGCGACCCGAGCATGCTCAACCATCAGACCGGGCAGATCGGCGTGGACGAGCCGGGTTGCCCGGAGAGTGGGAGCTGGTTCCGCAACGCGCGTCACCAGGTGCTCAACCTGAGCGTGCGGGGCGGCGGCGAGACGGCGACGTACTTCGTGTCGGGTCAGTACGGCGACCGGCAGGGAGTCGTGGACCCGCAAGGCGCCGACAACTACAACATCCGGGCCAACATCTCCTTCCAGCCCCTCGACGGGGTCAACATTCAGCTGAACAGCAGCTACGCGCGCAGGAACATTACCTGGATTCCGAACGGAAACAACGCGTCGGGGCTGTACCTGAACGTGCTGCGCGGCGACCGGGGCTACACCCCCGGTAACGACGACTCGCTGGTGCTCGAAAACCAGATCTTCACGCACCTGGACCAGTACGTGACCGGATTGACCGCAACCTGGCAGCCGAACAACCTCTTTTCCCATCGCATGAACGTGGGAATCGACTACACGTCGTCCGACTTCATCGACTTCAAGGGCTGGGGATTCTACGAGGAGTCCACCGGCGATCGCGAGATCGATCAACAGTTCGACCGCAATCTCACGTTCGATTACAGCGGGACGTTCGACTACAGCCCGTGGGAGAACATTTCTTCCAACCTGGCCTTCGGCGGTCAGCTCTACGAGGAGTTCAACTACACCCTCAACGGTTTCGACGAGCTGTTTGCGGGGCCGGGCGAACAGGTGCTGGGCGGTGGCAACAATCCGCGGGTATTCGAAGGGCGGATTACGACGCGAAACGGCGGCTTCTTCGTTCAGGAGATGGTCGGGCTCAACGACAAGCTGTTCATTACGGGCGGCATGCGCTGGGACGGGTTCAGTACGTTTGGCGAGGGCTTCGGCCTGGCTGCGTATCCCAAGCTACAGGCGGCCTACACTATTTCGGACGAGGCCTTTTTCCCGTTCGATTGGGCTGAGACCGTCAAGCTGCGGGCCGCATGGGGAGAGTCCGGCAAGGCTCCCGGCGCATTCGCCGCCAAGCGGATCTACGAAGCGATTTCGGCCGACGAGCAGGTGCCTGGCGTGATCATTGCCAACCTGGGCAACGCCGACCTGGGCCCGGAGGTGTCTTCCGAGATTGAGTATGGCGTGGACGCGTCGTTCTTGAACGGTCGGATAAGCGTCGAGGTCACGGCGTACGATCAGACCACCCGCGATGCCCTGATCGGCGTGCAGGAAGCGCCCTCGGGCGGGACCGAAGAGGCGACGCTGCGGAACCTTGGCGAAGTCCAGAACTGGGGCACCGAGACGCTCGTCAACTTCGTGCCCGTCCGGACCGACGACATCGAGTGGGACATTGGGGTGAACTACAGCACCAACGACAGCGAAATCACAGACCTTGGTCCCCTGGAGGATCTTGGGACCAGTCGGCAGCTAGGTCTTCCGCTCTGGATCAGATGGGACGACATTCTGCAGAATCCCGACGAGATTGGGGCGCTTCCCCAGTGGGAGAAGGGCTATATCGGCAACCTCTTCCCCACCGAGACGATCGGGCTCAACACTCGCCTGACGCTGTGGCACTCCTTCACTCTCGATTTGGTTGGCGAGGGTCAGTACGGGATGGTGCGGCCCATTGGGATCGCGTATCAGAACGTGCGCAGGCGCGTGTGGCCGGGCGACGGATGTCCCGCGATCCAGGACATGTACTATGGCCTTAGCGGATCGGGATCGTCGCGGGTAGCCCAGATGGGGTTGCCGGCGGCGGACATCGCGCGCTGCATTGGGCCCTACTCGGATCAGGGCATGTGGACCGATGCGGCGGACTTCTTCAAGATCCGCTCAGCGTCGCTAACCTATCGTCTGCCCGACGGGCTGATTCCTGGAGCCCGCAGCGCCCAGATCGGGATCGCGGGGAAGAACCTGATGACGTGGACCGACTACCGGGGGCTGGATCCGGAAGCGAACGACAATGGGTTCGGCGACTCGACGCCTAACGAGTACTACAACATGGCGCCACCCAAGATCCTGATCATGAATCTCTCCTTGAACTTCTGATGGGAGGATCGAACGATGACTAAGCGAATGGGAAGCAAGGGCGTTGCGGCCCTGATCGCCGCCTTGGCACTCTCCGGTTGCGACCTTGAAGTCCTGAATCCGGGGTCAATCCTGGACGAGGACCTCACTACGCGCGACCTGATGCCGATCCTCGTTTCCGGGGTCTCGGCCGAGTTCAACGACATTGGCGACTTTTACGCCTTCGACATTGCCCGCCTGACCGACGACCTGGCCGGAACGGGCAGCTATTTCTCGACCGGACAGTACCGGCGGGGCGTCTTCGACAACGAGAACTCGGAAGGACACTGGGAACAGACCCACGAAGCCGCCTGGGCCGCAGGCGGCGCCTGGGAGCGGCTTCAGGAAGTGTTGGAGGGCGAAGCCAACAGCTTCGCCGGTTCCGCGCGGGTGTTCCTGCTGATGGGGCTGGCGCACCGGATCCTGGGCGAGAACTTCTGTGACGTGGTCTACGACATAGGGCCGGTGCAACCGCGAGAGGCCGCGTTCGACAGCGCAATCGTGGCCCTCAATCAGGCCATCACGATTGGGAACGCCGCCGGCACCAGCAATTTCGTCACCGCTGCGCATGGCGGCATCGCCCAGGCACATGTCGGCAAGGGCGACTGGTCGGCGGCGGTTCAGGCCGCCTCGCAGGTGCCAACCGACTTCGTGCACAGCGCGATCTACCACCTCACCGCGAACAGCAACGGGGTGTGGAACGAGTCCTGGGGCCGTGCCGAGGTGGGTGTTTGGGCGACGCCGGCCCAGACGGTCTTCGATGGCGACCCTCGCGCGCCGTACACGATCTGCGGTTCCTGGAACGATCCCACCGATCCCACGAAGGGCGTGACGCCCACGGGGACGTGCACGGGCCAGGGTAGCGGGGCGCACCAGGGGGCCGACGGCCTGACCGCGCACTACCGGCAGGACAAGTACCATGAGCAGGGCAGCGACGTGCCGATCGTGACCGGTACCGAGATGCGCCTGATCGAGGCGGAAGCTGCGTTGATCAGCGGCGACTTGGCGACGTTCACGTCAAAGGTCAACGAGGCGCGCGCGTTCTACGGAGCCGATCCGATTGAGCAGCCGACTGCGGTGGGGGCGCTGGAGTTCCCCAACGCGCAGGACGACGCCTGGTCGATTCTGGATCGGGAACGCTATCTGACCCTGTGGATCGAAGGGCGCAGGCTCTTTGATCTGGACCGCTGGCAGCATCCGTTCCTACAGGGCGGAACGCTGATTGGTCCGGGTGCGGAGCCGCGCGTGTCGTGCATGCCGGTTCCAGAAATCGAATGCACGCTGAACCCGGAGATCCAGAACTCCGCGGTTTGTACGTAGCAGGTAGCCCCCCGTCGGCCACAGGCTGGCCGGCGGGGGGGTTCGACTGATGGGTGGGCTGGCGCCTACTGGTCCGTGCCGATCGGGACCCCGTCCACGCTTTGGCCGGTCACCAGGAACGAGATGAGGATCGACGCGCTCATGATCGTGCCCGCAACGATAAGCGAGCTGCGGGTGCCGTCGAGCTGCCGAACCAGCAACTCGGAGACGTCGGCCAGCGGGAAGCTCATGGTCGTCGTCTGACCATGGTCGGGCTGGCCGGGCGCGTGCAGGGCCCCGGTGAGCACCAGGTGGGTTTCCGTCCAGCGCGTGTCGTATACCTCCGAGAATTCGACCGTACGGGCGTTCGTCTCGTTCCCGAGCACTACGCCGCGCACGTTGAGTTCGGGGCGGATCTCCGGCTCGGGAAGCGGCATCCACTGCGCGGAGATGCAGCTGGACACCGCAAACGAAGCCGCCACGACGGCAGTCATCACTACGTTGGGCTTTCTCAACCGGCCCTCTCCCTCTAGGTTGAAGCACCGTCCATTCAACGGAACGGCGGTGGTGGGTGTCATCAGGACAACGACTGGAAAGTGCCAAGATGAGGCAAGGCGCGCAAATGCTCACAAGACATCATCCCCAACTGCTACTGACAGCGGTCGCGCTGCTGGCCGTGGGGTGCGCATCGTCGGCAGAGTCGGCCGGCGCCAGCCGGTCACGCAACCTGATTACCAGCGATGAGCTCATGGAAGTGCCCCACAGCACCGTTTTCGAAGCGGTACGGGCGCTGCGTCCGCGCTGGTTGCAGGCCAGGAGCGGGGCATCGCTCCGCAGCCCCCAACCGCAGACCGCCAGGGTCTATATCGACGGGCAACTTCGGGGCGAGCTGGGCGAGATGTGGAACCTTCTCCCCACGGAGGTGAGCGAGATCCGCTACATGAGTGCGGCCGACGCCACCACCCGGTTCGGCACCAACCATATCGGGGGCGCGATCGTGATCACGACGAGGCGCCGATGATCCACCCGCCGCGACCGGCGGTCCCGTAACGTGCTGAAGCGAACCTCGAACCTTTTTGGAGCGACGATTGCGTGCGTGACGGGACTGATCCTCCTCCTGGGCCGGAGCGAACCGGCGTTCGCACAGCTGGGCCAGGGAATCAACGGCGGCCGCCTCAGCGTCTTTCTGGACTGTGCGGCTCGTTTCTGCGATCTCACCTACTTCCGCACCGAGCTGCCCTGGGTGAACTGGGTGCGCATTCCAGAGGGCGCCGACGTGCACCTGATCATGACGAGTCAGGCCACCGGGGCGGGCGGGCGCGAATACCAGCTCGACTTCATCGGGAACGGGGACTTCGCCTACGAAGACCAGCTGGCTCATCAGGCAGCGCCCACGGATACCGATCGTGAGACGCTCGACCAGATTGCGCACACGATCGGCGTCGGACTTCTCCATTTCGCCACCCTCAACGACTTCCTTCAGTCGGCGGACGCGTTTCAGGAGGTTGTCGACGTTTTGGACATTGATTCCGAGGAGATTGATCCCCGCGAACGCATGGTCACGCAGGAGGAAGTGGAGGATCCCTGGGATTTCTGGGTCTTTCGCGTTGGGGGTCGGACCGAGCTGAACGGTGAGCAGACGCGTCGCACGACGCGGATCGACGGGAACGTCAGCGCGTCGCGGGTCACGCCCACCTGGAAAATGAACTTCCGCAGCAACGTAAACTACAATCAGCGCGAGATTGATCTTGAGGACGCCCGTACGTTTGTCGACACGCGGACCGACTGGGGCTTCAGCAAGCTGATCGCGTATTCGCTCGCCGATCATTGGTCCGTCGGCATGCAGGGCGAAGTTCGCCGGATCGTCCGTTTCAATCAGGACTTCAGGGCCGAGCTCACCCCTGCCCTCGAATACAGCTTCTTCCCCTACGAAGAGGCTACCCGACGGGCGCTGACGCTGTTCTACAAGATCGGCCCGGCATACCGCCGCTACATTGACGAGACCGTATTCGGCCAGATGGCGGAGACCCGCTGGGAACAGTCTCTCGAGTTCGAACTGTCGCAGCGACAACAGTGGGGCGACGCCTCGATCAGCATGACCGGGTCCCACTTTCTCCACGATGCGGACCTCTACAACGTGCGACTCGGTGGAGACATCGACTTTCGGATCGCCCGCGGGATCAGCGTCAGTGCCGAGGGCAACATCTCGTGGGTCAGCGACCAGATCTACCTGTCGGCGGAAGGCGCGACCGACGCGGAAGCGCTGTTGAATCTTCAGCAGCGCGCCCAGGACTTCAACTACTCGTTGGAGCTGGGCTTCTCCATTCAGTTCGGGTCGATCTACAACAACGTGGTGAACAACCGTTTCCGTAGTGGGGGCGGATGGTGGTTCTTCCGTTGAGCGCTACGCCACCAGCCCGCTACGCCGCAACGCAGCCTTGATCCGTTCCAGAGTCTCCCGCTGGGTAGTCGTGGGTGGGTGCAGCGTACCCTGTCGCACGCCGCCGCCGTTGATCGCGCTGTAGATCCGCATGAGGTCGCGGCGGTGCTGTTGGGCGGCCTCGCTCTCCTCGTCATCAAGCTGTTGGGCCAGTTCAAGGATTTCCAGCAGGAAGGCTTCGCGTTCGCGGTAGTCCTCGGCGGTGAGCGGCAGGTCGGGGTCGCCCTTGACGGAAACGTGGCGCGTGCGCACGACGCCCCGCGCGCTCATCTCGAGGGTGTACACGCCGGGAGAGACGAATGGGCCGCGCATCTCCAGGGGACGAGCCACTTCGGTGGCGTCGTGAGCGGCCCATTCGGGCTGGTCGTCGGAGGGGAGCGCATGGCGGAGGTCCCAGTTCACGCGGTGCAATCCGGGGGCCGAAGGGACGCGCATGACGCGTACGACGTCGCCGGCGCCGTTCCGCGCCGTGAGGGTGGCGGGGCCCGCGCCCGGGCCGAGTCGATAGGTGACGAGCGTGCCGTCGGCGGGATTCGTGCCCATGAAGACGCCCTGGGCCCGGTAGGAGGTGTCCTTCCAGTAGTTCATCAGGGTGCCGGCCGGGGGCTCGTACAACGCAGCCGCGTCGGCGGGCGCGGAGCCGTAGTGGGCCAGGGGGCCGATGTCGTCGATGACGATGATGGATCGTCCGTGGGTGCCCAGCACCAAGTCCTTTTCGCGCGGGTGAATGACCATGTCGTCGTACGCGGTGGTGGGCAGTTGGGGGAAACGCGCCCAGGATTCGCCACGGTCGGTGCTGGCGAAGACGTGGTGCTCGGTGCCAATGACAAGGACCTGCGGGTTGTCGGGATGCTCGACGATCACGTTGATCGAGCCGGACGGCAGGTCGTCGTGCAGGGCGCGCCAGGTCGCGCCATAGTCGTCGGTGCGATACGCGTAGGGTGCGAAGTCGCCGTCGCGGTGCGCGTCGAAGGTGACGTAGGCCATGCCGGGCGCTTCGCTCGACGCCATGACGCGGCTGACGTAGGCGCCGTCGGGTAGACCGGGCGCGCCGCCCGACACCTCGTTCCAGCTGCGGCCTCCGTCGCGCGTGACCTGCACGTTGCCGTCGTCGGTGCCCACCCACAGCACGGCGGGATCGTGGGGTGATTCGGACAGGGTGACGATCTCGCCGTACGACGACGTGCCGTCGTTGCGCGACAGGGCGATGTCGGCGCCGCGCACGCCCATGATCTGCAACGCGTCGCGATCCTGGCGCCGGCTGAGGTCTTCGGTGCGGGTGAAGCTGTCGCCCCGATCGCGGGAAATGAAGAGGCGGTTGCCGCCCAGGTAGACCGTGGCGGGGTCGTGCCGTGAAATGAGGCTCGGCGAGGCCCAGTCCCAGCGGTAGGGGTCTTCGCCCTCAGGGGCGGTGAGCGCCAGGCTCATCATGTCGCCGGTCCGGTTGTCGAAACGGGTCCACGAACCGTTCTGCGCGTTGATGTAGACGGTGCGCCCGTCCGGGTCGCTTTGCTGGTACATTCCATCTCCAAAACCACTCTGACGCCACTCGTCGTCAACGATGCCATCCCAGGACCGCGTGGCCGAAGGGCCCATCCAGGAGTGGTTGTCCTGCATGCCGCCGTAAATCCAGTAGGGATCGCGATTGTCGACGGTGATGCCGTAGAACTGGCCGATGGGCAGGTTGTTGATCCGGCGGAAGGCCACGCCGCCGTCGTAAGTCTCGTGCAGCCCCGCGTCGCCGGCGAGGTAGAAGTGGTCGGGGTTGCCCGGGTTGATCCACAGGGAGTGATGATCGGCGTGTACGCCCACGTCGTAGGTCGGACGCGCGGCGATCTCGACGAAGGTGCGCCCGCCGTCTTCGCTGCGGTGAGACGAAGTGGCGAGGGTGTAGACGCGATTTGCGTTCGTGGGGTCGATGAAGACGTGCGAGTAGTACATGGGACGGATGTTCTGGTCGCTGACCTTTTCCCAGGTCTCGCCGCCGTCCTCGGTGCGGTAGCCGCCCCTCTCGCTGGCGTGTTCGACGAGCGCGTTGAGAATGCGCGGATCGCTGACCGCGATGGCGATTCCGATGCGGCCCTTGTCGCCCGCCGGCAGCCCGTTGGTTAGCTCGCGCCAAGTGTCTCCGCCGTCGGTGGTCTTGTAGATGCCGCTGCCGGGTCCGCCGCCGTTGAAGCCCCAGGTGCGGCGCTGGCGCTGGTACATGGCCGCGTACAGGACTTCGGGATTGGATGGATCGAGGACCAGGTCGATGGCGCCGGTGTGGTCGTCCACGAACAGTACCTTGTCCCAGGTGTTGCCGCCGTCGCGGGAGCGGTAGACGCCGCGTTCGGGGGTCGAGCGCCACAGATTGCCGAGCGCGGCCACGTACACGATGTCGGGATCGGTGGGATGGACTTGCACGCGCCCCGTATGGCGCGTCTCGTCGAGGCCGAGGTGCCTCCAGCTGGCGCCTGCGTCGTCGGAGCGGTACACGCCGTTGCCCCACGACGTGCTCTGGCGGTTCTGCTGTTCGCCTGTCCCCGCGTACAGGACGTTCGGGTCGGAAGGCGCGATGGCCAGATCGCCGAAAGTGCTCACGGGCATGTGTTCCCACAGGTTGGTCCAGGTTATGCCGCGGTTGGTGCTCTTCCAAAGACCGCCCGACGCGGACGCCACGTAGATCGTGGAGGGATCGTGCGGGAGCGCCTCTACGTCGTGAATGCGGCCGCCCGTCACCGCCGGACCCACGTGACGCGGGGTGAACGCGGCCAGGTCGTCCAACGTGATGGCCTGTTGCGCCATGGCTGGACGGGTGGCTTCGGAGGCTGCGGTGAGCACAAACGCCGTCGCCACTGTTGCGACGGTCAGTTTCGGTACGAGATGTCGATTAGTCATTGCGGGGTTTCCTTGAGGCTGGGGCCAGCGTGTACTTTACGCACCTCGTCCAATACTTCGGCAGGCATGTCTTCGGCTCGGAGCATCCAGTCCAGGTAGTCCGGCGCGTTCTTTGCCACAGCGGACAGAGGCGTGCCCTTGTGTTTGCCGCGGTTGAAGGCCAAGCCGTCGCCGGTGCGGCTGAACCAGCGGTCGAACTCGGTCTTGAAGCGGCCCATCTGGTCGCAGTATTCGTGCAGTCCCGCCATGTCGCGCGGGAGATGTTCGTATCGGGCGAGTTGCGCCTTGAGAACAGCCAAGGTCGTGCGGATGTCGCCCAGGGCGCTGTGCGCATCCTCGGGGTCACGGCCTAGGTAGAAGCGCGCCGCCGCGGAAAGATCGCGCGGTTCTTCGCGATGGTAGATGACCTTCATGTCGATCAGGCGGCGATCCTGCACGTCGAAGTCGATGATTTCTTTCCCGGCTTCGCGCCGCTCCTTGTTGGCGCGCGCGAACTCGGCCAGGAGAACGGGGAGATCGAAGCGGCGGATGTTGAAGCCCGCAAGGTCGCAAGGCTCCAGGAGCGCCGCGAGCGCCTTGGCCCGCCGGCTGAACGGCTGCTCGTTGGCCACGTCCTCGTCGCGGATGCCGTGAACCTTCGCCGCCTCGGGCGGAATCGGCATTTGAGGGTTGAAGCGGCGCACGCGCTCGAGAACGTTGCCGTCGGGCGATACGCGCAGCACCGCCAGCTCGATGATTCGGTCGTTCGTCAGACTCAGACCGGTGGTCTCAAGGTCGAAGAACGCTACGGGCCGATCGGCGTCGAAGGGCAGGTCCATGACTCGGAATGTATATTCTTCCCATGCGCGCCGCCGTGATTCCCGAGTTTGGCGGGCCGGAAGTTCTCCGGCTCGATTCCGTCCCAGACCCTCGTCCGTCTCGCCGCGAGGTGGTCGCGCGCGTGGACGCGTTCGGGATCAATAGGGCGGACACGTTGCAGCGCCGAGGCCTGTATCCGCCGCCGTCTGGGGCATCCGACATACCGGGTCTGGAGTTCGCCGGCGTGGTGGACGAGGTCGGCGAGGCCGTGACCCGGTGGCGGCCTGGGGATCGGATCATGGGCATCGTCGCGGGCGGGGGGTATGCGGAGCGGGTAGCCGTGGACGAGCGCGTGGCGGTGGGCGTTCCGGTGGGCATGGACATGACGGTGGCCGGCGCGATTCCCGAGGTCTACATGACGGCCTACGACGCCGTGTTTCGCCAGGCGGGGCTGAGGCCGGGAGAGACGCTGCTGATTCACGCAGTTGGCAGCGGCGTAGGTACGGCGGCGTTGCAGCTCGCCGGACGCGCCGGCGCGCGCGCGATCGGGACTTCGCGAACGGGGTCGAAGTTGGCGCAGGCCGCAGCGATGGGGCTGGAGCTGGGGGTGGCAGGCGACGATGCGTGGGATGTGGCCGTGAAGGACGCGACCGACGGGCGGGGGGCCGACGTCGTGCTGGACCTGGTGGGTGCGCCGTATCTGGCTCGCAATCAGGCCGCGATCGCCGTTGGGGGGCGGCACGTGGTGGTGGGCGTGCCGGGTGGAAGCCGGGCCAGGGTGGACTTGCGGTTGCTGATGGTGCGCCGTGCCCAGATGGTGGGGACCGTGTTGAGGGCGCGCAGTGTGGGGGAGAAGGCCGACCTTGCCCGCGAGTTCGCCGAATCGGTGCTGCCCGGCTTCGCCGATGGTTCTTTGGCGCCTGCGTTGGACCGCGTGTGGGGCGCGGCGCGGGTGGCCGATGCTCATCGCCGCATGGAAGCGAACCGGAATTTCGGCAAGATCGTGCTTGTGTGGTAACGGGGGGATTGCCACTGCCCCCGGGGGGCACCGATCGGTTTGACCCGCGCACCGGCGGGCGATACATTGCCGCTTACATGGATCCTTGCAGCCTCTTGCAACGACGAAGGTCCGGCTCATGGGTACTGGAACGAAAATCGGCACCGACCGTTTCTCGAACGGCCAGCGACGCGGTGGCGGGGAACGTGTGTTCACCCGCAGATCCCTGGTCCGGTCCGGCTTGGCCTCGCTGCTGGCGGCGCCGTGGGCGAAGTCCCTCGCGGCCTCGGGAGCCCCGCGCTCCGGCCCGCGCGTCGTACGCAGCCACGGTCTACCCGGTCTCCCGCAAGACGACGAGATCGTGCTTGGCGTCTCCGCCGCGTTCTCGGGGCCTTCGCGGGGACTCGGTACCGAGCTCTACCGCGGTGCCATGGCCTACTTCAACCAGGTCAACGAGAACGGGGGGGTAAACGGACGGCGAATCTCGCTCAAGCTCTACGACGACGGCTACCAACCCGATCCCTGCGTGGCCAACACGATCAAGCTCATGCAGGACGAGAGCGTCTTCCTCCTGTTCGGCTATGTCGGCACGCCGACCGTAACCCGCGTGCTGCCACTGCTGAAGACCTTCCGCGACCAGCAGGTCTACCTCTTTTTCCCATTTACCGGGGCGGAACCCCAGCGCGAACCCCCTTACGACGAATTCGCGTTCAATCTACGCGCTTCCTATCGGCAGGAAACCGCCGGACTCGTCGACAACTTCGTGGCCGTTGGCCGTCGGCGCGTCGCGGTATTCTATCAGAACGACGCGTACGGCCGCAGCGGCTGGGCCGGGGTCCGCGAAGCGCTCGCCCGCCACGGCGAAACCATCGCCGGCGAAGCAACCTACACGCGCGGAACGCAGTACACCGCCAGTATGCGGCGGCAAGTGGAAATCCTGCTGGCGCGATCGCCCGACGCCGTAATCTGCATCGGCGCCTACGCGGCGTGCGCGGCCTTCGCCCGCGACGCGGTCGATCTTGGGCTGCACATCCCGGTCGCCAACGTGTCGTTCGTGGGCAGCGAGAACATGCTGCAGCTGCTTCAGGAGGGTCGGCCGGACCCGAGCTCTCACACGCAGTTTCTGGTGAACTCACAGGTTGTGCCGAGCTACGAGGATACGTCACTCCCCGCCGTGCGAGAGTATCGCGAGCTGATGGCGCGCTACGACCCCCCGCCCCCCGACGACGTGGAGAGAATCACGCCGAACGAACCGTACGAGCCGTTTCCGCAAAGCTTCGTGAGTCTGGAAGGGTTCGTAAACGCCAAGCTGATCACCGAGATCATCCGGCGGATGGGCGACGAACCCGAACGGTCCAAGATCGAAGAGGCGGTCTTCGCCGTGAGAGACTACGACCTTGGCGTCGGCGAGCGGGTGTCGTTCGGGCCCGACCGTCGGCAAGGTCTGCAACGGGTCTACTACACCGTCGTCGAGGGCGACCGCTTCGTGCCGCTGACGGATTGGTCCTGACATGCCCGACATTCGAGTCCACAAGCTGTTCCGCACGACGAGATTCTTTTTCTTCGCGCTGTTCGGGCTGATTGTGCTCTCGGTGTCCGTACTGTCGATCACGACGGTTTCGCGCGAGCTCTCGGAGGAATACGAGACCAACAGCCGCAGCATTGCTAAGAACATCGCGGATTCGAGCGTCGACATCCTGCTGAATCGGAACCTGGCTACGCTCCAGTCGCTGATCGACCAGTTCGTCGAGATTCAGAGCATCCGCTACATCTACATCACCAGCGAGACGGGGGAGTTTCTGGCGCATACGTTCGTTCCCGGCATTCCCGAAGAGATCCTGGCGAGCGATCCATCGTTGACCGAGACGGTTAATCGAAGCCTGCCGGGACTGGGGGATTTCGTCGAGGTCGGAAGCCCGATCCTGTCGGGCGTGGCTGGGACCGTGCACGTGGGCATGGACCTGGAGCTGCTGGGACTGAAGATCCAGCGGGCCGTGGGACAACAAATGGCGCTGTTCGGAATCATTTTCGTGATCGGAAGTCTGCTGACGTTCTGGTTCGTGAACCTAGCGGCGAAACCGCTCGCGGACCTCCTGGCCTTCGCGGTGGCGGTGGCGGGCGGCGAGAAGGTCACTGGCGAGGAATCCGTGCTGTCGCGCGACGACGAAGCGGGCGAGCTGGCGCGGTTGTTCGTGCATGTGGGTCGTCGCGCGGCAGGGGCCGATCGGGAGCGGTAGGGACGGTGGCTCGGGTTGGGCTAGGCGGTCACCGCACCGTGATCGCGTTGTGCTGCACCATGTTGCAGATGTGTTTGGGCACGGTGTACGCGTGGAGCTTCTTTCAGACCATGCTCGCTCGCCAGTACGGGTGGAACAACACGCAGACCGTGCTCGCATTCTGTCTCGCGATCTTCTTTCTCGGCATCTCGGCGGGCCTGGCAGGGCAGATTCTGCCGCGTGCGGGGCCGCGTCGCCTCGCACTGGCGGGCAGCGTGCTGTTTTGTGGCGGATACGGGATCGCGTCGCTGGCGCTGCAGCTTAACTACATCCCGCTCTTTTACCTGGGCTACGGCGTCATCGGCGGGACCGGCATCGGCCTGGGATACGTGACTCCGGTGGTCACGGTCGCGAAGTGGTTCCCTGACAAGCGGGGGCTGGCGACCGGAGTCGTCGTGATGGGGTTCGGGGTGGGCGCGCTCCTTCTCAGCAAAGTGCTCGCGCCGTTCCTGGTGGTGCGCGCGGACGGGGACCTGTCGCGGGTGTTTCTGTGGCTGGGGGTCGTATTCGCCGTGATTCTGATCCCGTGCAGCCTCGTGCTCAGGAACCCGGACGAAAGTCAGAGCGAGGTGCGCAAGCCGACCAGGGGGCCCCCGGCGCGCGCGACGGCGGGCGCGGCGGATTCTGCCCGGCCGTACCTGACGACCGGCAGATTCGCCGTTATGTGGATCGTGTTTTTCTTCAACATCGCCGCAGGGATTTCGGTCATCAGCTTTCAGTCCGAGCTGCTGCAGGAGGTTTGGGGGCTGGCCGATCCGTCGGTCGAACCCGCCGTGCTGGCGGAATACGGCGCCACGCTCATTGCGGTGAGCTCCGTGTGCAACGGACTGGGACGCCTGTTCTGGGCATCGCTATCGGACCGATTCGGACGGGCGACCGTGTTCAGAGTGTTGCTCGCAAGCCAGATGGTGGTCTTCGGCATCCTCATGTCGGAGACGAACCCCTGGGTATTTTCGGCGCTGGTCTGCTACGTGTTGCTGTGCTTCGGCGGCGGTTTCGCGACCATGCCTTCGTTCATCCTCGACGTGTTCGGGTCTCATAACATGTCGCGGATCTACGGCACCATCCTCACCGCGTGGGCGGCGGCGGGAATATGCGGACCGCTGTTCGTGGGCTACCTGAAGGACGTATACCCCGATCGCGCGGTCATGTATTGCTTCCTCATCGGCATTCTCATGTTGCTGGCAGGTTACATCTTCTCGTTTCTTTTGGACGACGAGCGCCTCAGCCTCGGACGGCCGACCTTGGCGCACACCTTGGCGCGCTACGGAATACCGCTGCCGGGGAAGGGGTAGGATTCCTGCACCTTGTGCCCTAGCCTGCGCAAATGATCGACGATCGTCGCCACGTGCTCGCGCCCGCGGCTCTCGATCTTCATTTCGATGCCCACCTTGCCCACAGCGATGCCGCCGAACGCGCGCGTATGCTCGATATGCAGGACGTTGGCGCCCTCGATCGCGACCACGGCCGTCACCTCGTTGAGATAACCAGGACGGTCGCGCACGACCACGCATAGCTTCGCGAGGCGACCATCGCCCCACAGGCCGCCGTCGATGATGCGCGACACCATGTTCATGTCGATGTTGCCGCCGGACAGGATGCACACCACGGTCTCGCCTGCCTTGAACTGTATCTTGCCGTCGAGGACCGCCGCCACGCCGACCGCGCCCGCGCCTTCGACCACGAGCTTCTCGCGCTCCAGGAGGAAGAACATCGCGCGAATGATCTCGTCTTCGTCCACAAGCAAGACGTCGTCGGCCAGCGCCGCAATGTACGGATAGGCGAGATCGCCAATCTGCTTCACTGCGATCCCGTCGGCCACGGTATCCGCAACGGCGACGTGCGTAGGCGCTCCCGCCTCGAGCGAGCGGACAGCGCCCGGCGACGCAGCGGCTTCCACGCCGACGATCCTGACGTTGGGCTTGTGCGCCTTTACCGCCGTGGCCACCCCCGAGATCATGCCGCCGCCCCCGACTGGAACCACGATTGTGCTTACGTCGGGCGCCTGCTCGAGAATCTCGAGCCCCATGGTGCCCTGCCCCGCCATGACCGCCAGGTCGTCGAAGGGGTGCACGAGGGTCAAGCCCTCCTTCTCGATGAGGCGTTGCACCAGGGCCAGACCGTCGGACAGGGTGTCGCCGGTTTGGATGACCTTGGCGCCGCTAGCGCGCGTGTTGCTCACCTTGACCAGCGGCGCGCCGTTGGGCATAACGATCGTGCAGGGAATGCTCAGGCGTTGGGCGTGCCGTGCGAGGGCCTGCGCGTGGTTGCCCGCGCTGGCGGCAACCACGCCTGCCGCACGTTGCTCGGGCGTCAGCAGCATGAGTTTGTTGAGCGAGCCGCGGTCCTTGAACGAACCCGTGCGTTGCCGCAGTTCCGCCTTGAGATACACCGCCGCGCCCGCAACGTCGCCGAGGGCGAACGATCGCGGACACCCCGAACGGACGACGTACGGCTCGATGCGGGCGCGAGCGGCCGCCA
The DNA here is from genome assembly GCA_965200255.1 of Longimicrobiales bacterium. Classification (GTDB taxonomy): domain Bacteria; phylum Gemmatimonadota; class Gemmatimonadetes; order Longimicrobiales; family Gaopeijiaceae; genus Bin94. The sequence continues at coordinate 2,740,175 of OZ241371.1, read as the reverse complement.
CGTCCGAGGCGGCGAGCACTCGCCGTCGGGTCATCCGAGCGCCTTGGTCACAATCTGTCGCTGCGTGACGCCGTGATTGCGCGGATTGCCTTCGGCGGGGCTTGCGCGCTCGGGCCGCGAAAGGTGGCGCAAACGGACGCCCGTGGGAATCGCATTGCGCAGGCGCGGGAGTATGTACGAAAGCGCCCCCATGTTCATGGGCTCTTCCTGGGTCCAGGTCACCGTTTCGACTTGCGGGTAGCGTTCGCACAACGCGGCAATCTCGTCCGCCGGGAACGGGTACAGGGTCTCCACTCTTGCGATGGCCGTTTCCTTGGCCGTCGCGCGCAACTTCGATGCCGCGAGATCGTAGTAGATCTTGCCGCTGCACAGAATGAGGCGCTTGATCGAACCGGCAACCTCGTGGTCTTGCGTTGCCGGGTCGTCGATGACGCTTTGAAAGCCGCCTTCTACCAGCTCGCGAACGGTGGACGTGGCCGCCGGCAGCCGCAGCAGACTCTTGGGCGTCATAACGATGAGGGGGCGCTCCGGCAAGCTGAGCGCCTGCAAGCGCATCATGTGGAAATACTGGGCGGGCGTGGACGGGTACACCACCCGCATGTTGTCTTCGGCGCAGAGCTGGAGAAACCGTTCCAGCCGCGCGCTCGAATGCTCGGGGCCCTGGCCTTCGTATCCGTGCGGCAGCAGAAGGGTGAGACGAGAACGCTGTCCCCACTTTGACCAGCCTGCCGAGAGAAACTGATCGATCATAACCTGGGCAACGTTGACGAAGTCGCCGAACTGCGCCTCCCAGAGGACGAGATCGCGGTCGGCCGCGACCGCAACGCCGTACTCGAAGCCGATGGTCGCCGCCTCGGTAAGCGGGGAGTTGTAGATCTCGAACCGGGTGTCGGCAACGCGCCCGAGAGGCGTGAAGCGCTCGCCCGTGTTCGCATCGTTGAGGACCAGATGGCGATGACTGAACGTGCCCCGCTCGGCGTCCTGGCCCGTGAGGCGCACCGGAATTCCCTCGTCGAGCAGCGAGCCGATGCCAAGCGCCTCGGCGTGGCCCCACGCAAGTTTGAAGTCTTGTGCGAACCGCTCGCTGCGAGGCTTTAGCTGGCGGACGAGCTTGGGGTGAACCGTGAAGTCTTCGGCAACGTCGAGCATCACGCGATTGATTCGTTCCAGGCGATCGTAGGCCACGCCCGTGTCCATCTTGAAGTCCTGATCGATGGCCTCGTAGCTGGGTGTGGTCCACGGCGTAGCAACCCTGGTTGTCGCCGGCAACCGACCGTCCTTGACCTCGCGAAGCCTGTCTCCGAACGCCCGCATGCGCTCGTCGACCTCTTCGGTCGTGACGAGCCCGCGCGCGACCAGCTCGGCAGCCCATTGCATGCGCGTGGTGGGATGCTCGGAAATCCACTTGTAGAGAAGGGGCTGCGTGTACTCGGGTTCGTCGGCCTCGTTGTGGCCGTGCCGTCGATAACCAATCAGGTCGATGACCGCGTCGGAGTGGAAGCGGGTGCGATAGCCCATCGCCAAGCGCACCGCCGCGAGGCACTCCTCGGGCGCGTCGCCGTTGGCGTGGATGACCGGAATGTCGTACCCCTTTGCAAGGTCGCTCGCGTAGCGCGTCGAACGGCCGTCGCTCGGGTTGGTGGTAAAGCCGACCTGGTTGTTGCCGATGATGTGAATCGTGCCGCCGACCTCGTAGCCGCGAAGTCTGGCCAGGTTGAGCGTTTCGGCCACCACGCCCTCGGCCGCGAACGCCGCATCGCCGTGCAGCAGAATCGGAACGACGAGCGACGGGTCCCGCTTGGTGCCACCGTTGCGATCCACGTACTGTTGCGTGCGGGCCATGCCCAGAATCACCGGGTTGACGTATTCCAGATGGCTGGGATTCGGCGCCATCGACACGCGGATCGTGTCGCCGGACCGCAGCCGATAGTCGCCCGTTGCCCCGTAATGGTACTTGACGTCGCCGGTGCCGGGATCGGGGACCCAGAGCGCGCTGCCAGGGGTGGCGCCCTCTTCGAACTCCGCCAGAATGTCGGCGTACGAGATGCCCATGATGTGCGTGAGCACGTTCAAACGGCCCCGATGCGCCATGCCGATCACGACTTCCGTCGCTCCCGCCGCCGCGGCCGCCTCAATCGCTTCGTCGAGCATCGGGACCATCATGTCGATCCCCTCGATCGAGAAGCGCTTCTGCCCCAGGTAGGTACGGTGCAGGAACTGCTCGAATCCCTCGACTTCGGTCAGGCGGTCGAGCGTGCGGATGCGATCTTCGTCTTCGTAGCCGTGGAAATGCGTGCCCCGTTCCACCTGATCCCACAGCCAGGCGGCCTTCTCGGGGTCTTCCAGGTGTTCGAACTCGTAGCCGAGGTCGCCGCTGTAGATGGCCTTCAAGCGATCGAGCGTGAACGCAAGCGGGGCTTCGCCGCCTTCGGGGAACAGCACCGAGGTGGGGAGCTCTTCCAGTTCGGCCATGGTGGTGCCGAAATAGGCGGGATCCAGTTGGGGATGACCCGGTGGCTCCGAGCCCAGGGGGTCGATGCGCGCCGCCTGGTGGCCGTGGTCGCGGAACGCCTGCAGGAGACGGGCGCCGCGTGCCACGAGGGGCAGGAGGCGGTCCATGGCGTCGGGGGCGGGCGCGGGGGGTGCGGGGGCAGGGCCGGGTTGGGCGGCGGGGTGCGGGGCGACGGTCGGGGCTGCGACCTGCTGGCCATTGGCGACAATCAGGCCCGCGTCGAGAAGTACGGCCGCGTCGCTATTGAAGAAATCCCTCCAGGCGCGCGGGACGGCTTGCGGGTTGCGCGTGAAGTCGTCGTAGAGGGCCTGGACGTAGGCTGCGTTCTGGCTGTCGAAGTAAGTGCTGCTCATGGTGGTCCGTGACCTGGTTATTTTTCCCACATGAAGTACGATTTGAAACTCCGCCGAAAAACCGTAGCGGTTTTGCGTGCAATCAACAACAATGCGGGGGGAACGCAAGCAGTTGAATGACGTGTCCGAATTGGTCCATGCGACCGGAGTCGCCGGGTGGGACGCTCGGCTTCCGTGGCTTTGGGCAGCGACTACTCGGAGGGATTGGGGTGGCGATCCGGTTGCGTGTAGCGAGCGGTTTCTGGCCGCTGGATGGCGTTCGGTGGTTCGCAGTCGGCAGGTGCACGGTGCGGTCGTGCGGGTGCATGTGGATCCTCGTGCGGGCGTTTGGATGGCCGGGGACGGAGACGGGCACGTTACGCGTACGCCTGGCTTGCTGCTTGCGGTGACGTTGGCGGACTGCGTGCCGGTCTTTGTGGCCGATCCGGTGCAGCGGGCCGTGGGCCTCCTGCATGCCGGGTGGAGAGGCGCCGCGGCGGGAATGCTTGAACGCGGGTTGGCGGCGTTGGGTCGTGGTTTCGGGAGTTTGCCGTCGGACCTTTTCGTTCATCTCGGACCTGCGATCTGCGGGCAATGCTACGAGGTGGGGCCGGAGGTTTTCGCGGCGCTTGGGGAAACGGTTCCGAGCGGGCCCGCGGCGGTGGACCTGCGCGCGGTGCTGCGACGGCGAGCGCTTGCGGCTGGAGTCGACCGTGGTCGGCTGATCGTAAGCGAGGAATGCACGCTTTGTGGCGACGGGAGGGGCGACTGGCGGGATGGAGGACGGGGCGGCGGACGAGTTGGCGGACGGTATTTTTCGCACCGGGGAGGCGATGCTGGGCGGCATCTTGGGGCGATCGGGATTCTTCCGAGGTCCGGGGCGTCTGGTTGTGGCTGAATGATCGAGCTAGCGAGTGGTTTTGCGATAGTGTTGTACGCCGTCGTGCTGGCGCTGCTCTTGCCCTTTGCGGGGCATCGGCTGGCCTTGCTGTGGCTCAATCGACGAGGCGGGGCGGTCGACGGGGCGGTGGCGGTCAAGCCTGGTTGGAGGCGTTTGCCTGGCCGGGGATCCGGACCCCCCCATGTGACGGTGCAGCTTCCGGTCTATAACGAGAAGCACGTCGTGGAGAGGCTCATTGACGCGGCTTGTCGTCTGTCGCACCCGCGGACGCACTTGCAAATCCAGATACTCGACGACTCTACCGACGAGACGACGGCGTTGGCCGAACGGCGTGCTAGGGAGTGGCGCCGGAGGGGCGTCAACGCGACGGTTGAGCACCGCGATTGTCGCACGGGATACAAGGCGGGCGCCCTGGCAGCCGGGCTGGAATCGGCTACGGGAGAGTACATCCTTATTCTTGACGCGGACTTCGTGCCCCGCCCCGATCTGCTTCAGCGGCTGCTTCCGTCCATGGCCGACGAGAGGGTTGGCATGGTGCAGGCTCGCTGGGATCACCTGAACGCGCGCGATTCGTGGTTGACCCGCGCCCAGGCGCTCCTGCTTGACGGGCATTTCCTGGTGGAACAGCGCGCGCGTTGTCGGAGCGGAAGGTTTTTCAACTTCAACGGGACGGCCGGGTTGTGGCGTCGTCAGGCCCTGGTTGACGCCGGCGGTTGGGAGTGCGACACGCTCACCGAAGACCTTGACGCAAGCTATCGCGCCCAGATGGCGGGTTGGCGGTTTGCGTACCGGGACGACGTGGGCGTGCCGGCGGAGCTGCCGCGGTCGCCCGCTTCGTTGCTCGTGCAACAGCGGCGGTGGGCGCAGGGCGGCGTGCAGACCGCCCGCAAGGTGCTGCCCGGGGTGCTGCGTGGTCCATTTCGGCCCGCAATCAAGTACGAGGCGTTGGTCCACCTTTGTGGGCACCTGGCGCATCCGCTCACGTTCCTGCTGTCGTTGCTGGTCGTACCGTGCGCGCTGGCCCGGTCGGCAATCGGCCTGGATGGCTTGTGGTGGCTCGATGTGGCGTTGTTCGTCGGTGCAACGGGGCCGTTTGTTGCGTTTTACTGGACGGCGTCGCGGGGGCGGGGCCATACGGCGCGTGCAACTTGCCGGAACGTGGCCGGGACGCTCGCGCTGGGGGCGGGGTTGTCGGCGCTGTTGGCCAAGGCCGTTGTGCGGGGACTGGGTCGCTTTCGCGATCCCTTTGAGCGGACGCCCAAGGCGGGTGGGGCCGGTCGGTCGAGCTACGAGGCTGTGGGGAGAGATTTTGCAGGGCGAGGGTTGGCCGTGGGAGCCGGGATCTACATGGTGGTCGGCGGCGTGGTCGCGGCAGCCGCGGGACAGTGGGGGTCGCTGCCGTTTGTGGGGCTGTTTGCGGCGGGGTATTTGGGGTTGGCGTGGGCCGCCGGTGGCCCACGTAGCCCCCACGCTCAATGACGCGACAGCCTTGAGGATCAGGCGTCGTGGTGCGATGGCGTGATGCCGTTGTTCGTTACTCCCGCCCACACCCCACTCTGCGCCGAGCCCAGCTCAGGACGCTGGTGGCCGAAATCGCGATCGTTGCGGCCACCGCGTTGGAGAACATGTCGAACCAGTCGAAAACCCGGTTGGGAAGGAACAGCTGGACGCCCTCGTCCACGACGCCAGCCGTCACGGTCACGACCCAGGCGGTCGCGGCAATGCGAACCCTTCCCACGGCCCCGTTTCTCGCGGCAGCCGCTTCACCGCCCCATCCTGGCGCTCGCGCGATCCACCCGTCGCGAGCCCAAATCCGTTCCCGGAGCGCGGCGTGCACCACGATCGCCAGCACGCTGTATTCGACCAAGTGGGTGCGTTCGGCCGCCGTCGTCATGCGAGCAAACGCAATCAGGTAGACCGCGATCACTCCGAGCGCGACAACGACCTCGGTGGCGCGAGGACGCGAGAACACCCCGTGCCCCGCGATCATCGCCAGGACCAGCAGGAAGCCGACGAAGAACAGGGTTTCGCCGACCCCGGAGGTGGCCAGGACCTCCGCGAGGGGCAGCGGCAACGCCAGGGTGGCGTAGATTGCGACCAGCGTAGAAAGCGCCAGAATCCAGAGGCGGCGCTCCCTCGACGAGCAGAAGTGTGGCTTCATATCCGGAGACTCCATGGAGACGGCAACGACATACGGCGAGGACGACATGGTTGCACCGCTCAAGCGGGTCGCCATGCGACGACCTGGACCAGCGACTTTCACCGCCGACCCCGCAATCTGGCACTACGCATCGCCGCTCGACACGGCCCGCCTGGCTCGTCAATACGACGCCTTCGCGGCGTGCGTCGAGACCGCCGGAGCCGAGGTGCACTGGATTCCCCAAGCAGCGGATTCGCTGGCAGACTCGATATTCGTGTTCGACCCGTCGTTCATGACGCCATGGGGCGCCATACTGATGCGTCCCGGCAAGGCCCTGCGGCGTCCCGAGGTTGGGCTGCATCGGTCGCTGTATGAAAGAATGGGGATTCCGGTCATCGGCGGCCTGTCCGCACCCGCGACCGCAGAGGGCGGCGACCTCGTGTGGCTTGGGCATCGCACGCTGGTCGTGGGCCGCTCCTTCCGTACCAATCAGGCGGGCGTTGCGCAGCTTCGCCACATCCTGGAGCCGTACGGCATCGACGTGCGGCCCTTCGACCTTCCCGCGTGGCGGGGCCCGGACGCGTGCCTTCACTTGCTGTCGGTGGTGAATCCGCTGGATCGCGACCTCGCCCTGGTCCATCGCCCGCTCTTGCCGGTCGCGTTGGGCACGCTGCTGCGCGACCGCGGCATTCGCTGCCTCGAGGTCGACGGCGACGAGTTTCGGAGCGGAGGCGGGATGAACCTGAACGTGCTTGCGATTGCGCCCCGCCGCTGCATTGCAGTCCGAGGATTCCCCAAGACGCTCCGGCTCATGCGGGACTCGGGCTGCGAAGTCACGACCTTCGCCGGCGATGCGCTGTGCGTCCCGTGCGAGGGCGGCCCGACATGCATGACGCTGCCGATCCGGCGTGGTCCGTGAGGCCGTGCGCCCTCGGTGCAGCGGTACGAGGTTTGACCCGAATCGCCCTCGTCCGCAAATTTCGCACATGACTTCGTACCCGGTTATTCCGTACGGCGTGTCCGACTTTGGGGGTCTGCGTCGTCACAACATGATGTACGTGGACAAGACGCGATTCATCAGGGAACTCGAACGTCGCCGCCACGCCTTCTTCATCCGTCCTCGCCGCTTCGGCAAAAGCCTGTGGGTATCCGTGCTCGAGTGCTACTACGACCGCACTCGCGCCGACGGCTTCGACGAGGTTTTCGGCGGAACCGACATCGCTGCCAATCCCACACCCAGTCGCAGTCGCTACGTCGTGCTGCGGTTCGATTTCTCGGTAGTCAGAGCCCAACCGTCCGATCTCGAGGAAGAGTTCGCGGAGCACTGCGAGATCAATCTGGAAATCGCGCTGGAGCGGAATGGCGATCTTTTCTCGGAGTCCGCAAGGCGAAGGATACTTGGGCGACGGTCGCTCAACGGAAAGATCCAGCAGGCGTTCGCGTTCGCGGCTAGCAACGACATTCCAGTCTGCGTCCTGATCGACGAATACGACAACTTCGCCAACACGATTCTGGCACACGAAGGCGAGGCCGCCTACCAGGAACTCACGCACGGCGGCGGTTTCTTCAGGTCGTTTTTTGCAACGCTGAAGGGGGGCACGGCCCGGGGCGGCGTCGAGCGGCTCTTCATGACGGGAGTCTCGCCGGTCACGCTGGACGACGTTACGAGCGGCTTCAACATAGCCGACAACATCAGCCTTGAGCCGGACTTCGCCGAGATGGTGGGCTTTACCGAGGTGGAAGTCAGGCAGTTGCTGGAGGATTACCGGGATTGGGGCGCGTTCGCCCAGGATGTGGACGCGGCGCTGGACACCATGCGGGAGTGGTACGACGGCTATCGCTTTGCGAAGGGGCTGGCGACCTCGGTATACAACACCGACATGGTGCTCTACTACCTGAACAAGTCGATTCCCAACCGGCGCGGGCCGTACGATCTGATCGACGACAACGTTCGCATCGACTACGGCAAGCTGCGCCACCTGATGCTGGTGAGTCGGCGGGGACCGAAACGGCTGAACGGGAACTTCGACTTGCTGCGCCACCTTGTCGGCGAAGGTCGAGAGGAGACCACCATTCGGACGAGCTTCCCGCTCGAACGCCTTGTCGAGCCGGAGAATTTCCTGTCGCTGCTCTATTACTTCGGGTTGCTCGGGATTGAGGGCAACGAGGCGGATATCAGTCTGCTACGCATCCCGAACCAGACCGTGCGCCGTCTGCTCTACGGGTACATTCGGGACGCGTACCGCGACGTGGAACTCTTTTCGGTCAGACTGGACCGGCTAACCGTGCTGATCAGTCGGATGGCCATGCGCGGCGAATGGCGCCCCGTCGTGGATTTTCTAAGCGAGGCGATCGCCGAGCAGACCGGCATTCGCGACTACATTGCCGGCGAAAAGGTTCTGCAGGGCTTCTTCGCAGCGTATTTCGGGATCAGCAACGTGTTTCTCATGCGTTCGGAGGGCGAGCTGGGCAAGGGCTATCCCGATCTCGTCGTGGAGCCGGCCACCTCGGTGCATCCCGACATGGGTTTCGGCTACGTGATCGAGATGAAGTACGTTGCGAGGGGTGAGTCACCGCCGGACGCCGAGGTGGCGACGCGCCTGGCGGCGGGTCGGTCGCAGCTTCGCCGCTACCTGTCGGACGCCAGTCTGCGAGCACGGTACCCGTCGGTGCGTTTCGTGGGGCTGGCGCTCGTCTTCCACGGATGGGAGCTGGTGGCGTGCGAGGAGGTGCTCCCGACCGGACCTTCACCCGTTCAATGATCAACGGAGGCACGCACTCGAGCGGGCCTCCCACGCCAGCAGAACCCACACGGGTACCCACATCGCGGTGCGTACCCAAAGCGGCTGCGGCCAAATCCCGGTACTCTCGTATGCCGCGAGCCCCCAATAGCCGAGGAACGCCAATCCGCCAAGCAGCAGGAACGGACGGTTACCGCGAAGGGCAGCCATGGGCAGAACCCACAGGGTATACCAGGGATGCACCGTGGGAGAAAGCAGCAGTCCGGCGCCAATGACCCACAGCAGCGCCCGTTCCACCGAGAACCGACGCCAAGCGACGTACGCGACAACGATAAGCACCACGAGGGCAGCCCAAACCCGAGCGTGGACGGGGTTTTCCACCAGCGAACCAATGACCGCGAACGCCCCAGGGTTTGCGGACCAATGGCGCGCGTAGGTACGGAGACCTTCGGTGAGCGCGACGGGCCCGACCCCGGTAAACGGCAGGTAGAAAACGACGCACATTGCAACGAGTGCGACCGCCACACCCAACCCATGTCGTCGCACAACCGCGGGAAGGACCGCGGCGGGAGCGAACTTGACCAGGGCGGCGGCACCGAGCAGGCCGCCGACGACCGCTGCACGACCATGGCGCCCATGCGCGAGCCGGGTGCCACCGCTACATGCCAGTGCCAGGATCAACGCCGCCAGCAGAGACAGCCCCACCGCGTCGAAGTGGCCGCTCCAGGCCGTCTCCACGATCAGCAGCGGCGACCACAAGTACCACACGAGAACCGGGGCAGGTTTCCGCCCCATACGAACAGCGATCCTCTGCAACAGGTACCCGCAGCCGAGATCGAAGGCGACCCAGAGCGCCTTGGCGCTGAGAACGCCGCCGCCCGTCACGGCCACGGCAGCGAAGAGCAGCTGGGCCAAGGGCGGGTAGATTGTAGAGACGTCCGGGTGGTTGATCTCGCCGTGCCACGGGGTGCGGATGTCGGCCAGCGCGTCGTGGGCGGGGGGATACGCGTAGGGGTTGAAGCCGTGCCCGAGCACGTGGCCGTCCCACAGGTAGCGGTATATGTCGTCGGACAGCTCGGGGGCGAGCGGGAGCAGGACGAGTCGCGCCAGTACGGCGATCGCCCAGATCAGCGCGATCGACGGGCCCGGTGGCCGCTTGGCTGGCGGGTCGGATGGCCGCCTCGCTTGTGGTACGCCCGATGCCGCGCGGGTAGCCGCAACGCCCGCCGCGCCGTAGAACAGGAACGCGGCTGCGGGGAGGAGCAGGCGCGGTAGCGGGAGGGCGATGTCGCGTAGCCAACCGAAGGCGGCCAAGGCGGCAACGAGAGCCAAGCCGAGCAACAGGAGAGGAACCGCATGAGCGCATGGCCAGGCGAGGCCGAGTGGTTGAGCCGCACTGCGGTCCTGATCCCCGCGCTCGACGAGGAGGAGGCGCTCCCCGTCGTGTTGCGCGCGCTGCCGATTGATCAGCTGCATACGGTCGTGGTGGTGGACAACGGCTCGACGGACCGCACCGCGACGGTGGCGAGGGAGGGGGGCGCGGTGGTCGTCCCCGAGCCGGAACGGGGGTACGGTGCGGCCTGCCTGGCCGGGCTGGAGCGTTTGAGTTCGCTCGACCCCGTGCCCGATGCGGTCGTGTTTCTTGACGCCGACCACCCAGAAGACGCTCGTCGCATCTCTTCCCTCCTCAAACCTCTAGCCACCGGGGCGGACCTGGCGCTCGGCGTAAGGGTGTCGCCGGGTGGCGAACGGGGCAACCGACACGCCCATGCAAGGTGGGGCAATCGGTTCGTGCTGGCGTGGGTGCGGGTGCTTTTCGGGCGTGCGTTTCGCGATCTGCCGCCGTTTCGCGCGATTCGTTGCGGGTCGCTGGAGCGGCTTGCCATGGACGACCGCAATTGGGGTTGGACTTTGCAGATGCAGGTGCGGGCGGTGCGGGCCGGTCTTGAAATCGTCGAGGCTTGCGTACCGCATTACGCGCGGTCACGGGGGCGTTCCAAGATCTCGGGGCGTTTGGGAATGTCGCTGCGCGTTGGCGCCAAGATGTTCTACACGCTGGGCCGGGAGTGGGTGTGCCGCGAGCGGCTGGGCGGGATGCGGGTCCGGGCGGCTCGGCAGGAGCCGTCGCCCGGGATCAATCGACGGTCAAAGGGATGATTGTGCCGCCACGATCCTCGATCTCGGCCGCCATGGCGGGATGGCAGGTGAAGACGAAGACCTGTCGCTCGTTCGCAAGCTGTTCGAGGAGGTCCAGCGCGCGGTCGCGACGCCAGGCGTCCCAATTGACCAGCGTCTCGTCCAGGAAGATGGGCAGGGGCTCGCGACCACTGTCGAGATGGTTGACGACGGCTAGCCGCAGCGCCATGTAGACCTGCTCCTTGGTGCCCTGCGAGGTCGTTTCGCCGACTCTGACGAGGCTGCCGCCGGACGGCTCGCGAAGGTAGAACGACTCGTCGCCCACGTCGCCCACTTCGATCCGGTCGTAGCGGCCATCGGTCACCTGACCAAGGTATCGGCCTGCGCGTCGCAGCAGCTCGGGCTGGTTTGCGTCGCGGAAACGCCGGTCGGCCACCCGCACCACGCGGGCAAGCACGAAGGCGCGGTCCCGCGATCGCTTCGCGGCGCGCACCTCTTCCTGAACGGCATCGATTCGTCCCTGCGCGGCCGTCACGGACTCACCCTGCCGCAAATGCCCGATTTCGCTCTTCAGCCTGCCGATCTCCGCCTGCATTTGTTCGGCCTCGGCGGCCAGGCGATCCTGGTTGGCGGCGATCTCTTCCAACCGCTGCGGCAGCGAGTCCCACGCTGCGCCGTCGGCGTCGGCCTCGGCGATCTCCCCCTCAAGGTCCTCCAAGGCGGGATTGTTGCGCCGCAGCTCCGCCTGCAGCTCCTCGGCGCGTCGCCCCGCGTCAAGACGGCTGGCGGCAATCTCGGCCCCCCGTTCAGCGTCACCCGGGGCAAACGCCTCGAGCGCGGCTTTGTAGGCCCGCAACTCCTGGTCCGCCGCGACCTGCTTCTTTCCGGCCTCGATCCGTTCAGCTTCGATCCTGGTCAGCTGTTGTGCGGCGACGTGCCTGGCTTCGCGCCCCTTGACCGCCCCGTCCAGCACCGATCCCAGCGAATCGGCGTCGGTGGCGGCCTGGCCGCCCAGACGGGCCGACACCCACACGCGGACCTGGCGCACGTCGAGCTGCACCCGCTTCACTTCCTTGCGCAACTCCGCCAAGGCCTTCTCGCGTTGTCGATGCCGATCGACCAAGCCGATCAAGCGGCTGATTCCAGCCGACAGGTCCAACGTGGGAGACTTGAGCAGAGACCCCCGCACGGGCAGCTCGGCAAGCGCCTCGGCGACCCCGTCCGTTGCCTGGACCTTTTGTTCCAGAAGCTCGCGCAACCTGTCGTCGCGAAGTTTCTCGGCTTCGGCCACGGCGCTTCGGTATTGCACATACCGCCGTCGCGCACTCCACAGGGAGTAGAACATGAACACGCTGGAGACTCCGAGAATGATCGCAACGCTCAATCCCACGGTGGGCGGGATCGTCATGTTGCTCCACACAAACGTGCGCTCCGGCAACATGATCGGCCACAGGCCCACGGCCGCGCCCACGACCAGCGCCGCCGCGCCCCCAATCAACCACCCCGGCCCGGGCCGCGTAGCATCGGGCAACCGCAACAGCGAACGGTCCCTCTCCGCCTCCTTGGCCTCTTGCAACTTCGCCTCCGCCGTTTCGCACTGGCGTGCGCGATCCTGCAAAGTCTCGAGCGACACCCGTTCAAGCGCGTCGGTGGCCAGCTCGTCCCAAGGGATGTTGAAAAGCGCCAGACACTCCTGGTCAACGAGGTCGCGCATTGCGGCCACCTCCGCCTTGGCGGAGACCACGTCGCGTTCCAACGCCGGCAATGCCCTCATCTCACCGATCGCGCTGCGTATTCTTTCCTCGGCGGCCAACATGGCTTCGGCGTTGCTTCCGTCAAATCCTTCGACAGTCTCGCGGCAAATCCTGGCCTCATGGTCAAGTTTCTCGACCCGCTGGTCGGCTTCTTCACGCCGTTTCTGCAAGTCCCGCAGGCAAGACACGGGGTCCCGCGTCAACTCTTCCAACGCTTCCTCGGGCCCCGCTTCGACTCGCAGCTCCTGGATTCGCATAAGATCGCGCCGCACGGGCAACAGCCGCGTCAGACGCCGCTCGGCGACTTTCGATTGCTCGCGTTCGTTTTCACGCTGCACATCGATTGTGGAGAGGAGGAGCTCGGCGTCGGCCAATGCGGCAACCTTGTCGCGGAGCGCCCGGTCCGTCTCCTCGGCGGCACGCCTGCTCTCATACAATTGTGCAAGCTCTTCCTGCAAGACGCGTACGCGTGGCCGCCCTCGTTTGTCCGGGCGCCACAGGCGATTGGCCTCCACATCGAACGAGTCTGCGACCTTTCGGCTCGGCTTGAGCCCCTTCATGCCCAACGCAGCCACCAGGCGATCCTGGATTATGGCCCAGCTTTCCCCTTCAAGACTGGCCAGCTCGGCCAGGGTCAGCGCGTACGCGTGCCGGAACATTCCCCGCTTCACGTGCGAGGCCGCGGCCAGAGGCCGGTTGCGAATGTCCTGCGTGTCGCCGCCGTGCGTGGACAACCGCCCGTGCGGCCTGGAGGTCAAGCGGCGATGGACTTCGAGAACGGCGCCGTCTTCGAGGCGAATGCGCGCCGTGGCCTCGGGGTCGCCACCGGTGCGGGGCGTGTAGGGATGATTGTCGCGAGTCGCGGGGTGGAAGCCGAAAATGAGGTTGCCCAGCAGCGAGAAAAACGTGGACTTGCCGCTCTCGTTCGGTCCCAGCACCACCACGAGCGACGGTAGCGAATCGGGGGTCGCGAAATCCTCGAAGCAGCCGTAGCGGGCCACCTCCACCCGTTCGAACTTCATGTGGCCGTCTCCTCGGGGTCGAGCATTCTCACCACGACCTCCTCGCCCCCACCCGCAAGGAGCCGTTGCAGGTAGGCCTCGACCGTGCCGTCGCGGTCCGGCTCGAATCCCGCCAGGTCGGCTTCGCCGACTCCCAGCGTCTCGCCACCCCCCGCAACGGCGGCGGCGAGCTGCAGCGTGGCGCCCAGTACGTCGCGCCGCTCCAAATGGTCGTCCGCGCGAACCTTCGCGTGGACGCCGCCGGCGCGCACCTGCGCAGCGACGATTTGCAAGCGCTGTGCCACCTCGTCGCCGATCGTGTCGAGCTCCTGCGGGTCGCGCAGCTGTCGCCAGATCGGCGACGGTCCGGCGAGCTCCACCGCCGCAACCCACTCGACGTCCGCCGGTTCGGCGTCGGCCCCGCTCGGTCCGACCTGGCCCGCTTCGTCCTCGGCGCGCGCGGCCTCCCAGGCTTTCGTCACCGCGGTGACGACATCGTCGAGCGTGCGCGCGTGGTCCAGTCCGGCAACCGTCAGCTTCTCCCACCTGATGGGTGCAAAATCGTGAAACTCCACCACGGCGGGCGCGGAGCTGGCGGCGGGCGCGGGGCCGCCCAGGTCGACCAGCAGGCCACCCTTTGCCCCAGTCTCGCTCGGGTCGTGCCCCTGGATGCACCCTGGGTAGTGGATCGCTGGATCGCTGGACACCTCGCGCCGTTGGTGCACGTGCCCCAGCGCCCAGTACTGGAACCCCGCCCCGCGAAGGTTCGACAGCGACGACGGGGCGTAGTCGCGGTGCGACTGGGACGCGGACGCATCGGCGGCCCACACCTGCGAGTGCAGCAACGCGACCTGGGGGACGCCGACATCCGGCACGGGGCGCAGCATTTGAGCGAGGTCGTCGGTCTCGCGCGCCGTTGCGTGCCCCGCGCCGGTGACGTAGCCCACCGTGTCGCCGGCTTGATCGGCGATGGGCACCGAGACGGGCGATTGGCCGGAAATGACCGTCACCGAGTCGGGCCACGCGAGCTCGTTGGCCCGCGCGCCGTCGCCGGGGTCGTGGTTGCCGGTGACGTAGACCACCTGAATGCCGGCGCTGGCCAGCCGGGCCACCTGTGCCGTAAGAAACCGCTCGGTCTCGAACGAGACGTATGCCGTATCGAACAGGTCGCCCGCGATCAGCAAGGCGTGCACTCGCTCCGACAAGGATGTCGTCACGCAGCGCTCGAACGCCTGCCGGGTGGCGTGTCGCAGTCGGTTCCGCAATGCTTCGGAACGACCCGCGAAGGGCCTGTCCAGGTGCACGTCGGCGATGTGAAGAAAGCGCACTGATCGGCTCTGCCAGGGGGAAGGGGCCGCACGAGGCGACCTGGCTCGCAAGCCGCATCCGGCATCGCGCGCCCGTCGCCGTCTCGACTATCCAAAGGTAACGTCTGGCGGCGGTCGGCGTGGCAGGATAATGTTGTCCCGTCCACGATCGCACCGTCGATTCCCGACCAGGAGAGTTTGCCCGCCCATGGCCGTAACATCGCTGGGTACTTTCGAGCAGTCCGCAAAACCGACCGTAGCCGGCGACGACTCGCCGGAGAGACGGCACGCAATTCACACCGTACTCGCCGAGCTGCGAGGCATGGTCGACGACGACCGCTATCGGCTCCTCGAGAAGTTCGTTCCGTTCTTCATCGGCAAGGCGCCGGCCGATCTCCTGGAAGAACGGCACACGCGGCACCTCGCGCTGATGAGCCTGAACTCGTTCCGGTTTCTCAATCGCAGCCGGCCCGATCGCGTCGACGTCGAGGTGCTGAATCCCAGCCCGGAGGACACGGCGCCGTACGCTCCGGTGACGATCGTCCGCACCAACATCTCCGAACGTCCGTTCATCGTCGATACGATTCGCGAGTTCCTGCATTCCCGCGACCGCAAGATCGCGCACATCATCTACCCGCTCATGCGGGTCGATCGCGACGAGGACGGGTGGATCACGGACCTGCATCCGCCCGGCGAGCGAATGCGTACCGAATCGATGGTCTACGCCGAGATATCGCGGGTGGAGAGCCCCGAGGAGCGGGACGCGTTGCGCGAGGAGACCGCGCGGCGCCTCGAGGACGTGGTGAAGGCCACCGACGACTTCGGGCTCATGGTCGACAAGATCGGCGACGTGGTGTCGGAGCTCGGCTTCCGCATGCGGGACTTTCGCGAGCGGCGCGACGAGTTTCGCGAGATCCAGGCTTTCCTGCGCTGGCTGAGGGACGGCGGCTTCGTGTTTCTCGGGTACCGTTGCTATGGCTTCAGACCGGCGGAGCCCGGGGGCGAGAAATGCGTGATGGTGGAGCCGGGTTCGGGGTTGGGAGTGTTGCAGGAGGAGTCCGAGTCGGCCTTCGCCCGTCCGGTACCGATGAGCAAGCTGCCGCGCGGCATGCGCGACCGTGCCCTTGGCGGCCCACTTCTCATCATCAGCAAGACCAACGCCGAAGCTACCGTTCACCGTCGCGCGCGCATGGACTACATCGGCGTCAGAAGACTCAACCGCGACGGCACCATTGGCGGCGAACACCGCTTTCTCGGGCTGTTTACGTCGCAGGCCTACGCGGAACCCGCGCAGGACATTCCGATTCTGCGCCGCAAGCTGGAGCGGATCCTCGAAAACTCGGGCCTCGCCGAGGGATCGCACGACTACAAGGAAGTCATCACCATCTTCGGGTCGCTGCCGAAGGAGGAGCTGTTCCTGGCGTCGGTGGACGAGATTGCCAAGGACATCCGCACGATCCTGATTCGCTACAACACGGCGGAAGTGTTCGTCTCGGTGCGCCACGACGCGCTGGGACGCGGGGTTTCGATCATGGCCGTGCTGCCGCGAAGCCGTTTTTCGGGACGCTTCCGACGCGAATTCGAAGCGTCGCTCGTGAAGCGCTACCAAGCCAAGATTCTCAACTACCACCTTGCCATGACGGCCGGCGACCAGGCGCGGCTTCATTTCTACCTGGGCGGCGATCCCGAACATCTGGCCCAGGTGGACGCCGAGGACCTGCGGGCGACGGTGGCGGACCTTACGCGATCGTGGCTCGACGAGGTGGGCGACCTGCTGAGCGAGTTGCACGCGCCCGACAAGGCCAGGCGTCTCGCACGTCACTACTCCAGCGCCTTCGCGCCCGAGTACAAGGCCGCGAACGACCCTCGGATCGCCATCCGCGACATTCACGAGCTCGAGGCCATGCGCGCGGACGGCCGTCTCGAATCGGTGCGCTTCTTCGATGATCATTCCGCCGAGGGCACCTGCGAGCTCAAGGTCTACATCAAGCACCACCAGATCATCCTGTCGGATTTCATGCCGATTCTGGAAAACTGCGGACTTCGCGTCATTGCGGTGTCGCCCTTCGAGCTGCGAGAGGAGGGCAAGGAAGAATCGTCGCTCTACAGCTTTATCGTGCAGACGTCGGACGGCGACGAGGTCGACGTTAAGGGACGGGGCGATGCATTGGCAGACACGATTCTGGCGGTCCGGTCCGGCGACGCCACCAACGACCCGTTCAACCGCCTGGTGCAGCGCACGGGAATGGCGTGGCGGGAGATCGAGGTCTTGCGCGCCTATGCCAGCTACGCATTCCAGATCGGCGTGATCCCGACCAGGGAAGTGCTTTCGACCGCGCTCGACCGCTACCCGAACATCGGCCAGCTGCTGTTCCAGCTCTTCGAGGCGCGTTTCGATCCGGAGGGGGCAAAGACCCCGGAAGAGCGCGCTGAGATGGTCGCGGATCTCAAATCGCGCATTACCCAGGAGCTTGTGGACGTGGCCTCGCTCGCCCACGACCACGCCCTGCGGGCGTACCAGACGGTGATTCTATCCACGATCCGCACCAACTACTACAGAAACGGGGGCAGGATCCCGCATCGCCGCTCGGGTGGCGTGCCGTTCATTTCGTTCAAGTGCGACTGCGAACAGCTTATGGCCGTGTCGAAGAGCCGGCTCAAGTACGAGGTATGGGTAAGGTCGTCCCGAATGGAGGGGATCCACCTGCGCGGCGCATCGGTCGCCCGGGGAGGGATTCGTCATTCGGACCGCCCCGACGACTTCAGGACCGAGGTGCTGGGCTTGGTGTACACCCAGATGGTGAAGAACGCCGTCATCGTGCCGAGCGGCTCCAAGGGTGGTTTCGTCTGTTTGCGATCCTTGCCCGACCGCGACGCCATGGCCCACGAGGCCAGGGAACAGTATCGCACGCTCATGCGAGGCCTGCTCGACATTACCGACAACCTGGACGACGCCGGCAACGCGCTCGACGGCGTGGTGCGCCACGACGGCTTCGATCCCTATCTGGTGGTTGCCGCCGACAAGGGAACCGCCCCCTTCTCGGACACGGCCAACGCGATCGCTGCCGACTACGGTTTCTGGCTCGACGACGCCTTCGCGTCAGGCGGCTCGCACGGCTACGACCACAAGGAGGTCGGGATCACGGCCGGCGGCGCCTGGGAGTCGGTGAAGCGTCACTTCCGGGAAATGGGCCGCGACATACAGGAAGAGCCGTTCACGGTGGCGGGCATCGGCGACATGAGCGGCGACGTGTTCGGCAACGGGATGCTGTTGTCGCCATGCATTCGTCTGGTCGCCGCATTCGACCACCGCAACATCTTCATCGACCCCGACCCCGATCCCGCGACTTCGTTCCGCGAGCGCGAGCGCATCTTCGAGATGCCCAGGTCGTCGTGGGAGGACTACGACCGCTCGATCATGTCGAGCGGCGGCATGATCGTACCGCGCGGGGTCAAGTCGGTGGATCTCAACCCCGCGGTGAGAAAGGCGCTGGGCATTGACGAGGACGTCGAGACGCTCGACGGCGAGAGCCTGATTCGCGCGGTGCTCAGGGCGCCCGTGGATCTGTTGTGGAACGGCGGAATCGGCACCTACGTGAAAGCCGATCACGAGAGTCACGCCGACGCGGGCGACGCGTCGAACGACGCGGTACGCGTCAACGCGAGCGAGCTGCGTGCAAAGGTCGTCGGCGAGGGGGGGAACCTGGGGTTCACCCAGGCCGCGCGGGTGGCCTACGCCCTGGACGGCGGACGCATCAATACCGATGCATTGGACAACTCGGGCGGCGTGAACCTTTCGGACCGCGAGGTCAATCTCAAGATCCTGCTGAACGAAGTGCTCAACACGGGCGCGGTGACGCGCGACGAACGCAACGATCTCGTCGAAAAGCTTACCGACGCCGTGGCCGACTTGGTTCTCGCCGACAACGAGTCCGGCTGCAAAGCGGTGTCGTACGACGAATACCGGGCCCGCCGAGGCGCGGATCAGTTCTGGACGCTCATGACGCATCTAAGTCGGCACGCCGACCTGGACCGCGACGCCGAAGGTCTGCCTTCGTGGGAGCAGCTACAGGCTCGCGAGGAAGCGCATCAGTCGCTCACCCGCCCCGAGCTGTCCGTATTGCTCGCCTATTCCAAGCTGCACCTCAAGTCTGCGTTGCTCGCCTCGGACCTGCCCGACGATCCTTCAACTGCCGATTACTTCTTCGACTACTTCCCCTTCGAAGCCTTGCAAATCGTGGGGCGCGAACGTGCGGCGAATCACAGGTTGCGCCGCGAAATCGTGACCTGCCAAATGACCAACGATCTTGTGGACCTGATGGGATCGACGTTTGTGCATCGGCTTGCGCTCGAGACCGGACGCGAGGTATGGGAGATTGCGCGCGCGTGGCTGGTTGCGGCGAGGCTGACGCAACACCACCTGTTGCTCAACGAAATCCGATCCCGCGAAGGGCTCGTGGCCACGGCGGTGACGTACCGATGGACCATGTCCCTGGCCCGCGTGCTCGAGCGTACCACGCGGTGGGTGTTGGCCAACGGCGACCCGGAGGAATCCACCACGGCCCTGATTGAGGACAGTCTGGAGGGTCTGGGCGCGGTACGCCAGCAATTCCACGAAATCGTAGCCGGCGAAGACCGCGAGGAATTCCTTCGCGGCGTAAGGGACGGGGTGGGCAACGTTGACGACGAAGCGTTCGTGCGCAATCTCGTCACGCTTCGTTTCCTCGATCACCTGCTGGAGATCTTGCGACTTGCGCGCACCACGGAAACCGACCCCGTAGTTGCTGCGAGGGTTTACTACTGGGTTTCCGAGGAGTTGCGTATTCCTTGGCTGACCAGGTCAATTGAAAGCGCGAGCGGTGAAGGACGTTGGCAACAGCGTTGGGCACTCGGTTTGATTCACGACTTGGGCGCCATCCGCCGACACCTCACCGAAAGCGCGCTTGCTCGAAACGGCACTTTCGAAAACATCTTGGATTACTCCGACGACGCCGCGCGCATGACGAGGTTTCACGAGATTCTGGAAGAGGTGGAAGCCGACGACCCGGTTAGTCTGGCGGGTTTGTCGGTCGCGATCCAGGAGATTCGTCACCTGGCGGTGCGGGGATAGCCTGACGGGCTACTGCCGGGCGGCCTCCTTTGCACGGGCGCCAAGCTCTCTCTCAGCACCTCGTCCTGCTCGTCGTCGAGCATCTCGTAGACGGCTTCGCGCAGAGTGTCGAACTTCGGCCGCAAGGCCCGAGCGGGATTGCCGTGCTTTCCCATGATCTCGCGCACGGCAGGCGGGATCACACCGCGATCGCCGCTGCCTCGCGCGCCGGCCAACCGTTCTCGCATTTCCGCGGACATGGCGTTAACGTAGGCACATGAACTCCACAAAGCGACGAACACCGGCCGCTATCCCAGTCCCGCTGAGCATGTGCTCCCTGCTGGTCGCATCCTCGTGGTCAACGAACGATGTGGCGGTCCAACAACCGGGCGAAGTCTTTCAGGACTGCGACGCCTGCCCAATGATGGTGGTGATCCCGGCTGGATCCTATCTGATGGGTTCGCCGGATTCGGAGATCATGGTTTCGGGCACGGGGACCAAGGGGTCCGAGCGCCCTCAGCACCGTGTGACCATCGCCCGGGACTTCGCGATGGGAGCGTACGAGGTAGCGTTCGCCGAGTGGGACGAATGCGTTCGCGACGGCGGATGCGAAGGCTATCTGCCACCCGACGAGGGATGGGGCAGGGGCTGGCGGCCCGTGATCAACGTCAGCTGGAACGATGCGCAGAACTACGTCGCCTGGCTGTCGGAGAAGACGGGGGCGCGGTACCGTCTGCCCAGCGAGTCCGAGTGGGAGTACGCGGCTCGCGCCGGCACGCAGACCCGATGGCACTGGGGAGACGATTTCCACGAAGCGTGCCGCTGGG
Organism: Longimicrobiales bacterium; assembly: GCA_965200255.1. Taxonomy (GTDB): domain Bacteria; phylum Gemmatimonadota; class Gemmatimonadetes; order Longimicrobiales; family Gaopeijiaceae; genus Bin94. Next base: position 2,719,435 of record OZ241371.1, on the reverse strand, counting down.
CGAATATTCGCGACATCGATGGAGTTGAAGGGCTCCCTCCGTCGCGGAATCCCTACATACGGACGGCCGAATGCAGGGATGGTTACGTAGACACCGCTCCTGTCGGGTCATACAGGCCCAACCCGTTCGGTCTGTTCGACGTCCTGGGAAACGTTTCCGAATGGGTCGAGGATTGTCCCCGTCCGTCGAGGCTCGTTCCGCGCGAGACGCCGGCCTGCCCCGAGATCGCGATTCTCTTTGAGAGGTACGAAGGTGCGCCGGATGACGGCAGTGCGTGGATTGAACGGGGGTCCTGCGACCGGCGCGTCTGGCGCGGTGGCTCCAACTTGACTCCAATGGTGTTGTCGCGCTCCGCCGCATGGCTATCGAGCGATATGGGGACTCGGCAGCGCCACATTGGGTTCAGGGTCGTCCGGGAGTTGGATAACCAACCAATGCGCGCCAACCAGAATGGAGTTTCTCCATAATAAGAATCCCGAAGAGAAAGGCACCTACCTGGAACCGTCGTTCGACCTGGGCGGCGCTCGGTGCTTGGGCGACACTGACCACGTGCGGCGAACGGCGCGTACACAACGTTGTCCAAGGCGACGCGGTGGTCCGCGATTCGGCTGGGGTCGAGATCGTGGAAAACTACGGACCGGAGAATGCGGCAGGGAGTTTCTGGGCGGTGGAACGGGAGCCCGAGTTCATTCTCGGGGCCGTTTCCGACGTATCCGCATACGACGGCCAGCAAGCCGAACGCGACGACTTGGACGGCAACATATTCAGCGTGACCGGCATTGCCCGGCTGGTCGACGGACGCATCGCGGTCCTGTCCCGTGACAACCATCAGGTTCTGATCTTCGACTCGTCGGGCAAGTTGACGAGGGCCTTCGGGCGGAGGGGCACCGGACCCGGAGAGTTCCGAGGCCCCCAACACCTTCAGTATCTGCCGCCCGACACGCTTGTGGTCTGGGACGCGTGGATGGGTCCGGTGACTCGCTTCGACACCGCGGGAACGCTGCTCGATCAGACCCGCATCGATTTGGCCAGGACCATGGAGGCGATTCCCGGCGCCAATGCCGAGTCGCCGACCACGCCGCTTCTGGACGGGTCGCTGGTGGTAGCAGCCGCCCGACGTGATCCCGCTTTCCAGCGTCCACCCGACGGTACCCTGTTTCGCTATCCACCCATTGAATACGTGCACATTGACGTCACTGGCGACGGCCCAGCCACCTCGCTAGGGCTTTGGGACGGGCCTGAAATGTTGGCCGTCCCGGGACGCATCCGGGACGCCTACCCGGGCGACGTCGGCGACCGCCCGGCCAATGTGGACATGTTCCTCGACTCGCACGTGGCGGGCGGGCCGGAGTCTATTTACGTCACCAACGGAGACGCGGACGAGATTCATGCGTACGGCATGACCGGTCAGCTCCAACGCATAATTTCGGCGCGTTCGGCCTCCGCTGACGGTTTCCGACCGGGCGGACCAGGCGCTCAGGGGGTACTTGGTCAACTTCGGCAACCAACTGGACCAGCCTTACATGGCGGAGCTGGTCGAAGCGAAGCCGGCATGGTCGCACTTTCCCGCCGCGGCGGCCATGATCGTCGATTCCGAAGGGTTCCTGTGGGTTAAGGAGTGGTCCGGTTCCGAGACCGGCCTGCCGGACCAATGGAGCGTGTTCAGTCCCCAAGGGAGGTGGCTCGGGGTGGTGGCAGGACACCCTGATCCATGGCTGTGCACCGCAATGTCCCCCTGCTGGATCGATTCGGAATTCATGATCGTGCAACGGTTCAGCGCAATCGGCGTGGAGACGATCGAGGGGCATCGCATCCGCAAGTAGCCGGCCGCCCGGCGATGGTGGGCGGGAGGGCCGCTCGACTACCGCTGACGTCCGGGCGGCCTCCGCCGGACCTGTGCCAGGCTCTCCCTGAGTACCTCGTCCTGCTCGTCGTCAAGGATCTCGTAGACGGCTTCGAGGAGGGTATCGAATTCCGCCTGCAATGCGCGAGCTGGGTTGCCGTGCTTACCCATGATTTCGCGTACGGCACGCAGCATCGCGGTCCGATCTCGGTTGTCTCGCCTGCCGCCCAACTGCTCTCGCATTTCGGCGGACATGGCGTCCAGCTTCTCGATCTGTTCCGTGTTTGACGAACGAAATTCCTCGATCAGCCCCCCGATCTCGGTCTCTTGGTCGTCGGACAGGGCCAGCGATGAAGTCGTTCCTTGGAAATCGGCGCTGATTCGGGTCCAGAAACGCTGGGCGTCGCTGCCTTGGAGCGCGGCGAGCGCTCTCATCGCTCCGGGCCCGCCGGGCCGCTGCTGGGACGACCCGGACTGAGCCAAGGTGAGGGTCGCAACAACGATGGCGGTGATGGTGTGCAAGGCGGTGGTCAGCAGAGCGCGGACGGATCGGGTACGGGATTTCATTGAGTGGATTCCTCCATTGAGCGGTGAGCAGGTCCTGCTGCGGGTACTACTCTCAATGACAACCGAGCGGGGGAAAGTGTTTGGTCTTGGGTCTGGTCGCACCGGCACGCAGGTGCGCACGACCGTGGGCTTACGAGGGGCGCTGGACACCCGGCAAGCCCTGGACACGGTCGGCCCTGTGCGACAACCCCCGTTGCAAGGAGAGTCCCGGGTGCCGCTGCGACGCAGCTTCTTGGGTTCGGGCCAGCCAGGAAACATATGTCCAAGAATTAGTCCCATCCAGGCATGGAAACGCCCCTCGGATTCCATATCTTCTCTCGGGTAAGTCCTGCACACGCAATCCCGAACCGAGAGACGACATGCCACCAACCGACGATACCATGTGGACCGAGGACCGGGCCGCAAGGGAACTCCTCACCTTCCCGCGGGTCGTCGCGGGCTTCCTGACCGAGCTGCTCCCCGAAACGGCCGCCCAGTTCGACTTCGACAAGATGCAGATCAGGCCCACCGTTACGCTGGACTCCTCCGGAAAGGAGAGAATCGCCGACAGCTCGTGGGAGATCGCACTGAAAGACGGCCGCGTGGTCGGCATCCCCATCGAATGGCAGAGCACGCCCGACGCGAACATGCTCTGGAGAATGATCGAGTACGCCACGCGACTGGGCACCCTCATGAGCAGGCAATCCCGCCTCGGGCACCCCGAAGGCTCCACGCCGTACGTATTCCCGATCGTAATCTACACGGGCGGACCCCGCGGCACCTGGAGCGCCCCCACCGAGTGGCGCCACCAGCCGGCGGACGAGCCGGACCAGTTTCCCCCGCGCCACCTCGCGTTCGGCTACCCCCTAATCTGCGCCGACGACGCCAAGGAATACGCCGGCGACGATCCAAGGACGGCGCGCACGCACGCTGATGACCATTGCGGGTACGGAGGAGACGGCGACGACGGTGGCGTGTCGGAGGTTGCTGCGCCGACTCGAAGGCGAGGGCGACGCCAGCCTGGACTTGGTGGCGGCCGTCTTGAGGTTCTTCAAGGTGATCGTCGTGAAGAAGTGGCCGGAATCGGAGATCGCGAAGCGGCTTGCACACATCAACACCTGGCGCGACGTTAGGAGCATCAGCATGGAACGAAAGCGAATGGAGCTGGAAATGACATTGACCACGTTTGAACGAGAGATTGCCGAATTGGAGGCCAGAGGGGTGACGAAGGGCATCGCCCGGGGCCGTGAACTCGGAATGACCGAGGGTCGCAAGCTCGGAGTCACCGAAGGCCGCCAACTCGGAGTCATCGAGGGTCGTGAACTCGGCATGACTGAAGGTCGCCGACTTGGAGTCGCCGAAGGTCGTGAGCTCGGAATGACCGACAGCCTCAGGCGTCTAGTGAAACGGAAATACGGTCAATCGGCGTGGGAAACGGTGTCGGCATTCATGAACAGCACGCCGCGCTTCTCGGTCACTGCCGAGATGTTCGATTGGCTGCTGGAATGTTCTTCCGCCAACGAGTTTCTAGCCAAGCTGAGAGCGGGCAACGGCATCACGTCTTCCTGACGAGGGCGACAGGGCGAGTAGCTACCGGCGACCATCATCCCGAGTAAGCGGACTCAGGTAATCGCGGTCGCCCAATCCCAGCTTCCGCATGGCCACGCCCGTCATGCACTCGTCCACCACCTTCTTAGCGTTCAGCACCGTCGTGTATCCAGGGTCGACCAGCGGGTTGAGCTCCACCAGATCGAAGCCGACCAGATTGTTCTCCGAGCACAGCCCGCGAACCATGCGGAACACCTCGCGCGGTGTCAGGCCGCCGGGAACGGGTGTGCCCGTGCCCGAGGTGTAGGCCGGGTCCATGACGTCGATGTCGAATGAGACGTGCAGGTACTCCGGGCCGTCGTTCGCTTCGTCCAGGACTTCGCGCATCACCGTCGTCCAACCGCGTCGGTCTATTTCGGCCATGGTGTGGTAGCGCAAGCCGTTCTCTCGCATCCATTCGAAGCCGTCCGGGCCAGGCCAGCTGCCGCGCAAGCCGACCTGAATGAAATTCCTGCCGAGTATGTGGCCGTCGTCGACCAGGCGACGCACGGGCTGGGCGTGCGAAATGAGGTGGCCGTGGCGGGAACCACCGGCATCGTAGTGAGCATCGAAGTGAATCACCCCGACGTTCTCCTTCCCGTACACGTCCGCGAGACCCGCAACATTGGCGAACTCAATCGAGTGATCGCCGCCGATCACGACGGGAATCGCCCCGGCCTCCGCAATCTCTCTGACCATGCGCCGAATGGGCGGCATGCTGCGCTCTACGCTGAACTGGTCGATCGGGGCGTTTCCGTAGTCCACCGCCGTCAGCTCACTGCGCCATCGAATCATGGTCTCCATGCTCCCAACGCTGCTGCGCATGGCGCGCAAGGCGTTCGGACCCTCTCCAGCGCCCCGAAACCCCACCCCCATGTCGACGGGAGCCCCAAAAAACGCCACCTCCACCTCCCCGGCAACCAGATCCTCGATCGTGCGCGCAATCGGCAGCCCGAAAAAGCTCTGCACCGCACCCACACTTACGGGTCCCGGCTCGCGCGGCGGATCGCCCGATATGTCGCGGTCCCGCCACACCTCCAGATTCGGGTCGTTTGGGTCGAGAAGGATTACCGTGTCGGGCGACGGGGCGTCCGTCGAGTCGGCGGCTTCGACCGAAGCGGCAGCCTCGGCCCCCTCGACCTCTGCAGAGTCCGCGCTGTCGGAATCGGCGGAAGGACCCTGGCAGGCGACGTGAAATGCGACGGCTGCGCACGAGAGCAACGCGGCAACCCGGAACGGCAAGACGGCGAGATCGTCTTTCATGGTCGTAAGCGAAGGCAGCGAGAACTATGGTCCACGGACTATTGGCAGTTTACTGTGTCGGAACGCTTTCGCGCCACCTCTATTGGAGCGACCCATGGACAACCCTCCGCCACTACGCCGAACGTTGCCGATCGCCTGCGCAGCGCTGCCGCTCCTTTCGGTTACCGCGTGCGAACCCCCCCAGCCACCCATCGCCGAGGCCACCCTCGCCATCGAAGGCGTCTCCGTAATCCCCATGGACGCCGACGGCGCCCAGGTCCTCGCCGACCGGGTCGTCCTGGTGGGCGGCGGCCAAGTACTCGCCATCGCGCCGCGCGACGATGCCGACGTTCCCGCAGGCGCCGCACGCGTGGACGGCCGCGGTCGGTTCCTCATACCCGGCCTCAACGACATGCACGTCCACTTCCAGGAACAACAGGCGCTCGGAAGATTCATTGCCACGGGCGTCACCGGCATACGGGTCCTCTGGGGCGGTCCCTCCACCCTCGACTTCCGCGATCGCATTGCGCGCGGCGACCTTCTCGGACCGGACATCTACACGGCAGGCACCATCATCGAGGGCCTGCCCCCTCCCGATTTCGCGTCCGTGATCGACACCGCGGGCCGCGTACTCGTATACGACTCCATCGACGGAGCAACCGCCGTCCGCGAACAGGCCGCCGCCGGGTACGACTTCATCAAGGTCTACAACAACGTGCCCGCAGCCGCCTACCGGGGCATCGTCGCCGAAGCCCGCGCGCTTGGCATTCCCGTAGCGGGACACGTGCCCTTCAACGTGGGTCTCGACGGCGCGCTCGCGGCGGGTCAGGCAAGCATCGAGCACCTGCGGGGCTACATCTGGCATCTCGTGCCCGACGACGCTCCCAATCAGCCGGGAGCCGACCTCCGTTCGCGCACCCTCGCGTGGGCACACGGCGATCTCTCCCGCATCCAAACCCTCGCCGAACGCACCCGCGACGCTGGCTCGTGGAGCGTCCCGACCCTTTCCGTCCGCATGATCATGAAGCCCGACCGCCTGGTCGAGGCCTACCTCGCCACCGAAGAAGCGTCCCACATGACCCCGGGCATGCGCGCATTCTACACCGAACGCATGTCGATCCCGTGGATGAGCAACTTCACGCCGGACGACTTCGAGGCCGCACTGGCCGGGTTCGCAATCGCCGATTCCCTTGTCCGCGCGCTCGTGGGGGTCGGCGCACCGGTCATGGCTGGCACCGACACCCCGCCGCTCGGCTTCGCGCTTCACCGGGAGCTCGAAGAGCTGGTCGCCGCTGGGCTGACGCCGTTTGAAGCGTTGCAAAGCGCCACGGTCAACCCCGCCCGCTTTCTCGACCGTGGCCCCGGGGCGGGCATGGTGGCGGTGGGAAGTCCCGCCGACTTGGTGCTGCTCGAAGGCAATCCCTTGGCCGACATTGCCAACACGCGACGAATCGCGGGCGTCGCGCGGCGAGGCCAATGGTTCGACCGGGCCGCGCTCGATGTCCTGCTTGAGGCGGCGGCGGGGCGATAGCGGGGGGGACAAGGAGAGTATCGACGAGCCGAAAGACGCGGCCAAGGTAGCAATTGCCAAATCGGTCGTTGGTCGTACGCCGAGCGTAACCGCAGAACGGCACACTGCCGGCTCCCCCACCTTGCCGTCACCTCAAACGTGGTTATTGTTGAATATCTTCCATCTCATGTCAGATATGCAACAATACCTTCTTCGCAGACGCCTGCTCGCTGCCGTCAACCGTGGTCTGACCGAGGCTCCGGCGGTCGCGCTACTCGGCGCGCGCCAAGTCGGCAAGACGACGCTCGCCGAGCAGGTCGTGGCGGCGTGGCCTGGTCCGAGCACCGTTTACGACTTGGAGGTCGCCGCCGCACGCGAAGCACTCTCCGCAACGCCCGAGCGGCTGCTTGCCGCCAGCGAAGGACTCGTCGTCATTGACGAAATCCAGCGCAGCCCCCACCTGTTCGAGACGCTCCGGCCAATCTGCGACCACCGCAGACGCAAATCCGTCTTTCTCCTCTTGGGGAGCGCGTCCTGGGACCTGATTCGCGGTGTATCCGAGACGCTTGCGGGCAGAATCCTCTATGTCGACGTGAGCGGCTTCGCATTGGACGAGGTCGGCCCTGACAAACTCGACCTGGTCTGGATGCGCGGCGGATTCCCCCGAGCTTACCTCGCTCCGAGCGATGCGGCCTGGAAGCGCTGGATGCAGGCCTTCACGCGGACTTTCCTGGAGCGCGATATTTCCGGGTTGCGATCCAGGGTTTCGCCCACGGCGATCGGTCGCTTCTGGCGCATGCTGGCCCACCGACACGGCCAGACCTGGATCGCTGCCAAGATTGCGCGATCCATGGACACAAGCGGCGCCGCAGTCAACCGATACCGCGACCTTTTGGAGGGCGCTTTCATGCTGAGGGTGCTGCCTCCGTGGTTCGAAAACCTGGGAAAGCGGCTCGTGAAGTCACCCAAGGTCTACCTGCGAGACAGTGGGATCCTGCATTCGCTGTTGGGATTCGAGAATCCCGCGGCGCAGCTGCCCTTTCATCCGAGCTATGGCGAGAGCTGGGAAGGATTCGCGCTCGAACAGACCCTGAGCGCGCATGGAGCCAACGAGGCCTACTTCTATCGAACGCAGCGGGGAGCGGAGGTGGACCTGGTGCTCCTGCGTGGTGGAAAACGGTGGGGCTTCGATTTCAAGTGTAGCGACGCACCCAAGACCTCGAAGTCCATGCACATCTGCAAGAGCGATCTCAACCTTGAGCATCTGTGGGTCGTCTATCTGCACAGCGACAATCAAGGTGAGACGTAGCGACAATCAAGGTGAGAATACGAGATCGCGACGTTGTGAACGAAGGGATGATAACAAGGTGGCATGCGTGGAGCAGGTTGAGCGTCCTGGAGAGCCTGTGAGGCGGTCCTACTTCGTTGGACGGTCCGAGCACGGAATCAAGGCTGGACGGTACCGTGCTCCACCCCCGTGCCAGCGTGAGCGTCGCTGCGGGGTGGGTGGGTAACCATTACCCGTCGTTCCGTGTTGGAACTTGTTCCGACATGGACCGGCGGGTGACCGGCGGGCCCGCTCACTCGGCAGCCCTCGCGGTTCTTTCCGCCGGTGCGCGGACCAATCGTGACCGCGTACCGACCTCATGCTTGTGACCTCCGTCCGCCGCCGGCGATGGAGCGTGGCGGGTTGGGCCGTCGCCATAGCCAACTTGCCGGGTGGCGAGGATGGGAGTGGGGGTCGGCCCCGGCGCGTACCCCACGTCCCGGAGTCGGTTCGTCGGTCTATCCATGCCCAGCGGCGGCTTTCCTGGCGGCCACGGCGGCGCGACGGCGGTAGCTTTCGACGTTGAGTTCGAAGACGTGGGAGCGGTGCACGAGGCGGTCGACGGCGGCGACGGTCAAGGCTTCGCCACCGAAGATCTTGTCCCAGGCGCTGAAAGGTTCGTTGGCGATGACGAGGAGCGAGCGATTCTCGTAGCGTGCGCCGATGAGTTCGAAGAGGACGCTGGTTTCGGTCCCTTCGCAGGTGGCGTAGGAGAAATCGTCGAGAATGACGAGGTGGTATTTGTAGAGCTTGGCGATGGCGGCGTCGAGGGCGAGGTCGCGCCGCGCCGCCTGGAGCCTCTGCACCAGACTCGACGTTCGCTGGTACAGCACGCGGTAGCCGTTTTCGACCAGCTTGAGTCCGATGCCCGCGGCGAGGTGACTCTTGCCCGTTCCCGGCGGACCGAAGAGCAGCACGTTGGCCGCTTCTTCGAGCCAAATGTCGCCGCTCGCCAGCACGCCCACGCGCGCCTTCGACACGGCGGGCACGAGGTTGAAGTCGAAATTGTCGAGCGTCTTGCCGCGGGGCAGCTTCGCCTCGGCTCGGTGCCGCTCGAAGCGCCGCCGTTCGCGATCGGCGACTTCTTGGCTGGCCAGCGCGGCGAGCAGGCGCGCCGAGGACCAGTCTTCCCGGTCCGCGCGTTCGGTGAAGCTTCTCCACAGCGCCCGCATGCTCGGCAGGCGCAGTTGCTTCAGCAACAGGTCGAGTGCCGGGGGATCGACGATGAAGGAGTCTTTCATCGCGGTGCTCCGTTCAGGCAGGCGTCGTCGTAGCGCGACAGTGGCGGGAGGGTCGTTTCGAGGTCGGGAAGGGAGTCCGGCGCTGGGAACCGGTCGCGCAGCACTTCGGCGTCGGGCAACCGCCCGGCCTCGAGCTGCGCTTCGATCTCGTCGGCCAGCAGGGCCTCGCATCCGTGATCGTGGGCCAGCGCAAGGAGTTTGACCATCCGCCGGCAGGCCTCGCGGTCGTCCAGGCGCTCGCGCAACGCGTCGAAAGCCTGGCGGTAGGCGTCGCGGGGGAACAAACCGTCGCGGTGGACCCAGTTCATCATCGCCATCGGCTTGCGACGCAGAGAGGGCAGCACGTGCCGGTAGTTCACGACCCGTCCCCGTCGCCCTCCCGGTCCCGGGTGGCCCCGAGGCAACGTCACGAGCTCCTCGGTCCCGACGAAGACGACCAGGCGGTCGTCGTACAGTCTCACCCGCAGCCGGTGTCCCACCAGCCGCGACGGCACCGTGTAGAACACCCGCCGCAGCGAGAACCCACCCGCGCTCGTCACGCGCACCAAGGTCTCCTCGAAACCGTCGCTGCGACGCCTCGGCAACGGCCGCAGCACGGCTCGCTCGGCGTCGATCCTCTTGCGGTTGCGAGCGTTGCGGCGACTCGCCACCCGGCTCACGAACTCTCGGTACGCCTCGATCGTCTCGAAGTCCCTCGATCCCCTCAACAGCAGCGCATCCTCGATGGCCCGCTTCAAATGCCCGTGCGCGCTTTCGATCGAGCCGTTCTCGTGCGCCCGGCCCCGGTTGTTCCGGCTCGCCTTCATCCCGTAGTCTCCCATCAACGCCTCGTAACGTGCGGTCCGGTCCTCCCGCGCACGACGCTTCAGGTTCCGAAACGCCGCCGACAGACTGTCCGTCCGGTGCTCCTTCGGAACGCCGCCCAGCGCCCACAGCGCGTCCTGCAACCCCTCGGCCAGGGCAACGTAGCTCTCCCCGCCCAACACCACCGCCACATGCAGAATCCCGAGTACTCCAGCCGAAAATGGTACAGCTTGTGCACCAGCTTCTCTCCCCCAACCGTCACCCCCAGACGCCCGGCGTCGGTGAAGTCCGACAACCCCCGTCGCCCCGGCTCGTGCTTCTGTCGGAAAACGACCTCGCGCGCCGGCCCGTGCTTCGCCTTCCAGCTCCGAACCCGTCGCTCCAGCGTCCGCCGAACCCCCGGATGACGCCGCATCATCTCTTCGTACAGCGCCACCGCCCGCAACCCCGGGTTCGCCTCCAGCAGCGGCACGATCTCCTCGTCGAATATCCCCGCCAAAGGGTCGGGGCGTCTCCGCCCCCGAGGCTTCTTCACCGACCGACGCCCCGGATCCCCTTCGATCCGATGCGCCGTCGCCCTGCTGAACCCCGCCTTCGCCGCCGCCAGCGCAGGCCCGTCCTTCCGTCGAGCGGTCATGTACAGCTCCATCTGGTGGTCCGTAATCCGTCGGCCCGGCACTTCGCGTCTCTCCTGATCCCAGGGAAACACCAAAGCTCAAACCTCCCGCCGCCACCTCCGGCCGTCTCACCTTGTTTGTCGCAAGCGTCTCATCCTGATTGTCGCGCTACACTGGAGGCTTGACCTTGAGCCGGTAGGCCGATGGGTCGAGGAAACCTTCGACGCTCAGTAGAGACGGGCTGCCTCGGGTTTCCACGTCCAGCATGTAGCGAAGAAGGTACTGCTCCTTGAAGCCGTCCGGTCCCTTCGCTTCCGCGGTGTCCAGGAGCTCTTGCTGCCGTGGTGTCCGTACGACCTCAAGGTTGTTGAGCGTGTCTTCGTAGGACTCCAGACGCACGACCTTGACGACGCGAGGGCTGCGATCCTCCTCTTGAGAAGTGGCCATTCGTTTCGGTTTCCCATTTGCCCATTCCGGTGTGAACGTGACTTTCTTGACTCGTGGCACCAGTACGGTATCGAAGTAGTTGGCCATCTCGACGAGGACAAACGTCCTGCCACCATCGCGTTCTGTTCGATTCAAGTTGATGACCGCATGTGCCGTTGTGCCGGACCCAGCGAAATAGTCCAGGATTACCGAGTGCGCATCGCACACGGCATAGACGCAATCGCGCACCGTATGGATTGACTTCGGGTAGTCGAATTCGCCTATTGCGAGCCCCATCTCGGTACACAGATTCGTCCCGTGATCGCCAGCGTTGTAGCGTGGCGAGTACCACACCGTCTTAAACTTATCAGTGGCCTTTGCGAGCTGAATACCAAGGATACCGTCCCGCCCCTTGGAGACACGAAGCAGGTTCCGAATTCCTTCCACGGTGCCTCTCTCATATCGCCATTTTCGCTCAACACCGCCGCCGTCAATAGGGAACACTGCAATCACACCATCGTCCATCGTAACGTTGGCACCGGATGGGTGTTGATTATGGTCTTTCCAAACCGGGCCAAAATCCAATATGACATTATCGCGCACAAGGATCGGATAAAAGCAGTTCGCCGCATCAGTACGAAGAGACTCACCACCCCAGTTGCGAACTGCTTCCATTCCCACTCGTCCTTTGGCCTGAACGTTGGGTTGAGTTCCTTTCGCGCCATGGGAATTGAAAACAGAGCATACTCGTTGGTATAGGAAAAATGATGCCCCTGGGTTCCTCGTCGATTGTGTTCAACAGTGACTGTGACGTTGTCGTGACCGGCAAAAATGTCGTCCAGTAGTCGAGCCACCCCATTCGCTTCGTTCTTGTCGATGGCGACCACATGCGACCCGTCGGAAGCGGCGAGGCGATGCGACAATCGCAGCCTCCCATCAAGCAGCGACAAGAACGAGGAATGTTTGTAATCATTCTTGTACGCGATTTCGCTCTTTGGTGCATTATACGGCGGATCAATATAGACACAGTCCACGTTCCCCGCATACCGCCTCTTCATCAGCCGTAGTGCTTGAAAATTCTCGCTACGAAAGAGCACCCCATCGGTCAGCTCGTCGAGATCTCCCAATGCTTCCAGCAAGCGGACCGTAAAGTCATCGGCGAAGTGGGCCGTGTCCACCATGAGGGTCGGGTGGGCATTCACGAACGACGGAGGCAGGGGTTTCACGTACCCCGGTCTGGTCAGATCACCTTGGATTCGGTCGATGCCAAGCAGGTCCACCCACTCGCGGTGCTGAGCCTCGTTCGCGGCGATTTCCGCGTAGAAATGTTCAGGGATGGTCCCAACCGTAATGCAGTACGAAGTTGCCACCACGAACTTCTTCTTGAGCCACAGCTTCTTCTGAAAACCCTCCAGCTGCGCCAGGAAGGCGATTATCTTGTGGGCAATCGAGCGGACGACCTTGACCTTGGACAGCCATTCCTCCACCCGCGGAGCGTCCGCACCGTCGATGTCGTCGAGGCGCATGATCTCGTTCTTGACGTAGAAGTCGAGCTCTCGTCGCAGAAATCCGCGCAGGTCCTTGTGAATGAAGTAGTCATACGTGTTGCGGGCAGTGTAGCGATTGAGGTGCGCCTTGAGGCGCGGGTAATCCGCCTGGGTGCCGTCGGTCTTGATGTGAGGCGCTCCAAGGACTTGGTTCCACCGGCGGAATGTGGGATCCGTGACGGCGAGGACCCGGTTGACGGCGGCGTCGATCAAGTCCTTCTGCTTCGGCACCTGTCGCTTTGCGGCTCGTTGTTCCTCCGGCCAGTCCGCCATTGTGGCAGGCCTATAAACGAACCGGATATCGAGCTCGGTGATCCCATCCGGCCCGTCCTCCTCGACCAGAAAGTCCTCCGACGCCAGGATGAAGTAGCGGGCCTTGCTCTTCTTGGCCTTGACGTTGTCGTGCTCCCCCTCGGTGGCATCGACGAGACGAAAATGGACCCGCATCGGGTCTGCATCGTCGTCTGGACGCAGCCGGAACGAGTAATCCTTCAGGTACTCGTCGGTCTTGATGTAGTGCTGATCGGCGTTTGCCCAGTGGAGCTTGACCTCCTCGCCCTGGTATGGGATGGCGTATACGTCGTCCTTGTAGACTCGTCTGCTAATGAAATCCCCGTCGCTGTAGTAGCGACGAAAGAATCGGTAGAGGTGGTCGTAGACATCGGCTTCGAGGGACTCCACGTCCACAGCGTCGTCCAGCTGCCTCTGGAGCTCCTGAACCCTCGGGGCCGCCGCCGGATCGACTCCCAAGCTCCGAAGCTGCGCTTCCGCGTCCCTGAGTTTGGCGGCAATCGTCGCGCGGTCAGCCGACTGATACTGCGCGAACGCGTCACCGACTTGCGGGAGCAGTTCCCGTTCGAGGAACCGGGTCACCTCGTCGCTCTTGGCGTGCATGATCCGGTAGAACCCGAAATCCAGGTCCGGCTTGTCGAGCTGGAAGAGCTCCTTGAGCAGGTCCACGAGCCGTGCGAACCGGGGCGAGGGCATACGGTCGACGTGGGCGGTGGTAGAAGTAGCCATGGGCTGCCAAACTAACCCATTCGCAGAGGATCGATCACCGTTAGGAACGAGAACCTGCGAAATCCGGTGACGCGCGTGCAGATTCGGGAGACGCCGTGTTCACGCGTCAGCACAGGAAACCATACATCGCTTACGGCCGTATGGCGACGGGCGGTGGCGAGGCACCGTTGCTTGCCCCCATCCTGCCCATGAACTCCTCGACCGACGAGCATTCCAGCAACCAGTCGAACATCTCGGGCGTGACGGAAGCGCTCGGCGCTGCCTGCATGAATGCCGACACCCTCTCCCACGCCGATTGGCCGTACTTCCGCTTCACGAGACGCCTGAGGCTATCGGTCATCCCGAGTTGGCGGCCCTTCGCCAAACCGAGCTCGTGGCCCTCCCTCCGGCCTTCGGCCTTCAGCTCGGCGATCTCTCGTTCAAATGTAGTCAACGTCATTTCCAGCTCCATTCGCTTCTGTTCCGTGCCGATGCTCCTAACGTCGCGCCAGGTGTCGATGTGTGCAAGCCGCTTCGCGATCTCCGATTCCGGCCACCTCTTGACGACGATCAGGCGCCACTCGGTGGGGGCATTCCAGGAGCTGCGGGGTCCGCCCGTGTAGATCACGATCAAGAACACGTACGGCGTGGAGCCGTCAGGGTAACGGCGGCTGGATTGCCTGGCCATGAGGGTGGCTAGCCTCGTGGCGTACTCGCTCATTCTCAACAGCATTTTCGAATCGGGCGTGCTCTGCCACTCGATCAGGACGCCGACTGCGTCACCGTCCTCAAGAGCGATCTCCCACGAGGTGTCGGCGGTTCTCTCCCCTCCCGACGAGTCCAGCGTAACGGTGGGAAAGATCTTCATCTTGTCGAAGTCGAACCGAGCGGCCGTTTCGGGAAGCAGCTCGGTCACGATTCCGGCGACGACTCGGGGGAAGGTGAGGAGCTCCCTTGCGGCCCGGTCCTCGGTCCACATGGCGGTCTTCTTGGCGCCCGCTCCTGCCCGGGTCTGATCTTCGGTTGTCATGTTTCCCGCCTCTCTGGTTCTCGGTTCGCGCGTGCCGGGGGCCGACGCGAGAGAAGATATGGAATACCAGGGGCGTTACCATGGTGGATGGGACTCTGTGGACATCATCTGTTTACGGGTCCCCGAACCGTCGCTGCGGAGCGAATCACCCCATTCGCCGCAGGTGCTCTCGTTGGGTTCACAGTCATGCCGCACGCAACTCTTCTTCAAAGAACCTGCCAATGCGTTTGCGGTTACCGCCAACGTGGAGTACTGCCGGTCTGCCATGTCGGTCAGCCGGGCGAGTACATTCCGACCAATGGTCTGTTGGTCCTCAAAGACAACCAAAGATCGGAACGACAGATCCCATTCTCGTATTGAAGAAGCGCGATGGTCGCGTCCCTCGCCCTCCCGTCTCCGGCAAGGCGCCTACAGCCGGATGTCCACTTGCGCCCCCGCGCCCGCCCCCAAACTGTGAACGCGGCTACCACTACACGGCCAGGCGCACCCCGCCTCCCCCAACGGCCCCCGCCAAACGGAACGGCACAGCCATGGCACTTCACAACATGACCCGGACTGGCCCGACTACCCTCCTGATCCCGGCTTCCCTGGCCGTCGCCGTCTGGATGCACGGGTGCGAACCAGCGGACAGTCGGGCGACCCAACCCCCAACAGTCTCCGCCGAGCCCGTCGAGTTGTTCGACGGCCGCGTGATCCCCGCGATGCCCGAACTCCTGGGCATGGAGGCCCAGTACGAGCTGCGCCTCGAGTGGCTCGCCGAGAAGCGGTTGCAGCTGCTGGACCAGATGCGCACCCGTGGAATCGAAATGTGGATCGTCGTGAGCGAGGAGTTCCACACGGATCCAGCCCTCCACTATGTTGCGCCCCCGCTCCAATACGCCCGTCGCCGCGACGTCATGGTCTTCGTCGACGCAGGCGACGACGGTCTGGAGGCCTACTCGGATTACTGGCGCCCGACCGAGGATTATCGGCGGTTCTTCGATCCTCTGCCGGCCGAGCGCAACGCGCGTGGCATTCAGGACACGCAAACGGGTCTCCGAGCACTATGGGAGCGTTATCGTCCGGCGACGATCGCCCTGGCCATCGGCGGCCGTCGGGGTCACGACAGCAGTCTCACCCACGACAGCTATCGCTTCCTCGCCGAAGCCATGGGGCCCGAGGCGGAATCCCGTTTCGTGTCGGCGGCGGCCCTGATCGAGGACGTGTTCGACACGCGACTGCCCGGCGAACTGGAACACTACCGCCAGCTGGTGCTGGCCACCGACGTCATGGCCCAGACCGCGCTCTCCAACGTGGTCGTCACGCCCGGCGCAACCCAAGCGAAAGACATCAAGTGGTTCTTCGAGCAAGCGATTGCCGACCTCGGGGTAGGCGCCACGCCGTGGTTCGAGATCCACGTGGCTGTACAGCGGTTCGATCCCGCAACCAGGACCATGATCCCCTACGTCCACCCGGCCCCCGACCAGCTGGTCTTCCAAAGGGGCGACATCATTCACCTCGACTGCGGCTTCAACTATCTGGGATTCGCGAGTGACTGGCAGAAAGTCGCGTACATTCTCCGCGAGGGCGAGAACGACGTTCCGGAGGGACTCAATACCGCCCTGCGGAACGCGAACATCGTCCACAAAGCGTTTGCAAACGCCCCCCGTCCGGGCATGACCGGATGGGCGGCCACGCTTGCGATCGCAGCCAAACTGGAGGGATCGGACTTCCTTCCCAGCCTGTACTCACACCCCATTGGGTATCATGGTCACGCCCTGGGTCCGGCCATCAACGCTCGCCAGGCCATCGCTGCGCCCAACATGGATCTTTCGTCTCCTCCCGAGTGGGATTCGCACCTCCGCGACGGGTCCTACCGTTCCATCGAGTTCAGCGCCACGACGGGGGTCCCCGAGTACGACGGCGGCGCCGTCAGGATCCCCATGGAAGACGACGCGTACCTGACGCCCGAGGGATACAAGTACTTTCGCCCCTACCAGACTGAGTGGTATCTAATCCGGTGAGGGACGGTCCGCCAACCACCCGAGTTCACCCTACTCCGCCCCGTTCACCCCAACCTCCGATCAGCCATGGGAATCATTGACGCCAACCGACAGCGCCGCTTCTCCGCCGAGAAGATGCAGAAGCTCAACCTTTTCGAGACCGCCGACATGTTCTGCGACGTGTACTGCCTTGGGCCCGGACAGGCCCAACACGTTCACTCCCATGCCGATGCGACAAAGTTCTATTATGTGCTTGAGGGCGAAGGCCGCTTCACGGTAGGCGACCGGCGCGTCACTCTGGGACCGGGCGCGGTGGCGTGGTCAGCACCAGGCGAGCCGCACGGCGTAGCCAACCGCACCGATGGCGACCTCGTTCTGCTCGTGGCCATGGCGCCGAATCCCAATCGGCCCCGTCGGACATAGCCGGGGCGGCTCACGCCGGTTACCTTGAAAAACATGTTGTCCATGACACGATTTTCAAGGTAGCGCGGGGTCAATTGCGATGATCGACCGTCCCCACCCGATGCGCCGAATCGCAGAATCTTTCGAGGTGCACCCTGCGGTGGCGCTCACGGGCCCCCGACAGTGCGGGAAGACCACCTTGGCCCGCCGCATCTGCGGTTCCGATCCATCATGTCATTACTTCGACCTCGAGTTGCCTGCCGACGCGGCTCGCATGGACGTTCCGATTCAGACACTCGGCGACCTGCGAGGCTTGGTCGTCATCGACGAAATCCAGCGACGACCTGACTTGTTCGAAGTCCTGCGCGTCCTCATCGACCGGCCGGACGCCAAGGCGCGCTTCCTGCTCCTGGGGAGCGCCTCGCCGGGTCTGGTTCGGGGCGTGTCCGAATCGCTCGCGGGTCGAGCGGGCCTGGTACCCCTGGGCGGATTCGACCTCAATGAAGTGGGAACGGCACACTGGCGACGGTTATGGGTGCGGGGCGGCTTCCCGCGGTCGTTTCTCGCTCCGAGCGATCGGACTTCCGCCGTTTGGCGGGACAGTTTTGTGCAGACGTTCCTCGAAAGAGACATTCCGCAGCTCGGCATTACCACGCCTGCCCACACGCTGCGGCGCTTCTGGACCATGCTCGCGCACTATCACGGTCAGATCTGGAACGCTGCCGAGTTTGCCCGCGCGCTCGGAACCACTGAACGCACTGCCAAGAGGTATCTCGACATTCTGGCCGGCACGTTCATGCTGCGCGTGCTGCAACCGTGGTTCGAGAACCTGAAGAAGCGGCAGGTGAAGTCCCCCCGGGTATATCTGCGCGATTCCGGCTTGTTGCATTCGCTCGTGGGTCTGACCGGATTTGCGGAGATCAATGGACATCCCAAGTGCGGCGCGTCGTTCGAAGGCTTCGCCGTCGAGCAAATCATCAACGCGTTCGGATCGCGCCACCCTTGCTTCTGGCGTACGCACGCGGGGGCCGAGCTCGACCTCCTCGTGCACCACAAAGGAAAGCGGCTGGGTTTCGAGTTCAAATGGACCGACGCCCCCAAGGTCACGCCTTCAATGCGAATAGCCTTGGCCGATCTCTCGCTGGACCGTCTCTACATCGTTTGCCCCGGCAACGAAACCTACGCACTGGACACGAAGATCACGGTGATGGGCGTACGGCACATCCCGGAATTGTCGCGCGCGCTTGGGTCTGACGCAGATGAGAGGCGGTTTGGCCCAGATGGGAGGCCGAAATGACCCACAATCCCCAGGTCCTGATCCTTGGAGGCGGCCCGGCCGGGGCCGCGGCGGCCCGGCTGCTTGCGCGGTGGGGGGTGGAAGTCGTGATCGTCGAACGTTCCCACGGTGCCGAGGCGCCCAAGCGATCCCTGGCGGAGTCGTTGCCGCCGAGCACGCGCAAGGTGTTGGCGGCGACGGGGCTGCTCGGGGTGGTGGAAGCCGCGGGCTTCCACCCGAATGGGGGCAACACGGCGCTGTGGGGTGGCGAGGGGCGCCGCGACGATTTCGCCGGAGGTGCAACCGGGTTCCACGTGTTGCGGTCGCGTTTCGACGGTGTGCTGCGTGGGGCGGCCGTCGAGGCGGGCGCGACGATGGCGAAGGGCGTGGCGCGCTTGCCGGAACGGGAGGGCGGGGGCGAGGGATGGCGGGTCGAGGTGGTGCGCGACGGTGGGCACCGAATCGAGATGCGCCCGAACTGGTTGCTGGATTGCACGGGCCGGGCGGGGGTGCTGGCGCGCCGCTACCGGGAGCTCGAAGCGGAGGCGCCGACCCTCGGCCTCGTGAGGCGGTACCACAAGGTGGCGGGTTGGGACAATGTCGACGCCGCGCACGCGCTGGTGGAGAGCCTTGAACGAGGCTGGGCGTGGTCGGTACCCACCTCGGAATCGGACCGTCACGTGGCGATCATGCTCGACCCTGAGCTCCACGCAGTCACGCAAGGGGCGCCCGACCTTTCGGCGGCGTTCGAGGCCGAGATTGCCGACACCGCCCTCATGCAATCCATAACAACAGCCGCTGTGCCGGTAAGCGACGCCTGGGCGGTGACCGCGTCGATGTACACCTCGACCGAGTTTGCGGTGGACCGCGCGTTGCTGGTGGGCGATGCGGGTTCGTTCGTCGACCCGATGTCGTCGTACGGCGTGAAGAAGGCGCTGGCGTCGGCGTGGCTGGCCGCGATTACCGTGAACACGGCCATCCGCACGCCCGAGCTGACCGAAGTCGCGACCGCTTTCTACGCGCGCAGGGAGCGCGAGATGTACCGTTCGATGTGCGGGGAGCTGGCCACGCAGGTTACCGAGGCTGGTGGGACGGGCGCTGGCGAGACGGGGCTCGGTGGGATGGCGGCCGATGGTTCGGCGAGTGGCGTGGAAGCGGACAGGTTCTGGGGGAAGCGCACGCGTTGGCTGGGTGATCAACCGCGTGCCGCGGACGACGCGAATGCCCCCGACGGGCCCGACGTGGAGGCGCTGCGAGACGACCCCGAAGTACGCGCGGCTTTCCACGCGTTGCGATTGGGTTCGGGACGGCTTCGCGTCGGGCGCTTGGCTACGACCGAACGCGCGCTGGTGATCGGCAATCGGATCCGGCTGGCGCCGGCAATCGTTACGTCGCGCTTTCCGGGCGGGGTGCGCTATTTGCGGGATGTGGATTTGCTGCGGGTGGTCCACTTGGCCACGGGATCGCAGAATCCCGGCGCGCTGTATGAGTCGTACTCCGAGTGGGCCGCGCGCGAGGACCTGCCGCCGGTCGACCTGGCCAGCCTTATCGGCGTAGTCGCGCTGCTGATTGCGGACGGCGTGCTGGTGCCCGGATTGGGGCGTTGACGGGGGGAGGCCGCGGCGACGGTTTGACGCGCACCGCAGTAGGGTCGGGCAACCATATGTGGCCTGATGGTGGAGAGGTCTCGTGCGCAGTGTCCACCGTGGACGGGACCACGTATCGCTTGCGTATCTGGACTCGTATAGGTTACTGTAATCGCCCCGCACCAAGGAGACCCGAGCCATGAGTCAGCCCATCCCTAGCCATCTCCCGCACCGGGTGTATCCCCAAGGCACCACTCCCGGAGAGGAACCCGCCTACCGAGCGATAGGAAGGTCGGCAGGGGAATGATGCAAGCCGTGCTCGACCGATCCGCAGTTGCGTTCCCCCCGTTACCCACCAAGCGGTACGGTGTCATTTACGCCGACCCGCCGTGGGATTACATGGGTCAGCTACAGCACGCGGGTCCAGGGAGCGGAGACTCGGGTGGTGCGGTGTACCACTACCCGACGGTAACACTCAAGGACCTCAAACGGCTTCCGGTTTGGGACATCGCTGCTGACGACAGTCTCCTGTTCCTGTGGGCAACCAACCCTCATCTGGATCAGGCCATTGAACTCGGTAAGGCGTGGGGGTTCAAGTGGGCCACCGTGGCGTTCGTATGGGACAAGATGCGAGTGAACCCGGGGTTTTACACCATGAGCCAGTGCGAACTGTGCCTTGTCTTGAAGCGGGGACGCATTCCCCACCCACGAGGCGCGCGAAACGTCCGTCAGTTGGTGAGCGAGAAGCGGCGCAAGCACTCGCGTAAGCCGGACGAAGTCCGTCGGCGCATCGCACTGATGTTTCCGTCGTTGCCGAAGATCGAACTATTCGCCCGGCAACCGGACTTCGATCTGTTCGGTTGTCCTACAGCCGGGTGGCATACCTGGGGGCTGGAGGCATGACGGCAGCGGCACGACGGCACTTGGAGGGGAGGGACAAATGGCAGGACGAGGCCGCTGTCCGTGGCTTGAGTGCTGAGGAGTGGTTTCTCGAAGTCCTATCCGACCATCTGGAAGTCCTATCCGACCATCTGGGCAATGATTTCCAGGTGATGCGTCGCCCGAACGATCTACGGGGCATTTACGGCGTCCATCCGTCTGGGCAACCGCACGGTGTCCAGCCCGACCATGCGATCTACGGCCCTGCCGGACGTACGATCTACGTCGAGATGAAGAGGCAGAGGGCGGCTGGCAATGCCCATGAGCGCGCCTGTAAATACTTCACTCCAGGAATCATCAGGTCAGGCCGCGAGATCGCCAACCAGCCCAACGGTGTGATTCCTTTCTGGTGGGTGTTTACGAACGGCGTCGCTGAGGATCAGCGATATGTCCGAGAAATCATGCACTGGTTCCAAGGTATCGAGCCTCATGTCCTGCTCTGGCAGCCCCCAGATCCGACGATGCTGACAGACCGCTTCGATACCCATATTCTGCCACTGCTGGCCTGATGCTTGACTGGCTGCCGGTCGCGACCGCTGTGGGCCTAGTATCTGCTCTCCTTGGTATCGGCATATGGATAGGTGGGGTCAATAGCGACCGGGAGAACTTCAAGGAGTTCATCCGTGAGGTCCGAGAGGACATCAAGAAGATACTCCGTCGTCTGCCACCCCGTACTATCGAAGGGGCGAGCCCGCTACGTCTAACGGAGCTTGGACGAGCCATCTCAAAGGAGCTGGATGCGGGAAAATGGGCACGCGAGGTCGCACCATCGGTCCAGTGCGATGCGGATGACGCGTTCGGGATTCAACAGTTAAGCTTCGAGTATGCCAAGCAGGAGGATTCGTTCTCGCCCGCCATGGTTCGAGCCATTCGCAAGAGCGCATTCGAGCACGGAATAGAGGAAGAACAGGTCCGTCAGGTACTTGCACTTGAACTGCGTGACGTGCTTCTTCAGCAGGAGGACTTGGAAGCGCCCTAGCCTCTCGCCGAGCGCGGGCGCACCCCCAACACTTACGGGAGAGCTTGCCAGGATGAAACCGCTGGTATTCCAGATGCCCGCTGCGGGGCTCGCGGCGCTCCTGCTTTGCGTGGCCGCCCAAGGGCAGGAGGCGTCGGAGTCGGAAGGGATCCCGGTGACGGACCCGCTGGTGATCGACTCGTGCGACCGCTGCCACGGGGTGGACGACGACGGCCTCATGACGCGGATCTCGTACATGAGGAAGACCCCCGAAGGGTGGCAGCAGTCCATTCGCCGCATGGTCACGCTTAACGACGTGCCGCTGGATCCGGCGGTGGCGCGCGACATCGTGCGCTACCTGTCGGACAATCACGGGATCGCCCCGGACGAGCTGCGCCCCGCGCGGTTCGAGGTGGAACGCAGGCTGATCGACTGGTCGTACGAGGGAGACGACGGGGTCGAGCGCACCTGCAGCAGCTGCCATTCCATGGGTCGCGTGGTCACGCAGCGACGCACCAAGGACGAGTGGGACCTGCTCATGGCCACGCATCGGGGCTACTACCCGCTGTCGGACACGCAGGGATTTCGGCGCAACGGCCCCCCCGCGCCCGACGCCACCGACACGCGGCACCCCATGGACGTTGCGTCGGCGGAGCTCTCGACCAAGTTCCCGCTCAATACCGCGGAGTGGACCTCGTGGTCGGCGACCATGCGGACCCCGCGTCTGGCCGGTCAATGGGCCTTGCGCGGTCACGAACCGGGCCGCGGTCCGATCTACGGCACGGCGGAGATCGCTCCCGTTGCCGACGCGGAGGGGAACTTCACGACCCGCGTTCGGTACGCCTACGCTCGCACCGGCGAAGAGGTGGAACGCGAAGGCCGCGCGATCGTCTACACCGGGTACCAGTGGCGCGGCCGGTCGTTTGTCGGCGACGACGAAGAAACGGCGCTGCGCGAAGTGATGATGGTCGAGCGGGGCTGGGACGAAATCAACGGGCGCTGGTTCACGGGTGCCTACGACGAGTTCGGGCCCGACGTGACGTTGCTGCGCGCCGACGGTCCCGTCGTGCTTGGCTTGCATCCCGTCGCGCTCCGCGCGGGGAGCAGCGCAACCGTGTCGATTCACGGCGCCAACCTGCCGACCGAGTTGGACGCGGATGATGTGGACCTGGGTCCGGGGGTCGAAGTGGTGCGCGTCGCCCGGAGCGCCGCCAACGTGCTGGCCGCCGAGGTGCGCGCGAGCGACGACGCGACGCCGGGCGCCCGCGACGTGTTCCTGGCGGGACGCGCCGTGCCCGGGTCCCTGACCGTGTACGAGACGGTAGACAGGATTCTGGTGACGCCGGAGGCCGGCATGGCGCGACTTGGGGGTGGCGCGTTTCCCCAGGGATTCGCCCAGTTCGAGGCCACGGCGTTCAGCGACGGACCGGACGGCAAGCCCGAAACGGACGACGATCTCGACCTTGGCTTCGTCGACGTCGAATGGTCCGTCGAGGAATACTCGGCCGTCTTTGACGACGACGACACCGAGTACGTGGGCACGTTGGACGAGAACGGCCTGTTCCACCCCGCGCTAGACGGCCCCAATCCCGATCGTGAAGGCCTGCGCAACAACGTGGGCGACGTGTGGACCGTAGCGACCTACCGGGGCCCCGACGGGAAGGAAGTGCGCGGGCGGGCCCACCTGATTGTCACGGTGCCGCTTTACATGCGGTGGGAGCCCTGGCGCGTGCAAGTCGTGCCGGGCGCGCTGCCGAGGAGGACGGATCGATGAGCGTAAACGCAATCGGATTACGGGAGCACGAGCCCGCGCCGCCGCCGCACGGAGCGGCGTCCCAGGACCAGGATTCGGTGTTTCTCGCACAGCGGGAGTTTCACCCGTTCGAAGCGGGGGGCGAGACGTTCCTCTACCTGGTGCCGTCGGCCGCGGTCTTTCACCTGGACGAGACGTCGCTGGCGATCCTGCAAACGCTCGACGCGGGCGCGACCAGCGAGCAAGCCCTGGTGGACGCGCTTGCCCCGCGTTTCGGCGAACCGGCGGTGCGGATGAGCCTGTCGGAGCTGATGCGCGTGCAGGCGATCGGCCTCACGACCGCGCCGAAGACGACCTTCCCGCGGGTGCTGCCGCAGGCTGATTTTCCGCTCACCACGATGGTCCTCAACGTCACCAACAAGTGCAATCTGGCGTGCACGTACTGCTACGAGTACGGCGAGGACAAGATCGTGGACACGACGTGCGATCCCGCGCCCAACTACATGAGCGAGGACACCGCGCGGAAGAGCGTGGACTTCATGTTCGAGCAGTCGGGCGACCTGCCCGTGGCCCACCTGACCTTTTTCGGGGGCGAGACCCTGCTCAACTTCAAGGTCCTGAAGAAGACGGCGGC
Organism: Longimicrobiales bacterium; assembly: GCA_965200255.1. GTDB lineage: Bacteria > Gemmatimonadota > Gemmatimonadetes > Longimicrobiales > Gaopeijiaceae > Bin94. Next base: position 2,695,186 of record OZ241371.1, on the reverse strand, counting down.
GTACGCGCGCGAGCGGGCCAAGGAGCTGGGGAAGGACGTGGACTTCTCGCTGACCACCAACGGCACGCTGCTGCGCGACGAAGTGATCGATTGGCTGGCGGAAAACCGGGTCGGGGTAACGGTCAGTATCGACGGACCGAAGGAAATGCAGGACAAGTTCCGCGTTTTCAAGAACAGCATGGGCAGCTACGACTACGCGATGCCCAAGATCAAGCGGCTGCTGGAGCGCCACCGGACGCGCCCGATCGGAGCCCGCGTGACGCTCACGCGCCAGACGCTGAACGTGACGCGCATCTTCAACCACCTGCGCAACGAGGTGGGTTTCTGGGAGGTCGGCTTTGCGCCGGTCACGACCGCGGACGGGCGGGGGTACGCGATCAAGGACGGCGGCTTCGACCGCATGCTGGGGCAGTTCGAGGAGCTGGCGGGCGAGTTCCTGGCCTTCGCGGTCGAGGATCGGCACCACGGATTCTCGAACGTCAAGGACACGATCGAAGAGATTCACAAGGGCGTGAGCAAGGCCTTCCCGTGCGGCGCCGGGCTGGGGCTGATGGGGGTTGCCACGGACGGGGACGTGGCGCTTTGCCACCGCTTTGCGGGATCGGACGACCACAGCATCGGCTCGGTCCACAGCGGACTCGACCGCAAGCGACAGTTCGAGTTTCTGGGACACCACCACGTGGCCAACAAGACCGACTGCAGCACCTGCTGGGCGCGGCCGTTGTGCGCCGGGGGCTGCTATCACGAGGCCCACGTGCGTTACGGCGACACGGGCAATGCCAACCTTCACTACTGCGACTGGATCCGCAGCTGGACGAACACCTGCCTGGAGGTGTACGGCGAGATCGCGGTGCGGAACCCGGGGTATCTGGAGCAGTTCGAGGCATGACGAGCGACCGACGACCGAGAGCGACCATCGTATGAGACGGAGAAGCAAGGAGGCGGACAAATGGACCACCTGAAAGCCATCAACCAGAAGGCGCGGCGGATACAAGCGCACGACGACCTGGACGTCGTAGCCCTGGAGAGCCGTTCGCCCGAACGGTCGGGACCGCACATTCCACTGGGATGCTCGCTCGTGTTCGCTCCCGGCTGGGAGGTCGACTCGACCGGCGGCACGGCCGGACTCTGCCAGCCGGTGGAGCGCGATCTCTTCGACTGCCACCTGGCGTGTTTCTGGCCCGCCCACGTGCCCGACCAGCTGAACCACGCGCCGGACTGGACCGGCAAGTGCGCGTCGGCGCAGAAGGACTGGCGCAAAATCGACCTGATCTTCCCATGAGCTGGAAGACCGGCCATCGCGCGACGTTCCTGATCGCTGCCGGAGTCGCGGCTCTCGCCCCGTCAGCCGGCGTCGCGCTCGCGCAAGGCGGCGGCAACGGCGTCATCTACATGTCGGCGTACGACGAGTCGATTCGGGTGATTGACGAGAACACGCTCGAGATCGTGGATCAGATCCCCACCACAACGGGGATCCCGATCGGCATGACCCTCTCGGCCAACCACGAACGCATCTACGTTCGCGACGCCGAGTTCGAGGAGGTCGAGATCATCGACGTGGCGACCCGGCAATCCATGGACAGCTTCACCTTGAGCCGCGGCAGCTCGAAAGTGCGGATTTGGGGGCTCGAGGTCGACCCCGCCGAAGAGTTCGTCGTGCTCAACACCATGCGATATACCAAGCGAATCGACCGTTGGGAGATCGACGAACCCGCGCTGCTGCGATACGATCTGCAGGAGAAACGCGTCACGGATACGATTCCCTGGCCCGAGGGCGAAGGAGGCCGTCGCGCGCGGCTCATGTTCTCGCCCGACGGCGAGTTCCTGTACTTCTTCGGCCGCGGCAACATTGTCGTGCTCGAGACCGAGGACTTCACCGAAACCGACCGCTGGGACCTGTCCCGCCCGCTCGAAGAAGGCTTGGGGCGGTTCAGTTTCGGCTTCCCGACCAGCCCGCACGACGACACGGGATTTCACACCGGGCTCTTCAACTTCACCGATCCGGTGCAGAACCGTCGCATGATGGGCATCGCGCGGGTGAACCTGGCGGACCGGGAGTTCGATTTCTTCACGCTTGGGCCCAGCGAGCCCGTCAGCTTCCGGCTGGCTCCGGGTGGGACGAAGGCGTACGGACTGGTGCAGCAGATCGGGAACTACGAGTTCTGGACCTTTGACGTGGAAGGCCGTCGGGTGGCCAGTCGCGAGCGTTTTCCGGGCAGGCCGCGCATGGGTCTGGAAGTGAGCTCCAACGGCGAGCTCCTGTACATCTACAACGCCGGCTCGACGATCGACGTGTACGATGCCGAGACCTACGAGTTCCTGCGAACGGTCACGTTCAACGCCGACATGACGGGTTTCCTGATGATACCGGAGGGAACCGGGCCGCGAACCTGAGCGCCGGGCCGCGCACTTGAGCACTGGCCGGCTGGCGCGAGTGCGCGGCCGCGCCGACCCGCCCGGCGGTTCGAGCCCGTCTTGAGATGAGCATTCTGGACGCGGAGCTCCGGCGTGGACTGGTCTACGTTCTCCCGTACCGGGCCCGGCTCGCGGCGATCCTTGCGCTCAACCTGGCGGGGACGGGATTGGCGCTCTTCATCCCCCTCCTTACGCGCACGCTCGTAGACGACGCTCTGCTGGGCAGGGACTTCGACGCGCTGGCTCGGGTTGTGTTACTGTTTGCCGGCGTTACCATGGCCAGTTTCGGCTTGAATTATGCGAGCGGAATGCGCTATACGAGGGTTTCGGCGGAGATTCTGTTCGACATGCGGTTGGCGGTGTACCGTCATTTGCAGCGGCTGTCGCCCCGCTTTTTTGCGCGTACGCCGCTCGGCGAGATCATGTCGCGGATCAACAACGACGTGGGCGAGATTCAGCGCGTGCTTGCGGACACTGCGCTGGCCTGGATCGGCAATGTGGCGTTTCTGCTGGGGACCGTGGCGATGTTGTTGTGGCTGGATTGGCGTCTTTTCGTTGCGGCCGTGGTGCTGCTGCCGCCGGCGATCTGGGCTTTGGTGCGGTACCGGCGCCGGCTTGAGCTGCGGGTGCGGGTGATGCGGGAACGGAGCGCGAGCATTGGCGCGTTTCTGATTGAGACGTTGCGTGGCGTGCGCCTGATATCGTCGTCGAACGCCGCCGACCGGGAAGCGGCGCGTTTTCGGGCCCACAACGACGCGTTCGTCGATTCGCTGATGAAGATGCAGCGGCTGCGGTATCTGGCCGGGGGTCTGCCGGGGTTGATGCTGTCGGCCAGCACGGCGGTCGTGTTCCTGTACGGCGGGTCGCGCGTGATTGACGGCGCGATTACCCTGGGCACGTTCACCGCGTTCATGGCGTACCAGATGCGGTTGGTGGGACCGGTGCAGGGGCTGATGGGGCTGTACACGGGGATCGCGACCGCGCGGGTCTCGCTTCGTCGGGTTCACGAGCTGCTGGACGAGCCGATTGAAGTTGTGGAAGCGGCGGCTCCCGTTGAGCTGGGCCCGGTGCAGGGCGAGATCGCGTTCGTGGACGTGTCGTGCGGACACGGCCGGGGCGGCGCTGTGCTGGAGCGTTTCAACCTTCGCGTTGCGGCGGGCGAGGTGGTCGCGCTTACGGGGCCGTCCGGAAGCGGCAAGTCCACCGTGGCCGATCTAATGGTGCGTCATCTGGACCCGGACGGCGGGCGGGTGTTGCTGGACGGGCAGGACGTGCGGACCATCGCCCTGTCCGATCTGCGCGCCAAGGTGGCCCTGGTGGACCAGACGGCATTCGTCTTCAACGCCTCGATCATGGAAAACGTGCGTTACGCGCGCCCCGACGCGACCGAGGGCGAAGTCGTGCAGGCTCTGGAACGGGCGGGGTTGGCGACGTTCGTGGCGGGGTTGCCCGACGGGCTCGACACGGTGGTCGGCGAAGAGGGGCGGGCGCTGTCGGCGGGGGAGCGCCAGCGGGTTGCGATTGCTCGCGCCTTGCTCGCGGATCCGGCGGTGCTCGTGCTGGACGAGGCCACGAGCGCGCTGGATGCGGAGACCGAGAGACATGTGGTGCGGGCGTACCGCGAAGTCATGAGGGGTCGGACCACCGTGTTGATCACGCACCGCGAGGGCTTGGTGCGGACGGCGGATCGGGTGGTGGAAGTGTGACGGGGCGGGGCGTGACGGGGCAGGGCGTGTCGGTGGCCGTGATCGACAGCGGCGTCAACCCGGGCCACCCACACGTGGGCCGCGTGGCCGGCGGCGCCTACGTCAAGTTGTCCGGCGAGATCGCGGACGATTACGTGGATCGGCTGGGCCACGGGACGGCGGTCTTCGCCGCGATCCAGGAGAAGGCGCCGGACGCCGACATCTTCGCAGTGCGCGTATTCGGCGACCGCTTGAGGACGAGTGCGCGTGCGCTGGTGCAGGCGATTGACTGGGCCGCCGAGCACACGGTCCAGGTGGTGAACCTGAGTCTGGGGACGCTGCGCGAGGAGCACGCGGACGGGCTGCGCGAGGCGGTGGCGCGGCTGGGCGATGCGGGGGGCGTAGTGGTGGCGGCGGCCGAAGCCGACGGGCGGCGATGGTGGCCGGGTTGCCTGCCCGACGCGATCGGCGTCGTCATGGATCGGGAGTGTCCGCGTGGCTTGGTGGAGGTGCGGGGGCCGGTGGTGGCCGCGTCGCCGTATCCGAGGCCGATCCCGGGGGTTCCCGTGGAACGCAATTTGCACGGGATCAGTTTTGCGGTGGCCAACGCGACTGGGGTGCTGGCGCGGTCGCTGGAGGGGTTGGGCGACCGCGTGACGGTGCGGCGGTGTATCGAGGTCCTGACGGCGCTGCAGTGAACCTACATCCCCGAGACGGTTATCCAGTGTGCCACGCAACACTTGAATGCCCTCGCTCCGCCCCCCATTCTGTTTGGCAAGGAGCTAACGCATGAACATTCGCATTTTGGCACGATTGGTGCTTGCGGCCACGGCGGCCCTCGTCCTCGCGACCGCAGCGACCCTCACGTCCCCGGCCAACGCGCCGCTCGCCGCCCAGGAGTCCGAAGAGATCCGCACGCGGATGGAGTTCGATCGTCTGCGCCTATACTCCGGTGGCGGCGTCAACCACGCCGAGCATCTCCAAATAGCGCGCCAGGCCGTGCAGGCAATGGCCCCGGGCGGCCCGGCCCGCTTCACGCCCGCCGCCGCGACCGCATGGCGGGAGCTGGGGCCCGTCGGCACCGAGTGGGGAGGAATCGTATCGGGGCGCGTATCTGCAATCGCCATCCACCCACGGCAGCCGAACACCGTCTATATCGGGGCCGCGCAAGGGGGCGTGTGGAGAACGGACGACGCCGGCGTGTCGTGGCAACCGCTCACCGACGGCGAGTGCTCGCTCGCGATGGGGTCGATCGCCATCGATCCACGAAACCCCCAAATCGTCTATGCGGGAACCGGCGAGCAGCACTTCTCGGGAGACAGCTACTACGGGTGCGGCATACTCCGGTCCGCCGACGGCGGGCGGTCGTGGCAGCAGCTGGGCCAATCCGACTTCGTGAGCCATTGGGGGGGCGCGCGGATGTCCCGCATCCATATCGACCCCGTAACCGCCGGGTCCGCACAGTCCACTACACTGCTGGTTGCCTCGACGTTTGGGCTGCACCGGTCCGACAACAGCGGGCGCACCTGGCGACACACGCTCCAGGGAGACGCCCTGGACGGCAGCGTCAACGACTTGGCAATGCAGCCGGGCAACCCGTCGGTGCTGTATGCGGCGGTCGGTCGCGGCGACGATTTCGGCATCTACCGTTCGTCCGACGGTGGGTCGTCGTGGATCAATGCATCGCCCGGCTTCGAGGAAACCGACGAGATCTATCGCATCAACCTGGCCGTGGCCCCGTCCGCCCCCGACGTTCTCTACGCAAGCGCGTACAACCGGGCCGATGGCGCCCCTTTGGGAGGACTCGCCCTGTACCGCAGCGACGACGGCGCGACAACCTGGCGTCGGCTGGCCGCCGAGGGGGCCGATTGTCACCGCCAATGCTGGTACGACATGACAATCGCGGTGCATCCGCAGGACGAAAACCAGATTCACTTCGGCGGGATAATCCTGTACCTGTCGCAAGACGGCGGACAAACGTTCCAGGTTCACCATCCCGGCGGCGTGCACGTCGATCAACACTTCATGGTCTTCGACACGCTGAGCGGGCCCGACGTCATGTACCTTGCCAACGACGGCGGCGTCTACCGCACAACCGACGCGGGCGCAAGTTACGCATCCCTTTCCGACGATCTCGCAATCACACAGTTTTACGCGGGCATCGGCTTGCACCCCAGCGATCCGGGCGTCACTTTGGGCGGCACGCAGGACAACGGCACGCAGCGCTCGTCGCCTGGCACCGACAGGTGGACAACGGTCGTTGGGGGCGATGGCGGGTACACGGCGTTCGACGCGGAGGACCCAAACACCTGGTACGCCGAAACCCAATGGGCAAGGGGCAAGGACTACGCAGGACCAAGAAAAAACGGGGCCGTCACACGCATCGGCATTGATCCCGACGACCGAGCCTTGTTCATACCGCCGCTCATCATGGACCCGGTCGATTCCAGGCGGCTCTATTTCGGCACCACGAAGTTGTACAGGACCGATGACGCAGCCGAGACCTGGACGCCGATTTTCGAGAGCGACGGGCCGGTCGTCAACGCGATCGCACCGTCTTCGTCGGACGCGCACACGGTGTACATTGCCGTAGGGGGCTGGGCGTACAATGGCGGTTGGGGGAGGGAGGCCGGCGTTCACGTCACTCGCGACGGTGGCCAAACGTGGCAGTTAAGGTCGCGCGGGTTGCCTGCCGAGAGGTACATCGCGGACATCGCGGTCCACCCCCATGACCCAAATCAAGCATATGCGGTCGTCGGCGGATTCAATAGCGGGCACGTCTTCAGAACGCGCAACGCCGGCGAGACCTGGGAAGATCGCACCGGAAACCTGCCCAACATGCCCGTCAACGCGGTGCTGTACGATCCGCGCGACGCGAACGCCGTGTTCGTCGGCGCCGATCTGGGGGTCTTCCATTCGACGAGCGGCGGCGGCATCTGGACGCGGGCCGAAGGCATTCCATCGGTGGCGGTGTTCGATCTGGCGGCGCGACCCGGGACGGGGCGGCTGGTGGCCGCAACGCACGGGCGCGGCATGTTCGAGCTGCCGATCGATGTGCCGTTGACGGCGGGAGTACGTCCGCACGTCGTGGCCGACACCGTATTCGCGGCAACCGACACCACGGTGACGGGCGAGGTCATCGTGGCGCCGTGGGGGCGGAACGATCACGCAACGGCGTGGAGCGCCACGACTTCGGGCGAAGATTGGCTCATGCTCGAGAACAGCGAGGGGGTGGGCCGAGGCCGCGTGAAATGGCGGATCGTGGCGGACGCCCCGCTGCTGGGCGACCACGCGGCCACGATCACCGTAAACGTGGCGGGATTGGATCCCGTGTCCATTCCGGTGGCGGTGCGCGCCCGACATTGGAGCGTCGTCGCGACCGATCGCACCGGGGCGCGCACCGCCACGCCGACGCAGCACATGCAGCCCGTAACGGATTCGTTGGCGGTGTCGTTCGACGGTCCCCGCGCCGACTTGACGACCTGGACTGCGACCAGAACGGGCGCCGGCTGGGCCGAAATCACGCACGGGTCGGGTACGGGTGCCGGGGTCGTGACCTGGGCCGGCGACGTGAGCGAGTACGGGATCGGCACCTACGTCGACACGGTTCTGGTGATCAGCGACCTCGCCGAGGGAAGCCCGGCCGTGTTCGTCGACACGTTGGTCGTGCAGCCGCCCTTGTCCGTGGTCGCGCAGCAAACGGCCGGCGCGGTCGGCATGGCGGGGGTGGGATCGGCGCCCAGCGACACGCTGCTGGTCGGCTTGGCGGGATACGGCGCCGAAGTTGCGGTGTGGGAAGCTCGTACCGACACCCCGTGGATCCTGCTTGAGCGTGCGTCGGGGGGGCGGGACGATCCGGTCGTGTGGACTCGCTCGGCTGCCGCGCTCGAAGCGGGAACCTACGATGGTTCGATCGACGTGCGGGTGCAGGGCGACCCCGATTTGCACGGCACGATCGTTGAGCGTTTCGACGTGCGACCCGCGGCCAGCCTGGACGAGGCGCTGGCGCAGCTTTTCGGCGAATCCGTGCTCGACGCCGCGCGCGTGGAGTTTCTGGACTGGTTCGGCAATCACAATGGCATCTACGATGTGGGAGACGTGTTCAAATGGCTGCACCATGGTGGAGGGGGTGGATCGTGACGCGGCGGCGTAGTCCGGCGTCCCGACCCTCACGGCGGCGCTTCTCCGCAATGCTGGCGCTCGCGGTGCTTGTCGCTGCGGGCCCGTCATGCGGAGGCGACGACGGCCCGGTTCCGGTCGTGGCGAAACCAGGGTGGCTGCACGTCGTGGCGCCTGCCGCCGCCGCGACGGACCTCGGCGCGGCGCTCCTGCGGATCGAGGGCCCTGCGGTGGATTCCGTACAGGCCGGACCCGGCGCGACCGCCCATGTGGTGGCCGCCGCGACGGGCGTTCGCGTCTTCGTGGCGGCTTCCACGCCCGGCGGCCCGCCCTTGGGTAACGGGGGCGAGATTCTGCGGTTGATGGTTCCGGACGTGTGGCAGATCGATCAATACGTCGTGATTGTCGAACAGGCCGCCAGTACGTCGTACAGCCTGCATGAACCTGAGGCGGTGCCGCTCCAGCTGGTGGTGGGCGGTTAGGGCGGGCCGTGAGCGGGATGACCGATATGACCCATGTGGCGAGGTGGATCGGCGTCAGGGGGCCGCTTGCGGTGCTGGCCGTTCTTGCGACGGCGACCGCGTGCGCGGGCCCATCGCCGGGCCGCGAATCGGGGCGGGTGACGCCTGCCGAGACACTCGAACTGACGCTGGAGAACATCTACGGGCCGCGCGGGCGGGCCGGTGGCAGCGAGATCAGCCCGGACGGGCGGTACGTGGCGGTATCGGCCACGGGGCCCGAAGGATCCGGTATCTACATTGTGGCGACGGGTGCAGGGGAGGGGGCCGCGGCCAGGGCCGCCGCCGGACCTGGGGCGGGCCCGCCAGGCACGGGCAGGTTCCTGGTGCAGGGGAGCTCGCCCGCGTGGTTTCCGTCCAGCGACCGGATCGTCTTTCGGCGAGATGGCGATCTGTGGGCGGTCTCGACGGGCGGGCCAAGCGATGAGGCCGGCGATGCCGCGACGCAACGCGAGGCTCGCGCCGTGCGCCTCACGAACGACGATCTCGACGAGCGCGCGCCGCGGGTCTCGCCCGATGGGAGCCGCGTGGCGTTCTATTCGAGCCGCTCGGAGCACCAGGACATCTGGGTGATCCCGGCCGACGGCACGGGCGAAGCGCGACAGGTCACCTTTGCGGCCTTCGCCCCCGACGATTATCGCTGGTCGCCCGCGTGGTCGCCGGACAGCCGCCGTATCGCGTACGTGTCGAACGCGTCCGATTATTGGCACGACGACGTTTGGGTCGTGGACGTCGAGACCCTGGCCGCGCGGCAAGTGTCGCATGGCTTGATGGCCTCGACGGAGCCTGCGTGGTCGCCGGACGGGACGAGGATCGCGCTGCTTGGGACCGCCAAGGACGGTTACTGGTACGAGGATCTCGCCGACATCTTCGTCCTCGACCCCGCGACGGGCGCGGAACGCACGGTGGAGATGCAGATCCACGCGACGGACTGGCTGCACCGGATGCGGATCTTCTGGTCCGGCGACGGGACGCGAATCTACTTTCCGTACCACGAGCGCGGCGATTTCGACTTGTGGTCCGTGGCCGTTGCGGGGGGCGTAGCCACGCGGGTTACCAACATGGGAGGGTCGCTCGGCTCCATCTCCGCTTCTGCCGGGGCGGAGACCTTTGCCTTCACGCGCGCGACGCCCACCCGCGGCGCAGACGTCGACCTCATTCCCTCAACCGGCGGAACCCTGCGACGACTGACGAGTTTTGCGACGGAATGGGAGACCGTGATTGCGCCCGTCGAGATTTCTTTCCGCAGTTTTGATGGTCTGTACATTCAGGGTTTCTTGTACATGCCGCCGGATCACGTGGCTGGCGAGCGGCGTCCGGCGCTGGTTCAAGTGCACGGGGGCGGCACCAATTCGTATTTGCACGGCGAGAATCTATTTGAGCAATATTTGGCTTCGAAGGGGTATGTGGTGCTGGCGGTGAACTATCGGGGCGGCTCGGGTTTTGGGCGGGCGTTCCAGGATTTGGGCGTGAACGATTGGGCCAACGGGCAAGCGTTGGACGCGGCGGCGGCAGGCGAGTTTTTGCGGACGCAGGATTATGCGAACGGGAAGGTCGGGATTTACGGGTACAGCTACGGCGGCATTACGAGCATGGCTGCGATTGCGCGCGCGCCTGGCGTCTTTGACGCTGCGGTTCCGATGGCGGGGATCTACGATTTTGCGGACGCCTATGAGAACGCTGACCGATTGGGGCGCATTTTCATCAAGACCGGGCATTCGGGGTCGCCGGACGAGCGACCGGATGTGTATGCGGTGAGCAATACGTTGGCGCGCATTGCGAACATTGATACGCCGCTGCTGTTCATGCATGGCGAGCTTGACGTGCGGGCCCCGTTTCGGCAGTTCGAGATTGCGGTTGCGGAGTTGACACGCCACGGGAAGGTGTTCGAGAGCTGGAGTTATCCTGGCGAGCGGCATGGGTTGCGACCGGCGGCGCGGATCGACATGTATCGGCGCGCGGAGGGGTTTTTCGATCGGATGCTGAGGTAATCCCGCGCCCGAACTACCCAGGTCGACAAGGGTTGCCTACCCGTCCAGCCGTCCGGTGGGATAGGGGAGGCTGTCGAGTACCAGGTCGAGCGTGTTGCTATCGAATCCGAAGGCTCCGTACTCCGCCATCTTGCTGGGCCAGGATACGCGATTCGATTCCAGGAATCGAATCGGAAACAACACGGGCCGCCCGAGCTTGATCGCTTCCCATCCCTGATATTGCGTTCCGCTGATCTCTCCAGCCTCGACGATTATCGTGGCAGCGGATAGCAGCGCCATGGTCTTGTTGCGCTGGGGAAAATGCGAACGCTGGGTCGGTCGTCCTGGTGGGAACTGGGACACCAAGAGGTGATCGTTGCCGATACGGTCTTGGAGCGCCTTGTTTTGTGGCACGGCATACTTATCCAGGTCCGTCCCCAGGACCGCCATCGTTCGGCCGCCGGTGGAAATGGCGGTCTGGTGAGCGACGGTGTCGATTCCGAGAGCGAGGCCGCTGACGATGGTCACGCCCCGCTTGACGAGGAAACGGGTGATCCGTCGGGTCAGTTCGAGCCCGGACCGGCTCGCGCGGCGGGATCCCACTACCGAGATGCGAAGGCCGTTGGTCAGCAATGCCCGGTCGCCCCGCAGGTAAAGGCGGTTGGGAGCGGCTCGTGTCTCGATGTCGGTTAGTCCCAACTTCCGGAAGCGTCCGGCACGTAAGTATATGGCGTGCTAGCCGATAGGGTGATTTCGGGGGTGTACGCTACTGGGTACGCTTCAGGGACGGGTCCGTAACAGGCGGAAGGCTTCGGCCTGAAGGGGGGTTGGGCTGGCGAGGACGTCGGCGGCGACGGCTCCCGGCGCGGCGGGCTGAACGCGATTGAGAGTCAGCGTGGCCAGGTCGGCCAGCAAGGTCTGGAAGCTGTGTACGAGGAGGCCCTCGGGCGTTCGTTTCGTGGCGGCCTTCGCGCGAGCGGCCCGAGAAGGGCGTGCCGGTTGCACCGGCGAGGGGCGGGTCGAGGCGTCGGGGTCGTGGTCGTCGAAGAGCAGGGGTGCAAGAGCGCGCCGCATGTGCCACTCGACGTAGTAGGCGAGCATGCAGAGGAAGACGTGGGAGCGGACGCGGTTTTCGAGCCTGTGATGCACTGGACGCACCTTCAGGTCGACGGTCTTGTAGCTGCGGAAGGCCTTCTCGACTTTGCTGAGGTTCTTGTAGGAGCGGACGGCCTCGTCGGCGGACAGTTCGTCGGCGGGCACGTTGGTGCGGATGATGTAGATGCCGTCGAGCGCTTCCTCGTGAGCGATCCGTTCCTGGTTGCGAGCGAAGGAGAAGGCGTCGTCCGTTACAACCACGTCGACGTGCTTGCCCACCTTGTGGGCGCGTAAAGCCCTGTCGGCCCTCACGGCGATGTCGGCGCCGCCCCGCAGCGGGCGGTTGGGGCGGGTCGTTGCGCGCACGACCTTTTCGAGCTTTTCTTCGGTGGCCGCCAGCAGGGACTCGCGCTTTCGCGCCCGTCTTGCCGCCAGCAGCGGATTGCGGCACACGACGAGTCGTTCGCCGGGATACAGTTCCGGGGCCGTGATCTCGGCCAAGTCCCGCTCGTCGAAGAGCGAGAGTTCGACGTCGCCTTGCTCGACCAGCTCGCTGATCTGGGGAGCCCGCAGCGCCGTGATCCACGCAAGCGACGCAGGTTCAAGCTCTTGGCGAATGCGAGCGTTGGTCAGGAGTCCCCGATCGCCCACCACCACGACGCGCGACAGCGAGAAACGCTCGCGCAACTTCTCGATCTGGAGACCGACGGTGCTGGGATCGGCCGTGTTGCCGGCGAAGACCTCGACCGCCACCGGACGGCCTTCGGCGTCGCAGAGCAGGCCGAAGACGATCTGGGGCTTGCCTCGCTTGCCGTCGCGAGAATAGCCGAGCTTGGCCAACGGACACTTCGAGCCTTCGAAGTAGACGGAGGTAACGTCGCACAGGACCAGCGCGCCGTCCTTCAGGTGCTTCTCGGCCAACTGGCGCTCGATGCGATCCTGGCGTCTGAGGATCCAGTCCATGGCGTCGTAGAGTTCGTACTCGGTGGCGTCTTCGACGCCCATCTCCTGCCCGAGGGAGTGGGCGAGCGTCTCGTTCCTCAAGGTGCGGGCGGTGGCCAGCTTGGATCGGGGATCGAGGATTCTGGCGACGATCATGGCCATGGCGAGCGCCCGCTGGCGGGAGGGACGAGGCGCGAGCAGCTTCTCGATGCCGAGCCTGCGGGCGGTTCCGAGGACGGCGGCCACGTGACCGTGGGGCCGGGAGCGTTCGATGGAGAAGGCGTCGCCGAGGGAAGGGAGCGCGACGCCGCCCTTGAGGAGAATGCGGAGTCCGTCGACGATGTCGTCGGGCCACTTCGAGAGGTTGGCGAGGGTGCGTTTCTTGACCTTTCCGTCCTCGCGGTAGGACTCGCGGAGGAGGACGGCTGGGGGCGACTTTCTGTTGGGCACGCGTTCGATGTACATGGATACGAAGTTAATGGATAAGAGGCGCGTTGTCAACATGTTGATTGTATTATTACATGGGTACGCATTTTGGCCCATGAATCCCGCTAAATGCATGTATGGCTTATGCTTACGGCCTCAGAATACCCGATTTTCTCCGGAACTTCGCGTTAGTGGGCCGAGCAGTTCCTGGGGACTGGCGGTTTCGTACTGCTGATTGGTCATGGCTGGGCATCGGTCGGCGGTGAAGGATCTTCACGTCAAGGTATCGGTTTCGAAGCGGGAACGCTCGATCGGTTGGGGCTGGATGCTTCGCGTCACCGTCGGAGTTTTCTTGATTGGAAACTTACAGAATTGCCGTGTAATCGTGTAAAGCTTTGGCGTGCAATGAGTTGCTTTCTTGACGGGTATTTGATTGGGGTTGGTGATTTCGGTAGGAGTCGCGATCATTTCGTGGGTAACTCGGCCGTCCCCGATTCGGCGTGTGACGTGGGACAAGTGGCCGCCGGATTGGTTCGCTGCCCTTGAATCGCTACACTAACCGCAAGGCTCCACGCGCGCCTCGCTCTTCGCCCACAAGCCGCTGCGTGATATGGACCGCAGCGAACGGCTCCGCGCTTGCTACATGCACGCCTGCCTGCGCTACGTCACCCAGGAACCCATGACGAACGCTTCCCTGCGAGTGTAGCGCGACAATCAGGATGAGACGCTTGCGACAAACAAGGTGAGACGGCCGGAGGTGGCGGCGGGAGGTTTGAGCTTTGGTGTTTCCCTGGGATCAGGAGAGACGCGAAGTGCCGGGCCGACGGATTACGGACCACCAGATGGAGCTGTACATGACCGCTCGACGGAAGGACGGGCCTGCGCTGGCGGCGGCGAAGGCGGGGTTCAGCAGGGCGACGGCGTATCGGATCGAAGGGGATCCGGGGCGTCGGTCGGTGAAGAAGCCTCGGGGGCGGAGACGCCCCGACCCTTTGGCGGGGATATTCGACGAGGAGATCGTGCCGCTGCTGGAGGCGAACCCGGGGTTGCGGGCGGTGGCGCTGTACGAAGAGATGATGCGGCGTCATCCGGGGGTTCGGCGGACGCTGGAGCGACGGGTTCGGAGCTGGAAGGCGAAGCACGGGCCGGCGCGCGAGGTCGTTTTCCGACAGAAGCACGAGCCGGGGCGACGGGGGTTGTCGGACTTCACCGACGCCGGGCGTCTGGGGGTGACGGTTGGGGGAGAGAAGCTGGTGCACAAGCTGTACCATTTTCGGCTGGAGTACTCGGGATTCTGCATGTGGCGGTGGTGTTGGGCGGGGAGAGCTACGTTGCCCTGGCCGAGGGGTTGCAGGACGCGCTGTGGGCGCTGGGCGGCGTTCCGAAGGAGCACCGGACGGACAGTCTGTCGGCGGCGTTTCGGAACCTGAAGCGTCGTGCGCGGGAGGACCGGACCGCACGTTACGAGGCGTTGATGGGAGACTACGGGATGAAGGCGAGCCGGAACAACCGGGGCCGGGCGCACGAGAACGGCTCGATCGAAAGCGCGCACGGGCATTTGAAGCGGGCCATCGAGGATGCGCTGCTGTTGAGGGGATCGAGGGACTTCGAGACGATCGAGGCGTACCGAGAGTTCGTGAGCCGGGTGGCGAGTCGCCGCAACGCTCGCAACCGCAAGAGGATCGACGCCGAGCGAGCCGTGCTGCGGCCGTTGCCGAGGCGTCGCAGCGACGGTTTCGAGGAGACCTTGGTGCGCGTGACGAGCGCGGGTGGGTTCTCGCTGCGGCGGGTGTTCTGCACGGTGCCGTCGCGGCTGGTGGGACACCGGCTGCGGGTGAGACTGTACGACGACCGCCTGGTCGTCTTCGTCGGGACCGAGGAGCTCGTGACGTTGCCTCGGGGCCACCCGGGACCGGGAGGGCGACGGGGACGGGTCGTGAACTACCGGCACGTGCTGCCCTCTCTGCGTCGCAAGCCGATGGCGATGATGAACTGGGTCCACCGCGACGGTTTGTTCCCCCGCGACGCCTACCGCCAGGCTTTCGACGCGTTGCGCGAGCGCCTGGACGACCGCGA
This sequence comes from Longimicrobiales bacterium, assembly GCA_965200255.1. Taxonomy (GTDB): domain Bacteria; phylum Gemmatimonadota; class Gemmatimonadetes; order Longimicrobiales; family Gaopeijiaceae; genus Bin94. The sequence continues at coordinate 2,679,940 of OZ241371.1, read as the reverse complement.
GGCCTGCCGGCGGATGGTCAAACTCCTTGCGCTGGCCCACGATCACGGATGCGAGGCCCTGCTGGCCGACGAGATCGAAGCGCAGCTCGAGGCCGGGCGGTTGCCCGACGCCGAAGTGCTGCGCGACCGGTTCCCAGCGCCGGACTCCCTTCCCGACCTCGAAACGACCCTCCCGCCACTGTCGCGCTACGACGACGCCTGCCTGAACGGAGCACCGCGATGAAAGACTCCTTCATCGTCGATCCCCCGGCACTCGACCTGTTGCTGAAGCAACTGCGCCTGCCGAGCATGCGGGCGCTGTGGAGAAGCTTCACCGAACGCGCGGACCGGGAAGACTGGTCCTCGGCGCGCCTGCTCGCCGCGCTGGCCAGCCAAGAAGTCGCCGATCGCGAACGGCGGCGCTTCGAGCGGCACCGAGCCGAGGCGAAGCTGCCCCGCGGCAAGACGCTCGACAATTTCGACTTCAACCTCGTGCCCGCCGTGTCGAAGGCGCGCGTGGGCGTGCTGGCGAGCGGCGACATTTGGCTCGAAGAAGCGGCCAACGTGCTGCTCTTCGGTCCGCCGGGAACGGGCAAGAGTCACCTCGCCGCGGGCATCGGACTCAAGCTGGTCGAAAACGGCTACCGCGTGCTGTACCAGCGAACGTCGAGTCTGGTGCAGAGGCTCCAGGCGGCGCGGCGCGACCTCGCCCTCGACGCCGCCATCGCCAAGCTCTACAAATACCACCTCGTCATTCTCGACGATTTCTCCTACGCCACCTGCGAAGGGACCGAAACCAGCGTCCTCTTCGAACTCATCGGCGCACGCTACGAGAATCGCTCGCTCCTCGTCATCGCCAACGAACCTTTCAGCGCCTGGGACAAGATCTTCGGTGGCGAAGCCTTGACCGTCGCCGCCGTCGACCGCCTCGTGCACCGCTCCCACGTCTTCGAACTCAACGTCGAAAGCTACCGCCGTCGCGCCGCCGTGGCCGCCAGGAAAGCCGCCGCTGGGCATGGACAGACCGACGAACCGACTCCGGGACGTGGGGTACGCGCCGGGGCCGACCCCCACTCCCATCCTCGCCACCCGGCAAGTTGGCTATGGCGACGGCCCAACCCGCCACGCTCCATCGCCGGCGGCGGACGGAGGTCACAAGCATGAGGTCGGTACGCGGTCACGATTGGTCCGCGCACCGGCGGAAAGAACCGCGAGGGCTGCCGAGTGAGCGGGCCCGCCGGTCACCCGCCGGTCCATGTCGGAACAAGTTCCAACACGGAACGACGGGTAATGGTTACCCACCCACCCCGCAGCGACGCTCACGCTGGCACGGGGGTGGAGCACGGTACCGTCCAGCCTTGATTCCGTGCTCGGACCGTCCAACGAAGTAGGACCGCCTCACAGGCTCTCCAGGACGCTCAACCTGCTCCACCCATGCCACCTTGTTATCATCCCTTCGTTCACAACGTCGCGATCTCGTATTCTCACCTTGATTGTCGCTACGTCTCACCTTGATTGTCGCTGTGCACTCCGATACACGGCCGGGCTGCAGGATGTGGCCATGGCAGTTACCGGATTGTCCGACCAACACGTTCTGTACCAAACGGGTCGTGGAGAACGAGAGGCTCCGGATGAAGGTGAAATCCGAAGCTACTTGCTCCACGCTTCCACTGGGGAAGGCGCGTTTATCGGTACTAACTTGCCGATCGTAACTGACGTCAGTGCCACGCACTTCGTGGGGTATTGGGTTACCGGCATACCACGGGTGGAAGTTCGCGCGTTCGCACTTCCCACCCAATGACAGGATGGTAGTCTCATGAACACTCGATTTCGGATTCGCAGGGCGTGGGTGTTGGCCGCAACGTGCGGGGCTGTGGCCGGCCTGACCACACTCCTGGCGACGTGCGGATCGGACGCCCGCCAAGGTGCCTTGGTCACGGAACCACGGCAGGTAGCACCGCTGGAGAACGCCGGGCCGCTGTCGGTGCGGATCCGGGAAACTTGGCGTCGGGAGCTGGACGAAGACGTTGACGCCCTTGGAGGCATGGCCGTTTGGGACGACGGAACGATCTGGATCGGCAGCGGCGATCACAGGATTTGGGAAATGAGTGCCGTGGGCGAAACGCTCCAGGCAATCGGGGAGCCTGCGCCGAATGAGAGTGTCGGCAGGGCCCTTGCGTTACTGGCCATGCCGGACCGACGCAGCGTGCTGCGGGTGGGCCGAAACGGAACCACCTTCCATGCCGACAGACGCAGCCCAGGACTGTTCTCGGCGATGGATCGGAGCAGCGTGTCCGGTGTTGCAGCGGTTTCCGACAGTCAGTTCGTATTGAGCTACGGTCAATACCCCGGCGATCCGCACGAAGGGTTTGCGCTTCATCGCTATGCCGTGGATGGAAGCCATGTAGTGAGTTGGCGTGCCGCTTTCCCGCACGAAGACTGGTCAACCGCGATCGACATGACGGGAGGTCCAATCGCGACAACGGCAACGGGAGACCTGCTTCTGGCAGACATGGTTCCCCCGTTCAGGATCGTGCGCTACCCTGGCGGCACGGGCGACAGCGCAATGGTCATGGTCCAAGACGAGGGCATCGTGCCGCGGGAAGAGCTTGACCGTGCTTTGCCGGGAGGCAACAGGAGGGTCATGCAGTGGAATCGACCTGTCTTCATCGATGAAATGCCCGATGGCAACATCCTGACGGTCATACGATACTACCCGGCGGGGAATCGCCCGCCACAGGGGTTGTGGGTGGTTGTGTCGCCCGCGGGAGAGGTGCTCGCGAAGACCCGTTTCGACGAATCCTACTGGTTCATCGCGCCAGCAGGCAACGATGGTCGATACGTTGCGTGGCTCTCCGACGGCATCGTGATGCTGGACGTAACATTGGAGTAGCGTATGGACATGAAGGCAACATTGCTCGACACCGAGAGGCAATTCTTCCCGAGCGCCATGACATTGTTCCCAATTGCAAGTGTCCACTTGCCGGAAAATTGGTGGACTTTGGTCCCTTGCCGCCCGTGCATGGCTTATCCACCCTTAAGGCGCATGGACACTGCCATCCTCATTTGAAAGCGTGGACACCATGAACAAACATACTCGCGCCTCACATGATCGCGAGAGCGTCGATGCGCTGCTGACGAGCCTGGAGCCGATGATTCGCTCGGTCGCGGATCAATTCGCGCAGGGAGACGTGTCGGCTGACGAGCTGGCGCAGCGATGCCGCATCCGCATCTACGAGAAGCACGGCCAATGCCGCGACCCCGAAGCTGCGCCCGGTTGGGCCCACAGATTGTGCCGGAACACCTGCATTTCGGCGCTGCGAAGAGCCGGTGCCGAACGTGCGCGTACGAACACGATGGGCGATGCCGACATGGCCGTCGACCCACGCCCGGTCCGTGCCGCGCCACGGTGGCTGACGAGATTCAGCGGCGGGTGCGCCGTGCCGTTGGGCGCCTGCCTTCGGAGTACCAGGATCTGCTGGTGTTGCGGTACTGGTACGGTCTTGAGCCAAGGGAGATCGCCGATCGTCTCGGAATTCCGGGAGCCACCGTCAGGACCCGACTGCGCCGCGCCCGGCTTCGCCTTCGCCGCACCTCGGAACTGATCGGCTACACCCCGGCCCGCCCGCCATGTGGTTCTCAGACTCCGAGGATGGTATGATTCACACGATTGGGCCGCATGCCCTCGCGTGGTCCGACCACCGAGGTTCTCGCCCGCGGACGTCAGGACGCCCATGCACTCACAGAGCGACTACCACGCGGTCTTTCGTGCAGCGCCCGACGCCATCCTGTTGGTCGGCGGCGACGGCCTCATCCACGACGCCAATCCCCAGGCCGAGACAATGTTCGGCTGGTCGCGCCGCGAGATGATCGGCATGGCCGTGGAAGAAATGATTCCGGCTCCGCTACGCGACGCGCACGAACGGCACCGAGCGGAGTACGTCCGCACCCCCACCCCTCGTCCCATGGGCCTGGGCATGGAGCTGCGAGCCCTTCGCCGCGACGGAGGTTCCTTTCCCGTTGAAATCAGCCTGGGGCCCTCTCGCGGAGCATCCGGCGATCTCGAAGTGGTCTGCGTGGTGCGCGATCTTACGCACAGCGAGGTTCTGCGCCGCGTGGCGGATGCCCGCCTGCTGGCCGCCGAGGCCGAGAGGCGACGCATTTCGCGCGAGCTGCACGACGGGCTCAAGCAGAGGCTCACGGCGGTGGCGTTGCACCTGGCCGTGATTTCCGGCCCCGCCACCGCTCCGGAACTGCCCAGGAAAACGATTCGTCGCATTCGTCGTGAAATCGATCAGGCGTACGCATCGCTGGACCGAATCATCCACGACCTCATGCCGGCGGAGCTGGAAGAAGGGTCGCTCAGGTTCGCGCTGCGAGTGCTGTGTCGCCGCGTCGAGACCGACGATTTCATTGTGAAGCGCGACATTCGGCCCACGCGTGGCGTCCTCGATGCCGGACAAAGACTGGCGGTCTTCCGCATCGTCCAGGAGTCGTTGAACAACGCGAAGCGTCACAGCGGCGCGGGGAGCGCAACAGTGACCTGTCGGCGCGAGCGGCAGGGCGTGCGGGTTGAAGTGCGCGATGAAGGGGCGGGGTTCGTGCCGCACGAGGTCGAGCCGCATCGGTCCCTGGGGCTCGGGGGGATTCGGGAAGGAGCCACATGGCCGGTGCGCGCCTGTAAATCTCGAGCGCGCCGGGTCGCGGCACCCTGGTCGCACTCCATGTGCCCGTGTCTGGAGGAGGGTCTCCCCAATGACAATGCCTCTCCGAGTCGTGCTCGCCGACGACCACGAGCTGGTCCGTTCCGGCATCAAGTTGTTGATAGAGCTAACGGACCGATACGAGGTGGTGGGAACGGCAGGGACGGGAACGGCCGCAATCGAACGGGTGAGGTCGCTACAGCCGGACCTGGTCGTCATGGACATCCGCATGCCGGAGATGGACGGAATCACGGCCACGCGGAAGATCACGCAAATGAACGGCGACGTCAGGGTGCTGGTCCTTACGGCGCACGACGATCCCGAATACGTGGAGGCGGTCGTGCAGTCCGGCGCAATGGGCTGCCTTAGCAAGCGAAGGGCGCACACGGATCTGGTCGCCGCTCTGGACATGTTGGCCTCGGGAAGAATGTCTTTCCCCACACACGTCGGAAAGCTGTTGGCTGGGACCCAGGATCTCGACAAACCGCCCGATGCCTTGGCTGAATTGACCGAAAGAGAGCGCGAAATCCTCTACTTGACCGCGACCGGGCATACGGCCCCCGAGATTGCGCCCAAGGTCCATCTGGTTGCGAAAACGGTGTCCAACTACCGCGCGGCGATCAAGAAGAAGCTGGGTGCAAAGACGCGCGTTGACCTGGTCCGCGTCGTGGTCGACTCGGGGCACTTGGCCAACATGCTGGAGTTCGCGGGCATCGGCGCCACGGACGAATCCGACGCGTCGTAACCGTTGCCCGGCAGGCACGGTCACCGCACCGTAAACCCCCCGGCCAGCCTGTCGCCCGGCTCCGCGCGGAATCGCGCTTCGCCCGTGTAGTGGGCCTCGCCGCCCACCAGAACCGTCACGGCTTCGTGATCGCCCACGCGCGTCTCCTCGACGATGCAGCCCGTGAACACGGCGCCGGTTACGCTCGAGAAGCGCCGCTCGTCGCCCACCCCGGCCTGCCCGCGCGCCTTCTGGATGGCCATGCGGGCCGTGACTCCGCTGCCCGTGGGGCTGCGGTCCACCTGGCGGTCCGCGAAGACGCACACGTTTGCGCTGGGACGGTCGGCGCCGATCGTGCCGTCGGTCAGGATGGTGCCGTACAGAAACGCAAGGTCGGCGTGCCCCGGGTGGTCCAGCTCGAGCTGCGCCTTCGCCGCGCAGGTCACCGCCCACGCGGCGTCCACCAGCGACCGCGCCGACGAGGTGCGCACGTCCAGCCCGAACTTCGCCGCCGGAACGAACGCGTAGAAGGCGCCGCCGTAGCCGACGTCGACCTCGACCGTGCCCGCGCCCGCAACCTCGACCTTGGCGTCGAGCAGCGGCGCAAACGCCCCCACGCTCTCGAAGTGAACCAGACCGGTGCGCCCCCCCTGGACCCTCACGTGCGCGGTGACGAGGCCGCAGGGACACTGCACGCGCACCCTGGTGCGAGGCTCGCGCGCGGGCACCAAACCCGTATCGACCGCCCAGCGGGCTACGGCGATCGTGGCGTGCCCGCACATCGTGGAGTAGCCCTCGTTGTGGCAGAACAGCACGGCCAAGTCGGCGTCCGGGTGGTCCGGCTCGACGGGAATGACGCCGTACATGTCGTTGTGGCCGCGCGGCTCGTGCATGAGGAAGCGGCGCAGATGATCCAGCCGTTCGCGCGCATGTCGTCGCTTGTCGAGGATCGTGGCGCCGGGAATGTCGGGGTAGCCACGCGTGACGATCCGCACGGGCTCGCCGCCGGTGTGCATCTCGCAGGTGTGCATGACGGGAATGTCGGAGTTCATGGGGTCGCACCTTGGTAGAGCCGTCGGACTACGAAGTATGAACCATAGGCTACGGCCGCCGACAGCAGTCCCCAGGCCGGGGGCACCATCCAACCGCCGCCGTCCGATACGGAACGGGCAACCAGGAGCGCCACCACGCCGGCCGCAACCGCTGCCAATGCTTCGCCCACGCCGGGACGCCGCGAATGGAGACCCGCCACGACCGGCACGAACAGGCTCACGCCCAGCAGCGAATAGAAGATGGTGAGCGATTCGACGACGCCGGGCAGCACGACCGCGAGCCCAACCCCCGCGACTCCGCCCGCCACTGCGGCCCCGCGCGCCACCTTGAGCACCTGACGATCGGTCGCGTCGGGGTTGACGAAGCGCCGATACAGATCCTTCGACAGCGAAGTCGCCAGCATGAACAGAATCGCGTCCGCCGAGCTGATTTCGGCCGACAGCACCGCCGCCAGGCCCAGCAGCCCGACCCACGCCGGCACGCCCTGGGTGAGAATCGTCGGCAGGGCCGTTTCGGGATTGTCAAGTCCCGGAGCGACCGAACGCGCAACCATGCCCAGAATCGGCGGCAGAAACGCGAACAGCAGCAGGGCCACGCCACAGGCCGCCAACCCGATCCGCAGCGTACGCTCGTTTCGCGCCCCGAACGTCTTCTGGAGAATCCCCGGAGACACGATGAAGGCCGGCGCAAGCAGCATGAGGTACATCCACCCGGAATCGCCGTTGCGCACAAAGTCAAGATGGCCGGGAATGGCCCGGGCGTCTGCCAGAATGGCCGCCGCGCCACCCGCTTCGCCGACCGCCAACGGCACCGCAATCAGAAAGCCGCACACCAGCACCGCCAGCTGGACCAGATTGACCCAAGCCGAGCTAAGCAGCCCACCCGCAACGAAATACACCGTCATAACCGCACCACCTGCGACCGCGCCAAGCCAGCGCGGAGCACCCGCCACGACTTCCAGGATCCAGGCCATTGCAATCAGCTGGGCTGCAAGGATGGCCAATGTTCCTAGCCAGAGGAGGGCGGCCATGGTCGCGCGGACCGGGGCTCCGTAGCGGTGTTCGAGGTAGTCGCCGACGGTGAGGAGGGAATGGTCGCGCGCAATGCGCCAGATCCTTGGACCGAGCCACATGGCCAACACCAGGGTGCCGATGCCCGCCGAACCCACCCACCACCACGCCGCCAGGCCGTTTTGATAGCCGAGGCCGGCCGCGCCCACGGTGGAGCCGGCGCCGATGTTGGCCGCCAGCAGCGTCGCGAAGAGGAGGCCCGGGCCGAGCGTGCGCCCCGCGACGAAGAAGTCCCCCGTGCCGGAAACGCGTCGCCCGATTGCCAGCCCGACCACGGTGATGAGGACGACGTATGCGAGCAGACCCAGCAGGGTCGGGTTCATGAGCCTGGGCGGTTAGGGTTTGCGGGCAGGTCTCGGATGGCCGGGATCGACGGGAGGCCGTGCGCCTCCAGGACGGCTTGCACGATCGCGTCGGCCATGGCTTCGGCGGCGAGGGCGCCGACCTGGCTGGTGCTGAAGCCGTCGGCGAGGGCGCCGGTGGCGAGCGAGAAGATGGTGTCGCCGTCGCCGGGCGTGTGGCTCGGCACGATGGCGCGGGCGAACCCGTCGTGTGCCATTTGCGCGATCTTCGCGGCCTCGGCCTGGGTGAGGCGGGCGTTGGTCGCGACGACGCCGATGGTGGTGTTCCGGCCCGGGGGCGGGCTCGGCGCCGTGCCACGCAGGATGCGGCGCGCGTCCAGGAACTGGTCGTTGTCGTCGCGCGCGCCGGCGAGGATGCGTCCCGTGTTGGGGTCGAGCACGTCGCCGACGGCGTTGACCACGACCAGGGCGGCGACGACCAAGCCGCTCTCGAGGGCGATCGAGGCCGTGCCCACCCCGCCCTTCATGGAAGCTGCGCGGCCGCGCAGCTTGCCCACCGTGGCGCCGGCGCCCGCGCCGACGCTGCCCTCGGCCAGAGGGCCGCCGTCGGCGACGGTCGCCGCCTGGTAGCCGCACTCGGGACCTGGGCGCACCCCCCCCGAGACGCCCAGGTCGAAGATGATCGCGCCCGGCACGATGGGCACGACCAGGTCGGGACCGACGCGGTAGCCCTCGTCGCGCTCTTCCAGGTAGCGCATGACGCCGTGCCGCGCGGCGAGGCCGAAGGCGCTCCCGCCCGACAGGATCACCGCGTTGACCCGTTGCACCGTGTTGACCGGGTCGAGCAGGTCGGTCTCGACGGTGCCGGGAGCGCCCCCGCGCACGTCAACGCCGCCGGTCGCGCCGCCGTCGGCGATCACTACGGTGCATCCCGTGGCGGCATCGGCGTAGGTGAAGTGGCCGACGCGGATTCCCGGCACGTCGGTGATCGCCCCCGCTTGATTCGCGGGGGCGACGCCCCCGACGTTTTGCTGGGGGGCGGCGGGGAGCGGGGGGGCGGCGGCGGCAACCAGTGCGGCCACCAAAATGATCGTAGTGCGTAGCATGGGTCCTCCTGGCAGCAGGAACGCTATGCTTGGCGGGGAACCGAGGCAACCCGCGGGGGCGCGAATGGTTGGTGCGCGGGGGCGGCACGGTTCTTGCTTTACGGAGTAGCCGTCAGCTGCGAAGATCACGAGCGAAAATGTGGACAAAGAAGCCAAGGCTTGATGAAATGACGACGCTGCACCTCAAAAGACGCCTTCACTGGCGGTTCTCGACCCTGGGACTGTTCCTGTCCTTCGGACTGATTTTCGGCGCCAGTGGCATAATCCTGCTCAACGCCGCAGAGTACGAAGGCGCGCCGGCCGAATTCGAAGAGGCGTGCGAGGGTGTCCCCTCCAAGGGACATCCGGGCGTCGAACGGCGCCTGTAGCGGGAGCAATTGCGTACGCTGCTGCGTCGTTTCGCCGGGCGCTACGCGCTCACCGTCCTGCTGGTGGTGGTAGAGGCGGCAGCCTGGATGTTCTTCCCGCTCGTAATCGGGCGGGCCATCGACAGCGTGCTTGCCGACTCGGTGCGCGGTCTCTACGAGCTGGGCGGGCTCGGGGCGTTCGCGATGGGAATCGCGGTCGTGCGTCGCCTCGTCGACAGTCGCGCCTACGCGAGCATCTACACCCAGCTGGGCAAGGAAATGGTCGCGCGCGACGCCGAGGGGAGCGCATCGGCCAAGACCGCCCGTCTCGCAATGCTCAAGGAGCTCGTGGAGTTCTTCGAAAACTCGATCCCGGAACTGATCGTCAGCGTGCTTGGCCTGGTAGGGACGGTGCTGATTCTGTGGACGCTGAACCTCCCCATCTTCCTCGGTTGCCTTGTGGTGATCTCGGCCACGGTCACGCTCTACGCGCTCACGGGGAGGCTGACCACTCGCTACAACGCGGGGCTCAACGACGAACACGAGCGGCGCGTCGACATCGTCCAGTCGAATAGTCCGGCCCGCGTAGCCAGGCACCTGAGACGCATGATGCGCTGGAACATCAAGCTTTCCGACCTGGAAGCCGCCAACTTTGGCGTCAACTGGCTGTTCATGGTGGGCCTGCTGGTGTATTCGGTGGCCTCGGCGGCCGAGCGGACGGTGGATTACGGCACCGTGTTCGCCATCGTCATGTACGTGTTCCAGTTCATGGAATCGACGATGGTGCTCCCGTTTCACTATCAGCAATGGTTGCGCCTTCGGGAGATTGCCGGGAGGTTGGAGGCGGTGAGCGAAGGCGTCTGGGATCCCGTGGATAGCCCCGCGTAGTAGAGGGGCGATCCCTCTTACAGCATCGCCAGGGCCGCGGTAGCCGCCTCTTCGCCGCTGGCGATCGCGCCGTTCGTGGATGGCATCTTCATGTAGTCACCGGCGAGGAACAGGTTTTTCACGCCATCGTCGCGCTCACGCATCTCTTTCACCGCCTTGAGCGCACCCGGCGGCATGAGGCAGATGCCCTGCGTCCAGCGATAGACGCGAGTGAACAGCACCCCATCGTCCGTCGGAATACGGCTTCCCTCCGGAGCGCGGGCGCGCACCTCGCGCAACAGCGTGCCCCGAATCTCGTCGTCGTTCAGCGGAAAGAGTTCCGCGGCTTGGTCGTAGCCCACGATCAGGTCCAGCATGTGCTTGCCGGGCGGGGCGCAGGAAGGCAAGTAGCTGGTGCGTTCCAACAACAGCGGCATCGTCAGGTCTTCGGGATAGCTCACGGCATGCCACCCTGGCGGAAGTGCCGGGTGATCAAGGCCGAGCACCACTCGGCACACGGCAGAGTAGGATATCCTGCCGAGCGTTCGTCTCATCTCGCATGGCAGATCGGGCACCATGTCGAGCACCGTCGAGACCGGGGTTGCGCAAATCACGGCGTCCGCCTCGATAGCGGTACCGTCGCCGACCAGCACCTGCGTCGCCCTGCCTTGGTGGATCTCGACTCGGCGCACCGGCGAGGATAAGCGGATGGCGTCGCCACAGGCGTCCGAGAGCGCGTGCGCGATCATGCCCATCCCACTGTTCGGTACCTGGAGCATGTGAAGCCGCGTACGCAGCTCGGAGAAGTATACCATCCCGTAGGCAAGGCCGACGTTCTCGATGCTGTCCTGGATCACCGACCCAATAATGCCCTGCAAGGTCGTCAACTGAGCCTCGTTCAGGCCAAGCCGCCTCAAGTGTTCGGCGAATCCCTCTTCGCCATCACGTTCGGCGACGCGTGAATCACTGGAGAAAGTGCAGTCAGCGGCGTACCCGCGCAGTTTGAACAGCGCCTTCGCGAATGAAAGGGACAGGAAGCCGAGTCTGCGCAATGCGGGCAGATAGCGAAGAGCGTGCAAGGGCGTGGGCATCGGCCCCGTAACGACGAACTCACCATTTCGATGCGTTCCCGTTTTGCGCATGCCGCGGCTCAGCGGGATGCCGAATTCCCGCACGATGCGGTGCACCGCATCGTGCGTGGAGGTCAGGAAATCGGCGCCTTCGTCAATATGGAAGCCGTCAACCTCATCGCCCCCGAGGCGGCCGCCTGCTCGATCGTTGGCCTCCAGGAGGAGCACGTCGATACCCCGCCTCTTCAGCATCACCGTGGCGGCCAACCCGGCCGCACCGCCACCAATTACAACAACCTGCCTCTTCTCCCTGCCCATCACCCGTCGGCCCCGTCGAACGGGCTGAACGAGCCGTCGTCCTCGCCGCCGAACCGACATCGGATTTCACGCACTCTGGACCTGCCTCGGTTTTCGCGGCTGATTTGAGATGAATTGTCGGCGGTTTGATTGGTGAGGCCAGCGGGACCGCGACGCAGGAGAAAGATAACCTCTCTTCCATCGGCCGGCGTGACGGCGTGGGGGGAGTGCGGAGAGAGGACAAAGCCACGGCTTGCCAGCCGGTTGGCTAATTGGTACCTTGCCACTGACGCTTCCGGCTGGGTAAGACGTGCCAGGCGGCCACACTTGCGCGAGGGCATTGAATGGGAAATGCGCCAAGGAAGCGATATCGGGATCTGGACGGACCGTTTGCGCTCCCGATCATCGGCAATGCCCTTCAGATCCGGCCGTATCGAGTGCACCGAATCATGGAAGCCTGGGCCGACCGCTACGGGCCGCTCTATCGAATGAGAATTGGGCCTTTCCGCCTGGCCGTTCTTGCCGACCCGGCGTCCATCGGCGAGGTGCTGGCTCAAAGGCCGACGCGTTTCAGGAGACTCGCGAGGTTTCGGTCGGTCGTGCAGGACGTTGGCGTGCCGGGCATCTTCGTTCTGGAAGGGCAGGAATGGGTCGATCAGCGGCCGTCTTCGAAGACGCGCTGAACTCGGTTACCTACGACGCCGTCCGTTCCCCTCTTGCGACCAGCGCTGAACGGCTGAGGAAAAAGTGGGTGCAGGCAACCGAAAGCGGCGAGGTGGTCGATGCGCTCGACGATCTGAAGCGCCTGGTCACCGATTGGGCCGCCTGGCTGGCCATGGGATCGACACCAACGCGATCGAGACGAGGCAGGCGCCGCTCTTCTCCCTCGTTGCCGCAGTGTTCGTCAAGTTGGTGCAGCGCCTCTATGCGCCGGTTCCGTATTGGCGGTTCGTCAGGGCGCCGTCCGACCGAAACATGGACCGTGCGATCGCGTCGTTCCGCGCCGAAGTCTACGACTTGCTTCGGGACGCGCGGCGACGCCAGGGCGAACCGCGCGAGGGACCGGGGGAGCCGCCCAGGAAGCCGGCCCATTACCTGGACGCGCTGGTCGCCAACGAGGCAGCGAGCGGTAGTCAGCAACTGCCGGAGGACCTGGTCTTCAATCACGTCGCGGGCGTGCTGATGGAGAGCGTCGGCACACTGTCGAACGCGATGGGCTGGTCGCTGCATTTCCTGGTGCGCTACCCGGAACACCTCGCGCGCATCCGCGACGAGCTCGACCAGGCGATCGGGCGCTCGCCGTCGCCGGAGGATTGGACCCGCGTGGACCGGTTTCCGTTTCTCTGCGCGTTCTCGAACGAGGTACTGCGCCTCAAACCGTCGATTACGTTCAGCGCCGTCGAGCCGATTCGCGACGTGGAGATTCTGGGTCACCACATCCCCAGGGACACGGTGGTCATCATACTCCACCGGCATCCTGCGATTCAGGACGCGTACTTCGCGAACCCGGACCGATTCAGGCCGGAACGCTGGCTGCCGGATGCCGCCGATCGCTCCCATCCTTACGCAACGGAGGCGTACATTCCCTTTGGCGCCGGGTCGCGATCCTGTCCCGGCAAAGGGCATTCGATGCACCAAATACGCGTTTTTCTCGCCATGTTCTGCGCCAATTTCGAACCCGTCCTCGCCGACGGTCGCGTTACCGAAGATCAAGGTCTCACGATGATGCCGAGCGGGCTGCGGCTGCGGCTGAAGAGACGATCCCGATGAGCACCTTCGAACGCCGCCACGACCTCGATGCGCTGCGGGCGGGCGCAATGTTGCTGGGAATCTATTACCACTCGTCGCTCGCCTTCACCCAAGGTAGTGCCTGGGTTGTCGTGGACAGCGAACGGCATCTGATCCCGACCATCGTCGTGGATGCCCTACACGGGTTTCGGATGCCCCTGTTCTTCCTGCTAAGCGGTTTCTTCGTTGCGATGCTCTGGCGAAAGCGGGGGCTCAGGTACCTGATGCGTCATCGGATCAAGCGTATAGTGATCCCGATGTTGCTGGGCGTGCTCACCATCATTCCGATGATCCATTTCGCCATTGAAGCCCGGCCGCCCTCGCTGCTCTACTCACGGGATGCTGGGCTCGACCAGGACCCCGGCACGGCAATTTGGCGTGCCGCCCGCTGGGGCGACGTCGATGCCGTGCGAGACTACCTCGACGAGGGGGGCGACCCGTACGCGACGGAACCCGAGTTCGGCGCAACCTTGATGTCCATGGCCGGTTACGCCGCACAGCTCGATGTAGTCGCCCTGCTGATTGAGCGCGGCGTCGACGTAAATCACCGGGACGCTCGCGGGAATACGCCGTTGCACGCGGCCGCACGCTTCGGCAATGACGAGATCGTCGGCCTCCTGCTCGAAAACGGCGCTGACGCCGAGATCGAGAACCGGGGCGGGCGAACCCCCGAGGAATTGGCCAGAACCAGTCTGACGGTAACCGACGCCATCGGGGCCTGGATGAACATCGCCGTAGACGAAGAACGGACGAGGATCGGCAAGGCGGTAACCATCGCGTCCCTGCAGGGCCGGGAAGTGGAACCGGAAGCAGAAACGACGCCCGTCGGGGCCGCGGTGAATTTCCTAATGACGACGCCGGTGCTCGTCCACTTGTGGTTCCTTTGGTATCTCTGGTTGTATTCGCTGGCTTTCGCGGCGATCTCGCTCGTTGCCACACGCCTTCAGGTGCGGATGCCCCGGCCCCGCTTCGTGCTTTCGTCCGCACGTTTCCTGTGGCTGCTGCCATTGACGTTGGTCCCGATGTGGTTCATGATCGATTTCGGTGCGGACGTTGCCTTTGGTCTCTTTCCGACAGTTCAGCTCTTTGCCTACTACGGGATCTTCTTCGGGTTCGGCGTGTTGTACTTCGAAGCACGCGACACGGCCGCCCGCCTCGGCAGGCACTGGAAGCTCATGCTCCCGATCGCGCTGTTTATCATCCTCCCCCCGGCCCTTGACTTCGGCAGGGGCTTGTTCGGAGTGGTCGACGGGCTTGTGGACCAGAGATATCACCGGTTTCTCGGCAAGGTACTTGAGGCCGTGTTCATATGGCTCATGGTATTCGGGTGCATGGGACTGGTCCGTTCGGTGCTTGGTACGAGCCGGTCGTGGGTTCGGTATCTGTCGGATTCCTCCTATTGGCTCTACCTCATGCACCTGCCGCTGGTGATTTTCGCGCAGGGAGTGGTGGCAAACTGGGAACTTCCACTACTTCTGAAGCTCTTCCTGATTCTGGCGGCGGTGGTTGCGGTCCTGTTGCTGAGTTACGAATACGCGGTGCGGTACACCTGGGTCGGCACCATGCTCAATGGCCCGCGCACTCGACCGTCGCGGCGAACGACCTGACCCGCCCGGTGCGCGTCGCCAATTCGCCGGAGCATCGGTAGCACTACCAGTCCGCGGAATGCTCGTCGTACAGCGCGGTCGGCAGCATGTAGGAGTGTCGCAGCGCGTTGATGTCGGACATCTGCATGAGGAGGTTGAAGCGCGTCAGCGCGTACTTTCGTCGGTAGGCTGGCCATAGCTTCCCGATGGTCCGGTTCATTCGGTTGGCGACCCTCAGCAACGGCACCACCCTGAGTCTCCAGGACGCCGGGTACATGAGGTCATCGGCCATGCCGTCTCCAATCAGCTCTCGGGAGACCTGATACAACAATGTCGCCAGCCGCCTTCGCCGTGCAGCCGTCTTGGCTCCCATAACCAGTGGGGCGCTGTTGACGATGCTGTTCGCCATGATGATCTCGTCGTAATCCGCCGTAGGCTCGCAAAGCGAGGCAAGGCGGTATCCGCGCAGCGAAGAGACCATGTCGGTAAAGAGGACCTCGTCCGGTACGCCAAGGACGCTCGCCGTCCAGCGCCAGACGTGGACGTACGCCTCCTGCTCTTCGTCGCTGATGTCGGCGCCGAGGGTGCGAACGTGCTGCATCAATCGCCCCGAGAACGCACAGGCTGCGAAATAGATGGTTGCCGCGCTGATTGGCAGCCCATAATCCTCGTGCGACCACTCCGGCGCCTCCCGCAGAAATGCCCTGGCCTGAGCGTGCACGAGCCTCGCCCGCAGCGTCAGTCGCCACCCGTCTCCCCCGGGATGCATTCCTCCCGGCATGTACTGTTCAATCAGCTGCAAGAGATTCTGCATCAGCCGTCTTCGGCCTTGCGTCATCACGCGGCCGCGAATGCGAAACGACTTGCTGATCAGGGTGGCAAATCCCTCCACGATGCTCCCGCACACCAAGGCGGCGCTCACGGATTCGCTATGCCGCACGAAGGTCGTCGCGGCAACGCTCGCCATCTCCTCGTCGTACCAGTCGGGCAACTCCGCGTACCGGGCCAGAAGGCGACGCATCGACTCCGGCATGTCGTCGCCAGTCCCCGCCGGCACGCCTCCGTGGGCGAGTGCCCGCTTGATCGTACGATGGACCTCTGCCGGGGGAAGGTGGGCCAGATCGGCCACAACCGCATCGGCGAGCGGGTCGCCGACCATCGTGAGGGCCACGTATTTGTCGGCCATGTAGCGCGACAATCAGGATGAGACGCTTGCGACAAACAAGGTGAGACGGCCGGAGGTGGCGGCGGGAGGTTTGAGCTTTGGTGTTTCCCTGGGATCAGGAGAGACGCGAAGTGCCGGGCCGACGGATTACGGACCACCAGATGGAGCTGTACATGACCGCTCGACGGAAGGACGGGCCTGCGCTGGCGGCGGCGAAGGCGGGGTTCAGCAGGGCGACGGCGTATCGGATCGAAGGGGATCCGGGGCGTCGGTCGGTGAAGAAGCCTCGGGGGCGGAGACGCCCCGACCCTTTGGCGGGGATATTCGACGAGGAGATCGTGCCGCTGCTGGAGGCGAACCCGGGGTTGCGGGCGGTGGCGCTGTACGAAGAGATGATGCGGCGTCATCCGGGGGTTCGGCGGACGCTGGAGCGACGGGTTCGGAGCTGGAAGGCGAAGCACGGGCCGGCGCGCGAGGTCGTTTTCCGACAGAAGCACGAGCCGGGGCGACGGGGGTTGTCGGACTTCACCGACGCCGGGCGTCTGGGGGTGACGGTTGGGGGAGAGAAGCTGGTGCACAAGCTGTACCATTTTCGGCTGGAGTACTCGGGATTCTGCATGTGGCGGTGGTGTTGGGCGGGGAGAGCTACGTTGCCCTGGCCGAGGGGTTGCAGGACGCGCTGTGGGCGCTGGGCGGCGTTCCGAAGGAGCACCGGACGGACAGTCTGTCGGCGGCGTTTCGGAACCTGAAGCGTCGTGCGCGGGAGGACCGGACCGCACGTTACGAGGCGTTGATGGGAGACTACGGGATGAAGGCGAGCCGGAACAACCGGGGCCGGGCGCACGAGAACGGCTCGATCGAAAGCGCGCACGGGCATTTGAAGCGGGCCATCGAGGATGCGCTGCTGTTGAGGGGATCGAGGGACTTCGAGACGATCGAGGCGTACCGAGAGTTCGTGAGCCGGGTGGCGAGTCGCCGCAACGCTCGCAACCGCAAGAGGATCGACGCCGAGCGAGCCGTGCTGCGGCCGTTGCCGAGGCGTCGCAGCGACGGTTTCGAGGAGACCTTGGTGCGCGTGACGAGCGCGGG
Source organism: Longimicrobiales bacterium (assembly GCA_965200255.1). Taxonomy (GTDB): domain Bacteria; phylum Gemmatimonadota; class Gemmatimonadetes; order Longimicrobiales; family Gaopeijiaceae; genus Bin94. Next base: position 2,662,794 of record OZ241371.1, on the reverse strand, counting down.
TGGGTTCTCGCTGCGGCGGGTGTTCTGCACGGTGCCGTCGCGGCTGGTGGGACACCGGCTGCGGGTGAGACTGTACGACGACCGCCTGGTCGTCTTCGTCGGGACCGAGGAGCTCGTGACGTTGCCTCGGGGCCACCCGGGACCGGGAGGGCGACGGGGACGGGTCGTGAACTACCGGCACGTGCTGCCCTCTCTGCGTCGCAAGCCGATGGCGATGATGAACTGGGTCCACCGCGACGGTTTGTTCCCCCGCGACGCCTACCGCCAGGCTTTCGACGCGTTGCGCGAGCGCCTGGACGACCGCGAGGCCTGCCGGCGGATGGTCAAACTCCTTGCGCTGGCCCACGATCACGGATGCGAGGCCCTGCTGGCCGACGAGATCGAAGCGCAGCTCGAGGCCGGGCGGTTGCCCGACGCCGAAGTGCTGCGCGACCGGTTCCCAGCGCCGGACTCCCTTCCCGACCTCGAAACGACCCTCCCGCCACTGTCGCGCTACGACGACGCCTGCCTGAACGGAGCACCGCGATGAAAGACTCCTTCATCGTCGATCCCCCGGCACTCGACCTGTTGCTGAAGCAACTGCGCCTGCCGAGCATGCGGGCGCTGTGGAGAAGCTTCACCGAACGCGCGGACCGGGAAGACTGGTCCTCGGCGCGCCTGCTCGCCGCGCTGGCCAGCCAAGAAGTCGCCGATCGCGAACGGCGGCGCTTCGAGCGGCACCGAGCCGAGGCGAAGCTGCCCCGCGGCAAGACGCTCGACAATTTCGACTTCAACCTCGTGCCCGCCGTGTCGAAGGCGCGCGTGGGCGTGCTGGCGAGCGGCGACATTTGGCTCGAAGAAGCGGCCAACGTGCTGCTCTTCGGTCCGCCGGGAACGGGCAAGAGTCACCTCGCCGCGGGCATCGGACTCAAGCTGGTCGAAAACGGCTACCGCGTGCTGTACCAGCGAACGTCGAGTCTGGTGCAGAGGCTCCAGGCGGCGCGGCGCGACCTCGCCCTCGACGCCGCCATCGCCAAGCTCTACAAATACCACCTCGTCATTCTCGACGATTTCTCCTACGCCACCTGCGAAGGGACCGAAACCAGCGTCCTCTTCGAACTCATCGGCGCACGCTACGAGAATCGCTCGCTCCTCGTCATCGCCAACGAACCTTTCAGCGCCTGGGACAAGATCTTCGGTGGCGAAGCCTTGACCGTCGCCGCCGTCGACCGCCTCGTGCACCGCTCCCACGTCTTCGAACTCAACGTCGAAAGCTACCGCCGTCGCGCCGCCGTGGCCGCCAGGAAAGCCGCCGCTGGGCATGGACAGACCGACGAACCGACTCCGGGACGTGGGGTACGCGCCGGGGCCGACCCCCACTCCCATCCTCGCCACCCGGCAAGTTGGCTATGGCGACGGCCCAACCCGCCACGCTCCATCGCCGGCGGCGGACGGAGGTCACAAGCATGAGGTCGGTACGCGGTCACGATTGGTCCGCGCACCGGCGGAAAGAACCGCGAGGGCTGCCGAGTGAGCGGGCCCGCCGGTCACCCGCCGGTCCATGTCGGAACAAGTTCCAACACGGAACGACGGGTAATGGTTACCCACCCACCCCGCAGCGACGCTCACGCTGGCACGGGGGTGGAGCACGGTACCGTCCAGCCTTGATTCCGTGCTCGGACCGTCCAACGAAGTAGGACCGCCTCACAGGCTCTCCAGGACGCTCAACCTGCTCCACCCATGCCACCTTGTTATCATCCCTTCGTTCACAACGTCGCGATCTCGTATTCTCACCTTGATTGTCGCTACGTCTCACCTTGATTGTCGCTGTGCAACTCACGGCCGCGCAAGGGCTTTGGCTTCATGAACTGCGGGAATGCGCCTTCTGGAAACTTGGGTACGGCGGTGAGGTCCCCGAAGATGTGCTCGCCGGCATGGTGTTCAGTCAACAGCCGCTTGCGGTTCTTGGCGAAGACGACCTCCCGGGTCTGGACAGCCTGCTTGCCGCGGTGGGCTTTCCCGACCGACCTTCCGACGCAGACGGCGGCTACCACTTCGAGGGCAACGGCTTGCATCCCGCCGGACGGTATCCGCAGCGCACCACGGTCGGCCTTGCAAGGCTGCGCGCGGATCTCGACGTGGCTTTGGTGCGGTATGTGGAAGCCGGTCCACAGTTCGACCGGGTCAGGCGACACGCCGTCACTTGGGCGCTGGTGGAGATACGGGGCGGGATGCCGAGCGTCGTCTCGACCTTTTCGGGAGGTGCCCCTCTCTGCACCGGCCGGCCCAGAAACGACCCGCCGGACGCTCTGTGGATCGCGCTTGCCACGCACGACGGCTCCCGGCTGGATCCCATCGCCAGGCGGCATCTCGACGGAAGCTGGGACATGCCGTGGCCCGACCGGGACATCTCCAGTGGAAGACTGGACAGTGCCGGAGTCGTGCAGTACTGGTCTTGGCCAGACGAGAGTTTTGACCCGACCGAGAGTTGGTCGACGCCGTTTGATCTCATGGACGGGGAGCTTCGCCTGAACGCCCCGCTCCAGTGGTACCGGTATTCTCGTTTCGGAAGACATCCTGGGACGGTGAGTCATGCGATGCTGGCCGAAAGGTACTGCGGTGTAGGTTGGTCGCTCCGCATGGATCCTGAATCAAGTTGGTATTGGGACGACGACCCGGGAGTTGCGCTCAGCCAGCCGCAACCGACGCCGTTGGCCGAAGAAGAGCTACCGAACCTCGGCGCCATACGGGCCGAGCTGGGCCTGCTCAGCCGACCCCCTCGCGATCAGGGCGGATATACCATGGGAGGGTCTCGATACCCCATTCGCGTGGTCCTGGGGCTGTTCCGGCTGGAAGACGGCGCTGTCATCGGGGTCATAGAGGAGAGAAACTACGAGGGCGGAGGCGTCGTGGTGTTTGAGATCGCCGACGATTCAGCCCGCATCGTGACTTCCTACCACCGGGGGGGCTGCTAATAGCAACCGAGCTTCAGAGCACGATGTCTCCACCAGGGTCCCGCTTCCGCAAACGCCTCAGCAGCGCCTCCGCCTCGGCCAAGCGACGAGCATGAAGCTCCGGGTCGAGCGCCGAGTCCTCCCAGTGCGGCACGCCCTCGGAAGTAACCGGAACGCGCAGCACGTCACCCTCCGCAATCTCACCGGGAAGCCGCGCACGCGGCACGTCCATGGACGCATCCGCCTCTTCGGCCACGAGAACGGCCAAGTCGTTCTCAATTCGATCCACCACGTAGACACATTCAGCAACATCCATTTTGTCGTCACTCCGGCACCGGCCACGGTTCAAGCACGCGGGGGGTCTCGGCCGGTGGAGACCGCCGCTCCAAGGACACGCTGAATGTACCGTCCGCCGATCCGCGAACGGTCACGGAACCGTGCAGATCGGTGCGATAGACCTCCCGTGCAACCGCGGATAGTGCGGTCAGGGCCCGCCTGTGCGGATGCCCGTAGCTGTTGTTCCCTCCGACCGAGATCGCGACGACCTCGGGCCGCGCCAGCCGCAGAAACTCCGGAGTGACGCCGTTGGCGCGGCCATGATGGGGCGCCTTCAAAAGACTGACGTCGGGAACCAGCCTCCTCGCCACCATGTATTCCAGCTGCTCCGTCTCGGAGTCGCCGCTCAGGAAGACGGAAAACCTGCCGTGTCGCACGATCATGGCGACCGACTGGTTGTTGAGATTGCCGTCCCTCGGCGGTCGCGGCAGGACTTGTATCGTGGCGGGTCCCAGGGTAATGGTGCGCGGGTCCGCGTTGAGATACACGATGTCGGTGGCCTCCAGGGCCTGCATCAGCCGCCTGTACGTGGCCGTGGTGTGGGGCACGCCGTTGTCCATGTAGAAACGAACGGGAAAGTTCTCGATCACGCCCCGCATTCCGCCGATGTGGTCGGCGTGTGGATGGGACGCGACCAGGAGATCGATTTCCCTAACGCCGTGCGAGCGAAGCTTTCGAGTCAGGTTGGATCTGCCGGCGTCGACCACGGCCGTGTTGCCGCCCGGCGCGCGGATGAGCACGGCATCTCCCTGGCCCACGTCGAGGAAGGTGACGTCGAGCGTGGACTGGGAAGCGAGCGTGGACTGGGAAGCGAGCGTGGACTGGGAAGCGAGCGTGGACTGGGAAGCGAGCGTGGACTGGGAAGCGAGCGTGGGCTGGAAGCCGACGAGCAGAGCGCAGAGAAGCGTACCGGTCGCGAAGAACATGATGCGTAGTGGGCGGAGGCAACGTGAAGATCGGGATTATTCTGGGGTTGCCTTGACGTCCGCGCCACCGAACAAGACCTTCCCGTGCGAATCATCCTCCTCACCCTCTCCAAGCGACATCGACCGTGCCAAACCTCCTCGACCCCCGCATAATCCTATTCGTCGCCCTCGGCCTCCTCACGGCCTTCCTCCTGCACGCCTGGTTCCGCGCCGCTTCGGCGGCCACGCGCGCCGGCAACCGCAGCGACGGATGGACCGGCCCGCCCAGCTTCTTCGAGAACGCGGTCGGGTTCGTCACCAACTTCTTCGATACCCTGGGGATCGGGTCGTTTGCGCCCACCACGTCGCTCTTCAAGATGAAACAGGTGGTGCCGGACGAGCAGATTCCCGGCACGATGATGATTGGCCACACGCCCCCCGTCGTCATACAGGCGTTCATCTTCATCGCGATCATCTCCGTGGACCCGACGACGCTCTTCACCATGTTGATTGCCGCAGTGCTCGGCGCGTGGCTGGGCGCGGGGGTGGTGGCGCGGCTTCCCCGTTACCGCATTCAGGTCGGGATGGGAATCGCGCTGTTGATTGCCGCCGTCACCTTCGTGCTGTCCATCTTCGAGATCACCGCCGTGGGCGGCGACGCCACCGGCCTTTCGGGCGCCAATCTTCCGATCGCGTTCGGGTGCCTGTTCGTGCTCGGCGCGCTCATGACCATCGGGATCGGCATGTACGCGCCCACCATGATCGTGGTGAGCCTGATGGGCATGAATCCCGCGGTCGCGTTCCCCATCATGATGGGTGCGTCGGCGTTCCTGATGCCGGTCGCCGGGCTGCGCTTTCTCAAGGCGGGGCGCTACGGGTTGAAGGCCGCGCTGGGTCTCGCCATCGGGGGCGTGCCGGCCGTGCTGATCGCCGCCTTCGTCGTGAAGTCGCTGCTGCCGCTCAACGCGATGCGCTGGTTGGTGGTGGCGGTGGTGCTTTACGCGGCGGTGCTCATGTTGAGGTCGGCGGCGCGAGAGCGGCGGGGGTAGTTCACCCCAGCGCCGTCTCGAAGGCTACGAGCCGGCGCGACTCGCTGCTGAACTCGACGCCGACCAAGTGGATCGGTTCTCCCATGCCCCGGTATTTGTCCGCGTACGCACGTTCCTGAAGCTGCCCCAGCGCCGACCCCCGTCCTGCCCGCTCCACGACCTTGAACTCGAACAGAAAGACGCGACCGCCGGCCCGCACCGCCATGTCCAGCCGCCCGCCCGCACTGGCGTCTTCCACCACGACATCGACGCCCGTGGCCGCAAAGTACGCGTAGAATACGCTGGCGTAGTAGCCCTCGTAGCGAGCGATGTCGTTCGCGACGTGCCAGTTGTACGGAATGCTTGCGAAGGACGAGCGGAGGAGCGTCGCCATCCCGTTGAAATCCGCGGCCTTCAGCAGGGCACCCAGGCGTAGCTGAGTCCCGGCTTGCCGCGAGGGTGACCATGCCAGCTTGCCCAGCAGCGCTTGGTTCAGACTCTGACGCACCTCCCGGTTCGGATACCCCAGTTCATAATACGCGCTATCGTCCACCCGCCGCTCCGCGACGATGGTCAGATAGCCCGTCTGGAACAGCAAGGCCTCCGTGGCCATGTGGCCCACGTCGAACGCGGACAGCAGCTCCTCCGTGGCGATCATGCCGTCGAGGTCAAGGGGCAGCACCCCGCGTTCGACCAGGGTGCGAATCAGGAAACGGGGCGATCCCGTCTCAAACCAGTGGGAAGCAAACTTGCGTTTGTCGAACAACAGCAGGATGTCGAACGGATTGTAGACCTTCTCGTCGCCCAGCCACGAATAGCCGTTGTACCAGCGCCGAATGGCGTCCCGCGGCAGCCCATCGAGCTCGGCCCCGAAAACGTCGTCGAGATCGACCTCGGTATAGCCGCATAGCGCAGAGTACAACGGGTCCAGAGTGATGTCGTTGAGATTGTTGAGCTCCGAGAACAGGCTCACCTTCGAAAATTTGCTGACGCCCGTCAGGAACACGAAGCGGACATGCGCGTCGAGGGCCTTGACCGCCCCGTACAGGGACCGCAGCCGATCGCGATTCCCGCGCGCCAGGTCGGGCGTGTGAAGCGCGTCGAGTATGGGCTTGTCGTATTCGTCGACCAGCACCACGACCCGTCGGCCCGTGCTGCGGTGGAGCGTCTCGAGCAGATGGGCGAACCGTTCCGGCATCGTGTCGTATTTCCACGAAATCGGCACGCCCGCTTCGAGGGCGTCGAACTGGGCCATGACGGTCGCCCGCAGGTCGGCGGGAGTCGCGCATATTCGCCGCCCGAAGTCCAGCCGGACGACCGGGTGAGTCCTCGACCAATCCCAGCGATCGCAAATGTGCAGCCCCTCGAACAGCTCCCGGTTTCCCTCGAACAGCTCCTTGAGCGTGTCGACCAGCAGGCTTTTGCCGAACCGACGCGGGCGCGACAGAAAGTAGTGCGTGCCCCGATCCAGCATCCGCGCTATGTGCGCCGTCTTGTCGACGTAGTAGAAGCCGTCGCGCCGGATCGTGCGGAAGGTCTGGATGCCGATGGGCAGGCACTTGCGCTCCCCACCGCGCATCACCGCACCTTGCGCGAGTAGTTCCCGTGCACGCTCAGCCGATCCACGTCGCCGCCGTCGCCGCGATGGAAGATGTACGCCTCGCCCAGCTCGCCGTCGTCGCGAACGCGCCGGAACGTGTCCTCGCCGACCTCGCGCAGCCGAGTCAGCCCGTTCAGCGGGCCGCCGGTCGGGAGACGAACCGATGCGAGACCGCCGTCCCAGCGCAAGATCGCCGACTCTCCCCAGGTGGATTCGTAGAGACCCTCGTACTCGCCGAGCCGCGCCGGTAGGGGATCGCCGCCCTGGGGGTCCTCCACAATCGACTGCAAAGCCGAACCCAGAATCGCCGACATTTTCGACAAGACGTCCTCGGGACTGACGCTCTGCGCGTTGATCATGACCACGCCGGCCATCTTGCGCGCCGGCATAAGCTGAAGCGTGGTGCGGAATCCGGGACAGCTGCCGCCGTGCCCCACCGCGCGTTCGCCGTCGCGCTCCGAAACCGCAAACCCCAGCCCCCACATGGCGTCGAAATCGGGATCCACCCAGTGCACGCGGTGCATTTCGCGCAACGTGTTGACGTCGAGCAGCTCGTCGCCGCCCCCTTCGAGCAGTCGGAACTGCCACGACGCCAGCTTGGCCAAGTCCTCGACCGTCGAAGCGAACCCGGCAGCCGGCGCAATCCCGCGAGCCTGGAAGAACGGCGCCGGCTTGCGCTCGCCGTCGCGCCCCACGCGCGAGTAACCGGTGGCGAAACGGCCGCCCTTGTGCTCGGCGGGAATGTCGGTGTAGGTGTCGGACATGCCCAGCGGCTCCAGAATGCGCGACCGCACGTAATCGTCGTAGGTCTCGCCCGACGCCTGCTCCACAATCTGACCCGCCAACGCCATGCCCAGGTTCGAGTACTGGAAATAGCGCTGCGCCGGATACAGCGTCTCCTGCGTCTCAAGACCCTCGACAATCTCCTCGCGCGTGGGAAAGGGAAACTCCGGTCCCGTCCAATACGGGTGAGCGGTCTCGCGGGGCAGCCCCGACGAGTGCGTCAGAATCCCCTCGACCGTCACGCGCGGACCGTCGGGATGCACCTGTTCCAGATCGTACCAGGGAAGCAGATCGGCAACCGAATCGTCCAGCCGCAACTTGCCCTCGTCGCGCTGCTGCATGACGCCTATCGACGTGAACAGCTTGGAGATCGAGCAGATCGAATACATGGTCGACGGCGTGGCCTCAACCCCTTCGTCGGGGTGTGCGTAACCGTAGCCGCGCGCCCACACCAGGTCCTGGTCGTGCACCAATCCGACCGCAACCGACGGGATGTTCTCGTACGCCATCTTGGCGTCGATCCACAGATCGAACAGCGCCTCGGCCTGCTCGAAGCGGGGATCCGCGGTAGGGTCGGCGCCCTGTCCGCATGCGGTGGCGGGGACAAGAAGGAGGAGGGGGAGAAGAGCGACGGCCCCGACCCGGCGACGGCGACGGCGCGGTGCGGCGGGGCGGGCGGCGCGGGAGCGCCTGCGGGAAAAGAGGGAAACGGCGCTGCGGCCTGGGGCGAACAACATGGCAACCTCCTCGGTTACGGTGCGAATGCGAACCCGCAACGTAGCCGTCCGGCCCCGCTTCGTGCCATTGCGCGGCCTACTCGGCGTCGGCATCCTCGCCCGGCCCGACCCATTCGGCGACCCTCCGATACAGCGCCGCCAACCCCCAGCCCGCCGCCGCCACTACCAACAGCAGCGCCGCCCACCGCAACGCGGCGGCCCCGAACATCGCATCGAGCGCGGGACGTTGAAACGCGTACGCCCGCAGCACGCCCCACCGCTCGGCCATCCAGTGCCAGCTCGCGTGCGCCACCAGCGCCGACACCACGATCGCCCCCACTCGCGCCGACGCCACCTTGGCGAACAACAGGGCGAGCGCGGGCACCATCGCCAACAAGGCGACGATCTGCCCCAGCTCGACGCCCACGTTGAATCCGAGCAGCGACGTGAACAGGTGCGAGCCCGCGAACTGCAACGACTCGCGCAGCTGGAACGAAAACCCGAAGCCGTGTACGAGGCCGAAGCCGAACGCCCACATCCATCGTCGCCGCTGCGTGCGCGCCACGATGTTCTCGACCGCCATGAAGACGATCGAGGCGGCAATGAGCATCTCGATCAGCGGCGGGAACCAGAGCGCGTTGGGGGCCAGCCCGAGCACCGAAGCGCCCAGGGTGATCGAGTGGGCCGCCGTGAAGGCGGTCACGACGGCGACGACGGCCCACAAGCGCGCCGAACCGCCCATCCAGCGAGTCACGCCGCCCATCCAGCGAGTCACGCCGCCCATCCAGCGAGTCACGCCGCCCATCCAGCGAGTCACGCCGCCCATCCAGCGGGTTGCGCCGCTCGCGCTCGGCGTCGTCCCGGCCGCCCCGGCCAGGGGCAGCACCAGGCACAGCAGGAAGAGCAAGTGGTCGATCCCGTCCAGAATGTGGGCGAAGCCGAGCACGACGAAGCGCCACAGCGCCTGGTGCCAGCGCGGATCGAGCCGCACGCGCCCCGGGTTGCCCTGGTACTGGTAGACGCGCTCCGCGCCGGCGGGGGTCACGAAGCGCAGCACGGTCGTGGTGCGGATGCCGAGATGGGCCCAGGCGGGGTCGATCGAGAAGCGCGCCGTCTCGGATTGGATGGGCGTGACGAGCACCACGTCGAGCATGGCCTGTTCCAGCACGAGGTCGATGCCGGGCCGGAGCGGGGCGGCGCTCACGTGGGCGAGCGCGCGGTCGTAGTCCGCAAAGGACGGGTCCGACGGGAGCGAGATGCGCGTGGCCTCGACGAGCGGGGTCGGGAGCCGAGCCGATTCCTCGTACAGCGCCACGTACCCGGCGATCCAGAGCGCAGCCTGGTCGTCCAGGAGCGCGCTCGCTTCCTCAATCTCGACGTAGCCGGGGCCCCGCACCGGAAAGTCCACGTCGCGCATCGAGGTGAGGGGCACCCGCACGACCAGCCGCAACGCGCCGTCTTCGGCCTTGACGAAGGCGCGCACCACGACGTCGGTGGGAATCTCGTGCGGCGGGGCGGTTGCGGGCGGGGTGATCTCGCGGGGCGCGATCGGGCGCGGTGCGGCCGTCACCGCCGCCGGGCCTGCCAAGCACGTCATCGCTACGGCGAGCAGCCCGCAGGTCAGCGCGCCGCAGCGACGCCGAGCCACGGAGCGAGATGGCCGCAGCGCGGGGATCGTCGGGGCTGCAAGGGGCCGAAAACGGGGCGATCTGAAACGGTACACTGCACGGCTCCGCAAGGGTCGCTCTACCCGGCGCAGCCGGGTCTCCACTACAACCCTCGACCCTTGACCCTTGGCTGACAAGGGACTCATGCCGTACTTTGCCTCTTTCCCAGCATCCACCATCCCAACAAGGGAGTTCCAGATGAAGCCCAAGTTGCTTCTCGTCGCGATCCTGGTCATCGGCGTCGTCGTCGCGTGCGCCGCGCAGGACCAAATCGAATCCGCATCGGCAAGCGCGGTCGAGGCCCCGATGTTCGAAGTCGATCCGTTCTGGCCCAAGCCGCTGCCCGATCACATGGTGCTCGGGTCGGCCATCGGCGTCGGCGTGGACTCGCGCGACCACGTGTTCATCGTGCACCGCGGCAACCTTACCGAGCGCACCGAAGGAGGCGCCGACGCGGACCCGCCAATCGGCGAATGCTGCCGAGCCGCGCCGCCCGTGCTCGAATTCGATCCCGAGGGCAACCTCGTCAACGCGTGGGGAGGTCCGTCGGACGACTACGTGTGGCCTGCTTCCAACCACGGACTGACCGTCGACCACATGGACAACATCTGGATCGGGGGGAACGGCCCCAACGACACGCACATTCTCAAGTTCTCGCGCGACGGTCGGTTTCTGGCGTCCTACGGCGAGCCGGAAGCGGGTCCCGAACCCGACAGCCGCAGCATGACCCGGTTCAACCGGGTGGCCAAGCTGGCATTCGACGCCGAGGCCAACGAAGCGTATCTGGCCGACGGTTACGGAGGCCGTCGCGTGGCCGTGCTCGACGCTTCAACCGGCGAGTTCAAGCGCTATTGGGGCGCGTACGGCAACGAACCCGACGACGCGCGCACGCCCCCCTACGACCCCGACGCGCCGCTGATTCAGCAGTTCCGCACCCCCGTGCACTGCGCCGACCCGTCGCGCGACGGACACGTCTACGTGTGCGACCGCCCCAACAATCGCGTGCAGGTTTTCCGCACCGACGGCACGTATGTGGACGAGGTGCAGCTGGCGCCGCGCACGCTGGGCGACGGATCGACCTGGGACGTCGCGTTCTCCCGCGATCCCGAGCAGAAGTACATGTACGTCGCCGACGGCAAGAACATGCGCGTCTACGTCATGGACCGCCTGAACCTGGAAGTCCTCACCAGCTTCGGCGACGGCGGGCGGCAGCCGGGCCTCTTCTTTGCAGTGCATTCGATCGCGACCGACTCGCAGGGCAACATTTTCACGACCGAGACCTACGAAGGGAAGCGCGTGCAGAAGTTCGTCTACAAGGGCATGGGACCCGTCACCGCCATGCACCAGGGCGCCCCCTGGCCGATGGGGAATTGATCCCAACGTGCGCATGCGATCCCAACGCACGCACATGATCCCAACACACGCACACAAGGAGTTGTGAGATGACCAGGACCACCTTTCCAATCGCAGCCTGCGCCGTGCTGATCGCGGCGCTGGCCACCGTCGCGTGGGTGCACCAGGCCCCCGTTGCGGCGACGGACGCCGAGTCAGCCCCCATGGCGCCGACCGACCAAGCCCCCATGACCTTCTTCATCACCAGCGCCGGATCCGGCGACGGCGCCAACCTGGGCGGCCTCGAAGTAGCCGACGCCCACTGCGAGACCCTCGCTTCGGCGCAAGGTGCCGGCGGCAGGGGATGGGCGGCCTATCTCAGCACGATCACCGACGACGGCAGCGCCGCCGTGCACGCCCGCGACCGCATCGGCGCGGGGCCGTGGCACAACCAGGCCGGCGTGCTCATCGCCAACGACATCGACGAGCTGCACTCCGAGTCGGCCAACCTCACCAAGGAGACGATCCTCACCGAAATGGGCGACATGGTGAACGGGCGCGGCGACGACCCCAACATGCACGACATCCTGACCGGCTCGAACATGGACGGCACCGCCACCACCGGCAACGGCTACACCAACTGCGGCAACTGGACGAGCAACGGCGACGGCAGCGCGCAGGTCGGTCATCACGACCGCATCGGAGGCGGCCAGAACCCCACCTCGTGGAATTCCGCGCACGCTTCGCGCGGGTGCAGCCAGGAAAACCTGCAAGGCACCGGCGGCAACGGCTTCTTCTACTGCTTCGCCGGAGGCAACTGATGCGTCGCCGCAAACACCTCGTCCCGGCGCTCGCCCTGGCGCTCGGGGTACTGCTCACCCAATGCGCCCCCACCAACGACGACGAGACCCGCGCGCCAACCGACGCCGCCACCGCCGAAATCGCAGCGACCCAGGCCGCGGCTACCCAGGCCGCGCAGACCCAACCCGTCAACACGGTCTTCATTGAAGAGATGACCTGGACGGAAATCCAGGCCGCAATCGACGCGGGTACAACGACCGTCATCCTGCCGACCGCGGGCACCGAGCAAAACGGACCCCACATGGTCATGGGCAAGCACCGCTACATCATCGACGAGGCCAGCGAAAGAATCGCGCGCGAGCTCGGCAACGCCCTGGTGGCGCCCTCGGTGACCTACGTGCCCGAAGGAGACGTGGATCCGCCGTCGGGACACATGCGCTACGCCGGCACTATTACCCTTCCCAACGAGTTTTTTCAGAAGTTGGTCGAGTACGCCGCTCGCAGTTTCCGCGCCCACGGCTTCACCGACATCGTGTTCATCGGCGACAGCGGCGGAAATCAAGGGGGCATGGAGGCCGTCGCGGCCCAGCTGAACGACGAATGGGGCGGTGACGGCGCAACCTTGCACTTCATCGGCGACTACTACGCCAACAACGGCTTCCGCGACTGGCTGCTCGAACAGGGCGAGACCCCTGAAACCATCGGCCGGCACGCAGGCATATCCGACACCTCGATCCTGCTCTACGTCGAGCCCCGTCACATCCGCCAGGACCAGCTCGCCCCAGGCGGCGGCTTCGAGGGCAGCGGCGTGTCCGGCGACCCGACACGGGCCTCCGCCGAGTACGGCAGAGTCGGCATGGAGATGCGTGTAGACGCCGCGGTGCGCCAGATTCGCGCGGCCATGAACTAGCGGCGGCCCGTGGGCTACCCGGCTGCTCCGATGCCCCGTTCCACGCGGCCCGTGCGTCCGGCGCCGCGCGCCTTGCTGCTCGCCGCCACCCTGGCGACGACGCCGCTGGCGGCACAGGACACCATTCCGCCCCCGCCGGCGCAGGACACGCTGCCGGCCACCACCTTTACGCTCACGGGGCAGATCGTCGATGCCCTCAACGAGGCTCCCGTAGTCTCGGCGGTGCTCAAGGCGCCCGAACTGCGGCGCTACGTCTTCTCGGACGTGAACGGTCGCTTCCGCTTCGCCGACTTCCCCGAAGGCACCTGGGAGATCGTCGTCGAGATGCTGGGTTACCATACCCTCGACGGCTCCGTGACCGTCGCCGAAGGCAACGGTCTGCTGCTGCGCCTCAACCCCGACCCCATCGCCCTCGAAGAGCTGGCCGTGCGCTCCCGCGCCGACGGCCTGCTCGAACGCAGGCGGCGGCGCTACCCCTTCCGCGTCACCAACATTTCGACCCGCACCATTGCGGATGCGATTCACCGCGATCCCGCCGCGATCTTCCGCCGCAACGCCATGTCGTACGTCACCTCGTGCTCCAACTCGTTGGGCGAGTGGGTCCTGGGGGGTTGCTACGTCAGAAGGGGCGGCACCATACCCGTGAAAGTCTTCCTGGACGAGGGCGTGCTCGTCGGCGGCATGGGCGAGCTCTCCCTGTTCCCGGTCGACGACATCCATTCCATGGACTGGGTCAAGGACATCGGCGAGCTGCATGTCTACACCAAGTGGTTCATGAAGCGGCTGAATAGCTCGAGCACTAGGCTGATGCCGTTCAGGTGGCCGTTTGATGATTTGTGATGTCGGGGCTCGGGGCGCTACCCCGACATGCGACCCGCCCAACGACATGACTTGTCCAGCCCGACATTGAGAGGCCCAATCGTGAGCGACGACGCCCGTGATACACGTCGAACAATGCTCGCAGAACCACCGCGGGAGCATGCCAAGGCCCGGGCGTTCCTCGCGGTCTTGCTGTTGCTCGGGATTGCCTGCGGCGACGGTACGACGGATCCAGCGCCTCCTTCTTCAACGCCCGTAGCAACCTGGGTCGAGCTCTCGCAAGACGCCGTGACCTTGACGGCGCTGGGCGATACGGCACGATTGACGGTGACTGTGCGGGACCAGAACGGTGCGCAGATGCAGGCCGCGGTAGCGTGGTCGAGCGGCGACACGGCGGTCGCGGTGGTCGACGCAAGCGGACTGGTGACGGCGGTGGCCACCGGGAGCGCAACCATCACGGCAACGGCGGGAGCCGCGTCGGGGGATGCCGTTGCCTTCGTATCCCAAGTCGTGAGCTCCATGGTCGTTGAGCCGGCCGAAGGGACGATTGCGCAAGGTGATACGCTGCGGTTGACGGCCACGGTTTTGGACAGCGGGGGGGCTGCGATACCAGGGGTCTTGGTGGATTGGTCGTCGAGTGACCCGGAAATCGTGGTAGTGTTTCCGGATGGGGTGGTCCGTGGTGTCGCAGAAGGATGGGCCGTGATCCGGGCGAAAGCCGATTCAGTCGAAGCAACAGCGGAAATCACGGTTTCTCCAAGCCCCGACCGTGCCGTCCTGGTAGCGTTGTACGAGGCGACGGACGGGCCGAATTGGGTGAACAGCGACAACTGGCTGTCGGATCGGCCGTTGGGGGAATGGTACGGGGTGGAGACGGACAGCTGGGGGCGGGTAGTCGGCATTCACTTGAATGGTCCGTGGCGGTCACCACCAGGACACGGCCTTAGCGGTGAGTTGCCGTCGGAACTCGGCAAGCTCTCCTCCCTGGAGACGCTGAATCTGAACAACAACCAGTTGACGGGTGAAATACCGCCTGAACTCGCACAACTCTCGAACCTCGTCACGCTAGATCTGAGCTGGAATCGGTTGACCGGAGAAATGCCCGTGGAACTTGGTCAACTCTCGAATCTTGTCACGCTGAGTTTCGGTGGCTACGGCAGGGGCTGGAACCAGTTGACCGGAGAAATACCGCCAGAACTCGGACAACTCGCAAACCTCGAGCGCCTGAACCTCAGTGGCAACCAGTTGACGGGCGAGATTCCTTCAGTGCTTGGCCATTTGCTCAACCTGACCGCGTTGTACCTTACCAGGAATCAGCTGACGGGTGAAGTACCGTCGGAACTCGGCCAGCTCACTGAACTTCGAAACTTGACCTTCAACTACAATCAGCTGACCGGTGAAATACCTGGCAGCTACTTGGAACTTTCCAATCTCTTTGAATTTCGTATCGAGGTCAATGACGGGCTGTGTGCGCCCGGCACCGGAGCGTTCGTGGATTGGCTGGGGACGATTGCCGCGCGTCGAGGCGATAGTGGCGATGTGTTTGATGGCTCTTACTGCAACGAAGGCGATCGAGAGACGCTGGCCGAGCTGTTCGGCGTCTGGGGCGGAGCCAACTGGAACGATTCAAACGGCTGGCTCGAGTCGAATGCCCTTGAGCGATGGCATGGCGTAGAGGCCGATTCGAGCGGTTATGTGGTTACGCTGGACCTTCGCCGGAACGGGTTGTCCGGGTTGATGGCGAGCAACCCTGCCCGGCTGCACCGGCTAACCACGCTGCGCCTGGACGACAACGAGGCGTTAGACGGGCGACTCCCGCTCGCTTTGACCACGTTGGATTTGACCGAGTTGACCTACACAAGCACCGGAATATGCGCACCCACGGACGAGCCGTTTCGACAGTGGTTGAACTCGATCGACACCCACGAGGGGACGATTGACTGCGCACCGCTGTCCGATCGGGAAGTGCTCGAGTTGCTCTATGCGTCCACGGGCGGCGGAAACTGGACCAACAGCCAGCGTTGGCTTTCCGAAGAGCCCTTGGATGCGTGGCACGGCGTCGATGCGGATACCACGGGTCAGGTTGTTCGGCTCGACTTGAGGGCAAACGGATTGGAGGGTCCGCTTCCGCCGGAGCTGGGTGAACTGTCGCAGTTGACAGCACTTGCCCTGTCGGCCAACCAACTCTCGGGCGTACTTCCAGACAACCTCACCGAACTCCAGCTGGAGTCGTTCGAGTTCCATGTGAACGACGGGCTGTGCGCGCCGGGAACGCGAGCGTTCGCGGCGTGGATGGACGGTATGGCGTCGAGCAGCGGACCTTACTGCAACCGCCGGGACATCGTCGCGCTCGAGGTGCTGTTCCAAACGACGACGGGCGAAGGGTGGAAGCGGTCGGACGGCTGGCTGGATTCGCCCGCGCTCGGAGAATGGTACGGGGTCGATGCCGACTCGTTGGGCCGCGTCGTGACGCTCGACCTTACCGACAACGGTCTGTCGGGGCGCTTGCCGGTGCACCTGGGGCACTTGGTTCACGCAACCACGCTTCGGATCGGCAACAACGAGGACCTATCCGGTTCGTTGCCTTTATCTCTCGCCGAACTGGACGCGTTGTCGGAGCTCGACTATTCGGGCACGGAGCTTTGCGTCCCCGACGAGCCGTCGTTTCGGGATTGGCTCCGCGCGGTGGGCACGCACAGAGGCACGGGCCTCAACTGCGCACCGGGCCCTACGGATCGAGAGATCTTGCGTCTGCTGTACGAGGCGACCGACGGGCCGAATTGGCTCAGCAACGATAACTGGCTGTCGGACCGACCGCTCCACGAATGGTACGGGGTGGAGACCGATGGAGATGGAAGGGTGGTCCATCTGAATCTCTCTGGAAGGCGTCAGGGGTTGCAGTGGTTGCGGAACCTGGCTGGCGAGATTCCGCCCGAACTCGGCCAGCTCTCGAAGCTCAAAACCCTACGGCTCCGCATCAACCAGTTGACAGGCGAGATTCCACCTGAACTCGGCCAACTCCACAACTTGGAATACCTCGATCTGGGCTGGAACGGCTTCACGGGCGAGATCCCGCCCGAACTCGCGCAACTCTCCAACCTCGAGCGGTTAGACTTGAGCGTCTCTGGATTGACCGGAGAGATTCCGATTGAATTTGGGGAGCTCTCAAACCTGACGTACTTGGACCTGGGCGACAACTTTTTCACGGGCAAAATACCGCCGCAACTCGGCCAACTCCACAACTTGGAGTACCTGACGCTGTACCGCAACGCGTTGACGGGTGAGATTCCAACTGAACTCGGCCAACTTTTGAAGTTGGTGCACTTGGATATGGAGGGCAACCGTTTGACGGGCCAGATACCACCTTCACTGGGACGGCTCTCGAGCCTGACCTACTTGAACCTTTGGGCCAACAACCTCACGGGCGACATGCGACCCGAACTCGGACAGCTCTCCCGCCTTCGGCATCTAAACCTGGAGAAAAACCAGCTTACCGGCGAGATGCCCACGAGCTTCCTGGATCTTTCTGAACTCTCGAACTTTCGTTTTTGGTCCAACGACGGTCTGTGCGCACCCGGCACCGCGGAGTTCGTGGACTGGCTCGAAGGAATGGCGAACAGTGAAGGGCCGTACTGCAATGAAGGCGATCGTAGTGCGCTGACGCAGTTATTCAACGCTTGGGACGGGGGCAGATGGACGGAATCAACCGGGTGGATGGAATCGAATGCACTGGAGAGGTGGCATGGCGTAGATGCGGACTCAAGTGGCCGGGTAGTTGCGCTGGACCTGCGTCGGAACGGACTCTCCGGATCGATGAACGCCAATCTTGCCAGACTGCACCGGCTGACCACGCTGCGCCTGGACGACAACGACTTGATCGGTCGGTTGCCCCTCGCGTTGACAACGTTGGGGTTGTCCGAAGTGAGCTACACGGGCACCGCCGTATGCGCACCCGCCGACGAGGAGTTCCGGCAGTGGTTGAGTTCACTCAGTGCTCACAATGGGACCGGATTGACTTGCGAACCGCCTTCCGATCGACAAGTGCTCGAGTGGTTTTACGCATCAACGGGCGGCCCTGACTGGGGAGTTGGCGACAACTGGCTAACCGACCGGCCGCTCGATGATTGGCAAGGAGTGAGCATTGATGCGACCGGGCGAGTGACGACGATCGATCTGGGTTGGAACAATCTCAGCGGCGAGATACCACCTGAGCTTGGTCTAATGTCGAACCTCAAGGTTCTGCACTTGGCCGGTAACGAGTTGACGGGTGAGATTCCATCCGAACTTGGGCAACTTCCCAGCCTGGAATCCCTTGTCCTGTACTACAACCAACTGACGGGCGACATCCCGGCCGAACTCGGTCGGCTTTCCAACCTGCTGAGCCTGCGGTTGGACGGCAACCGGCTGACGGGTGAGATTCCGGCAGAACTCGGTCGGCTTTCCAACCTGCTGGAACTAAATCTGCGCAGCAATCAGTTGGTGGGTGAGATTCCGCCCGAATTAAGTGACCTTGCTTCTCTGAAGAAGCTGTTGGTCTCCCATAATTCTGGATTGACGGGTCCGCTCCCCGGTGGATTGGTTGAACTGACCCAGTTGGAGCAGTTCCTGGCGGCCGGCACCAGTCTTTGTGCCCCGTCCAATCCTGCCTTTTCGGCCTGGCTCGATCGCCTGGATAACCACCGTGTGCCGGTCTGCATCCAATCCTCATCAACGGCGTACCTTGTGCAGGCCGTCCAGTCACGCGGGTTTCCGGTACCGCTCGTTGCCGACGAACCTGCGTTGCTGCGCGTCTTCGCGACGGCTTCGGAAGAGACCACCGAGACCATCCCACCCGTTCGCGCGACTTTTTTCCGCAATGGCACGCAGGTTCATGCGGTGGACTTGCCACGGGGGTCCCGGGCCGTTCCCATCGAGTTGACCGAGGGTGATCTGGGACTATCGGCCAACGTCGAGAGTCCCGGCGCGGTCATTAGGGAGGGCTTGGAGATGGTGGTGGAGGTGGATCCGGATGGAATCATTGATCCAGCACTGGGAGTCAAACGGCGAATTCCGGAGACGGGCCGTCAAGTATTGGATGTCCGTGCGATGCCGAGATTCGACATGACATTGATCCCATTCGTCTCGAGCGAAGACCAGGATTCGACAATCGTAGCGACCGTTGGCGACATGGCCGCCAACCCGGACGAACACGAGTTGTTCAGGGACACTCGCAGGCTCCTGCCGGTAGTCAGCATGTCGGTGCGTGCACACGAGCCCGTGGTTACGTCGAGCAACTCCTTGTTCGCAGTGCTTTCCGAAACCAGGGCGATGCGCCTCATGGAGGGGGGAAGTGGATACTGGATGGGCATAAAGTCGGAAAGTCGCGGGCCTATTGGGGTGGCTTATGTCGCCGACTGGGTCAGTGCTGTGAAGCCCCTTTCCGACGTAATGGCCCACGAGCTCGGACACAACCTGAGTCTTCGACACGCTCCATGTGGCCCCGCCGGCGCTCTCGATCCCGAGTATCCATACGGCGACGGAAGCATCGGCTCGTGGGGTCTTGACTTTGAGCAACAGAGGCTGGTGGCTCCGAATCAACCCGACATCATGTCGTACTGTTCCCCCGGATGGATCAGCGACTACCACTTCACCAAAGCGACCGAGCATCGACTGCAAGCTGAATCGGCAACCAACATGGCCACGATGACGGCCACTCCTCAGTCCACCCTTCTGGTGTGGGGCGGGGCGGACGCCGACAGCGTGCCGTCGCTCAGACCTTCTTTTCTCGTGGACGCCAGACCCATCACACCCACTGCCGGCACGACCTACACGCTTTCGGCCCGCACGACGGACGGCGCGACCGCCTTCTCCTACACCTTCGACATGCCAATGGTCATGGATGACGAGGAAGACCGGTTCGGCTTTGAATTCGCGATTCCCGCCGACGGCGCCTCGGCTGCCGATCTCGCTTCCATCACCCTTACCGGACCTGGCGGCACTGCCGTACTCAACGGCCAGACCGACGACCCGATGGTAATTCTGCGCGATCCTCGCAACGGTCAGGTGCGCGCCTTCCTGCGCAACCCGCCCGTCGCCGCAATGACGGCCAACGGTGTCGATCCCAGCGCGCTTTCTTCCGTATCAGGACTCGAAGCTCTGTTCAGCCGTGGCTTGCCCCGTGGCTCAAACCGCTGACGCATCGCGGCTGCCCCCGACGGCCCGATCCACCCTCCTCCTCGCTGCACTTCTCACCAGCGCAACCTGCGCCACCGACGCACCCACCCCCACCGCCGCACCCACCAACCCCCAACCTCCCCCCGTCCCCGCGGAGGCAACGGCATGGATCGAACGGAACGCGGTCCCGTTCGACGGATCTCACTTCTCCCTCCCCCATAACGACCTTGACTACCTGCACGATCTCGTAGGCGATGCGCGAATCGTCGCGCTGGGCGAGAACACCCACGGTACCCGCGACTTTTTCCAGATGAAGGCGCGCGTGTTGCGGTTTCTCGTCGAGGAGATGGGGTTTGACGCCTTCGCGATCGAGGCCACATGGCCCGAAGCCAACCGTGTGAACGCGTTTGTGCGGGGCGGCGCGGGCGACCCGGCCGAACTCTTGTCCGGCTTGTACTTCTGGACCTGGAACACCGAGTCGGTGCTGGAGATGATCGAGTGGATGCGGTCGCACAACGTGGCGGGCGGCGATCTCGGGTTCTACGGCTTCGACATGCAATACCCCGGCATGGCGCTTCACAACGTGCTTGCGTTCTTTGCAGAGGTTGATGCCGACCACACGGACGCGGTGGCGGCACAGCTCGCATGTTTGCGTCGTTTTGCCAACAGCCCTGCGGGCCGATTTCCTGATCCTCGTTACAGCGACCAGACGGCCACCTACCAAGAGGATTGCGGGGCGTCGCTCGCCGAGATCCGCGATCTCTTGCTTGCCAATCGCGCCGACTACGAAGCGGCAGCGGGGGAAGATGCGTTCGCGTGGGCGCTCCAGAGCATGCGCGTCGCCATCCAGTATCACCTGATGGTCGCCGGCGACCAGAGCCGCGATCAGTCGATGGCGGAAAACACCGTGTGGCTGCATCAGCGCCTGGGACCCGACAGCCGCATGGTGTTGTGGGCGCACAACTTTCACGTGTCCACGCAGCCTGGCGCGCAAGGGTGGTACCTGCGTCGCAGCTACGGAGACGACATGGTCGTTCTCGGGTTCAGCCACGAAGCCGGGACCTTCACCGCCGTGCGACAGCGCGGATCCACCTACCTCGGTTTGGACGAGATCGTCCTTGACCCCACGGCACCGCTTTCCTACGAAGCCCATCTGGCGACGGCAAGCGCGCCGCGGTTCTTCGTCGATCTACGCAAGCGTCATACCGACGCGACGGGAAGCGCGTGGCTATCCAACCCGCGCCTTTTCCGCACGATAGGCTGTTGCTACGATCCGGGCGCGCCCTCGCGATACTGGAGCCGACAGCCCGTGGCCGAGTGGTACGACGTGCTGATCCACTATAAGACCACGTTGCCGACCCGCGTGCTGCCGTTCCGTTACCCCGCGTCGTTCTGATGCGTCAGCTCGCCTGCACGGCTCGGATCGCGGGCATTGATTCCTCAACGCCGCCGTCGCCCGCCCAGAGACCGACCCAACCGCCGAATCGCCAGCGACAACCCCGTCCACACCATTAGCGCGGCTGCCAAGGAGAACAATCCCGCCGCCAACCGGCCACCCAACCCCCAATACTCCCCCGTGTGCGCGTAGCGGAGGAATTGCTGCGTTCGTCGCGCAGGCGACTCGGCTGCGAAGGACCGCCATTCGCGCACGGCCCCGGTAGCCACATCCACCGTCAACACGCCCGTCTTCTGCGGTTGCCCGGCACGCCCCAGCTGCAACTCCACCCGAACCTCGGCGTCGTTCGCACGCGGCAGCGTCAACAGCAGCGTACGCCAACTCGGGTCCCACGCCTGCGCGGCCGCAAGCACCCCGGTCAAGCCGCCACTAGCCGTCCCGGCGACGTCACCGCCCTCACCGGCGCCCCGCAACGCCACCCCACCACCCCCCGCCGGCACCGCCCACCCCACCAGCGGATACGCCCGGTCGCCAACCGACGGATACGACGTGGCGATGCCGGTCGCCGCAATCGCCGCCAACGGCACGACCGACCAGATGCCCACCACCCGATGCCAGTTGAAATCCCGCGCCGCGCCCTTCGCACCTCGACGCAGCCGCAGCCCGTCGGCCAGCGCCTTGCGGCTAACCCGTCGCGGCCAGCACAAGACCGGCCCGGTCAGCAACAGGAACAGGAACGCCACGTTGGCCGCCCCGGTCAGCGCCCGCGCCCGCCGCACCGAACCGCTCGACACGTTGAACCAACGATGCCACCCCTCCACGGGCTCGAAAAAGCCCTCCACGCGACCCGGCCCTACCCCCCGCACCGCACCCGTGTACGGATCGACGTAGGCATACCGCTCCCGCCCGGCCTCGACCCGCACCGGTGCTCGCGGATCCGACCGATACATCAGCGCCGTCGCCACGAACGGCTGGGTCGCGTCGGCCTGGGCCGTCTCTCCCCCGCCCTCTACCGCGGCCACGATGTCCTCGGGCGCCAAGCGTCCCCGCGCCATCGCACCACGCCCGTCCTCCGCCACCGGCACCGCAAAGTACCGCCGCTCCACCAGCCCCGTCACCGTCTCCTCCAGCGACAACACCACGCCCGTCGCCGCCATCATGAGCACCACCAACCCGGCGACGACCGCTACCGACAGGTGCAGCCAGAAGACGACTGTCCGGATCACGGCGTCAGTTCAGCGTAACGTAGCGCTCCAGCCGTGCCACTTCGTTCTCGTCCACGTACTTGCCGATCTCGCGCCGGAACTGGTCAAGGTCGGTGTACGGACGGTACTCCTCGAACTCGTGCGCCATGCGCTCGCTCATCCCCGGCACGGCCATGATCGCCTCGCGGCTGGCGGTGTTCAGATCCAGCGGCACGTAAACGTACTGCGCCAGCCTCGCGACCTCGTCCTCGTCCACGTACTTGCCGATCTCGCGGTGAAATTCGCCCATGTCGTCGTAAGGACGATATTCCTCGAACTCGTGCGCCATCCGGTCCCCAACGCCCGGAATCATCAGGATCTCTTCGTTCGCGACGTCGTTCAGGTTGATCGGCAGCCAGAGCGACGCATAGGCGGCCAACGCCACCTCTTCGCTCATCGCCGCCGACAGCACCGCGTGCAAATCGGCCGCGCGCAGGTAGGGCCTACCGCCGACGACGGCCGCGGCGACCTCCGCCGTCACCCCGTCGACCGACATCAGTTCCTCTTCCGACGCCAGATTGGGATTGAGGAGCCCGGCCATGGCGTCGCTGGGTGCCATGGCCGTGGCGGGCTCGGCGGATTCGGTTGCTGGCTCGTCGCCCGCACCGCAGCCAAGCGCGAACATCGGAAGGAGGGCGAAAACGAGCGGATTGATTCGATTGCAGCAATACATCTGTCTTGTTCTCCACCTGTTAGTGACGTGAATTAGGTTCACTGACAGTATTCGCCCTCGCCTGACTGTCAACGGTCAAGCCTTCCGAGGTGTCATCTTTCGTAGCCTGGAGTGGAGCATCGCAAGGGAGCGCAACGCTAATGAGATCAGTGCTGGCAGCCAGTGGACCATACCTCGTCCTGTCGGCTATGTTGGCCGTCGCGACGGATTCCGCGGCCCAGGCCGCGAACGGGGACAACGGCGCGTCGCCGGTCCTGCAAGCGACGCCGTTGCCAATTGCCGCCGACATCGACCTCGATGGGCGACTCGACGAGGACGTCTGGCGCACGGCCACGCCGATCACCGACTTCACCCAGCAGGAGCCGGTCGAAGGCGGCGCACCGTCGGAGAACACCGAGGTACGCATCGTATTCGACGAGGACAATCTCTACATCGGCGCGGTGTTGTACGGCGATCCGGCGAACATTCTGGCCTACCAGCGGCAGCGCGACGCCAGTCTGGGAACCGACGACCGCTTCATGTGGATTCTCGACACCTTTCAGGACGGGCGCACCGGGTATTTCTTCGAAATCAATCCCGCCGGCCTCATGGGCGACGGGTTGCTGACCGGAGGCGGCGGCGGGGGGGGCGGTCGTGGTGGATTCGGGGGCGCAGGCAAGGCCTGGGACGGGATCTGGGAGGCTCGTACGGCGCAACGAGACGACGGATGGTCGGCCGAGATCCGGATTCCGTTCCGGACGCTCAACTTCAACCCCGACCTGGACAGCTGGGGCGTCAACTTTCAGCGTACGATCCGTTATCGGAACGAAGAGATCCTGTGGCGGGGCTACCGCCGCAACGAAGGTCTGTGGCGTCCCGTCTACGCCGGCCGCCTCACTGGCTTGCGCAACCTCTCGCAGGGCCTGGGTTTGGAGGCGCGGCCGTCGGCGGTCACGACATGGAAGAACGTGCCCGGCAACACCGACCCCACAACCTTTCCGAGCGACGTGAGCCTCGACGTGAACTACAGTGTCACGTCCAGTCTGCGCGCTTCCGCCAGCATCAACACCGACTTCGCCGAGGTCGAGGCCGACGAACGCCGGGTCAACCTGACACGCTTCCCCCAGCGCTTTCGGGAACGCCGCGATTTCTTCCTCGAAGGCTCCGGCGTCTTCAGCTTCGCCCCGCGCAGCGGTCCCACGCCGTTCTTCTCGCGTCGGATCGGACTCAGCGCCGGACAACAAATCCCGATCCAGTACGGCACGCGGCTCACGGGACAGGCGGGCGATTACGAGCTCGGGTTCTATCAGATCGGCACGGCGGCCCACACGTTCTTCAGCGAGACGAACCTGGCCAACGTCAGCATCCCGCGAGAGACGTTCACCGTCGGTCGCGTCAAGCGGTCCATCTTCGAGCAATCGACAATCGGCGCGATCTATACGCGCAGGGCGGCGGCGCCCGGCCCCGACGCGTTGACGACGGTTGACGGTCACACCGTCGGCATGGACGCCCAGCTCAACACTCGCCATTTCTTTGGGGACAAGCGCCTTGAGATGGAGGCGTTCTGGGTGTGGAACTCCAATCCGGACCCAACCATCGACCGTTCCCTCAACGATCTCACCGCGCGGGGTCTGCGGCTCAACTTTCCGAACGACGTCTGGACCGCGCACATCTCCTATCGGGAATTCGGAGACGACTACAGACCCTTGCTTGGTTTCGTACCGCGAAACGGTTTCCGACGCGTGGAACCCCGAATCGGATGGGCCCCGCGGCCCACGAGCATCGACTGGATTCGGCAGTTCGATTTCGCCGTCCAGTTTCGCAATCTCACCGCCATCGACACGGGCGTACTCGAAGAGCGCGAATGGCAGTTCGACATCTTCGGGATCGATTTCGAGAGCGGCGACAATATCGAGTTCGGCGCCACTCGCGTGCTCGAATACCTGGACTACGGGTACGAAGTCAGCGACGGGATCGACATCCTGCCCGGCGAGTACATCAATTGGGAATGGAACGTACGGGGGAGAACCACGGGACGCCGTCGCGTCTCCATGTTCGGCGGCATGAGCCGGGGCGGCTTCTGGGACGGCGATCGCACGCGGGTCAACGCCCGGATCTCGCTGCGACCGAATCCCGGCATGAGCATCTCGACCAACTTCGAGCACAACGTGGTCTCGCTCCCGCGCGGCAGCTTCACCGCCGACGTGTACGAGGTCGAGGGACAGTGGAACGCCAATCAGTGGGTCAGCCTCACCAGCCAAGTTCGCTACGACAACGACAGCGGACTCGTCGGCCTGTTCTCCCGGCTTCGGTGGATCGTCAAGCCCGGCAACGACTTGTTCCTGGTCTACACGCACAACTGGCGGAGCCTGGGCCTGGACATTCTGGACGACCGCGACTTCGTCACCCTGTCGCGCGGCGGCGCGATCAAGGCCAACTACACCTATCGGTTCTAGAGTGGAGCCAACCGGGATCGAACCGGTGACCTCTGGCTTGCAAAGCCAGCGCTCTCCCAGCTGAGCTATGGCCCCCACGCCCGCGTCTCGCAGGCAGCAAACAAGATACCACCTTCCACGCCGCCGCGAAATCCGTTACATTGGGTCATGAGATGCGTACTGCAGGGTATGCTCGTTACGCTGGCCACGCTGGTCGTGGCAGCGTGCACAGCCGAAAGCGGCTCCGACAGTCAACCCGCTGACGCTTCTCCCCAGGTCGGCGCCGTTGCCGACGGCGACTCGACCGACTCCGCCCGCAACCAGAATTCGACCGCCGACGCTCCCACCGCCGCCAACGCCCAGGCGACGACCGCGGCCTCGCCGGAAACAGCTCCCGACGCTGCGCCCACCACGGCTTCCCAAGCCAACTCGCAAACAGGTGCGGTCCCCACTGACGCGGCAAGCAACAACGCGAATCGCGCCGGAGGAATCGACCTCGACCGGGTCTTCTCCTTCTCCCGCCCCGACAACGTTCGCGGCCTCTACCTGAACGCGTGGTCCGCGGGGTCGCGAAGGCGCTTGGCGGCCCTGACGGAGCTGGCGCAGCGCACCGAAATCAATTCCTTCGTCGTCGACATCAAGGACGCCACCGGATACGTCAGCCATCCCACCGAGGTGCCGCTGGCCAGGCAGATCGGTGCAACGGGCGAGATCCGCATTCCCAACCTGAAGCTGTTGCTGTCCCGGCTCGAAGAGGCCGGCATCTACCCAATCGCCAGAATCGTGATCGTGAAAGACCCGCTCATCGCAGCGGCGCGCCCCGATCTCGCCGTCCAAGACACTGCGGGCGGTCCCTGGGTGGACAACAAGGGAATCGTCTGGCTGAACGCGTTCAACCGAGAGGTCTGGGACTACCACGTGGCGATTGCGCGCGAAGTCGCCGCCATGGGCTTCCCAGAGATCCAGTGGGACTACGTACGCTTTCCCGACGCACCTGCGTCCGCGCTGCGACGCGCGCACTTCCCCGGCGCGGGTGGTCGCCCCAAGTTCGAGGCCATTCGCGACTTCCTGGCCTACAGCCGCGAAGCGCTGTCCGACCTGAACGTACAGGTCACCGCCGACGTCTTCGGCGTGACGACCTCCGCGACCGGCGACGTCGGTATCGGACAGGTGTGGGAATCGTTCATCGATGTGGTCGACGTCGCGCTGCCGATGGTGTATCCCAGCCACTACTGGACGGGCGCCTTCGGTTACGACAAGCCCAACGCCCATCCCTACGAGATCGTCCGCGAGGCCCTCGAAGACGCGCTGCGGCGTTCCGCATTGGTCCCCGGCGCGGGCACGACCCGACCGTGGCTCCAGGACTTCACGCTGGGTCCGCCACGCTACGGCGCGCCGGAAGTCCGCGCCCAGATTCAAGCCTCCTACGACCTTGGCATTGAGGAGTGGATACTCTGGAATCCGGGTAGCCGCTACACGGAAGACGCGCTCGAGCCCGCCGAAGGCTTCGCCGAAGAGCCTCTGGTCAGAATAGCCGACCAGATCGTGCCCCTGTCACAGCGCTTCGAGCACTACGACACCGCGACCGCCGTAACCGCGCCGGAAACGTCGGAGCCCGACAGCGCAGGCACCGCGGACAAGAAGTCAGGCTCGTAGCCCCAGGAAGTCAGGCCCTGGCGGCCCCAAGTCGGGCAGCCCGACGGCCCTGGCGCGTCGCCTCCAGCGCGGCCGCATATCGGCGCACGATGTCGCCCGCCGCTTCCAGCTCCGATATCCCGGCAACGCTCTTGCCCGCCTGCCACAACTCGCGATCTTCCCGCCCCAGCGCTTTCTTCAGCTGCCGGAACGACTTGACGGCATAGAACAGTCGCATCCAGTGCTTCGTGCGGTTGTGCCGCAGCAGCCGTTTCACGATTGGCCCCGCCCGCAGTCCCATTCTCCGAATGAGAGGGGTGTTGAGGACTGAGACCGGCACTCCCGTGAGCTTCTCGGACAGCACCACGTCGTCTTCCTCCGCACGCAGGATCGCCTGCTTGTAGACGTCCGAGGCCGTGCATTCGTGGGTGGCAATGAATCGGGTCCCCAGCTGCGCCCCCGCGTACCCAATCTCGATTGCTCGCACAAAGTCACGCGGCGATCCCACCCCGCCGGCGCAAACCACGGGCACGCCCAGATCCCCCACCTCTTCGAACAATGCCTCCACGCCCCTGGGTCCCGCGTGCCCCCCGGCCCGGCGGTTCACCGCGATCAGACCATGCACGCCCGACTCCAGCCCTTTGAGCGCCCACTTCCGTTCGGTCACGTCGTGATAGACGACGCCCCCATGCGGCGCCACCCGGCGCACCACCCAGTCGGGCTTGCCCAACGACGTCACGAAAAAGCGCACGCCTTCTTCAAGCGCAATGTCCAGCCACGCCGACATGCGCTCGTGGTATCGCTTCGACCCCTTCTCGATCAGCGCGTTCATGCCGATCTGGGCGCGGGTAAGGCTGCGCACGAAGCGCAGCCCCTCGCGGAAGTCGTAGCCGTGCACGTAAGTGAGATTGAGCGGCTGCACGATCCCGATCCCGCCAGCTTCCGACGCGGCCGCCACCAGCTCGGGATTGCTGCACGGGTACATGGCCCCGCAAATCAGGGGAACGTCAATTCCCGCGTCTTCGGTCAGGGGAGTGACCAACGCGGCCTTCTACCCGCCCCTACCAGGACGACTTGCGAACCCCCGGAATCAGACCGTGCAGCGACATCTCGCGAAACGCGATCCTCGAAAGGCCGAACTTGCCGATGAAGCCGCGGGGGCGCCCGGTCATCTGACATCGGTTGCGGTACCGGACGGCCGACGAGTCCCTCGGAAGGGCCTGAAGCGCCGCGCTTGCGCGTTCCTTCTCGTGACGGGTCGCGTCGGCGCTCTTCATGATCGCGGTCAGCTCGCGGCGACGCGCGGCGTACTTGGCCACCAGCTTCGCACGACGTTCGTTCTTCTCCAGCTTGCCCTTCTTGGCCATTCGGTGATGTCTCCCGGAGTGAGTCCTTGCAGCCGATTATTCTCGCGCGAAAGGCGCCGCGAATCAAGTGGCACCACCAGGCGTGGCACCGCCCGGGCCCGCTAGGCGTGCGGTCGGTACGCCCTGATTCGCGACGGATCGGTCTCGAGACGGGGCCCGCCGATCAGATCGACGCAGTCCGGCACGGCGGCGAACACGGCATCCAGACACTCGCGCACCGCCTTGGGCGAACCCGGCAGGTTGACGATCAGCGCCGATCCCCGCACGCCCGCGGTCTGGCGCGACAGGACGGCCGTCGGGACGTGCGGCCGCGACACCGCGCGCATGGCCTCGCCGAAGCCGGGCAGCTCCTTGTCGAGCACCGCGACGGTCGCTTCCGGCGTCACGTCGCGCGGAGCGGGCCCCGTGCCGCCTGTGGTGACGATCAGGCAGCACCCTAGCGAGTCCGCAAGTTCCACCAGAGTGGCGCGCACCAAGTGCTCTTCATCGGGAATCACCCGCGCGACCGCCTCCCAGGGAGTGGCCAACACCTCGTCCAGATACGCCTGCACGGCCGGACCGCCGCGGTCTTCGTATACTCCCCGGAAGGCACGATCCGAAACCGATACGATGCCGACGCGCGCCAGGCCGCCGCTGGACCTACTCGATGATTGGGTCATGCACGGAATATAGCAATGGTTGTATCATGGTATGGCGCGAGCGACCCGCACGCCTACCACATCTCGCCCCTCGACCCGACTTGGCCCGCCAGGATGAGCACCCGACAACCCACCCGCGACGACGCCAGCCTCCTCCTTCCGACTAGTTACGAGGGGTTGCGCACCCTGCAAGAGCAATTCCGCCGCTACCAGGACACCGCCTTTCCCCACCGCCCTCCTCGCTTTTTTTCGTTGGAGCTGGCGGGTGAAACCGGCGAGCTGGCCAACCTGGAGAAGAAGGTCTGGAAGGGCAGAACGATTGACGACGCAGATTTCCGGGACGAGGCGGCCGACGTGTGCATCGCGCTGCTGAACTACGCAAACAGCCGTCGCATAGACCTTTCCCGCGCGGTTGCGGAGAAGATGAGCCGCATCGATGCGACGCGAGTGGCCGAACCGGAGACCGCCGGCAGGTCGGGAGACACATGAGCACAGATACTGAGGGAAGCCTGCTGGCCGACGTTCAGGCCCACCCGGACACGCGCAAGGTGCCGATCAGTCGGGTTGGCGTGCAGAATATTCGCTTTCCCATTTCGGTGAGAGATCGGCGCAAGGCGGCTCAGCACACGGTGGGTACGGTCGACATGTCCGTCGATCTTCCCGATCACTTCAAGGGCACCCACATGAGCCGCTTCATGGAGATTCTCAACTCGTACGACGGCGAGATCTCGGTAGAGGCGCTGCCTGCGATCCTGCGGACCATGCGACGGCGTCTCAACGCCGCGACCGCCCACCTGCGCATCTCGTTTCCGTATTTCATCGCGAAAGCGGCGCCCGTGACCGGCGCTGCCGGACTGCTGTCATACGATTGCGCTTTCGACGCGTCCAGCGGGGCCGAGGACGATTTCATCCTGACGGTGAACGTGCCGGTCACCACCCTGTGCCCCTGCTCGCGCGAGATCAGCGAACGCGGCGCGCACAACCAGCGCAGCATGGTTACCGTCCAGACCCGCTTCGAGGGCGAGCTCTGGATCGAAGAGCTGGTGGCGCTGGTGGACGAGTCGGCTTCGTGCGAGCTCTACCCGGTGCTGAAGCGCGCCGACGAGAAGTGGGTGACCGAACGCGCGTACGCCAATCCCCGTTTCGTGGAGGACCTGGTGCGCGAGGTCACGCTAAGGCTGCGTGCCCTGGAGCGGGTTACCTGGTTCAGCGTCCACGTAGTCAACTTCGAGTCGATCCACGAGCACGACGCCTACGCGCAGGTGGAGGAGCCGGCCCGGCCTGGGGCGCCAAACCTCGGGCCTCATAACGCTACATCCCCCAAACGGTAATCCGGCGCGCCCCGGATGTTTCGTCGCGACGGAACACCTTCTCGTCCCACGATACGCCCTCGCGCCGGTCGAATAGCGCCAGGTGGCCTTCTTCGGCGTCCCAGATGTCCATGTACGCGGCCGTCTGTTCCAGTCCGTCCGCCATTGTCTTTTCGGGACCTGCGCGGATCAGCTTGCATTCGATCACCGCGCGCTGTTCGGTAAACGCAGGGCTCGCGCCGGCACCGCGAACCGGCCAAACGATGCCCAGGTCCATCCGTCGCCTGCCCGCCCCGTATTCCCGTTCGATGCGGCCGCCGCTGTTGACGATCCGTTGCAGGAACGCTTGCAGGAGCAGCTGAGGCCCCGCCTCCCGGTACTGGAACCTTCCGATCCAGTGCTCGTTACGTTCTCGCGGGCAGCCGCCGCCGGTTCCACGTTGACGTAGACGCACCGATACTCGCCACCGGCATTCAGAAGGTCGCTCAGGGCGCCCAGCGTGGTAGTCTTCCCCGTCTGCCTAGGCGCGTGGAGGACGAAGTACCGCTCTCGGGCGATCAGGTCCAGAACCTCTTCCCGGGCGATCCTTGACAGCGGCGGGATGTGATAGTGGTTGGCCGGTACCACCGGCCCCTCGCGGTTGAAATAACGCATGGCAACAAAGTAGCGCGGCACGGGCCCGCGTTCCAACGAGCCGACTACAGAACCACAATCGCCCCTTCAGGGGTCGTTAGCTCGGCCCGCAACCCCGCAGCCCCCCGTTCCACCGGCAACGCCACTCCCAGCGCGCTCAGGTCCGCCTTCACTGCCCCCGGATCAGGATGGCGCCCCCGCAGCGCCGTCAGCCGCACACCTTGGTCCGGCAACCCTTCGCAGGGGTGTGCGGTGTCGCCCCAGTCGATCAGGAAGGGCACGAGGCCCCCGCGGGGCAGCGGCGAAAGCGGCATCGTCAGCGTCCAGTGCAGGCGCCCCCCGTCCGGCGTCGCCCGCGACATCGACCGCACCGGACCAAGAAGCCGGCGCCCGTTAGCCCTAGCGGTCGCAATCTCTCTCAGGTTGCTACCGCGAACGCACCAAGTCGCCAGACGAGAATCCACCGGTCCGCCTGCCCCCATCCACAGCCCTTGTGACGGACGCGGCTGATCAGGATCCGGGCCGAGCACCTCCAGGTATGTTCGCGGGCCGACCCGCAGCAGAGTGTTGCGGGTACCGAGCCCCGGGTGCACCCCACCCGGCGTAAAGCGCACCCCCAAGCGGCTCTCCATGCGCGCCGTCCCGAGCTCCAGGTCCGGGACGACGTAGACCAAGTGGTCGGCAGCGGAATCAACCACCGTCGCCAACCCGCCGGTCGGGCCCCGCTATCCGCGCCCGTAGCGACGTTGGAAGCGTTCCACGCGCCCCGCCGTGTCCAGCAGACGTTGCGTGCCGGTGTAGAAAGGGTGCGAGGACGAAGAGATTTCCAGCCTGACGAGGGGGTACTCTTTGCCGTCTTCCCACTGGATCTTGCGCTTGGTGGAGATCGTGGAACGGGTAAGGAACTGGTAGCCCGTGGAGACGTCCTGGAAGACGACGGGCCGATATTTGGGATGGATGCCTTGCTTCACTGCTGGCCTTCCGAAGGGTTGTCGCGACTGCGCCTCAAGCGCGCGCCATGCGATAGCGTATGGGTGACTGACGTTAATTCTATTCCGCCGGGGCGGATCGGGTCAACGACCGCCGGTCTGAACAATCGGGTGAACTCGGTGCCGGGGGGGCTGGTCCCGCCCTCCCGCGCTTCACTTGTCGCTGGACTAGGCTATCTTATCTGGTGGCCTGCGTCCGACCCGAGTCGGCGCACACTCAATGAGGAGAGATCATGGCGAAGAAATCATCGAAGGGCCCTCGGGTAATCGTGAAGATGTCCAGCATCGAGAGCTCGTATCGCTTCACGACGACCAAGAACAAGCGGAACAACCCCCAGCGCCTCCAGCTCAGGCGGTACGATCCGGTGCTGCGCCGCCACACCCTCTTCAGGGAAGAAAAGTAGACGCCAAGGGCAAGAACGGAGGAAATCGCGATGTCTCGCAAGTGCGACATCACTGGGAAGCGTCCGCTCGTCGGATACAACGTGTCCCACGCGCACAACAAGACCAAGAAGCGCCAGCTGCCGAACCTTCAGAAGAAGCGCATATTCGTCCCGGAACTTCGCAAGTCGTTTCGGATCAAGGTCTCCACGTCGGCGCTGAGGTCAATCGACAAGGTAGGCTTGAACGCATTCCTGCGGAAAAACGGGCTGACGATCAGCGACATCACCTGACGCCGCCAGGGCCCATCATTGGTCTTGCCGGCCGACGGATCGGTCATCTGGCCCGCTGGCTGGTCGCCGCAATGCTGGCCTGGGGCTGTATCGGGCTGAATCCCGCCGTCCCCCTCGCCGCCCAGGACCCGAGCGTGGACGATCCCGCCGTCCTTACGCTCGTTCGCAAGGCGCAGGAGCTCCGCCAGTCTCCCCAGGCCCTCGCGGCCGTCGCGTACAGGCTGGGGGCCGAAGGCCACATCTACTTCTACCTCGACCGCGACGACGGGGGCGCGTCCATTCCCATGCGCGTCGATCAGGTGGCCGTGGATCTCTATCAGGACCCGTTGGGTCGCCGACGCCAGGTCATTCGGGGGCTGCGCAAGCGGGAGCTCCTGCTCGTCAAGGACTTCCACTACTACATCGATCGCCTGACTGCCGTGCAAAACGGGTTTGGCGACATGATTTCGATCGGTGAGGGCCGGGACGTACGCGACGTGCCGCACCCCCTGGGGAGCAACGGCGAGCAGGTCTATCGCTACCAGATCGTCGACTCGATCCGCCTGACGGTCCCCTCCCTGGCTTCGCCGCTGCGGGTGTACGAGGTCGAGGTGCAGCCGCGCAATCGCGATCACCCCGGTTTCGTGGGCAGCGTGTTCATTGAAGCGGAGACGGGCGCACTGGTTCGCATGGTCTTCAGCTTCACCCCGGCGTCCTACGTCGATCGCCGAACGGACCGGATCACCGTTCGACTCGAGCACTCCCTGTGGGACGAGCGCTGGTGGCTGCCGTACCGTCAGGTGGTTGACGTGCGACGCGAAATGCCCGAGCTGGATCTCCCGGTCGGCTCCGTGATCCGCGCCACTCTCGAAGTCCTCGACTACGAGTTCAACCCCGTGGTGGCGCCGGAATTCTTCGCCCGCCCCACCTTCCCGTTGCGTCCGGTCTACGGCGCCGCGGACTCGACGGTGTTTCGCGACGGGCTGATGGACGGGATGGCCGAGCAGGGACTGTCGCCCGTGAACCTTGCCGCCATCGAAGCCGAAGCTCGCCGCGTGGCCCAGGCGCGCCTAGTCAGCGGGTTGCCCCGAGTGCGCGTGTACGCCGACCGCTTTTCTTCGGTGGTGCGCGCGAATCGCGCCGAAGGGGTGTTTGTCGGTTTGGGGGCGTCGTATGTGCCGGGGGAAGCCGCCAGGTTCGATTTTCTGCCGGGGTACGCGACCGCGGACGGTGCGTTTGCCGGGAGGGTGCGCGGGCAATGGATGGTTGGGGAGGCCGCAACGGCCACGGTGAGTCTGCATGGCCACCAGCTCCGCGATGCGGAGCCGTTCGCGGGAGCGTCGGGAGCCGTGAACACCGCCTCGGTCCTGCTTCGCAACTACGATTACAGCGACCCCTGGTTCGCAACCGGTGCGAGCGTGAGTTTGGCTACCGCAATCGGCAACGCCACCAGCGTGACCGTCTCGGCCGCATGGGAGGAAATGTCCGCTGCGACCACACCCGCCGCCTTCGGTTCGCCGCAACCGCGACGACCCTTGCGCCCGGTCCAGGAAGGCGCCTTTGCAGAGGCCAGCGGCGAGCTCGCGCGGCGTTGGCAAGGGCTCGGCCCCTGGACGGGCGAGGCTGCCTTGACCGCTACCGCAGGCGCCTGGGACGGTGCGGCAAACGCGACCGTGACGGCCCGGTTCGCAGCCGGTGCGGCCAACAGCGACTATTCCCGGCGAGCGTCGCTTGCCCTCGACGCGGGCGCCGCGTGGGGGTCGCTGCCGTACCAGCGTCATTTTCTGCTCGGCGGCCGAGGTACGCTGCCCGGCCACCCGTATCGCGCCTATGGCGGACGTCGGTTCGTGCTGGCGCGCGCCGAAGCTGGGATGGCGCTCGTGCCAGGGTGGTTGTCGGCGCGGGTGCTGGCGGGCGCGGGTGCGGTTGGCGCGACGCCTCCCGCCTTGGCGGAGGACTGGCAGATCGGTGCGACGGCGGGCCTGCTTGGCTATGCGGGAGCGGGGCTGGGCGTCGTTCACGACATCGTCAGGATCGACGGTCTCTGGGGCCTGCCCGGGGGGGCGTTCGAGGTGGTCGTCAGCCTGGACCCGCGGCTTCGTCCTTATCTTTGATTGCGTGGGCCGTCCCGTCGCCGAGTGGTCGCCCGTCGTTGCGCTACCGAGGAGAACAACATGAGTAAGCGTCGGTTTCTATGCCGTGCGGTGCTGTGCGCCGCGGCCGCGTCATGGGGCGCCTGGGTGTCCGGCGGGGTCGCCGCTCAGGAAGAGGACCGCCAATCAACGGGTGAACGCCTGTCCATGGGCGAAATGGTGCGCATTACCGGGGCCACGGTACTGCGGGGCGGACCGGCGTCGCCGCCGGTGCTGTACCCCGTGGCCCTTGAAGGCAACGTCGTCGGCATGAAGGGCGACACCCTGCTGTTCGAGACCGGCGCCGAACCCGTGTATTGGATCCCGCTGGGCCCGCGCCCTCTGGTGGAACGGCGCGCCACGGTAACGGACACCAAGCGCGTGCTGTTCGTCACCACCGGCGTGGCGGGCCTGGGCGGCGCCACCATCGCATGGGGGCTGAAGCAGGACTGCAACCCGGACGACATCGCGATTGCGCTGGGGTTGGCGGGCAACGATTGCGCCGAGGCCGAGTCCGGCGGCGCGGTCGCGCTGCGGGGATTCGCGATCGGGGTTGGCGTCGGGGCGGTGGTCGGGCTTGCGCTGCGACGCTTTGCGAAGCGGCAGGCGTGGGTGCCGGTCAGGCTCGATGGTCTGCGCTTCGTCTCGCCGGGTGGCGCGAACCCCGGTTCCATGGCCGTGGCCCTGCGCCTGCCGCTTGGGAGCCTCGGGCGATAGTCCGGGCTGCATCCGAGCGGCCATGCTTCCCCCGTAGCCGCTACGCCCTCGCCAGGGCTCGCCCCGACCGATCCGGCACGAGCCGCTACACCCTGCCTTCCTCCTGCGCCTTTTCGTAGGTGTAAAGGAAGTTGGTAAACCCGCGGTCGTAGTCCGACAGGCCGTTCTGGCCGGTCATCTTCATGCGCGAATCGTACAATTCCTTCATGGCGTTCGACACGGCTCCGCCGCGTTGGCCCGGCGGGCGCAGGCGCTGGAAATCTGCGAGCACGTCGCCGGACAGGGGCGTCTCGTCGAGAAGGGCGCGGTATTGGTCTGGATCGTCGCCGTCGAGCACGCGCAGGTTGCGATAGACCCGTTCGGCCAACGCCGACTGGCGCAGCTGGGGATTGCTGGATTGTGACAGGGAGAGGTAGGCGAGCGCCTGGGCTTCGAGCTCCTTGAGGTATCCCTTGCGGTGCGAGAACTCGTGAGCCAGGATGTGCGCCTCGAATACGCCGGTGTTCCTGAACACGGCCACGTCGCCAGACAGAATGTCGCAGCTGCCCGCGGCAAACGGCATGAGAAGACGAGCCAGCGTCATCTCGCGTACCGAGCTGCTCGTCACCACTCGTTGGCCCGTAATGCTGGCGATGTAAGAGGTGAGGCGCTCGTTCACGTCGGCTGCGAGGAGGTTGCGCTCGAGGTTCGGGGGCCGATAGGTCGCCATGAGCTCCGCTGACAGGCGCTGCACGTCTTCGCGGCGGCGAGATTCGGGCATCTCGTCAAGGTGTCGAACGTCGGAGCCGAAGGTTTCGAGGAAGTCGATCTTGCGCACGCCCCGGCGTCTCGTCCAGTCGCCGATGACCGATCCCGCGTAGGCGCCCGCGGCGGCGGCCTGCAGAAGCCGGCCGGGCAAGGTGGCGCCCAGCAGGAGTCGCGAGGCGAGGGGAGCCGCAAACATCAGGTCGGTGAGCGCCACGGGCGAATAGGTCGCGCTGTTGGGAATTCTTATCGTTTCCATAATCTTCGTATCTTCCCTCCACCCTTGATCGGGGCGTCGCAATGCGTGGGCGCGCGGTCGCGGGGACCCGTCCGCTCTGTCTAAACATAAAGAAGCTGTCCATGCCACAGACCTGCAAGGGAGACGACCACGGCGCCGAGTCGGGTGCCGGCGCACCGGCGGACCCGGCCAGCGTACCGGCCGATCCGGTCAGCGCACCGGCCGGCCCAGCGAGCGCACCGGGAGACCCGGCCGTCACGCCGCCGACCGGCGCCATCACGCCCCTGACCGGCCTGCGGGTGGTCGATTTCTCCCAGAATCTGGCAGGCCCCTACGCCACGCAGATCCTTGCCGACCTCGGCGCCGACGTGATCAAGGTCGAACCGCCCGGTGGCGATCCGGCGCGCCGCTGGGGCCCCCCGTTCATCAGGGGCCAAGGCACGTTGTTCCAGACGGCGAACCGCAACAAGCGGAGCGTGATCCTCGATTTAAGCACCGACGAAGGGCGTGACCGCGCGATCGGGCTGGCCTCGGACTGCGACGTGACGTTCCAGGCGCTGCGGCCTGGAGCCGCCGAGCGTTTTGGGATCGGGTACGACGACGTGCGGCGCGTCAACCCGACGGTCGTGTACGTCTCGGTGCTTGCGTACGGGGAGGAGGGACCGTTGAGGAACGAGCCCGGCTACGATCCGTTGATGCAGGCGCGCTCGGGTTTGATGTCGGTGACGGGCGACCTGGGCGGCGATCCGGTCCGAGTCGGCACGTCAATCGTGGATCTGGGCACCGGGATGTGGATCGGGGTGGCGGTGCTGGGCGCCCTCATGGAACGCAACCGCACCGGGCGCGGCTGCCACGTCACCGCGTCGCTGCTGGATACGTCCCTCGCGTGGATGTCGTAT
The DNA here is from genome assembly GCA_965200255.1 of Longimicrobiales bacterium. GTDB lineage: Bacteria > Gemmatimonadota > Gemmatimonadetes > Longimicrobiales > Gaopeijiaceae > Bin94. The sequence continues at coordinate 2,625,129 of OZ241371.1, read as the reverse complement.
CACCTGACAGGCTACCTCGCCACGGGCAGCGTACCGCAACCGATGGGCACGTCGATCGCGATGATCGCCCCGTACGAGGCCTTCCCATGTTCCGACGGGTCGGTGATGATCGCGGCGGGCAACGACGATATTTTCGGCCGCCTTTGTGCCGCGTTGGAGCTGGATTTGGCAACCCACCCCGACTTTGCGGAGAACGCCAGCCGCGTGGCCAACAGCGATGGGCTGGCCCAGCTGGTTGGCGAGAGGACCCGGCGCCATTCCGTTGAATCGCTGCTGCGGCTGCTGAGCCGCCACCGGGTGCCGGCGGCCCCCATTCACGACGTGGCCGCGGCGCTGGCCGACCCGCAGACGGCCGCCACCGGAATGGTGCGGCAATACCCGGATTCCGACCTTGGAGACTATGTGGACGTGCCGATGCCCGTCCGTTGGGACGGCCGTCGCCCCGCGTTGCGTCGCTTGCCCCCCCGCGCCGGAGAGCACCAGCGGGAGGTGTTTGGCGACACGGAGCCAACGGAGTGCTCGGGCGACCTGTCGCGGAAGCGCTCGTTGTCGTATACATAGAGCCTATGATGAAGAGTCGCCCGCTATGCTACGGCACTTTGGCTCTGGCCATCGTGCTCGACGTGCTGTCTTTCGGTCCACTCGGGGATCACTGGAACCCGGCGCAAGGCCCTGGCGCGATTGCGCACGGCGACCTCGCCGCCGCGATGGCCGCGCAGTCGCTGCTGAACCAGGACCTGATCGATCAGGCCGGCTTGGCTGGAACGGCCGTCGCGTTCGGCCTGGACGGGCAACCCGTCGTGAAGGTCTTCCTTACGCAAGCGGGGGCGCTCGCACTCCCGGCCAGCTTCGACGGATACGCGGTAGTGAGCGAAGTGACCGGCCCGTTTCGGGCGCTCGACGATGCCGCGGACCCGACAGGGAGCTTCCCCCGCCCCGTCCCCATCGGGGTGTCGACCGGACAGGTCGACGTCACCGCGGGAACCATCGGCGCACGGGTCGTATCGGGTTCCGCTACCTTCGCGCTCAGCAACAACCACGTCTACGCCGACCGGAACCAGGCCAACATTGGCGACAACATCCTGCAGCCCGGCGCCGTGGACGGCGGCGCCAATCCCACGGACGCGATCGGTACGCTGCACGACTTCGAACCCATTCGCTTCTGTCAGCCCTTCCCAGTGTGCCCTGAGAATCGCATCGACGCCGCCGTGGCGGCCACTTCGGCCGGCAATCTCGGCAACAGCACGCCCGCCGACGGCTACGGCACGCCGCGCCGAGAGACGACATCGGCGCGTCTTGGGTTGGCCGTGCAGAAATACGGGCGCACTACCGGGCACACCAAGGGACGGGTCTCGGGAATCAACGCGACCGTGAACGTCAATTTCCGCGACCGAACGGCGCGTTTCTCCGGCCAGATCGTCGTCTCGGGCGACGGGTTTTCGGCACCGGGAGATTCCGGCTCGCTGATCGTCGCCGATGGCGGCGGGCCCACCGATCGCCGCCCGGTCGGTCTCCTGTTCGCGGGCAGCGCCACCACGACGCTGGCAAACCCCATCGATCTCGTGCTGGACCGCTTTGGTGTCGAAATCGACGGGAATTGACGCAGCGCAGCGCCGGCTGAACCGCAGCGTGATGGCGCTCAAGGGCGTAGCCGGCACGGCCCAGGGCCTTCGGGACGGGAAACCGTGTCTGGTCGTCTACCTGGAAAAGAACAGTGCGCAGCTGAGGGCAAAGCTGCCACGTTCCGTAAGCGGGGTACCCGTGAGGGTGGAAGTCTCGGGGACGCTGCACCGGTTATGAGGGGCGATTTTTTCTTGCCCGCAGCTTTGCTTCTCGCCGTACACGCGGGCGCAGGGGCGCAAACCATGGACACCGCCCATTACGACCAAATCAACTCGGCCCACAACATCGTGATCAATGACGGGCGTCATGGCGATCCGTGCAGGCGGTACGCCAGATACCGGACCGCTTGACCCATGCGCGGGCCGGGCCGGCCGAACAGCGACGCGTCCACCGAGATCACCCGTCCCTCCGCCACGGCGCGGATCTGCCTCCACGTAGGCATCGCCGCGAGCCCGTCGGCGGACGGGTCGCGGTCGCCCGCAGACAGCGCCGGCATACCGTGTTCCTTGACCGGTACGACGATGTAGTCCGGATCTCTCAAAACGGCCTCTTCCAGGCTGATTCGAGGCCAGTTCCCCATGCCCTCGACGTCGGCGAAGACGTTGCTTGCGCCGGCAGCGACGAAGACGGAGTCGAGAAACGTGCCCGATCCCACGGTCATGGGAGGGTCCATCTGAACGACGTAGAAGATGCTTGCGGGATCGCGGCCCGCCACCCGACCCGCGGCTGCGGCCAAGTCGGCGCGTGCCCAGGCGATCAACGAGTCCGCTTCGCCCTCCAACCCCAGCAGGCGCCCCAGGTTGTGCGCGTGGCGCTCGAAATCGCCAATCGTCTGGATCCTGGAACCGTACCAGTCCACTCGGGCGTCGTCGAGTCGCTCACCCACCGCATCCCCGTCGGCGGACGGCCACCTGACGACCAGATCCGGCGCCATTAGCGCGACCGCCTCGACGCTGACCGACAAGACGGGGCCGATCTTGATCAGGGGCAGCGACGCCAACTCTTCCTGTTCGTCGTACTGCGTGCGGGCAATGAGGCGGTCGCCAGCCCCCATGGCCACCAGCGTCTTGGTCACCGACGGCACGAGCGACACGATGCTATTGCGAGGCTTCGAGGGGATATGGACCCGGCCCACGTCGTCGATCACCGCACCCGCAGGCGCCGGCGGGGCATCCGGGGCGCAACCGGCGACCGCCGCGACGAGGGTGAAGACCAGCGCCGCCGCGCACGCCGCGATGGCAGTGGGCCTGGCCGAATGCATGGCCCCGCCCCTTACAGGAGCGCGTTGGCCGCCCACGCCCCCGCGTATGCGAGCCCCAGCATGTAGGCGAACTGGATGGTCGGCCACATCCACCCGCCGGTCTCGCGACGCATTACCGCGACGGTGGACATGCACTGCAGCGCGAAGACGAAAAAGATGAGCAGAGCTACCGCCGAACCGAGATCCAAATCCTGCTGCAGAGCGGTCTGGAGCTCGAAGTTTTCGGCATCGTCGGTCTCCACTCCATAAATCGTACCCAACGTACCCACAATCACTTCTCGCGCCGCCAAGGAAGTCACAAGCCCGATCCCGACCCGCCAGTCGAACCCGAGTGGCTCGATCGTCGGTTCGATCACGCGACCCACTTTGCCCAGCGCGCTGTCGCCGATCTCCGGCACCTCCCCGTCGGGTCCGCTCGGGAACTGCGTAAGGACCCAGAGGATTATCGTGACGGCCATGATGATCTTGCCCGCGCGGCGCAGAAACACCTTGGTGCGGTCGAGCAGGCGCGTGCCGATGGAACGGATGCCGGGCAACCGGTAAGGCGGCAGCTCCATGACGAAGGGGTTTGGACGACCCTTCAGCAGGGTGCCTTTCAGCAGGGCTGCGGTGACCACTGCGGCCAGCAGGCCCAGGGCGTAGAGGCCGATCAGGACGGCCGGTCGCATGCCAAGGAACGGACCGAGCAAGGGGCCGGCCGGGATGAAGGCGGCGATGAGCAGGGTGTAGACCGGCAGTCGCGCGGAACACGTCATGAACGGCGTGACGAAGATGGTGGCGATGCGGTCGCGTTCGTCTTCAACCGTGCGGGCCGCCATGACCGCAGGCACGGCACAGGCATAAGCGGAGAGGAGGGGAAGGAACGAACGCCCTGCAAGCCCACGCGATGCATCAGGCGGTCGGCGATGACCGCCGCTCGCGCCATGTAACCCGAGTCCTCGAGAATGGCGATGAAGGCGAAGAGGATAAGGATTTGGGGAAGGAACACGACCACGGAACCGACCCCGGCCCAGACGCCGTCGATCAGTAGCGAGCGAAACCAGCTGTCGGGCAGAGTGTTTGCCACGAAGTCGCCCGACGCGGCGATCAGCGCCTCGGTGCCGTCCATGAGGGGCACCGCGGCCGTGAAGATGGCCTGGAAGACCAGAGCGACCGTGGCGAGGAAGACCACCGGTCCCCAGAACCTGTGCAGCAGAACGGCGTCGATCCGATTCGTAACGTTGGATGGGCGCGGATCCTGGAAGGCCGCGGATCGGCCAAGGGCGCGGGCGCGCTTTCTTCTCGCGGCGAAGAGGTCGACTACGGGTAGCGCGCGCCCGCGAGCGCCGTCGGCAACAGCCGCGTCCGCAACGGAGATTGCGGGGCAGGCGCGAACTTCGTCGCCGCCCGTGTGCAATGCGCGGAGGAAACGGCGAACGGGCTCCATGGTGGCGCCGTCGCGCGCGTTGATCAGGGCGACTTCGACCCCGAGTTCGGCGGACAGCAGGCCAACGTCGAGCGCGCCCCCGCGTCTCTTGAGCTCGTCGGCCATGGTCAGCACCACCAGGGTTGGCAGCCCCAGCGCGAGCACGGGATCGGCGACCATGAGATCGGCCCGGAGCCTGGTGCCGTCCAGCACCAGAATCACGGCGTCGGGGCGTTCGTCGCCTTCCATCTTGCCCAGGAGAAAGTCCCGGGCAACCCGTTGATCCAGGCTGCGCGCAGACAACCCGTGAACGCCTGGAAGGTCGATCACCTCGACCGACCCGACGGACTCGGTGACGATGCCGGACCGGCGTTCGACGGTGACGCCAGGGTAGTTGGCAACCTTCTGGCGCAATCCGGTAAGGCCATTGAACAGGGTGGACTTGCCAGCGTTGGGCGGGCCAACGAGAGCCACGCGCGGGTTGGTGCCGCCCGGGGAGCGTTGCGGCAACGGCGAGCGTTGCGGTGTCGGCGCGACGGTGGCCGACGATGTTCCGGTGCTCAATTCGCGTCGAGAACTCCGGCGGCTTCAAGGGCGCTGCGCACGCAAAGACACGATGCCGTCTCCTTGCGCAAGGCAACCAGGTGCCCATCCACGCGATAGATGGTGGGGCCGCCCGCAGGCGCGTGCCGCACGGGGCAGACCTTGCATCCGGGCACGATGCCGCGCTCCAGAAGCGGTTCTATGTCCTCGCCCGCCACGTCAAGTCGTACCAGCACGACCTCTTCTTCGAGTTCCACGTCGGCAAGCGTGCGATCGATAGATTTCGGGGGTGAATCTCCGGCGTTTCCCAAGTATCCTCCAGCGAGAGCGCTGCTCTCCGTGATTCCCGCATGTCTGAATGGGTCATCAATGAGATTGAGATTGATTCTCAACCATCTCTCGGAAAGTACTATGGCCGGTGAGTGAGCGCCAGAGCAGGTCGATGGACGGCTATCCGGTGCCGTCAAGCACGATCCAGGTGGAAGAGACGATTCGGCGCAGTCGGTTCGTGACCACGGTGGCGCGCGTTTCGACCCGGGCCGAGGCCAAGGAAGTGGTGCAGAGAGTGCGCGCCCGCATTCCCGGAGCGACCCATTACTGCTGGGCGTACAATGCGGGGACCCCCGGCTCGACGGCGCGGATCGGCATGAGCGACGACGGCGAGCCGCACGGTACCGCGGGTCGGCCGATGCTCGAGGTGCTGCTCCATTCCGGCATCGGCGAAGTGATTGCCGTGTGCGCCCGCCATTACGGCGGGGTCAAGCTCGGAACGGGCGGATTGGCGCGCGCGTACGCCAACGGCGTCAAACGCGCCCTACAAGCCTGCGAGACCACGGAAAAGGTCGAAGCCGTACCCCTGCGGGTGGTCGTGGATTACGGCCTCGCGGAAGCGGTGGCGCGCGTTCTTGCAAGCCACGACGCGATCGTCGTCGATCGGTCTTTCGGCGCAGCCGTAGCCTATCGCGTCAAGGTACCGATCGGTCAGCGATCCGCACTGGTGGCCGCGCTTGCCAACGCTACCTCGGGCCGGGCAATTGTGACTGCCGGGTCAAGCTGAACAGCCAACGGCGACGTGAACGCCAACGGCTGCGAACGGAACGGCCAGCCGCCCAATGTGCGGCTGGCCGTTCCCGGAGTTTTCCGTTGCGGTGTTCCGGCCCCTCAGCCGAGCCGCACGACATTCTCGGCGGCGGGGCCCTTGGCCCCGTCAACCACGTCGAACTCCACTCGCTCGCCTTCGGTCAGACTCCGGAAGCCCTCTCCCTGAATGGCGGAGAAATGGACGAAGCAGTCCTTTCCGTTCTCCCTGGAGATGAAGCCGAAGCCTTTCTGGTCGTTGAACCACTTGACGGTTCCCTGCGTACGCACGTTCCTGTTCTCCCTATGGTATAGTGGAGCATATCTGCCTAGGGCCCCATGCTCCCGTTGACACACGAACAATCGTAACGGATTCGGGCCGTTCGTCAACCTCCATGGCGGCGCGGCGGGTCGTCGCGTAGTATTGGACCCATGCGCGAAACCTGGACAAGCAGGATCGGCTTCATCCTGGCCACGGCCGGATTCTCCGTCGGGCTCGGCAACATCTGGCGCTTTCCGTACCTTGCGGGCGAGAACGGGGGCGGCGCGTTTCTCCTGGTCTACGTGCTTTTCGCCGTGCTGATCGGGATTCCGCTCCTGACGGCCGAAATCGCGCTTGGGCGCAAGTCTCGACTCACCCCCATCGCCGGCATGGCCCGGCTCACCGGGTCGAAGACCAGTCCGTGGAACCTGATCGGCTGGATGGGCCTCGTCTCCATCACCCTCATCACGTCGTACTACGTCATGGTCATCGGCTGGATGGCGGCCTACTTCGTGATGTTGGTGAGCGGCGCGAGCATGGGTGGAACGCCGGACGAAACCAGGGCGGTCTTCGACGCCTTCGTGGCCACGCCCGGGCCGGTGCTCGGATACGCGCTCGTGGTCACGTTGCTGGTCGCGTTGGTCGTGAGCCGCGGCGTCGCCAAGGGGATCGAGCGCTACGCCAAGTTCCTCATGCCATTGCTGGTGGTGATTCTCCTGGGGCTGGCGGTCTATGCAATGACCCTGCCGGGGGCGCGAGCCGGGCTGGCCTGGTATCTCACGCCCGACTTCTCGGCCATGCGACCCGCTTCCTATCTCGCCGCTCTCGGGCAGGCCTTCTTCTCGATCGGCATCGGCATGGCGGTGGCCTTCGGGTTGGGCAGCTACCTGGACCGGCGCGAAAGCGACGTGCCGGGCAACGCGACGATGGTCGTAGCATTCGACACGGGGGTGGCTTTCGTCGCCGGGTTGGTCCTCTTCCCCGCCCTGTTCGCTTTCGGGATGGCGCCCAATCAAGGTGCCGGTCTGCTCTTCGTCACCATGACGTCGCTGTTCCAGCAGATGCCCGGTGGCCTGATCTTCGGCGCGGCTTTTTTCTTTCTCATGATCATTGCCGGGTTTACGTCGCAGGTGGCCGTGTTCGAAATCATGGTCGCCACCACCGTCGACTCGCTGCGCGTGTCCCGCAAGCGGGCGGTGCAGTTCTGCGCGGTGGGCACCTTCGTGATCGGCGTCCCGGTGATTCTGTCGCAGGGGCCGTGGTCAGACGTCCTGATCCTGGGAATGAATTTCTTCGATTTCGCCGATACGGTTTCCAGCGACTATCTGCTGGCCGCGGGTGGATTGCTGATGTCTCTGTACATCGTGTCGCGGTGGGGATGGAAGTCCTTTCAGAGCGACGCCAACCAGGGCGCCGGGCGAATCCGGGTCAACCCGGCCTGGCGACTCCTGCTCCGCTTCGTCATTCCCGTGGCCGTGGCGCTGGTGCTGCTGAGCAGCATGGGCGTCGGCGCGGGCAACCCCGTGGTGTTTTGGGCCGTGACGGGCGCGATTGTCGTGGCGCATGCCCTGTTCCTTCGACGCTTTCCTGCATAACCAGGGCTTCGTCCTGCTGGACGGGGGCCTTGCGACCGAGCTGGAGCGGGCCGGACACGAGCTCAACGACCCGCTCTGGTCGGCGAAGATCCTGCTGGAAGACCCCGCCGCCATCGTCGCCGCCCACACGCGGTATCTGGAGGCCGGAGCCGATTGCGTCTTGACGGCAACCTATCAGGCCACCTTCGAGGGGCTCGCGGCGCGGGGCGTCGCTGGAGCCGAGGCCAAGCGCATCTTGCGCAGCGCGACGGACCTGGCGGTCGAGGCCCGCGACCGATTCTGGGCCGCTGCCGACCGTGGCGCCACTGCGCGCCTCCGCCCGTTGGTCGCGGCAAGCATTGGTCCGTATGGCGCCTTTCTGGCCGACGGCTCCGAGTACCGGGGCGACTACCGGATCGGTCCGGCCGCGCTGGCCGACTTCCACGGGGCGAGGCTGCGGCTCCTGGCCGGCAGCCCGGTCGACATGCTCGCCTGCGAGACGCTGCCTTCGCTGGTCGAGGCGCAGGTGCTGGCGCGTCTGGTGGAAGACGCGACGGACAAGTCGGCGTGGTTCACCTTCACGTTTCGCGACGCCAGGCGCATCAGCGACGGGACGCCGATCGACGAGGTGGCGGCGTGGGCCGACGAGGCGCCGGGGGTATACGCGGTGGGCGTGAACTGCTCGCCCGTGAACGTGGCGCCCGCGGTTGTGGGCGCTCTGGCGGCTGCGACCCGGAAGCCCGTGATCGCCTACCCGAACGGCGGCGGCGATTGGGACCCCGTGACGAAGACGTGGAGCGAGGTGGAGGCCGGCGGGCGCTGGGGGGAGGCGTGCCGCGGCTGGGTCGCGGCAGGAGCGGCGGCAGTGGGGGGATGCTGCCGGGTGGGTCCGGCGGCGATCGCCGAAATGCGAGCCGCGTTGGGTGGAACCACGCGCTAGCCAGAGCCGCCGACGCTTCCCCGAGTACGTCAAAGGCTGTAGTTTCGTAGCACTTAACGGGACGTGGCGCAGTCCGGTAGCGCACCTGAATGGGGTTCAGGGGGTCGCCAGTTCGAATCTGGCCGTCCCGATTTACGGGTTGTTCAGAAGGGCAGCCCTTCGCTCACGGCAATGTGGCTGTCGCGTTCGGAGCCGGGTAGGGCGCGCGGCCAGGCGCCGTCCCAATTTCGCAAGACGGCCTTCAACTTCCCGCTTGACCGGTCGACCACCATTGCCACGGGTGGGGAACCGAACCGTTCCAAGGTGTACGACCCTTCGGGCCCCGACAACACCACCCGATCAAGCGATCCGTCCCGTTCGGCATCATAGGGCACCGTGAAGACGAAGTTGGCGCCGCCGTACTCAAGCGGCGTGGGCGAAAAGTTTAGCGAGAAGCGAGGCTGGCCGTTGACGCCAAGGCCCTGCAAGCGATAAGGACCGGGGCGAGTCGGGAGCGAAACGGGCGCATCGACTAAAAGGGCGGGGTCAAGAGTCAGCTCGCCAAGGCCCACGCTGCCCCACAGCAACAGCGTGCGGTCGGCGGATTGAGCCGCGGCCACTTGGGGGACCATCAACCCGGGATTCGGGTCGGCCGCGGCGGCCGAGGGCGGCGCTTCGCCGTGTTCGCGAAAGTACAAGGCCCGCGCGAAGTGGTAGTCGCTCATCCACCGCGGACTGCAATAGCTCATCACGTCCTTGTAGAGCGAGGCGTTTACCAGGCGCTCGGCGAAAAAATCGTAGCCCCAGACGCCGATTTCGCCACCGTTGTAGGGATACGCGACGTCCGCGGCGATGGCGCCGCCGCAGGGAGCGTGGCGCAGTCCGAGGTTGTGACCGAGCTCGTGCGTTAGCGTGACCGGGTCGGGCTTGCCGACGCTCGCCGGATAACCGATCTGGCCCAAACCGTCCCAAACCGCGTCTGGGCCCAGCTTTACGGCGCCGTAGTAGTGGCCGCGTTCGCCCTCCCTGATGCGCAGAAAAACCAATTCGCCCAGGAGTTCGCCCCATCCCGCGCCGGTCGCAAGGTTGGCCGTACTGAAAAATCCCTCGTGCACGCGCACTGTGGTCTCGGCAACCGGAAGGAGCGACCGCAGCAAGTGCAACTTGGGGCTCGCCGGGTCAATGTCCGATGCCCATTGCCGGACTTCGCCCTTGGGATCGGATTCCGTGGAGATCGGCACGACCACCAGCTCCAAGGGCGGCACAGGCCGTACGTCCAAGGGCAAAGCGCCGTGATCGGGAATGCGCAGGCGACTCTCGGGCCACGTGGGCACTACGCCGTCCACGTCCAGTCGGATGGCCAGCGTGACGCCGGGCTGAATGACGGAACCAGGAATGAGGGCGTTGAAGGACTGGTCGAGGCGGCTCTCGTCGACCTCGGTGGGCATCCTGCGAAACGGCGGCGACATCGCAACGCCGTGCACCAGCGCGTCGCTTTGGTAGAACAGGGCCTCGACTCGCGGTTGGTAGTAGCTCAACCGGTCGCCGGTGACGAAAACGCGAAGCAGCGCGTCTCGTCCCTCAATCAACGGCACGCCGCGCGTCTGATTTTGTACCCCTTGGGTGATGTACCAGGTGGGCGCCGTGAGCGTGAGCCTCGTCGGATTCACGCGTACGGGGGTTCGTGCGCGCAACCCTGCGTAAACGACCGACACCTCGGTTTCGGCGTAGTCGACCGCGCGTGCCGACCCGTCCAGCGACAGTTGCAGCGTCTCGGGGTCGTCGCTCCTCCAGACGGGTCGAGCCCAGGATGGCAGCGGCGTGATCGGCGCCCCGTCTTCGTCCAGAACGACCACGGAGAACGTCACTTCGTCGCCAACGGCCAGCATCGTGTCGGCGGGAACGACAACCAGCGACGCCGGTGCGTGATTCGGCTCAAGCGACAGATCGACACAGCCGCTCTGCAAAGCGCCCGCGAGGAGCGCGGCCGGTACCAACAGCGCCGCCGATCTCAAGAACCGCCTCCCCCGATCTGGAACCCGAACCCTAGATCCAGGGCCAGGGCCACGGCATGGTCCGAGCTCGACTCGGTGCCTGCGGACAACCAGCGATAGGATGCTCCGGGCAGGAACCGGAATCGGCCCGAGCCGATCGAGAGGCCCGCTGCGCCGTATACGCCAACGCCGGCCTTGGGCGCGTCGCCATCGATGCCGGCTTCGGTCGTGCCGAAAAGCAAGCCGGCCCGGAGCCACGGGGTACCGCTGCGCCATTCGGCGCCTGCGGCGACATGGTTGCCCACCACGGTGATTTCGCGATCCTTGCAGAAACCCTCCTCGCAACCGAAGGCCGTGCGAAAGAACCCCCCGAAGGCGGAGATGGTGGACGTCATCTGCCGCTTGACCACGACGTCGTAGGACAAGGCCGGGGCGATGTCCAGCGCGGCGGCGGAACCCGAGTGGCTGCCCACCGTGAGGCCGCCGCGCACTTCCACCTGCGTCTGCCCCGATGCGGACCCGGTTTGCTGCGCCATAGCGGACCCGGGGACCAGCGCCGCGCCAACCAGCGCGGCGGCGGCCAACACGGCTGCGCCCAGCAAGGGCGTGCGGCGGTTCATCGCGCGCCTCCCGGCAGGCCGTCGCTGACCATGATCTCGGTGTTGCCGTCCAACAGATTGAAGCCGCCGTCCCAGTCCCGCAGAATGGCGCGCACGCGTCCCGTGTCGCGGTTGACGATGATGGCCATGGGGTCCGTGCCGCCGGGACGCAGTGCGAACGTGCGCTCGGGCCCCGACAGGACGACCCGGTCGAGCACTCCGTCGCGCTCGGGGTCGTAGGGTACGGCGAAGAGGAAATGGCCGCCGCCGTACTCGACCGGATCGGGCGTGAAGTTGAAGCCGAACTGGGTGGCGCCGTCGACGCCGAAGCCTTCGATGCGGTAGGGGCCGCCCGACTCGGGAAGCTTCGCAGTGCCGTCGAGCAGGAAGGCGGGTTCGAGCAGGAACTCGTCGTCGCCGATTCCGCCCCACAGCAACAGGGTCTTCTGCGAGAGGGTCGCGTCTGGTGCCGCCGGGGCGCTGGCAGCCGCCGACGCGTCGCCGAAGTTTTCGGTGGCGCGTCGGTGGTCGAGTGCGCGGTTGAAGTGATAGTCGCTCACCCAGTCGGGGTTGCAATACCCCATCAGGTCCTTGTACTGCCGGGGATCGACCAGGCGGGAGCGGTGGACGTCGTATCCCCACACGCCCGTCGTGCCGCCATCGTAGGGGTAGTTGGGGTCGGGGCCGCCGGCTGATCCGCACGGGGCGTGACGGAGGTTCATGTTGTGCCCGAGCTCGTGCGCGAAGGTGCGGTCGGAATCGCGACCCACGCTGACTGGCAAGCCAACGTAGCCCAGACCACCCCACGCCGACCCCGGCGGGAGCACCACGGCGCCGTAGTAGTACCCGACCTCGCCCTCCATGCGCCAGACTACGCGCAGCGCCCGCAGGTAACGGTTCCAACCGTTGCCGGTCGTGAGGTCATCGGAGGTGTAGAAGGGTTCGTGGACGATGACTTCCATGTCGCCGATCGGCATCACCGTGCGGGGAAACCGCATGTGGCGGTGATCGGGGTTAAGCCCGTTGGTCCAGTCGAAGATGCGCTCGTTGGGAGCCGACGAGATAAGCGTGGGCACGATGGTCTGGACGTGCGTTGGCACCTCGATCACGCCCAGGTCCATGACGCCTTCGGCAGGAATGCGCGGCGTGCTCCCCACGTCCTGGGGAACGATGCCTTCCGTGTCGAGCTCCACCACCAGCCCCAGGCCGGGCTGAACGAACTCGCCGGGCACCAGGGTGTTGAACGAGAGGTCCATGCGGGACTCTTCCACCGTCGAGGGCAGGTGGTCGCCCTCGGGGATCATCAACGCCGAATGGACGACATCGCCGTCGAGGTAGAGCGTGGCGCGCACATGCGGCAGGTAGAAGCTGGTCTCGTCGCCGGTAGCGAATATGCGGAGCAGCGCGTCGCGCCCCGCAATGATGGGCACGGTGCCGTCGACGTTCTGGATGGCCTGGTTGAGGTAGATCGCAGACGCGTACAGGCGGATGTTGGCCGGGTTGACCCGCAGGGTGGTCCACGCTTCGAGCCCGGCCGCTCGCGCGATCACCTTCAGATTGCCGCCGCCCAGTGCCGTGAAGTCGCCGCTTGGCGCGATGTCGATCGAGGTCGGGTCGGAGATTTCCCATCTGGCCGGCGCCCAGGACGGCGGTCCAGGGACGGGGTTGAGATCGACGTCCATGACGTTGAGCGTGAGCTTGGCCACGTCGCCTTCGGTGACCAATGCGTTGGCAGGCGTGATCTCCATGAAATGCGGTGCGCCATCGGGCTCCAACGCGAGGTCGGCGCACGCAGCCGTGAGTAGCACGCCGACGGCCAACGGCGCGGCGCGGCTCACTTGGTTCCACGTTCTCGTTCGGGTCCCCAACACGTCATTGCCTCCGAATCTTGATGTTCCGGTACCAGACCGGGTCGCCGTGGTCCTGCAATCCGATGTGGCCGGTACGGGCGAGACCGTAGCCGGGCCAGTCAGCGAACTTGGTGCGCGACACGGTCTCGCGCCAGTCATCGGACCAGAGCTCGTACTCGAGGAGCTTGACGCCGTTCAGCCAATGTTCGACCCGTGGGCCGTTCACCACGATGCGCGCGCGGTTCCACTCGCCCAGCGGCAGAGTCACGTCCGAAGCCGGGCCGTGCAGCGCGTAGTTCGCGCCCGCCGAAGTCTCCGGTTGCGCTCCGTCGGCGTGCCCGGCGTTGTCGAGGATCTGGTATTCGGGACCCGTCCAGTAGGGCGCGCGCTCGGCTTCGGTGGCCCGGTAGAAGACGCCGCTGTTGCCGCCTTCCAGGATGCGCCACTCGAAGGACAGCTCGAAGTCGCCGTACTGCTCGGTAGTCATAAGGTCGCCGCCGTCGCCGCCCGGCGTGAACGCGAGCGCGCCGTCCTGGACCGACCATGCGCCGGGGGGGTCGTCGCGCTGGTAGCCGCGCCAGCCGTCAAGAGTACCGTCGAACAGCAGCGCCCAGCCTTCGGCCTGCTCTTGCGCGGTCAGCTGGTTGGGCGGCGTCTGCTGCGCCGCCGCCAGCGCGGTCGCGAGGCCCAGGCACACCAGCGGCGCCGCGAAAAACGGCGCCACGCTACCGGCTGAACGCGGCGTCGAACGCCGTCTTCGAAGGGGGAAACGCCAGCCTGTGGACGAATGCGCAGGCTTCTTGCGCCCCGTGCTCGCGTTCCATGCCCGCGTCTTCCCACTCCACCGATAGAGGACCATCGTACCCTGCCTGGTTCAGTGCTCGCATGACGGCTTCAAAGTCCACGCGGCCGCGTCCCGGCGACCGGAAGTCCCAGTAGCGACGCGGATCGCCGAATTCGGTGTGCCCGCCGAACACGCCCGCAAGCGTCGGCTGGTCGGCCCACCACACGTCCTTAACGTGGACATGGAAGATACGGCCGCCGAAGCGTCTGGCGAATTCGACCGTGTCGACGCCCTGGTACGCAAGGTGGCTCGGATCGTAGTTGAAGCCGAACGCGCGGTGTCCTTCCAGAGCGGCCAGGGCTCGCTCCGCGCTCGCAATGTCGAAGGCGATTTCGGTCGGGTGGACCTCAAGTGCGAACCGCACGCCGGCCGCGGCGAACTCGTCGAGCACCGGACGCCACCGCTCGGCGAATTCGGCGTAGCCCGCCTCGATCCGGCCAGCGGGAATGGGCGGGAAGGCGTATAGGAGGTGCCAGATGGGGCTGCCGGTGAAGCCGTTCACGACCGTGACGCCGAGGCGGGCCGCGGCCCTCGCAGTGTCGATCATCTCGCGGGCGGCGCGGCGACGCACGCCCTCGGGATCGCCGTCGCCCCACACCCGCGGCGGCAGGATTGCCTGGTGGCGCTCGTCGATGGGGTCGCAAACCGCCTGGCCCACCAAGTGATTGCTGACGGCGTGCACCGCGAGGCCGTGTCGGGCCAGCAGCGCGCGGCGACCGTCGCAGTAGGTCGGGTCGGCGAGCGCCTGCCGCACGTCGAAGTGGTCTCCCCAGCAGGCGAGCTCCAGGCCGTCGTAGCCCCAGGACGCGGCCTTCGCGGCGAGGTCTTCGAGCGGGAGGTCCGCCCATTGGCCGGTGAAGAGCGTGACCGGGTGGCGGTTCATGGGCATGGCGGGGAGCGCAAGTCCGTAGCCTGGCCGCCGGCGGGAGCCATTTCGACCCAACGCTCCCGTGTGGCCGAGGCGACCACTCGTTCGATGAAGCGCACGCCTCGCAGGCCGTCGGCGTGGTTCGGGAAGTCCTGATCGAAAGGGTCGGGCTCGTTTCCCAAAACCAACGCGCCGATCGTTCTACCCGCATTTCGGTAAATGTTGGCGAAGGCTTCGACGAATCCCTCGGGGTGTCCCGGCGGCAGGCGGAGTGCATGGCGGGCGGCGGCGCAGAGATAGGCGTTTCCGCGAGTTCTTCGTTGGCGAGGCGCGTCCGTGGGCAGGATGTCCAGGTGGTTGGGCTGTTCCTGGCGCCACACCAGCCCCGCGCGTTCACCGTAGATGCGCAGCGTGAGCCCGTTTTCTTCGCCCGCGCACACCTGACTGGCGAAATAGACGCCGCGCGCGCCGCCCTTGAACCGCACCAGAATGGCCGCGTCGTCGTCCATGGCGCGACCGGGCACCAGTGTGGCCAGATCGGCGAACACCGCGTCGATTTCGAGCGCCGTCACGTAGCGGACCAGATTGTGAAGGTGCGAACCGATGTCGCCCACGGCCGACGACGGCCCGGCCTGTGCCGGATCCTGACGCCATGTGGCCTGCTTGTGACCGGTGCGTTCGATTCGGGTGGCCAGCCAGCCCTGCGGGTACTCGGCAACGACCTTGCGCAGCGCGCCCAGCCGACCTGCCCGAACCAGATGGCGGGCTTCCTTGACCATGGGGTAGCCGGTGTAGTTGTGCGTGAGTGCGAAGACCAATCCGCTGCGCTTGACCGTGCGGCAGAGGGCTTGGGCGTCGGCCAGCGTGGTCGTCATGGGCTTGTCGCAAATGACGTGGATCCCGGCCCGCAGGAACGCGTGCGCGACGGGGTGGTGCAGGTGATTGGGCGTGACGATCGACACCGCGTCGATGCGTTGGTCGGCGTCCAATGCGGCCTCGGCTGCCGCCATTTCCTGGTAGGAACCGTACGCGCGCCCGGGTTCCAGGCCCAGTGCCCGCCCCTGCCGCCGTGAACGCTCGGGTTGCGACGCGAACGCTCCCGCGACCAGCTCGTACTCGCCGTCAAGGGCCGCGGCCATGCGGTGCACGCCCCCAATGAAGGCGCCGGGGCCGCCCCCCACCATGCCGTAGCGGAGCTTGCGGCCAAGGTGCGGGTTCACTCGGTCACTCGGGGTCCGCGCGGTCCGCAGGTCCGGCCAGGCTCTGGGTGCGATACCCGCCGCGGCGTCGCTCTCGCACGAACAGCGCCCCGAACACCAACACCAGCACTGCCGCGAAAGGCGCCAGGGATCGGAACGACACCAAGCCGCCGTAATTCTCGGCAGGATTCAGGATCTCCTCGGCCTGTTGCACCATCGGCGCTTCCGATCCGGAGCCGATCAGAGCCCGCAAGGCGTTCGCGGTCTCGACGGGAGGCAGCTCCTCGGTCTCGTTGGCCGCATCCAGCACTCCGCCAATCATTTCCCAGGCCGCGCGCAAATCGTCGCCCTCGGGGCCGGGCATGCGTAGCGATTCGGAATGCAACGCGCCCGCCCCCTGCAGCAGCACCATGTAGGCGCCGTCGTTCACCAGCAGGTCGTGCGCCTCGCGGTCGGCGATCCTGCCCATCCATGGGGTGGTGACGAGTCCGACCGTGGCCATGCCCACCGTGCCCATCAACCCCAGCCCCAGCGCGCCGCTGCGCGGGATTTGCTCGGAAACGAAGCCGAGCATGGTGGGCCACAAATAGCACACCCCGACGGCGAACAGCGTGGCCGCCGCGATCGCGGTCCTGACCGAACCGCCGCTGCTGAGCCAGAACAGCCCCAGCCCGGAAATGGCGGCAGACGCCAACAGAATCCCCGTGGGAGACAGGCGATGCACGACCGGCCCGGCCCAATATCTCATGACGGCCATGATTCCGTTGATGTACACCAGTACCAGAATGCCGGCCATGCCGCCCGCTTCGAGCACGGCGGGCAGCCACCGGTTCGGTCCCAGCTCGATGGACGCGGTCATGGCCATGCACACGAGCATGAGCAGCATCAGCGGGGTGCCCAGGCTAGCGCGGAACATCTCGCCCATGGAGACGCCCGAGCGCACGCCCTCGGTACGCGGAAAGCGTTGGCCCAAAAGCATATAGCCGTAAATCAGCGTGGGAACGAGGATCAGCGCCAGCTTGAGCTGCCACGACGTGAGACCGGCCTGATCCAGCCCGAACGCAGCCAGCCCGCCAAGCACGATGCCCCCCGGAAACCACACGTGAAAGCGGTTCAGCTTGACCGTCTTGTCTTCGGGATAGAGCGTGGCGACGAGGGGATTGCACGCCGCCTCGACCAGCCCGTTGGCCATGGCGATGATCAGCGCCCCGACGAAAAGCGTCGCGAAGCCGGGCGCGAAAATCATGATCGCCGTGCCGCCCAGGTGGCCCACGAACGCCGCGCGCAAGAGCCACCGCATGCCAACCGTGTCGCAGAGCGGCGCAAAGACGACCTGCGAGACCGCAAAGCCCCACAAGGCCGCGCCGCCGATCAGCCCGATCTGGTAGTTGTTGAGCAGGAACTCGCCCTTTAGGGCAAACATGACCGCCGTCACCGTGGCGAAGGCGACCGAAGTGGCGATCAACGCGACGCAGCTGCCGCGGAAGAGGCGGGTTGGGTTGAGGGCGGCGTTGGCTGCGACTCCCTCGGTGGCGGATTCGTTCATTGGCGTCTCCTTGCAGGTTGAGAAGGGAAGATGTCGATCAGGTAGCGGACAGATAACGGTAACTGGCTTCGACCGAGGCTATGGGATCGTCGGGTTGATCGTGCTCGACGAAATAGTGTTGCAACCCCGCCTGTTCGGACCGCGCCAGCAGCGCGTCCCAGTCGATCTGGCCCGCGCCCACGTCGGCCATGCGGCCGTCGGAGGTCAGGTCCTTGAGGTGGCAGAGAGTGAAGCGTCCCGGGTATTCGGCGAAAAGGGCGAGCGCGTCGACGCCGGCGACCGCCGACCAGTGCAGGTCGATCTCCAGGTCCACCAGCGATGGGTCGAGCGCTTCGGCCAGAACGGCGTACCCGGTTGTGCCGGGCGGGTCGTTGACGACGGTTTCGAACTCGAAGGCGTGGTTGTGGTAGGCGACCCGGAGGCCCGCGGATTGCGCCGCGGCCCCGGCCTCGTTGAGAATCGCGGCCACCTCGCGGTAGCCGTCGGCGGTGCGCAGTTCCTCGGCGATCCAGGGAACGACCAACCATCGATGCCCCACCACCAGCGCCGCTTCGATGGAGGCGGCCAGGTCGGCGCCTTGCAGTGCGATCAGGTCCATGTGGGCCGCCGGTGCGGTTAGGCCGGCTGCATCCAGCAATGCGCGCACTTGGGCGGGAGCGTGACCGAAGTACCCGGCGAATTCGACCTCCTGGTAGCCGATTGCAGCGACGGCGTCGAGGGTTGCGGCGACGTCTTCGGCCATGAGGGAGCGGACGGTGTAGAGCTGCAAGCCGATGCGCTCGAGGGGCGGGGCGAGTCGGCGGGCGGGGGCGTCGGAGGCTGCCGGGTCGGGATCGCTCGCGCAGCCGGTCAGCAGCCCCGTGCTCCAGGCCAGCCCGCCGCCGCAGGCGAGGCCCGTGGTGCGTAGGAAGCGCTTCCTGTTAATGTGGCGTGTCATGTCGTGTTCCGATTCCCTCGTTGCGTGCCGTTTCGGATGGTGGGACGGTCAGTATGCCGTGTGTGGCAAATCGCCGCAACCGACCCGATCACTTCTGGAGCATGCCGCGCCGCTTCAACCGCCCGTGTGGCCCTCCGCAACCCCCGGCGCAGTGGCGACGAGCGCGGGAAGAAAGGAACCAATGTGTCAGAAAATGTACACCCCTTTTCGTAGCAATTGTGCCCGCGTTCTCTAGCAATCTTGCCCGGAAGGTGGGAACAAGTGCACACGGACCGGGCATTATTGCCTGCGACTAGGGCACGAGATGCGGGGAAACTGCCCGAAATCCGTATCCAACGAGCGGAAACGGCACATTTTGCAGTGCTCGGGGCGGAATCGCCTGCTATTGGACCGTGAGAATCCGGTGAAACGCATCGTGGCGTCGCAGCGTCTATCCCACGAAGCGCGGAGCTCACCCAGCTCCGTCGTGGACGCTCCCCGCTCCGCCGCTTCCACCACGAATCGAGAGGACCAACACCATGACGCACAGCATCAACCTTCTTCGTACCGGAGCCACGCTGGTTGTGGCCAGCATTGCGGCCGGATGTCTGCTCGACCGTCGGCCGAACGAAATTACCCATCCCACTCAGGTCAATCTGCCGCCCAGGGGCAGTCCAACGATACGATCGGAGGGGAGTCCGAGAGACCTCGAGGGTGAGTCCCTTGAAGGGTGGCGCAAGATGCGCGACGCACTGCTGGCCGAGGCAGACGTTCTCGCCTCTCTGGGAGATGCGGGAGACAGCGGCCAAGAAGCCCCTGACCTGTTCGCGACGGAGCTCGACGTGGCTCTGGATAGCGTCGGGAATCTCTTGATCCTCGACCGCGGCAACCAGGCGGTCAAGGTTTTTGGACCGCGGGGCGACCATATTGTCACCTTGGGGCGGCCCGGCGACGGATCGCAAGAGTTCCGCAATGCCAGCGCCCTCGATCTGTTGTCTGACCGGAGATTGGTAGTGACCGAGCGTGGCGGGAGACTCAAGATCTTCCTTCCTGCCGACAGTGAAGATGGGTATGCAAGCTATGCATACTCCTCGACGCATGTCGCGGGGGTTGGTGCGGACCATTCATGCGCGATAAACGGTCGCGTGTTCATCGCGCGCTTGAAGCCCGGACACGACGCGCCTGACACACTAATCCACGCAATCTCATTGTCTCCCAACGGTATCAACCGGTCCTTCGGACAGGGCTATGAAGATGACTATTGGCTTGTACGCGACATGATGTCGCAAGGGCCAATCGCGTGTCTCGGTGATCTCGGCGTGACCCTGTTTGCCTTTCAGTTCGTGCCGGTGGTGAAAGCTGATGAGGTTGATACCGGCAATCTCCTATGGACCACGAAGTTGGAAGGGTACCTACAACCGCCGATTGTGGAAGAGACGCGCCCGGACGGAACCAGTAGGGTCGTATACGAGGACGCGGATGTCGTAGATCGGGTGACAACTCTGACGACCGTATCGGCCCGCCATGCGTTGCTCCAAACCGTGCGCCTTGAATTCGGGCCGACCGATAGCATCGATGGCTTTGAGGTACGGAGCCATTTGATCGACGCCGAGACGGGCCAGGGCGCGTTCATTACGAATTCGCTGCCGCTAATTCAGACGGTGGACCCCACATACCGCTATTATGCCGCCGTGTGGCTGCTTCCGTTCCCAAGGGTGGAGCTCCGGCGCTTTGGAGGATAGTAGGAAGACACTGTAGGAAACAGTTGATTCAACATGAGGAGAGGGAGCCAACAATGCGAGCGTTACATCGTCCACGAAAGCAGGGTAGGCCCAGACGAGGAGCACGGGTCGTACACCGCGTGCCGGGGATCATTGCCGCAACGGTAGCGATTCTCAGCTGCCAGAACGACGTTTCGATTCAGGAAGGGTCGCATTTGGTGCTCGTGGAGGACTTGGACACGCTCGGTCTCCGCCTCGAAGAGCGGTGGCGCGTTTCCCTGGAGGAAACTGTCGAGCGCCTGAATGCGCTGGCAGTGTGGGACGACGGGACCATTTGGGTGGCGTCCCGTAGCGGCACCGTGTGGGAAATGGCGGCAGGTGGGGGGAGGATGACACAAGTCGGTGAGAGCGGCCGAGGCACCACGCAAATGGCACGGACGCCGAGCGGAGGCGTGGCCGTACTAAGTACCTACGGCGTGACGCGTTTTGGCGATCGCCGAGACCCCGGCGTGTTTACGGAGCACTATGCGGGTTATGAGGCTCGAGGTTTCGTTGTGCTGCCCGGCGGTGACTATGTGGCCAGCTACGCTAGCGATCCGCGCGCGGACGACGGGGGGCGTGCGCTGCATCGGTTTGCCGAAGACGGTCGCCACCTCAATAGCTGGCATCCGGTGTTTGCTCATGAGAGCTGGCGCATCGTCCTCCACTTTTCGGGTGGCCCGTTGGCCGTTACAGGAACGGGCGACTTGCTGCTGGCTGAGGCGACGCGGTTTCGAATCACCAAGTACCGACGGGGCCTGAGCGACAGCGCGTCCGTGGTCGTGGACGACGAAGGCATCGTGCTTGCCGAGGCGATTAAGGCAGCCATCGACCCGGACGGCAGCTTTAGCCTCGTGTGGACGCGGACCATCTTCGTTGACGAGATGAGCGATGGACATGTCCTTGCCGTTGTGCGGGAGGTGACATGGGAGGGACGCGAGCGTCGATTCGGTGCGCTTTGGGTGCTGCTCGACGACCGAGGCAGCGTTGTCGCCCGTAGTCGATACGACGTGCACCATCGGTATGTGGCTCGGGGTGCGGAACCCGGGCGGTACGTTGTGTTGCAGGGCGACGGCACCGTGGCAGAGCTCGACGTGTCGGTGGTTCCGGTCACGGCAGCCCCTGCAAGTTGAGAGGACCGCCACATGGCACACCGCATTGATCTCAATCCGAAAGGACTTCACGATGGGATCGACACAGTTTACCTGCTCGCGGTTGCCCCGGGGTCGGCTATCGACCCCGGGGGCCGCTGTTCTCGCAGCCGCCTCAGCGTGCATCGGCGTGTCGTCCTGCGAGCGCGACCCGATGGAAATCACTCATCCGACACCTGACAACCTGCCGGTTGAAGACGTTCGCATGGTTGTCGGATCCGGGGACCCGCCGGGTCTCGTCGGCGCCGACTTGAAACGCTGGCGCGCCGTGCGCGATTCCTTGTCGCAGTCGGACCTGGTCATAACTATCGGAGGACTTGGAGAGATCGGCGACGACCAACAAGATGTCTTCGGGTGGGTGACGGACGCCAAGTTCGACGCGGCGGGAAACGTCGTCGTGCTTGAGCGCATGTCTAGCGAGGTGCGGGTCTTTGACCGCCGTGGTCGGTTTCTGACAAAGTTCGGCGGGCGAGGCGAAGGCCCCGGAGAGTTTCGTCAGGAGGCCCTTAGTTTGGCGATTCTCTCCGGGGGCCGCATCGCGGTTTCGGATCGTACCGGTCGCTTGACCGTTTTCGCTCCGACCGAGGACGGCTTTGTCCATGCCGGCCAGAAAGAGGTACCCGTTGATCTTTGGGTCAGGGAAGGCCTCTGCCAAGCGCGCGGACGTCTGTTTCTATCGGTATGGAGCCAGGAGCAAGACGCGGCCATTTACGAGATGCCCCTTGAAACCGGTGCGGTAGCGACGAGTTTCGGCGAGGGCTATCGCGCCTCTAGCGAACTGGTGCGACGTCTCTTAACCGATGGGCCGATTGGTTGCTTGGTCAAACCCATGCGGGTGGTGTATGGTATTCAGCACTTTCCGGTCTTGCGGGCGTACGATGCGGACACTGGGGCAGCGCTATGGACGGCAATGGTGGCAGACTATGCGCAGGGTCGGATCGTCGAGAATCGCTCCAGAGGCTCCCTCCGATGTAGCGCGACAATCAGGATGAGACGCTTGCGACAAACAAGGTGAGACGGCCGGAGGTGGCGGCGGGAGGTTTGAGCTTTGGTGTTTCCCTGGGATCAGGAGAGACGCGAAGTGCCGGGCCGACGGATTACGGACCACCAGATGGAGCTGTACATGACCGCTCGACGGAAGGACGGGCCTGCGCTGGCGGCGGCGAAGGCGGGGTTCAGCAGGGCGACGGCGTATCGGATCGAAGGGGATCCGGGGCGTCGGTCGGTGAAGAAGCCTCGGGGGCGGAGACGCCCCGACCCTTTGGCGGGGATATTCGACGAGGAGATCGTGCCGCTGCTGGAGGCGAACCCGGGGTTGCGGGCGGTGGCGCTGTACGAAGAGATGATGCGGCGTCATCCGGGGGTTCGGCGGACGCTGGAGCGACGGGTTCGGAGCTGGAAGGCGAAGCACGGGCCGGCGCGCGAGGTCGTTTTCCGACAGAAGCACGAGCCGGGGCGACGGGGGTTGTCGGACTTCACCGACGCCGGGCGTCTGGGGGTGACGGTTGGGGGAGAGAAGCTGGTGCACAAGCTGTACCATTTTCGGCTGGAGTACTCGGGATTCTGCATGTGGCGGTGGTGTTGGGCGGGGAGAGCTACGTTGCCCTGGCCGAGGGGTTGCAGGACGCGCTGTGGGCGCTGGGCGGCGTTCCGAAGGAGCACCGGACGGACAGTCTGTCGGCGGCGTTTCGGAACCTGAAGCGTCGTGCGCGGGAGGACCGGACCGCACGTTACGAGGCGTTGATGGGAGACTACGGGATGAAGGCGAGCCGGAACAACCGGGGCCGGGCGCACGAGAACGGCTCGATCGAAAGCGCGCACGGGCATTTGAAGCGGGCCATCGAGGATGCGCTGCTGTTGAGGGGATCGAGGGACTTCGAGACGATCGAGGCGTACCGAGAGTTCGTGAGCCGGGTGGCGAGTCGCCGCAACGCTCGCAACCGCAAGAGGATCGACGCCGAGCGAGCCGTGCTGCGGCCGTTGCCGAGGCGTCGCAGCGACGGTTTCGAGGAGACCTTGGTGCGCGTGACGAGCGCGGGTGGGTTCTCGCTGCGGCGGGTGTTCTGCACGGTGCCGTCGCGGCTGGTGGGACACCGGCTGCGGGTGAGACTGTACGACGACCGCCTGGTCGTCTTCGTCGGGACCGAGGAGCTCGTGACGTTGCCTCGGGGCCACCCGGGACCGGGAGGGCGACGGGGACGGGTCGTGAACTACCGGCACGTGCTGCCCTCTCTGCGTCGCAAGCCGATGGCGATGATGAACTGGGTCCACCGCGACGGTTTGTTCCCCCGCGACGCCTACCGCCAGGCTTTCGACGCGTTGCGCGAGCGCCTGGACGACCGCGAGGCCTGCCGGCGGATGGTCAAACTCCTTGCGCTGGCCCACGATCACGGATGCGAGGCCCTGCTGGCCGACGAGATCGAAGCGCAGCTCGAGGCCGGGCGGTTGCCCGACGCCGAAGTGCTGCGCGACCGGTTCCCAGCGCCGGACTCCCTTCCCGACCTCGAAACGACCCTCCCGCCACTGTCGCGCTACGACGACGCCTGCCTGAACGGAGCACCGCGATGAAAGACTCCTTCATCGTCGATCCCCCGGCACTCGACCTGTTGCTGAAGCAACTGCGCCTGCCGAGCATGCGGGCGCTGTGGAGAAGCTTCACCGAACGCGCGGACCGGGAAGACTGGTCCTCGGCGCGCCTGCTCGCCGCGCTGGCCAGCCAAGAAGTCGCCGATCGCGAACGGCGGCGCTTCGAGCGGCACCGAGCCGAGGCGAAGCTGCCCCGCGGCAAGACGCTCGACAATTTCGACTTCAACCTCGTGCCCGCCGTGTCGAAGGCGCGCGTGGGCGTGCTGGCGAGCGGCGACATTTGGCTCGAAGAAGCGGCCAACGTGCTGCTCTTCGGTCCGCCGGGAACGGGCAAGAGTCACCTCGCCGCGGGCATCGGACTCAAGCTGGTCGAAAACGGCTACCGCGTGCTGTACCAGCGAACGTCGAGTCTGGTGCAGAGGCTCCAGGCGGCGCGGCGCGACCTCGCCCTCGACGCCGCCATCGCCAAGCTCTACAAATACCACCTCGTCATTCTCGACGATTTCTCCTACGCCACCTGCGAAGGGACCGAAACCAGCGTCCTCTTCGAACTCATCGGCGCACGCTACGAGAATCGCTCGCTCCTCGTCATCGCCAACGAACCTTTCAGCGCCTGGGACAAGATCTTCGGTGGCGAAGCCTTGACCGTCGCCGCCGTCGACCGCCTCGTGCACCGCTCCCACGTCTTCGAACTCAACGTCGAAAGCTACCGCCGTCGCGCCGCCGTGGCCGCCAGGAAAGCCGCCGCTGGGCATGGACAGACCGACGAACCGACTCCGGGACGTGGGGTACGCGCCGGGGCCGACCCCCACTCCCATCCTCGCCACCCGGCAAGTTGGCTATGGCGACGGCCCAACCCGCCACGCTCCATCGCCGGCGGCGGACGGAGGTCACAAGCATGAGGTCGGTACGCGGTCACGATTGGTCCGCGCACCGGCGGAAAGAACCGCGAGGGCTGCCGAGTGAGCGGGCCCGCCGGTCACCCGCCGGTCCATGTCGGAACAAGTTCCAACACGGAACGACGGGTAATGGTTACCCACCCACCCCGCAGCGACGCTCACGCTGGCACGGGGGTGGAGCACGGTACCGTCCAGCCTTGATTCCGTGCTCGGACCGTCCAACGAAGTAGGACCGCCTCACAGGCTCTCCAGGACGCTCAACCTGCTCCACGCATGCCACCTTGTTATCATCCCTTCGTTCACAACGTCGCGATCTCGTATTCTCACCTTGATTGTCGCTACGTCTCACCTTGATTGTCGCTGTGCACGGCCAGGTCGCGATCCACCTCGCGGGCCCTGGCGTGCCCTTGGCGGTAGGATAGCGGAATGAGCGTTTCGAGCGACATGTTCCCAGACTGCGTTTGACTCGGTTCGGCCCGCGGGCGTTCTGGCAGGGAGCGGACATGTGGATAATATTCGAGACGTCAGTCTCTCGCCACCAGCGACAGTTCCAGCCTCAACGAATCGGAGTAAGCCAATGATCCGCCTCCACCGCTCGACCACCCCGCGCGCGCCCTTCACGTTCGCCGCAGTAGCCACCGTCGCCACGCTATTGATCGCAGCCTGTTCGACCGATTCCGGCAACCAGGCGGCTCCAGCCGCCGCCGACGGTGCGCCTCCCGCCTTCCAGGTCGACCCGACGTGGCCCCAGGAGCTGCCGAACAACTGGATCCTCGGTTCAATTACGTCCCTCTTCGTGGACGATCGCGACCACGTGTGGATCACGCACCTGCCCGAGACGCTGACGCCCGAAGAGGCCGCGGCGGTGCAGGATCCGCCGCTGGCGGAGTGTTGCGTGCCCGCGCCGGTCGTGATCGAGCTCGATGTTGACGGCAACGTGGTCCAGGCCTGGGGCGATCCCGCAACGCAGGACGTGTCGGAGTTCCCGCGCAACTCGCACGGGTTGTTCATCGATCACAACGGGTTCGTCTGGATCGGCACGTACCGACATCATCGCGTCATGAAATTCACGCGCGACGGCCAACACCTCATGACCCTGGGCGCGTACGACGAGAACGGCGGCAGCGACGACCCGCACCTGTTGGGCGGCCCCGCTGGCGTATGGGTGGACCCCGAGACCAACGAGGTCTTCGTCGCGGACGGCTACGCCAATCGACGCGTCGTCGTGTTCGACGGCGAAACGGGCGTCTACCTGCGCCACTGGGGCGCTTACGGCGAGCCCCCCGACGACGAGGCCGAGTACGACTACGCCGCACGCACCGCCGACAGTCCGCCGCCCAGCCAATTCTCGACCGTGCACGGCATCGTGGGTTCTCGCGACGGCATGATCTATGTGGCGGACCGACGCGGCAACCGCATTCAGGTCTTCCGGCGCGATGGGGCCTTCGTGAGCGAAAAGACCGTCGCGCCCCTTACCCGGGCGTCGGGCTCCGCGTTCGTGATCGCGCTCTCGCCCGACGACGAGCAGCGCTGGCTGTATCTGGCCGACGGGACCAATCACAAAGTGTGGATTCTGCGCCGCGCCGACCTGGAAGTGGTGGGCGAATTCGGGCGCGGGGGTCGCCAGGCGGGCCAGTTCATCCGACCACACGGCATGGGGGTGGACTCCCGCGGCAACGTCTATGTGGGCGAGGCCTCGACGGGACGGCGCGTGCAGAAGTTCGCGGCGTCCGGCGGTGGGACGGACATGGCGGCGGGCGATGGGGAAGCAGCCGGTGAGGAAGCCGCGGCGGGCGGCCCGGGCGCGGCCCCGCAGGATGGTTACGACTACGAGGCCAATTGCACGAGCTGGCCGGACGCGATCGGTCATTATGCGATCGGCACGGTCGAGTTCGAGGTCACCGACATGCTCCGCAGCGCGCAATACGCGCCTACGCCCACCGATCGTCGCCGGTTGTACGTGCGCGCCTGGTATCCCGCCGCCGCAACGAGCTGGTCGACTCCGCGACCTTATTTCACCGATGCCGAAGCCGCCGTCCTCCCCTCCATGCTCCTTGGCGCTTTGCAACAACCCCCCGATGCGTTGCGCAATTGCGCCGGGCTTGCCACCAACAGTTATACGGAGGCCGCGCCTGCCGATGAACGCTTCCCCGTCGTCGCGTTCAATCACGGGTACACGTCTTACGCAGCGCAACAAACGGCGCTGTTCGAGCATCTTGCCGCTAACGGTTATGTCGTGCTATCCGTGGGTCACCCCTACGAATCGGGCGGAATCGTGTACCCCAACGGAGACGTGGTGACGCTGTCGCCGCGCATTATGGACGACCTGACGACCTATGCAACGAATGCACACAGCATGACCGTGCATTATCCCCCGACCCTGGCCGACGCGCTTGATGCCTTTCCGCACTATATCCGCCAGCTGCGGACCACTTCGCTGGGACGCCTCGCCGAAGTGTGGGAGGGCGACGTGCAATTTGTGTTGGACATGTTGGAGGAGGGCGACGTGCCCACCGAGGCTGCCCAGGTGGCAAGCGTCATCGACCATGATCGGCGCGGCTACATGGGGATGTCCTACGGCGGCTACATTGCCGCGATGCTGGCGCAAGGCGACCATCGCGCAGCGGCGGCGATCAACCTGGACGGCGGCTACTGGACCGGCGAGCTCATCGACGCCGATCTTCGCACGGCCTTCCTGATGCTGAACTCGGATCCCACCGCGGTCATGGCCGCGATGCCTCCCGAAACGCCCGTTTACCGGGGTGCATTCGGGCCCGACGCCCCCACGGCCGGCGATCTCGCCTACGAGCGACTGGCCACCGCGGGTGAGCGGGACGATGTCTACCGCGTCATGATTCCCGACATACAACACGTCGGCATCTCGGACCTGCCCGAAATCCTGGGCGTGCCCGAAGCGGTGCCGGCCATGGGCGTGCCCGAGGTCATTGCGCAGCTCACCGCGATCCAGAACGACGTGGTGCTCGGCTTCCTGGATCGGCACGTCAAGGGGCTCGATTCCGGCTTCCCGGACGACGTGCTCGCCCGTTACCCGTCGTTGATGATGCGCGACCGGGACGCGATTCGGCGGGAAGTGGGGGGCCGGTGAGGATCGCCGCCGCGCCAGAGCGACGGCATCGGCGGGTCATGCTCGGACGATCAGATCGGCGACTGTGGCGGTGGGGTCGCCACCTCCTCGCACGCCACCAGCTGCCACCCATGGAACACCAGAGCCAGCCCGATGAAGCGCACTGACGGGTATCGTGCCCGCAGCCCCGCATCGGCAAGATAGCGGCGAAGTTGCGAACGGGCGTCCGCCAACCGTGCCGCCGCCACATGGTCCGCCTGCGGCTCGCCGCGCCTGACGTACTTCAGCTCGATCACGTATCCGTAGCCCATGTCTGGATGGCGAGCGGTGAACGGTTCGAGCACCAAGTCGGGATAACCCTTGCCGAGTTCGCCCTCGGACCGCATGAGAAAGGCGTCCGAAAGACCGAAGTAGGCGGCGATGAACCCCTGCAACACCTTCTCGCCAGCGATGTAGTCGCGGATGCCCGTCTGTTCGGCGATCGCCTCGCTCAGGAAATCGATCACGGGTCGCCATTCTCCGCGGAACGCCATATCGGTTACCAGCACGAACATCCTGTTCAAGTCGACCGAGAAGAGCTCGACATCGCGATAAGCGTCGCGGATGTGTCCGTAGAGTAGCCGCCGCACGGTCTGGTTCGGAATGCCCAGGCGGGCCTTGGAACCGGAGGTTCCCTCGATCCCCAGCAGTCCGAAGTAGTAGAGGAGCGACAGGAAGTTTTCGGGCTCGGCAAGGCGTTCGAGCGGAAAGCTCCTTTGTATGTGGGCCTCCCCGCGGCCCTCCGCAACCAGATGGCGCAACAGATCGAAGTTGCCGTTCAGCCGTTTCGGCCCCTGTCGACTCACCAGCATCAGGTGGCGCAGCTTCCCGTAGTCAATGCGCACGTTCTGGTCGATCAGCTCGCGCGGCGGTGACCCGTTGGGAATCGATTTCCTCAGGTAGTAGAGCACCATGTCGGAGTTGTAGACCGACGCGACTGAGTCTTCGGAAAACCTGTAGCCGTCATACCATTCGCGCATCGTGTCCAGCGCGGCGTCAACGTCCTGGTCGAACACGCCCGCGTCTCGATAAGTCGCCAACATCTTCCCCACCTCCGCCTCGGTAAACCCCGTCAACTCGGCAAACTCGGGATCCAGGCTGATGTTGTCGGCCATGTTGAAGCCGCTCGTCACGTCGTCCAGCGTGATGGGTGAAACTCCCGTCATGAAGAGCCGCTCGATGCCGCCCCGCGCCGCCCCGGCCTTCAGGGTCGTGAAGAACGAGCGGAAGAACCCTCCGCCGTGCGTGAATTCCTGGTAGGCGGCCTCGCCTCTCTGGGCGAGAACGTTGTTCGCAAAGTTGTCGTACTCGTCGATCAATACGCAGATCGGGATGTCTTCCTCGCCCGCGTAGTCGAAAAGCTGGTCGAGTTTGCCGTTAATGTCGGGCGGCGACAGGATGGCTCTTGTCGCGTCGTCAGGGAACAAATCCCGGTTCCGGCGCATCGCGCTCCGAAGATATCGTTCGCAGTGCTGTTCGAAGCGCTCCCTCAGCGTGCTCGGCGTTTGATCGAACACCGAGAAGTCGAACCGCAACACGACGTAGCGACTGCGACTCGGCGTGGGATCGGCACCGATGTCGGTCCCGCCGAACAGCGCCTCGAAACGGTCGGCATGGACGCGGTTGTAGTAGTACTCGAGAACCGACACCCACAGGCTCTTGCCGAAGCGGCGAGGCCGAATGAAGAACACATAGGGCCGATGCTCCAGGCGACGCACGAATCGCGTCTTGTCCACGTACATCATCTTGCCACGACGGAGAAACTTGAAGTCGGACACGCCGTACGGGAGAACCGGGTAGGAGGCCATGTTGCCAATCTACGGCGGCGCACCATGTCGGCCAAGTGGCGTTGGCCCGCGCGACGGCGCGCTGGTTGATTCAGCAGCCCGCTTGAGCGACCTTGGAGTGGAGGTACTGTACCACCCCCCTCAACCCCCTACCTGCCATGCACCGCCACCGCTTCTCGCCCGCCGACGCCCTCACCCGCGTCGTGACCGCCGCCGCCCTCTTGGTCGCCGCGCCGTCCCTGCCCCTGCCCGGCGCCCTCGCCGCGCAACCCCTCGACACGCTCGCCTTCAAGGATCTCAGCTACCGCATGGCGGGCCCCTTCCGGGGCGGACGCTCGACGGCGGCGGCCGGTTTCCCGGACGACCTCGACCGCTGGGTCATGGGCACGACCGGTGGCGGCGTCTGGGAGACCCGCGACAACGGCGTGACCTGGACCAACATCAGCGACGGGTACTTCGGCGGCTCGATCGGCGCGGTCAGGGTGGCCGACTCGGACCCCAACTTGATCTACGTCGGCGAGGGATCGGCGGACATTCGCGGCAACACGTCGGCGGGGCATGGGGCGTGGAAGTCGCTGGACGGGGGACGCACCTGGACGTTCATCGGGCTGCCCGAGGCCGGGCAGATCGGACGGATCGAGGTCCACCCGCGCGATCACAACCTGGTGTACGTCGCGGCGCTGGGGCATCCGTTCGGCAAGAACCCCGAGCGCGGCATCTTCCGATCGCGCGACGGGGGCGGGACCTGGGAGCACGTGCTGGCGCTCAACGATTCGACCGGGGCGTCCGATCTGAGCATGGACCTGACCAATCCGCGCGTGCTCTACGCGGGCATGTGGCGGGGCGAACGCAAGCCGTGGGCGCTGATTTCGGGGGCCGAAGAGGGCGGCGTCTACAAGACCACCGACGGCGGCGACAGCTGGACGAAGCTGGGCGGCGGGCTGCCCGAAGGCATGGTGGGCAAGGTGGGCGTCAGCGTGTCGCCGGCGAACCCCGACCGGGTGTGGGCGATTGTCGAGGCCGAGCCGGACGGCGGCGTGTACCGCTCCGACGACGCGGGCGCGACGTGGGTCCGCACCAACTCGGACAACAATCTGCGCCAACGCGCCTGGTACTACACGCACGTCCAGGCCGATCCGGTCGACCCGAACACCGTGTACGCCCTCAACACGGGGATGTACAGGTCGGTCGACGGCGGGACGACGTTCGAGGCCATTCAAGTGCCCCACGGAGACGTGCACGACCTCTGGATTCATCCCCTCGACGCCGCGCGCATGGTCGTAGCCAACGATGGCGGTGCACAAGTCAGCGTAAACGGGGGAGAAACCTGGTCCACCTACTTCAACCAACCAACCGCCGAGCTTTACGACGTGATTGTCGACAACGGGTTCCCGTATCGGCTGTACGGAGCGCAGCAGGACAACACCACGATTTCGGTACCGGCCTGGGCGGACGTGAACACGCTCTACCCCAAACAGAACTGGCTCAACGTGGGCGGATGCGAGACCGGTCCGATCGCGCTTGATCCCGACCGTCCGCACGTGGTGTATGCGGGGTGTTATGGAGGGGTGATGGATCGCTACGATCTCTCTACGGGACAGCGGCGCAACATTATGATGTATCCGCAGCTGCAGCTGGGGATGGCGGCCAAGGATTTGCGGCACCGTTTCCAATGGGTATCGCCGATGCTGGTAAGTCAACACGACCCGAACGTTCTGTATCACGGGTCGCAGTACGTGAATCGCTCCCGAGACGAGGGCGTCACGTGGGAGACGATCAGCCCGGATCTGACGACCGACAATCCGGCGCATCAGGAACAGGCGGGCGGGCCGATCAACGCCGACGTGACGGGCGTGGAGATCTACAACGTGGTGTTCTCGATCGCCGAGTCGCCCTTCGACGCCAACGAGCTGTGGGCGGGAAGCGACGATGGACGCGTGCACGTGACGCGCGACGGGGGTGCGAACTGGACCGAAGTTACGCCCTCAGGGATGCCGGAGTTGGGAACGGTCGACGAGATCGAGCTGTCGCGGCATCGGGCGGGACGGGCGTACATGGCCGTGCAGCGGTATCGCATGGACGACTTTGCTCCCTATGTGTTCCGAACCGACGATTTCGGCGCCAACTGGACGCTCGTTACGGCGGGGATCCCCGAAGATCACCCGGTGCGCACGGTGCGCGAAGATCCCGGCAAGGACGGGTTGATCTTTGCGGGGACCGAGTTCGGCGTGTTCGTCTCGTTCGACGCGGGCGATTCGTGGCAGAGTTTTCAGCGCAACCTGCCCGAGACGCCCGTAACCGGCATGCGGCTGGCCCACGACGACGTGATCGTGTCCACCCAGGGGCGGTCGTTCTGGATTCTGGACGACATGAGTCCGTTGCGCGAAATCGAAACGGCGATGACGGCGGGCACCCACCTCTTTGCGCCCCGCGACGTGCGCCGCCTGACCAACGTGGGCGCAGCGGGGTTGGCCGAGCTTAACCCGGATCCCGCGCCTGCGGGGGCGCTGATTCACTACTACGTGGCCGACGAGCCCGAGGGCGACGTGGTAATCGAGGTCGTGGACCCGCAGGGCGACGTCGTGCGCACGTTTGCGTCGGATTCGGCGACGGCTGCGGACGCCGACGGCGAGCGGATCGAGAAGTCGGCGGGGCTGAATCGGGTGGCGTGGACGCTGTCGTACCCCGGGCCGGAACTGCCGGAGGGCTCGGTGCAGTGGGGGTATTCGGGGGGCGTCACGGCGCCGCCGGGCGACTATTCGGTGCGACTTACCGTGGGTGAAGACGTGCTGGAACGGGGTTTTCGCCTCTTGCCGGATCCGCGTATCCCCGAAGTGACGGTCGCGAGCTATCAGGAGCAGTTCCGGGTGGCGATGTTGGCGCGTGATTCGATTACGTCGATTACGCGAGCCATCGAGGACTTGGCTGCAATCCAGGAGCAGACGGAAGCGGTGATGGAGCGGGCTCGGACGGCGGGTCGCGCGGCCGAGCTGGAAGCGCTGGCCGACACGCTCGCGGAGAAATCGACCGGCGTGACGGAAGACCTGATGCAGACCCGGAACCAGTCCAGCCAGGATCCGATTCGCTTCGCTCCCCGCCTGGACAACCAGTGGCTTGAACTTTATGGCCGGATCACCGGGACGGACGGCTATATTTCGGGTGGCGCGGAGGGGGCTCCGCACCCGGGGACCATGGAGCGGCTGGAGGTTTTGTTGGAGGAATGGGAGGTTGTGCGGTTGCGTTACACCGACCTGCTCGAGAACGAGCTGCGGCGCTTCAACGAGGCCGTCGAGAGGATGGGGTTGCCGGCGATTGTGCTGTCGCCGCGTGGGCGCCTGGTGAGCTGAATGGCGCGGCAAGCCCCTCGTGGGCTTCGCCGTAGGCGTTCCGGGTCACTCCGCTTCCGCCTTTGAGCAGCGCCGCGGGTCGCCGCAGCCGCTGCGCATCCCCGTGTCCGGGTCGATGTGGATGCCCTCGAAGGCCCCGTGGTGCCAGTTCCACGGATTGACGACGTCGATCGCGTGGCCACGATCCCGCACCGCCGCGATTACGTCGTCGTCCACATCCGCCTCCACCATTGTCGAACCCGGGGTGTCCAGCGAGCGGCCCCCGAAACGGGGTCTCGCAACGGACTCGGCAATCGGGATGCCGAAGTCGACGATGTTGGTGGTGTTCTGGACGATGTTGGCCAGGAGGCCCACCGACGGCGACCCCGAAGCGAGCATGGGGGCGCCGTTGCGGTTGTAGACGATGTTGGGCGCGACGTAGGCGGTCGCGCGTTGTCCGGGCTGCGGCATGACGCGCAGGAAGTGGGCGCCGGACGCACACACGGTGACGCCGTTCGCGAACAGGCCGTTGCTCCAGGGTAGCGACATGCAGGAATGGAGGATGGTCGCCACGTTGCCGGCGGCGTCGACGACGGTGACGTGATTGCTGCCGGCGGGCGGGGGTGGCGGATCCGTCGTGGAGCGCGCCGTGCCCATCTGCAACAGCTTGAACCGCATCTCGGCGTAGTCCTTCGACAGAATCACGTCCAGCGGCACCGGGTGACTGTCGGGATCGGTTTGCCTGCCGCCCTCTTCAAAGACCAGATTGTGGATCCGGGACATCTGGTAGAGCGTCTCCGCCGACTCGTTGGGAGGACCCTGCGTCTGGAGGTCCATCAGCTCGATCATGTTCAGCATTTCGATCACCAGCGATCCGCCATGGTCGGGCGGCGGGGATCCCGCGATGCGGTAGCCGCGATAGCTGCCCCATGCAGGCTCCTGCCAGCGGGCCTCGTACCGTGCGAAGTCCTCCGGGGTGATCACGCCGCCAGCGTCCCGAACGACGTCCGAGTACGCTTGTGCGAACGCGCCGTGGTAGTAGTAGGCATTGCCTTCCTCGGCCAAGCGCTCCAGGGTGTCGGCGGCCTCCGACTGAATGAGGAGGTCGCCGGGGCGGGGGATGTAGCCGTCAGGCATGAAGATGCGCCGGCCGGCGTCGGTCATGCCGATCTTGTGGCACATGACGAAGATCTCGCCCCACAGGAACGGATGGGTTTCGAAGCCGTCGCGGGCAAAGTTGATCGCGCCTGCCATGATTCGCGGCCGCGGCAGGGTCCCGTGTCGTGCCAGCGCTGCCTCGAAGCCGGCCCAGAAGCCGGGTACGCCGGGGCCTCGGCCCGTCGCGACGTCGGCCGCCGAGAAACCGGTGAGCGGCGCCAGCGACGCATTGGCTCCGCCGTTCACATAGGTGGTCTCGCCCGTCGCAGCGTCGAAGTAGAGCATGCTGAGCACGCCCGTGATGCCCGTCATGTGCGGCTCGACGACGGTCTGCGTGACCGAGGCCGCGAGGGCCGCGTCGCACGCATTGCCGCCCTCGCGCAGGATCTTCACCGCCTCGCGGGTCGCCAGCGGGTGCGAACAGATTGCCATTCCGCGCTGCGACGTGGCAGGCGTTTTCGGCCCGAAGTGCGCCTCGGCGATCAGGGCCCGGCGTTCGTCGTCCGTAGCAGGAACGGTCGCCAGTGAACCGGAAGTGCTCCGCGGCCCCAAACCCCGCGCCCCCAATCCGACCGCCGCCGCGCCCAGAGCCGTCGATTTCAGGAACGTTCTGCGCCCCGTCGGTCCAGTGTGGATGTCTTTCGAGAGTGCCCGCATGCCGTTCGTCCTCGCTGCTGGAATTCGCGCGCGCATCTGTGGAATTGGTTTCTCGCCAAGCGCACATTAGTATTCGGCAGGTGGTTTTTGCCAGCCTGATTCTGCCAGCCAAGTGGGAGCCATGGGATTCAGGGACGACTTTGAACGCTACTTTCCAGAGCGCCACAAGCGCTGCGCCGTCATCATTCACGGCGCGTCCGCCGCGGCGGGGGCCGCCGCGGCCGTGTCCGTCGTGCCGGGCGCAGACGCGGTGGCGATCGCCCCCGTTCAAGTGGCCATGATTACCGCCCTCGCCAACGAGTTCGACGTTCATTGGACCGCCGCCGCCGTGCGCTCGACGCTGTACGCCTCGCTTGGGACGATTTTCGGCAAGGGCGGCGCGAACCTGATTCTGCGGTGGGCGCCGGTCTACGGCAACGTCGTCAGGGCCACGGTCGCAGCCAGCGTCACGGAGGCGCTGGGGTGGGCCGCCGTCAAGAAACTGCAATCGGATGGTCAGCTCACATAGCGAGAACCGGCGGCCGCTCCCGATCGGAGGACGGCCCCGTGCACCTGATTGGCATCGAGTTCAGCAAAGCCACGCGCAACGTGGTGGGATTCGCGGCGGAGCGGAGGTGACGACATGACGAAACGCACGGCCTACGCGGTTTGGGCTGCGCTCATGCTCGCGGCATGCGGCGACGAGCAGCCGGGCGGATCGCAGGTGCCCACCGAG
Source organism: Longimicrobiales bacterium (assembly GCA_965200255.1). Lineage (GTDB taxonomy): Bacteria > Gemmatimonadota > Gemmatimonadetes > Longimicrobiales > Gaopeijiaceae > Bin94. The sequence continues at coordinate 2,589,486 of OZ241371.1, read as the reverse complement.
CCGACCCCCGACCCGACCTGCGATCCCATGATCGCCGTACCCGACGGGTATTGCGCGCGGATCCATCACCCTGGCGTTGGCGCCGCGCGACACGTCGCCGTGGCAGCCAACGGCGACGTATTCGTGGCGGTGCGAGACCGCGGCGGCCAGAGTGGCGGGGTGGTCGCGCTCCGCGACGCCAATGGAGATGGGCGAGCCGACCAACGCCAGGATTGGGGCGACGTAGGCGGGAGCGGCATCGCGCTCGGCGACGACGTTCTCTACCTGGCGACCAACACCGCCGTCCTGCGCTATCCGCTTCCGGCGGGATCGCTGGCGCCCTCGGGTCCACCCGAAACAATCGTCGCCGGGTTGCCGGCCGGCCGCAGTCACGCAAGCAAGAGCATCGCGCTCCACGCCGACGGCAGCGTCTTCGTGGGCATCGGATCGCCCTCCAACGCCTGCCAGGTCGTCCAGCGCACCCCGGGCCAGCCGGGCAAGGATCCGTGCGGCGAGCTGAGCACTCGGGCCGGCATCTGGCGTTTCGCGACCGACCGTCTCGACCAGACGCAGGCCGAGGGCCACCGTTATGCAACCGGGGTCCGAAACGCCGGAGCGATCGCCCTGCACCCGGCAACGGGCGAGCTGTACGCCGTCATTCACGGTCGCGACCAGCTCCGCGAGCTCTGGCCCTCTCTCTACTCGCCGACCGACGGGTCCGAAAAGCCGTCCGAAGAGTTCGCCCTCATAGCGGACGGCTCCGATTTCGGGTGGCCCTATTGCTACCACGACCCGAGCAACGACACCAAGGTGCTGGCGCCGGAGTACGGCGGCGACGGTACGGAGGTTGGGCGGTGCGCCGACAAGGACATGCCCGCCATCGGCTTGCCTGCGCACTGGCCCCCCAACGCCATTGCATTCGCCGAGGGCTCGGCTTCGTCGTCCGCGCCGTACGGCAACGGCGCCTTCGTCGCGTTCCACGGCTCCTGGAACCGCTCACCCGTGCAGGCGGGCTACAACGTCGTCTGGATCCCGTTCAACGGCAACGAGCCGACCGGCGAATGGTCTGTCTTTGCCGACGGATTCGCGGGGGGTCAAGTCGTTCAGGCAAGTCAGGCCGACCATCGGCCTACCGGCGTGGCCGTGGGTCCCGACGGCGCGGTGTACGTCAGCGACTCCCTACGAGGCAGGATCTGGAAGATTACTCCAGCAGCTTGAATACGCCGTCGTGGGCGTCCGAGTAGACCTCGATTCGTCGTACCAGGTAGCCGGGGAAGACTTCGTCGGCGACGACGGGGGCAGAGCACCCCCCTTCACCCCAGCCCCAGCAGCTGGATGCGGAAGATCATGATCGCATTGGGGGGCACCGGTCCGCTTCCCTGGCTCCCGTACCCGAGCGCCGGTGGAATGATGATTCGGCGAACGCCGCCCACGCGCATTCCGACCACGCCTTCGTCGAAGCCGGGCACCACTTGGCCGAGGCCCAAGCGGAAACTGAACTCGCCGCTGTCGAACACGGTGCCGTCGCGCAGCCAGCCCGTGTAGGCCACGGTCGCCTCTTGCCCTGCCGCGGCCGGATCGCCTGTGCCCGGCTCGACGTCTTCGTAGTAGAGACCCGAGGCCGTGCGGGTCATGGCGGCCAAGTCGATTCCGAGCGACGCCGCGAATTCCACTTCCTCAATCACCTCCGGGCCTGCGACGTCTTCTCCGCAGCTTGCCGTAAAGGTCGCCGCGGCGATCAACGCCGCTCTCAAACCCATCCAAAGGCTCTTTCGTGTCGTCGTGAACGCTGACATTTGACTCCTTAAGGTTGATTTTGGGGCGGTGCCAATGTCGCGCGCCCCGAGCGGCGGTTCACGGCTGCCCGTTGCGATCCAGCATCACGGCCGGGCCCAGTCCCAACGCCTCGAGCCGGTCGAGCTGGGTTTCCGCATCGCCCGCGACCAGCCAGATGAGGTCACCGGTCAGGTGCCGCTCGGCCAGCTCCCGAATTCGCGACACGGTCATGTCGCGCACGGCCTGCTCCTGTTGCAGAATGTAGTCGGGCGCGAAACCGAAATCGCTGACGGCCCGCACCACCCCGAGTTTTGCGCCCAGGGTCTCGAACGCGCTGGCGTTGGCGCGCAGCAAGAAGCCCCGCGTTACTTCCAGGTCTTCGTCGTCGAAGGTGGGACCGTACGTCTCCAGCATGTCCTTGATGATCTGGAGCGACTCCAGCGTAACGTTCGACCGCACCGAAGTGGAAACGGCGAACGCACCCGGATAGCGCCCGCCTCGGAATCCCGACCCGACGCCGTACGTGTATCCCTTCCCTTCCCTGAGCACCTGGGTCAGGTCCGCCGCGAAACCGCCCCCGCCGAGCCTGAAGTTCATGACCGTGGCCGGATGGTACTCGTCGTCGGTTCTGGCCATCGACAGACGCCCCACATTGATGACCGACTGCGCCGCGCCCGGGAAATCGATGAAGTAGAGACCCGCGCGTTCGGGCGACCACGATGGAGGATCGGGCAGCGAAGGAGCGGCCGCCCCTGCCCAGCGACCGGCAAGCGATGCCAGCGGGGTCAGCGCTTCGTCGGCGGAAACCGCGCCCGCGACCAGAAATGCGGCGGCCTCCGGCACGAATGCGCTCCCGTGGTAGGCGCGCAGGTCGTCCAGCGAAATCTCTTCAACCCGCTCGGACGTTCCCTGGGGACTGGCGGCAAGCACGTGGTCGCCGTAGACCAGCCCGTTGAACGCGGCGCCGGCCACGGCCGGCGGGCTGGCTTCGCTGCTGCGGATGGCGCTCAACACGCGCTGGCGCGCCAGCTCGAACCGGTCCGGATCGAAGCGGGGTTCCATCAGGATCTCTTCAACCAGCGCCATGGTCGCGGCGTAGTTGCGGGCCAGCGTGCTGCCCGAAATCGAGAAGGACTCCCGCCCGGCCGACGCGTAAATCGATGCCCCCAGCAAATCGATCTCCTGTTCCAGCTCTTCGGGCGCGCGGTTGGCCGTACCTTCGAGCATGGTTTCGGCCAGCAGGTTGGCGGCGCCCGTTTTTCCTGCTTCTTCCAGCAGCGTACCTCCCCGAAAGCGCAGCTCGAACTGCACGGTCGGCGTTTCCCGATCTTCCACGCCCAGCGCGGGCACGCCGTTGGCCAGAGTGCGCCGCCAGACGTCCGGCGCGCGAATGCTCGGCGACGGACCGAAAGGCGGTTCGACGGAACGATCGAAGCTTCCGCCGGCGGTGCGCTCGTCTCCCCGCGTTACGACGAACTCGCCCTCGGCGCCCTGGACGATGGGCTCGGTGACCACCTCGGCCATTTCGGAACCTGCAAGCGCTAGGTCCGCCGCGCCCATGGGCACGAAGCTGGTGGCGACGTACGGCCGGTCTTTGACGTAACGGTTGTAGACGCGCATCACGTCGTCGGCGCCGACCGCGAGAATCTGCTCCAGGTCGCGCGCCGCATACCCGGGATCGTCGGCGAAGATGGCGTAGTTCGCCAACTGGAACGCCTTGCCGAGCGCGCTGGACAGTCCCTGGTAGAAACCCGTCTCGGTGCCCGCCTTCACGCGCATCAGCTCGGAGTCCGGGACGCCTTGTTCTTCGAATCGAGCGAACGCAGTGTCCAGTGCCGCCATTACCTCGTCCAGATCGGTGCCCGCATGCGCGAGCGTCCGCAACCGGAACTGACCCGCCAGCTCCTGCGCGCTGTGAAACGTGGATACGCTGGGCGCCAATCCCGCTTCTTCAACCAGCACTTCATACAGTGGCGTAGCCTTGCCGTCGCTTAGGAGCGAAGCCAGTACCTGTAGCGCGTATGAATCGGGATGAAAGAGCGGCACCGTGGGCCATGCGACCGTCAGGAGGGGAAGGTTGGCGAAGTTGTCTTCGTGATACAACAGGCGCGAGGCGTCCAGCCGCACCTCGGGGAGATCGACCGAGGGCGGCGTCTCGCGCGCCGGGATCTCGCCGAAGTACTTCTCGATCCACTCCATGGTCCGGGTCGGGTCGATGTCGCCCGCGACCACCAGCGTGGCGTTGCCGGGTCCGTACCAGTGCTGGTGAAACTCCCTTGCATCGGCCAGCGTGGCCGCGTCCAGGTCGGCCAGCGAGCCGATTACCTGCCACCTGTACGGATGACCTTCCGGGTACATGGCCCGATCGATCACGAAGGAATTGTGACCATACGGCCGGTTGTCCACGCTCTGGCGTTTCTCGTTCTTGACGACCTGCTTCTCCTTCGCCACCACCGATTCGCTGACGGTGTTGATAAAGAACCCGAGCTTGTCGGCTTCGGCCCAGAGCGCCTTTTCGAGACCGTCGATGGGCACCACCTCGAAGTAGTTGGTGCGGTCCCGGCTCGTGGAACCGTTGGTGGCACTGCCGATCCGGGTCATGAGACGGTCGAGTCCGCCCGGCCCCAGGTTCTCCGAGTCGAGGAAGAAGAGGTGCTCGAAGAGATGCGCGAACCCCGTGCGGCCTTCCACTTCCCGCGCCGACCCGACGTGAAAGGTCATCGCAACGGCGGCGAGCGGATCGGAATCGTCCACGTGCAGAACGACTTCGAGACCGTTGGCCAGCTCGTGGCGCTCGTAGTCGATCGCGAAGTCCGGGGCATCCGCAACGCAGGCGGCAACCGGGAGGAGCAGGGCGGCGGCGGCGAGGCGCGTGCGGCGACGTGGGGAGATCATCGGTGCTCCTTTGGAATAATGTGGCTCCGACAAAGGTAATGCCGGCGGGTCCGCACGAACGAGACATCTACCTGATTCTGCGCGGGCAAGCTCCGACGTCACGAGCCACGGGGCGTTCGTTGCGCCGTCGGCTTCAGTCCGATATGCTGGGGCACCAACCCAACCCGCACATGTTCCCCTTGCCGTTTCACGAGGCCAAATGACACCGACCATCCGACGCGTAACCCCCGTCATCGGCGCCGAATTGTCAGGGGTGGACCTCGACAACCTCAGCGACGCCGACTTTCGGGCGATCCACGACGCCCTCATGGCGCACGGCGTCGTGTTCCTCCGCGATCAGGACATTTCCATCGAGAGCCAGAAGGCGCTCGGCGCGCGGTTCGGCACGCTCGTGGCCCACCCCAACGACCCGGGCGTCGAAGGCCACCCCGAGGTCATGCCGATTCACGCCGACCGGAACTCCCGACGCATTGCCGGCGAGCAGTGGCACTCCGACGTCTCGTGCGACCCGAGACCGCCGATGGGATCGATCCTGCGTCTGCACACGACCCCCGAGACCGGCGGCGATACCCTGTTCGCGAGCATGTACGCCGCGTACGAGGCGCTGTCCGAACGCATGCGCAACTTTCTCGACGGTCTCACCGCCGTGCACGACGGCGGCCCCTACTACCGCGAGGTCAACCGGGTGATCGGACGCGACGACGGCGGCCGCAGCTATCCTTCGGCAGAGCATCCCGTGGTGCGCAGACACCCGGTGACCGGGCGCAAGGCGCTCTTCGTGAATCAGATGTTCACCCAATACGTCGTAGGATTGCCCCCTGCCGAGAGTCGCGGGATTCTTGCGCTGCTCTTCGAGCACGTCGCCCGTCCCGACTTTCAATGTCGGTTCCGCTGGCGGAAGAACTCCGTGGCGTTTTGGGACAATCGCTGCACCCAGCACCACGCCATTTGGGACTATTGGCCGGCGACGCGCCCAGGGTACCGGGTCACGATCCAGGGAGAAGCGCCGGTCGCGTAGCCTGAGGGACCGGTTACTACGCGGCTACCCGATCGTTTCCACTCGAAATGCGGCCAAATCGCGCCGTGCGCTGCTGAACTCGATACCCACAAGGTGAATCGGCTCTCCCAGCGACCGATACTTGTCGGCGTAACCGCGAGCCCGAAGCTGTGAGAGCGCCGCTCCGTCGGACCGCCTGCGCGCCATCGCCGGTCAGAACTCGAACACGGCCGCGTCCCGGTTGAGCTGGAGCACCAGGACATCGGGATCGATCATCACGCGCTCGGGATCAAACGCCGCCCGAATCACGAACTCGGTGGACTCCCCCGCACCCAGCGTCACCCCCGCCCGCGCGTCGCGGTAATCGTCGGCCACCACCGAACGGCTGCCGTCGTCGTCCTCGTCCGACCATCGCTCTCCCGAGATCGCGCCAATCTGCACTTGCATGCGCCCCGTGCCGACGTTCTCGACCGTGCCGCGCACGACCCACTCGTCCTCCTCCTGCACCTTGGTTACATCGCTGAACCGGTACTCGGGCACAACCACGTCGTAGAACCACTGCTTCGTAAAAGCATCGAACTTCGCGGTATCCGGCGCAAAGTCGCGCAGCACGGCCAGCATGTCCTGAATGACGGGGAAATCCGGGTCAGGGTTGTATTTGCCGATGAACGCCTGGAGACCGGGCAAGAGGTTGTCGCGGCCCATCTCCTGCTGAAGCATCCACATCACCCAGCCGCCCTTGTCGTACGTAACCGTGCCGTCGCCCGAGCGGGTCCCGTCGATCTTGACCATGGGGCGCTCCGAGTCCACGAAGCGCTGGTTGCCGTACTGCGATTCCAACCGCTTGCTGAATTCCATGCGGTAGCGATTGCCGTACACCTGTTCGTGCAGCAACGTGGTGGCGTAGTGGGCCATGCCTTCGGATAGAATGTTGCCTCCCGGGCCGCTTCCAGGCGTAAGCAAGTTGCCCCACCATTGGTGCGCGGCTTCGTGCGCGACGACCATGAAGGCCACGTGGGATCGCGGGTCGCTCTTGGCCAGGAATCCAATCCCCTCGCTGAACGTGATGTTCGTTGGGAAGCCTTGCGCATAGGTCGCGAAGGCAGGGAACTCCGAAATCTTCAGAAGGTCCCACGGGAAGGGATAGAACCATTGGGAATAGTACTCGCGGGCCGCATCCAAGGCCGCCGACATCTCTTCAATGTTGTAATCGTGTTGTGGATGGTAATAGATCGCCGTACCGTCGCCTTCCTTCACGGCGTACTTCCCCGCAACGACGTTGAACAGGCTCACGGGATAGTCCGTTTCCCACACCACGGTGCGGTACCCGTCCACCACTTCGTCGCTCACCTTTTGTCCCACGCCGTTGGCCGTGTATTCGGCCGGCAGCGTGATCCGCGTGCGCACGGCAAAGGGTGCGCCCCCCCAGCCGAAGAGCGGTTCGGTTTCGCCCTCGTAGAAGTCGTCGGCGTAGTCTCTCGGCTCCGATGAATTGTCGCCGTCTACGCCAATGCCCGGCAGGTAGCCCGGAACCGGCAGAAAAGTGGGGGTAAACGCGGTCAGCACGATACCGGATTCCAGAATGAACTGCCCCGCGCCTCCGGCACGTTTGGCCATGCCTCGCGGGTATTGCAGGTCGTAGCTGAAGCCGATCGCAAGGGAGTCGCCCGGCGCCAAAGGCTCTGCGGGCGTGAACACGAACAGGTTCGAGCGATCGTCGGGTTCGTGGGACTCCCCGTTGAGCGTCCATTCGATGGGGTCCCACTGCCCGGCAGTGATCGGGATTTGCTCGTACGGGTATTCGCGATGGTTGTAGAAGGTGTATCGTCCTTCGATCTCGGCGGTCCGTCGGCTCGGCTCGAAATCGAGGGCGACGTCGACGTTGGACACCGAAGGCATGTCGAAGTCGGTCCAGGTCGCGGTGTTTTCGCGCCAGTAGTCCTTGCCGGCGTCCTCGTACGCGGCGCCCTCGCGACCCGCCCTGCCGCCGTAGTGGAGCACCATCGCAAGCACGATCGCGGGCGTCGCCCACGGCAGCAGTCGCAACGCACCGACCAGCACGGGCTTGGGCCGCACGCGATGCACCAGCTGCGCGGCGTCGCGATCCTGGCGCCCAAACCACTTGACGGCCAGCGCGACGAGAGGCAGCGCCAGGCTCAAGTAGAGCAGCCGGTTGAGAAGCAGCTCACGGCCTTGCAGCGTAAACGCGCCCATGTCGCTCCAGGATACAGCGTCCCAGGCTATCCAGTTGAGCGCCCAGCCGAAGGGATCGTCGAAGGTCATGCGATAGACCGTGTACATGATCACGCCGACGCCGATCGAATAAACGGCGTAACGATTGCGGAAAGCCGCAAAAAGGGCCGTCACCAGGGCCGTCCAGAAGATGAACGTGGGCGCCAGCACCCCGCCCCAGGTCAGGATGAACGGCACGATGTCGAAACCTACCGGACTTGCCTCGAACAACTGGTGGTACGCGACCACCATCCAGCTGGCGACGACGCCGACAACCAGGATCAGTCCCGCCACCATGCTGTTGCCGATGGTCTTGCCCAGCAGAATCGCGCGCGTGGCGACGGGCGTGGTGTGGAAGATCTCGGCGAGGCGACGACTGCGCTCCTTGTACAGGGACTCGACGGTGTAGAAGAGCAGCAGCAGGCAGACGAGCAGACTCAAGGTGTTGAGCTGTCGCACCGCCACCGCGCCCGACGTAAGAAGAAGTCGCGAATCGAACGGACCAATGGCGACGAGCGTGGCGAAGATGGACTGGTAGAGGATGAGCGGGACGAAGAGATACATGCCCGGACGCCGGACGAGCTCGCGGATTTCCTCTCGAGCGATCGCGCGGGTCGCCTGCCGGAATCCGAGCGGTCGCGTGGTCATGCCGAGATCGCGCAACGTGGCGTCGTGCGATGAGGCCGCCGCCGGCGACGGCTCGGCGGCGGGCGCAAGCGCGCGACGACGGCGACCGAACACGCGCTTCAGCGCGCGGGCCAGGGCCCGCAGTGCGCGGGAGTCGCTGCCGCCCCGGCGGAGCCTGCCCGCGTAACTCCTGGTCGCCGCAACGACGGCGCCCAAACCGAGGGCGGCATAGGCGAGCCGGCTGAGCACGAACCCCGCATCGGGCCGCAAGGCAGCCGTGTTGTAGAACTCGACGCCCCGGTCCACCTGGAGATACGTCTCGTTCAGCCACCGGAAGCCGGAAGGATCGATCAGCATCAGCATCCGGTTGACGTCGGGCGAGAGCCAGCTTGGCGACCAGGTCGTCAGGAAGCCAAGCGTGACGAGCAGGGTCAGTACCGGGAAGAAGAAGACGACGATCGGGCGACGCGTCCAGACGCCCAGAAAGAACGGCACGCCGCAGAAGGTCAGGATCTGCGGCAGCCCGAAGAGCACGGTCGGAAACAGGTAGTTCGCCGGCGAAAACGCGCCGATGTGCCTGGCGTCCTCGCCCGCCGCGACGATGTGGTTGAAAAAGGCGCCCATGCACAGGTAGAGGAACCAGATCGCCAGGAAGACCGTGAGCGCCCCCGCGAACTTGCCCCAGACGTACTCGCGCGGCGTCAGGCGCGTCGAATGGAACACCTCGACCACGCCGAGCTCCAGATCGCGGATGACGGCCAGCCCGGCGGCGATGGCCAGGAACCAGGCGCCGATCCCCATGACGACCACGCACTGGATCATGCTTTGCGCGAAAACCGACGTGACGTGGGAACGCTCGCCTCCCACCGTCGAATCGCCCGAGGATATCGTGACCGCGCCTTCGGAGAAGCCCCAGGCCATGAGACCCAGAACCGCGAAAAGAACCCAATAGGCCGGCTTCTGAATCCCGGTCAGGAATGCCCGCCGCCCCACCGCCCACAGCCGCGCCGCCCCGTTCAAGATGCGGCTCCGTTCGACTGCGTCCCGCCGTGCGGCTGCGCGAGCAGCAGATACGCGTCCTCGAGCGTTGGCGCGACCGCCTCGAAGCCGTCGGGCGCGTCGCCTTCTGGAAGGTGGATGCGAACCTGATTCCGCCCCTCGATCAGAATCGCCTGCGTGATTCGATGCTGGCGCTCCACGTCGGCAAGCTCTTCCTTCCGCACCGCGCCCTGGTAGATCGTGCCCGCCAGCCGATCGCGCGCCGCCGCGGGCGTGGTGTCGGCCACGAAGCGCCCTTCATACATAATGGCCACGCGCGGACACAGCACCGAGATGTCCTCGACAATGTGGGTGGACAGCAGCACCGTCCGGTCTTCGGCCAGCTCGGCGAGCAGTCGGTAGAAGCGGATCCGCTCCTCGGGATCGAGGCCGGCCGTGGGCTCGTCGACGATGATCAGCCGTGGGTCGCCCGCCAGCGCCTGAGCGATCCCCAGGCGTTGCCTCATGCCGCCGGAGTAGCCCTTCACCTTTCTCTTCGCCGCGTACGACAGGTTGATCCGATCGAGGAGTTCCTGCGCCAGCCGCTTCAAACCCTGCGGAGCATCTACGCCCTTCAACACCAACAGAAAGCGCAACATGGCCTCGCCCGTCAGATGCGGATAGAACCCGAAGTCCTGGGGCAGATAACCGAGTTGCCTGCGAATGATCCTGGGGTTGCCGACGATGTCTTCGCCGTTGAAACGGATGCCGCCGGACGTAGGCTCGAGCAGTCCTGCGACGATGCGCATGAGCGTGGTTTTGCCTGCGCCGTTCGGGCCCAGCAGCCCGAACATGCCCTTGGGTACGGCGAGGGATACGCCTTGCAGCGCAGCCACCGGTCCTGGGTAGACTTTGACGAGATCTCGGATTTCAAGCATGAAAAACCGTGGGTGGATGAGGGTGTGTGTGGATCGCGACGGGTTCGCCGATCATGAATGGGGCGCGCACATTTCGACGGCCTGGGAGAGAGAACGCAGCGGGTCGTCGCTTCGGGGAATGAATTCGTGGGCCATGTAGCCGGTAAAGCCCGAATCGCGAATGGCGCGCACGATTGCGGGGTAGTTGAGCTCCTGAGTGCCGTCGATTTCCGCGCGGCCCGGCACGCCCCCCGTGTGGTAGTGGCCGATCCAGTCGCGCGATTCGGTCAGCGTGCGGATGATGTCGCCCTCCATGATCTGCATGTGGTAAATGTCGTACAGAATTCGCACTCGGGGCGAATCCACGGCTCGAATCACTTCGAGCGCGTAGGACATGTGGTCGCCAATATAGTCTACGTGGCCACCCGGCTTTGAGTTGAGGACTTCGACCAGGATCGTGACGCCCTCGGCCTCGGCGATCGGGGCGCATTCGCGCAGGCAGCGAATGGAATTGTCTATCGCGGGGGCGTTCTCCATGCCGCGCCGGTTGCCGAAGAAACAAATCACGTTGGCGACGCCCTCGCGAGCGGCGCGAGGAACGTGTCGCTCGAACGCACCGATGATGCCGGCGTGGTTGCGCGGTTCGTTCAGGCCGTCCTCGATGGTGCCGGCGCCCACGTCGCCACACGAGACGGCGAGCCCGTGATCGTGGGCGACGGCCCAGTCGTCGACCACCAGCAAGTCGATGGCGGGAAGCCCGATCGCGGCGACGCCGGCGCAGAACTCGGGCAGTGGGATGTCGTCGTAGCACCAGCGCGCGACGGACTGGGAGATGGCCTGGGCGGGACCCTGTGCCGGGGCCACGCGGTCGATGCGGGCCGGGTCGCTCGGCGGTGCCGCCCGGCTACGCTCAGCTGCCGTCAGCGCGGCCCCCGTCCCCGCCGCCAACAGCCCCAGCGACCCGGCGCCGGTTGCCCTGAGCGCCTCCCGGCGCGTAAGGTGATGGTGCCGCGCGGGCGCGCGGCGCGAAACTTCCGCCATCTCTTCCTCCCGAAAACGCGATTCAGCGAGACAATCCCATAATGCAACGATCACACCACGGTAACCCGTGAAGCGACGCCAAGCCATAAATCTGCTGGGAGGCGCGGCCGGCGGCGCTCTCCTGATACCCGCCGAGTTCGCCCGCGTGGTGGCCTTCGCCCGCGAGGTGCGCGCGTCTGCGCGACCGCCCAGCCGCGCCGCCGCCACCACCCTGACCCCGGCGCGCGCCCGCGTTATGGGCGCCCTCGCCGAGGTGATCATCCCCGCGACGGACACGCCGGGGGCCGGCGAAGCCGGCACCGTCGAGTTCGTGGCCGCGTTGGTGGACGGCTGGCTCGACGACGACGATCGGGACCGCTTTCTGGCCGGGCTCGACACGGTGGACCCGGCCTGCCGCGAGCGCTTCGGGGCCATCTTTGCCGAGTGCGAGCCGGGTGAGCAGGCGGCCATCGTTCGCGGCCTGGACGACCAGGTGCAGCAGCTGCGCGAGGACCCCGCCGCAGACGAAACGCGACACTTCTTCCACGACGTCAAACGGTTCACCCTTACCGCCTACTTCACGTCCCAAGTGGGGTTGGCGGCGCTTGGCCATCGCACGACCTTCCGCGCTTTCGAGGGGTGCGCGCCGGTCGCGAGCCAGGAAGGCGGTGTGCGATGAACGTTCGTCCGCGCAGGCAGGAATACGACGCCATCGTGGTCGGCTCCGGCATGTCCGGGGGTTGGGCCGCCAAGGAACTTACCGAGCTGGGCGCACGCGTGCTGGTGCTCGAAGCTGGCCCCATGATCGTTCCCGAGCGCGATTACGCCGAGCACGTGCCCACCTATCAAATGCCGTATCGGGGCTGGAACGACCGCAAGGCGCTGGCCGCCAAGCAACCCGTGCAGCGGGAGTGCTACGCCTGCGACGAGATTGCGCGCAAGTTTTTCGTTAACGACGTCGAGAACCCCTACACCGCCGACCCGGACAAGCCCTTTCTGTGGATTCGCGGGCGCCAGGTGGGGGGGCGTTCAATCATGTGGGCCCGTCAGTGTTACCGCTTGAGCGACTTGGACTTCGAGGCCAATCTGCGCGACGGGTACGGCGTGGACTGGCCGATTCGCTACGCCGATCTGGCGCCTTGGTACGATCATGTCGAGGCGTTCGTGGGGATCAGCGGAAGGGCCGAAGGGCTGCCGCAAGTGCCCGACGGGGTGTTCCTGCCGCCCATGCCGATGTCGTGCGTGGAAGAACACGTGCGCGATTCAATCGAGCGCGGTTTCGGCGGACGGCGACGCATGACGATCGGGCGAACGGCCGTGCTCACCCGAGACCACAAGGGGCGGCGCGCCTGCCACTATTGCGGGCCGTGTCACCGAGGATGCCGCACCCGCAGCTACTTCAGCTCGCTCAACGCAACCCTGCCGGCGGCGGAAGCGACCGGCCGTCTCACCCTGCGTCCCAACAGCATTGTGCACAGCGTGGCGTGGGATCCGCGAGCGGGTCGGGCAAGCGGGGTGCGCGTCATCGACGCCGAGTCCCACGAAGGGCTGGAGTTCCACGCTCGCACGATTTTCCTGGGTGCCTCCGCGCTGGAGTCGACCCGAATCCTCCTCAACTCCACGAGCGCCGACTTCCCGGACGGGCTGGCCAATTCCAGCGGCGTGCTGGGCAAGTACCTCATGGACCACACCATGTGCGACGACACGCGCGCGCGTTTCCCCGGCTGGGAGGACCGCACCACGCGGGGCCGGCGTCCCAACGGAATCTACATCGCACGGTTCGCCAACGTCACCGAGCCCGCGCCTAACTTCTTGCGGGGTTATGGTTTTCAGGGATCGGCCGTGCGCACGGGCTGGGGCCGCGGCATCGACATGCCAGGGTTTGGTGCTGAGTTTAAGCGCGACCTGACGGGGCCCGGACCGTGGGAGTTCCGTCTGCATGCGTTCGGCGAATGCCTCCCCCGCGAGGAGAACCACGTGAGTCTCGACCCGGACCAGGTTGACGCATGGGGAATCCCCACGCTGCGGATCAGCTGCGCCTGGGGCGAGAACGAGCGCACCATGATGCGCGAGGCCGTGGAGCAGGCCGGCGCCATGCTGGACGCCGCCGGAGGCCGCGACGTCAGGCTGCAACGGACGATCGCGCCGCCCGGCCTCGCAATTCACGAAATGGGCACGGCGCGCATGGGTCGCGACCCGGCCACCTCGGTGCTGAACGCCCACAACCAGGCGTGGGACGTGCCGAATCTGTTCGTGATCGACGGCGCGGCCATGACGTCGTCGGGCTGCCAGAACCCGTCGCTCACCTACATGGCGCTGGCGGCGCGTGCCAGTCACTACGCCGTGTGGGCGGCACGACGGGGCGAGGTGTAGCGGGCCGTGGAGAAGGGCCGTGCGCGTCGCGGGGCGCGTGCGGGTGTGGGTGTGGGGTGGTCGTGGGTGCGGGGTCGGGGCCGGGCGACGGTGGTGGTGGGTGCGGCGGCGGTCGTGGTGGCGGCGGTCGTGGCGCTGGGGGGGCGCATGCGCGGGTCGCCGGAGGCGACGCCTTTGTGGGGGGAGGGCGAGGGGTGGTGGGTGGCGGCGCAGCCCGTGCTGGATCTCACCGCGACGGGGGAAGGGCCGGGCCACGTGTTCGCCATGGTCCGCGACGTGCTGCGCATTGATGGTGGCCGGGTGGCGGTGGCGGATGCGGGGTCGGGGGAGGTTCTCATCTACGATTCGGACGGCCGCCTGATTCGGGCGCACCTCGGCAAGGGTGAGGGGCCGGGCGAGCTGGGGTTTCTGGCGTCGTTGGCCGTGCTGCGCGACGGCAGGCTCGTCGCGCAGGATCTTGACCCCGGCGGACGGATTGTGGTTCTCGATGCGGACTCGGGGGTGGCTGCGGCGTCCGGCCTGGTCGCGAAGTCCGGCTTGGTCTCGATGTCCAGGCGGCCAGAAGGGGTGTATCCGGTCCGGCAAACGGTGCCGAGCGATTTTCTGTGGGGCGTGCGGTACCGCGCGAGTTCGGGGCCACCCGTCACCGCGACGCCCCGGCTTGAACGGGCACCGATGGACGTGATTCGCTTGTCGCTTGACGATGGGGCGGCAGATTCGGTTACGACCGTGCCCGGGCCGGAGATGTGGGCGGTTCCGGAGGGCGATCTGATTCCCTTGATGGGGCGCGACACGCACGTGGTTCCCTACGGCGTGGCGGACGTCGTGGTGGGGACCGCGGACTCGCTTGGATATGTGGTGCTCGACGGATGGACCGGCGCCGTGCGGTCGGTGGCCGGCGTTGCAGGTTGGTCGCTGCGCCTATCCGCCGAAGCATTCGAGCGCGAGCGGCGCACGAAGCTCGGTCCTGATCCCAATCCGGATGTCCGCCGATTGCTCATGCAGCTGCCTCGGCCCGCCGAGAAACCGGCATACGAGAGGCTCGTCGTGGATTCGGAGGGCCACGTCTGGGCTGGCGAGTTCCTGGGTCTGGCGCGGCGGTACGACGCACGGCGGTGGTTCGTGTGGGATGGCGCGGGCGTGTGGCTGGGGACGGTTCGGACACCGCCCCGATTTGAGCTCATGAGCGTCACGGACGACGAGCTCCTCGGCGTATACCGCGACGATCTCGACGTGGAGCATCCTCGGGTATTGCAGCTGCGAAAACCGTCACGGCTCGATTAGCGCGGATTGCCACCATGAAATCTCGGATTGACACTCCGAGATTTCATGGTGATCGTAAGTCATGGCTACCCAACTTGTTCGTCGCGGCTCGCACATCGACCGGGTTGTCGGGGCGCTTCGCGCCAATCCCGTTGTGGGCATTCTGGGCCCGCGTCAGATCGGGAAGACCACCCTGGCGCGGCAAGTGACAGAGGAGTATCCCGAGCCTTGCCACCATCTCGATCTAGAGGATCCGCGCGATCTCGACCGCCTGACGCGCGACCCCAAGCTCGTATTGGAAGACCTTGGCGGGCTGGTCGTGATTGACGAGGTCCAGAGGTGCCCCGACCTGTTCCCCGTCCTGCGCGTATTGTCCGACCGGCCCGCGTTGCCCGCCCGCTTTCTGGTGCTGGGAAGCGCGTCACCGGACTTGCTGCGCCAATCGTCGGAATCGCTGGCGGGACGCATTCACTACCACGAACTGCGTGGTTTCTCCTTGGCGGAAGCGGGACGCGACAATCTGCGGCGTCGGTGGCTCCGAGGGGGATTCCCCAGAGCCGTGTTGGCTCGAGCGGATGCGGATGGATTCGCCTGGCTGGCCGATTTTGTGCGCACGTTTCTGGAACGGGATCTGGGAGGACTCGGGTTTCGCGGATCCACCAACCACATGTACAGGTTCTGGGCAATGCTGGCTCACCGGAGTGGCCAGACCTGGAACGGCGCGCGCCTGGCCAACAGCCTCGACCGCTCGGACAAGACGCTGCGTTCCCATCTCGACTTCCTTACCGGTGCGCTCGTCGTGCGCCAGCTTCCCGCCTGGACCGCAAATATGGGGAAACGGCAGGTCAAGGCCCCGCGCGTGTACCTGCGCGACACCGGGATTCTGCATTCGCTTCTGGGCGTGGAGGAAATGTCCGCGCTCCAGCGGCATCCATCGCTGGGCGCATCGTGGGAGGGATTCGGCCTCGAAGCCGTCATCGACGCACTTGACCTCGACGCCCGCCGCATCTTCTTCTGGCGCACGCACAACGGCGCGGAGCTCGATCTCTTCCTACCGCTCGGCACGCGTCGCCTAGGCTTTGAGTTCAAGCACACGTCGGCACCGAAAGTCACGCCGTCCATGCACATCGCGCTTCAGGACCTTGAGATCGACGACCTGGTAGTGGTCTACCCTGGAGAGGATTCGTACCCACTGGGAGAACGCGTTCGGGCCGTCGGCATCGGAACCGACGACCTCGAAGCTGCGCTTCGTGGGCCGATGTCGGGGCGCTCAGGAAGAAAGCCAGGATCCATGGTGCGGGTGCACTCCGCAGGACAAGCCCTGCGGGGAGTGCGCGTGATGGCCCTCTTTCCCAACGGTACCTACAAGAGCGCTTCTACGGACGGGAGCGGGCGAGCCCGATTGCAACTATACAGGAACGATCTGCCCATGACGCTTCTGGTCGCGGCCGCCGGTTTCCGGGGTGGGGTTGTGCGCGGATGGGTTCCCCAGCAGGGCGAAGCGGTTATCGAGGTCGAACCGCTTCCGCGCGGTGGATCCATCGCATTCCCGCTCGGGACGGGCAGGGTGCCCGGACTGGCCGGCCGCTTGCGCGCGTTTCGCGACGAGGGCGGCCAACCCCGAATCTACGCGGACAACGTTGCCGTGAACGGGGGCCACCGGCAGCCGGTGGCCTTCCGGCTCGACGAAGACATGCACCTGATGGACGCCGAGGGTGGGGAACGCCGGGTGCGGGTGCGCGAGATTGTGGGGCGGGCCGCCCTGATCGATTACGAGTTATGACTTGGTCAGGATCTCCTTGAGGTCGTCAATGCGGGCCACCGTCGAGTCCTTGAGATCTTCGATCCGGCTCGCCGTGACGTCCCTGAAATCATCGATTCGATCCTTCACGTCGCCAAACCGGTCCTTCATGTCGTCAAACCGGTCCTTCATGCCGTCAATCCGGTCTCCAAGTCGTTGTTCCACGTCCCGGACATTCCGTGCGATTGCCGCGTGGGCGTCTCGGCCCTCCGCTCGCACCAAATCGATATCGGACTTCATGTCGGTGAGCTGGCGGTTGACCGACCTAAATCGCTCGTCAACCACCTCGAACTTGACTTCCATCCACGCTTTCATGTCCTCGAATCTCTTGGCCATCCACGTACCGATCGCGGCAAAACCACCGGCCATCACCAATAGCTGCGCCGCGAATCCCAACCACTCATTGTCAGGCATCTCGTGTTACTCCTTTCAGTAGTGAAGCTGGAGCTCTCTCATCGGGACCCTCCGTCGGGGTCAGTGTCGTCCAGGTACCGCAAGTACATAAACATCGCAACGCCTAAAACAAACATCAGAAACGTGACGCCCAATATCGCTACTTCCGCTATGGACAGGCCCAGCGGGGCGACGATCAGCTCCCAGGCGATGCCGCCTAGCAGCACAGCCGCCAGGGCCGCCAGGATCGGCGCCTTGCTCACGGGGTCTCCTTTTCGAGCGCCCGTCGAATGGTGGCCCGGAGCCACTCGCTCAGCTGGATGCCGTGGATGCGGCAGTGCTTGACGACCGCCAGTTTCTGGTCCGGGGTGAGTCGCGCCAGGAGGTTGGCGGTGTACCGCTGTGGAGTGAGGTTGCGCTCCAGCGTGGAGTACACCACAGCTATCGTCCTTCGGGTTGGCGTTGGTGTATGACGGAAAGATGATGAACTGCAAGACGAAAGTAAACCCCCCGCCCATATATGCACCGACGAATGCGGGGCTGTCGCCCAGGGAGTGGGTCCAGGACCACCGGGTCCTGTCGCAGGGCCCCGACCGTCTTGATCCGGGGTGAGGTCGCCATGGACTCCGCGCACCCCGACGCGGCCGCCTTCGCACACGTTCACACCCGATTGTCCGCGTAGCGAACACCCAGGGCCCCCCGCGACATCCGCACCCAGCCGATTCCCGAGGACCGCTGCGTCCCATCGCCGCGAAGCGGCTTGCACACATCAACACATGGCGCGACGTTAGTAGGAGCCTCAGCACGGAACAGAAGCGAATGGAGCTGGAGATGGCACTGACGACATTTTAACGAGAAATCGCTGTGCTGAAGGTCGGAGACCGGACGGAAAACCACGAGCTCGGCATGGCGAAGGGTCGCCAAGTCGGAATGACCGAGGGCCACCAACTCGGCATGATCACGAGCCTCGGTGGCCGGGTGCTCACCCTCTCCCAGCTCCTCCACAATCTCCTCGAACGCCTGCAGCGCCCCCCGCAAGTCATCCGATATGGCAGCGACCAGTACCTCGGGCTCGCAGAGATGTTCGTGCACGATCTTGCTGGAGGTTGTGACGGATGCGCTGGCTGGGCGGAGAGCTTCCCACTCGGATCACGACCGACGCTTTCCTGGACTATCCAGACATGAGTCATCGACCCATGCCACGCGTCTTCGATTTCTTTTCTGGCTGCGGCGGTGCGAGTCGCGGATTCCAGAACGCCGGGATGGCAATCGTATTCGCACTTGATTGGGATCGGGATGCCGCTAACACGTTTGAAGCGAATTTCCCTACAGCGAAGGTACAGTGTCGGGACATCCACGAGTCCCACGCCGAGCGCATCGCGCAGCTGGTCGATCGCCAGCGGCCTCATCCAGTACTATTCTGTGGCTGTGCGCCCTGTCAACCATTTTCCAAACAGAACTCGGCACGAAGGGATCCGCGACATGACGACCGTGCTTCCTTGTTGCGCGAATTCCTTAGATTCATTGTGGAATGTACTCCCGACATCGTGTTCGTTGAGAATGTCCCCGGAATCCAGACCTTTGATCAGGATGCCGAACCAATGCGCGGGTTCCTGCGCGGGCTCGATAAAGTCGGTTATCGCTATTGCTACGACACAGTATCCCTCAAGCACTTTGGTGTTCCGCAAGCGAGGCGAAGATTCCTTCTTCTGGCCAGCCGACACGGGCCAATCGAATTCCCGGACCACACACACGGCCCCAGCACACCCAACCCCGCCTACAAGACCGTCCGTCACGCCATCGGCGACCTCCCGGACGTTCCGGCGGGAGCAACTCATCCAGATATTGCGAATCACCGTGCGGCCCGCCTCTCAGACCTCAATCTCGAGCGGATTCGCGAGACGCCCGAGGGCGGCGGGTATGCCGACTGGCCAAAGAGGCTGTGGCTCGAATGTCACAGGAAGACCAAGGGTTACAGCGACGCCTACGGCCGAATGTCATGGGATAAGCCTGCGTCGGGCCTTACGACCCGATGCATCAGCTACTCCAATGGCCGTTTTGGACATCCCAAACAAGATCGGGCAATCACTGTTCGTGAAGCCGCATGCCTTCAAACATTCCCGATGGACTTCCAGTTCTTCGGCAGCCTCAACGCAATGGCTAAGCAAATTGGAAATGCCGTGCCAGTGAGGGTGGCCGAAGTCGTTGGACGCCATTTCTTGCGACATCTGCGAGACGTTGGAGCGACTTGACAATCGTGGACACGACGTTTCGAGCCAGAGCCCGGACGCTCGACATGCTTGGCAGGCAGCAGATTGCCGGCATTCCGACCGCGATCAGTGAGCTGTTCAAGAACGCCCACGATGCAAACGCCGAGCGGGTGGTAGTCGACTTCTACAGGAGTAACGGTTTGTTCGTACTGCGGGACGACGGCGACGGAATGACCCGGGACGAGTTTTCTGACAGGTGGTTGACCATTGCTACGGAAGCTAGCCACAGACGCAAGAATGCGAGACGGCGCGGAGGTGGCAGCCACGGAAAACGGCCGATTCTCGGAGAGAAGGGGATCGGGCGCTTGGCGATCGCGACGATCGGGCCTCAAGTTCTGGTGCTGACCCGGGCTCGAAGTGAGGGCCAATGGTCCGATCTGACCGCTGCTTTCGTGAACTGGCGTCTCTTCGAGTGCTCGGATCTCAATCTGGAGGACGTGCGAATACCCATCCAAACGTATCAAGGCCTTCCTCGCGGAAGTGACGTAGCCGACATAATCGGTGCGTTTCGGAGGGCAAACGCTGGATTGCGTGAACGCGTTGGCGATAGGAGGTGGGCCAGAATCGGCAAAGACCTAGACCGATTCTCAGTCGATCCTAGTGAGCTTGCTGACTTCCTTGGTCAACCTTCTTCACTGGCCGACGGCGATTCCGGAACGCATTTTTATCTCCTGCCGACATCGGACCGGCTAATCGACGACATTGACGGGGAATCGGACTCGGATGTGGCACCACCGATTCAGAGGGCTCTGCTCGGTTTCACAACGCCTTCACTCGCTGACCACCCGAAGCCAGTTATCCATACGGCGTTTCGCGATCATGCAACGGACGGCACGTTGCACGACCACATCGGAGCGAATCAGTTCTTTACGCGTGCCGAGTACAATAATGCTGATCATCGTATCTGGGGCAAATTTGACAAATTCGGCCAGTTTACGGGCAGCGTCTCCGTTTATGGGGAAATCACGAGAGACCACATCATCAGCTGGCAGGGCGCCAAGGGACGGCAAACCAAATGTGGACCATTTGGAATCAGGTTTGCGGCTGTCGAAGGCATGTCCCGACATTCAACGCTTCCATCGGGGGATCATGCTAGCATCCTGCGCAAGACCCGAATGATCGGCGGACTCTATATCTACAGGGACGGAGTACGAATGCAGCCCTATGGAAACACCGATTACGATTGGCTGGAAATCGAGCTGCGTCGAACTAAGAGCGCGTCCTATTACTACTTCTCGTATCGGCAGATGTTCGGGCTGGTTGAGATTGATTCGCGGCACAATAATGGCCTACAGGAAAAGGCCGGCAGGGAGGGATTTCTCGAAAACAAGGCCTATCGCCAATTCCGAAGCATCCTGAAGAATTTTTTTTTTCTCGTGCAGGTCGCGGCGGATTTCTTCCGCCAAGAAGGGGTTCACAGCGAACGATTCCTGTTGCACAAGAAGGAGTTGCAAGAAATCGAACGACACCGGAAGGCACGAGCAGCGCGAGTCCGTCCCAGGCAGAGAAAATTCCGCGATGATCTCGATGCCTTCTTCAGGCGGTTCGAGGAGGACGATCCACGGGAAGCGATCGTGGCGGTGGGCGTTACGACTGAAGAAAGGGTACGCAAGGCGACGAGTCTTGATTCGGAACCGGATAGAATTGCGGCTACCGTTCGGAAGATTGAACATGAAGCTTCCGAAGAGTTGAAACGCCTCGAATCCCGTTATCACGTGTCAAGGCCACGCGTCGGCATCAGCCGAGCATTGCAGCGGGATTGGAAACAGTACCTGGAAGTCTCGGCCGACATCCATACCGAAATCGGCGAGATTTGCCAAATGATCGAAGGTGTCATTGACGACGAATTGACTAGGGCAGGAGTCAGGCTGGATGCGAGGGAGAGGGTCAAGGCAGCGCTCGAGGACCAAGCGCGTGTCGTTCGACGCAAAGTCAAGAAAGAACGTGCAAACGTGGATGAAGCGGCCAAAGCTGCGTTGGCCGAAGTTCGGGCGACCGCTCGCAAGTGCGTAGCGGACGTGGAAAGGGTGATCCGAGTGGCCATGACCGAGCTCGGGCGGAGCGATTTGGCGAGCCTAGTCGGCTCGTCGTTTGCCGATGCGCGCCCGCGCTGGGAAGACGGAATCCATGCGGAGCTCGAGAGAGCATCCAAGACTCTCGAATCGCTGCGGTTGCAGCTTTCCGCCATCGAGCCAACCGGCAGTTCATCGGTCCTCGAACAACTGATGGCTGTCGAGCAGCACAACATCGACATGCGGGAACAGGCAGCTGCTGATCTTCAGCTAACGCAGTTGGGGATGGCCATCGAGATCATCAGCCACGAGTTCGGGGCCGCGATTCGCACGGTGAGGTCGGGACTTCGCAGCTTGAAAGCATGGGCCGACGTCAACGACGAACTCATGTCACTCTACCGAAGCATTCGTGGCAGCTTCGACCATCTGGACGGCTACCTGACTCTGTTCACGCCACTACAGAGGAGGCTTTACCGCAAGGCCGTAGACATTCGTGGATGGCAGATTCACGACTTTCTGAACAACCTCTTCGGGCAAAGACTGGCCCGTCACAACGTGAAAATGGTGCAGACCGACGCATTCGCGAAATCCTGCATACGAGGCTATCCGTCATCGTTCTATCCGGTCTTCGGTAACCTTGTGGACAACGCAATCTACTGGCTTTCGGGTCAGAACGAGCAATCGGAGAGAACGATCAAGCTCGACGCGGACGGGAAGCTCCTCATCGTATCCGACTCCGGTCCAGGCATTCGCGCCATTGATCGTGAGGACATCTTCGAGGTGGGATTCACCCGGAAGCCGGGTGGGCGTGGAATGGGCCTGCCCATATCGCGCCAAACCCTGCATGAGGCTGGCTACGCCATCTCCGTGGCAGAGCAGTCGGCATGCGGAGCGACCTTTCTGATTATGCCGATCGACGCCGGAGGAGTTCAGGATGATGTCTGATTTCGATTTTTCGGACCATTGCCGCGCCATCGCCAAACGCTTTCTGTTGACGGCCGTAGTCGTTGATGACGAACTGACCGTAGGCGAGCCGACCGCCCATGGACGCCTTATCGCCCCGTCAGGCGGTCCTGGTCGGGCAGGCAGGTCGGCCCCCAAGGCCGATGATGCAGGCGGGTCGGCCCCCGAGGCCGATGATATCAGGCCTCTCAACATCGACAGGATCACCCGGTCGTTTTCCCGGGAGGGGATGGTGTGCGGGGTGATTTCTCCCGACGGGGATGATGAACAGGCGCTTCTTCAGACGATCAAGCGAGCGGACATCGTGATTCTCGACTGGAGAATCGACCGAGAGACTGGCGCCGACTCCTTGGAATTGATGAAGAACATCCTGACTTGCCGTCCAGAACAGCAACTGCGGTTCATCGCATTTTACACCGGCGAGCCCGACCGAACGAGCGTGCGCAATCGGATCAAGGAATGTCTGGACACGCTCGACCCGAAATGCGCCGAGGAATCTGGAGTCATCACCTTCGGGGGATGTCGTATAGTCATCTACGGAAAGCCGGGTGGTTTGTCGGAACCGAATGCGACCGACTTGATTGAGCCCGACGAATTGGCAAGCCGTGTGATTGCGGATTTCGCGGAGACGGTGAGAGGCCTTCTGCCAACTCTGGTCGTCGCATTGCTCGGTACCGTCCGAGCGAATGTCCACCGTGTGCTTCGCATCTTCCCTGCCCAACTTGATCCCGCCTATCTGACTCATCGTGCTTTCCTCCCAGTGGGATCTGAAGCACAGCAGCATGTCGTAGAACAGATTGCGAGCGAGTTGAAGGGGATCCTGGAGGAGGCGCTGGCAGCCCAAGCCCCAAGCCCTGCTGGCATCAACGCCATCGAGGGGTGGCTACAGGACCGATTCGCAGACGGCCCCATTGACTTTGGGAGCAATAAGAAGATGGATCAGGAACGCGCCCTGGAGATCCTGAGTGACGGGCAGAACTGGGAACCTCTGAGGAAACAGGGGAGGGATCATAAATTGTTGTCTCAGGGATTCTCTCAAGGACAGAACCACGCCGACCAGCTTGACCTTGAGCTCGCCAATGTGATGAGCTTCCGTCAGGTTGTCAACGCGGCACGACCTCGATTATTGATGGGTACAGTCGTTCGTCGCTCCTGCGACAACGCGGTTCTCGTCTGCGCGACGCCCACATGCGACAGCGTTCGCCTCGATAGGACTACTTCGTTCTTGTTCATCAGGGCTGACGCCGGTCTTCAGGGGCCGACGCTGGTCGTCCGGTCGCCCAACGGTGAATTCGAGCAGGTGGCAGCTGGAACGAATCCGTCTGGCTGGTGCACCGTTGAGTTCCATCCCGACGAGGGTTCCCAATGTGTCTTGGCAACCGATTCCCCCGCTGATTCCGAGGGCGGTTTCAATTTCAAGGATATAGAAGGGCAATGCTATCGCTGGATCGGCGAACTCAAATCTGAATGTGCACAGTCCATCGCTCATTCCGTCGCCACACGAATGTCCCGTGTGGCATTGAATGAATCGGAGTGGTTACGGAAATCGGCACGGCGTTGATTGACAGTCCCGCCGCGGATCCTTTCGACCTCTCCGGGGGACCTTGAGAGGTTGCGTGCGCGGCTCGCGAAAGCGGGCGTGACGCACATCGCGATGGAGTCGACCGGGGTCTACCGGCGGCCGGCGTGGGCGGTGCTGGCGCTCGGCACTGTCTTGTCACCGTTGCAGCCCGTCAGGAGGACAGCCAACGGCAGGCTCTTTGACCTTACAAAGTAATCATCGCAACTCGAAGATGTTGATGACGGCCCTCAATCCAACGGGACGGGCAAACGCGAATAGTCTCGACCCGCGGCTTCGCAGAATCACAGGGGTGTCGACCAATGTGTGCCACGCGCCCGCACGGTCCCTGTAAGACGCTATCGAGCGTTCGGCTTGATGATACATACCGGAGGCAAACGGGACGAGCAGGTACTCCTCACTCCCCCAGACGCCCATGGCCCGTTGGGATGCGTCCAGCCACTCCATCATGGCCCGCCCGGTATCTCGTTCTCGGGCAAAGACGGGGCCACATAGCCCTCTGGCCGAATCGCCCACGATTGTGCACAGCGACAATCAAGGTGAGACGTAGCGACAATCAAGGTGAGAATACGAGATCGCGACGTTGTGAACGAAGGGATGATAACAAGGTGGCATGGGTGGAGCAGGTTGAGCGTCCTGGAGAGCCTGTGAGGCGGTCCTACTTCGTTGGACGGTCCGAGCACGGAATCAAGGCTGGACGGTACCGTGCTCCACCCCCGTGCCAGCGTGAGCGTCGCTGCGGGGTGGGTGGGTAACCATTACCCGTCGTTCCGTGTTGGAACTTGTTCCGACATGGACCGGCGGGTGACCGGCGGGCCCGCTCACTCGGCAGCCCTCGCGGTTCTTTCCGCCGGTGCGCGGACCAATCGTGACCGCGTACCGACCTCATGCTTGTGACCTCCGTCCGCCGCCGGCGATGGAGCGTGGCGGGTTGGGCCGTCGCCATAGCCAACTTGCCGGGTGGCGAGGATGGGAGTGGGGGTCGGCCCCGGCGCGTACCCCACGTCCCGGAGTCGGTTCGTCGGTCTGTCCATGCCCAGCGGCGG
The DNA here is from genome assembly GCA_965200255.1 of Longimicrobiales bacterium. GTDB lineage: Bacteria > Gemmatimonadota > Gemmatimonadetes > Longimicrobiales > Gaopeijiaceae > Bin94. Next base: position 2,564,365 of record OZ241371.1, on the reverse strand, counting down.
CTTTCCTGGCGGCCACGGCGGCGCGACGGCGGTAGCTTTCGACGTTGAGTTCGAAGACGTGGGAGCGGTGCACGAGGCGGTCGACGGCGGCGACGGTCAAGGCTTCGCCACCGAAGATCTTGTCCCAGGCGCTGAAAGGTTCGTTGGCGATGACGAGGAGCGAGCGATTCTCGTAGCGTGCGCCGATGAGTTCGAAGAGGACGCTGGTTTCGGTCCCTTCGCAGGTGGCGTAGGAGAAATCGTCGAGAATGACGAGGTGGTATTTGTAGAGCTTGGCGATGGCGGCGTCGAGGGCGAGGTCGCGCCGCGCCGCCTGGAGCCTCTGCACCAGACTCGACGTTCGCTGGTACAGCACGCGGTAGCCGTTTTCGACCAGCTTGAGTCCGATGCCCGCGGCGAGGTGACTCTTGCCCGTTCCCGGCGGACCGAAGAGCAGCACGTTGGCCGCTTCTTCGAGCCAAATGTCGCCGCTCGCCAGCACGCCCACGCGCGCCTTCGACACGGCGGGCACGAGGTTGAAGTCGAAATTGTCGAGCGTCTTGCCGCGGGGCAGCTTCGCCTCGGCTCGGTGCCGCTCGAAGCGCCGCCGTTCGCGATCGGCGACTTCTTGGCTGGCCAGCGCGGCGAGCAGGCGCGCCGAGGACCAGTCTTCCCGGTCCGCGCGTTCGGTGAAGCTTCTCCACAGCGCCCGCATGCTCGGCAGGCGCAGTTGCTTCAGCAACAGGTCGAGTGCCGGGGGATCGACGATGAAGGAGTCTTTCATCGCGGTGCTCCGTTCAGGCAGGCGTCGTCGTAGCGCGACAGTGGCGGGAGGGTCGTTTCGAGGTCGGGAAGGGAGTCCGGCGCTGGGAACCGGTCGCGCAGCACTTCGGCGTCGGGCAACCGCCCGGCCTCGAGCTGCGCTTCGATCTCGTCGGCCAGCAGGGCCTCGCATCCGTGATCGTGGGCCAGCGCAAGGAGTTTGACCATCCGCCGGCAGGCCTCGCGGTCGTCCAGGCGCTCGCGCAACGCGTCGAAAGCCTGGCGGTAGGCGTCGCGGGGGAACAAACCGTCGCGGTGGACCCAGTTCATCATCGCCATCGGCTTGCGACGCAGAGAGGGCAGCACGTGCCGGTAGTTCACGACCCGTCCCCGTCGCCCTCCCGGTCCCGGGTGGCCCCGAGGCAACGTCACGAGCTCCTCGGTCCCGACGAAGACGACCAGGCGGTCGTCGTACAGTCTCACCCGCAGCCGGTGTCCCACCAGCCGCGACGGCACCGTGCAGAACACCCGCCGCAGCGAGAACCCACCCGCGCTCGTCACGCGCACCAAGGTCTCCTCGAAACCGTCGCTGCGACGCCTCGGCAACGGCCGCAGCACGGCTCGCTCGGCGTCGATCCTCTTGCGGTTGCGAGCGTTGCGGCGACTCGCCACCCGGCTCACGAACTCTCGGTACGCCTCGATCGTCTCGAAGTCCCTCGATCCCCTCAACAGCAGCGCATCCTCGATGGCCCGCTTCAAATGCCCGTGCGCGCTTTCGATCGAGCCGTTCTCGTGCGCCCGGCCCCGGTTGTTCCGGCTCGCCTTCATCCCGTAGTCTCCCATCAACGCCTCGTAACGTGCGGTCCGGTCCTCCCGCGCACGACGCTTCAGGTTCCGAAACGCCGCCGACAGACTGTCCGTCCGGTGCTCCTTCGGAACGCCGCCCAGCGCCCACAGCGCGTCCTGCAACCCCTCGGCCAGGGCAACGTAGCTCTCCCCGCCCAACACCACCGCCACATGCAGAATCCCGAGTACTCCAGCCGAAAATGGTACAGCTTGTGCACCAGCTTCTCTCCCCCAACCGTCACCCCCAGACGCCCGGCGTCGGTGAAGTCCGACAACCCCCGTCGCCCCGGCTCGTGCTTCTGTCGGAAAACGACCTCGCGCGCCGGCCCGTGCTTCGCCTTCCAGCTCCGAACCCGTCGCTCCAGCGTCCGCCGAACCCCCGGATGCAGTTCCGGATGACGCCGCATCATCTCTTCGTACAGCGCCACCGCCCGCAACCCCGGGTTCGCCTCCAGCAGCGGCACGATCTCCTCGTCGAATATCCCCGCCAAAGGGTCGGGGCGTCTCCGCCCCCGAGGCTTCTTCACCGACCGACGCCCCGGATCCCCTTCGATCCGATACGCCGTCGCCCTGCTGAACCCCGCCTTCGCCGCCGCCAGCGCAGGCCCGTCCTTCCGTCGAGCGGTCATGTACAGCTCCATCTGGTGGTCCGTAATCCGTCGGCCCGGCACTTCGCGTCTCTCCTGATCCCAGGGAAACACCAAAGCTCAAACCTCCCGCCGCCACCTCCGGCCGTCTCACCTTGTTTGTCGCAAGCGTCTCATCCTGATTGTCGCGCTACACCCAACATCTCCTGCGCCAGCGCGTGGTAATGTCCGGTGCCGTTTTCGAGGATGCGCAACGCCTGTATTTGGCCTATCTGGTGGTTTGGCCAGTCGCTCGTCATTGTCACCGGCTCGTGAGCCGTCACCGAAACCGCACTGAAAGGCATGAGGTTGCGGGTATGGGCGAACAACCGATGACCAAGGGGGTCCGCGACCATCGAATCCACAATGGCTATGAGCGACGAATCGGGATCGGACGACGACAGGAACGGAATGAGCGTGATCTGCGCGGCGTGCAGCCGTTGCACCTCGACGGCTTGCCTGCCTTCCGCCGGAATCCGGCGGGTAAAGGCCACCGTGGAATCGACCGTCCCGTCGGGATCGATCTCGACGACCATTTCAAGGCCCGGCTGAATCACCGAGTCCGGAATCAGGACATCGATGGACGACGCGAGATCGCCTTCGTCGATTTCGACGGGAATGACCGAGGTCCCTGCCGGAATGTCGGCCACGTGTTTCTGTAGGCCGTTCACGAAGAACGTCGCCCGAGCCGACGGCATCGTCTGGGTCGTAGTATCGGGCGCCGTGACGAAGGCTCGCAATGCCGCCTTTCGGCCGGCAATCAGCGACACCGGCCAGACCGTCGACTGAATCGCCTGCGTCAGGTAGGCGTAGTCGCCGGTGGGCGGGCACAATTCGACGCTACGGGTCTTCACGCGCCGCCACCAGTTTCGGAGCGCCTGATCGTCGGGCAAGCAGATGCCCGTCTTGTCGGCGCGGAACTCGCGCAAGCGGGTCAACGCGGTGAAGGTGGCGGGCACGGACCCCGCCATGGCCGAGTTCCCCTGGACGGTGAGTGCTTCTAGCCGACTCAGATTGCCCAGCTCGCTCGGCAACGGCCCCGACAGTCGGTTCAAGTGCAGTAGCAGGGCGGACAGATCGCTCAAACTGCCCAAACTGGTCGGGATTGATCCAGAAAGCCGATTGTCCCCCAACTTGAGAACGCCAAGCGGAAGGTCGTCCGTCTCCACTGGGGGTATGGATCCCGTCAGGTTGTTCCCAACGGCGGTGAAATACGTCAGAGTACTCGAGTTCAGCAGGTCCGGCGGCAGGGACCCCGTCAGGTTGTTCTGGTGGAGGTAGAGCTGCTTCAGCCCCGTGTGTCCAAGCCCTGCAGGGATTTGGCCGGTAACGTCAGTCCCGGCAATCCACACGGTATTGAGCTCTCGAAGGTCCGCCAGGCTGGAAGGTATGGTGCCCCCAATCCCATCGTTTGATACAACGAGCTGAGTCAGGCTCTCCAGACCACCGATGCTGGCAGGGAGCGTTCCCGTCAGCCCGTTATTGTTGAGATTGACTGAAGTCACCTCTCCGTCCGAGTTGGTGTCCACGCCGTGCCACCAACCCAGCGGAGCGTCCGTCAGCCAATTGCTCTTGTTGGACCAATTGTTTCCTCTTGTGGAGTGGTAGAGCTCCGTGAGGATTTCGCGGTCGGTGAGGTCGCTCGCGGTGCACTGGCGCAGATCGTCGACGTTGGTCGAGTCGATCCCGCTCAGCCACGTGTCGAAATCGGCGTTGTTCGGACGGCACAGCCCCACGCTGTCGGCCGACGGCTCGTCGACGTGAAACCAGCGCAGCGAATCGAGGGAGGTCAGTGCGATTGGAAGCCTTCCCTCGCCTTCGTCGCCGTTGCTCAGGCCAAGGCGTTCGAGGTGTTGGAGATTGCCGATTGCGCCCGGCACGCTGCCGGAGAATCCGTTGCCGTGCAGGAGCAGCTCGCGAAGGTTGGACAGATCGGCAAGTGCGGACGGCACGGCGCCCGACAGGTCGTTCCCGTCCAGGGCGAGCGAGGTGGCCTCGGCCAGGGTGCCCAGGGAAGCGGGCAGCGTGCCGGCGAGATTGTTGCTGGAGAGCGCCAGGGAGGTCACGCGTTCCAGAGAGTCGGTGGAGACTCCGTGCCATTGTCCTACGGCAGTCGTCGAATCCGTCCAGTGGGTCGAAGTCGTCCATTCGGAACCCCCGGTGGCGTTGTAGAGTTCGACCAGGGTAGCCCGATCGGGAGACGAGGGCGGTGGTGGTTCGGCCTCGGTCCGGGCGGTGGCGGATTGCCAAGGCGACTCGTGGTACCTCGTGCCATCGAACGCCACATGGCTGCGTACGAAGAGCCGGTACTCGGTGTCCGCCTCGAGCTCCGCGATCTCCACCTCGGTCTCCGCAAAGGAGGGCACGCTCGCGGTGTCCAGCATGGTGGCCGGAACCGTATCCGTCGTGCTCTCGCTGAAACCGATGTCGTAGGCCGCGTGCGTGCCGCCGTTCGCGTTGTCGATGGTCCAGGAAAAACTCAGCGCCGTCTGCGATGGAGGCGAGGTGGTGTCGGCCACGGCATCGGTGGGTGCCGGGGCGGCCGTCGCCCCGAACGCGGATTCGGACGCCGCGCTGCACGTTTCGTCGCTCTGGGTCGCGGCACAGGCGCGAACCTGCACCTCGTACACCGTGCCGGAATCGTGATTTCCGGTCCTGGCGGTTACGCGCCCTTCGTCCAGGGCCGCCCCGACTACGGTCGCCCATTCGGTCCACTCGCCGCCTCCCGCACGGATGCGCAACCTGTATTGTGCATTCTCGGCCGTTGCGTCCGCTCCCTGGTCGAACGCCAGGGTCATGGTGGTGGGTACCGTGTCGACGACTTGGACGGCGACGTTGGTGGGCGCAGCCGGTGGGTCCGGCGTGGGAGGCTCGCACACCGGCAGCTCGAGCGCGTCGGTCTGCGCGATGCCGTCGAGCCATGTGGTGAAGGACTCCTCGTCGGGACGGCAGAGCGACGAGTTGTTGGCGACGTAGAAGCGGCCTAGCGCCGTGAGCGACGTCAATTCGGTGGGAAGCGCACCGGTGAGCTGGTTGTTTCGCAGATTCAGCGTCGTCACCGAGGTCAGTTGCCCCAGCTCGGCTGGAATCTCGCCGCTCAGCTGGTTGCGGCTGAGGTTGACCAGCGTGGCACCAGTCAGCGCGCCCAGCTCCGCCGGGATTGCGCCCGTCAGCTGATTGCGTTGCAGAAACAGGACCCTGAGGTTGGTCGCACTGGCCAGCTTCCCCGGGATGTCGCCGCTCAGCTGGTTGCTCCCCAGGTTCAGCGTGTCGAGCGACGCGAGGTTGCCCAGAGTGTCGGGAATCGCGCCGGCCAAGCCGTTGGAATGCAGCCAGAGCTTCGTGACCACATCCTCGGAGGTTGCCGTCACCCCGTACCACTCGTCGAGCGCAACCGTGGAATCGAGCCAGTTCGTCGAGTTGGTCCAGTCGCCGCCCCCGGTTGCGCCATGGAGGCCTTCGAGTGTCCCACGGTCCGACGAGGCGGGGGGCGGCGTTTCTTCCGCGTCCGTACTGGCCGTCGCCGACGCCCACGGCGACTCGAAGTAGCGAGTGCCGCCCCACTCGACGTGGCTGCGCACGAAGAGGCGGTACCACGTGTCGGCAGTCAGATCCGATATGTCGGCCTGAGTCGCCGTGAAGGCTGGAACGTCCGCTCCCGCCAACATCGTCTCGGGACCCGTGGCCGTCGTGTCGGCGCTGTAACCGATGTCGTAGCCCGCGTTCTCGTGATTCTCCGCATCCTCAATTGTCCACGACAAAGTGAGTACCGTCTGGGGAGGCGACCCCGGGGCCGCGGCGGCACCGGTCGGCCCCGACGCGCGAGTAGCCCCGAACGCCGATTCGGACGCCGCGCTGCACGTTGCGTCGCTTTGCGTCTCTCCGCACGCCCGCACCTGCCCCTCGTACGCCTTCCCGGCCGTGTGTTCGCCCGTGCTGCCCCGCACCGTGCCGTCCTCCACGGTCACCGACACGACCGTGGCCCACGTCGTCCATTCGGCCCCTTCCTCCCGGCCTCGGACCCGGTACTGCGCGTTCTCGTCCACCGCTCCCTCCACCTGCCCGAACGACACGGTCATCGTCCGCGAGGCGTCGGCCGGCTCCAAACTCAATCCCGACGGCGTCGGTGGCGCCTCCGGCGGAGGGGGCGTGCACAGGGAAAGGGCGAGCGCATCGGTATTCTGGATGCCGTTCAACCAACTTGTGAAAGTCGCGTCGTCCGGGCGGCAGAGCGAGGCGTTCCCGCCCACCAGAAAGCGCGACAGCGAGCTCAGCGAGGCGAGTTCGGCCGGGAGCGCGCCCGACAGCTGGTTCTCCATCAGGTTAAGAGTGTGGAGGTTCGCCAAGCCGCCGAGCTCCTTCGGAACCTCGCCCGTCAGCTGATTGGCCCTCACGTTGAGCAACACCAGCTCCGATAGACTTCCCAGCTCCTTCGGGATTCCGCCCGAGAATTCGTTGCGCTGCAGGAAGAGCACCCGCAAGTCGCTCGCGCTCCCCAGTGTGGATGGAATCGCCCCCGTGAGGTTGTTCTTACCCAGGTTGAGCGTGTCGAGACTGCCCAGGTCGCCCAACGAGCTCGGGAGCGAGCCTGCGAGGTTGTTCGAGTGCAGCCAGAGCTTGGTCACCTCGTCGCCCGTCGTGGCCGTCACGCCGTACCAGTCGTTCAGCGGGACGGACGCCTCCAGCCAGTTGGTCGAATTCGTCCAGCCGGCACCGCTCGTGGAGTCATAGAGCGCCGTCAGGGCTCCCCGGTCGGCACCTTGCTAGGAGTATCCGACGGCGTACGGATCAGGGGCACCGGGCTCGGCGACCCGTTCAAGCGGCGCAACCGGCCCCGCGTGATCTCCTCCGTAGCAACTGACCAGCACCAGAACCGCCAGCGTCCGCCGCAACCACATCAGAAGGCCCTCTGCCGTCCCCTCTTTACCTGCGTATCGGGGGTGGTGGAGGCCTGTCGGCGCGTGTGAGGAAGATGGCGTAGGATCATTTTTCCTCACGGTGACGTTGCGGATGTTGTATGGAGGATGGACGCCAATCCTACGCAATCGCCCCGAGGGCCGCAAACTTGCGCCGGTCAGTCCCGAGACCTCACCCGAACATCGAAGTGACGAAGCCCGCGGAGCGTGACGCTCCGGTGGAACCTTGGCCGGCGCCTTCCGAATCCGAGCTCCGGGAACCGTTCCAACAGCACTTCGAGTGCGATTCGGCCCTCCAGGCGGGCCAGCGGGGCGCCCAGACAATGGTGAATGCCGCGCCCGAAGGAGATGTTTCCTTGGTCGGCGCGGGTGATGTCGAGCTTGTCGGGGTGCGCGAACTGCTCGGGATCGCGGTTGGCGGCGCCGATGCACGGGTAAACCAGAGATCCCGGCTCGACCGTCAGGTCATCCAGCTCCACTCGATCGAGGACGACGCGTATGTCCCACTGCACCGGGGAGTCATAACGGAGAAGCTCCTCGACGGCCGCCGGTATGAGTTCGGGTTGTTCGCGCAAGAGTGCGAGCTGTTCAGGATGATGGAGCAGCGACCGTACGCCGTTTCCGATGAAGTTGGTGGTCGTCTCGTTACCGGCCACCAGCAAGAGCCGAAGCATCGACACCGTCTCGTCCGCGGTGAGCTTGTCGCCCTCGTCTTCGGCCTCCACCAGGCGCGAGACGAGGTCGTCGCTGGGCTCCTTGCGCCGCTGCTCGATGATGCCGGCGAGGTATCGGGACAGCTGCTCCAGCGACTGGAACACCCGCTCTCTTTCCCGGTTCGAGATCAGGGGTTCGACCGAGCGCGCCAGCCCGGTCGACCAGCGCTTGAAGCGATCCAGATCTTCTTGCGGAACACCGAGCATGCGGGCAATGACGAGCGTCGGCAGCGGCACCGCGAGCGTCGGCACCAGGTCGAATTCGTCGGCGTTGCCAATGGAGTCAAGCAGTCCGTGTGCGGTGCGGCGGACGTAGTCTTCCATTTGAGCCACTTGCCGGGGCGTGAACGCCCGCATCACCAGTCGGCGCAATCGGGTGTGATCGGGCGGGTCGAGCATGAGGATGCTCTGGTTGAACCGTTCGCGGACCTGGACGGAAACGTTACTGGCGGTCGCCTTTCTAATGTCGTTGCCGAAGCGTCTGTGGTCGCGAAGGACGCGGTCGACGTCGGCGTAGCGGGTAAGCAAGACGCTGTTGGTGATCACGCTGCGGTGCAATGGGTCGCGTTCCCGCAGTCTTCGGTAGGCCGGGTACGGGTCGGCGAAGTATCCCGGGGCGAACGGCGACCAGGCGACGCCGGTGCGGATGCGCTCGCCGATCAGGCCGGCGAAGACGTGGAATGGGCGCGCGAGGGAGCGCGCCGCGTTCGCGAGGCTGCGGTCCAGAGGCTTTCGCAGGGGCTCGCCTCGACACGTCATAGACCGGGAATGCCGTTGCCCGCTCTCAGCTGCGCCAGGAACTCGTCGGCGGACGAGCATTCCAGCAGCCAGTCGAACATGTCGGCCGTGACCGACAAGCTCGGCGTGCCGTTCATAAATGCCGACACCGTTTCCCACGCCGATTGACCGTACTTCCGCTTCACTAGACGCCTGAGGCTCTCGGTCATCCCGAGCTCGCGGCCCTCGGTGACGCCAAGCTCGCGGCCTTCGGTGATCCCGAGCTTCCGGCCCCGGGCCATGCCCTTGGCTACCCCTCTGGCCTCCAATTCAGCGATTTCTCGTTCAAACGTGGTCAATGTCATTTCCAGCTCCATTCGCTTCCGTTCCATGCTGATGCTCCTAACGTCGCGCCAGGTGTTGATGTGTGCAAGCCGCTTGGCGATCTCCGATTCCGGCCACGTCTTCGCGACGATCACCTTGAAGAACCTCATGACGGCCGCCACCAGGTCCAGGCTGTCGTCGCCCTCGCCTTCGAGTCGGCGCAGCAGCCTCCGACACGCCACCGTCGCCGACTTCTCCCCAGTACCCGCAATGGTCATCAGCGTGCGTGCGGTCCTTGGATCGTCGCCGGCGTATTCCTTGGCGTCGTCGGCGCAGATCAGGGGGTAGCCGAACGCAAGGTGGCGCGGGGGAAACTGGTCCGGCTCGTCCGCCGGCTGGTGGCACCACTCGGTGGGGGCGTTCCAGGTGCTGCGGGGTCCGCCCGTGTAGATTACGATCGGGAACACTGTACGGCGTCGAGCCTTCGGGGTGCCCGAGGCGGGATTGCCTGCTCATGAGGGTGCCCAGTCGCGTGGCATACTCGATCATTCTCCAGAGCATGTTCGCGTCGGGCGTGCTCTGCCATTCGATGGGGATGCCGACCACGCGGCCGTCTTTGAGTGCGATCTCCCACGAGCTGTCGGCGATTCTCTCCTTTCCGGAGGAGTCCAGCGTAACGGTGGGCCTGATCTGCATCTTGTCGAAGTCGAACTGGGCGGCCGTCTCGGGGAGCAGTTCGGTCAGGACTCCCGCGACGACCCGCGGGAAGGTGAGGAGTTCCCTTGCGGCCCGGTCCTCGGTCCACATGGTATCGTCGGTTGGTTGCATGTCGTCTCTCGGTTCGCGGTTGCGTGGGCAGGACTTACCCGAGAGAAGATATGGAATCCGAGGGGCGTTTCCATGTCTGGATGGGACTAAATTCTTGGACATATGTTTCCTGGCTGGCCCGAACCCTCAGATTGCAAGGCAGCGGCGGTCCTCGACGACGAGCAGGACGAGGCACTCAGCGTTTCCCTGGCCGAATGAGAAGCGGATCACACCATCCAGAACGCCCGCGTCAGGAAGCCGTGATGCCGTTGCCCGCTCTCAGCTTCGCCAGGAACTCGTCGGCGGACGAGCATTCCAGCAGCCAGTCGAACATCTCGGCCGTGACCGAAAAGCGCGGCGTGCTGTTCATGAATGCCGACACCGTTTCCCACGCCGATTGACCGTATTTCCGCTTCACTAGACGCCTGAGGCCGTCGGTCATCCCGAGCTCGCGGCCTTCGGTGATGCCGAGCTTGCGACCCTCGGTCATTCCGAGCTCGCGGCCTTCGGCCTTCAACTCTGCGATCTCTCGCTCAAAAGTGGTCAATGTCATTTCCAGCTCCATACGCTTCTGTTCCATGCCGATGCTCCTAACGTCGCGCCAGGTGTTGATGTGTGCAAGCCGCTTCGCGATCGCCGATTCCGGCCACCTCTTCACGACGATCACCTTGAAGAACCGCAAGACGGCCGCCACCAGGTCCAAACTGTCGTCGCCCTCGCCTTCAAGTCGCCGCAGCAGCCTCCGACACGCCACCGTCGCCGACTCCTCGCCCGTACCCGCAATGGTCATCAGCGTGCGCGCGGTCCTTGGATCGTCGCCGGCGTATTCCTTGGCGTCGTCGGCGCAGATCAGGGGGTAGCCGAACGCGAGGTGGCGCGGGCGAAACTGGTCCGGCTGCTCCGCCGGCTGGTGGCGCCACTCGGTGGGTGCGTTCCAGGTGCCGCGGGGTCCGCCAGTGTAGATTACGATCGGGAACACGTACGGCGTCGAGCCTTCGGGGTGCCCGAGGCGGGATTGCCTGCTCATGAGGGTCCCCAGTCGCGTGGCGTACTCGATCATTCTCCAGAGCATGTTCGCGTCCGGCGTGCTCTGCCATTCGATGGGGATGCCGACCACGCGGCCGTCTTTGAGTGCGATCTCCCACGAGCTGTCGGCGATTCTCTCCTTTCCGGAGGAGTCCAGCGTAACGGTGGGCCTGATCTGCATCTTGTCGAAGTCGAACTGGGCGGCCGTTTCGGGGAGCAGCTCGGTCAGGATTCCCGTGACGACTCGCGGGAAGGTGAGGAGTTCCCGTGCGGCCCGGTCCTCGGTCCACATGGTATCGTCGGTTGGTGGCATGTCGTCTCTCGGTTCGCGGTTGCGTGTGCAGGACTTACCCGAGAGAAGATATGGAATCCGAGGGGCGCTTCCATGTCTAGATGGGACTAATTCTTGGACATATGTTTCCTGGCTGGCCCGAACCCTCAGACTGCAAGGCAGCGGCGGTCCTCGACGACGAGCAGGACGAGGCAATCAGCATTTCCCTGGCCGAATGAGAAGCGGATCACACCATCCAGAACGCCCGCGTCAGGAAGCCGTGACGCCGTTGCCCGCTCTCAGCTTCGCCAAGAACTCGTCGGCGGACGAGCATTCCAGCAGCCAGTCGAACATCTCGGCCGTGACCGACGAGCGCGGCGTGCTGTTCATGAATGCCGACACCGTTTCCCACGCCGATTGACCGTATTTCCGCTTCACTAGACGCCTGAGGCTCTCGGTCATCCCAAGCTCGCGGCCTTCAGTGACTCCGAGCTTGCGACCTTCGGTGACGCCAAGCTCGCGGCCTTCGGTGATCCCGAGCTTCCGGCCCCGGGCCATGCCCTTGGCCATTCCGAGCTCGTGACCCTTCGCCACCCCTCTGGCCTCCAATTCAGCGATCTCTCGTTCAAACGTGGTCAATGTCATTTCCAGCTCCATTCGCTTCCGTTCCATGCTGATGCTCCTAACGTCGCGCCAGGTGTTGATGTGTGCAAGCCGCTTCGCGATCTCCGATTCCGGCCACGTCTTCACGACGATCACCTTGAAGAACCTCAGGACGGCCGCCACCAAGTCCAGGCTGGCGTCGCCCTCGCCTTCGAGTCGGCGCAGCAGCCTCCGACACGCCACCGTCGCCGACTTCTCCCCAGTACCCGCAATGGTCATCAGCGTGCGTGCGGTCCTTGGATTGTCGCCGGCGTAGTCCTTGGCGTCGTCGGCGCAGATCAGGGGGTAGCCGAATGCGAGGTGGCGCGGGCGAAACTGGTCCGGCTGCTCCGCCGGCTGGTGGCGCCACTCGGTGGGTGCGTTCCAGGTGCCGCGGGGTCCGCCAGTGTAGATTACGATCGGGAACACGTACGGCGTCGAGCCTTCGGGGTGCCCGAGGCGGGATTGCCTGCTCATGAGGGTGCCCTTCGCAGCGGCTAACGGATGTCCAAAGCGCCTGGCAAGCCTTGGGTGGTCCGTATGGTGGCTGCGCGACAAGCTCGCTACGCTCTCCGGAACCGCCATCCGTACATGATGCGGCCATAGTAGTTGAACCATCGCCTCGCCTCCGGGTCGTTGAAGGGGTAGTCGGCACCCAGTTGCCTCGCGGTAGCGAGTCCCGAAACGAAGCACGTTTCCTGGCTGTTGATCATCGTGTGCGCACCGCAGTGCCAGCTCCGCCGCTTGCCCTGGATGAAGCGAAACAGATTGATCAGGAGGGCCACGTGCCGTACGTCGTGCACGACGTGCTGAAACCAATAGCGCTTGATTACCTTGCGCTCGTCGATGCGACGCCGGGGATTGTAGGTCACGAGACACGGCTTGTCCGATTTGCCCGCCCACGGCTGTTGGTTGTGCATGATGTAGGTGATCTCGTAGTTGTCCGGCCTGGCACCGTACTGCTCAATGTGATTGCTGCGCGTCTCGATGGGTGTCGCCTCGTTGTCGGGCAGGACCGACGAATCGCTGTGCACGACGGTGTGGTTGTGCAGCTCGCTCTCGTATCGAACGGACGACAGCAGATGACGCTCGAAGAAGGACGCGTCGTCCAACATCATCAACGCCTGGTTCGCGTTGCAGGCAAAGACGACATCGTCGAAGTGCTCCGTGCGGCCGCTCTCGTCCTCGACCACCACCTGGGAAGGCAGGCGAGACACTTTCCGAATCGGGCGACTGAGGTGATCCGGTCGCGAAAACCGACGGACAGCGCTTCGTAGATTCGCCGAGTTCCCTGATCCCAAGTCAGCATTGGCGTCGCGCTCTCGATGTTGAAGAACTCGAGGTAGCGGGCAAACAGCGAAGCGGGCATGTCGAAGACGTTGGTAGCCATGAGGAAGTTCACGAACATGGGCTTCAGGACCTTGAACTTGAAGGCGCCCGAAAACCCCCATAGGTCGAGCACCGTACCCATGCTGACGTAGTTGAACGGGTTGATCGCGCTCAGAAACTTCGACCGGGAGCGGGACAGAACTCCGACCCTGTGAAGCTGTGCCATAAGCTTCTGGAAGCGCCGGATCTCCGACTCTAGCTCCCTGCCGATCTCGGATTCGAGGTCGTGGGCATAGATCTGGTCACGGTACTTGACGCTGTAGCTGAACCGGGTGTCGAGGAGATCAATGTCGAACCGGCGGAGCAGGAGCCGGAAGTGATGGTAGACCGAAGGAATGCACGCCGTGACGGAGACGTCGAACGGTATCGAGCTGCCGTCGTCCTGGGGCATGTCGGCCGTGACCGCGTTTCCGCCGATTCGATCGTTGGCTTCGAAGACGCGAATGGCGAATCGGTCGGGGTGTTTCGACAACGCCCATGCCGCTCCGAGGCCGGATACGCCGGCTCCGATGATCGCGACTCGCCTACGAGGTCTGATGCCTTGCTCCCATCGTCTTCCGATCCGATTCGATACGGAAAGCTTGAACGAGTGGAATGTATGGTCTATGTTGCCACTTGGGAAGGTCCAGCCACCCAGCGTCCCAAAGAACACGGGAGGCCCTGTATGATCCGGATTGGAGGTCGTGCCTTGGCGTCCATCCTGCTGGGCGTGTCGGTGGCCGTCGCGGCCATTCTGATTTCATCGGCTCCCGAGCCTGCGCGCGTCGAGCCACCTTCTCAGACACCATTCGTACGGACCGCATCGGTCAGTGCCCGGTCTGGTACCTTGCCGGTGTTCGGGTCCGGCACCGTGCGGCCGAGCGAGGAGATCGACATCGTGTCGCAGGTTGGTGGTCGCATCGTCTCCGTGCACCCGGGATTCCGCAGCGGCGGCCGCGTACGGGCCGGCCAAACGCTCTTTCAAGTCGAAGACGTCGACTACAGGTACCAGGTCGGAGCGGCGGAAGCCGATTTGGCAGCCCGCCGATTGGCGCTCAGTGAAGAGCAGGAGCGGGCCGCGATTGCACTGACCCAATACGAGTCGTATGCAAATCGGCAGCTCGGCGCGGACTCGGTACCCAAGCCAAGCTCCCTGACCCTACGGGAGCCCCAGCTGCGCGCTGCTCACGTGGCGGTGGCGCGAGACGAACTTCGACTTGCAGCTGCCAACATGCTCCTGACCAGCACTCGGGTGACCGCACCCTTCAATGCCTCGGTGAGGGAGGAGTCCGTTGCGGTTGGACAGCTCGTCGCGGCGGGCCAGGCGGTGGGGCGCCTGTTCGCTACCGACGCGGCGGAGGTCGTGGTTCCCCTTTCCGATTCCGACGCGGCCCTTCTGCCCGAACTTTGGGATCTTGCTCCTGGGGACGGGGATACCAGGGTCCCGGCACGGATCGTCTCCAGGCACGGCGACCGCAGCCATGAGTGGCAGGGCTTTGTGGACCGGGCCGAGACGTCGCTCGACGAGCACACCCGCACGATTGACGTGGTGGTTCGCGTACCCGACCCGTTTTCGGCGCCTGCGGACGGCGACGACGGTGGCGTCCTGGGTTCCGCCCCTCCGTTGCTCATCGGCTCATTCGTGGAAGTGGAGATCGAAGGACTCGAATTGGACCGCTACTTCACGATTCCTCTGGCAGCCCTGCAGCCGGGGAACGAGGTCTGGGCCGTTCTGGAGGGGGGAATCGTGGACATCGTCTCCGTGGAGGTGGTGCAACGTGCGGAGAACGACGTATTCGTGACGGGTGACCTGACGGACGGACAGCTCGTGATCGTAGGAGGGATCTCGTTTGCCACCGAGGGCATGCAGGTTCTGACCAGCGCCGAGCCGCCGCCATAGCGGAACGGGAGGGACGAATGTCAACTAAAGCGTCCGGGCTAAGCCTGACTCAGGAGCTCATGCTAATGCTCTTGAACGAGGACACGGGATACTTCCACCAAGTGCGCGGCTGGAACCTGAATTGTGCCGTAGTCGGCGCCGTCCTCGCGGATCTGTCGCTCATGCTGCGGATCGACACGGACATGAAATCGCTGTATCTCGTCGACTCCACACCAACCGGCGATGAATCCCTGGACCCCATCCTGGCGGAGATTGCGCGCGAACCCGTCGCACGAAACGCTCAGTACTGGATCGAGTACCTTGCCCCAAGGGCGGGGTCCATCATCGACCTCGGCCTCGATCGATTGGTCGAGCTGAACATACTGCAGCATCACGATGGCGACTTCTGGAGTCTGACCAACGCGGTTGCGCACACGGGCAAGTACAGCGACGACCAGGGGAATGCGAGTCGCTCCATCAAGACGCGGATCGGCCAGAGCATCTTCACCGACGCGATTCCGGACCCGCGGGACGTCATCGTCATCTGCCTCGCCAACGCGTGCGGCGTCATGCGCCACGCCTTCGAGCTCGACGACGCGGCGGAAGAGCGAATCGAACTGATAAGCAAGATGGACCTGATCGGCCGTTCCATTGCATCGGCCGTTACCCACAACCTTGCCGGTCCATCGCTTCGGCGTTCGAGCGTAACCAGGGACATCCCGACGGTCCCGCTGCGAGATTTGGCTCTCAATCGCCATGCGCGCGACGGCAATGTTCCGGCGCTCTTCGCCAGCATCGCCAAGAAACACGGGCCGGTCTTCAAGATACGTCCACCCCTTAGCGGGAACGGCATGACCTTTCTCGCCGGCATCGACACCAACCGATGGATGCACCGATCCGGTCGCAGCGTGCTGCGGTCCAAGGATTACCTGGAGGACTTCGAAAAGGTGTACGGAGCCTCGCGGATACTGCCCTCGATGGACGGCGCCGATCATTTTCGCATGCGCAAAGCCATCCGGTCCGCTTACTCGCGCGAGAGTCTCGAGGCCCGGTTGGACGAGCTCTTCCTGCATGGCCGCAAATACATCGCGAAGTGGAGAGTGGGCGACGTCTTTCTCGCAGTCACCACCCTTCAGGAGCTGATGAACGCGCAGTTCTCGCAACTCGCAGTGGGCATGGACACCCAGCACTGCTTCCGGGACGTGATTGAATACAAGGAGCGGTCGCTGGTTACCCACATTCAGCACGCTCTTCCGAAGTTCATGCTCAAGACGCCCGGCATGCGACGAAAAAAGAAGAGGATCGCCGAGCTGATCGAAGAAATCCAGCGACTTCACACTCCGGCGCAGCGCGTAGGCTGTCCCAGGAACATTGTGGACGACTTCCTCAGCCTGCACGCCAGCGACCCCCAGTTCCTGCCCGAAACGGACCTGCACTTCTCGCTGGTGTCGCCGCTCATCGTCAGCCTCTACCTCGGCAACGCGATCAGCTTTGCTCTCTACGAGCTGGTTTCGCATCCCGATCTGTACGCCAGGGTACAGGCGGAAGCCGACCGGATTTTCGGCGACGGCGACCCGGGGCCGGAGGCCTTCGGCAGGGCCTCCATCGACGTGACGCATCGCTTCCTCAAGGAATCCCAACGCTTGTACCCGATCATTCCGATTCAGATTCGGACCGTGATGAATCCCTGCGTCGTCAAAGGACACGAACTCCCGATGGGGGAACGAATCTACATCGCCACTACGGCGACGCACTACATGGAAGAGGCGTTTCCCGACCCCTATTCGTTCGACATCGACCGCTACCAGATTCCTCGCCGGGAGCACCTGGGGTTTGGATACGCTCCCTACGGACTCGGAACCCACCTGTGCCTCGGGTTTCGCTGGGTTGACCTCCAGTTGGCGGCGAACCTCCTGATGATGACCCGGTACTTCCGATTCGAGGTTGCCCCGCCGGGCTACAAGCTCAGGATCAACCCATTCCCAACCCTGGCTCCATCCAGCAAGCTCAGATTCGTCGTCGCCGAGAAGAGAGCGGAGATGTCCCTTTGACATCGGCCGGGAGGCGCTACCACGGAGAACGCCCTGGACCGATCGCGTACATGGCAAGCAACGGGGTTGCTGCCAACCTGCTCATGTTGGGGATCGTCGCGACGGGTCTCCTGTCGTTGACGGGTCTTGAGCACGAGGCGTGGCCGACGCTTCCGTTCAACCAGGTCGAGGTCTCGGTGGCCTATCCCGGCGCCACCCCCCAAGAGGTGGAAGAAGCCATCGTCGTCAAGATCGAGGAGCAGGTCAACTCTCTGGACGACGTGCGGACCGTCAGGTCGGTCGCAGCGGAGGGCATGGCGTCCGTCCGAGTGGAGCTCCGGCAGGGCACGGACATCAACGGCGCGATCGACGACATCAAGGCGGCGGTGGATGGCATTCAATCCTTTCCGGCGAGCGCCGAGCGCCCGGTTTTTCGGGAGATGACCAATCGACAGAGCGTGATGCGACTCGTCGTCCACGGGAACGTCTCCGAGCGCTCGCTCAAGGAGCTGGCCTACCACGTGGAAGACCAGCTGGTGGCGCTCCCCGAGGTTTCGCTGGTCGAGACGACGGGGGTGCGCAACTACGAGCTGTCCATCGAGGTGCCGCTCCACCAGCTGCGCGCCCTGGGAATCACCCTGCCCGAGGTGGCGGACGCCATCCGACGGAGCACCCTGAACCTCTCCGCGGGGCGTATCGAGACCTCCGAGTCCATCGTGCGGGTGCTCTCGCTCGGCCAACGGTACGACCAGCACGACTTTGAGGACGTCGTGGTGCTCGCGCGCACCGACGGCACGGTCGTGCGCCTGGGAGACATCGCCGAAGTGCGCGACGGCTTTGAGGATACGGGGATCGTCGTGCGTCACGGCGACAGCCCGGCGGCCTTCGTCGAAATCTCTCGGGCCGACGGCGAAGACGTGGCTGCCGTCGTGGCGGCGGTGAAGGATCACCTGGAGAACACCATCGTCCCGTCGCTTCCTGCGGGCACCGGCATCACGATCTGGAACGACGATTCGGAGCTCTTCGCCGAGCGTCTCGACCTGCTGATCAAGAATGGGTCTCTGGGGCTGTTGCTCGTGCTGGGCGCGTTGTCGCTCTTTCTCGAGATTCGCCTCGCGGTGTGGGTCGCGGTCGGCTTGGTGGTGTCGGGAGTGGGAGCGCTGACGGTTCTGCTGGCACTGGACCTTCCCATCAATTCATTTTCGCTTTTCGCATTCGTTCTCGCCATCGGCATTGTGGTCGACGACGCCATCGTTGTGGCCGAACACATACACCATGAACGACTTGCCGGCGCGCCGGGGGTCGTCGCGGCGATCAGAGGGGCGCGCAGGATCAAGGGGCCGCTGATCTTCGCCGTCCTGACCTCCGTAGCGGCATTCGCGCCACTGCTGGCTCTGCCTGGAGGGATCGGCGAGATCATGGGGCCGATGCCGGTCGTCCTCATTTCGATGCTCCTCATTTCGTTGGTGGAATCGCTGCTCGTTCTGCCGAATCATCTGTCCCATCTTCGTAGAAACGGCAGAGTGGCGACCAACCCCGTGGTGCGCTCGGTACAGAGCATTCAGGCTGGCGTGACGCGCGGATTGAAGGCGTTCACCGAAGGCCCCCTTCATCGGTGCCTGGTGTTCGCGACCGAGCGGCCGGGAGTGGCTTTGGCGGGCGCGACGGGCGTATTGATCATGTGCGTCTCTCTGCTGCCCGCCGGGATTGTCGAGACGAACTTTGCCGACGAAGTGGAGAGCGACTTCGTGACGGTCAGCCTCGAGATGCCGGCGGGCACCCCCGCGCAACAAACCCACGAAGTGGCCACGAGAATCGAAGAGGCCGGGCACCGAGCGATCGCCCGGCTATCGCAAGCGCGTCCGGCGGATGCTCCGACTCTCCTGCAAGGCACGACCGTAACGATAGGTCTCGGCGCCCGCCAACAAGGGGGCGGACTGGTTGCGGCACCCACCTTGAACCCGCAATCCAACATTGCCACGATCGATTTCAAGCTTCTCAACCTGGGAGACCGGGAAATCCCAACCGACAGCGTGTTGGCGGCGTGGCGAGAGGAAGTCGGGTACCTTCCGGAGGCTCGCAGCATTGGCTATACGGGCGAAGTGCTTTCGCTGGGCAATCCGGTGGAGGTGACGATCCTTCACCCGGATGCGGAGCGTCTGGAGGGTATGGCGGCCGCTGTCGTCGACAGCTTGCGGCGCATGGACGGCGTGTTCGACGTTCGCTCCGATCACACGCAGGCAGTGAGGGAAGTACAGCTCAAGACAAAGCCCGAGGCTGGTACGCTGGGCCTCACGCAGGAGAGCATCGCCGCGCAAGCACGTGCGGCGTTCTTCGGCGAGGAGGCGCTGCGGGTGCAACGGGGTCGCGAGGAGGTTCGCGTCTACGTGCGTCTGCCCGAGGGCGACCGCGATGCGATCACCGATGTAGCGAGATATCGCATTCGCACGCCGCAGGGCTTTGAGGTTCCGCTCGACGCAGTTGCCAACATTGACGTGGGCACGTCGGCGACCTCGATCCGCAGACGCGACGGTCAGCGCGTGGTTACGGTAACGGCGGACCTGGATCCTTCCGTGACTTCGACCAACCAGGTGACGGCATTCCTGCAAAACACGGTGTTGGCGTCGGTTGCGGAGGCAAACCCCGGCATGACCTTCGCATTCGGGGGCGAGGCGCAACAGCAGTTCGAGTCGTTCGAGGCGTTGCAGCGAGGGTTCATCCTGGCCATGATCGCCATCTTCGCGCTACTTGCGATCCCCCTGAGGTCCTATACCAAGCCGGCGATCATCATGGTCGTGATTCCCTTCGGCTTGATCGGGGCCATTCTCGGTCACGTCATCCTGGGCGTGTCGTTTACGTTCACCTCGGCCATGGGCTTCCTCGGGCTGAGCGGCGTCGTGGTGAACGACTCGCTTGTGATGATCGACTTCATAGACCAGCAAAGGCGCCAGGGAAGCTCCGTGACGGAATCCGTGATCGAGGGCGCCAAAGGTCGCTTTCGACCCATCATGCTGACTTCCGTGACCACCTTTCTCGGCTTCACCCCGTTGATTCTGGAACAGGCCGTACAGGCCAGATTCCTTGTGCGTTTCGCCGCGTCCATGGGCTTCGGCATCCTGATCACGACGGCCGTACTCATGATGGTCGTGCCCGCCCTGTACTGCATTCACCTGCGTCTGGCGGCGAGTCGCGACTGACCCTCAAGGGACAACCTCGAACGACCCCATCATCCCCGCGTCCAGATGCTCGGCAATGTGGCAATGGATCATCCACTCACCCGGATTCGACGCCTCCATCAGCAGGTCCACGGTCGACCCGACGGGCACCAGCACGGTGTCCTTCCAGGCCAGATTGCGGTTCGGAACGCCGTCGCGCGCAAGCACGAGAAAGCGCTGACCGTGCAAGTGTATGGGGTGGTGCATGGGGTGAAAGGCTTCCGCATCGTTGCGCAGCCGTATCTTGACGACGTCGCCAAGGCGAAATCGCCAGTCGATCTCGGCGTTCTCCGCGCCGCTGTCTTGGTCGCGCAATATCCAGCGCACTTCGTTCGACGTGGACAGCCAGTTCATGTTCGGCATGGCGTCGGTCCATTCGACGGGGGGCCGGTAAATGGTGTCGATGGAAATGAACTGTTGCACAAGAATGGGCAGCCCGTCGATATCGACGGTAAGGAGCAGTGCGTGGTCCACGGGGCGGTCAAAATGTGGTCGGAATTCCGCAAGCTCGGCGGCGAGAACCGCGTCGGTTCGCATGACCGAGTGTGAGGAGAGGAGGGCGTCGGCCTCTTCCACCTCAGGCCCTTCGACCACGACGGCACCCAAGGTGTCGACGGCTGCGTAGAATACGCCCCGCATATGGTCAACAACTTGCACCTGGTTGACTAGCGCAAAGGTTCCCGCGGCGGCGAATCGCACTTCGACCACATAGCGTTCCGCCGGCGCAATGACGAGCGATTCCACCATCATTTCGCGCTCGAAACGGGACAGGTCCGTGCCCACCAGCTTCATCTCGTGCCCGGCAAAGCTGAGGTTGTACGTGCGCGCGTTGGACACGTTGGTGATGAAGAAACGCACAACCTCGCCCGGGCGCGCGGTCGCCGCATAGCGCTCCTCGCCGTTGACCAGCATGACGTTGCCGAAGCGCCCCATGATCGTGAAGTTGGCGGCGTCCCTGCCGTAGGGGAGCAGCTCGTCGCCGTCGACCAGCAGGTCGTCCACCATGAGAAACTCCTCGCGGGCGACCGTGCCGAAATAGTCGTCGCGGGCGGGATCGACCATCATGTTGCCGTACAGGCCGCCGTCCTGTTGAATGTCCTCGCGGACGTGCGGGTGGTACCAATACAGGCCCGCGTCGGGGAACACGATCTCGTAGACGAATTCTTCGCCGGGCGGAACCGCCTCCTGGGTCACGTCGGGGACGCCGTCGAACCTGTTTTCGAGTCGGAGCCCGTGCCAGTGGATCGTGGACGGGAGGTCGATGGCGTTGCGGAACCGCACCACGATGCGGGTGTTCTGCGCGACCCGAAGCAGCGGTCCCGGGTATTGGCCGTTGAAGCCGTACATGACGAAGGTGCGTCCGCCGATCCGGCGCTTCACGATGCGGGCTTCGAGCGCAATGGTGTCGCCGTCGGCAAGGCGCATGGTCTCGCGGGGGACCGCCCACTCGATGGTCGCCGTGTCGACTCCCTCGCCGGGCACGAACGGGTCCACCGACGGGCTGACGCCGCGCAGGCCGGGCAGCATGGGGTTACGCAACATGGTCATGATCATGTCGCCCGAGCCGCGCACGGAGTCCATCGACATAGGCATGGTCATGTTCATCGGGGCTTGCGGGGGGCGCGCGGTGTCCTGCGCGGCGGTGGGGGTGGACGCGGCGGTGGGGGTGGACGCGACAGTCGGGGCGGGCAGCCAGACCAGGGCGAGTGCGGCCAACCCGAAGGCGCGGCCAGAGGTTAGCTTTCTTGGCATTGGTCTGCGCAATGGTTTGAGAGGGGGCTTGACCTGCACGCGGCATCCAAAGTGAGCGTAACTACAATACAGCGACGGACGGGCAAGGCGCATGCCCCACGGCGTCGCCCATGCCGTCGCCTGGCCGCAACGACGGCCCTGCTAATGGCCTGTCTTGCGCCAGCAAGTGCGTCGGCCCAGCCGGACGAGGACGCCGACAGCCGTTGGGAGAGCTCCACCGAGCTGAGTTTCGTCAGGACGGGGGGCAACGCGGACTCGTACACGCTGGGAATCGCCGCCACGATCACCCGGTCCTGGCAGCAGAGCGAAATAAGGTTGGAGACGGGCGGTATCCGCACGCGTTCCAGGACCTACTCGCGGGTAGCCGTTGGGACCGAGGCCAGCTACCAAGTCGAAGAGAGTTCGGAGACCTCGACGTCCGCGGAGAACTACTACGGCCGGGCGCGACTCGACCGGCGATTCTCGGAGCGCGCCGCAATCTTCCTGAAGTCGGGATGGACGCGCAACACCTTCTCCGGCATCCGACATCGGTTGGTGAACGTGCTGGGGATTTCGACTCAGCTGGTCGAATCGGACCGACAGCAGTTCCGCACCGCATACGGCCTTACGCACACGGTCCAGCAAGACGTCGTTCCCGCGCCCGACGGGGATGGCCGGTTCCTGGGGCTGCAGATCTCGACGGACTACCGGCGCGCACTCACGCCTAACACGGTGTGGACCAGCAACTTGGTATTGGACGCCAATGCGGACGAACCAGCGGACCTACGCGCCGACTGGACCAACTCCCTGAGCGTTGCCATGAACTCGCACGTCGGGCTCAAGACGTCGTTCCGCGCGCATTTCGACAACCTGCCGGCATTGGCGCGGGTGCCCTTGGTATCCGCGGCTGGCGAAGAAGCCGGCGAAGTGCTGGTCCCCCGCAAGACCCTGGATCGGGTGTTTACGGTGGCGCTGATGGTGACGTTCTAGCAGCCGCAAGCTAGCAGCCGCAAGGCCCCCCTATCTGGACCACGGCGGCACCACCCGGTTCATGCGGGCGTAGGCAATCGACTGGCCCAGATGCTCGTTCATATGCGTCACGAGTTGCAACAACACGGCCCAACTCGCCACTTCGCGACCGTACAGCTCGACCGGCGCGGCCAATTCGGCGTCGGTCATGCCGTCCACGACGGCTCGCACATGTTCCATCGACGCGACTAAAATGGGCAGCGCCTCGTCCTTGTCGGTCACCGACTCCTCAAGCGACCGGTAGTCCACGTCCTTCGGCGGGTCGATGCCCAGATTCAGGTGAGGGTACATGTAGTTGTACCGCGCGACGTGCATGTACACCCGGGCCACGGTCATGACCCCTTCCATTGGCGTCCACGAATACGATTCGGCGGGCATCGCTTCGGCGAGCGCCACGAACTTGCGGGCCGACCCCTCGAACTGCCCCTTGAACTCCGCGCGGAAGTCGGGCGTGTCCTGGGCCATAGCCGGGACTGGGGAGAACAGGGCCGCCGCGGCGGCAACGAGGGCGGTGGCAACGAGCAACGGCAGGCGATTGCGCATGGGTTGGTTCTTTCTTTTTGGGGGCTGAGTGCGACGATCTCGGGCTAGGCAGCCGGTCGAGCGCGAACGGAACGACCATGCGAGCCCTGATAGAGACGATATATTGAATCTATGCTGACCACGAATCTCGCGCGCCGCCACCCTTGCCGCGCCGCCATGGCCGCGATCACGATTGTCGCGCTGTTCACCACGCCAGCGTGTTCCACCTTCCAGCCGACGACCGGAAAGCCGCCCGTCGGCGAGCGAGTACGCGCCCGCCTGACCCCCGAGGGGCAGGTGCGCCAAGCGTCGGCCACGGGCTTGGCGCGGCTCAGCCTCGAAGGCCGCGTACTGGCGGTCGAACCCGAGGTCCTCGTGCTCGAGGTGCCGATTCCCGGCATCGTCCCCGAGCTGCAGCGCAGCCCCAAGGTGGCCGATACTCTCCGAATTCCGCGCAGCGACGTGACGGGCATCGATGCGCAACGCTTCTCGGCGCTGCGGAGCGCGCTCCTGGGGGGCGGGCTCGTGTCGGCGGCCGTGCTCAGCATCGCGCTGGCGGGCCACATCGGGTCGTCGGACGGCGGCATCGACGACCCGACGGGTCGCAACGCGCTGCGGCCTGGGGTTCCGTTTGTGAGGATACCGATCGGGCGGTAGCTCGGACATACCCGGTTCGGTCGCTCGGTACACCCGCCGGGGCACGGCATGGGCCGCTCTCGCGCCGGGTCACCCTTCGTTTGCCCGGCTAATCCAATGGTCCGGGTTGCAAAGGATCGGAGGTCTGGTTCCGTCCAAATGGGACTGGGCGCACTTCTGCGCCACCTCTGCGGTGAACGACGAATTGGTTTGGGCCTCAATTTCGGCCGTTGCCTCGGCGGTCGCTAGCACCCGCAGTTTCTCGACGAGCGCTGGTGTGCGGAGCACGCCCGCGAGCGCGATCGCCTCGGGAAGGGCTTCAATCGATTCGTCGTTGCTCCACGCCGACTGATAGTGATCGGGAGGCCCGTCAATGTGGAGTACCGCGGCCTGCACCAGTTCGGCCTCGTACGCACCCGCACCATGCACCTTGACGATGCTGGACAATACCAACAACGCTGCGCGCGCGTGATCGCCCAGCGCATCCGGGGACATGACCACCGTCAGCAGATGGGGCACGGCTTGGTGTCCGAACCGAAACAGGCCGATGGCCACGGGACCTCCGTTATAGGCGTGCCAGGCGAGCCGAGGAAGGGCACGCGGATCCCCGAGAGCCGTGAGCTCTCGCGCCAGAAAGGCCGAGGGCTCACCGTGGCCGTCGAACGCCTCGATGGGCAGCCCCCTGCGACGGTCGTTGTCCCAAGCCACTTCCCTTTCCAGAGCAAGGATCATGGCATCGACCAATGCCGGAGATCGAGATTCGCGCGGCACGTTCAAGCTTCGAGCCACGCCCTCGTCCCACTCGCCCGGTCCGGCGATGGTGAGCTGTCTAATGATCTCCTGCTCCTGGAGTGGGGGGTCTTGGGCCGCGACGGGCAGCGTCCACGCCAGCGCAGCTAAACACAGCGAAATCGAAAAGGTCTTCATTTGCTTTGCCCATTCTCCTCGGTCGTTCATCGCCTGGGGCCTACTTACACTATGCAGCGGCGTCGCTCATGCCGTCCAGGACGGGTCGCAACGCGCTGCGGCCCGGCATTCCGTTCGTGAGGATTCCGATCGGTCGGTAGGCTCCGAGTACGGCCAGGAAACATTTGTCCAAAAATAAGTCCCATCCAGACATGGAAACGCCCCTCGGAATCCATATCTTCTCTCGGGTAAGTCCTGCACACGCAATCCCGAACCGAGAGACGACATGCCACCAACCGACGATACCATGTGGACCGAGGACCGGGCCGCAAGGGAACTCCTCACCTTCCCGCGAGTCGTCGCGGGAATCCTGACCGAGCTGCTCCCCGAAACGGCTGCCCTGTTCGACTTCGACAAGATACGGATCTGGCCCACCGTTACGCTGGACTTCTCCGGACGCCAGAGGATCGCCGACAGCTCGTGGGAGATCGGTCTCAAGGACGGCCAGGTCGTCGGCATCTCCATCGAATGGCAGAGCGCGCCCGACGCGAACATGCTGTGGAGAATGATCGATTACGCCACGCGGCCGGCCACCCTCATGAGCAGGCAATCCCGCCTTGGACACCCCGAAGGCTCCACGCCGTTTGTGTTCCCGATCGCGATCTACACGGGCGGACCCCGCGGCACCTGGAACGCCCCCACCGAGTGGCGTCACGTGCCGGCGCACCAGCCGGACGAGTTCCCGCCGTGCCACCTCGTGTTCGGCTACCCCTTGATCTGTGCCGACGACGCCAAGGAATACGCCGGCGACAATCAAAGGACCGCACGCACGCTCATGACCATTGCGGGTACGGGTGAGGAGTCGGCGACGGTGGCGTGTCGGAGGTTGCTGCGCCGACTTGAAGGCGAGGGCGACGAAAGCCTGGACCTGGTGGCGGACGTCTTGCGGTTCTTCAAGGTGATCTTCGTGAAGAGATGGCCCGATTCGGAGATCGCCAAGCGGCTTGCACACATCAACACCTGGCGCGACGTTAGGAGCATCGGCATGGAACAGAAGCGTATGGAGCTGGAAATGACATTGACCACTTTTGAGCGAGAGATCGCAGAGTTGAAGGCCGAAGGCCGCGAGCTCGGAATGACCGAAGGACGTCAACTCGGAGTCATCGAGGGTCGCGAGCTCGGCATGACCGAGGGTCGCAAGCTCGGCATCACCGAAGGTCGCGAGCTCGGAATGACCGAGGGTCGCAAGCTCGGAGTCACCGAAGGCCGCCGACTCGGAGTCACCGAAGGCCGCGAGCTCGGGATGACCGACGGCCTCAGGCGTCTAGTGAAGCGGAAGTACGGTCAATCGGCGTGGGAGACGGTGTCGGCGTTCATGAACGCCACGCCGAGCTTGTCGGTCACGGCCGAGATGTTCGACTGGCTGCTGGAATGCTCGTCCGCCGACGAGTTCCTGGCCAAGCTGAGAGCAGGCAACGGCATCACGGCTTCCTAACGCGGGCGACAGAGGTCGCGAGCGACCACGGCTTCCAGTACCAGCCCCCGCGCCTCCGCTCCCCGCACATTTGCCGCGGCACGACCCGCATCGTATGATGCACCCGTTGTGCTGGACCCTGACGTACCCCCATCGCGCAGCGCCATGCTGCAATCATCAAAGGAGGCCCGAATGAGAGCCAACCATGTCGCAACCCGGGGCGTATCGCCCCCTCGCACCACCAGCATGCTGCTGCTTGCCGCCATGCTGGCCGCACTGCTGCCGTCGGTCGTGGCGGCGCAGACCGGCACGATTACGGGAAGCGTGCTCAACGCGTCGAACAACACGCCCATCGGCGTCGCCCAGATCCGAGTCGGAGACACTGGGCTCGGAACCGTCACGGGCGACAATGGTCGCTTTATCATCCTCAACGTCCCCCTCGGCACGCATGAGGTGTTCGTGGAGCGGATCGGCTACCGAACCGTGAGCGAATCGGTGCAGGTGTCCGCCGAGCAAGCGGCCGTGCTGGAGTTCCGCCTGAGCGAGACCGCGCTCGAGCTCGACGAGCTGGTCGTTACGGGAACGCCGGGTGCCTCGTCGCGACGAGAGCTGGGTAACAGCGTGGGGAGCGTGCGGGCGGCGGCGCTCGAGAACACGCCTTCGCAGACGCTGACCGAGATTCTGAACGGGCAGACGACCGGCATTCAGCAGTGGCGCAACGAAGGACAGGTCGGCGGCGGATCGAAAATCGTGCTTCGAGGCGTGAACAGCATCAGTCAGGACGTGCAGCCGCTCATCTATATCGACGGCGTGCGGATGAACAACAACCAGGGCATTTACAACAATCGGCAGAGCATCAATCCCGGTCCTGCGGGGGCGCAGACCTCTCCCAACCCGCTCGATCTGGTGGACCCGTCGAACATCGAGAGGGTCGAAGTGGTGCGCGGGTCGGCGGCGACGACGCTTTACGGCACCGAGGCCGCTGGCGGGGTGATCCAGATCTTCACCAAGCAGGGACGCGCCGGACAGGATGCCACCTGGACCGCCGAGGTCACCGGGGGCACGCGCTTCATGACCGGGAACACCATGGGTCCGATTCTGGGCGGCACCGAGGACTGGGGATTCACGCGGAAGTGGTACTCGAACGGCCCGCTGGGCGAGGCCAAGCTGTCGGTTTCGGGAGGCACGAACACGGTTCGCTATTTCGTTTCGGCCGGCATGAACTACGAAGACGGCGTGATCGACAACAACGACGATCGGAACTACAGCGTGCGGGGCAACTTCGGCATGCGGCCCACGCCGTCGGTCAACATCAACCTGAACACGTCGTATACCCACCGGACGACCAACTACATGGAGATGGGCGACAACGCCACGGGCTTCATGCTGAACGTGCTGCGGGGATCCCAGGACTACACCAACGCGGCAGTGGACCGGGACAACTACCAGGGCGACCCCGACCAGATCCTGTTCGACATTACCAACTCGGGTCGGGTGGAACACTTCGTGGGCGGCGTCACGACGACCCACACGGCAGACGGCCTGGGACTCACGACGCGGTTGACGATGGGGCTGGACTACACCACGGCGTTCAATCAGCAGAACTTCCCGTTCGACCACGTGCTGCGGCCACGCGGTCGCAGGAACCTGAACGAGTGGGAGCACCGTACGATCACGTTCGACCTGGGCACGACCTGGGAGCGCGACATCAACGACAACGTGTCGTCTACGTTTTCCGCGGGCGGACAGATCTTCAGCGACTGGGATCACACCGTGTACGGCGTGTCAGAGGACTTTGGCGGACCCGGCGAGAAGACGCTCACGTCGGGAGCGACCACCACGTCGAGCGAGGACCTGCTCAAGGTGGTCAATGCCGGATTCTTCGCCCAGGAGGTTGTCGGATTCGGCGACAATCTCTTCCTGACCGGCGGCGTGCGCGTCGACGGCAACAGCGCGTTCGGCGAGGACCTGGGGTTGCAGGTGTATCCCAAGTTCAGCACGTCGTACGTCGTTTCGGACACGGACTTCTGGCCCAGCGACTGGTGGCCGGTCATGAAGCTGCGCGCTGCGTGGGGACAGTCCGGGAAAGCGCCCGGCGCATTCGACGCGGTGCGGACCTGGACGCCGGTGGCCGGCTACGAAGGACAAGCGGGCGTAACGCCGTCGAACCTCGGGAATCCCGACCTTGGGCCGGAGCGTTCAACCGAGCTGGAGCTCGGGTTCGAAGGCAGCTTGTTCAGCGATCAGGTCGGGATCGACGTCAGCTGGTACAACAGTGTGACCAGCGACGCGTTGATGCCTGTTACGGCGGCGCCCTCGGACGGCTTCCTGAACTCGCAGCTCAAGAACGTCGGCGAGTTCAAGAACTCGGGCATCGAGGTCGAGCTGCGGGGCGTGCCCGTTTCGCTGGACAACGTGAGGTGGGAAGTGACGGGCCGGGTCTCGACGATCAACAGCGAAGTAATCAACCTGGGCGAGGCGCCCGAGTTCTTCCTCGGCTGGGGTTCGATTCTGGGTCAATGGGTGCGGGTCGGCTACCCGATCGTGTCGCTGTGGGGCGAAGCGGTGTCGAACCCGGACGCGATTGCGGATCCGATCATCGAGGAAAACCACTATTACGGGCCGGTCTACCCCACGCACATCCTGAGCGGCACCACCTCGATCAATCTCTTCCAGCGCCTGACCATTTACGCGCTCGGCGAATTCCACGGCGGTCAGTACCAGTTCAACATCATGCCGTGGCAACAGGTGCGACGCGGACTGTGGCCGGAGTGCAACGAGCTGGGTCTGGACGACCCGGACAACGCCGCGGCCTGGTCGTCGGCTCCGGCGATCTGGCGTGCGCGCTGTCAGTTGCCCACGCCGAATTTCGACTTCTGGATGCGTCCGTCGGACTTCTTCAAGCTCCGCACGGTCTCGGCCTCGCTGCTCATTCCCGACAACCTGATTCCGGGAGCGACGGGCACCACGCTCACCGCCACGGTGCAAAACCCGTACAAGTGGACCAAAGGCGCGGGAATCGACCCCGAGCTGACCGTGGGCTATTCCGGCGGGGTGGGTACGTTCCCGGCCCGGTACGAATACTACCAGCTGCCGGCGCCCGTCATGTTCTCCGTGACCCTGCGGGCGAACTTCTGATCGCGCCCCCGCGAAGAAAGGAATGCATACCATGATTAGACACAGGATCGGCAAGTATGGAACCGCCGGGCGGGCGAGCCTGGGGGCGATGGTGGTTGCGACGTTGCTGTCGGGCTGCGACCTGTTCGAGGTCGTGAACCCCGGCCCGATCGTCGACGACGCGCTGAACGAGGAGGCGGCGGGCAAGACGGTGCTCATCGGCGTGGTCGCCGACGTGGAAGTGGCGGTCAACGACATGGCGTGGCTGGGCGGACCGGCGTCGACGGACCTGGACGCCGACGCGACCCAGCCCTGGTTGCAGGACGCGGGCGAAGGCCGACTGACCGTGACCAACGCGGAGTCCAGCTGGAACCCGATGCAGCTGGCCCGCTGGGGAGCCGCCGCCGGGATTGCGCGGCTGAGCGAGACCCAATCCGACGCCGCCAGCAACCAGTACCTGACCGCCGCCTACATGTGGGCGGGCTGGGCGAACCGCGTGGCCGGCGACAACGTCTGTCTCGCCGTGTTCGGAGGAGAGGACGCGGATGGAGACGGCGTTGCAGACCCGGGCCAGGTGCACGACGCCAATCAGCATTATGCGCGCGCGTTGGAGCGTTTCGAGACCGCACGCACGCGGGCGCAGAGCAGCGGTCACGATTCCATAGCGGTAGCCGCAACGGCGGGGATGGCGCAGGCGAACCTTATTCTGGGCAACTTTTCCGCCGCCCAATCGCTGGCCATGCAGATCCCGGACGACTTTCTCTGGGCAGCCCACCGTTCCGACAACAGCGGGCGGGAATGGAACTCCGTCTGGCAGTTCACCCACGAAAACCAGAAGCAGATCACCGTGTGGGGCATGTACAACGACAGCATCGGACCCGATACGGACCCGCGCGTACCCTGGCGGGACATGAACCAGACGTCCGGCGGTGGAGTCAAGCCGTTTTACAGGCAGCTGAAATACACCGGCCGGGCCGACGACATTCCTCTCGCAAAAGGCCACGAAATGCGCTTGATCGAGGCCGAGGCGATGCTGCGCATGGGGGACCGCGACGGCGCCATTGCCAAAATCAACTACGTGCGCGATCGCGTTGGCGTGCCCCCGGTGTCGGCTTCAACGGACGCCGAAGCGTGGCTGGCCCTGGACCGCGAGCGCAACTTCGAGCTGTGGCTGGAAAGTCGGCGCCTGAAGGACAACGCGCGTTTCGCGGCCGAGAACCTCAGCCCGTGGGCGGTGGCGTTCATGCAGGGGCGTCACAGCTGCTTCCCACCCAGTTTGGCCGAATGCAGCGCCAACCCGAACGTGACCGGCAACACCTACTGTAGTCAGAACTGACGGCGCTGGCCGCGATCAGCGCTGACCGAAATCGCCAAATGGGGTCCCGTCGTCCAGTATCCTCGCCGCGAGGCTGGGCGGCGGGGCCTCCGTCTTCCTGGGTAGCCATCGGTAGCGGTTGCGAGCGACGACCCGATAGACGGCGTCACGCAAGGTTGTGGGCGCCAGCAGCGCAAGCCCCAGCAACGGGTAGGGAAACCGCAGGGAGCAGGCAATGCGGAGCGCCGCGGTCGACTCCGTGTGGATGCCGCGCCGGTCGACGAGTGTTATGGCCTGCGGCAGGGCGTCGAATTCGAAGTCGGCATCGGAATGCGCCACTACGTCGCGGGCTACCTGCGAGGTCAGCGAGGCGAAGTGCAGGCGCCCCGACCGGTCTCGCTTCGCCGCCCACCGGACGGTAGCATTGCAGAGGGCACAGTCGCCGTCGAAGAGTACGACTCGCAGATCATCGTAAGTCACAACGAGAAAGGTAATGCAGCCATGAAGAAGAGCTCTCGATCAACGTCGATGGAACGGCGCGACTTTCTGGCCGCGGCCGCGGCGGCGACGGTGGCCGCGCCCTTCAGGCCGGGGGGATCTCCCGCCTTGGCGCCCACACCCATCCAGGAACAGGAACCGGCCCCCCCTCCGGCACTCGGCAACGGCGAGCCCCCTGCGCTTCAGTTCCAGGCCTATCCAGGGGGAACGGGCGCGCTCATGGAGAAGCTTTGGCGCGAAACGGGCGGCAATCCCTTTGAGCGTCGCGCAATCGACATCGAGCGCTGGAGCGGGGCGGTTCCCACCAGCGAAGCGGATCTCGCATTCCTTCCCGTCCACCGTCTCGCGGCGTTGATTCGGGCGCGACACATCTCGTCTTCGGACCTGACCGAGGTCTACCTCGACCGCCTCAAGCGGCTCGATCCCGTTCTCCTGTGCGCCGTGACCATCCTGGAAGGACGGGCCCGCGAAGAGGCGCGCCAGGCCGATCTCGACATTACGGCGGGACAGTGGCGCGGACCCCTGCACGGCATCCCTTACGGCCTGAAGGACCTGTTCGCCGTAGCCGGGACGCGCACCACCTGGGGCGCCGCCGAATTCAGCGGTCAGTTTACGCGCTACGATTCCGAAGTCGTGGTGCGGCTGCGCGAGGCCGGCGCGGTGCTCGCGGCCAAGCTCGCGACGGGGGAATTTGCTCGCGGCGACCAATGGTACCGCGGCAGAACCCTGAATCCGTGGAATCTCGACGAAGGGTCGAGCGGGTCGTCGGCGGGCCCCGGATCGGCTACCGCCGCCGCGTGCGTGGCCTTCGCGATCGGGACCGAAACGCAGGGGTCGATCGTGTCGCCGTCGCGGCGTTGCGGGCTAACCGCGCTGCGGCCCACGTTCGGGCGCGTCAGCCGGTACGGCGGCATGGTGCTGTCGTGGAGCATGGACAAGACGGGGCCCATGTGCCGCAGCGCGCTGGACTGCGCGCTCGTCTTCAACGCCATCCACGGCGCCGACGACAAGGACCCGGCGTCGCTGACCGCGCCGTTCCGGTTCGATCCCGACCCCGACCTCGGCGCCATGCGCATTGGGTACAGCGAGGACGCGCCCGAATCGTTCGTGGACGCGCTGCGCGAGATGGGGGCGGACCCGCGGCCCGTGCCCGAGATTCCCCAAGGCAGCTCCAATTCGCTAGGCGTCGAGTCGTCCGCCGCTTTCGATTTTCACGTGGCGCGCGACGGGGAGCCGGAACCGCTCCCGCAAGACCTCGAACCGGGCGAACGGCGGCGCCGGGGTCGCTTCAGAGGCGGCAGGGACGTGCGCGCGCTCGATTTCGTGCAGTCACAGCGCCGACGCCACCTCCTCATGAAGGACATGGCCGAATTCATGGCGGACTTCGATATGTTCGTGAGCGGGTCGGGTCATGTCGGCCTCACCAACCAGACCGGCCATCCCGCCGCGGTCGTGCCGTACGACTTCGGCGTGCGCAACCCCGACTCGGAGAGCCCGACCGAGATGCCGCTCACGACCACGCTGATCGGGAACCTCTTCGCGGACGACAAGATCCTGAGCGTGGCGCACGCGTTCCAGATGCGGAGTGATTGGCATTCGAGGAGGCCTGACGTGGGGTAGACCCAGGCCAACGCAGCACGGAGCGCAATGAAGCGAAGTCGACCTTATAGACTTCCCGAGTGTTCGACCGCACCATGCCCTTCTTTAGCGCTCGCAGGTCCGCGACGCTATTGACCATGCCGAGCATGACCAACTCCAGGCGGGTCGTTCTGGTGTAGTCCTTCTCGTTCGGGTACGGGGGCGAGGTGATTACGGCGTCCACCGACCCGGGCGGCAGGACCCGCCCGGCTTCGCGCGCGTCGGCCCGCACCACTTCGGCGGGCACATGGCGCCGCTCATTAACGGCGCGCAGGTCGGCGCTCATCTCCTGCATCCGCCTCTGCCAAACGTCGACGACGGGAGCATCGTCCTTGATTCGGCCGATTCCCAGTCGTGAACCGGTCGGTCCTGCGGCAGGATTCGGTTGGGATCGCCAGCCGGGTGGGTAGCGAGCGTCGCTGGGGCGTTTCTTGTCACCCCTCCATCGTACTCGCTGAATCGCCAGGCTTCAACCACGTTGTGTTACCTTCCGACGGAAACGAAACGCTGGAGCCATGCGTAGACGGGGCACGGGACGAGGAAAAGCCCACGCGAGAGGGCGAACATGAGCGACCTGAACAAGCAAGACCCGGACGCGAGCAACGTGTCCGTGAACCTGAACGTCAATCTGCCGACCGCCTCCCGCGCGCTGGTGGCCGAGACCGAACCGCCCTATTCCACGGGGTTGGGGTACGGTCTGTGGTGTACGGCGTTCGCAGGCGTTTGTGGCATTCACCGCTTCTACCTGGGCAAGGTCGGCACCGGAATTCTGTGGTTGCTGACTTTCGGGCTCTTCGGTGTCGGCCAGTTCATCGACCTGATCAGGATGAAGTCGTTGGTGAGAGACGCCAACATTCGCGACGGGCGCGTGCCGCACCCCAATCTCCTGGCCCAGGCGGTGGGATCGGCGGCTCCCGAGAAGCGACGCCGCGGAAAGAAAAAGCGGCGGCAGGACCTGCTCCACGAGCTCTTGCAGGCAGCCGTTGGCAACGGCGGCGAATTGACGGTCACCCAAGGCGTACTGGCAACCGGCAAGACCTTCGAGCAAGTAGAGGAAGTGCTGGTTGGCATGGCCAACAAGGGCTACGTCGACGTAGACAACGCGCCCGGCACCGGCGTCGTCGTCTACCGTTTTCCCGACCTCATCGGCAGCGGCGGGAGCGGTTCCGGCTCCAACCCATAGCTCCAACCCCTAGCCGCGCCCAATCGCCCGCGCTATTCCTACGACTTCGGAATCTCCTTCGCGGGATCCACGCGAGGCTTCGGCACGACCGTAGCCTCGCGCTCGCCGTCCGACGTGGTCACGCGCAGACGCGTCCCCAGCTCGGCCAACGGGGTCGGCACCATCGCATACCCGATATTGCGGTCCAGCCGCGGCGAGTAGACCGCCGAGGTCACGGACCCAATCGGCTCGCCCGATTCATCCGGCCCCGTCACCGGCCACCTCGTCATGTTGAGATCAAGCGGCTCACCCGCGATCTCCACCCCGGCCAGCAGCCTCCGCGGCCCTTGCGCGGCAATGCGCGCCAACGCGTCCCGGCCAATGAAGTCGCCCTCCTGGTCCCCATCGACCTGCCACCCCAACCCCACCTCGTACGGGTTCGTGTCGAGCGTCATGTCGATGCCGTAATTGAGAATGCCCGCCTCGATGCGCCGGATGTCGGAAGGCCCGGTCGGCACGATCCCCAGGTCGCGCCCAGCATCCATCACGCGATCCCACAGCTCGCCACCGCGGCTGCCGTCGCGCAGGTAGATCTCGTACCCCACTTCGCCGCTCCACCCGGTGCGCGTCACCACCACCGGAATCCCGTCCAGGTCCGTCTCCAGGAACCAGTAGTAGCGCAAGGCCAGCACCTCGTCGCCGAACAGCCGCCGCACGACCTCCTTCGACTTCGGCCCCTGCACCTGCATGGGCGACACGTCCGGCTCGCGAATCGTCACGTCGCAACCCGAGTTGAGCGCCACTCCCTTGGCCCACAACAGCACGTCGCTGTCCGCCAGCGCCAGCCAGAAATGATTCTCGCCCAGCCGCAGAAGCACCGGATCGTTGACGATTCCCCCGTCGTCGGCCGTGATCAGCACGTACTTCCCCTGCCCGACCGCACACTTCGCAAGGTCCCGGGGCGTAAGCAGATTGGTGAACTCGAAGGCGTCCGGTCCCGTGATCTCAACCTGCCGCTCGACGCTCACGTCCCACACGGTGACGCCCGTGAGCAGGTTCTCGTACTCGGCGTGAAGGTCGTCGTACCGAGTCGGCAGGAACATGTGGTTGTACACCGTATAGCTCCGGCAGCCGGCGCGAAGCGTGGCATCGAAGTAGGGCGATCTGCGAAGGCGGGCGCCGCGCTGGATCAAAGCCATGTCGAACGTGGGGGTCATTCAGAGAGTCTCCTGAGATTGGGGGGTGACCGAGGATTGCTTGCGGGTAGCCGATCCGCGCTTTCTGGGCGGGTCGAAAAAGGGCGTGCTTGTGACCGTCGCGGGCACCTTGTGGCGCACGAATTCCACGGTGAGCTCAAGATTCACGCGTGTGCCGGGTTGGGAAAAAGCGCGCTGTATCGTGGCAAGAGCGACGTATTTCTTAAGGATCGGCGAGAAGGTGGCACTCGTAACGTAGCCGATCTGTCCGGCTGCTCGCCCGGCGGCGCCCCGACGCCTGGCTGCGTAGATCGGCACGGCCTCGCGCGACGCCCGCCCCGCCACCAGCGGCGGCAGCCCCACGGCGGCGAAGCGCTTCTCGATGCTGGGCCAGTCCGCTTCCAGGCCGGCAAGCCCCCACCGAGACGGACGCGCGGCTTCGCGCGCCAGCGCGCTCGACCCCACGAAGTCGCGACCGGGACGCGGCTGCACCGCCCACCCCAGCCCCGCTTCGTACGGCGACGACTTGCGAGACTCGATCAGCGCGGTCCAGCTCGACACGTAGTCCACCTCCTTGAGCAGGAGCCCGGCCTCGATGCGCGCAATGTCGAGCGCGTCCAGCCCCGCCGGGGCGAGACCGTAGTCCCGGCCCGTCTCCATCACTGCGTCCCAGAGGTCGAGCGCGTCGGCGGGACGCGCCCACACCTCGTAGCCGAGATCGCCGGTGTAGCCCGTGCGCGTGACTGTGACCGGGGCCGCGCCGACGTGCCCCTCGGCCAGCGCGAAGAACGGGAGCGCACCGACGTCGGCGCCCGTCACTACCCGCGCGAGGATGTCGCGCGAGGTGGGGCCCTGCAGGGCAAGCGCGGCCAGGTCGTCCGAGACGTCCCGCACGTTGGCGTTCATGCCGAGTGCGCAGTCCTGGAACCAGCGCAGACAGGGGTCGGCCGCCGTGACGCGGAACGTGTCCGCGGCGAGGCGCTGGACCGTGCCGTCGTCAATGATCTTGCCGGCCTCGTCGCACCACGGCGCATACAGCACACGGCCCACCGAACAGGCGCGCGCGTCGCGCGTGACGATGCGGTCCACCAGAGCGGCGGCGTCCGGACCGCGAATCTCGTATTTGCGAAGCGGCGAGACGTCGAACAGGGCGGTCCCGCTGCGAATCGCGTAGTATTCGTACTCGTGGCTCGGCTCGTAGCTGCGCGCGCTGGCGTACCCGGACCAGTTGCGCCAACGGCGGCTGTGACAGAGCGCTGCGGTACGAGCGTGAAAGGGGGTTCCGATGAGCATTCCCGAAAGCTTGGCGCTGGCGGGGAATGTGGCAAGGCATGGACTGGCTGCCGCACCAGCGCGGGAGCTGCGGACGCCGGGTCGGCAGGCTGTCGCGGCGCTTGCGCGGTGGCGCTTGGCGACCCTGCGCTTGGCGGCCCTGCGTGTGGCAACCCTGCGCGTCGCGACCCTGCGTGTGACAACGTTGATCGCGGCGGTGGTCTGCGCGGGGTGCGCGATCGACGATGCCGGCGTGGCGAACGCGTCTTCGCCCAGCGAGGGTGGGGTGCACGCCGCCGCCGATCGGGCGTTGGCCGACGACGCCGACAGCGCGTTGCCCGATGAAGCCCCGGCCTCGCCAGCCTCGGTCGGCCAACCCAACCTCGACGCCGAAACGGCTCCGGTTCTCGACGCCGAGACAGCGCTGGCCCTGGCCGCAATGCCGCTCTCGTGCCTGGACCGCCCCCATGCGCTCAGACCGGACCGAGCCGGATACATCGACGACGTCGCCTACACCCGGCGACGCGGATTCGAGCGGGAGCGCGCCTTCTACGGGTGCTGGGATTGGCACTCGGCGGTGAATTCGACCTGGGCCATGGTGCGTCTGCTCAAGGCGTTGCCCGCGCTGCCGGTTGGGCCGCTGATCCGCGAGAAGCTGCGCGATCACCTTTCCGCGAGGGCACTCCAGGGCGAGCTCGAATACCTGACCGCCAACCCGTCCTTCGAGCGACCCTACGGCTGGGCGTGGCTGCTGTTCCTGCATGCCGAGCTGGCGTCGTGGGACGACGAAGACGCGGCGACCTGGGCCGCACGCCTGACGCCGGTGATCGATTTGCTGAACGATCGCTTGGCGGCTTACCTGGAAGACCTGGAAGGGCCGGTACGTACCGGCACGCACCCGAACACGGCCTTTGCGATTGCCGTGAGCCTGCAAGCCGCAAGCATGTACGACGCTGCAAGCGTGGGCGAAGCTGCAAGCGCGGGCGCGCGACCGGAGCTGCATGCGGCGTTGCGGGACGCCGCTGTCCGCTTCTTTGGCCGCGACAGGCGATGCCCCACCGCGTACGAGCCCGGGCGATCCGATTTCGTCTCGCCGTGTCTTGAAGAAGCGGCGCTTATGGGCATGGTGATGGAACGTGCCGCATACGTCGCATGGCTGGAGGGTTTTCTTCCCCCCCTTGATTCCGACGAGTTTGCAACGCTTCGTCATCCGGTGCTCGCGGAGGCGATTGAAGAGGCTCCGTCGGAGGGCGGAGAAGTGATCGCCAACGACTCGTTGCGTGCGGTGCTCGGTGCGCGTTCCCACCTGATTGGTCTTGCGTTTTCGCGTGCGGACGCCATGTTGCGGATTGCGCGTGCGTTGCCCGCGGACGATTCGCGCGTTGAGCGTTTGCGGGAGCTGGCGGAGGTGCATGCACAAGCTGGTTTTGAAACGATGTTTGACGCCGACTATGCGGGTTCGCATTGGATCGGCTCGTTTGCGGTCAAGTATTTGGCCGAAGCAATGAAAGGAGACGTGTGATGAGAAGAGTGAAGAGCGCGACGGCATGGGCGTGGGGCGTCGTCTGGGTCGCCATGGTCGGCGTTGGCGCGGTGTTGGCGCCGGCGGCCGTGGGCCAGGAAGTGGTGTCGTACGGCAAGCCGTCCGACGCGGGCATGTCGGCCGGGGTCCTCGCGGGGGGCGTGGCCTTGTACGAAGAGGCAATCGCGCGGGGCGATCTGGTCGGCGCGGTGTTGCTTGTGGCCAAAGACGGCAAGGTCGTGTTGCACGAGGCGTTGGGCTGGCGCGACAAGGCGCGGGGCGTTGCGATGGAGCGCAACACGATGTTCCGCATGGCGTCGAACACCAAGCCGGTCGTCGCTGCGGGAATTGCCATGCTCGTCGAGGACGAGAGGCTGGGATACGGCGACCTGGTGCGCGAGCACATGCCGTCGTGGGACAACTACCGGGCCGGGTTCATCGACGTGGGGCACCTGTTGTCGCATGCAAGCGGGCTGCGGATCCCGACCTTGTTTCTGCAACCGTACATGTCGCCCTCGGCGGCGCACCCGGACGCGCCCACCTTGCAGCTCGAGGCTGCGCGTTTTGGTTCGGTCGGCGCGGAGGTCGCCCCCGGCACGACGTACAGCTACAACAACCCCGGCTACAACACCCTGGGCGCATTGATCGAAATGGCTTCCGGCATGCCGCTGGACGCCTATCTTGATCGGGAGATATACACGCCGCTGGGCATGCACGACAGCTACCATCACGAGATCGACGAGAAGATGGACGGCAAGCTCGACCGCATGTCGGTTGTATACTACCAACGCGACGATGAAGGCGAGTGGATGCCCGGATGGAGCCCCGGCGACCCGCCGCAAGTGCCGTTCGTGCGCGCGTCGGGCGGGATGATTTCGACGGCTGCCGACTACGTGATCTTCTGCCAGATGTTCCTGAACGGCGGGGTCTACGACGGCAAGCGCTACCTTTCCGAAGAGAGCGTGGCGCTGATGACGTCGCCCAAGATTCGCACCAACCCGGGGTCGGACGGGCCGCCCAGCCATTACGGCTATGGGTGGTCGGTCGCGGAGGACGGAGTGTTTTCGCACGGCGGGTCCGACGGCACCAACGCGTTTGTGGACCCTGAGCGGGGGCTGATCGTGCTGGTGTTTACGCAGACGCCGCGAGGGCCGAATCCCGTGGGGCGGTTTCGGGAGATCGTGAGGTTGGCGGTGGAGGGGTGAGGGGGGGCACGGGTCGTCACCCTCGGCTGCGCGAGGGCACCACCCGTGCGAGCAGGTCATCGGCGGACGCGCGCTCCAGCGCTGCCGTCAAGGCTGGCGTCTCTAGCGAAAGGGTGACGGTTCCGGTGCGGGCGCCCGCTGATTGGTGATGGTGGGTTCGGCGGCGAGGCGCAGGCGCCATCCGGCGACCGCGGACTCGGGAACGCCCAGGGCTGCGGCTGCCGCAGCGTCGATGATGCTGCGGGCGGTGCATGTCGCGGCGTCTCGCATGGGGAGGAGCTCGATGTTTCGGACTTCCTGCCAGGCGTCGGTCAGGGAGGCCCAAGCGGGGTTGCGGGGGGTGGGGATGCGGATTTGGCGGAGGTGTTGGAGTTGCCACATGGGATAGGTAAACGTCTTGGCTCGGCGGTTGAGCAGCATGAGCCGCGCAGGCGTCGAATTCCACCATGCGGCCAAGGCCTTGGCACGGCGTTCGTTGGGAACTTGCACGGGTACCCACCACCCGAACGATTGCTGTTCGGTCCACAGGCCTGAGATGTGCCCGCTCACTGTGTTCATGCGCATCGCGACAAGGAAGTGAGCTCGGCGGGTGAGATAGGACTTGGCCAAGCGCTCCTTTCCCGGTCGAGGCTCGTAGACCACGTCTGGCTTGCCGAGGACGGTGCGCCGAATCTTGCCACTCACGGAATGGAAGCCGGCGACGGCACCTGGGGTTCCCGGCTCCGCGACTGTGTAAACGCCAAGTACGCCCTGCCCTGCAGGTCCGACCTCGTACCGCAGTCCCAGCGGCTCCAGGTGTTCGCAGCGCTCAATGTCGCGAACAATGGTCGCGAGGTCGCCGTCGTACCACTGTACCGGGGTCCAATCGCCTGCCAGGATGCGGGCCGCAGGCCAACGGATGCACCTTCCCCACGGCCCGACTTGGCCGTCGGCAATCGCGTCCGAAGCGGCGAGCATGTCTTTGGGCGTCGATGGCATTTCCCGCAGCGACACGAACTCGGTGGGGGGGCGGTCAACGCCGCTCGGCCACCGGCGGGCTATGAGCAGGCATTCGTAGATGGTCGTGTTCTCGGAAAAGGCAATCCGATTGGGGTCGTGTGAAGTGACGATTCGTTCGATGTGGAAGCGACGGGCAAGGAACTGGCGTTCCTGAAGGCCGCTAGCGCCTGTGCATGCGGTGGCAGGGATCACACTTGCCAAAGTACCGCGCTCGTGACCGAGAATCCGATCGCCGAGGGGAACAAAGAATGTCCGGATGGCGTTTGCGTTGATCACCGCGCCC
Organism: Longimicrobiales bacterium; assembly: GCA_965200255.1. GTDB lineage: Bacteria > Gemmatimonadota > Gemmatimonadetes > Longimicrobiales > Gaopeijiaceae > Bin94. Next base: position 2,523,739 of record OZ241371.1, on the reverse strand, counting down.
GCTCCCTCGTCTTGTTTCACTACCCCACTACTGATGGACCGCTCATGCCTCTGCATGCGATTCGTTGCGGCCACGCCCCACTGGCGATTCCGTTCCCTATTGTTGGTAAACGGCGGATTCATCACCACCAAGTCCAGGTCCTTCAACGGGAACTCCGCCTCCTCCACCCGGTCCACCTGTTCCGCCCCCAACCCCGTCATCGTGCGAAGCGGTCGAATCAGCGTCTCCAGTGAATCGGCGCGGTCCGTCGCCCCCAGAATTTCCAGCGATCCCGCGCGCACGGTGCCGTCGGGCTGCGGGCCGTGCTTCAGGGTCAGCAGGTTCATGCGCTTGTAATCCACCGTGGGGGCGCCGAGCGTGAGGTTGCATGCCGCCAGCTGGATCGCGTGTCGGTTCACGTCCAGCCCGCAGAGCACGTCTTCCACCAGCACTTGGTGCAGCCACGTGAGCGTTTCGTCGTCGGCTGCGGTGACCATCCCCGCTTCTTGCGCCCGCTTCTTGATTACGTGCAGCGCGGCCATGAGGAGGGTGCCCGTGCCGCACGCCGGATCCATGATCCGCAGCTTCGAGACCGCTTCGCGATCGCTCCAGTCGCAGAAGTCGTCGCTCAAGGCTAGCCGGGCCAGCATCAGCGCCGACAGGTTGTTGGTGTAGAACGCGCCGTAGGCCTTGGCGTTGGGCAGAATGCGGTGATAGAGCGGTCCGGAATGGTCGTAGCCCAGCTCGCTCAGCGAATCGGCGACCCGGTTGGCGCACTCGGACAAGGTGCGCAAAGCGTGATCCACGTAGCGTCGGTCGGGCAGCACGTCCAGCACCGCCAGCGGCGGCTCGAACACGGGCGCGTAGTCGCGTTCGAGGATCTGCGTCCACGCCCTGCGCAGGGTAGCCGCTGGATTGCTGGCGCTGCCCACCTGGTTGAGGGTCGCCAGCTTCTCGTAGCCCGGCACGTCGCAGAGACGGCGATGCAGCAGACAGGCGTTGGCGAGCAGCAGCGCGGCAATCTTGGAGATGTTGTCGTCGCCGGCCTGCGATGCCAGCCCCAGCGTCGCTGCGAGTTCGCTGCCAAGTCCGCCTTCCTTGAAGTAGCTCGCGGCGCTGCGCACGGCGTGCTCGATGTCCTGCGACACCTGCAAGCCGGGTTTGCCCAGGCCCGAAGCGGCCACCACATGCGCATAGACGGCCTGGCTCACGTCCTGAAGGTCGAGGAAGTACTGGCCGCCGTTCTCGGGCGTGACGGTGGCGCCGGTCTCAGGCCCCGTGGCGCTGGTTTGCACAAAGCGAAGCGGGTCTTCGGCCATGCGCTCGTCGTGGGACGCCAGTGCGCGCAGCACCTTCCCGAGCGCCTGATAGCCGCTGGTCCCGGCGGCGAGCGCCGACAACGGATCCTGACCCGGCTCGATCGGGATTGGCACCACGATGTAGCCGAGCCGCTTGCCTTCGCTCTTGCGCATGACCCCGCCTACCGCCTGCACGATGTCGACCTGGCTGCTGCGCGGCTCCATGAACACAATCGCGTCGAGCGACGGCACGTCCACGCCCTCGCTGAACAGACCGACGTTGAAGAGCATGCGGGCCACGCTCTCCGTGCCGGCCCGGCGCAGATCCCGCAACGCCCTGCCTCGTTCCAACGCGCTGTGGGACGCGTCCAGGTGCTCCGATTCGACCCGGAGCGACGCAGCCGCGTCCTTGCGAGCCGCCCGAATGCGGCGTGTAGTAACGCGGCGCAGCTCGGCAAGGTTCATGCTCTGGGCGTAGAACCGGGAGCGCGCGATCGAGTTGGCGAACGCGATGGTACGGTGCAGTCGCCCGGGGCGCTCAGCGGCCGACCCCTCGGTTGCGCCGTTGATGGCCAGCGACGTACCCAGCAGGCGAGTCACGTCGGCTTCGGTGACCACCAGCGGCTTGGTCGCCTGCTGTTCTTCGCCGATTGCGATGAGCTGTCGGCGCACGCCCGGCGTTGCCGCGTTGTGGTGGATGCCCAGGACGATGACCCGGTAGTCGGACAGCATTTCCGCATTGACGGCCTTCGAGAACGACAGGCGGTGAAGCTCGGGACCGTAGACGAGCTGGTCGCTCATATCGACCGTTTCGAGGCCCTTGCTCCTGGCCCTCGACCTTGACGCCGCGGTGTAGATGCGGGGCGTCGCGGTCATGTAGAGGCGCTTGCGCGCGCGAAGTCGGTCGTCGTCGTGGATCGCGCGGAAGCCGCTGGCGCGTGCATTGGTCGGCGCGTTGGTGACGCCGGTGGTCCGATGCGCTTCGTCCATCAATGCGAGGTCGAAGGGGGGCGCGCCGTGTTCCCGTTGTGCTCGGCTGACGTTGTCGAGGGACTGGTAGGTGCAGAAGACGACCCTGGTGGGCCCCCCGTCGGTCGTCTTCGAGAGCATGGCGGCGAGCGTGCTCGGATCGGAGGTGACGTCGCAGACGAGCTCCGACAGGCCGATGTCGTGCCTGTTCTCGCCCCGTCCGCCCGCCGTCGTGTCCGAGCAGACAACGCGGCAGTCGAGGTCGCGGGTCGTGTGGCGCAGCCATTCGCGCCGGGCCTGCGACACGAGCGCGATGCTCGGGGCCATGAACAGAATGCGTCCCCCGGTGGCTACTACGTTCTCTGCAATCCGGAGCGACGTAAACGTCTTGCCGGTGCCGCACGCCATGATGAGGCGGCCACGGTCGTGATTCTTCAATCCCCTCACAACGTCTTTGATTGCTTGCGTTTGCAGCGACCAAGGCTGACGGACGGGTCGCTCGGCCGCCTTCTCGGCGATCTCGTCAAACTCGTGGCGCATGAAGTCGATCCGGCGCACGGCCGGCTTCATCCGTTGGATTTGGGCTTCGGCGGCTTTGGTCCAGGAGCACGTCGCGACGATCCAGCGCATGGAGAATGGGGCGCGCTGGCTGTTGGCGAGGAAAGAGTCGATGTCCGGCTTGCCGACGCGGGCGGATTCGGCGTAGCACTTGCATTGGATCGCGATCCAGCTGCCGGTTTTGTGGCGAGCGACCAGGTCGATGCCCAGGTCGCGACCGTCCAGGCCCGTCTCGGCGGTGCGCTCGGGCCAGTCGGTCCAGCGGTGGACGGCGGTGACTTCGTAATCGGGCTCTTCGAGGAGGACCCGCGCCACCAGGTTCTCGAACCAGCGGCCTTTTTCGGATTCGGAACGGCTTTCGCGGCGGATGCGACGCTGGACTTCCCCAATGCTGGTCGCACCATCCTTCAGCCCGATCCCGAGCTGTAGTGTGGTGTTCATTTCCCTGTCCGGCTGGTTGTGACGAATCAACCCGGAAGACCGGGCCGTTCGTCACAAACCAATCACAGGGAATACCAGATGGCCCCGCTTATTCGCCCGTGGACCGTCGGGGAGCTACCCGTCAGGTCTGTCCGAGGGACCGGGCTATCGTATTTGGCGGGCGACCCGGCGAGTGGCCGGAGAGGCCCTTTGATCCAACTTGTGACGCCAGAATTGTATAGGCGGCGGCGGGGCGTGGCAAGGGGTGGGGGGGTCGCGGTTTCGTGGGGGGGTGGTTGGCATCCTCGTTTGCGGCTCGGAGTCTTGAGGGTGACTCGCGGTATAGGCGGTGATGCAGCGCCCTGGATCCGTTCGGTGCGAGGCGTTAGACTGGCGGGCTTCCGATAGTCGTGATACTCTCATTGCCCGAACGCTTCGCCGAATTCGCTTGCCGCAGGGGGCCGATGCCTTCCGACAAATGATCAGCACCCTTACACTGGAAAACTACCGGGGCTTCAGGGATTACGAGCTTCGCCGGCTAGGGAGGGTGAACCTGCTCGTCGGTCCCAACAACTGTGGGAAGACTTCGGTGCTTGAAGCGATCGAACTCCTCGTGGCACGTGGCGATCCCGGTGTTCTGGTCGCATCGGCCCGGCGACGGTCGGAGGCACATTTCGGAGAGGGCCGGCGGCTGCCTGCCCGCTACCCCCTTCACCACCATTTCCACGGCCGCCGACTGGAAGCAGGAGTCAGCCTTGCCGTCTCTTCAAGTGACGGGCTTGGCCGGGTTCGGATTAGCATCGTAGAGCACTATCTCGACGATGCCGTCGATCTGTTCGAGGTCTTATCCAGGCCGGATGGCCCCCTGGCTCTATTGATCCATGCTGGAGGCGACTTAGACGACATCAAGCTCCCTCTAACCGCGGACGGTTCTCTTGATTCGCGTGTTCCAACGGTGCGGCGGCACTTGTCTAGACAGCACGCGAAGGCACCAACTCAGTTTGTAACCGCCGATTCGCTCGGTGCGAGAGAGATGGCCCCGTTGTGGAACCGAGTCATTCGCGAGGGACGGGAACGTGAAGTGCTTGAAGCCATGCGGATCCTCCAGAAGGATCTGCAATCGATACACTTCCTTACGGGAGATTCAGCAGGGACCGGAGGTAGTCTTGGTGGGATCCTCCTAGGGCTAGAACACGGTAGGCCCCGCGTCCCGGTCGGCAGCTATGGCGACGGAATGCGTCGCCTGCTTGCGCTCTCCCTTGCGTTGGTAAAAACCGCATCGGGATTTCTCTTGATCGACGAGATAGACACCGGACTCCATTGGACCGTCATGGAAGAAATGTGGAATCTCGTCATTGACGCGGCGCTGGCATCGTCGATTCAAGTGTTTGCGACCACCCACAGTCTGGACTGCATTATCGGCCTTGCGACGCTGCTCAGGGAGCGACCGGACCTAGGAGACGGAGTCGTCGTTCACAAAATCGAACGACGATTGGATCACAGCGTGAGCTTCGGTGCGGAGGACATCGTCGCGGCGGATGACCTGGGGATTGAACTCCGTTGAAGGGTGGATCGGCCCAGGGCCACGCGCTATATGTCGAGGGGCGAGACGACGAGCACGTGATTCGGCATTTGCTGATGCAGCGCGGATTCGACTCCGATGCCTTGCCGGAATTCAAGGATTCCAGGGGCAAGCAGAAGATGCTTAACGGCATTCCTGCCGCCATTGGAGCAGGGACTGATATGTCGCTAGGATTCGTGCTGGATGCGAACGACGATCCCGGAAGAACTTGGCAATCGGTGATCACGCAGCTCGGACGAGCGGGTGTCCACGCTCCGGACGAGATTCCCGAAGGCGGCTTTACAGCGGAGTCGGAAGGGACCAGTGCCCGTGTGGGAGTGTGGCTCATGCCGGACAATCGGAAGCGTGGCGCATTGGAGGACTTCCTCCAGGGTCTGATTGACGGGGGTGATCGCTTACTTCCCCTGGCAGAGAACTCGGCGTCCAAGGCGAAACACCTCGGTGCCCGATTCTCCGACAGAGACGCCCTGAAGGCAATTCTCCATACTTGGCTAGCTTGGCAGAAGGAGCCCGGACTCCCGTACGGCACTGCGATCAGGGCTCACTATTTCGAGGTCGATAGCCCTCACGCAGAGCAATTCGTCGCCTGGTTCCAGCGTTTGTTCAGAGTGACGGCGACGGGTTAGTCCGTCGGTCCACGGCAAGCGAGCAACCTTGCAAATCACTAACCATGATTAGAGATTTGCAAGGTTATGATTCAGCGACGCCACAGAGCCACCATCGAACGCGACCTGGCCACGTTCCCGGCCGTCGTGCTCCTCGGACCGAGGCAGGTGGGCAAGACGACGCTTGCCAGAGCCATCGCCGACGGGAATCCGGGGGTCGTGTATCTCGACCTTGAGGACCCGGCCGACCGTAGTCTGCACAGCGACAATCAAGGTGAGAATACGAGATCGCGACGTTGTGAACGAAGGGATGATAACAAGGTGGCATGCGTGGAGCAAGTTGAGCGTCCTGGAGAGCCTGTGAGGCGGTCCTACTTCGTTGGACGGTCCGAGCACGGAATCAAGGCTGGACGGTACCGTGCTCCACCCCCGTGCCAGCGTGAGCGTCGCTGCGGGGTGGGTGGGTAACCATTACCCGTCGTTCCGTGTTGGAACTTGTTCCGACATGGACCGGCGGGTGACCGGCGGGCCCGCTCACTCGGCAGCCCTCGCGGTTCTTTCCGCCGGTGCGCGGACCAATCGTGACCGCGTACCGACCTCATGCTTGTGACCTCCGTCCGCCGCCGGCGATGGAGCGTGGCGGGTTGGGCCGTCGCCATAGCCAACTTGCCGGGTGGCGAGGATGGGAGTGGGGGTCGGCCCCGGCGCGTACCCCACGTCCCGGAGTCGGTTCGTCGGTCTGTCCATGCCCAGCGGCGGCTTTCCTGGCGGCCACGGCGGCGCGACGGCGGTAGCTTTCGACGTTGAGTTCGAAGACGTGGGAGCGGTGCACGAGGCGGTCGACGGCGGCGACGGTCAAGGCTTCGCCACCGAAGATCTTGTCCCAGGCGCTGAAAGGTTCGTTGGCGATGACGAGGAGCGAGCGATTCTCGTAGCGTGCGCCGATGAGTTCGAAGAGGACGCTGGTTTCGGTCCCTTCGCAGGTGGCGTAGGAGAAATCGTCGAGAATGACGAGGTGGTATTTGTAGAGCTTGGCGATGGCGGCGTCGAGGGCGAGGTCGCGCCGCGCCGCCTGGAGCCTCTGCACCAGACTCGACGTTCGCTGGTACAGCACGCGGTAGCCGTTTTCGACCAGCTTGAGTCCGATGCCCGCGGCGAGGTGACTCTTGCCCGTTCCCGGCGGGCCGAAGAGCAGCACGTTGGCCGCTTCTTCGAGCCAAATGTCGCCGCTCGCCAGCACGCCCACGCGCGCCTTCGACACGGCGGGCACGAGGTTGAAGTCGAAATTGTCGAGCGTCTTGCCGCGGGGCAGCTTCGCCTCGGCTCGGTGCCGCTCGAAGCGCCGCCGTTCGCGATCGGCGACTTCTTGGCTGGCCAGCGCGGCGAGCAGGCGCGCCGAGGACCAGTCTTCCCGGTCCGCGCGTTCGGTGAAGCTTCTCCACAGCGCCCGCATGCTCGGCAGGCGCAGTTGCTTCAGCAACAGGTCGAGTGCCGGGGGATCGACGATGAAGGAGTCTTTCATCGCGGTGCTCCGTTCAGGCAGGCGTCGTCGTAGCGCGACAGTGGCGGGAGGGTCGTTTCGAGGTCGGGAAGGGAGTCCGGCGCTGGGAACCGGTCGCGCAGCACTTCGGCGTCGGGCAACCGCCCGGCCTCGAGCTGCGCTTCGATCTCGTCGGCCAGCAGGGCCTCGCATCCGTGATCGTGGGCCAGCGCAAGGAGTTTGACCATCCGCCGGCAGGCCTCGCGGTCGTCCAGGCGCTCGCGCAACGCGTCGAAAGCCTGGCGGTAGGCGTCGCGGGGGAACAAACCGTCGCGGTGGACCCAGTTCATCATCGCCATCGGCTTGCGACGCAGAGAGGGCAGCACGTGCCGGTAGTTCACGACCCGTCCCCGTCGCCCTCCCGGTCCCGGGTGGCCCCGAGGCAACGTCACGAGCTCCTCGGTCCCGACGAAGACGACCAGGCGGTCGTCGTACAGTCTCACCCGCAGCCGGTGTCCCACCAGCCGCGACGGCACCGTGTAGAACACCCGCCGCAGCGAGAACCCACCCGCGCTCGTCACGCGCACCAAGGTCTCCTCGAAACCGTCGCTGCGACGCCTCGGCAACGGCCGCAGCACGGCTCGCTCGGCGTCGATCCTCTTGCGGTTGCGAGCGTTGCGGCGACTCGCCACCCGGCTCACGAACTCTCGGTACGCCTCGATCGTCTCGAAGTCCCTCGATCCCCTCAACAGCAGCGCATCCTCGATGGCCCGCTTCAAATGCCCGTGCGCGCTTTCGATCGAGCCGTTCTCGTGCGCCCGGCCCCGGTTGTTCCGGCTCGCCTTCATCCCGTAGTCTCCCATCAACGCCTCGTAACGTGCGGTCCGGTCCTCCCGCGCACGACGCTTCAGGTTCCGAAACGCCGCCGACAGACTGTCCGTCCGGTGCTCCTTCGGAACGCCGCCCAGCGCCCACAGCGCGTCCTGCAACCCCTCGGCCAGGGCAACGTAGCTCTCCCCGCCCAACACCACCGCCACATGCAGAATCCCGAGTACTCCAGCCGAAAATGGTACAGCTTGTGCACCAGCTTCTCTCCCCCAACCGTCACCCCCAGACGCCCGGCGTCGGTGAAGTCCGACAACCCCCGTCGCCCCGGCTCGTGCTTCTGTCGGAAAACGACCTCGCGCGCCGGCCCGTGCTTCGCCTTCCAGCTCCGAACCCGTCGCTCCAGCGTCCGCCGAACCCCCGGATGACGCCGCATCATCTCTTCGTACAGCGCCACCGCCCGCAACCCCGGGTTCGCCTCCAGCAGCGGCACGATCTCCTCGTCGAATATCCCCGCCAAAGGGTCGGGGCGTCTCCGCCCCCGAGGCTTCTTCACCGACCGACGCCCCGGATCCCCTTCGATCCGATACGCCGTCGCCCTGCTGAACCCCGCCTTCGCCGCCGCCAGCGCAGGCCCGTCCTTCCGTCGAGCGGTCATGTACAGCTCCATCTGGTGGTCCGTAATCCGTCGGCCCGGCACTTCGCGTCTCTCCTGATCCCAGGGAAACACCAAAGCTCAAACCTCCCGCCGCCACCTCCGGCCGTCTCACCTTGTTTGTCGCAAGCGTCTCATCCTGATTGTCGCGCTACAGGTCTGCTGATCCGCGAGCGAGCTGCGTCGGCTGGTGGATCTCGGCGTCCTCGGGCACCGTGGCGTCGGACGCGGCACTCGCTACGAGCTCGCCATATCGCTGACCTGATGGAATTGCGCAAAATCACCCCCCTCTTTATGCGCATGCCCCACCCCTTCAATCACGACCACCACCCCCTCCCAGCACCTCCCCGTCCAGCTCCCACGCGGGATCGACGGCAATGCCGAGATGATCAAGAGCCGTCACGGCGACATCCACGATGCCAGCGGGTCCGGGCGGCGACCAATCCACCGTGGCATCACCACTGGCCAGAATGAAGATCGTCATTTCTTCAGGCGAATCGCCGCCGTGTCCGCCATCGGGTCGGCGACCGTGATCGGTGCTGACGAGCACCAACCAGTCTTCCGTTTCGTAGCGCGGGCGGTTCCGCATGGCCTGGACCACCGCGCCCACATGGCGGTCGGCCAGCGCGATGGCGTCGCGGTATTCGACTCCGATCGAACCGGTCTGATGACTCGTCTCGTCGGGATTGCCCAAGTACACGAACATGGCATCGGGATCGAAGCTTGTCAGGTGGTCCGCCGCGGCGACGGCAACCATTGAGTCGGCCGCTGCCCAACCAGATTCGTAGCCGTCCACAACGATCCGCGCATCGATCGCCGCCGGTAGCAGGGGACCGGGCGACAGAGGATCGTCTCCCTCGAGATCAGCCGAAGACGCGAGCTGGGCCAGGGGCACCCAGTCCAAGGCCGCGAAGGTGGCAATCTCAGGGCGCGCATTCTCGACCCGCACCAGAAAGCTCGGCCAGACGTCGTACCGTCGCCCCGCGAAACCATTGTCGATCACGCCGTGCTTGTCGGGCCACACGCCGGTCAGCATCGACGACCACGAAGGACCGCTTACCGAGGGCGTGGTCGTGCGGGCCGCGCTGGTGTACCACCCTCCCGCGGCGAGCGCATCGAGGTTGGGCGTGGCAACCTCTGCGAGCACGTCCGGGCGCACCCCGTCAATGCCGATCACGAGCACCTTGGGCGTGCGTCCCAATGACCCGGAGCACGCGACAAGCACGCTGGCAAGCAGGAGCCCAGCAGCACGCGCCAACCACCGACTGGCAACTAACCAGCGCTTCCCAGACCCGCGCTGCACACTCGGCTGGCGTGGCCAGCCCACAAGCCGTTTCAAGCGGTTTGGCTGCATCGCTATGCTATTCCAAGGGGCTACCGAAACCCGTGCCTCCGGGTACAGTAGATTAATGAACACCTTATGCATCATCGTCTCTCCTTGCTTGATTTGGTCCCCGAGATCGCTTCTTGTACAGCCCCGTCAGAACCAAAGTAACATCTTGTCCAATAAAGGGCGTGCTCGCCAACACCCGGTTCTCCTCCAGAGAAAGTCCGTTGTTCAGGTCCCGGGCCGTCCAGCGCCGGAGATCTTCCCGCCCCGGCCAACCGTTGCGAGCCCCGGACCAGGGCTCTACCAAGTCAAGGGTCTCGGCGACATCGCGAACGCAGCCTCCAAACCCACCGAGCAGGAACACCGGCTGGCCCGCCTTCAGCGATTCCAATGATGTGGTCGAGAATCGTCGCTATCTTCATGTGTCTTCCCAATTCCTCTTTCCGTACGACGGTTGGAGTTGTAGTGACGCATCGCGATTCGCCCGGGACAGCCTCTCCACGTCCCCATACCATCTACGAGGCGTGCCGCCGCACCAGCACCCCCCCCCTCCTCCTCGCCGCCACCCTGCTCGCAATCGGCTGCGGCTCCGACAACGGCCCCATCGACCCCCCACCCGAACCGCCCAACCCCGTGCCCGGCATCCCTGCGGCCGTCGACATCGTCGCGGGAAACGATCAGCGCGCCGTCCAGGGTCTCTCCCTGCTCGACAGCCTCGTCGTCCGCGTATCGGACGCGGAGGGAAACCCCATCGCGGGGCACACCGTCACCTTTGCGGCGAGCGCGGGACACGGCTCGGCCTCCCCCGCCGCCTCCACCACCGACGACGGCGGCCGCGCCGCCGCATCCTGGACGCTTGGCCCCCCTTCCGGCACGCAAACCCTGGCCGTCGGCGCCGCGACCATTTCCGCAACCGTCACCGCCACCGCCCTTGACCTCGAAGCCGAGCTCGACACGCTCTTCGTGCCCGCCGCCGACGCGGAAATCGCGACCGTGCTGGCGGATTGGGCCACGCGCGACATCTCGGTTGCCGACGCCCGCGTCGAGTTCTCCGAACCGATCGACATGGGTGGATCCGCCGCCGAGCTGCAAGTTGTGTCGCACGTGGTGGCGGGGGCGCGTCACTACGGCGCGATCCTCACGCCCACAGGCAAGGAGCCGCGCAGCCTGCCCGTGCTGGCGTACCTGCACGGCGGCGATTCGGGCGTGGGACTGGACGTGGTGCAGGTGGCCGCAACCGCCCTGGGCGACCTCCGCGATCGTTTCGTATTCGTGATTCCTTCGTACCGCAGCGAGCCGCTTGAGCACGGCGACCTGAGCTGGACGTCCGAAGGCATTTCCAGCCCCTGGGACTACGACGTCGACGATGCGCTCGCCCTGATCAACGTCGCCGTCGAGACCGTGCCCGAGGCCAAGCCCGACTCCTTTAATGTGTTGGGCGTCAGCCGGGGGGCCGGGGTCGCGTTGCTGGCGGGCGTGCGAGACGACCGGATCGCTCGCGTGGTCGCGTTCTTCGGTCCCACGGACTTTTTCGACTCGTGGGTGCGCGAACTCGTGCGCGAGGCGGCCCTGCGAGACCCGCGCGATCTTCCCGGCGTGGCCCACTTGGACTCCACCCTGGTGCAACCCTACATCATGGGGCACGTCTCGCGGGCCCAAGCGCGGGTGGAGCTGGCGCGCCGTTCCAGCGTGCTGTACGCGGCCCGGTTGCCGTCGGTACAGCTGCACCACGGCGAGGTCGACGACGTCGTGTCCGTGTCGCAGGCCCATTCCCTGATTGCGGCCATGGACGCCCTGGGGCGCGGCCCGCCCGATTTCGAGCCTTATATTTATGGCGACGGCGACCACGGTTTCGGCACGCTGGCCGTCGGGTTGGTGCGCGCCGCCGAGTTCCTGGGACGCTCCCTAGGCGACGACAACGCGCGGTAGTTTGACAACCGTGCAGGCCGCCCGTATGGTGACCCCGCACTTGTCTACGGTGGCGCGCCTCGAGGTCGACCCGACCGGTCGCGTTCGCAGATGGCCGCGCCCCGAATCAATCACGCAGCAACAGTCAAAGACGAAAGAGAGGGTGAAGATGCCGCGAATCCAACCCAAGGGTGCAAGAGGAAGGAGACCAGGAGTGCCGCTCGCGCGGACGATCCGCGGATGGCTCGCGGTCGCGCTCGTCGCAGCAGTGGCTCCAGCCTTGGCCAACGCCCAATCGACCAGCGTCACCGGCACGGTTCGCGACCAGGGTAGCGGCGAACCCGTGGCCGCTGCGCAGGTCTTCATCGAGGGAGGCAATCTGGGCACGCTGACCCAAGCCGACGGCAGCTATACGCTTGCCAACGTGCCAGCGGGAACGCACACGCTCATGGTTCAGTTTCTCGGCTACCGAACCGAATCCGTCTCGATCACCGTCGCCGGTCAACCGCTGGTGCAGAACTTCTTCCTGAGCCAGCAAGCGCTCCAGCTCGACGAGATCGTGGTGACCGGCACGGCGGCGGCCAGCCGCGTGCGAGAGATCGGGAATTCGGTGGCCGTCCTGGACGCCGGGGTTGCCGAAGTGCAGCCAATCAACAGCGTCTCCGATCTGTTGCGCGGACGGCTCCCCGGGGTCGTGGTGCAGCAGGGATCGGGCGACGTCGGCACCGCCTCCACCATCAAGATCCGTGGCAGCTCGACCATGCGGCTCGTGAACGACGGCCCCCTCGTCTACGTGGACGGGGTGCGCGTGAGCAATCGCATGGAAAGTGGCGGCAGAGACGTCTCCCGCATCGACGACATCGACCCCGCGATGATCGAGAGCATCGAGGTGATCAAGGGACCCGCGGCGGCCACGCTGTACGGCACCGAAGCCGCCAACGGCGTGATCAACATCAAGACCAAGGGCGGCGGGGTCGGATCGGCGCAGTGGAACTTCACCATGCGGCAAGGGTCGCAGTGGTTCCACGATCCCGCCGGACGCACGCCCACGAACTGGGGCGTCAACCCCAGCACCGGGCAGATCGAGTCGCTCAACATCCTCGAAAACCAGGCCGAGTCCGACCTGATGTTCCGCTACGGGCACACTCAGTACTACGGCATCGACGTATCCGGCGGCACCGACACCTTCCAGTACTTCATCGGCGGCTCGGCTTCGGCGGACAACGGGGTCACCCAGAACAGCTGGGCGCGCAAGTACAATGGCCGCATCAACATCAGGGCACAGCCCGCCGACGATTTGGAGCTCTCGGCAAACGCGGGCATCGGTCTTACGCGACTGCGCATTCCCAGCGACTACCCGTATGAGGAAGCGGTCTACGCCGACCCGACGCGGCTGGGTGTCGACGACCCGCGCCGCGGGTACCGCCGAGCCACGCCCGAGTCGCGAATCGAGAAAGACGTCGACCTTCACGACGCAAACCGGATGACGGCGGGGTTCACGGCCAAGCACACGCCGTTCGACTGGTTCACCCACCGGCTCACCTTCGGTCTGGACCTCACCGACCAGCTCGAGGATTACCTCGACAATTTCCTGAGTCCGGAATCGGCCCGATTCTACGGCACCAATACGGCGTTGGGCGGCAGATTCCAGAATCGCGAATCGGTCATTTACAGCACGTTCGACTACGCGGCCTCCGGCATTCGGGACGTCTCGGACGAGCTCGTCTCGACGTCGTCCTTCGGCTTCCAGGTCTATACCAAGCGGGTCGAGGACCTATCGGCAGACGGCGATCGGTTCCCGGCGCCGGGTCTGTCCAGCGTCAGCGCGGCGGGCATTCGCAGCGGATCCGACGCGTTGGTCGAAAACAACACGGTCGGCGTCTACCTCCAGCAGCAGATGGGATGGCAGGATCGGGTCTTCGTGACCGCCGCCATTCGAGCCGACGACAACAGCGCCTTCGGGGAAGACTTCGACCTCGTGTATTACCCCAAAATCAGCGGTTCCTGGGTTGTGAAGGACGGCGGATCCGGCGCATCCGGGACCCTCAACTCGTTCCGGCTCCGCGCCGCATACGGTGAATCGGGGCAGCAGCCCGACGCCTTCGACGCGCTCCGCAGCTTCACGACAAGGGCCTCGCCGTCCGGCCAGGCGACGTTGCGCCCCCTCTCCCCCGGCAACTCCCAGCTTGGTCCCGAACGCGGCGTCGAGATCGAGGCCGGATTCGACGCGACCATGTTCAGCGACCGCCTCTCGGTCGATCTCACCTACTACCACCAGACCACGAAGGACGCCATCGTGGGTCGCAACGTGGCGCCGTCGAGCGGGTTTACTTCGCAGCAGTTCGTGAACATCGGCGAGATCAACAACCGGGGCATCGAGCTCGGGGTCATCGCCCGCGCACTCGAAATGCCCGCGTTCGCCTGGGATCTCAACCTCAATCTCACCACCAACCGGAACCGGATCGTCGACCTGGGGCTGGACGGATTCCTGCAACTCGGATGGACGACCCGCCATCAGCAGGGCTACCCGGTCGGGTCGCTGTTCGCTCCCGAGGTGATCTTTGCGGAATACGTTCCCGGCACCAACCAGATCAATCGCGAGACCATGCGCTGCGACAACGGGCAGGGCCAGCCGGTCGCTTGCGACCCCGATGCCTGGCTCTATCAGGGCCATCCGGATCCCAACGTGGAACTGTCGTTCGGTTCGTCCTTCCACATCGGCGATCGGCTTACGGTGGACGCGCTAATCCAGGGCAAGATCGGCCAGACCAAATACGATCTGCAGGGCTGGTGGCGCTACGCCGCTTTCCAGCAGACTCGCCTGAATCACTTCCCGCAGGAGTACGACATCAACGAGGTGGCCGAAGCGCAGTTCGGCGCGAGTGGAGAATTCGCGCTTTGGGTGAACGAGGCGTCGTTCGTGCGATTCCGGGAGCTGTCCATGACCTACACCATGCCCGATCAGTGGGTTGAACGGTTCGGATCAAGTCGCGGCAGCCTCACGCTGGCCACCCGCAACCTCGGAATGCTCTGGACCAACTGGCAGGAATGGCCGCATCACGATCCCGAAGTCGTAGACCCCAGCAACACGTTCACGGGTAACCGCGAACCACAGGAAGACTCGGCGGTGCCGCCGCTGACAGCGATCACCCTCACCGTCCGCCTGGGCATGTAAGGAGACCGGAATCATGACCAATCCATCCATGAGGACCATGAGAACCGTTGCTCTGGCGCTCGCTATCTTCACCCTCAGCGGGTGCGACGCCCTGGACGATCTGCTGAGCGTCGAGGCGCCTTCGCGAGTGATCGCCGCCGACCTCGAAAACCCCTCGTCCGCGGGACTGCTCGTCGCCAGCGTCGCCAACGAGTTCCGTTGCACGCTGACCTATTACGCGGCTGCAAGCGCGCTCACCGGCAACGAGTGGCGCGATGCGTCGAACAACTCCGTTCTGAACATCTGGGATCAGCGGGTTCACGATACCAGCGGATACGGATCGCAGTACGCCAGTGCCGACTGCGGGAGCAGCCAGCCCGCCCTTTATCAGCCCATGTCGCGCACGCGCTGGCTGGCGGATTACACGTTGAGCCTGTTGGCTGAATGGGGTACCGACCAAGTCCCCAACAAGGCGGCCTACGAGGCGGAAGTGGCGCTCTACGCGGGGTACACCTACATCCTGTTTGGCGAGTCCATGTGCACGGTGGCCTTCGACGAGGGGCCCGAGCAGATGCCCGCCGACGCGTTCGGCCTCGCGATCGCGCGCTTCGATCAAGCCATGGCGGCAGGCGCGAGCGGCGACATCCTGCATGCCGCCCAAGTGGGCAAGGCTCGGGCGCAGCTCAACCTGAACCAGAAATCGGCGGCCATTTCGACCGCGAGCGCAGTGCCCGACGGCTTCGCCTACGAGCTGCACTATTCCAACGCCGAAGCCGTCACGCGCAACAAACTGTGGGAGTTCAACATCGACCACGAGAACGTGACGGTCGCCGAACCGTACCGCGACGTGCAGTTTGCGGGCATGTCCGATCCTCGCGTGGCGGTCCGCGACGCCGGCACGACGAACTCTCAGACGCAAATCCCGATTTGGGTCTCGGAGAAGTATCCCGATCCCTCTTCGCCGATCGAAATGGCCGGATCGGCCGAGGCGCAGCTCATCATTGCCGAGGCGCAGATCGAAGCTGGCAACCTTGACGGTGCGGTGTCGATCTTCAACGCGCTGCACAGCGCTGCGGGCCTGCCCGCCTACGAGGGCGACATGACCGCAGCCGCGCTCACCCAGCAGCTCATCTACGAGCGGGCAGCGGAGAACTACCTCGAAGGTCAACACCTGCAGGACTTGAAGCGCCTAAGCATCGCGCTCTATCCGCCAACCGGCACCGACGACGGGTTCGGCGGGGCCTACGGCGACGAGATCTGCTTCGAGCTGCCCGCCACCGAGTTCCAGAACAACCCGACGCTTACGGGCAGCTGACGGAGCGCGCAACTGGAGATGGTCGCAAGGAATGCCACAAGGAGGCGGCGGGGGTGGATTGCAAAACGCCCCCGTCGTCTCGCGGCGCGTCCGATTGGCCGGCGGTCGCGCCTCATCGGCCATTCTCCGCTTGCGATTCGCACCATGACGGCGCTGGCCATCGTCGCGACGGCCGGCGCGTGTCGCACATGGCAGCCGACGACGCTCAGCCCCGACCGCGTGATTGCGGAAGAGCGTCCCGAGCGGATACGGGTGACGGTCCCGGGGGGCGGGCAGATGACGCTCCGGAACCCGCTATTCGTCAACGATTCCATTGTGGCCGCCATCGCGCCGAACCCGCAATCGCCCTTTGCCGTCGCACGACCCGGCGTGCCGATCACGGCGGTGGAGGGTCTCGAAATCGCGCGCTTCAGCCGCGCGCGCACAATCGCCCTGGGTCTGGGCATCGCGGCCCTGTCGATCGGATGGGCGCGCATCGCAGGAAGCTCGAATGCGGGTGAACCGCCGCCCATCGATCCGGTGCCGAAGGGGATCCTGCCGCGGGCGTCGGACGGCATTGGGTTCGTGTGGCGCCTTCGGCGTTTTCCCTAAACCCTCAACGCCCCCAAGAACAAATGACGCCACACACCCCCACACACCACGCCCCCGATCGCCGCAACTTCCTTCGCACCGTCGCCGTCGGCGGCCTCGGCCTCGCCGGCCTGGGCATCATTGCGTGCGCACCCTCCCGTCCGACGCCGCTCCGCATTCTCATCCTTGGCGGCACGGGCTTCGTCGGCCCACATCAGGTACGCACCGCTCTCGCGCGCGGCCACGAGGTCACCCTGTTCAACCGGGGCGTCACCAATCCCGACCTCTTCCCCAACCTCGAAACCCTCATCGGCGACCGCGACGGCGATCTCGCCGCCCTCGAAAGCCGCGAATGGGACGTGGCGATCGACAACTCGGCCAACATTCCACGCTGGGTTCGCCTTTCCACCGAGCTTCTGCAAGGCGCCGTCGGCAAGTACCTCTTCGTGTCCTCGACCGGCGTCTACATCCCGTATCTCACCACCGACATCCGCGAGGACGCACCCGTCGACACCATCGACGATCCCGAAACGGAAACCGTCGACGGCCGCACGTTCGGTGCCCTCAAAGCGCTCGCCGAGGACGAAGCGCGCCAGGCCTTCCCCGACCAGCACCTCATTCTGCGTCCGACCTACATCGTCGGCCCGGGCGATCCAACCGACCGCTACACTTATTGGCCGGTGCGTCTCGCACGCGGGGGCGAAGTGCTGGCTCCTGGCAATCCCGACGATCCCATGCAACACGTGGACGTGCGGGACTTGGCCGCATTTATGATCATGGCGTTGGAGGACGACCTCACAGGCACCATGAACGTGACCGGCCCTCGGGAGCCCCTCACCATGGGGAGCCTGCTGGAACGAACCCGAACCGCGATTGCCTCCGATGCCACGCTCGTCTGGGTCGACGCCGCATTCCTGCAGGAGCAGGGCCTCCCCGCGCTCACCTACTGGACGGAACCCGCCGGCGACTACCTCGGCATGATGCAGGTCAATGGCGACATGGCGTTTGCCGCCGGCTTCGAGATGCGCCCGTTGGAGCAAACCGCCGTCGAAACGCTGGAATGGTTCAACGCGCAACCGCCGGAACGCCAGGAGCTGCGCGCCGGACTGCCACCGGATCGCGAGGCGGAGCTGATCGCCGCATTCAGGGATCGGGCGTGACGGGCGGGCCGAAGTGGTGCCACGCACTCGGGAAGGAATATCTGACGTGGCGTTCCAGCGCCAATATGCCGAAACTTGGCAGCGGGACATTCCAGGAGCTCGCTGGTACAAGGCGGACCTGCATGTTCACACTATTGACGACCACCCTGGTGGCAGAGCGAAGATGCCCGCCGCGTTGTTCATGTGGAAGACCATCATCCCGGCGCTAAAGAGACTGAAAGACAATAGACAGATCATTGTCGCAACTCATAATGCCAATATCGTGGTCAACGGCGACGCCGATATGGTGCTCCAGCTCGACGCTTCTGCCAATCGGGGTCGGGTAGCGACAGCAGGCGCGATCGAGGAGAACGATGTCCGTAACGCCATTATCAACACTGTGGACGGGGGCGACGATGCATTTCGTCTTCGGCACAGGAAGTACGGCTTCTAAGCGAGGCGGCGATGGACTGGGAACAGGTACTGGCGCGAATCGGTGACGGGGAGAGCGAGACGACCGAGTTCAAGCGCTCGCTGGCGAATTCAAAGGCGGTAGCCCGGACGCTGTGCGCCTTTGCAAATGGAGCCGGCGGACTGCTGGTGCTCGGAGTTGACGATTCTGGTACCATTACGGGGGTACGAGAGAATCCAAAAGGAGTTCAGGAACGGCTTGCCGGGATCCTGCAGACGGGCTGTGGCCGACCCGTCTGCGCGGAATGCGGACGACAGCGTACCGAGGCCGGATGGATACACTGGGTCGCGGTTGAACGTTACCAACGGGGTTACGAACCCTTCTCGCGCGACGGCCGCTACTGGATCCGTAGGTCTCGCAGTACGGTGGCCCCTTCTCCTTCCGAACTTCAGGAACTACTCAACGCCTTTGGTCTGGTCATCACCGAGACGCAGATGATCCCGGGGGCGTCGCTGGATCACCTGGATGCGAGAGCTTTCAGAGATTTCATGCTCGCGCAGGGCATCGATCCGCACACTAAACCCACCCTGCCCCGTGAGACCGATTACCTGAACTGGAGCCTTGCCCGAGAACGGGACGGACGGTTGAACCCCACACTGTATGGGATGATGCTGTTTGGGCGAAGTCCTCAGATGTATCCATCGACCACCAGTCTGTTCGTCCAGTGCGCCAGGTATGACGGCCCGGACCAAGCCGCCGACGTACTCAGCGTGGCCGAATGCAAGGGCCGGTTACAGGATCAGGTAGAGCGAGCCGTGGGTTGGTTTCGGAGCCTGGGGCGCAGAGAGACCTACGACGGGCTACGCCGGCACGATCACCCCCTCCTCCCCGAGATTGTCTTTCGTGAAGCAGTCGTGAACGCCGTTATCCACCGAGACTACGCGATCGCTGGCTCGCAAGTATTGGTGGAGGTATTCCAGGACCGGATCGTCGTCACGAGCCCTGGGGCACTGCCGAATCACCTGACCGTTGCACAGGCCACCCAGGGAGGAACAGCGAGATCCAGAAACGAGATGATGGCGAACGCAATGGTTGTTAATCGGTTCATGGAACGACGGGGACGGGGCTTGCCCCTCATGCGGCACCACATGAAGCGATTCAACGGAACGGAACCAAAGATGACCTGCGACAAGACCAACCGGATCACGCGCGTACCGTTCGATACGCGGTCGCCTGCGTGATCCCTTGGCCCGCACCCTCGCTTGCTCCGAACCGACTGGGGCGTCTACGTTTGTCCCTCATCGGTTCGGCGCGTCAGAGTACCCCACATGCAGGGAGGTCGTTAGAGCGATGATCGAAACCATTCGCGCAGCCAGGGAGCGGCTGCGCCGGCACCGGGAGGGCGTGATGAGTCGCGGTCCGGGCCAGATGGCCCTCTGGCGCGCCCCGTTGCTTCTAGCGTGCGCATTCCTTGCCGCCTACTCACAGCCCACACACGCCCAGCAGGCGGCTGCCGACGCAGCCGTGGCGGAAGCCGCGCAAGCCGTCCTGAAGGAACCGAGCGGCGCGGATTGGAGCCTCAGCGGCGGGAACGGCTGGACGCTTGCCCTCGCACCCGTATCGCAAGGCGACGAGAAACGCCTCTACTTTCACGCTGAGATCGGACGGAGGTACATGGTCGTCGGGGCCGGAAGCCGATCGGTTGTGGACCTTGATCTCTGCGTTGGCGACACCTGCAACCTCCTGCCTCATGCAACTCCGTCCGTCGATTTCGTAGCCGGCTTCACTGGCCGCCATATGGCGGTTCTCAGCGTCTCGGACACGGGGGACGAATCCATTTCCGGCGGGGTTCCGGCGTTCGCTGGCCTCGCCGTCCTGGACCACAATGATCCGGACGACGGCGGGGGCCTTCAACCGCCCGGGGACTACGATGCGGGCACGTTCTCGGTGGTGCAGAGGCTGACGGCAGCCGTGAACGAGGGATGGCAAATGTTCTCG
Organism: Longimicrobiales bacterium; assembly: GCA_965200255.1. Lineage (GTDB taxonomy): Bacteria > Gemmatimonadota > Gemmatimonadetes > Longimicrobiales > Gaopeijiaceae > Bin94. The sequence goes on along the minus strand of OZ241371.1, from coordinate 2,503,542 downwards.
GGCGATGGTGACGACGCGTCGGGCTGGGGGCTCGTCGCAGGCGCGTTTGGCGAGGGAGACGAGAGAGACCTGACGTTCCGCGCCGAGCAGGGAGAGCACTACGAAGTTGTGGGCGCGGGCTCCGAAGCCTCTCTTGACCTTGACCTTGTCGTGTTTGATGAATCCGGAACCAAGATCGCCGAGGACGTGAGACCGGATGCGACTGCCGAGGTGTCGATCGTCGCCCCTACCACCGGCATCTATACGGCTTGGCTTATGGCTTATGCCGGCAGCTCGGCTCCGGCGGGGATGAACGAGACGACCTCGACCACGGCAGGCCTAGTCCTGTTGCGACGAGGGGCGCTCCCCTGCGACGCGTGGCGAAGCGACGCCGCGTACTTCAGCCAGGCCCTGGTCGTCGACGTCGCCGACTGCGTCGATTACTGGTATGCGGAGTCCGAACGGGACGCAGCGTACGCACGGCTGCTGCCACTTGCCGCGAGAGACAGCAAACATGCGGAAGTCGTCGAGATGCTGTTGGATATGCACAATCCCGTCTTCGAGAGCGGGCAGACGCCGCTGGAGCTGGCCGTCGCGCACAGCCCCATTCCCGACCAGGTTGTACGTCTTCTCCTCGAGTACAATCCAGAGTGGCTGATTCCGCCGGAACAGGGAACCACCACCCCGCTTCATTTGGCCGTTGGTCAGGACGAGCCGAGCGTAGCCGTGATCCAGACGCTGCTGGAAGACGCCGCGCTGTTGAACGTCGATCCCGACGTGCTAACGGCCCGCGATTCGCTTGGCGACACCCCGCTGCACGTCGCCGCCCGCTTCGCCACAAGACCGGTAATCGTGAGGGAGCTGGTCGAATTCGCCAATGGGTCGACTCGCAAAGAGATCTTGACGGCAACGAACAACGACGGCAAGACGCCGGTCGAACTCGCCAGCGAACGAAAAAGGGGATTCAGGGTTGCAGGGCAGCTCGAAGAGTACGACGGCAGGTACGTCAATCCGTCGCTCGGCAGCCGAGTTCGCGTGATCGCCGATTACGGACAGCGCTTTGCGACTCCCGCCATTATGATGCTGTTCGCGTTCATTCGGACGTTTCCGAATACCGGTTTCTCTCGAAGGGTGTACGCGGCAATCAACCCGTCCCCGCCGGACGAACCGGGCGACGCGGACGCAGAGCCCGAATTTCCCTTGCCCGCAGATCTCGAAACGTGACCCCAATGCGTCTCGAAGGCAGGCGCGCACTCGTCACGGGCAGCTCTCGCGGGATCGGTCGGGCCATCGCGTTGGGGCTGGCCCGGGCAGGAGCCAACGTGGTGGTCAACTACCAGTCGAACCGCGAGGACGCCGAGAGCGTGGTCGGCCGCATCGCACGGATGGGAAGGCGCTCCTGCGCCGTGCAAGGATCTACCGCCATCCGTTCGGAGGTCGAGCGCCTGGTTGCCGCCGCGGACGACTTTCTGGGCGGCATCGACATCCTCGTGAACAACGCGGGCATCCTGAAGCGCACACCGTTCCTTGAGATTGGGGAAGACGAGTGGGATGCGATTCTCGCGGTCAACCTGAAGGGGTACTTTCTGGTCGGGCAGGCCGCGGCACGGGTCATGGTCGAGGCGGGCACGCGGGGCGCCATCGTGAACGTGTCCTCTGCCGGTCAGGCCGTGGCCGCACCCGACCTCACCCACTACTGCGTGTCGAAGGCGGGGGTCGAGATGCTCACGAAGCAGATGGCGCTGGAGCTCGCCCCCCACGCGATTCGGGTGAATGCGGTGGCGCCGGGCCTGATTGAGACCGACATCAACCGACGCGACATCGCGCAGGACGATTTCCGCACGCGCCGCCTCGCCCGCATCCCGCTGAGGGAAATCGGCGCGCCGGACGACGTGGCGGCGGCGGTCGTGTTTCTCGCGGCGAACGACGAGGCGCGCCTCGTGACCGGCGCGACGCTGTTCATCGACGGCGGCCAGACGATCTGGGGGGCGTAGGGCCTTGATGGCGCGGTTCGCGCTGTCCATCCTCGCCGCGGCGTTCTCCGCTTCGTGCCAGGGGCCGGCGTCCGGCGAGCCCGCCGTGCCCGGCTGGGAGGTCAGGTTTTCCCACGTGCTCTCGACCAGCTCCGAATTCCACGTCATGGCGGAGCGTTTTCGCGATCTCATGCTCGAGCGCACCGATGGGCGATTTCGGGTGGTGATTCATCCGTCGGGACAGCTGGGCGGCGAGCGCGTGGCCTTCGAACAGGTCCAGGTTGGCGCGGTACACATCGCGATTACCGGCGTTCCCGTATTGTCGGGATGGGCGCCCGAGGGTCAGGTGTTCGACCTGCCGTTCCTCTTTCAGGATCGCGACCACGGTCTTTCGGTGATGAACGGCCCCATGGGCGACTGGTGGCGCAATCTCCTACTCGCACGCACCGGGGTACGGTCGTTGGGCTTTCTCGACTATGGCTTCCGCCACGTCTACAACCGACGCCGACCCGTCGAGCGGCCCGAGGACTTGGTCGGCCTCAAGCTGCGGGTGCTCCAGAACGCCACCTACCTGGCCGCCTATTCCGCACTGGGCGTCCAGGCCACGCCAATGAACTACGGCGAGGTGTACTCCGCGCTGCAACAAGGCGTGATCGACGGCGGCGAGGCAAACGCCATTGGATTCGTGAGCAGCCGGCTGCACGAGGTGGCCAAGTTCTACAGTTTCACCGCGATTACCTACAATCCAATCACGCTGCTGGTGAACGAACGGTTCTACGCGACGCTTCCCGCGCAGATCAGGGAGACAGTGAACCGCTCGGCGGCGGACGCGCTCGCCTACCAGAGCGAGGTCGCACGCCGCATGGAGGCCGACGCACTCGACCAGATGCGCGCCAACGGCGTGGAGATCACCTGGAACGTGGCGCCGTTTCCGGCGGCGGCGGGACTGCGCATCCAGCACGAGCTGGCCAACCGGCTGCCGGACGGAGAGGCGCTGATCGCAAGGCTCAGTGACGAAGTCGCACGGACGGCGCCGTCGGCCGACCGCCGCGACGGCAACGCGGAGCGGGAATGACGAGGCGATTCCAGGCGCTCAATTGCGCACTGGTGACAATCGAGACCTGGGCAGTGGGAGGCTTGGCGTTGGCCGTGGCCGGGATCGTCCTGCTTCAGGTCCTGATGCGCTACCTGTTCGCCTACCCGAACCCCTGGAGCGAGGAGGTCTCGCGCTTCGGCTTCGTATGGCTGTCGCTGCTCGGGGCTTCTCTGGCCGTGGCGCATGGGGCGCACTTCGGGTTCGACCGGGTCGCGGCAAGGCTGCCGTCGCGTGCGCGCAGCGGGGTGGCCGGGTTTGCCAAGGGCGCCGTGCTCGCGTTGGCGACACTTCTCGTGGTGACGGGGGTGCAGCTTGTGGGGCTAGCCGCGGGACAGCGATCGCCGGCCCTTGACCTGCCGTACGCCGTCGTCTATGCCGCGGTGCCGGCATCGGGGCTGCTCATGGCGGTGCACATGCTGGCGGGCTGGACGCGCGACGCGGGTCGGTCGCGACGGGGCGCGGTCGAGGAGGCCAAGTGATGGGCGGTCTCCTTGTCGGGGTCTTCGGCCTACTCGTCGTGGCCGCGGTGCCGATTGGCTTTGCGCTCGCGCTGGCCGCCGTCCTGGCCATGGTCGCAGCTGATCTTCCCCTCATCCTCATACCACAGCAGATTGTGGCGGGCATTGACTCGTTTCCCATGCTTGCCGTGCCCTTGTTTATTCTTGCCGGGTCCATTATGGATGCGGGTGGCATAAGTCGCCGCCTTGTAACGCTGGCTCGCGCGCTTGTGGGGCATCTGCCTGGGGGTCTTGGGCAAGTTGTCGTGATGTCCGAAGTGTTCTTTTCAGGCGTGTCCGGTTCCACGTCGGCGGACGCTGCGGCGATCGGGGGCGTCATGGTGCCGCAGCTGAGCGATCACGGATACCGCAGGGCGCGGGCCACCGCAATAGTTTCGGCTGCGTGCGGCATGGGCATACTCATTCCGCCTGCAATCGTGATGGTTGTGTACGGAGTGATCGGCGGCGTGTCCATCGGGGCACTGTTCGTGGCTTGCATTGCGCCCGCGGCATTGATGGCGATGGGTTTGATGGCGCAAATCGGTTGGCAGGCGAAGCGTCGGGGATGGCCGGCCGGCAGGCGCGCGTCGTCTGCCGAGATCGGGCGTGCAACGGTTGACGCATTGCTTCCGCTTTTCATGATCGTGGTTGTTCTTGGCGGAATCCGTTTTGGTCTTTTCACGCCGACCGAAGCTGCCGCGGTGGCGGTGGCTTATGCGCTGGTTTTGGCCGGGCCGGTGTACCGGTCGTTGTCGTTGGCCGACCTGTGGGGCAAGGCCGTTCAGGCTGCCATGATGTCGGGTGTGGTGCTATTCGTGGTGGGCGCCGCGCATCTGTTGGGCTGGGTGTTGGCCGTGTTGCAGGTGCCGCAAGCACTCGCGTCGTCGGTCGTCGCAATGGGGGGCGGCCAAGTTGGCTTCATGGCGGTCACCATTGCCGTTTTTCTGGTGCTCGGAGCCGTGCTCGAGGGGGTGCCCGCAGTCGTGTTGCTGACGCCGATCCTGCTGCCTTTGGCAAACGCACTCGGCATTGATCCCGTGCATTACGGGGTGGTCATCGTGGCCACGCAGGGAATCTCGGTCTTCCTGCCGCCGGTGGGCGTGAGCTTGCTGGTGGCGTGCTCGGTTGGCGGGGTCGGGCCGGGAGAAGTCGCGCGGCCGCTCTTGCCTTACCTGGCGCTCATGCTGGCGCTTACCGTGGTCGTCGCGTTCCTGCCGGGGGTGGCGTTGTTTCTGCCGGGGTTGCTGGGGTACTGACGGTGGCGGCGCACCCCAAATCGGCCAGGCAATCGGCTCACTCGGCGTAGTCCTGACCCTCGTGGTCGAGCACGGCCTTCATGCCGTCGAGGTAACCGCGTTCGCCGAATCCGTCCGGTGCCGAGCGAGCCACGGCCTCGGCGACCTCTACGGGAATGCGGCGCATGCGGCCACGGCCGGATCGAACCATCCACTCGGTCATGCAGGCTCGCTCCAGGGCGACGAGATGGAGCATGGCGACCTCAATCGAAGCCGCCGCCACCAGCGCTCCGTGGTTGGCCATGATCAACGTGTTCCGGCTTCCGAGCGCCTCGGCCATGCGCTCGCCCTCTTCGTCTTCGGTAACAATTCCCTCGTAGTCGAAATAGGCCACGTTGCCGTGAAATACCGCCGCGAGTTGGCCGCCCCGCGTGTCGAGCCTTCAGCCTTCCTTCTGGATCCGTCATGAGCAGACTTGAAGCCGTGACGCGCGAGAAATGGGTATGGCCGGGTGACAGGAGCAGATACCCGGGACGGCCCGGGACGGTCGCGCTGAAGTGGTTCCAGGTGCCTTCGTGAAGTCCCTCGAGCACGGCGATGCGGTGGGCCACGGCGAGGTCGACGCGGGTTTGGCGCAGTGTGGGCAGGGACGCATTCTTCATTGGATGCTGAGTGTAGGCAGGGAGCGTTGGGGTTGCAACCGGGGGAGGGTGTGAGAGGAGTCGGGAGACATGATTCGCCGATGATAGGTCAAATGGTAGGTCATGTTACATTCGAGTATGACTGCCTTCAAGCGGCAGTGCGGACGACTACCTGGAGGAGGAAGCTGCCCCCGTGTGTGACGGATCCACCCACCCCAATAGCACCCCGGAGAGTGAGCGAATGGCACGATTATGGACAGCCGGTGCCGCGCTCGAATCCGACGTCTATTTCGTATCCGGGCCGATCAATCGCGTGGCTGAAGAGCACCTCCGCCGTGCTCACGCGAGTGCACCCCATCGCAGCCGTTGTGTACTCATTCTGACGACTTCTGGTGGCGAGGCGGATTCCGCCTACCGAATGGTTCGCCTCCTCCGCGCGACTTACGAGCGCGTCGTCGTTTGCGTCTTCGGATACTGCAAGAGCGCCGGGACGCTCATGGCTCTCGGAGCGCACGAGATCGCGATGGGAGCGCGCGGAGAACTGGGACCTCTGGATGTTCAGGTTGTGGAGAAGGACGAGCTCGCCCAGTGGGGATTTGGGTTGGAGATATTCACTTCGCTCTCGGTCCTGCGTGAGACTGCGTTCGACTTGTTTGAGGAGTATTTTCTTACCATGATTCAAAGGAGCGTTGGTCAGATTTCCACCAAGACCGCTGCCGACATCGCCACCAACTTGGCGGTGGGGCTGCTGGTGCCGGTGTTCGGTCAGGTAGACCCTGTCAGACTGGGGCGCGAGCGACGAGCAATGGACATCGCGAGCGAATACGCTACGCGTCTCGGTGTATCGGCAGATATCATTACCCGTCTGACCACAGCGTATCCCGACCATGGCTTCGTGATCGACCTAGAGGAGGCGAGAGGGTTCTTGCCTCAAGCAAGAGAGCTGTCCGACCAAGAGAGCACGCTCGAAGCCGTGATGGCGGAGGCAGTGGAACTCTATACGCCGCATGACAGCCCGTTAGTGCTTATATTCCCACCGCCAGCAAGCGACCCGATTCGACCCAATCCCACTGAGACAGAGAGACAGAATGCTAGACCTGGAAGCCCGCAGGGAGGAGTACCAGAAACTCCGACGGAAAGCACTCGCCAAGCGTCACGCGGAGACCAGGGAATTCGTCAGGAGCGTGATGAGACAACGAGATCGTCGCGGTCGCTCAAGGAGGCTCCCGAGTCGGCAAGGCACTGAGCATCCCGCTTTGTCTGACACGAATTCCCTTCCGACTAACCCACAGTAGCCCCCTACGTGCATCACCCGCTGCGGCGATCGTACACATAAGCGAGGGGCCGAACGGTCAAGCCTTCACGCGTAGCTTCGGCCGCCCCCCCTACATGATCACCCGCCGCCGCATGTGCTGCCGGAGCTTCTCCATGTACTTCTCGAAGAAGAACTTCTGGATGTCGGTCATGTCGAGTTCGCGGCCCTGTATGTAGGCCTGCTCAATGTCGCTGGTCATGTCCAGCGGCGTGCCGGTCGTGATGAGGAAGGTCGCCTGCTTGCCGGGTTCCAGCGAACCGACGCGGTCGGCGATCCCCATGAACTCGGCAGGGTTGATCGTTACGGCCTTGAGCGCCTCCTCTTCGGGGAGACCGAAGGCAACCGCCACGCCCGCCTCGAAGGGCAGCCGATTGGTGTACAGGGCGCCCGTGCCGCCCGAAATGGCGAACCGAACCCCGGCTTCGTGCAGGCGCGCGGGCATTGAATAGGCACCGTCGTACCCTTCGTAGGCCCGCCCGGGCGCGGCCATGGTGGAAGTCAGGATCACCGGAATGTCTTCGGCGGCCAAGCGGTCGGCTACGTGGATGGCGTCCTGGCCGCCCCGAATCACGATGCGCAGGTCCTCTTCCTGCGCCCAGGTGATGGCGTCGTTGATCTGCGCCGCCCCGTCGGCGGCAATCACCACCGGGAGCTCGCGGTCGAAGGCGGGAATCATCGCTTCGTACCGCGAGTCGCTGCGCACCTCCTCGCCGGCCTCCTTCGCGTCCCGGTACGCCCGCGCCTCCGCGAAGAAGTCCTTGAGCTGCTGGACCTGTTCCGCGTAGCTGGGCGGATTCTCGCGCTGTGGGCCGAAGCGACCGAAGCCGCGAAAACGGCGGGGATTCGGATTCGGCCAGTTGACGTTGAGCGCCGCGGCCGACTGCATGGACATCTCTTCCCAGCTCCACCCCTCGAGCGCCATCGCCGAAGACATCCCCGAGACCAAGCCGCCACCGGGGGTGGTAAGCGTCGTGAGCACGCCCGCCGAGCGAGACGTGCCGATGTGACGGCTCTCGGCATTGACCGCCACGTCCGCTCGCACGTTGGGATTGAAGTCGCCGAGCTCGTTGATGTCGTTGGACACGTCGACGGCGCCGATCTCCGCAATGCCCACCGTGCTGTAGGCGTCGATGAGGCCGGGATAAATGTGCTTGCCGGTCGCGTCGACCACGCGGGTTCCCTCCGGGATCTCCACGTCGGCCCCGACTGCGGTAATGACCCCGGCCTCGAACAGAATGGTGCCGTTCTCGATGACCCCGCCGGTGATGGTATGGATGGTGGCCCCGCGCAACGCCATGGGCTCGGCCTGGGGCGGCACGGTCATGCGGACCTGGGCGCCCACGACGGTCGGCGCCAAAACGCACAGCGCCAGAACCATCGTCAATCGCGATTGCATCTTCTTAAGCATCAGTTGTTCTCCATGTCGGCGTTACGGCCACCGCCGCCCGAGGCGGACAGTACGGCCTGAATCAGTTGTGTGCGTTCCTGTTCGATCTGGCTGCGCATCGCGGCATCCTCCTCCAGCGAAAAATACCGCCGGCCGTCGATCCAGGTTTGTTCCGCACGCGTGAACTGCGACAGCGGGTTCCCGTTCCAGATCACGAAGTCGGCGTCCTTGCCAACTTCCAGCGAGCCGACCTGGTCATGAACCGCGATCGCTTCGGCGGCTTGGTTGGTCACCGTCGACAGCGCCTGCTCGGGGGTGAGGTCCGTACGCAACAGCTTGCCGGCCTCCCAGTTCATGCGGCTGGCGATTTCGCTGTTGTCGGAGTGCAGCGACGTCACGACCCCGGCCTCGATCAGGATGCGGGCGTTGTAGTTGGTCGCGTCGTAGGCCTCGAGCTTGAAGGACCCCCAGTCGCTCCATACCACCGCCGCGACGCCCGATGCCGCGAGCTCCGGGGCGATCTTGTAGGCTTCGACGCCGTGTTGCAGCGTCTGCACGCGGAAGCCGAACTCTTCGGCCAGCCGCACCAAAGCCAGGAATTCGTCGGCGCGGTACCCGTGCGACGAGATCAGGAGCTCCTGACCGAGAATGTCCAGGATCGCCTCCATGCGCAGGTCGCGGCGTGGCGGGATCCCTTCGCCCGTCTCTTCCCACTGCTGCCATTCGCGCTCGTAGTCGCGCGCGGCCATGAAGTGATCGCGAATGATCTCCTGCGTACCCATGCGGGTGTCTGGATAACGGCCCTGACGCCGCTTCGGGTTCTCGCCCAGGGCGAACTTCACGGTGCGGGGCGGGTTGTCGAGCTTGAGATCGTCCGGGAGGCCGCCCCAGCGCATCTTCACGATCACGTTTTCGCCCCCGATGGGGTTCGCGGAGCCGTGCTTGATGTGTGCGGTCGTAAGCCCACCGGCCACCTGCCGGTACATCCAGATGTTGTTGTGCGTGACGACGTCGCCCATGCGCACTTCGGGGACGATCGCGAAGCCGCTCTCGTTGACCGCGCTGACGCCCGAGTGGATGTGCGGATCGATCAGGCCCGGCGTGACGTGCTTGCCGGTTGCGTCGATCTCAACCGCGCCGCCTGGCGCGTCTAGGTCCGCGCCCACCGCATCGACCCTGCCGGCGCGCACGAGCAGGTCGGCGCCCTCGAGAACCCCCTGGGGACCCTGGGTCCAGACCGTCGCGTTGCGGACCACCACGGCCCCGGGCTGCTCCGGCAGCGAGGGCACGCCGTATTCCATCATGGGCCGAATGAACGGAAGGTCGAGTTCCGGCACGGTCATGGCCACGGCGCCCCGCTCCGGCCCCTCGAACGCTTCCGTGCGCGTGCCGCGGAACGAAGGGTCGGCGCCGTTGGGCAGCGAAGTCCACCCGTAGAACTCGTCGCCGACCACGGAACCGGCCAGGAGGATCATGCCCTGATACCCCATCCTCTCGCCGTCGAAACGCGCCTCGATTCGTCCCGTTTCGGACACGGCGCTGGCCGACGCGAGCGGGATGCGCACGCCTTCGTCCGAGCGAAAATCGTACCCGTCGGGCAGATCCACGTAGCCGCGCAGACGGTTGACCGATCCCTCGAGCGTGAGCACGGCTTCAAAACCCCATTCGTCGGTGGACGCGATGCGCCACGTGCCGCGCGGATCGATCTGGGCCGGTCGGGTGACGCCGTACACCTTGCCGCGAACCCAGATGTCGCGCACGGTGGCTTCTTCCTCGAAGAGGTCGCCCTCGCTGACGATCAGATTCGCAACCTTGCCCTGCTCGATCGTGCCGTGCGTGCGATCCACGCCCAGCCACTCGGCGGGCGTCGTGGTCAACGCCGCAAGCGCATCGTCGGCGGAAAGTCCGCGCGCGACGGCGACCCGCAGGTTCGGCAGGAAGTCGTTCAGCGACGACATGCCGTCGGTGGTGATCGCGAAGCGGACGCCGGCCTCGGCCAGCTGTGCCGGACTGGTGGGGGCGAGGTACCAGTCCCGCAGGTCGGCGAGCGTCGCGTTCAATGCGGCTTCGGGATCGTCGACGTCGGGCGCGTCGGGAAAGTCCAGCGGCACGATCAACGGCTCGCTGCGGCCTTCGAGCACGTCGATGATTCTGTACTCGTGGCCGTTGCCGCGGTACCACGCCTGGAGTCCGAACTCGGCAGCCAGGCTGTAGGCCCGGAGGTACTCCTCTTCGCTGCCGGTCTCGAAGATGACCGGCTGACCGCCCTGTGCTGCATCTGCAAGGGCCGCCAGGGCCTCGCTCGTCTCGGGGGGCAGGAAGGCGCGACCGCTCGCCTCGTATGCGTTCCAGGCGCGCATGTACCAGTCGGTATCCATCAGCGTCTGCTTCATGAGCGCGATCGTGCCCATGGCCGAGTTCGGATACGCGCCGCCCAGCTCGAAGGAGCGCTGGAACCCGATGGATTGCGCCACGTCGGGGCGCAGCACCCGTTCGCGCACGCCTTCGTCGCCCAGACCCACCAGCGAAGCGGTCCCGCGGAAGATCCCTTCCTTCGGCACCACCAGCGCCGTGCCGAATCCCTGCGAGCGCAATGCAGCGCGACGATCAGCGTCGTCCTGCAGATTCCGGGTGGTGGAAAACCACGCCCGGACCTGCGGGTTCCAGTGCGTGGGTCCGACGTCGCCGCCTTCCGGTACGGCGTCCATGTCGAGATCGGCGTGCGCGTCGATGAAGCCCGGGTAGACCGTGTGGCCCGCCAGGTCCCACACGCGTGCGCCCGCCGGGGCGTCCATGCCGGGCCCCACCGCTTGAATGAGACCGTCGCGTATCACGATGGTCGCGTCTTCGTGGACCACGCCCGGACCCGCCACCACCCGCGCACCGACCAACGCGTGGTACCCGGTGCCGTTGTCGCGCATGCCCTCGACCGGCTGCGTCCGGCTGGATTGCTGCGCTTCGGCGCTCGTGACGAGCATGGCCGCCAAAGCCAACTTGCAGAGTATCGCCCTCACGGAATCCTCCGTTTTGCATTCGTTGCTTGAAACATCTTCGGGACTGCCGTAAGAATTACGGTGCAGTTTCGCTGGCGTCAAACTACGCCCGCCAGGGCGTCACCCCACACCAACCTGGACCGATGACTGGATCGCCGTCATCGCCGGAGACGACGAAGTGCCTCAAGACACGCTGTTTGCAAAGATCGTGCGCGGCGAGATTCCCGCCGACATCGTTTACCAGGACGATCTCGTGACCGCTTTTCGCGACATCCGGCCCCTCACGCCGACCCACGTCCTCGTCGTGCCCAACCGCGTCATTCCCACGTTGGCGGACGCAACCCCCGACGACGAACCCGTTCTGGGACGGCTCTTGCGCGTGGCGGCCGACATCGCCGAGCGCGACGGCATCGCCCAGGACGGCTACCGCGTCATGATCAACTGCCGCGACCACGGTGGCCAGGAGATCTACCACTTGCACGTGCACCTTCTCGGGGGTCGCCCGGTGGGACCGATGGTGGCGCGTTGACCCGCCGCGTTCGCCGGTGCAGGCACGGCCTGCCGGCCATCTGGGCGCTACTCGCGGCCGCGCCAATCCTTGCGACCTCGCCAATCCTCGCGACCTCGCAAACCCCGCCACGGCTCGACCGCGTCCTCGCCTTCCCCACCCCAATCCAGGGCGAGCGGCTCCACACCGACCGCGGCTCGGCGGGCGCTTGGCACAAGATTCTCAAGCTCACCACCACCGCCAGCATCCTGCACGTCACCGCGCACCCCGACGACGAGCACGCCGGCATGCTCGCGCTGGCCAGCCACGGATGGGGCGCGCGCACGGCGCTGCTCAGTCTCAACCGCGGCGAGGCCGGGGCAAACGCAATCGGCACCGAGCTGTTCGACGCGCTGGGTATGATTCGCACCGGCGAGCTGGTGCTGTCGGGCCGCTACTACGGACTCGACGACCTCTATTTCACCACCGCCGCCGACTACGGCTACTCCAAGTCCGTCGAAGAGGCATTCCGCAGCTGGGATCGCGAAGCCGTGCTCGAAGACATGGTGCGGGTCATTCGGCTCAACCGTCCGACCGTGGTGGTGTCGCGCTTCCATGGGACGCCGCGAGACGGTCACGGCAATCATCACGCGGCCGGAATTCTCACGCCCGAGGCTGTGTTGGCCGCCGCCGATCCCAAACGCTTCCCCGACCAGATTGTGCGCGAGGGATTGCGCCCGTGGCGCGTGGCGCGGGTGCTTCGCGGGGGCGTGCGAATCGACGAGCCCTACGACCTGTCCGTGGACGCCAACGCATACGACCCCGTGCTCGGCGCAACCTACGAGCAATGGGCAAGGTTCGGGTTGAGCCTCCAACGCTCGCAAACGTCGGGGCGCATTCGTCGGGGCGCGCGACCCCCGTACAGGTACGAGGTCGTCAACCGCGAGGCCCAAATCGCCCCCGATTTCTTCACCGGACTCGACACTAGGCTGACCGGACTGCCGAACCTGCTGGGCGAGGAGGCCGATCCCTGGGTAGCCGTGCGGCTGGCCGAGGTGCAGGCCGCAATCGACGGGGTGGTACGCAACTTTTCCTTCGCCGCGCCCCACGGGTCGGTGGCCGGGCTAATGCGCGGGCTCGGTTTGCTGCGCACCGCGCAGAGGGGGGAGATCTCGCAGGAAATGCGGTTCCAACTGTCCGTCAAGGAGCGCCAGTTCGAAGACGCAATCGTGGCCGCGGCGGGGGTGGCCGTGCACGCCGAGCTGACCGACGCGGAGGGTGCGGTGGTCGTGCCGGGAGAGGATGTGGGGGTGGAGGTGAGGGTGGAGAGCGCCGTCGCGGGGCAGGTAAGGGCGACGGGGGTGCGCATTTTTTCCGACGACGAAGAGATCGCCACCGTGGTGGATGCAGGCCGGATCCAGGTGCAGATCCCCCCGGACGCCGCGACCGCGAGCCCGTATTTCGCGCGGTCGGGCATTGGCGAGAATCACTACCAGGTCCTCGACTCGACCGATCTTCACCTTCCGTGGCGACGGCCTCCCCTGGTTGCGACCGTGGCGCTGGACGTCGCAGGGACGGCCATCTCGCGGACGGTGCCCGTCACGGGGACGGTGCCGCAGCTCCCGTACGGCACGCTGGCCCGTCGCGCGGCCGTGTTGCCCGCGCTGTCGGTGTCGGTTGCGCCCGCCGTGCGCGTGGTGCCGGAGCGGCGCGAGGCGCGGGAGCCGGGCGGCGATGTTGGCGGGCGCGAGGCGGGGCCGGTCCAGGTGGTCGTGCGGACCGAGGCCCATGCGCCGGACGTTGCCGCCGAGATCGCGCTGGCGCTTCCCGCAGGCTGGGCGGCGCAGCCACCGTCGGTACGGCACGATTTTCGCCGCCGCGGCGAGGTGGTCGAGGCTTCCTTCTCCATACAACCACCTACCGAATGGCGCGGCGAGATTGTCGTCGAGGCGGTGGCGCGCGCAACGGTACACGGCACGGACCGCGAATATCGCGCGGGGTACCAGACGATTGAACATCGCGACCTGCCCCTCGCACGGCTGCGTACGGCGGCTCGCACGACGGTGCGGTCGGTGGCGGTGGCGGCGCTGGACGGGCTTGCGGTCGGCTACGTGATGGGCGTCGGCGACGAGGTTCCGGCTGCCATCGAAGCGCTGGGGGCGACCGTGCGGTTGCTCGGCGAGAGTGATTTTGCGGCGCGCGCGCTGGACGATTTCGACGCGATTGTGGTGGGCACGCGGGCGTACGCGGTGCGGCGCGATCTGGTCGAGAACAACCGGCAGCTTCTGGATTACGCCGCGAGGGGCGGCAACGTGGTGGTGCTGTACCAGACCCAGGAGTTCGTCCCGGCGACCATGGCCCCCTACCCCGCTTCGCTGCCTCGCAGTGCAGAAGAGGTCTCGGAGGAAGATGCGCGGGTGCGCTTGCTGTCGCCCGAACACCCGTTGCTGACGACCCCTAACCGGTTGGGGGCACACGACTTCACGGGCTGGTTGGAACAGCGCGGGTCGAAGTTTTTCGCCGAGTGGGACTCGGCCTACACGCGCCTGATCGAGACGCACGATGCCGGGCAGGCGCCACAACGCGGCATCTGGTTGACGGCAGACGTGGGCGTGGGTCGCTACGCCTATCTGGCCTTGGCGCTGCACCGGCAGCTGCCCTACGGCGTGCCGGGGGCCTATCGGATTCTGTCGAACGCACTGTGGCCGCGCCCGGCGACCCGATGAGCAGCTATCGCGAACGCTCATGAACCTCACCACCGCCGACTGGATCGTGGTTGCCCTTTACGGGGCGCTGACGCTCGGAATCGGCCTGCGCCTGGCGCGGCGAGCGGGCCGCAGCGTCGAGGACTACTTCATCGCGGGGCGCTCCCTGCCCTGGTGGCTCGCCGGCACGTCGATCGCGGCGACCTGGTTCGCGACCGACGCCCCTCTGGCGACGGCGGCGCTGGTGCGGCGGCAGGGCGTGTACGGGAACTGGCTGTGGTGGTACGAGGCGGCCGGCATTTTGATGCTGACGTTCTTCTTCGCGCGGCTGTGGCGGCGGGCCGGGGTCCTGACTGACGTCGAGCTGATCGAGCTGCGTTACGGCGGCGCGCCGGCGCGGGTGCTGCGCGGCTTCTCGGCGGTGTATCAGGGCCTGATCAAGAACGCGGTGGTGATTGGCTGGGTCATGCTGGCGATGGTCAAGTTCAGCGAGGTGCTGCTCGGGTGGGACGCGGGCTTCACGCTTGCCGTGTGCGTCGGGTTGGCGCTGGTCTACACGGTGGCCTCGGGGCTGTGGGGCGTGGTGGTGACCGACCTGCTTCAGTTCGTGGCCGGCATGCTGGGGTCGATCACCCTCGCCGGGATCGTGCTGGCGCGGTTCGGGGGACCCTCGGGCATGGCGGAAGCCGTAAGGGCGGCGCCGGACGCCCCGGCTGGCGCGCTCGATCTGGTGCCGAGCGCGGCCAACGCCTCGTCGCTCGAGCTGCTGTCGTTCCTGTGCCTGATTCTGGTGCTGTGGATGCGCAGCGGACAGGGCGACGGTTACGTGGCGCAACGCCTGTTCGCCACGCGCGACGAACGCCAGTCCGTGATGGCGTCGCTCTGGTTCGCCTTCGCGGGGACGGTGCTGCTCACCTGGCCGTGGATCGTGGCCGGGTTGGGGTCGCTGCTGGTGTTCCCGTTGGGCGCCGGTGCGGACGCCGCGCTGGTCGCCGATCCCGAGCTCGCCTACCCCATGATGATCCGCGACCTCATGCCCGCCGGATTGCGCGGTCTCATGGTGGCGACGTTTCTTGCGGCCTTCATGAGCACCATGGATACGCACCTCTGTTGGGGCGCCTCGTACATGGTCAACGACGTTTACCGCCGCTTCATCAAGAAGGACGCCACCGAGCGCCACTACGTCGCCTTTTCGCGTATCGCGGTGGTCGCGCTGGCCGTGCTGGCCGCCCTCGTCGCGTGGCAAATGGAGTCGATTCAGCGGGGGTGGATCTACATCATCGAGCTCACGGCGGGCGTAGCCGTGGTTTGGTTGCTGCGCTGGTACTGGTGGCGGGTGAACGCCTGGGCCGAGGTCGCGGCCATGGTCGGTTCGGTGGTGCTCGCGAACGGGAGGCTCTTGGTGGGGGGTATGGAGAGCGTCGTTGGCCTGCCCGGCGCGTGGGTCAGTCTTGTGCAAGACTTCTACGCACCCGAGATGGATCTTGTGCGCGCGGTGATCATCCTGGTTACCTGCACGTTGGCCTGGTTGGTCGTGATTTGTGTGACCAGCCCGGAACGCAACGAGGTGCTGGATCGGTTCCATCGTCGCGTGCGTCCCGGCGGGTGGTGGCACCCCGTGGCGGCGCGCACCGGGGTGGTCTCGGGCGATCCGGGGGCGGGGCGGATGTGGTTGGGCTTCGGCTTCGGGGCGTTGTTCGTGTATGGTAGCCTGCTCGGGATCGGGTGCCTTCTCACGGGGCGCCCCGGCGCGGGCGTGTTGCTGCTGGTACCATCGGTGGCCGCCGCAATCGTCACGGTGCGCCTTGCGGACCGCGACACGGCGCCATCGTCGCCAAACCCGCCTGCGCCGCCCCCACCCGACCCAACCGCACCGTCCCCACCCTCGCCCACCGCCGCCTCATGAAGATCGTCCTGGTTGGCGCAGGTAGCCGCGAATTCGGCCCAGCCTCCATTCGCGACATCCTGCTGAGCGACCCCCTGTGCGATGAGGGCGTCGAGATCGCGCTGGTCGACACCGATCCGGCGGGCCTGCCGCGCGCAGAGGCGTACGCCGACTCCGTCGCCGCACGGCTTGGTCGTCCTGCTTCCGTGACGAGCACCACCCACCTGGACGACGCGCTGCCTGGAGCCAGTGCGGTGATCGTCGCCATCGAAGTCAACCGCTATTTCTATTGGGCACAGGACTTTCACGTGCCGCGTGCGTTCGGATTTCGCCAGATCTACGGCGAGAACGGTGGGCCGGGGGGGCTGTTTCACGCGCTGCGCAACATGGGCCCGACGATTGCGATTGCCCGGTCCATCGAGACCCATTGCCCCTACGCCTGGTTCGTCAACTATACGAACCCGCTTACCAAGCTCTGCGAAGCGGTCAGCCGCATTACCGACGTTCGGGTCGTGGGCCTTTGCCACGGCGTTTTTCACGGAATCGAGCAGATGGCTCGCTTTCTGGGACTGCCTCCGTCTCGGCTCGACGCGCGGGCGAGCGGCCTCAATCATTTCACATGGTTCGAATCGGTCACTGATCGGGAGACCGGCGAAGACCTGTACCCAGCTTTGCGAGAACGCGAACGAGCCGGAGACTTGCTGCACGACTGGGACGAGCTGGCGCTCAGTCGGATTCTGTTTCGGGTCTTTGGGCGGTTTCCCAGCCCCGGGGCCAATCACATCGGCGAGTACGTGCGCTGGGCGGGCGAGTTTCTGGCCAGCAGCGCGCTTCAGTTCTTCTACGACCCCGCCGACGGCCACCCCTGGGAGACGGGCAAGGTCCCCACCTGGATCTACAATCTGGGTGACAATCCGACCGATACGGCACTGTTTCCGGCGCGTCCACGGGACCGGGCGCGGGCCAGCCGCGAGGATCGTGCGCGACAGTCGGGCGAGGCGGGGGCGACCACCAACAACCGAGGGGCAACCGCACATCCGGTTTCCGGCGAGCTCGCACCGTCCGGCGAGCTTGCCATCCCGCTGCTCGAAGGCGTCCTACGCGGCGAGGAACGGTTTCTTGACGCGGTCAACGTTCCGAACCAGGGCCATGTGCCGGGGCTGCCCGACGGCGCCATCGTCGAAGTTCCCGCCCGCGTCGGCCCGTCCGGTCTCGCCCCCCGCGCCATGGCCCGGCTGCCGGAAGGCATTCTGGCACTGCTGCGGCCCCAAGTCAGCATCAATCGCCTGCTGGTGGATGCATTCCGCGATCGCTCGCGACGGCCGCTGCTGCAAGCGCTACTATTGGACCCGACCACCGAATCGTATCGGCAAGCCGTGGGGCTGATTAGCGAGATGTGTCGGCTGCAGCGCGACGTGCTGCCGGCGCTGTCGCGGTACGACCATCTGCGCCGCTAGAGACTGCCTCCGTTCTTCAAGGTGATCGTCGTCAAGTGGTGGCCGGATTCGGAGATCGCCAAGCGGCTTGCACACATCAACACCTGGCGCGACGTTAGGAACATCAGCATGGAACGGAAACGAATGGAGCTGGAAATGACATTGACCACGTTTGAACGAGAGATCGCTGAACTGGAAGCCAGAGGAGTGGCAAAGGGTCGCGAGCTCGGAATGAACGAAGGCCGCGAGCTTGGCATGAACGAGGGCCGCGAGATCGGACTCACCGAAGGTCGCAAGCTCGGCATGACCGACAGCCTCAGGCGTCTAGTCCCAACTTCCGGAAGCGTCCCGCACATAAGTATATGGCGTGCTGACGGATAGGGTGATTTCGGGGGTGTACGCTACTGGGTACGCTTCAGGGACGGGTCCGTAACAGGCGGAAGGCTTCGGCCTGGAGGGGGGTTGGGCTGGCGAGGACGTCGGCGGCGACGGCTCCCGGCGCGGCGGGCTGAACGCGATTGAGAGTCAACGTGGCCAGGTCGGCCAGCAAGGTCTGGAAGCTGTGTACGGGCAGGCCATCGTGGGTGCGTTTCGTTGCGGCCTTCGCGCGAGCGGCCCGAGAAGGGCGTGCCGGTTGTACCGGCGAGGAGCGGGTCGAGCCGTCGGGGTCGTGGTCGTCGAAGAGCAAGGGCGCAAGAGCGCGCCGCATGTGCCACTCGACGTAGTAGGCGAGCATGCAAAGAAAGACGTGGGAGCGGACGCGATTTTCGAGCCTGTGATGCACTGGACGCACCTTCAGGTCCACGGTCTTGTAGCTGCGAAAGGCCTTTTCCACTTTGCTGAGGTTCTTGTAGGAACGGACGGCCTGGTCGGCGGACAGTTCGTCGGCGGGCACGTTGGTGCGGATGATGTAGATGCCGTCGAGCGCTTCCTCGTGAGCGATCCGCTCCTCGTTGCGAGCGAAGGAGAAGGCGTCGTCCGTTACAACCACGTCGACGTGCTTGCCCACCTTGTGGGCGCGCACGACCTTCTCGAGCTTCTCTTCGGTGGCCGCCAGCAGGGACTCGCGCTTTCGCGCCCGTCTTGCCGCCAGCAGCGGATTGCGGCACACGACGAGTCGTTCGCCGGGATACAGTTGCGGGGCGGTGATCTCGGCCAAGTCCCGCTCGTCGAAGAGCGAGAGTTCGACGTCGCCTTGCTCGACCAGCTCGCTGATCTGGGGAGCCCGCAGCGCCGTGATCCATGCAAGCGACGCAGGTTCAAGCTCTTGGCGAATGCGAGCGTTGGTTAGAAGTCCCCGATCGCCCACCACCACGATGCGCGACAGCGAGAAACGCTCGCGCAACTTCTCGATCTGGAGACCGACGGTGCTGGGATCGACCGTGTTGCCGGCGAAGACCTCGACCGCCACCGGACGGCCCTCTGCACAGCGACAATCAAGGTGAGACGTAGCGACAATCAAGGTGAGAATACGAGATCGCGACGTTGTGAACGAAGGGATGATAACAAGGTGGCATGCGTGGAGCAGGTTGAGCGTCCTGGAGAGCCTGTGAGGCGGTCCTACTTCGTTGGACGGTCCGAGCACGGAATCAAGGCTGGACGGTACCGTTCTCCACCCCCGTGCCAGCGTGAGCGTCGCTGCGGGGTGGGTGGGTAACCATTACCCGTCGTTCCGTGTTGGAACTTGTTCCGACATGGACCGGCGGGTGACCGGCGGGCCCGCTCACTCGGCAGCCCTCGCGGTTCTTTCCGCCGGTGCGCGGACCAATCGTGACCGCGTACCGACCTCATGCTTGTGACCTCCGTCCGCCGCCGGCGATGGAGCGTGGCGGGTTGGGCCGTCGCCATAGCCAACTTGCCGGGTGGCGAGGATGGGAGTGGGGGTCGGCCCCGGCGCGTACCCCACGTCCCGGAGTCGGTTCGTCGGTCTGTCCATGCCCAGCGGCGGCTTTCCTGGCGGCCACGGCGGCGCGACGGCGGTAGCTTTCGACGTTGAGTTCGAAGACGTGGGAGCGGTGCACGAGGCGGTCGACGGCGGCGACGGTCAAGGCTTCGCCACCGAAGATCTTGTCCCAGGCGCTGAAAGGTTCGTTGGCGATGACGAGGAGCGAGCGATTCTCGTAGCGTGCGCCGATGAGTTCGAAGAGGACGCTGGTTTCGGTCCCTTCGCAGGTGGCGTAGGAGAAATCGTCGAGAATGACGAGGTGGTATTTGTAGAGCTTGGCGATGGCGGCGTCGAGGGCGAGGTCGCGCCGCGCCGCCTGGAGCCTCTGCACCAGACTCGACGTTCGCTGGTACAGCACGCGGTAGCCGTTTTCGACCAGCTTGAGTCCGATGCCCGCGGCGAGGTGACTCTTGCCCGTTCCCGGCGGACCGAAGAGCAGCACGTTGGCCGCTTCTTCGAGCCAAATGTCGCCGCTCGCCAGCACGCCCACGCGCGCCTTCGACACGGCGGGCACGAGGTTGAAGTCGAAATTGTCGAGCGTCTTGCCGCGGGGCAGCTTCGCCTCGGCTCGGTGCCGCTCGAAGCGCCGCCGTTCGCGATCGGCGACTTCTTGGCTGGCCAGCGCGGCGAGCAGGCGCGCCGAGGACCAGTCTTCCCGGTCCGCGCGTTCGGTGAAGCTTCTCCACAGCGCCCGCATGCTCGGCAGGCGCAGTTGCTTCAGCAACAGGTCGAGTGCCGGGGGATCGACGATGAAGGAGTCTTTCATCGCGGTGCTCCGTTCAGGCAGGCGTCGTCGTAGCGCGACAGTGGCGGGAGGGTCGTTTCGAGGTCGGGAAGGGAGTCCGGCGCTGGGAACCGGTCGCGCAGCACTTCGGCGTCGGGCAACCGCCCGGCCTCGAGCTGCGCTTCGATCTCGTCGGCCAGCAGGGCCTCGCATCCGTGATCGTGGGCCAGCGCAAGGAGTTTGACCATCCGCCGGCAGGCCTCGCGGTCGTCCAGGCGCTCGCGCAACGCGTCGAAAGCCTGGCGGTAGGCGTCGCGGGGGAACAAACCGTCGCGGTGGACCCAGTTCATCATCGCCATCGGCTTGCGACGCAGAGAGGGCAGCACGTGCCGGTAGTTCACGACCCGTCCCCGTCGCCCTCCCGGTCCCGGGTGGCCCCGAGGCAACGTCACGAGCTCCTCGGTCCCGACGAAGACGACCAGGCGGTCGTCGTACAGTCTCACCCGCAGCCGGTGTCCCACCAGCCGCGACGGCACCGTGCAGAACACCCGCCGCAGCGAGAACCCACCCGCGCTCGTCACGCGCACCAAGGTCTCCTCGAAACCGTCGCTGCGACGCCTCGGCAACGGCCGCAGCACGGCTCGCTCGGCGTCGATCCTCTTGCGGTTGCGAGCGTTGCGGCGACTCGCCACCCGGCTCACGAACTCTCGGTACGCCTCGATCGTCTCGAAGTCCCTCGATCCCCTCAACAGCAGCGCATCCTCGATGGCCCGCTTCAAATGCCCGTGCGCGCTTTCGATCGAGCCGTTCTCGTGCGCCCGGCCCCGGTTGTTCCGGCTCGCCTTCATCCCGTAGTCTCCCATCAACGCCTCGTAACGTGCGGTCCGGTCCTCCCGCGCACGACGCTTCAGGTTCCGAAACGCCGCCGACAGACTGTCCGTCCGGTGCTCCTTCGGAACGCCGCCCAGCGCCCACAGCGCGTCCTGCAACCCCTCGGCCAGGGCAACGTAGCTCTCCCCGCCCAACACCACCGCCACATGCAGAATCCCGAGTACTCCAGCCGAAAATGGTACAGCTTGTGCACCAGCTTCTCTCCCCCAACCGTCACCCCCAGACGCCCGGCGTCGGTGAAGTCCGACAACCCCCGTCGCCCCGGCTCGTGCTTCTGTCGGAAAACGACCTCGCGCGCCGGCCCGTGCTTCGCCTTCCAGCTCCGAACCCGTCGCTCCAGCGTCCGCCGAACCCCCGGATGACGCCGCATCATCTCTTCGTACAGCGCCACCGCCCGCAACCCCGGGTTCGCCTCCAGCAGCGGCACGATCTCCTCGTCGAATATCCCCGCCAAAGGGTCGGGGCGTCTCCGCCCCCGAGGCTTCTTCACCGACCGACGCCCCGGATCCCCTTCGATCCGATACGCCGTCGCCCTGCTGAACCCCGCCTTCGCCGCCGCCAGCGCAGGCCCGTCCTTCCGTCGAGCGGTCATGTACAGCTCCATCTGGTGGTCCGTAATCCGTCGGCCCGGCACTTCGCGTCTCTCCTGATCCCAGGGAAACACCAAAGCTCAAACCTCCCGCCGCCACCTCCGGCCGTCTCACCTTGTTTGTCGCAAGCGTCTCATCCTGATTGTCGCGCTACACGGGCTCTCCCGCCACGAGGGGCACCGGAAAATCCCGCGACTGTGCAGCCTGCATAAGGTAAGCCGTAGCAGAGGTATGGTCGCAGGTAAGCAGACGGGGGTTGCGCAGACCGTTCAGCCACGTCGTAAACACGGGATCGGAAGGCGCACACAGATCGGTGCCCGTCGTGCCGAATTTCTCCAGTTGGATCAGATTGACCAGATCGCGGCTAAGCGTACCGGTCAAACCGGGATTGTGGGAAACGGAAAGCTCCTGCAAAGCCCGGAGGTTGCTGAGTTTCGACGGGACCTCGCCCGTCAGCTGGTTGTTGGACAGGTAGAGACGTCGAAGATCCACGAGCTGACCCAGTTCGCGAGGTATCTCCCCAGTCAGTTGGTTGGAGCGGAGGTACAGGGTATTGAGGTTTGGAAGCTGACTTAGTGCGATCGGTATTGCTCCCGTCAACTCATTGCTCCGCAGGTCGAGCACGCGGAGGCTGGAAAGCTCACCGAGCGCGGGCGGCATCGCGCCAGTCAGCTCGTTGGTCCGAAGTATCAGGACCCGAAGGTTGGCCAATTGCCCGACCGCTGGCGGAATCCTGCCGCTGAGGTCGTTCGAGTGCAGATCGATCTCCACCACGCTGCCAGACTCGTCGACGCTCACGCCGTACCAATCAGCCAGGGGCCGGTCACTCAGCCAGTGCTCGTTGTCCGTCCAGTCTGGACCACTCGTAGACGCATAGAGCAATTCGAGCACTTCCCTGTCGGACAACTCCACAGGCGGCGCGTCATCGGGATCCGTCACTCCGTCGTCACAGGCAAGCCCGAGCAGCAACGTCGCGACGAGCAACGCCACGCCCCTGGCGACCTCTTTCTTGTATGCGGCGTTTGACCGTCACATCAGTGCCCCCGTCAGCTACGCCTCAAACACTTCCTTGCGAACCGTCAAAGCCTCTATTCGCTCCAGGTCGGGCGATACGCCAATGCCCGGGCCGCCGGGTACGGACATGAGACCGTCGACCATTTCGAACTCCGGTGCTACGATGTCCTCGGCCCAATAGCGTCGCGAATTTGAAATGTCGCCGGGAATTGTAAAGCCCGGCAAGGCCGCCAACGCCACGTTGTATGCGCGGCCGACGCCGGATTCGAGCATTCCGCCGCACCACACCGGCCACCCCGCTGCGCGGCAGGCGTCGTGTATGGCAATCGACGACCTGAACCCCCCTACGCGACCCGGTTTGATGTTGATGATGCGCCCAGCGTTCAGGCGCAGGGCAAGACGGGCGTCGCCGGGGGAACGGATGGACTCGTCGAGGCACACCGGCGTCTTCAGATGTTCCTGCAAACGAGAATGGTCAAGCACGTCCTCGTGCGACAGCGGCTGCTCGATCATCATGAGATCGTGATCGTCCAGGGATTGGAGCCTGGGCAAGTCCTCCGGCAGGCGGTACGCGGAATTCGCATCCGCCATCACGGGCGCGTCGGGGAAGCGTTTTCTGACGGCGCCCAACATTTCCGCGTCGCGCCCCGGTTTGATCTTGATCTTGATCTTGCGATAGCCCTCGCTCAAGTACTTCCCGACGCGTTCGACCAAAGCGGCATCCGTGCGCTGGATGCCGATCGAGACGCCCACCGGCACTGCCTTGCGGGTTGCGCCCAACAGAGATGCGAGGGATGCGTTGCGACGCTTGGCCTCGAGGTCCCATCCCGCCATTTCGATCGCCGCGCGCGCCATGGGATGGCCTCGAAGCCAAGGCACGGGGTGCAGATTCCGGGCGTCCTCGAACTCCTTCCCGACAAGGTCCGGCAACAACCATCGGGTGAGGATGAACCAAGCGGTGTCGGTCGTCTCGTAGGAATAGCCGGGGGTTTCGCCGGCCACGCATTCGGACCACGCTTCAATACCTTCCGCCTCAAGCGTCAGAAGTACGACGCGACGAGCTTTCGTACCACCGCTGCTGATCTCGAAGTACTCCCTAAGCTCTAGCGGAAGTTCGCGCAGGACGGCCCGCTTAATTCGCATATGTGGCTACCGTTGGTTTTTTTGGCGGGGCGGCCCCAGCGATCCTTACTCGTCCCCGTCGGACTTGGACTGCGCCGCCTTCTGCGCCGCCGCCTTCTGCGCGGCCTTCTCCTTCATCGCGTCACGGCGTCGAACCGAATGCAGTCCGGTGAGCAGCGAAGCCGAGGATTTCGTGTTCACGCCGCCAGCGAGCAACGCATCGCGAATTCGCGGCACCGGGTGATCGGCCCCAAACTCCGCCACGAACTTGCGGTATGCCGACGTGGGCCCCATGCCCTTGAAGTGGTCTGAACGAACGGGCGGATGGTTCCCTCTCACGATTTTCGCGCGTCGTACCGGCGGCGGCCGCCGTTCGGCGACCACGTCGCTCGTCGGGGCCAACAGGGTCTGGAGCGCTTCGATCGTTTGCCGAAGTGCATCAGCGCGCTTGTCGAGACCGCCTAGCTCCCGTTGCGCCTGTTTCAAGGCCACCTGATAGCTGCGCCGCGTTTCTGCGTCCATATTGGTGATTCTCCATAACTGGGATGATTAGCGACCCGCTCGGGGCGAGCAGGAATATCGTATTGCAATAATACACGGCCGGTCGCAGCAGCACAACGGCTAGAGTGTTCCGATGAGCGCCGTCATCAAAGCAATTCGGAACGGAATGTCCCTGACCAGAACGTGTTCGGACAGCGTATGCGCCCCGGCGCCGTCAGGGCCAAGGCCGTCAAGCGTCGGGCAACCAACCGCAGACGTCAGGTTGCCGTCGCTGCCGCCACCGGTCCTTCCTTCGCCAAGTTCCCGTCCCAGTTCCCGCGCGATCACTTGTGCGCGACGATATAGCCGAGAAGACGCCGGGGTTTTCTCAAGCGGCCCCCGGTTGATGCCGCCGTCGAGCGTCAATTTACAACGCGCGTTTAGCGGCGCCATGGCGCGAAGCGCCGTATCGACCCGGCGAGCCTCGGCAGCGCGCCAGAAGCGAACGTCAATCGTGCAGCGGGCGGCTGCCGCGACCACGTTCTCGGCGGTGCCGCCCGAGACTACGCCCACGCTGACCGTCGTTCCCCGTTCGGCGTTCGCCAAGTCGCAAATGCGACAAATCTGGCGGGCCAGCTCGTGAACGGCGTTGGCTCCCGCTTCGGGCTCGATCCCGGCATGGGCGGGCTGACCCTCAACGTGCAGCGTATAAGCGCTTACACCCTTCCGCCGGCTCTTTACGCCACCGCCCGGAACGGAGGGTTCGAGCACCAGAGCCGCCCTTGCAGCGCGCGCTTCGCTTTCGATGCGCTCTCGCGAGTGGGGCGATCCCCACTCTTCGTCGCAGGTAATGAGAAAGGCAATGTCCGATCCAGGCCCGCCGTTCATCTCAGTCAAGATGCGCAGAGCGGTCAGCGCGACCGCTACGCCACTTTTCATGTCGTAGACGCCGGGACCGTACAACCTGCCTTCCCTGGCGACGAAGGGCAGGCGTTCCAACGTGCCGACTGGATGCACCGTGTCCATGTGCCCTACCAGCAACAGAGGACGACGCCCGTCGGGGGCGGTCCCGCGAAATCGTCCGACCAGATGAACGCCCAAGTCGGGGGCGGGACAACGCTCCACGCTGGCTCCGGCCTGGATCAGGGCACGCTCCAGGATCTCGGCCATCGCCCGGTTCGCCGCTTCGTCGCCGGTGGGAGACTCGATAGCGACCAGAGCCTGCAGAAAATCGACGCATCGGTCGGCGTGTTGCTCCGCAGCGTCCACCGTGATGGGCAAGGCGGTCAAGACGTCGCGTCTCCGTCGTAGCGGCCGGACCGCCGATAGCTCTCGTCCAGAAGCTCGACGAGGTGCACCACCGGCATGCGGCTGGCGGCGAGCCTGAGCCCGGCGCCAATCTGCATCATGCATCCCGGGTTGCCCGTGACCAGAACTTCCGCTCCGGTATCGAGCACGCTCCGCACCTTGTCGCCGCCAATCCATCCTCCCAGGCGAGGATGGGTAATCCCGTAGATCCCCGCGCCGCCGCAGCATTCGTCGGCCTTTGGCAAAGGCACCTGCCTAGCGCCCGGAATGGCGCCCATCACGGCCTTCGGCGGATCGGCCACGCCTTGGGCATGGACCAGGTGGCAGGGCGCGTCGTAGGCGACCGAGACCTCCAACCGACCGCCTGGGACGGGCCCGCGCGCTGCCAGGAGCTGCGAAACGTCCCTTACCCGGTTGGCGAGCGAGCGCGCTCGCTCGCCCAGTTCCTCGTCGTGAGCCAGCAACGTGCCGTACTCCGCCATCGCGGCGCCGCACCCCGAGGCGTTCATGGCCAGGTAGTCCACGCCCGCGGCCTCGAAGGCCTTGACGTTGCGACGCGCCAGGGCACGCGCGGCCTCCAGGTCGCCCGCGTGTGCGTGGAGAGCGCCGCAGCACCCCTGCCCCTCGACCTGCACCACGCTGTAGCCGTTCGCTTCCAGGACGCGCACCGTTGCGTCGTTGACCCGCGCGAACAGGCCGGCCTGCACGCACCCGGTGAGCAACCCGACCGTGGCGCGCGCTGCGCCGCTTGGTTGCACGGGGGCGGAAGCCGCGGCGGGACCGGGGCTGCCGTCACCGCGGCGGGGACGGCGATCCGGCTGGACGCGCACAGGGGCGGAAGCAGCCAACATGGCCAAGCCCAGTCGCGCAGCCCGCGGAAGCAGTCGCCGCGGCGCCCTGGTCGCGAGCGCAGGCAGCCCCGACGCCCGCACGATCCGCGCCGCCAACATGGCGGGGCGGGCGATCCAGCTCGTGCCGAAGACGCGCAGCAGGAGCCGCGTCGTCAGCGACGGCCGCCGCGCCTCATTGCCCACGTGCCGTGCCAGCTCCAGGAGATTCCCGTACTCGACGCCCGACGGGCAGACCGGTTCGCAGGCGCGGCAGCCCAGGCAGCGCCCAATGTGCCGCTGGAACGCGTCCGACCCGGCATCCAGACGTCCTTCCACGACCGCGCGCATG
This sequence comes from Longimicrobiales bacterium, assembly GCA_965200255.1. Taxonomy (GTDB): domain Bacteria; phylum Gemmatimonadota; class Gemmatimonadetes; order Longimicrobiales; family Gaopeijiaceae; genus Bin94. The sequence goes on along the minus strand of OZ241371.1, from coordinate 2,476,660 downwards.
AGGTGCAAGCGGCCCCGCGGCGAGTCGGCCTCATCGCCCAGCCGCCGATACGTGGGGCAGGCCGGCAGGCAGAAGCCGCAATGCACGCAGTTGAGCAAGCCCTCTTCCTGCTCCTTGACGGCCAGTGCCAGGGATTGGGCTGCGCTCTCCGCCTGGACAGTGCCCTCCGGCTGGGTCCGCGCGTTCCCAGCCTTCACGGACATCGGGAGGCCAGCACGCGATGAGGGTCGAACAGGTCCTTGATCCGGTTCGCGAGCGCCGCCGTGCCCGGCGCTGGCGCAGTCCAGCCCACCCGGTCCGCGACGTCCGCCGGCCCGTCGCTGAGCACGAGCGCGCCGCCCAGCGTCTCCATGTCTCGCCGGGCCTGCAACAGGGTCTCGACCAGGCCGTCGCCCGCCTCGTCGCCGCACGATCCCTTGACGCGCACCGATCCCTGCATGACGTCGGCGGTGATCGCGCCGGACGAATCCGAGCCGGAAGGGCCCGGCCCGCCTGGATCCAGCTGCTCGGCGATGGGCTGGGCTACGTCCAGCGCGTCGCCGAGCCGGTCGGGCAGCGCGGTCAGTCCCACGACCAGGGAGGCGCCGTGCTCCCAGCCGATGCGGCGCGCGTGGAGGCCGCGGCTCTCGCCGCTGCGGAGGACTGCGCCAGGTTTGGAATTCAACGCCGCGACGGTCCGCGCGGTGCTCTCTTCTACCTGTTCGCGTCCACCGAGCAACCGAATCGTCAACGCCGCCGCGCGGTCGACGTCGGCCTCCTCCCCCTCCATCAGTTCCGCAGATGCAAGGGGAATGCCGCTGGCGTATGCAATCCGCGCCTTAGTTGCGAGCTCGGCCCAATCGCCGCCGAAGACGAGGGTTCGGTCGGTTTCGGGGCGTGGAAAGAGGCGAATGGAAACGCGGGTGATGATGCCAAGGCTGCCCCGACTGCCCGTGAACAATCGCACCAAGTCGTAGCCTGCGACGTTCTTCACCACCCGACCGCCGATGCGCAGGATTCTGGCGTCGCCCGTTACCACTTCCAACCCGAGCACGTTGTCGCGCGACGCGCCGTAGTGCGTCTGCAACGGCCCCGAAGCCCCCGACGCAACCGCTGCTCCCAGCGTGCCGTCGCAGCAACCGGGCGAGTCGAACGGCAGCCGCTGTCCGTGAGCTTCCACGATCTCGGTCAAGCGATTGATCCCCATGCCGGCTCCGGCCGTGAGCGTGAGGTCGGCGGGCTCGTAGTGGTCCAAACGGTCGAGGCTCGTGGTGGCGACGAGCGCATCGGCGTGTCGGGTCCAACCACCCGCCCCCGGCCAGGTTCGACGTCCGGTGGCGAGAAGAGTGGAGCCGTTCTTGCGGGCGTCGCGTACGATGGCCTGCGTTGCGGCCACGGTTTCGGGAGCGTGCGTACGGGTGGTCATGCTGCCGGGGACGGGCCGACTGTGGGCGCACCGACCGCGGCAGGGTCCGTGTCTTCGGGAAGCACCTTGCCGGGATTGAAGACGCCGTCCGGGTCGAAAACCCGACGGATTCCCCACATGGCGTCCAACTCGTTGCGCCCGTAGATGAGCGGCATGTGGTGCTTCTTGTCGAGTCCCACGCCGTGCTCCCCCGTGATGGTGCCGCCGGCGTCGACGCACAGCTGCATAATCTCTTTCGAGGCGCGTTCGACGCGCTCCAGCTCTTCGGCGTCGCGTCGGTCGAACAGAATGTTGGGATGAAGGTTGCCGTCCCCGGCATGAAAGACGTTGGCCACGATCAAGGCGTAGCGCTTGCCGATTTCGGAGATGCCTTTGAGAATCCTGGGCAGCGTGGTGCGGGGGACGGTGGCGTCCTGCACGAGAAGGTCCGGGGCGATGCGGCCCATGGCGCCGAACGCCTTCTTGCGGCCCTTCCACAGGGCGATGCGTTCGTTCTCGTCCTTGGCCTCGCGGACCTCGCGGGCGCCCGCCAGGCGACAGAAGCGGCTCGCCCGTCTTGCTTCACCTTCGAGTCCCGCTTCGAGTCCGTCGAATTCCACGACGAGGGCGGCTTCGGCGTCCGTCGGATATCCGGCGGCGAACACGCTGTCTTCGACCGCGCGGATGGTCGGCCCGTCGATGATTTCCATGGCCGCCGGCAGCAGACCCGCCCCCATGATGTCCGACACGGCCTGTCCGGCGTTCTCGATGCGGTCGAAAATGCCCAGCAGCGTGCGCACGCCTTCGGGCGTCGGCAGGAGATCCACTTCGATCTCGGTGGCGATGCCGAAGCATCCTTCGGAGCCCACGAAGAGGCCCACAAGATCGTATCCGGTTCGGTCTCGGCCCCGGCCACCAAGCTCCATGACCGAACCGTCGGCCAGGACAACGGTCAGGCCCGTGACGTAACGCGACGTCACGCCGTATTTGAGGCAATGGGGGCCGCCCGAGTTCTCCGCCACGTTGCCGCCAATGGTGCAGGTCGTTTGGGAAGAGGGATCAGGGGCGTAGAAAAGGCCGTGCGACGCGGCGGCGGCGGACAGCTCGGCGTTGATCACGCCGGGTTGCAGCACCGCTCTTCGATTGGGACCGTCGATGTTCAGAATGCGGTTCATCCTGGCGGTGCCGATCACGACGGCGCCGCCGAGTGCCACGGCTCCTCCGGAGAGTCCGGTTCCGGCGCCGCGAGGCACGATCGGGAGCCCCGCGCGCACAACCGCGCGCACCGCGTGCTTCACTTCGGCCGTCGTGCGGGGCAGCACCACTGCGGTGGGGCGGTGGCGGTACGCCGTCAACGCGTCCGACTCGTAGACCAGCAGCCGGTCGGGATCGACGATAACGGCCTCCCGTCCGCAGATTCCCGTCAGCTCGGCCCTGAGGCGCTTCGGTATCATCCGGCCAACCTATTGGGCGCGGGAAAGGTAGTCCAGCATGGCTTCAACGCTGGCGACGGCCATGGACTGCACCATGCCTTCAAGCTCGCCGTAGACGTGCCTTGTGATGGCGACGGGGTCCGCGTGACCTTGCGCAAGCGCACCGCGAACCATCTCGATGCGACTCTCGCGATGGCGGCGGAACCGTCCGATGGTCGCCCGTGGGTCCCGTATGGTCGGGCCGTGTCCCGGATAGAGCACGCGGCTACCGAGCCCCTCCAGCTTGTCCAGCGAAGTCAGGTAGTCGGCTATGCTGGCGCGATACTCGCCGACCCAGGTGGTGTCGCCCTCGCCAAGCACCAGGTCCCCGACGAAGACCGTCGCTGCGTCGGGCAGGTGGAAACAGAAGTGCTGCCTGGCGTGCCCCGGCGTCGACACGGCGACCAAGTCGCCGCAACTGGTTGCGAACGCCTGTCCCTCTCCGATGTCGCGCTCGCCGCCCGGGCCCAATGCCTCGACGCCCAGCATGCTCGCCAGATCTGCCGCTCCCTCGGCGTGGTCCTCATGGGCGTGCGTGAGCAGGATCACGACATTCGTCGCCCGGCTCACGGCCTCGGCCAAAATCGCCAAGTGACCGTCCAGCGCCGGTCCTGGATCAATGATGGCCGCGCGCTCGGCGCCCACGACGTAGCTTCGCGTGCCGGTCAGCGTAACCGGCCCGGGATTGGGCGCCAGAAAGGATTGAATGCCCAGTCAGCGACGCTCGTGGCTGAGCTGTTCGGCCAGCTTGTCGGCGATCATCTGGATGCCCGCCTCGTCCAGATCCGTGAAAGCCTCCGAACGGTGGGAGTCAAGGTCGAGTTGTCCGAAGATCTCGCCGCCGGCGCGAATGAGCACCACTAGTTCGGACTTCACCTTGGGGCTGCATGCGAGGTAGCCGGGGAATTGCGACACGTCGGGGACATTCTGGTTGGCGCCGTGGGCCACCGCCGTGCCACAGACGCCCTCGCCCACGGGGATCTTCGCGTGTTCGGTCGGCGATCCCATGTAGTTGTGCAGCCAAAGCTCCAACCGGTCGTCGCTGAGCAGGTACACGCCCACCCAGTCGTAACGGTCGTCGGATTTGTGAAGGGTGCGTACCGCGTATCGGAGGAGCGCATCGGACAGATGGCCCTCTTCTCTCATTTCCTGCAGTTCATTGACAACGTAACGGGCGTCGATCATTTCACTTCCACGTTCTCGGCGATTCCCGGGCTGGCGATTTCCAGACTCCTGCGGCGACAAAGAAGTATAGCGCGTGCGCCTCACCCTCGGGTAAAATCGACGCCTTCGTCCAGACGCCCAACGAAGGCCGCGAGCAGGCGCGCCACATGAAACAGGTCGGCGATCGCGACCATCTCGCTGGGAGAGTGCATGTAGCGATTCGGGACCGATACCAGTCCCGTGGGCACCCCCTCCCGCGCCAGGTGGATGGCATCGGCGTCGGTGGAGGTGCGCAATGGCGCCGCTTGAATGCTGTACGGGATGCCGTTCGCTTCCGCCGTGTCGGCCAGGAGCTCGAAGACGGCCGGATGCGTCGACGAGCCGCGCGTCAGCACCGGCCCGCCGCCCAATGAATGGTCGCCAACCTCGGTTTTCTTGACGCCGGGAACATCGGTTGCGTGGGTCACGTCCACGACCAGGGCCACGTCCGGGGAAAGCCCGAACGCGCTGGTGCGCGCCCCGCCGCCCGAATAGCCAATCTCTTCCTGCGCGGTCGCTACCGCCACCGCCCCGGCCCGACCTCCCCTCTCGGCCACCAGGCGGAGCGCTTCCAGGACGATGAAGGCGCCGGTGCGGTTGTCAATCGCGCGGCTCGCGATCCGGTCGCCCGCCAGCCTTACCATGCCGGCGTCCAGCACGGCCGCGTCGCCCACCCGAACCCCCAGCTCCGCCAGCTCGTGGCGCGACGAGGCTCCGACGTCGATCCACAGCTTCTTGAGCTTCGCGGCTTCCTTGCGATCTTCGGGCTCTATCAAGTGAATCGGCTTCCGACCGATCACGCCCGGAACGTCGCCCTTGGCGCCAAGAATCCGGACCCGCTGACCCACGAGCACTTGCGGATCCCACCCGCCGATCGCGGCGAAGTAGAGCAGGCCGCTCTTCGCGGCATGGGTTATCTGCAAGCCGATTTCGTCGACGTGGCCGGCGAGGAGCGCCAGCGGTCTCGCTTCGCGCCGCACCGCCGCGTAGCTGTTCCCCACCACGTCCGACCACACGGTGCCGAAGGTTGCCGCCTCGTCGCGCCACACCCGGGCCGGTCGGGATTCGAAGCCGGACGGTCCCGGCGCGTCAAGAAGGCGCTCCAGAAAGGAAATATCCCGGCTCATTGCAGATGCCCCTCCCGCTTGCTCGCCTCTCCACCGGACGTGAAGACGGTGAATTGGACGGTGCCGTCGCGCATGCGCCGTTCCAGTCTGCGCCGCGCCGCTCGCTGCAGCCAACGTCGTGAAGGCGGCGCCAGAAGGCTGAATCCGGCGAAGTCGGTGAGGATCCCGGGCGTCAACAGAAAAGCTCCGCCCACCAGAATGGAAAGGCCGTCCAGCAGCGCGCGCCCCGGAAGGCGTCCCGTGGCGAGTTCCTGCTGCACGGCGACGAACGCCCGCAATCCTTGATGACGCGCGAGCGCCGCGCCGGCGATCCCCGTAGCGATCACCAGCGAAACGGTGGGCAGCAACCCGATCCACTGCGCTACCTGAAGCAGGATCGCCAACTCGACGAGCGGAACGACAATGAAGAGGAGCATCAGTCTGGGTAGCACGGCATTGCGGTCCTTGTCAGCGGGTTCGACGTGTGACCAATCGGCTCTTGCAATGTATATTCAGCGTTCCGATCGGGTGCGCGGATTGGGGTTTCCCCTCGGCGACAGGCGTACGGCACCATGAAGGATACGTATTTCCGCAAGGGCTTCGGGCTCAAGACCCAAGTTCGACCCATTATTCAGTCGGAGTACCACTCGGCGCTCTTGGAACGAGTGCGCTCACGGGCCTACGTTGACCAGTTCGACGACGTCACCGTGCGTTTGGCCAAGCACTTCGGGTTCTGTTACGGAGTCGATCGCGCGGTGGACTACGCCTATCAGACGCGAAGCAAGTTTCCCGACAAGCGCATCTTTCTCGTGGGCGAGATTATCCACAATCCGCACGTGAACAAGCGGTTGCAGGAGATGGAGATCGAGTTCGTGTTCCCCGCCGACGACGGGCTGTTCGATTTCGGCGACATCGGTCCCCACGACGTGGCGATCGTCCCCGCATTCGGCGTCACGCCGCGCGACATGAACACGCTCAAGTCAATTGGCTGCATTGTCGTGGACACGACCTGCGGCTCCGTTCTGCTCGTGTGGAAGCGCGTCGCCAGCTACGCCCGCGACGGGTTCACGGCCGTGATCCACGGGAAATACTCGCACGAGGAATCGCGGGCCACGGCCGGTCAGGTCGGCCTCTACGAGGGCGGCCACTACATCATCGTGCGGGACATGGCCGAGGCCGAGCTGGTTGGCGCCTACATGACCGGCGGAGCGGAACGACTCGGTCGCGAGGAGTTCCTGCGTCGTTTCGGAAAGTGCGTGTCACCCGGGTTCGACCCGGACGAGAATCTGGCGAAGATCGGCGTCGCCAACCAGACCACCATGCTGGCGACGGAGTCGTTGGCGATCGGGGCCCGGTTGCGGACCATGATGGCCGAGTCGTTCGGCGAAGAACACGCTCAGGGCCACTTTCGGTCGTTCGGCACGATCTGTTCCGCCACGCAGGAGCGCCAGGACGCAGTGCTGGAAATGATGGAGGACCCACCGGACGTGATGATCGTGGTGGGCGGCTACAACTCGTCGAACACGAACAATCTCGCGCACATTTGTCGGACCTATACCACGACATTCCACATCGACAGCTCCTCTTGCATTGACGTGGACCGCGGAACGATCAGCCACAAACCCGAAGTGGACCCGAACTACGAAGCGATCGTCGATTGGGACTGGATGCCGCCTGGGCCGTTTCAGCTGGGGATTACCGCCGGCGCGTCAACGCCCGACGTCGAAATCGGCAAGACGTTGGCCAAGGTTTTGGAATTGAGGGGAATCGAGGTCGTGGTTTAGCAGCCGGGCGGCGCGAACCTGCCGTCTATGGCAGTCCAGCCGCCGTCGGCGAACAGAACCGTGCCGGTCACGTAACTTGCGGCGTCGGAAGCCAGGAAGACCGTTGGGCCGACCATTTCTCGCGCGCTACCCCATCGGTTGAGAATGTTCCGCCTGGCGTAGGCGTCGTACCAGTCGGGATCGGCCTTGATCGGCGCAGTCAACGGCGTATCGATCACGCCTGGCGCCACCGCATTTGCGCGCACGCCGTGGGGTCCCAGCTCGGCGGCGGCGGCGCGGACCAGCTGCACGATTCCCGCCTTGGTGGCCGCGTACAAGCTCTGCCCCGGCTCTACGACGACCGACCGGATGGAACTGAAAAGGACGATCGACCCCGATCCCTGCGCCTTCATGACCCGACCCGCTGCCTGAATGACGTGGGCGCCGCCCTTGAGGTTCAGGTCCAGGACCTGATCGATTTCACGGTCCGTGTAGTCCAGCAGGGACTTGCGCACGTTCACGCCCGGAGTGCAGATCACGGCGTCAAGCGACCCGCGCCCACGCGCGATTTCCTGGAACGTCTCGTTGGCCGCGGGCCCGTCGCGGATGTCAAGTCGCGCCGCAGTTGCCATGCCGCCGGCCGCGCGGATTGCCGCCGCCGTGCGCTCGGCGGCCGCCAAGTCGATGTCGAGGCAGCATAGCTGCGCGCCCGCTTCCGCACATCCCTGGGCCACGGCCTCGCCAATGCCCGACCCGCTGCCAACGACGGCGGCGACCCGGTCTTCCAGACTGAATATGGTACTCATGTACGACCTGCTAGTTTGAGGTACGGAAACCTAATGCAAGCACCCCTTGGAACACCTATGTCCGCTGACCGCGTTCTGAAGGAAATCGAAGCCGCTCGCGACGAAATCGTGGCCTTTGCCGTCGACATGATTCGGATCCCGACCGTGAACCCGCCGGGCGAAGGCTACCGCGACTGTGCCGAGCTGATCGGTCGCCGCTTCGCGAAGACGGGGCTCGCCGTAACCTACGTCGAGGCGACGGGACGCCCGGAACACACCCGCGAGCATCCGCGCGTAAACGTGGTTGGCCGGCAATCGCCCGCAGGCCATGGACCGAGGCTCCACGTGAACGGCCACTTCGACGTCGTTCCGCCGGGGCGCGGATGGTCGGTCGATCCATTCGCGGGCACGGTTCGGCGCGGTAGGATCGTTGGGCGCGGCGCCTCCGACATGAAAACCGGAATCGCCGCGGCGGTCTTCGCGGTTGAAGCCCTCAGGCGGGCTGGCGTCACGCTCAGCGGAGCCGTCGACCTCAGCGCAACCGTGGACGAAGAAAGCGGTGGCCTTGCGGGCGTGGCGTACCTGTGCGAAACGGGCGTGATTTCGTCGCGCAACACCGATTTCGCGATCATTCCCGAGCCGTTCGGGCCCACAAGGGTGTGTCTGGGGCACCGAGGCGTCTACTGGTTCGACATCGTTGCCCGCGGCCTCGCGGCCCACGGCAGCATGAAGCACCTCGGTCGCAGCGCGATCGACGACATGGGCGCGTTGTTGGAGGCGTTTCGCACGGAGCTCGCGCCAGCCTGGCAGTCTCGGAAATCCGCGTTGCCGGTTGTGCCGGAAGCGTCCCGCCTGCCCTCGCTCAATGTGAACGCCATTGTGGGCGGCCAAGCTGGCGCCGCCACCCAGTCGCCCTGCGTTGCCGATCACTGCGTCGCCACCTTCGATCGGCGATTCATACCGGAAGAGTCACTCGAAGAGGTTCGCGCCGAGATCGCGAGTCTGGTCGCGCGCGTTCAGCGCCAGGACCCCGGCCGCCAGTTCGCCATTGAAGATCGCCTGGTGGTGTATCCGACGTCCGCACCCGACGGGTCGCCCCTGGTAAGCGCGTTGTCCGAGGCGGTGCGGCAAGTCTGCGGACGCAAAGCGGCACTTGTGGCCAGCCCCGGCACCTACGACCAGAAGCACTTTGCACGCCTCGCCGGGGTCGAACACTGCGTTGCCTACGGCCCTGGCCCACTGGAAGAGGCACATCAGCCCGACGAGTCGTGTGCGGTGGACGACTTGGTGAAGAGCACCCAGGTTCTGGCGCTGACGGCGCTCAAGTTGGTGGGAAGCTAAATGTGCAGCGGTCTCCCAAGGGCCGACAACGCGCCTTCCGCTACCGCTTCGGAGAGCGTCGGGTGGGGATGCATGGCCAAATCGATCTCTTCCACGGTCGACTCCAGGTGGCGCGCCATCACGAATTCGGCGATCAGCTCGGTGGCGTGTGGGCCCACAATGTGCGCGCCCACGACTTCCGAGTATCGCTTGTCGCGGATGACCTTCACGAAGCCGGTGGAATCACCGCCCGCGAGCGCGCGGCCGTTCCCCGCCCACGGGAACTTGCCGACCTCGATATCGAGTCCCTTTTCGCACGCCTGTTCCTCGGTCAGTCCCACCGATGCCACCTCGGGGTGGCAATAGGTGCAGTTCGGCACGTTGCCATAGTCGACGGTGTGGTGTCCGACCCCGGCGATATGTTCCGCCGCCACCACGCCTTCGTGCATGCCCTTGTGGGCGAGTAGCTGGCCCCCCGCACAGTCGCCCACCGCCCATACGCCGGGCACGTTGGTGCGCATGGACTTGTCGACGGCAATGAAGCCGCCGCGATCGGTGAGCTTTACTCCCGCGCGGGCCAAACCCACGTCCTCGGTGTTGGGAATTCGCCCGATCGCCGACAGTACGTAGTCCACTTCCATCGTTCGCGACTTGCCGCGCTTGTCGGTGAACGCGATCGAGACGCCGTCTCTCCCGACCGTGGTCGACTGCACCCGGGCGCCCGTGTGCACGGTCATGCCCCGCTTCCTGAAGCTCTGCATTACCGCCCTGGAAGAATCCTTGTCCTCGACGGGGAGCACGCGGTCCATGACTTCGATGATCGTGACCTTGGTGCCATACGCGTTGTAGATGTCCGCGAACTCCATGCCCACGGCGCCCGCACCCACGACGACCAGCGACTTGGGCGCCGTATCCTGAAAAAGCGCCCCCGTCGACGACCAGATGCGCTCTTCGTCGATTCGCAGGAATGGAAGACTGCGGGGACGCGACCCCGTGGCAACGATGACGTGCTTGGCGCTAACGACCTGCTTATTCCCGTCGCGGTCGATCTCCACCCTGCCGTTGCCGAGCAAGCGCCCGTAGCCCTCGATGTGGGTGACCTTGTTCTTTTTCAGCAGGAAGCTCACGCCGTTCGAGAGTTTCCTGGAGACGTCGCGACTGCGTCGCTGGGCGGGCTCGAGGTCCACGGCGAGTCCGTCGAACGAGATGCCGTGGCCGCCGGCGTGCTTGAGCTGGTTGACCAGGAGCGCGCTGCTCAGCAGTGCCTTCGTGGGAATGCATCCGATGTTGAGGCAGACGCCGCCCAGCTTGTCCGCCTCGATACACGCCGTCTTCAATCCAAGTTGGCCGGCGCGGATGGCGGCGACGTAGCCGCCGGGTCCACCGCCGATTACGGCGACGTCGTAGTCCGTGTTTTTCTGTCCAGGTCCCGCCAAGGGAATACCCTCCATCGCGGTTGCGTGAATAGCTAACAGCCCGTCTGCAGCTCGTCCCGGTGGATCACGCCGCCCTTCATGACCCAAGCGACGCGCTCCAGCAAGGTGACGTCGTCGAGCGGGTTTCCGCACACCGCGATCACGTCGGCGTACTTGCCCTCCGCCAATGACCCGACATCGCGTTCCCACCCCATGATCATCGCCGAAACGCTTGTGGCCGACGTGATCGCATCCATCTCGCTCTCGCCGTTCTCGACGCGCACCTGGAATTCGCGGGCATTGTGGCCATGCTCAAAGACGCCGGCGTCGCTGCCGAACCCTATCGGCAACCCCGCCTCCAAGGCGCGGCGGAAGCCCGCGTTGCGGTACCGCATCATCTCGGTCGAGCGCCTGATTTGCTCAGCGGGAATACCCAGGGCCGCGCCGTCGCGCGGCACGATCACGCCGACGTACAGCGTCGGGACGTACCAGGTGCGATCGCTCTGCTGAAGCAGCGCGACCGCTTCGTCGTCCAGCATGGAGCCGTGGTCGACGGTGCGTACGCCGGCGCGGATCGCGGCCTTGATGCCCTCGGCGCCGTGCGCGTGGGCGGCCGTGAAACGTCCCCACCGGTTGGTCTCCTCGACCGCCACGACAATCTCGGCGTCCGAATACTGCTGCGCTCCAGGCGGCACCCCGCGCGAGAGCACCGCACCCGTAGCGAGGATCTTGGTGAAATCGGCACCGTTCTTGTGGTTGGTGCGCACGGCTGCCCGGACGGCATCCACGCCGTCCGCGAGATTGCGAACCACGGGCACGTCCACGTAGATGGAGAACTGGCGCGCGTCGCCGGCGCCCCCCGTCGCCGAGACGTAGTTTCCGGCCACTTGCATGCGCGGCCCCGGAATCACGCCCGCGTCAATTACGTCGCGAAGATCAACGTCGGTGTACGGCCACGTGGGCCCCATGTCGCGGACCGTGGTAAAGCCTGCGCGCAGGGTCGTGAGCGCGTTCGCCGCGCCGTAGAGAGCCGCCTGCCCCGGCGTGGTCGTGGTCAGCACGTCTTCCCAGTGGATGCCCACCTTGTCCGTGAGGTGCGTGTGCAAGTCGATCAGGCCCGGAAGCAGGGTGGCGTCGCCCAGGTCAATGGTGCGATCGCTCGCGCCGGACATCGCCGCCTCGCCGACCGCCGCGATTCGTTCCCCCGTTATCAGGACCGCGCCCGGCTCCATGAGCGTGCCCGTGCCGTCAATGAGGCGGGCCGCAACGATTCTCATGGTCGTCTCCCGGCTGGCGGCGGGCTCCTGGGCCCACAAACCTGAAGGGGCCCACAAGCCCGACAGCGAAACGATCGCCGCCATGAGGGTCAACGCCCACCCAGCCCGGATCAGGCCGCGTTTGCATCCGACGTCGGGCGCCACCGGAATCATTTCCACGGGCTGCTAGACCAGAATCGCGGCGGGTTCTTCCAGGAACGCCTTGAGCGTGGCCAGGAAGCGTGCGCCCTGGGCGCCGTCTATCACGCGGTGATCACAGCTCATCGTGATCCTCATGCGCGGCTGGACGACGACCGCGCCGTCCACCACCACCGGTCGTTCCTCTATCGCTCCGACCGCCAGGATCCCGGCTTCAGGAGGATTGATCACCGCGGTGAACTCCTCGATGCCGAACATTCCCAGATTGGAAATGGAGAATGTGGAACCCGTGTACTCGTGCGGCTGGAGCTTCTTCTCCCGAGCGCGTCCCGCCAGCTCTCGCACCTCGGCGCTGATCTGGGCCAGCCCCTTCAGGTGCGCGTCTCGCACGACGGGCGTGATCAGGCCGTCGGGGATGGCCACCGCGACGGCCATGTGCACGCGGTTGAAGCGGCGAATGCCATTGCCCTGCCACCAGGCGTTGCACTCCGGGTGTCTTGCAAGGGCGACCGCCGTGGCCTTGATGATGAAGTCGTTGAGCGACGCCTTGGCGCCCTGCGCGGCCAACAGCTCGTTCACTCGGACGCGAGCCTGCAACGCCCGGGTCATGTCGACGTCAACCGTGAGGAAGAAGTGCGGCACTGGGCCGAGCGACTCGGTCAGGCGTCGCGCGACGGTCTTCCGCATCTGGGTGAGCGGGACATCCACGAAGTCTTCGTCCGGTGCCGGCGGGACTGGACGCACGGCCTCGACCGGCGCAGGCACGGTCTCGGCGGCGGCCTCGACGTCGTGCTTTACGACGCGGCCACCCGGCCCCGAACCGCGAATGTTCGCGATGTCGAGCCCGTGGTCGCGCGCCAACCGTTTGGCAAGCGGCGACGCTCTTACCCGGCCCGTGGCGGCACCGTCCCGAGCGTCGGACGGCGGCTCGGGTTGCTCCGGCGCGGCCGCCGTGGCCGCAACCGGGGCGTCGTGGCCGCGACCCTTCTCGGAATCCGCCGCGGCCGCCTCGCCCGCGCCGTCGCTGCCGGGGACCAGATCGGCAATGTCTTCACCGTCGGCGGCGATAATTGCGATCACGTCGCCCACCGGAGCCGCGTCGCCCTCGCTGACCAGGATCCTTCTAAGCAGGCCGGTACCGCGCGCTACGAGCTCCATCGTGGCCTTGTCGGTCTCTATTTCCGCAAGGATGTCGCCCTGGGTGACTGCGTCGCCCTCACTCTTCAACCACTTGACGACCTGCCCTTCCTCCATCGTGGGCGAAAGCGCTTCCATGTGGACCTTGGTTGCCATGTCTTCTCAAGCCCTCCGGTACGTCACGTCCTTGCAGGCCTGCACCACGCGTTTCACGTCGGGCTTGGCCAGCTGTTCGAGATTCTTCGCGTACGGCATCGGCACGTCGGCTTGCGTGACCCGAAGCACGGGCGCGTCGAGATCGTCGAACGCCTCTTCCTGAATCAGCGCCACGATTTGCGCACCCACGCCAGCGAACGGCCACCCTTCTTCCAAGTAGACGACGCGGTTGGTGCGAGCAACCGTCTCCAGGATGGCGTCGACGTCCAACGGCCGGATCGACCGGAGGTCAAGCACGTCGGCCTCGATTCCGTCGCGGGCCAGGGTCCGCGCCGCCTGCAGCGCCACATGCACCATCTTGCCGTGGGTGACGATGCTCACGTCGCCGCCCGACCGCTTGAGATCGGCCACGCCGAGGGGAATTACGTACTCTCCCTCGGGCACCTCGCCCCTGACATTGTAGAGCAGCTCCCCTTCCATGACGGCAACGGGGTCGTCGTCGCGGATTGCGGCGGCCAGGAGGCCCTTGGCGTCGGCGGGCGTGGCGGGGGTCGCCAGCTTTACGCCGGGAGCGTGTACGTAGTAGGTCTCGCACGCCTGGGAATGCTGCGCGGAAAGCTGCAGGGCCGCCCCGGTCGGGCCGCGAAACACGATCGGGACCGGGGTCTGCCCGTTCGTCATGTAGAGCATCTTGGCCGCGCTGTTGATGACCTGATCGAGTGCGAGAATCGAGAAGTTGAAGGTCATGAACTCGCAAATGGGCCGCAGACCCGTCATCGCGGCGCCCACGCAGAGTCCTGCGAAGCCCAGCTCGCTGATCGGCGAATCGACGACGCGCCGGGGTCCGTACCGATCCAGCATTCCTCGCGAGACCTTGTAGGCGCCATCGTATTCGGCGACCTCTTCGCCCATGAGAAAGACGGACTCGTCTCGGTCCATCTCCTGGCACATCGCTTCGTTCAGGGCTTCGCGGTAGGTGATCTCAGCCATGCGACCGCCTTCCGTCCAGGAAGAGGCGTCCATGTGGATTGACCTCGGCATACACGTGATCGTACAGCGTCGACGGACTGGGCAAGGGCGACGCGTCGGCGAACTCCGCGGCGTCTTCGCTCGCCGCGCGCGCCTCGGCGTCCATGGCCTCCAGCTCGGACTGCGTGAGCAGGTCCGCGCTCATCATGCGGTCGCGGAGAATCTTGATCGGATCCTGCTCTGCGACATGGGCGTCCACCTCTTCCTTCGACCGGTAGGTCCCCGAAACGGGGTCGGACATGGAATGGCCCCTGAAACGATAGGTGACGGCATTGACGAACTGGGGCCCCGCGCCCGAGCGCACGCGGTCGGTCAGATCCTCGAAGAACCGATAGGTCTCCAGCACGTCCTGCCCATTGACGGTGTGGGCCGGAATGCCGTAGGCGCCGGGACGCGCTTCCATCGCGGTGGCGGACACTCGCGTGAACGCCGTGCCCATTCCGTAGCCGTTGTTCTCGACGACGTAGATCACCGGCAGTCGCCAGATGGCGGACATGTTCAGCGATTCGAGAAAGGCGCCCTGATTCACGGCCGCGTCGCCCATGAAACACATGCAGACCTGATCGCCGCCGCGATACTGGATTGCCCACGCGACGCCGGCTCCCAACGGAAGTTGGCCTCCGACGATGCCGTGGCCGCCCAGAAAGCCCACGGACGTGTCGAAGAGGTGCATTGACCCGCCTCGTCCACCCGAGCAACCATCGACCCTGCCGTACAGCTCGGCCATGACCGCGCGCGGAGAGATTCCCTTGGCCAGCGCCTGGGTGTGCTCGCGATATGCGGTGACGACCTGGTCGTCGGTGCGGAGCGGCTTGATCGCGCCCGCAGCCAAGGCCTCCTGACCGATATGCAGGTGACAAAAGCCGCCGATCTTGCCGATTGCGTACGCCTCTTCCGCCTTTTCCTCAAACCGACGGTAAAGGAGCATGTCGGCCAAAAGCCCCCTCAAGTGCGCACCCGAGAATCCGTCGATCATCGCGTGGCCACGCGCAAGGGAATCAGGTTGCCGCGTCCAGACTCGGGTCGCCTGTGAGACCGCGCTGGTCGCGAGTGGGAGATCGTCTCCGCCGGCGCCGGAACGTCCGCTTCCATGACTTCGCGTATCGAACCCGGTCCACCGGCTTCGACCTCGCGGGCTTGCTCCTTGGCGTGATAGCTGGAGCGGACCAGCGGACCGGATTCCACATGGCGGAAGCCGTATTCCTCCTCGCCGATCCGCTTCCAATCGCGAAACTCCTCCGGCGTTACCCAGCGTGCTACGGGGATGTGTTGACGCGATGGGCGGAGATACTGGCCCAGCGTGAGGATATCCACCGCGGCTTCGCGCAGGTCGGCCATCGCCCGATGAATCTCGTCGGCCCGTTCTCCCATGCCGAGAATGATGCCCGTCTTGGTCAGAATCGACGGGTCGATCGTCTTGGCGCTGCCCAGATACGATATCGAGCGCCAGTAGCGGCCTCCTGGTCGCACTTCGGGATGTAGTCTTGTCACGGTCTCCAGGTTGTGCCCCAGGATTGCCGGCCGGGCGTCCATCACCGTGCGGAGGGCCATCTCGTCGCCCTTGAAGTCGGGGATCAGCACTTCGACCGAACAATGCGGCAGCCGGGCGCGCACCTCGCGGATCGTTGCGCATAGATGCTCGCCCCGCCGTCGGCGAGCTCGTCCCGATTCACGGAAGTGATCACGACGTGTTCCAGGGCCATGGCCTCGACCGTCTCGGCCACCCGCCTCGGCTCGTCAAGATCGAGTTCGGTCGGCAAGCCGTGCGCGACCGCACAATACTTGCACGCACGGGTGCAGACGTCGCCCAGGATCATGAACGTGGCGGTGCCCGCTTCCCAGCATTCCCCGATGTTGGGACAGCCAGCCTCCTCGCACACCGTGTGAAGCGACTGGCGACGCATGAGGCGCTTGAGGCGCAGATAGTTGGGTCCTCCCGGGGACCGCACTTTCAGCCACGGCGGCTTCCGCTCGGAGATCGGGATCGTGTCGACTCCGCAGTGGGCGCGAATCCGCGACGAGCCCTTCGGTTTAACGAGCCCCGCGTCCTTGCCCGTGGGCGCGTATCCGCCCTGTCTCTCGGCTTTCGGAGGTTTCGTCGTCAGCTGTATCACTTCGGTCCGCAGCGGTCTGCAAAGAGGAAGGTGGCCGTCACTCAGCCGTCAATGATAAGCAGGCAGCGCGTTGGGCACCAACTACCGAAGCAAGTAGGCCACGCCAAGTCCCAGGTAGGTACCGAGGGCGTAACCGAACAGGCCCATGACGACACCCGGCAGCACGAGGTGGCGCCACTCCCTGGAGATCGCAACCGCGAGCGCGCTCGACGGCCCGCCAACCGCCGCCTGAGACGCGACCGCGATGGACCCCAGGTCCAGGCGAAACACCCTTCCGATTCCGAACGCCACGAGTCCGTGCACGACCACCACGATCATGGTGAAGAAAAAGACGTCGATCCCCACTGCCGCGATCTCCGAACCTCGGGCGAAGATGCCGATCAGCACGAAGAAAAAGTGCAGGGCGACGGACCCGAGCTGCATTGCTCCTGGCGGCTTGCGGTACCAGGGCGAATGCCCCAGCAGCAGGGCCAGGGTGGTGAGCCACACAATGGCGGGAAGCCTCCACGGCAGGACTTCCGTGAGCCATTCAGATGTCACGACCAGCAGCAGCCCGGCGGCGATCAGCTTGGCTATCCCCAACGCAGACAGGCCCTCGCGCATGAAATAGGGGTGGTGCCGGAGGCGAGCTTGCTTCTCGTCCACGCGGTCCGCATCCAAGGTGTCTTCCGCGACCATGCCAACGTCCGGCGCGGCCGATGGATAGAACCGGCCCAGCCACACCGGAAGCATCAGGCAAGCTCCAAGCCAGAGGCCCGTCAGGATCGCATCCGCAGCGTTCAGTCCAGCAAACAACGTCCCGGTCAGCTCCAGCTCCCGGGCCACCGACACGAAGTTCAGCGATCCTCCCGAATACGTGCCCGTCAACGCACCGGCGATCCGCCAAGTGTCGTCCAGGAAACGGTCGTGGTAGGCAAACGCCGCGACGAACGCCCCGATCACCGTGCCCGCGACCGCGACTGCAAAGGCCCTGATCATGCGGGGACCGGCTATCGCGAGATCGCGCAGGTCCACGCTCAACAGCAGCCAGGCAATCGCCACCGAGGTCACCGGGCCCGACACGACGTCATACACTGGAGACGCGCTGGGAACCAGACCCGTGTTGGAGAGAATCGCGCCGAAGATGATCGCCAGCATCGAAGCGCCGACTTTGCCAAGGGCAGGGATCTTGTGGTCGAGCCAGAAGGCGAGGGCGGTCGTCGCGGCGATCAGGGTGGCAAGAGCAAGCGGCGATTCAATCACGGCGTCGGGTCCATGGTTTGCTGGGCCAGGTAGGCCAGGGCTTCTGCGCGAAGGCCCGGTAACAGGTTGGCATGGCCGCCTTCTCCGGTGCCGTATTCGTCCAGTTCCGCGAGTCGTTCCTCGTCGTAGACGGCTACCAGCGTCTCATAGTGTCTGCGGGCGGTTGCGGCGTCGCCAATCATCAGCGCAGCTTCGGCGGCCGTGCCCAGGAGTAAAATGTGCGTAGGTCTGGCAGCGAGCCCCGCCTCCGCCACCGCGAGCGCCGCTGCGCCGTTCCCGTTGGTGGCGTGCAGCAGCGACAGATGAAAGCGATCGTCCAGCGACAGCGCGGCAATCCTGTCGAACGACGCAATGGCCATCGGGAGGAATTGGTCCGCCTCGGCCCGATTCCCCGATTCCACCGCTCTCATTACCCTGTCGAAGAGCCTGATGGCAGCTTCTCGCGGCGTCATGGATCCGAGCGGCACGGCCGATGTCGGGCCCAATGGCGTGGGCGCACCGCCGCTTCCAGATGCCGCCGGTGCGGGCGAAAGCTGGATCTCTCGTCCTCCTCCGCTTCGCAGCACCACCACCAGGACCAGCGCCAATCCAAGCAATCCTGCGACCGCCCACGGCACGCGCCTCGCCCGGCTGGCCAGCACGGCGCGCTGTCGCCGGAGCGCCGTTCCACACGCGGTACAGAATTGGTCGTCGGGTTCCGAAGGAGCGGCGCAGCTCGGACATGGCGGTCCTCGCAGAGCGCCTCCGCATTGCGAGCAGAAGTTGGCCGACGATGTCGGCTCCACATGCTGGCACCTGGGGCACCGGAGTTCGGCTGTGGTCGTCATGTCTCGCTACAATCCCGTTGGGGCGTCAACGAAGCGTCCTTCGATTCCGAAGTGCTCGGCCAGGAGCTCGGCGATGCTCCGCACGCCGAGCGTTTCGGTCGCGTAATGTCCTCCCAGAAATGCGGTTACGCCAAACTCCGCGGCGTCAATGGCATGATGGTGTTGGGCCTCGCCGGTCACAAGGGCGTCGAGCTCCAAAGCCGCGGCTTCTTCCAAGGTGGATCCTCCGGCGCCTGTCACCACGCCCACCCGCGACACCTCTTCGGGTCCTCCGGCCAAGGTGACGATCGGATTCCCCAGGAATGTCGAGAGAGTTTTCGCTAAATCCTTGACGGACATGGGTTTGTCAAATGTGCCGCGCCACCCTGCTGACGACCCCTTGTATGCTCCGAATGGGCGAAGGTTCGTCAGTCCAAGCCCTCGGGCCAGGAGCGCGGCGTTGCCGATTGCCGGGTGGGCGTCCAACGGGAGATGGACGCTGTATAGGGCGGTGTCGCTCCTGATCAGCGCCTCGATCCGCCGATAGTGGCGACCGGTGATGGGCTGAAGGCCACCCCAGAAGAGACCATGATGGACAATCAGGAGGTCGGCCCAGTCTTTCGCGGCGACGATGACCTCTTCGCTGCAATCGACGGATACCGCGACGCGCCGGACCGCCGCCGACGTTTCGACTTGGAGTCCGTTCAGGGCGTTCGGATAGTCGACCGCCGCCGCTACCTGGAAGTAGCCGTCGAGAAAGTCCACGACCTCGCGAAGCGGCCTGCCGGCCATCGGTGGGCTGGTCTTTATCCCGTGGCGGCTGGGTTCGTCGCCCCGTCGCCATCGGAAGCCGGCGTCTCGTCTCGCCCCACCTGCACGGATCCGTGAATGATCCCGCCTTCGTCCAGCTGCATCAGTGCGGTACGGATCTCGCCGTTGACGACGGCGGTGGCGCCAAGTTCCAGACGCGACCGAATCTCCAGGGTTCCCTTTACGGTACCGGCGATCTTGGCGTCGGCGGCGTGGATATCGCCCTGGACATAGGCGTTCTTGCCGACCACGACGGCCTTCTCCGCCACGACGGAGCCCTCCACCTTGCCCTCGATGCGGATCGTATCGGTTGATTCGCAGTCCCCGTTGACCACCATTCCCGGGCCAATAATCGAAATCACCGTCTCGGGCAGTGCGGGGATGGCCCGACCCTTTGCCATGATTTTCCTCGCCATAAATGTGTTTGATTCAGGGCGGCGTCACCATCGACAGGGGGTCGACGGCACCACCGCTCGTGATTATCTCGAAGTGGAGATGCGGCGCTGTCGACCGTCCGGTAGATCCTGACAGCGCGATCACCTCGCCACGTCGCACACGTTGCCCTCGCGTTACCGACAAATATACAGCGTGCCCGTAACGAGACCAAAACCCGTTGCCGTGATCGATCAGCACGAACCGGCCATAGATGGAATCTTCCGCAGCGTCAATCACTTCGCCACTCCCGGCGGCTCTGACGTAGGAACCACTCGCGACGGCGATGTCAATTCCCGGATGACGTCCGTCGTCGCCCTCCAGCAAGGATTGGGTCACGAATCCGCGTTCCGTGAGCGGCCACAGCGTCGGCATTTCGTCGGCGACGTTCGCACCGCCGGCTCGGACTCCACGCATTGTGCGACCCGCTCCCGACAGCCAAAGAACCGAATCTCGGTTGCCCTCGAGACCGGACAGTGCGCGCAGCTGCGTCTCTCGGGTCTCCAGCGCGGCCAGGCGTTCCGCAAGTATTCCCATGCTGTCTTGACGAGCGACCAGCGCGTCCCTCTCGGTCCTCAAGGCGTCGGACACGGCGGCTCGCCGAGCCATCGAGATCCAGGTAACGGACATCACGACCGTTGCAACCGCGAGAGCGGCGGCCATGCCTACCAGGAATCTTGCCCAGCGCCACGGGACTTCCAGGGACCTGGGCTCGGGCCCCCAGTCGGGCATGACGATGATCGTAAGTTTCCGTCTACCTCTCATGTACCGGTCACCGCCGCGACAATGCGCTCAAGGTCGCGCGCGCCGCGGAAGGCGACCTTGATGGTTCCCGCGCCCTTGCCCTTCCAACGGATCGACACGCGCGCACCCACGTGGTCGGCCAATGTGCCCTCCAGGGCCGCGATCGCTGGATCTGGTTCGACTACCGGTTTGGCTTCGGCGGTCGGCTCCGTGTCCGTCTTCTGGTCGGTGGAAAGCTCTTTCGCCTTTTTCTCGGTTTCGCGTACCGACCACCCCGCGGCCGCTACCTCGCGCGCCAGGCTTTCCGCTGCGTCCGGGTCCTCCACCGCCAGGATGGCTCTGGCGTGCCCCATCGTGAGTTTGCCGTTCTCCAACATGCGTCGGACGGGAAGGGGAAGTCCTCGCAGGCGCAGCGTGTTAGCCACCGCCGACCGACTCTTGCCGACTGCGTTGGCAATCTCCTGCTGCGTGTAACCAAATCTATCCCGCAGTACGCAATACCCTTCGGCCTCTTCCATGGGTCCGAGATCTTCGCGCTGAATGTTCTCTACCAGTGCCAGGACCAGGAGCGTCTGGTCGTCCACGGCTCGCACCAAAGCCGGGATATCCGCCCAACCCAGCTGCTTTACGGCCCTCAGTCGTCGCTCCCCTGTGACGAGTTCATAGCTTTTGCCGGACGCGGTCCTGCGCACCAGGATTGGCTGCAAGAGACCGTTGACCTTTATCGAATGAGCCAGCTCGGAGAGCTCGGCGGCGGTAAACGTCCCTCTTGGCTGGAACGGGTTGGGCGCGATGGCCCGTACCGGGATACCTGCGGGTAGCGGGTCCTCTCGCGTAACTTCGGGCGGATCCATGTACTCTCCGAGTAGCGCCCCCAAACCTCGTCCCAATCGATCGTTCCTGCTCATGGCCGCTCGCTCCTTTGTGTCTCCGGCGGTATGCCGTTCCCAGCGATTTCTCTCGCCAACGCCGCGTACCGGCGCGCACCAGCCGATGTTGGGCTGTATTCACCCACCGGCATTCCAAAACTTGGCGCCTCCGCGATGCTGACGTTTCTGGGGATGATCGTTTCGAACACCTTGGAACCGAAATACCGCTTCGCCTCGGTCGCAACCTGACGCGCGAGGCTCAAGCGCTGATCGAACATGGTCAAGAGAAAGCCTTCCATTGACAGACCACGGTTCAGCCCGCGCTGTACCACCTCAATGGTATTGAGCAGTTCCGACAGCCCTTCGAGGGCGAAATACTCACATTGGATCGGTATCAGGACCGATTTCGCAGCCGCTAACGTGTTGAGCGTGAGCAGCCCGAGCGATGGCGGACAGTCGATCAGGATAAAGTCGCTGTCTCGAGCGATTGGCATCAGCGAATCCCGCAAGATGGTCTCCCGTTCGCGGACGCCCACCAGCTCAACTTCGGCGCCCACCAGATCACGGTTCGCCGGTATAAGGGTTAGGTGTGGATCGCAGGTGGTCGCGTGAATGGCGCGGTATGCGGGGAGACCGCGAACGAGGACATCATAGACCGTATTGATGTCGTCTCGCTCCACTACGCCAACGCCGCTGGACGCATTGCCCTGTGGATCCATGTCAACCAGAAGGACCCTGGCCCCTTGCTTTGCGAGTGCTGAACCCAAATTGACTGCGGTCGTAGTCTTGCCGACTCCACCCTTCTGGTTGGCGACTGCGATCACTCGGGTCAACGTTGATGCCCCCCTCTTGGAATCGCCGGAAACGCGGCGTGTCACCGTATTTGGAACCTAACACGTCTGAATGCCGCCTGTGAAGTTACGGTTGGTCTGTTTCACGTGAAACAGGATTGGCAGGTCCTTTCCTGAGCTCCATGACCAGGTTTTGCAGGTCGGCTGGCGATACACCCGGGATTCTCCCGGCTTGTGCCAGATTCCTCGGGCGAATGCGTGCAAGCTTTTGTCGCGCTTCGACCGACAACGTAGTGAACTCCCCGAAAACCGTACCCTCTGGAATCGCGAGATCCGCTTGGGCCCTCAGCGTGGCGGCTCGATCCTGCTCCCTCCGAACGTACCCTTCGTACTTGACGTCAATCTCAACGGTCGCCAGGATGTCCGCATCCATTGCCGGAGCGTCCGGCCCCACCGCATCCAGGAGCGATTTTGCCGTAACATCTGGCCGTTTCAACAGCTGGCACGCACGGACCGGGCGACTAATGGCGGCGCTCTTCGCGCTGGCCAGCACAGGGTTGGCTTGGTGAGGTGCAATCGCGTGGTCCCGGAACCAGACCATGGCGCGCGTCTCCTGTCGCAGGCGCTTCCGTAGCGCCTTTTGTTGCTCGGACGTCAGCAGCCCGATGTCCCGCGCCAAGGTACCCAATCGTCGCGGCGCGTTGTCTTGACGCAACAGTAGGCGGAACTCCGCGCGCGACGTGAACAGCCGATACGGCTCGTCAACGCCCTTTGTTACGAGGTCGTCTATCAGAACCCCGATGTAACCCTGGTCGCGTTCCACGTGAAACACTCCCCTTCCCTGGACGGACAACGAGGCGTTGGCTCCTGCTACCAGCCCTTGCCCGGCGGCCTCTTCGTATCCTGTCGTCCCATTGATCTGACCGGCAAAGTAGAGACCGGGGACATCTCGCAGCTCCAGCGTATGCCGCAACTGGTCTGTAGGGAAGTAATCGTACTCTATCGCGTATCCTGGCTTCGTTAGCTTCGCATCTTCAAGGCCCGGAATCGATCGCAGGAAGTCAACCTGGACATCAGCGGGGAGCGAAGTCGAAAGCCCGTTTACATACAGCTCCGTCGTCTGCAATCCCTCCGGTTCCAGGAATACCTGATGCCTCGGTGCGTTGGGGAAGCGCAACACCTTGTCCTCGATTGAAGGGCAGTACCGGGGACCTTGCCCAGAGATTTCGCCGCCATACAGTGCGCTACGGGCCAAATTCCCCTTCACAATCGTCTTGAGCCCCTCTCCCGACCACGTAATCCAGCATGGTCGCTGCTCCAGGAAAGGCTCACGAGCATAGTAGGAAAAGCGGAAACGCTCGGGGTCCCCGTTCTGTCGCTCGCATTTCGCATAGTTCACGGATCTTCCGTCAATCCGGGGAGGCGTGCCCGTCTTGAAACGTGCAACGACAAGCCCTCTGTTTTCGAGCGCCTCGGCCAAGGCAATTGATGGACTTTCACCCGCCCGCCCCGCACCGAGCGCTGCCGTGCCCCCCACATGGATCTTGCCTCTAAGGAATGTTCCTGCCGTCACCACCACAGCCTTGGCCTCAATCGTCACGCCGCTGCGCGTTCGGATCCCTCGTACGCGACCATCAAAATCCAATCCCGTCACCAAATCCTGAAACAGATCGAGATCGTCAAGTTCATCCAGCATTCGCCGTACCGCGATGGGATAGAGTGCACGGTCACACTGTGAACGAGGGCCCCACACTGCGGGGCCCTTCGACCGGTTCAGCATCCGAAACTGGATGCTGGCCGCGTCCGTCGCACGCCCCATTATCCCCCCCAGGGCGTCTACCTCGCGGGCAACGGTGCCCTTCGCCACCCCTCCAATAGCAGGGTTGCAGCTCATTTGTCCGATCCGGGTCATGTCCGCCGTTACGAGAACGGTTTTGGCACCCAGACGCGCCGATGCGGCGGCCGCTTCGGTACCCGCATGGCCGCCACCAACGACGACCACGTCGTAGCGTAGTCTCAAGTTGCTCATTTCCCGATACAGAAATCTCGAAACACGCGATCGAGAACATCGTCCGTCGCAACGATGCCCAGAATCGCTTCCAATGCGCTCTCTGCGGTCTTCAGGTGGGCCGACGCCACTTCGGGCGGGATCCCCTGCACCACAGCCTCCCCGAATCCTGCGATCTCCGCGTGCGCTTCCTCCAATAGTTCCCTCTGCCGCCGGGTGGTTACAACCGGAACTCGGCGACGCGCGATTCCCGTAAACGCATGATTCCGCAGCTGTCGCTTCAGATCGCCCAAACCCACTCCCGATACCACCGATACCGCAATTTCATCGTCCTCCACGACGGCAACGTCATCAGCAAGATCCCATTTTGTTCGCACTTTCACAACCGGACACGCGATGGGTTGCAGGAAAGCATTCTCGTCGTCGCTTTGCGGACAATCCCACTCGCGACAGTACACCACCAGATCGGCACCGGCAAGATACCGCTGCGCAATCTCGATCCCCAACCGTTCCACGCGTCCCGTCGCGGTGCGCAACCCCGCAGTATCCACGAACCTGAAAGGGAATCCATCGATCGAAACCACCGCTTCAATCGCGTCCCTGGTTGTGCCCTCCTCGTCGGTCACGATTGCCCGCTCAGTCCCCAGTAACGCGTTGAAAAGGCTTGACTTACCGGCATTCGGGCGTCCCGCGAACACGGTTACCGCCCCGCGCCTTAGGAGTTCACCCCCCGGCGCTGTGGCCAAGAGCCGTTCAATTCCTCGCACGACCGTCTCGGCACGCGACGCGATGGTCCCTATCGGGGTCGGCGCGTCGTCTTCTTCAGGGAAGTCAATGTGGTGAACCAGAAGGGCCGACAGACCAATAAGGTCGTCCCGCAAATCCGCGATGCGCGCACCGAGTCCTCGTTCCAGCTGGTGCAGCGCAACGTCGCGCGCCATTTCCGAATTGGCCGCCACCAGGTCGCCGACGGCCTCCGCCTGGGTGAGGTCGAGTTTGCCGTTCAGGTACGCCCGCTGGGTGAACTCGCCGGGACGAGCGTGTCGAGCTCCGAGAACCGTACACGCTTCCACCACGCTCGCGGGAATGACGAACCCCCCATGCGTGGAAATCTCGACCAAGTCTTCGCCCGTATAGCTGCGGGGACCACGGAACATCGTTACAAGCGCGTGGTCGAGGACCTCGCCCGATTCGGGGCGACGCAAGACCCGAAGCTGGCTCTGACGCTCGGGCCACGTGGCACGGCCTTGCCGCTCGCCGGAATCGGCAAGGGAACTGGCAATCTCGCACGCACGGGGCCCCGAGATCCTGATCAGGGCCACCGCGCCATGCCCCACGGGGGTCGCTTGCGCGACGATGGTGTCCGGGTACCAGCGGGCTCCAGCCATGTCCACGGGGCTCCCCAGCCGTCCCGCGCGGTCTAGACCGGACGCTTTATCGGTCCTGCTGCCTGGACCTTCTTGCGTTCCTTCCCGATCAGGATTTGCTGCGGGATTGACGCCAAGTTCATCGTGGCGTAGTACAGGTTGAGCCCCGAGGGGAATCGCCAGAAGATGACCACCATCAGGATGGGCATGAAGTAGAGCATCATCTTCATCTGCGGATTCCCACCACTGCCCGAGATTCTCATGGTGATTAGCTGCGTCAGGTAGAGGCTCCCTCCCATGAAGATGGGAAGGATGTAGTACGGATCCGGAGAGGAGAGGTCCGGAAGCCACATGAAGGGCACGCCTCTCATTTCGATCGTGTTCTGAAAGACGAAGAACAGGGCGATCAGCACGGGCATCGGGATCATCATTGGCACGCAACCAGCCAACGGATTGACCCCATGCTCCTTGTAGAGCTTCATCGTCTCCTGCTGCATTCGCTGGGGATCTTTCCCGTATTTCCGCTTGATTTCCTCCGCAAGCGGCTGCACCGCCATGGTCTTCACCTGCGACAGCATCATCTTCCGGTTGAGCGGCCACATTGCCACCCGCAACAGGATCCCGATTGCGATCAGAACCCAACCGTAGGGCAGCAGCAGACTCTCGTGCAGGAACCGCACCAACCAGAGCACGACTCCAACAAATGGCCGTACGATGGGACGGAAAATCCGCCAACCGTAAGGGTTCACCTCTTCCAGATCGTCCCCAATAGCCATCAGCCGCTCGCGCTCAATCGGGCCAAGATAGGCGCTGTAAGCGTATCGGCCAGATTCCGAAACCGGCGTCCCCACCCTGAGCCGCAACGGTTGCCCCTGTCCTCCCGCCTCGGCCCGCATGCTCGTCAGCAAGCCCGCTCCTGCCGTTTCCCTCGCCGGCAGAAGGACCTGCACGAAATACTTGCTCTTGACGGCAGCCCAGCGAAGCGGTCCTGCGAGCGCTTCGGGCTCGTCCACGCGAGAGAGCGGCCTCGACGTGATGCCCTCGTCCACGTGATTGGCGGCGAAGGCCATCATGCGACGATCGTCGGCTTCCCGCAGTTCGTTGATCGCCAGACCGGAACCCAGATCCACAAAGAGCGAAGCCCGATCGATGGCGGGAAGCTCGCCCTCAACCTCCACGATGTACGAATCGGACGAGAACGTATATCGGATCTCGCTGAAGAACCGGCCCTCTCCGGGGTAATCGTACCGGAACGTCAATTTTCGGGAGCCACCACCCTCCCCGATGCGAATCCCGCCCTCGGGAGACGCGGAATAGGCGTATTGGCTCAGATCGAACGTCTCGCCGCCAGCCACCCACAATCCCTGCAGCACCTCGCCCCCATCGGGTACGAGTTCCACGGGTCCGTCTCGAGAAAAGGACTCATAGCCGAGGAGCTGGATGGATTTCGCAACGCCGCCGTAGTTCGAAAACTCCATTCTGTAGAGCGGCGTCTCCACTACAACCAAGCGCTCCCGATCCCCCTGTTCAGCCACCTCCACCGGCAGTCGCCCAGCGGGCTCGGGCGGCGTCGTGGTTGGGGGCTCCGGCGCGGGCTCGACCGTTTCAGGGGTCTCGTCGACCTGCGGCGGGGCTTCCGTTCTGATGGGTGGAAACAGCATCTCCGTAGCGACGAACACTCCAACCATGAGCGCCAACGCGAGAAAGAACCTGAGTTCCGGCCTCATCGCTCGGCCCTCCTGAACCCGTCCTGCGCGGGGACGGGATCGAATCCGCAGCCACCCCATGGATGGCATCTCCCGATGCGCTTGAGACCCAACCAAACGCCGCGTCCAATACCGTGCGTCTCAATCGCCAACCGAGTGTACTCGGAGCATGTTGGGACGAAACGGCATGCCGAGGGAAGGTAGATGGAAATGCTGGTCTGATAGAACCGGATCATTCCGGTCGTCAGGAAACGGAGCACATGCCCTCCAAAACATTGAGAATCGCCGATCTGAGCTCTGGATACGTCGCTCGGTACGCGGATCTTCGAACCCTGATCAGCGTGTCCATCCCCGTGCCGCTTTCCCTCATGCCCTGGAGGACCTCTCTCCTACCGATCTCGCGCAAGCGCCGCTTCAGCCGGTTTCTGTCTACGATGCGATGACCGAACTTGGGAACGACCAACCCAATTCGCGGCAGGCGTTCACCAGATTCGACCGTGACGAGATCGAACAATCGGTGTCGACTACGCCTACCGGTACGGAACATCTCGCGGATCTCGGCGCCACGGCGAATGCGGGCCGTTCTGGGCAGGCGTTCGCGCTTCATGTTGATTTGCCTACCGTGCCCGCTGCTAGCGACCGTTCTTCGATCCGATCCGCACAACCAGCGATCTTCGTCCCCGACGCCGGCGACGATTCAGGGTGGCGCGGCCGGCCTTCGTGCGCATGCGTGCGCGGAACCCGTGCTTGTTCGCGCGCTTACGGTTTCTTGGCCTGTATGTCGGTTTCATGCGGTACCCAGCACCCTTCCAGCGTTCATTTGGCAGCCAAGCAATCTACCTGGACACCGTTCCGGGAGTCAACCGGCGGGCGTTCCCGTCGATCCCTGCAGGGTCCGTCACCGTGCCCTCCACTTGACCTGCCAACGGCGATTCCGTACCTTGGCAGCCCCTTTTCAGCCCAAATGAGGTGCCGATGAAACCAGTCGCAGCGGACTCATGGAAGATGATCCTTGAGCGGGCCAAATCCGATCTGCCCTACCAGACCTACGCCACCTGGATCGTACCCCTGATACCTACGTCCCTTTCCGAGGGCGTTCTACAGCTGCAGGCCCCCAACCAGTTCCACGCCGAGTGGACCGAAGACAAGTACGGTCCCGCTTTGCTTAAGATTGCCGCCGACGTACTCGCCAGTCCCATCACGTTTCGCTTCACGTTCGCCCCCGGTGCTCCAGACCCTGCGATAACCAAGATACTCGTCTCACAGGTTCCCGACCCCCCGCCTGCTTCCAGCGGTCCCACTACCGTCGCAGACCGTTCCACCACCCCTGCCGCAAGCAGCCCTGAGCCCGAAAGCCCGTATACGTTCGACCGGCTCGTTATTGGCGACCACAATCGGCTGGCCAGCGTCGTGGCCCAGCAGGTGGCCCGGCATCCGGGGGAGCTCTATAACCCATTCTTTCTCTACGGCGCCACCGGCCTGGGGAAGACCCACCTCCTGCGCGCCATCGAACACCATGTCCGCGCGTCCCAGCCCTCCCTCCGTGTCCGGTATCTGTCGTCGGAGGAATTCGTAAACGCCGTGGTCACCGCCGTTCGCACGAAGTCTGCAAACGCCTTGCGCTCGCGGTACCGTTCCTACGAGCTCCTACTGATCGACGATATCCAGTTCCTGGCTGGGAAAGATCACTGTCAACAGGTATTCTTTCATACGTTCAACGCCCTCTACGACAGCAACCGCCACATCGTCGTCAGCAGTGACCGACACCCGACGCAGCTGACGGAATTCGAGCCACGCCTGGCCTATCGACTCCAGTCGGGTCTTATCGTCGAGGTCACTCCACCGGATCATGCGGCCCGGGTCGAGATTCTCCGACGGAATGTCCAGGAACAAGATCTGTCGATTTCCTCCGAGGTCATCGCGCTCGTCGCGACCCTGTGTCATGCGTCCGTGTACGAGCTCTTGGGCGCCGTCTTGAAGCTCATGGCACTTCAGCTGTGCGGTCACGAAGAGATCACTCCCCGCATGGTGCGTGAGAAACTGATACCGGCTGGTGGCTCGTCGACCGATCAGCAGCTGGGACCAGAGCTTATTCGCGACTCGGTTGCCCGGATGTGGGACTGTACGAGCGACGCATTGACGTCGCGGCGGCAGTCGCGGGGTATCGTCGTCCCGCGCCAGGTCGCCATGTTCCTGATGCGCGAGATGCTCGACCTCCCTTACGCCCGGATTGGTCGATACTTCGGCAACCGCGACCACTCTACCGTGATCCACTCCATCCGGAGGGTCGAGGAGAGACTTGCCAGGGACTCCGATTTCAAGGTGCGCGTGGACTCGCTGCGTGCCGTGGACTCGCTGCGTGCACAGCTCCGCAGATATTCCGTGTGAAGCCCTGTTCACGGGATGTCGGGACTTCCACACGCAGTCGTGGAAAGCGTCGTGGGAGAAATGTTCATGTTGGGCAGTTGTCCACGGCGCCCTCCTTCCTCCCAGTGGATCGCGGTTTCCTTTTCCCCATTCTTCCACTGCCAGTACCGGAGGCGGCTTTTCCTTGTCGGACAATGGCCAAGGCCCGTTGGGGTGCCGTCTTTACCACGACTTCCACACCCCTTAAGATGGTGAATTCTCTAAATTACCCAACCACCCATACTACTCACAGGTTCCATCGCCCCATCTGAGCTGTTGCCATGATCCTGACAATCACTCGCCAGAATCTCCGCGCCGGACTGGCCCCCGTCTCGGCAAGCGTACCAACCAAGACTACGCTGCCCGTACTTTCCAACGTCCTGATTGAGACCGACGACGACTCCGTCTGGATCAGCGGAACGAATCTTGACGTCGCGATTCGCGTCAGGGTCCCAGCCGACGTAGAGCAACCAGGCGCAATCACCGTACCTGGAAAAAAGCTCCAGGAGATCACCCGGGAACTTGCCGATGACCTCATTCGATTTCGGGTCGAACGAGAGCAGCTCGAAATCGAATGCGGGTTCAGTCGCTTCAAGCTGCTTGGAATGGCCAGCGAAGAGTTTCCGAGCCTTCCCGCCATTGATTTTGGTACGGGTTGGAAGCTGTCGGAAGCGTCGCTGCGGAAGCTTATTCAAGCGACGGCGTTCGCCGTGTCAGACGAGGAGAGCCGCCCGATTCTGAAAGGCGTGCTTTGGGAGCTCGGGGAAGCGGAAATGAGCATGGTGGCCACCAACGGCCATCGACTGGCGAAGATGACCGTCGAATCGGACCCCACCGGCGCGGATGGCGTGAGTCTCATAATTCCACCTACGGCGCTGAACCAAGTGGAGCGTCTGTTCGACCAGGACTCCCAGGTATCGGTGGCGCGCGGCGGCAACTATTTGGGGTTCCGCTCCTCAACCAAGGAAGTCTATACGAGGCTGATCGACGGCAATTACCCCGACTACGAACAGGTGATCCCGAAGGACAACGACAAGGCGGCTTTCGTCGATAAGAGCACCATTGAGGCGGGCGTGCGCCGAATGGCCGTCATGGCCAGTAGCCAGACGCACCGAATCACCCTGTCATTCGAGGCTAACAAGTTGCGCCTCCAAGCCGTCACGCCGGATCTTGGCCAGGCCCGCGACGAGCTGGAACTGGACTACCAGGGCGAGCTCATGGAGATCGCATTCAACGCCAATTACCTGCTGGAGCTCTTGCGGAACATGCCGGCCGGTGAAGTGAAGGTCACTTTCAAGTCTTCGGAAAGAGCCACGACGATACAGCCGTCCGGCACGGAGATGGATTACCTGTGCCTGATCATGCCACTGCGCCTCTCCGACTAATCGGGGCCGTCCTCCGCTCGGCGGAGATCGCTGGCGGCGAAAATGGCGCGCAGGCGATAGCCGGCGCTCGCAAGTCGTTGCCGGCCTCCTTCGTCGCGGTCTACGAGGGCGAGCACGCCAACAACGATCGCCCCGTGTTCGACCACAATGCGCGCTACCTCGATGAGGCTGGCTCCCGAGGTTACCGTGTCGTCGACGACGACCACTCTCGCTCCGCTTGGCAGACCGCCCTCGATGCGTCCAGCCGTTCCGTGCCCTTTGGGGCGCTTACGGACCGTGAAAGCATTGAGCGTTCGACCCGAACGGGTCGCGTGGCTCGCGATGGCGTATGCAACTGGATCGGCCCCCAAGGTCATCCCACCGACAAACTCGGGATGCCATTCAGCATCGACGATCGCATTCCAGCCGACGTCGCCCACCAGAACCTGACCCTCGCCGGACATGGTGGTCAAGCGAGCGTCGATGTAGTAGTTGGAACGACGTCCGCTGGCGAGCACGAAATCGCCGAACTTGACGCTGCGCTCCGCGAGGAGCTCTCGAAGGCGAATCAAAGAGGACATCTCGACGGAAAGATACACGATGCACGGAGGTCCGCAACATGCTGAACTTTCTGAACTTTCCCAGCACCGGTCGCCCCGCCACGAAGAACGCGCTGTATGGAATCGTAACCGTAAGTACGACCATGGTTTCCGCGTTTCTCAGCGCCTGTGATTCTGCCGATCCCGGTGATCTCGTTCCATTCGGGCAAGTGGGAGACATTCACATTTCCGTGGAGACCCCGATCCACCTGGGTCTCGGCTGGGTTCGTCAGGACATCGACTGGACCTCGGACGGGACCTGGGAAATACGGGAAGAAATCGGCTACAAGGACGTACTGGGGGAACAGTCCCGGCAACCGAATCCAGGATTGCCGCTTCCGTATGCCGCCAAGTACGCGCGAGTAATCCAGCTGCTGAACAACGATCCCAACTTCAGGCTCGCCGACGTACCCCGGCTTGAACAGACCGAGTGCGAGGGCGACCTGAGCCGCGTCACCCTGCGCATACGGGACGCCACCACGAACGAAGCGATGCGATGGGTTCGTTGCGGCAGTGGAACGCTCGGTACGCTCGTTACCGCCGGGTCGGGGCCTGACGTAGAAGCTGCGAAGGTAATCCAGTTCGTGCAGTTGGTCCGATGGCGGACCGTCGGGGCAGGATTCAGGTCTGCGTACGTGGGGAGCGTACCCTTCGCTACAATCGAGAGGGGTACCGAGACGGGATGGGAAACGAAGGGTGGAAATCGTCCGATGGTATTCGTATTCCGCTCTTCCGAAGAGGTTGACGCAAAGGAAACCCAGGACGCATGGGTGCAGTTCTGGCATACCCACAACTACGGCGTAAAGAGCATCGCGCCGGGTGTGGACTGGGACACCGAGATGGTGTTGGCGGGGATACTTGACACGCGCGAGGAAGTGGGGGACTCGGTGGAGATTCGGAACGTGTATACCGTTACCGAGGGGACGAGGGTGGAATGGTATGAGCGCATACCAGGCGACTTCTGCGTTCCGGCGCGACGCGTGGTGCGGCCCTATCACATCGTGGTAGCGCCAAAAGGGCCGACGCCCGTGATCTTCACGGAAATCAGACGCGATCCCGTGCCGTGCGGTACTTGACGTTCCGTGGACCGAACCGTGGCTGCCCCCGATGCGCAACGGGTCTGGAGTCATGAGGATGAGCCTGCGCAATCGCTTTACGGTTCTCTTCGTCGGGTTCGCGATCGTTGCCACCGCGCTTGAGGGCGTGCTCGCCTGGAACGCATCGCAGAGACACCTGGAAGATGCGCTGCAGCAACGACTTCTGGATATCGTGGGAGTGGCCCGCGAGCTGAGTTTGCGGGAAGCCGATGCGTTGCTACTGTTTGAGCCGGGGGCCGAGAACAGTGACGAATGGCGAGACGTTCAGATCGTGCTGCAACGATTGGTGGTAGATGGTTTTGTCGATGGAGCCGACATCTTTCGTTGGATCCCGGGCGACCTGGTGGCTACGGTTCTGGTCACGCCCGCTCCAGCGGACTCGGTTGGGATCGGACAGGAACTGAGTTGGGTGCAGCCCTACCTCTTCTCTGAAGTACCGGAAGCCTACGCCAACGAGACGGCGGTCACTGAAGACGTGGAGGGACCGGACGGCCGCATCTACATGTACGCGATAAGTCGGCTCGCCGAAGGAGCCTTCCTGGGCGTCCGCATTCGCGCGGACTACCTCGAACCTTTCAACGACCTCCGGTGGACGATCATTATGGTGTCGCTCAGTGCGGCGGGGCTCGCCGGGCTACTCGGGTGGAGCTTGGCAGGCGGCATCGTGGGTCGCCTGCAAACGCTCAGTCGAGCCGCGCTACGCATTCAGCGCGGGTGGATGGATCGACCAATCCAGCTTGACGGCGAGGACGAGCTTGCCCGCCTCGCGCGGGCCATGGAGCGGATGCGCTCGGGAATCCAACGCCGGGACGAGCAATTGCGCTTGATGCTGTCGCAAGTCGCCCATGAGATTCGCAATCCGTTGGGTGGCCTGGAGCTGTTCTCGGCAGCGGCGATGGAAACCGAAGACCCCCAGGAGCGACGACAGATCCTCCAGCGCGTACGAAGTGAAATCGTAGCCCTGAACGGCGTAATCAACGAGTTCCTGGGATACGCTCGCGTCGCAGAGAGCGCGACCGTGTTGCACGACGTGCGTGAGCCCGTCAGGGAAGCGTGTGCGCTAGTAGAGCGGGAGCTGGAAAAGAAAGACGGAACCCTTCATCTCGACGTGCCCGCTGAGCGCGTGCCCGCATCCGCCGACCCAAAGCAGGTAAAACGCCTCGTCCTCAACCTGGTTCGCAACGCAGCCCAGGCGGGGACCACCATATGGGTCGGCGTGAGCGCGGCGCGCGGTGAGGTACGGATCTCTGTGCGCGACGACGGCCCTGGCGTGCCGGACGAGCTGCGCGACCGGGTCTATGAGCCTTTCGTTGGCGACAAGGAACAGGGCGCCGGTCTTGGATTGGCCATCGTCAAGAAGCTGGTCGAGGCCAATCGCGGGCGGGTAATCCTCATGCCACGGCCCGACGGGCCGGAATCGGTTGGGATCGGAGCCGAGTTTCACGTATACTTGAAAGGCTCTCAGGATCTGCCGTTAGCCGATTCGCTGCGTCAGGAAAAAAGGGGAGGGAGGAGCTGAATGGCGGCTTCCAAGCGCGTCCTGATCATTGACGATCACGACACGATGAGGGAAGGGTTGGAACTGCTGATGCGTCGTCGCGGGCACAGGACCCTGTCGGCGCGAGGCGGAAGAGAAGGTCTCGAACTTCTCCACTCGAGAGGCGCCGATCTGGTGATCACCGACCTCAAGATGGCCAGAGTCGACGGGTTGAAAGTCCTGGAAGACGTAAAGAAACGTTCTCCGGACACGGAAGTGCTGGTGATTACCGGCTACGGCACCATGGAAAAGGCCGTCGAGGCAATGAAGATGGGTGCCTGCGACTTCATTTCGAAGGATTTTTCGTCGGAAGAGTTCGCGATCAAGGTGGACCGGATTCTCAGGGAACGCGACCGGCGGCTGAAGCTGCAACGCGAGAATCTGGCGCTGAGGGTCGAGAACACGTATCTGCGAAGCGACGAAGACGACGGTGCGGAGGTGCCCTACGGCGAGATGGTGGGCGAGTCCAAAGCCATACGCCGCGTCAAGCGCGTGGTCGCCAGGGTGGCGCGGTCCGATTCCAACGTGATGGTATACGGAGAATCGGGTACCGGAAAGGAGCTCGTGGCCCGCGCGATTCACGCCCGCTCCACACGGCACAAAGGACCGTTCGTGCGCGTGAATTGCGGCGCCTTGCCCGAAGGCCTGGTCGATTCCGAGCTCTTTGGGCACGAACGAGGGGCGTTTACCGGTGCCGAGAGGAAGCGTCGCGGGCGGTTCGAGCTCGCCAACGGCGGCACCCTGTTCCTGGACGAGATATCGACGGTCGCGCCCGCCACGCAGATTCGACTGCTCCGCGTGCTCCAGGAGCGAGAGCTGGAACGCGTTGGCGGAGAAAAGACGATATCGGTCGACGTGCGGATCGTGGCCGCCACCAACACGCCCGCCGCAGAGCTGCTGACCAGCGGCGATTTCCGCGAGGATCTGTATTACCGACTGCACGTCGTCGCCGTCGAGGTCCCGCCGCTGCGCGACCGCAAAGACGATATTCCATTGCTGGCCAGCCATTTCGTCAAGAAACTCAAGGCCCGCACGCGTTCCACCGTGACCCGCATCGATCCTGCAGCGCTCAAACGCCTCGAAGACTACGAGTGGCCAGGAAACGTACGCGAACTGGAGAACGTGATTGAGCGAGCGCTGGTGTTGGCGGAAGGCGCCACGCTGACCGAGAACGATCTTCCGTTTCTGGTCAATCTGGGGAACGCGAAGAAAGCCATACTGGCTGGGAACGCCATGGGAGACCGCGTGGATCTTGGTCGCACCATGGAAGGCATCGAGGAACGCCTGCTGCGACAGGCGCTAACGCGCACTGGCGGCGTCAAGGCCGAGGCCGCCCGTCTCCTTGGGATCAAGAAAAGCACGCTCCAGTACAAAATCGACAAATACGGTATCTAGGAAGCCCTTGTGGACAGGACCCCTCCGGCATTCGAGACGCGATGCATCGGTGCCGGACGGCTGCGTTCGTCCTTCCTCCGCCGGCCAGTCGCGCTGCTGCTGGGCATGCTTGCCGCCGTGGTCTTGGCCTTGGCGGGACAACCCGTCGCGGTCTTGGGGCAGAACAGTGACCAAAGCCCGCTTGATTTGGCCATATGGTGGGAAGATCGGTACGAGGAGAGTTTCCTTAGGTACGAGTACGAACGCGCACAGTTCGAGCGCATTGAGAGGGATTGGAACCGCCTGAACGACGAGTTCCTGCAGCAACGCGAAAGGAATCCGGCCAGCGCAGAACGGATTCTTGGAGAAATCCAGCAGCTGTCGGCGGATAGAACGCGAGCGCAGGGCACGGTCCGACGGGCCCAGCAAGAGTGGCAAGACATTGGCGACTCGTTCATTGGAGCCATGGACAACTATCTGGAGATCCTCAACAGACTGATTCAGGGAACTCCGCTGGGAGATTCCGCTCTTGAGCTGAACAACCGTTACAGGACCTGGGACGAACGACTGAAAGAGGTTGAAAGGGACTTGGCGCCGAACCGGTCGCTCGAGCTGACGCCCATGCCGGAAGTGCAGGCAAGGGAAGACGATACGGCGGATGAGCTTGACCGGAAAGCCGATTACCTGGAGGGCCGAGCAAGACGCGACAGCGCCGTGGTCGTGGACGTGGACGCGAGGATCGAGCTGCTGACGAAGCGACAGATTCGGGATCGAAGCACGGCCGATCTGCGTGCGAGAATCGCTCGTTTCGGCGATTTTACGGTTCCGGTGGAAACCGAGGGTGTCGCCCAGGATGCGGGCATCGCCGATTCCGCCGAAGTCGACCTTACCCTGACTCCAGAACAACAAATCGAGCAGCTGCAAACCTTCAGAGACGAGATTCTGGCCCGGGTTGACCAGTTGTTGGAAAGGGCGAGAGAGTTGCGCGCAGAGGCCGAGAGGAGACGAATGTGATCCGTTGGCGTACGGTGGTACTGGGCTTTTCGGTAGCGCTCGCGTGCATTCACGGAGCGGCTGCGGGTCAGCTCCGACTCGAAAACCTGTCCGTAAGCATGGGTTTGGGCGGCGACGTCTACGGAGGCGACGGGAACTTCCTGACCATCGCGGTTCCGCAGGTCGACTCCACCCACCGCGCCCTCGCGGCATCGGGCGACATGGGAATGAACGGGACGCTCATTCTCCTGGCTCGCAACGGGCGTTCGCTCAGCGCGGACTTTGATTTCGGCATGAGGCAGTTCGTAACCGACGGCTTTCAACAACGGAACTACGCCCCGCGAGAGCTGTCGGGTCGCGCGCTGGCCACCTACTCGCAACGCGTTGGCAGCGGCACGTTGCGCGTCATTCCGACGTTGGAATCGAGACGCATAGCGGATCGCCCTGCGATGCCGCTCTATTTGCCGCCGGGATACACGAGCAACGCGGTGGTCGCGAACTATTCCAGGCCGAAGTCGCCCACTGTGGCCTTCTATGGCCAGCTGACCGGCGAGATCAAGAACTACGCGGCGACCACGGTCTTCCCTGCCTTGGGCGAGCTCGACCGACGGTCGGTGGGAGTGGAGGCAGGGGCGCAGAAAGTGTTCCCCAAGGCGCCGGATCGCGATCCGACCAGCCGGGATCGATCGACCCTGCGCGTTTTCGGTGCGGTCCTGCATCACAGGTACCCGCAACAGGGGTTGGGCTTGCTTCGCCAGGATCTGGCGGAGAGAGCGGGCGCCGAGTTGAATCTGGACCGTCGAGATTCGCGAGGACTCTTCCTGTCGTTGCAGGTTGCCGGCACGCGCAGTCGGTCGAATTCGAAGCGCGTCGACTACAACGCCGCGAGAATCCAGGCCACCGGCAGCGTGGAGCTTGGAGACCTGACGCAGCTGGATCTACAGGGCTTGTGGGCGGTGAAGCGCTATCTCAACGAGCAGGCATTCCTGGTGCCGGGGGAAGAGGCGGACAATGCGACGATCGTGTTCGCGCAGGTCACGCGCTTCTTGCGAGAAGGCGTGCGCGCCGGCGTCGGCGTCGGATGGACGAAGGCCGAGACCAACATCAGCGGCGCGTACTACCAGCGCTTTTCGGTTTCTTTCAGCCTCACCGTCAATCGGGGGTTTTGAGGCGCGACCGTGCCGGCCGGCGCGTCAGCGACTCCCAGCGGCGGACGATAGCGCGGCAAGCACGTAGTCGATCGTCGCCACGGTATGGTCGGCGTTGATCTGGAACCGGATTGACTCGTCGCCGCGGGGTACCACGGGGTAGGCCAGGCCGGTGGCGAGAATGCCCGCGTCGAACAATGCTGCAACCAGGCGCTTGGTCTCGGCCGTCTCGCGAATCATGATCGGCACGATGGGGTGGTCGCCCGGAATGATCTCGAAGCCGCGTTCGACGAGCCCCGCTTCGAATCGCCTAGTCAGCATACGCAGCCGATCGAGCCGCTCGGGGCCCTCGGGACCCGTGAGAATCTCCAGAGACTTCAGGGCCGCCGCGGCTTCGCCCGCGGTGATGGGATTGGAATAGATGTAGAGCGGCGAGGACTCGCGCAGAAACCGGATCACCGACGAGCTGGAGACGACGTACCCGCCGTTGACCCCAAAGGCTTTGCCCAACGTGCCCACCAGGATGTCGCACGGGGGGCTGCCGGTGTACTCCTCGGTACCACGGCCCGTCTCGCCGAACGCGCCGACCCCATGCGAGTCGTCCACGAGGACAACGACGTTCTCGGGGAAGGCGTCGTCGTGGCGGGCCGCGATCGCCATGATCTCGTCAATGGGCGCGTGGTCGCCGCGCATGGAGAAGATGCCGTCGGTAACCACGATGGCGCGGCGCGCCTTGCCCTTGACGGCATCGAGGCTGCGATCGAGCGCGGCCAGGTCGAGGTGCGGATAGATGGCCTTGCCGGCGGGCCGCGACATGCGGATCGCGTTGATGATGCAGTTGTGGTTGAGCTCGTCCGAGAGTATGAACGTCGTCTTGTCGGTGAGGGCTGCCAGTGCGCTCACCACCGCCGCATACGCCGACGAAAAGATCATTCCCGCGTCGCGCTCGTGGAACGCGGCCAACGCGCGCTCGAGCGCCACGTGCTGCGCGTGGGTGCCGGCAATGAACCGTACCGCGCCGGGACCCGCGCCCAGCGCGCGGGCGGTAACCTCTTCCGCTTCTATGACTTCGGGGTGAAGGCTCAGCCCCAGGTACGAGTTGGCGTTCATGCGAATGAAGGGCTTGTCGCCTTGACCCGCCAACCGAAATCGGGGACCATGGCCGTCGCGAGGCGGAACCACTTCGCAGACCACGACCTCGGCGCCCTTTGCGGTACCCTGTTTCTCCATTCCGGCGACGAGATCGTCGAGCACCGGAACGAGGCGATCCATCGGCATCGTCTCAGTTACCTCCTGGCGGAGCCCGCGTTGGCGCGGGCAGTGTGTGCGTTCAAGCCCTTGAACATGGCGCTCACCATGTCCGGCAGCTCGTATCGGTGGCGCCACCCCCACTGCTTGCGGGCCTCGGAGTCGTCGAGGCGCGCAGGCCAGGAATCGGCGATGGACTGCCGCAGCGAATCGGTCTCGTAGTCGATTTCTAGACCGGGCACGTGGACGCGGATTTCGTGGGCCAGCTCGGCCGGCGAAAAGTGCATGGCCGTGACGTTGAAGGCGTTGCGGTGGGTGAGCGCCGCAAGAGGCGCTTCCATGAGCTCGATCACGGCGCGAATCGCGTCCGGCATGTACATCATGTCCATCCGCGTGTCCGGTCGCAGGTAGCAGGTATA
Organism: Longimicrobiales bacterium; assembly: GCA_965200255.1. Lineage (GTDB taxonomy): Bacteria > Gemmatimonadota > Gemmatimonadetes > Longimicrobiales > Gaopeijiaceae > Bin94. The sequence continues at coordinate 2,437,401 of OZ241371.1, read as the reverse complement.
GCGTCCATGGCGGATGGCGGCGTGGAAGATCTCCACGGCGTAGTCCGTGGTGCCGCCGCCCGGGGACGCCGTGTACGAGACGAGGCCCGGGAAACGGAGTCCCCGGGCATCGACGCCGTATCGGCAGTGGTAGTAGTCGCAAAGCAGTTCCCCGGCCACCTTGGTGACGCCGTACATGGTGGTCGGGCGCTGCAGGGTGGACTGGGGAGCGGGATCGCGCGGCGTTTCCGGGCCGAAGGCCGCGATCGAGCTGGGGCAGAACACCCGGCACCCCGTTTCCGCAGCCACCTGCAGGACGTTCACCAAGCCGTTCATGTTGATCTGGTAGGCTCGTCGCGGGTCGGCCTCGGCGGCTGCGGACAGGACTGCGGCCAAATGGAAGATTGCGTCCGCATCGAACCGGGTTGCGGCGCGACGAAGCGCATCGAGATCAAGGCAGTCCAGTCGCACCGCCTGGCAGTCGCCAGCCCATTCGGCAGGGTCCCGGACATCGGTGGCCAGCACCGAATCGGACCCGTAGCGCTCGACCAGGTTGCCGGTCAGCTCGGTGCCGATCTGCCCGGCAGCGCCGGTGACGAGCATGCGCTTCACGTTGCGGACATCAGCGCGCGCGGCCGCCAATTCCGGGCGGCAACCACCTGCCGCGCCTTCGGAATCGTTCGCGATCGTCCCGCAGATAATCGCGGAACGCCGCGCGCTGCTCGTCGTCGAGTATGGCTTCGATTTCTGCGTTCAGGGAGTCCATTTGGCTGCGCAGCGCGGGCAGGACTCTGCTCATGGCTTCGTCCGCGGCCTCGCGGCGGCGCGCCATGGCCTGCTCGATGCGGGTCCGCTGGTCGTCGGACAGGCCGAGCGTTGCAGTCATGTGTTGGGCGGTCCGGCGCGGCGGACCGACGCCGGCCACGTCCCGATGCTCGACGACGCGCAGTACCGCCAACGTGCCGGCGACACCCGCGAAGAAAACGGCGGCGAGCAACGCCACGGCAGACGATTTGCGATTCATGGGGCATACTCCTCTACGGCCCGGACCAACTCTTCTACCGTGGGCGCATAGCTCCCGTCGATCCAGGCCGCGACCGACCACGGTACCACGGCTTCCGCCAGCGTCGCCTCGACGAGGTCGCCGTCATCCGCCGGCAGCAGGGACAATACGGCAACCGCCGCGGCCGCCAGGGCCGCAGCAGTGGTCAACACCGGCCTCCTCCACCCAAACAAAGTCGCAGCAACCGTTTGCTGCCGGCGCGCGTCGAGAATTGGCCGGGCGCGTTCGTTGATACGGGAAACCAACGGCTCCCAGTGATCGGTACTGATTGGGTCGCGATCGGTGCTGATTGGGTCGCTCATGTCAAGTCAAGGGGTGTCGAGGGTGAGGGAACCGGACAGACGCTCGCGCATCTTCCGACGGGCCATGTGAAGATGAAACCGGGAGGAACCGGCCGAAATACCCAGTTGGCGCGCGATTTCGCCGTGTTTCCACCCTTCGACGTCGTAGAGAACCAGGACCCGCTGCTGTAGCTCGGTCAGGTGTCGCATGGCCTCGGTCAGGCGGTCGCGCAGTTCGGCGTTGCGCATGTCGGCAAACGGGTCGTCGCGCGATGCGGTGGACGCTACAAGGTCGATTGGCGTCGCGTCCCGCAATCTCTCGTATTCCCTTCGATTGTGAGCGGTGTTGCGTACGATCGCCAGCAGCCAGGCGCGGAAACCGGCTGGGTTGCGGCAGTCGTCGATTCGGGTCAACGCCTTGATGAAGGCATCCTGACACACGTCGTCGGCATCGGCGGGATTGTCCAGACGGGCCCGCGCGGCCGCGTGAGCCGCTGGCAGGTGCCGCCGCACGAGAAGGTCGAACGCGCGGTGGTCGCCGCGCCGGACGCTTGCCACCAATGCCGCGTCGGTGTCCCCGTTGTCCATATTCGTCACGACAGTTCAGTAGGCGAGCACGTTAGCGGTCCGCGGCAATCCTGGGCGTCCACCTGCCGCTGTCCCGGGCCTCGTATTTCTCCATCGCCCGCGAGAAAGCGCGTTCCAGGTCGATCCCCTGCTGATTGGCCAACGAGATGATAACGAAAAGGACGTCGGCGATTTCGAGCTCCAGCTCGCGCGGCGCCTCGTCGTCGCGTTTCGGCTTGGACCCGAACCGATGGTTGAGCTCTCGCGACAGCTCTCCCACCTCCTCGATCAGGCGGGCCAGAATGGCCAGCGGCGGCCAGTAGCCCTCTTCGAAGCTCGTGATCCAGCGGTCGACTCGGGCTTGCGCCTCGGCAATTCTCATGACGCCCGGCCGATCTGCGGCTTGAGCACGATCTTGCCGAAAACCTTGCCGTCTTCGAGCATTTCGTGCGCCGCGCGTACCTGGTCGAGCGGGAGGACGGCGTGAATGGGCGGGGTCGCGGCGCCCGTGAACACGGCGTGCATCGCTTCGCGAAACTCGGCGGGGGTTCCCATGGTGGAGCCCATGATGGCGAGCTGTCGCCAAAACAACAGGCGAATGTCCACGGCCCCCTGGGCCCCGGTCGTTGCGCCGAACGACACGAGGCGGCCGCCAACCGCCAGGGCCCTGACAAGATCTCGCCAGATGGACTGGCCCACCGAGTCGAGGCAAAGATCGACGCCCTGCCGGCCGGTGGCGTGGAACACTTCCTTGGGCCAGTTCGTGGTTGCGCGGTCGAAGACGTGGTGCGCGCCCAGCTCGGCAACCCGCTTCACGCCTTCGGCCGTGGACGTCACCGCGAACACTTCGGCGCCGGCCGCCCTGGCGAACTGCACGGCCATGGTGGACACGCCGCCGCTGGCACCGGTGACGAGGACGCGCTCCCCGGGCTTGAGCGCTCCGCGCGCGAACAGACCATGCCATGCCGTGACGCCAACCAGCGCCGCAGCCGCAGCCACTTCGTCTGAGCAGCCATCCGGGATCTCGACCAGATTCGCCGCAGGCGCCACCGCGAATTCGGCGAATCCTCCCTGCGTGTGCTCGCCAACGATGCGGAGAGGTTGGCTGCGCCCATGCGGCAGCCGCGCAAGCTGGTACCAGTCGTAGTCCAGCGAGGGGTCGACCACGACGCGTTTCCCCAACCAGGAGGGGTGCGCGCCGGGCCCCAGTTGGTCGACCGTACCCGCGATGTCCGACCCGCCAATGTGAGGCATCGGAATCTCGATGGGCAGCCCGCGCCGCATCCACAGATCGAGATGGTTGAGCGAGGAGGCCTGCACGCGGATCCTGACCTCGCCGGGAGCCGGGGCGGGGGTGGGCATGTCGGCGATTGCGAGGACTTCCGGGCCGCCGTTCTCGCGAAAAATCGCTGCTTTCAAGTTCGTTCCTCTATGGTGGGGTGGCTGGTGTGGAGTGGAGGTCGCTTCAAGAAGATGTAGCTTTGGTGTCCGTCCGGCGAACGTGCCGGGCGGAATGGCGGAACGGAGCCGGCCACGGATCAAGGCGGAGGCGGACGCTAATGGCCGCAAAACCGGGAGAAAGTGTAAGCGATTGTACCCTGGGTGGGTACATGACCGTCCACAGCCGGCCGCCGGCCTTCGAAGGTTGCGACGGGAATCCCTACACGGTTTCGATCGAGACGGAACGCTCGGGCGACCTGCGTGCGCCGGTGGCGGGGTACCTGGTGTTTCCGCGCTGGGCCGAGACCGGGCTGGGGATCATTGGCCACGTCGAGACTCCGCTGTGCTGGAAAGGACCCACGCGCGAGGCGGTGATGGCTTTGGCGGGAGCCACGGATTTGAACGAGGTTCAACGCCTGCTGAACGAGGCCGTGGTGCGCAAGATTGCAGGTGGCGAACGCGGGGAGCCTGCGTGAGGGGCGACCGGAGGCTTTCCGGCTCGGTTCGCGTGACCGAGATCTTCCACTCCATTCAGGGAGAATCCACCTGGGCCGGGTTGCCATGTTCGTTCGTACGCCTCACCGGGTGTCCTCTACGCTGCGTGTGGTGCGACACGGCCTATGCGTTTCACGGCGGCGCCCGCATGGATATCGACGACGTGCTCAACTCGGTAGGCGCCCACCAGTGCAGTCTGGTCGAGATCACCGGAGGCGAACCGCTGGTGCAGCCGGGCGCGCCCGTGCTGGCTTCGGCGCTGCTGGAGGCAGGCTATACCGTGCTGGTCGAGACGTCGGGAGCTCTGGACGTGGGCGTGCTCGATGATCGGGTGCACCGGATCATGGATCTGAAATGTCCTGGTTCGGGTGAGGAGCACCGTAATCTGTGGTCCAATCTGGACTGCCTGACTGGCCGTGACGAGGTCAAGTTCGTGGTGAACGGGCCCGAGGACTTTGACTGGGCCGTCGAAGTGATTCGGCGCCACCGGCTTGACGAACGCGTACGCGAGCGATCGCTGCGCGCCCTGCTCGTCTCTCCGGTGTGGGGAATGTCCGGACTGGAGGACCTTGCCCAGCGGATCCTTGCCAGCGGGCTGCCTCTGCGCTTCCAAACCCAGCTTCACAAACACATCTGGGGGCCGGACCGTGCAGGCGTGTAGCGCGGGGAGCCAGGTAGCCATGCAGAGGCGTCTCTCCGAGCTCCCGCAAGTGCTCGCGGCGCGATTCGGGTCGGTGGGATCGGCAGTGCCGGATGCTCGTCGCGGCAACGCCGCGGTGGCGCTGATCTTGCGGGCGCCCGTCGGATGTGGCGACCGGCGCGCGCGACAGGACCCGTTCGTCCGACAGTGCGACTTTCTCATGATCAAGCGGGCGAAGTCGGCCCGTGATCCCTGGTCGGGCCAAATGGCGCTGCCGGGCGGAAGACTGGACGCTGCCGATGCGGGGCTTGTCCACGCGGCGATTCGGGAGACGCGCGAAGAAACGGGCGTGGCGCTCAGTGCGCAACGCAACACGCTGGGACGGGGCGAGGCGTTGCGGCCCCTGGCCATCCGCATTCCATCCATATCCATTTGGCCGTTCGTGTTTCGGGTCGGTGGCGAAACCGCGGCCCGGGTCGCGAGCGAAGAGGTGGCGGCGGTCCATTGGTTTCCGATGACGGCGCTCGACGACCCGGCGAACCGGGGAAGCCACCTGTGGAAGCACGAGGGCATGGTGCGCCGTTTTCCGTGCGTTCGCGTAGGGGGCGAGGTGATCTGGGGGCTGACCCACCGCGTGCTCACGCGGTTTCTGGCGGTTGTTTAGCGGCCCAGGCCGCAGGGGTGTCCTCAGCCGTCTTCCAACCAATCGACCAGGAAAACGTTGGTATTGCCCTCGTGAGCCATGTTGCGGTTGGACCCGAACGCCAGCTTGGTGCCGTCGGGGCTGAATACGGGGAAGCCGTCGAAGCCTTCCGACCAGGTAACGCGCTCCAGCCCGCTTCCATCGATGTTGATCAGGTAGAGCTCGAAATCGCGGCCGTTGGGATCGTGCAGGTTTGACGAGAAGATGATCTTCTCGCCGGAGGGATGCCAAAACGGCGCGAAGTTTGCAGCGCCGTTGTCCGTAATCTGACGAGGATTCGACCCGTCTGCGTCGGCGACGTAGATCTCCAGGGCGGAAGGACGGATCAGGTCGTCCGCCAGAAGCGCCAGGTAGTCGTCGCGCTCTTGGTCGGTTTCCGGATAGTGCGCGCGCCACACGATCTTGCTGCCGTCCGGGCTGTAGAAAGCGCCGCCATCGTAGCCGACCCGGTCGGTTACCCGTCGTACGTCGCTGCCGTCGGGCAACATCGAGTACAGATCGAGATCGCCGTCGCGCGTGGACGTAAAGATGATTCGGTGGCCCGTGGGCGAAAACGTGGCTTCTGCGTCGTATCCGTGCGTGTGGGTCAGCTGCCGGAGATTGGTACCGTCCGCATTGGTCACAAAGATGTCGAAGCTGCTGTAGACCGGCCAGACGTACCCTCGGGAATAATCCGGGCGCACGGGGCACGCTTCGTCGTAGTGGTGCGTGGACGAATAGAGAATGTTCTCGCCGTCGGGATAGAAATACGAACAGGTTGTTCGCCCGGCGCCGGTGCTGACCCGCTTTCTGACGCCCGTTTCCAGGTCGAACGTGAAGATCTGGTCGCAGCCCTCTCCGGCCGTCGGCGTGGATTGGAAGACTAGCGTCGCGCCGTCGGGCGCCCAATAGGCTTCGGCGTTCTCGCCCTGAAAGGTGAGCTGCTGCATGGACCCAAAACGCGTTTCGTTCGGCTGCGTCAGCGACTGGCCCGTCGCTTGAGCGGTCGCTGGAGCGGGCGGGAAGAGCGGGAGGACCAACAGTGCGGCCACGGCCATTTGGGCCGCGTTGTTCAGACTGCAAGAACGTGACATGGTAGGCATCAGGTATGGATGGATTGTTGGATGTGGATCTCGCGTTTACGAAGCTCTCGAATGTAGGGGCCGTGTGGAACCGCTTCGTCCGGCGTGCCGACGCCGGGTTGCACTTGGCCCCGGGCCTGCATGAGCGCGGTGATCGCCAGGGAGAATCCTGTTGTTCTCGACATTGCACTGATCCCGGTGGCGGGATCCTGAAGATCGAGCAGCTGGTAACGAACCCGCGCGTCGCCGCCTTCCAGCCGACCGGTCACCTCGACTCGCGCGACCACGAGATCGCCTTCGCCGTCAGGCGACAGGAACGGCGTTACGCGATCGATGAAGAATCGACGGGGGTTGATCCGGTGGCCTGCGTGCGTCACCTCGTGGTCGGCGAGCAGCCCGAGCTGCCGGATCGCCCGCATGATGGCGGCATGGCCAGGGTAGCGCAGCGTCTTGTACTCGAGCGTGTCGATCCGGCCCTCGTACCGCGATGGGAGCGCGGACGTGCCGCCTCCGGTGTGAAAGGCCTCGAGGCGGCCGACAGGTTCCGGAAAATCGAGGTGATCGATGCCGGAAAGCGCTTCGACCTCCGTTTGCACGCCGTTTTGAAGGATGACCGCAGGGGTGACGTAGTAGTCCAGCATGCCTTCGAGCGAGTACACGATCTGGTAATTCAGGGGAGGCCTGGGGCGCTGCGGCAGGCCCCCTACCCACAACCGCACGGACATGACCGAGTCCAGCCTGTCGATGCCTGCCTGGGCCAGGACGTTGACCATGCCGGGGGCCAGTCCGGTGTCGGGGACAACCGAGGCGCCGCGCTCGCGCGCGCGGAGGTCGAGTTCACGTTGGCGGTTCACGATCGCCGTGTTGCCGCCCAGATCCGTGAAATGGACGCCAGCGGCCACCGCCAAGCGCGCCATGGGCAGATTGAACTGGTAGGGAAGCGCGCAGAGCACGCCGTCCACACCTTCCATGGCAGCCGCAACCTGGCCCGGCGCCGATGCGTCAACCCTCAGGAGGGTCAGGCGGTCACCCAGATAAGCGGACAGGCACGAGTGCAGCCGCGGGACCATGCGATCCGCAATCACGACCTCGTCCACTTCGCCGTGTCGGAGCAGATCGTACGCCGCGGCCGTGCCCTGCTGGCCCCCGCCCAGGACAAGAAACCTCACGACGGTCGACGAATGTTCAACAGCTCGAGCTGACGTTTGTCGTTGGCGACGCCCGGGTCTCCGTGCACCCGCGTGACGTCTACGACCCCGTGTCCAATTCCTAGAGCCACCACCTGCTGACCGGGAGCCAGGGGTTCGCGAAGATCGACGTCGGCAACGGCGAATCCGACCATGGCATCCCCGGCCGCGACCAGCATGACTTGGTCTTCTTCGAGGACTTCGAGTGCCGCCACGACGTTGCTTCCTTGCTCCTCGTCTGCGAGCAGCGGCACTCCGAGTCCGCCCCGCGCGCGCAGCGGCAGCTCTGAGACGGCAACCCGCTTGGCGACGCCCATATCGGTCACGACCAATATCGAGGCTTCTCTCCGTATCACGACCAGGTCGATCACCTCGTCGCCGCCGCGGAGATCGATGCCCTTGGGGCCCTGGGCCAGACGGCGCATGAGGGGTACCGTGTCTTCCGCAATGCGGATCGCGCGCCCGTTGCGGGTTACGAGCAACAGCTCGGTCCCGCCGGTCGTCACGCAAACCTCGAGAATGGCGTCTCGGGGGCGGACTCGAGCCGCAATGAGCTCCCCGGCCTTGGCGTTGCCGTACTCGCTGAGCCGGGTGCGCTTTACGAATCCCAACCGGGTGGCGAAGGTCACATACCGATCTTCCCGAAAATCGTCTACGGAGCGCTTGGCCACGATCGCCTCGTCCCGATCAAGGCCGAGCAGTCCCCAAATCGAACGACCCCGCGCGCTCGGGATGCCCTCCGGGATATCGTCAACCTGCACGAAGTGCACTTGACCTCGACCGGTAAAGCAGAGCAGCCAGCCGCGGTTGCGGGTAACCAGCAGCCGCTCGATGTAGTCGTCGGCGTAGGGTTTCATGTCCGCCAGCTGGGTCCCCGTGGCCACGCGCCGCTGATACAGGTGCATGGGAATGCGCTTGACGTATCCCTGTCGCGAAAGCGTCAACACGACGTTCTCGTCGGCCACGCTCGATTCCAGGTAGGCGAAATCGGTCTTGCTCTGTTTGGGCAGAATGACCGTTCTGCGATCGTCGCCGAAGCGCTCGACAACCTCGTCCAGCTCTTCAAGGAGGACCGCCAGCTGACGCGCTTCATCGCCGAGAAGTGCACGGAGGTCTTCGATGGTCGCACGCAAGTCGGCCTCGCGCGCTCTGAGCTGGTCGCCCTCCAGCGCGGTCAGTCGGGCCAGGCGCATCTGCATGATCGCATCCGCCTGCACGTCGCTGAGCCCAAAGCGGTACTGCAGCCTGTAACTGGCCTCGGCACGGTCGGCGGAAGCTCTGATCTCCGCGATTACGTCATCGATGTGCGCCAAAGCCAACAGGAGGCCCTCGGTAACGTGCAGATCGGCCTCGGCCTTTTCGAGCTGGAAGCGCGATCGCCTGCGAATTACGTCGAGGCGGTGATCGCGATAGCGCGCCAACAGGTCCTTCAACGTGAATTCGACCGGCTGGGCGCCGCCGTCCAGTGCCAGGAGGATCGCGCCGAAGGTGGACTGCAGGGCCGTCCTCTTGAAGAGGAGCGCAATGACGCGAGTGGGATTGGCCCCGCGCTTGAGCTCCAGGATCAGGCGGATGCCCTCTCGGTCGGATTCGTCGCGCATCTCCGCCAACTCGGGGATTCCACCCTTGCGCGCCAAGGTCGCGATGCGGGCGATAATGCGGGCCTTCGATATCGCGTAGGGCAGCTCGGTGACCACCAACTGTTTGCGGCCGCCGCGCATGGACTCCGACGCCACCTTCGCACGCATGATCATGCGTCCGCGACCCGTCTCGTACATGCTGCGAATGCCGTCGGATCCCACGATGTAGCCGCCCGTCGGAAAATCCGGTCCGGGAAGCCGCTCCATGAGCTCGTCGACGCTGCACTGAGGGTCTTGCACCAGCGTACGGAGCGCCGCGGCGACCTCGGCGAGGTTGTGCGGGGGAACGTTCGTGCTCATGCCCACCGCGATCCCGGCGCTCCCGTTGACCAGCAGGCTGGGAAACCGCGACGGCAGGACGATGGGTTCGTCGAGTCGATCGTCGAAGTTGCTCTCCCAGTCGACGGTGTCCTCGTCGATCTGGTCCAGCATTTCGGATGCAATCGGGGCAAGCCGCGCCTCCGTGTACCGATAGGCGGCGGCCGGATCGCCGTCGATGGAACCGAAGTTCCCCTGTCCGTCGACAAGCGGGTACCGCAGGGAGAAATCCCGCACCATCCGCACCAGCGCGTCGTAAACGGCGGAATCGCCGTGCGGATGGTATTTGCCCAGCACTTCGCCGACGACGCTGGCGCACTTCTTGTAGTTGCGATCGGGGTGCAGGCCGAGTCCGTACATGGCGAACAAAATGCGGCGGTGCACGGGTTTCAGCCCGTCGCGCACGTCTGGAAGCGCTCTCTGGACGATCACGCTCATGGAATAATCGAGGAACGAATGCCGCATTTCCTCCTCGATCATGCGGGGAAGCACCCGGTCGCGAATCTGTGCTACCGGCACCCGCGCACCACGCCTCTCTCGAGAACCTCGACCGAGTCGCCGAGCGCGATGCGCCCTTCGCCGTGATGGACCACGTTGACGCCGAAATACACCGCGCTCTCGATGCGCCGATAGCGTCCCAAGGTGCGCAGGGGCTCGCGATCCGGGTCGCGAGCGCCGGAACGCTGGTCGAGCGTGGTGACCGTGCAGCGAGCGCAGAGTTTCACGCCCCTGAAGTGCAGGTCGCCGATTGCGAACCGTTGCCAGTAGTCCTCTTCGTGGGGGCGCTCGCCGTCGATCACGATGTTTGGCCGAAACCGCTCCACGGGAATCGCGCGACCGGCCCGTCGTGACAGCTCGTCCACCGACCCGGTGGTGACGATAAGCGCGGGGTACCCGTCGGCAAACGCGACGCGATGCCCCTCGGCATAGGCGGGGTCCGTGTGACGGACGTCGTCTTCGCCCATGAACACCAGCCGGTGCGGGCTGCCCAGCAGCGACGAAAACCAGGCGTCCGCCGCTGCCGAGACAAGGCGCACCCGGACGACCGATCCCCATACGGCGGCTCGAATCCGGCGTCCTTGCGGCGCGACCGGCACGGCGACGGGCGCCGTGCCGTTTGCCTCCAAGGTCAGCGTGTCGCCGTCGACGCTCGGCTGCACCGTGGCCAGGCGGGGGGCGACACGCTGCGACACGAAGGTCCCGTCGGGACCGACCACCATCCAACGCCGGTCAAATCGCGGGCCCAGCTGGTCGAAATCCAGGCCCTGGACATCAAGGCCCCGGGCCCCCTTGATCGGATGGATTCGCAGCCGGGCCACCGAGCGCGTCATGCCATCGCGCTCCGCCGCGGGACGGGCACCGGCACTGGACCCTTCTGACGGCCGTCCACCGTAATGGTCAACGGGAGCGTAGCGTTGTGCCGCCCGTCCACGGAGATGTCGAACGAGTGGATCCCCGATTCCTTGAACACAAGCCCGTCCAGATTGATTACGTGCGGAACCCGCACGCCGGTCTGCAGGCTGCCCCTGCCCGGCCGAAGCTTCATTTCGCCGTTCAGGGTCACCATTTCCTCTCCTCCCGGGCTGGTGAGCTGAATACTGAGGCTGTGGTCGCCCGCATCGCGCGCGGTACCCAGGAAGCGGAGCACCAACGCGAGACGAGCGTGCCGCGCCGGGAACCGCTTGACGGTGATGTGGTCGAAGACGCCCAGCACGTTCAGTTTGCCGGAACCGTCAATGGTGGCCGCGTCTGCCGTGAGCGCCAAGTCTATGTTCACCTTATTCCTCCAGCAAAGATCCGCGTAGAACCAGGCCGAACAGAAGGTTCAGGGCGACATGCGCCACCATGGATGGCCAAAGGCTCCCCGTCCACGCGACGCCGCCGGCCAGCACCATGCCGAGCATGCCGGTCCGTACCATTCCGTGGCAACCCTGGTACTTGTGAAGACAACCGAATGTAACGCTTACGGGTAGTGCGGCGAGCAGGTACGAACCGAACCAGGGCATCAGCAACGCAGGCAGGAATCCCCGAAACACCACCTCCTCGCCAACGCCCGCGGCCACGGTCAGAACGCAGAAGAGGCCCTTTTCAAGCTTCGTCTCGGGCATTATGGCGCGGACCACCTCGGTCTCGCGCCAGCCGCGCATCGTCGACAGGCGCTTGAATGCGTAGGCCACGGCAATCCCCGTCCCCGTCATGATTGCCGCGGCGGTCAGCGCCAGGGCGGTCGGCGCCGGGACCGTCGGCGCAACCCACGCCAACCAAATGCCGGCGCCGTCCCGCAACCCGTCCGACAACCAGACAGCGATGCCTCCCATTGCCGCGAGCCCCACGGCCGTGACGACGTACAACCCGCTGCGCTCGGTGCGGATGGCCTCGGCGGGCGGCAGCGCCTGACCCATGGACAACGCAGGTGCCAGAACCAGGCAGGCGGATGCAAACAGCGATTGCAGCGGCCCTCCCAGACCGGCGGCCGAGAAGGCGATCGCGAGCAGAATCGCTGCAACGATCCAGGCGACGGTCTTCATTCAAGGCGAGCGCCGAGCCGGTGCCCGGCGGCAATGATTCCGTCGAGCGTGCGTTGAAGATCGGCTTCCCTGGTACGGTAGTTGAGCACGCAGAACCGAAGCGAAAAACTGTCGCGTACCCGCGTGGAAGAGATCATCGCCAGGCCCGATCCCACGATGTCGTCCTGAATCAGCTTGTTGAGCTCGTCGAGTCGGTCGGGGTCTGCGGAACCGTTGCCGCGATAGCGAAAGCACACGATGCCCAGACTCTGCGGCGACAGAAGCTCAAGGTCGGGTTCGGCGCGGACGCGAGTTTCCACTCTGCGTGCCAGCATGATCGCCCTGCCGATCTCGGCGCGGTGGGCCGCCAGCCCGTATTTCTGCACGGACAACCAGACCCGAAGAGCGCGAAAGATTCTGGTAAGCTGCAGCCCGCGATCGCAGAAGTTGACGTGTATGGGTCCCCACTCGGCGTCCTGGAGGTAGTCCGGCATGATCCGGAAGGCTGCGGTCAGGCGGTCGACGTCGCGGGCCATCAGGCAGCCGGTCTCGTAGGGCTGAAACAGCCACTTGTGCGGATCCAGCGTGATGCTGTCCGAAAGCTCGATGCCCTCGAGCAGCGGACGCGTTTGGGGATCCAGAACGGCGAACCCGCCGTACGCCGCGTCGATGTGGTACCAGAGGCCCTCTGCGCGTGCAATCTCGGCCAAGGCCACGAGTGGATCGATGGTGCCGGTGTTGGTCGTGCCGGCGTTCGCTACCAGGCAGAACGGTTGCAGTCCGGCGGCGCGGTCTTCGTTCAGGGCGTCCATGAGGAGGCCGGGAATCAGCCGGAAGGATTCGTCGGTGGGGATCACGCGCACCAGCGCGGGATCGATGCCGGCAATCCGGGCGGCCCGCGCGGCCGACCCGTGCGTTTGCGCCGACAGGTAGACCGTGCCGCGATCCGGATTGCCAGCCGCTTCTCGCGCGGCAACGATTGCAATGAGGTTGGCTGCCGAACCGCCGCTCGTGAACAGGCCGCCGCCACTGTCCGGGTAGCCCATCCACTGCCGGAACCAGTCGGTGACCGTGAGCTCGATTTGCGACGGGCCCGAGGACTCGAGCCACGTGCCCTGAAATACGTTGTACCCGCCGATCAGGAAGGTCGCGAGCACCGAGGTCCAGGTCGGGCTGGAAGGAATGAAGCCGAGAAAGCGAGGGTGGTCGATTCGGCCGGCCAGCGGCATCACGTCGGCGAGGACCTTGGCCAGAAGCTGATCGAGATCGCAGCCCTCCTCCGAAGGGGGACCGTCGAGCAAAGGGCCGGTCACGTCGCGGGTGGCGCCCTGCCAGGCCGGACCGTCGTCGAGACTGGTCCAACGGTCGATAATGGCGTCGACCACGGCGTAGCCGGACCGTCGCATTTCGTCTGGGTCTTCCAGAAACCCACCCGTGGCGGGGTCTCGGTTGGGAGGGGAGTGTGTCATGGGATTGACGCTCGGCTTGCCGAGGTTCTAGAGTAGTGTTCCGAGTTTGGCGCTCCGCCCGTCGCCGACGCAACCATGAGCCGAGAGATCACCGCCGTGCCCGAACTTGACCAGGCGAAAGCCACGTTCAGCGTAATCGACGCGTACGACCACCCGCACGGGGGCCGTATACTGCGGCTTCGACTTCGGTCCGGCGAGGCGCCGGGCGTGAAGGAAATGAAGGGTGGGACGTTGGTGGCCTCCACGGAAGAAGGAAGCGAGACCCGTCTCACGGTCGCCGGATTTGCACTGTTCGGAGGCCGCGTTACCGACGCGCGCCTGGCACGCACGGGGCGCGTGGACATTCTCGTGCGCGATCAGGCGGCCGGAGCCGTCACTCCGGGATGGTGGTTGAAGGGGCCGCAATAGGCAGCCATCGGTCTGGCGGTCAGAGCGCTAGCGACCCACCGAGCGCGAACCCAGGCCGGGAGGGTCGCGTTCGAACGTTCGACGAAACCATGCCACGTAATCGGCGCTGCCGTCCGGGTTCGCGGCCATCCATTCCCTCCTGGCCTCGACGAACGAGCCGGGGCGAGAGGTCAGGATGAATGCGTCCAGGAAGCCGTTTTCGTTCGCGTAGGTGATTTCGTCCAATATGCTGTAGGGCGCGGCGTCGAAGACCGACCTCTGGTACAACCAGGCATCGGAAACGCGCGTCAGGATTGCCTTTTCCAGCTCGAAGTCGTCGGTGCCGACCGCTTCGGGGAGCCACCGGTCCAGCCGGTTCTGAGCAGCCATGAGGTGCAGGTGAGCGTAGATCAGGTAGGCTCCCCGCCTGAGTCCGCCGCTGGGTTGCCAGCTCAACGTCGCCGTATCGCCGGCTGCGTTCACCTGCAGCTCCTCCCACGGGTAGACCGGCCCTTCCTGGGGCTCGGTAATGATCATGAACGATGGATCCAGCGTGATGCTGTCGATCTGCTCCCGTACCCACGCATCGACCTCTTCCATGCGCTCCTTCTCGGGTACGAGACGCGCGCCGGAGTAGATGACGAGCCGTCGCGGATTCGGCAGCGTGACTTCGCTGGAAGTGCATGCGAGCGTGGCCGCCGCCGGTAGCGCAAACGGAATGAAAAGGCAGGCGAATCGGAGCGCTGGCGAGACGCGGCGCAGTCGCCCGGCGACGGGTCCGCGCATACGCCTGGCGCGTTCTTCATGGGTCATGCGTACGGTCTCCTGGTTGATGTTCCCCGGGTCCGTCGTGGGCCCCCGCGCGAGCCGCGTCTCCCGCACCGCCGCGCCAGCGCAGAAACTCGAACGGGCTGTGGCAGTTTGTACACCAGGACGTGGTCAACGATGCGTGACTGCCGAACAGGGACATGATCCGGGTGTGCCTGGCGCCGCAGAACGGGCACGGTGGCGAGCGCGGCGGCGACATGGCAATCTACTCCACGAAGAGCGCGCGATTGCGATCGCCGCGGGCGCGCTCGACGGCCTCTTTGCCGGGGGCGCCGGGACCGCGCCGGCGGTCAACGTCCCAACCATTCCGATCGGGCGCGATCGTCTCCGGGTCCAGCCCGGCTGCCGCGAGGGTGGGGCCCACCCGTTCCGCAAGGGCGGCGCGCACGTCGGCGCCGGGAAGCACGGACCGCTCGGCGACCAGCGTGCCGTACAGCTCGTCGTTTGGCAGCAGCCAGGCGAGCGTGGACGGCAGCATTTGGCGCGCCGCCGTGCGCACGCGGCGGGCCCCTTCGCCGTGCGAGTCGGCGAGGCGGGTGAACCAGGCCGCTCCGAATTGGTGGTGGTACTCTTCCTCTGCCAGCATCTTGGGCACGCGGGAACGGGCCAGTGCGAAATCGCCGCCGCCGAAGCTTTCCAGTGCGACCGCCAACGCGCCGTCGACGACGACGGTGGCCGCGACGAAGTCGGCCCAGTCCGCGAAGGGGCGGTCCAGCGCGGGGATCGAGTAGTATCGCTCGGCGGGGCGGGTATGCTCGACCGCGAACGGGTCGAAGCCGAAACGCTTCAGCATGGAATACAGCAGGCGCGCATGACCCCATTCGTCCTGGGCCATTGAAGAGGCGGCGATGCCAGTCTCGATCGACGGGCTTCCCAAAATCCAATCACTATAGCGAATGCCCAACAACCGCTTGGAATCGGCCAAGCTGAGTACATGGCGGGCAAGAGCAGACGGGGCAGTCACTTGCGCGTCGTCCGCGAAGGATCGGCACGCCCCCCGCGCGGCCGATTGACCGGAATCACGGATGCCCTAGGGACCACGCACATTTCGAACCACTTTTCCTCGTCGTAGGTCTTCCAGGCGTAGACTCGCGCCAGCTCGTCGCCCGGCGCGTCGATGTAGCCAATGTGGCGAAGCACGTCGCCCCGGCGCTTGCGCGCGAACACCTCGTATACGGATTCCGACAAGGCGTTGGCGCCGGCGCTCATGCCTGGCCCCCGCTCATGCGCGCACCCCGAATTGCGCCAGTTTCCTGCGGCCCGCGTCGGTAATGCGCGCAGTAGTCCACGGCGGATCCCACACTTCGGTGATTTCCACGGCCGCCACCCAGGGTTCCATGGCGATTCGGTCGGTTACGTCCTGTTTGATGAAGTCCATGCAGGGGCAGGCCGTGGCGGTGAACGTCAGGTCGACCCTGGCCGTCCCGTCCTGGAAATCGACGCCGTACACCAGCCCGAGCTCCACGACCGAAATGGGCAATTCCGGGTCCAGCACCTCGTCGAGGGCCGCCTGGAGCGCGGTGACGCCATCGGCCGGCGCTTCGGCAAGCGGGGCGGACCACGAGTCGCGACCGCCCGAAGAATTGGGCAGCGCTACCGGGTGCTCGGCGAGCAGCGTCTTCAGCGGCCGCCTTTGCCTCGCGGCGCTCAATTGAGCCACGACGACACCACGCCACGGGACCGGCGGACCGATTCGACGTAACGTTCGTTCATGGGCCCTCGGCCCTTCCAACGTTCAAAGACGGCTTTCCACGTGATCTCGCCATCGTCGAACAACCAGCGTTTGGCCTCGGGATCGTATTGGCAGGGGAATGGATAGTCGAGCACGTACTCTTCGCGCCGCTCGTCGTAGTGCGCCGGCACCGAAAGCCCCAGCTCCTCGCACAGCGGCACCGTCGACGACATCCACACCTGGCGAAGTTCGTCGTTGGTCAGCCCCTTCAGACGGTAGTCCAGCTGTCCGCTATGCCGCTTGAGGTCGTCCGGAAGCCCGAACCATTCAATCGTCATCGGGAACATCCAGTCTACGCACCGCTGCAACAGCTCGGTCGCTTCGCCACCGGCACGGGCGAGCCTTCGCATCCAGACTTCGCCGTGACGGAGGTGGAAGGTTTCTTCCATGTCGATCTTTACCAGCGCGCGCTTTAGCGGCCCGTACGACGTGTTGCGGTGGACGTCGCCAAGCAGGGTGATGCCGGCGCGGTCGAAGAACCCGTTGGCCACCACCAGCTCGGCCCAGTTGTCCAATGGCTGGTCGAAACCGTAGGGGTGCTTGAATTCGTGCGGTTCGCGTCCATACACCAGCTTCTCTTTCGACACCCCCATGTCTTCGAGGAGGCGATACGCGATGTTGGCGTGCGCCAGCTCGTCCTGGATGATGGCGTGCGCGCTGACCTGCGTGTTGGTGGACGGCGCATGCCGGGCGGCCAGCCAGTAGGCGGGAGCGCTCATCAGCTCGGTGTCGGCCTGAACGGTCAGCTGGACGATGATCGCCTTGCGATACCCCGGCGTCATGTCGTCGGGCGACTCGAGAATGTACCCCTTGCGGATCCTGGCTTTGAGCTCGTCTTCGGTGTATTGCGACATGTCGTACTCCGGTGCGCGGCGTTGGCGTCGTTATAACGGCCGGTCAGATTCCGAGAGCCGAACGAATCAAGGGGCTGATCCGATCGGGGGTCCAGGGCGGGTCGAAGGTGAGCTCCACGTGCGCATCGTCGACGCCGTCCACGCTTGCGACGGCCGCGCGGGCGTCTTCCACGATCTGTTCCGCCGCGGGACACATCGGCGTCGTGAGCGAGATCGTGGCCTTGGCGCTGGTGCCGTCCACGTCGATATCGTAGACTAGACCAAGCACGACGAGGTCCAGGTTCAGTTCCGGGTCCTTGACGGTCTTGAGGGCGTTGCGAACGGATTTTTCGGAAACGGACACGGCGTGAACTCCAGAATTGTCGGTAACGTCGTGCGCGAGCGAGCGCCTGTAGAATGTAGTGCAACGTAACCATGCGAGTAGCGATAAACACGGGTGGGGGAGACGCCCCGGGGCTGAACGCCGTCGTGCGGGCCGCGGTTCTGTCGGCGGAGCATCGGGGCTGGGACGTGGTCGGGATCCGCCGCGGCTACGACGGTCTCTTCAGTCTTGGCGGAGTCGTGCCCCTCGACGGCACCGCCGTACGCGGGATCACGCATTTGGGCGGCACCATTCTCGGTACCACGAACCGCGGCAGCCCGTTCTCGTTCCCGCAGAGACAGCCCGACGGCAGCATCCGCATGGTTGACCGTTCGGACGAGGTCCTCGAACGCATGAGGAAGCTCCAGGTCGACTGCCTGATCGCGGTGGGGGGCGACGGGTCGCTCAGAATCGCCAGCGAGCTGTCCGAGAAGGGCTTGCGGGTCATCGGGGTGCCGAAGACGATCGACAACGACCTGCAGGCCACAGCGGTCACGTTTGGTTTCCACACCGCCGTGCAGACGGCCACCGACGCAATCGACAAGCTGCTTTCGACCGCCGAGGCCCACCAACGAATCATGGTTGTCGAGCTAATGGGGCGGCACGCCGGTTGGATCGCCCTGTTCGCCGGGTTTGCGGCGACGGCCGACGCGATCCTGATACCGGAGATTCCCTACCGGATCGACAAGGTTGCGGACAAGATCAGGCGCAGGTTTCGCGAGGGACCAGAGTTCGCGATCGTCGTGGTGGCGGAGGGGGCCATGCCGAAAGGGGGCGAAGCGTCTTATCTGGAAGAGAGGACGCTCACCGGTGGGAAGCGGCTGGGCGGCGTGGCCAAGGCGGTGTCGGGCACGCTGGAACGGATGACCGGCCGCGAAGCTCGCAGCCTGGTTCTGGGTCACCTGCAGCGAGGTGGGCGTCCGATCGCCTACGACCGGTTGCTGTCGCTGCGTTTCGGGAGCGCCGCGATCGAGCTGGCGGCCGAGGGGCGTTTCGGGTGCATGGTGGCGTTGGACCCGCCCGTGATGACGGCGGTGCCCCTTGCCGACGCGGTGAGAAACGTCAAGACCGTGCCGCCCGATCACGAGGTCGTGTTGGCGGCGAGGGCGATGGGGATCGCGTTTGGGGATTAGCGACCCGCGATCCGCGGGCGCCTCAGCCTTCCGGCGACACGCCCGCTGCCGGCCAGTCTTCCGCTCGCAGCGACACCAGGTTGGCGAAGAGCCTGTAGGCGCCCGGCACCGACGCCGGGAATTGGCGGAAGAAAGCGAGCCCGGTGTAGACGTAGAGCCCATCGCCGACGCGGGCCACCAGTAGCCCGCCGCGCTTCGGGTCCTCGCCAGGGTCGGCCATCTCGACCATGGGGGTGTAGCGGTCGTCCCAATCTCCCGCGAAGTAGAGTCCGCGTTCCTGCACCCAGCCCTCGAAGTCGGCTGCGCCCACCGCGTTGGGTTGGTTCCAGACGGGCGACTGCGGCGACAGCACCGCAACCGGCGCGGCCTCGTCGGTAACCCGATCGTGCGGGCGACGAATGGCGAGAGGGTAGGGGGCGAACCCGCCCGCGGAGAACTCGTACTTGTTGTATTGCGCGATCACGGTGCCCCCGCCGCGCGCAAAGTCAAGCAGCGCTTCGTTGGCGGCGACCAGATCCGGTCGGGTCTCGTAGGCGCGGATCCCGAGCACCACGACGTCGTAGCCGGCGAAGTCTCCCGCGCGCACCTGCGCCGGCGCCAGCTCGTTCACTTGCATGCCGATTTGGCGCAGCGCGGCGGCGCCTTCGTCGCCCGATCCCATGACGTAGCCGACTCTGAGATCGGTGTCGGCGCTGACCGCAAAAGCCGAAACGTGCAGGGCGGCCTCGCGCGCCATCACCGCGCGCGGGATGTGGGCATGGTCGATGACGTCGTATTCCGTGCCGTACTCCGCGTCCGATTCCGCCGCGCCCAAATCGTCCGTGCGGGCCACCGCGTGGAAGACGTGCGACCCCTGCGCCACCTCGGTCGAAGGCGAGACCGCGAAGGCGTACGCGGCGTTGGCGCCGTCGGCGTCCAGGGCGAACCGCGCCGTGGCGGGATCGACCTGCCACCCCGCCGGGGCTTCGAGCCGCAGCGATCCCGATCGTCGCGTCTGCGACGTATTGGTAAGCACGACGTTGATCGTGCGCGCGTTCGCCGTTCCGATCGGCCATGCCATTGAACGAGGATCCACCGTGACGCCGATTGCCGGGACCACCAACACCGACTTCCGGTATTCGCCCGTGGCCTTGTCCACTCCGACATGGTGGCCCGCGCGCTCCAGGGCGAGCCGGACGGGCGCGACATCGTGGTCGAGGGTCATCGCAACCCGGGCGCGAATGGGCGCCGGCGCGAACGGGCGAGCCCACAAGGCCTCGTCTTGCGGCCACCGATACAGTGCATTCTCGCGCGCCCCCGCGCCCTCGGGCGCCGCATCCGCCAGGTACCAGGGCGTGGAGGCCGGTGCGTTGCCGGGCACGTCCACCTTCCAGCTCCACCGCGCAATGCTTCCCGCCGCCACCACGCCGTCGGCAGGGGTGGCCGGCGGAGGCATCCTGAAGAACGGGGACCCTCCTGCAACGCCCGCCGCTTCCTCCGTTGGCGACGCGTCCCAATCCGGCGCAAGCACCAGCTCGGGCCGCACCGCGACCAGATCGACGTCGCCACCATTCCACACGGTGACGTCGACCACCACCGATTCGCCTGGAGTGAGGATGTCGCGGCCAACCCTCACGTCGGTCACGACGCCGGCGGCCGCCACAATTGTCTCCGACACTTGTTCCAGCCTGCGTTCCAACACCCGCCTGCCATCGGCGTCGGCAGAAGACGCATCGCCAATCAACCCTCGCAGAATCGCTGCCGCCTCCGACAGCCCCGCAACCGCCGCGGCAGGGCGACCGAACGAAAACGCGGCCTCGGCCTCGGTTACCGCCTCGCGATAGGCGCGTAGCCTCGGTTCCGTATCGGCGGGCCAGCCGGCCGGAATCGGCGCCCCCAGCTGACCAACGAGAGTCGTGTCGATCCCGGCAAATACCCCGTCCTCCCAAGGCGGCGCCTCGCCCGACGGCGACAACGTGCCGCTCCCTACCGCCGCGCCGCCAACCTGCCACGCCACCAGCCTCAGCAGGCTGGCGCGGGGACCCATTGTTTGCGCAGCGCCCATGTCCTGAGAGCGATGTTGGCTGCGGCTTTCCATGGCGAGCTGGAAGGTCGACCGCCCCAATACCGGATCAAACGTTCCCGTCGGCACGCTGGTCGTCGCATCGGTCGGAGAGAACCGCGCCGATCGGTATAGCTTGGCGGGCTGCCACGGCGCCACGCCGCGCGCCGCGAGCTCGGGAAAGCGCTGCGGGTCGCCCGCTGCCGCAAAGGCCTCCCGCGCCGCCATCCCGGCGACCTGGTGTTGACCATGGCCGTCGCGCGGCGTGCCCGAGAAGACCGAGACGATCATCTGCGGCCTGAACTTGCGCACGACGAACACCACGTCGCGGAGCACCTCTTCAAAAGGCCACAGCGTCAACGTCTCGTCGGCGGTCTTGGAGAAACCGAAATCGACGGCTCGCGTGAAATACTGTCCAGCGCCGTCGATCTCCCGTGCCGCGACCAGCTCGCCGGTGCGGATCACGCCAAGCCCTTCGTGCAGCCTGGGCCCGATCAGATTCTGGCCGCCTTCGCCCCGACTGAGCGACAGGTACGCCGCTTCGGCCCCCATGCCCCGAGCCAGGGCGGCCAGCAGACTCGAATCCTCGTCGTCGGGATGCGCCGCGATCATCAGCACCCGCTTCACGCCGTCCAGCTGACGCATGCCCAGCGCGGCGCCGACCACGCCGCTCTCGCCCTGGGCCTGAACGTCAACCGGCGACCAGCCGACCACCGCCGCGAGCGTAAGCGCGACAAGGAGCCCGCGAACGATCCTACGCCGCCCGTGAACGATGCTGCGTCTGTCTTTCTTCATGAAATCAGTATAGCCGCACCGAGAGCCGAGTCCATTACCGAGGCCACGGCAAAGCCAGCCCCTCAGGCGCCCGAGACCTCCCGAACCATCCCGCGAGCGCTGCCAGGCTCAGCAAATACGGCAGTGCCAGAAACAACGGATACGGCAGGTCCGCTTCAACCGCCTGCAAGACGAACTGAAGCGCCTCGGCAGCCCCGAAGAAAAGCGCCGCCATCATCACCCCCCAAGGTTTCCACCGGCCCAGAACGACCACCGCAATCGCGATGAACCCCTTCCCAGCCGACATGTTCTCGACGAAGGTCCCCGTGTGAACCAGGCTGAGGTGCGCGCCCGCAAGCCCGGCCATGACGCCCCCGAACACGGTTGCAATCAAGCGAACCCCGACCACCGGCACGCCCGCCGCATGTGCAGACTCGGGCGATTCGCCCACGGCCCGCAGTGCCAACCCCCAGCGCGTCCGAAACAGAAACCAAGCCAGGACGGGCACCATCAGAAAGGAAAAATATGCGGTGACCGCCTGATTGAATAGCGCCGGACCCAACACCGGAATGCGGGACAGAAGCGGCACCTGCCAGGCTGGCATGGTCTGCAGATCCAGCGCAATGCCCGTCACTCCGAAAAGCCCCTGAAACACCGCACCCGTAAAGCCGAGACTTCCGAGCGTCACCGCGGTGCCGGTAATGATTTGATCCGTGCCCAGCCTGACCGCAAAAATCCCGAAGAGCAACGCGGCCATTCCTCCCGCCGAAGCGCCCGCCAACAAGCCCACGTACGGGCCCGCCGCGAGCGAACCCAAAGCGCCGCCAAGCGCCCCCCAGATCACGGAACCCTCGAGCCCTATGTTGATCACGCCCGCCCGCTCCGAGACCGTTTCGCCGAGCGCGGCCAGTGCCAAGGGGACCCCAAGTCCAACGGCCGCAACAAGGAAGGATGAGAGGGCGAAGCCGTCAGTCACGGGCACCTCTGGCGGCCAGGACCTGCCAGCCCTTGTCTACGGCAAGCACGGCGAGGATGACCAGCGCCTCGATGCCGCGAACCCAGACCTCCGGCACACCCGCGTCGCGCTGCATGGCGCCGCCCCCCGCGCTGAGCGCTCCGAACACGATGGCGGTTGCCACCACGGCAAGCGGATTCAGTCGCGCCAAGAGCGCGACCGCGATGGCCGTGTAGCCCCACCCCGGCGACAGCCCCTCGTACATGCGGTGCGTTATGCCGGACACCTGCACCCACCCCGCGAGGCCTGCGATCGCGCCCGAGGTCAGGAACACCCGCCACACCACCGGCGCGGCCTTGAACCTGCCGCTGGCCTCGGCCGCGCGAATCGACGCCCCCACCGCTTGCAGCCGGAAACCGCCCGGCGTGCGGGTCACGTACAGCCACAGGGCCACCGCCAACACGACGCCGATCAGGAAGCCCCAATGCAGCCGCGTGTCCGGCAGCAGCGCAGGGAGTCGCGCGGCAACCGGGATCTCGCCGGATTGGTTGAAGACCCCGCGCGGCTCCTGCAGGGGACCCTGCACAAGAAACTGCGACAGGAAGATGGCCAGGAAGTTCATCAACAGGGTGGTGATCACTTCGCCGACCCCCATCCGCGTCTTCATCGCTGCCGGGATCGCGGCCCAGCCCGCCCCGGCCAGGGCGGCTGCGACCAGTGTGACGGGGATGGCGACAAGGGCGCTCGCTGCGGGGAGTTGGAGCGCAACCGCAACGCCCGCGAGTGCGCCGGCGTGCAGCTGTCCCTCGGCGCCGATGTTCCAGACGCGCGCCTTGAACGCAATCGCGACGGCCAGCCCCGTGAGCAACAGGGGGGTGGCGTGCACGAGGGTGAACGAAGCGAAGCGGTCCCACGAACCGAACGCGCCCCGCGCCATAGCCGCGAAGACCGTGCCGGGATTGTAGCCGCCGAGGGCGAGCAACAAAGCGGTGACGGCCAGGGTGGCCACGAAGGCGACGGTGGCCGTGGTGCCAGTGGCAAAGTGACGAATCCGCAGCCACGGCTTCTGCTGGAGACCAATTCCGGCCCACTGGATTCGGCGGCCCGGTGCTCTTCTGAGTCCCCGCTTCACCGCGCCCCCAACATCATCTCGCCGATCGCGGCGCGGTTGTGGTCGCCTGGCGCGACCTCGATCAACCGGCCCCGCACCATGACGACCACCCGGTCCGCCAACTCCAGGATTTCATCGAGGTCGGCCGATATCAGCACCACGCCGGGCGGGCGTTCCCCTGTCCTGGCCAATTCCACGATTCGCTTGCGCACGGCGACCGTGGCCTTGACGTCGAGTCCTCGCGTCGGCGACTCCGCGACGAGCAGCTCGCCGCTCCGCAGGAACTCGCGTCCCACCACGATGCGCTGCTGGTTCCCCCCCGAGAGCGTGGCGGCCGCGATGTCCGGCGAGGCGGTGCGCACGTTCATGTCGCGCATCACGGCTGCGGCCGCCTGCTTCACCTTGCGCCAGGCGAACCACGGCCCCGTCCTGTAGTCGGGGTGGTCGTGCAATGCGAACGCCACGTTCCACGTCACCGAGAATTGGCCCACCAGGCCTTCTTCCTGCCGGTCCTGGGGGATCCACCCGACGTTGCGGGCAAGTGTAGCAGCGCCCTCATCGGGCGTGCGCACCCCGGCCAGCACCGCCGCAAGGGTCCGCTGCCCGTTGCCGTCGACGCCGGCGATGCCGACAATCTCGCCCGAACGCACCTCCAGCGTCACTTCGCGCAATGCAGGTGTGTAATTGTTCCAGTGTTCGACGTACATGTTAAAGCGGCCACCGGTTGCATCTCCCGCCGCTGCATCTGCGGCCGCTGCACCTCCGGCCGCCTTTCCGGCACGATCAAGCTCCCCCGGCAACATTGGCACCGCGGCCCCGGAAAGCGCATCGCCCACCATGGCCTCGGCGAGCGCCGGCGCGGATACCGCGGCGACCGCATCGGTCAGCACTCGCCGTCCCCTTCGGAGCACGGTTACGCGATCGGCGACCGCCAGCACTTCGTCCAGCTTGTGCGCGACCAACACGACGCCGGTTCCGGCGGCGGCCACCCCCCTCAGCACCCCAAAGAGCCCGGCCACCTCCCTGGGCGCCAACACGGCGGTCGGCTCGTCCAGCAGGAGCACGCTGGTCTCGCTCATCAGCGCCTTTAAGATCTCGATTCGCTGCCTCGCCCCCACGCCGAGCTCCGCCACCGGCACGTCGAGCGCCACCTCCAGGCCCAGCTCTTGCGCGCGCGCCTCCACCCGGTCGCGGTACGCAGGGATCAGCGTCCCCCTGGCGGTCCACGCGTCCCGGTCGAAAAGGGCCACGTTCTCGATTCCGCTGAAACGCGGCACCAGCGAGAAATGCTGGTGCACCATGCCCACGCCCACGGCACCGGCATCGCCGGCATTGCGGAGCGCGACTTGGCGGCCCTGGATCTCCACCCGGCCGGCGTCCGGGCGTACCAGACCGCCCAAAACCCGGGCCAGCGTGGTCTTCCCGGCGCCATTCTCGCCCAGCAGTCCGTGGATCTCTCCGGGCGCCAGATCAAAGTCCACCCCGTCGAGCGCGGCGACCGCGCCCAACCGCTTCGCAACCCGCCGAAGTCGCGCGGCGGGGGTCACGCGCAGCCACCTTGCCCCGGCACCGGCCAAACCACCGCCACGACCATGTCAAAACGCCCAGCGCCGCTCAGCGCGAAAGCGTCTCGGCGGCGGGCTCCAGGAACTCGATGCGGGGCACTTCCAGCTCGCCCGCAATGATCCGTCGCCGCGTATGCTCAATGAGCGCAACGGTTTCGGGCGATATCGCGTCGCCTCGCGCGGGGTTCGCGACAAAGTCCACCGCGCCGTCCGCAAGCCCCGCAAACCTTGCCACGCGGCCCAGCGAGCCGACCTGCCACGCCCGGGCCGTCGCCAGAAACACCGCCGCGATGTCGATCGCCGCGCTTCCCACAATGACGTCCGGAGCCACGTCGTTCTGGTCGCGGTTCATGCCGAAAGCCCACGCGTCCGCACCGCCCGCCCGCGCCTCGCGCACCGCCTGGAAAAACCCGAAGCTGGCCGCGTCCACGTTGTGAATCAGCGCGTCGGCTCCCTGGCGCAGCTGGGCGGCCGCGGCCTCCTTGGCGGCCGAGACGTCGTCCCAGCTGCCGATAAAGGTTTCCATGACCGTCGCGTCTTCGCGGACGGCCCTGACTCCCGCGGCAAACGCCACGAACGTGCCCTTGGCGGAGGGGATCTCGACGCCGCCGACCATCCCCACGACGCCCGAGCTCGTCAACGCCCCGGCGACCATTCCCGCCAAATACGCCGCTTCGTTGAGATTGAAGATCAGCGGCACGACGTTCGCCGACGGCCTCGAGCCGGACGAGACCACGAACGTAACCTCCGGGTAGCGCTCGCCCGCGCGGCTGGCGGCGTCCTGGTACTCGAACCCGTGCGCAAAGATCAACCCGTACCCGGCCTCGGCGTACGAAATGAACGCGTCGTCGAACTCTGCCGGCGTGCGCGTCTGTTGGTGGGAAACGTGCACGCCAAGCGAATCGCGGATGCGCTGCAGCCCCTCGTAGGCGCCCGCGTGCCAGCCCGCGTCGCTCACGGGGCCGGACGTAAGCAGCGCCACGGAGGTCGTGGGCGGCGGCGCGTTCCCGTCGCCGGAGTCGCCACTACAAGCAAGCGTGGCCGCAAGCGCAACCAGGCCCGCCAGTCCGCGGATATGCACGCGCGCCCACCGCGAAGCACTGCCAATCGACCCTCGCAATACTCGGTTCATCCAAAGGCTCCAGTTTGGCGATTTCGGGGCTGTCGAGTACTATCCTACCACAGCCGCACCGATGCGGCTGCATCCACGCCATCGTTGTACCCTTCCGCATGGAGATCGACATGAACAAGCCGCGCGATCATTGGAGCAGCAACACGGGTCTCGTACTAGCCGCCACGGGCAGCGCGATCGGCCTAGGGAACCTATGGAAATTCCCATACATTACCTTCGAGAACCAGGGAGGAGCTTTCGTCCTGGTCTACCTGATCTGCATCGCCGCCGTCGGCATGCCGATCATGCTGGCCGAGCTTCTGATCGGGCGCCGCAGCCAGAAAAGCGCTGTGGGCGCCCTCAAGGAAGCCGTCGGCAGCCGATGGCCCGGCGCACGCAAGCTCGGCGCCCTGTTCGGGGGCTGGGGCGTGCTCGCAGGGTTCATCCTCCTCAGTTATTATACAGTAATTGCCGGTTGGTCGCTATTCTACTTCGCCAAGTCTCTGGGCTGGACCTTCGGCGGATTCCCAGCCGACTTGGTGGCGGGCGACCTGTTCAACGAGCAAGTGAGCAACGCCGGACTCCAGCTCATGCTCTCGCTCGGCTTCAGCGTCGGAACCATCGCGGTCGTCTATTTCGGCGTGAGCAAGGGAATCGAGCGGATCGCCCGGTTGTTCCTGCCCATCCTGTTCGGCATCCTGCTCCTGATGCTCGTGAGCGCATTGCGAATGGACGGCGCGGGCGAAGCGCTCGGCTTCATTTTCCGTCCCAACTTCAGCGAGCTGCCCGCGGCAGGCGTGCTGGAAGCCTTGGGTCACTCGTTCTTCACGCTGTCGCTGGGCATGGGGGCGATGGTCACCTACGGTTCCTACATCGCGCGCAAGCACTCCATCGTCAAGGCGGGCGGCGCGATCGTGGCTCTGGACACCGTGATCGCCCTCGTCGCGACCATCATCATGTTCTCGGTCATCTTCTCGGTAACCGGAATGCGCGACGAAGTCGGCGGCTCCACCGTCGGGATGCTGTTCATCTCGTTGCCGGAGCTGTTCTACACCGAAGTCCCGTTCGGCGCCCTACTCGGGCCGCTGTTCTACGTGCTGGTCACCCTGGCTGCGCTCACCTCGACCATTTCGTTGCTGGAAGTGGTATCCAGCTACGTCATCGACGAACACGACGTGACCCGCAACAAGGCGACCTTCGGCGCTGGCGCCCTGATCTTCGTGTTCACGATCTTCGCCGCGCTGTCGTTCACCGGGCAGGGTTTCCTGTCCGAGATGACGGTCTTCGAAGGCAAGGAAGGCTGGTTCGGCACCGCCGACCACTTCGTGTCCAACTGGATGCTTCCGACCGGCGGGTTCTTCATCACCATCGTGGCCGGGTGGTTCATGTTCCGTCGCGACACCAGGAAGGAGCTGGACGACGGCAGCACCAAGTGGTTCAACTACACCGCGTGGCGCGTCTTCATCCGCTTCGTGGCGCCGATCGCGGTGTTGGCCATCATCATCGCCGTGATCGCGGGCGCGGACTTCAGTTGACGTGGCGGTGACGGGCGGGCCGGTGACGGGCGACCCCACCAGGCCGTCTTTGCAGAAGCGCCCGCCGGAGGTTTCCTTCGGCGGGCGCGTGCTCCTGCTGCTGGACGATGCGGAGCTCGTCCGGCAGCAGCTGCGCGAGGGCGCGAACCTGGAACTGACGCCGGAAAGGCGAGCGCTCCTGCGCGACCAGATCAGCACCGACGAAATCACTCCGGCCTACATCTGCTTCTTCTACGACGAAACCTTGGGCGAATTCCCATACCTGGGCCTCCGCGTCAGAGGCGCCGACGGTGCGGCAGAGGCTCCGGTGGAGCGGGGCGGCGTCAAGGCGGGCGGGTTCGTGTGTTCGGTTGCGGGCAAACGGCGCGGCAAGGGTTCGAGTCGCGAACAGAGTCCCTACGCGGAGCTGATGGCCGGGATCAGGGTCGTCGTCAGCGAGAGCATTGAGCGGATCTACAACGAGAACTGCCAGAACCTCGGGATTCTCACCACGACGAATTTCGGACTGCTCGACCGGATCCGGTCGGGCGCCCCCATTCCACTGCGCGAATTCACCGCCGGCACCGACGAGATCACCCGGCAGATCATTGAATACGGCGGTCTCTTCGAATTCAACATGGCCCGCATGCAGGGTTGCGTATCGCTGCCAGCGCCGCGCCGAACAACCCGTCCCATGACCCTCGGCGAGAAGATCTTCGCTCGCAAATGGGTCGTCGACGCTGCTGAAGGCGATGTGGGGGTCGATTTCGCCGAGCCTGGCGAAGCCGGTTTCTTCCGTGCCGACATCCGCTTTTCGCACGAATACGTGACTCCGATGGCGGCCATTTTCTTCGAGCAGAAGCTGGGGCCCGAAGCGAGGGTGCTGGACCCCGACACCATCCTTTTCTTCCGCGACCACCTGACGTTCCTGCACAAGGTCATGAGCCAGGAGCGGATCGAGCAGGGGTTGCTCAAGGTCGCCAACCAGCTTGAAGTCAAGCAGCGCGAGTTTTCCGACAAGCAGGGAATCAAGCTGTACGGCGAACAGCAGGGCCACGCCATGGGGTCCGAGGCGATCTGCCACTCGAAGATTCTGGAGGATTACGCCGAGCCCGGCATGCTCGTCATCGGCACCGATTCTCACACCCCTCACGCCGGCGCGATCGGGGCGCTGGCCTTCGGGGTCGGCACCACGGCCATCTTCAATTCGTGGATTACCAGGGACGTGCGCGCGCGCATACCGCCGTCGTTCAAGGTCGTGGTCGGTGGGTCACTCCCGGAAAACGTGACCGCCAAGGACCTCATGCTCGAAATCCTGCGCCACCCCTACGTGCGCGACGGGCACGCAATCGGTCAAATCGTCGAGTACGCCGGCCCGGTGGTGGAAGGGCTGTCGGTGGACGAAAGAGCGACCATGACCAACATGGCGGCGGAGGTGGGCGCGTTCACCGGTCTGGTCGCAGCCGACGAGAGAACGGTCGAGTTCCTCGTGCGGGAACGCGGCCTGCCCCTGGCCCGCGCGCGTACGCTCGTGGACGGCGTGCACAGCGACCCCGGCGCCGAGTACGTCAACGTGATCGAGATCGACGCTTCGCGCGTGCGCCCGATGGTCGCCCTGCCGGGCGATCCCGGCAACGGCCTCTACATCGACGAGCTGGAAGCCCCAGTGCCCATTGAGATCGCCTACGCGGGATCGTGCACCGCCGGCAAGAAGGAAGACATGGACATGTATGCCCATGTCTTCCGCGAGGCGCGCGACCGGTGGGGGCGCGGCGTCCACCCCGACGTGCAGTGCTATATCCAGTGCGGATCCACCGACGTACGCGAGTACGCGCGCAGGCAAGGCTATCTGGACCTGTTCCGCGAAATCGGGGCCGCGTTCATCGAACCCGGGTGCGGCGCTTGCATTGCAGCCGGGCCGGGGATCACGCATTCGCCCGAGCAGGTGTCCGTGTCGTCCCAGAATCGCAACTTCCCGGGCCGATCGGGGCCGGGGCAGCTGTACCTGGTGTCGCCCTATTCGGTGGCCGCGTCGGCGGTGGCGGGAAGGGTGGCGGCGTGGGAGCCGGGGGGCGGGGCGCGGGCCGCGCGGGGGCTAAGTGCGCGGGGCAGGGGGCCGTGGGGTACCGGCCCCTGAAGCGAATGGTCGCTGCTGGACTCGAACCAGCGACCCCTACGATGTGAGCGTAGTGCTCTACCGACTGAGCTAAGCGACCGTGTCGCGCCTTGGCAGCGGCGCGAAAGCAAGTACCCCCACGGGGAATCGAACCCCGGTCTCCTGGCTGAGAACCAGGTATCCTAGTCCACTAGACGATGGGGGCGTGGATTTTCCAGCGGAAAGAAACGTAAGACGATCGGGCGGTTTGCTCAACCCACGCCGTTGCTCGCTCTCATCCTGCCCATGAACTCCTCGACCGACGAGCACTCCAACAACCAGTCGAACATCTCGGGCGTGACGGAAGCGCTCGGCGCTGCCTGCATGAATGCCGACACCCTCTCCCACGCCGATTGGCCGTACTTCCGCTTCACGAGACGCCTGAGGCTATCGGTCATCCCGAGTTGGCGGCCCTTCGCCATGCCGAGCTCGTGGCCCTTCGTCATGCCGAGCTCGTGGCCCTCCATCCGGCCTTCGGCCTTCAGCTCGGCGATCTCTCGTTCAAATGTAGTCAACGTCATTTCCAGCTCCATTCGCTTCTGTTCCGTGCCGATGCTCCTAACGTCGCGCCAGGTGTCGATGTGTGCAAGCCGCTGCGCGATCTCCGATTCCGGCCACCTCTTGACGACGATCACCTTGAAGAACCTCAGGACGGCCGCCACCAGGTCCAGGCTGGCGGCACCCTCGTCTTCGAGTCGGCGCAGCAGCCTCCGACACGCCACTTTCGCCGCCGCCTCGCCCGTACCCGCAATGGTCATCAACGTGCGCGCGATCCCGGGGTTTTCGCCTGTGTACTCCTTGGCGTCGTCGGCGCAGAGCAGGTCGTAGCCGACCGCGATGAGGAGCAGCCGGAGCCCTTCGGGCTGGCGTGCCGGCTTCAGGCGCCACTCGGTGGGGGCATTCCAGGAGCTGCGGGGTCCGCCCGTGTAGATCACGATCAAGAACACGTACGGCATCGAGCCGTCAGGGTAACGGCGGCTGGATTGCCTGCCCATGAGGGTGGCCATCCTCGTGGCGTACTCGCTCATTCTCAAGAGCATTTTCGAATCGGGCGTGCTCTGCCACTCGATCAGGACGCCAACTGCGTCGCCGTCCTCAAGAGCGATCTCCCACGAGCTGTCGGCGGTTCTCTCTCCTCCCGACGAGTCCAGCGTAACGGTGGGAAAGATCCGCATCTTGTCGAAGTCGAACCGAGCGGCCGTTTCGGTGTAGCGCGACAATCAGGATGAGACGCTTGCGACAAACAAGGTGAGACGGCCGGAGGTGGCGGCGGGAGGTTTGAGCTTTGGTGTTTCCCTGGGATCAGGAGAGACGCGAAGTGCCGGGCCGACGGATTACGGACCACCAGATGGAGCTGTACATGACCGCTCGACGGAAGGACGGGCCTGCGCTGGCGGCGGCGAAGGCGGGGTTCAGCAGGGCGACGGCGCATCGGATCGAAGGGGATCCGGGGCGTCGGTCGGTGAAGAAGCCTCGGGGGCGGAGACGCCCCGACCCTTTGGCGGGGATATTCGACGAGGAGATCGTGCCGCTGCTGGAGGCGAACCCGGGGTTGCGGGCGGTGGCGCTGTACGAAGAGATGATGCGGCGTCATCCGGAACTGCATCCGGGGGTTCGGCGGACGCTGGAGCGACGGGTTCGGAGCTGGAAGGCGAAGCACGGGCCGGCGCGCGAGGTCGTTTTCCGACAGAAGCACGAGCCGGGGCGACGGGGGTTGTCGGACTTCACCGACGCCGGGCGTCTGGGGGTGACGGTTGGGGGAGAGAAGCTGGTGCACAAGCTGTACCATTTTCGGCTGGAGTACTCGGGATTCTGCATGTGGCGGTGGTGTTGGGCGGGGAGAGCTACGTTGCCCTGGCCGAGGGGTTGCAGGACGCGCTGTGGGCGCTGGGCGGCGTTCCGAAGGAGCACCGGACGGACAGTCTGTCGGCGGCGTTTCGGAACCTGAAGCGTCGTGCGCGGGAGGACCGGACCGCACGTTACGAGGCGTTGATGGGAGACTACGGGATGAAGGCGAGCCGGAACAACCGGGGCCGGGCGCACGAGAACGGCTCGATCGAAAGCGCGCACGGGCATTTGAAGCGGGCCATCGAGGATGCGCTGCTGTTGAGGGGATCGAGGGACTTCGAGACGATCGAGGCGTACCGAGAGTTCGTGAGCCGGGTGGCGAGTCGCCGCAACGCTCGCAACCGCAAGAGGATCGACGCCGAGCGAGCCGTGCTGCGGCCGTTGCCGAGGCGTCGCAGCGACGGTTTCGAGGAGACCTTGGTGCGCGTGACGAGCGCGGGTGGGTTCTCGCTGCGGCGGGTGTTCTGCACGGTGCCGTCGCGGCTGGTGGGACACCGGCTGCGGGTGAGACTGTACGACGACCGCCTGGTCGTCTTCGTCGGGACCGAGGAGCTCGTGACGTTGCCTCGGGGCCACCCGGGACCGGGAGGGCGACGGGGACGGGTCGTGAACTACCGGCACGTGCTGCCCTCTCTGCGTCGCAAGCCGATGGCGATGATGAACTGGGTCCACCGCGACGGTTTGTTCCCCCGCGACGCCTACCGCCAGGCTTTCGACGCGTTGCGCGAGCGCCTGGACGACCGCGAGGCCTGCCGGCGGATGGTCAAACTCCTTGCGCTGGCCCACGATCACGGATGCGAGGCCCTGCTGGCCGACGAGATCGAAGCGCAGCTCGAGGCCGGGCGGTTGCCCGACGCCGAAGTGCTGCGCGACCGGTTCCCAGCGCCGGACTCCCTTCCCGACCTCGAAACGACCCTCCCGCCACTGTCGCGCTACGACGACGCCTGCCTGAACGGAGCACCGCGATGAAAGACTCCTTCATCGTCGATCCCCCGGCACTCGACCTGTTGCTGAAGCAACTGCGCCTGCCGAGCATGCGGGCGCTGTGGAGAAGCTTCACCGAACGCGCGGACCGGGAAGACTGGTCCTCGGCGCGCCTGCTCGCCGCGCTGGCCAGCCAAGAAGTCGCCGATCGCGAACGGCGGCGCTTCGAGCGGCACCGAGCCGAGGCGAAGCTGCCCCGCGGCAAGACGCTCGACAATTTCGACTTCAACCTCGTGCCCGCCGTGTCGAAGGCGCGCGTGGGCGTGCTGGCGAGCGGCGACATTTGGCTCGAAGAAGCGGCCAACGTGCTGCTCTTCGGTCCGCCGGGAACGGGCAAGAGTCACCTCGCCGCGGGCATCGGACTCAAGCTGGTCGAAAACGGCTACCGCGTGCTGTACCAGCGAACGTCGAGTCTGGTGCAGAGGCTCCAGGCGGCGCGGCGCGACCTCGCCCTCGACGCCGCCATCGCCAAGCTCTACAAATACCACCTCGTCATTCTCGACGATTTCTCCTACGCCACCTGCGAAGGGACCGAAACCAGCGTCCTCTTCGAACTCATCGGCGCACGCTACGAGAATCGCTCGCTCCTCGTCATCGCCAACGAACCTTTCAGCGCCTGGGACAAGATCTTCGGTGGCGAAGCCTTGACCGTCGCCGCCGTCGACCGCCTCGTGCACCGCTCCCACGTCTTCGAACTCAACGTCGAAAGCTACCGCCGTCGCGCCGCCGTGGCCGCCAGGAAAGCCGCCGCTGGGCATGGACAGACCGACGAACCGACTCCGGGACGTGGGGTACGCGCCGGGGCCGACCCCCACTCCCATCCTCGCCACCCGGCAAGTTGGCTATGGCGACGGCCCAACCCGCCACGCTCCATCGCCGGCGGCGGACGGAGGTCACAAGCATGAGGTCGGTACGCGGTCACGATTGGTCCGCGCACCGGCGGAAAGAACCGCGAGGGCTGCCGAGTGAGCGGGCCCGCCGGTCACCCGCCGGTCCATGTCGGAACAAGTTCCAACACGGAACGACGGGTAATGGTTACCCACCCACCCCGCAGCGACGCTCACGCTGGCACGGGGGTGGAGCACGGTACCGTCCAGCCTTGATTCCGTGCTCGGACCGTCCAACGAAGTAGGACCGCCTCACAGGCTCTCCAGGACGCTCAACCTGCTCCACCCATGCCACCTTGTTATCATCCCTTCGTTCACAACGTCGCGATCTCGTATTCTCACTTTGATTGTCGCTACGTCTCACCTTGATTGTCGCTGTGCAGACGCCGCATATAGGCCTTCCACGAGTCCGAGCCAGCCTCGCGACCGCCCCCGGTTTCCTTCTCGCCGCCAAACGCCCCGCCAATCTCGGCGCCGGATGTTCCAATGTTCACGTTGGCAATCCCGCAGTCGCTGCCGCGGTGCGACAGAAACAGCTCCGCTTCGCGCATGTGGTCCGTGAAGATCGCCGACGACAGGCCCTGCGGCACATCGTTGTGCAGCGCAATGGCTTCGGCGAGCTCGTCAATCGCCTGGGTTGGCGTCGATTCGGCCCGTCCGTAGCCGATGATGTAGAGGATCGGGGCAAACGTTTCCTCCTGCACGATCGCAAACTCGTTGCGCCCTCTGGCAAGGCAGGGAGCAACGTAGTGGTCCCCGGGGTAGTCCGGGCCGCTCAACCGTTGGCCTCCATAGAGAATGTCGCCTCCTTCTTCCACCACGCGTCGCATCGCGCTCTCCAGGTCCGCAACGGCCTGCCGGTTCACGACGGGCCCCATCAGAATCGCCGGATCGCGCGGGTCGCCAATGCGCACGTCCCCGTAGGCCCTCGCCAGGCGACGCTCCAGCTCTTCCCGGATCGATTCGTGCACGATAATTCGGCGCGTGCTCGTGCAGCGTTGCCCCGCCGTGCCCACCGCACCGAACAGAATCGCGGGCAGCACCAAGTCCATGTTCGCGTGGGGCGTGACCACGATGGCGTTGTTGCCGCCCAGCTCGAGAATGGTGTCGAGTTCAGTGCCGAATGGCGGAACTTGGCGGCGTTTCGGACGGCCACGGGATAGGCCGCCCGGCGCGTTCTGAGACGACGATGGCGGCGCCCTGGTCATATGCAGGCGCCAGCGGGTATGCCCCCAATAATTCGGGGATTGGACCGTGTCCAGGACTACCGGATGTCCAAAGCGCCTCGCAGGCCGTGGGTCGTGCGCACCTGCTTACCGGTTGAAAGACGCGAGGGCAACGACCCGCTCCAATCCTGCAGGATCGCCTTGATTCCGCCGGTGAAGGCGTCCCGAACCACCGTTACCGATCCGGCGTTCGCCTCGTCGAGCTCGGTCGCGCGTTCGGGTCCGGTAAGCCGGATGCGCGACAAGCGCTGCCGCCAAGCGGGATTCGCCGGAACGGTCAGCATGAAGTACTTGTTGCCGTGCTTGTCCACGTCTGGTTCGAACCGCAGGGAGAACAGCGTCGCACCCCGTTCATCGAGTCCCTCGACCGCGTACGGTCCGGTCCGGGGCGGCCGGATCATCCGGGCCCTGGAATTGAAGACGGGGCGAAGGACGAGTTCCCCTTCGAATACACCGCCCGACAATACGAGCTGATCGGCGACCGAGCCGGCCGAAAACGCGGCTTGGTTGTACGACGACGAGTTTCTGTAGTCCAGCGCCTTCTTCCAGTGGAAATCACTCAGCCAATTGGGTGCTACCTCAAGGCAGTAGCCCATGACGTCGGGGGTGTAATCAGGGTGTTTGAGGGTTCCGTCGCGGCTGTCCCATCCCCAGTACTGGATGCTGCCGTCGTCGTACGGCCATCCGGGCGTGTTGTACGCATTGCCACAACGATCCTGCGGGGGAACGTACGTATAGGGCGCATGATTCAAGCTGAGGTTGTGTCCGACCTCGTGAGCGAGTATGTCGCCGTGCCGGTCGCCGATGCTGATCCATCCCCCCAACTGGCCAACCCCGCCCGGGATCTTCGTGGAAGTTCCGTACCAGTGCCCCGTCCCGTTCTCGTCGGCTCTGACCGCCTGGAGCTCGGTCAACAGCGTCCACCGCTGACTGGTCGTCAAGTCCAATGTGGTCGTGTAGGCCTCGCGGGTCTGGACGGAGAAGTCGTTGAAGGGGAACGCGTAGCGAAGCAAGCTCACGTGCTCGCTGTCCGATGTGTCGGCTGCGATCGAGTCGACCCAGGAGAAGATCGTGGAATCCATGTTTACATCCAGGACCGGTACGATAGTCAGTTCCATGTCGGGAACCGATACCGTGCCCAGAGTAAGATTGCCGGTTGCTGGAAACCGCTTTTGACTTTGCGGATCCAGCGTGAGCAGGGTGTCCGGGTCGATCTCGACGACCACGGTCGCTCCCGCCGGGAGCAGGGTATCGGGCACCACCGCGTGGAACGAGTTGCCCAGACTCGACTCGTCCACCGTCAGGGGAATTCCGCTGGGCGGGGCAATGAGCGACAGCGTGCCGATCTGCGTGCTGCCGTTGTAGAACTTGGCGACCGCCGCGGGAACGAGCGAGTTCGCCTGATTTGCGGTCACGAACACCCGCAGCAACCCCTTCCGACCCGCGACGAGAGGCATGTCGTGACCATGGGTTTGAATCGATTGCGTTACGTATCCATAGTTGATGGAAAGACAGGGGTTCTGGGTAGTCGCGGCGCACGACTGGGCGTTTACCGTTACCTGGAACCTCTGCGTGGCCTGCAGGCCTCCGGGGTCCGTGGCGGTAATGGTGATGTTCGCATAACCGATCGCCACCCCCGTAACCGTCACCGTGTCGTTGGAGACCGATACGGTTGCGGTGGCGGTGTTCGCGCTTGTCGCGCTGTAGGTAAGCGCATCCCCGTCGGGGTCACTGAAGTATCCGGACGCCACCAAGGCGACGCTCCCCCCAACGTCCACCGAGGTGTCGGAAACCTTGCCCCGGCGTTGGGGCCGCTGGTTGCTGTTCACCCCAACCCAAAAGGCTTGAGTGGCTGACAGGCCGCCTGGATCGGTGGCGGTGACCGTGATTTCGGCCGCTCCAACGGCCCCTGGCGTAACCGTGACCGTGTCGCCGGACACCGACACAGTTACGACGGTCGTATCCCCGCTGGTCGCGCTGTAGGCCAGCGTATCGCCGTCCGGATCGGTGAAATACGATGATACGTTCACCGTAAAGCCATTTGCTCCCTCTCGAGTCGAGTAGCCGGAAATCGTGCCCTGGGGTTGCGGGGCCTGGTTGTCCTGCACAACCGTGACCGCGAAAAGGTCTGGGTGGCCGACAACCCGTCCAGATCGGTCGCCGTGATCGTGACCATAGCGTTGCCAGCGGCCACGCCCGCCACCGTTACCGTGTCATTGGAGACCGATACGGTCGCGGCGGCGGTGTCCCCGCTTGTGGCGCTGTATGTGAGCGAGTCTTCGTCGGGATCGGTGAAATACGACGATGCCGCTATTGCGATGGTCGCACCCACGTTGATGGACGCATCGGGAATCGTGTCCTGGGATTGCGGGGATTGGTTCGGCGGGACAACCTCGCATACAGGAAGGTTCAGCGCGTCCGTCTGCGCAATCCCATTCAGCCACGACGTGAACGACGCGTCGTCCGGGCGGCAGAGCGACGCATTGTTGGCCACGTAGAACCGGCTAAGCGACGTTAGGGAAGGGAGCTCGGCGGGAAGTGCGCCGACAAGCTGGTTGTTGCGCAGATTCAGCGTCTCCAGAGCGGCGAGCTGTCCCAGCTCCGCCGGAATGGAGACGCTCAGCTGGTTGCGGCTGAGGTTGATCAGGGTGGCGCTCGCCAGTCCGCCCAGTTCGCCCGGAATCTCGCCGCTCAGCTGGTTGCGTTGCAGGAACAGGACTTCGAGTGCGGCCGCGTTCGCCAGCTGCGCCGGAATGGAGCCGCTCAACGAATTGCTTCCCAGGTTCAGTTCGGCCAGCGAGGCGAGTCCCCCCAGCGACCCGGGAATGGAACCCGTCAGATTGTTCGAGTGCAGCCACAGCCTCGTGACCGAGTCCCCCGCCGTCGCCGTCACTCCGTGCCAATCGTTCAGCGCCACCGCCGAATCCAGCCAGTGCGTGGCAGTCGTCCAGTTGGAGCCCCCCGTCGCCCCGTGAAGTCCGGCCAGCACGCCCCGGTCGGCATTCGCGGGCGGCGGATCGGCCTCTTCGGCTGCCGTGCTCGCCGTCGCCGACGCCCAAGGCGACTCGAAGTAGCGGGTGCCGCCCCACGCCACGTAACTGCGCGCGAACAGCCGGTACTCCGTGTCGGCCGTCAGGCCGCCGATCTGGGCCTGGGTAGCGGTGAATGCGGGTACGTCACCCGCAGGCAACATCGTCGCGGGCTCGGTCGCCGTCACATCCGCGCTGTAGCCGACGTCGTACGCGGCGTCCGCATGGCTCGCAGCATTCTCGATCGTCCACGACAACGTGAGCACCGTCTGCGGCGGCGAGCCCTGCGACCCGCCCGCACCCGTGGGCGCCGCGGCCCGGGTCGCGCCGAACGCCGACTGCGACGCCCCGCTGCACGCGTCGTCGCTCTGCGTCTCGCCGCACGCGCGCACCTGCGCCTCGTACGCCTTGCCGCGCCCATGCGCCGCCGTGCTCCCCGTCACCGTGCCGCCGCTCGCCGACACCCCGGCCAAGGTCGCCCACACCGTCCACCCCGCACCCGACTCCCGGCCACGGACCCGGTACTGCGAGTTGGCCGCCACCGCGCCTTCGTCCACCCCGAACGACAGCCTCATCGTGCGCGCCGCCGTACCCGCCGCAACGCTCAGACCGGTCGGAGTCGGCGGCACCTCCGGCGGAGGCGGCTCGCACACCGGCAGGTCCAGCGCATCCGTGTTCGCGATCCCGTTCAGCCATGCCGTGAAAGCCGCGTCGTCCGGGCGGCAGAGCGAAGCGTTGCCGCCCACCAGAAACCGCGCTAGCGAATTGAGCCCGGCCAGCCCCGCCGGCAGCGCGCCCGCCAGCTGGTTGCCCATCAGGTTCAGCGTGTGGAGGTTCGCCAAGCTGCCCAGCTCAGCCGGAATCGCGCCCGAAAGCTGATTCGTTCTCAGGTTCAGGAGCACGAGATCCGAGAGATTCCCCAGCTCCGGCGGAATCTCCCCGGAGAGCTGGTTCCGCTGCAGGAAGAGCACGCGCAGGTCGCTCGCGCTTCCCAACCCGGAAGGGATCGCACCGGTCAGCGCGTTCCTGCCCAGGTTGAGCGTGTCGAGCGAGCTCAGTTCACCCAGGGACTCCGGCAAGGTCCCGCTCAGGTCGTTCGAGTGCAGCCACAGCCTGCTGACCTCGTCCGCCGCAGTGGCCGTCACCCCGTACCAGTCGTTCAGCGCCGCCGACGCGCTCAGCCAGTTCGCCGAGTTGGCCCAACCACTGCCGCCCGTCGCGTTGTACAGCGCAGTCAGTACCGTGCGGTCCCCGCTCTGCTGCGAATACGCCGCGCCGTAGCCGCCTGCAGCCCCGTAGCCGTCCGCCCCTTCGGTCTGAGCCCGCTCGAACGGGGCCACCGGCCCGCCGTGGTCGCCCCCGTAGCAACTGACCAGCGCCGCCACGACCAGTGTGCGCCACAGCCACATCCCTCCGAACCACCGGCCCGGAATCACTTCGCCCCTGTCGCTCTCTTCGCCGAAGCGGGACGAACGCCTCAACCGGCGTGTTTCAAATTTCGGGGGGGTAGGGAGAAGCCATAGTGGAGGTGGGCTAGCTAGGGGGTGTGGAGGGAACTGGGACGATTCGGGTTGCAACCTAACGTGCGCGACCCCCGTGTTCAAGACAGGTGTCCTCGCGCAACCGGCGGCGATCAGGCGCATGTCCGAAGTCCCCGACCTCAAGGTCACGCTCCTGCTCAACATCCATCGCGGCCACCTCGACACCACCAAGCCCGCTCAGGTCGTGCAACGCTTCGCCCAGCAATTCTGGACCCGAGACTGGCCCGGCACCCTGCGCCCAACCGTCTTCTACGATCCGAGGTCGGTCGATCCCGACGTCCGAGGCGTTCTGCACACCAAGACCGTGGTCGCCGACGAAGAGCGCGTGTTCATCACCTCGGCCAACTTCACCGCCGCCGCACAAGACGACAACATCGAGCTCGGCGTACTGCTGCGACACCGTCCGCCGGCGAGGAGCGTCGTCGCACACCTCCAGGGGCTGATCAACCGCGATGTATTGAGGGCACTGCCGTAGTTGAGCGCACTACCGTAGTCGGCGGACGCCGAGTCGTCCCCAGCAACGTGAGGAGATCGGTTTCGCGCGCTAAGCGGTCAACATCGCCAGGCTACCGAACAGCTCCTCCTGCTTGTCGGCCAGAACCTTTCGAGTCACGGAATAGTTCTCGCGCCGGGTTGCACGCTCGGGATCCATGGCCTGGATCGCGGTCTCGACCGCTTGGAACGGAGTCGCCGGCTGCCGTGGGGCTTCCGCGCGTACCGTTACGGTAGAAGCACGAAGTCCGTCTACATCGATCTCCAGCCCCACAAGCCGACGAGAGTACTTGCCCAAGCGGACCTGCACCGGTCCGTCCGTCTCCGGCTTCTGGTAGGGCTCATCCACCATGTAGCGAAACTCCACGACGAAACGCTTCGTCTCCTGATCGTATCCGCCGCGTACGCCATCGGGAATGTCGTAGGGAGAAATGAAAATATCCACGGCGACGTCGAGACCCACCTCAGCGGGTTCGTCGTACCTGTCGGACTGCACCTTCAGCCAACGTCCCAGCACTTGCTCGTTCTTCATATCCCCTCCACAAGGCGACCGAGCACTCGTCCGTAATTGCGGAACTCGGCGGTAGCTCGAGCACGTTCGATCACCGGACTCCGACTGTCAATCACAAGTACACCCCAAGGCTCTCCGCGAGCGTTCTCAATCGTGAAGCCGATCAGGGACCGAATGGCTGGCATCCTGTGAGCAACCCAGCTCGCTGACACGTTTGTGAGATCTGCATACTTCGAATATTGGTCCCGGCCAGTATTCTCGTCCAGTTCCGGGAGCTTTTCGGCAACCGCCGTCCTGCTAAGGGATGCCCATGCGCGACCCGCGACGCCTTGGGCGCGATCCGTGTCGTCAGGAACCAGGAAGCGCACCTTGGTTTTCTGCGTTGTGTGTCCAGACCTCGCCACTGGAACCAACCAGCCACTCCAAGGCCAACCCCGATTTTTGAGATCGATACCCCGAAGCACGAACCTGCAGCGCTTGAAAAGGGTGACCCGATGATGAGCGTGGTCACCTTCAGCGTCTCGAAAAACCCCATCGCGAAACTGATCCAGGAGTTCATCCACTGCCGAAAGCAACACCGGATTGCTGAAGCGCCCCAGTCCCCAACCGCATGCCCAGATAGCGACCAAACTCAGCAGGATCGCAATCCACGCCCAATCGTGAAGCAACCGGACGAAGGATCCAACTAACTCGTGGACGCTTGCCGCTTCCTCCGGGTTCGCGGCTACACCGGTGGTAGACACCAGAATCGTGCCGTGGGCTAAGCGCCGGATGGCTTGAAGGATCCACTGAATCCTGCTCCGCTGACGAATGGCTATGGGGTTGGCACCTCGCGAAAGTTCGCACTGCCGACAAGGAGCCGACCGGTCCGTTGTCCGTCCTGATCCAGTATAGCCAATCCGCCCTCACGAGCTCCCTCGGGCATCCCGGTGACCCAACGCCAGCCCCTTGTCCTACCCAAACCGAACCCCCTGCGCCAACGGCAGTTCCGAGCTCCAGTTCACGGTATTCGTCTGACGCCGCATATAGGCCTTCCACGAATCCGAGCCAGCCTCGCGACCGCCCCCGGTTTCCTTCTCGCCGCCAAACGCCCCGCCAATCTCGGCACCGGATGTTCCAATGTTCACGTTGGCAATCCCGCAGTCGCTGCCACGGTGCGACAGAAACAGCTCCGCCTCGCGCATGTGGTCGGTGAAGATCGCCGAAGACAGGCCCTGCGGCACATCGTTGTGCAGCGCAATGGCTTCGGCGAGCTCGTCAATCGCCTGGGTTGGTGTCGATTCGGCCCGTCCGTAGCCGATGATGTACAGGATCGGGGCAAACGTTTCCTCCTGCACGATCGCGAAGTCGTTGCGCGCTCGGGCAAGGCAGGGGGCGATGTAGTGGTCCCCGGGGTAGTCCGGGCCGCTCAACCGTTGGCCTCCATAGAGAATGTCGCCTCCTTCTTCCACCACGCGGCGCATCGCGCTCTCCAGATCCGCAACGGCCTGCCGGTTCACGACGGGCCCCATCAGAATCGCCGGATCGCGCGGGTCGCCAATGCGCACGTCCCCGTAGGCCCTCGCCAAGCGGCGCTCCAGCTCTTCCCGGATCGATTCGTGCACGATGATTCGGCGCGTGCTCGTGCAGCGTTGCCCCGCCGTGCCCACCGCGCCGAACAGAATCGCGGGCAGCACCAAGTCCATGTTCGCGTGGGGCGTGACCACGATGGCGTTGTTGCCGCCCAGCTCGAGAATGGTGCGGCCAAGGCGCTTGCCGACCACCTGCGCCACCCGGTACCCCATGCGACAGCTGCCCGTAGCCGAGACCAGGGGAATGCGCCGGTCGTGCAGAAGGCGATCGCCGACGACGGCCCCGCGCCCCACGACCAGTGAGAAGATCGCGGGATCGTACCCGCTCTCCCGCACCACGTCGCCGGCAATGCGCGTGCACGCGATCGCGGTGAGCGGCGTCTGGCTCGACGGTTTCCACAGAGTCGCGTCGCCGCACACCGCCGCGATCGCCGCGTTCCAGCTCCACACCGCCACGGGAAAGTTGAACGCCGTGACCACCCCGACGACGCCAAGCGGATGCCACTGTTCGAACATGCGATGATCCGGCCGCTCGGACTGCATGGCGAGCCCGTACAGCTGACGCGACAAACCCGTGGCGAAGTCGCAGATGTCGATCATTTCCTGGACTTCGCCTTCGCCTTCCGTCAGTATCTTGCCCATTTCCAGGGTCACCAGGGCTCCCAGATCCTCCTTGTGCTCGCGCAGCCGGTCGCCAATCCGCCGCACGACCTCTCCGCGCTTGGGCGCCGGCACCGTGCGCCACTTGAGGAAGGCCCGGTGGGCGCGCGCGACGATCTGGTCGTATTCGTCGCTCGTGACTTGCCGCACGGTCGCGATTCGCGAGCCGTCAATCGGCGTGTGTACGTCGAGCGTGTCGCCGGAACCCATCCAGTCGCCAGCGAAGCCGCTGGGGTTCACGTCCTGGATGCCCAGGTCGGCCAGCAATCGAGCGGTTGTACGCATGGTCGCAGATTCCATATCTTTCATTGTCAGTGACTATTCACTTTCCCGTTGTCTGGACGATAACGGATCACTCCCCTCCAAGAGGAACCATCATGAAACGTCTCATCGTTCCCGCCCTCGCGGCACTCGCTCTCACGACGGTGCCCGCGGCCGCACAGACCTCCTTCTCGTTCAACGCCATGACGGCGCTGAACGACGGTGCCTATTCGTTCGGCCCGTCCCTTCAGATGAGCTCCGTGGTCGCTACCGTCGACCTCGGTCACATCAGGCACGATGTGGCCGACAACCCGGCTCACCAGCGCGACCGCCTGCAGGTCGCTGGCCTGGGCCTCGCGCTCGGCGACGTGGTCCTGTCCGGTCACTACGGCCAGGCAGTCTGCGCCCACACGCTGGACGTGTACGGCGCGAGCCTCTGGTACCGGAAGGTCGGCGTACGCCTGCTTCGCTTCGAGGAAGAGAATCGCTTGCAGGCTGGTTTCCGCCTGCCCCTCGGCTCCGGCGGCGGCTCCGCATCGGCCAACTGAGGCACGGAACGACCCCACCCCTTCTAGTCGGCGACAAACCCCGTTCTGCGGTGGGAACCATCGCAGAACGGGGCCGTCGCCGACGCACCACATCGACACAGCGCCCCCTTCGACCCCGTAGCGGTTGCGCCGTCCGTCGCAACCACCGTGAGCGGTCCACGCACCAGCAGCGGCCCGTTCGTCGCACAGGCAATCGTCACGGGATCTCTCGCTTCGGAACCGTCGCCCGACGGCACCAGGCGGCCCCCCTGAATCACGCCCGCATTGGCAAACCCCGCCTTGCGGTGCGATCCGTCGCAGAACGGCTTGTTGGCCGAATGGCCGCACCGGCACAGCGCGACGTCGTCGGTAGCGGCTACCACTTCGTCGCCGACCACCACCTGAATCCGCCCCGTCAGGCACAGCGGCCCATCGGGCGCAATCTCCGCCACGTTGCCACGCGGTGAGGTCGCGTCCCCGCCCGGCTCGGCGTCTCCGTCTGCCGAGCCCACAGCCGCATTTCGCAATTCGTCGCTCATCTCAGATAATCTCCTGACTCTCACATTCTCCGATACTGGGGCCCGCTACCCCCCTCTCGCGGCATCCACCTCGGGCCCAGAACGTCCGACGCCTTGCAGTCCACGCAGTTGGGCGGGTTCACCCGGAGCTGCCGCCCATCCCACTCGTACACGCCAGCCGGACACATGTGAACATACATCTCGGCGACCTCGGCCGTGATGTCCTTGCCCACGGTCAAGTGAATTGGAATGTCGTCGCGGGTT
Source organism: Longimicrobiales bacterium (assembly GCA_965200255.1). Lineage (GTDB taxonomy): Bacteria > Gemmatimonadota > Gemmatimonadetes > Longimicrobiales > Gaopeijiaceae > Bin94. The sequence continues at coordinate 2,393,211 of OZ241371.1, read as the reverse complement.
GCATTTCCGCTCTTGAAAACTGCATCGGTTTTCGACACCGCCAGCGGCCCGGAACCGTCGATTGCCGCGCCCAAAACCTTCTCTTCCGCCGCGTCGGCCGCCGCCTTGATTCTGCCGAACGGAACGCGCCCCCCCGTCAGCGTCGCCAGGCTCGCCGTCGCCCCGCCCCCCAAAAAGCCCCGCTTGAACGCGAGGCGCATGTTGCGGTTGCGCTTCAGGTCGTCCACGACGAACGACCGGTCCACGGCCTCGGTGTACGACGCCAGTCCCTGCTCGGACACGTCGTTCGCTTGCAGCGCCGCGTAGATCGTGCGAGCGGCGATCATCCCCGATTGCATCGCGTAGTGTATCCCCTTCAGCGAGGCGACGTCCACGTACCCCGCCGCGTCGCCCACGATGCAGACGCCGCCCCCGTGACGGCGTTCCGGCAGCGAGTAGTAGCCGCCCTCCGGAATCGTCTTGGCGCCCCATTCCACCATCGCGCCGCCCTCGAGAATCCGGCGAAACAGCGGATGATGCTTCATGCGCTGCAAGAGCGCGTGCACGTCCAGCCGCGCGTTTCCATAATCGAGACTGACCACCAGGCCGAGCGCCACCAGGTCGTCGGCAAGCGGATACGCGAACGAACCTCCAAACCCGTCCTTGATCAGCGGCCACCCCATGGTGTGGATGATCCGGTTCAGCGGCCGCGGCACTTCCCAGAGCTCCTTCACGCCCAGGGAATAGATCTGTGGATTCGGCGATCGTATTCCCTGCCAGTCAAGGTATGCCTGCGACAAGGGTCCCCTCGTTCCTTCAGCAAGCACCGTCACCTTGGCAGCTACGTCTTCCGCGGGCATGTAGGACGCTCCCGGCCGCCCTTCGCGGTCCAGCCCGCGCGACGCCGTCCTCACGCCCACCACGTCTTGGCCGTCAACAAGCAGACTCTCGACGGGGTAACCAGGCAGAACCATCACCCCCGCTTCTTCGGCCCGTTCGCCGAGCCAGCGCACGACCTCGCAGATCGACGCGACATGGTTCCCATGATTGCGCATGGTCGGCGGCGTGGGGATGCGAACATGACTCCGTTCCGTGAGAAAATAGACCGCCTCGCGCTCGACCGGACCACGTAACGGCAAGTCAGACCATGGTTTACCAGGACAAATCTCCAACAATGCGCGGGGATTTAGAACCGCTCCGGACAGGGTGTGATCGCCGAGACTGTCCGCCTTTTCCAGCACCCCGATCATGACATCGCCCAGACCGTCGCCCTCGCGGTTGCCCTCTTCCACCAGGTTGGCCAATTCAATCGCGCCCGCAAGCCCGGCTGGACCGCCACCCACGAACACCACGTCGAACGGCAGCGCGGCCTCGGGGTCCGGCAGCTCGCGTCTGATCAGCATCTCAATCGGAAGCTCGGGCTGGTGCCGGTGCGGAATTATGGGACGGCCCTGGAAAGTCCGAGACACGTTGGCCTCCTCGTCCGAAGGTGATTGCTCGTTGGGTGGGCTCGCACGGGTGGGCTTGCACGGTGTTAACTTACCCTGATGAACCAATCCCTACCTACTACGCTGGGCGCGCTCAAGGCCAGCGGCTACCGGTCACGGTCGGTCAAGGACGAGATGCGCGCCAACCTGATTCGCAAGCTGGAGTCGCGTGACGAGCTGTTTCCCGGCATCTTCGGTTATGGCGATTCGGTCGTACCTCAGCTGACCAACGCCATCCTTGCCCGCCACGATTTCATTCTGCTCGGGCTGCGCGGGCAGGCGAAATCGCGCATTCTGCGACAGCTCGTCGGGCTGCTCGACGAGCGGATCCCCGTCATCGCCGGCTCGGAAGTGAACGACGACCCTCTGGCGCCGATCTCCAAGCATGGCCGTCGCGCGATCGCGACACACGGCGACGACACGCCCATCGAGTGGCTGGGGCGCGAGCAACGCTATCTCGAAAAGCTGGCCACGCCCGACGTCACCATCGCGGACATCGTGGGCGACCTCGACCCCATCAAGGCGGCCCGGGGCGGACACCTGCTATCCGACGAGCTCACGATTCACTATGGAATGCTGCCGCGCGCCAACCGCGGCATCTTCGCCATGAACGAGCTTCCCGACCTGTCGCCGCGAATCCAGGTCGGGCTCTTCAACATCCTCGAAGAAGGCGACGTGCAGATAAAGGGCTACCCGATTCGCCTTCGCCTCGACGTGCTGATCGCGTTCACCGCAAACCCCGAAGACTACACCGCGCGGGGCAAGATCGTCACGCCGCTCAAGGACCGAATCGCCGCCGAGATTCGCACCCACTACCCCCTCAAACTCACGACAGGCTTGGCGATCACCGATCAGGAAGCCTGGATCGAGCGTGGCGGACGCCCCGTGCAAATCCCGTCGTTCGTGCGCGAAGTGGTGGAGCGGATCGCCGCCCTGGCGCGCAGGGACCCCCGCGTAGACCAGCGCAGCGGCGTGAGCCAGCGCATGCCAATCGCCCTTCTCGAAACCATCGTGTCAAGTGCCGAACAACGTGCGATTAGACAGGGAGAGAGCGACGTGGTGCCTCGCATTGGCGACATCTACGCGTCGCTCCCGGCCATCACCGGGAAGATGGAGCTCGAATACGAAGGCGAACTTCAGGGGGCCGGGCGCATAGCCAGCGGACTTGTTTCGGCGTCGGCCGGCATCAGCTACGCCGACGGCGGGGGGATTGATGCAGATGTCGATGCGATCGTGGACTACTTCGAGGAGGGCGGCGCCATCCAGGTCTCCGAAGACGCCGCCGCGGCGGCTTGCGTGGCGGGGTTTGGGCAGGTACCCGGCCTGCTGGATCTTGCAGATCTGCTTGGGTTTGCGCCCGAGGACGCGTCCGACGGGCTCAAGGCGGCTGCGTGCGAGCTGATTCTGGAAGGCCTGGTGGACGACGAGAAGATCAGCCGGACGCGCGGGGGCGGGTATCGGCGGGCGGGAGCGTAGCCTCGGCGAGGTGCGCCGCGGCCAGGCGGCCAATCTTCTGCTGTGCGACGGGCAGGGCCAGCGCGTCAAGGTCCGCGGGGCGCGTCCAGCGTTGCCGGGCGGCGGGTTTGCGTGCCGTACCCACGGCGTTGGGCACCGCGCTGCCGTCGCGGCAGCGCAAGACAACGGGGTGGTAGACGGCGCGCAGGTGGGTGAAGACATGCCGGACCGGCGGGAGCACGCGCAGCGGTCGGCCGTGCAGGCCGAGGTCGAGAAGGCGACGGCGCGCGGGCGGGGTCGGGTCGGCGTCGCCGTCGCGCATTTTGGTTGACGGGAATTCCCACATGCCGGCCAGGAGACCCTTCGGGGGCCGCTTGGTCAGCAGGACTTTGCCCGCCGGGTCGAAGGCCACGATGGTTGCGTAATCGACCCGCGGCGGGGTGCGGCGGCGTGGGGGGGAGGGGCGGCGCTCCACCGTGCCGGCCCGGTAGGCACCGCACCATTTCGCGACGGGGCAGCTGTCGCAAAGGGGGTTGCGCGGTGTGCAGACCGTCGCGCCCAGCTCCATCATCGCTTCGTTGTGATCGCCGGGGCGGTCGGGATCGAGCAGCCGCGCAGCCGCACGGCGGACGTGGGCGGGTTTGGGGTTGGCGACATTCAACAGGCGTGCCAGCACGCGCCGCACGTTGCCGTCGACCGCGGCCACCGGGGCGCCAAACGCGATGCTGGCAACGGCCGCGGTCGTGTACTCGCCCACGCCCGGCAGCGTTCGCAGCGCGGCAGGGTCGTCCGGCAATCGGCCTCCGTGGTCTTCACACACCACCTGAGCCGTCCGGCGGAGGTTGCGGGCGCGGGCGTAGTAGCCCAGGCCCTTCCATTCGAGCAAAACTTCGTCGTCGCTTGCGTCGGCCAGGCTTCGCCAGCCGGGGAACCTCTTGATCCAGCGTTCGTAGTACCCGGCCACGGTCTCGGCGCGGGTCTGTTGCAGCATGAACTCCGAGACCATCACGCGGTAGGGGTTCCGGTCGGCGCGCCACGGCAATGGACGCCGGTGACGATCGAAGTGTTGCAGCAGCGCCGACCGGAATCGGGCCGGGTCAATCATGCGGCCGATGGTGGCGGACGCGCGCGCCGCGCTACGGCGAATCCGCGATCGCCTCCTGCACGTCGCCCGACAGCGCGTCGTGATGCATGAACGCGTTGAACAGCAACGCGTACGACCCATGCGTGTGCGAACGCCAGAAGGGGTTGAACGAGAACATCACGACGTGGCCGTCGCCGAGCGGCACATCGACCACCGCCGGCGCGTTCGCCAGAAGGTTGCCGTTGCGCAAACCACCGCTGATCAGGAGATCTGCCGGGTCTTCCGCAAAGCGCATGACGACGCGGATGTGATCGGTCGAGGGGCCGGCCGAGAAACCACCGCCGCTCCTGCCCTCGTCGCCTTCGGTCGCCGCGCGGAACTCCTCGACGCCCGCGGCGCCCAGGTCCCGAGCCCGCCCCTGCACGATGTCTTCGTCCGCGGCGCCGCCGCGACCCGTACGCCGAGCGGTGGTGTCGCCGGGGCCGCGGTCGCGGGCGTTCGCGCCGCCACCGCCCCCGAAGAACCCCCGGAACCCGCCGCCGCCACCGCCCACCGCAAACACGGGCACGGTGTTGAACGCCACGCCCAGATCGTCGTAGCCGTACGCGATCGGGCTCGTTTCGTCGGTTACGCGGGCCGCAAAGACGCCGCCCCGCGCCCACAATCCCGGGGTCTGTCGAATGGTCACGCCGTCGGCGAGGCCGAAGTGCACGGGTAGCTGCGACGCGCCCGCGAGGGTGACGAACACGCCGCCGTCTTCGACGAAATCCTTGAGGTGGAGCACGCCCTCGAGGCCGAGCCCGCCGCGCATGTCCGCCGTAGACGCCTGGCGGCCGATGTTGGGGGTGACTTCGCTGGCCTGCCACGGAATGGGGTCGTCGCCTTGCAGTCCGCGCACTAGCGACAGGGCGTTGCCGCGCTGTTGCCCCATGACGATGACGTCGTATGCGTCGCGGAGACGGGCGTTTTCGCGCACCTCGTGGACCGAGATGTAATCGTAAGGGACGCCGTACTCGTCGAGGCCCATGCGGAGCCAGCCCTCGTCCTGGGTGTTGGTCCAGGTGTGGACGACGGCGATGCGAGGAGTGCGGGTCTCGTGCAGCGCCACCTGGGGCTCGGAGCGCGTGCGCTGCGCCGTGAAGCCGTACATGTCGGCGGCCGCCGCAACCACCGATTCCAGGTCGACGCCCGGGTGGTCGCTTTCGCGGATCACGAAACTCCCGGCGGCGTAGTGGCGGTCGCCATGCTCGAACGCCGCCTCGGCCGCGTGAACAACCAGATCATCATGCGCGAAGCGGAAAGCAGCCAACGTGTTGTCTGCGTTGTAGTTGACCAGATAGATACCGCCTCGCCCTCCCTCTACTCCTCCCTCCGCCACCTGGTCAGCGGCGACCAACGTCATGTCCGCGTCGAGGATTGCCGCGTCTTCGACTCGCACGGTCCTGGCATTGAACAACGGACCGATTGTCCAGCCAACATCGTCGTACGGCCGCGGGTCGTCGGGGTTGTAGTACTGCTTGTCGAGAAGCATGTCGGCACCGCGCGAAAACGGCTGATCCATGCGCACGACGTAGCTTCCGGCCGGGAAGATCCGCTCGCCCGATTCGGTCTCGTCTGCGAGACGGTGCACCTCGAAGGCGTGGTCCCCCATGAGCTGCAACAGCCGCGCCTGTTGACCGGGACGAGGGTCGTCCGCCGGCAATACATATGCGGCCGGGCCCTCGTTGTAGGCTTTCTCCACCGCGCGTTGCGACTTGCGATAGAAGTTGCGCAGGAACTCGGTGCGGTTGGTGGCGACTTCGTGCATCGCGATCAATACCGCGCTCTGCTGCAAGTTGACGTTGTTGCGAATTCCCCACACGACTTCCTTGACCGGCGTGCTCGGCCGGTGCCACTGGCGTTCGACGTTGGTCCGAATAATGCGAGTGGACGCGTCTCCTGCCCCCTGCGTCTCGTAGAAGCGCCCGATGGAGTTGCGCATGTGGGCCACCCACATCATGTAGTTCGCGCCCCAGCCATCGTAGAAATCGTGGGTGTAGACGCCGGGAACCCCGAACGCCGTCATGTCCTGTACTTCCTTGTACGCCAAGCGGTTCCACTCGTTGATCACGATGGGATCGAGCCAGGCGTTGTAGGGCCCCCGCCCCGTCGATGCGTAGAGGTGCGACGCCGATTCGTGGTGATCGTGGAGCACGGTCGGGCGATAGTCCAGGTAGGTGCGGGTGACGACCCGCGACAGGGCCAGACCCTGCCCGATGTTGTCGCGATTGTTGTCGTGCGCGACGTACTTGCCCCAATAGAGCGGTCGGGTGGGAAGGTTGGCGTCCGGGTCCACGCGCTTGCCCATGTGCAAGTCCACCACCTTCGCCCTGCCGTCGACCTCGAGCACGGGGGTGGTCATGTAGATGACGCCGTCGCGGATTTGGCGCACGAACTCGCTCTCGCCGACCGCCAGCCGGTACACGAGCTCCATGAACATCTCGGGCGAACCCGTTTCGGGAGCGTGGATCGCGCCGGTCGACCAGTAGACCGGCTTGGTCGAGCCGATGATCCGCTCGGCTTCGGCGGGAGAGGTGGTGCGGGGGTCGGCCAGGGCGCGCAGCGCGGCCTTGTTGTCTTCGAGGCCGGCGATTGATTCCTCGGAGCCGACGACCACCAGGATTATTTCGCGTCCCTCTTCCGACTCGCCGATGGTGAAGACCTCGACTCGCGGCGACGCGGCTGCGAGCGCTCGCATGTAGGCGTGCACCTCGGCCGGGTAGCTCAGTACGTCGGGGGCTCCTGCGATGTGACCCAAATGGTCGAGCGGCGTGGGCACCGATTCGCTGAAGGGCAGGTGGTCGACCAGGGGCGTCGAGAAGAACGGCTCGGTCGTGTATTCGCGGACGAGCGCCGTGTACTCTTCGTCGAGACGCTGGTCGGTTTGGGCGGACTGGGCTGCGGCGGCGACGGTGGCGGCCGCGACGTTTGCGGCCGAGGCGACCAGTGCGAAGGCGAGCAGTGCTGTGATGGAGCGGGTCTTCATGTGTGATTTCCTTTGAGTCGGGGGCTTGTAGATTAGTGAAGGGCCACGGCGTCTGCCACGGGCCCGCTTTGCATTGCGACTGAAACGAGGGGCGTTCTGATGACCGAGACCACATCGGCCAAGCGGCCATTCTTCCGGCTTCCATCGGTTGACCGCATGGTCGCGGCTGCGTGGGCGGTCGCGCGACGTTTCCCGTTGACCCTTGCTTGCGCCGCCGTATCCGCGTTTGCAGGCATGAACCTCGTGGAGGCGCAGCCCGACCCCGAGTATATCCGCTTGCTGGCCGCGTCCAGTCTGGGGCTGCCGTTATTCGCCGCCATCCGGTTCGTTGCCGATCGCTGGGGGTTGCGCACGTCCCCATTGTGGCTGTGCCGGGTCGGCGGCGTTGCGGCACTCGTTTGGTTCTGGGCCGCGTGGCCAAGCTGGGGCGAGGAGCTCGCCGCGATCCGGTACTTTCACGCGAGCGTCACGCTGCACCTTGGCGTGGCCGTGTGCGCCTATGTCGGACGGCCCGAGACCCGTGGGTTCTGGGAGTTCAACCGGACCCTGTTTTTCCGGTTTCTGCTCGGGGCGGTCTACACGTTCGTCCTGTGGGGAGGCCTGTCGCTGGCCCTGCTCGGGATCGACAACCTCTTCGGCATTGAAATCGACGAGTTGAATTACGGGCGTCTGTTCTTCTTTTTCGCGTTCGTCTTCCAGACGTTCTTCTTTCTCGCCGGGGCGCCGGACGACTTCGAGGACCTGGAAGGCGACAAACCGTATCCCATTGGCCTTAAGGTCTTCGCGCAATACGTACTGCTGCCATTGGTCTCCATCTATCTGGTGATTCTCACCGCGTATTTTGGCCGCGTTGTGATTACCACGACCTGGCCCAGCGGGTGGATCGGGAATCTCGTCTCGGCCCTCGCGGCGTTCGGAATCTTCTCGTTGCTCATGGTGCATCCGCAGAGAGGCGTCGAGGGATCGCGGTGGATCGGCACTTACGCGCGCGTCTTCTGGTTTGCCCTGTTGCCGTCGATTGCCATGCTGCTCCTGGCCGTCTTTCAGCGGATTGGGCAGTACGGCATTACCGAAGCCCGCTACATGCTGCTGGTGCTGTCGTTCTGGTTGGCGGGGGTCGCGTTGTACTATGTGGTGACGCGATCGAAGGGAATCCGTGCCATACCGTTGACGCTGGCCGTGGTTGGACTGCTTACGTTTCCGGGCCCGTGGTCCGCCTACGCGGTTTCGGAGCGCAGCCAAGTGGGCCGTCTGGAAGAGCTGCTGGTCGGGCACGAGGTGCTGATCGATGGCCGCGTGGTTCCCCGCGAGGCGAGCATAGTCAACGCGGACTGGCGGCAGATCAACGACATCGTCTTCTACCTGTTTCTGCACCACGGCACGGATCGGGTCGACGACTGGTTCGACGGAGGCGTCGCCGCGGTCGACACCCTGGGGGCCGACCCGGAAGTGCCGCCAGTGCGCAGAGCGCGAGACCGCACGCGATTGGTGGTGGATTACCTGGCGCTCGAATCGGAGGGGGGGCTGACGCCTGGACGCTATGGAGACGCGCGGATCTTTGCGGCAGCCGAGGGCGGCGGGTCGGTGTGGGCAATCTCAGCGACGGGATTCGATCACGTCATACCGGCGACCAACCTGCTGGACGTGGAAAGCCCCGTTGCCGATGAGAACTGGCAGCTCGAGGCGACGACGGACAGCCTCGGGGTGGTGGTGACGCGGGGCGACGCGCCGCCGGACACGATCTCGTTCCTGCCGTTGATTGCGCGGAGCGAGCGCAGCGGCCTCACCGTCGCTCCGGGCAGCGTACGCATGTCGCCGGATTCTCTCGTGCTGGAGGCCGCCTTGTCGCGGGGGGCCGCAATGCGCCTTCACGTGACGGAACTGTTCCTGGCCGAGAGGGACGGGACAAGGGTGGTGGAGCGGGCTCGGGGGACGGTGTTGATCAATCGAAGGAGCCCCGGAACATGAGCAAAGGCAAGGCCAAGGGCCGCAAGATCTCCGGCTCCAGTCTGCGCAGCGCGTTCCGCGAGATCATCTGGCCGCGCCGCAAGCTCGTATTCATCGGGCTCGCGCTGATCCTGGTGAACCGGCTGGCCGGGCTGCTGCTGCCCGCATCGACCCGCTACCTGATCGACAACGTGATCGCCGAGGGCGATCTTTCGCTCCTGTACTGGCTGCTTGGAGCCGTAGCGGGAGCCGTCGTGATCCAGTCGCTCACGTCGTACAAGCTCACCATGCTGCTGAGCGTCGAGGCGCAGCACCTGATCGCCCAGCTGCGCGCACAGGTCCAGAGACACGTGCTCAACCTTCCAGTGCGCGTCTTCGACAACACCAAGTCGGGCGAGCTCGTGTCGCGCGTCATGGACGATGCCGAAGGGGTGCGGAATCTGGTGGGGACGGGGCTGGTGCAGCTGGTGGGGGGCGTCATCACGGCCATCGTCGCCTTCGGCTTCCTGGTCAACATCAGCCCCATAATGACGCTGCTCGCACTGGGGCCGCTCGCCGGTTTCGCCATCGTGTCTACGCGCGCCTTCAAGACGCTGCGCCCCGCTTTTCGCGAACGCGGCAAGATCCGTGCGGAAGTCACCGGACGGCTGACCGAGGCGCTCGGCGGCATTCGCGTCATCAAGGGGTTCCACGCGGTCGAGCGCGAAAGCGAAGTCTTCCTGGCCGGCGTCATGCGCATTTTCGCCAACGTCAAGACTACGCTGACTTCTTCCAGTCTCGTCAGCAGCCTTGGCGCCTTCTTCATGGGCCTGGCCGGCGTCCTGGTCATGGGCTACGGCGGCAGTTTGATTATTTCCGGCGATCTGACCATTGGTGCGCTGTTCTCGTTCACCCTGTTCCTCGGTTTCCTCGTCGCGCCGGTCGTGCAGATGGCCAATATCGGTACCCAGATGACCGAAGCCTTCGCGGGACTCGACCGCACGGCGGACCTGCTTTCCTGGCCGCGCGAGGACGACGACCCCAAGCGCACGATCGAGATGCCGTACGTCAATGGGCATCTGGTCTTCGAAGACGTGCACTTCCGATACGTCGAAGACAAGCCGGTTCTCCAGGGCATCAGTTTCGACGCCCGGCCGGGTACGGTGATCGCGCTTGTGGGGAGCTCGGGGTCGGGCAAGTCCACCATGGCGGGTCTCGCGGCGTCGTTCCTCGAACCCGACAGCGGCCGCATCCTGGTAGACGGCATCGACTTGCGCACCGTGCAACTGGCCAGCTACCGCAAGCAGCTCGGCCTCGTCCTGCAAGACGATTTCCTGTTTGACGGCACCATTCGCGACAACCTCCTGTTCGCGCGCGGCACGGCAACCGACGACGAAGTGCGTCTCGCAGCCGAGCGCGCGTTCGTCACCGAGTTCACCGACGGCTTCCCCGACGGGCTGGACACGATAATCGGCGAGCGCGGCGTCAAGCTCTCGGGCGGACAGCGCCAACGCGTCACCATTGCGCGCGCCATTCTGGCCGACCCGCGCATCTTGCTCCTCGACGAAGCCACGGCCAGCCTCGACACCGAGAGCGAAGTCATGGTGCAACACAGTCTCGCCGCCTTGATGCGGGACCGCACCACGCTTGTCATCGCGCACCGCTTGTCCACGATCCACCGCGCCGACATGATTCTCGTGGTTGAAGACGGCCAAATCGTCGGGCGGGGCCGCCACGACGAGCTCATGGCCATGAAGCGCGGCCGTTATCACCATCTCTACACCGTGCAGGCCAGGATCTAGCTTCATCCCCATGCGTTTCACCACCTACGCCAAATACCGCAAGGGCCTGCTCGACGCCCTCAACCTGGAGAGCCTCATGGAAATGCTCTCCGAGTTCCTGCTGGACGGTGGTTTTGCCGGGGGTCCGCACTTCCACCCTTACTGGGGATGGTCGGGCCTGGAGGACACGTCGTCGCTCAACGCCCTCAAGACGGCGCTCCTGCGTGCGCTTGTCGAGAGTGGTCAGCTTACCCAGGAGATGATCGAAGAGCTTCGCGGAGACGGCCCAGGGAACGCGGACGTACAACGGGAGATTGCCGAACTTCTCGACAAAATCATTGAGAAGATGGTGGAGGACGGATACATCACGCTGGACGGGAAACCGGCGCCCGGCGGCACAACGGCCGACGCGGCTGCGGAGGGATATGTCGACGAAGCCCGCGAGGCCTCGGGGCAGGTCCACTTCAACCTCACCAGGCGCGGCCTCGACTTTCTCGGCTACCGGGCGCTGCGCGACCTCATGAGCTCCGTCGGGCGGGCGAGCGTGGGCGCGCACGAGACCACCGAACGCGCAACCGGCGTGGAGGCCGACGCAGGCAGCCGACCTTATGCATTCGGCGACACCCTCAACCTCGACATCCCGGCCACGCTCAAGAACGCGATCGCCCGCGACGGCCTGAAGGTGCCCATCGACCTCGACTACAAGGACCTCATGGTCCACCAGACGGACTACCGATCATCGTGCGCGACCGTCCTTATGCTCGACGTCTCGCACTCCATGATCCTCTACGGCGAAGACCGCTTCTCGCCCGCGAAGAAGGTCGCGCTCGCGCTCTCTCACCTCATTCGCACCGAGTTCCCGGGCGATTTGCTCCGGGTCGTGACCTTCGGCGACCGCGCCAAGGAAATCCCGCTCGCCCGCCTTGCCAAAGCCCAGGTGGGGCCGTTCCACACCAATACCGCCGAGGGCCTCGAGATGGCGCAGCGGCTCTTGAGGGGGCAGAAGAAGGACATGCGGCAGATCATCATGATCACCGACGGCAAGCCCAGCGCCATGACCCTGAAGCGAGGCAAGGTATACAAGAACTCGGCAGGCCTCGACCGCAACATCCTGCGCGCGACCTACCGCGAAGCCTCCGCGTGCCGCCGCGCGGGCATCCCCATCAACGTCTTCATGCTGGCACAAGATCCCTACCTGGTCCGCTTTGTCAGAAAGATCACGAAGATCGCGCGGGGCAAGGCCTACTTCACCTCGACCATGACGCTCGGCCAGTACATCATGCTGGACTTCCTGAAGCGCAAGCGGGTGGGGTGACCGTCAATACCACTGGGACTCGCCGGTCCCAATGTCCGATATGATGCGGTCCCGCAGCTGCCGAGCAAGGTCGTGGTCGATGAAAGGGATCACGAACTCATCACCCGAAGCCAGCGCGACACTCAGCGTCGCCAAGTCCCTGCGGAGCTCCAGGGGAGAACGGCTTACTTCGACGCTTTGAGCCTTGTTGGGAATGAACGCCATGGTGCGACGCTGCAGGAAGCCCTCCCGGCTGACCAGCGCGCCGTCGCCAATCGCATACCCTCGATTGCGCCAGGTGACCCAGCTCGCCGGAATGCGAAGCAACACCCACACGAGGAAGACGATGAGCGCCGGTTTCATCGCGCCCGGGTAGACGTAGAGAAGGAATCCCAGGAACGGGAACAGGACCGGCTTGTAGAACGAACGCAGGAAGACGGCCCGGACGTATAGCCGCGACACCCGGGTGAAACCCGTCTGTGCGGGTAGCAGAGGCAGGCCCTCGCCTTTCGGTCCGAGCACTCGGTGCGCAAGATCCCCGGCCTGCTCATCCGTCATGAGCGGAACATCCAGGCTGTCCGCGCCCGAAGCCAGCGCGTAGCTGGCGATGGTGGACCCCTGGGCCGCGGGGCTGCTCAGCGCGTACCGCTTCATGATCCGCATAACCGGGTTCTGCCGAATCGTCACATGCTGAAGTCGGCTGGCAGCAACTGATACCGCCTTTTGCGTGAAAAGCCCACGCCGAGTGCGATACCTTTCGCCCTCGCTCCACAACGTGAAGCCGTAGTAGGTGAACGTGGCCGACGCAACGAGGAGAGCGGGCAGGGCGGCGACCGCCCCCAGCGCAATGAGCGTCGCGTCGAGGGCGCCGAAACCAGCGAACCAAGACTTGGCCATCTCGATCTTGGGCCAGACATCGTCCCCGATGGCGCGCATGGCGTCGATCGTGCCCGGGCCACGAAAGAGTGACTCCCATAGCGGCCGCAGGGTCCAGTCGGCAGTTCCCACGGCACTGGTGATCGCGCCGAACAGGACCCAGCGGCGGCTGGCTATTCCCAAGCGCACCAAGTCGCCGAAGCCCAGCTTCACCAGAGCGTCCTGCTCCGGGGATTCCCGTGCATCCCGGTCGACGGCGAGAACAGCCCCCCCTTATCGCATCCGCCACTGGCCTCGAAACCGACGGCAGCACCACTTCGGTACCCACTGAACCGGCGGAATCCAGCTTCAACGTCTCCAGATTGGTCAAGCGGTCCAGGAACCTGCGCTGGACGTTGATCGCCTGAATCCGCTCGAGGGGAAGCTCCAGCGACGTCTTCTCGATTACGCCCCTGCGCAGATGGATGGCCCGTCCCTCGATTCTGAACTTGAGATTCCAGTACCGTAAGAAGCCGACCAAGCCCACAATCAGGACGATCACCGGCAGCGTCATCAGCCTAGCGGCGTTGAAATCGTCACGAAGCAGATTCCAGATTTCGACTGTGGCGATGCCTCCCAAAATCAGGCGTAACCGCATCCCCACCAGAAAGATCAAGGCCAGTGGCGAGGACCTCCGCCAGACGCCGAGATCGGGAGGGCTAAGAATCGGTGCGGTCAACGTTCCCTTCGCTTTTCGCCTGGACCTGGACGAGCAGCCGCTCTGCCTCCTTCGCGTCAAGTCCCTTGATACTCGTCTCGTGTTCGCCTGCACCGGCGAGATCGAGCGTCGCCAGCCGGAACAAACGGTCTAAGAGCGACTGGTGGACGGCAGTGTGATGGATCCGGTCCAAACTCAGCATCCACATGTCCCGGCGGAAAACGCCTTTGCGATACAGCACCTCATTGTCGGTGAGCGCATAGCCCATGCACGGCACCGACAGGCAGTGCCATAGGACTCGAGCGGCGACAACAAAGCCCGCGACCCAGAAAAACCCGGGCAGCGCCATCAGGTTGCCGAGGCTACCCCCGCCTTCATCCAAAGTCCGCAAGAAGACGCTTAGCGCAAAGAACAAAGCAAGGTACAGCACACCAGCCATGGCTCCGAGCTGCATCCTGAGAATCATTCTCCGAGGAAGCCGGTTCCACTCCAGGCGCTCCAACTGGGGCTGGGGCGGGTCGCCTCCGCCAAGACGACCTTGCAACGCGTTTGCCCGTTCGCGGATCAGGACCACCAGTCGACTTCCCTCGCCGGAATCCAGTCCGCGAATTCGGGTTTCGCTCTCACCAGCGGCGATGACTACGACGTCGATCAGCCCAAACCACCGGTCGAACGGCCGGCTCTCGAGCGTCTAGTGTTGAACGCGATTGAACGGCACCGTCGTCGTTGATTGCCAGAGCACGCCCGTCCGATACCTGATGTGGTGTTCCCGGACGGCCCATCCCCGCCTCGGCACTGCCAGCAGTGGCCAAAGCAGCCGCCCAATCAGGGCGAGAGCTGCCCAGAACCAAGCGGAACCCACCAGGCCCTGCACGAACCCGGTCTCGCGAGCACCCCAGGTCGCGGACCACAGAACCACCATCGCGGCCGCGAATGCGAACTTGCTGGCCTCACCCGCCTGAAGACGGCGAACCAGTCGCTGGGGCATCGGAGTCCAGGCCATGCGCCTACTCGGTTACGGCTTCAAACGCCTCGGGGTTGACGGCCGCACCGGCAGACTGACGAAGCTCGCGCATTACCCCCCTGCGCGCAGCGCGGACCAGGAACAGGCCCTCCACTGCGAGGCCGAAGACCGCCAGCCCAACGCCCAACACGGCGCCCCCAGCGGCGTTACGCAAGACCAGAGCGGCCACGACGATGCTGGCCACGCGCAGCAGCGCGCCCGTTCCCACCACGACAGGCCGTCCCGAACGCACGAAGAGTCCCTGGTAGTATTGTCGGATCCCGTAGAGGAGGGGGTACGCGGCGGCGATGGGAAGCGCGGGTCCCGCCACTGCGATGAGCCCGGGCTCAAGGGCAAACAGGTAGCGCAGCAGCGGTTCCCGGACCGCCGGGACCGAAATGAGCAGCAGGAGGCCCATCATCGCAAAGGCAACCACGCCACCCCACGACCGCACCCGGCGATGGGTCTCCGAACACTTCACGAGGGCGATGCTCGCGTGCTGCATCTGCCCCACGGGCGCGGCGATGAACCACGCCACGGCCTCGACAACGGCGAACGCGGCCAAGGCGGTGTCCGGGTTGGCCGTGCGAGCCAGCACCGCGTTGATGATGAGCGGCGTAGCCCACCACAGCAGCACGTTCAGCATGAGCGGCGCCGAGAAGCGGGCCACGTTCTCGTCGTCCAGCTCGCACCCTTCCCGTTCCAGCTGGAGCCCGGGCGTGCGCGCGACCATCACCACGACGGTCTCGACGATCATGCCGGCAGTGAACGCCGCCGCCCCCAGCCACGCCCCGCCCCCGGTCGCGAGCAAGGCGAACACGACCACGGCGAGGATGCCGGTGCGTCCTCCCGTCGCGCCCGCGATCGGCACGGTGCGGTGTCCGGCCACCAGGCGGCCCTGGTGCGCCGCCCGAACCGCGGTGAGGAACGGCACCGGCCACAACCACCGCATGGCGCGCACGGCTTCGTCCAGCACTGCCGGGCCGACGCCCACCACGCGCGAAAAGAAGAAATCCCCGACGACCGTAAAGGCAATCAGCCCTCCGATTAGCGACAGAATCGCGCCCACGAGATAAGCGAACCGGAAGACGGGCGAGAACGAGCCGCCCCCGAGGAGGCGGGTGGCCGCGACCTGCTGCACGACCAGGAGGGGCGCGTAGAGAACTCCGCAGACGGCGAACGCGACCTGGTATCCCGCCAGCGCGGTGATCGGATCGGTCGATCGCGCCAGGGCGGCCGCGAGTATGGGGTTGGTCGCGGTCAGCAACAGGCTGGTGGAGGCCAGCGGCGTATAGAAGCGGGCGAATCCCCCCGCCGTGATGAGCGAGTCGCCCTCCTTCACGCGGGGTAAGCCCGTGGGGAGTTTCTCATTAGCTTACGAACGCAGTGGCCCCAGCAAGGATGCATCGTCCCTCGAATGCCCCGAAACCAATGGCCGGACAAGAGATTCCATTCTATACCGTCGATGCCTTTACCGATACCCCGTTTTCCGGCAATCCGGCCGCCGTCTGCGTCGA
Source organism: Longimicrobiales bacterium (assembly GCA_965200255.1). Lineage (GTDB taxonomy): Bacteria > Gemmatimonadota > Gemmatimonadetes > Longimicrobiales > Gaopeijiaceae > Bin94. The sequence goes on along the minus strand of OZ241371.1, from coordinate 2,377,087 downwards.
GATCGATGCGCTTTCCGAGCTCGCCATGGCGCGAATCGCGCGCGAGATGAACCTGTCGGAGACCGCTTTCGTCTACAAGCCCGGCAACGATGGGGCGCGTCGGCTGCGGTGGTTTACGCCCAGCGTGGAGGTGCCGCTGTGCGGTCATGCGACCCTGGCCAGCGCCCACGTGCTTGTTCGCGAGCTCGGGTTGCCGGGCCCGGTGCGCTTCTCGTCGGCGTCCGGCCCGCTCATCGTCCACCCCGAGGGCGACCACCTGCGCATGGACTTCCCCGCCAACCCAGCGGTCGCCTCGCCAATGCCTGACGGCCTTGCCGAGGCGCTGGGCATCGCCCAAGGCACCGCCACCTTCGCGGCCTCCGACAAGGTCGCCCTCGTCGTCGTCGACACCGAGGACGACGTACTGGCCCTGCAGCCCGATTTCGGCGCGCTCGGCAAGGTTGCGTTGCCCGGCGGAATCATGGGCGTCGCGGCGACCGCACCAGGCGCCGACCCCGACGTCGACTTCGTGTCTCGGTTCTTCGCGCCGTGGGTCGGGGTCAACGAGGACCCGGTTACGGGCGTGGCCCACACCACGCTTACCCCATGGTGGGCCTGCGTCCTCGACAAGCCCGAGATGGCCGCTCGGCAGCGGTCGGAACGGGGCGGAGTCCTCACCGTGCGGGACCGCGGCAGCCGCGTAGAGCTGGTCGGACAGGCTGTGACCGTCGCGCGGGGACATCTCGTCGTCGCCTAGCCCGGCAAACCACTGCTTCCCTCCTACAATCCCGCGACCTCTATCGATTCGTCGATCAACATGATGGGAATGCCCTGCCGAATGGGATAGAGGATGCGTTGGTCGTTCCGTAGCAATCCCTCGCTTACCGGCTCGGTCACGGCGTCGCCGGCCCGGGTGGTTGCCCTGCCGTCCGTCACGGCAGCGTTGAGCCGCTCCAGCAATCCTGAGCTCGCCGGAGAAAGCGACTGTTTGGTTTCGGGACAGACGAGGATTTCGAGTAACTCGGGATCAATGGGCACTGCGGCGTTCTCTGGGTGGTGGTTGGTCGTCGTGGCGTCGCAGGCAGTAAACTACGATGGATCGTGGTTCGGCGCGAAGTCGGGCACGAATTGTGCGATCAGCTTTGCAGGAGGCATGACCATGGGGAAGATACGCCAAAGGCCGCGTTCGCTGCTCACGGCCTGCCTGGCCGCCGGCCTTCTCGTGGCTTGCGGCGCCGGGAATGGGGGCGAGCCATCGGCCAGGCCTTCGCCGGTTGCCCAGTTGCCGAATCCCGGCACGGCGTGGATCGTTCTCGGTGCAGACACTGTCGTTGCCGAGGTGGCGGCCACTCCCGAGCAGCGCGAAAAGGGACTGATGGACCGCGACGCCGTGCCCGACGGCACCGGCATGCTCTTCCTCTTTCCACGTGCAGAGGAACGGTCGTTGTGGATGAAGGATACCTATGTGCCCCTCGACGTGGCCTTCTTCGACGAGCGCAACCGGATCGCGGGCATCAAGCAAATGGAACCGCTCGACGAGACCCTGATCGATTCGGACATAGCCACCAGGATGGTGCTCGAGGTGCGTCAAGGGTGGTTCGCGGAACACGGGATCGAAGTCGGCGCGACGGCGGAGGTCGTGCTTGGACCGGGGATTACGGTGCGGTGAGGAATATCACCCGCCATCCCATGGCGTCGTTGCGCCCACCGCATCCTCAAACGCGGCCACCAGCGCCTCCACGTCGTCGCTCGTGTTGTAGACGTTAGGCGACACGCGCACGCTGCTCCCCCGGAACGACACCCCCACGCGCCGCCGCGCAAAGCACCGCTTGAGCCGCGCCAAATCGGCACCCGGCGGCAGGCCGACACCGAACAGGTGGGGGCTGCGCCACGCCGCTTCCTCGACCCGCAACCCCATGCCCCGCAGCCGCGCAAACGCCCCGTCCATGAGCGTCTCGCAGTAACGCGCAATCCGCTCGGGACGCCATTTCAGAATCAGTTCCAGCGACGCGGACAGCGCCGGCACCAACGCAAAGTTGCTGCGTTGGCCCACGTCGAAGCGCAGGGCACCCGGTTGATATTCGTCCACATACTCGACAAGGCCCGCGAAGTTCTCCGATCCGCGCCTGCCGATCCAGGTCTCTTCCAGCGGGATCCCGTCGAGGTACCGCTCGCCGAACCACGCCAGAGACAGCGAATAGGGTCCCAGGAGCCATTTGTATCCCGCGACGACCAGCGCGTCCGGTTGCAGCGCGGCGACGTCGATCGGCACCGCCCCGACGGTTTGCGTACCGTCCAGGATCAGCGCGGCTCCGACCTCGCGGGTGCGCTCGCGGATCGCGCCCACGTCGAACCGGGTGCCGTCGGTCCAGTGGACGGTACCCATGGCCACGGCCACCGTGGACGCGTCGATCCGGTCGAGTATCCGCTCGCTCCAGTGGGCGCCCCGCCCCCCATCGTGCGAGGGCGTCACCACGCGGAGATCGCCGCCCTTCTCCTCCACCAACCTCCGCCACGGATAGACGTTGCCCGGGAACTGTTCGTGCACGATCACGACGTTGCCGCCCGGGGAGATTTCGGTGTTGCGGGCAATCGTCGAGACTGCGTACGACACCGACGGCACGGTGGCGATTCGATTCGGTTCGGGCGCTCCGATCAGGCGTGCGAAGCGGGCGCGCACTTCGTCGACGGGGCGAAAGAAATCGGCCGGGTCAATCGCCTGGGGGAAACGTTTGGCGCGCAGGCCCTCGATCCCGGCGCGTTCGGCGGCCAGCGGGAGCGGCCCCATGTACGCGCAATTCACATAGTGGAAGTCGTCGGGCAGCGAGAAGCGGTGGCGTTGGCAGGAGAGTGCGGGGCGCATCACTCTGTCGTGAGTTGCGCCGGCTACTGCGAATCGCCGGACAGGTTCCAGCTCACCCAGTTTTCGGTGATGCGGTGCAGTAGGATGGGCGCTTCCCTGAGTCTCGCCATGTCGATCTGGTTGACCATGTCGTGCGCCTGGGCCAGCGTCTCGCGGTCTTCGGTGAGCAGCTGCAACACGCCCTCGACCACGTCGTCCGGCAGGTCGGCCATCGAGATCACCCAATTCATGATCGACGCGGTTGCCAGCGGTTCGTCCGCGCCGGGATACACTCCGGCCGGAATCTCGCCCCGGCTGAAATACGGATAGCGTTCGTGCAGGAACTGCACCCGGTCGGCCTCCATTGCGATCAGGCGAGCGCCGCCCGTCGCGGTTGCCTCCAGGACCGCGGCGGCCGGGTATCCGACGGAGATGATCGCAGCGTCGATCGCGCCGTCCTTGAGCGCGGTTGCCGACTCGTTGAACGTCAGATAGCGGGGCGTCACGTCGTCGTAGTCAAGGCCGTACGCCTCCAGAATCTGCCGCGACATCTGTTCCGTGCCGCTGCCGGCGGCGCCCACCGACACGGTCGTCCCGGCAAAATCCGCCACCGAGTTCGCGGTCGAGCTGCGCGACACCAGGATGTGCGTGACGTTGGGATACAGCGGCGCCAGAATGCGGAGATCCGCGACCGGTTCGGCATAGTCCGAACCCCCGGTGGCCGCCTCGTAGACCGTGTTCCCAGTGGCAAAGGCCAGGTCCGTCTGCCGCTGGCGCAGACGATTGACGTTTTCGACCGAGCCGCCGCTCACCTCGGCGGTATATTGCCGCAGCGGATCGTCAACCGACATACGAGCCGCCATGGCGCCTCCGAGCGGGTAATAAATCCCCCCCGTGCCAGCGGTTCCGAGGCTCAGAAACTCCTGCGGCGAGTCGCAGGAAACCGATCCCGCCAGCGCGGCGGCGACAACTAGAGCCGTCAATCTTTTCATTCTCAAGTCCCTCCTGTTTCCGGTTCGGGACTGCCGACGGACCGACCCGCTCCTCTGAATCCCGCCATCAACAATAGTCCAAGGCCAACGGCGTCCCACGTCAGTCCGGGGGCAATCAACGCCACCGCCGAGGCCAGCAGCATGGCTCTGCGCCACGGGCCGACGGGTTCCCAAAGGTAGCCAATGACTGCGCCCGCAAGCGCTACGACACCAATCAGTCCCGTGACCGTGGTCATCGCGATCTCCGCGGCGGATCCGGCCAAGATGAGCGACGGCGCGTACACAAACATGAATGGCACCAGAAAGCCCGCTGCGGCAAGTCCCATTGCCGTCCAAGCGGTTTTCAGGGGAGGAGAGTCGGCGATTCCGGCCGCGGCGTAGGCGGCCAGCGACACCGGCGGCGTCACGTTGGAAATGCAGCCGAAATAGAAGATGAAGAGGTGGGCCGCGAGGAGCGGTACGCCCATCTCTACCAGTGCGGGCGCGCCCAGGGCGGCGAGCACGACGTAGGCGGCCGTGGTGGGGAGTCCCATGCCCAGCACGATTGAACCCATCGCGGTGAGGATCAGCGCCACGAACAGGTTCCCCTGCGACACGACCACGATCAGCTCCGACATCCTGAGCCCGATCCCCGTGAGCGACGCCACCCCCACCACAATGCCCGCGGCGGCGCATGCCGCGGCTACCTGCACCGCGCCGGCCGCACCTTTCCTGAGCGTCCGCACCAGATCGGCCACCGCAGGACGCGTCGCCGGCGCCGCATAGGCTGCCAGCACCGAAATCGTCACGCCCCAGAACGCGGCGCGCATCGGGGAGCGCCCCATTGCGAGCATCGCCACGATCACCACCACGGGAAGCAGCAGGTGCAGGCGTCCCAGCACGGGCTCCTTGGGGCCGCCCCGCGACCCGGTCAGACCGATCTTCGCTGCGCGAAAGTGGATCGCCCACAGCAGCGCGGCGTAGTACAGAATCGCGGGTATCGCCGCCGCCAGCGCCACGCGGGCGTACGGGATATTGGTCCACGTCGCCATGATGAACGCGCCCGCTCCCATGACCGGCGGCATCAGCTGCCCACCCGTGCTGGCCGCGGCCTCCGTCGCCCCCGCAAAGAACGGGCGGAAGCCCGAGCGGCGCATGAGCGGAATGGTCAGGGCGCCGGTCGTGACGACGTTCGCCACGGCGCTGCCCGAGAGCGACCCCATGAAGGCGCTGGCCACGGCGGCCGTCTTGGCGGGACCGCCCCGGGTGCGCCCGGCAATGCGGTCCGCCAGCGCAATCAGGAGCCTGCCGCCTCCCGCCACGTCGAGCAGCGCGCCGAAAAGGACGAACAGGTACACGAAGTCGGCCGACACGCCCAGGGGCACGCCCCAGATCCCTTCGGTAGAAAGGAACAGCTGTTCGATGAGCCTGCTGGGACCGTATCCGCGATGCGCGAGTATGCCCGGCAGCCAGGACCCGGCGAAGGCGTACAGTAGCGCGACGCCCGCCACCACCACCAGGCCCCATCCAGTGGCGCGCTTGGCCAGGACCAACACCAAACTCACGACCACCACTCCCGCGATCAGGTCGAGGGCCGTGGGCGTGGCCGAGCGCGAAACGAGCGCCTCGTTGTGTGCAACCAGATAGATGACGGACGCGATCAGCACCGCCGCAAAGGCGCCGTTGATCCACCACCCTCGCCGCGATCGCGGTTTGGCGCGCACGCCGATGCCGAGCAACGCCAGCGTCCCCATGAGGCCCAGGTGGACGGGACGCTGAACCAACGCCGTGAAGGGCGCGAAGCCCGCCCCGTAGAGATGGAACGCCGCCGCCGTCGCGGCGACGATCAGGATTGCCCGACGACGCCACGACGAGCCACGGCCGGAGACATTCGGGTCGGGGGTTCCCCCTGTTGGTAGTGCTGAAGTGATGTTGGGTACTTTCGGTGTCTATCTGCCGTATTTCACCAGACTGCCCCGGCGAAGCGACTAGAAAACAAAGGCAAAGAGCAGGGCCTGCGCCATCAGCAGACCAACCAGCACGCCCGCCGTCGTCTTGGGACTTCGCGAATCCAGCGTGGCCAACCCGATGCCGACGATAACCGCCGCCCAGAGACTGAACAGGTTGAGCCTGAACAGGAAGTTACTGAAGAATCCTTCGGGCAGGAACGGGAAGAAGCTCCCAACGGTCAGAGCCTGTGTGAGGTCGCCCGCGCGCACAGCGACAAACGTGTTCAAGATCCCACCTACCGCGACGACAACCCCCGAATGGACGACGACGCACAGGTGCTGCTTGAACGTGGCTTCGTCGCCTCGAATGAACACGAACAGGACGTAGGTCCCGACACTGATGAGCACTGGGACGATGAACCCCCCGAAGACCAGGGCGGCGGCCAGTGCTCCCACCCTGAAAACGATCGGCGGAAGTTGCCCGATATTCTCGGCGGCCTCCGCGTTCGCCTCGCCGTCCACACCCTGCAGCGCCATGTCCTGATACATCTCCGCGGGCGCCAGCAAGGTGCTCGCCGCCATCACGGCGCCGACGAACACCGCCATGGGGAACCAAGCTGGATTGGGAGCCAGCCCCTTGAACAGGTCCCCTGGCTGAACGAACACCATCCACAGCCTGTGGAAGAACGGTGGGCGCGCGGGACGTTGTCCCCCGTCGCCGTGCTCGAAGGCATCTGCGTAACCGTATTCGTCCGTCATGAGTCGCTCTCCGCCCAGTGGGTTGCCGCCGTCGGCACCGTACCAAGCTATCGCGCCAGTTCTGGCCGAGCAAACCTGGGCCAGTGCTGGCCGAGCAAACCGAATCGCGTTATCGTATTCGCCGATTGCGACAATCCATGGTGAGTGTGAGATGAGCTACAGGACCAACCCGGATCGGATCCTCGCGAACATCGACAGGTCGCGCGAGCGCAGCGTGCAACGAGCGCTGTCGCTCCACGACCGGCAGGCGCGAGGCAAGGAGCTGCAAACCGAGCTACCCGACAACGACGCGACCACCCCGGAGCGTCTCCGTCGTCTTTTTGCCCTGGTCGAATCGGGGTATCGCCAGGCGGCGCAGAACACCGCGATGGGGCCCTTGGCGGCCCGATTCCGGGCCATTGGCGACATATCGCACCAGACGGCCCGTGGCGACGTGAGCGTTTCGATTCACTACCTGGATTCGGATCGCCACGACGACGTGGGCGTGGTGCCGTTCGGGGTCACGCCCCAGGATCTCGAAGAGGCGAAGAAGACGTCGCGCACCAGTCGCCCTGACGTGAACGCGATCAGGGTCTTGCGGCTCAGGCTGCGGGACGGCGTGCTCGCCGCTTACAGGAAGATCGAGCCGAGGCTGCGCGACGCGATCAAGGAGCGCGCCGACATGGGCCACGTGGCGGCGGAAGTAACCCTCGACCTGCGTCCAAACACGCCCAACTTGTAGGCGGCGGGTGGACGACCGATGATCACGGTCTACGTATTCTCGGTGGTCGTGGGCGGCGGACTTCTCGCGCTGTCCCTCCTGGGCGACGTATTCGGCGGCGACGTCGACGCCGACCTCGATGCGGACATTGACGGCGACGTCGGCGCCGTCTCGGACGGAGGCGACGCCGCGACGAAGCTGTTCTCGCTGCGGGCGGTCGTCTACGGCCTGTTCGGCTTCGGCGGCTCCGGGCTCGTGCTCCAGCTGCTGGCAGGTACGCCCCCGATGCTGACCGCCATGGTTGCCGCGGCGATGGGCGTCGGGTGCGGCGCGCTGGTCAGCAAGGTGTTCGGATACCTCAAACGCACCGAAGCAGGCGCCATTGCCGGCGACAGGGAGCTGGTGGGGTTGACCGGGAAGGTCGTGCTGAACATCGCCGAAGACGACGTTGGAGCCGTGCGTATTCGTAGCGGGGCGCGACGGTATCGTTTGCGCGCAACGGCCGATCTTCAATCCGGAGCCGGGAAGGTGCTCGAAGCCGGCTCCTCGATCGTCGTGGTAGACGTGAGAAACGGCGTCGCTCTGGTCACCCCAACCGAAGAAAAGCTGCTAAAAGACTAACCGACAAGGAGCGAAGAAAAGCTGCTAAAAGACTAACCGACAAGGAGCAATTATGGATCCGATGGGTGCAGTGGGCCTGGGCATGATTGCGATCGCCGTTATCCTCACGATCGTCGTGACCATCAAGAATCTTATCGTGATCGCGCCGCCCAATCTGGCTGTGGTGCTCACGGGCAGGAACCGGCTGCTTGGAGACGGCACGAAGGTGGGGTATCGTTCCATTTTGGGCGGTCGGACTTTTCGCGTGCCGATCATCGAAAGGGTTCACCATATGAACCTTGAGACCATTCCCATCGAGGTGATGGTCAGGAACGCGTTTTCCAAAGGGAACATTCCGCTGAACGTCGAGGCGATCGCCAACGTGAAAATCGCTTCGCAACCCGAGTGGGTGTTCAACAACGCGGTCGAGCGGCTGCTGGGGAAGTCGGAAGACGAAATCCGCGAGCTGGCGCAGGACACCCTCACCGGCAATCTGCGCGGCGTGCTCGCAACCCTCACGCCCGAGGCGGTCAACGAAGACAGGCTGGGCTTTGGCAAGGCGCTTTCGGACGATGCGGGCGAGGATCTGGCGTCGCTGGGGTTTCACCTTGACGTGCTCAAGATCCAGAACGTAAGCGACGAGCGCGGTTACCTGGAAGCGATTGGGCGCAAGAAGTCCGCCGAGGCGATTCGCCAGGCCGAAATTGCGGAGGCGCAGGCCGAGGCCGATACGAGAGAAGCGCAAGCGGAGGCTAGAAGACGCGCCGAGGTGCGAGAGGCCAGCGCTTCAATCAAGGTGGCCGAGGCTCGGAACCAGTTGCGCGTGCGTCAGGCCGAGCTGGATCGCGAAGGTGAGACTGCCGAGAAGATTGCGCGCGTGAAGGCGCTGGAGGCCGAGGTCGAGGCCGAGCGGGTGCTCGAAATGAAGCGCGTCGATAGGGAGTCGCAACGTCTGCTCGCCGATGTGGTCGAGCCCGCAAGGGCGGAGAAGATGGCGGCGTTGGCGCGGGCCGAAGCGGAAGCCGCGCCCTTGCTGGAGCGGGGCAAGGCCCAGGTCGAGGTGCTGCGTCGTCTGTATGCCGAGGTGCAGGCGGGAGGGGATGCGGCGTTCGCGGTGTTCCTGGCCGAGAAGCTGCCCGAGCTGCTGGCAACCGCGGTGGGTGCGGTCGAAGGCGTGGACATCGATCGGGTCGTGGTTATGGACAGCGGCGAGGGAGACGCGGTGTCGAACGCGCTCAACCAACGGCTGCGGAGCGCCTACGGCACCATGGAAGGGTTGGGCTCGGTGCTGGGAATCGACATCCCGAAGGTGCTGAAAAAGGCGGTCGGGGAGTAACGTCCCATCCAGCTATTGTAGCGCCCCGGATAATTCGTACCTTGTGGGCGCTATGACGACACATGACGAACTTCTGGGCCAGCTGCTGGCAGATGCGGGCGTAATTGCCCCCGCCACACTCGAGGGCGCGCGCAAGGAACAGCGACGTTCCGGCAGGGCGCTGCGCGACGTTGTGCTGCGCAATGGTCTCGTGGACGAGTCGCGACTGGCGAAGGTCCTCGCTGCACATTTGGACCTGCGCTTCGTCGCGGCCCCCTTGAAGTGCGACAAGGCGGCGCTTGCCAGGATCGACGCCGCCACGGCCCGCGCTCAGGGCGTGCTCCCGTTGTCGCTCAAGGGTCGGCTGCTGACCGTAGCGGTTGCCGACCCCCTCGAGACCGAGCTGATCGACGACCTGTCCTTCCGCTCCGGCTGCCATGTCGAGGCCGTGGTGGCGACGCTCTCCGCCCTGGCGCAGGCGGTGTCCACGCATTACGGCGAGGAGCTGCCGGAGCTCCTCGATCGGCTTGGTCCGTCGCCCGCCACGGCGAAGGCTGCAACGGGCAAGTCGCGGCACCTCGAACAGGAAGCGACTTCCGCGCCGATTGTGCGGATCGTCGATCATATCATCTCGAACGCCATCAAGAGCCGAGCGAGCGACATTCACGTCGAGGCCTTTGGCGGCGGCTCCCGCGTACGGCTGCGGATCGATGGCGCTCTCGTGACCGCCACCGAGCTGCCGCCGGGCACCCACCGTGCCGCGATATCGCGCTTGAAGATCATGGCCGGGTTGGACATTGCGGTGCGCCGCCGGCCTCAGGACGGCGGATTCACCATCGATAAACGGGACACCCCTCTTACGGTGCGGGTGTCCACCATTCCCACGCTGGACGGCGAGAAGGCCGTGCTGCGGCTTCTCGATCCGGGCGACGCGCCGCCCGATCTCGGGTCGCTTGGCTTTGCGCCCAAGGATCTTGCCAGGCTGCGGCACATCCTGAAGCGACGCCAGGGCGTGCTGATTGCCGCGGGACCGACCGGCAGCGGGAAGACCACCACGCTCTCGGGAGCCGTAGCTGAACTCTCCGCCCTGGGGATCAACATTGTTACGCTGGAAGATCCGGTCGAGTACAGGTTCCCGGGCGTCGCGCAGATGCAGATCGACCGCAAGGGCGGCGTGGGGTTCCCATCCGGCTTGCGCGCCATTCTGCGCCAGGACCCCGACGTGATTCTCGTCGGCGAGGTGCGCGATCGCGAGACCGCCGAGATCGCCATGTCGGCTGCCGTAACCGGGCACCTGGTGCTCACCACGATACACACCGTGGACGCGCCGAGCACCATTACGAGGCTCGTCGAGATGGGGGTGCCGCCATTCCTGATCGCCGGCGGTCTGGCCGGCGTGGTTGCTCAGCGCCTGGTGAGAAAGCTGTGTTCACGGTGCTGGGGGCGCGGTGAGTCCGACTGCGGGTCATGCACCGACGGCTACCGGGGCCGCAGCGGCGTGTTCGAAGTGCTGGTGGTCGACGACGAAATCCGTGCCGCCGTCGCCAGCGGCGCGTCGATCTCGACGTTGCGCACGCTTGCTCGCCGAAACGGCATGGGGTCGATGGCGGACGACGCCCAACGTCAGGTCGCCGAGGGCATCACCACGCCCCATGAAGTTGGGCGCGTCATTGCGCTCACCAGAGAAGTGTCCGCCCGATGCACCAACTGTGACGGTGCGCTGCCGCCCGGCGCGGCCGGCTGTCCGATGTGCGGGCACGCTCGCGTCAACGCCTGCTTGTGCGGCGAACCCCTGGAACGAGGTTGGCGCTTCTGTCCCTCCTGTCAGCGCGGGGTGTCGTCGATGCGGTAGCGACCCGGCAAGCCGCGACTGAACAGCGCTTCGAGTCCCGGCTGCGGCAACAGCCCCCCAACATCAGCCGCGGTGACCGTCCTGGCCGTCGTCACGTCCGTCGTCATGGCCGTCGCGGCTGCACCGCGCAGGAAGGCTCTCACCTGACCGCTGCGCGGATCGCGCAGGATGACCATGGGGTCGTCGGTATCGTGATCGAGCACGGTCGTGCCGCCGGGTCCCGCGAGGGTGATGGATCGGAGATCGGCGGCCCAGTCGCCGTCGGCAGGGATGGCGAAGACGAAGCCGCCGCCGCCATCCGAGTCGGCGACCTCCGGCATGTCGAAAGCGTACGAGAAGGCGGGGGCGCCGTCCGTGGTGTGGGCGGAGAGGGCGTAGGCGGTGCAGGGAGGTGGAAGGGCGGGGGTGGCGTCTACCAGGAAAGCCGGTCTCAGCGAGGGTACGCCGTTGGCGTCGGCTCCGCCCCAGACGAGAAGCGTGGGCACGCGAGCGGCCGCCACGTCGGGCATGGGCGTCGTCGCCTCTTCTCGCAGGCGATGATCGGTCGCACTGGTGAACTGGTAGTCGCTGATCCACCGGGGCCGACAATACGACATCAAGTCTCCCTGGCCTGGATCCACCAGCGTTGATTGTTCAATGTCGAAGCCCCACCCCCCGATGTTTCCGTCGGCGTACGGATAGTCGGGATCGGGGTTGGCTGCTCCGCCGCATGGCGCGTGCCGCAGGGACATGTTGTGCCCAAGCTCGTGTGCAATCGTGCTGGCGCTTGGTCTCAAACACTCTCCCATCCGGGTACGTACGCTCTTCCTCCCCAGCGCGCAAACCCCGGCATCATGCCCATCCAGTATCCGCTCCCGTCCTCCATGAGGCGGATCGCGCGCACTTCCTGCAGCAACGAAAACGTGCTGTTGCTCGACGTAGTCACCGACACGTGCGTGCCCACGTCCATGTTGGCCACGGGTAAGAGCCTGCGGGCGTCCTCCAACAACTCATGGGCGTCCGCGTTTGCCGCCATGTCGGCCACGGTTGCGACGATCGACCGATCCGGCTCCCGCTCCCAGATGAACGGAACCAGCGTCAGCTCGAGCGTGGGCATCGCGCGGACGGTTACGGTTTCGCGCCCGGTCTCCGGAATCCGTCGCTGGACTCCCAGCGCCGGGTCCGTGACCCCGTCCGGGTCGACTTCGACAACCATCTCCAGACGCTCCTGAATGCGGGCTTGCACAGCGACAATCAAGGTGAGACGTAGCGACAATCAAGGTGAGAATACGAGATCGCGACGTTGTGAACGAAGGGATGATAACAAGGTGGCATGCGTGGAGCAGGTTGAGCGTCCTGGAGAGCCTGTGAGGCGGTCCTACTTCGTTGGACGGTCCGAGCACGGAATCAAGGCTGGACGGTACCGTTCTCCACCCCCGTGCCAGCGTGAGCGTCGCTGCGGGGTGGGTGGGTAACCATTACCCGTCGTTCCGTGTTGGAACTTGTTCCGACATGGACCGGCGGGTGACCGGCGGGCCCGCTCACTCGGCAGCCCTCGCGGTTCTTTCCGCCGGTGCGCGGACCAATCGTGACCGCGTACCGACCTCATGCTTGTGACCTCCGTCCGCCGCCGGCGATGGAGCGTGGCGGGTTGGGCCGTCGCCATAGCCAACTTGCCGGGTGGCGAGGATGGGAGTGGGGGTCGGCCCCGGCGCGTACCCCACGTCCCGGAGTCGGTTCGTCGGTCTGTCCATGCCCAGCGGCGGCTTTCCTGGCGGCCACGGCGGCGCGACGGCGGTAGCTTTCGACGTTGAGTTCGAAGACGTGGGAGCGGTGCACGAGGCGGTCGACGGCGGCGACGGTCAAGGCTTCGCCACCGAAGATCTTGTCCCAGGCGCTGAAAGGTTCGTTGGCGATGACGAGGAGCGAGCGATTCTCGTAGCGTGCGCCGATGAGTTCGAAGAGGACGCTGGTTTCGGTCCCTTCGCAGGTGGCGTAGGAGAAATCGTCGAGAATGACGAGGTGGTATTTGTAGAGCTTGGCGATGGCGGCGTCGAGGGCGAGGTCGCGCCGCGCCGCCTGGAGCCTCTGCACCAGACTCGACGTTCGCTGGTACAGCACGCGGTAGCCGTTTTCGACCAGCTTGAGTCCGATGCCCGCGGCGAGGTGACTCTTGCCCGTTCCCGGCGGACCGAAGAGCAGCACGTTGGCCGCTTCTTCGAGCCAAATGTCGCCGCTCGCCAGCACGCCCACGCGCGCCTTCGACACGGCGGGCACGAGGTTGAAGTCGAAATTGTCGAGCGTCTTGCCGCGGGGCAGCTTCGCCTCGGCTCGGTGCCGCTCGAAGCGCCGCCGTTCGCGATCGGCGACTTCTTGGCTGGCCAGCGCGGCGAGCAGGCGCGCCGAGGACCAGTCTTCCCGGTCCGCGCGTTCGGTGAAGCTTCTCCACAGCGCCCGCATGCTCGGCAGGCGCAGTTGCTTCAGCAACAGGTCGAGTGCCGGGGGATCGACGATGAAGGAGTCTTTCATCGCGGTGCTCCGTTCAGGCAGGCGTCGTCGTAGCGCGACAGTGGCGGGAGGGTCGTTTCGAGGTCGGGAAGGGAGTCCGGCGCTGGGAACCGGTCGCGCAGCACTTCGGCGTCGGGCAACCGCCCGGCCTCGAGCTGCGCTTCGATCTCGTCGGCCAGCAGGGCCTCGCATCCGTGATCGTGGGCCAGCGCAAGGAGTTTGACCATCCGCCGGCAGGCCTCGCGGTCGTCCAGGCGCTCGCGCAACGCGTCGAAAGCCTGGCGGTAGGCGTCGCGGGGGAACAAACCGTCGCGGTGGACCCAGTTCATCATCGCCATCGGCTTGCGACGCAGAGAGGGCAGCACGTGCCGGTAGTTCACGACCCGTCCCCGTCGCCCTCCCGGTCCCGGGTGGCCCCGAGGCAACGTCACGAGCTCCTCGGTCCCGACGAAGACGACCAGGCGGTCGTCGTACAGTCTCACCCGCAGCCGGTGTCCCACCAGCCGCGACGGCACCGTGCAGAACACCCGCCGCAGCGAGAACCCACCCGCGCTCGTCACGCGCACCAAGGTCTCCTCGAAACCGTCGCTGCGACGCCTCGGCAACGGCCGCAGCACGGCTCGCTCGGCGTCGATCCTCTTGCGGTTGCGAGCGTTGCGGCGACTCGCCACCCGGCTCACGAACTCTCGGTACGCCTCGATCGTCTCGAAGTCCCTCGATCCCCTCAACAGCAGCGCATCCTCGATGGCCCGCTTCAAATGCCCGTGCGCGCTTTCGATCGAGCCGTTCTCGTGCGCCCGGCCCCGGTTGTTCCGGCTCGCCTTCATCCCGTAGTCTCCCATCAACGCCTCGTAACGTGCGGTCCGGTCCTCCCGCGCACGACGCTTCAGGTTCCGAAACGCCGCCGACAGACTGTCCGTCCGGTGCTCCTTCGGAACGCCGCCCAGCGCCCACAGCGCGTCCTGCAACCCCTCGGCCAGGGCAACGTAGCTCTCCCCGCCCAACACCACCGCCACATGCAGAATCCCGAGTACTCCAGCCGAAAATGGTACAGCTTGTGCACCAGCTTCTCTCCCCCAACCGTCACCCCCAGACGCCCGGCGTCGGTGAAGTCCGACAACCCCCGTCGCCCCGGCTCGTGCTTCTGTCGGAAAACGACCTCGCGCGCCGGCCCGTGCTTCGCCTTCCAGCTCCGAACCCGTCGCTCCAGCGTCCGCCGAACCCCCGGATGACGCCGCATCATCTCTTCGTACAGCGCCACCGCCCGCAACCCCGGGTTCGCCTCCAGCAGCGGCACGATCTCCTCGTCGAATATCCCCGCCAAAGGGTCGGGGCGTCTCCGCCCCCGAGGCTTCTTCACCGACCGACGCCCCGGATCCCCTTCGATCCGATACGCCGTCGCCCTGCTGAACCCCGCCTTCGCCGCCGCCAGCGCAGGCCCGTCCTTCCGTCGAGCGGTCATGTACAGCTCCATCTGGTGGTCCGTAATCCGTCGGCCCGGCACTTCGCGTCTCTCCTGATCCCAGGGAAACACCAAAGCTCAAACCTCCCGCCGCCACCTCCGGCCGTCTCACCTTGTTTGTCGCAAGCGTCTCATCCTGATTGTCGCGCTACACCGCGCGCAATCGCGAGGTGACCCTGGGCGAGGCACCGGCGCGTGCGGATGTGCGGGCAATCCATTTCCTGCGTCGCCTCGGTGGCCTCGGAGAGGGTCTTGGCGGCGGTGCCGTGATCGCCCGTGACGGTGTGCCATTCGGCGAGGTCGAGCAGCACGAGCGCATGGAGGCCCTGCAGCCCGGCCTCTTTCGTCAGCGCCCGAGCCCGAAGCATGAATTGCCATGCAGGCGGGGTCGCAACCAGCCCGCACGCGGTCAGGGCGCGCGCATGTCGCTGTGCGCAGAGAGCCTTTTCATCGCGCAGGCGCCCCGCGTCGGCAATCTCGACCGCCCTTTGGCTGCTCTTCAAGGCGGCGTCGGGATCGTCGTACTGAGCACCCAACCCCAACATGGCCAGGAAATGCGACTTCGCCACGCGTTCGCTGGGAAGCGGCATGGCGTTGAGTCGGTTCAGTTCTTCGGCGACGTGGGCGCGCAGGCCTGCTCGGTCCAACAGCTGCAACCTGGTGTCGAGCACGCGAACCGCGACGGTCTGATCGGCGCACTTGCGGGCCTGCTCCTCGAGATGTTGAAGCTCGGCAAGGGCCGATTCGGCGGTGATGGTTCCGAGGAGATGGCGGATGTCGGCCTTGATCGTGCGCGCGTCGACGGTCTGTGCCGGATTGAGGCGCACGGGGTCTTGGAGTGCCTCGTCACAATAATGCCGGGCGCGGCGCAGGAGCCGCAGATCGTAGTTGACGCGAGCCAGGCGGACGGCGAGCGCGCCCCGTTCGGCGCCGCGGCTCAGCGGGTACGCGGACTCCAGGAGACGCCGACGCTCCTGGACGCACATGGCGTCCGTGCTTCGCGTCGCCTCTTGCACCAAGGTCGCGCTGCGAGGATCGCCGGCCAAATGGTAGTGTCGCGCTACTTCCAACGGGGCCGGCTCCTTCAGGACGCGATGCAGAACCCTGGCCGTGCGAGCATGCAGGACGGAGCGCTTGGACGGACGAATCTGCTGGTAGACCGCGCGGCCGTACAATGCGTGACGATACTCGATGCCTCGAGGCGTCCAGCGAACCAGCTGGAGCTTTTGCAGTTTTTCCAGCGCTTCCAGGCATTCGGATTGCGTGGAACCGGCAATCGCTCGAAGCCATTGGAGCCTGGCGATTCGTCCGGTTACCGCGAGGGACTGGGCGACGTTGCGGGCAACGCTGTTCAGTCGGCCTACGCGGCGGGTAATGATTCCGTGGGCGGAGCTGGGAATCGGCACGCCGGCGTCCGATTCCGTTGATTTGGCGACGCCGTTCGAGCGGGATGCGAGGTCGATGACGAATCCGGGCATGCCGCCGGCCGCCTTCGCGAGCGCGTTGAGTCGGGCTTCGTTGGCGTCGATTGCCGCAACGGACCTGGCCAGCTCGAGGGCCGCGTCTTCGTTGAGCGTTTCCAGCTGCACCGTGGTGGTGTCCTGGTCCAGCTCCGTTTCGCGGATGAAGCGGGCCACGCTGTCGTCGTGCCCGAGCTCGGCTTCGCAATAGGAGACCAGCAACGTGAAGTCGCCTTCGCGCCAGCGTCTGCGGAGGAAATGAAGGACTGCGAGCGACGCTTCGTCGGTCCAATGAAACTCGTCGATGTAGAGGATGGTTCGCTGAGACTTGGCGATCATGCCGAAGAGTCGCAGCAGGGCTTCGCAAGTCTGTCGCGAAAGCCCCCCGACAAGCGGAAAGAACGGCTCGACGGACCGCTCTTGCAGCTCGGGCAGCAGAGCGAGCATGGACGTCCGCCACGGTTCGTCGAGTCTGCGCAGAAAGGGCAGCACCCACTTGGCGCTCAACGCGTCCAGAAGCGGGCTGAGCGCGATGTTGCGTTCAAGGGGAGCAGCGGTCGTTTCGACAACGCGATAGCCCCGGAACGGCGCCCCTTTCATGGCTTCTCTGACGAGCCTGGTCTTGCCGACGCCGGTTTCACCGCGCACCGTGATCGTCTTCCAACTCGCGACCGCCTTCTCGCGAAACAGGCTTCGCGTCAGCTCCGCAAGCTCGTCCGTCCTGCCGATGAACGGGGCGTCGGCGAGCGAGATTTGGCGGAAGCAGGCCGGTCAATCGGGTCCTGGCGCAGGTTCCTGACGTTTTGCAACAGAGTCTTCGTGGCGGGTTCGGGCGTCCACTGTCCGGACGGGTCGACGCGGTCGGCAAATGCCCGGTAGACGGCCTCCGCTTCGCGGACCTCGCCGGCGAACACGCGAGCCCGCATGACCCTGCGCAGAATGGCCTCTTCGTGCGGATCAAGTCGCAGCAGGATCTCGGACGCCCGCTTGGCGGCGGACCATTGATGCGAAGCGTCGGCCATCTCCCATGCCGTCAACGCCGCCCGTCGCAGCTCCGAGCGCTTGGCGAGCCGCTGTTCCTCGATCCAGTCGGCAAATGGCGGCGTCTTGCGGTGGTGGCAGGCGGACAGGAACCCGCGCTCGAAGACTTCCCACGCTTGTCTGAACTCTCCCGACGACACGAGGGCCGAGTACTCGTCGACGTCGCAGGTTACCGTACCCCGATTGACGACGATGTGCTCGCCGTCGGGCTCGAATACTCGGGTGTCGGCCGTCTGGTTGGTCTGGTAGACGAGCTGACTGAGGCGATGCCGAAGCGCCTTGTCGTTGTGGGGCTTCCATAGGAGCGTCTGCAGCGTCTGGCGGGGAATGCGCGTTTCCTCCTTGCCGAACGCCAGGGCAAGCAACACGCTTTGAAGCGGAGAAACCCGGACGGTCCGATGATCCCTCCAGAGGACGGGACCTCCAAAGAGCTCCAGGCGAAGTTCTTGTGCCACGGAGCCTTGGGCTCAGCGGGCCGTCGACTTGAGCGGCTCGCTTCGCGGTGGCCTGGAGATGCCGACGATGGAGGATCGGCCGTTCGCGAGGATCGGCCCGACGCCGCCCTTGGCGGCCTCTCTTGTGAGCCAGGTCTCCAGCAACCACTCCCAACCGAGCCGCTCTCTCGCTTCCCTGGGCCTGATCCCGCAGAGTCGATACATCTGGTTGCTTAGCGAGAAGCCGTCGGTGTAGCCAAGGGAAGCCGCAACGCTGAAGAGGCTGGCTTCGGAGTTGTTCTGCAGCCTGATCGTGGCGCGCAGCACCCTGGCCATGTGCAGCCAATGGGAAGCGACCGGCAGATCGTTGTTGAGCAGTTTCCGGCCCAGAGCCCTGCGAGACATGTACAGGTTCTTCGCGAGGGCGTCGATGGTCTGCACCTGCGAGCTCAGCTCCACGGTGCGGCGAATGATGCTCCGCGTGATCGGATCGAGCGAGAATCCTCGCCACACCAGGTAATCGGTCACGCTGCTGGCAAGGCAGGTAGGTTCGCGCCGGATCACGCTCACGAGCTCGCGGGCGGTGGGCTCGGCATGATAGGGGAGCACCGACTGAGGGCGCGACCGTTCAATCGCGCGGAGGATCGTCAGAATGGACGCGCGATCGTGTTGGCTGGGAAGGATGATGGCGAGCGCCACGCCCGCGGCGCGATTGGTGGCCACGGTTGCGCCCTTTTTCCAGCGGCGGCTGGCCAGATGCCAGGCCATCACCCATCCGCCTTCTCTAATCGTTGGTGGGTTGTCGAGATCGATTCGGACAAGTCGGCGGTACGGCGGACCGAGTAGGTAGACCGCATCGTCGAGGTTGGTGTTGCCTTGCATGTGGCTCCTGTGTCCCGTGTGGCTGGTCGGCCTGCGCGGGGTCAGGCTAATCAGACCCGATCATCAACTGGTCATCGTTGCCCTGGCGGTTGCGCTCTGCCACGGTCGGGCAAATCTTTGAGGTTGACGGGGACACTGAGTAGACGCAGACGCTGATCCCCGGGTTGCCCACCACGCTCCTGATTGCTTGCCATGGCTGCTACTGCCCCGACCGCACCCGATACGACCGTCATTTCCGCACTGCGCACCCTTCGCGGCCGCGCCACCGTGGGCGACGTCGTCGCGGCTACCGGAATGCCCGATCACGAAGCGGAGTCGTCGCTGAAGAATCTTCTGGAGACGTACCGCGGCCACCTCGAGGTTGCGGATTCCGGCGACCTGCTCTACCAATTCGACCCGAAGCTCATCTCGCGGGACGCCGAGCCGTTCGGGGTGCGCTTTCGCAGAGCGGCGTGGTCGGCCTTCAAGGTGGGATTCAAGGTGTCTACCGCGGTGATGCTCGTGGTCTATTTCGTCGTCTTCGTCGTGGCCATTCTCGCGTTGATGGCGGCGAACCGGGACGACCGCGGCTTCGGCGGCAGGGGAGGCTTCGGCCTTGGCGACTTCCTCGTCCTGCACTGGTTGCTGGGGGGGCGAGGTTGGGATCGGCGCAGTCTCTACTACGGAGACCGTCACGCGAAGCGGCTGCCGAAAGACGCGCGGCCGCCGTTCTACAAGAAGGTCTTCGCGTTCATTTTCGGCCCCGAGGAACCCAGGCCCACGCAGCTGCAGAAGGACCGCACCGTGGTGCAGCTGATTCAGGCGCGAAAGGGCGTGCTAACCTCGTCCGAGCTCATCGAGCACACGGGGCTCTCGGTTGATGACGCGGCAGAGGAGATGGGGCGGCTGACCGGCGCATACGGCGGCGATCCGCGGGTCTCCGATGCGGGCGAGGTGGTGTACGCGTTTCCGGAGCTCATGAAGAGTGCGCATGGACGCGTCCGCGCCAGAGAACCGAAGCCCGCCTGGATGCGACTGGAGTACCCGAAAAAGCTCACCGGCAACAGCGGCGGATCCAACATGGGAATCGCCGCGATGAACGGGTTCAACCTGGCGGCGGCCATCGGCTTGGGGTTGGTGCCCAGCTTCACCGCGGCCAGTCAGGGCCTGCCGCCGCTCGACCCGTTGTTCTATTACGGCCTTGGGGTCGTGCCCTTTGCGTTCAGCAGCCTCTTCTTCGCCATCCCCGCGCTCCGGTCTATCGGGCTGATTGGCGAGAACCGCGCCCGCCTGCGGCGCAACGTTCGTCGCTTGCTCCTGGGGCTCGTCTACGCGCGCAGCGTCGGCGGCGCGGTGCGCTGGGTATCGGTTCGCGACGCGATCCAGCACGTGACGCGCGGGATCAAGAACCAGCAGGTGCAGCCCAAGATGATACTGGCCGAGCTGGAGCGAATCGCGGCCGAGTTCGACGCGGAGGTGGAGGCGGACGACGACGGATTCCGGTATCGCTTCCCGGGCGTTCGCGAAGCCTTCGTCGAAGCGGAGCTCATGCGACGCCGGCTGAAACTCCAGGATCAGAAGCTTGGCCGGATCGTATACGCGACGTCCGACTCGGCCGCCGAGGCCTCGCAGCGCGACCTGGACGCGTTCGATCGCGAGCTGGAAAAGGCGGAGGTCAATCTGTCGCGCTACCTGCCGTCGCCCACGCGGGTGGGCTACGAGGAGGACTACGAGGTCGTCATGGACCCGGCGTCCGCCGCAAAGCCTATCGCGCGGCGCCGCCCGACGGGTCGCCGTCCAACGGGTCGCCGCCCCCCTCCTCCTCGATGGCGCTGAACAGTCCATCCCACCAGACGAGCGGCTGGGCGCCCATGGCGGGCACCCCGTTGATCAGGAACGACGGCGTGCCTCGCACGCCCAGTCGGGCGCCCGAGATGATGCCGCTGCGCACGCGCGGACGGGGGCGCTGTTCCTCGTAGCACGTTCGGAACTGTTCCGAATTTGCGCCCACCTCCGTCGCCATGGCCTCGAACGCGTCGTAGGGGTCCTGCAGGCCTTTCCAGTCGCCTTGCCGTTCGTATAGCAGCGGGCTCATCGCGGGGAAGAGCTCCTGTTCGCCCGCGCACTCCGCCGCGAACGCGGCCGTCATGCCGTTGGGAAACATGCCGCTGACGTAGGTGACGTATTTCCACTGCACTCTGCCGCGTTCAATGAAGTCTTGTAGCAGCGTGGGGAAGGTCTCGGTGTGGAAACGGCGGCAGTAGCCGCAGCCGTAGTCGCTGAACTCGACGACCTTGATCGGGGCGTCGTCGGACCCGTAATCGAAGCCGATTTCGGAGAGCTGGAACTCCTGCGCGGGCGGCACGGCGTTCGTGCCTTCGGGCGACAGCATCGAGGTGGGGATGGATTGGGAGTGGGTGCTTTGCGACTGCGCCTGGCCGGGTTCGCTCTGGCCGGGCGCAGCCCCGCCTGGATCGGCCGCCGCGGGTGCGGCGTCTTCCGCGCCGCCGGATCCGCAAGCCAGTGCCACGGTTAGCGTTGCCAGCGCGAGGAGTCCGGCGGGTCGTCGAGTTTCGTTTTTCACGTTTGTGTTCCCTTGTTGTCGCGCAGCTTCCGGGCAATGCCATCCCGAATCACTACGGTGTCGGCGATCTTGTCGTGAATTCCCTGGCGGTTCGGGTCCCACCAAACCCGTGCGAACCCCAGCAGCCCGGTGGCGAAACCGGCTGCATAGCCGCCCGCTCGTTCGAACGACATCAACAGCCCGAGTGGTTGGCCGTTCAGACGTACGACCCGCAGGCCGGTGAGCCTTTTGCCCGGGGTTCGGCCGCCCCACAACGCCAGGAAGAGCGTCATGTAGACGGTGCCCCAGCCGAACACCAATCCGACTTCATCGGCCGCGTCGCGAATCCAGGTGAATAGGGTGGACGGCGCGTCGGCGTCCTCCAGCTGTGCCAGCTGCTCCTCGAGGTCCCTGATTATCTCGTCGCGCTCGGTCAGCGTGGGGGCCGGCACTGCGACGTCCGCGCTGTCGCCGAACGACAACTGGATCGGCAGGCTGTCCGATGCCGTGTCCGCCATGCGCAGCAGCAGCGGCACGGCTGCGGCGAGGACCGAGATTGCGAGCATGGCCGTCCCCGCACATCCGAACCCGAGCCTGCGCTTCCGATTCGACGACGTGCCGTCGGCGTTGCGCAGGGCCATGCGAAACAGGGCGAGGCCGACCAATGCGCCCAGGACGAACCAGCCAAGGAGCTGTAGCAGGCCGATCAGGACGAGGTCGATCATGATGGCGCCGAATCGTCGCCGCGGGGTTGCGAGCGGGGTGCCGATCAGCTCGGGGATCACCGAGAAGGCGTCGGCCGTAACGATGGACCTGGGGTCGCGTGGGGCGACGGTCGCTTGGGTGGCCATGGTTAGCGCCGCCTTAGGATGCCGCCGAGGATGAAGCCTGCTGCCAATCCCGCCAACGCCGAAATCACCACCAGCGTTTCCAGGCGGCGCGGGGCGGGTGGGCTGGGGCGCAGCGGCGCCGCGCCGTGCGGGGCCGGGTCGCGCGACGGCGCGGTCTCGCCGGACGGGGCGGTGGCCGGGGGTGAATCCAGCAGCGCACGCACCCGGCGCGCCTCGTCTTCGAAGCCGCAGGCGGCGCAGGAGACGAACGCGCGGTCGCGAGCGGTGCGGTTGGCGTACGAGGTCTCGTCGCCGCAATGCGGGCAGGGCAGTTCTGCGGGGAGGGGGGTCAGGATCTCGTAGAGCATACCCTTGGACAGGTCGAGCTGCCGGGCGACCTTGTTGACACTTTCTTCCGAGTGCCAGTACAGTTGATTCGCCTTTGCGACGACTTCGTCGGACGGTGCCGTCAGGTCGATACTGGTTTCCCCTACCGATCTTGATTCAGTCAAGGTTCGGGACTCCCTCGGTTTCTCTTGCCTGGCGCGGCCCAGTCGCCGCTACCGTTTCAACATACAATGCGCGGTCCGACCGGGGCACGGTAAGCCGTCGGCGAG
Source organism: Longimicrobiales bacterium (assembly GCA_965200255.1). Lineage (GTDB taxonomy): Bacteria > Gemmatimonadota > Gemmatimonadetes > Longimicrobiales > Gaopeijiaceae > Bin94. The sequence goes on along the minus strand of OZ241371.1, from coordinate 2,354,365 downwards.
CGAACGGGCGGGAAGCCTGGAGGGCAAACTGAATGCGCGAGAGATCCAGGATTATCGGCACCCTCGAGACCGTGTACCGGGAGGCCTACGGAAAGGCGGAACGGTCCGGCGATCGCCCCCGCATGGCGGCGCTTGACTTCGGGTTCCAGCGCGACCAGGTGATGCTCGAAGTGATGCTGGACCTACGCGATGCGCTCCTGCTGGGGCAAGACGACGATCCGAAAGCGCAATCGAGCCTGCTCGACAAGGCCATGGCCATTCGCAAGTTCACCAGACTCGGGGGCCGCTGAGCGTATGATTTACACCCGGCGGGGGGACGCCGGCGAGACGGGGTTCTTTGGCGGCGGCAGAGTCCCCAAGGACGATGCGCGCGTGGAGGCCTACGGAACGGTCGACGAGCTGTGCGCCGTGCTGGGGGTGGCGCGAGCCTGCGTGCAGGACGACGATATTCGCGCGAACCTGGGGCGCATCCAGTCGGATCTGTTTGCGATCGGCGCACACCTGGCAACGCCTCCACCCCGGGACAACCGTCCGGTTCCCGCGTTGCCCGATCTTCCGGTGGCGCGCGTGGAGGCGATGGAAGCGTGGATCGATGCGGCCGAAGCGGTTACGGGGCCGTTGCGCCACTTTATCCTCCCGGCGGGAACGGCCGGGGCGAGTCACCTCCATGCAGCGCGCGCAGTGTGTCGGAGGGCGGAACGACGAACCGTGACGCTGGCGGCCAGGTCGTTCGTGAATCCCGAGGTCGTTCGATACCTGAACCGGCTCTCGGATTACCTTTTCGCGGTTGCGCGCCTGGAAAACCATCTCGGAGGAACAGGAGACGTCAAATGGCCCTGATCCACACGCGGGGCGAAGTCACGCCGCCGCACGGCGAAGTCGTCCGCCTCGACGTGCGACGCCAAGGCAGCTCCCCGCCGGAGTCGGCCGTACTCGTCGTGCACGGGTTCAAGGGGTTCAAGGACTGGGGGTTCTTTCCGCATCTGTGCGAGTGCCTGGCCCGCGCGGGTCACCTGGTCGTTTCGTTCAACGGGTCGCGCAACGGGATCGGCGCCAACCTGGTGGACTTCACCGAGCTGGAGGCCTTCGGCAGGAACAAGGTCAGCCACGAGGTGGCCGACGTGCACTGGATGCTGGACCAGCTGATCGCGGGGAGGTGGAGCGATGGCCGCCGCATGGAATCGGTGGGCCTCCTGGGTCACAGTCGCGGGGGCGGCACCTGCATCGTCGCGGCGGCGGAGCGCGACGACCTGTCGGCGCTGGTCACCTGGAATGCCGTGTCGACGTTCGATCGCTGGACGCCGGAGCAGCGCGAGGACCTGAAGCGCCGGGGCGTTGCGTACGTCGTCAATGCGCGCACGGGGCAGAACATGCCGCTCTACCGGGTGGTCCAGGAGGACTACGAGGCCAATCGCCAGCGGCTCGACGTGGTAGCCGTGGCCGCGAAGGTTCAGGTTCCGTGGCTGATTGTACACGGCGCCGACGATGCGACCGTGACGGTGGCGGAAGCGCGGGCGCTGGACCGGGCCGCACCCAACGCCGCGACCGCGCTGATTCAGGGTTCGGGCCACACCTTTGAAGCGACCCATCCGATGGGCGAAATCACGCCGGGGCTCGACGCCGCGATCGCCGCGAGTCTTCGGCACTTTCGCGCGTCGCTGACGTCGTGATTAGCTTTGATTCAGCGAGCGACCTGAGAACTGGCAACTTCAACCTCTCGAGGCTGTAGTGACCTATATCATCACCGAGCCATGCATCGGCACCAAAGACGCCAGCTGCGTGGAAGTATGCCCAGTGGACTGCATTTACGAAGCCGGGGATCAGTACCTGATTCACCCGGACGAGTGCATCGATTGCGGGGCGTGCGAGCCGGAGTGTCCGGTGCAGGCGATCTTCCCGGATACCGACGTGCCCCCGGAATGGTCCGAATACATCGAGAAGAACGTGACGTACTTCGAATAGACGAAACGAGGGGAACAACCGTTGGGTTGTTCCCCTCGTTCGTGGGCCGTCTTGCTCCGCCGTGTGCCGGCTAGATGCCCAGCTCCCGGAGCCTGTCGAGCCTCAGCGTCTCGGGAGGTTTCTCCCCCGCACGAGTCTCGTCGTTTTTGGCCTCCGTCGTTTCCGGCTTGGGATTCTCTTGACGGAGCAGAGCTACGCCAGCTGCGAACAGAGCGGCGGCGCCCAGCAGATTGACAGTTGACTTGCGAATCGCTCCCTCCCGCGTTGTGGGTGACGCTGATTGTCGGTGCGCCTGCACCGGCGAACCGCGATATCTCGGCTGCAAGTCCCGTGCCGTTGTTTTCCTACCACCCCCGGCATCAGGGGTTGCGATGCCGGATGTTCATGTGCCGGTTAGGTTTCACCCAATTCCAGGGCCCGGGCGACACGGCCGCCTCCAACCATTGAACGTGCGGACATTCTTGGGACGAAATGGCGAAATCTGAACACGACCGGAACCGCGATCGAGACCCAGTGACGATGACCCGGCAATTGGTCCGCACGCCCTCGGTGAACCCGAGTCTGGAGGACGGCGGGCACGGCGAGGGGGCGGTTTCCGAGTTGGCTGCCGAGTGGCTCGCCGGCTGGGGCTATCGCCCGGACGTTGTCGAGGTCGCCCCGCAACGGTACAACGTGGTGGCAAGCCGCGGCGAAGGCGCCGGCCCGTCGTTGCTTCTCAACGGCCACCTCGACACGGTGGGCGTGGCCGGCATGGCCGATCCCCATTCCGGCGAGATCCGCGACGGCCGACTGTACGGTCGCGGCGCATCCGACATGAAATCGGGCGTGGCCTGTGCTCTGGCGACCGCTGCCGCGCTCGCGGAAGCGGAGATTCCGGGACGCCTCACGGTTGCGCTGACGGCCGACGAGGAGCACGCCTCGCTTGGCATGGCGGCGCTGGTGCGAGATGGCGTCGGGGCGGACGCCGCCGTGGTATGCGAACCCACCGGTCTCGCCGTCATGCCTGCCCACAAGGGATTCCTGTGGATCGAGGCGCTGGTGCGGGGTCGCGCCGCGCACGGATCCCGACCCGAGCTCGGCGTCGACGCGATCGCCCACATGGGGCACGTGCTGGTCGCCTTCGAGGACGAAGCGCGCCGACTGGCGAACGCCCCCCCGCATCGGCTGCTCGGCCCGGCGTCGCTGCATGCCGGGACAATCGAGGGTGGGAGCGCGCCGTCCGTTTATCCCGACCGGTGCCGCCTGGTCGTTGAGCGCCGCACCTTGCCTGGAGAGACCGTCGACCAGGTCATGGCCGAGGCGGATGCGGTACTGGAGCGCGCGCGCCGCCAATGTCCCGCGATCGCAGCCGAAATCAAAGCGGGGCTGTTCCGAGCCGCCACCGGAGTGCCTGCAACGGCGCCGCTCGTGACCGGCCTGACGAGAGCGTGCAAGCGCGCCGGACTACCCGGCGCGCTGCGGGGGATGTCGGCGTGGGTGGACGCGTGCTTCCTGAACCAGCACGGTACCCCGGCCGTTTGTTTCGGTCCCGGCTCGATTGCGCAGGCCCATGCGGCGGTGGAGTGGGTCCGCGTGGCCGAGATCAGGACGTGCGCGCGGGTCCTGACGGATTTCGCGCGCCGATTCCTGGCGGTGCGCGGGTAGCCGGCCACGCGCAGGCCGGACCGGACCGGGCCAACGGCCCCGCCCGCCCTACCTGCTGCGACTGGTCACGATGATCGCCCCGCCGGGAAAGTTCGTCCCGAATCGCATCGTGGCGTCCGACGCGTTCAGGTACTCCATTTCGGCGATGTCGGACACCGACAGAGAACGCAGCGCGTACTGGGCGTCGCCCATGCGGGCCCCGTCCATGATGAGCTGCGGCGTGTTTTGGCCGGCCGTGCCCGCGCCTCGTCCCTGTAGCCACCGAGGCCGGAGACGACGAACCACGTCGACGGCGGTGAGCGTGGTGTATTCCGCCAGCTCTTCGGCGGTGATCCGGTTGGGGTCCCTGCGCGGGCCTCGGTTCTCTGCGCCGCCGCCACCGGCGCTGGCGCAGCCGGCAAGGCCCGAAACCAGTGCAAACGCGGCGAGAGTGAACAGCTTGGTAGTCCAGCGATTGGGGCGCATCTTACTACTCCTTGATTCCAAAGTGCGATCTTCATGCTGACCCACCAGTTACAATACCGAACCCTGCCATGCCACGCGACCCTGCCATGCCACGCGACCCTGCCATGCCACGCGACTACATTACGCCCGCAACCGTGCACGAGGCCGTTGGCCGCACCTTCGTGTCGGATTGGATTCTGGTCGATCAGGACCGCATTGACGCCTTCGGCGAAATCACCGAAGACCCGGATCCGCATCACGTCGACCCGGAATACGCCGCCGAACACAGCCCCTGGGGCCGCACCATCGCTTTTGGCTTTCTGACCATGTCGCTCATGACGCCCATGCTCTACCAGATCTACAGGTATCCCATGGATGGCCGGGGCGGCGACGGTTATCCGGCGAGTTACGGATTCGAGAAGGTGCGCCTGGTTGCGCCGGTGCTGTCCGGGTCCCGCATTCGCGGACATTTCACCATTAAGGAGGTGCGCGAACGGAAGCCTGGTCAGCGCCAGATCACCCTGGGTTGTCGGGTGGAAATAGAGGGGGAGGAGAGGCCGGCGTTGGTGGGCGACTGGTTGTCCATGTGGCTGACCCCGCCGGATTCGCCCAGCCGCGAAGGATAGCGCAGCCCGTGCGCACGGGGAGTCGGCGCAGCGTGGCCACCGATCGGCGCGGCGTGTCCACCATTGTGACCGTGCTGGACGAACGGGTCGCACGAACGCCCGGCAAGATGTTCGTGCGGTTTCGCGAAGCCGAGCTGAGCTACGCCGCCTTCGCCGCGCGAACCCGGTCGATGGCGTCGGGGCTGCGGCGGCACGACGTGGTGGGACTCAGGCGCGGCAGCGACCAAACGGCAGCCGACCGTTCCGGTGGAGGTGGATCGCAACCCGGTCCGCCCATCCTCCCCACCCTCCTTCCCAACTGTGCCGACGCGGCTACCCTGTGGTTCGCGGCCAATCGAGCGGGTGCGGTTTGGGCTCCACTGAACACCGAGTTTCGCGGGCCGGGGCTTGCCCACGCGATCAACCTGACCGGGGCCAGGGACCTCGTGGTCGAGCATTCGCTGGTGCCAGCGCTGCTGGAGATTGGCGACGCGTTGACGCGCGTGGAGCGCCTGATCGTGCGCGGCGGTCCCGACGCGGCCGGCGAGGTCCAGACCCAGGGCGGACGGGCGTTCGCCACCATTCCGCTGCGCGACCTCCTCGTTGTGGAAGACGACGGCCTGCCGCCTGCGACTCCGGCTTCCGACGCGGACCCGTCGCTCCTTATCTATACGTCGGGCACGACCGGGGTCTCGAAGGCCTGCGAGCTGTCGCATCGCTACGTGCTGGGTCAGGCGCACCTGCTCTCCCGATCGACGGAAATGACCGAGAACGACGTCCTGTTCTGCCCTTATCCGATCTTCCACTGGGACGCGACGATCGGGACCATTGCGCCGGCGCTGTGGCTGGGGGCCACGGCGGTGATTACCGAGCGTTTCAGCGTTTCGCGATTCTGGGCGGACGTGCGGCGCTACGGAGCCACCGTGTTCGATTTCATGGGGGCGACCCTGACGTTCATCTACAAGCAGGATCGGCGGCCCGACGATGCCGACAACCCCGCGCGGCTGGGTTGGGGCGTGCCCATGCCCGCCTTCAAGGACGACTTCGAGGAGCGCTTCGGGGTTACGCTGATCGAGGGTTACGGCTCGACCGAGGGCGGAATCATGGTGTTCCAGCCTCCGGGCGAACCGTTTCCTGCCGGCGCATGCGGCGGCGCGCTGCCCGAGTTTCGCGTTCGGATCGTGAACGACGCGGATCGGCCGCTGCCTGCGGGCCGGATCGGCGAGATCGTGGCCAGGCCCACCAAGCGTGAGGATCGGCACCTGATGTTCACGGGGTACTACGGGATGCCGGCGCTCAATCGCGAGACTTTTCGCGGGGGCTGGTTTCACACCGGCGACCTGGGACGGCTGGACGAGCGCGGTAACCTGTACTTTGAAGGACGCAAGAAGGACTCGATTCGTCGTCGCGGCGAGAACGTGTCGGCCTACGAGATCGAACAGGTCGTCGAAGCCCACCCGGCGGTGCTCGAAGCCGCCGCGTACGGGGTGCCGAGCGAGTATACGGAGGAAGAGGTGGCCGTGGCGGTTGCGCTGCGGCAAGGTCAAAATCTCTCGGAAGAGGCGCTGCGCGGCTATTGTCAAGGACGCATGGCGCGCTACATGGTTCCTCGGTACGTGCGCTTTCTGGACGCATTGCCGAAGACGCCGACCGAAAAGGTGGAAAAGGCGACGTTGAGGAGAATGCACTCCCTCGGGGAAACGGAGTCGCCGGAATGAAAAACGGAGTGGTGGGAATGAGAAGCGGAACCATTATCGGCGCCGCTGGCGCGACCATCGGTCTCGGGGCTTGCTGGTTTGCACAGGACGCGGCCTAAGCGCCGCCCGTCGTGGACGTGGAGACCAGCCCCTTGTCGCTCGCAGGCACCAGCCCGGTCGAGTGGACGGGATACGAACGCACCGGCTGGTTCGTAACCGCCCCGGACGGCGTGCGGCTCGCAGTCGACGTGGTGCTTCCCAACGCCTACGTCGGAGAAGGCGACGCGCCCACGGTCTTCCCCGCAATCTTTCGCTACACGCCCTACCACCGCACCTCGATCTCGCCTGAAACCGGCGAGGTGAGCGTCGCGCCATACGAGTTCTTTCTGTCTCGGGGCTACGCCTGCGTTGCGGCCGACTTGCGCGGCACGGGCGCGTCTTTCGGGTGGAACGACGTGATGACCTCGAAGATCGTCGAGGACGCGGGCGTGATCGTCGACTGGATTGCCGCGCAGCCGTGGAGCGACGGAAACGTGGGCATGTTCGGCGGTTCGTACGAAGGGTGGTCGCAGTTTGCAACCGCGGCGGCGCAACCCGAGGCCCTCAAGGCGATTGTGCCCGTGCACACCGGCTGGGACGGCCTACTCGTGCAGCCAGGCGGCATCTTCAGCTATGCGTTCACCGAAATGTGGACGGCGATGACCGACTTCATCAATCACAACAACGTGTTCCCCACCTTTCCGGTTCCGCCGGTCACGCCGGTGGTGGACGAGGACGGCGACGGCGCGCTGCTCGACGAGATCCCCCTGGACGCGGACGGCGACAGCTGGTTCACCGACGACTACGCCTGGCCGATCGATCCCGCGAACCCGCCAAGGTACTCCGACGGATTCGAACGGGTGGAGCACGCCTATTTCAACGCCACCATGGAGCACATTGCGCACCCGGACGGCGCGCCCGGCAACTACGATGCGGTGACGAGCATCCGATCCCACCGCTTCCACGATTCGCCGCGCGAGTCGGACGGTCTCGCGGCTCCCGACCTGAACTGGTCGATGACGCCCGCCATCATGGAGTCGGGGGTGGCGATCTACCATTTCGCCGGCTGGTGGGACGCGTTTGCGCGCAGCTCGTTCGAGGTGTTCGCGACGCTCGAGGAAACCAACCCGTCGCGGATCGCGGCCTGGCCGATGTATCACCAGGGCATTTCGCCCGCCGCGTCCACGGGGATCGGCGCGGATCCGACCCGCGAAAACGTCTACACGCCCGCGTATCTGGGCGAGGCGCTGCGGTGGTACGATCGGTGGCTGAAGGGAATCCGGAACGGCATCGATGTGGAACCACCGGTCCACATCTTCGTGCAGAACGAAGGTTGGAGGGCCGAAGCGTCGTGGCCCCTGGCTCGGGAGGCCCCCACGCGTTTCCACCTGGCCAGCGCCGGTGCGCTTGCAAGGGAGCCCGACGATCCCGGCACGGACGAGTATGCGTCCGACTTCACCCACGACGCCTCGTTCGGGCCGCCGCTCGACGCATCGGCGATTTCGGTGGCCAACGCCATGAAGGGCAGGCCGCCGTTCAACGCGCCCAACTTCGGGCACTCGCGGCAACAGATGTTCGGCGTGCCCGACGATTTGCCGTACCGCACGGACAAGGCGGAGCAGGTCCTCACCTACACCAGTGCGCCCCTCGACGCGGACACCGAGGTCACCGGTCACCCGATCGTCAGCGTTGCCGTGTCGTCGACGGCGGACTACGTGGTGCCCACGATCACGATCCATCGGGGCGGCGAGCACGAATCGTACGTTGATCTGCCGGTGATTCCGGCGGGAAGCTGACCGAGGCGGCCCCATGGACACTGCTCGCACGATCGCCCGGCGTTTGTTGACCGCCATCGCGTTGGGCCTTGCGCTGGGCGTCGCCGCGCTGGGTGCTCCGTTCTACTCGCCCGTTTCGGCCCAATCTTCCTCGGACCAGCGCGGACTCGGCGTCATTGGCGGGCTCGGTTCCACCAGCTTCACGGGCAGCGGCGCCATCGACGTCACCAACAGAGTGACCTACCTGATCGGCGTGTCCGGCGACTTGCCGTTCGGGGAGACCTTCTCCTTCCGGCCCGAGATCTACCTTTCCGGCAAGGGAGCCATGGTGAACACCTCGCTGGGGGATTATCGGGCGAGCCCCAACAAGTTGTTCAAGTTGTCCTACGTGCAGCTTCCGGTGCTGCTCCAGCTCCGCACGGCCGCGGGAAGCGCGGTGCGGCCCTACCTGTTCGGCGGGCTGGCTGCGGGCGTGCTCCTCAGTTGCCAGCTGGAGGAGGACAGCTGCGACGACATTGCCCAAATCAAGCACCGGACGTTCGACGTCGGTGTGGTTGTAGGAGGGGGACTCGAGTGGCGCGATTTTGGTCTCGGCGCTCGTTACGAAGCCGGGGTGCGCGCCATGGAAGCGTCTACCCGAGGGAATGAGATCTATAACGGCGCATTGGCGTTGACTGTGCGCTATGTACGTCGCGCGCGGCCCTGACCGGCCGTTAGGCCCCGTAGCCGTCGAAAAACTCCGCGACGAAGGCCGTGGCCGGGACCGACGCGAGGAGGGCCGGAGGCCCGCTTTGCACCACCCGCCCCGCTTCGAGCGCGTACACGGCAGCCGGACGCAGTACGCGCACGTCGCGCGGATCGTGCGTGACCACGATCGCGGGTCGGCGGTGCTTGCTCAGGTAGCGGCCAAGGTAGTTGCGCATGTCGCGACGGGCCGCGACGTCCATGGCCGCGAGGGGCTCGTCGAGCAGCAGCATGTCGGGCGCTGCGGCCAGGGCTCGGGCCAGAGCCACGCGCTGTTTCTCGCCGCCCGAGAGGGTGGCGGGATAACGGCGCGCGAGGTGCTCGCATTCGACCTCGGCGAGGACCTCGGCGGCGATGTCGCGACGGCGATTGCGAGAAATGCGCTTGCCGCGCGTCCGCCCAGAGGTGCGCTGGCTTTGTCTACGCGCGGCAAGCCCAAAGGCTACGTTGTCCAGGACGTTGAGGTGCGGGAAGAGCCCATATCCTTGCGGCACATAGCCTACGCGCCGCTCCTCGGGGGCGATGGAGGTCCCGTCGTCCGAATCGAACAGGCGTCGCGCGCCAACGCGGATCTGGCCGCGCTCAGGGACAAGGGCGCCGGCGATGGCTCGCAGCAGGGTGGTCTTGCCTGAGCCGTTCGGGCCGATGACGACCACGGGGACCTCAGCGCCTGCGAGATGCACGTCCAGCGCGAACGCCCCCGCGCTCGCCTTGAGGCTGACGGTCCAGGAAACGGGGTCGCTCATGGTGCGGGGCGGCCGCGCCGCTGCCGGAGGGACCCGAATCGGCGCGCCAGGAGCGCCGGGACGGCGCGCAGGGGGATGAGCACGAAGACGGTCGCGGCGACGAGCACGAGGGCGAGGGCAACGGCTACCCGCGCGTCGGACTCCAACGCGGTGTAGATCGCGAGGGGCAAGGTCTGGGTCGATCCGGGGAAGTTGCCCGCGAACAGGAGCGTCGCGCCGAACTCGCCCAGCGCGCGGGCCCAGGCGAGCGCCGCGCCCGCGATGATGCCCGGAAGCGCGAGCGGCGCCGCGACCCGCATGAACGCGCCGCCGCGCGACTGTCCGAGGGTGCGGGCGACGATCAGCAGCTCGTGATCGACGCCGTGGAATGCCGCGGCGGCGGCCTGGACGTAGAAGGGAGCCGCGACCACGATTTGCGCCGTGACCACGGCGGTGGTGGTGAACGGGACCTGGACGCCGAGCGACGACAGGACGGGGCCGAACAGGCCCTGGCGGCCGAACGTCTCGAGCAGCGCGATGCCCATCACGGCGGGCGGCACGACGATGGGCAGGTCGACCAGGGTGGCCACCAAGCGCGAACGGCGTCCCGCGCGGGTCGCGATCCACCATGCCAGGGGCGTGCCCGCCACGACGATGATCACGAGACTGACCAGGGTGGTGCGAGCGCTCAACCACAGGGCCGCGGCGAAAAGCGGATGGCGGGCGCCCGCGATGATCTCGGCGGGAGACGAAGCCCCGGCCAGCGCGATGAGCGGGACCGCGAGCAGGCCCAGCATGGGGAGGGCGGCCAGGAACGGCGCACGCGCCGCAAACGAATGGCGGCGATTCACTTCGCTACTGGACGGGCTTCGCGATTTCGGTGAGAAAACCGTGCCGCGACAGGATTCGGCGACCCTGCGGCGAAGCCGCGAACCCCACCCATTGCCGCCCACCCGAAACGTTTGTCGCACCAGTCACCACCCCGATCCGGTAGCGTGCGCGCACGTTGGCACGGTCCGGCACGGGCACGCTGGCCACGCGACTCCGCAAGGCGTCCGTGCGATACACGATTGCGGCGTCGGCCTCGCCCATTTCGACCTTGGCGCGCAGGAGCCGTGCGTTGCTCTCTTCGGAAACGACCCGTGCCAGCACTGCGGCTGCAAATCCGCGCGGACCGCCCGCCGCTTCGGCGCGCATCAGCACCTCGCGCGCGTATGCTCCCACCGGTGCGCGGGGCGTGCCGATCACCAGGCTTTGGGCCTGGGCGAGGTCAACGAAGGCGTCGATTTGGGCCGGGTTGTCGGGAGGCACGATCACCACCAGCTCGTTCGCGGCGAGAAGCCGCTGCTCGGTCACCAGTCCCGCGCGGGAAAGCGCGTCCATGTGGCGGGGGTCGGCCGTGGCGAAGACGTCGGCGGGCGCTCCCTGCTCGATTTGCAGTCGCAACACGTGACTGCCGGCGAAGGCGAGGACCACGTCGGCGTCGGGATGCGCGGTCTCGAAGGCGGCGGCCAGGTCGGCGAACGCGTCGGTCAACGAAGAGGCGGCAAAGACGTGGAGGGGCCGTTGCGGGGGAGCGTCGGGGCCGCACCCGGCGGGAAGAAGGGCGATGGCCCAGGCGGCCACCGCAATGGGCCAGATGGGGCCGGCCCGGCAGCTGGCAGGGCTCACCTTGTGGGTGCCGCAGGCGACGTGCCGACGGTCGCGACGGTCACCCGAATACCGGCCGGATCGCTTGGGCGAGCGACATCTCGATTTCCCACACGGCGTCGGTCACCGCGCGTCCGATCAGGTCCATGCCGCGCAGGAACTGAATGCGCGGGGTAACCTGGCGCAGCTCTCGCGCAGACAGGAGCTCGGAAAAGATGCCGCAGGCGTCGGCGAGGCAGATGATGACCACGTCGCGCGGCGCCGGAATCCTGTCGCTGAAGAGAAGCTCCATGATGCGCAGCTTGACTTCCTGCTCGGCGGAGCCGTCGATCATCGGATAGCGGCGCGAACGGAAGACCCACAGGAACCGATTCTCGCGAACTTCCAGAATGCCGCGCTCAATGAGGCGGTTGACGGCTTCCGCGCGAATACTGTCGGCTTCCTCGGCTGCGCGCTCGACCCAGAAGCGGGCGTGGTGGGTTCCTTCTTCCGCCGCGATGATCGACAGCACGGGATCGAGAAGCGTGTCGCCCACCGGCGTTGGGTCGACCAGAATCAGCTGCTTGAGGTCGGTGTCGATGCGGTCTTCGAGCGCCAGGTCCATCAGGACCGCGCCCCCGAGAGCATACCGCAAGCTCGCATCGGGTACCCGCAGGAACTTCTCGCCTTCGTCGTCCAGCATGAGCAACATGATCTCTTCGGCGAATCGCAGCATCGTCGTTTGTCCGGGGTTGTCAGAAGATGTTGACCTCGACCGCCACCGATTTCTCGGCGAACCTGCCGTGGCGGAAAGCCGTCATGTCCAGTGTTTGCGAGTGCCCGTGCGCGACCAGCTCGGAAACGGCAAGGCCGGTCGCGGGCGCGTGCATGATTCCGTGCCCCGAGAACCCGCAGGCGTCAACCCATGCGCGGCCCCCGGGGTTGAATCCGATGACCGGGCAGTTGTCGGGAGTGACGCCGTAGTATCCCCACCAGCTGCCGCTCCGGTCAACGCCCAGGTCGATCCACCAAGGGTAACGCTCCACGCCGGTCAACAAAACCCGTTCAAGCCAGTGCCAGTCGACTCCCTCGGTGAATCCGTCGTCGGCATGCGAATCGAGGCCGAAAAGGATGCGGTCGCCCTCGCTGCGCAGGTAGACGCCCGTTCCCAGGTCGATGGTGAGCGGGTAGGTGCGCTCGTCGGCGATTGGGGCGCTCAGGAAGATCTGGATTCGCTTGGGTCTGACCGGGACTTCCAACCCGGCCAGACGGCCCACCAGCGCCGACCAGGCTCCCGCGGCGTTGACGACGTGACCGCACGAGATGGTGGACGCCGGGGTGGAGACGCGCCAGCCGTCGGTTTCGGGACGGACGGCGGTGACGGCTTCGCGGAAGCGGTAGCGCACGCCAGCGCGACGTCCCATCGCGACCCAGGCGTTCGTGGCCATGTGCGGATCGATGATTCCGTCCCAGGGGCCATAGGTCGCACCCGCGAGACCATCAATGGCGAGAGGCACGTACCGCAGCGCTTCTTTGGGAGAGAGAACGTCCACCGGTGCGCCCAGGCGACGCTGCAGCGCCACCGAGGCGAGGTGGTCGTCCCAGCGCGCCTGCGGGACGAGCAGGAGGTAGCCGATGTCGCGGTATCCGACGTCAAAGCCGTGCCGTTCGCGAAAGGTGCGGTAGACGGGCAGCGAGTACATCGATTGCTCGATATTGGCCTGTTGGGTGAACTGGACGCGCACCCCCGCCGCACTCCTTCCGGTGGAGCCGAGCGCGGGGCCCGCTTCCCGTTCCAGCACGACCACGGAGAGGCCGCGCTCGGCCAGGTGGTACGCGCAGGAAGCGCCCACGATTCCCGCGCCGATCACCACCGCGTCGGCGGTGGCGCGGCCGCTATTTCCGCATGACAAACGGCACGCTGCCTTCAATCTCCGCGTGCAGCACGGCAACCTTGCCGTCGGAGCCGATCTCGAAGCGCAGGAACTCTTCCTGTTCGGCCATTCCGTACCAGGTGCTGCGGAAGGTGTCGTAGTGCCAGTGCTCCAACACGCCGTCGAAGCTGGAGCCGAAGCGCGCGCTGAGCGCGCCGTCGGCGACCGTAACCGCAATCTCGCCGTACATGTCGTTCGCGTAGGTGCCGGCGTAGTCGGCCAGCGGGAGCGTGGGCGACGTTCCCGCAACCCGGCTCTCCATGGTCTCGCGCTGGGCTTCGCGCGCCTGCTGCTCGACCTCTTTCCACGATGCGAGCATCTTTTCGTTCCAGGGCAGCCCTTCGCCGCCTTCGAGCCGGTCGATGACCCGATGCGCGAGTGCCGAGCTGAAGCCGTTGGCGCCGCTGAGGTTGGACAGAACGACCACCCCGTAGTTGCGCCGCGGGATGAAGCCCACGAAGGCGGTCATGCCGTCGATGTTGCCCCCGTGAGACACCATCGTGACGTCGCGGTAGCTGCTCAGGAACCATCCGAGCCCGTAGGTCAGGAAGTCGGATTCGGGGAATATGAGACCCCACGACCCTTCCGTGCGCATGATCATCTGGCCGGTGTGCATCTCGCGCACGGCTTCCTCCGAGATCAGGCGCTCGCCCTCGAATTCGCCAAGGCCCAGCTGTAGCCGCACCCATTGCGCCATCTGCGCGGCGCTCGAGTTGATCGAGCCTGCCGGCCCCGCGTTGTCGATGTTGCGGTAGGGGACCGGCTGCGGCGTTCCGTCGGCGGATCGGTGGTGGGGCGTGGCCACGTTGTCGAGCCTGGCGAGCGGCTCCATGAGGGTGGTGCTGCGCGCCATGCCAAGCGGATGGAAAATGCGCGCGGCGACGAAATCGTCCCAGCTCATGCCCGAGACTTCCTCGATGATCTCGCCGGTGGCGATCCAGGTGGTGTTGTTGTACTGGAACGTGGAGCGCAGCGGAAACGTGACGGGTTGATGGCGCACCTGGTGCAGCACCTCTTCGCGGCTGCGGCCGCTCGCGTACCAGAGGCGGTCGCCGCGCAGCAGTCCCGAGTTGTGGCTCATGAGGTCGCGCACGCGCAGGTCACGGGTAATGTACGGGTCGCTCAGCTGGAACGAGGGGAGATGATCCACGACCGGGTCGTCCCACGCCACCTTGCCTTCGTCGACGAGCATGGCGACCGCCGCGGCGGTGAAGGCCTTCGACGTGGATCCGACGGCGAAGATCGTGTGTTCGTCGACCGGGTCCGCGCCGCCGATTTCCTTGACGCCGAAACCCCGCGCATAGGTGATTTGGTCGTTCTGAACGATCGCCACCGCAGTCCCGGGGATTCCCCAGTCCTTGATCATCTGCGCGATTTCCTCGTCGAGCCCGGCCAGGCCCTCCTGGGCGTTCAGCATGGCGGGGAAAGCGACCAATGCGGCCGAGGCCAGGGCCGTTGCGGCCAACAGCATCGTCATTGCGGCCCCCGTGAACCGTGCCGGCCTTCGGGGCGCGTGAGGTTCCTTTCTCATTCTTCCTCCTGTGTTGGCTCGCAATCTCACCAGCTGCCCAATTCGCCGGCGCGGGCGATCACGCCACAGAGTCGTTCGGCGGCGTTGCGCCAGTTGGCGCGCACGCAGCGCTGGGCCCGGTCCCCGTTTCCCGCCTCGATCGCCTTCACAATGGTGTTGTGTTCCTCTACGGAAACGGCGATCTGATCGAGCAGCGCGTCAACATACAGGCGGGTGTAGCGTTCGGCTTGCGGTTTGATCGAGTCGTTCAGCATCAGCAAGCGGGGCCCGGCTCCACCGGTCACGTACCGACGATGGAAGTCGTTGTCCAGCTGGAAAATCCGATCGCGGGACGGCCGGTGGCTCCAAGCTTCGGACAGCAGCTCGGAGTTGATCTGGTTGAGATCTCTGACGAGCGCGCGGCGATCGTCGAGGCGGGCGCAGTGCCAGGCGGCCAGTCCCTCGATTTCGCCCACGATGTAGAGCAGCTCGCGCGCGTCGTCCTGCGTGAGCGGGGCCACCAGGGGACGGCTCTGGCGGCGGTTCCCCGTGTCGGTGATGTAGCCTTCCTGCATGAGGCGTTGGAGCGCGCTGCGGATGGGCGTGCGGCTGAGGCCGAGCCGGTCGGCGACCTCGGTCTCGATGAGGCGCGAACCGGGCGCGAGGCGGCCGTGCACGATGAGCTCGCGCAAGCGCCGGTACGCCTTCGTACCGAGATCGTTGGCGGCGGTGTTGAAGAGAGTCTTGGATTTCATTCGTTTGCCCGTCAGATTCTTCGGTCACAGTCGAATCTAACCCCAAATGTATACCTAGTGGTATGCGATTCACGGGAGCGCCATGACAACCTCCGAATCGTCCGCAGCGGACCGAACGGCCGGCGCCGGGGCCGAGGTCGAGATTCGTCCGATCGCCACCCGCGACGAATTCGTTGCCTGCGTGAATCTGCAGGGCGACACCTGGGGGCGCGGCTTCTCGGAAATCGTGCCGCTGAGCATGCTGCAGATCACGGCGAAAATGAAGGGAGTCGTGACCGGGGCATTCGGGTCGGACGGGAAGCTCTACGGTTTCGTGTACGGCGTGACGGGGCTGCGTCGCGGCGAGCTCGCGCACTGGTCGCACATGCTGGCCGTGCGGCCCGAAGCGCGCGATCAGGGGATCGGCAGCCGACTCAAGCTCGCCCAAAAGGAGGAGCTGCGCGCCGTCGGCGTGAAGACCATGTACTGGACCTTCGATCCGCTGGTGGCTCGCAACGCTCACCTGAACCTGAATCGTCTCGGCGCCGCCGTGGACGAGTTCGTCCCGAACATGTACGGCGAATCGGACAGCGAGCTGCACCAGCTCGGGACCGACAGGTTCATCGTGAAGTGGGACTTGGCGGGGTCGGGAAACGCCGGGCCGGTTCGCGAGCGTGCGCCAGGCCAGGCGGACCCCCGAAGCTGCACGTGCCAGCCCGGTCAGGAAGCGCCTTCTCCGTCGCCCGACGTCGAAGTCGTCGAGGTGCTGGTGCCCCGCGACATCGAAGCGGTCGAGGCGCGGTCGTTCGAGGAGGCGCTTGCGTGGCGCCGCACCACGCGTCGCGCGTTTCGCAGCCTGCTCGACGGCCCTTATCATGTCAGTCAGTTTGTTCCGGGAGAGGTCCACGGCACGTACGTGGTTTCTCGATTGCATTCGCACGACAATAAAGGAGACGCACTCTCATGACCTGGTTCTCTCACTGCGCGCGCCGCTTTCTCGGCGGCCTGTTCGCCGCCTCGTTTCTGCTTGCCACCTCGTTCCTGTTCGCTGCGTCGGGTTCCGCACAGCAGGACATGGACGTGCTCACCGCCGCCGACGTCTTTGACCTCGAGTACGTGCGCGACCCGCAGATTTCTCCCAGCGGCGCCGAAATCGTGTTCGTGCGCGAATGGGCGGACCCGCACACCGACACGCGCTTTTCGAATCTGTGGATCATGAACCGGAACGGGTCGGGATTGCGCGCGCTGACCACGGGCAAGCGCTCCGACACGTGGCCGCGCTGGTCGCCCGACGGCGACAGGCTGATGTACGTGTCCGACGCGAGCGGCTCGACACAGGTGCACGTGCGCTGGATGGACACGGGCGCGACCAACCAGATCACGAATCTGGCCGAGGCGCCCCGGGTGCCCGCGTGGTCGCCCGACGGCGCAATGATCGCGTTCTCGTCGTTTGTCTCGGATCCCGGCATGCAGCTCATTTCGATGCCGACCCCACCGGAGGGCGCGGAATGGGCCGAGCCCGCCCGGGTGATTCACGAGCTCGTGCACCGCTTCGACGGCACCGGCAACCTGGACCACGGCTTCACCCACCTGTTCGTGATACCGGCGGAGGGCGGGACGCCGCGCCAGATCACGAGCGGCGACTTTCATCACGGCGGCTATGTTGGGCGTTCGGGTCGGGGCCGGCCGGTCTGGTCGGCGGATGGGGCTTCCGTGCTGATCGAGGCGAACCGCCACCCCGACTGGGAGCTTGAGAACCGCAACACCGAGATCTACGAGGTGTCGCTGGACGGCGACATCCGCGCCTTGACCAACCGCAAGGGACCGGATGGGGGTGTGGCCGTGTCTCCCGACGGGCGCTGGATCGGGTATACCGGGTTCGACGACCGCTATCAGGGCTACCAAGTCACCGGGTTGTACCTGGCCAACCGCGACGGATCGGGCGCCCGCCACGTTGCCGCCCAGCTGGACCGATCGGTGGGGGGACTGGCGTGGTCGCCGGATTCGCAGCGGCTGTACTTCTCGTACGCGGACCAGGGCAATACCAAGGTGGCGTATGTGGAGCCGGGAAGCGACGAAGTTCACGTCGTGGCCGAGAACATGGGCGGGAGCGGGTCCGCGTATGGCGGCGGCAGCTTCTCGGTGGGGCCTGGCGGCACGTTTGCCTACACCGTGTCGACGCCGGACATGCTGGGCGAGGTGGCGGTGGGCGCCGACCGCGGCGTGCGCGTGATCACGGCGGTCAACGAGGACGTGCTTGGGCACAAGATGCTGGGCGAGGTCGAGGAGCTGTGGTGGCCGTCGTCGCACGACGGGCTGGACATACACGGGTGGATTATCAAGCCGCCGGGCTTCGATGCGTCGCGGCGCTATCCGCTGATCCTGGAAATCCACGGCGGGCCGTTCGCGAACTATGGCGACCGATTCGACGTTGAGAAGCAATCCATGGCTTCCGCAGGCTACGTCGTGCTCTATACCAACCCGAGGGGGAGCACTTCTTACGGCGAAGAGTTCGGCAATCTCATCCACCATTCATACCCCGGCAACGATTTCTACGACCTGGACTCGGGCGTCGATGCGGTGATTGAGCTGGGTTACGTTGATCCAAACCAGCTTTACATTACCGGCGGATCGGGTGGCGGCGTCCTGTCGTCGTGGTCAATCGGCATGACCGATCGCTACAAGGCGGCTGCGGTGCTTTATCCGGTGATCAACTGGTACAGCTTTGCGGTCAGCGCCGACATTCCGATTACGGTGGCCAAGTATTGGTTCCCGGCCATGCCGTGGGAAGACCCCGAGCATTACATGTCGCGCTCGCCGATTTCGCTGGTGGGCAACGTGACTACGCCTACCATGGTCATGACCGGAGTGGACGACTTCCGGACGCCTATGTCCGAGTCGGACCAGTACTTCCAGGCGCTCAAGCTTGAAGGAGTCGAGGCGGTTCTGGTCAAGGTGCCGGATGAGCCTCACGGGATTCGGGTGCGGCCAAGCCACTTCATGCAGAAGATCAAGTATATCATTGGGTGGTTCGATCGGTATCGGGCGAGGGCGTCGTGAGGGGCGGAACGCGGGGGCGCGGAAGGGAGGCGAGTGGTCGGCGCATTCCCAGGCGTGCGGCGCTCAAGGCGGCTGCGGGCGCTGCGTTGGCGGCACCGTTTGTGAACCTGGGGCGGGTCAGGCTTGCGGCTCGCGAGGGAAGGGGGCTGCGTCGCGAGTTTCAGGAATACTCGACCCGTTGCGTTGATCTCGTGACCGAGTCGCTCGTGATCGACATGCTGGCGCCGCTCGCCATATCGAGGACGGTGCGGGATCGCTGGGGCCCGGATCTGGGAGGCATGACGGCGCAGGAAGAGCAGGATTTTCGCGACTCCCGGATTGACGTGTTCCACATCGCCGTCGGCGTCGGGGGGCGCGACTTTGCCGACCAGTATCGCAATTCCATGCTGTTCGTTGCCGGGCAAAACGCGTTCATTGCGGCCCGGCCCGACCTGTTCGTGCGGATCGATTCGATTGAGGACATGGACCGCGTTCGCGGGTCCGGCCGCGCCGGCATTTTGATCGGCACGCAGACGTCGTCGCACTTCCACACCCCCGACGACGTGAACCTCTTCCATGGCTTGGGCCAGCGCGTGTCGCAGCTGACGTACAACTCGCGCAACATGATCGGGAACGGGGCCACCGCGCGGGTTGACGGAGGCATGTCCGACTTTGGCGTGGCGATTGTCGAACGCATGAACGAGGTGGGCATGGCGGTCGACGTGTCTCACTGCGGCGATCGCACCACGTTGGACGCGTGCGAGGTGTCGTCGCAGCCGGTGTTGTTGACGCATTCCAACAGTCGGGTGCTTTCGGGCGGCCACCCCCGCACCAAGACCGACGAGGCGATCCGCGCCATGGCGGCGACGGGCGGCGTGATGGGCATAACCGGCGTGCGCATGTTCGTGAGAGACCGCGAACCCACGACGATCGAACACTATGTGGACCACTTCGACCACGTGCGCGACCTGATCGGTGTCGAGCACTTGGGCGTGGGCAGCGACGTCGATCTTTACGGTTACGACGACCTTCCGACCGCCGAATACGAGGCACTGAAGAGTGCGTACAAGGATTCGTACGCGTTTCGGGACAAGATCGACATTGAGGGGGTGGATCATCCGAAGCGCATGTTCGACCTGACCGAGGCGCTGATTCGGCGCGGGTATACGGACGAGCATATTCGGGGGATTCTGGGGGAGAACTTTCGGCGGGTTTTGGGGGAGATTTGGGGGGCGTAAATGGATAAACTCAGACTTAAGAACCGAGGGTGGCGCGGCCCCCACCCATCACGGCCACCACCATCGCACTCGCGGCTGCCTTGACCCCCCTCCCCGTCGCCGCCACCCCGCTCCCCACCACCGCCACCCCCCTCCCCGCAGCCCCCGCCCCCCAGCAACCCACCGCGCTCGTCGGCGCGCGCATCCACACGGCTGCCGGGCCCACCATCGAGAACGGCACGATCGTCTTCACGGACGGCGTGATCACGGCGGTGGGCGCCGACGTATCCCCGCCCCCCGGCGCGGACATCGTGGACCTCGCCGGCATGGTCGTCATGCCCGGCATGCTGGACACGCACTCGCACATCGGCGCCGACAGCCGCGACCTCAACGAGTTCCCGACCCGATTCGGCCCGCAACATCGCATCCGCGACGTGCTGTCGCCCGACGCAGCGTTCTGGAACGATGCCGTCAATGGTGGCGTCACCACCGTGGTCACCGGCCCGGGCAGCGGCGAGGTGTCGAGCGGGCAGGCGATCGTGATCAAGACCTGGGGGCCGTCGATTGAAGAGCGCATCGTGAAGGAGCGCGGCGGCGTCAAGGTCGCCATGGGGCGCAAGCGGCCCAACGAGTCGCCCACCACAAGCATGGCCGTAACCGCCATGCTGCGCGCCAAGTTCATTGAAGCGCAGGAATACCAGGCGCGGTGGGACGCCTGGGACGAAGGCGGCCGCACGGAGCCGCCCCCCGCGCGCGATCTGGCGATGGAAGCCCTGGTCCGCGTGCTCAACGGCGAAGACCGCATCCGATCCCACGTTCACGCCGCGCACGACATTCTGTCGATCATTCGGTTGTCGCGCGAGTTCGGGTTCGGGCTGACGATCCATCACTCCACCGACGCCTACAAGGTGGCCGACGACATTGCCGAGGCCGGGATCGATGTCGTGGGGATGCCGCTGTTTACCCGCATCGCGCTCTCGGACGAGGTCATGGCCACGGGCACGGTCATGAACGAAAAGGGCGTGCGGTTCGCGTTCCACACGGACGACCCGGTGGTGGGATCGAAGTGGCAGCGCGGCAACGCGGGACTCGGAATTCGCTACAGCATGACCGAACGGCAAGCACTGGAAGCGGTTACGATCAATCCCGCCGCGATTGCCGGCGTGGACGACCGCGTGGGGAGCATTGAGGTGGGCAAGGACGCCGACATCGTGGTGCTGAACGGGACCTGGTACGAGGTTAGCAGTCTGGTGACGCGGGTGTACGTGGACGGAACGTTGGCCTACGATCGCGAGGAGGTGGAGCCATGAAGGGCAAAATGGGCGAATACATGGCTGAATGGGTCACCCTGGGTGCCACGATAAGGGCGGCGCGGGTGGCCGCAACGGTCCTGGTCGCGATCCATGGCGGGAGTGCGGCGATTTCGGCACAGACCACGGCGCTCGTTGGGGGGCTGGTTTATCCCATCTCCTACGACCCCATTGAGCGGGGCACGGTGCTGATGATCGATGGCCGGATCGCTGCGGTTGGTACCGACGTGGACGTTCCGGCGGGGGCTGACGTGATCGACGTGACGGGCAGCGTCGTGATGCCGGGAATCGTCGACGCCATGAGCTATTACGGCTTGGCCGGCGAAGACATGAACGAGGTGCCGACCCCGCTGACGCCGGAGCTGCGGATTGTCGAGGCGTTCAGTCCGTTTGGGGCGATGGGTGCGGGCGAAGCGGGCGAGATTCGGGTGCGCCAGCTGCTGGCCGGAGGCGTGACCACAACCTACGTCGGTCCGGGCGACGCCACGGTGCTGGGTGGACAGGGCGCGGTGGTGAAGACGGCGGGGGCGAGGTTCCAGGACGTTGTCATGGTAGAGTCGGCGGCGATCGACATCACGCTGGGAGGCCGTCCGGCATCGACCTATCGAGACATGTCGCGGTCCCCATCTACGCGGATGGCGGTGGTCGCGCAGCTGCGAACTTTGCTCGTGCAGGCGCAGGAATGGATGGCCAACCAACCTGATGAGGCCACGGACGCGCCCGCCGCGCCTCGCAACCTGGGCATGGAAGCGCTTGCTTGGCTTCTGAACGGCGAGATTCCGGCTCGCGTGCAGGCCAACGCGTCGCGCGACGTTCGGGTCGCAATCGAGCTGGCCGAGGAGTTCGGCTTCGAGCTGGTCATCGACGGCGGCGCGGGCGCCCATCAGCTTCGGGACGAGCTTGCCGACCGCGGCATCCCCGTGGTTCTGGGACCGATCTCACACCCCTACATTTCGGGCGAGGAGATCCCGGACCCCGGCGATTACGGCGGCGTCGACGAACGCAACGTGGTGTGGCTGCACGAAGCGGGCGTGCACGTCTCGCTGGCCAGTTTCTCGCGCGGATTCGGCCCCTTCGGCCCCGGCGTGGCCGGACAATGGCTGTTGATAGACGCGTCGATTGCCATGGGCCATGGAATGAGCCGCGCGGACGTGTTGCGAGCGGTCACCCTCAGTCCGGCCGAGGCGCTCGGAGTGGCGGACCGGATCGGCAGCCTCGAAGTCGGCAAGGACGCGGACGTGGTGGTGCTTGACGGCGATCCGTTGAGCATTCGCACATGGGCCTCCCAGGTGTACGTCGGGGGTCGTTTGGTTTATGAAAGGGAGCCTTCGGAATGAACGGATACGGGATTGTTTGCGGACTGCTCGGGGCGGGGATTGCACTGGGCGCCTGCGGCGACGGTCAGCGCGTCGGTGCGGGGAGCATGGAGGTCGGTGGTTCGCGAGCACCCGGCAGCGACGGCCCCATGGACGTCGTCGTCGAAAACGGGCGCGTCGTGGACGGCACGGGAGCCGCCTGGTTCTACGGCGACGTGGGCGTGCGCGACGATCGCATTGCCGTCATTGCCCCGGCCGGCGCTCTCGCCGACGTCGAAGCGAATCTGCGCGTGGACGCGACGGGCAAGGTGGTCGCGCCCGGCTTCATCGACATACAGTCGCACGCGCGGGGACCGCTGCTGAGCGGCGACGGGCGCCTGCTGGGCAAGATCACCCAGGGCATCACCACCGAGATTATGGGCGAGGGCTGGACCAACGCGCCCGCCAACGCCAACACCGACGCTGGGGCGGGGCTGGTAGACCCCGAGGCCCAGGGCGAGAGGCACGATTTTTCGGGTCCGCGCGGATTCGACCGATGGCTCAACGCCATGGCGGACAACGGGGCATCGCCGAACTTCGGGTCGTTCGTGGGTGCGACGACCGTGCGCGTCTAGCCATGGGCGAAGCGGGTGGGCGAGCCAGCGACGCCCAGCTCGACAGCATGCGCAAGGTCACGCGCTGGGCCATGCAGGGCGGGGCCTTCGGTGTCGCCAGCGCGCTCATCTACCCGCCGGGAAACTTTGCGGAGACCGACGAGCTGGTCGAGGTAGTGGCGGCCACGGCGCCGTACGGCGGCATCTACATTACGCACATGCGGTCTGAAGCGGACCGATTCCTGGAAGCCATGGACGAGGCGATCGAGATCGGGGTGCGGGCGGGCGTTCCGGTCGAGATCTATCACCTGAAGGCCGCCGGGACGCGCAACCACGACAAGGCCGAGCGCGCGATTGCAAAGATCGATTCCGCGCGGGCGGCCGGGCTCGACGTGCAGGCGAACATGTACCCCTACACCGCTGGCGGGACCGGTTTGTCGGCGCTCTTCCCGCCCTGGGCGTCCGAAGACGGGATGCTGCTGGAGAATCTCGGCAACCCCGAGACGCGTGCCCGCATTCGGGCGGAGGTGCTGGCCGACGGATCCGATTGGGAGAACTTCGGCATGCTGGCGACGCCGGGCGGCGTTCTCGTCACGTCGGTGGGTGAGAGTGGCGACGGCGCCGAACCGACGGGCGCCGAGGACTATGTGGGCATGCGGCTTGCGGAGGTCGCCGACGCGATGGGCGCGGACTGGGTGGACGCGGCCATGGAGCTCACCCTCATGACGTCGGGGCACGCAGGCATGGTGATCTTCATGATGTCGGAGGAGAACGTCGCCATTCAGCTGCAACAGCCGTGGATCAAGATCGGGACCGACGCTTCCGGCTTCGATCCGGCCAACGTTACGGGCATGGCGCATCCGCGTTCCTATGGGACGTACCCCCGCATTCTGGGCAAGTACGTGCGCGACGAAGGCGTCCTGCGGCTGGAAGACGCGATCCGCAAGATGACCTCCGCCGTCGCCACGCGATTGTCGATTCACGACCGCGGCCTGCTCAAGCCGGGCATGTACGCCGACCTGGTAGTGTTCGACCCGGCGACCGTGGGCGACCGCGCCACCTTCGAGAACCCGCATCAGCTCTCGGTCGGCATTGAGGACGTGTTCGTCAACGGCGTGCACGTGCTGCGCGACGGGCGGCACACCGGCGCGAAGCCGGGTCGGATTGTGCGAGGGCCCGGATACAGGCCGGGCGACGCGGACGCGGGTTCCTCCACGGACGGCCTGCAGTGACGATCGGAATCGTTGGCGGCGGCGTCATCGGACTGTCCACCGCCTACTACCTGAAGAAGATGGGGGCCAACCCCGTCGTCGTGGAGTCGTGGACGCTTGGGGGCGGCTGCTCGCAGGGCAACGCGGGATGGGTGTGTCCGGCGATTTCGAGTCCTCTGCCCGCGCCCGGCCTGACCTGGAAGTCGCTCAGCTGGATGCTGCGATCCGACAGCCCGCTGTACATCAAACCGACGGCGCTGCCGGCGCTGGCCCCCTGGCTGCTCCGGTTTCGCTCCTTCTGCACCCATGCGGCCCAGAAACGGGGCATCGCCGCTTTGGCAGCGCTGAACCGTTACACCATGGACCGCTACGACGAGCTCGAGGCCGACGGCGTGGCGTTTGAGAGCTTCCGGTCCGGCGTGTTGATGGCTTTTCGCGATTCGGACAAGGCCGCGGCGGCGCAGAAGGAGGTCAAGCTGGTCGCGGCTTCCGGGGCGGCGTCGTGCACCGAGCTGGACGAGGCGGCGCTGTACCGGCGAGAGCCCATGCTGCGCCCGGGATTCAGGTTCGGCCTGTTCGTCGGCGCGGAACGGCACGTGCGACCCGAATCGCTGACGGCGGGGCTGGGCGCGGCGCTGCGTGAACGCGGCGTCGAGATTCATGAAGACACCCTTGTGACCGGGTTGAAGAGCGACGGTCGGCGAGTCGCCGCGATTGCCACCTCTCAGGGCGATCTGGACGTGGACGCCGTGGTGCTGGCCGCCGGGGTGAACACCGGTGCGTTGGCGCGCACGCTGGGTTGTCCGATCCCGCTGACGGCGGGAAAGGGTTACTCGGTGACGATCGAGCGCCCCGCGAACCAGCTGCGCCAACCCCTTTACCTGGGCGGCGCCAAGATAGGATTGACGCCGTTTCGAGGGGCGCTGCGCTTCTCCGGGACGATGGAGCTGTCGGGGATCAATCGCAGGATGGACGTAGCGCGGATCCGGTCGCTGCGTCGCCACGTCGGCCGCGAGGTGGACATCCCTGAGGCGCGAGAGGGGGGCAGGGCCTGGGTGGGGATGCGCCCCATGGTGCCGGACAGCCTGCCCGTGATCGGAAAGCTGCCGTCGCGCGAGAACGCGTATGTGAATACGGGCCACCAGATGTTGGGGATCACGCTGGGGCCGAGCTCGGGTTGGGCGCTGGCCGGGCTCATGTTGGAGGGGGAGCCGGGGGTGGGGTTGGGGGCGTTCTCGGCGGGGCGGTTTTGAACGAAGACGGCGTAGTGCTGGCCGAAACGCCCGAGTACTATGTCGGCGAACCGACCACCCTTGGCGTGCTCGGATCCGTCACTATGGACGTTGCGCGCTCCTTCCCTCGGCGACGCCTTCTCCATCGCTCGCAACCAGGAGCGGATCGCTCAGGAGGAAGCGCTCGACGGCATCTACATCATCCGCACCAATGCTGCTACCGTCCCCAGCGCTCACTGGACATTCTTCCAAGACCCATGGATGACTCATGAGACTTTCCTGGATCCCGCTTCGGCGTCCGCACCGTCATCGCACTTTCGCCGCGGTTTCCGTCATGGTGGGCGTGCTGTTGGTGGCCTTCACGCTCGTGTCCTGTTTCGGGGATGACGTCACGGAACCGAATGCGTCGCCGATGGTCCTCGTTTCGATGCCTTCGCTCGAGCTGGGCGGGCTTGGCGCGACGGCGCAGCTGAGCGCCGACGTTCGAGACGGGGATGGGATCGCAGTGGATGGTGAGGCGCTCGCCTGGACATCTGACGATCCCAGCGTGGCGCAGGTCGATGCTGCGGGGCTCGTGACGGCCGTGGGCAACGGCACGGCGACGATCAAGGCGACATTCGGGTCGGCGACCGCCACCGTGACGGTCACGGTGGCGCAGAAGGCCGCGCGGATCGAAGTGACGCCGGCGGTAGCCGACGCGCCGGTGGGCGAGGAGTTCCGATTCACGGCGGAGGCCTTTGACGAGTTCGACCATGCGTTGTCGGGCGTCGTGTTCGAGTGGTCCACGAGCGACTCGACGGTGGCCGTCGTGGACGACGAGGGCAAGGTGCGCAGGATCGGCGAGGGACGCGCGACGATCACCGCAGAGGCGGGAGGCGTGCGCGGGGTGGCGGCGGTGGGTACGTCCGCGGCTTCGGACCGCGATGCGCTGGTGGCGCTGTACGAGGCGACGGACGGGCCGAATTGGGTGAACAGCGAGAACTGGCTGTCGGACCGGCCGCTGGGAGAATGGTATGGGGTAACGACGGACAATGCGGGACGCGTCACTCGCATTGATTTGGCGGGCGAATGGAACTCAGAGGAACGTCGTTACGACCGGCATGGCCTCAATGGTGAGCTTCCCGGTGAGATCGGCCAACTCGCCAATCTGCAACACCTAGATCTCCGCATCAACCTCTTGACGGGCGAGATACCGGCCGAACTAGGTCGGCTCGCCAATCTTCGGAGCCTAGATCTACAGATTAACATGTTCACAGGCGAGATACCGGCGGAACTCGGACAACTCTCGAGTCTCAGATCTCTAGGGCTTTCTTCCAACCAGCTGACGGGAGAGATTCCGCCCGAACTTGGACAACTCACCAACCTCAGGCAACTTAGTCTCGGCGGCAACCAGTTGACGGGCGAGATCCCGCCCGCACTCGGCCAGCTCCCCGACCTCCGGAGGCTATACCTGTGGGGCAACCAATTGACGGGTGCAATTCCACCGGAGCTCGGGCAGCTCGCCAATCTCGAGCAGCTATTGCTGCACATCAACCAGCTGACGGGCCAGCTTCCGTCCGAACTGGGTCAGTTGACCGCCCTCTCTCGGATGTACCTCCGCCACAACCGTTTTTTCGGAGCTCTGCCTTACGCGCTTGTGAACCTTGACCTCGAAACGCTCGACATACGGGAAGCTGGAGATCTTTGCGTGCCGGGCACGAGGTCGTTCGTGGATTGGCTTGCAGGCGTTGAGCGTTTGCAACGAGGCTGCACAGCGACAATCAAGGTGAGACGTAGCGACAATCAAGGTGAGAATACGAGATCGCGACGTTGTGAACGAAGGGATGATAACAAGGTGGCATGGGTGGAGCAGGTTGAGCGTCCTGGAGAGCCTGTGAGGCGGTCCTACTTCGTTGGACGGTCCGAGCACGGAATCAAGGCTGGACGGTACCGTGCTCCACCCCCGTGCCAGCGTGAGCGTCGCTGCGGGGTGGGTGGGTAACCATTACCCGTCGTTCCGTGTTGGAACTTGTTCCGACATGGACCGGCGGGTGACCGGCGGGCCCGCTCACTCGGCAGCCCTCGCGGTTCTTTCCGCCGGTGCGCGGACCAATCGTGACCGCGTACCGACCTCATGCTTGTGACCTCCGTCCGCCGCCGGCGATGGAGCGTGGCGGGTTGGGCCGTCGCCATAGCCAACTTGCCGGGTGGCGAGGATGGGAGTGGGGGTCGGCCCCGGCGCGTACCCCACGTCCCGGAGTCGGTTCGTCGGTCTGTCCATGCCCAGCGGCGGCTTTCCTGGCGGCCACGGCGGCGCGACGGCGGTAGCTTTCGACGTTGAGTTCGAAGACGTGGGAGCGGTGCACGAGGCGGTCGACGGCGGCGACGGTCAAGGCTTCGCCACCGAAGATCTTGTCCCAGGCGCTGAAAGGTTCGTTGGCGATGACGAGGAGCGAGCGATTCTCGTAGCGTGCGCCGATGAGTTCGAAGAGGACGCTGGTTTCGGTCCCTTCGCAGGTGGCGTAGGAGAAATCGTCGAGAATGACGAGGTGGTATTTGTAGAGCTTGGCGATGGCGGCGTCGAGGGCGAGGTCGCGCCGCGCCGCCTGGAGCCTCTGCACCAGACTCGACGTTCGCTGGTACAGCACGCGGTAGCCGTTTTCGACCAGCTTGAGTCCGATGCCCGCGGCGAGGTGACTCTTGCCCGTTCCCGGCGGACCGAAGAGCAGCACGTTGGCCGCTTCTTCGAGCCAAATGTCGCCGCTCGCCAGCACGCCCACGCGCGCCTTCGACACGGCGGGCACGAGGTTGAAGTCGAAATTGTCGAGCGTCTTGCCGCGGGGCAGCTTCGCCTCGGCTCGGTGCCGCTCGAAGCGCCGCCGTTCGCGATCGGCGACTTCTTGGCTGGCCAGCGCGGCGAGCAGGCGCGCCGAGGACCAGTCTTCCCGGTCCGCGCGTTCGGTGAAGCTTCTCCACAGCGCCCGCATGCTCGGCAGGCGCAGTTGCTTCAGCAACAGGTCGAGTGCCGGGGGATCGACGATGAAGGAGTCTTTCATCGCGGTGCTCCGTTCAGGCAGGCGTCGTCGTAGCGCGACAGTGGCGGGAGGGTCGTTTCGAGGTCGGGAAGGGAGTCCGGCGCTGGGAACCGGTCGCGCAGCACTTCGGCGTCGGGCAACCGCCCGGCCTCGAGCTGCGCTTCGATCTCGTCGGCCAGCAGGGCCTCGCATCCGTGATCGTGGGCCAGCGCAAGGAGTTTGACCATCCGCCGGCAGGCCTCGCGGTCGTCCAGGCGCTCGCGCAACGCGTCGAAAGCCTGGCGGTAGGCGTCGCGGGGGAACAAACCGTCGCGGTGGACCCAGTTCATCATCGCCATCGGCTTGCGACGCAGAGAGGGCAGCACGTGCCGGTAGTTCACGACCCGTCCCCGTCGCCCTCCCGGTCCCGGGTGGCCCCGAGGCAACGTCACGAGCTCCTCGGTCCCGACGAAGACGACCAGGCGGTCGTCGTACAGTCTCACCCGCAGCCGGTGTCCCACCAGCCGCGACGGCACCGTGCAGAACACCCGCCGCAGCGAGAACCCACCCGCGCTCGTCACGCGCACCAAGGTCTCCTCGAAACCGTCGCTGCGACGCCTCGGCAACGGCCGCAGCACGGCTCGCTCGGCGTCGATCCTCTTGCGGTTGCGAGCGTTGCGGCGACTCGCCACCCGGCTCACGAACTCTCGGTACGCCTCGATCGTCTCGAAGTCCCTCGATCCCCTCAACAGCAGCGCATCCTCGATGGCCCGCTTCAAATGCCCGTGCGCGCTTTCGATCGAGCCGTTCTCGTGCGCCCGGCCCCGGTTGTTCCGGCTCGCCTTCATCCCGTAGTCTCCCATCAACGCCTCGTAACGTGCGGTCCGGTCCTCCCGCGCACGACGCTTCAGGTTCCGAAACGCCGCCGACAGACTGTCCGTCCGGTGCTCCTTCGGAACGCCGCCCAGCGCCCACAGCGCGTCCTGCAACCCCTCGGCCAGGGCAACGTAGCTCTCCCCGCCCAACACCACCGCCACATGCAGAATCCCGAGTACTCCAGCCGAAAATGGTACAGCTTGTGCACCAGCTTCTCTCCCCCAACCGTCACCCCCAGACGCCCGGCGTCGGTGAAGTCCGACAACCCCCGTCGCCCCGGCTCGTGCTTCTGTCGGAAAACGACCTCGCGCGCCGGCCCGTGCTTCGCCTTCCAGCTCCGAACCCGTCGCTCCAGCGTCCGCCGAACCCCCGGATGACGCCGCATCATCTCTTCGTACAGCGCCACCGCCCGCAACCCCGGGTTCGCCTCCAGCAGCGGCACGATCTCCTCGTCGAATATCCCCGCCAAAGGGTCGGGGCGTCTCCGCCCCCGAGGCTTCTTCACCGACCGACGCCCCGGATCCCCTTCGATCCGATACGCCGTCGCCCTGCTGAACCCCGCCTTCGCCGCCGCCAGCGCAGGCCCGTCCTTCCGTCGAGCGGTCATGTACAGCTCCATCTGGTGGTCCGTAATCCGTCGGCCCGGCACTTCGCGTCTCTCCTGATCCCAGGGAAACACCAAAGCTCAAACCTCCCGCCGCCACCTCCGGCCGTCTCACCTTGTTTGTCGCAAGCGTCTCATCCTGATTGTCGCGCTACAGAGTACAGGCTCAATCTGGCGTTACAGGGCGGCAAGGAGATGAATGGCCCCTCTTCATCGCAGAGTGCCTCAATGTCGCGCCAGCGCGTGAGCAGGACCTCAAGTTGCCCCCACACCGTGAGGGGTTGTCTGTTCGCTATGATAAAGAGCTTTGCGGAGTGTTCCTCAACTGCGGCTCGCTCGGCAGGGCGCTTTGCGATCCGGCGGTCGCGGGTGACAATGCTGAGTCCGCGTTGCGCGACAACCGGGATCCAGTCGATGTCCCTCGTATGCGTGTCGGTAATCGGACATGGTGCCCGGATCCGCTTGCGCACCTCACCACCCGGATCTCCCGGATAGGTGGTATCTGGGCGGACTGATGCGACAACCTTGGCCAGCCCGAGGATATCGGCGTCGAAGTAGAAGCGGACGACCGCGGGCGAAGCTATGCCGCCACCCGCCACTCGTAAGCTACCCCGGCCGAAACCTCCCTTGGGGTCAGTGAGTAGTCATCGGCAACGGTATCGATCGGCTCACCGGCCCGAACGAGATCGAATAGGGCTTCCGTTCTGATCCCTTTGATCGTAGGAGCACCGAACGAGTATTCGGGGTCGATCACGATTGGCGATGCGCGTCCCTCGGGGCGGATTCTACGCGCCCAGCGATCACCGTCCGGGTCAAACTCCACCAAGCGGAGAAAGTCCGCGGCCGCGAAGCTGAGAATAATCTGGCCAGTTACGATTTCGTGCACCAGAGCGAGATTGGTGCGAAGCCCGGCAGATTGCTGCGCGGCCAGCGTCATTCCCCACCCAGGTCCCACGAAAGGCTTCACGTGTGCGAGTGGGTGTTCCACGCCAAAGTCGTGGCGCAGCCTCTCGATCACGGGACGCAACTGCTGGAGGCTCCGAAACCTGCGGTATTCGCGCAGGTAGCGCGCCTCTACGAACTCGCCCCAAGTGACGTTCGGCGAGCCAGACGGTTCGGTACGAAGCACCGGTGGAATGTGACCTCGACCCTCCAGCCACCAGCGTAGCGTCCCGGGGTGAATCTCCAGCAATCGCGCCGCTTCGGCGACTGTGTAGATCTCTTGATTGATCACGATCGCATCCTTCGGCAAGGGATGAAGCTCGCAGGGTCGGTGATTGGAGTATGCGGAAAGATTGGTGCGGGTTCCAGTCCGGTGACGTTGGGCGCACTGGCGCGCGGGGGTGGGGTGGAACGACATTGTCTGGGCGGAGGCCGTGCTCATCGTGATGTCGGAGACAAAACTGGAGAGGTCGGGGTGGCCATTCGCAACGTGAGAACCGAGACCGGTGTGGCGCGGGTGCCGGGGCGGATGGCGTGACCGTTCCGCAGGCGACCCGCACGATTGACACGCCGCTGGGCGACATGGTCGCCGTGGTGACTTCCAGGGGCTTGTATTCCCTCGAATTCAAGGACCGACGACGGACGAACCCGCCGGGCGACACCGGCCGCAAGCGCACGCTCGGTCGACCCATGCGGCGTCTGGCGCACGAGCTGGACGCGGTGGAGAAGCAGCTTGACGAGTACTTCGGCGGTCGGCGCACGGAGTTCGAACTGAACATGGACACGCGGGCTACCGATTTCCAGATGGAGGTATGGCGCGCGTTGATGAAGATTCCGTATGGGGCGACGGCGGATTACGCGGAGATTGCGAGATGGATCGCGATGCCCGACGCTGCGCAGGCGGTGGGGCAGGCGAACGCGGCCAATCCTGTAGTAGTCGTCGTGCCGTGTCACCGCGTCGTTCGCGCCGACGGCAAACTTGGCGGGTACTCCGGAGGGCTGTGGCGGAAGCGTCGCCTGCTGGACATGGAGGCGGGGGTGGAGCAGGGGTCGTTGGGGTTGTGATGAGAAGGTGCGCGCTTGTTGTGCTACGAAGTCATGTTCCCACTTTCTCGCACGCAGCCGAAACCCATCCGTAAAGTAGACGCCGCACGGTCTGGTTCGGGATGCCCAGCAGACAGACATCCACCTCAGCACCCTCAATCCCCAGCAACCCGAAGTAGTAGAGCAGCGACAGGAAGTTCTCGGGCTCGGCAAGACGCTCGAGCGGGAAGCTCGTCCGAATGCTGGCCTCGGCGCTGCCTTCGCCAACAAGGTGACGCAGCAGGTCGAAGTTCTCGTTCAACCGTTTCGACCCCCGTCGGCTCACGAGCATCAGATGGCGCAGTTTGCCGTAATCAATGCGCACGTTGTCGTCAATCAGATCGTATGGCGCCGACTTGTTGGGAACCGATTTCCTCAGGTAGTCGAGTACCATGTGGGTATTGTATACCGACGACACCGGCTCTCTGGCGAAGCGATAGCCGCCGTACCACTCCGCATCGTGTCCAGCGCTTCGTTCACATCCTGATTGAACACGCCACAATCCCGGTAATCCTGCAGCAGCTTCCTGACTTCTGCCTCCGTAAGTCCCACCATCTCCGCAAACGCAGGATCAAGGCTGACGTTGCGGGCTATGTTGAAACCGCTCGTCACGCCATCCAGCATGATCGGCAATACCCCCGTCATGAATATGCGCTCGATTGCCCCAACCGCCGTGCCCCCCTTCAGCGTCGCGAAGAACGACCTGAGGAACTCGCCGCCGTGCGTGAACTCCTGATGGGCCGTCTCGCCTTCGTATGCCAGAACCGTGTTGGCGAAGTTGTCGTACTCGTCGATCAACACGCAGATCGGGATCCCTTCCTCGTACGCATGATCGAACAGGTGGTTGAGCTTGCCGCTGATGTCGGGCGGCGACAGGATGGACCTGACCGCGTCTTCCGGGAACAGGTCCGGGTTCCCGCGCATCGCGCTCCGAAGGTGCCGCTCGCAGTACTGTTCGAAGCGCTCCCTCAGTGTCTCCGGCGTCTGGTCGAACGCCGAGAAATCAAACCGCAACACCACGTAGCGGCTGCGACTGGGCGTTGGATCGGCACCGATGTCGGTACCGCCGAACAACTCGTCGAAGCTGTCGGCATGCGTGCGGTCGTAGTAGTGCTGCAGCACGGATACCCACAGGCTCTTGCCGAACCGGCGAGGACGGATGAAGAAGGTGTGGTAGTGATGGTCGAGCTCCCGGATGAATCGCGTCTTGTCCACATACGTCATTTGGTCGCGACGCAAACCCCTGAAGTCGGACACGCCGTACGGGATAATCGGATACGAAGTCATGCGCGAAATCTGCGGACGAGGGCGAGCCTGGTCAAACCGAGAGCCACCCTGGTCAAACGTCGCATCTCATGGCGGCGACTTCCAACCGTCAGCGGTCCACCCGGCTGAAGGTGTAGGTGCCAATCGGTTGATCGGAGAAGGGGCTGACGCCTTTCAGGCTGGCGATGGGTTGCTTGGGCGACGAGTCGGCGTTGGGCGATCGGTAGGTGGCGCCGTCGTCCGTTCCCGAGTCGAGTGGGTAGAGGACGACCTCCAGCTCGTTGAGCCACTGGCCGAATTCGTCCCGCAGCGATAGGCCGTCGACCCCGACGAACCAGTCGGGACTGGGTGCGATCATGGTAACCAGCGTGACCAGGGGGAACTCCTGGGTTGCGACCACGGTCTGAATGGTCGTGCTCCCCGGGCTGCCGATGCCGCGCCCGTTGAGAACGGCGTGTGCGCGGTCGGGCATCTGGTTCCTGATTTCGCCGGTCAGCAGGGTGGTGCCTCCCGTCTCCGCCATCTGCTCGATTCCCGGAGTGGCGATTTCGCCGAGTGCCCAGAAGGTCGCGCCGTCGTTGTGGATCGCGCCGATGAGTGGGGAGAAGTGCGCGCCGGGAGGGTAGTCGGTGGGGTGCGTCGTTGCGCTCCAGGTGGCGTTGAAGACGACCCGATAGACCGCCGTGTCCGACGCCGGGTCGATCTCGCCAGCGGCCGCCTTGACCTCGATGGCGACATTCTCGGAGACCAGCGCCGTGAGAGACTGGACGCCCGGGTTCGGGCCCAGGGTCCACGAGGTCGCGGCGAGACCGTCGACGTCGGTGACGCCGTTGCGGGGATCCGTCTGGCCGCTGCCCTCGGTTGGGTTGAAGGTGACGGCGACGCCTTCGATGGGCGAACCGCCATCGTCTTCCACGCGCACGACCACGGGGTCGGCGAGGGGTTGGGTCGGCAGGCCCTCCTGGCCGCCGCCGGACGCCACCGTGATCGCAGCCGGTGCCTGCGCAACCTCGACGGTGGCCGTGCCGGTGATCCCCTCGTAGGTGGCAGTGAGGGTTCCCGTACCGTTCGCCACGGCGGTTGCAACGCCGTCGGAGGCGACCGTGAAGATCTCGGGATCGCTGCTCGACCAAGTTGCCGTGCCCGGGTAGGATTGTCCGTTCTGGTCGCTAATGCCCGCCCTGAAGGCGACGGTCTCGCCCAAGGACGACAGCGTTGCCGACGGGGGGGAAATCGTGATGGCGGTGGGTCGGGCGGGTTCGATCCGCGTCAGGGACTCCTGGTCGACGCAGCCGACGCCGGACGCGAGCAGCAGTGCGAGAGCGAGGGCGGGGAGTGCGTGGACGCGGCGGCGGGTGGGATTGATGAGGCGCAATAACGACATGGTGGAGGTCTCGCAGAGGTGGTGGGGCGTTTCAGGGAAGATGTGGACGTACGGACGGGCGATGCTAGTCATCGAGCCGAAACACCCGTTGGCGCTGTGGCGAAACACCCGTTATTATTGAGACGAACGCCCCGTTAGATGTCTGCCGAAACACCCCGGTGTGGCCATGTGGTACTACTCCAGAATCGTTGATCGCGAGCTTGCCGAGCGCTTGGCCGCTACGGGGGCCGTCGTGGTGGAAGGCCCCAAGATGTGCGGCAAGACGACGACTGGAAGGAATGCGTCCGTCAGCGAGGTGCTGCTTGACGTGGACGACAACGCTCGCCGACTCGTTCACGTCGATCCCTCCGCCGTGCTCCAGGGCCCCACGCCGCGGTTGATCGACGAATGGCAAACGGAACCGTCCATCTGGAATCATGTGCGGCGAGCCGTTGATGACCGACGCGCGCCCGGCCAGTTCATATTGACAGGTTCGGCGGTTCCGGCCGACGACGTCACCCGTCATACCGGCGCGGGCCGTCTTACGCGGCTTCCAATGCGTCCCTTTTCGCTCTTCGAGGCAAGTCGTTCTTCCGGGAACGTCTCGCTCCAGGGACTGCTCGCGGGAGAACCCCAGCAATGCGACACCTCTCCTCTCTCGCTCTCGGATCTGACGGAATTGGTATGCAGGGGCGGCTGGCCGGCGGGCCTGGATCAACCGTTGAGCCGCGCTCTGCGTTTGAACCGGGACTATCTCGGCGAGATCGCGCGGGTCGACGTGCCCCGGATTTCGGGAGCCAGGCGAGATCCCGTCAAGGTGGCGCGGCTGATCCGGTCCGTGGCTCGGAACGTGGCCACCCCGGCAGCGCTATCGACGCTTGCCGCGGACGTTGGCGGTGCGGATTTGGTCATGAAGCCCGACACGGCGGCGACGTACCTGGACGCGCTCGAACGCTTGATGATCGTGGAAGACCTGCCGGCATGGGCTCCGCACCTGCGTTCCCGCACGACGCTTCGGACGAAGCCTGTACGGCACATGGTCGATCCCTCGCTGGCCGTCGCCGCTCTGCGCGCTACGCCCGCCAGGCTCGTCGACAACCTCGAGTACTTGGGGTTCCTGTTCGAGTCGCTGGTGATTCGGGACCTGCGCGTGTACGCGCAAGCCGTCGATGCGGAGGTGTTTCACTACCGGGAAAAAAGCGGACTGGAGGTCGATGCGGTCGTGGAAGCCGCCGACGGACGGTGGGCCGCGTTCGAGGTCAAGCTGGGACATCGCTGGTTCGACGCGGGTGCCGCGAACCTGCGGCGACTGGCCGCGCGGATGACGCGGGGCGGTCGCGGCGCGCCGTCGGCCTTGGCCGTGATCGTCCCGAACGGGTACGGGCGGGTGGAGCCGGGGGACGTAGGGACGATTCCGGTTGCCGGGCTAGGGCCGTAGGTGAGGGGGTGGCAGCATGAACCATCGGGTGTGGCTCGCGGTGCGGAACCAGGCGGGTCAACGTATCCTGTTAGGAAACCCGACAATCGTCACCCCCCGGAACCGGCAACGATCAAACGCAGAAGGCGCAATCCCATGATTCCAAACAGACGCAAGTTCCTAGGACAATCGGCCGGCGCGCTCGCGCTCGCGCCGATCTTGCCCGTACACCGCATCGCGGCCCTGCACGCCCGAGACTCGCGCTCCGGACCATCGGGTCGGCGGGCGAATGGGTTGCCGCCGCGCGCCCAGGAGGCTTGGGTGGCCCGCGCCCGCCGCGAGATCCCCGCCGCAACCGGCAGCGTGTACATGCAGACGGGCGGCATCGGTCCCGCGCCGCAAGCGGTCATCGACCGGGTCAAGGATCGGCTGGACTTCCAGAATCGCGGCCCCGCCGATCCGCGCTACGCGACCGAAATGAGCCGGATCGAGCCCGATCTGCGCGCTCAGCTCGGGCGCGTCTTCGGGGCCGACGAGGACGAAGTGGCGCTGACGCACAGCACGTCGGAAGGCATCTCGATCGTCGCGTGGAGCGTGAACTGGCGCGCGGGCGACGAGGTGGTGATCTCGAACGTGGAACATCCGGCCAACGTGATCCCCTGGTACGTGCTGCGCGATCGCTTCGGCATCGTGATTCGCGAGATCGACCTGAGCGTCGGCACCCGGTTGCTGGAACAGGTCCGCGCGCAGCTGTCCGATCGCACGCGCATGGTCAGCATCAGTCACGTCTCGCGCAACAACGGGCGCACGCTGCGCACCGACGAATCCGCCGAGCTCGGCAACCTGCTCCGCGCCCGCGGCGTCCGCTACCACCTTGACGGCGCACAGGGCCCGGGTTGCGTGCCGACCGACTTTCGCGCGCTCGGTTGCGACTGCTACTCCACATGCGGGCACAAGTGGCTGCTGGGCCCGAAAGGCACGGGCGCACTGTTCGTGCGCCGAGAAGCACTCGACGACGTGCAGCTGAGCTGGGCCGGCTCTCACAGCCACGCCACCATGGACTACGACGGCGGCTACGCCCTCCTGCCGACGGCGGCGCGCTACGAGTTCGGCACCCGAGCGCTGGCCGATTTCGCGGGATTTGGCCACGCGGTCGAATGGATGGAGAGCGTGGGACTCGAGCGGAGCAGCGACCGGATTCAGGCGCTTGTCGACCACGCAATCGAGGCCGTCGACCAAACCGACGCCCTCGAGGTCGCCTCCCCTCGCACAAGCCGCGACCGCTCCGGCGTCTTCGTGCTCCGGCTCCCCGACGGGTGCGATCCGACGGCGCTCTACAACGATCTGCGCGAAAACGCCGGCGTCCTCGCATCGCCCGTCAGGCACCCGCGCGACTTCCGCCTTTCGATACATTTCTTCAATACCGAAGACGAGATCGATACGGCAATCGCGGCGATCCTGACCCGCTGCGCGTAGCCACCCCGCCGACCGCCCCCATCCTTCCGCCTGGACCCGACTCGATGATTGCATCGCTGCCCGCGCCCGCCCGCCAAGCCCCCCGCCCCACCGCCGTCGCCCTAGCCCTGCTCGTCGGGCTCGTCACCCCCACAACCCCCGCCACCGCCCAATCCACGGCCCAGTCCGCGCACGTCATCGAAGACGGACAGGCCCAGATTGTGCCTGCGTTCGCCGATTCAACCACCTGGATTCGGCACGATTTGTGGGTCGAGACCGAGTTCGACACCGACGGCGACGGAATGCCCGACCGCGTTCACGTCGACGTCGCGCGCCCGGCCCAGACCGACACGGACGACCTGAAGGTGCCGGTCGTTTACGAGACCAGCCCGTACTATTCGGGCGTCGCGGGAATCGACCTTGACCATTTCTGGAATCTGCGGCACGAAGTGGGGGGCGATCCTCCGGCCAGGGACCCGTTTCCCGCCACCATTCGGCACATTGCGAGTCAGCCGATCATCTCGAATTCGCACGTCGGCACGTGGGTGCCGCGCGGGTTCGCGGTCATCCATTCGCAATCTCCCGGCACCGGTCAGTCGCAGGGGTGCCCCACCGTCGGGGGCGCCAACGAGTCGCTTGCGCCCAAGGCCGTGATCGACTGGTTGAACGGGCGCGCGCGGGGGTTCACGAGCGTTGACGGCAACGACGAGGTGCAGGCTTTCTGGGCGACGGGCAAGGTGGGCATGACGGGCACGTCGTACAACGGCACCCTGCCGCTGGCGGCCGCGACGACCGGCGTCGACGGGCTGGAAGCGATCATACCCGTGGCCCCGAACACGTCGTACTACCACTACTACCGCTCGAACGGGCTGGTGCGTTCGCCGGGGGGCTATCCGGGCGAGGACATCGACGTGCTGTTCGACTTCATCTTCAGCGGTTACCCCGACGTGCGCGACTATTGCATTGCCAACGTCCGCGACGACATGGAGGCCAATCTTGACCGCGCGACGGGCGATTACAACGACTTCTGGGTCGGGCGCGACTACCTGAACCATATCGACGGCGTGCGGGCCGCGACCCTGATGAGCCACGGGTTCAACGACTGGAACGTCATGCCGGAACACAGTTTCCGCATTACCGAGGCCCTGAAGGAGCGCGGCGTTCCCGTGCAGATCTACTATCATCAGGGCGGACACGGCGGGCCTCCGCCGCTCGAGCTCATGAATCGCTGGTTCACCCGCTACGTCATTGGCGTCGAGAACGGCGTCGAGGACGACCCGCGGGCATGGATCGTGCGCGAGGGAGACGCCCCGAATCAGCCGACCCCGTACGACGACTGGCCGAATCCGCAAGCCGAAGGCGTGACCCTGTACCCCAACGGCGACGGCAACTGGACCGGCGGGCTTGGCTTCGCAGTGCCCGAGGGAACCGAGTCGGGCGCGTTGGTGGATAATTTTTCTTTCGAGGGCGGCGAGCTCGCCGCGGCGGAATGGTCGAACCACCGGCTGCTCTACGCCACGGCCCCGCTTGCGGAAGACGTGCACCTTTCCGGCCCGACCACCGTGAGCGTGCGAGTGGCCGCCGACGGCCCGGCGGCGAATCTCTCGGTGTGGCTCGTTGCGCTCCCCTGGACCCGCAGCGACGAGATCAACGACAACATCATCACGCGCGGCTGGGCGGACCCCGCCAACGCGGGCGCCGACGACATCGCGCGGCCCAGGTCGGGGGCGCCGCTCCTGCCCGGCCAGCCCGTCGACCTGACGTTCGACCTGCAACCCGACGACCAGATCGTCCCGGCGGGCGCCCGCATCGGCCTCATGATCTTTTCCAGCGACAAGTACTACACGGTGCATCCCGATCCCGGCACGACGCTCACGGTCGATCTCGCGGCGACCAGCATCGCGCTGCCGGTGGTGGGGGGCGCTGCGGCCATGCGGCGGGCGTTGCGGCCGGTGAGCTGAGGGAAGGAGCGCGACGGCGGCATGAGCGACTTCGGCTTCCAGCGCACGCTGGACCATATCCGCGCCATCGCGGATTCGGAGATGCACAAGGGACGGCTGTTCGAGCGGCTCATGCGCCGCTTCTTCGAGCTCGACGTCATCTACCGGGACCGATTCTCGAACGTCTGGCTGTGGAGCGAATGGCCGAGCCATTACCCCGGCTTCGACGCGCAGGACACGGGCATCGATCTCGTGGCACAGGAGCGCGACGGCGGCTACTGCGCGATTCAGTGCAAGTGCTACGCGCCCGGCACCCGCATCGCCAAACCCCACATCGATTCGTTCATCGCCGCGCCCGCGCGCGATCCCTTTACGAGCCGCATACTGGTCGACACGGGCGATTCCTGGGGCGTAACGGCGGCCAGGACCATCGCCAACGTCAAGCCGGCGTGCACCGTGCTCCGCTTCGGCGATCTTGCGAGCAGGCCGTTCGATTGGCCCGACCTTGTACGCGACAAGCCGGAGGAACTGCGCCGCCGGGCCGCGCCCTATGAGTTGAGGCCCCATCAGCGCCGCGCCCACGACGACGTGGCGAACGGGTTCGAGCATCACGACCGGGGCAAGCTGGTCATGGCGTGCGGAACCGGGAAGACCTTCACCGCGCTCAAGATCGCCGAGACCCTGGCTGGCAAGGGCGGGCGCGTGCTGTACCTGGTGCCGTCGATTTCGCTGTTGCAGCAATCCATGCGCGAGTGGGCCGAGCAGGCGGCGTTCCGGCATCGCTACATCGGCATATGCTCGGACATGCGCGCCGGGCGCACGAACGAGGACGCCGCGCTCGTCGAGCTGGAGATTCCGGTGACGACGGACCCCGTGAAGATTCGGCAGGCGTTGGCCGCGCCCGCCGCCGACGCCATGACGGTCGCGTTCTGCACCTACCATTCGCTGCCGCTGGTCGAGCGGGCGCAGGCGAGCAAGGCCGCGGCCCACGAGGTCGCCGACCGCGAGCTGGCCGGACTCGAACCCGCGCCGCCGTTCGACCTGGTGTTGTGCGACGAGGCGCACCGCACCACGGGCGTAGACGCGCCGACCACGAAGCGCACGTCGCCGTTTGTGCGCATACACGACCCGAACCGAATTCGGGCCGACAAGCGGCTCTACATGACGGCCACGCCGCGCATCTATACCGAGAGCTCCAAGCGAAAGGCCACCGCGTACGAAGCCGACGTGTTCTCGATGGACGACGAACGCACCTACGGCCCCGAGTTTCACCGGCTCGCCTTTTCCAGGGCCATCGAAGAGGACCTGCTCTCGGACTACAAGGTGGTGATTCTCGCCGTCTCCGAGCACCATGTGGATCCCACCCTGCAAAGCCACCTTGCCGCACAGTCCGGCAGCGAAATCAACATCAACGACACGGCCAAGATCGTGGGCTGTTGGCGCGCCCTGCAACGGCGGGGCAAGACCGGGGTCGCCGCTGGGAGCAACGGGGCGAACGGCGAGGGAGCGCGACCGCTGAAACGCGCCATTGCCTTCGCCAACACGATCGCCAGCTCCAGGCGCCTGGAAACCCACTGGGACAACATCGTGGAGCACGCGATCTCGCAGCTGCCCGAGCCCGACCAACCGGCAGCGCTCCGGTGCCATACGCGCCACGTCGACGGCAAGCACAACGCCCTGGACCGGCGGGGGCGGCTCGAGTGGCTGCGCGGAGACGACGAAGGCGTGTGTCGCATCCTCTCGAACGCCCGCTGCCTGTCGGAGGGAATCGACGTCCCGGCGCTCGACGCCGTTCTCTTCATGGCGCCGAAGGCGTCTCAGGTCGACATCGTGCAGGCCGTGCGGCGCGTCATGCGCAAGTCGCCCGGCAAGAAATACGGATACATCGTGCTGCCGGTCGCCGTTCCCGCGGGCGTGCCGGCCGCCGAGGCGCTCAACGACCACAAGCGGTTTGCGGTCGTATGGTCGGTGTTGCGGGCGCTGCGGTCGCACGACGACCGGTTCGATGCCGAGATCAATCGCATTGACCTGAACAAGAAGCCGCCGGACGTGATCATCATCGACGACGGCACCGGTGGGGACGGCGACGACAACGACCAGGGCGACGGGTCCGAGCAGCTTCCGCTCGACTTTCCCCCTCTCATGCTGCCGCCCGGCGCCATTTACGCCAAGATCGTCGACAAATGCGGCGACCGGAAATACTGGGAGACCTGGGCCAGGGACATTGCCGACATCTTTGACCGCCTCGTCGCGCGCATCCGGAATCTCCTTGAGAATCGCGAGCACGACGACCTGCACGAGTGGTTTCAGAGCTTTCACGACGAGCTGCGCGCCTCGGTAAACCAGGCCGTGACGCGCGAAGACGCGATCGAGATGGTGGCGCAGCACATACTGACCGGCCCCGTGTTCGACGCGCTCTTCAAGGGTTACGACTTCACTTCGGGCAACCCGATTGCAAGGGCGCTGGACCGGCTGCGCACCCACTTCGGCGAATTCGGCCTGGAAAACGAAATCCGGGACATGGAACGCTCTACGAGAGCGTCCGCCGCCGCGCACAGGGACTCGACAACGCCGAAGCCCGCCAGCGCGTGCTGAAGGAGCTGTACGAGCACTTCTTCCGCACCGCCGCGCGCAAGGACGCCGAGCGGCTGGGAATCGTCTACACCCCGACCGAGGTGGTGGACTTCATTCTGCACAGCGCC
Organism: Longimicrobiales bacterium; assembly: GCA_965200255.1. GTDB lineage: Bacteria > Gemmatimonadota > Gemmatimonadetes > Longimicrobiales > Gaopeijiaceae > Bin94. The sequence continues at coordinate 2,312,364 of OZ241371.1, read as the reverse complement.
GACCATGTCCTTCGAGAAGAGTTTGGGAGAGGGATTTCCGACGAGGGCGTGCACGTCCTTGATCCCTTTACCGGGACGGGCATTTTCCCGGCGCGCCTGCTTCAGCTGGACCTGATCGACGACGGCGACCTGCGCCGCAAGTATTCCCGCGAGCTGCACGCCAACGAAATCGTGCTGCTGGCGTACTACATTGCCGCGGTCAACGTCGAGGAGGCGTACCGCAGCCGCCTGGGCGAAGACGCCCCGCACGAGTCTTTCGCCGGCATCATCCTGACCGACACCTTCAACCTGCAACTCGACCGCACCACTTTTCCGGCGGACTGGCTGCCGGGGAACAGCGAGCGGACGCGCAAGCAACAGAAGCGGCCGATCCAGGTGATCGTCGGCAATCCGCCGTGGTCGGCGGGGCAGCGCAGCTCGGCGGACGACAACCCGAACGTCGCCTACCCCGAGCTGGCAGGGCGGGTGGCCGAGACCTACGCCGCACGGTCTACGGCGACGCTCAAGAACAGCCTTTACGACAGTTACAAGATGGCGATTCGGTGGGCGTCCGACCGGATCCGCGAGGAGGGCGTGATTGCTCTCGTCACCAACGGATCGTGGATCGGCGGCAACGTGGACTCGGGGGTGCGCGCCTGTCTGGCCGAAGAGTTTACGTCCGTTTGGGTGCTGAATCTGCGGGGGAACCAGCGTACGCAGGGTGAGCGCTCGCGGCGCGAAGGAGGCAAGGTGTTCGGGCAAAGTTCGCGAGCGCCGGTGGCGATCACGATTCTGGTGAAGAACCCTGCGGCCACGGAGGGTGCAAGCGACGGTTGTCGCATTATGTACTGCGATGTTGGCGACTACCTGACCCGCGACGACAAGCTGGCGTTCCTGCGCGAGGCCGGGTCGGTCGCCGGGGTGGATTGGCGCCGGATCGCACCGGATTCGCACCACGATTGGGTTGGTCAGAGGGACCCGGCGTTCCAGCAGTTCGTTGCGATGGGCACGAAGGAGGCGAAGGCCGGCAAGGCGGACGATGCCGTGTTCAAGTTGTTCAGCAATGGGTACAAGACTAGCCGCGACGCGTATACCTACAACTTCTCCCGCCAGGTCTGTCAGAAGAACGCCCGCGCCATGGTCGGCGATTACATGGGAGCCATGCAGTTGCGGGAAGCCAGACCACAGGAAACCCTGGATGATGTAGCACGAGCGTACTCGTCGAATGTGCGCTGGGATCGGGAACTCAAGAACAACCTGAGACGGGGCAGGGCCACAACATATTCGTCAGCCCGCGTCTCGCGGGTCCAGTACCGCCCGTTCGTCAAGCAGAACTGCTATGTCGACTATTTGCTGGTGAGCAGCAAGGGCCAGCTCGACCGAATCTTCCCTGACAAGAACACCGAGAACCGTGCCATCTGCGTGCCCGGGATGGGTTCGACCAAACCGTTCTCGGCCATGGTCGTTGATACCATGCCGGACCTCGAAGTGATATCAAAGGGCCAATTCTTCCCCCGCTACTGTTACGAAAGACGGCGAAGGGATGGCCAGCGCAGCCTCCTCGGCGAAGACGCGGCGCTCACCCGTATCGACAACATATCCACCACCGCCGTGCGGGCCTTTCGGGTCCATTACCAGGACCCCACAATCACCGAAGACGACGTCTTTCACTACATCTACGGGGTTCTGCACGGAAAGGACTACCGGGCACGCTTCGCCAACGACCTTGCCAAGGCCATGCCGCGAGTCCCTTACGCTCCCGATTTTCGCGCGTTCGTCGCTGCGGGCAAAGCGCTCGAAGCTCTGCATCTCGGTTACGAGACTTGCCCCGAGTTCCCGCTCCAGGAGGTCGCTGCAGGCTCGTCGTCCGGCGGGCCATTGGACCCGGCGCGCTACCGTATCGGCCAGAAGAAGATGAGATTTGCAGACGATGGCGCTACCCTCGTCGTCAACGACCACGTTCTCCTGACCGGCATCCCGCCCGCGGCGCACCGCTACCAGGTCAACGGGCGCACGCCGCTGGAGTGGTTCATTGACCGCTACCACGTCAAGCGCGACCGACGCAGCGGCATCGTCAACGACCCCAACGGCTGGTTCGACGACCCTCGCGATCTCATCGCTGCAATCCGGCGGATCGTGCACGTCAGCGTCGAGACCGTGCGGATTGTGGACGGGCTGCCGAGCGTGTTGGATGGGTCGGCATGAGACTCAAGCTTCCAATCGGCATTCAGACCTTTCGCAAGATCAGGGACGATGGCCACTACTATGTGGACAAGACGCCGCTCATCGAGCAGCTGATCGAACGCGGGAGCCACTACTTCCTTTCGCGTCCACGACGTTTCGGGAAGAGTCTTCTCGTCGACACCCTCAAGGAGCTCTTTGAGGGCAGCGAACGGCTCTTCCGCGGCCTTCACATCCACGATCGCTGGGATTGGCGGGAGCGTAACCCCGTGGTCCGGCTGAGCTTCGGAGGTTGGAGATTCACGAGCGAAGGCGACCTGCGGGAGAACGTCCTGGAGCAGCTGGATGTGATCGAGCGCGCTACCGGAATCAAGCCGCGCGGCGTCTCGGAGACGGCTCGCTTCCGCCACCTTGTGCGCACGCTGCACCAACGCACCGGGCGGCGCGTGGTGGTGCTGGTCGACGAATACGACAAGCCGATCCTCGATCCGCTCATCGAGGGCGGCGCGCCGCCGGATCTTGCTCGCTCCAACAGGGACGCCCTGCGGGCGCTATACGGCAACGTCAAGGAACTGGACGCTCACATTCGCTTTGCACTCCTTACGGGAGTGAGCAAGTTCAGCAAGGTCAGCCTGTTCTCGGATCTCAACAACCTACGCGACATTACCCTCGACTCCCGCTACGCTACGATCTGCGGCTACGTCGAGGCCGACCTCGACACCGTCTTCGCGCCCGAACTCGATGGTTTCGACCGCGACCGGATTCGCGACTGGTACGACGGCTACGGGTGGTTCGGGGAACGCGTGTACAACCCCTTTGACATCCTCCTGCTCTTCGACTCTCGCAGATTTCGGGCGCACTGGTTCGAGACCGCTTCGCCGCGCTTTCTCGTCGATACGCTGAAGATGCGCGGCGTCGGACCCCTCCAGCTGAATCGTCTTTGGGCCTCCGAGGCGCTGCTCTCCGCCTTCGACATCGACTATATGAGCACCGAGGCGCTGCTCTTCCAGACCGGCTACCTTACGATCGTCGAAGAACGGAACCGGGGAGGCATCGTCTCGTACCGGCTCGGGTACCCGAACCGGGAGGTGCGTACGTCGCTCAGCGAACATCTGCTGGGCACAATGGGCTGGCCTTCCGTTTGTAACCCCGGCGTGAGTCTTCGTCTTTACGAAGCGTTGCTGTCGGCGGACTTTGCCGGTCTGGAGACGGTTTTCCGCTCGGTATTTGCGGGCATTCCCTCCAACTGGCACGTGCGCAACGACATCGCCCGCTTCGAGGGCTATTACGCCAGCGTGGTCTACGCCTGCTTCGCAGCCCTCGGCGTCGATGTGACCGTCGAGGACGCAAGTTCCGCCGGGCGGCTCGACATGGCGGTGCGGGTGGGCCAGCGCGCCTTCCTCTTCGAATTCAAGGTCGTGGAAGAGGCCGGCGAGGGTGCGGCGCTTGCACAGCTCAAGGATCGCGGCTACGCCGACAAGTACGTCGGGCGCGCCGGGCCGGTGTACCTCGTCGGAATCGAGTTCAGCTGGGAGGAGCGCAACCTGACAGCCTTCGAAGTCGCGCCAGCCGAGGGTTGGTCTATCGACTGAATCGCCGTAGCTTTGGTGCCCACCGATCGACACCTCTCGACGCTCCCGGACAATGCCCGACGAAACGCCATCCGAGTCGCTCCACTTGCCAGACCTCTCGGTCTCCAATTTCCGGGGGATCAGGGAGCTTGCCGTTAAGCGGCTTGGTCGCGTGACCCTGCTGGTTGGCGCGAACGGAATCGGCAAGACCACCGTGTTGGACGCGGTGCGGGTGCTCGCGGCAAAGGGCAGCTACGATTCTCTCGTTAGTCTGCTGCGGGATCGCCAGGAGTTGATTTCACACGAGGAAGTCGACGATGGCGGCTGGATTCTCGATCCATCGGCACTCTTCTACGGCAGAAACCTGGAGGGCGTGCGCATCGTCATGGGTTCCCGCGACGCGAGCCATCAAGTCAGTATCGAGGGATCCTATCACCGGGTCGGCCAGCATCGCACGGTTTCCCCTTACTCACCGCCCCCGCCACCACCGCCCGTGCCCGCGCCAAGGGACGACTCGATTCAGTCGCTGAAAGTTGCGACCGGGAACGGGGCCGTGCTCCTCGACCTGTCATGGTTTGAGTCGATGGAACATTCAAGACCTGTACGCAACCGGAGGTGGGTAAGAAAGAAGAGTTCGGAGCATGGCGTCAGGTGTCTGTCCATGGGGCCGGAACGTCCGCGGAACAAGGATCTCGCCAAGCTCTGGAAGCATGTCGCGCTCTCCGATTACGAGGCCATCGCGGCTCGGGCCATCGGATTGGCTGCGAACGAGAAGGTGCGGCGAATCGCGGTCGTGAGCACGGATGGACATTCCAGCACCGCAATCGTCAGACTGGAGAGATGGAAACGCCCCGTTCCCGTCAAGAGCCTCGGTGACGGTGCCGTCCGTTTATTCGGTCTCGCCCTGGCGCTCGCCAACAGCCGCGACGGGTTCCTGCTCATTGACGAGGCGGAAAACGGCATTCACTATCGGGTTCAGAAGGCGCTCTGGACTATGGTCTTGCAAGCTGCCGAGGCCAACAACGTGCAGGTCATCGCGACCACCCACAGCTTCGATTGCGTGCGGGGACTTGCGGACGCTGCTGCGGATTCGTCCGCTAGTGTCGCGCTGGTCCGTTTGTCTCGGCATGGCTCGGGGGTGAGGGCGGTCGAATACCCGGAAAAGGACCTTCACGTCGCCGCCGAGCGAGGAATTGAGGTGCGGTGACGAGTTCACATTGGGATGCGCCTCTGGTTCTGTTGGTCGAAGGCGAAGACGATCTTCACGTCGTATTGAAGCTATGGGAGCGAATCTCTGGCACTGCTACGTCGGGCACTGGTTGTTTCCCCGAGTTCTACATCGATTCGTGCGGTGGCCAATCCGCCGTATTGGACTCGATTGGCGCAACCATAAAGATGGATGGACGCCGGGCGGTGGGCATTCTGCTGGATGCGGACACAGATGTTGGGGCGCAATGGGATGCCGTCGCCGCCCAACTGCGGTCGGCCGGACTGGAAGTCCCCGAAGACCTCCCACCCGATGGCGCATGCATTTCTGGTCCGGGTCACCCCCGAGTCGGCGTGTGGATCATGCCGGATAACCGTAATCCGGGGGAGCTCGAGGACTTTGTTCGGGCCATGGTACCAGAAGCTGATCCCGTCTGGCCCAGGGCCGAGGACTATATCGATCGAATCCCCTCCGCCGATCGACAGTTCGCGGAACAGAAAACGACTCGGGCGAAGGTCTACGCCTGGATGGCCACCCGCAAGTTGCCGGGGCGCATGGGACAACTCGCCAAACTCGGCATCTCGGAATCCGATGTGACGGAAGCAGTGTCCTGGGCTCGCGCGGGTGGATGACCACCCATGACCCGATCCCAACTACTCGAACTGATCGCACACGGCGAGAACTCCGGCGTCGAGTTCAAGCGGGACGACCTCCGCCCCGAGCAGCTTGGCAAGGAGATCGTAGCCCTGGCCAATTTCCAGGGTGGGCGCATCCTGATCGGCGTAGACGACGACGGCGCGATCACCGGCATTCGGCGAGACGACCTTGAACATTGGGTCATGGATGCCGTGTTCGGTCGCAGGGTGCATCCCATGATCCTCCCGTTCTACGAAGAGGTCCAGGTGGACGAGAGAATGCGGGTCGCCGTCATCACGATCGCCGCGGGGACCGCCAAGCCGTATGTAGTGCGTCGCGCTGGCAGGAAAGATGTCTACGTGCGGGTCGGCAGTACGTCGCGAATGGCTACACGCGAGCAGCTGGTGCGCCTGTTCCAACACGGCGGAATGCTCCACGCCGAACGCTTGCCGGTGTCGGGCAGCGGTCTCCGCGATCTTAACCGGGGCAGGGTCGGCGACCATCTCCTGACGATTCTCGGCGACCGCGAGCTCCCCGATTCCGTGGAAGCGTGGCACGAACGGCTGTGCGGACTCGGTTTCATGGTTGAGCACGACGCAGGTCCCGTCATGTGCACGATTGCGGGACTGGTGCTGTTCGGGTTGAGCCCGCGCCGTTTGCTGCGACAGGCCGGAGTCCGCTGGATGGCCTTTCGCGAAGACGTCAAGGCCTACAACGCGCTGGACGACCAGGTGTTCGACGGCCCGCTGGTGGCGCGCCGGCCGCAGGGGCACGGTGGCAAACGAGGCTTTGTCGAGGACGGCTTGACCGAGCGACTTGCCAGCGCCATGCGTCCGTTCGCGTCCGAGGAGGCTTCCGAGATTGACGAGGCCATGCGCCGGGTGCGACGATTTCACTACCCGCCCGAAGCTATTCGCGAAGCCGTGGTCAACGCCCTGGCCCATCGGGACTGGACGCGCAACGAAGAGATCGAGGTCGCTCTCTATGGAAATCGAATTGAAGTTACAAGCCCCGGAGGGCTACCCAACACGATGACCGTGGACAAGATGATTGCCGGTCAGCGTTCCCCCCGGAATCCGCTCATTGTCGATATTCTGCGGGACCACGGTTATGTGGATGCGCGTGGCATGGGCGTGCGCAACAAGATTATTCCGCTCTTGGCGGAGCACAACGGCACCGCACCCGATTTTGAGGCAACCGAGGATTATCTTCGGGTCGTGATGCACAGGGGTCGGGCGGCGATGCACAGGGGACAAGGGGCCAGCGCATGAAAAGTGCAATCATTCTGGCGGCCGCGTTGGGGTTGGCGGCCGCTCTGGGGTCGGTGCCCGAATCGGCGAGCGCCCAGGACCCGTCCTCTGCCCCGTCGGTCGACCGTTTTGCAATTCGGGGAAGCCCTCTGCGCCTGACGGGACCGGCCAGAGGGGGCCAATACCTTGGCGTGGTGGGTCCGGCTTCGGCTTGGTTGGGGCAGGAAACCGGCGAAGCGGAGATATGGTTGCATCCGATCAAGGTGGCCCGCAACTTCCGCCTGGGGTTCCGCACGCCGCGCTACGGTTCGCCCATTCCAGCGTCGGCGATTGCCCAGGAAGTCGAAGTCGGACCAGACTTTAGCACCATTGCGTACGGGCACGCCGAGTTTCAGGTCCGGCAGCACGTGCTTGCCCCGCTCGACATGCCCGGGATTCTCGTCCTGCTGGAGGTTGACGCTCGCACGCCCATCGAGATCGTGGTGGAGTTCGATCCCGTGCTCAACCTGATGTGGCCGGGGTCCATTGGCGGTCAATACGCGCGTTGGGACGGAGAGCGCCGCGCATTCGTGCTTTCCGAGAGCTTGCAGAAGCACAACGCCATCGTCGGATCGCCTTGGGCGTTGAATTCGGTGGAGCACCCCGCGCATCAGTTGGGCGAAGTGCCGCGGACCATGGTAATTCCGGTGGAGCCCGGCCGTGCCGGCCGGGAGCTCGTCCCCATCGCCGTGGCCGGGGGAACCATGCCCCGGGACCGTGCGTTTCGGCTGTATGGCGAGCTCATCGATCAAGCGCCCCGCTTGTTTGCCGAGCGCATGGCCTGGGCCGACTCGCTGCTGCACACGACCACGTCGCTGCGCACCGACGACCCCAACCTGAATCGTGCGCTCGAATGGGCGAAGGTCAACCTTGCGGAGCAACGCGTGTGCAATCCCGATCTTGGATGCGGTTTCGTTGCGGGCTGGGGATTGTCGCGCAGCGGCTCCCGTCCCGGGTTCGGCTGGTTTTTCGGCGGCGACGCCGCGCAGACCATGTATGCAATGATCTCGGTGGGGCAATGGGACCTGGTGCGCGAAGAGCTGGCGTTTCTGGCCCGGTACCAACGCGCCGACGGCAAGATCACGCACGAGATTTCGCAGTCCGCCGCGCATTTGGACTGGTTCGACGAGTACCCGTACGCATACTACCACGCGGACACGACGCCCTACTGGATGCACGCGCTGTACATGTACTGGCGGGCGAGCGGAGACGACGCGCTTGTGCAAAGCGTGTGGGACGCCTACCGGAAGGCGTGGGCCTGGTGCCTGTCGGCGGAAACCGACGGCGACGGCATTATAGAAAACACGATCGGGGGACTTGGGGCGGTCGAGGTGGGCAACCTGGGCGATGCGTTGCACCAGGGCATCTACCTTGCGGGCGTGTGGGTGGCCGCGCTCGAAGGGACCGTGGAGATGGCGCGCGCAATGGGAGACGGCGATGTGGCCGACGCAGCAGCAGCGCTCCTGCCCGTGGCGCGCCGCACGCTCGACGACGCGTATTTCGACGAGACGGTGGGTCACCATTCGTTCGGCATTCTGGCCAGCGGCCGCACCAACGACAATCTCACCGTGTGGCCGGCGACGGCTGCCGCTTTCGGTCTCCTCGACGAGCGGCGGGCGCGGGCTACGCTCAAGGTCGCCGCGGGCAACCGGCTGTCGTCCGATTGGGGCGCCCACATGCTGGAGACGGGCAGCGATCTCTACGATCCGGTCCACTACAACCAGGGCGCCGTGTGGCCGTTCGTGACGGGGTATCTGGCGTGGGCCCAGTACCGATACCGTCGCCCGTGGGCGGGGTATTCGCTCATGGACGCAGTCGCGCAGATGACCTGGGATTGGTCGCTGGGACGCCACCCCGAGCTCCTGTCGGGAGAGTACTATCAGCCCCTGGACCAGACCGTGCCGCACCAGTTCTTCGCCACGTCGGCCATGGTGACCCCGCTCATGCGGGGCGTGTTCGGGTGGGATCCCGATGCACCGCAGGGACGCGCCTCGCTGCGGCCGCAGCTGCCGCCGCAATGGGGGCGGAGCGAAGCCGTGCGGTTGAGGGTGGGCGACGCGCAGCTCGACGTCGCGGTGGAGCAGGAATGGAGCGACGACGGGGGCAGTCAGCGCGTTGAGATCGACGCGCGGGGACCGGCGCTGGTGGTGGACTATGCGCCCGACGTGCCGTTGGGGGCGCGAGTGTCCCGCGTGGACGTGAACGGCGCGACGATCGCCGCCGAGGGCGGGGTCGGGGGTGGGCGCGACGGGCGCGACGCGGTCGAAATCGCGGTCGGGGCGAACGGGTCGGCGTCGGCCGAGGTCCACTGGATGGGCGGGCTGGACTTGGTGGAGCCCGTGGTGACGCTGAGGCCGGGCCAACGCAGCGTGGGCGTCCGAATCCTCGACTTCGCCTACGACGGGCAGGGGTGGACGGTGGAGGTGGAAGGCGTGCCGGGCGTGCCGTACGAGCTCGGCTTCAGAGGCGTAAAGGCAACGGCGCAAAGAGCTTGGGGAGGAGTGCGCCTGCTGTTTGGCGTGGGGTGCAGTGCGATGAACGGGATCAGCCGTACGAACGCGGCGTCGTGGGAAATGGAGGACCGCGTTGGCGACGTGGCCTTCGTGCTCGAACGTGGCGAGGCGAGCGAGCGCGGCGACGAGGGCGCGGGTCGCGTGGTGGCTGCCATCCGCATGGAACCCTGCGCCGCGACCCACTGACCGCCGGGACATGCTCGCGGGAGCGCTCGAGGCGCGGCGCTGGGCCGGGATGGTGCTGGCGGTCGGCCCGGGCGAGGGTGTCGGGCTGCGGGTGGCGTTCGCTCCGCGCGACGTCGAAGGCGACGGCGCAGGCGTCGTCGACTTCGACGAATGGCACGACCGGGTTGTGCGGGTCGGGCCGCATTGTCCCGATGGGAGCTATGCTCGCATGGAGTTTGCAGTGCGGCGCACGGGAACGACGGGCCGGGCAGCCAAGGAGCAGAGCGCCGCGCACCAGGCCGCCGATTTCGTGCTGGAATGGGCGCGCCGCCACCGAACGCTGCTGATGCGCGCGAGGACGACGGCGCGTGGCAGGGTGGATCTTCTCGGCGACGCGCCGTGGGACTGGCGTCCCGTCTGGGAGGAGCGCGACGACGGCGCCTGGGTCGCCATGGTGGCGGGCACCGAAATCGCGGCTGCGATCGCGCCGCAGGCGTTCCCGACCCCGGATTTGCCCGCCGACGCCCAAGTGGGCCGCAGCGTCCTGGGTCCCCGCGCCGAGAACGACCCGCCGGCCGCGGCAAGGTCACCGGCGGAGCTGCCGCGCGGCAGCTCCGCGCAACCCACGGCCGAGCTGACCGCTGCGATCGCGTGGGGCCCGGATGCGTTGGCGACGGCGCAGACCGGGCTCGCGGCTTCGAGCGAGCGTCTGCGACGCGCCCGTCGGGCGCTTGCACCGCGGGCCGACCTGCCCGACCTGGCCGACGCGGTGCGGGACAACCTGATGTGGATGATCCTGTTGCAGCCCGAGACCGGCAAACTCTACGCGCCGGCGGGCCGTCGATGGATCTTCCCCAGACCTCGCGAAACGGCGGACGATCCTCTCGTGCCCGACGACTGGACCATCTTCGGCTGGGACAGCTTCTTCAACGCGATTCAGCTGGCGCAGGCATCGGGAGAGCTCGCATGGGCCGCCTTGCGGGCCGGACTCGCCACCCAGTATCCAAACGGCAACGTTCCCAACTGGCGCAGTCGCCGCGCCGGGACGCCCGATCGGTCGCACCCACCCCTCGGCGCGTTCGCCGCGATCCGGATCTGGTCGCAACACCCCGACCCGCAGGCGCTCGCCGACTGCTACGGACCCTTGCGCCGATGGTCGGCCTGGTGGAGCACCGACGTGGGAGGAGGCCGGGCAAGGCGGGGCGGACTCACGAAGGGGCTGTTCTCGTGGGGATCCGACACGTCGCTCTGCGCGACCGTGGTGCCGCCGTGGGAAGAGGGCGCCAGCGGGCATCAACGCGCAGCGTGGGAGTCGGGGCAGGACGATCTGCCGTTGTGGGAAGAAGTCGAGTGGGACGACGACCGAAACGTGCTCGCCATGTCGGCGGTGGATCTGTGCAGTTATCGTGCAATCGACCTCGAGAGTCTCGCGCGAATCGCCCGGCTGGTGGGCGACGAAGCCGCCGCGCGGGATCTTGACGCCCAATACGCCCACCTGGCCATGCTCATGAACCGGAAGCTCTGGTGCACCAACGCGGGAATGTACCTGGACGAGCTGCCCGGCGGCCACTCGACGCGCGTCGCCGCTTCCAACTTTCTACCGCTCGCGGCGGGCGTGGCGTCGCGGCGCCAGGCGTCGCGCATGGTCGAGGTCATGCTTGATCGCGACCGATTCTGGGGCGAGTGGGCGCTTCCCACCATCTCGCGCGACGACGACGCCTTCGACGACCAGCAATACTGGCGCGGCGCGATCTGGCCGCCGATGAACTATCTCGTGCTGCAGGGCCTGCGCCGGTACGGCTTTGACGACGCAGCCCGCGCGCTGGCTTCCAAGGGGGCGCGCATGTTCCTCGAGGAGCGCGCGCGCAGCGGCGGTTGCCCGGAAAACTACGATTGCCGCACGGGACGGGGACACGGCCGCCGCTTCCAGAGCTGGGGGCCGCTCCTCGCGCTCGGCATGCTCGAGGCGCGCTGACGATGGCTCCGCGCCCCACCCCGGGCGCGCGCATCGCCGCGCTCCTCCGGTCGGACAAGTGGCAGCTCGGCAACCTCGATTCCACCGTGTGGGCGCCCACCTCGCCGGTCGCGCTGGACCGGCCCGGGTTCTGGGACCCGATCCACCTGCTGCATTGGGAGGTCGGCCCGGGCTTCACGGTGGCGCTGTTGGACGAGCGCTGGGGCGAGCTGGCGCTGCGCCGCGATCACCGTGCGGGATCGCTGGGACACTGGGAGCCGGGAACGCTGATCACGCGGTGGCGATCGCGGATCGGCGAGGCAACCGAGCAGCGACGGGTCCTGCCGGGCACGGTGCTGGAGTCGTGCTGGGCCTTTCCGCACGCAATCCGGTCGGCATGGCTCGTCGCGTATACAGCACTACCCACCGAGAGCATCGCGCGGGTGGTCGCCGACGATGCCGCCGGCCTCTCCTTCCAAAGAACCGTACGCGACCGGCACGGCCAAACGCTGACTCTGGACACGCAGCTAACCGTGTCGCCCGGCAAGGATTCGCGCGTGCTGCACGGGTACTGCCAGGCCCCCCCGACTCCGGAATGGCGGTGTTCTCCGTTCGCCCACGGCGGCGCGGACCTCGCTGGCACTGTCCCAGCCCCAGCCCCCACCCCCGAAGGCGCGCACACGACCTGGCTCGGCGTCGCCCGCAAGGTGACCCACCCGGACCGCCTCGTCACCGTCCGCATGACCGCCCGCCCGCCCCGCAGCGTGCTTCGCCCGGCCTCCGAGCGACGCGTGCCGACCTGGAAGTCGCACTTTGGCAGCTTCCCGGCGTTTCGCTGCGGCGACCGTCGTCTCGACCGGTATTTCGACTACCGCATTTACGGCCTGGGACTGCACCGCGTGGGCGGCGGCTGGCACAACGTACCTTGCCCCGCCGTGGCCGAAGGGCCTGCCTATTTCCATGTGCCCATTACATATAGCGCCCAGTGCCACATGTTCGAGATGCGTTGGGGCGGCGACGGGCGAGAGGCGTGGGGGTCGCTGCTCAACTTCCTGCACAACCAGAAACCCGACGGTTCGCTGCACGGACGCCTGTACGGCAGCCACCTCGTGCGATCCGACTTCTATCACGCGAACTGGGGAGACGCGCTGCTCGCGGTCCACCGCATGCACCCGCGCCCCGATCTGCTGGCGCGCTGCTACGAGGGCCTGTCCCGCTACGCCCAGTGGCTGGTTGCGGCGCGCGATCGCGAGGGGTCGGGCATGTTCACCGTGGCGAATCACTTCGAGACGGGGCAGGAATACATGTCCCGCTACATGGTGGCGGACGACCAGGCGGACGTGGACGGCTGGGACGCAACGCTTGGCCTGAAGGGAATCGACGTCACGGTCTACGCCTATCTCCTTTTTCGCGCGTTGGAGACGATTGCCGACGAACTTGGGCGTCCCAACGACGGGCCTGGCTGGCGCGCCCTCGCCCACCGTACGGCGCGCGCGATTTCCGCCGCGATGTGGTCGCCCGACGATGGCATCTTCACCGATGCGGTACGCAGGGGCGCGCGATCCGGCGCGAGCGGCGCCGATGGCGATCCGTCCCCGGCGCCCGCGACCTGGGCACCCACCGGCGTCAAGGCGGCCGTGGGCTTCTACCCATTGTTGACGGACCTTCCCACGCCGGCGCAGGTCGAATCCATGCTCGACCACCTGGAGAATCCCCGCACGTTCGGTTCGCCGTATCCCGTGCCGTCGTCCAGCATGGACGATCCGAGGTTCTCGGCCGAAGGCGTCTGGCGAGGGGTGCGGCGCAACTGTCCCTGGAACGGACGGGTCTGGCCAATGACCACCAGCCACGTGATCGAGGGGCTGATTCGGTGCTGGCGGCGGGGCAACCGCAGGGCGGGAAAGCTGGCTGCAAGATTTCTGGATCGCTACGTGAAGATGATGTTTCACGGCGGCAAAGCGCGGCGCCCGAACTGCTTCGAGCACTACCATCCCGTGACCGGCACGGCGTGTCATTATCGCCGAGTCGACGACTACCAGCATTCCTGGGTCATCGACCTCATGGCCAAGGCGTTGGCGGGCATTCACTTCGGGGCGTCGTCGCTGATCGTGCATCCCGTCCCGCACGACCGCGCCACCGTGCGGCTGGGTCCCGTGCGCGCCCGAGGCGTCGCGTTCGAGGTGGACATCGCGGAGGACCAGGCCACGGTTACCACGACGGACCAGCGCGAGTTCAGCGGCCCTCGAGACGCCCCGCTGTCGATTCGCTACGAGGAGCTCGCGTGAAGGCCGCGGTGCCCCCGGGCGTCGAGCTGCGCAGCATCGAGAAGCGCTTCGGCGATGTCGTGGCGGTCGCGGCGCTCGATCTGACGGTGGCGGCGGGCGAGCTGCTGGTGCTCCTCGGGCCGTCGGGGTGCGGCAAGAGCACGCTGCTGCGAATCATTGCCGGGCTCACGGACCCCACCGCTGGCGAGGTGCTGATCGACGGCAAACCGGTCAACGACGTGGCCTGCGGCGATCGGGACGTGGCGATGGTGTTCCAGGGCTACGCGCTCTATCCGCACATGACGGTCGCGAAAAACCTCGGGTTCGGGCTCAAGGTGCGCGGCATGGCCAAGGAGGCCGTCGCGCGCCGGGTGGGCGAGGTCGCCGAACAGCTGCATCTCTCCGAGCTTCTCGAACGGCGTCCCGGGCAGCTTTCGGGGGGTCAGCAGCAACGGGTCGCGCTGGGTCGCGCCATGGTCCGAAATCCGGGCGTGTTCCTGTTCGACGAGCCGCTGTCCAATCTCGACGCGAGGCTGCGTTTGCGTACCCGCAACGAGATCGCCGCCCTGCATCGCAGGTTGCGCACGACCACGATCTTCGTCACCCACGATCAGACCGAAGCGATGTCGCTGGGCCAGACCGTCGCCGTCATGAAAGACGGTCGCCTGCAACAAGTTGGCCGTCCGCGCGAAGTCTACGAGACCCCCGCCAATCTCTTCGTCGCGCAGTTCCTGGGGTCGCCGCCGATCAATTTGGTCCGGTTGTCGGCCGAGTCGCCGACCGCGTACGCCAGGGGGCCGATCCAGGTGCCCCGGCAGTGGCCCGACGCGCGCGAAATCACCGTGGGCGCCCGTGCCGAAGACCTGCGAGTCGTTGCGGACGAAGACGACGGATGCGCCGATTTTCGGGCCGTGGTCGTGCGGGTTGAATCGTTGGGGAGTGAGAATCGCGTTCACGTAGAGAATCCCGCCGGGTCGGGCGCCGATTGGGTCGTGCGCACGCGGCCCACGGTTGAAGTTGAGGTCGGTCAGGAGGTGGGAATCGCCGTCGCCTGGCCCCGTACCCACGCCTTCGACGAGCGCGGCTTGCGCCTGGGACCCGCGCCGGCGCCGCTCCGGGCGGTCTCTCCCGGCATGACCGCTCCCGCGTCGTAGCCCGTCGCGCACGCCATGTCGCACAAGACCACGCCGCGCAACCCCGTCAGCGGACGCCGCCGTCGCCCCGGCCTGCGCGGCGGGCTCGTTGCGGTCGGCCTCGTGGCGGTGTTCATGCCGTCGCTCGGCTGCACCGGGTTGGACGGCCCGGACCCATTGCGAGTCGCGCTGTGGGCGGGTGGCTCCGAGCTCCAGGTCGAGCAGCAGGTCGTCGATCTCTACCAGGCCCGGAATCCCGGCGTGCGGGTGGTCCTGGAATCGACGCCCAACGGCTACGAGGAACGGTTGCTCGCCTCGATCGCGGCGCAGCGGCCCCCGGACGTGTTCCTGCTCGACGGCCCCGACGTGCCCACCTTCGTCGAACGCGGGCTGGCCATGGACCTGAGCCCGTACACCGACGCGCTCGGGTTCGACGATGCCCGCGTGTTTCCCGAAGTGCTGCGCGCCTTCCGTCGCGGGGCGGCGCTGTACGCGTTCCCCAAAGACTTCACGCCCATGGTTCTGTACGCGAATCGCGACGTGTTGCGGCGGGCTGGCGTTGCCGAGCCCGCGTTGACCGGCTGGACCTGGGACGAGTTCCTTGATGCGACGAGACACGTGGTGGCGGCGTCGGCCCCGACGGCCTCCGACGGTGGTGGCCCCGACGGCGGTGCTCCCGTCCATGGCGTCCCCGCCCGTGACGCCCCCCTCCAGGCCGCTCCCGTGCACGGCTTTGATTTTCCGCGCAATCTCTACCAGTGGGTCCCGTTCGTGTGGTCCGCCGGCGGGGACATCCTGGGCGAGGTTCCCGGCGGGGGCGTGCGCGCGTCCGGGTTTCTGGACGGCGCCGGAGCGCTCCGCGCCTTCGAGTTGCTGGTCGGCATGGTGGACGAGGGGCTGGCGCCCAGGCCGCAGTTTCTTCAGGGCGGCGATCCGGCCCGGGAAGCGCGGTTCGCCGCCGGCCGGCAAGCCTTCCTGCTGTCGGGTCACTGGACGCTCCCCGTGTTTCGCGGCATGGTGGCGCGCGACGCGCTTGACGTGGCGGTGGTTCCGATCCCGCACCACCCTTCGCAGCCCGGCGCGACCAGCGTGATCTACGCGGCGGCGTGGGCGGTTCCCGTCAATGCGCCCAACCCCCGTCGCGCGTTGCACTTGGCCGCGTTTCTCGCGTCGGGGGACGCGCAGAGAATTCGCGCGGCGGCGGGCTTGGCGATTCCGTCGCTGCTCGATGTCGCCGAACAGGCCGCCGCGTCCGACGATACGGGCGTCGAACGGGCGTTCCTGGAGCTGACGAAGGGGGCGCGCATGACGTGGGGGGCCTATGTGCGCGATTTCTCGCGGGTCGAGACGATGGCGGTGGACATCATGGATCGCCGCTTGTTGCGTGGCGAAGATCTGGCCGCAACCGCGAAGTCGGTGGCCGCGGCCATTGACGCGGAGCTCGCGGACGCGGGGCGGAGGTAGGGTTGCGGGCGCGGCTCGCGGATAGCGTGCAGGCGCGGCTCGGAGGCAGCGTGCAGGCGCGGCTGCGGTGGGTCGCGTTGGTGGTGGTCGCTGTGACGGCGGCGGCGATGGTCGCGCTTGCAGCGTACGGCGTGGCGAAGTCGGCGCGCGACGTGGCGCGCGCCGAAGCGCGGATCGCGTCGCGGTTGTGGGAGGCGGCGGGGGGCGATGCGGCGCCCGTGATCGCGCTGCTCGCAGGGCGCGTGGAGATCGTGGCCGTGGGTGCGGGCCGGGCCGAATGCGAGGCCGACGATCGGGTTGACGGCGAGGCCGCCTACCGGGCCGCCGACGAGGCCGTGGCCGCGGCGGGCGACATCGGCGCGTGGGGGTATCGCCACGGGTCGATGGAGCCGGAGGTGTGGATCCGCGTGGTGCCGGATGCCGTGCAGGGACGGGGGCTTCCCGTCGGGCCGGGTGCGCTGGCCTTGTTGACCATGGTCGTCGCCGTGGGGCTGCCGTTACGGGGAGGCCGCCGGGGCTCGGCCTGGGTCGCGGCCGTGTTCGCGGTGGCTCTCGCGGTGACGGGCGCCGTTTCGTTGCGATGGGCCGAGGCCGAGCAGGCGTCCCTGAGTCGCCACCATCTGGTGCAAGCGGGGCGCGCCGTGCAGATCCACGTGGGTCTCACCGCAGGCGACCCCGTTGCGACTGCCCAGATATTCCGTATCGCGAACACGGCGGCGATGCCATGGGCGCTCTCCTCCGACCTGCAACCCCCCACCGCTCCGCAAAACGCCGCCGATTTGCAAGAGGCCGCCGATTTGCAACGCCCCTCCGACGTTTGGACCATGCCGCGTGACGTCGTCGATGTGTTGCGCGGTGTCGTCGGCGAACCGGACGGCGATCAGGGCGGTTCCGCGGCTTCGTCTCCGTCGACCATCGAGGTGCGCGCACTTACCCATTAC
This sequence comes from Longimicrobiales bacterium, assembly GCA_965200255.1. GTDB lineage: Bacteria > Gemmatimonadota > Gemmatimonadetes > Longimicrobiales > Gaopeijiaceae > Bin94. The sequence goes on along the minus strand of OZ241371.1, from coordinate 2,295,067 downwards.
CATCTGCGTGCGGGTCCGTTTACGCTGGCCATGCTTGGCTGCGAGGAGGCGTCTTCGGTGGGCATTTGGATTGCGATTGCATGGGTGGTTGGCGTGGTGATTGCGTGCCTGGTTCTTCGGCTTGTACCGTTGGCCGCCGATGCCAGGCGCCTGCGACGCACGTTGTCGGCATGGGGGTTTCTTGCCCCTGCGATTGTGCTGCTGGGTGCGTTCACTTTCGGCCCGATCCTGTACTCGCTGTGGATTTCGATGCACGATTGGCGGCTTCTCGACGCGGCGCACACGTTCACGGGGGCGGCCAACTACGGCGACCTTGTGCGCGACGGCGCCTGGTGGCGCTCGGTCTTCAATACCGTGGCGTTCACGTTGCATGTTCCGGTTTCAATGGCGGTGGCGTTGGCGCTGGCCCTGCTGACGCGTCGGCCGCGGCGATTGATGCGCCTTGTGCGTCTTTCGCTTTTCCTGCCCGCGATTACCAGCGTAGCTGCGATTGCGGTGGTGTGGAAGTGGCTGCTGAACGACCGCGACGGCCTCGTGAATCAGGCGTTGGGCGCGCTCGGCGTTGATCCCGTCATGTGGCTGACGTCGCCGGGGGTTGCACTGGTGTCGCTCATGATCGTGGCCACCTGGATGGTGGTGGGCTACCAGGTCGTGGTGCTTCAGGCGGGGCTTGCGGCAATTCCCGAGGCGTGGTATGACGCGGCGCGGGTGGATGGGGCGGGTCGGTTGCAGCGCTTCTGGCACATTACGTTGCCCGGGTTGCGGCATACGCTGTTCTTCGTGCTGGTCACGTCGGTGATTGGGTCGTTTCAGGTGTTCGGGCTGGTGTACGTCATGACCGAGGGGGGGCCGCTGGGGGCGACCGACGTGGCCGTCTACCACATTTACCGGGAAGCGTGGCAGTTCCTTCAATTCGGCAACGCCGCGGCGATGAGCTGGATACTGTTTGCGCTGATCTTCGTGGCCACGTGGCTTCATTTTCGCCTGCTGGATCGGAGGTCGCAGGGTGTTTGACCTGGGTCGAGTGGGGGTGCGTCGTCGCCTGGGTCGAGTGGGTCGGGGCGCGATTCTGGCCGTGTTGTGCGTGGCGATGGCGCTGCCGTTCATCTGGATGATCGTGGTCAGCTTCATGGGTCAGCTGGAGGTGTTTTCGCCCGGTCAGGTCTTTCCCGAACGGTTGCGCCTGTCGAATTACCCCGAGGCGCTTCAGGCACAGCCCTTTGGCCGCTACTTCCTGAACTCGCTGGTGTTCGCCGCGGGGGTTGTGATCGGACAGGTGGCCACCGCGACCACGGCGGGCTATGCGTTTGCCAGGCTGGAGTTTCCGGGCCGGCGGCAGTTGTTCATGATCGTGTTGTCCGCCATGATGCTTCCCGCGATCATCGTGCTCATTCCGCGCTTTCTGATGATCGAGGCCATGGGCTGGGTCGACACGTACCAGGGCCTGATTGCCACGGAACTGGTGTCGGTGTGGGGAATCTTCCTCATGCGGCAGTACTTCCGCACCGTGCCCAACGAGCTGATCGACGCGGCCAGGGTCGATGGCGCCGGACCGTGGCGCATCTTCTTCAGCGTTGCTCTGCCCTTGGCCAAACCCGCCGTTGCGACCCTGGCCCTGTTCGCGTTTGTCGACGCCTGGAAGAATCTGCTCTGGCCGCTCATGGTGACCGGGTCGTTGGAGATGCGGGTGGTCGAGGTCGGCATCGCGGCGTTCCACGCCACGCACGAGATCCATTGGCCGTATCAGATGGCGGCGGCGGTGGTTGCCGTGGCACCGATTGCCCTGCTGTTCGTAGCTACGCAGCGTTACTTCGCGAGGGGGATCCAGATGCAGGGGATCAGGGGGTGAGCGATTTCGGACGGATCCGAGAATATCGCGGTCGGATGCTGTGCCAGACCCACACAACGGGCTTTGGTATTGATCCATTCCCTCCAGGCATGTCCTGAATTCGTCGGTGTCGGGACCACAGAGTCCGTTATTATTCGCGAAACGGAAAACCGAGGGTTCGGCAAGTCCCAGGTAGCTCGTCGGGACTTCGCCCGTAAGCTGGTTTCCTTGAAGGTGGAGACGTTGGAGGCTGGAAAGCTGGCTGAGTTCCGGCGGAATCTCGCCCGTCAATTCGTTGGCCTACAGGCCCAGATACTCGAGAGCGGCCAGCTGACCCAGTTCAGCCGGGATCTCGCCCGCCAAGTCATGCTGATCCCAACGGTTTTCCACGAGTGCCATTCCCCCGCCAAGTTGATGCCGAGAACCTCCCCGCACCGTCCGTCGCCACCCCATACCACTCGCCCAGCGGCGCATCGGTCAGCCAGTTCTCGCTGTTCACCCACTTCGGCCCGTCGTTTGCTTCGTACAGGGCTAGCAAGACGGCGCGATCAGGGTTGGAAACCGTGATCCGGGGCGCGGCTTCTACTTTCCCGGCGCGCGCAGTGATTGTGGCCGACCCTTCGGCCACGCCTCGAACCAGGGCGGCCGCATCGACCGTCGCCACCGCCGTGTCGCCACTCGTCCACGACACATCCACGTCATCCATCGCGCGCGCCATCTACTCCTGCACGGTGGCCGACAACTGCATCGTCTCGCCGATGGCGCTCAACGACACCCAGGCCGGCAAGAGCTCGACCGCGCGCTGCACGCATCGGTGGTCAGCGGTTCGGGATGCGAGGCAGCCCACGACTGAACAATGCCTCCAGGCCCGGCTCAGGCGAAAGCGCGCTGGGATTGAAGCCGTTGGCCGTCATTGCAGCGACGGGCGGGTTGCGCAGAAAAGCCCGCACTTGGCCGCTCTGCAGATCGCGCAGGATGACCATCGGGTCGTTGGTCTGGTCGTTGAGCACGGCACTGCCGCCGGGTCCGGTCAGGGTGATGGAAGCAAGATCGGCTGACCAGCCGGCACTGACCGGGATGGCGAAGACAAACCCGGACCTGCCCTCCTCGTCGTCCACGACTTCGGGCATGTCGAAGGTGTAGGAGAAGGCGGTTGCGCTGTCCGTCGTGCGGGCGGCGAGGTTGTAGGTGGTGCCGGGGGCTGGCAGGGTGGGCGTCGCGTCCACGAAGAAGGCGGGATCAAGGGACGGTACGCTGTCGGCGTCGGCTCCGCCCCATACCAGCAAGGTGGGCTGGGGGGTGGCTGCCATGGCAGCCATGCTTGCTACCGCTTCAGCGCGCAAGCGATGACGGGTGGCAGTAGCGAAATGATAGTCGCTCACCCACTTTGGTCCGCAGTAGGACATCAAGTCCGGTTGACCGGGACTCACCAGTACCGACCTCTCAAAGTCATAGCCCCAGTTGCCGATGCTTCCGTCTCCGTACGGGTAATCAGGATCGGGGCCACCGGCTCCGCCACATGGTGCGTGCCTTAAGGCCATGTTGTGTCCGAGTTCGTGTGCAATTGTAGAGTTCCATGGGGCCGAGACACTTGCCCATGAAGGAATTCCATCCGCCACGCCGCCAACATCGGAGAAACGCGGCATCATTCCCATCCAGTACCCGCTGCTACCTTCCATGAGACGCATGGTCTTAACTTCCTGAAGCACCGACCACCCAGAGTTGCTCGAAGTAACCACCGGCTCGTGCGCACTCACGGCCATGCCCGCCACGGGCAGGAACCTGCGGGTGTCCGTGAACAACTCGTGTTCGTAGGGGTTCGCGGCCATGCCGGCAATGGTCTCGACAATCGAGGAATCCTGATCCTGGGCCCAAATGAATGGAATCAGCGTCAGGTCGAGTCGCGGCATCGCACGGACGTCCACTACCTCCCGACCGACATCGGGAATCCGTCGCTTGACTCCCAGTGCCGGATCGACGACTCCGTCCGGGTCGACCTCAACCACCATCTCGAGGCCTTCCTGAACGACGTTCTTGGGAATCCGAACGTTGGCTGACAGCCCCAGATCACCCTCGTTCAACTCCACAGGAATAGGCCGCGACCCCCTCGGGATATCCACGGTGTGAATCTGAACGCCATTACGGAATAAAGATGCCCGGACGGATGGAATGGTCTCGGTGGTCTCCTGCGAAGCCGTCACAAACACACGCAGCAACGCGGGTTCTCCGGCCACCAACGGCACCGGGAAGTCTCGAGACTGCACGGCCTGCACCAGGTACGCCGTCGCTGGCGTTGCTTGGGTATGATTGCAGGTGGATACGCGGTGGCTCACCAACCCATCCAGCCAGGCCGCGAATGCGGGATCGGGCGATGCACACAACTCGGTTCCGGATGTTCCGAGCCGTTGTAGTCTGGTCAGCTCAACCAGCGAAAGGGGAAGAGTGCCCGTCAATCCAGGATTGTCGGAAAGGGACATCCACGATAGAGACGTGAGGGTCCGGTATTCGGACGGCACCTCACCCGTCAACTGGTTGGAGTTGAGCCATAGGTATTCGAGGTTCGAAAGTTGGCCGAGTTCCGGCGGGATTTCACCTGCCAGCTGATTCTCGAACAGGTACAGCAGCTCGAGGTTGGCGAGTTGGCCGAGTTCCGGCGGGATCTCGCCCGTCAGCTGATTCTCGAACAGGTACAGCAGCTCGAGGTTGGCGAGTTGGCCGAGTTCCGGCGGAATCTCGCCCGTCAGCTGATTCCCGAACAGGTACAGCAGCTCGAGGTTGGCGAGTTGGCCGAGTTCCGGCGGAATCTCGCCCGTCAGCTGATTCCCGAACAGGTACAGCAGCTCGAGGTTGGCGAGTTGGCCGAGTTCCGGCGGAATCGCACCCGTCAACTGGTTGCCCCACAGGTATAGCGACTGGAGGCCGGCGAGTTGGCCGAGTTCCGGCGGAATCTTCCCCGTCAACTCGTTGGAGTGCAGGTACAGCCCCTTGAGGTTGGCGAGTTGGCCGAGTTCCGGCGGAATCTTCCCCGTCAACTCGTTTTCGAACAAACCTAGCTCCTCAAGGTTGAACAGTTGGCCGAGTTCCGGCGGAATCTCCCCCGTCAATTCGTTGCCCCACAGGTTTAGGAAATCAAGCTGCAAGAGCTGCCCGAGTTCAGGCGGCAACTCACCGCTGAGACCGTTCGAACCCAGCGCGATTCCAGTTACGTCCCCGGACGCGTCGGTCCTCACCCCGTGCCATTCGCCCAACGGTCCATCCGTCAGCCAGCGGTCGTTGTTCGCCCAGTGCGGACCGCCCGTAGACGCATAGAGCAGCTCAAGCACTTCCCGGTCGGACAACGGTTCGCAGTCAATCGTCGTTCCTTCGTGCGCGCCGATCGAGTTCAGCCACTGTCGAAACGGCTCGTCCGTAGGTGCGCATATCCCGGTGCCCGTGTAGCTCAGCTCGGCCAGGCTCAACCGGGTCAACGAGAGCGGCAGCCGCCCGCTCAGGTCGTTGTCGTCCAACCGAAGGGTGGTCAACCTGTTCAGTCCGACAAGACTGACCATTGATCCAGACAGTCCGTTTTGGCGCAGGTCCAGCGAGACCACGCGACCACTTGAATCAGCCGTGACGCCATGCCATCTCTCCAGGGCATTCGACTCGAGCCAGCCGTTTGAATCGATCCAGTTGTTTCCGCCCCAGAGGTCGAATAACTCGGCCAGCGTCTCTCTGTCGCCTTCGTTGCAGTAAGGGCCGTCCGCCTCGTCCACATCGTCTAACCAGTCCACAAACCCGCCTGTGCCGCGGACGCACAAACCAGCGTTGCGTCCGAAAAGGAAACGGGATAGTGCGGAAAGCTGCAGATAGCTGGTTGGTACTTCACCCGTCAATTGGTTGTTGTCCAGCAATAGCACCTGGAGATTGGCAAGCTGCCCGAGTGCGGGCGGAATCTCTCCCGTCAGCTGGTTGATGTGCAGCAATAGCTGCTCGAGATTGGCGAGCTGCCCGAGCTCCGGTGGAATTGCACCCGTCAATTGGTTGTTGCTCAGGAAAAGCCGATTGAGGTTGGCGAGCTGGCCGAGTGCGGGCGGGATCTCGCCCGTCAGCTGGTTGGAAGAAAGCCCTAGAGATCTGAGACTCGAGAGTTGTCCGAGTTCGGCCGGTATCTCGCCTGTGAACATGTTAATCTGTAGATTTAGGCTCCGAAGATTGGCGAGCCGACCTATTTCGGCCGGTATCTCGCCCGTCAAGAGGTTGATGCCGAGGTCCAGGTGTTGCAGATTGGCGAGTTGGCCGATCTCACCGGGAAGCTCACCATTGAGGCCATGCCGGTCGTAACGACGTTCCTCTGAGTTCCATTCGCCCGCCAAATCAATGCCAGTGACCCGTCGTGCATTGTCCGTCGTTATCCCGTACCATTCCCCCAGCGGCCGGTCCGACAGCCAGTTCTCGCTGTTCGTCCAATTCGGCCCGTCCGTCGCCTCGTACAGCAGACGCAAGATCTCTCGATCCGTAGGGCCCGGTGCGCAGTTGAGGCCCGTGCCTCTGTGCGTGCCCACCGCGCCGAGCCAATCCCGCAACGATGGTTCGTCGGGGACGCAAAGCTCCGTGCCCGAATAGTCGAGCTCCGACAATGCGTCCAGTTCGGCGAGAGATGAAGGCAACGAACCGGATAGGGCCTCGTTGTCGCCGATCCGAACCGTGATCGCGTGCTCCAAGTGGCCCAAGTGCACCGGCAGACGCCCCGACAAACCGTTGTCGGTAAGGTCGAGGGTGACCACCCTGCCAAGCGAATCGGCATCGATCCCGTACCATTCTCCGAGCGCGGGCGAATCCAGCCAGCCGTCCGACCGCTTCCACTCTTCGCCCGCAGTCGTCTGGAACAGCACCTCGAGCGCGACGACGTTCCGTCGGTTGCAGTAAGGTCCGCTGCTCGACGCCATGCCGTCCATCCACGCCACGAACGCTCGCGTTCCCGGCGCGCAAAGACCGTCGTTCACATGGAACTCGAACGACTCCAACTGAAGTTCGGTCAGGTTGTCTGGAAGTACGCCCGAGAGTCGATTGGCCGACAGGGCAAGTCCTCTCAACTGCGACAGTTCACCCAGCGCCGGCGGAAGCGGACCCTCCAATCCGTTTGCCCTCAAGTCGAGCCGAACAACCTGACCTGTGGTATCCGCATCGACGCCGTGCCACGCATCCAAGGGCTCGTCGGAAAGCCAACCCTCGCTGTTCGTCCAGTTTCCGCCGCCCGTGGACTCGTAAAGCACCTGCAAGATCTCTCGATCCGTCAGCGGTGGGCATTGGATCTCGGTGCCTTCATGGGATTCGATCGATCTGAGCCATGCGCGGAACGAATCATCGTCCGGCACGCAGAGCGTCGTGCTCGAATAGTCCAGCTCTGCGAGGGACAGGGCGACCAATGACGCAGGGAGACGGCCGGTGAGCGCATTGTCGCTGATCTGAAGCGCGGTCATGTTCTCGAGACTTCCCAGATTCGCCGGCAGCTGCCCGGAAAGGCCGTTGCTCGCAAGGTCCAACGAGACCACGAAGCCAAGCGAATCAGCTTCGACGCCGTGCCATTCTTCCAGCACGGCGAGGGAATCGAGCCAGCCGTCCGATTCCGTCCAGTCGTCCCCGCCCGTCGACTGAAACAACGACTTCAGGACCGCAACGTCGGGATCGTTGCAGTGCGGCGCGTCGCCTCTCTGTAGCGCGACAATCAGGATGAGACGCTTGCGACAAACAAGGTGAGACGGCCGGAGGTGGCGGCGGGAGGTTTGAGCTTTGGTGTTTCCCTGGGATCAGGAGAGACGCGAAGTGCCGGGCCGACGGATTACGGACCACCAGATGGAGCTGTACATGACCGCTCGACGGAAGGACGGGCCTGCGCTGGCGGCGGCGAAGGCGGGGTTCAGCAGGGCGACGGCGTATCGGATCGAAGGGGATCCGGGGCGTCGGTCGGTGAAGAAGCCTCGGGGGCGGAGACGCCCCGACCCTTTGGCGGGGATATTCGACGAGGAGATCGTGCCGCTGCTGGAGGCGAACCCGGGGTTGCGGGCGGTGGCGCTGTACGAAGAGATGATGCGGCGTCATCCGGGGGTTCGGCGGACGCTGGAGCGACGGGTTCGGAGCTGGAAGGCGAAGCACGGGCCGGCGCGCGAGGTCGTTTTCCGACAGAAGCACGAGCCGGGGCGACGGGGGTTGTCGGACTTCACCGACGCCGGGCGTCTGGGGGTGACGGTTGGGGGAGAGAAGCTGGTGCACAAGCTGTACCATTTTCGGCTGGAGTACTCGGGATTCTGCATGTGGCGGTGGTGTTGGGCGGGGAGAGCTACGTTGCCCTGGCCGAGGGGTTGCAGGACGCGCTGTGGGCGCTGGGCGGCGTTCCGAAGGAGCACCGGACGGACAGTCTGTCGGCGGCGTTTCGGAACCTGAAGCGTCGTGCGCGGGAGGACCGGACCGCACGTTACGAGGCGTTGATGGGAGACTACGGGATGAAGGCGAGCCGGAACAACCGGGGCCGGGCGCACGAGAACGGCTCGATCGAAAGCGCGCACGGGCATTTGAAGCGGGCCATCGAGGATGCGCTGCTGTTGAGGGGATCGAGGGACTTCGAGACGATCGAGGCGTACCGAGAGTTCGTGAGCCGGGTGGCGAGTCGCCGCAACGCTCGCAACCGCAAGAGGATCGACGCCGAGCGAGCCGTGCTGCGGCCGTTGCCGAGGCGTCGCAGCGACGGTTTCGAGGAGACCTTGGTGCGCGTGACGAGCGCGGGTGGGTTCTCGCTGCGGCGGGTGTTCTGCACGGTGCCGTCGCGGCTGGTGGGACACCGGCTGCGGGTGAGACTGTACGACGACCGCCTGGTCGTCTTCGTCGGGACCGAGGAGCTCGTGACGTTGCCTCGGGGCCACCCGGGACCGGGAGGGCGACGGGGACGGGTCGTGAACTACCGGCACGTGCTGCCCTCTCTGCGTCGCAAGCCGATGGCGATGATGAACTGGGTCCACCGCGACGGTTTGTTCCCCCGCGACGCCTACCGCCAGGCTTTCGACGCGTTGCGCGAGCGCCTGGACGACCGCGAGGCCTGCCGGCGGATGGTCAAACTCCTTGCGCTGGCCCACGATCACGGATGCGAGGCCCTGCTGGCCGACGAGATCGAAGCGCAGCTCGAGGCCGGGCGGTTGCCCGACGCCGAAGTGCTGCGCGACCGGTTCCCAGCGCCGGACTCCCTTCCCGACCTCGAAACGACCCTCCCGCCACTGTCGCGCTACGACGACGCCTGCCTGAACGGAGCACCGCGATGAAAGACTCCTTCATCGTCGATCCCCCGGCACTCGACCTGTTGCTGAAGCAACTGCGCCTGCCGAGCATGCGGGCGCTGTGGAGAAGCTTCACCGAACGCGCGGACCGGGAAGACTGGTCCTCGGCGCGCCTGCTCGCCGCGCTGGCCAGCCAAGAAGTCGCCGATCGCGAACGGCGGCGCTTCGAGCGGCACCGAGCCGAGGCGAAGCTGCCCCGCGGCAAGACGCTCGACAATTTCGACTTCAACCTCGTGCCCGCCGTGTCGAAGGCGCGCGTGGGCGTGCTGGCGAGCGGCGACATTTGGCTCGAAGAAGCGGCCAACGTGCTGCTCTTCGGTCCGCCGGGAACGGGCAAGAGTCACCTCGCCGCGGGCATCGGACTCAAGCTGGTCGAAAACGGCTACCGCGTGCTGTACCAGCGAACGTCGAGTCTGGTGCAGAGGCTCCAGGCGGCGCGGCGCGACCTCGCCCTCGACGCCGCCATCGCCAAGCTCTACAAATACCACCTCGTCATTCTCGACGATTTCTCCTACGCCACCTGCGAAGGGACCGAAACCAGCGTCCTCTTCGAACTCATCGGCGCACGCTACGAGAATCGCTCGCTCCTCGTCATCGCCAACGAACCTTTCAGCGCCTGGGACAAGATCTTCGGTGGCGAAGCCTTGACCGTCGCCGCCGTCGACCGCCTCGTGCACCGCTCCCACGTCTTCGAACTCAACGTCGAAAGCTACCGCCGTCGCGCCGCCGTGGCCGCCAGGAAAGCCGCCGCTGGGCATGGACAGACCGACGAACCGACTCCGGGACGTGGGGTACGCGCCGGGGCCGACCCCCACTCCCATCCTCGCCACCCGGCAAGTTGGCTATGGCGACGGCTCGACCCGCCACGCTCCATCGCCGGCGGCGGACGGAGGTCACAAGCATGAGGTCGGTACGCGGTCACGATTGGTCCGCGCACCGGCGGAAAGAACCGCGAGGGCTGCCGAGTGAGCGGGCCCGCCGGTCACCCGCCGGTCCATGTCGGAACAAGTTCCAACACGGAACGACGGGTAATGGTTACCCACCCACCCCGCAGCGACGCTCACGCTGGCACGGGGGTGGAGCACGGTACCGTCCAGCCTTGATTCCGTGCTCGGACCGTCCAACGAAGTAGGACCGCCTCACAGGCTCTCCAGGACGCTCAACTTGCTCCACGCATGCCACCTTGTTATCATCCCTTCGTTCACAACGTCGCGATCTCGTATTCTCACCTTGATTGTCGCTACGTCTCACCTTGATTGTCGCTGTGCATCGCGCGGAGGTGCAGGCTGAACACTCGCCCCCCCCGCGCTGTCCGTCGCCACCCCATACCACTCGTCCAGCGGCGCATCGGTGAGCCAGTTCGTATTGTCAGACCACTTCGGACCGTCCGTCGCCTCGTACAGTATCTCGAGAATCTCACGATCGGAGAGAGAAACGCACATGGCGCCGTTGCCTTCATGCGAAGCTATCTGGGAAAGCCAAACGCCAAATGCGTCGTCGTCCGGCACGCAAAGTTCGGTGTCCGCGTAATGGAAAAAGCTCAAGCCCAAGACTCTGCAAGGTCGAGGGAATTTCTCCGCTCAACGGATTCGAAGCCACCGAAAGCCTCGACAACTCCGACAACTTGCCAAGTTCCGACGGCAGGTTGCCCGTGAGCGCGTTGTCGGACGCGTAAAGCTCGCGAAGGTTCGTCAACCCTTCCACTTCCGCGGGAATCGCTCCCGAAAGCTCGTTGTTGTTGAGGTACAGCAACTCGAGGTGCGCCAGATTCCCCAGCTCGGGCGGGATTTCGCCCGTCAATCCGTTCGAGCCCAAACGCAGCTCGACGAGCATGGCGAGCGAGGCGAGCTCGGCCGGGATCTCTCCGACGAGGTCTTGCGACGTGAAGTCGCCCCCGTCCCATTCTCCCGAGAGATCGTGTCGCACGACTCGGCCCCGATCGTCGGTGTGGACTCCGTACCACTCTCTCAGGGGCAGGTCGGTCAACCAGTTGTCGGAACGCGTCCAGCCCGACCCGCCGGTCGCGGCGTAGAAGGCCTCCAGCGCCGCTCGGTCGCCCCCTGGTCCGCCGCGATCCCCGCAGCTTAGCGTGACGAGCACGGCCGCAAGAAGCGCCCAGCCGGACCTTGCCGACAGGCCACTTCGTGCGGAAGCGAGTGGGTGAGCGTGGTTCATGACGGTGCTGGGATGTATCAGCGCTGCCCCATCCAGGCCGTCGCCGCCTCCTCGGGAGACCGGCTCGCCATGTGCGACGCCATTTGCCGGATCAGCTCCGCATTCGTAATCGGCGACCACCCGTGTCCCATCATTGGGCGTCCGTGAATGAACTCGCCGCCATAGTGCGGATTCGTTGTGCTCTCTAAAAACTCTTCCATCATGTACACGGCGTACGGTAGATAGAAGTGGTCCATTTCGGGGTTGTAAATGCGAATCTTGCCCACCAGATCCGGGCCGATTTGCGACCAGTTCTCTTCGGCATAGTGGCGCAAGTCGTATCCGTTGTCGCGCATGTAGTACGCGACCTCGCGGTCGATCTCGCCCGTTTCCAAATCCCAGAGACGGCGCGGGTATCCGTCCTCGTCGGTAGGTCCGTAGGCGGCGTTCCACGCATCGAGCTGTCCCGCCGACCGCCCCCGCGAACCTTGTGCAAGCTCCAACTGACTGATCTGCCGATTGCTCCCCAGCGGCTGCCCTTCAACGCTGCGCTGGAACATCCGTTCGGGCGCGCCGGGCACCGAGTTGGGCACGATGAACGCGTTCGCATCCTCATAGATGTTCACAAGCTGATAGCGCCGAAAGTCGATCGGATCGGAATAATACGTCCACGTCCCGGCGTAGTAGTCCGGATAATGCAGCATCGTGGCCAACGAAATCCAGCCGCCGGTGGATCCGCCGGTCATGACCCGCGCATAAGGTTCGCCGATCAGCCGAAAGTTCTCCTCAATGTACGGAATCAATTCTTCATGGATGGCGTCGCCGAAGGGGCCGTTGTTGGCCAAGTTGAGTCCATAGGAGTCGTCGAAAAAGGGCGTCGGATGCTGCAAGGTGACGGCCACCACGCGTGGAAAGTCGTCGCCCATCCACGCCTGCGCAAATTCCCAGCCGGTCTCGCGCACGCCGCCCGCCTCGCGCCTCATCTCCGAAAAGAGCGCGGCATCCTCCTGCGGCGGCTCCGTCGTGAACCCGAAGGCGGCGTCCAACGAAAAATGCCCCTGCTCGATCACGAGCGGGTACCGCGTCTCGGCGTCTTCGTCGTAACCCCTCGGCAACAGCACCACGGCGCCCAGGTAAATGGGATGACCCCACCACTCGGTCAGGATGTCGCTCTGGATCTTTACGCGCTTCACCCAGTCCGTATCGGCCGGCACCTCGATCGGTGGGATCACGTCGGTCAGCGTCAACCGGATCGGTTCGTTCGACGTCGGGTCCACCCTCACGCGGCGCGATTCGCTGACGTAGTTGCCCGGCGAGAACGCCCAACGTTGGCCTTCCCACTGGTCCTGCGGCGCCCAGATGGTGTGCCCGTCCGCGCGCTCGTACCTGGTGTACACGTGAAGCACGGCCTGGATCCAATAGTCGCCGGCGGGCAGCGAGCCCAGGCGCCGGTACGGGTAGCCGTCGGCCGCCGCGTCGATTGCCATCGCGTCTCCCGGCGCGGCCGCGGCCACGTCGGCGGCGAAGAACGGCACGCGACCGTTGCGTTGGCGGGCCGAATTGTAGCCCGCGATCCTCGGCTCGGGATCGTTCGAGGGCGCGAACGAGAGGAAGAGGCGGCCCGTGAGCGGGCCCTCGTCGAGCGTCGCATCGTAGGTGACCTCGATGCGGAGTGGCGTGGTCTGGCCGTCGTCGAGGGGGGCGGGGTCGCTTTGCGGGGTGGGCTGGCAGGCCGAAAGGGCCGCAATTAAGGCCGCGAAGAGGGTGGGGGAGTAGGCAGCGCGCATGGGCAGGTCCCTTTCCGGTGGGGTGAGGGCGCAGCCCGTGGATGCACTCGCGCGCGCACCGATGGGCGCGAGGTGCAGGGCTGACCCAAGGGGGTGATAGTGGCGGGTACCGGGGTGGGAGGGCAAGTGGAGGAGAGGTCGACGACGAGGAAATCCACGAGATCCTGGCCACTGCGATCGAAGACGTGTTAGAATACCGTAAGTTGCCCAAGAACCCGTCCACCCGCAGCAACGACTGACCATGCCCCCCAGCAACTCCCCCGCGTGGACCCTGGTCGATTCCGTTCTCTCGGCCTCCGAAGCGATTGTCGCCCTCGGGATCACGCTCGAGGACATGAGCGAGGACGCCGAGACGATCGTGCTGAGAATGCCCAAGCAGGCGGCGCTGACCCGGGGCGACGGCGTGATCTACCACGGCGGGCCGGTGGCGTCGCTGATCGACATTGCCGGCGACATGGTGGTTGCGGCGCGCGCGGGCGGCGGCGTGCCCACCATCTCGTTGCGGGTCGATTATCTGCGCCCCTGCACCGGTCCCTACCTGCTGGCCACCGCACGGCTGCGACGCTGCGGCCGCACGATCTCGGTGTCGGACGTGGACGTGCACGACGACCAGGGACGGCTCTGCGCGGTCGGGCGCGGCACCTATTCGTCGATCGTCGGATGAAGGCCGCCCTGTACGACCGCCACGGCGGCGTCGACGAGCTGTATCTCGGCGAGGTCCCCACCCCCTTGCCCGCTGCGGGCGAGGGGGTGGTGCGCATCCGCGCCTGTGCCCTCAACGGCTTCGACCCCATGATGCTTGGCGGCACGACCGGGTTGCGCGTGCCGCTTCCCATGACCCCATGCGGCGACGCGGCCGGCACGATCGAAGCGTTCGGTCCCGGGGCCCACACCGGTGAGTGGGCGGTCGGCGACCGAGTGATGATCGACCCGTTCGTGAAGGGACGCGGGATGCTCGGCGAGAAGGCCCGCGGCATGGCCTGCGAGTACGTTGCGGTCCCGCTCGAGAACTTGGTGGGCATTCCCGATGGCGTCTCGTTCGAACGCGCGGCGGCTCTGCCCGTCGCCTACGGGACCGCGCTGCGCATGATCGAGGACCGCGCACGGGTGCAGCCCGGCGAGACGGTCCTGGTCCTGGGCGCGACGGGCGGGGTGGGCGCGTGCTGCGTGCAGCTCTGCAAGCGGATTGGCGCGACCGTGATCGCCACCGGCAGCTCGGCGCCCAAGCGCGACCGCCTTTTCGAGATCGGCGCCGATCATGTGCTGCCCTCGCGCACCGACGAGCTGGTAAGAATGGTGCGCGCGATTGCGGGCCGGCCCCGCTACCACGCTCCCGACTCGGGCGGCGTCGACGTCGTCGTCAACTACATCGGGGGCGCCACCTGGGCGGCCAGTCTCAAGGTGCTCCGCTTCCAGGGCCGCATGGTCACGTGCGGCGCCACCGCCGGATACGATCCGCCCACCGACATTCGCTACATCTGGAGCTTCGAGCAGACCATCATCGGGTCGGACGGGTGGTCGCGCGCAGGATTGGCGCGATTGGCACAGATGGTGGCCGGCGACGAACTTCGTCCCGCCATTCACTCGGTGAGACCCGTCGAAGAGATCCGCGAGGCGATGGGCGAGCTGATCGCGCGCGAGGTCTTCGGGAAGTCGATCCTGACCCTGTGAGCGGGTCGGCCCGTGGGCGCGACTACCCCATAGCCAAGCGCATTCCGCGCGAGGTCCTGGACGCCGAAGCCGACCGGCTGGCCGATCTTGCCAAGGCCCCGGTCCATCGCCGCGTAGGCGGCTACGCCCGTCTGGCCGGGCCTGGGTTCATGGGAGCGGCGCTCACGCTGGGGGCGGGTACGCTCACGTCGTCGATGTTGTCGGGAGCGTCGTTCGGCTACCGCACCCTCTGGCTGATCTGGCTGTCGTGCGGGCTCGGCCTCTTCATGATGGCCGCGATGGCTCGCTTCACCTGCAAGGGCGGCTTCCGCATCGTCCAGGTCCAGAACCGTCGCCATTCGTGGTTGATCGGTTCGCTCATGACCGCTCTGGTCGGCACCGCCGCCGTGGCCGTCATCTTCAATTTCGGGCAGGTTGCGCTCGGCACGCATCTCATCGAGTCGCTCGCGCCCTTTGTCGGGTTCGCCTTCCCCGCCGAGTACAACTGGATCGTCTACGTCGCCGTCACGAGCTGGCTGATTCTCAGTTACGGTCGACGGGGCGGCGCCGGCACGAGGCTCGTGGAGACGGTCATGAAGGCTGGCATCGGCATAATGATCGTCGCGTTCGGGGGCGTGCTGCTGGTGGTTGGGGTGGACTGGGGCGCGGCCGCGCGCGGCGCCTTCGTGCCGTGGCTGCCGGGTGGCGGCCAGGGGCTCGACCTGTTCATAGCGTCGTCCGCGGCGGCGGTGGGCGTGATGGACTGGGTCTTCTTCAACTACGCCGGGCTGGGGAGGGGTTGGGGCCGCAACCACGAATCGCTGGCCCGCTTCGATTTGCTTGCCGGGCTGTTCCTGCCCTTCGTGCTCGTCAACTTCCTGGTAATCGGTGTCTTCGCCGCCACGCTCTTCCCGCAGGGAATCACTCCCGAGTCGGCGCCGGAACTTGCCGCCGCGCTGATGCCGCTGCTGGGTCTGACCTGGTCGCAAATCCTGTTCTACGTGGGGTTTCTGGCCGTCCCCATCACGACCACCGTGGGCATGAGTCTGGCCGGCGCCATGGCCGTTCACGAGGCGTTCGGGTGGGAGCCCGACACGTCGTCGTGGCGCTGGAAGATCACTGCCCTGCTGCCGCAGATCGCGTTTCTGGCCGCGTGGAACGCCAATCCCGTATGGTTGGTGATTGCGATTGCGGCCTTTCTGTCGCTCGCCAACAACGTGGTGGGCTGGTCCATGTACCTGCTGCTCAACGACCGCAAGGTCCTGGGCGCCGACCGCTGCAAGTCCTATGTGTGGAACCTGGGCATTCTTCTGCAGGTGACCCTGTTGAACGGCATTGCCATTGCCTATGTCTTTAACCGCCTGGGGTGGTGGTGATGAGCCGCGCCGACCGACCCCCGCGCACACGCGTGCAAGCGTTGCTCATGCGTCGAATCGGGCCGTGGTCCGGACGCGTATGGGGGCTTGTGGTCAACCTCGTGGCCAATGCGGCGTTGCTGTGGGGAGTCTCCTCGGTGTTGCGTACGGGCAGCGGCTGGGTTTGGGTCGTCGTCGGGGGCGTGGTTACGGTCGCGTGCATCGCGGTGTTGGCGCTTCCCGACCGGTCCGCAGATCGGGCAGAGTGAAGGGCCAGGACCTGACGGGCCCGAACCTCGGGTATTGGCTCAGCGCGGCCCGTGCGGAGTTCCCCGGCCGCGTGGCTCTGATCGATCTGTCGCGCACGCCCGCGCGCCGGGTGACTTATGCGGAGCTCGACGCACGCATGAATCGGGTGGCCAACCTGCTGACGCGCGCGGGGGTGGGCATTGGCGACTGCGTGGCCATGGCCATCGGCAACCGCTTCGAGTTTGTCGAGATCATGTTCGGCGCCATGCGGTGCGGGGCCGTTCCCGTGCCCCTCAACTTCAAACTCTCGTCCGACTCGCTTGTACACGTTGTGACGGACGCCGGCTGTCGGGCGGCATTCGTCGATGTCGCCGTTGCGGAACGCTCGGCGGCGGTTGTCGAAAAGCTGGGCATTGTGCGGAGGTGGGAGCTCGTCGGCCTCGCGGCGGGCTCCAGCCCCATGCGGACCGGCTGGCTTGACTATGCAGGCGCGCTGGCGAAATCGTCGCCGGACTTCGATGCCCCCGCATTGAGCGCACGCCACCCGGCTTTTCAACCCTACACGTCGGGGTCCACGGGCAAGCCCAAGGGCGTCGTCCTCGACCACGAGGGACAAATCTGGTGGGTGCGATGCCTGAAAAAGTACTGGCCGTCCAGCCCGAACGACCGTGCGCTCGTGGCCGTCCCGCTCTACCACAAGAACGCGATGGCGGGTGCGGTCAAACCGCTGTTGCAAGCGGGCGGATCGGTCGTAATCCTGCCCAGCTTCTCGCCCGAGACGTTTCTGCGGGCGTTGAGCGGGTATCGCTGCACTCAGGTAGGCGCGGTCCCGGCGGTGTTCACGATCCTGCTCGACCACATGGCGCTCATTCGCGAGCTCGACTTTTCCGCGCTGCGCAAGATCACGCTGGGGTCGGCGCCCGTGCAGCCGGAGCTCGTGGACGCGGTCGAGCGCGCGTTCGACGTGGCGGTTGGCGAGAGCTACGGCCTGACCGAGGGCGGGCCCGTCATGCTGGGTCCGCCGCTCGACGGCCGTCCCGTGCCGCGCGGCAGCTGCGGGGCGGCCTGGCCCGAAGGCGAAGTGAAGCTGGTCCGCAACGGGGTCGAGGACCCGCGCAACGGCGAGCTGTGGGTCCGCAACCCGGGCGTGACCGTCGGCTACCACAACCTGCCCGAGGTCAACGCGGCGCGCATTCGCGACGGCTGGCTCGCCACGGGCGACCTCTTCCACCGTGACGCCGACGGGTTCTTCCACTTCCGCGGCCGCACCGACGACATGTTCAATTCGGGCGGCGAGAACATCTATCCCAAAGAGGTGGAGGACTTGTTGCTGGCGCATCCGGAGGTGCTGGACGCGGCCGTGGTGCCCGTGCCGCACGCCGTGAAGGGGGCCGTCCCCGCGGCCATGGTCAAGCCGGCGTCAGGGTCGGCGCTTACCCCCGAGGCGCTCAAGACGTTCACGCTGGAAAAAGGGCCGGCCTACGCGCACCCCCGGCAGGTCGTGCTGGTCGACGAGATGCCGCTGACCGGCGTGGGGAAGCCGGATCGGGCGGAGATCTTGCGGGTCCTCCTATTCCGTCGATAGCAGGAGCGCGATGCATCTTCCCGGCCCGTGCACTCCCGTCACCACCGTCCGCCCAATGTCGGCCGACTTGCTTGGCCCGGAATGGATTCCCACCGCACGCGGCAGGTCGTCGCGGAGTGTCGCCAGCGCGTCTTCCATGCGAGCGAACACTCGCCCCGGGAGCACCCAGATCACGTGCAGGGGCGGCAGCAGCTGGGCGGCGCGCGGTCCCGTCGGCGGCAATATCAGACTGCCCGACTCGGATACGGCTCCCCAAGCCACCGAAACGCCCGCGCCTGCATGTGCGGGGACGACTCGAGGCAATCGCGGCGTCAGCAAGGCGGGCACCTCTGCGCCCACGGCTACGCCGTACACTTCAGAATCAATAAAGGGCAGGAAGTCGGTGAGCCAGTCGCTTGGCGACCTTCCCACTTTGGCTACGTACACCTCGCCGCCATTGTCACGGAAGCGCTTGATGAACTCGGCTACCGGATCGGGCGCCCGCGGCGTGTCCAGCGCGCCGGGGTGAGGATCCCTTGGCCGCTTCGCGGTCGCCCGGGCAACGCGCGCCAGAATCTTGTTGCGGGAAGTCGTCACGGAAGCCGTCCCTGCACAGTCACTTGATCCCCGCGCGCCACAGCTGACGAAACGTGCGCGGACTGGGGCGCGGCAGCGCCCGCTCCGCCGCCCAGTCTCCGAGCATTGGCAGCGCCCTGGCCGCGCGGCTGGCACCCGCCCGGGTGCCCAGTTTCGCCGCCGTGCGGTACAATCGCGGCCGCGTGGCCACGGCTCCCAATCCGGCCAACGCCGCGCGTTCCTTCCAGGGCGTGAGGCCGGCTTCCTGGGCTTCGCGGCGCCATTCGAGCAACAGCTCGGGGATCGGAATTCGGACCGGGCAGGCGTCTTCGCAGGCTCCGCACAACGACGACGCGAACGGCAGCGGCATCGCTTCATGCAATCCCAGCAACCCGGGGTCCAGCACCGACCCGATCGGACCTGAATACACGTGTCCGTAGGCGTGTCCGCCCGTCTGCCGGTACACCGGGCAGGCGTTCAGGCAGGCGCCGCAACGTACGCAACGCAGCGCTTCCCAGGCATGGTCGTGGACCAGCACGTCGGTGCGACCATTGTCGACCAGGACGACGTGCACTTCCTCGGGGCCGTCGTCGGCAATGTCCTGGGAGGGACCCTGGACGAGGGTCACGAAACAGCCGATGGCCTGGCCCGTAGCGGCGCGGGCGGTCAGCTGAAGGAATCCGGCCAGGTCGGTCATCTTCGGGATGAGCTTCTCGATGCCGACAATCGCCACGTGCACGCGGGGCAGCGAGGTGGTGAGGCGAATGTTCCCCTCGTTCTCGATCAAGGCGACGGTGCCCGTTTCGGCAACCAGAAAATTGCCGCCCGTGATCCCCATGTCCGCATGGATGAACGCGTTGCGCAGAACCTCGCGGGCGGCGTGCGCCAACGTGTCCGGGTCGCCGTCGCGGGCGGTGTCCAGGCGTTCGGCGAAGAGCTCCTGGACCTGGCGCAGGCTCTTGTGCAGCGCGGGCCCCAGGATGTGACTCGGCGGCTCATCGAGCAGCTGCAAGACGTATTCCCCCAGGTCGGTCTCGAAGACCTCGATGCCGGCACGCTCAAGCGCGGGGTTCAGGTCCACCTCCTCGGTGACCATGCTCTTGCCTTTGACCACGCTCTTGACCCCGTGCCGCGCCGCCAAGCCGGTCACGATGTTTCGGACTTCCGCCGCGTCGGCCGCCCAATGCACCTCGGCCCCGTTGGCCAGTAGCTGCGTCTCGGCCTCGACGAGGTAGCGATCCAGGTGCGTGAGCGTGTGATTCTTCACGCTTTCGGCCCAGCGACGCCATGCGTCCGCATCGACCTCGGCGTACGCGCGGCGGCGCTTCTCGTCAAAGACGACGGTGGCTCCGGTCACGGCTTCGCGCACGCCCGGGTCGCGCGTAATGATCTCGCGGGACCGCGACGCGTAGTCCTTGATCTGGTTGGCCATCAGTGCGTCAGCATGTAGATGATTACGTTGACCCCCACGGCGTAGGCGTTGGGCGAGAAAAGGTAGAAGAACTCGTCGTCTTCGCCCTCGCGCTCCCAGCCGTCGGCGATGTCGGTGTTGTGGGTCATGACGACCATCAACCGGCCCGATTCGTCCACGATGCCGTGCAGCGCCGGCCTGGCGCTTTCGCTGCCGCGTTCCGACGTGCCGCGGCGACCGCTTCTCCGCCAAAACTGAATGGACGGCACCTGCGGGACGCTGTCGACCGAGTAGAGCGTGTGAAAAAGCACGTGGTTCATGGGCACCTCGACGATGTCGTACCCGGGAAGGACGCGAGACATCTCGACCGTCCAGTTGTGCCACGCGTATTCGCCCCAGAAATCGTCGGCCCACAGGAAGCCGCCCTTGAGCAGGTAGTCGCGCAGGCGGACGGCTTCGATTTCGGAGAACCTGATCGTGCCCACGTCCGATGCGAACAGGAACGGACACGCGTAAAGGTCGGCCTCGGTGGCCTCGACGACCGCGTGAAACGGGTCGCCGCGACCGTCGCGCGAGACGGTGGCCTTGGTGAGCTGCGAGAGCCGCAACGGGAGATTGCGGTCGCCGTCGGGGTAGTCGGTATCCCATCCGGTGCCGAGCCATTCTCGTCGCACCGGCTGGTACCGCAGCCGACAGAAGGTGAAGTCGCCGTGCTCGGTGGCTTCATACGGCTTGCGAGGCGGGGCGTAGCGGGTGCGCCCGCCCCATTGCGCGGCGAGCGAATCGGAGGGCGCGACGAGCGACGCGATCGCGATGAGCAGCAACGCGTGGCGGAAAGGGCGTCCCCGGGCTGCCGGCCCGCGAGTGAAGCCTCGAATGCAGCGCAGGGCGAATCTCACTGCGCCGCCGTCAGCTCTTTCCCGATCTCTTCGGCCGCCATCAGCGACAGGGCGCAGAACGTGAGCGTGCCGTTTGCGCAGCCGCTGGAGACAATCGTGGGCGCGCCCACCACGAAGAGATTCTCGTGGTCGTGCGCGCGGCCCCAGCGGTCGACCACGCTGGTGGCCGGGTCGTTCCCCATGCGACAGCCGCCGCCGGGATGCTCGAACAGCCGCGACGAGCGATTGCTCCGCACGGCCCCGCCCGCGGCCCGCGCGAGGTGGTCGAAGCGGCCCAGGATGGCGTCGCGGGTGTGAGATTCGAGGTCGAGGGTGGCCTGGGCCGCCCGGTAGTCGATCCGGGGCATCGGGTCGCCGAGGGCATTGGTCTTCGTGCCGTCGAGGGTCAGGCGGCTCTCGCGGTCGGGCAGGACATCGTAATAGGCGCGGATCCGCGCGGTGGCGCCGGAGACTACGCGCTCACGCCAGTCTGCCATGATGTCGTCTCCCCACAAGAGGCGGCCGTCGCCGTTGCGGAGTCGCGGGGCTCGTCCCACATCCGACTCCCACAGCCGCAGATCGTGACGAAGATAACGGTTCAACGGCCCCGGACTTGCAAATCTATGCGAGAGAAGGCTGTTGTTGGCGAAGATGCCGGGGTACAGGCGCATGGGCAGGTCGATGTATCCGCTGACGTACCAATGGCCGGTCATGTAGCGGCCCACGTTGTCGGTGCGGTTGGCTAATCCGTTGGGAAAGCGGGGGTTGGCCGACAGCAGGAGAAGATGGGAGCTCCACGCGTGTCCGGCGGCCAGGACGAAGGTGTTGGCGCGGAATTGCACGGGTTCGGAGGGATTGTCGCGGTTGACGGCTTCGGCCACGGCAATGCGGTCGGTGCCCGGTTCGAGCGCGAGGCGGCGGACGAGCGTGCGGGTGATCAGGTCGATGCGGCGTTGCGAAAGCAGCTGGTCGAAAGCGAAGTCGGGCGTGTACTTGGCCCCGGTCGGGCAGACGGCGCAGGTGTCGCAGCGCTGGCAGACGTTGCGCCCCCGGTACGGTTCGGTGTTGCGCGCCCACGGCTGGGTCCAGAAGGGAATGCCCGCGTCGTCGGTCCATTCGCGCATGCGCGCCAAGTTGTACGACAGGGGGAGCGGCGGCATGGGGTAGGGCTGCGAGCGGGGGTCGTATTCGGGAGGACCTTGTTCGCCCGCGGCGCCGATGCGCTCCTCGGCCTCCTGGTAGTACGGCTCAATTTCGTCGAACGTGATCGGCCAATCGAAGCCGACGCCGTACAGCGAACGAAGACGGAAATCTTCGGGAGAATAGCGCGGAATCGCCCCGCCCCAGTGCATGGCCGAGCCGCCCACCACCATTTGTCGATACATGGCGCCCGTGCCCGTCTGGTCGGGGATGTGGTCGTTCGGGTAGGGGTTCTCGCCGTAGGCAAGCATGCGCGCGCGGGTCCGGGTGCGCTCTTCGAGCGAGGCCGTGCGCCCACCCGCCTCGATCACGGTAATCGACGCCGTGGTGCGTTCAGCGAGCCGTTCGGCCACCATGGCTGCGCTGATGCCGCCGCCTATGATGCAGATGTCGCTCTCAACGACGCGGTTGGGGGGAGGGCGGCGGGAGTGGCGCGGCTTCGGGGGGTGGGTGGGGTGTCTGGTCACTGTGCGGCCTCGGTCGATGGTGGGGTGGGGGGTGCGGAGGCGCCCAGCGCGGCGGGTTCCGCGGCGGCGCCGTCGAGGCCGCGGCACTGTTGTTTCGCGATTGTGCGGCCGTGGCACAGGTCGGTGGCGATGGGTGAGGCGTAGAAATGCGCGATGAGCGCGAGGGAGACGTGGTTGGCGTTGGCGGGGGGGCCGAGGGCGCGATCCGGGTTGCCCTGGTCGCCTTGCCCCAGAGGTCGTGCGAGGAGGGCCCGGCGCGTGGGGATGTCGAGTGCGTCGAACGAGATGGCGTAGCGAAGGTGGCATTCCTTCTCGAGGGCGTGCAGCTGGGCGGTCCAGGCCGGTCTCGGGTCGGGGCCGGAATAGCGGGTCTCGGGGACGAGATAGGGGTGGGGTAGTTCGGCTACGGGATCCAGGCCGTCGGCCCAGTGGGCAAATGCGGTGACGGCGCGGTCGACGCCGTCGGGACCGAGATTGTCGGCGGGAAGGACGGCTTGGCCGACGGCGCGCAGGGTGGGGGCGGGGAGCGGGGGTGGTGGGGTGGAGGGCGGTTGGGTGGGTTGGACGGGGGGCGCTCTGTCCGGTGCGCCGCCGTTTTCGGCGGCGCACGCCGCTGTGGAGGCCGCCGCGACCGTCGCGACCGAGTGTTTCAGGAACGTCCTGCGAGATTCGGGCATGGTGGGGTGGGGGGGTTGGGGGGGCGTTCGCCATCCATAACACAATGCGACAATGTGGCGGCTTTCGACAGTCCCCGGAAGATCATCCGGCACCGGGACGGGTCTTCTGGCGATAGATCGCTGAAGCCGATAGATTGCACAGAAGACGACCCGAGATGGCTGGGCAGGGCGGTTCGAGACCATGTCGTTGGCGTCTACCTGATCTTCCGGGATGTGTTGGCTGGATAGAGTGGGCGACAACGAAGGCTGAACGAACGTGCACGACGACAAAACGAAAGGGAATACCTGCATGGCAATCAAGAAAGTGAAGAAAAAGAAGAAGGTGGACGAGCATCGTGAAGATCTCGCAAGGGAGATGATTGAACTGATCAGAAACGGTGAGGCAGTTTGGAACAAGCCTTGGAAGACAGGTGGGGGCCATATGCCCATTAACGTCGAGACTGGACGTGAATACACCGGCAGCAATACGCTGACGTTGCTTGCCGCCATGGAAAAGCACAAATACACCGATCCTCGTTGGGGAACTTTCGATCAACTCAAGTGCGCTGCCGGGGCTGTAAGGAAGGGCGAACGGGGTACTGACATCATGAGACCGATCGGGCCGAAAGCTAAAGGTGCGAAGAAGGAAGCCAAGAAACTTAAGGTGATGAAGCCACCGGATGACGATTTGCTAGGGGCGCATGACTTTGTTCTTTACAAGGTATTCAACGTTGCGCAAACCAACCAGGGCGACAAGCTGCCGTTGCCAAGGTCGATACCCGAATGGCGAACACATGTGCTTGCCGAAAAGATAGTCAAGGCACATGCTACGAAAAGGCGTTTTGGTAGCAAGGTGCGCGTTTATCAAAGCTTCACCAACAATCGAACAACGTACAAACCCGACGAGAGGGTTATTGAAATGCCCAGCCTTGGTCAGTTTGGAACCAAGGCAGGATATTACCAAACCGTATTTTGGGGAATCGGCCATGACATTCTCGCCCACCACTTGACGCGCGACTCTCCGAGTATTCTCTACAAGAGCGGTCTCGACGCGATGAATCGGCGGGCGCTAGAAGAACTAAGGGTCCAGATTGCCATTTGCTTTACGTGTATGCGGCTTGGAATAGGCTACAATCCCCAGCAAGGTATGGCTTTGGTACGTGGCTGGAGCGACGCCGGGAAGAGTTGGAGCATTTTGAAAGCGAATCGACGGGAGGTTAGCCTTGCCATAAGTGACGCACAGAGGATCGCTGATGCCCTATATAGGCCGGTCGAAGATCAGACGCCGGGCAGTATCAAGCGCGAACTTAATCGGGCGGTTCGCGAACAAGATTGGCGTGCTGTCGCCCGATTGGCCGACACGCTTGCGACTATGGAGGGAGGCGGAGTTAAATGAACAGACTGTCCCACCCATGCCTGTGACTGCAGACCACAAGAGGTAGGAATCTCGCAAAACTCAAAGTCAACGGTTTCAAGTCCCTGACCCGGATCACCATTGAGTTCCCGAGGCTGACGGTGCCATTCTCCGCTTTTTTGCGACGTCATACTCAAGGAAGCTCGATGCACTGACTATGCCCGCAGAAGATCATTTGTTTGAGAGCCTGATGCTTGGCGGTATGATCAATGAGTAGCCGACAAGTGAAGGCTGAGTTCTCTCCACTACGGCCCCAACACCCCGATCGGAATCACGCATACGCCGTCCGGCCTCGTGTAGCCGTATCCCGCACCGGTGATCACCCCGAGCGCGATCGGTTCGCCCATGCGAGTGGCGTCTACCCGGTCCTTGAACTTGAGAAGCGATTTGGCGGCCTCGTCGGCACGAGCCGCGCTCAGCTTGATTTCAAAGGCGGCCCAACGTCCTATGCCCGACTCGACGACGGCGTCAACTTCGAGTCCGGTGTCGTCGCGGTAGTGCAGCACCCTCCCGTTGCCAGCCTGCGCATACACGCGGAGGTCCCGAATCACCAGGGACTCGAAAAGGAAACCGAACCACTCGGGGTCGCGCCTGACGACCTCGGGAGACGCTCGCAGCGATGCCGTGGCTATGGACGGATCCACGAAGTGGCGCTTCGGAGCGGAACGCAATCGGGAGCGGGACCGGAGATGGGGCCCCCAAGGCGGTTGATTCTCGACCACCATCAGCCGCTCCAATGCCTCCAAGTACTCCCCGACGGTCCGTTGGGCGAATCCGTTGTCGGCTCCGCGAGCGTCCCTGGCGATGGTTGCCTTCGAAGCGCAGGTTGCCACGTTGCGGGCGAGCGACTGAATGACCCGCTCGACCAGAGCTGGTCGCCGACGGACGCCGTCCACACTGCGTATGTCGGTGCGTTGCAGCTCCTCGACGTAGCCGAAGTTCGCGACGGCGGCCTGTTCGGTCGTTCGTTCTCGCAGCGCCGGCCACCCGCCCCGACAGATCAGCCCGGCGATCTCCGGAACAGTGAGCGAGGATGCGCACGACGCTATCGGACCGCCTTGCAGCATGGAAGCCAACGACACCGCCCCGGACGAGTCGCCGCTCTCGAAGAGCGACATGGGGCGCAGTCGGAGCCGGGTGATCCGCCCTGCCCCCGTATGCCTTGTAACGTCGTCGGCGGGCACCGCCGAACCGGTCAGGATGAACTGACCCGGCTCTGCCCTTTCGTCGACCACGCCGCGAAGATGATTCCAGATCTCGGGAACGATCTGCCATTCGTCGATCAGGCGAGGGGTCGCGCCTTCGAGGACGATTTGGGGGTCGGTCTCGACGAGCTGGCGCGCCAGAGGCTCGCGGTCGAGCATGATGTGGCTGGCGGCCCTCTGCAGGGCCATCCAGGTCTTGCCGCTGGCTCTCGGCCCTTCGATCAAGACGCCGCCGGTGGCCCCCAGCCTGAGATCCAATTCGGCGTCGGCTACTCTGGGAACGTAGGTGGGGCGAGCCAAGTGCAGGATCCTGGCGGAGTGTCGGGAAGGGCGATCCTGGAAGATAACGCACGAAATGCGACACATTCATGTACACACTTGCGACGATGTCGGGGAGATGCTTGAATCATGGTGCGCTGGGCGCTTAACGCGCCCCGATTCCGAACACGTCACGTCTACCGAAAGGTGCTCCCATGCCAGCTTGATGCCGCTCCTTGACCGCGGCTGCTCTCGCGCTCGCGGTTGCCGTTTTCCGGGTCGCCGGGCAGGAGCCTCCCGCCGAACCGCCTGTCGACTGGGGGCCGACCGCCGTCGACTACGCGAACGTGCCATATCCGCACCCCGTGCAGTACCTGGATGTGCGTCTCTTCTCGCAGGATCACCGCATGGCCTACATGGACGTTGCGCCGACTGGCCAGCCGAACGGACGCACGGTCGTCCTCTTCCACGGAATGAACTTCTTTGCGGCTGCCTACGCATCGACCATTTCGGCACTGTCCGAGGCCGGGTTCCGCACGATTGCCGTTGACCGTCTGGGTTTCGGGCGTTCGTCGAAGCCGATTATCGACTACAATCTGCACATTCCGGCGCGCAACACGAAGGCGCTGCTCGACGAGTTGGGAATCGATGTTGCGGCGATTGTGGGGCACTCGATGGGGGGCATGGTGGCGACGCGGTTCGCATCCACGTATCCCGAGACCACATCGCACGTTGTGATGGTGAACCAGATTGGGCTGACGGACTCGCGGCCGGGGCGCGCGTGGACCAATCCCGAAGATTCGTATCGGTCGGTGCTGACCAGGACGACGTACGCTTCGGTGTTGGCGCGTCATCGGCGGTACTATCCCAACGGCTGGCGCGACGAATACCTGCCATTGGTCAAGGTTCAGTACGGCCTTACGTTGAGCGGAGATTGGCCTCGCATGGCTCGGGTGCGTTCCTCGCAGCAAAGGATTTTGTATGAAGACCCGGTGGTGCATGAATGGCGCAGCATTGCGGTCAAGGCGCTGGTGATCGGAGGGTCGGACGACCGGCTGGTGCGGGACTTTCCCGCCAGGGCGCGTCATGTAGCCGAGGAGCTGCGGAATGCCGAGCTGGTGCTGTTCCCCGGCGTGGGACACGCGCCGCATTTCGAGATCCCGGACGAGTTTCACGCGGAGCTGATTCGGTTCTTGCGGTCGGACCCGGAGGAAGCGGCCGATCAGGGGTGGCGGGGGTAGGCGTCGTGACGAGACTGCGGCATTCTATAGCGAGTTTAGCGATATTATCTTCGGACGATAAACTCGCTAAACTGCCTATAAATGGAGCGCGTTCGGATGAGGCGGTCTGCCAAGAGGGTCGTGCTCGTCGGACTCCGCGGCGTCGGAAAGACCGTACTTCTGCGCCGGATGAGCGGTGACGCCGAGTCGCGCGGAATCCTGGTGATCAATGCGGAAGCCCCCGAGGACCGCACTCTGCCCGCGTTACTGGCCCCAGGGCTTCGGCGGGCCATGCTGCAGTGATTCCAGGATATCCTGCGCCTGCTCCACGGAAAAGGCCGAGGCGTCGATCAAGGGGGATCCCCCACAACCCATCCCCCCGGCTTGCCGCCCCGGCAATGCAGCAGCTCGACGCGCCACCTCGTCTCTGGAACGCCCCCCTCAGCATCTCCGCCCGGCACGGCCGTCACGCGCCAGCGGCTGACCGCCCCCCGCACCCCACTCCCCCGCACCCCGCCGCCCACACCCCCGCCACCCCGCACCGCACCACCACCCCCGGCGCGGCGCGACAACACCAACCCCAGCGCGCCCGTTCCCTCGGCGGCCAGCATCAGGCGGCGCCCCGCCACCAAGCCGATTCCCCCCGCTTCGGCCACCACTCCCGCAACCGCGCGGGAGCGGAGCGCTTCCTCCATCGTCCAGAGCATGTCCTCCTGACGGCGCAGCCGCGTCACGACCAACAGCTGCCCCGCCTCGATCCCGAACCGGACCAGGCCGGGCGCGTACAGGTCGTCGTCGCGAGCGAGCCACAGCAGTGCGCCCCGACCGCCGTCGCCGCACGGCCCCGCGGCCCAGGCGCGCGCCAACAGGGACGCGCAGAATCCGGTGGCGGCTTCGTCTCCCACCACTTCGTGAATGCAGCCCAGGCGCAGCCCGCCACCCGCAAGGACGCGGTCGATCTCAGGCACACCCAAAGGCAAATGCGGCTGCTCCGGCCACGCGGCTTCCTCGATTCCGCGGATTTTCCTGCGGAGCGCGACGGCGACGGCTCGCTTCGTCGTCTGCGGAGTCTCGGCGGTTGGACGACCCATGGACAATACCGTGAAGGACACTGCGACAATCAGTGAAAAAACCGCCCGCGCGCCACGAAAGCGCTCCCGCCTTCGTCCGGCGTCCCGAGCTCGGCCAGCCAGTCATTGAGCGATTGTATGCGTGCGGCGACCATGTGGATCACGCCGTCCGCCTTTTGGATCTTGCCGCGGCAGAGCATTAGGCGCGATGTCAGGGTGTCGCGACGCTGGTTCTCGTATATGGAAGGGAAGACTACGAGGTTGGCGGTCCCGGTTTCGTCTTCCAGCGTGACGAACATGACGATCCCCTTGCCGGGGTGCTGTCGGGTAAGCACGATCCCCGCCACGACGGCGCGGTCGCCGTCCGACAGCCCTTCCAGATCCTTCGCCGGGAGCACGCCGCGCTCGTTCAGGCGCTTCCGCAGGAGCGCGACGGGGTGGTGCTTGAGCGACAGGCCGGTCGCGCGATAATCGGCGGCTACCTGCTCGCCGTCCGCCATGACCGGGAGGCCGGGCTCGGGGCGCGACGAGCGATCCCGTGCGGACGACTCGAACAGGGGCAACGGTCCGGCCTCGTCGATCGCGCGCACCGCCCAGGCGGCTTGGCGACGATCCAGTCCCATGGACGTGAACGCGTCGGCCTTGGCCATGCGCGTCAAAACGGTCCGCGAGATCCCCGTCCGCCGGTGCAGGTCGAGAGGCGAACGGTAGGGAGCCGCACGGGCTTCGACGATCCGGGTCGCGTCTTCCTCCTTCAAGCCGCGAATCTGCTGCAATCCCAGCCGCAGCGCGACGGACCCGCCGCTGGTGCTTTCCAGGGTGCAATCCCACGCCGAATCATTCACGTCCGTCGGGCGCACCTCGACGCCGTGTTCGCGCGCATCGCGCACGATCTGCGCGGGCGCGTAGAAGCCCATCGGTTGGCTGTTGAGCAGCGCGCAGGCGAAAACCGCGGGGTAGTGACACTTCAACCACGACGAGACGTAGGCGAGATGGGCGAAGCTGGCTGCGTGGCTCTCGGGAAAGCCGTACTCGCCGAAGCCCTCGATCTGACGAAAGCAGCGTTCGGCAAAATCGCGGCTGTAACCGCGATCCGTCATGCCGTTGACGAACTTGTCGCGAAAACGGTGGATCGTGCCGGGATTGCGAAAGCTGGCCATGGCCCGTCGCAGCTGGTCGGATTCAGCCGGGGTGAAGCCTGCCGCGACGATGGCGATGCGCATGACCTGTTCCTGAAAAAGGGGCACGCCAAGCGTCTTGCCGAGCACTTGCCGCAGCTCTTCCGAAGGATGCTCGGCCGGTTCGCGTCCCTGCCGACGACGCAGATACGGATGCACCATGTCGCCCTGGATTGGCCCTGGACGCACGATGGCCACTTCGATCACCAGATCGTAGAAGGTGGCCGGCTTGAGTCTCGGCAGCATGGCCATTTGCGCCCGACTCTCGATCTGGAACACGCCGACCGTGTCCGCGCGCTGAATCATCGCGTAGACGGCCGGGTCCTCCTGCGGCACGTTCTCCAACGTGCAATCGACGTCGTAATTCTCCCGCAGCAGGGCAAAGGCTTTGCGAATGCACGAGAGCATCCCGAGTCCGAGCACGTCGACCTTTATCAAACCCAACGCCTCCAGGTCGTCCTTATTCCATTCGATTACGGTGCGGTCCTCCATGGCCGCGTTTTCGATGGGAACGATTTCGCACAAGGGGCCGCGCGAAACGACGAAGCCGCCTGTGTGTTGGGACAAGTGTCGAGGAAATCCGTACAACTCCCTTGCCAGCTCTAGGGTGAGCGCCAGTCGCCGGTCGGAGGGATCGAAGCCCTCTTCGCGGGCGCGTTTTTCGTCCACGGGCTGCGAACGCCACGAAACCATGGAAAGCAGCCGCCCGATCACGTCTTCGCTCAAACCCATCGCCTTGCCCACGTCGCGGAGCGCGCTTCTTACGCGATAGGTGATGACCGTTGCCGTCAGTCCGGCGCGGTCGCGGCCGTACTTTGCATAGATGTACTGGATGATTTCTTCGCGTCGCTCGTGCTCGAAGTCGACGTCGATGTCCGGCGCCTCGTCGCGCTCGGCCGAGACGAAGCGCTCGAAGAGCAGGTCGATCTGCGCGGGATCGACGGAGGTGATTCCCAGGCAGTAGCACACGGCGGAATTGACGGCGGAACCGCGTCCCTGGCACAGGATGCCCAGTTTGCGCGCCTGGCGCACGATGTCCTCGACGGTCAGGAAGTAGGGTTCGTATTCCAGCTGGCCGATGAGAACCAGCTCGCGCTCGATTGTTGCGCGCACTTTCGGCGGTATCCCGTGCGGGTAACGCTCGGCGGCGCCCGCCCAGGTCAGCGACTTGAGGGTCTGACGCGGGGTGCGACCGTCGGCGGTCACTTCGGCGGGGTATTCGTAACGCAGCTCGGCAAGCGAGAAGCGGCAGCGCTTGGCAATGTGCAGCGTGTTGGCGAGCGCCTCCGGGTGACGCCGGAAAAGGCGAGCGATTTCGTCGCGGGGCCTGAGGTGACGCTCGGCGTTGGCGTCCAGGCGCCAGCCCGCGTTGTCGATTGTGCAACGCTCGCGGACGCAGGTCAGCACATCGTGGAGCCGACGGCGGGCAGGGTCGTGTTGATGGACGTCGCCGGTGGCGACGAGAGGGATGCCGTGCGATGCGGCAAGGCGCGCGAGATGGGCGAGACGGCGGTCGTCGTCGCCGCGACGACGGTGAGTGGCGGCGAGGTAGACAGGGGCGCCGAGATGGTCGCGGTACCAGGCGAGGTCGGCGGCGAAGTCGGGGCCGGGCGCGACGGGGGGCAAGGCGATGAAGACGTGGCCGCGCGCGTCGCTGGCCGCGACGACGTCTTGCCGAGCGAGACGGCATTCTCCCTTGGGCGCGCGTCGCCGTCCCGTGGTGATCAGGCGGGCGAGTGCGCCGTAGCCGCGCCGGGTGGTGGGGAGGCAGAGCAGGCTGGGGGCGTCGTCCAGGTCGAGCCGGGCGCCGGGAATGAAGTGCAGATCCGTACGCAGCGCCGCCTCGTGAGCGCGAACGACCCCGGCCAACGTGTTGCGGTCGGTGAGGGCAAGCGCGCGGTAGCCCAGATCGGCGGCGCGTTCGACCATTTCCTCGGGATGGGACGCGCCGCGCAGAAAGGAGAAATTGCTGGTGACCTGGAGCTCGGCGTAGGCGCCTCGTTCGTCGGGCATGCGCGGGTCGACCATGGTCAGGCGAAGATCCCATGCAGAAACCAGCGCTCCGAGCCGGGCGAGGCATGCCGCGCGGCATAGAGCCAGTAGCGTCCGCCCGCTTCGTCTTCCGCCAGGTAGTAGTCGCGACAGGGCGCGTCTTCCTGCCACCACTCGCAATCGATCCTTTCGGGTCCCTCGACGGCGCGCAGTCGGTGGGCGCGTCCACGCCTGCGAAAGCCGACGGGCGAGCCGCCCGCTCGTCGCACGACCGCTTCCACGGGTTCGGGCGGAGACAGAAGCCGCAACGGCCTGATACGGTCGCTGGGCCAGGATGCCATCTCGCGCACACGGTTGTTGCGGGCGCGGGCAACGGCAAGCTCCGGCAGCCAGCTCTGGCGCGGCGCCGGGCGCACGATCCGATCGAAGCCAAGACGGTTCCCCAGCCGATCCAGCAAATCGGCCAACGCCTTTTCGTCTTCGTGGCAGGGCCTTGCGCGAGAAGCGTCTCCGAACCATTCCGCCTGCACAGGCACGACCGTCTCGACCTTTTCCGCGACCAGAAGCATTTCCTCGATCCCGAAGCCCGGATCGACTTCTTCCAGCTTGTCCGCGAAAAGCTTCGCAAGCCGCCGTTGGCGTCGCAGCGGGCGACTGGTGCCGATGCCGAGCGCCTGCCGGTTGCCGTCGACCGTGCGGAAAACGAGTCGCAGCTCCCGCACGCCCTCTCCCTGGCAGCGCAGCCTTCCGCAAAGGTCGTCCAGGAGGCCGTTCAGGGCCGCGCCGATGGCTTCCGCGGTGGAAATCGGTTCCGCAAAGGTCCGGCACGCCGTTCGCGGAGGTGGGGGACGAAGGGCCGTCAGGGGCTCTCGTTCAAGACCCAGCGCCTGGCGCAACCGCTTTGCCGGTTGCACGCCGAAGCGACGAACCAGCTCGGACGAATCGATGTCGTACAGAGAGCCAATCCGATTCAGTCCAAAGAACGTCAGCTCCGCCACAACCTTCGGATCCAGCCGCAACGCCGCCACCGGAAGCGACGCGAGGATGTCGCGTAGTTCGCAAGGTCCGGCCCCGTGCGACGCCGAGGCAGGATTGTCCGCGCCATGACGCGCCAGCGCCCACGCCGCTCCGAGGGTGTCGGCCAAGCCCAGCTTGACGGTTAGCCCAAATCCCTCCAGTGCGCCTCGCGCCGTGGCAGCCAAGCCCTTCTCGCCGCTGAAGAGATGCGCGCACCCGGCAATGTCCAGGAAGATCGTGTCCAAACCGTCGGCCATGACCCGAGGCGCAAATCGGTCCGCCCAGCGTGCAAGTCGTTCCAGCGCAAGGGCATCGCCCACAGGGTCCGCAGGCCTCGTGCTAACCGCCGGCGCCACGGCCCTTCCATCCGCCAGAGACATTCCGTTTTTGAGACCCGCCCGGGCCGCGCACGGGTTGACCGCCGCGATGACCTGCTTGCCTTTGATTTCGGTGATCGTGCAGAAGGGCCGGGTACGCGATTCGGGAAGGCTCCGCGCGAGTCGCTCGGTTGGCCACCAGGGGAACCACACCGCCACGATGCGCGGCCCGGCCGCTGTCCGGGTTGTCGCCCGGCCAGGGGCCGCCATATGTGTTCTGGTCGTTCGCACGGTTTCGCCTCGGTATGGAAAACGGGGGTAAACACGATACCGAAGAAAAACCGTAATGTCAACGAATCGGCCCCTGCCGATGCCCCGTTCCCTGCTCGTACGCGTACGCCAGCCCCAAAAGCATTGCCTCCGTAAACGGCCTCCCCAGGAACTCGATGCCAACCGGCAGCCCGTCCGGGGTGAACCCTCCCGGCACGGTAATCGCCGGAAAGCCGGTGATCGGGCTCAGCAAGCGGTTGTCGCCAAGCCCGTATTGGTCGGCGGGGGCGGGGTTGGTCTCCGCATCTTCGGCAATCCTGGTCGGCGGATGATCGAAGGTGGCATAGAGAAGCGCGTCGAGCCGATGTCGCGCCATGGCCACCAACACGTCCTGCCGGATTTGGTCGCGCCGCAGCATGTATTCCAGATAGCCCGGGTCTCGCGTGGTCCGCCCCAGCGACCGGGCCAGGCCGGTCGCGCGCCAGGGCGTTACCCGACCCGTGAGAAGAATCGATCTCAGGGTAGAAAGGGGAGCGTTGCCGTGCTGGGCCAGGTAGGCGTCCGTCGCCGCTTCGGTCTCGTGGGCGTTCATCGAGAAGACCTGGTTTACCTGCTCGATTCCGGCGATCTCAACCGAATCCAACACCATTGCCCCGAGCCGGCGCAGTTCGGCGACGGCGACGTCGACCCGTTCCCGGACCTCGCGGAACCCGCGCGACGCCGGATCCACCGCACGGTCCATCGGCTCGCGAATCACCCCAATGCGCACGCCGTCGAGGCCACCCGCACGGAGCCCGTCGGCGTACGAACCCGGGACTCGGCCAAACGCCCGCGCGGTAACCGGGTCGTTCGCGTCGAACCCGGCAATGACCCCCAGCACAATCGCCGCGTCCATGACCGACCGAGTCATCGGTCCCATGGTGTCGGTCGTGGGGTTGGCGGGCATCATGCCGAAGCGGCTCACCAGCTCGAGCGTAGGCCGCAGACCGACCAACGACGCCACCGCCGCCGGCCCCCGAATTGACCCGCCGGTGTCTTCGCCGATCCCAACCATGCCGAAGTTGACCGCAACGCCCACGCTGGTGCCGCCCGACGACCCGCTCGGATTTCGCCGGAGATCGTACGCATTGCGAATCACCCCGAATCCCGACCCCACGTACCGCGACGCAAACTCGCCCATGTTGGTCTTGGCGTGAATCACGGCCCCCGCATCCTTCAATCGCCGCACAATCGTCGCGTCCCGCTCGGGCACGAAATCCGCAAACAGCGCTGAGCCGTAGGTGGTCGGCATGTCGCTCGTCTCGACCTGATCCTTGAGCAGCACGGGAATGCAGTGCAGCGGCCCAACCAGTCCGTCGGCGGCATAGCGCTCGTCCAGCTCGCGAGCTTCGTCGAGCGCACGCGGATTCAGCGTCGCTACCGCGTTCAGACCCAAGCCGCGCTGGTCGTAGGCGTCAATGCGGTCCAAATAGGCCTGCACGAGATCAACGCACGTCAGCGCTCCCGATTCGAACGCGGCGTGAACGTCGGCAATGGTCGCTTCCTCGACCTCAAAGGTCTGCGCTCGCAGCGGCGCCGAAACGAACGCGAGCGGCCCCGCGATCAACGCCAGGAAGGAAAAACGGCGAAACAGCAACATGTCTATCTCCGATGGAATGGAACCCCGCACATGGCTAACCGCCCTGTGGCACACTACACTAATCGCGTAGCGGCGGCCCAATCACGCAACCGCCGCCGTCCGCCACCAAGTCTTGAGAGGTCCCCATGCTCGTCGCAAATCCTTCCCGCACACGCCGACCCGCACCCTTGCTCCACACCGCTCTCGCCTTCGCCGCGCTCGTCGCCTCGACCATGCTCGCGCCCCACGGGGGTGTCGCCCAGGATGCCGAAGAGGTTTTGGTGAACCAGAGCGACGACCCCATCCTGCGAGCGTTCTCGTGGCGGCAAATCGGGCCGTTCGGACAGGGCGGCCGAGTGAATGACCTCGCGGTCCACCCGGAGAACCCCCACATCTACTACGTCGGCTTCGCGACCGGGGGACTCTGGAAGACCACGAACAATGGCACCACGTTCCGTCCCGTCTTCGACACCTACTCGACCCACTCGGTCGGCGCCGTCGCGGTGTCGCCCGCCAACCCGGACATCGTGTGGGTGGGGACCGGCGAGGCCAACAACCGGCAGAGCTCGTCGTTTGGCAACGGGGTCTACAAGTCCACCGACGCCGGCGAGACCTTCTCGCCCGTGGGGTTGCAGGCAACGCAGACGATTGCGCGCGTCATCGCCCACCCAGGCGATGCCGATGTGGCCTGGGTCGCGGCGAACGGTCGCCTATTCGGCGCCAACCCCGAACGCGGCGTCTTCAAGACCATCGACGGAGGCCGCACCTGGAACCACGTGCTCAGCGTGGACGACGACACCGGCGCCACGGACCTCGTCCTCCATCCCACCAACCCCAACGTCCTCTTTGCGGCCACCTACCAGCGGCGCCGGACCGCGTGCTGCTTTGTGGGCGGCGGCCCCGGCAGCGGAATCTGGCGCTCCGACGACGGCGGCGACACCTGGACGCGGCTGAGGGGCAACGGCCTGCCGCGCGGCACCATGGGGCGCGTTGCGCTGGCCACCACGCCGGCCGATCCGAACGTGGTGTACGCCCAGATCGAGGTGGCTGCCGACCGCGAAGAACCATTGACGCAGGAAGAGCGGGCCGAGCTGGAAAGCTTGAACGATCAGGACGAGCCGCTGCCTCCCGACGACCAGTACAACGGGATCTGGCGCTCGAACGACGGCGGCGACAGCTGGGAGTTCCGCAGCAACGAAAACGGGCGACCGATGTACTTCAGCCAGATTCGCGCGGATCCGTCCGATGCGGATGTCGTGTACGTCGTGGACCAGCGCGTTCACAAGTCGGTGGACGGCGCGGCCACGTTCGAGGTCCTGGACGGATACGGCCATGTGGATCAGCACGCCTTGTGGATCAATCCGTCGAATAGCAATCACATGCTGATCGGCAACGACGGGGGCGTCGACGTCAGCTACGATCAGGGCGAAACCTGGGAGTCGCATCGGCGGTGGGCCATGGGTCAGCCGTACCACGCGTCCGTGGACATGCGGCGTCCCTACTACGTGTGCACGGGCCTGCAGGACAACGGCAGCTGGTGCGGCCCGAGCGCGGCGCGGGGCGGCGGTCCTATTCTGAGCGAGGACTGGTACCGCGTTGGCGGCGGCGACGGGTTCTATACGGCGGTCGACCCGACCGACCACATGGTCGTGTACGCGGAATCGCAGAACGGGAACCTGCGGCGCCTCAGCCTCGCGACGGGTCAAGGCGGCAGCATTCGGCCCCGCGCGCCGACGGAAAACAACGCCAATACGAACATCGTGCCGGCCCCCGAGGCGGGCACCGAAATCCGCTGGAACTGGAACACGCCGTTCATTCTGTCGCCCCACAATCCCGATGTGATTTACGCGGGCGGCAACAGGCTGTTCCGCTCGATGAACCGCGGCGACACCTGGACGATGACCGAGGACCTGACGCGCAACGTGGATCGGGATCGGATCGAGGTCATGGGTCAGGCCAACAGCCTGCCGCGCTGCAACCGCATGGATCGCGGCGAGGAATGCATTTTGTCGCGCAACGACGGGGTGAGCCGCTTCAGCGCGATCGTGTCGGTGGCCGAGTCGCCGCTCGTGCCGGGGCTGCTGTGGGTCGGCACCGACGACGGCAACCTTCAGGTCAGCCGCGATGGCGGAGCCACCTGGACCGAGGTGGGAGCCAACATTCCCGGCGGAACGAACGGCTACTACGTGTCGCGCGTGGAGGCGTCGTATTTCGACGCCGCGACGGCCTATGCGTCGGTGGACGGGCATAAGAGTGACGACTTGCGACCGTACGTGTACGTCACGCGGGATTACGGAACAAGCTGGGAGAGCATCGCGGCGAACCTGCCGGAGCGCGGAAACGTCAACACGGTGCGCCAGGATCCGCGCAATCCGCGTCTGTTATATGTCGGCACTGAGTTCGGGTTCTTCGTTTCGCTCGACGAGGGCGGTACATGGCGTCCCTTCATGAGCGGGCTGCCAGTCGTGCGTATCGACGACGTGGTCGTGCACCCGCGCGAAGGCGACCTCGTGCTGGCGACGCATGGGCGCAGCGTGTTGATCGCCGACGACGTCACGCCGCTACAACAGCTCACCGCCGAAGTCATGGCGGAAGACGTGTTCCTCTTCGAGCCCAGGGAAGCCGTGCGGTGGCAGCAGGACCCGCGCCTGTCCCGATCGGTCACGGGCGACAAGGTGCTGCGGGGCGAGAACGGTCCCGCGGGGACCGCGATCCACTACTGGCTGCGCGAAGCGTCCGGCGACGTGCAGCTGACGGTGACCAGCATGGCCACGGGAGAGCTCTTCCGTGATCTCGAGCCGATTGGCAACAGCGGGATCAATCGCGTGCGGTGGGACCTGCGCGGCAATCGGCGGGAGGGGCCGCCGGGCGGGGGCGGGGGATTTCGGTTCGGCAGGAGACAGGGCCCGATGGCCGAGCCGGGATTGTACCGCGTGACCCTGACGGTGGACGGGCGCGAGTTCGAGACGACCGTGGACGTGTTGGAAGACGTGTGGATGGGAGTGCGGTGAACGATGCATGCGTGACTAGTGCGCCCGTGCGACGTGACCTGGTTCGAACGCCTGTTCGGGTTTCGCGAACGCTCCCGAGCCCAGGTCCACAAGCATCTTTTCGTAGACGGCACGAGGCTGCACTCTCGCAAGAACGGTTGCAGCTACGAGATCGGCGCTCTCGAGACCCCCTCGCTCGGCGAGCTCCGCACACGGGCCCCGGCCACGTCGACAGGCTCGGTCCGGCTCCGCAACATTGTGGGTACGGCCGACGGGATCCACCGCGATCCGGCCAATGCCGGCGCGCTGTTTCAGGCTGCTTCGCAGTTTAACCTGCTCGAAATGACATCGCCCGAAGTCACGCCCGAAGACGGCGTCACCGGCTACGTCCACGACCACACGCAGGGGCCGGCCTGTGCAATGGCCGCCGCGGCCGCCACGGTGTACCGCAACTACTTCGTCCCGGTAGGCGACGCCATCGGCCAGACCAGCGACCGGCAGATTGACTGCCTGCGCGACGTCCACGACCTGCTCGCGGACGACGACGCGCCGCTGTGGCGCATGCGCAATGGCTACGCGCTGCCCAGCCGATCGTCCATCGCGCGCTTCAATCGCCGCTTTGCCGCGGTTGCCGTTGACGAGCGCGGCCGCGATCGCATCCGCGCCGCGCTTCGCGTGGGCGTGCACCGCGATGTCGAGGTCACTCGCGCCCGCACCCGCCACCGTGTCTCCCAGTGTTATTGCTCCGCCCTGCCGGTGGCGTATTCCCGCGTCGTCAGCGAAGAGTGGAAGGCGTTTGCTCGCTTGGTTTTGGAGGCGACGTACGAGGCCACGCTTCTGGCTGCAGCCGAGAATGCGGCCCGCACCGGCAACCGCACCGTGTTCCTGACCATGGTTGGCGGCGGCGTGTTCGGCAACCGTCACGAATGGATCCGCGCCGCGATGTCGCACGGCCTCCGTCGCCTGGCGCAAACGCCCCTTGACGTTCGCGTTGTCCACCTCCACCGGGTGCCCACGTCGTATCGCGCCTGGGCGACTCCACACGCAACTCCCAGCCTCAACTGAAATGCCTCCTCCTCCATCTCCCGTCGTCGTCGTTCCCGGCATCACCACGTCCGACCTTCACGACGAGTACCAGCTGCCTCCCGAAGCGGTCTGGACCATGGTCCGCAAGCGTCACTACGAACGGGTCATTCTGCATCCCGAAGACCGGCGCTACGAGCTGGTCGAACCCGCCCGCGTCATGCCCCGGGGGCCGTTCCCGCTTGTCTACCAAGAGCTTGTCGAGGAGCTGCGCGACGGACTCTCGGAGTCCACGGACGGTCCCGTCCCGGTCTTCCCCTTCGGCTACGACTGGCGGTTTCCTCTCGATTGGACCGAGCAGCGTCTGGCCGGGTTCATCCGCGAGGTCATCGACCGAACCCTCCTGACGAAGCACTATCGCGACACCGAATACGCCGAGTCCCCCAAAGTCACCCTGATCGGGCATTCCATGGGCGGCCTGATCGTCGCCGGCTACATTGCCCGTCACTCGGCGGACCTCGTCGACAAGGTCGTGACCCTCGCATCGCCTTTCCAGGGGTCGCACGAAGCGATTCTGAAAGTGGCGACCGGAACGAGCAATCTCGGAGATGATTCAGGGAAAGCGAGAGAGCGACGAATGGCGCGCTTGACGCCCGCGCTGTACCACCTGCTCCCGAGTTTCCCCGGCGCGCTTGCCGTGGACGACGGACTGAACCCCGACATCTTCCACCCCCGCGCATGGCAACCCAACGTCGCGGCAACGGTCGCGCGGCAGGTTGACGGGTGGGACGTCTCCGGTCGCGATCTCTTCAACCAAATGCTCGACGAAGCCCGCGCGCACCGCGAGCGAATCACGAATCTGGACCTGCCCGAACGCGTTGCGCTCCGAGTTCGCGCCGATCACAACGGACGTCCCCGCTTCGACCTCAGGTCCAGGGAACGACAGAACCTGTGGGGCGCGGATCGGAACCGGGAAAGGCCCAACACCGGCGACGGTACCGTCCCACTTGCGGGGGCGATTCCCCCGTTCCTGGGTGCAAGCCGCGTGGTTTGCGTCAGCCCCGACGATTTCGGCTACTGGGAGGTGCGTGATCGCGCCTTGTCAGCGATGGCCGGGTTGCACGGCGTGCTGCCGAAAATGAACATGCTGCACCGCCTCATTCTTCGCTTCCTGCTTGGAACCGGCGACCGCTACGGTAACACCTGGGGCCGGCGCGTGCCTGGCGTGGAGCGGTGGGAGCCGCCGTTGGTGTTGCACGAGAAGATGTAGGGCAGCCGCAGCTCGTCCGCTATCCGTCGGGCGCCCCGTCCTCAGTACTGCTGCTTCCCGATGCGAGCACGGTGATAGTGGCGGTGCCGACATAGTTGGCGCCCGCCCGCGTGGCCTTCACCCGAATCTCGCCGGTACCGGGCCCCGTTGCAGTAACCAGTCCATTGACGTCAACGGTGACGACGGCAGGGTGCGGATTGGACCAAATGTAGTCCGTATCGGTGACCTCGTTTCCGTTCCTGTCAACGGCCAGGACGCTCAGCCGGATCGTGTCGCCGACCGAGGTCAACGTATCCACGGCTGGCGTTACGCGGACTTCCGATGCCAGCTGCGTCACCGCCACGCCTACCGTGTCCTGGTATTCCTCGGATACCGCCGCTACGGCTGTGCCGCCCGTGCTAACTGCCGTCACCAGTCCGGTTGAGTCCACCGTCGCGACGGCTACGTTACTCGAGCTCCAGGTGAAGACGATGCCCGGCGCAGCGTACCCGTTGGCGTCGACGCCCGAAGCCACGAAACGCACGGTGTCGCCAATGGCGAAGAGCGCCGCTGAACGCGGCGTCATATTCATCCCCACAATGATCTGCGACACCGTCACGTTCGCCGATCCGGTGGCGCTGCCCACGGTGGCGGTGATGTTGGTGTCGCCATTGCCGGTCGCGGTCACCAAGCCATCAGAATCGACCGTGGCTACAGCGTCGTCTCCGGAAGACCATGCGATCTCGGCATCCGGCATCGGATTGTCGTTGGCGTCGAAAGAAGCGGCAGCCAGTTGCACGGTGTCGGCGACGGCGAAGAGCGTGTCACCGGAGGGCGTTACGTCAATCCGCGCCGGACGTTGTAGCACCGTTACGTTCACGGTGCCGGACGCGCCACCCGAGGTCGCCGTGACCGTTGCGTTGCCATTTTGAACTGCCGTCAGAAGGCCGCCGGCGCTTACGGTAATCACGGCGTCGTCGCTACCGGACCAACTTACCGGGGCGCCCACCATGGATTGACCGTACTGGTCCGACACAGTGGCGATCAGCTGAAGCATCTCGCCAAGCGACGACAAATCTGCCGTAGGGGGTGCGATGCTGATGGTAGTGGCCACAGGGGGTTCGGTGGGGGTATCCTCCCCGCAGGCGATAACGAGCGTCAATGCGACGAGGGTTGGTAGTGTGACCAGGAAGCCGGTGGCCCGGTATGGATATTTCGCGCTACTGAGGTCGGGGAGGTTTCGCATACTACCAATATAACCCCGAAAGCGAACGCCGTGGACGCCGATATCGGCGTCCACGGCGTTCGCTTTCAGTTCCAGCTTTGCCTTGCTACCCTGTCGCTATCCGCGATCGGGCAACGGAGAATGGCGTTGCCTTGGGCTTCGAGGCTGCCCTGGCTTCGCTCGTCAGCAGCTCGAAGCGACTTGCCACCGCTCTCGAAGCTGCACCGACATCCGCTGTCTCGATCGATGCGATTTCATCGTAGGCGCCGAGCGCGTCCGGACGGTCATCGTTGTCGTTATAACCCCAGCGGGATGGCGTGATTACCGTGTCGGCCATCGGAACCTGGGTCTCGGTGATGGTGGTGTCGGGAACCATGGTGGTGTCCGAGGTGATCACCGTCTCCGGGGTTGTCTCCCGGGTAATCACAAACTCGACTCGCCGGTTCTGCGCCCGTGCCGCTCGACTGCGACCTTCGGTCAGCGGCATGGTTTCGCCGTGTGACACGGTGGTCAAGCGACCCGCGGCGACTCCGGCGGAGGTCAAGGCATCCATCACCGCCTGCGCGCGAGACATTCCCAGCGTCATGTTGTAAGCCTCGGAGCCCAGATCGTCAGCGTGTCCCTCAAGACTTACCTCGACGCCCGGGTTCTCGCTCAGCACGGCGGCTTTCGACTGCATCTGCGCCTGGGCTATCTCGGTAATGGCGGATCGGTCGAAGTCGAAGAGGATGTGGGCTTCCAAGGTCTCGCGATCGCTGCTCGAAAGCTCGCGACCCGTGACCGTCGTGTCCGTAGTGATTACCGTGCGCATTGTGATCGTTGTGTCCACCTGCGTCACAGTGTACTCGGTAATCACGGTGTCGGCCTTGTTCGTCGGCAACGCGACCGATCCCATAAGGCCGAACTTCCGCGAGCGGAACGTGGAATAGCCATCGTGGGTCAGGCCGAGCGCAAAGCCGCCGACGCGAACGTACCCGAGGTCGAGCTGCACGCCCGCATTGGTGTCGAATCCGTTGTATTCAGCCATCAGGTTCAGCTGACGACGACCGCCCATGCCCAAGTGGATGCCGGTGCCGGCGAAGATGCCGCCGGAGTTCCCGTCTTGGTGGAAGTCCAGATCTCCGCCTGCGGAAAAGAGCCCGGAGCCCCAGCCCAGCGTGAGGCTGATGGCGCTGGCGTCGGAGACCGGTAGACGCGCACTCCCCACCGCGTACGGAGTCAGGTTGGCGCTGTACTCCTCCCCCTCGCCGACGTCCGCGTGCAGTCGCGAGTCGGGGTAGGCGAGCCGATTCGGTTGGAAGCTGTAGTTATATTGGTTGCCAAACGTAGGGGAGTTCACGTAGCGGGCTCCGACCGCGATGTCCACGTTCTGCACCGAGCTGGGAAGCAGCGAGATACGGCCGAAGCCGCCCATAAGGTTGCCGCCGTCTTCCGCCGCTGCGAAATGCTGGATTGAGGCCCCAACTTCGACTCGGTCGAAGAGGCCGATTGCAATGGACCCGTCGGACAACCACTTCTCGTAGGGCGAACCCACGGTAATGAAATGACCGTGCGGGTCGACGATCACGAACTCGGGTATCGACGCGGTGAAGCCGGAATAGGTCGCCGTGATGGTCATGTGCGGCAGCACCGACGCCACGGGAATGTCCAGGAGACCCGAGCCGTACCGAAGCGTGCTGGGCATCCTGACGTTCTGGGTGGTAACCGGCTGAACCGCGAACAGCAGTCCGAGAATCGCCAACGCCGGGGACTGGAGTGTTGGAGTGCGACGAATCGCTCGCATGGAGAAACCTCCTTGGACGCGCCCTCCAACAGCCGGGCAACATGGCTGGAGTCCCGAGTAGAGGGCTAGGTCAATTGGGGATGCAGTGATGCTAATAAGAAGCGTTTCCCGCGATTCACGCAAGTGGGTAGTCCCGAAGGGGCTGGATCGCGCCCCCGGAAACCGCTCATACCACCCAAACCGCCGCGCGTTTCTCCAACCTGCCCTAGCCGGATTCCTCCACAGGCCGGATATTGACCGGAATCACGACCGCCCCAGACGCCCCACCTCACCAGGAAGGACACCCCCATGAGAATCGCGCCCAAAACCCTGCTAGCCGCCACCATCAGCCTGCACCTCGCCGGGGCGTGTTCTCCTCCGCCCGAGGATGCCGCAGTTACGTTGCCTCCTCCGCCCCATCCCGAAGAGGCCGCCGTGGTCGCGGCGGTCGAGCAGCTCTTCGAGGCCATGCGGGTCGGCGACAGCGAAATGGCCCGCGCCGTGTTCCATCCCGACGCCCGCCTGGGCCGCGCAGGCGAAGATGGCATCAGCTTTCGCCCCGCCGACGGCTTCATCGAAATGATCGGCAACCCCCGCGACGAAGTCTACGACGAGCCGGTCTGGGACTGGACGGTGCAGGTCGATGGCCGACTGGCCCAGATGTGGACCCGGTATGCGTTCTACCGCGACGACGCGTTCTCGCACTGTGGTTGGGAAGGCTTCCAGTTGTACCGCGCCGATGCCGGATGGCAGATTACCCAGCTCATCGACACCACCTACCGCGAAAACTGCTGGTACCCGCCGGGCCGCGAACCCGCACAGACCCCCGCGGAGGACGAGCCTGGAGAGATGTCGGAGGGATCATGAGAAAAGGACCTGCGGCTTCAAACGCAGTCCTGGCGGCGACCTTGACCGCCCTGATCCACGCTGGCTGCACGGTAGACATCCCTGCGCCTACCCCGTCTGAGGTCGCCGACCTCGCGCGGTTGGTCAAAGGCTCGATCACCCCCGACGACCTCATGGTCCATGCGAGCGCAATCACGCAGTACGTGCGACCATCGGGCAGTCCCGGCGAGAACGCCGCGATCG
The DNA here is from genome assembly GCA_965200255.1 of Longimicrobiales bacterium. Lineage (GTDB taxonomy): Bacteria > Gemmatimonadota > Gemmatimonadetes > Longimicrobiales > Gaopeijiaceae > Bin94. Next base: position 2,251,091 of record OZ241371.1, on the reverse strand, counting down.
ACACGATACGCGCCACGCTGGAGGCGCACGGCGTCCCGTTTGCGGTGCACGAACTGTCCGCTTACGCCAGCGACCCCGTTTCGGCCACCGTGTCGATACCCGGCTCCGACTTCGCCCCGGCGGCCATCACCATGGCCTATTCGGCGTCGTCGCCGGGTACCGTCGGCGAAGTCGTCGACATGGGAACGCTCGCCGACTTGCCCAGGCTCGAAGTCGGCACCGGCGAGCGCCTCGTCGTCGATGGCGAGGAGTTCGGCGCCGATCTGCCCGACCTGACCGGCAGGATCGCCATCGTCGACGGGCAGCCGCGCAACGTGCCCACCATGGTGCTGGAGCGCCTGGGTGCGGCAGCGGTCGTCTTCGTCAACCCCGAAGAACGCCTCAACGAGCTCATCGTAACGTCTACGTGGGGCAGCCCCTCGCTCATGAACCACCACCGTCTGCCGCGCATTCCGGTGGCCCAGATTATGCGCAGCGCGGGCGAGGATTTGCGAGCTCGGATGGCGGCCGGACCGGTCCGGCTGCGCGTCGAGACCGAGGTTGCCACGGGTTGGAAGCCGATGCGGCTCCTGGTGGCCACAATCGAGCCCGCCGAAACCGTGGGGGCCCCGTACGTCGTGCTGGGCGGGCACATCGACGGATGGCATTACGGGGCCACCGACGAGGCCGCATCCAACGCCGTCATGCTCGCCCTGGCCCTGGCGTTCCACGAGCGGCGCGACCGGATCCGCCACGGTCTGGTGGTGGCATGGTGGCCCGGTCACAGCAACGCCCGCTACGCCGGCTCGCAGTGGTATGCCGATGCGTTCTACAACGATTTGCGCGACCGTGGTTTGGCGTACATGAACATCGACGGGGTGGGCCAGATCGGAGCCAAGGTGTTCGGCGCCGCCGCGCCGGAAGCGTTTCATCCCTTCGCCCGCCGGGTAGTGACGCAGACGCAGAACGCGGCAATCTCGCCGTCGCGACCGGGTCGCAACTCAGATCAATCCTTCAACGGCGTCGGACTACCCCTCCTGCAGTTCAATCACGTCAGGCTGGCCGAAGACGGCGGTTACTGGTGGTGGCACACGACCGAGGACACGTTCGACAAGATCGACGCGGGCGTGCTGAAGACCGACACGGACCTCTACGCGCACGCGCTGGCGCACCTGCTTTCCGGCGCGCCATTCCCGTTGAGTCTGGTTGCGCAGGTTGACGCGCTGGGCGAGGCGATCGCGGTGCGAGACGAAGAGGCGGGCGGGGCATTGCAGCTCGACAGGCACCTGGGGCAACGGTTGGAGCAGCTGCGGGAGGTTGCGGCGACGCTCGACGAACGCGCCGCGGCCAGTCAGATGGGCGCCGTCGGCCAAGTGGCGTTTCTGCGTCCGCTGCACCGGGTAATGTACGTGCCCTTGAACAACTACCACCCCGATCCGGGCATCACGCTCGGCCCACTTCCGGGGTTGGCGCCCGGGCGGATTCTGGTTGACGCACCGGAGGGAAGCGATCGGCGCGGGTTCGCACTGCCGGTGCTGGTGCGCGAGCGCAACCGTATTGCCGAAGCGATGGACGAAGCGTTGGTGGCAGGCCACACGCGCACCACGCTGTCGCGGATTCGCGAGGACATCGATGCCTTGCGGGCGGAACGGTAGGGGGAGCATGACGAAGCCCAAGGGTACTGCCGGTCCGGCCGGTCGCTCCGCTCGGTACGCGCGCGTCGTGGTTCGCGGGCTGCTCGCGGCCGTTGCGGTCGGGGCCGGTGCTTGCACGCCCGTTGCGCCCACCGCGCACGGCGACGCCGACGCCGACTGGCCGGCTTACGGACGCGACGCCGGCGGCAGCAAGCATTCGCCGCTCGACCAGATCGATGTTGCGAACGTGGGCGAGCTCGAAGTGGCGTGGCGCTGGGAGACGGACGAGCTGCCGATTCCGGGACCGTTGTCGCCCGTGCGGAACCAGCAGGTCAGGCCGGGCAACTTCGAGGCCACGCCGGTGGCGTACAACGACACGCTCTACTTCACGACGCCGTACAACCGCGTCATCGCGCTCGACGGCAGCACCGGCGAGACGATCTGGGACTTCGATCCGCGCACCACTGAGTGGGGGCAGCCTCCGAACGGGACCGGGTTCGTGCATCGGGGCGTGGCCGTATGGAGCGGTCCCGCCGAGCGGCGCGTTTTTCTCAATACACGGTGGCGCTTGATCGCTCTTGACGGCGCCACGGGCGAACCGATTGCGTCGTTTGGTCACCGGGGCGAGATCGACCTTACCGAGAACCTGCTGTGGCGCACCAACCGGCTCCATTACACGCAGACCTCGCCGCCGGTCGTTTTCGAGGACCTGCTCATTATTGGCAACGGTGTATGGGACGGGTTCGTGTATCCACGCGACCCGCCCGGCAACATTCAGGCGTTCGACGTGCACACGGGCGCCTTGGTCTGGTCGTTCAACCTGATTCCGCAGCCTGGCGAGCCTGGCAACGAGACGTGGGAAGACCGAAGCTGGGACTACACCGGCCACACCAACGCATGGGCTCCCATGGTGGTGGACGAGGAGCGCGGCTTGCTCTTCGCCGGGATCGGCACGCCGTCAAACGACTATTACGGCGGCCACAGAAAGGGCGACAATCTCTACGCGGAGGCGTTGGTCGCGCTGGACGCCCGCACCGGCGAGCTCGCGTGGCATTACCAGACCGTGCGGCACGGTCTCTGGGATTTTGATCTCCCTGGCGCACCCGTGTTGCTCACCGTGGATCGCGATGGCACATCGTTGGACGCCGTGGCGGTCGCAGGCAAGACCGGCTTCGTCTACACCTTCGATCGCGAGTCCGGCGAGCCCGTGTGGCCCATCGAGAACCGCGCCGTTTCGGCCAGCGACGTGCCCGGCGAGGTCGCCGCCAGCACCCAACCCTTTCCCACCCGACCGCCCCCGTTCGCACGGCAAGGCTTCACGCGCGACGACCTGATCGACCTCACGCCCGAGCTGCGGCGACAAGCAGAGGCGCTCACGGCGGGCTACCGCTTCGGCCCCCTCTTCGAGCCGCCATCGATGGAGGGCACCATCGCCATGCCCGGCATCCTGGGCGGCGGCAACTGGGGCGGCGCGGCGTTCGATCCACACTCCGGCCTGCTCTTCGTCAAGTCCTCCGAGCAGCCCAGCCTGCTCAAGATCGCGCCCGCCGATCCCGAGACGACGGTTGCGGACTACGCGATCGACCGCGACGCGCCGCGCACGTTGCTCGTCTCGGGCATCCCCATTTCGAACCCGCCTTGGGGTACGCTTACCGCGATTGACATGAATGCGGGCGAGATCGTCTGGCAGGAGGCGGTGGGAGAACGGCTGGAAATACGGAGCAATCCTGCGTTGCGAGGCGTGGCGCTTCCGTCCCGATTGGGCGTTGTTGCGCCGCCCGGTCCGTTTGTGACGGCGGGCGGGTTGGTTTTTCTCACGGGCGGGTCCGACGTCCTGTACGCCTTCCACGCGGAGACGGGCGACGTGCTGTGGGAGGGGCGATTGCCGGCGGCGGGCTACGCCAACCCGATGACCTTCCAGACGCGAGATGGGCGGCAGCTGGTCGTGATCGCCACGGGTGGGGCGGATGGGGGGACGTTGGTGGCGTTTGGGGTTGGGGGCGGTTAGCTGCTATCGGCAAAAGGTCCGTACTTGTTGGGCCAGATGTGCTCGATTCCCCCCTTGCGCCCCACCCCCACCAGCCCCACCGTTCCCCGATACGGACGATGACCGCCCGATGCGTACGAGGCAAGGAGGCAACCATGACCGAGCAACGCGAGCAGATCGAAGCGCTCCTGTCCAATCTCCGCGAGAAAACCACCCCTTGAACACCCGCCCCACCTCCGCCCTCTTCCTCCTCGTCACCCTCCTGGGCCTCGCCTGCGCCGCCGACTCCCCGACCGCTCCGAACGTCGCCACCATCGCCGTCACGCCCGACGCCATGCTCCTGGTAGGCGAGGGCGACGGAGGCAGGTACCTGGCCGTCGCACGCGATCCCGACGGCACGATCGTGTCCGCATCGCCTCGCTGGTCCATCGACGACCCGACCATCGCTTCGATCACCGAAGACGGCTTCGTCACAGCGATCTCCACCGGCCTCGCCACGGTCACCGCGACCGTCGGCAGCGCACGCGGCACGGCAAGCCTCGAAGTGTACCTGCCGCCGCGGATCGCGACGTACACGCCCGGGGAGCGCTACCTCGGCCGCAAGAACTACGTCGAGTACATCCCGGGCGAGCTCCCGGTCATCCTGTCCAGCGCCCACGGCGGTGCACTCCATCCAACCGAGATTCCCAACCGCACCTACGGGGTCGTGCGGAACGACACGAATTCGCTCGAACTCACGATCGCCATGCGGCAGGCGCTGATCGACCTTACCGGCTACGCGCCCCACGTCATCCTTGCCCACTTGCACCGCAGCAAGCTCGATCCGAATCGAGAGATCGTGGAGGCCGCCCAGGAAAACCCCTACGCCGAGCAAGCCTGGCACGAGTTCCACGAGTGGATCGGCGTCGCCCGCGCGACCGTCGCGGGGGAGTTTGACGAGGGAATCTACTTTGACATCCATGGCCACGGGCACGACATCCAACGGCTGGAGCTCGGATACTTGCTCGGCTCCGACGAACTGAACCGCCCCGACATCGCACTCAATTCATTGGAAGTCGTCGCGCGCACGAGCATTCGCGACCTAGGCCGCACCTCGCCAATCCCCTTTTCGCAGCTGCTGCGAGGCCCCACGTCGCTCGGAGGGATTCTGGCCGAAGAGGGCATCCCCTCCGTTCCCAGCCCCGATGCGCCCGGGCCTGGCGACGCACCCTACTTCCGCGGCGGATACAACACCCGGGTGCACGGATCCGTCGGCGACGCCGAGGTCGTCAGCGCAATCCAGATCGAGCATCACTACGCCGGCATCCGCGACACCCCCCAGCACCGCGCAGACTACGCGACCAAGGCCGCACGCGCCATTCGAGCCTTCATGCTGGAGCACTATGGGTTTTTTGAACCAGGGCGACGCGGACTGGCACGGAGCCATCCCACACGCCCCGGCAACGATTTCCGCGCTGCGGGGTACCAATAACCACCACCCCACGAGGCTACCGGACCCGCGAACAGGACTGACTGCAATGCCATCGGCGAGAACAGCCTTACAGTTTACCATCATCGCGACCCTGCTCACCACGGCGCCGACGACCGCCACCCCATTGCAAGCGCAGACGGGGACGGTCGCAGGAGAGGTCACCGACGCAATCACTGGCCAGCCGCTGCCCGGCGCCGAGGTGCTCGTCGAAGGAATCGCGTTGGGCGCCGTCACGAACGCCGCCGGTCGCTACCTGCTGCGAGCCGTGCCGGCGGGTCCCCGCACAATCACGATCCAGCTGGTCGGCTACGCCACTCAGAGCCATCAAGTGAACGTCCTGGCGGGCCAAACCGCGGTCCTGAATGCAGCGTTGACTGCGCAAATCCAGTCGCTGGACGAATTGATCATATCGGGCCCGGTCGAAGCCGCCATGCGGAGGGCCGAGCCTGAAATCGCGTTTTCGTTCGCACACCGCGATTTGGCGGCCTACCGCGGAGACATGAACACCGAGTCGTACGCACGCATCGACGAGAACGACTTCCGCACCGTGGACGCATCGCCACTCTCCACGTTCTCGATCGACGTGGACCGGGCCTCCTACGCGAACGTCCGCCGATTCATCCAATTGGGGGAACGGCCTCCCGTCGACGCCGTGCGCATCGAGGAGATGATCAACTATTTCCCGTACGAGTGGGGTTCGGTGTCGGGCGAGCATCCCTTCGCCGTCGCCGCGGAGGTATGGGACGCGCCCTGGAGGCCTGAACACCGCCTAGTCAGGATCGCCCTGCACGCCGAGTCCATAAACACCGAAGATCTTCCGGCCAGCAACCTGGTATTTCTGCTCGACGTGTCCGGCTCAATGAACAGTCCCGACAAGTTGCCGCTCCTCAAGAGCGCGTTCTCGTTGCTTGTGGACCAGCTGCGCCCGCACGACCGGGTGGCCATCGTCGTATACGCGGGGGCCGCGGGACTGATCCTTCCGTCCACGCCGGGCGACCAGAAGGCCGAAATCCTCGCCGCGCTCGAAGAGATGCGGGCCGGAGGCAGCACGGCGGGCGGCGCCGGAATCAAGCTCGCCTACGAAGTGGCGCGCAAGCACCACCTGGAAGGCGGCAACAACCGCGTGATCCTCGCCACGGACGGCGACTTCAACGTGGGGGCGTCAAGCGATGCGGAGATGGTGCGCCTGATCGAGCGGGAGCGCGAGAGCGGCACTTTCCTCACCGTCCTCGGGTTCGGCACGGGGAACCTGAAGGACTCGAAAATGGAACAGATCGCCGATCACGGAAACGGCAACTTCCATTACGTTGACGGCTTGCTCGAGGCCCGCAAGGTGCTGGTCGAAGAAATGGGCGGCACACTGCTCACCCTGGCCAAGGACGTGAAGCTGCAAGTCGAGTTCAACCCGGCCCAAGCCGCGGGATATCGCCTGATTGGCTACGAAAACCGGCTGCTGGCCGACGAAGATTTCAACGACGACACCAAAGATGCCGGCGAACTCGGTGCCGGACACACGGTTACGGCGCTCTACGAGGTCGTGCCGGCGGGCGTGGACGTGCCGGGCAGGGAGGTCGACGACCTACGATACCAGCCGCGGCCCGACGATCCCCCGCTCAGCGACTTCGGCGACGAGCTGCTGTTCGTCAAGGTTCGCTACAAGGACCCCGACGCGACCCGCAGCAAGCTTCTGGCACACCCCGTGTCCAATCGCGTGCGGTCTCCGTCCACGGATTTCCGCTTTGCGACCGCGGTGGCCGGGTTTGGGATGCTCCTGCGCGCGTCGGAGCACGCTGGCGACCTTACGCTCGACGACGTCGTTGCGTTGGCCGACAAGTCCCGAGGCGCCGATACGCGAGGCTATCGGGGCGAATTCATCCGGCTGGTGGAAAGCGTACGCGACCTGGGGCTGTTGAAACGGACCGACAAGTAGTAAGGTTTCACAGAGGCTGGCGGCACAGGTGCCACCGGTCGCACGCCCAGGTCGGGACACCAGCGAGGAACCGTATCAAATGAAGACACGCAGCGCAATCTTGTCAGGCGCGGCGCTCTTGGCGCTCGCAGCCCCCATGAGCCCCGGAATTGCCGCTCAGGAAATCACCAGAGTCGAAGTCACGCCGGCAACGCTCTCGCTACAGGTCGGCGAGACGGCGCAGATTTCGGCCACCGCGTACGACGCCAACGGCGACGCCCTCGATGTCCCCTTCCTCTTTTTCTCGCGCGACGGACGCGGGAAGCTGGCCGTGAACCGCACGACCGGCGAAATCGAGGCCTTCAAGGGTGGAGAATACGAGGTCCTGGCCCGCGTTCTGGGGCCGACCCGCATTAGCGGCGCCATGACCGTCACCGTCGCGTTTCCGCCACTCGACCGCGTCGAAATCGCCAGCGCCGGCGGTCGCTACTACGTTGGCGTTACCCAGCGCCACAAGGCCACCGTGTTCGACCGCGCCGACGACATTCGCGACGTCGCCGTCTCGTGGACCACTTCCGATCCGTCCGTGGCCACGGTCGACCGATTTGGCGTCTTCACGGCGCACGTCCCGGGAACGGTCACCCTGTCGGCAAGCGCCGAGGACGTGATGGGCGAAGTCACCTATCAGGTCGCGGACAACCCGGTTACGGCAATGGCAGTCGAGGCGAGCCAGTCGCGGGGCCGCACCGGCGACGTCATCCACTTCACCGCGACGCCCACGGGCCCAAGCGGCACGGTCAACGACATTCCCGTCGCTTTCGGCCTGATCGCCGACCCCGACGAAATCGCCACCGCCGACATTCCACCGGCGGAGGTGGACCAGCAAGGGCGTTTCGTGGCCTACAAGCCGGGCGTCTACACGGTTACGGCGAACGTCCCCGGGCGCACCGCCCACGCAACCGTCGAGATTCTGCCGCGTCACGTGGTCGAAGAGGTGCAGCTTGTGGGCCACGCGCCGGTGCGCAACGTCTCGACGTCGGATTTGTGGGTGTGGGAGGGCGTCCATGGTCGCGACTACGCAATCACGGGCACGCACAGCGGCCACGGCAGCACGTACTGGTGGGATGTAACCGACCCGGCCAGCCCGGTGCTGACCGATTCGCTCATCGTCGACGCCCGCACGACGAACGACGTGAAGGTCTCGGAAGACGGCGAACTCTGCGTGATTTCCCGCGAAGGCGCGTCCAACCGGCGCAACGGAATCGTCATCGTGGACTGCACCGACCCCCGCAACATCGAAATCGTCGCCACCTACGACGACGAGCTCACCGGTGGGGTACACAACCTCTTCATCTACGACGACCACGTCTACGCGGTGAACAACGGCACCCGCTTCGACGTCATCAACATCGCCGACCCGACCAATCCCCACCGCGTCGGCCGCTTCGAGCTCGACACGCCGGGCCACGCCATTCACGACATCTGGATCGTGGACGGCATCGCGTACACGTCGAACTGGAACGACGGCGTGGCCGTGATCGACGTAGGCGGTGGCGACAAGGGCGGCAGCCCGGCCAACCCGGTCGAGATCGCGCGCTTCCGCGACATCGGCGGCGCCACGCACGCCGCGTTCCCCTACCAGAGCCCGACGGGCAAGTTCTACATCTTCATGGGCGACGAAATCGGCGCCCCCGCCTTCGACGGCCAAGAGGATGGCCGCACCCCGGAGTTCATGTCCGGCTACATCCACGTGGTGGACTTCACCGATCCCCAAAACCCCGAAGAGGTCGCGCGTTACGAGATCCCCGAGGCCGGGTCACACAACATGTGGATCGAAGACGACCGCCTCTACGCGGCCTTCTATCAGGGCGGTCTGCGAGTGCTCGACATCTCCGGCGAAATGAAGGGGAACCTGTATCACCAGGGCAGGGAGATCGCCGTCTACAAGTCGTACGATCCAGACGGCGTGGTCGCCAACGCGCCCTTCACCTGGGGGCCGCAGATGCACAAGGGCAACCTGTTCTTCTCCGAGTATTTCTCGGGAATGTGGACCGTAAAGCTCCAGCCGCGGCGCGCGCTTATTCCATAAATGGGGTCTGGTTCCGTAATGGGTCGGTTCGCGTTGGCCGCGGCGCTTGTCGCGGTTTGCGGAGGCATCGCGCCATGGCCAAGCCATGCCGCCGCGCAGTCGTACTGGGTCTACGTCGCCGCCGAATCCGAAGACGAGGTCTCGCTGCTGCGCTACGACGCGGGCGGCGAGCTAGTCGTCGAAAAGACCATTCCGACCGGATGGCTCGTGGCCGAAATCGAGGCGCCGCACGGCCTCGCGATGGATCCCGCCGGCGAGTTCTGGTATCTCACCCTGGGGCACGGCTTCCCCAACGGCCGCTTGGTCAAGTACGCCACCGGGGCCGACACGGTCGTTGCGGTGGCCGATCTGGGACTCTTTCCTGCCACGATCGCCGTGCCGCCGCACGGCATGCTAGCGCTTGCGGTCAACGCGAACTTTCACGGCGACCACGTGCCTTCGACCGTCACGATCGTCGATCTGGAGACCATGTTCCCGATCGCCGACGTGGTCACCTGCACCATGCCGCACGGGTCGCGCTTCAACGCCGACGGCTCGAAGCACTACTCAGCGTGCATGATGGACGACCAGCTGGTCGAGATCGACGGCGCGACCCTTGACGTCACCCGCCGGCTCGATCTGGTCGCCAACGCCCCCGTCGCGGCGGCTGCACCGGGCAGCGCAGCCGCCCACCAGCACGGCGACATGCCCGCGTCGCGCAACGCCAGCTGTTCCCCCACCTGGACCACGCCGCATCCCGATGGCAAACGCGTATTCGTTCCCTGCAACAGGGACGACGCGATCCTCGAAGTCGACCTTGACGAGTGGCGCGTCACGCGACGAATTGACGCCGCCGGAGCACCCTACAATCTGGACCTGACGCCCGACGGCGCAACGCTCCTTGCAACCCTCAAGGGCAGTGCCCAGCTCGGCATATGGGACGTGGCGTCGGGCGAGCTGCTGCACCTGATCGACTCACTCCGACGCGTGACGCACGGCGTAGTGGTCACGCCCGACGGCCGCTATGCGATCGTCACCGTCGAAGGAATAGGCGGAGAGCCGGGAACCGTCGAGGTCATCGAGATCGCGACGGGCGAGCGCGTGGCCTCGGCGGAGATCGGGAAGCAGGCGGGCGGCATCGCATTGTGGAAAGCCACGGGTGCGGAAGACTCGCGCGACAACGATTGATACGACGACAACGATTGATACGACGACAACGATTGATACGACGACAACGATTGATACGAAAAGGCGGAATGAACCGGGACATAGAAGTCATCCAGACGAAAATCAACGAGAGCAGCGGGTTCGTGGATCGCCTGCTGAACGAGGTGGGCCGCGTCATCGTGGGCCAGAAAACCATGGTCGAGCGCTTGCTGGTGGGCCTGTTGTCCGACGGGCACGTGCTCATGGAGGGGGTCCCCGGATTGGCCAAGACCCTTACCGTGCGCACCCTCGCGGACGCGATCCAGACCTCGTTTCAGCGGATCCAGTTTACGCCCGATCTCCTTCCCGCCGACCTGATCGGCACGCTCATCTACGACCCGCGCGAGACCGAGTTCAAGACCAAAAAGGGGCCGATCTTCGCCAACGTGATTCTCGCGGACGAAATCAACCGCTCGCCGGCCAAAGTGCAGTCCGCGCTGCTCGAAGCCATGCAGGAACACACGGTCACGATTGGCGAAAACACCTTCCCGCTGCCGTCTCCGTTCCTGGTTCTGGCCACGCAGAATCCCATCGATCAGGAGGGGACGTATCCGCTGCCCGAAGCGCAGGTGGACCGCTTCATGCTCAAGCTGTCGGTGGGGTACCCCGACCGCGACGAAGAGCTCGAAATCATGCGCCGGATGAGCACGGGGCCCATGCCCAAGGCCGAACCCGTCGTGAATCCCCAGGAAATCATGCAGGCGCGCCGTGCGACAGAGACGATTTATGTGGACAGCCGCGTCGAGCGCTATATCGTCGAGCTTGTTTTCGCAACACGAGAACCTACGCAGTGTGGCCTGCAAGAGCTGGACCCGCTCATCGCATTCGGGGCCTCGCCCAGAGCCACCATCTGCCTGGCCCGGACCTCGCGAGCACATGCTTTTCTGCGGCACCGTGGCTACGTGACGCCGGAAGACGTGCGGTCCGTGGCCATGGACGTGTTGCGGCACCGACTCATTCTGACCTACGAAGCGGAGGCGGAAGAAGTAACCACGGAAGACGTGGTCGGTCGGGTGCTGGATACGATCGAAGTGCCGTAGCGCAAAGCGGTTGGAGCGGTACGACGCATGATTCCCCGCGAGATTCTGAAGCAGGTCAGGCTGCTGGAGATTTCTACGCGCGGCTTGGTGAACGACATTTTTTCCGGCGAATACCATTCCGTGTTCAAGGGGCGCGGCATGAGTTTTGCCGAGGTGCGGGAATACCGTTACGGCGACGATATCCGCGGGATTGACTGGAACGTCACGGCGCGGACGGGCTCGCCGCACGTCAAGGTGTTCGAGGAGGAGCGCGAGCTGACGTTGATGCTCGTCGTGGACGTAAGCGCGTCTGCGTACTTTGGCACGCGTAGTCGGATGAAGGCCGAGCTGGCGGCCGAACTGTGCGGCGTTCTGGCGTTTAGCGCGATCAAGAACAACGACAAGGTCGGGCTGATTCTGTTCTCGGATCGAATCGAGCGGTTTGTGCCGCCGCGCAAGGGACGCCGCCACGCGCTGCGGGTGTTGCGCGAGCTGCTCTACCATACAGTGGAAGGGACGGGTACCGACATTGCGGGTGCGTTGGAGTATCTGGCCCGCGTGACGCGACGCCGCGCGGTGACGTTTCTGGTTTCGGACTTTCTCGCCGAGGGGTACGAGCAGGCGCTCTCGGTGGCGGCCCGACGCCACGATCTGGTTGCGGTGCGCGTTGGCGACGTACGCGAGACGGAAATCCCGCCGATGGGGCTCGTCGAGTTTGAGGATCCGGAGACGGGGCGGCGCGCCGTCGTCAATACGTCGGCTCGTTCGTTTCAGGCTCGATACGGCCAGGATCGCGCTGCGGTGCGAGCCCGCGTGGACGAGCTCTTCCGACGCAGCAAGGTCGACGCGATCGACGTGACCACCGGGGTGCCGTACGAACAGGCGCTGCGACGGTTCTTCGAGCAGCGGGGCAGGCGGGTACGGTGAGGGCGACGACGCGCCGCACGACCATCGGTTGCAGTTTCGTCGCGTTGGCTGCCGCCCTATTCGCGCTGGGGTCCCAGACACTCGCGGCGCGGCAGGAGTTCCAGGTGGTCATGGAGGTCGACACGACGGTGATTCATTTGGGGGACCCCCTGGGGGTGCGGATCCGCGTGGATCACCCTGCGGACTGGTCGGTGCAGTGGGCCGATTCGCTCGACGTCTCGCCGTTTGAGGTCATCGGCGCCCGCATCGCGACGAACGCCCCGAACGACGACGACGGCCCGAGCTCGGCCGCATACACGGTCACCAGTTTCGAGCTCGGCGAGCTCGAGATCCCGCCGATCGCGGTGTCCCTGGTAGGGCCGGACGGCGCGACGCGTACACTGTTCACCGACCTCTTTCGCGTGGGCGTCGAGAGCGTGGGGCTGGACGAGTCGGGCGATCTGCGCGAAATCAAAGGCCCGCTGTCGATTGCGCGGAACTGGTGGCTGGTGGCGCCGTGGCTGCTGCTCGCCGCGGCGTTGGGTGCCGGCGCCGTGTATTTGCATCGCCGGTCTCGGGCCCGGCCCGTGGTCGAAATCGCAAAACCGAGCGTGCCGCCGCGACCGCACCATCTGGTGGCACTGGAAGCGCTCGACGAGCTGGAGCGCTCCTCGCTGTTGGAGCGCGGCCAGGTCAAGGCATGGCACGTGCAGGTCTCCGAGATCATGCGCACCTACGTCGAAGGGCAGCTCGAAGTGCCTGCGCTGGAAATGACCACGCGCGAAGTGATCGCCGGGCTGCGCAAAGCCGCGCTCGACATGCGCTTTACCGAGACCTTTGACGACTTCCTCAACCGCTGCGATCTGGTGAAATTCGCGAAGTTGCGTCCCGACGCCGACGCTTCGCGCGAGCTGGTGGGCGTGGCGAGATCGCTGGTCGAGATGACGAGTGGTGGGCATCGGGAGGCCGTGTGATTTTTCGCTTTGAGGATCCGTGGCTTCTGCTCTGCCTGGGGGCCGTGCCATTGCTGGGTTGGTGGTACCTGTCGCGTGGGAATCGGCGACGAGGATCGCTCGCTCACCCCAACGTCGCAGGGCTTGCCAGCGCCGACGGCGGGGCGGGGCAGCGATTGCGACATCTGCCGGCCTTGCTGCGCGGATTGGCGCTCGCCTGCCTGGTAGCGGCCTTCGCGCGGCCTCAGACCGGAGTCACGGGCGAGGACGTGGTTTCGGAAGGCATCGACATCGTGCTGGCCATCGACGTGTCGAGCTCCATGCTTGCCGAAGACCTGGCGCCCAACCGTTTGGAGGCGGCGAAAACGGTGGCGTCGGATTTCGCTGCCGGGCGCCAGAACGACCGGATCGGCCTGGTCATCTTTGCGGGCAAGGCGTTTACTCAGGCGCCGCTGACGCTGGATCGCTCGGTCGTCACGTCGCTCATGGGCGAACTCGAAGTCGGGATGGTCGAGGACGGCACCGCCGTGGGCATGGGACTGGCCACCGCCGTGAAGCGACTGCAGGCCAGCGAGGCCGCATCGAAGGTGGTCGTTCTGCTGACCGATGGTCGCAACAATCGGGGAGAAATCGACCCGCTCACCGCCGCCCAGGCAGCCCAAGCCCTGGGGGTCCGCGTCTATACCATAGGAGCGGGCGCGCGCGGCATGGCCCGGGTCCCGGTGACGGATCGCTTTGGATCGCGCCGCTATGTGACCACGCGGGTCGATGTAGACGAGCCCGTTCTGCGCGCCACGGCGGAGACTACGGGTGGGCGCTACTACCGCGCCACAGATCGCGAGAGCCTCGAGGCCATCTATGCGGAGATTGACGAGCTGGAGACCACCGAGATCATTGTCGAGAACTTCACCAGCTACGGTGAGCGCTTCGTGCTGCCGCTTGCCGCCGGGTTGCTGCTGCTCCTGACGGAAGTGGTACTCGGGCGCACCTGGCTGCGGACATTGCCCTGATGTTTCGTTTCGGAGCCGTTCCCTGGCTGTGGGCCTTGAGCCTCGTCCCGTTGTTGGGCCTGTTGTATTGGTCCGCAGCGCGTCGCGACCGCTCCCTGCTGGACAGGTTCGGCGACCGCACGCTGGTCCGCCGTTTGCGAGCGTCGGTCAACGTCGTCGCAGTGCGATGGAAGACGGTCCTGCTGCTCGCCGCGATCGGCCTGCTAGGCTTTGCGCTGGCTCGCCCGCAGTTCGGCACCCGCGTCGAGACGTTGCGGCGGCAAGGGCAGGATGTCGTCCTGGCGCTGGACGTGTCGCGCTCGATGTACGCGGAAGACGTCGCGCCCAACCGTCTGGAACGGGCCAAGATCGAGATTGGTCGCATCATCCAGCGGCTCGATGGCGATCGCGTCGGGCTGGTGGCGTTTGCCGGAGACGCGTTCGTGCAGAGCCCCCTCACCGCGGACTACGGCGCCGCCATGATGTTTCTCGCGGCGATGGACCCCACGCTCATGTCCACGCAGGGCACGGATCTCGCCAAAGCCATCGCGGTTGCCGTCGAGGCCCTCGACGAAACCCCGACCGAGAACCGCATCGTGGTGATCGTCACGGACGGGGAAGATCACGAGGGAGGGCTCGCACAGGCCATTTCGGCGGCCTCCGAAGCGCAAGTGACGATTCACATGGTGGGCGTGGGGTCGGTGGAGGGCGTGCCGCTCCCCGATGTAGAGGGTGTGGAAGCGCGGGGCAGGTTCCGTCGCGACGATCAGGGCAACGTGATCACGACTCGCCTGAACGAAACCGTTTTGCAGGATATCGCACTCCAGACGGGTGGAGAGTATCATCGAATCGGCCAGGGCACCGGGGGGCTGGAGCGATTGGTGGAGCGGATCGAAGACGGAGGCCGTGAGGTGGAATCGCGTGAGGTCACCCAGTTCGAAGAACAGTTCCAGATCTTTCTCGGAGGGGCCTTGCTGCTACTGATCGTCGAATTCATGATACCGGGACGACGTAAGCGTCCGCCCCCGATTCAACGCATGACCGCAGGATTGAAGGAGGTTCCGTGAAACCGTACCCCTACCGGATGGTGAAGCCTTTCCCGATGGTCTGCTGCGCCGCCGCTGCTGCGGTTTTCTCGGCGGCACCGGCTGTGGGCCAGGAAGGCCGCCGCGACGTGGACGCCGGAAACCGCCTCTACGAAGCGGGACGCTATCAGGAGGCCCACGCGAAGTACCTCGAGGCCCTGGAAGAAGTGCCGGGGCTCCCGCTGGCCCGCTTCAACGAGGGCAATGCACTCTACGGCAGCCAGGAGTTCCAGAGGGCGATGGAGGCATTCCTGGAAGCGGCGGAGGGAGCGGACCCGGAATGGCGGTCCGAGGCCATGTACAACCTGGGCAACGCCCTGATTATGCAACAACAACCGGGCGCGGCTGTGGAGGCGTACAAGCAGTCGTTGCGGCTGAACCCCGACGACCGCGACGCAAAGCACAACCTGGAGTTGGCGCTTCAGCAGCTGGAGCAACAGCAGCAGCAACAACAGCAAGGCGACGGCGAGCAAGGTGAAGACGACCAGCAGTCGGAAGGGCAACCCGAAAGTGGCCAGGGCGAGCCACAGCCGCAGGACGATCAGGAAAGTGGCGCCCCCTCGCAGGAAGGGGAGGACGGCCAGGAACCGCGCCCGCAGGACGGCCAACCCGAAGGTGATGGTTCCCCCCAGGATCAGCGCGAAGGAGAGGGGGGATCGGAGGCGACGCCAACGCAGATGACTCCGGAACAAGCGGAGCGGTTGCTTCAGGCGATTACCGAGGATCCGGGCGAGGTCAACCGAAAGACTGCCCAGGTGCGTGGTCGGCAACCCAGAAAGGACTGGTAGGAGTGAGCGGCTCGTACACGCGCTGCCAGAGGCGTGCATTCATTCTCCGTATGCCGGCATGCGCGCTGCTGTGCGCCGTCTTCGCCTTGCCTCGACTTGGTCTCGCGCAGGATGTCAGTGCACGCGCCTTCGTGAGCCCCCCTCAGGCGGGGGTGGGACAACAGTTCGTACTGAACGTGGAAGTCTCTGGCACACAACAGGTTGATTCCGATCCCGTGCTCCCGGACATGGAAGACTTCGCGACGTTTCTGGGCGCGGGCACGTCTACGTCGATCCAGATCGTGAACGGCCGGACCACCATGGCGGTGACCTACCAATACCGCTTCCAGGCGCTCAGAGAGGGTACGTTCGAGATTGGTGCGGTCCGCGTAACCGTAGGCGATCGCACCGTGGAAACCGACCCGGTCGCCCTGGTGGTTTCCGACGCTCCACCGCCGCCAGGCTCGGGGGCGCCCCCAAGTGGTGGCAATAGGGGCGCCAACATCTTGCCGGAAGACTTGTTCGTCGAGACCAGGGTGTCGTCGACCCGCGTGTTCGAGAACGAACCCATTACCGTCGGGTACCAGATCTTCACGCGGGTACCGGTGCAGAGCTACAGCATAACCACGCTGCCGCAAGCCACGGGTTTCTGGTCGGAAGAGCTGGAGCAGCCAAGTTCGCCGCAAACCGAACAGGTCGTGCGCGACGGCAGCCAGTACCTCGTGGCGACCGTACGTCGCATGATTCTCTTCCCGACCAGTCCGGGCACCAAGACGCTTGACCCTCTGACCATCGAGGCGCAGGTGCGGATGCGCGATCGTACCTTCGATCCGTTCGCGGACATTTTCGACATGTCCAGCCTCCTCGACCGACGCGTTCCGGTGGCCGTGGCGTCGCGGCCGGTCACGATCGAGGTCGTCCCCCTGCCCGCCGAAGGCCGCCCCGCGTCCTTTGCCGGACATGTTGGCACGCTCGCGGTATCGGCCACGGCGAGTCACGCGAACGCGGAAACGAACGAAGCCGTTACGTTCAGCGTCGAGTATGCCGGAAGCGGCAATCTGCGCACGCTGTCCCCGCCCCAAATCGCGTTTCCCGTCGAGTTCGAAGCGTTCCCACCCGAAACCAGCGACCGCATCGCCGAAGGCGGTGGCAGCATACAGGGTACGCGCACGTTCGAGTACGTGTTGATCCCGCGTGCTCCCGGCGAGCTGGCGATCCCCTCCATAGAAGCATCGTACTTCGATCCGGGCACAGGCCTGTATGGGACCGCCAGGTCGGACCCCGTCGTGGTCAGCGTCGCCGGGGACGCAGCGTCCGGGGACGGCGCGGCAACCGTCCCAACGGCGGTCGAGACCCTCCGCGATGAAATCCGGTTCATCGAAACCGACGCGCCCAGTTTCAGGCGGATGAACGAACCCCTGTTCGTCACATCCAGGTTCTGGGTCGTCATATTGCTGCCCCTGGTCGCCGCGGGAGGCGCCCTGGTGCTTCGCCGACATCGGGACCGCCTGGCAGGCGACGTGGCGTACGCCCGAGTGCGACGAGCTGGCCGGATGGCGAAAAAGCGGCTCGCTCGGGCGAGGCGGGTCGCCGCCGATGATCCGCGTGCCTTCTACGCCGAGGTGGCAGGGGCGCTGGAGGGATTGTTGGCCGACAAGCTGAACATTGCCGAAGCGGGACTGGTGAGAAATGAGGCCGGCCGCGTCGCTGCACGCAGAGGCGCAACCCAGGAGACGCTCGACCGCCTCTTCGCCTGCCTGGACGACTGCGATCGGCAGCGCTTTGCCCCCGTGGGCGCAGACCGAGAACCGCCGGAAGACGTGCTCGCTCGCGCAGCGGCGATCATGGCCGATCTTGCACGGGAGCTTTCGCGATGATGCTACGGCCCGACGCCACCGCGCACGCGCGGCTCCCTCATACGCAGCCACGGCCGTCGTGGGCGATGTTCCCAGTCCTCGTCGCCATCGCGCTAGCTTCCACCTCGCTCGCGACGGCTGGGACCGCAACAGCGCAACAATCAGCCTTTGCGGAAGGCAATCGTCTCTACCGCGAGGGCGATTTCGACGGAGCTGCCAACAGCTACCGGGCGGTGCTCGAAAGCGGCTACGAGTCGGCGGCGCTCTACTACAATCTGGGCAACGCGCACTTCCGTCTTGGCGACGTGGCCCAGGCCGTGCTCAACTACGAACGAGCCATCCGGCTCGACCCCGGCGACGAAGACGCTCGCGCCAACCTGGTGCTCGTCAACGAGATGCTCCAGGACCGGATCGAGCCGCTGCCGCGATTCTGGATGCTGTCGGCATTTGACTGGTGGATGACCCTCATTCCAAGGGCTTGGCTCGGTGTGGCCGCGGGGGCATGTTACGCTATCCTCGGGCTCGGAGTCGTTGGCATGGTGCTGCGTCGGCCCCGGCGATGGCGTACCGCGATGTCGAGGAGCGCGGTTGGCGGTGCCGTGGGGACGGTCGTTCTTGGAGGCACGTTGCTGATCAGGGAAGTCGGATTGGGCCAACCTGAGGAGGCGGTCGTCACCACGCCCGAGGTGCGGGTCCTGAGTGCGCCGTCCGACGAAGGCGGCCTCACGGTCTTCACGCTGCACGAAGGCACCAAGGTGCGGATCGACCGACGGTCTGGCGATTGGGTCGAGGTTGTCCTGGCCGATGGTAAGGTCGGCTGGTTGCGCCTGACGGTCCTGGAGGTGATTTGAAGAGCTGAAGGGGCCACGATACCCCCCGATCAGCTACCCGTCCCGTCCAGAAACGCGACCAGTCGATCCGTCAACGCATCGAGGTCCTTCGTCTGGCATTCCCACACGATCATCGATTCCCAGCCGAGCTCGCCCAGGTCGCTCACGTTTCTCTTGTCGCGCACCATGTTGCCGGCGAACTTGTCCTGCCAGTAGGTGGAGCGCGTCTTCGGCGTCGTGGTCCTTGGACATCCCTCATGGCGATGCCAGAAGCAGCCGTGAACGAAGATCACCTTGCGGCGGGAAGGGAAACAGATGTCGGGCTTGCCCGGCAGGTCGGGTCTGTGCAGGCGGTAGCGGTATCCCATGCCGTGAAGCAGTCGCCTGACGATCATTTCGGGCGCCGTGTCCTTGGACCCGACCCGCGCCATGATGGCGCTGCGCGCGGCGGACGGCGGCGGGTCACCCAACGTTGAACTGGATTCGCAGCGTCCGCCCCGGCTGAGGTAGGCCACACTGGTCCAGCACGATCGCATCGGCCACGTTGGCCACGCCCACGGTGCCGACCAGGCGGCGCTCGGACGCGCCCGTACCGATCACGAATCCCCGCCGCGCCTCCAGGTCCAGCGTGGCGCTCGCGTCCATTCTATGCATGCCGGCGGTCTCGACGCTCTCACAGTACTGGACGCCTCGATAGCGCAGGAAGCCACTCACGTTGACCGCTGCGGGGGCCATGACGCCCAGGTTCACGGTAGAAGACAAGGCCGGTTCGTACTCGGCGTGTCGGTCGTCGCGGCCCGCAATGCTCGGATCCAGGATCCGTACGCGCTTTAGCGTCAAATCGCCCCCGTAGCTCAGGCGGCCTCGGGTCCCGGCGGCGAGCAATTCCACGCCCGTCGCCCGAATGTGATCCCGGTTCACGCGCTTGAACCTGGTCTGCCCGTCCGCTACCGACCTGGTGCGCACGATCCCGTTGGTCAGGCGTTGGTGAAATCCTGCAACTTGCAGCCGCGCGTCGCCCACGCTCACCGTTATGCCCACTTCGCCGGCCTTTTGGCTTTCCGGTCGCAGGTCGGGATTGGGCTCGAAGCGACCCAGCGCTCCCGAGTAGAGCTCGCGCAAGGACGGAAACCTCGTGCGACGACTGACGCCGGCGTGGTAAAGCACGCTTCCTCCCGCACCGAGCATGGTGACGCCCGTCCGCAGTCCCCAGTCCCATATCGTGTTCACGGGCGGTTTGTCGCCCGACAGAGGCGTGTCGGATCCATCGAGCGAGGCCCCGAGACTCCACCTCAGGTTGCCCATTCCCGATCCGTGCTCGTCGCCGTTACCGAACTCGACTTCGGTCCCGAGGCTCCACAGACGCTGTTCGTAATCGAAGGTTTGACGATCAGAGAAGGTCTCGTTGTACCGCACATCGGCAATTGTGAACGCGCTTCGCAGCTCCGGCCCCGCGTCGAAGCGATAGTCTCCCAGAAGTCGCCCCGTGACGGTTGTTGACGACCCGGTCTCGCCCCCCACCACCGATTGGTATGCCGGCGACGCGTATTCCTCGATCTCACCCAACGAACGGTCGATCCCGAATGCGGCTTCCACGTCGCCCCGCCCGCGGTTGCCTTGCTGCTGGCCGGTTCCCCCGGATAGGGCCGCCACCACGCGACGCTGGTCCGGGTACCTCCACAGCCGAGGGTCGGCAACGTGCGCTTCGGGGGGAACGCCGCGACGCCCCCGGACTGCGGTAACCAAGCCCGAGAACCAGCCGCCGTCCGCGTGTTGATATCGCATGGAAACGAATCCGTCCGACAACCGCCGGTCGGAGTTGAGACGCAGCCCGTCGGCATTTGTCAGGAGGTCCACCTCCAGTTCCGGGTCGGAGCGGGCGGCATCCGGCAGCGACAGGCCGGGCGTGTCCCGATACCCGGCTCCCGCTCTCAAGACCCAGTCGGCGCGATTTCCAGTGAACGCGGCACCGGCGATGGTGGCAATGTTCGTCCCTCCCTGATGGTCCAGGGAGAAGGCGCCCGAAAAGGTCCGGGGGTCGGTTTGGTCGGACGGCCCCCGAGCCACGTCGAATTCGATGGCGCCTCCGAGAACGTTGGGACCGTGCAGCACGGACGAGAGGCCCCGCAGCAGAGTTACCTTGCGCACCGCAGTCAGGGGGACGATGGACAGGTCGGTCCGGTGATCCCATCCCAAGGTCAGCGGTATCCCGTCGAGCAGCACCGCGATCTGGCGGTCGTCGGCGCCGCGAAGGTCCGGTTGGACTTCGCCGCGCGAGTTGCTGCGCATCTGGACCAGCGGCAGGCGGCGCAGGAAGTCTTCCGCGGTTGCGGCGGCCACCACGCTCATCGAGTCGGTGTCGATTTCGACCGCGCTGGTGCCCCCGGTCGTCGCCGACGGACGGGGCGCCTCGACGCGCAATCCACGTATCCTCACGACCGATGTGGTGTCCTGGGCGGACACGGTCCCAACAGCCGCCAAGCTCCCGATCCAAGCGATGGCCGAGAAAAGCAGCGCCCGTATTGCCCCGCGTACAATCGCGCTCAGACAGGCGCTCCCCTTCGTGGCATTCATGTCGCTATGGTCGTTTCCCGTGTCTTGCTGCGTACGGCTTGCCGCACCGCTTCCGCGGTCACGCCAAAGCGTCGGTAGATCTCTTCAAACGGAGCCGATGCGCCGAAGTGATCGATTCCTATCGAGGCGCCGTCACTCCCGACCCACCGGCTCCACCCCATCGTACAGCCCGCTTCAACCGACACCTTTGGCACGCCGGGAGGAAGAACCTCGTCCTGGTAGGCCGCGGGTTGTGCCTCGAAGAGGCGCCAGCTGGGCAAGCTGACCACACGTATGTCTATGCCGTCTGCCGCCAAAAGTTCCCTGGCGTCCAGTGCGGTACCCACTTCGGACCCCGAAGCGATGACGATCGCGTGGGGTTTGCCGGCCCGCGCCTCGCGCAGCACATAGCCGCCCTGGCGAAGGCCTTCTGCCGATGGACCCCGTGGCCCCCGGTCGGTCCAGGGCACCTTCTGCCGAGTCAGCGCCAGGAACGACGGTCCCGTGCGGTTGCCAATCGCCGCGCGCCACGCTTCCGCCGTCTCGGGTCCGTCGGCCGGTCGCAGGTCCAACAGGCCCGGAATGGCGCGGAGCGCAGCAAGATGCTCGACGGGCTGATGCGTGGGTCCGTCCTCGCCCAGCCCGATACTGTCATGGGTGAAGACGTAGATGACCGGAAGGCCCATCAGGGCCGCAAGCCGTATTGCCGGGCGCATGTAGTCGGAGAACACCAGAAAGGTGCCGCCGAAGGGCTGAACCCCCCCGTGAAGCGCCATCCCGTTCATGATCGCGCCCATCGCGTGCTCGCGAACCCCGAAATGGATGATCCGCCCCCCGTGACGTTCGGCCAGAAGGTCGCCGCCGCCGGCAATGTCGGTTTTGTTGGAGCCGCCCAGATCCGCCGACCCCCCGATCATGGTGGGGATCGCGCCAGCCGCGCCTTGCAATACGGCGCCGGAATGGCTCCTCGTGGCGTTCGCGGGGGCGTTGACCAAATCCGGCAGCGCGTCTTCCCAGCGCGCGGGAAGGTCGCCTGCGGCCACCCGCTCGAAATCGGCGGAAAGGGCCGGGAATGCGGCGCGGAACCCGTCGCAGCGACGGTTCCATTCCTCCTGCGCGGCCATGCCGGCGGCGGCGAATGCGCGCCAATGCGCCAGCGCCGCCGGGTCCACGTGGAAGGGCTCGAGCGAAGGGTAGCCGATATGGCGTTTGGTGGCGGCGATTTCATCGGCCCCGAGGGGTGCGCCATGCGTGGACGCCGAACCGGCCATGTTGGGACTCCCCTGGGCAATCGTGGTGCGCAGGACGATGAGCGTAGGACGAGCCGTTTCCGCCTTGGCCGCCCTCAGCGCCCCATCAATTGCATCCAGGTCAGTTCCGTCCTCGACGCGGAGCGTGTGCCAACCGTAGCCTTGAAAACGTTGTATCTGGTCGGTGGCGGTGGCGAGATCCGTGGACCCTTCGATCGTGATCCGGTTGTCGTCGAAGATCCAGATCAGCTTGCCGAGCCGCTGGTGACCGGCGATTTCGGCCGCCTCGTGCGAGATGCCCTCCATCAGGTCGCCGTCGGAGCAAAGCGCGTAAGTATGGTGGTCGACGATTGCGTGACCGGGGCGATTGTAGCGATCGGACAGCCACCGCTCCGCGAGCGCCATCCCGACCGTGTTGCCCACGCCCTGGCCCAGAGGACCGGTCGTCGTTTCCACTCCCGGCGTGTGTCCGTACTCGGGGTGGCCCGGCGTCTTGCTGTTCCACTGCCGGAACCGGCGAATATCGTCCAGAGACAGATCGTAGCCGGCGAGGTACAGCAGGCTGTACAGAAACATGGACGCGTGACCCGCCGACAAGACGAAGCGGTCGCGGTCAAACCAGTGCGGATCGCGCGGGTTGTGCTTCAAGTGTCGCGTCCACAGGACGTAGCCGCACGGCGCGAGGGCCATGGGCGTCCCGGGGTGCCCGGAGTTGGCCGCCTGCACGGCGTCCATGGCCAGAACCTTGATTGCGTCGATTGCCAGCTTTTCGGTACTCGTTGACCCGCCCACGCTGTGGGGCATGGCGTCAGCCTCGCTTCTGTTGGGTTGTGACCACGAAGTTCAGGAGCCGATTCGGCACGTGAATGATCCGGCGCACATCGGTGCCCTCAAGGTGGCGAGCGACGTTCGGCTCCGCCCGCGCCTGCGCCACGACCTCGTCTCGGCCAGCGCCAACGGGCATGACTACCGTGCCGCGCACGCGCCCGTTCACCTGTACGGCCATGCGGGTGCGCTCCACCACGCATTTCGCGGGGTCGAAGGTCGGCCAGTTGGCGCCGTCGAAAATGCTGCCGTCGTGTCCGAGGCGGCGCCACAGCTCCTCGGCGACGTGGGGCGCAAACGGCGCGATCATGCACACCAGGGGCTCCACTTCGGCGCGAACCGGCCTGCGGCCTCCCGCCCGGACCGCGTTCAGGCATTCCATCATGGATGCGATGGCCGTGTTGTAGCGCAGATTCGCGAGCTGGTCGGTCACGCGTTGAATCGTGCGATGCACGACGCGTTCGATCGCTGGATCGGGCGGGTCTTCGGAAAGGTCGCCGCGATCGGGCACCACCGATTCCCACAGGCGATGCAGAAAGCCGTGCGGGCCCGAGATGCCGCGATCCTGGTAGTCGCCGCCTTCCATGAACGGTCCCAGAAACATCAGATAAAGCCGGAACGTGTCGGCCCCGTAGCGCTCGATGATCGGATCGGGCACAATCACGTTGCCCTTGCTCTTCGACATCTTGGCGCCTTCGCGAATGATCAGGCCGTGAGCGCGAAACTGGTCGTAGGGTTCCTCGAACTCGATCCACCCCATGTCGCGCAGGGCCATGATTACGAACCGCGAGTAGAGCAGGTGTAGCACCGCGTGCTCGTTGCCGCCGATGTACATGTCGACGGGCAGCCAGCGTCGCGTGATCTCGGCGTCGAAAGGACGGTCGTCGAAATCGGTGGAGGGGTAGCGCAGAAAATACCAGGCGCTGTCCAGGAACACGTCCGAGACGTCGGTCTCGCGCGCGGCGTCGCGGCCGCAGGCGGGGCAGGGCGCCTCGTACCATTCCTTGACCCGCGCCAACGGACTCACCCCCGACTGGTCCGGTCGGAAGTCGTCCACGTCGGGAAGGATTACCGGCAGGTCCGCTTCGGGAACCGGCACGGCGCCGCAATCGTCGCAATGTATGATCGGGATTGGCGGTCCCCAGTATCGCTGCCGCGAGATGCACCAGTCGTGCAGCCGGAAGGTGATCCTGTCTTCAGCGCGCCCCTCGGCAGCAAGATCCGCGACGATCCGGCGCTTCGCTTCGCGCACCGGCAGGCCGTCGTACGCGCCCGAATTGACCAGCGTGCCCGTCGGCCACTCGTATGCCGTCGCAAGCGGCGTGTCCGCGTCTTCGCCCGGCGCCGCGATCACCCTGGCAATCGCAAGTCCATGCGCCTGGGCAAAGTCGAAATCGCGCTCGTCGTGTCCAGGCACGGCCATGATCGCGCCGGTGCCGTACCCCATCAGCACATAGTCGGCAATCCAGATCGGTACGCGCACGCCCGTCGCCGGATTAATGCAGTGTCCGCCCGTGAAGACCCCCGTCTTCTGTTTCTCGATCTTCTTGCGGGCAACCAGATCCATCGCCTTCGTCTTGGCGCGGTAGGCGTCCACGGCCTCCCGTTGCTCGTCGCTGGTAACGACATCGACCAGCGGATGCTCGGGAGCCAGCACCACGTAGGTGGCCCCGAAGATCGTGTCCGGACGGGTCGTGAACGTCTCGATGTCCAGTGCGCCTCGTCCGTCCCGCACCGCGCTCCCATTGTCCCGCACCACCGCAAAGCGAAGCTGCGCGCCCCGCGACCGTCCGATCCAGTTGGCCTGCGCCTTGAGCGTCGTATCCGACCAGTCGATGCGCTTCAGGTTGTCCAGCAGTCGATCCGCGTAGTCGGTAATCTTCAGGAACCATTGGCGTATGAAGCGCTGCTCGACCCCGGTACTGCACCGTTCGCATTGCCCCACAATGACTTGCTCGTTGGCGAGCACGGTCATGCACGACGGACACCAGTTCACCGGAGCTTCCTTCTTCTCCGCCAGCCCCGCCTTGAAGAGCTGCAGGAAAATCCACTGGGTCCAGCGATAATAGGCCGGATCGGTCGTGTTGACCGCGTGCTCCCAGTCGAACATTCCCCCGATCCGCCGCAGCTGACGCCGGAAGTTGGCGACGTTGGCGGGAATCAGCCGCGATGGGTGCACGCCAGTCTTCAGCGCGAAGTTCTCGGAGTGGATTCCGAAGGCGTCGAAACCCATCGGTTCGAAGACGTCGTACCCTTGCAGGCGCTTGAAGCGTCCAAACACATCGGCGCCGGTGAACGCGTAGATGTTCCCCACGTGCAACCCCTCAGCGGAAGGGTACGGGAACATCATCAAGTTGAAGAAGGGGCGCTCAGCGGTCCGTAGCTCGTCGATGGTGAACGTGTTGGTACCGTCTCGATCCCACTTGGCCTGCCATCGGCTTTCGACCGCAGTGGGATCGTAGGAATTGTCAGCTTTCGGGGGCATGGAGGGAATGACTTCGGGAGGGAACGCCGGTTTATCGGGCCGCACTCACGGCCAAGTCCGAAAGCTAAACGACCCCGCAGAATCTTGCAGCACGCTGAAGGGATCGTCCGTTTCCTGGACGCCGAGTCGCACCGTCTCGATCGCATCTCGCAGGGACCCGCCGTTCGCCTCGAGCACGGCGTGGAATTCGGGAAGCCGGTGGTAGTAGCGCATGCGGCTGAGGAGTGTGGCGTTGTTGAGGGGAAGGTTGTCGAAGCTCGCAAACGTGAGGTTCACGAACCGTGGCTGGACCTCTTCGCGAAAGCGCCTGCGATGCAGGGCGAAGACCTCGTCGCGGCGCGCAAGCTTGTCGTGGCCGGTTAGCGTCGAATCCGCGTAGACCGTCTCGAGATCGTCTACGAGCCCGTCGATGAACTGCGAGAAGCGCTGCACGTCCTGCCATCGCCCCCGCGCCCTTCCGCACCACAGCGACGCCGGGCCGCCGGGCCGCGTGCAAAAGAACTCGGCAGCGCCGGTTCTCCCCACCCATGTCGCGAAGCTCTCGTTGAAACGCACCTGTCCCGGCACGAAGAGGTGGTTGTGCGACAGCTCGTGGATGATCGTGGCGACGAGCTCGACCTCGTCGTACCGCACGACGGTCGAGACCAGCGGATCCGAAAACCAGCCCAGCGTGCTGAACGCCGACGTGGGGCGCAGGTAAGTGTCGAACCCATCCTCTTCCAGCTTGCGCTGCTCGTCGAGGGCGTCTTCCAGATCGAAGAAGCCCCGATAGGGCACATGTCCCACGATCGGGAACCACCATGTGCGCGATACGAGGCGGTCGCGATAGGCCGCCGACAGCACCATGGCCAGGGTGTCGCGCTCGAGCTGGGCGTAGGTCGTGTAGCTGTCGCCGACGTCCAGCCCCAGATCGGTCATTGCGAACTCTCGGGCCTCGCGCGCCAGCGCGAGCTTCGCGCGGGTGTCCTCGTCGGTGGAAGGCGCGGCGATCACCTCGGAAATGGGCTGACGGGCACGCAGGATCTTGGCTTCGGCCCATCCGGCCTTGATCACGTACATCGGGGAGCAGGCTGCACCGGGCAACAGTGCCGCCGCGGCGATGATGAACGCGACGGCCGCGAGCACGAATGCCCGCGGCCGCCCCATGTGTCGCGCCTTGGAGGGCGAGGCGCGCCTCACCTGCCCCCGCCGAGATTCCTGATCAGCGGGATCCCTCCCTCGGTGGGCACGTAGACCAGCGATCCTTCCGGCATCTGCGCCAGCTGCTCGATGTAGAAGAACGTCAGGTATTCCTGCGTCAGCCCCTCGGAAATGATCCGCTGGGCCTCTGCGATTCCCTTCGCCTCTTCGGCCTGCTGTCGCGCCCGTTCCTGGATGATCTGCGTCTGGAACTCTTCCGCGGCGACCTGCTGTTCGCGTTCGAGCTTCTGCTCAATCGCCTCGCGAACGCGCGGGGGTGCCTGGATATCGCGCACAAACACGTCCAGGACCTCGATCCGGTCGCCCGCCTTGGCCTGGATCTCGGTCTTCATGGCTTCGGCCACGTCGCGCCGGTCGGCGAGAAGATCTCGTTGATCGACTTGGTCGCCACCGCGTCGCGGACGCCGTTCCTGACCGCGTTGAGCACGATCTGATTCTTGATCACCGTTTCGGAGCCGATTCCCTCGTAGAGGCTCGGCGCGTTGCCCCCGTTTATCCGGAAGAGGATCGACACCTCGAGCGCCACGTTGAGCTGCTCGGACGTCTGCGCCTCAATCTGTTCCACACCGCCCTGCGGGGGGAACGACTGTTCTCGCACCGACATGCGTTCCACGCTGGCCAGCGGGTTGATCACGTTCACCCCGGCCTCGAGGGGTCGCGCGGACACGTTGCCGAGGAAGTGCTGCACGCCCACCTCGCCCACGCGCACGACGACCACCGTGTTCATGACCACCAGAATCAGCCCTACGACCATGATGGCCATGCCCGCCAGCTTGTTGGGCACCTTGGTGCTCCGCGACGGAATGGTCCACACCACCCCGCCGATCACGATCAAAACTGCGGCAATTGCCAGAAAACCCATTGTTTCTTCCTTTCCATTAGTGAGTGTCGTCCGACCTCTGAACTACGCGGGAGCGCGCCGGATCCATCAGTTTCTTGACTTGCGGAGCGCTGCAGTCGGCAGGTAGTGCGTTGCGCGTCCCCGGCCCGCGCGATTGAGGAATCCTTCGTTGGCCAAATCCTCGAGCTCCCGCTTCGTAGCGGGATAGCTGGTCTCGAAGAGCGCACGGTAGTCCCTATACCGCAGTCGCGAGCGATCCCGAAAATGCTCCTGAAGCTTCGGAACACGGTCTTCCAGAAACCACCGCTGCGCGTCCAGGTTCGCGGACAGGTAATAGACGATGTCGTCCACGTCGTCTACCAGCTCCGGCCAAACGATGTCCTTGTCCACCAGCTGCTGGACATGCCTCCGGGCCTCGTCCACAGGGACCAGATTCAGTCGCACGTATTCGTCTTCGGTGAAACCGTCCGGACAGGCCAGCAGAATGCGAGTCTGCTCCCGATTCACCGGCAGCCTGCTGACCACCCAGGCCCAACCCGGTCCGGCGGTGGCGAACTGGGGCTTGTTGCGCAGGGTGACGGTGAAACGCCCGGCGTTCGCCGAAAACTCGGGTTCGTCGAGCAGCGTGCTTGACAGCGCTTTGCACACGCGCACCAAGCCGGTTGCGGTGCCCCGCATCAGGCCCTTGTCGCCCATGATCCTGCTCAGCACGGGATTCCGCGCCTTCGCGACCACATTCCCCTGCGTGACGTCGTCGACGGTGAACGGCTCGAGAGGGATCCCTGGATTCGTCACCTCGACCCGATCGTCATAGAACACGATTTCGGTCTCGGCGATCCCGTCATATTCGCGGTGCGCAACCGCGTTGATCAGAATCTCCCGCCAGGCGACCTCAGGATACTCGGGAACGGGGCGGAAGAAGATGTGCCGAAGAGGCTCCGAAGTGCCGACCTGTCCCGCGACGAGCCGAAACCCTTCGGGGGTTGCGCTTGCCAGGGGCGGCCCCGCGTAGGCCATCCAGGTGACGCTCTGGCGGTGGCCGTGGATTCGGGCCGTGCCCGCGACGCGCATCACCCGGATGCCGGCGCCCGGATTCCAGTGGCGCGCCGATGTCCCGGCAAAGAGCAGCAAGGCTGCATTCGTGATCTTCCAGTTCGGCGCTGCGCCCTTGACGAGCCCGTAATCTTGCAGCGCGTCCAGCACGGGCTTATTGCCCGCGGGCGTGTCGCGGAAGAACGATGCAGCGAGCTCCAGGTCGAGGTCGGCCAGGGACGCGTCGGCTCTGATGCGCGCTTCGTAGTTGACCTTGGCGACTCGTTTCGGGCGAGCGCCGCCTGGTCTGCGCCGAGTGGTACGGGGGCCACGCGGGAGTAGGCTGGACAGGTCGGGCTTGTTCAATGGGTGATCCGTATCGAGGGCTAGAGCTGCGGGCTGAATCCTGCGATCATCAAAGTTTCACCAAAGGGCGGTCCGCCGCCAGTACACCAAACAAGGAAGTGGAGATCGTGGAACATACAACGGGCAATCGATTGGCTGGAAAAGCAGCCGTAATCACCGGCGCGTCGTCGGGGATTGGCAGGGCCGTGGCATGGGCCTTGGCCGAGGAAGGCGCGGCAGTCGCGCTTGCGGCGCGCCGTCGCGACCGCCTGGAAGCGGACGCGCGCAAGCTGGAAGCGATGGGTGCGCGGGTCATCGCGGTGCCGACCGACGTCACCAGACTCGCCGACGTGCAGGCACTGGTGGCTGCGACTGTCGAGGCCTTCGGGCGCTTGGACATCCTGGTGAACAACGCCGGGATCATGCCGCTGTCGCCACTGACCGAGGCCCGCGTCGAGGACTGGACGCGCATGGTCGACGTGAACGTGAACGGCGTGCTGCACGGCATCGCCGCGACGCTACCCCACCTGCTCGAACGAGGGAGCGGGCATATCGTCAATGTGGGATCGGTGGCCGGTCGGCGACCATTCCCCGGCGGCACCGTCTACGCCGCGACCAAGTTTGCGGTGCGATGCCTGTCGTGGGGCCTGCACCTGGAGCTCGGCGCCGAGCACGGCATCCGCGCCACCGACATCCAGCCGGGGTACGTCGACACCGAGCTGATCGACACGCTGCCGGACCCGGCGGCGCGCGACGCGTGGGCGGCGCGCTGGGCCGACAAGCGGGCGCTGCAGGCCGAGGACGTGGCCCGCGCGGTGATTTACGCGGTGACCGCGCCGTCGCATGTTGCGGTGAGCGAGGTGCTGGTGAGGCCGCTGGACCAGCCGACGTAGCAGCCCGTCCGTGGTCTGCCCTGGCGGGTGGCTAGAACAACCGCTCACCCGGGAGCGCCGCCGCCTGCCGAATCCAGTTTGCCAGCAGATCTTCGTCGAACGGGTCGTCTTCGTGAATGTGGAAGTAGCGCACTTCGTCGTGCTTGGACGCTACCGGAGGCACGGGGTCAAGCGAGGTCCCGCGGAAGAACGTGACCTTGATGTACCTGGTGAAACAGTGGTAGCTGATGAACCAGCCCTGCCCTGCGACTCCGTAGAAGGGCGAGTTCCACCGCACGGCTTTGCGCGCGTTGGGCACGGTTGCCACGATCAGCTTGTCCAGGCGGCGTCCGGCGGCCCGCTTCCAACCCGGCATGGCCGCGATGTAGGCTTGCACGGGGGCGTCTCCATCGGCCTTTGCGATTTGTGGGTTTCCGCCGCTGAGCAGCCTGGGTTTCGGCTTGGTCACGCCGCAGCCCCCGCGAACTGGAGCTCGTGCAGGCGGCGATAGACGCCTTCGCTGGCCAGAAGGTCGTCGTGGCTGCCTTCTTCGACGAGGCGTCCATGGTGCATGACGAGGATCCGGTCGGCGCCCCGCACCGTGGACAGCCGGTGAGCGATCACCAGCGAGGTGCGGCCTCGCATCAGGCGACTGGTGGCCTCTTCGATGCGGGCTTCGATCTCGGAATCGACCGAGCTGGTGGCTTCGTCCAGTACCAGAATGGCGGGGTCGAAGGCCAGGGCGCGGGCGAAGGAAAGGAGCTGCCGTTCGCCGACCGACAAGCTGGCGCCCCGTTCTTCGAGAGGTTGATCGGTTCCCTGAGGCAGCCGCGCCACGAAGGGGGCGGCGCCAACCGCCTCCAGCGCCGACGACACGGCGTGCGCGTCGATTGTGGACGATCCGAGTTTGACGTTGTATTCCACGGACTGGCTGAAGAGGAAGATGTCCTGGAGCACGAGGCCGATTCGGGTGCGCAAATCCCGCAGGCGCACCTTCTCGATCGGCACGCCGTCCACAAGAATGCGCCCCCGTTGCGGCTCGTAGAATCTCATCAACAGATTAATGATTGTGGTCTTGCCGGCGCCAGTGTGACCGACTATGGCCAACTTCTCGCCGGGGGCTACGGTGAAGGAAAGATCGCGGATGACCCAGTCGCGCTCCCGGTAGGCGAACCAGACGTTTTCGAAGCGAATTTCGCCGCCAGCACCCGTCGGCAGAGCCCGCGGCGCCGAGGATTCCGTGATTTGCGGTTGGCGGTCCAGGAGCCGGAAGATGCGCTCGGACGACGCCATTGCGCCTTGCAATAGATTGTATTTTTCCGAGAGATCCTGAATGGGACGGAAGAAGCTGCGAGCATAGTCGAGGAACGCCGCGAGTACGCCGATTGTTACCGCGCCCTGAATCATGGCCCCGCCGCCGTACCAGATGATCAGGGCCAGCGCAATCGCGGTAAACAGCTGGATGATTGGGAAGAACAGTGCGTAGTAGGTAATCGAGCGAAGGTGCGCATGAAGGTAGTCGTCGTCGAGGGCCTTGAAGCGTTCAACGTCGGCGTCTTCGCGATTGAAGAGCTGCACGACCCGAATTCCGGTGAAGCGCTCCTGCAAGAACGCGTTCAAGCGGGCCAGGCGCACCCGAATGTCGCGATACGCGGATCGGATTTTCGACCTGAACAGGAACGCTGCGTAAACCACGAAGGGAAGCACGCTGAAGGTGACCAGGGCGAGCTCGGCGTCCATTTGCAGCATGGCCGCCACAATGAAAATGAGAATGAAGAGGTCGCCGAAAACCGTAACCACGCCGGAACTGAACAGCTCGTTGAGCGTCTCCACGTCCGAGGTGATCCGGGTCATGAGACGGCCCACGGGATTGCGATCGTAGAACGCGAGGTCCAGCTGTTGCAACTTGCGGAAGATCTGGGTGCGCAAATCGTACACGACGCGCTGTCCCAGCCAGGTCGTGACGAGCGCTTGCGCATATTGAAAGACGAAGATGAGCACTGTCGTCGCCAGGAATAGAATGGCGAGGAAGGCGAGCTGGCGACCATCGCCGCTTGGAATGGCCTCGTCGAGGGCGATCTTGGTGAGGTAGGGGCCAACCACGGCCAGCAGCGCCGCCAGCATGAGGAGGAGCAGAGCGCCCCCCACTTGCAGCTTGTACGGCCGCACGTAGCGCAGCAGACGGGCCATGAGCCGCGCGTCGTACGCCTTGCCGAGTACCTCCTCTTCGTACACTGCTAGCCGCCCTTGCCGTACACTGTCAAATGTTCCCCGCGGCGATCCGGTCGAGCCCCTCCAGCAGCCGCTGCATCTTGTCCCAGGGGCCCACCGTGGCCCGCAGCCCGTTGGCCAACGCGGTCGGCCCCGAGAACGGCCGCACCCGCACGCCGCAGCGCTCCAGCTTCTGCGTCATGTCGGCGAGTTCCGGCTCGGGACGCAGGATGAAGACGAAGTTGGCCGCCGATTCCGGCACCTCGTAGCCCCGGTAACGCAGGCACTCTTGCACGCAGCTGCGATTCACGCGCGTCTCGGCGACCGTGTCCGCCAACCAGGAAGAATCGCTCGCGATCGCCGCCGCGGCCGCCGCCGAAGTCAGCCCCGACACGACGAACGGACCGCGCGCCTTGTCCACTTCGAGTGCGAGCGACGGGTGGGCAACACCGTATCCGGCCCGGAGCCCCGCCAGCCCGTAGGCCTTCGACAGGGTCTTGACGCAGATCGTGCGTTCGCCGCCCAGGGCCAAATCGAAGGGCGTCGTATCGGACGCGTCGCGATTGTATTCCCCGTAGGCTTCGTCGATGATCAGCACGCTTCCCACCGCCTCGGTATGCTCGCAGACGGCGCGGATCCAATCGTCGGGAATGGCCAGCCCGGTGGGGTTGCCGGGATTCGCCACGAACACGATCGCGGGATCGGGTCCGGCGAAGGCCACCGGATCGGCCATGGCCGCGTGCCATTCCACCGCGACGGGTCGGTGCCCGTTCATCGTCGCCAGCATGCCCGCGGCGGGCCATCCGGGATCCAGAAAGCGCATGGTGGTGGGCGCTACCGCCCGCATGAGCGCGTCGAGCACGCCCGTTCCGCCCGCCCCCGTGGTCACGTGTTCCGCGCCGATGCCGAGCCGCGCGGCCACGGCGTCCACAAGACGCTCCGAATAGCTGCCGGGGTATTCGCACGCTTCCCGCGTGCCCGCGCCAGCCATCACGTCCAGCGCGGCCGGGTGCGCCCCCCAGAGGTTGCGATTGTCTCCCAGATCGGCGCTGATCGGCGATCGGTCCGGCAGGTAGCGGTCAAGGCCGCGATAGTCCGTGCGAGGGTAGATGTCCATGGGTTGGTCGCTGGTCTTGGTAGATTGTCGGGGTGTGGAGCAAGTCACGCCGTTCCAGGGTCGGGAAAATCTAATGGACGAGCCGATTCGCATCAGGGGCGCGCGACAGCACAACCTGAAGGGGATCAACCTGGATTTGCCGCGCAACGCGCTCACGGTCATCACCGGGCCGTCGGGTTCGGGCAAGTCCTCGCTGGCTCTCGACACGCTCTTCGCGGCGGGGCAACGGCGCTACGTCGAAGCCGTGTCCACGTATGCCAAGCAGTTTCTGGACTGTCTCCAGAAGCCCGACGTGGATCGGATCGAGGGGCTCTCGCCGGCCGTGGCCATCGAACAGCGCAGCCCGACCACGTCAAGCCGCTCGACCGTGGGAACCGCAACCGAGGTCCATGACTTCCTGCGCCTTCTCTTTGCCCGCGTGGGGCGCACGCGTTGTCCCGATTGCGGCGAAGAAGTGCGTCCCGATTCGGTGACCAGCGCCGCCGACGCGGTGGCCAACCTGCCGGCCGGCACCCGAATCATGATCGGATTTCCGCTGACCCGCAGCGACAGCGTGTCGCACCGACTAATCGCCACCAACCTACGCGCGTTGGGTTTCGTGCGCGTCCTGGCCGACGGCGCGCCCGCCCGAGTTTCGGACTTGCTGGCCCCGGAAGCCCAGCCGGGCGTTACCGTACCCGATCTCAGCGAAGCCCGCGACGTTACGGTCGTGGTGGACCGAATCAAGGTGGAAAACAAGCCCGACCGCAGCTGGCGCGACCGGGTGGCCGACTCGTTTACGACGTGCTTTCGCGAGGGAGAAGGGGAAGCCGTCGTCATCGCCGCGGGCACGCCCCCTGCACAAGTCCTGCGCTTCTCCGAGGCGTTTCGCTGCCCGCGCCATCCTGAAATCTCGTTCCTGCAACCCGAACCCAAGCTCTTCTCGTTCAACAGCCCCTACGGCAGCTGCCCCACCTGCACCGGTTTCGGCGCAACCCTGGAATACGATCCCGCGCTGATCACGCCAAACCCGGAGTTCTCGCTCAAAGAGGGCGCGGTCGATCCCTGGTCGAAACCTCGCTACAAGCGGCAACGCGCCGCCCTGCAGCGGTTCGCGTCAAACCAGGGCGTGTCGCCCTACACGCCCTGGCAGGACCTGCCCCGCGAATTCCGCCACGCAGTGCTCTACGGTAAGGGCAGGTTCCGGGGCGTCATGAAGTTCCTGGCTTCACAGGAGCGCAAGCGGTACAAGCAGTACATCCGCATCTTTCTGCGGCGATACCAACGACCGATGCCCTGCAAGGACTGCGGTGGCTCGCGGCTGCGACGCGAGGCGAGCTACGTTGCCGTCGGCGATCGCCATATTGGTCAAGTCTGCGAACTGCCGATCGAGGATCTCCCGTCGTGGCTCGACCGCCTTGACCTGAGGCCCATGGAAGCGCGTATCGCTCACACGATTCTGATGGAGCTGTCTGCGCGCGTCCGCTTCCTGATTGACGTGGGACTCGGGTATCTCACGCTGAGCCGGCAGATGCGGACGCTGTCGGGAGGAGAAGCGCAGCGGATTACGCTGGCCAACTCGCTGGGTTCCAAGCTGGTAGACACGTTGTATGTGCTGGACGAGCCGTCGGTCGGCCTGCACCCCCAGGATATCGACGCCTTGCTTGGTTTGCTGGCGCGCCTGCGCGACGCCGGAAACACGGTCGTCGTGGTGGAGCACAACGCCGCGGCGATCCGGGCGGCCGATCACGTCGTGGAACTGGGCCCAGGATCGGGGGAGCGCGGCGGCGAAGTGACGTTCGAAGGTTCGCCGTCCCTGCTCGGCCAGGCCGACACGACGACGGGGCGGTATCTCTCCGGGTCGGCGTCCCCGGGCGACGCGGTCGCGCGAGTCGCGCCCCCGCGCAATCCGGTTGACGGCGCGCGCATCCGGCTCGAAGGTGCGGCGTTGCACAATCTTCGCGGCGTGTCGGCAGGGTTCCCCGTTGGCGCAATGACCGTGGTGACGGGCGTTTCGGGGTCGGGCAAGTCGACGCTTGTGCACGATATCCTCTACCGGGCCCTGGAGCGGGAGCTCGGAGACGGCCGCACCTCTGCAAAGGAGCACCTTGGCGACCAGGTGGGCTCGTATCGATTCCTGACCGGCCTGGACTACGTTGACGACGTGGTGCTCGTGGACCAGAGTCCGATCGGGCGAACGCCCCGCTCCAATCCCGTAACCTACGTGAGCGCATGGGGCGAGATTCGGCGGATCTTTGCCAGTCAACCCGCCGCCCGCGCCGCCGGGCTCGACATGCGCAGCTTCTCGTTCAACGTAAAGGGAGGTCGCTGCGAAGCATGCAAGGGCGCCGGATTCGTTCGCGTCGAGATGGTGTTCATGGCCGACATTCACGTGCAGTGCGAGATCTGCGCGGGCAAGCGCTACCGACCCGAGGTTCTCGCCGTCGAGGTGCGGGGCCACAACGTGGCCGACGTGCTGGGGTTTACCGTCGATCGCGCGATCCGGTTCTTCGTGCGCGAACGGCGGCTCGGCAAAGCGCTCTGGCGGCTGCAACGGGTGGGGCTGGGCTATTTGCGGCTTGGGCAGCCCGCCACGCATCTGTCCGGTGGCGAGGCACAGCGTCTCAAGATCGCGCGCGAGCTGATCGGCGCGTCTTCCAGGAAGGGCAAACGCAAGGTGTACGTGCTTGACGAGCCGACCACAGGGCTGTCGGGCGAAGACGTCGCCCAGCTCGTCAGGGTGCTGCACAAGCTGGTGGCCGCCGGCAACACGCTGATCGTGGTCGAGCACGACCTCGACGTGATTCGGGCGGCGGACTGGGTGATCGACCTGGGTCCGGGGGCGGGCGAGCGGGGTGGCGAAATCGTGGCCATGGGGAGGCCGGAAGAGGTGGCCGCCGTACCGGAAAGCGTCACCGGGCGATTCCTGGCGGAGGTGGCGGGGGCTGGCGTTGACGGGCGGTGACCGCCGCACGGCGCTGGTGTCCGTGGTGCTGCCGGTCCGAGACGGCGCCGCGACGCTGGGCAGCGCCCTGGAATCTCTCGCCGCGCAGACGCTCGCACCATTCGAAGTCGTGGTGGTGGACGATGGCTCGCGCGACGATACCGCGCAGGTGGTACGGGAGCGCACGCGGCAGGATTGCCGCTTCCGCCTGGTGCGCACGCAGCCCTTGGGGATCGTGGCGGCCCTGCAACGCGGGTTGGCCGAAGCGCGGGGCCCGTTTGTGGCCCGCATGGACGCGGACGACGTGTGTCACCCGTCTCGACTGGCCACGCAGCTTGATCTTCTCGAACGTTCGCCCGAGCTCGGCGGCTGCGGCACCGGCGTGCGTTACGTCCCGGCGTCGAGCGTCACGCCACGGTCCGCCGAGTATCTCGCGTGGCTCAACGCCATGACCGACTGGGACACGGTCGCGGCCAACATCTTCGTGGAATGCCCCCTGGCGCACCCCACCTTCATGTTTCGGCGCGCGGTGCTCGATGCCGTCGGCGGCTACCGCGACCGCACCTGGCCGGAGGACTACGACCTGCTGCTGCGACTTTGGCGTCGCGGCCACCGCTTCGTGGCCGCACCGCAAGTACTGCTTGACTGGGGAAACGGCGACGACCGCCTGAGCCGCACCCACCCTGCCTACTCTCTGCGGGCGTTCCGCGCCTGCCGCGTGCACCACCTGCGTCGCAGCTTGCTGCGCGGGCGCTCGGGGGTGGTGGTGTGGGGGGCGGGTCCCACCGGGAAAGCGCTCGCGCTTGAGTTCATGCGGCAGGGCGTCGCGGTCGAGGCCTTCGTCGAAGTCGACCCGCGCAAAATCGGTCAGGCAATCCACGGCGCGCCGGTCCTTTGCGCCGCAGCCGCTCCCGTGCGGTCAAGCGCGCTCCACGTGGGTGCGGTAGCGCGATCGGCGGGACGCGCGAGCGTGCGCGTCGCGGCGCGGGGGGCGGGCCTCGCCGAGGGATTCGATTTCGTGGCGATGGCGTGAGGGACCAGCGGGTCCCTCATGGCAGAAGCAGGTTGCTCGGTGATGCCGAGCCCCGTAAGGTCACACGGCGTCCGGGGTCACGCTGTCGCCGGAATCCGCTTCAAACCGCTTGAGCCATCATGTTCTTTCGATCCAGCAGGTTCGTTTTTGCCGCGGCCCTCGCCACGACGGTGCTCCTCGCGGCCTCGTCTGCGGCGGGCGCCCAGGAAATCATGACGCGCTATCCCTACGAGGACCGCGCGGACGTTGACCTCGCGATGGTCTTCGAGCCCAAATGGGACGTCATGGTTCCCATGCGCGACGGGGTGCGCCTGCATACCGAGATCTACGTACCGCGCAATCAGCAGGGCCCGCTGCCCATCATGCTGGAGCG
Source organism: Longimicrobiales bacterium (assembly GCA_965200255.1). GTDB lineage: Bacteria > Gemmatimonadota > Gemmatimonadetes > Longimicrobiales > Gaopeijiaceae > Bin94. The sequence continues at coordinate 2,213,372 of OZ241371.1, read as the reverse complement.
CACGCCCTACTACGCCAATCCGCAGGAACAAGAGTACTCGATCCGCCTGGACTGGTATACCGAGTTCTTTAACGAAGGATACATCTTCGTCCTGCAGGATCTGCGCGGGCGCTACGAGTCCGAGGGCGAATTCGTCGCGCTGGGACCGAATCGGCGTCCCGGCGACGTGGACGGCACCGACGAGTCCACCGATTTCTACGACACGATCGACTGGCGGGTGAACAACGTGCCCGGCAACAACGGGCGCGTGGGCACGTGGGGCATCTCGTACGGCGGCTTCCTGGCCACGCGCGCCATGGTCGATCCCCACCCCGCGCTGGCCGCGGTGTCGCCCCAGGCCACCTGCGCCGACATGTTCATCGGCGACGACTTCCACCACAACGGCGCCTTCAGGTTGAGCTACGCGTACGAGGCGGCGGTGCGGTTCGAGATGCCTCCCGAGGATTGGCCCCCCGAGGGCGCATGGGACAAATACGCGCGATACCTGGAAATGGGCCCGCTCTCGCGGGTCAACGCCGAGATTCTGCACGGCAAGTCGCGCATGTGGAACGATTTCGTGGCGCACCCCAACATGGACGAGTACTGGGAGACGGAAATGTGCGGCGTGTTTCCGTACTTGCAGGGCGTCACCGTTCCCGCGCTTCACGTCACCGGCTGGTACGACGCCGAGGACTTCTACGGTCCCATCGAGGTCTACAAGCAGCTCGAGGCCGACGACGAGAACAACGAGAACTTCCTGGTGCTCGGTCCGTGGCGACATGGGGGCTGGAGCTTCGACGAGGTGGGCGCCAAGGTGCTCGACATGGACCTGGGCAGCCCCACCGCCCGCTATTTTCGCGAGCAGATACACGCTCCCTGGTTCGCCTACTGGCTGAAGGACAAGGGATCGCTGCCCGACGCCGAGGCGATCACCTTCCAGACCGGCTCGAACGAGTGGAAACGGTACGACAGCTGGCCGGCCGGAGGCATGACGTCGCGCAACGTCTATCTGCGCGCCGACGGCGTCGTCTCGTTCGATCCGCCCCCCGCATCGGACGGCGACGCCTACGACGAGTACGTCTCGGATCCGGACAAACCGGTGCCGTTCCAGTATCGGCCCATCCACTACGATCGTTGGCACCTGTGGCAGGCCGAGGATCAGCGCTTCGTGGACGGACGCCCGGACGTGCTGACGTGGGAGTCCGAGCCCCTTGACGAAGGGTTCGCGATTACCGGCGACATCGTGGCCAACCTGTACGCGTCGACCAGCGGAGGCGGCGCGGACTGGATCGTGAAGCTGATCGACGTGTACCCCGAAGATCACCCCAATCCCGCGCTGCGAGGCTACCAGTACATGGTGGCCGGCGAAGTCTTCCGGGCGCGCTTCCGCAACAGCTATCGCGAACCCGAGCCGGTGGTTCCGCACGAAGTGACGCCCTACCGGATCAGCCTGCGAGACCGCGACCACCGCTTCCTGGCCGGCCACCGAATCATGGTGCAGGTCCAGAGCACGTGGTTCCCGATCATCGGCCGGAACCCGCAAACATGGGTGCCGAATATCTTCGAGGCGGTCGAGGCGGATTTCCAGAAAGCGACCCAGCGAGTGTACCGTTCGGCGGAGCATCCGACCCACATTACGGTACTGGTGAATCCGGGGTAGTCGGTTGGGTGGCAGCCACCTTGAACGAAGCTAGCTAAACCGTTATAATAAATAGTTATCCGCAAACGCGCGCGACCTGCGGGAACGCGCCTTGCGGCAGCATTTCAGGCCTTCACCCGGCCACCTCGCAGCTTGTCCGTTTGATCCCCTCCGCCTGCCCCCAGTATGCTCGAAAACGATTCCAGAAGCACCGGCGAACGGGTCCTGGAACGGATCCTGGAACAGGAGATGCGCGAGTCGTTCATCGACTATTCGATGAGCGTGAACGTGCAGCGCGCGCTACCCGACGTGCGCGATGGACTCAAGCCCGTACACCGTCGCATTCTGTACGCGATGTCGCAGCTGGGGTTGTCGCCGGGACGCGCGTACAAGAAGTGCGCGACGGTCGTGGGCGAGGTGCTCGGCAAGTATCATCCGCACGGCGACGGGGCGGTCTACGACGCGCTGGTCCGCATGGTGCAGGACTTTTCGCTCCGGTATCCGCTGGTGGACGGGCAGGGGAACTTCGGGTCCATCGACGGTGATTCGGCGGCGGCCTACCGCTACACCGAGGCCCGCCTGCAGCGTTTCTCCATGGAGCTGCTCGCCGACATCGACAAGGACACGGTTCGCTTCGACGAAAACTTCGACGGACGCCTCAAGGAGCCGTCGGTGCTCCCCTGCAAGGCGCCGAATCTGCTGGTCAACGGTTCGTCCGGCATTGCCGTGGGAATGGCGACCAACATCCCGCCCCACAACCTGCGCGAGGTGGTCTCGGGGTTGGTGGCAATGATCGACGACCCCGGTATTTCTCAGCGGGAACTCGAGCGACGCATCACCGGACCGGACTTCCCCACGGGCGGCTACATCTGCGGTACCGACGGGATCAAGGAAGCGTACCGCACCGGGCGCGGTCGCGTGGTGATTCGGGCCAGGGCCGACATTGAAGAGGACAGGAAGGGATCGGCCACGATCGTCGTCAGCGAAATCCCGTTCATGGTGAACAAGGCCCGTCTCATCGAGCAGATCGCCGCCCTGGTGCGCGACAAGAAGATCACCTCGATTCGCGACCTGCGCGACGAGTCCGACCGCGACGGCCTGCGCATCGTCATCGAGCTCAAGCGCGACGCCGTGCCCCAGGTCGTCCTGAACCGGCTCTACAAGCACACCCAAATGCAGTCCACGTTCGGCGTGATTCTGCTTGCCCTGGTAGACGGCGTGCCTCGGACCATGCCGCTGCGGGACATGCTCGCGCACTTCGTGGATCATCGCCACACGGTGGTCGTCAGGCGCAGCGAATTCGACCTTGCCGCCGCCAGGGCTCGCGAACATGTGCTCGAGGGCCTCCGGATCGCGGTAGACAACATTGACGACGTGGTGAGGATCATCCGCGCCTCTCGCGATGCCGCCGCCGCAGCCGTCGCGCTGCGCAACGAATTCGACCTATCGGAGCGGCAGGCCCGCGCCATTCTCGACATGCGGCTGGCCCGCTTGACGGGTCTCGAGATGGAGAAGCTCGACACCGAGCTCGCCCAGGTCAGGGCGCGCATTGCCGAGCTGGTGCGCATTCTGTCCGACCGCTCCGTGCGCATGGGCATCGTCAAGGACGAGCTCCGCGAAGTCGCCGCCCGCTATGGCGACGAGCGCCGCAGCGAGATTGTGGGCGCCGTGTCGTCGTTCGACGTCGAGGACCTCATCGCCGACGAAGACATGGTGTTGACCATGTCCCGTCAGGGCTACGTCAAGCGCATCCCCATCGACACCTATCGTGCCCAGAGACGCGGCGGCCGCGGGCTCCAGGGCATGGAGACCAAACAGGAGGACTGGGTCGAGCACCTGTTCGTCGCCGCGACGCACGACTACCTCATGGTGTTTACCGACCAGGGTCGCTGCCACTGGGTCAAGGTGTGGGGGATTCCCCAGGGCGGACGCTATTCCAAGGGCAAGCCCATCGTGAACTTCCTCGATCTGGCCCCCGACGAAAGGGTCGCGTCCGTGCTTCCCGTGCGAGAGTTCACCGGCGACCGCTTCGTGCTGTTCTGCACCAAGAACGGTGTCGTCAAGAAGACGCCCCTCTCCGCATACGGCAACGTGCGAGCCATGGGCATCTACGCGATCAAGTTTCGCGAAGGGGACGAGCTCATCGATGTCCGCATCACCGACGGCGGCAACGAAATCGTCCTGGCCACCCGGCTCGGCAAGGCCATCCGCTTCCAGGAATCCGACGTGCGACCCATGGGGCGCAACACGGAAGGCGTGATCGGAATCAAGCTTGGCAGGGGAGACGAGGTTGTAGGCATGGTGGTGCGGCGCCGCGCCGACGAAACCCTGCTCGCCGCGACCGAAACGGGCATGGGGAAACGCAGCGACATCGGCGACTACCGGCTCCAGCAACGAGGCGGCCTGGGCGTGATCAATCTCAAGCTGTCGAAGAAGACCGGGCCGGTGGTTGCCGTGAGGGGGGTCACCGACGAAGACCAGCTCATGGTGATTACCCGTAACGGCGTCGTGAACCGGCAGCCCGTTTCGGACATGCGGGTCATTGGCCGCGCGACGCAGGGCGTGCGCATGGTCAACCTCGACCGGGGCGATGCCGTGGTCGATGTCGCTCGGGTGGTGCGCGATGACGACGACTAACGGCTCCACCACCGTCCCGCCGCTGGTCGGGCTGTCCGAAATCGAGGCGGCCGCAGAACGCATCCGGGGGACGGTCGTCCGTACGCCTTTGGTGCCCGACGCGGATTTGTCCGAAGCCGTGGGCGGCGAAGTGCGACTCAAGTGCGAGTCCCTGCAGAAGGCGGGCGCGTTCAAGGCGCGGGGGGCCTGCAACTTCCTGGCCCAGCTTCCCCGCGAAGCGCTGGCGCGAGGCGTGATCACCTACTCTTCGGGCAACCACGCGCAGGCGGTGGCGTTTGCCGCCGGGCTGAAGGGCGTGCGGGCCGTGGTCGTCATGCCCACAACCGCGCCCAAGGTCAAGAGCGACGGGGCTCGGCGTTTGGGAGCGCGGGTGGAGTTCGCCGGAACCACCTCCGAGCATCGCAGGGTGCGGGCGGAGGAAATCGCCGCCGCGGAAGGGTTGGTCATGGTCCCTCCGTTCGATCACGAGTGGATTATCGCGGGCCAGGGGACGGTGGCGCTGGAAGTCTTCGAGGAATGGCCGGATGTGGACACGCTGTTGGTGCCGATTGGGGGAGGAGGGCAGATGGCCGGTTGTGCGGCTGCGCTCCGGCGCTTGAAGCCCGCCGCTTCGGCGATCGGCGTGGAGCCAAGGGGGGCCCCGACCATGCGGCGCGCCCTCGACGCAGGGCAACCGACCCTGCTCGGCAAGATCGACACGATCGCCGACGGCCTCGCGCCGACGCGCGCCGGCGACCTCACCTACGCCCACGCGGTCGCGTTCCTGGACGACGTGGTGCTCGTCGAAGACGACGACATCCGGCGCGCGGCGGCCCACCTCATTGCGCGCCGCAAGCTGGTGGTCGAGTACTCGGGCGCGGCCACGGTGGCGGCGCTGCTCGCGGGTCGCGTCGCGACGCGGGGGCGCAAAGTCTGCGCAGTTCTCTCGGGCGGCAACCTCGACACCTCCCTGCTCGGCGAGATCCTGAGCACCGATCCCCCGTGCTAAGATCCTGGGCCCCGGCGGCCAGCCCGGCGTCTCGCCGCTTTCGGTGCGCATACCCGTAACCCACCAGGCCGTGCTCCTGCTCTTCGACATCGACGGCACCCTCACGACCGGCGGCCCGGGGCGTACGGCGTTCGCCCACGCCATGCAGGCCACCTTCGGCGCCACGGGACCGATCGCTCGCCACGACTTCGCGGGCAAGACCGACCCGCGCATCCTCCGCGAGCTCTTGACGGCGGCGGGCCGCGATCCTCAAGAGATCAACGCCCGGCAACCGGCCTTCTGGGAGCGCTACCTTGCGGGGCTGGAGGCGAAGCTTCCTCACGACCCCGTTACGGTGCTGCCCGGCGTTCGAGACCTGATCCATGCCCTGGCGGCCCGCCGCGACGTTTACCTCGGCCTGGTGACCGGCAACGTCAAGGGCGGCGCCCGGCTCAAGCTTCGTTCGGCAGGTCTGTGGCGGCACTTTGCGGTGGGCGGCTTCGGGTCGGATCACGAAATGCGCGACGAGCTGCCCCGCATTGCTTGCGAGCGGGCCGTGGAACACTGGGGGCGGCCGTTCAGGACCCAGGACGCGGTCGTCATCGGCGACACGCCTCGGGACGTGGCCTGCGGGAAGGCGAACGGGGCAGCGACCGTGGCGGTTGCGACGGGCGGATTCTCCGAGGCCGAGCTGCGGGAGACCGGCGCCGACCATGTGGTGCCAGGGTTTGGGGACACCCGCGCCGTCATCAATCTGCTTTCGTCGTGCTATCTTTGAGTCAGACCCATCGGCGGGGCAGACGCAAACTCTAGCTGGAGCAGACTGGCATGAAGAACTTCTACATCATCATCGGAGTCGTGGCCGTTGTCGGGTTGGCGGTCGTAGGGATGTCCATGCGGGGCAGCGGGTCGGCCGCGAGCGAGCCGGTTGACCTTGGCGAGCTGGACAACGAGGACCTTGTCGCGCTGGCCCAAGGCGTGGTGTATGGCGACCCGAACGCGCCGATCACGATCATGGAATTCGGCAACTACCAATGCCCGGCCTGCCAGATCTTCGCAACGCAGGTCAAGCCGCAAGTCGACCTGGCCTATATCCAGACGGGCCAAGCCAAGTTCGTCTACCATGACTTCCCGACGGCCGGTTTGCCCCATTCCTTCCTTGCGGCGCGCGCGGCTCGGTGCGCCGGCGACCAGGACCGCTATTGGGACTACCACGACGAGGTTTACCGTACTTTGCGCGAATGGTCCGTGCCGAGCAGCCCGGTGGGTCACTTCAACGACTTGGCCGAAGGGTTGGAACTGGACACCCAAGCCTTCAGGAGCTGCCTCGACAGCGACATGAAGGCCGATGTCGTTACGGCGAATCAGTTGGCGGGGATCCGGATGGGGGTAACCGGTACGCCCTCCATCTTCGTGCATCACGACGGTGGGCGCGCTCAAAGACTCGGCGGGTATCAGTTCATCGACATCCAGCAGGCGGTCGAGGCGATCACCGGCAATTGACGGCGATCACCGGCAACTGACCATGGCGCCCGGTCTGCCGGTCAACCGCCCGCCGGTCAACCGCATGGCGGTGGCCGTCCTGTCTCTGGTGGGCGTGTTTCTGGCCTTTTTTCTGATGGCCAGCAACCTGGGGTGGGTGCCGCCGGTGCCGTGCGGCAGCGGCGCGTGCAGCTTGGTACAGTCGTCAAAGTATGCGTGGGTTGGGCCCGTGCCCGTGTCCGCGATCGGGTTTGCCGGGTATCTGGCACTGTTGGCGTTGTCGCTTGCAGGGTTGCAGGGCCGGTTCGTCCACTCGCGGGCGATTTCGTTTCTCCTCTTTGGCGGAGCCCTGGCCGGCGTGCTGTTCAGCGCATACCTGACCTACCTGGAGGCGATGGTCATCCAGGCGTGGTGCCGCTACTGCGTCGCGTCGGCGATCCTCATGACGGTGGTGTTTGCGGCGACCGTGCCCGAGGTGGGGCGGCTGCGGAGTCGCGCCGGATAGGCCGCCAGCCCCGTCACCGTTCGGGCATTTGAGCCAACGCCCGCGCCAACGACCATTCCTGCACCAGGGCCGGTGGCCAGGTACCGGCACGGTGACCTCGCAACAAGGCGACGGATTCTTCCCGCGCCCGCCGGGCAAGTTGGTGCTGGATCAGTCCCGTCTTTTCGGCCTGCTCCAGATCGGCCTCGTCAAGGAGTCGCGCCGGGCCGTCGGCCGGGATCCAGACGTCGAGACATAGGTCGGTCGTCTCCCACGTAGCGGGTCCTGCGAACTCAACCGGGGTCAACGCGTTGGCGTACAGCCCCGTAGGCGTCCCGTCGGCAAGGTGAAACAGGCCGATATCGTGCCATGCTCCGGGGAAGGTGAACCACACGACCGGAGAACCGGGTTCGAGAATCGGGGTGCCGCCAATCTGGAGCGGCGCACCGATGGGCGTTCGTGACTGGAAGGTGACAATTCCTGCATTGCCGCTTTCCAGGACCAGTTGCCGATAGGTCTCGGTGGGTCGCTCGATCCTGTGGTAGCGTATGTCCACCCACGACCCGGGCGGCGGCAACGCCCGAGGCGCCGGTAGTGCCGCGGCGTCGGCGCACGGACGCCCCGACTGCACGTTACCGGTCCCCGAACCGCTCCGGGTTCGCCTGTTCAATGAACACGTTCATGATCCCGCCGCAGACTGCAGGGCTCCACGAGGTGAAGTCGTCCGTAAGATCGACCCGCACCGTCGTGGGGGGCCCGCCCTCGAAGAGATCCTGAGCGGCCGCGATGACCTCGCCTTCGCCACAACCGCCGCCGACGGTTCCGGCGATCACCCCTTCACGGCCGATCAGCATCCGTGCACCCGTCTTGCGCGGGGTCGAGCCCTTCGCGGACACAATCGTGGCCAGGACCACCGGCTCCGCCAAGCTGGCCAGCTGGGCAATCACTTCCTTCTCGTCCATGTCTCCCCCTCGACTCGGTCAGGTGCGTGCGACGCCGGCATCGGCCGCACCGCCAAAGAATCGTTCCACGACGCGCTCTTTGTCCACCAGGGGCGCTCCCGTTCCGCCCGCATGAAACAGGATGATTTCCGCGACCACCGCAACCGCGATCTCGGCCGGGGTCTGCCCGCCAAGATCCAGCCCGACCGGCGCCCGAACCCGCTTCATCTGCGTGATCGTGAAGCCTTCGCGCACGAGCTGCTCGTGTGTCGCGCGGACCCGCCGCCTGCTGCCGATCATCCCAATGTAGCCGGGCGGCTCCTCCATACGCAGCAGCCGCACCAGGCATTCGTAGTCGAAGCTGTGCCCGCGCGTCACCAGAATCACATGGTCGGGCGGGCCGAGGGCGGTCGCCGCAAACGGATCGCGGAAATCAATCACGCGCACCGCGTCGGCGTCTGGAAACCGTTCCGCCGCAGCAAATTGCGCACGGTCGTCAAGCACTTCCACCCGCATTCCGAGCATGGCGCCCATCCGCGCCAGCGGGATCGCGATGTGTCCCGCACCGACAATCACCATCCTGGCGGGCGGACCGTGCAGCTCCAGGTAGACCAGGGCGGTCTTGTCTCCGTCGCCATACCTGAACTTGCGACTGAGCGCCCCTCGGGATTCTCTTGAGGGGAAGAGCGACGGCGCCGCCGCGGCCACCACCGCGTCCAATGCTAGGCTTCCGAGCGTGCCCCGGCTGCGCCTGCCGCAAAGCCACCAACGCCGCCCGATCATCGATTGGTCCGCCGCATCGACGACCACGGCGGTAACAATGCGTTCCCCCTTTTCGAGCGCTTCCAGTACCCGGGCGGCTACCCGCGCCGCAGAGATTCTCACGCTTGGCCGGGGCCCCGATTCGCACCAAACCGTGCACGATAGCGACGCGGCGTGTCGATGTCGTCGACAGTACCGCGATCGTCGACCGTCACTTCAAGGACGCGCGCGGGGTCGCGCCGCACCACCGAGCGGGCGCCTTCCTGCAAGCCCGGTTCGCGAAACTCGTCCACGATCCTCATGTCGACCAGCACCGGATGACCTCGTTGGCTGCCATACCTCGGCATCACGATGGGCAGCCGCGATTGCCGCCATCCGCGAATCAGCTTGTCGACCGTACGAGCGCGCACGGCGGGATTGTCGACGGGCGTGAACACGAACGCGTCGGGCGGATGCGCACAGCCGGACGGATTGCCCCCAACGCGCGCGTGGTCCAAGGCCACGCGGAGCGACGCGATCTGACCCCCCGCGCCTCGTGGGTTCACGACGGGAAGTCCCCCGCACCGATCCACCTCGGCTGGTAGCGCCCCGGACCCCGCAGCGGTCACCACGATCACCGGCGCACAACCCCCTCGACGCAGCACATCGACAAGTCTTGCCACGAACGTGACGCCGTCGGCGTCAAGCAGCGCCTTCGAAGTGCCCATGCGCGAGGACGACCCCGCCGCGAGCACAATCCCGACGACCTGGCCGCCCCCCAAGCGCGGTCAGAATATGGGTCGAACTTCGGCGTTTTCTCGCATGAGGCGCAGGATCAGCGGCTCTTCGCGCGTCACCGTAATCGCGACGTTCCAGTAGAGCTCGTCGTACGGCAGCGAGTGTCGAGCGTTTACCCAGTACATGCCAGGCGCGACGCCGTCCTGGAAGTCCGCGATGCCGTTTGCGTCCGTCGTGTCCGCGAGCTCCTCGAGTCCCGTCGCGTCCAATCTTGCGGCCCGGACCAGATCGTAGTCCTCGAACGCCATGTCTGCCCAGTCGCCTTGCACCGCCCTCATGCTGTCCATCCTTCCGATTGCCGCCTGCTGCAGCTCGTTAAAGGTATTGAACAGCGCGGCGACGCGTCCCTCGGTGCGGTTCAGCTCCGATTCAAGATCCTGCCACTCGTTATAGATCGCCCGGTACAGACTTTCGCCTGGATTGAGGCCTTCCAAGGCCGTGTTGAGCGTGTTCAGAGTGTCCCGCAGAATGTTCCAGCGATCCTCGGCGTCTCTCCACTCTTGCTGGGCCGCAGCGATCTCTTCCTGGGCGGCCAGCAGATCGGCTGGAATCTGCGGCTCCGGCGCGGTCGCCGCTGCCGCAAGAGAATCGAAAATCTGATCGCGATCGTACGGCAGGAGCCGCACCTCTACGGCGTCGAGTGGATCGGGGTTCTCGTCGTCGCCGAGCGCCACGTACACGCTCACGTCCGCCGGACCACATGCCGCCAAGGTGATTGGTGCCAGAATCGCCGCCAGCACGATGCCATTTTTCAGTCGCGTCATTGCTTGCTCCCTGAAGTTCACGCAATGCTTGAGGATATCGGAACGCCCAAAATAAGCCCAGAAGACCTTCCGTGTAAAGAACGCAAAGCTTGGCTAACTCACTCCGTCCCTGGAATGCTGCGCAGCACGTACCGCAGCGGATCGACCGGGCGACCGTCGATGTGGACCTCGTAGTGTACGTGCGGCCCGGTGCACACGCCGGTGCAGCCGACGAGACCGATCACGTCTCCGCGCCACACCCTGGCGCCGGCGGCCACCAACAACTTGGAGGCGTGACCGTAAACCGTAGTTGCACCAAAGCCGTGGTCTATTTCGACCGTGTTGCCCAAGCCGGGCTTCCACCCCGCGAACGACACCACGCCGTCGGCGGTGGCCACGAACGGGGTGCCGCGCTCGGCGTTCTGGTCGATGCCGTCGTGCGGCGCGTAGATCCTGAAGACGGGATGCAGCCTGCTGACGTTGAAGGCGCTCGAAATCGGTCCCTTGGTCGGAAGGATGGACGGGGTGAATCTGAGGCGTTCCCGTCGCTCCTCCAGGGATTCCTCCGTCTCGGAGAAACTGCTGCTCAACAGGTTGGCCCTGCGCAACAGGAACGCCAGGTCGTAGCGAATCGCGTAGGCGGCTTCGGACGCCTCTCGGTCCAACGCCCACAGCTCGCTCTCGTTGGCTGATTCGAGGCCCGGCCCACCGATGCCGACGTCGAGCACGTCTTCGTCGATCTCAAGCAAGCCTGCAACCAGTCGCACTCTGCGGTCTTTTTCCGCCAGCACGGCGATTCGACGGTCCAGCTCGGAAACCGAGGCGCGCATCTGCTCCACCTCGGCCATGAGCAGGCGATTCTCGCGGGCGAGAAGCGCCGCGCGTCCGCGAACTCCAGTGTCGAAGAGGAAATACCCGGTCGCCCCGGCCAGCAACCCAACCAGCGCGCACGCCAACACGAATCCGCGGCGCACCACCCACGCGGACGGCGAGAATTGTCGTATCCTATCGGTTCCTTCTCGTAGGAAGAGCACCGTCCATTTACCTTTGTTGCCGCTAATCACGCACCTCCAAGGGAATCCCAAGCACTCGTCAACCCAACACGATACCCGGTGCCGTCGCCCAGGTCAAGCTTCCGCGCGGGCAGCGTCTACGCGCGGGAACAACGGCGTCCGTACGGTGGTCTGGAGTCCGGCCAAGCGCACGTCGCCCAAGTCCGCAAAATGTGGGACTTCGGCGAGACCCAGCCGGGTTGCCAGCTCGGCCGCCTTCGCTGGCGTTACGGGCTCGAACAGGCAGGCCAACACGGCCAGCGTGCGCGCCAAGGTGGCGAGCACCTGATCCAGGTCGGCGTCCCGCCGAGGGTCCCGCGCGAGCGCCCATGGCTCCGACCCTTCGATGAACCCGTTGGCTGCTCTAGCCAGATCCATGGCCGCCGCGAACCCCTCGTGGAGTCGGTAGCGATCGAGTCCGCGTCGGTATTCCGCAAGGGCGGTCGCGGTTTCCGCCTCGAGGCCGTCGTCGCGAGCCCCGGGTACGATACCGCCCCGATAGCGCTTGATCATGGAAAGAGTGCGGTGGGCCAGGTTGCCGAAGATGTTGCGCAATTCGTCGTATCGGATGAGAAAGCGCTCGGGCGTGTACGAGGCGTCCTGGCCCGTGGCCATTTCGCGCATCAGGTACCAGCGCACCGCGTCGGTCCCATAGACGTTGCGCAGGTCGAGGGGGTCCACCACGTTGCCCAGCGACTTGGACATCTTGGTGTCGCCGACCACCCACCATCCGTGTGCGAGAATCTTCCGCGGCAACGCCAAGTCGGCCCCCATGAGCAGGATAGGCCAATACACCGCGTGCGTCGTGATGATGTCCTTTCCCATTAGGTGAACATCGGCCGGCCAGCGCGACGGCAGGGGATCGCCGAACCCTCGCTTTTCCCTGGGCGCACCGGGATCAATCGCTCCGGAAGCTGTCACGTAGTTGGTGAGCGCGTCCACCCAAACGTAGGTCACCTGGTCCGGATCCCACGGAATGGGAATCCCCCAGCTGATCCGAGAGCGGGGTCGGGAAATGGAAAGGTCGTCGAGCGGTCGGTTCAGGAAGCCGAGCACCTCGTTTCGGCGCGTTGCCGGCACGATCCATTCCGGGTGCTCCTTGATGTGCGCAATCAGACGATCGCGAAACAGGCTCATCTTGAAGAACCAGTTCTTCTCGCGAATCCTCGTGACGGGCTTGCCGGCGATGGGATCGACGCGGTCCGGTCCAATCTCCTTTTCGGTGAAGTACCGTTCCTGACTGACCGAATACCAACCCGCGTAGTCCGCCTCGTAGATGAACCCGTTGTCGTACAGGCGTTCCAGCAGCGCGCTCACGACGGCGATATGCTCCGGCTCCGTGGTGCGGATGAAGCGATCGTTGGAGATGCCGAGCTCGACCCAGGCCGCCTTGAAGCGGTCGGCCATGAGGTCGCAGAGTTCCAAAGGGGTCAGGCCGTGCTCCGCGGCAGCCTCCTGGATCTTCTGGCCGTGCTCGTCGGTTCCGGTGAGGAAGAGCACGTCGTCTCCGGCCCGGCGGTGGTAGCGCGCCAGAACGTCGGCCAGAATGGTGGTGTACGCGTGTCCCAAGTGAGGTTCGCCCGAAGCGTAGTAGATCGGCGTCGTGAGATAGAACGATCCCATTGGTCTAGCGGCCGCTGAATGCAGGCAGGGCGTCTGGCATGTCTACTTACTCCGTTGCGGCGTTGATCACGCGCGCGTACCAGGTCAACGTGTCGATGAAGCCTGCGAAGGACTTGAGGTATCGGTCGCTTGTCGGTTTGCCTGACTCGCTGAAGCTGCGAGCAACCTGAGAAACGGCCATGCCCGCTACGGGAAGCGCCTTCAGTCGCAGAAAAAGCAGCTGAAGGTGGTTGTGGACCTGCACGCCGCCGAAGCCGCCGCCCGATACTGTCACAATTCCCACCGGTTTCCGGTACCATTCCCCGTAGAGGTAGTCCAGCGCGTTCTTGAGCACGCCCGGCATGGACCCATTGTACTCGGGACTGACGACCACCACCGCGTCGGCGTCGCGAATCGATTGAGAGAATCCGACCAGCCCCGCGGGTGGGTCGTCGCGCTTGCCGAGACGCTCCTCCATGATCGGGAGGTTGATCTCGGCCAGATCAAGCAGCGGGGCGCATGCGCCGGCTCGTTCGAGCCTTTGGCTGGCGAAGCGGGCCGCCTTGATCGACTGGCGCCCCCGTCGCACTGACCCCACGAGGACGGGAATGGTGAGAGGGTGGTTCATGGCGTCGGGGGCTGGGGCACGGTAGGTTGCAGGGCGTGGTGGGCGACGGAGCGGGGAGGTGGCGAGAAAATGACCCCATTAGCGTAGCGGAAAACGCGCCACCATGTTACCGCGGACGGCTCGTAGGAGCGCCGTCGAAGGCGTCACGCAACAGGCTGTCCATGGGCGTGCGGCTCTACCGGCGCCGGGATGCGTACCTCAGGGACCTCGGAGCCGTAGCTTATGGAGCGGCCTGACCGGGCAGATTCCTGGCGCGGTCGAGCAACGCGTTGGCCGATTCGCTTTCCAGAATCGCGGCGGCCAAGCCGTCCAAATCCGCTCCCCTGGAGCTTCCGACCAAGTTCGATAACGCTTCACCCGCGTCCCGTCCGAACTTCATGGCCGCCATTCGCACCAAGGTCTGTTTCTCGCCCTGGCGGATCAGATCGTCGAGGGACTGACGGTAAGCAGCGGCGGTGCTGTGCATGTCGGTGGCCTCCTTCAACAAGTCGATGGGATGGTCCTTGTACTCTAACAATTCCTTGAGCGCGCGCAACGCGGCTTTCTCAAGCTCCGGATCGCCAACCTCGTCCACCACTCGAACGATTTCCGAGAACGGGAACCCGAATTCACCCACGGTCCGGGCGCGCGAAGTGATCAGAAACAGTTCCGGCAGGTGCCGTCGGGTCAGGCGGGACGCCTCGGGCAGCATCGGATCGAGCAAGTGATACCTGTCGACGCGCCGCCCCCGCACGATCTCGTCCATGCCCCTGCTGGCTGTCCATCGGACCGCGCCATGATACAGCACGACCACTTCGATTTCAATATTGCGCGGGGGCCGCTGCTTGTCCGATCGTTGCTTGCGGCGATGCGCCTGGACGGCCAGGACCTTGCTGGCCGTCGTGCGCGCCGCCATGTCGGGATCCGAAGCGCCTTGAAACTCAAGCAGGAGCAGGAAGTCGGTGTCGTCCGCCTTCGAGCGAGCGCTCCACGCGACGTCGGGTAGGCGCTTGAGGGCTTTCTCGCCGATGAGCTCGGTCGGGTCCTGCCGCAGCGTGGAGAAATCCAACCGCTCGGCCCAGTCGGGCAAGTGACTTCGGATGGTCTCTTCCACCATAATGGGGTTGGCGAACAGCCGCTTCAGGATGACGTCGTACATGGGCTCCCTGACGTTCGGAGCGCGAGGGTCGCGCTTGTCCCGTTAACGGTGCAGGAAAGTCAGGGGCGTTGCCATAGCTGGATGGGACTAATTTTGGATGCGCGCAAGACATTTGTTCCTCGGTCGTATCCTGTGGCTTCAGGGCTTTGGAAGCCGATGCCTTACGGGGCAGCCTGACCGGGCAGATTCCTGGCGCGGTCGAGCAACGCGCTGGCCGATTCGCTTTCCAGAATCGCGGCGGCCAAGCCGTCCAAATCCGCTCCCCTGGAGCTGCCGACCAAGTTCGAAAACGCTTCACCCGCGTCCCGTCCGAACTTCAACGTGGCTAGGCGCACCAAGCTCTGTTTCTCGCCGTGGCGGATTCCCTGCTCGCGGCCCTGGCGAATCCCCTGCTCGCGGCCCTGGCGGATCCCCTGCTCGCGGCCCTGGCGGATCCCCTGCTCGCGGCTTTGGTTCATCAGATCGTCGAGGGACTGGCGGTAGGCAGCGGCGGTGCTGTGCATGTCGGTGGCCTCCTTCAACAAGTCGATGGGATGGTCCTTGTATTCTAGCGGCGTTCTGATCCCGCGCGCCATGATGTCTTCGCAGCGTGGCCTGCCGTATCTCTCCTTGGCCCGCTCGTTCGAGTTCTCGCCGTGGTTCGTCCTTGGCGGCCCGTTGTTTCGCGCGATGTCCTTGGGCGGCGATGGACTTGCAGGCGGTGGTTCGGAAAGCTATGTCTGGGTCGTATCCCGTTGCATCAGAGCGACTTCCCCGTCCCGAACCGTCGCTCGAAGGCGTCCCAGGCCGTGCGGTAGTCTTCCTCGCGGTCGCAGCGGTCGAAGGGGGCGTGGTACTCGATAGTGCGCTCGAAGGGGCCGTCGGGCAGGGTGTCGTCTTCGATTGTGCGGGTGACGACGCCGTTCGCGAGGTGCCGCACGTCGTTCCAGCCGAGGGCGATGCCGGTGTCGCTGCGGTGGGGCGTGCGGAGGCCGTATGCGGTGTCCCCTTTTCGCGCCGTGCGGGGGAGGCCGACGCCGGGAAGTCCCTTGGAGGATGTGAATACAGTGCGACCGTTCGCGTCATACCAGGTGTCCGATTCGTAATGTCGCAGGACGGGAAACTGGACGCGGTAGAGGGTCAGGAGCTCGTCGAGGGTGAGATTGAGCGCCATGGCGGCCAGTACGTCGATTTCGACGAGGGCCTGACGGCGCGCAAAGTCGGTACGCAGCGGGGTGAACCACGACCATTCGGCTTCAAGGTCCGTGAAATGGTGAGATGGCAGGCGGGGATCGTCCCTGGTCCAGCGGTCGGCTGATGAAGGCGGGATCGTAGAGCTCGTCCCAGAGCTCGGCGTAGTGAATCGTGAGGCAGTTGAGCAGGAGGGTGCGGAGACGTAGAGCGGCGCGGAGGCCGGAAGGGGTGTCGGGGGTGAGGAGGGGAAGACGGGAGAGCCAGGCGAGGTTCACATTGCCGGTTCCGGTGCTCTTGATGAAGAAGTCGAGGACGGTGGACATCGTGAGGGCGGCGAAGTCCACGCCTTCGCCCGCTCGGCGAAATGCGGTGGCTGCATTCGTGTGGATCAGTGCGGCTTCCCTTGGAATCAGCGTCGGGATGAGCGTGCGTTCCATGGCAGGGGCTACCATCTCACGATTCATCACGCGGTAGTAGTCCGTGACCTTGCGCGATTTTTCCTTACCGGGTGGCGCCTCGCCGAGCGGTGCCTTGCCGGGCGGCGCCTCACTGGGCGATGCCTCGCCGGGCGGCGCCTCGCCGGGCTCGATCCACGATACGCGGGGCGTGCGCCGTGCGTACTCGGTGGGTGTGCACGCTGGGATGTAGTTGGTGCGTGGCAGGTAGTCGTCCGGCACGGTGGTGAGGTCCAGGACATCGTAGTGGCTGCTCAGCGTGCAGGTCCGGCGCGGCGTCTTGTAGCTCGGGTTGCCGACGAAGAAGTGGGGGCCCGAGAACACCAAATCGGGCGCGGTCTCTGGAAACCGGGTTCTGCGGCGGATGGTGCCGTCACGTTGGGCAATCGTTTCATTCCAATGCTGCGACACAGTGAAATCCTCCTTCGTCAAGTCGCCGAGCCGCAAGGGATGTGCGGCAAGTTTGCGCAGCACTCGCAGCAACGTCTCGGCATGCAGGGCGGGCAACCGTGCACGGCGCGCCGGCGTGTTCGGCGCATCGTACAACGTCGCAAACACGGCAAGGCCATCGACATCGACCTTGACAATACGGTGTGAATGGCCAGCGGTGTTCCACTTGTTGTCATCGTCTTTGATACCCGGCACAGGTCCCTGGCCGTTGTGGTCAAGACAGGCGTCAACGGTCGCAGGTGCGAAGAGGTTGGCGATATGCTTGAACCGCGGTGTCGTCAACGCCCTGCCGTAGACGTTGACGCTGAACTTGGTGTGGTGGTCCACCTCCTCGAACAGTTTCAACTCGTTCAAGAACTGATAGTGTGACCGCAACCGTGGATACAATGCCTCCCGGAAAACGCCACCGCTCGGGTCATCATACACACCCTCGGGATGCAGCAACCCCGCCACCCCGTCTTCGCCCGTAATCATCCACGCCCGCGGCACGAAGCACTTGTACAAGTTGGCTTTTTGGCCACGGAGAAATGGGTGGTTCTGCACCGCGTTCAAGAACGCCTGCATGGCGCTCGCGCCCTCCATCTCTTCGAACCAGGCGTCCCGCAACCCGGCGCGCTCCTCGAACGCGTCGCTCCGCATCGCAGCAATCCGCGCCGCCCGGTACT
Organism: Longimicrobiales bacterium; assembly: GCA_965200255.1. Taxonomy (GTDB): domain Bacteria; phylum Gemmatimonadota; class Gemmatimonadetes; order Longimicrobiales; family Gaopeijiaceae; genus Bin94. The sequence continues at coordinate 2,195,798 of OZ241371.1, read as the reverse complement.
TCCGAATCGCCACCAACGGACGATAGTCTCCCAACACCCCGCTCTCCTTCCACTCCACCTTCACCCACGGCGGGTTCCCCAGGACCACGTCGAAGCCGCCCCGCACCTTCCCGTCCTCCCCCGTCCCGTAGAACACGTCGGCGAAGTGGAGCTCCCAGTGGTGGAACCGGTGCCGCGCGGCCAGCTCGTCCACCAGGCTTAGGCGCGGGGAGCGGGCGAACAGCTCGGCCAAGTCCAGCATCCCGGCCTCGTCCACCACCCGCTCGGCCATCTCGCGGCCGTGCTCCGCGTATTCTTCGCCGAACAGCATCTCGATCTGCTCGGGCTGGTCCTCTCGCCTCGCGTCGGCCGTCAAGATCAGCGATAGCTCGTCCAGGAACTCGTCCCGGCTGGGCAGCAAATCAGACTCCGCAATCGGCCAGAACCACAGCGCGCACCAGTAGTCCATCACCAGCTTGAGGCGGCGGTACGGACTCGCCACCGCGCCGCCCTCCGCGAAGATCCCCTGATCGCGAATGCGGTCCTTCCACGCGTTGGGCGTGCGCCGAGGGCGCTCGGGGTCCGGCTGGCCCCACACGAGTTGGGTGTCTTCCGTCTCGAGGTGATCGCGCGCGAGCTGTTTCACGTGCAGGTTCCACAGCTTGTCCACCACGTCCGAGAGACGCTCGAGCTCGGCCGCGTCCGTCGCCGAAAACGCCTTGCAGAACGTCTTGCGCCATGCGCCGATGCGAGTGAAATGGGCGGGTTCGAGGGCTTTCGCCGCCTTGTCCTTGTAGCTCGCCATGCCATGGTCGGGAAGCAGAAAATGGTACACCGTGCTCTCCGGCCGCCGCATATCGAAAGCGGGATTCACGCGGTCCGGGGCGTGGTTGAACCAAAGGTCGGCCTTCTTCTGCCCCTTCTGCTTTTGCACCTGATCCACCGGATAAACCTGGCGCCTTGCGCCCACCAGCGAGTTGCCGCAGGTGAGCTGGTAGCCGAACCAGGGCACGTGGCCGTCCCGGTGAATGCAGTTCAACCACAGAGAGACTTCGGCAAGCTCGACCGCCATCGGATTCAGGTCCACCCCGTAGACGTTGCGGTCGGCGATGTAGTGGCGTACGCGTTGCAGTGCGTCGGGGTAGTCCTCGTGCTCGATCCTGGTCCGAAGCTCGCGCTGCTTTCGCTGCAAGTAGCGTTCGGCCAACTGGTTGACCGCTTCGTTCAGGAAGGCGGCGGACCCCATGGCGGGCTCGCACACCGTCAGGCGCAGGATCTCGTCGGCGGGCGTGTCGTCGGCTATTCGCTCGTTCAACGTGTGCTTGACCACGCAGCGCGTCAGCGATTCGGGCGTGTAGTAGCTGGCCGATTTCTCGCGGTCGCGGCCCTGCAGGCGGTAGACGAACGTGCCTTTCTTGTACATGCGCAAGCGGCGGCGGCCGTCCGCGTCGCGATAGTAGACCTTCTCGTCGTCGCGGTATTCGTCGAGGTCGGTCGCGGACACGAACCACGCGCTGTGCAGCGGATCGGGGGTCGTGCCGGCCTTCTTGACCTCGTACAAGTCTTGCTCGGCGAAGAAGCCCCGGTAGGCAATCAGCGATTCGTAGACCGATCCCAGCTGGTTGATGCCCAGGTGCGCGTACGAATGCGCCCGCGCCGCCGGATTCGGCTGCTCTTGCCGCTCTTGACCGGACGATTGAGCGACAGCAGGCGGATCACCCGTTGCAGTATGTGGTTGCGCAGCTTCACCTTGTCGAGCAGCGGCGTCGATCCTTCGCGGAACAGGGCGCTGTCGAGCGCGCGGATCGAGAAACCGATTTGGAGGGGTTCCACGTTCCCGAACAGGTCGCGGGTTCCGCCCCAGCGATCGCCGTCGAACCCCTCCGACAGCAGGCGGAAAAGCATGCGCACGCTCTCGTGCAAGTAGAAGCCGTCGCGCGATTCCGGCGTGGCCAACTCGACCATCTCCAGGTCGCGCAGTCGCTCGAGGCCGTATCCCTTGCGGTACGCGTCCGAGTTCAGCGGCGCGTAGCCAAGTTCGGGCCTCGCTTCGATGTAGAAGAGGAAGAGGAGGCGGTACATGTAGCGGAGACATTCGCGCCCAAGCGCGTCGGCCAAGTCCCCGTCGAGGTTGTACACCCGCTCGTGCCGCACTTCGCGCAGGTAGCGTATGGCCTCGTTGCCGATCAGCTCGATCGACTCGCGCATGGCGTATTTGAGGTCCTGCGAGACCCCGAACGCGTGGCGATGGCTGTTGCCGTCGAGCTCGTCCAGAAGCGACGGCCCGGAACCCGACGCCGGAACCAGCGACTCGCGGTGCAACAGCACGGCCGCGGCCTTGACGGCGGCGGCGTCCCCGCGACCCAGAATCTCGGCGAGATCGAAGCGCAACAGGCGACCGTGCGACCACTTGCCGCGCTCGATCAGCAATGCCTGGCCGAAAGACAGGAGCAGAACCCAGCGTGGCGGACGGTCCTGGGCGAAGACGCGGCGGGTGACGATGCGCTCCCAATCTTCCCGCAACAGGTCGTCCGGGGGCGGGGCTTCGCTGCGAAACTGTTGGCGCAGGGGGCGGAGATCGAGCGGGCTGGGGTCGTCCGTGGAGGGGTCGAGCGCGCCGATGACCAGGAGGTCGGGGTTGCCGCGCGATGCGGCCCCGCCGGTCGATGCCGTCGCGCTGGCCAGGATGGGGATGTCGACGCCGTCGTCGAGGAGGTGGTCGCGTGGGCTCCAATCGTATCCCAGGACGTCCAGCAGCTGGCGGTGCCACGCGTTTTGGAGGGCGAGGCGTTTCCCGATGGCGTGCCCGGCGGCGAAGCTTGGTTGGGCCTCGCGGGAGTCGCGGGTTGTGGCGTGGCTGCGGCCCGCCGGCTCGGCGAACCGAGCGCGGGAGCGGGCGAACTCGGCGGCCAGCTTGCCCAAGGCCGCGTGGGGCGGCGGCTGTCCCGATGCGGCGCCCTCGGCGGTCCACCGCTTGACGGTCTCCTGGATGTCCTTGCCCAGGAACTCGGCGAGGTAATGGTTGCTGTAGAACTCCTGCTCGTTGTGGATGCCCTCGTAGACGCCCGCCGTCGCTGTTGCGGCCATGCTACCCGCCGCTCAACCGCGCCATGTGCTTGAGGCCGCCGCGGTCGACCTTGCCGAGATGAGTACGAGGGAAATCGTCGAGGACGTGGATTGCGCGGGGGACCTTGTAGGACGCCAAGTGCGCGCGAAGGTGCGTCTGGAGGGACGCGTTGCCGGGTTCGGGAGGGTCGTCGTTTCGCCCGCTCAAATGTGACGCTGCGGCCCGATTTGGCACGACGAACGCCACCGGGACGACAAGGCCGTCTTCATTCTCCACCCCAACGACCGCGGCTTCGCGCACATCGGGGTGTTTGAGCAGGCACTCCTCGGCTTCGCGTGGGGAAAACCACTTGCCGGCGACCTTGAGCAGATCGTCGTCGCGGCCCTGGTAGGTGAAGTAGCCTTGCTCGTCGCGGGTCATCATGTCGCCGGATACGTACCAGTCGTGGGCGAAGGCGCGTCGGGTGGCGTTGGGCCGTTGCCAATAGCCGTGGGCGCGCGATTGTCCGCGAACGCGCATGCGGCCGACCTCGCCGTGGGGCACCGGGCGGCCGTGGTCGTCGCACAGCTGCACCTTGAAGCCTGGGACGGCGGCGCCCAGGGTGCCGGGACGTACGTCGCCGGGCCGATTCGAGATGAAGACGTGCCACATTTCGGCGGTGCCCAGACCGTCGAGCAGCTCGACGCCGAAGGTGTCGTTCCAGCGGCGGTGCAGGGAGGGCGGGAGCGGTTCGCCTGCGGAGGTTGCAAGGCGGAGGGAGGTCAGGTCGCGGCGATGGGCGTCGGGGTGGGAGACCATGTGGCTGACCATGGTGGGTACGTTGATCAGGATGGTGGGACGGTGTCGCGCGATCTGGGCGAAGAGCTCGTCGGCGGTGCAGCGTTCGGAGAAGAGGACGGCGGACGCGCCCACGGCAAGCGGGAAGAAAAGGTTGGAACCGGTGGCGTAGCCGAAGTGTAGTTTGGGAACCGAGAGGGTAATGTCGTCCGGCCCGTAATCAATGACTTGGCGGGCGTAGCAAAGGGTCGAGTTGACGAATGACGCGTGGCTCTGCACGACCGCTTTGGGCAGGCCCGTGGTGCCCCCGGAAAACAGCCAGATGGCCGGGTCGTCGGAGTGCGAGGGGAAGTTGTCGAAGCGCGGGGCGGCGGCGTTGACGCGGGCGTCTCCGTCGGGGGTTTGGAGAACGAGGAGGCGCGGCGCGTGGCTCGCGTTGGCGGCGGCGGCGAGGAAGACTTCGTGACGGGCCGCGTCGAGCACGACGGCCGAGGCGCGGGTGTAGTCGTACAGCTCGCGGATTCGTCGCTCGCCGAGGAAGCAGTTCACCATGACGCCGACGGCGCCGAGTTTGAGCGCGCCGAATAGGGCGGCGGCGAAGTCGGGGGTGTCCGGGAGCGCGATGAGCACCCGTTCTTCGGGCCGCACGCCCAGGTCCCGCAGGGCATTGGCGAAACGGTTGGCGCGCGCCTGCAACGCGGCATAGGAAACGGTCGTGCGCCGGGTGCGCAGGGCGACCCGATGGCCCAGGCCTTCCGCGACGCGGTCGTCCAGGAAGTAGTCGGCGATGTTGAGGCGGTCCATGGGGATTATATGGTCCATGGGGATTATGTTTGGTGGACGATGGAAGAAGGTCAAATGAACGAATGTGATTGGGGAAGCGCGACCTGGACCGACCTGCACGCCCTGGGACTCGGGCGGGGGCGTGCCGATGCGCGGGCGGCGGCGAGTGCGGCGACCCCACCCGGCTCCCGCGTGGTCGCATTGCTGCCGGTCGGCGCGGTGGAAGCGCACGGCCCCCACCTTCCGCTGATCACCGACGTGATCATTGCGACCGCCGCCGCCAGGGCCGCGCTGCCAGCCCTGCGGCGCGACGGCTACCACGCCGCGGTGCTGCCCCCCCTGGCCTACACGGCGGCGCCCTTTGCGGCAGGCTTTCCGGGCACGATTTCGGTGCGGCCCGCGACCTTCGCCGCGCTGCTGGCCGACGTGGCGGCCTCGTTGGAGCGGCAAGGGGCGGTCGCGCTGGTGGTGGTCAATGCGCACCTCGACCCGGCCCACTTGGCCTCGATCCGCGAAGCGGCGCAGCGTCACCGCGGCGAAATGCCCATTGTGCACCCCGACCTGACCCGGCGACGATGGGCCTCGCTTCTCACCGACGAATTCAAAAGCGGCGCGTGCCATGCCGGCTGCTACGAGACGTCGGTGGTGCTGGCCGCTGCGCCCGAGCTGGTGCGCGACGGCGTGCGGCGGACCTTGCCGGAGAACCCGGCGTCGCTGTCGGTGGCGATCCGCAAGGGCGCGGCTACCTTTGAAGAGGCGGGCGTGGACGCGGCCTACTGCGGCAGTCCGGCCGCCGCGACCCGGGAAGAAGGGCAGGCAACCTTGCAGGTCCTGGGGAAGATCGTGACGGAGTCCCTGGCGGAAGCGTTGAGGAGCTAGCCCGTGGGTATGGCGGGGCGCGGAGCCGTGGTGACGGGCGGTGGTCGGGGCATCGGGGCGGCCGTGGCGCGGGCGCTGAGCCAGGCGGGCGTGGGAGTGGTGGTATGCGCGCGAACCGCCGACGAGATTGAGACGGTGGCCGCAACGCTGCGAGACGAGGGCGGCGTGGCCCACGCGGTGGTCTGCGACGTGGCAGACCCCGATTCGGTGGCGATCATGGCGAGTCGGGCGCAGGCGCTGCTGGGGACGGTCGACGTCGTGGTGAACAATGCCGGGATCGCGGGGTCGGCGCCGTTCCTCCGCGTGACGCGCGAGCAGTGGGAGCACCTGCACCGCGTGAACGCCGTGGGGCCGCTGCTGGTGACGCAGGCGTTGTTGCCCGCCATGTTGGCGCGGCGTTGGGGACGCGTCGTGAACGTCGCGTCGGTCGCCAGCCTCGAGGGCAATCGCTACATCACTTCGTACACGGCGTCCAAGCATGCGCTGATCGGGATGGCCCGCTGTCTGGCAGCCGAGCTTGCGGGGACCGGCGTCACGGTCAACTCGGTGTGTCCCGCTTACGTGGACACCCCCATGACGGATCGCAACATCGCGTTCATCGCGACGACCACGGGACGAGACGCGGCGGCCGTGCGGGACAACCTGGCGGACAGGCAGCCAGGAGGCCGCCTCATCACCGCCGACGAGGTCGCGCACGCCGTGATGACGTTCATGCCGGACGAAGCGTCGGCACTGCACGGAGTCGAGCTGGTGGTGCGGGGTGGCGGGGGCAGCGGGACGGGGGCCGGGTCGTGACGTTCACGATCGTCAATCCGGTCGAGCTCGGATCTCCGCGCGGCTGGAACAACGGCATGCTGGCGCCGGAAGGCTGTCGGGTGCTGTTCGTGGCGGGCCAGATTGGGGTGGAGCGGCAGGGCCTTGCCGCGCAGTTCGGGGCCGCGCTTGCCAAGGTTGCGCGCGTGGTGGAGGTTGCAGGGGGGAAGGTTGCGGACGTTGGAAGGCTTACGATGTACGTGACCGATATGGAAGCCTATCGAGGATCGCTGGCCGAGATCGGGGCCGAATACCGCGCGGTGTTTGGGAAGCACTTCCCCGCCATGGCGCTCGTTGCCGTAGCGGATCTGGTGGATCCGCGCGCGGTCGTAGAAATTGAAGCGACGGCGGCAATTCCGCAGGCGCGCCGGGACGGACCACACACCATTCGAGACACCACTGTCAAGGAGGAGCCATGATCGACTTCAAATCCCCTACCTTCCCCACGCCGAGCTCGTTTCGGATGGACTACGACAAAGACACGCAGGTTGCTCGGATCACGCTGAACCGCCCGGAGCGATTGAACGCGCTCACGTTCGAGGTGTACGACGAGCTGCGGAACACGTTTCGGGAAGTGGACGACGAACCCGAAATCCGTGCGATCGTGATCACGGGCGCGGGACGCGGGTTCTGCAGCGGTGGCGACGTCGATGAGATCATCGGCAAGCTGTTCGGCCGCGACCTGGAAGACATGGTGGAGTTTACCAAGATGACCTGCGACCTGGTCCTCGCCATGCGGCAGTGTCGCCAGCCGCTCATTGCCGCGCTCAACGGGACGGTTGCGGGGGCAGGTGCGGTGATCGCCACGGCTTGCGACATGCGCGTGGCGAGCGAGTCCGCGCAGATTTCGTATCTATTTACGCGCGTTGGACTTTCGGGGGCGGACATGGGGGCGGCCTGGCTGCTGCCGCGTATCGTCGGTTTGGGACGAGCGAGCGAGCTGCTCATGACCGGGGCGTTTCTCGACGCTGCGGAAGCCCACCGGATTGGCCTCTACAACCGCGTCGTGCCGGACGGCGACGTGTTGGACGAGGCGACGGCGCTGGCCGAAGAGTTGGCGCGCGGGCCGTCGTTTGCGCTCTCCGTGACCAAGGAGTCGCTTAAGCGAGAGGCCCACATGACGCTTCGCAAGGCACTTGAGTCGGAGGCGGCTGCACAGGCCGTGTGCATGATGAGTCCCAATTTTCGCGAGGCCTACGAGGCGTTTGTTGAGAAGCGACAGCCGCGTTTCAAGTAGGCCGGGGCAGCGGCCCGGCGAGAACGCGGATGCCGTGACCGGGCTGTCGCTCGACGTCGTCGCGCCGTTTGTCGAGCCGTCGCATCGGGAGTATCGGGAGCGCGTGGATGCGTTCTGTCGGGAATGGACGGCCGATCACCAAGATGCGCACAATGGGGACGCGGCCGAGGTTCGGGCGTTGGTGGTTGGCATGGGACGGGCGCGGTTGTTCGAGCCGATCGCGGAAGGGAGCGTGCGCGGCTGCGTGATTGCGCGCGAAGCGCTGTCGTGGTGGTCGCCGCTCGCAGACGCGGCGTTTGCGCTGCAGGCGTTGAGTGCGACGCCGGGGTTGATCGTGGGGGCGGACCCGGGTGGTTGGGTGGCGAAGGCGCTGAAGGGCGAGGCGGTGGGCGCGTTCGCGATGACGGAGCGGGAAGCCGGGTCGGACGTGGGGTCGATGAAGACGCGAGGCCTGCGGCTGGGGCCCGACGAAGGCGCGCCCGACGGCTACCTGCTGTGCGGCGACAAGACGTTGATCTCGAATGCCGGAATCGCGGACTTCTACGTGGTGTTTGCGGCGACCGAACCGGGCGGCGGAACGCGGGGGATCTCGTGCTTCGTGGTGCCCGCCGACGCGGAAGGGCTTGCCTTTGCGGGGGCGCTGCCCATGAGCGTGCCGCATCCGTTGGGCGAGATTCGCTTCGACGACTGCCGCGTGCCGGTTGCGGCGATGTTGGGGGAGCCGGGCACGGGGTTCAAGACGGGCATGGCGGCGCTTGATCGGCTGCGTCCCACGGTGGCCGCGGCAGCGTGCGGCATGGCGGCCCGCGCGCTTCACGAGGCGGTCGCGCATGCGCGGGGTCGCACGCAGTTCGGGAAGCCGCTCGGGGCGTTCCAGGTGGTGCGCGAAAAGCTCGCCGAGTCGGCCACCGAGTTGGTCGCCGGGCGATTGCTGACGTATCGCGCAGCGTGGGAGAGCGATCGCGGGGCGCCGCGCATTACCACCGAGGCCGCGATGGCCAAGGCGTTCTGCACCGAGGCCGCGCAGCGCGTGGTGGACCGCGCGGTGCAGGTGCTGGGGGGCAGAGGGGTGGTGGTGGGGAATCCGGTGGAGCACCTGTATCGCAGCGTGCGGGCGCTGAGGATCTACGAGGGGACCACCGAGATCCTGCACCAGATCATCGGGCGTGGTTTGGTGAAGTGAAGATCAAGGTCGTGGGCGGCGGTCCCGGCGGCCTCTTCGCCGCCTTGCTTCTCAAGAAGGACGATCCGCGCCGCGAGGTGGTCGTCTGCGAGCGCAATCGTGCCGACGACACGTTCGGGTTCGGCGTTGTCTTTTCCGACGCCACGCTGGTGGAAGTGGCCGAAGCCGATCCCCCGACCCTGCGCGCGATCGAGGAGCGGTTCCACCACTGGAACGACATCCACATCCATTATCAGGGCCGCCGCCTGGAATCGACCGGGCACGGCTTCGCCGGAATCTCCCGGCGCGAGCTGCTGCTCCTGCTCCACCGGCGCTGTCGCGAGGTCGGCGTGGCGCTCCACTTCGAGCGCGACGTGCAGGACCCGTCTTCGCACCTCGACGCAGACTTGGTCGTCGGGGCCGACGGCATCAACAGCACGGCTCGCGACCATTTCGCGGACGCTTTCCAACCCACGATCGACCTGCGCCCGAACCGGTTCGTCTGGCTCGGCACCACGCGGCCCTTCGACGCCTTCACCTTCCACTTTCGCGAAAACGAGCACGGCTTGTGGCGGGTGCATGCCTACCAATACGACGCTTGCGGCAATTCCACCTTCATTGTCGAAGCCACCGAGCGGACCTGGCGGCGGGCGGGCATGGCGTCGGCCACCGAGCACGACACCGTGCAATACCTGTCCCGGCTGTTCGCCGACGTGCTGGACGGCCATCCGCTACTTGCGAACCGGTCGGTGTGGCGGCGCTTCCCCACCGTTGCGTGCGAGCGCTGGTTCGCCAACAACGTAGTGCTCATCGGCGATGCGGCTCATACCGCGCATTTCTCCGTGGGTTCGGGAACCCGGTTGGCCATGCTCGACGGCATCGCCCTGGCGTCGGCCCTGCACAAGCACGATTGCGCCCGTTCGCCGACCAAGGCCCTGGCCGCCTACGAATCCGAACGCCGCCCGCCCGTGGAGTCGTTGCAGCGCGCCGCCCACGCGAGCCTTCAGTGGTTCGAAGACACCGAGCGCTACGTTCGCCTGGAGCCGGAACAGTTCGCCTTCTCGCTCCTCACCCGCAGCCTGCGCATTTCTCACGAGAACCTGCGCGAGCGCGATCCCCAATTCGTGGCCACCGTGAACCGTTGGGTCGCCGACAAGTCCGAACTGCAGACCGGCGTTGCCGTTTCCGGTCGTGAGCGTCGCGCGCCTCCGCCCCCGCTGTTCACCCCGTTTCGCCTGCGGGACATGGTGCTGGCTAATCGGGTGGGGGTGTCGGCCATGTGCCAGTACTCCGCGCGGGACGGCCGGATTGACGACTGGCATCTCGTCAACCTGGGGTCGCGCGCCGTCGGCGGCGCGGGGCTGCTCATGGCGGAAATGACCGGCGTGGACCGCAATGCGCGCATTTCGCCCGGATGCGCCGGTCTGTACGACGGCGATCATGTGGCGGCATGGCGACGCCTGGTCGATTTCGTGCATCTCTACAGCCACGCCAAAGTCGGGATCCAACTGGGGCATGCCGGACGCAAGGGGGCGACCCAAATCGACTGGGAGGGATCCAACGAACCGCTGACGGAAGGCGCCTGGCCGATCGTATCCGCCTCGCCCATCGGTTACTTCGAGCACAGCCAAGTCCCCAGGGAGCTTGACGAAAACGGCATGGCCGCCGTAATCGCCGACTTTGAACGCGCCACGGTCATGGCCGCCGAGGCCGGCTTCGACATCGTCGAGGTCCACATGGCGCACGGCTACCTGCTGGGAAGCTTCCTGTCGCCTCTTACCAACGTGCGCACCGATCGCTACGGCGGCGCGCTCGAAAACCGTCTGCGTTTCCCACTGCGCGTCGTGCGCGCGGTGCGGGCGCAGTGGCCCGACGAAAAACCGCTTTCGGTGCGCCTCTCGGCCGTGGACTGGTCGCCCGGCGGCAACGAACCGGAAGACTCGGTGACGATTGCCCGCGCGCTCAAAGGGAGCGGCTGCGACGTGGTCGACGTCTCGTCGGGGCAGACGGTGCCGTATCAGCGTCCACGCTACGGGCGGCAATTCCAGACGCCGTTCGCCGACCGCATCCGCCATGATGTCGGGATTGCCACAATGGCGGTCGGGAACATCTCGTCGTTCGAGGACGTGAACGGAATCATCGCGTCCGGTCGGGCCGACATCTGCCTCATGGCGCGCGCCCACCTGTGGGACCCATACTGGACCCGACACGCCGCATATGCGCTGGGCTACCCCCTCGCTTGGCCCCCGCAGTACCAGACGCTGGACAACTACACGCCCCGCTTCGGCGCGGCAGCCGCGGCCTTCGGCCCCGAGACAGAAGCAAAATGAGCGTCACGTATCAGTCCTACCTAAAGGTGCCCGAGCTGCTGGCTTTACAGTCGCCCCTCTCCGACCCCGAAGAACACGACGAGCTCCTGTTCATCGTCGTGCATCAGGTATACGAGCTGTGGTTCAAGGTTGTGTTGCACGAGCTCGATCACGTGCGCAACCTGCTCGACGAGGGCGATACGCACCGCGCGGCAGCCACACTCAAACGCGTGCTCACGATCCTGAAAGTGCTCGTGGCCCAGCTCGACATTCTCGAGACCATGACCCCCGTCCAGTTCGAGTCGTTCCGCGACCGGCTCGAGTCGTCCAGCGGTTTCCAGTCGGCGCAATTCCGCGCACTCGAATTCGTTCTGGGGCGCAAACGCGCAGCAATCGTGCACACGGTCGGGACCGGGTCCGACGAGCAGGCCGCGTTGAAGCAACGTCTGGCGGAGCCAACGCTGTGGGACGCGTTCGTGCAATTCCTGGCCAGCCAAGGGCATGCGATTCCCGACCGCGTGTTGTCGCGCAACGTCATGGATCCCCCGACGCCCGACCCCGACGTGCAGAAAACTCTCATTCTCGTCTACCGCAGCGATCCCGAGCTGGCCAATTTATGCGAGCGGCTGGTTGACTTGGATGAAGGGATGCAGGAGTGGCGTTATCGGCACATGAAGATGGTGGAACGCACCATAGGAATGAAACGCGGCACGGGGGGAAGCGCCGGCGTTACGTATTTGGCGGCGACCCTCGCGCACCGCGCCTTTCCCGACCTGTGGGCGATCCGCGCGTCGCTGTAATGGGTGGCGTGCCGTGAAGATGCCAGACGCGGCGGCCATCGCCCGGCACTATTCTCGCTTCCGGGTCTCGGAGCGCGTGCTGCTGACCGGTCACTCGCATCAGGCGTGGCCCGACGTGGCCTTTGCGGCTCAGCAACGGGCATGGCTGGACGCGGCCGAACACGTCGACGACAAGTGGGGCGCCGCCTTCGAAATGGCCGACCTTGTGCGCGCCGGCTACCGACGCTTGCTGGACGATCCCGACGGGCACATCGCCCTGGGTCAGAACACGCACGAGCTGGTCGTGCGGTTCCTCTCGGCGCTTCCGTTGCGGCGGCGTCCCCGGCTGGTCACCACCGACGGCGAGTTCCACACCATTCGCAGACAGCTGGACCGACTGGAGCGCGAGGGCATCGAGGTCTGCCGCGTGCCGACCGGCGAATGTGCGGCCTCGGAGGGCGCGATTGCCGAGCGCATCGTGCGCGCGGTGGACGACCGCACGGCGGCGGTGCTGGTGTCGTCGGTGCTGTTCCGGGACGCCCGCATTGTGGAGGGGTTGGACGAGGTCGCCGCGGCGTGTAGTCGGGTTGGCGCCGAGCTGCTCGTGGATGCCTACCATTCGCTCAACGCCGTGCCCTTCTCGGTCGTGGACATGGGGCTGGAGCGGGCGTTCGTCGTCGGCGGCGGGTACAAGTACTGCCAGCTCGGCGAAGGCAACTGTTTCCTGCGGTTTCCGCGTGGGTGTACGCTTGAACCGGCGTTGACCGGGTGGTTTGCGAAGTTTGGGACGCTGGCGAGCCAACCGCCGTCTGGTGGGGTGGGGGCGGGTGGTGGGGCGGGCACGGCCGGCCACCGCGTCGGAGGCGCGCGGGTGCGGTATGGCGAGGGTCACCTGCGCTTCGCCGGGTCGACCTACGACCCCGTGAGCCACTACCGTGCGTCGGCTGTCTTCGGGTTCTTTCGCGAGCAGGGAATGACGCCGGAGCGATTGCGCGAGATAGGGCTGGGGCAGCTGCGCCACCTGGCGGATGCGGTGGATGCGCTTGACGTCGATCCCGCGGTGCTGACGCGGGATCGTGCGACGCCGCTTACGAGAAAGGGTGGCTTTCTCGCGCTGGAAACGCCCCACGCGGGGCGGGTTTGCTGTGCGTTGCGGGGGCGGGGCGTATACGCGGACTCACGGGGGCGGACGTTGCGGTTGGGCCCGGCGCCGTATGTGACCGACGCGCAGCTGCGTGAGGCGGTGGGGGCGCTGGGGGAGGTGGTGGGGGGGTTGTAGGGCGTATCGTTCCTACCAGGAGCAGAAAAGCGAGCAAGAAGCTAGGCAGCAGCCCTATCATCGCACTCGTGGTTGCCAGATGTTGACCACGGGATCACTCAAGGGCCTTCGCACTAGCTCCGCAAAGAGCACTCTACCGTCTGTCCGTACAAACCTAGCCAATTCGCCCTCTTCGTCGAACCATGATGACGCCACAACCGCACATGAATGAGGGTCTACTACGTCTATACGATGGCGGTAGGTGTCCGCACGCGAATTATCCTCGATCTTCAGAGTAACGCGACCGCTTGGCGACACAACCTCGGTGTTGTAATCCTCCCAATCGGTAACCCGATAATCCAAACTGATCCAAAGGAGATCGCTCGCGTCCATCCAAATGTCGCGAACGGCATGCCAAGGGGGGTTGGCCCGGTTATATGGGCCAGGTACACGCTGCCCATCATCGAGTGGTGGCCCCTCCAATCGACCTATGCGACTGCCGTCGTGGCTGTTCCACGCGTCTACGACATACTCCGCAGTTCGCGATGCGAACACGACACCCGTGAAGGAGACCGCAATCCAACGCTCATTGTCAAGTCGGTCCAGAGGTCGCGTGCCCTCTTCCATGATGGGAAGGATCCCAAAAGAGGATGCGACGGTTTCCGTGTCTGCGTCCAACACATGAATCGGATAGCCGGCGCTCATGACATCGGTAATCCATGACGACATTGCATACCGACGAGCATCGGGAAAGAGGGCCATTTCAAAACTGAATGCTGGTAATCTGACAGCATCACTGAACGTAAGGTCCTCATCCACCATTAAGACTCTGCCGTTTTCCGTGTCGAGGATATGAACCTGCCCATGGCGGTCAACCGCGATTGGATAGCCGAGGATAAACTCTCCTGGGCCCTCCCCACGGCGTCCTATGGTTCTCAAGTAACGACCATCCGGCGCAAATAGCTTTAGGTGATCGCCCTGGCCAACCCAGTACCGTCCCAATCGATCTTGGACCGTCGACGCTGCCGGCCCGTTCCCCAGGAGGTAGACTCCGTCATCCAGCTCTTTTCCTCCCAGCTGGGCGACAAGTGAGAAATCCATGCAGTTGTCGCACGGCTGCGGATCTGGCAACACGCAGGTCCCGTCCGCAAACGAGCCTGTGCCCACACGGGTGGGTCTAGGTGAATCACATGCGCCTGCCAACACGATAACTACCAAGGCCAGTATGTCTTGTGATACAGCACGGGTGGTAGTCGTGTTCATCGTCCTCGATTTGCGAGCGCGGTCATGCCACTTGCCACCGCCTGCGAAAGGTAGGTGGTGAAGGTCAACCCACATTAACACACCGGCCACGGTGTGTCAACGGTAGTCTCGTCCAGTGGCGCTGGGGGAGGTGGTGGAGGGTTGTAGGGTGGTGGGGGTGCCACCGTATCACGGGTGGGTGCCTTGCAGATGGCCCTTACGCCAAACGGGAGTGGGTCGCCATATTCAGACCTTGAGCGAAATTTGGAACGTATGGGGATGGTCCGTTCGAGTTTCGGCGCATCGGAGGGTTGGTTGAAGGCCCAAATACGCACTGCGTTGGCATTCGGCATCGCAATCGCCACCGGTTGCGCCCCCGATCCGCCCCGGCTCCCCTCTGAATGGAGCGACCTCTTCGAGGTCCTCGACACCACCACCGTCACGCGCGATTCGCTGTTCGCGATGTTCGCCGAGTGGGACAAGGCGCTCGAGCGGACGCAGGTGAGGACGTGGCCCAGGCCATTTCGTTTGGACATATCGGGCGACACGTGGCTCTGGCCGCAGACGCACGGGGACTGGGTGGCCGACAAGTTGATGGTGTTTCCGCGCGACGTGATGGAGACGCCCTACTGGCCCAGCTGGGCGCGAACCATCGGGGCCATCAGCGGCCCCACGGTGTTTGCGGCCGTGAACTTGGTTTTCAGGGTTCACGTGTACGAGGGTGGCGAGTTGGTTGACAGCGTCGACACGCAGCCGCCGTCCTGGCGACCGGCCCACCGGCCAGCACGGGGCGAGTTCGCATACGCACCGCGAGAAGACGTGCTGGCGTACTTCACCCAAGCTTCCTTCGTTACCGGCATGGCCGCCCTGTCTCGCGACATCCTCGTTGTCGCGCAAGGCCGATACGGCGACGACCAGACCGCGCTTGCGACCTGCGGCCAAGAACCCAACGGCATTCCCGCCGCGACTTCGTGCTGGGCCCATGCTCACCACTTCGACACTCGCAATCGCTTCCGGCCCATCACCGACCGCATCTCGGTCCACGTCCAGGGGGCGTACGTTGCGGACCTGCCCGCCCCAGGATGGATCTTCGCATACGGGCCCGACACGATCGTATTGGCTGCCGGCACGAGGGGTGGACAACACTACCTGCTAAGTGCGTACAGATGGCGCGCCGGCGGGCCGGGCTCGTTTTCCGTTGAAGCCGAGGGCGGATATGACGCCCGGGCGCTCGGCCACGGCGTCTTCACGCTCACCGCACCATCTCCGCCAACGCCTTCGGCTCGCGAGGCAGCGCCGTGGTCAGCACCTCGGCGCCATCTTCGGTAACCAATACGACCTCCTCGACGAACACCGACACGCCGAGCTCGTGGTTGTAGTACCAGGGCTCGACCGTGAAGATCATTCCCGGCGCCAACGGCTCGTCGACAAGGGACGGGTCCCCCGCCGACAGCCCAATGTGGTGGCCGAAAAACACCGGCGCCTGCATGTGCGCCTCTTCGGCGTCGGGAATCGCGCGGTACGCGACGGCGGTAAGCTCGCGCAGATTCGTGCCGGGACGCACGGCTGCCATGATCGCTTCGGCAACCCCGTTGATCAGCGTCAACTTCTCTCGCTGCAGATCCGAGAACGTCCCGCTTACGGGAAACGTGCGCCCCACGTCGCTCACGTAGCCATCCACTTCACACCCTACATCCAGGATCACGACCTCGCCGGCGTGCATGGCTCGGTTGCGGCGATTGTAGTGGGCGGCCAGAATCCGCCACGGCCACAGGCTGTTGGGACCACTCTTGACGATTGGCGTAAACGGCATGCCTTGCGCGCCGAAAGACCGGCATGAACGCTCGAATTCGCCTTGCAGGGTGCGTTCGTCGATCCCCGGCCCGATCCGATCGGCCGCGGCGCGAATCCCTGCGACCGTTGCATCGGCAGCCGCACGCATTCTCACGATTTCGGCGGGAGACTTCACCATGCGCATGCGAGCCACGACCTCGAACGCATTTACAATCTCAGCTTCGGGGTGATTCAACCGCAGTCGATACAAGAGCGCGGCGTTGGCGTCCAGAGCGCCGATCAGGGGAACGGACGGCTCCGGCAGCGGCCCCGCGACGCCTGCGTTGACGCGCAGCGCGGTTCCCGCGGCCACGCGGTCCAGCAAGAAGGCCTCCAGCTCCTCGACATCCCGGTATTCGTCGATCCCGGCAATGCTCCGCAGCTGGTAATCGTCCAGCAACGGTCGCCCCGGAAAGTCGTTCGGCCTGCCCGGATTCTCGAAGCGCGGATCCCGCGACGGCATGAACAGCAGCGACCGCCTCCGGTCGGCGTCGAGGACCAGCATCGAGCTCGGGATTTCGAGACCGGTGAGGTACCAGAAGTCGTCGAGTTGTCGGAACGTGCCCCCGTGGGTCACGCCGTCGGACGATGGGGTCAGTAGCAAGCCGCCGCCCGAATCCCGCAGACCGTCCATCGTATGGCCCCGTCGGTACTCGTATTCCTGCGGGCGAAAATCGGGACGCGCCCAGTCGGCGTATCGCTGTTCGGGAGCTTGCGCGGCGAGTGGAGTCCAGGGCGCGCCGCACGTGAACGCGGCCACGGCAACCAGCGCGCATCGGACTGTCGGGACGATTCGGATTATCATTGTATGTGTTCCTGAATGATGGGCGGCCACGAGGTCGCCGGAATAGTGGCGGGTTCGCGGCTACCGGTGGGTCGGGCTGGTCCGCCGCAACGAGTTCGCTACGGACAAGAGACGCATGACGATTGGCGAGCGCCATCGCAACCCTGTAAAGTTTGCGCTCCGCGAGATCGCCGTCTACGGCGCGGGAGGCGTGGGCGGCTATTTCGGCGGCATGCTGGCGCGTGCCGGGCTCGACGTCTCCCTGATCGCCAGGGGCGGGCACCTGGATGCGATTCGGGCTTCGGGTCTCCGCGTGAGCTCGCGCGAGGACGACTTCGTGGTCGAGCCTGCCGTGGCCACCGACGATCCGAGCGAAATCGGGCCGGTCGACGCGGTGGTCGTGGCGGTCAAGTCGTTTCAGTTGCCTGCCGTGCGCGAAGGGATCGCGCCGCTGCTGGGTCCCGAGACGTTGGTCGTGCCGCTGCTCAACGGTATCGACGCCCACGAGGCGCTGCTCCCGGCGGTTGGGCGCGGGCGGATGGGAAAGGGGCTGACGCGGATTATCAGCAAGGTGGAGGCGCACGGCCACGTGAGGCACGTCGGCGTGGACCCGTACGTGGCGCTGTCCGAATGGGACGGAGGCGAGTCGGCCCGCGCCAACGCCCTGGTCGCCGCGTTCCGCGACGGCGGCGTGGCGGCAGAAGTGCCGCCGGACATCGACGTCGCGCTCTGGTTCAAGTTCTTGCTGGTTTGCTCGCTGGGCGGCGTGTGTGCGGCCTGTCGGATGCCGCTGGGGCCGGTGCGCACGCTTCCGCAGAGCCGATCGGTGCTGCGACGGGCCATGGAAGAGATCGTCGCGGTCGCCAACGCTCATGGTACGGCGCTGACCGACGCCGCCGTGGCGCGGGGCATGGCGATGCTGGACGCGTTTCCAGCCGAGGGAACCTCGTCGCTGCAACGGGACATTGACGCGGGTCGCCCGTCGGAGCTTGACGCCTGGAGCGGCGCGGTCGTGCGTTTGGGTGCAACCGCGGGGGTGCCTACGCCCGTCCATGATTTTATCCACTCGGTGCTTCTGCCCAGCGAACTGCGGGCGCGCGGCAGATCTCACTTCGCGAAGGAGGGGTAGTCCCCGTGTTCATGACGCCTTGGGTGCAGAGGCTGTTGCTGGCCAACGTTGCGATGTTCCTGGTGACTTGGGGCAATCCCGCTGTCCGCGTGGAGCTCGCCTTCATCCCCGCCCTGGCTCACTTGAGGCCGTGGACGATCGTGACGTACGCGTTCCTGCACGCGAACTGGATGCACCTCTTCTTCAACATGCTCATGCTCTTTTTCTGCGGACCGAGGCTGGAGGAAAGGCTCGGGAGCCGAACCTTCCTGGGGTTCTACCTCGTTTGCGGCTTTGGGGGCGCGCTCCTTTGTTTCGCGTTTTCGCCTGGAGCGGCGGTGGTGGGCGCGTCCGGCGCGATCTTTGGGGTAGTGGTCGGATTTGCCCGCTACTGGCCTCGCGTGGAGATCTACATCTGGGGCATTCTGCCGGTTCAGGCGTGGATGCTAGCAGTGTTCATGGTGGTCTCCAGTCTCTTCGCCGGAATCACCGGTTCGCAGGATGGGATCGCGCACTTCGCCCACCTTGGGGGACTGGGGGCCGGGTGGGTGTTCCTGTTGCAATGGGAACGCCGTCGGCATCGGAGAGTGGTGACTCGCGTGCTGGCGAGCTCGGACCCGCCCGTCGAGGTGGGCGACACGGATGCCGTGCGGCGCTGGGAAGCGATTCCCCGAGAGCGACTGCACGAGATCAACCGCGAGGAGCTGGACGTTCTGCTCCGCAAGGTGCGCAAGGTGGGGGCCAGGGCGCTGACGCCCGACGAGCGCGCATTCCTGGACCGGCTGGCCAACTCGACGTAGCCGACGGTCAGCGGATCGCTTTGCCGGTCTCGCGGTCGTAGTCCACGATGTTCTCCCACTCCGACGCGTCGGAACGGGCCACAACGGCCACCACGTCTTCGCTGTCGCTGACGTTGACGACCTCGTGGGGCACGCCCGGCTCGATGTAGATGAAGTCGCCGGCCTGGTTCGTGATCGAATGGCGCAGGTTGGGGCCAAAGTCGTGGCGCACGGTGCCTTGCAGAATGTAGAGCATGACCTCGAAGTCCACGTGAATGTGGGCGAAGGCCACGCCGCCTGGGGCGATCCGGGCCACGTTCATCGACAGCGCCTGCGCGGGCACGTTCTTGGCCGAGAGGCCGGTCTTGTAGTGGATCCCGTTCCAGTTGCGATGGACGCCGCTTGCGCGGATGGTGTAGATGCCGTCGCGCCCGTCGGCGACGCCGGCCTTGGCGTCGGCGCTCACGTGGCGCCCAGGAGCAGTTCGGCCACGCTCGCCATGTCCGGTACCGTGGCGTCGGCCTGCGCGCTGGCGCTGGGGGTCGCGCCGCCGCCTGCTCGGCTGGGTCGGTTCACGTGCACGGTGGCGTAGCCGAGCTTGGCCGCGGGCGCGATGTCGTGAAACAGGCTCTGGGCCACGTGCAGCGTGCGTTCGCGCGGGATTCCCGAGCGCTCGACCATCTTGCGGAAGTGCCGGTCCGCCGGCTTGTAGCTACCGACCTGCTGCGCGGTGACCACCCAGTCGAAATCGACGTCGAGCTTGGCCCTCGTCATGGCGAACAGGTCGTCGTCGACGTTGGAAACGATCCCGAGGCAATAGCGGGATCCGAGCCGCCGCAGAGCCGCGACCGTGTCGGGGAAGGCGGGCCAGTCGCCCACCGAAGCCGCGAAGGCGTGGCAGTCCGCGGCGGTGGGTTGAAAGCTCAACCTCGGGCCCATGCGTTCCAGCGTCAGCCCGAGTACTTCTCGGTAGGTGCGGTAGCGCTCCCCTTGCACCTTGTGCTCGGCGGCGGCGAAGGCGGCCAGGACGGCGGAATCGGTCGGCAGGACTTGTTCAGGCGCTGAGGCCGCCGCGGCGATGGCAACGGCGTTGACGATGCCCGCCTCCCAGTCGACAAGCGTCCCGTAGCAATCAAAGGTGAGCAGGTCGAATCGATCGGGGTCGAGGTTCACGGCGCTACATGTCCGGGTAGTCGGCCGTCGGTCCGAAGACCTGTGGGACCGGCGCGTCCAGCAAACGCAGATACACGCCGAGTTGGGCGCGATGGTGAATCATGTGGTCGAGGATGAAGCTTCGCAGCACCACGTGTTTGGAAAGGGTGAAGCGGGCTTCGCCCGCGATGAGCATCGTCCACGGGGCCGCGAGATCTTCGTCCGAGCAGGATTCGATCGCCGCGCGGGCCGCACCCGTGCTCGCATCGAGCGCCTCAAGCAGCGCCGATTTCGTCGAGGCCGCTTCCAGTGGCGGGGGGGCGCCCTCTGCCGGGGCCACGTCGAACTCGGACGCGGCGAGCGTGCCCATCGTCCAGTTCGGGATGTTGGTCAGATGGGTGGCCAGCGCGCCGAGGGTCCAGGATTTTTCGTGCGGGCTCCAATCGAGCTTGTCTTCGGGTACGGCTTCCAGGGTGGCGCGGGTTCCGGCGACGACTTGATTGAAGGCGGCCAGGAGGGATTGTGCTGCGGACATGGGGGTGGGTTCTCCGGTAGTTGGTTACGGGCGTGTGTGTAACATGGTAAGCTAATGCCGTACCCGCCGAAACAGCCGGTCGGCCAGCACCGCAGTGAGCGGCGCGGCCACCACCGCCATCGCAATGCCCACCTCGGACGATCCTTGGAAGCCGTCGTCTTCGGTGGTGAGGGCCAGCATGATTCCGGGCACGGCCATCATGGTTCCCGCGACGGCGTTCTTCCAGGCGCTGCCGCGCGACAGATCGGTGGCCCCTACCCGCCGGCTGACGAACCCGACGGCTACCTGAGGGCCGCCGTACAGGACCAGCCGGGAGGCGGCGTTGCGGGCGGAGCCGCAGCGGGCGCCCGCGACATGCCGGGACAGGTCGTCGAAGCTGAGGCAGGAGCGAGACAGCGCGTAACCGGCGAGCAATCCGGCGGCGTTGGCAGCGGCCGCCGCAGCGAATGCCCGCTTCCAGGGATATGGCCGGGATTCCAGCGCCCAGCTGTAGGTTCCGCCCGGGGAGCCCGCTGTCCCGCCGCCCAGCACTGGGCCGTCCCGCGGCGAACCGGACAAGGTTTCGATGACCACCACGCCGTAGCTTGCGTCGGCGCCGAAACGGACGCCCGCCTGGCCCGGTCCCAGCGTCTCGACGCTACGGATGTCCCCGATTGGCAGCGTGTTCAGAGTGATGAGCGCGTTGGCCTGCCGCACGTTGTCGACGATTACGACGGGTGTGCGACAACCCGGCGCGGCCAACGAAGCCGGGTCGCGAAACTCGACGCAGACGAGCTGGCCGGGCTGACTGCGGCCGCTTCTCGCACGGATGCCGGGCACGAGCCGCGCCAGGGCGTTGGCGAGGTGGTCGCCGGAACGGACAATGGGCGCGAGCTGCGCGGCGGTGAGACGGCGAAGAGGGGAGCCCGACGCCCTGGCGGCCCGAGTGTCGTCGCTTAGCGCTTCGACGGTGATCGGGTCGAGCTCGATGGCAGTTGGGGACAGGGCGATCCGTAGTGCGATGCGATCGTTTGCGGCCAGGGTTAGCCGTTCAGCATGGGTGCCGTAAGCGATATGGGAGACGGTGATTGCATAGTCTCCCGGCGGGACGTTGGCCAGCGTGAAAAGGCCGGCGTCATTGGAGACGGATTCGACCTTGCGGGCGTCGGGCTCGGCTTCTCCAGGAGCGGTCAGGGCGATCGCCGCGCCTTCGATGGGATCGCCGGTGGCGAGGTCGACGACCCGCCCTTCCACTTGGGGCGACGAGGCGGTCCGTGTGGCGGGCGCGCTGTCTTGTGCGACGAACACCGGGGTCGTCGCGAACACAGGGGTCGCAGCGACCATTGCTGCCGTGGCGGCGATGATCGCCGTCGCGACGGCGATCGCCGACCGGGCCGCGTGCCCTACCACGCGATCTTCCATATGCGACCCCCGCCCCCCGCCGCCCACCCCACGCGGCCACCGTTCGCAAACGCGACGGCCCATGCCTCGACACCGGGGATTTGGTGCCACGACGCGCCCAGGTCGGCAGTGAAGACGGTGCCCGTGGGCGCCACGGCGACCACGCGCGGCTGCGCGATCGCGCCCCCGACCGCGCTGCCGTACACGGCGCCCGTTATGGGTGCGGGCGTGGCCGCCTCCCACGTGCGCCCGCCGTCCCGCGAGGCGGCGGCGTTGCGTGCGACCACCTCGTCGGCTGCGCCGAGATCGCCGCCCAGCGCCATGACGGGCTCACCACCCCCCACGGCCAGCGCAAAGATCCCGGCTGCGGCGCCGGTGGCCATCGGCACGGCAACGTCGCTCCACGTGGCGCCGTAGTCGGTCGTAGCGAGGATCCGCGCAGCGCCGCCGGCCCCCGTGCCGATCCAGCCGCGACCCGACGGACCCGCACGCGCGCAAGTGCCGCTGGCCGCGAATCCGCCCTCGCCCGGAAGCGCAGGCGGCATTGCGTCGGGGGAAACCCGCGTCCAGGTCCTGCCGCCGTCCGTCGTCACGAGCACGTACGGCGCGCCGTCGAACGAGTCGCCGTAGGCAAAGCCGCGGGCGCCGTCCCAGAAGTCGAGGCAGTCGAGAAAGCCTTCAGGGTGGTCCATGAGGAAGCGGAGGGTCCAGGTCGCGCCGCCGTCGGCCGTCCGGTAGATGCGAGACACCGGGCCCTGGCCGGCGGTAAGCGCCACGGCCGTCCTGGAAGAGAACCCGTGGATGTCCCGGAATTGCAGGGAATCGCCGCCGGGCGCCGCGACGTCGGTCCAGGTTGCGCCCCCGTCGCGGGTGAGCAGGATCGCGCCCTCGTGCCCGCCGATCCAGACCACGTCGTCCGAGACCGGGCTGACCGCCTGAAGGACCGCTGCGACACCGCTCGGCTGCGCGACGACGGTGGGGGGCGCCGGGTCGGAAACCGAGGACGCGTCGCGCGCATCCCGACCCGCTTCCGCGCCCCGCCGACGGTAGATCTCGCGGGCGGCCTCGAACTGGGCGAATACGTGCTCGCGCTCGCGCTCGGCGCGCCAACCGGGCCATTCGTCGGCCATGGCCTGCAGTTTGTCGATCCACCGGATGGCGTAGTCCGCGGCCTCCGCGCTGCGAATTGGGCGGTTGGCGACGGTCACCCACACGGGATTCGTGAACGCCTGCGGGTACGTCGTGTCGAGGGGCCAGCGGTCGTCGCGGTTGCCGGCGACCCGCAAATGGATCCACCCGCTGTCGGAAAAGTCGATCCCGTCGTCGAAATCGAACGACGTGCGGTCGCCGTCGGATTGCCAGGTGCGCACAACATTGCCGTTTACGACAAGCTCGACCCTTTCCATCGCCACCACGCCCCAAACCCGGCCATGCACGCGCACGGTCCCTGGATCGGCAAGGTCGAGCTCTTCTCCCGGCCCTTTGTCTTCGACCTTAAACTCGATCAACGGACCCGAGCTCACGTAGGCGTGGCCGTTGCGAAGCGCTTCAAACCACCCTTCCATTGACAGTTGTCCATCGGCGGTACGAACATAGGTGCGCATGGAACCCACAAGCGGCGTTGCGTGAAGGCTTGAGATGCTGTCCTCGCCCCCCACCACGGTCGTACGTATGCCGTTGCTCCAAACTGCATAAACCGGAGGCCAACCGTCCTGCGGCGTCGACCACTCGACGGCATCGGCGGCCGCAAGCGCGACGTCGACGATGAACCCCTTGGCGCCTCCAAGGTTGCCTTCGAGCGGATCGCCGGTGTAGAACGAGTGCACGTAGGCAGTGGTGGCGCCTTGTGCCTTGGCCTTGAGCAGCATGTCGGTGTTGCTGGGGTAGAGGCTCTCGATTGCAGTGCCCTCGTAGCCCATTGCATAAGGCGCGATCAAGTGGTCGCGGTGACCGAACATGAAAACGTGACCATAGAACGGCGGGCGGTATTCTTGCCCCACGACAAGCACCCGGTCGGGTTGCGAAAGCGGATGCGCTCCGCCGCCCGGCAGCCAGTATTGATGGTCGAGAATGCGATTGTCCTTGTTTGCAACCTGTTCATTGACGACATCCTGGTCTTCAGCGGCCGACATCATCATCAGGTTGTGCAGACTATTGCGCAAATTGCCCGCGTAATTCATGTGCACATGAGTGGAGCCTGAGAACCAGCCGTCGTCGGACACGTCGGAGATCTCATGCAGCATCACGTCGATTTCGCTCGTGTCGCCTGCGCGAATGACGGCGGTGACGGTTGCGGGAGTGGTCTCGAAGCCCCGCACCACGGTGATTTCGACCTCGCCCTCGGGCAGGTCGACGGTGAAGGACCCCGGGTGATGGAACACGGCGTCGCGGGCCCGGCTGACGCGCGCGTAGGCGTTGGTTGGCGCGTAGAACCGCCCGTCCGACGCGGTGAGATGAATGCGGCTGGCAACGGTGTCTCCGGCTGCATCGAAGGTTGTCACGGCCAGCGTGCCCGTGGGGCGGGCCCAATGACGCTCGGCTATGTCGATGCGGCGCAAGGCTCCGCCGTTCGCTTCGAGAAGGTGAAGCTGCGGGAGACCGTCGCGGCCCTCGCCGTTGGCCACGAACGCGATCCATTCCGCGTCGGGCGACCAGCGCGGGTGGAAGGCGTCGTGCTCGAAGAAGGTCATTTTGTACGGCTCGCCGCCGGTGGTGGGCTGCACGTAGAGGTTCTGGAACTGATCGGCGCTGCCGGCCGTGGAGGAGTAGACGAACCGCTTGCCGTCGTACGACACGTGCGGTTGCGTGCGGTACAGGGTTTGTTCGGCGAGTACCACTTGGCGGTCGTCGATGCCGTTGGCGCGCGCTGGCACGCGGTACACGTTGCCGCTTCCGAGCGCTACGTCGCGGTTCGACACCAGCAGAAGTTCTTGGCCGTTCGGGAGCCAGGCCGGTGAGATGTGCATGTCCCACGAGCCGAAGTAGAGGCGATCGCGGCCAAAGGAGTTGTCGTAGGTGACCGCGATCTCGGGTCCCGCCCAGGCGCCGTCCGCGAAGGGGCGAATGTAGACGTTGAAATACCCGCTCGGTGCGGTGGAAACGTACGCGATGCGGTCGCCGGAAGGGGAAAAGCGCGGATCGGCGTGGATGTGCGCGCCTTCGGTGAGGCGGTGGCGCGCACGGGTGGCCGTGTTCATGACTTCGAGGTCGATGGTGCCGCCGCCGTCGTCGACGGTGTAGAGCAACCAGGCGCCGTCCGGAGAGTATTCCGGCGAAGAGTAGTATGTGGGCGATGCGGGCGTTTCGGCGCCGGCGGGGTAGACGAGCTCGGTGGCGTCTCCGGTCGCCACGTCCACTTCCCAGATCGAGCCGGACATGGCCACCGCAACGAGCTCGCCGCCGGGGTGCCAGGCCGGGTACCAGGGCGACGACGAGGGAGCCGGGGGGAAATAGAAGTTGTGCATGTAGTTGCCGCCGTGCGCGGAAGCCGGGTAGGCGCGGGCGCCGGGTTGGGCGGAGGCCGGGGCGGGGGGCGCGGCCAGGGTGGCCGCGACGGCGATGGCGGCTGCGAAGAGGAGTCGGGGCATGTTCTTGGTCGCCGGGATGGGGTGGAAGGGGTGGGTGGTAGGGTGGGGCCGTTGGGGGGCGGGGGCAAGGTGGGGGGGCGGGAAGATTCTCGGCGAGTGCAACGATTTGGCGTGTTCGTAGAGACTACAGTGTAGAGAGGAGAACCACTCGAATGAAGAATTGGAAAGCCGCCCTCGCTTTCGCTCTCGCCGTCGTGGCGCTCGCCACGGTCGACGTCGGTGGCGGAAGCGCGGTTACGGAAGATGACGCTGGCCAACCGGGCCTCGCTGAAGTGAAAGGCCTGCATACGCCTTGGCTGCCCGGACGGTGGGAGTCTGGTTTGTTTCCCGAGGAAGGTAGACATGGAGTCGTCCGTCGGCGGTGTCGAGGGCCGCATCGCGTGCTGCCAGCCGACGCGATGGAGCACGATGAAGAAAGCGATGCGGCACGATCCCTGGTTGCGAAGTGGATCGCGGAACACCGTGACGCCATGGTGCATGTCGCGATCCAGTTTTCGGGGGCGGGAACGGACGCCCAGGATGTGGTGCAGGACGCTTCCATCGTGGCGCTTGGTCTGGCACCCTCCGCCGACATGATCACGTCGCCACGGGGGTGGCTAATGGGAATCACCCGCAATGTCGGGCGTAGACTGCTGACCAAGAGAATGAGGAGGGCCGCTAAGCTCCAGGTGTGGCGGGGTGAGCTTCAGGGGCGGGCGGACGCCGACCTCCAGCGTGCGTTGGCTGGGTACCCCAACGACATGCGGGACCACCTTTTCGGAGAGGTGCGGCGCCTCCCCAAGGGCCCACGGTCGGTCGTTGTCCGCATGATGGCGAACATGGACGACCACGAAATCGCAGAGGACATGGAGGTAACGAGGACGACGGTCAGGTCCTATCGATTTCGGGCGATTCGCACGCTTGCGGCGATCTTGTCCTCCCCGTGATTTGACTTGGAGAGCCGACATCGCATGATGATTCAGCGCGTGCGAGCCGCGTTTTGGAGGGCCACAAGGAAGCAAATCGGTACCGTGACCGCAGCTTGCACGATACTCGGATGCAACGCGGACGTTCCACCAGATGACGTACTGCCCACCATGGCATTCACAGATGCATTCTTTCTAGTGGATTCTCTGGAACTCGAACAGGCTCCCAACCTTCCGATAGTCAGCATCGAAAGCCTCGACGTGTCACCACAAGGACAGGTCTTGGTCACGGATGGGCCCGAAGCGCGGGTATCGCTATTCTCTGCGTCAGGAGAACTGCTTCAGGTCTTTGGTGGTCGAGGTGAGGGAGCGGGAGAATTCGAGTACCCGGCACATGCTCGATTCGACAAATCCGGGGATGTTCACGTCCTGGATATCCAACGACGTTGGATTGCAATATTCTCGCCATCCAGTGGATGGCAGCGTAACCTCCAATTGCCACTTGGGTTGGTTCCGCACGGTATGGAGGTGATTGAGAACGGATACTGGATACCCGGCGCGATGCTGACCAGAACCGAGGACGAAGAAGACATGTTGTTCAAGATCGACACGCTGGGCGTGATCACTACCAAGCATCTGCGACTTGCCAATGCCCGGCCCAGCGGTGAACGGAACCACCCGCGCTGGATGTCCATCCGTATCGCATCGATCACAATGGGGGAGCGTGGCCCGTATATGTCTTTGTCCCTATTGGATTCCATTTGAGTGTAGCGCGACAATCAGGATGAGACGCTTGCGACAAACAAGGTGAGACGGCCGGAGGTGGCGGCGGGAGGTTTGAGCTTTGGTGTTTCCCTGGGATCAGGAGAGACGCGAAGTGCCGGGCCGACGGATTACGGACCACCAGATGGAGCTGTACATGACCGCTCGACGGAAGGACGGGCCTGCGCTGGCGGCGGCGAAGGCGGGGTTCAGCAGGGCGACGGCGCATCGGATCGAAGGGGATCCGGGGCGTCGGTCGGTGAAGAAGCCTCGGGGGCGGAGACGCCCCGACCCTTTGGCGGGGATATTCGACGAGGAGATCGTGCCGCTGCTGGAGGCGAACCCGGGGTTGCGGGCGGTGGCGCTGTACGAAGAGATGATGCGGCGTCATCCGGGGGTTCGGCGGACGCTGGAGCGACGGGTTCGGAGCTGGAAGGCGAAGCACGGGCCGGCGCGCGAGGTCGTTTTCCGACAGAAGCACGAGCCGGGGCGACGGGGGTTGTCGGACTTCACCGACGCCGGGCGTCTGGGGGTGACGGTTGGGGGAGAGAAGCTGGTGCACAAGCTGTACCATTTTCGGCTGGAGTACTCGGGATTCTGCATGTGGCGGTGGTGTTGGGCGGGGAGAGCTACGTTGCCCTGGCCGAGGGGTTGCAGGACGCGCTGTGGGCGCTGGGCGGCGTTCCGAAGGAGCACCGGACGGACAGTCTGTCGGCGGCGTTTCGGAACCTGAAGCGTCGTGCGCGGGAGGACCGGACCGCACGTTACGAGGCGTTGATGGGAGACTACGGGATGAAGGCGAGCCGGAACAACCGGGGCCGGGCGCACGAGAACGGCTCGATCGAAAGCGCGCACGGGCATTTGAAGCGGGCCATCGAGGATGCGCTGCTGTTGAGGGGATCGAGGGACTTCGAGACGATCGAGGCGTACCGAGAGTTCGTGAGCCGGGTGGCGAGTCGCCGCAACGCTCGCAACCGCAAGAGGATCGACGCCGAGCGAGCCGTGCTGCGGCCGTTGCCGAGGCGTCGCAGCGACGGTTTCGAGGAGACCTTGGTGCGCGTGACGAGCGCGGGTGGGTTCTCGCTGCGGCGGGTGTTCTGCACGGTGCCGTCGCGGCTGGTGGGACACCGGCTGCGGGTGAGACTGTACGACGACCGCCTGGTCGTCTTCGTCGGGACCGAGGAGCTCGTGACGTTGCCTCGGGGCCACCCGGGACCGGGAGGGCGACGGGGACGGGTCGTGAACTACCGGCACGTGCTGCCCTCTCTGCGTCGCAAGCCGATGGCGATGATGAACTGGGTCCACCGCGACGGTTTGTTCCCCCGCGACGCCTACCGCCAGGCTTTCGACGCGTTGCGCGAGCGCCTGGACGACCGCGAGGCCTGCCGGCGGATGGTCAAACTCCTTGCGCTGGCCCACGATCACGGATGCGAGGCCCTGCTGGCCGACGAGATCGAAGCGCAGCTCGAGGCCGGGCGGTTGCCCGACGCCGAAGTGCTGCGCGACCGGTTCCCAGCGCCGGACTCCCTTCCCGACCTCGAAACGACCCTCCCGCCACTGTCGCGCTACGACGACGCCTGCCTGAACGGAGCACCGCGATGAAAGACTCCTTCATCGTCGATCCCCCGGCACTCGACCTGTTGCTGAAGCAACTGCGCCTGCCGAGCATGCGGGCGCTGTGGAGAAGCTTCACCGAACGCGCGGACCGGGAAGACTGGTCCTCGGCGCGCCTGCTCGCCGCGCTGGCCAGCCAAGAAGTCGCCGATCGCGAACGGCGGCGCTTCGAGCGGCACCGAGCCGAGGCGAAGCTGCCCCGCGGCAAGACGCTCGACAATTTCGACTTCAACCTCGTGCCCGCCGTGTCGAAGGCGCGCGTGGGCGTGCTGGCGAGCGGCGACATTTGGCTCGAAGAAGCGGCCAACGTGCTGCTCTTCGGTCCGCCGGGAACGGGCAAGAGTCACCTCGCCGCGGGCATCGGACTCAAGCTGGTCGAAAACGGCTACCGCGTGCTGTACCAGCGAACGTCGAGTCTGGTGCAGAGGCTCCAGGCGGCGCGGCGCGACCTCGCCCTCGACGCCGCCATCGCCAAGCTCTACAAATACCACCTCGTCATTCTCGACGATTTCTCCTACGCCACCTGCGAAGGGACCGAAACCAGCGTCCTCTTCGAACTCATCGGCGCACGCTACGAGAATCGCTCGCTCCTCGTCATCGCCAACGAACCTTTCAGCGCCTGGGACAAGATCTTCGGTGGCGAAGCCTTGACCGTCGCCGCCGTCGACCGCCTCGTGCACCGCTCCCACGTCTTCGAACTCAACGTCGAAAGCTACCGCCGTCGCGCCGCCGTGGCCGCCAGGAAAGCCGCCGCTGGGCATGGACAGACCGACGAACCGACTCCGGGACGTGGGGTACGCGCCGGGGCCGACCCCCACTCCCATCCTCGCCACCCGGCAAGTTGGCTATGGCGACGGCCCAACCCGCCACGCTCCATCGCCGGCGGCGGACGGAGGTCACAAGCATGAGGTCGGTACGCGGTCACGATTGGTCCGCGCACCGGCGGAAAGAACCGCGAGGGCTGCCGAGTGAGCGGGCCCGCCGGTCACCCGCCGGTCCATGTCGGAACAAGTTCCAACACGGAACGACGGGTAATGGTTACCCACCCACCCCGCAGCGACGCTCACGCTGGCACGGGGGTGGAGCACGGTACCGTCCAGCCTTGATTCCGTGCTCGGACCGTCCAACGAAGTAGGACCGCCTCACAGGCTCTCCAGGACGCTCAACCTGCTCCACCCATGCCACCTTGTTATCATCCCTTCGTTCACAACGTCGCGATCTCGTATTCTCACCTTGATTGTCGCTACGTCTCACCTTGATTGTCGCTGTGCACGCAGTGACCAGAGACAGGAACATTCGTTACAGAAGAGCCGAAATCAACGCAGTCAAGCAGCACCGAGCCTGTGTGATCGTCATCCGTATGAAGCATGCCACTGGCGAGGCAATGGGTAAGCTGCTGGCTGCGAAGCGACGCAAGATTCGGGGCTTCGTGGCTGCAACCAAGGCACCCTTCGTGGCGGGGATTGACGCTCGAGGAACGATCAGGAAGTACTTGATTGACGGGTAAGTGGCTGCTACACTATGCTTGGGCCGCTACTTCAACTCCCCCGTTCCTCCCAGTCCGCGTCCATCAGCAGCCACGTACCCGGATCCAAAACAACCTCCTGCGGCCGCCCACTCACCGGGACCGAGAACCGGTTTTGACGCCCCGTGACCTGGAGCGTCACCATGCGCAGCGGCTCCGTCGATCCATGAACGCCAACTTCCGCAGGCTCGCCGGACCCATGGCGGATCCCGATCTGCACGGGCATGGCAAACGAGTACTCGGGATCTTGGGCCTGGTCAATCACAATCTCAAGCGATCTAGCGTCAGGGTCGTAACTCCAGCCGCCCTCGTACTTTAGCCAGCCGCCGCCATACAGCCACTGCTGGAAAAACGCGGTCAGATCCATGCCGGAGGCCTCTTCCATGGCCATCCTGAAGTCGTCCGTGGTTGCGTTGGCGTCGCGGAACTCGCGGTAGTAGTCCTGGATCCCGGCCCAGAACGCGTCCTCTCCCACCACGCCCCGCAGCATGTGGAGCACCCAAGCCCCTTTCTGGTAGGTGCCGGGGCCGGTCACGACCTGACTCAGGTCGCGGAGGTTGTCGTGAACGATGCGGTAGTCGGGACGCTCAGCCATGAACGTTCGGATCCCGTCTCGGCTGACCTTGAGGCGCTCGACGAACTCGTCGCGTCCGTATTGGTGCTCGATGAAGAGGAGGGTGAAGTAGGTCGCAAATCCTTCGCTTAGCCACACGTCGTCCCAGTCGTATTCCGTGACCGAGTTGCCGAACCAGTGATGGGCCACCTCGTGAATGATGACGTTGCGCCATCGGACCGAGCGCTCTCCGGTGACGGAAGCGTCGCCGTAGAAGATGGCCGTTGCCGCCTCCATGCCGCCGCCGACGCTGTTTGACTGCACGTTGGCGAGCTTTTCGTAGGAATAGGGGCCGACCCAGTCGCCGTAGAACTCCATCGCCTGCTTGGTGGGGACGGCGAAGTCGTAGAAGCCGGCGTCACGGTCCTGTGCATAAACCCAGGTCTGGATTGGCACGCCGTTGTAGTGGTCCACCGTTTGCACGGCGAAGCGGGCCGCGCCCAAGGCGTACAACCACGTCGCAATGGGCACGGATTGCTTCCAGTGCGTTCGTCGCATTGCGCCGGGAAGGTCGGTCTCCTCAACGAGCAACCCGTTCGAGATGACCTGGTAGTGGGCGGGAGCGGTGACGATCATCTCGCTCGTCGCCTTGTCGTACGGGTGGTCGATGGTGGGAAGCCAGTTGCGCGCCTTGTTGGGCCAGTTGTCGCTGAAGAAGGTCCGGTCGCCATGTTTGTTGGGAGCGATGATGAGGCCCGTGGCAGGGAGGCCGCCGTACCCTACGAAGATGCGCCGCCGTTCACCCGGTTCGGGGGATAGTGCCAGCGAGACGATCAGGGCGTCGTTTTCGTGCGCGTAGTCGAGGGGGCCGTCGCTTCCGCGCACATGCCGGACCTGCATGCCGGTGCCGTCGGGTCGGACGTTGGCAAGGTCGAGGCGGACCTGCGAAACCCCCGCTTCCTTGAACCGTAGATCAATCGCGACCTCGCCTTCGATCCGGTCCGTGGCGTCGCTCAGCGTGAGCGAGAAGGCGTAGTTGAGCGCGTCGATGGCGGGGTTCTTGGGATAATCGTCGGGTAGCGGGCTGGGCGCCGAGACGGCGACCGCGGCAATACCGGCCACGGCAGCGACCACAGCGACGAAGAGTCTGAAGAATCTGTGCAGCACCGTAAGCTCACTCCTTCCAAGCGGAACACCGCTGGGCGAATTCAGCCTCGCTGAGCCGGTCCTCGGGCGCGACGAAGCGTTCCGTACGACGGATCCATCCGCCCTTGCCGCCCCGGCGGGTGCGACAGTACTTGCGGCTGGACGGGCGTCGATCGGCCAGGCCAAAAAGATAATCGACCCGACGCGTGCAGAACTCCCTTACGGTCTGGTGTGGGTCGGCCTCGCTAGCCGCGGCACAGGTCACGGGCCCAATCACGCCGTCGTCCCCCACGCCCAACACGCGCTGCAACAAGCGGATCGCGCGATTCGCGCCGGAATGGACGGCCATGTCGACCACGGGTCCCCACAGATGGCGCGGCAATCTCGATATCCGCGGTTGGCTCCAGTAGCGCTCCCGGTAGATCTCGACCGCCTCGGCGCGGGTCAGGTTCCGCACTTCTTCCGGCTCTACGGGTCTTCCGCGCCAAGCCGACAGCGTCGCGATTGTGACGCCGAAATTGGTGTGGCTGCCCGGATCGTCCGGGTCGCACACGTATCCGCCCTCGTGGGTCAGAATGTCGGCGATTACGGCGTCGACGTGGTCGTTAGCGTCCATAAGAGGCGTGTCCATAAGAGGCGTCACTCCAGGCTGCCCGATGATATTGGTCAGCTCCACCCAACCACGCATCGCCACCGCACCCGCGGGATCCAGCGCCTCCACGATCTTGGCCACCGTCGCGCCGTTACCCCCCGCTGACGCCACACCATCCGCGCCACGCCCGACCAACGTGATCGGCTGGCCCGCGAAGAGTGGCGCCATCGCGCGATAACGGAAGCTGCGAATGGGCGCCGACATGTTGCGCTGGGCGGCGTCGAGCAGCAGGAGCGCCGTGAGGGGGCCGTGTACGAGCAGGCCGGGATAGCCTTCTTGCTCCGTGGCGTACGGATGGTCGTAGTGGATCCGGTGGGCGTTGTAGGTGAGCGCCGAGAACTGGAAGAGGGTAACGGGCGTGGGCAGGAACGTCTCGCGCCAAATGGGGGGGCGCAGCGGGGCTGGGGTCGGTGCGGCTGGGGCTGCCGGGGCCGGACGCCGCCGGGCCATGCGCCCACCACCACGCGGCTCCGCCTCCCTGTACACGATAACTTGGTCCTCTTCAACGCAGGGCCCCGAAAGCTGCGTAAGCGTGTGCGCAACCGTGATGAATACGAGGCGGCCGCTCTTCCCCTCCTTCTCTTTCACGTCCTTCACCTTGGACATCAGCGTCGCGGGTTCGCCCAATACCACCGGACGGAGCTGGCGCAGGTGTCCGCCCGCCCACATTCTCCTAGGCAAGTCAATGGCGGGCATGAACTTGCCGCGCTCTTCATGACCGTCGGGAGCCAACTCCGACGAACGCACCGCGTCGTGAAAACACAGCCAGTGCCACCCCAGCGGCAGTGGATCCCCGGCGCAAATCGTCTTCGGATCGCGATCGAGCAACCCCAGCATGGCACGCGCATGCCACACTCGCAGCACATCAGTGCGGGTTCTCGATTGCAGGCCCTCCTTGTGCGAGTCGTCCATACGCCGTCAGCCTCCGTCAGCGCCCCATACCGTCAGCGCCTCAACCCGGCGCGCCGCAGAGTCCGATGCGCCGCTTCAACCACGGGCCGATCGACCATGCGACCGTCCAGCGCCACCGCGCCCCCATCCGCCGCTCGGTCCCCCGCCACAATCCTACGCGCCTCGGCAACCTCCTCGGACGACGGTGTGAACGCCCCGTTTATCGCCGCAATCTGCGCCGGATGAATCGCAATCTTCCCCGTAAACCCCATCCGCCGCGCACGCACCGCCTCGTCATGCAACCGCTCGTTCCCGCGAAGCTCTCGCGACGGCATGTCAAAGGCCGCCAAGCGGTTAAGCGCAGCCGCATGCACCACGCGCGAGCGCCCGTACAACAACGCCTCCCACGTCGGGTCGGCCCCAAGCTCCGCCGCCAGGTCGAACCCCCCGAACGCCAAAGCCGTCACTGCGGCACAAGCCTCGCCAATCTCAGCCGCGTTTGCGAGCCCCTTCGTGGTTTCGACGATGGGGATGAGCCCGACGTCCTCGCCAAAGCGACGGTGGGCCGCACGGACGTCGGACGCCGTCGTCACTTTAGGGAGGATGAGAGCATCGGGTGGCGGGCACGGCGACAACACCGCCGCATCGCGTCGCCCCTCGGCGCTGCCGAGCGCGTTCAGGCGAATTGTCACGCGCACCGGCAATCGTCCCCGTGCGGCCCCCGACGACGGCCGCCCCGACGGCTTCCACCCCCGATCGCCATCCACCAGGAACCCCCGCACCGCCTCCCGCGCCACCGCCTTTCGCGCCGGAGCCACCGCGTCCTCCAGGTCGATGCAAACCGCGTCCGCCCCGGCGGCCAGCGCCTTCGCGAACCGGTCGGGTCGGTCGCCCGGCACGAACAGAATCGACCGCCACTCGGCTCGCCCGCCGCCCGCGCCGCGGGAAGACGTCCCACCCGCGCCGCTCAAAACGACCTCGGCATGCCCAGCACGTGCGTGGCCACGTGGCTGAGCACCAGATTGTTGGCCACCGGCGCGACCAGGTACAGCCGCGCCTCGCGGAACTTGCGCTCGATCCCGTACTCGGCAGCCATTCCCCACCCCCCGAACGCGTCCATCGCCGCGTTCGCCGCCTTCCACGCCGCCTGCGAGGCGAGGTATTTCGCCATGTTGGGCCCTTCGCCGCGCGTCTCGCCGGCATCGTAGCGGCGGGCTGCGTCGTCGCGCACGGCGGCCGCCGCCCGCACGTCCATGTAAGCGTCGGCGATCGGGAACTGGACGCCCTGGTTGGCGCCGATGGGTCGACGGAACACCCTCCGCGTACGCGCGTACTCGGCCGCCCGATCCACGAAGTACAAGCCGTCGCCGACTGATTCGGAGGCCAGCAGAATCCGTTCGGCGTTCATGCCCGACATGATGTAGCGAAAGCCGCGCCCCTCGTCGCCAATGCGGTTCTCGGCGGGCACCTCGAGGCCGTCGAAGAAGACCTCGCAGCTCTCGTGATTGATCATGGTGTCGATGGGATTCACGCGCATGCGGTCGCCCGCGTCGCGCAGGTCGACCAGGAACACGGACAGGCCGTCGGTGCGCTTCGCAACCGCCTTGCGCGGCTGCGTGCGCGCCAGCAGAACCATGAGGTCGGAGTGACGAACGCGCGAAATGAACACCTTCTGTCCCGTGACGACGTAGCGGTCGCCGCGCCGCTCGGCGAAGGTGCGAATGCGCGTGGTGTCGGAGCCGGCGTCGGGCTCCGTGACCGCAAACGCCTGGAGGCGCAGCTCGCCGGCCGCGATGCCGGGCAGGAAGCGCCGTTTCTGTTCGGGCGAGCCGTGGCGCAGCAGGGTCCCCATGGTGTACATCTGCGCGTGACACGCCGCGGCGTTGCCCCCCGAACGGTTGATCTCTTCCAGAATCACCGACGCCTCTTCCAGCCCCAGCCCCGTTCCGCCGTACGCTTCCGGGATCAGGCAGGCCAGGTAGCCGGCCTCGGTAAGCGCATCGACGAACGCCTGGGGATACTTGTCGGCGGCATCGGCGGCGCGCCAATACTCGTTGTCGAAGCGGGCGCAGAGAGACCGCACGGCGGTTCTGAGATCGTCGTGCAAATCGGGTCGCGAGGTGGTCACGCGCCCTGCCCGGGTGCGACTTGCGCGGGTGCAAAGACGCCGCTGTCCAGGTCCGCCACCCACATGCGCCCATCGTTGATGTTGAACCACCATCCATGCAATGCCAGCGCGCCCGCATGGACCTGTTCCCGCACCCATGGGTATTCGCCCAGGTTCGCGATCGAGTTCAGCACGGACCGACGTTCGATCTCCGCGCGGCCCGGATTGCCGAGCACCAAGTCGCGGCCCCGGTCGGCGACGCCCACCCAGCGACGGACGTGGTCCAGCGGCAAATCGACCCCCGACGCCATGTCGATCATGGCCCCGACGCCGCCGCAACCGGAATGCCCCAGGATCACGACGTCAGAGACTCCCAGCGCCTTGACGCCATACTCCAGGGCGGCGCGGACACCGTCGCCGCGCCCGTCGCCCTGGGCGTAGGGCGGCACCAGATTGGCGACGTTGCGAATCACGAACAGCTCGCCCGGCGCCGCGCCGCAAATTAGGCCGGGATCGACGCGCGAGTCCGCGCATGCAATCACCATGACCTTGGGGCTCTGCCCTAAAGCCAAGCCCGACATGATGTTGCGGCCACCCTGGTATTCGCGTTGGCGGAACGCCCGTGCGCCCCGCAACAAGGCGGCGACGACGGCTTCAGGCATTGTGTGCCGCTTCGTCCACGGGCCGTCAGTGCATCTCGCGGCCGTCAACCACGTGCCTGACGACGCGCCCGCCCAGCATGACGAAACGCACGTCCTTGGTAGCCGCGATGTCGTCGAGCGGATTGCCCGCAACCGCGATGATGTCGGCCAACATGCCCTCTTGCAGGCGACCCCGATCCTCGGTTCCAAGCAGGTCTGCGGCGTTTACGGTGGCCGTGCGGAGGGCGTCGAGCTCGCTCATCCCCATCCCTACGTAGATTGCGAATTCACCGGCGTTTTCTCCGTGTGGGAACACGCCCGCGTCGGTTCCGAAGGCGATTGGGACGCCTCGGTCGATCGCGCGTTGCAGGCTGACGCGCATGACCGGCAGAATCTGTTCGGCCTTGCCGCGAACGAGGGGAGGAAGTGCGTCGAGGTTTATGCGGTCCGCCAGATAGGTGGTCGGGACCAGGTAGGTGCCCTTCTCGATCATGAGGTCCATGATTTCGTCGGTGAGCACGGAACCGTGTTCGATGGACGCGACGCCGGCCTGCACCGCCGCCATGATGCCCTCGGAACCGTGCGCGTGGGCAGCCACCTTGACGCCGTGACGCGCGGCCTCTTCGACCATGGCGGACAGCTCTTCGAGCGTGTACTGCTGGGCGCCGACCGGCCCTTCGAGGGACAGCACCCCCGCTGTCGCGCACGTCTTGATGACCTGTGCGCCGTGCTTGATCTGGTAGCGGACCGCCTCGACGACCTCCCAGGGACCGTTGGCCACGCCCTCTTCGGGCCCGCCCTCGCGGATGCCGGGCGCGAATCCCGTCACGTCGCAGTGGCCGCCGGTAATGCCCAGCGGATTGCGCGACGGGACGACCCGCGGCGCCACCACGTGCCCGCTTTCGACCGCTTTGCCGAGCTCGACCGTGATGTCGCTGCCATAGTCGCGCACGGTGGTGAAGCCGGCCCGCAAGGTGCGCTCGCCGAAGATGAGCGCGTTGAACGCGCCCCACGCTTCCGTGCGCGTGACCGCGTCGGTGAACGACGTTGCGCTGATCTCCATCGCCAGATGGGTGTGCGCGTCGATGAAGCCGGGCAGCAGCGTCACGTCGCCGAGGTCCATGTCGTGCATGACGTTGGGGACGGTCTCGGGGTTCACCGCGGTGATCAGGCCGTTCTCGACGACCACGACGCCGTTCTCGTGCATCTCGCCGGTCTCGACGTCGAGAAGGCGGGCGGATCGCAGAACGGCGGGGCCCTCGTGCATGCCCGACCCCGTGTGCATGTCGTGCTGGGCGGCGAGGGGGCCGAGGGGCAGGGCCGTGGCCAAAACGGCGAGGGTCGTCGCGAAGATCGCGCCGAAGCGCGAGGTAGGGGCTTCCGGGGGGATTGGGATCATGGTGTTCGGCTTTCGTAGGTGGGGCCGACGGCAGTCTACTCGGTTGCGCGACGTCGCGCTCGCACCGGCAACACGATCCGCGACGGGTGTTCTCGACTGTGGAAGATAATCTGGTTCGCGGTGTTCCACTCGGTGTCGGTCGCTACGGGGTTGCCCGTGTTCTGATTGGGCGCAATGTGGGGGTAGGCGCTGCTGGTCAGGTCGATGCGGATCCGGTGTCCCGGCTGGAAGGAATGCGCGATGTGGCCCAGGTCGATCTCGTAGCGCGCGACCTCGCCGGGCTCCAGAAGCTCTTCGCGTTCGAACCCGTTGCGGTAGCGGGCGCGCACCACCCCGGTCACCGGCCCGAGCTTGACCGCCCTGCCGTCCGGATACACGTCCATGATGTTCGCGACGAAGTCGGTGTCGCGCGCGTCGGTGGCCGCGTGGAACTCGATCACGACCTTGCCCACGATCTCGACGGCTTCGCCGATCTCCTCGCTGGTGTAGACGAGCACGTCGTCGCGGCGATGCAGAGGAGTGCGGTCCTCGCCGTGGGGCAGCGTCGAGATCGACGCGGGAACGGGTCGCTGCGGGTCGAAGGTGAATCGGTCGGGCGGCCCGTCTTCGGGAACCGACCACGACAACGCCCCGTCGCCCGCAATGGAGTTCGCGCTCCCGCCGCTGGACAGGTAGAGATTGGTGGGCTGCGCGTCCGCCGGCGGATAGCGATCGAACTCGCGCCACTCCTCGGCCCCCATGACGTACACGCGGGCCCGGGGCTGACCATAGTGGTCGGTCTTGCCCATGAGGTAATGGTCGAAGAAGGCAAGATGCTCGGCCTCGTTGTCCACGAGCGAGTGTGGCGCAAACTCCATGTCGCCGAGCTTCAACGTCCCGCCGATGAAGGTCTCCGCGTGTCCCCACGGCCCAGCCAGCAGGAACTGGTCTGCGACGGCGGGCGAGTGCGCCATCATGCCGTCCCAATAGAACATGGCGCCGGGCTGATCGCCGTCGAACCACCCGGTGACGTGCAAACGTCGCCGTTCGCCCAGGGTTGCGATGCCATCCATTCAATAGTGTCGTAGCCGTCCTCGCCCTCCTGGAAGAAGAACCCGAACTTGCCGTCCGAGTCGCCTCGGCCACGCACGTCCTGAATCGCCACCGCGTAGCCGCGCTCTGCAAAGTAGGTCGCCCATCCCGCCAGGCTAAACCCCTCGATCGCCATCGTCTTGAGGTATGGCGTGCGAATGATGATGGTCGGGAAGGGACCGCCCTCGGCCGGCATCCACACGTCCGCCGAGAGCTCCACGCCGTCGCGCATGGACGTGCGCACGTCGAACATGCGTTTGATTTCGGGGGCCTGCGCGACAGCCGGCGCCGGTGCGACGCCCCGCGACCCAAGCGCGGCGATCAACGCCCACGCCATCACGATTACGACAATCCTCACCATCGGTTGCGACTTCATTCGAGGTCCCACCTTTCTACAAGTGACCTAAGTGGCGCTCGGCCTCACAACAACCGTCACCTCCACGTCCGCAAACAACCCCCCGTCGTCGGCGCGCCCCCGCAACACGTACCGACCGGGCCGATCGAACGTCACCGTCGTCGTCCAGCGCCCGTCTTCGGGCAGCTCCGGCGGCACCCACAGCGGCGCCCAGGGTGAATTGGCTCCCGCCCGCGTGTCCTCCCACACCTTGACCTGCGGAGGATCGAACGTCGCCTCGCCCTCGCCCCGATAGTGGAACCACGACATGAACAGCCCGTTCACCTTCTGCACCGTGATGCGCGTCGGGGGCGACAGCTGCCGCCGACTGAACGTGGGCGGCGCATTCCAGATCGAGTCGGCACGCGCGGAGTCCGCTGCGGTTGCGGGGGCAGTCGGCTCCGCTCGCCTACGGGCTCGCAACAGACCGTCGTCTTCAATGGTGACCGTCAACGTCACCGGTTGCCCGACCCCTGCTTCGCGTTCAGCAGGACCCTCGAGCGTAATGATCGGGGCCTGATTGGCCCGCATCTCGGCATTGCTCGACCCCGCACCCAACGCCCCCGTTTCGGACATGATCACCGTGTTGTCCACAATGTAGTCGGGCCGCAGCGTGGCGTAGGCGCGCTCCGTAACCCCATTGCTGGTCAGCGTCCACACGAGCTCCTGATCGCCCCAGTCCGCCGGCACCCGCACCTTGAACACAAAACGGTTCCGCCGAGGCAGAAAGTGGGTCGGCTGGCCCCGATCCGCCGGTCCAGGCGAAAACCCGTTGCCCTCGTCCACCGGCACATGGATCTCTTCCAGCCAGTTCCGGTTCATGTACCCGAAGAGCAGGCTGTACGAGCCGTCCTCGTTGCGCTCCCAACCCTCGAACGCCGGGGCGACGTTCTGCCCGCGCGAGTAGGTCTGGGCGGTGGCCGACGCCGATCCGATTGCCAGGAGCGGGAGGCAGAGGAGGGGGAGCAGGGCGACCCGGGCCGTGCGGGTGGACACCACCCCGACCCTCCCCCCGCCGCCGCTACCGGCTTCCACGGCCACGCGAGGCTGGGGTCGAATTCCCGGCGCCGTCGCCCTCAGCTCCACCCCCTTCACCATCTTCGGCATAGTAGTCCGGGTTGCCATTGGCCGGAATCACCATGCAGAGCGGACAACCGATCACGTGGTCGTTGGGACCCAGGGCGAGCCGTGCGCGACGGAGCGCCATTTCCTGTACGAACTGCTCGTCCGTGAGCGCGACCCGCATACCGAGGTCGATGAACATGTTTGCCACAGAACGATTGCCCGAACCCTGCCAGTTGCGCGTGTCGGGGACGTTGCGATTGGCTTCGGAGGTGTCCATGTAACCGATGATGTGCAGGATTGTGCCTCTGGGCAGGATTGGCTGATGATCTTGTGCGTACGTATAGCCGCGAACCCAGTTGTGATCGTAGCCGACGCAGTTGAGCGTCTCGACGTTGAAGCCCCAGATCGCTTCCAGGCACATGCGCATTCCGGGCGCGTGCAAGTGGGGCTCGAAGGTGACGATCTTGGTATGTTGCGTCAAGACCTGGTAGGCGTGAAGCTCCTGGCCCGCTTCGCCGGCGCGAATGTCGATGTCGCTGCCATTGCCGAGGCCGAAGCTTGTGCGCCGGTAGGTGGGTTCATAGTCGGGCGGATGAAACCGAAAGCCGATTTCAAGATGCGCGCGCGTGTCCCGACCGTTGGAATGCAGATGCAGCGAGTTGGATACGATGGAAGACCCGGCGCGCAACAATCGCCCCGCCTTTTCGTCGAAAATATCCGGCTCGCGCCCCACTTCGTGGACCGGCCAAGTGACCGCCACGGGCCCGTCGCCGGCCTCGCTTCGGGGAATCCGGGTGCTCCAGATCATGTGATGCACGACGAACCGTCCGCCAACCGTGTGCCGCCCTTCGTG
Organism: Longimicrobiales bacterium; assembly: GCA_965200255.1. GTDB lineage: Bacteria > Gemmatimonadota > Gemmatimonadetes > Longimicrobiales > Gaopeijiaceae > Bin94. Next base: position 2,154,777 of record OZ241371.1, on the reverse strand, counting down.
GCCACCGTCGTCGGAGCGTCCCACGTCGTTGACTTCGCGGATTTCCACCGACTTCACGTATCGGTCCTCGGTCAGGCCCGTGGGAACGGGATCGATGTCGCCCCACCAGTCGGGCGCGTCCCCCCGAACCAGCACCTCGGGCAATCGCACGATCAAATCCGGGTCGCCGGCAGCCCACACCACGTCGTCGTCGAATTCGAGCGGTGGAGGCAGGTGCGCCGGATCGCCCTCGGGCATGCCGGCGCGCCACCAATCGTTCAGCGCGTCGATTTCATGGTCCGCGAGCGACATGTCGTCCTTGAAGTGCTGGATTCCGATGTCCTTCTCGACGTACCACGGCGGCATCGCCCCCATCCGGTCGCGAATCCGGGTGCGACGCACAATCTGAGGCGCATGTTGCCGCACTTCGTCGTACTCGACCAGCGACATCGGGGCGACGCCTCCGTCTCGGTGGCACCGAACGCAGGCCCGTTGCAGGATCGGCACAACGTCTCGGGTAAAGGTCACGTCCTCTCGCGGGACTGGGTCCAGCGCGATCGCCGGGCCATTCCCCGCCGTTTGAGCGGTCAGGGCGGGCGCAACCAGCGCGCCAACCACGAGCAGGAGCGGTGCGGCGCGAGCCGCGATCTTCCGGGTGCGGTTCATGGACAAGCGATTCATAGGCAGGCGATTCACGGGCAAGCGATTCATAGGCAGAAGGGTCATTGACGCGATGGCGGAAGCAGATCCCGAGGCATCCCCGCCGCCGTAAAGTTGGGCTGAAACGCCGGTCGACAAGGCTGATACTCCAACGACCCGCACTCGGGAGGCGGCCCAGTCGCCGAAACTCCCGGCACGACGGGCAGCTCCAATCGCGACGGATGTTCCGCCGAATGATACACGGTGTTGATGCCAGGCAAGTCAATCGGCATGGGTCCCCAATCCGTCGACGGCGTCACGCTCGGGGCCAGAATCGCCAGCTCCACGGCGTGCCCCGCGCGGAATACGTGCCCCACCTCCGGGAACGAGATCACAACTTCGTACACCTCGCCCGGAACCAGTGGCTCTGCGCGATCGTGAGGATGGTAAGTCCAATGCTCCGACGATCTTGCGGGATCGATCGCACGGTGAGAAGCCCGCAAAAAGGCCCGTTGAAGGTACAAGGTCTCGCCTTGGGGGTTGATGTCGTGCAGAGCGACCATGAAGTCCGTATCGACCGCCTCCGCGCTGACGTGCAGAATCAGGCGCGCCGACCCGAGAATGGCCACGTCCTCACCGAAGGGAGCCGTCCGGTACATAAGCGAGCCGAGCGGCGCTGGAGGAACCGCGAACATGGCATTGTTGCCCACCAACTCGGTGCCGATCGGGTAGACGTAGGTCAACTCGCCGGCCTGCCCTTCACCCAGGGCGTCCTGCGTGAGCGAGCCGTCCGTCGCCAGGTTCCACACCCGGCGCTCGGTTCCTGGAACCGGCCACCCGGCGAACGTCTCCACCCAGTTGGGCTTCAGCTCGCCATCGACCATTCCGGTCTCGAACAGCACCGTCACCTCGGGCTCTTCGTCAATTCCGTTTGGCTCGTCCTTGAGCCACCGGTCCATCCAGCGCAGAACCTGCGCCTGTGCCAGCGCATTGCCGCCTACCCCGTGACCGCCGTTCTGCAGGATCAGCTTGCGCGGACCGGACAGTTGCTCGAACAGCCTGGGGCCACCCATCGCGGTCTGCTGATCCTGGTAGCCCTGAATAATCATCATCGGCACGTCAACGCGGTCCACGTAGCTCTCGGTGGCGCGGTCGGTCCAATACTGGTCGTTGAATTCGTGGTCTCGCACTTCCTCGAACGTGACGTTGCGCTGCTGGGCCGCCTGCACCGCCTCGCAGTGCGCATCCCCGGCTTCGAGCCGCATCGCCACGCCCACGCTCTCGATCCACGGCTGCGCCATTTCTCCCCACCACGCCGCGAACCCGACGTTGAACATCCCGCCGGGACGCAGCGCCTCGGTGTAGATCGACGCCGTGAGTCCGCCCGCCGCCAGCGCCTTGAGGTGCTCGGGACGGTGCGCCGCCGTGAAGAACTGGGTATGGCCCGGATACGAGACGCCGTACATGCCCACGTTGCCGTCGCTCCAGGGGCGGGTGCCAAGCCACTCGACCAGAGCGGCGCCGTCGGGGCCCTGCTGCGGATGGAACACGCTGAAAACATCGCCTTCCGAACACCCGCTCCCGCGCACATTGGCGCCCACCACCGCGTAACCGTTCCGCACGGCGGTGTGAAACCAGCTCCCGACGGCGATGGCGGCTCCGCCGCTCTCGTACGCATCGTAGTCCAGGATGACGGGAAAGCGCCCCTCTTCGCTCGGCCGATAGGCGACGTACGCGAGCCGCACGCCGTCGGGCATCGGCGCGTACCCAATCTCGCGCACGATGCCGTCGATCCCGTCGCCTGCGAGCACCTCGCTGGACACGATTTCGGCGACGGCCTCGCCAGCGGTCGCGGCAGCCGCCGGGTTACCGCCTCCCTCCGCTGTCGCGCCGCCTTCGCTCGGCGGCCCTTCGCCCGCCTCGCACGCAACGATCGCGGCAACCGCGAGCACGCCAAGCACAGTCGTGCGTGCCTTCGTGATTCGCTTCATTTGGGTCCTATCCTCCGGTTCAAACGACCGACTGCCGCCCCTACTACACCCTCCAGTGTTCACAACACATGAACATTGGGCGGACAGCGAGGATTCGCAAGCGGCGCGTTGCTGCACGGCGGCGATCAGGCCACCACGCCGAGGGTTAGTGGCGCCCCGACGGGAGTGACGGTAGGATTCGCACGAATCGGACACCACACCGTAAGAGGCCTTCACGGATATGGGCGTACGGACATGAGCGGACGGACGATTGTCACCCTGTCCTCTGGAGTCCTCACTTGGGCGCGAGAGCGCACGGGGGACGATGCCGCGGCCCTCGCCGCCCGGATGCGCGTAGCGCAGGACGATGTGCTACGCTGGGAGCAGGACGGTCGCATCAGCGTTGCCCGCGCCCGGAAGCTCGCGCGTGCAACCCATACTCCAGAGGGCTTCCTTTTTCTCGCGGAGCCCCCGGACGAACGCCTTTCCATCTCGGATTTTCGCGCACCGCTCGGGCACCCGAAGCACCCCAGTCCCGACCTGATCGAGACCGTGTACCTCATGAAGAGCAGAGTGGCCTGGATGCGCGAAGAGCGCATACGTCAGGGTTGGGCAGCTCACCCGTTCGTCGGCTCTTGCCGCAAGGACGCTACCCCCGAGACTCTCGCTTCCGCACTTCGCGACGTCCTTTCCGTAAGCCCCGATTGGGCATCACGGTGCAAATCACCCGACGATGGCCTTGCGACGCTGCGCGATCTGACTGAGCGAGCTGGCATTCTTCCCGTGTTCAACGGAATCGTGGGCAACAACACTAACCGAAAGCTGGATCGCAGCGAGTTTCAGGGCTTTGCGATTGCGGACGAGTACGCCCCCCTTGTCTTCGTGAACAATGCCGACTTCAAGCGCGCGCAAGTGTTTACGTTCGCCCACGAGCTCGTTCACCTCGTTCTGGGCGCTTCCGGAGTGTCGCGACTCGACTTCGCGCACTCCTCGTGGAGCCGGTCCGAGCACCTCTGCAACGCTGCCGCAGCAGCCTTCCTGGTACCCGGACGCCTGCTCGATCCCCTCAAGGTCGCTCGGTCCTTACCGGAAATCGAGGAGACTATTCGGCAGGTAGCCAAGCAGACCAAGGTAAGTACCGTCGTCGTAGCCCGCAGAGCCGCCGATCTAGGACTGATTAGCAGAACGGTTTTTCTCGGCGTGTTCGAAGAGGAGCGGGCTAAGTGGCAGTCAACGCCAGCCACCAGTAGCGGTGGCAGTTTCTGGACGAATCAAAAGTGGCGCATCGGACCGCGTTTTGCTGCTTCCGTGTTCCGCGCGTGCCAGGCGGGCAGGCTGTCGTATACGGACGCGTTTGAGCTTACCGGCTTGAAGGGCAACGCCTTTTTCGACATGCCCAAACGCATGGGATTGCGTTGACTACGAACGGCGATGCAGCCGAACCGCCTGCGCGCTACTACGTCATCGACGCAAACGCGCTCATCAAGTGAGCGGTCCCCGCGACTTGGTAGTCTGGATGAAGCGGCACGCCAGCGCCGGACGGCGGGATCTTTTACACGAGCCGCCGCAGAGGCGCAAACGGAGGTGATGGAATGGGTTCGCGAACAGCCGCGCTTCACGAAAGAGGCCGTGATGGGGTTTGCACGCAAAGCCGACCCAGGCATCGTTGCTTATGCGAGGGCGCACGGCTCGGTCGTAGTAACCAACGACGTGGCCGCTCCCGATTGGAAGAGCAACGTGAAAATTCCCGATGTATGTGGGGCAATGGGCGTCAGCTGCATTTCCTTACTGGAGCTTCTGCGTGAGTTGGGGGACGTGTACATGCGGACGGCCTGACTTGCCGACCATCGCGCGGCTTCTCATACGTCCTGATGGCTCTCCACCCCCAACATAGCCGCGAAATCCGCGATGTCCCTGCACACATAGCCCTCGCTCTCCAGCACCGCCCCCGATCGGCGGGAAATGCCGGGGCAAACAGTGCACTCCTCGACCATTTGCACATACAGGATCGGACGTTCCGGCTGGACCCGACGCACGTCGTCGAGGACTCGGCGCACGAGCTCGGTCTTGCCCACGCGCCGCCGCCCCCTCAGCGCCGCGAAGACCCAATCGTCGCGCAGCAGCTCGTCGCGCAGGCTCGCAAACGGCTGCTCCCTGCCGTAAAAGCCCCACGGCGGCGCGCGATCACTCATTCAAGCTCAGCGTGCCGGGTGCATGTCAGCTTGCCGGGTCCAAGGCCCTCGCAATCCGCGCCAGCGCGTCCTCGAAGTGCAACCTCGTCGCCCGGTCCGAAGCCGCGCCCGCAGCCTCGATCTCGCCCTGCAGCGCATTCAGCTGCCCGCGCGCAAACGCGGCTACGTCCGATTGAATCGCGTCCTCGTCCTCCATCAACGCCGTCATGCGCTCAAGCCAGCCGCGTTGCAGGTTCCGCCGGTACGCGTCGGTCACGTTCCCCGACCCCACCTCGGCCCACACCCCCGCGCGCAAGTCGTCCAGCATTTCGCCCATCGAGTAGGCATCGCCACCGTGAAACGCCTCCTGCTCGACCAGTCGCTTCAGGCGCGCCACGTTGAGCACCTGATTCAGCGCGGCCGACTGCCGGGCGCCCACCAGGTCGACGGCGCCGCTCCCCTGAAAGCGGTCGAGCACGTCGGCATCCAGCAGCCAGTTCGGCGTGGCGAACACCTGTCGGTTCAAGTATTCGACCGCACGCTCCTGCCGGTCCTTCGAGACCGCCTCGTACTGTGCGCCGTCCTGGCCCTGGCGCTTGCGGGTGCGCACCACGCCACCGACGTTCGCGACGACGTGCCCCGCGTAGCGGCTCCACTGCGACACCACGTTGCCGTAGAGCTCTTGCAGCTGCGAGTAGTCTTCGCCCTCCTCGTAGCTCCAATCCGTCAGGTTGTCGACGATGCGCTTCAGGTTCTCGACGCCGTAGTCGGACGCCCGCATGGCGTCGTCGCCGATGGCTTCGGTCAGCGCCGTGGGATCCGAACCCGTTGGACTCGAGAAGCGGTATACCGGATCCTCCTGCGTCTCGACCACCAACCGCCTCAGGTCTTCGCGTTCGGTCAGGTGGTCCTTGCCCGGGAACGGGCGGTAGCCCCATTCGATGGCGAACTTGTCGTACGGTCCGACCAGCGGCATCAGGCAGGTGTCGTCTCCAGGCTGGGCGACGTAATTGAAGCGCGCGTAGTCCATGATGGAGGAAGCAACGCCCATCTCGCATACGAAACGGGTGCGCAGCTGCTCGACCGGGTATGTGGACGACGACTGCATGTTGTGTTGCAGGCCAATCGTATGCCCGACCTCGTGGGCCGATACGAAGCGGATAAGCTCGCCCATGAGCTCGTCGTCGAACTTGATCCCGCGCGCATCTTCGTTGACCGCCGCCGTCTGCACGAAGAACCAGTTGCGCAGCAGGTTCATCACGTTGTGATACCACTGGATGTCGCTTTCCAGTATCTCGCCGGTGCGGGGGTCGTGCACATGCGGCCCGGAAGCGTTCTGGACCGGCGACGCCAGGTAGCGGATCACCGAGTAGCGCGAGTCTTCGGCGCTCCAGTTGGGGTCGTCGGTGGGCGCGTCGGCGGCGATGATGGCGTTGTTGAACCCGGCCCGCTCAAACGCGGGTTGCCAGTCTACGACGCCCTGTTTCAGGTAGGGAATCCACTTGGGAGGCGTAGCCGGGTCGATATGGAAGACGATCGGCTTGACCGGATCGACGAGCTCGCCGCGCGCAAAGGCTTCGGGGTCGCTCGGCTCCAGGCGCCAACGCGTTACCAGGCAGCGCGTTACGGCGCGCTGCTCGTCGAGGCCGTAGTCGATCTGGCTGGTGCTGAAGAAACCGACCCGTTCGTCGCACAAACGCGGCTGCATCGGATCGTCGGGCAGGAGCAGCATGGAATGATGCATCTCCATGGATAGCGTGTTGCTCTGGCCGTTCGAGGGGGCGTCGGTGGCGTCGTAGGTGAGTACCCGTCGTACTTCCACGTTCCGGGGGTACGCGGTGGCTCTCACCACATGGGTTCGGTCGGCGTCGACCCGTCTCACGCCGTACATGGTGCGGCGGAACTTCTGCAGGCCAAGCAGCGTGATGTCGTCGGTGAAGAGGTCGGTGACCTCCAGCACGACTGCGGTGGAATCCTCGTTCATCACCTCGACGTCGAACGCCTTGATGATCGGCTCGAAGTTCGAATTGCGGACCGCCGCCGCGATGGCCGTTGAATCGTCGGCCACGTTCTGATAGCTGACCAGGCGCAGGCGCACGCGATCGCCGTCGCGCTCCCATCGGACGGTGGAGGTATTGACCTTGGAGCCGCCGTACCCGACCCCGTCGGGCGTTCGGGCCACGCGGGTGAGAAGCAGCATCTCGCGGTCCAGCATGTCGAGCGGGATTTCGTAGAAGAGATCGCCGTCGATCATGTGAGTGTCGAAGAGACCCTCGGAGGTGATCGCGTCGTCCGTGATCACGTCGCTGTACGATTTGGTCTCCGGTGCCTCCTGATCGCTTTCTTCTTCGGCCTCCTGCTCTTCCTGAAGCGGCAGCGGAGCGGCGGCGGTCAGCATGGCCGGGGCGAGCCACGTCAACAAGGAGAGCGGAAGGGCGAAGAGGGTCGATCGGATCGCGATGCTGCGCATTGATTTGCTCCTGAAGATTTGGGGTTCGGCTTGGCGGATCACCATCGCAAGTAGGCGTTCTTGCGGTGTGCCACCCGCACGACCAGGACGACGAGGATGCCGTCCATGACCTCGTAGACCACCCGGTAGATTCCCACGCGAATCCGACGGAGGCCCTGAAGTCCGCCCTTGAGAACCTGCCCCGCGTGCGGGTGATTCCCAAGGCTGTCGATCTCGTTGACGATGCGTTCACGGTCGCGCTTTGGCAACCGCGCCAGCTCCTTGGCCGCGCTGCGCTTAATGCGTACGGTATAGGTCATGCCCTTACGGGGCCGCCAGCAACTCCCGTCTCACGCCTTGCCAATCCAGAACCGGGTCGGAAGGATCACGGATTCGGTCCAGGGCCACGGACAGGTCGTCGTAATCGGCCAGATACCGCTCCAACGCTTCTCGAACGAGCTGCGCGCGGCTCCTCCGCAACCTTTTCGCTGCCTCATCCAGCGCGCTTACGATCTCGTCGGGCACGCGGGCCGTTATCTGAATCATCGGAACCTCCTGCATTGTGGAATCAAGTGAATGTGAGTGCATGTACATTACATTGGAGTTGCCTTGAGAGTCCACCCGTCGCTCCGCTCGGCGTTAGAATTCACCATGAGCCGACACGCCCAGACCCGGATCCGGCCGACCCCTCGCGTGCGGCGCGCCCTCGCGCTTGCCCTCGTTGTCGCTGCGGCCCCGCTGCTGGTCCTGACCTCGTGCGACGACGATTCGGTTGCGCCGGACCTTCCCGCGGCTCTCGCGATCCATTCCGGCGACGGCCAGACCGCCAATGCGGGCACGGAGGCCGTCGAGCCGATCCGCGTGCGGGTCACGTCGCAGTCGGGGTCGGGGATGGCCGGGGTCGCGGTGTCGTTCGCGGTAACGCAAGGCGGCGGCTCGTTGCCGGCGTCCAGCGCCGCCACGGACGCCAACGGGATCGCCACGCCGGGCCGCTGGACGATGGGCAGGCCGGGGCCCCAGGAGGTGCGCGCCAGCGTGCCCGGCCTGGATACGGTGGTCTTTCGCGCCACCTCGTTGGGCGTTCCCGCCGAGATCGCGATCGTCGCGGGCGCGGACCAGCAGGGCCCGGTGGCCACAGCCCTCGCCGTGCCTCCCGAAGTGTTGGTCACCGATTCAAGCGGCACGCCGCTGGCCGGGATTTTGGTGACCTTCGCGCCCGACGGAGACGCGCGCGTGGCCAACGCGGAAGTGCTCACCAACGACCGGGGCTTCGCCAACCCGGGAGGCTGGACGCTGGGCACGCGCGCCGGTCCCTACGGCTTGGTCGCCAGCGTGGAAGGCGACGAAATCAAGGGCAACCCGGTCCGGTTCGAAGCGATCGCCGTGGCCGGGCCGTTCGCGCGACTGGTGGCCGCCGAAGGCGACGGGCAGGAATCGGAATCCACGCTACCCGTGCGAATCCCGCCGCGCGCGAGGGCCGAGGACGCGTACGGAAACCCCGTCGCAGGGGTCATGGTCAACTTCTCCGCAAGCGGCGACAGCGAGGTCGTGCCGACCGAGGTGGAGACAAACGCGGAAGGGTTCGCGGCGGTCAGGGTATGGGTCCTCGGCACCACCGCGGGGGCGACCTACAGGCTTGCCGCGCGCGCCACCCACGCGGACGCGTCGGCCGAGACGGTCTTCACGGCGGTGGCCTCGCCAGCCGTCTACGACATCGAAATCGTGCACGTGAAATCGTCGCTGCTGAACGAATCGCAGCGCACCGCGTTTGCCAGGGCCGAATCGTTCTGGGAGACGGCAATCACGGGCAATCTCGCCTGGGCCACGCTGCGCAAGCCGGCATTGGAGCATTGCCTCAGCAAGAGCAACATCGAAGAAGACGTGCCGGGCGACCGAGTGGTGGACGACCTGCTCATCTACGTAGACATCAGGGAAATCGATGGGCCCGCCGGCGTTTTCGGAGGCGCCGGGCCTTGTCAGATTCGGGAAAGCAATTCACTGCCTGTGGTTGGGACAATGTTCTTCGACCTCGGCGACATGGAAGGTCTCGAGACCAAGGGCCACCTGTACGGAACCATCCTCCACGAGATGGCGCACGTAATCGGGTTCGGCACCCTTTGGCAGCACCTTGGCCTGCTGCACGACCCGGCGGGACACGGGCGCAGCGCGGACACGCATTTTGTGGGCGACTCGGCCATCGCCGCGTTCCACGAGATCCGCGGCGACAACTACGCCCGCAGCGATTCCGTCCCGGTGCAAAACCTGGCCGGTGCGGGCGTGTGGAACGGACATTGGCGGGAGCTGGTCTTTCGCAGCGAGCTGATGACGCCCTTTATCGACAAGGGCCTCAACCCCTTGAGCGCGGTGAGCATTGCTTCGCTGATCGACGTCGGCTACGAGGGCGTCGACTTGAGCGTGGCGGACGAATACGTGCTGCCGCCGTCGCTGTACGGCGGCGACCCGCACGGAATCGGCGACCCGGCGGCTCCGACCCACCTGGGAGACGACATCTTGAGAATCCCCCTGATGGTCGTGGACCGCGACGGGGCCGTGGTTCGGGTGATCCAGCCGCCGGGGCGGTAACGGCCGGGTTGCCCACGGCGCTGCTACCGGGTCCGCGCTGCTATCCCGCTTCGCCCCGCCGATCCACCAGTATCGTCGCGGCTTCGGGAATCGTCCCGCCCCCCACCACCTCCACCCCCACCCGCAACCGTACGGCCTCGGCGAGCCGCGCGCGCAGCATGTCCACTGCGTCTGCTCCGAGCTCGCATCCCGGCGCGGCCTCCACCCGCACGGTGATCGCGTCTTGCCCGTCCGCACCCTCGGCGACCACCGCCTGATAGCGACCCACCGACGGCTCCGACCCCAGCGCCGCGCTCAGCTCCCGGGGGTGCACGAACATGCCCTTGACCTTGACGCCCTCGCCCACGCGGCCCAGGAAGCCAACCAGACGCGGCGCCGACGAGCCGCACGGGCACGGCTCCCGGTGCCACGCCGACAGATCGCCCGTGCCGAAGCGCACCAGCGGGTAGACGGGGTTCGCGCTCGTCACCACGACCTGACCGACTTCGCCGGGGGCGACGGGGCGATCGTCGCCCGGAGCGAGGATCTCGACGGCCACGCGGTCGGGCACGTGCCAGCCCTCCTTGACGCGGCATTCGTAGCCGAGCAATCCCGCGTCGGCCGTGCCGTACGCCTGGTAGACGTCGACGCCGAAGTCGTCCTGGAGGCGGGTGCGCAGCGGCGGCGGCAAGGGCGCCCCCGTGACCAGGGCGCGCTTCAGGCGCAGCTCCCGTCGCAGGCGCCGGGCGCGCTCCAGCAGGGTAAGCAGGAACTGGGGCGTGCCGGCGTAACCCGTCGCGCCCGCGGCGTTCGCCATCTCGACCTGCGCAGCCGTGTTGCCAACGCCGCAGGGAATCACGGTGCACCCTGCCGCGCGAAGACCTTCGTCGAGCATGAGGCCACCCGGGGTCAGGTGATAGGAAAACGTGTTCAGCACCACGTCCTGGCTGCCGAATCCGGCGGCGCGCGCGGCGATGGCCATGCCCCAGAAATCGTCGGGGTCGCCCTGCGGATCCGTGTCGCCCTGCGGGTCGTTGATCGGACCCGGCGAGCGGAAGATTCGACGTAGCGAGGCGACGGGCACGGTAACCATCCCGCCAAACGGCGGATCCGCCGCCTGGAGCGCCGGCAGGTCGTCCTTGGGCAACACGGGAATCGGGGCGAGATCCGCAACTCCCTGCACCTTTTCTGCGGAGACCCCCGCGCGCGCCAACCGCCCCGCGATTTCACGACTGTGCGCGGCCCCCCAGCGAACCGCCCGCCTGACAACTGCGTCGGCCAAGGGCCCCTCTCTCACGACAGCCACCGCTTGCGACGCCGGTAATGCTTCACGTCCCGGTAGGATCTGCGCCCGGTGTCGCCCAACCCCAGGTAGAACTCCTTCACGTCTTCGTTGGCGCGGAGCTCGTCGGCGGTACCCTCCATCACCACGCGTCCCCCCTCCATCACATACCCGTAATCGGCGACCGAGAGAGCGATGCGCGCGTTCTGTTCGACCAGCAGAATCGTGGTGCCCTCTTCGCGGTTGATCCTCCGGATGATGCGGAAGATGTTCTCCACCAACAGCGGGGCCAGACCCAACGACGGTTCGTCGAGCAGCATCATGCGCGGCGAGGCCATCAAGGCGCGGCCCAAGGCCAGCATCTGCTGCTCGCCGCCGGACAAATGGCCCGCAATCTGGCCACGGCGCACGTCCAGCGCCGGAAAATAGTGAAACACCTTGTCGACATCGGCCTCGGCGCGCTTGCGATCACAGCGCGTGTACGCGCCCGCGATCAGGTTCTCGCGCACGGTGAGGTGCTCGAACACGCGCCGTCCTTCGAGAACCTGGAAGATCCCCTTCTCCACGATCCGATGCGCGTCGGTCCCCTGGATCTCTTCGCCGTCAAAGACGATCTGGCCGTCGGTGACCTCGCCGTCTTCCACGTACAGGAGCCCTGAGATCGCCTTGAGCGTCGTGGTCTTCCCCGCGCCGTTCGAGCCCAGCAGCGCGGCGATCTTGCCTTCGCGCACCTCGAGCGACAGCCCCCGCAGCACGAGGATCACGTCGTCGTAGAGAACCTCGATGTTGTTGAGGCGAAGGAGCGGATCGCGGGCGCCCCTATCTCGGCGGGGCATGGATGAACTCCGTAAGCGGAACCCAATCGCCGCCCTCCACTCGGAAAATCCTCAATCCCTTTGCTCCGAGGTGGTCGTCGGGCGTGAAACTGATCGGCACCGTCACGCCGCCCATGTCGAAATCGGTAAAGGTCTCGAGCGCGGCCTTGATATTGGCTCCCGTCAGCTCCTGGCCTTCGGCGAGCACTTGCTCCATGCCGGCGGCGAATATGGCGAACGTCCACCACGCCTGCGTGTAAGCGTTGGTCTTCCCTTCAATCGGTTCGCCCTTCTGGGCCAGGTAGTCGCGGATCACGCGCGTGCCCGGCACGTCGACCGTGAGGGGAGAATACGGCATGGTCCCCATGACGCCCTCGGCCACTTCGCCCGCCAGCTGCACCAGCTGCGCGTTGGAACACCAGTTGAGGCAGATGAAGGTCGCGTCAAGGCCCAGGCTGCGTGCGTTGTGGAGCGCCACGGCAGCCGGTCCCGACGTGTTCTGGAAAACCACGTATTGTGCGCCGCTTTGGCGAATGCGCGAGAACTCGGCGGTATAATCGACCGCGCCCCGAGGCATCTCGTAAAGGGACAGATCGATTCCCACCGCTTCGGCAAACTCCACGCCCCCGTATCGCGACGGCGACAGCCCAAACGGACTCGCGTTGTGCATGAGGGCGACCACCGGGGTCCCCTCGCCATGGTTTTGCGCGATCCAGTTCAGGGCAATTCGGAACTGGTCGGTGTAGCTGGTGGCAACCACGAAGTTGTAGGGCGCTTCGGTCGGGTCGCCCAGAATGTGCGAAAGAGAAGCCGAGCTGAACGGCACCTCGTCGTCGCGTATGTACGGTCGCAGCGCCTCGGTGTCGCCCGTGCCCCACCCCATGAAGATCACCGCGCCCTCGGTGACGAACTGGCGGTACAGCTGCTCGGCGCGGGCCACCTGGTAGGCGTAGTCCTGGTAGATCAGCTCTATGGGGCGGCCGCCAATCCCTCCCTGCAGGTTGACCCAGTCGGCGTACCCGCGCATTCCGTCGGCGTAGTCGGTCCCCACATCGGCCGTGGGCCCGGTGAGATCGAAGATCGCGCCCACCTTGATCGGCGCGTTGGCGGCATCGCCGTCGCCGTCGTCGCCACCGCAGCCTGCGGCGACCATGACGGCGGTCAGCATATGGACGAGTCCGCGGGTGCGCCGCGAGGCTGGCGGTTCGTGGCGGCGTCTGTTCATCGGCATTGTTCCCGTCCTGAAGCTATCGTGTTTCTCGTAATAAGCTATGGTATTTCTCGTAATTAGCGGTCATCCCGCCATCCATCGCGAACCCCGTCGAGGCCCCCGCGACAGCATGCTTGCCAGACACCTCCATACACTCGTGCGCGACATGCTTGGCGAATTCCGCATCGTGTACGTTACCGGTCCCCGGCAATCCGGCAAGACCACGTTGGCCCGCAGGGTCGCTTCCGAAGTCGGCATGGGCTACTTCACCCTGGACGATCCCGCGGTCCGGGCGGCGGCAGCAGCGGATCCGCACGGCTTCGTCAGGTCGTTCGGAAACCGGCGCATCGTGCTTGATGAAATCCAGTACGCGCCCGAGCTGGTGCCCGCTCTCAAGGAAGTCTCGGACCGGAGCGCCAGCACGTGGTCGTCGTCGAACCTGGAACGGCCCACTCCGGGCAAGGGTCTTTTCCTCCTTACCGGCTCGGCCGACATCTTCCGCTCGGCGCGCGTGCAGGAAGCGCTGCCGGGTCACATGGCTCGCCTGGAGTTGCTTCCGCTGTCGATCTCCGAGCTTCGCGGCGGGGAACGGAATCTGATCGACTACCTGGTGGCGGGGAACTTTGATCCAGAGGAGATGCACACGCCGCCGACGCGGAAACAAATCGCCAACCGGATACTGCTTGGGGGCTATCCAGAGGTCCAGGAAATGAGTCCGCGGGCACGCACAATCTGGTTCCGGTCCTATGTCGAGGGGCGGTTCTTCAAGGACTTCGAGACGCTTCGTGCGGCCCGGGGCGACTACCATGGCAGGATTCGAGCACTTGCTCCTCACCTTGCAGGCCTGAGCGGCAAACTCTTGAAGTACGCGAACGTCGGGAACCATCTGGAGCTCAACGACAAGCTCGTCAAGAGCTATATCGAGATCTTCGAACTCATGTTCCTGACTCGTCGGCTTCCGCCGTACCGCAAGGATCCAGCGCGTCGCATCGCCGTGCGAATGCCCAAACTTCACTTCCTCGACACGGGCCTGGCGTCGCATCTCCTGGGACTGCGCACGGAAGCTCGGCTCCTCGCGAGCCAGCACTACGGCGCCCTCTTGGAGACGCTGGTTTTTCTGGAATGCGCCAAGCACGCGGAGTGGGCGGACGAAGAGGTCGCGATTCACCACTATCGCGACAGGAAGAAGCGCGAAGTCGACATGGTGTTGGAACGACCGGACGGACGCATCGTCGGGGTCGAAGTCAAGGCGTCCGCAACCGTGCGAAGCAATGACTTCAACGGTTTGGCGGCGTTAGCCGAGCTCGCGGGACCGGCTTTCGAGCGTGGCGTGCTCGTCTACACGGGCGTCGAAGTGCTGTCCTTCCACCGGGGGTCAACCCGAATGTACGCGATGCCGCTGTCCCTATGTGCGCACGGCCAACCCGTCGTGTAGCGCGGTGCGGTAGGCCTTGAGCGCCGGTATGAAGCCCATCAGGAAACCGGCCGCCACCACGGCGCCCATAAAGAGCACCTCGACGGATCCAGGCGGCCGGATCGGGATGAATATCCCCACCTGGGCTTCGACGATTGGTTGGCCGACCGATAGCAGCGCGTAGACGAGCGCCAGCCCGGCAACCGCCCCCGCGGTGGCCAGGCACACCGACTCGACCACCAGCAGGGCGACGATGTTGCGGGGGCCCACCCCGACCGCTCGCAAAATGGCCATCTCGCGCCGTCGCTCGTTCAGCGACGTGTAGAGCGATACCAGCATTCCCAGCAACCCCACCAGGACTACGAAGATCGTGACCAGGCGGATCCCGGTCTCGGCATAGCCGATGCTCTGCCACATTTCGTTCAGAGCCAGCCCGGGAATCACCGCCATCATCGGTTCGCCCTCAAAGTCGTTGACCTCGCGTTGCAATCGCAGCACGTCCCGTCGGTTTGCCAGTCCGACGAAAAACGAGGTCACCTGGGTGATTTCGATGTGATCCATCTCGAGCACTTCGTCGTGCGTATGCTCGTGTTCGTCCATGGGCGGCGCACCGTCTTCCCATCCGAAGTGGATGGCCTCGATTCCTTCGAGCGTGACGTAGACTGCGCGGTCCACGGGCGTGAACGTCTTGTCCAGGATGCCCACCACCGTGAAGGGAAGGTGTTCGTGATCCACGAAACCCACCTCGCCGATGCCGTGCGTGACTTCGACCTCGTCGCCCAGCACATAGCCCAATTCGCTCGCCACATCGGCGCCAAGCGTGACGTCGAAGACCTCCGCGCCCGCGTGGCCCTCGGCCAGCGAGACCGCTTGGCCGCCCCGATACCGGTAGTGGCGATAGAAGTCCTCGTTGGTGCCGATTACGCGAAATCCGCGGTGGCTGTCGCCGAGTGCGTAGGGAATGGTCCACTCCACGGCGGGGTGCTCCGCCCACTCGTGGTATGCCTCCCACGACAGGTTGCTGGTGGGCGATCCCATGCCGAACACCGAATAGAGAAGCAGCTGAATGGTGCCTCCCTTTGCGCCCACGATCAGGTCCGTCTGGCTGATCGTGTTGGAAAAACTCTCGCGCATTCCGACACGGACGTTCTCGACGCCGATCAGCAGAGCAACGCTTAGGCCGATGGATCCCACCGTGAGCGACGTGCTGAAGGCGCGGTTGCGGAGCGACTTGAGCGCCAGATCGACCAGGAGCTTCATGGTACCGCCTTTATTTGACGCCGATGTCGGTCAGCGCGATCGTCTGCGAGAACATGCCTTCGAGCGAGCGGTCATGGCTGACGAACACCAGGGTCGCGCCGGCGCGCTCGCATTCCTGGAACAGCAGATCGAGGAAGGCTTCGCGACGGTCGAAGTCCAGCGACGAAGTCGGCTCGTCGGCGACGACGAGCTGGGGCGCGCCGATCAGCGCGCGGCAGGCCGCCACCCGTTGCTGTTGACCAACCGACAGTGCCGTCACCCGTTTGCCCAGGAGGTCGCCGATCTGAAGATGCTCGGCGAGCTGCGTCGCCGTTTCGGTTGGGCTCCCGTTGCCGAGCCGCGCCCGCCGCTCCGCATTGATCCGTACCGGCAGGGTGATGTTGTCGAGCACCGACAAGTACGGGATAAGGTTGAACATCTGGAAGACGTAACCGACGTGCGCCGCCCGGAAGGCGTCCCTCTGGGTGCCCGAGAGCGAACCCAAATCCGTGTCCAGGACCCTGATTTGGCCCTCGTCGGCCTCAAGAACGCCCGTTAGCACGCCGAGCAACGTTGTCTTGCCGCTGCCGCTCGGCCCAAACAGGAACGCGCGTGCCCCGCGCTCGACCGTAAGCTCGGGAATGTTCAGCACCCAAGGTCCGTTCCCGTAACGGAAACGGAGGCCTCGGACATCGATTGCAGGGATCAATTCAGGCTGCCTCGAAAATCAGAATTGGTAGGGATACACCCTTTGGCCGGAAATGGTGAACCCGACGTAGCCGTAGACGCTCTCCGTCATCTCGATGGTGAGTACGCCCTCGATCCACATGGGATTCCAGCCGTCCATCTTCGCTCGTTTCCCGTCGTCCATCTCGACGTAGACGAGCTGATTGGGCGGCGGAGGCGGCGTATGGACGCAGGCGCCGACGTACGGCACCAGCAGGAACTCGGTTGCCGAGGACGCGTAGTCCTCCAGGGGGACGGTGAAGCCGGGGACCTTGACCAGCTTGCCGTCCAGGTCGGCGAGCTCCGGGCTCTTTTCGCCGGTGCGGTAGTTGAGCTTGGCGAGGAGACGCCATCCTACCTCGACGGGATCGTCGTCGGCGACGGTAGCGACCGGAGCCGCCGGAGGCGGCAGGATCGACGGCGAATCGACGGGGACCGCCCCTGCGAGCGTGCCCACCAGGGACAAGGCCAGGGCTGCGGATAAGAGTTTGCGGCGGGAGTTCATTAGCTGGAATCCTCCGGTTGCTCCTGAGAGACGGGCCTCTTAAGTGTAGGGTAGATGATCCCCAATTGTTCCAGGTACGTATCGAAACGGGTCTCATCATAGTAGTATTGTCGCAGCAGCGGACGGTAGGTGTCCATGATTTCGCGGTTGAGATCGATGGGCGGCGGGTCGTTGGGTCCGATGAACGGAATGTACTCCATGCCGGCACTCTGATCTTCGTGGAAGTACGTCCAGGCTTGCTCGACCAGCTCCGGCTGGGCGAATAGTTGCAGCGCCGTGCGCGCCAGGACGCGGGCGCCTGCAACCGCACCCTTGTGGGCGATGGGGGTGGCCATCGCCATCGCGCTCGACCAGTGGTGACCCGGCAGTCCAGGCACGTTCGACGGGAAACGCAACGTCACCGTCGGCACGTTCCAGGAAATGTCGCCGATGTCGTCCGATCCGCCGCTGCGACGCGGACCCGGCGTGCCCAGCGGCGACAGGGAGGTCGGCATGCCCGACGGCACGCTCCCCACCGATTCCTGGACCGCGCTTGCAAAATCGTGATCGTCGTCGGTCCACTCCGGCAGGCCCACGTCTTCGATGTGCTCGTACATCGTCTCGGCCACAACCTTGTTGAAGTGCCGTGGCCACGCGGCTCCGATAATCCGGTACGACATCTCGGTGTCGGTCATCATGGCGGCGCCTTCGGCGATGCGAATGGCGGTGTCGAAGTTGCGCTTGATGTCCTCGTAGTCCATTTCGCGGAAGAAGTACCACACGGAAGCCCGTGACGGCACGACGTTGGGCTGATCCCCGCCGTCGGTGATCACATAGTGCGAGCGCTGGTCGGGTCGCAGGTGCTCGCGCCGGAAGTTCCACGCCACGTTCATCAACTCGACCGCGTCAAGGGCGCTCCGGCCCCGCCACGGCGCACCCGCGCCATGCGCCGCTTCGCCTTCGAAGCTGAACTCGACCGAGACCAGGCCGGTACCGCTTCCCTGGCCCCAGTTCACCGACAGGTTGCTGCTGACGTGGGTGAAGAGGGTAACGTCGATGTCGTCCAGATAGCCGTCGCGCACATACCAGGCCTTCGACGCGAGCTGCTCCTCGGCGACCCCTGGCCACAGCACCAGCGTTCCCTGGATTCCCTCGGCCTCCATGATTTCCTTGAGCGCCAAAGCCGCGACCACGTTCACCGCCTGTCCCGAGTTGTGGCCCTCGCCGTGACCGGGCGCGCCCGGAATGAGCGGATCGTGGTAGGCCACGCCCGGCTTCTGGTTGGCCTTCGGGATGCCGTCGATGTCCGACCCGAAGGAGATCACGGGCTCGCCGCTTCCCCAGCGCGCGAACCACGCGGTGGGAATGCCCACGGGCTCGCGTTCGATCGTGAATCCGTTCTCTTCGAGAATGCCCGTGATGTAGGCCGAAGTCTCGATCTCCTGCTGCCCGAGCTCGGAGAACGAGAAGATCTTGTCGACCATGACCTGGGCCAGCTTCGCGCGCTCTATCACGCCCTGTTCCACGCGGTCCACCAGCGGCGCAAGCTGTTCGTCGGCCAGGCTCTGCGCGGTTGCGGCGGACGGGGCGGCAAGCAGCAGGGCGACCAGCGCCGCCTTGATCGTTCGGTTGGTCATTTGCGCACCTGAATCAATAGAGTGAGGGGGAACCCGAGGGGCTCCAAGGTTCAAAAGGGGTCCCAAGGAACATAGGGACTGGCAACCCGACCACGAAAACTGCCGCGCCACGAAAGCTGGGCGCCCCGTACCGGTGGCCACCCGTCGTCACCCGCGCCGATACGCGAACGGCCATACGTGGAAGTAGTCCTTCACGTTCCCCCACAGCTTCGACAGTCCCTTGGGCTCGAAGATCAGGAAAAGGATGATCACGAGGCCGAACACCGCCTGCTGAGCATACGGCAGCAGATTGGCGACCACGGGGGCGCTTTCCTGAAGCGCCCGCCCCACGTTGGTAATGAGCGCCGGTAGCAGCGTGATCAGCACCGCGCCGAAAAACGAGCCGCGAATCGATCCCAGGCCCCCGACGATGATCATGGCCAGGTAGACGATGCTCGTCTCCAGCGTAAAGCGCTCCCAGGTGACGATTGTGCGGTAGTAGGCGATCATCGCGCCGGCCAGGCCGACGAAGAACGACGACGTGGCGAAGGCGAGCAGCTTGGTGCGGAAGAGATTCACGCCGATCACGCTGGCCGCGACGTCCTGGTCGCGAACGGCCACGAAGGCGCGTCCCATGCGCGTGCGAAACAGGTTGGCCGCGAAGAGCGCCGTCCCCGCCGCCATCAGCACGCCGAACCAGTAGAACGCGAACCCACCGTTCAGACGCACACCGAACAGGCTGGGCGCGGGCAGGACGATCGCTTCGGTGCCCCCGGTCACGGCCGTCCAGTGCGTCATCGCCCACTCGACGATCTCCTGAGCCGCGAGGGTCGCGATCGCGAGGTACAACCCCTTGAGGCGCAGCGACGGCAGCCCGAAAAAGGTCCCGGCCACCGCGGTCATGACGCACGCCAGCGCAATGCTCACGCCCCACGGAAGACCCAGTTCCAGCGTCAGCAACCCCGCGCTGTAGGCCCCGATGGCCATGAACGCGCCTTGCCCCAACGAGATCTGCCCTGTGTAGCCGACCAGAATGTTCAGCCCGATCGCCCCCACCGTGGCAATCGCGATCTGGTTGGCCAAGTCAAGCCAGTAGGGCCCCGCGACGAACGGAAACGCAAGCACGAACACGGCAAACGCCCCGAGCCGAATTCGCTGGGCCGGACGAGGCCGCAGCCCCATGTCGGACGCGTAGCGCGTGTGGAAGACGCCGCATTCGAAGCTCATACGCGCTCAATGATCTCCTTCCCGAACAGCCCGTACGGACGCAGCATCAGCACCAGGATCAGCACCGCGTAGGGCACCACGAGGTTCAGCCCGTGACCCACGTAGCCGCCGGTATAGGCTTCGAGCAGACCGATGAACGCGCCGCCGATCACCGCGCCGGCAAGCGAATCGAGACCGCCCAGAATCACCACTGGGAAGACCCGCAACCCGATTGACGCCACGTTGGGGCTCACCCCGACCACGTTGCCGAGCATGATTCCGCCGATTGCCGCGGAGGCCGCCGCCAATGCCCAGGCCACGCCGAAGACGCGCGGAATGTTGATTCCCATGCTCAGCGCCGCCTGTTGGTCGTCGGCGATGGCGCGCATGGCGATCCCGTCGCGGGTGTAGCGGAAGAACAGGCCGAGCGCGCCCAACACGAGCAGCGCAATCGGAATCGACAGCACCCGACCCGTCGACAGAACGGCCGGTCCGAGCACGATGTCGCCCTTCGGCAGGAACGACTCGAAGGAACGGGGCGCAGGCCCCCAGATCGCGTTCACGAGGCCGCGCAAAATGGAAGACAAGCCGATCGTCACCATGATCATCGAGATGATCGGCTCGCCGATAAGCGGTCGCAGCACCACCCGTTCGACGGCCAGGGCCAATGCAACGGCCAACAGCACCGTGACCAGAACCCCGAAGCTCCACGGAAGCCCGATCTGAACCACGGCGAAAAAAATCAGATAGGTGCCGAGCAGCAGAAGGTCGCCCTGAGTAAAATTAATAACGTCGCTGGCCTTGTAGATGACCACGAAACCGGCTGCGGCCAAGGCGTAGATCATGCCGGTGCTCAGGCCGGAGACCGTGAGTTGAAGGAACACGTCCATCAGTGCAACGTCTCGATTCGGAGTCTGTGGGCCACTTGACTTGTGCGTCCGTCCTGGTAGGTGATGTCGGTCGTTACGGTAACCGAATCGTCGCTCCCCTGCAAGGCGGCGATAATGTCGGCGAAGCGTGTGGCAATGTGGCCTCGTCGGACCTTGCGCGTCCGCGTCAGTTCGGCGTCGTCGGCGTGCAATTCCTTGTGCAGGAGGATGAAGCGGCAGATGCGGGCGGCCTTTGGCAGATCCTCGTTGACGGTATGGACATGGCGACGGATGAGCTCGTATATTTCGGCCCGGCGAGCGAGATCGGTAAATGTCGTATATGCAATCCGGCGGCGTTCCGCCCATTGCCCCGCATTCTCCATGTCAATCGCAATCATGGTTGTTGCAAACGGGGCGCCCCCGCCCCCAAAGACCACGGCTTCGCGCACGTAGGGGCTGAACTTGAGCTTGTTTTCGACGTACTGGGGCGAAAAGGCGGTGCCGTCGGGCAGCTGCATCACGTCGGCCAGGCGGTCGATCACCACCAGGTGCCCGTCGTCTTCGAAATAGCCGGCGTCGCCCGAGTGCAACCAGCCGTTCGTGAGCGTTTCGGCCGTGGCGTCCGCGTTGCGGAAGTAGCCCTTGAACACGGCGGGACTGCGGCACAGGATCTCGCCTGCCTCCGAAATCCTGATCTCTGTTTGCGGGAACGGGCGGCCCACGGTGTGGAAACGAATGTCGTCGTCGCGATGAACCACCGAGATGCCCGAGACCTCGGTCTGGCCGTACAACTGCTTGAGGTTGACGCCGATTGCGTGAAAAAAGCGGAACACGTCGGGGCCGAGCGCCGCGCCGCCGGTGTAGGCCCGTCGCACCCGGCTCAATCCCAGCTGATCGCGAATGGGGTGGAACACCGTCCAGTCGGCCAAACGATGGCGCAGGCGCGCGATCGCCCCTTGCCGCCGTCCTCGCGAGCGGGCTTCGGCCGTCGCCCGGCCTTGCGCCATGGCCCAGCGGTAGAAGCGGCGTTTGAGCGGAGTCGCGTCCTCGGCCATGACCTGCACGTCCGAGACCATGTTCTCCCAGATGCGGGGTGGCGACATCAGGAACGCCGGGCCGATCTCGCGCATGTCGCTCCGCACGGTGGCCGTCTCTTCGGGGAAGTTCACGGTGAAGCCGGCCAGGAGGGCGCTGGCGACGCCCACCATCTGCTCGCCGATCCACGCCATGGGAAGAAACGAGACGAACTCGTCGCCGCGTTCCATCGCGTCGACTTCGGTGAGCTGCGCGGCCATGGCGACGAGGTTGGCGTGCGAGAGCATGGCCAGCTTGGGAATGCTGGTCGTCCCCGACGTCGTGCACAGCAGGGCCGTGTCCTGGGGGCGGACCGCGGCCAGCCTGTCGTCGAACTCGTTTGGCTTTCGTTTGTGGGCGGCTGCGCCCAGGGCCTCGATCTCGGAGAAGTCCATGAGGCCGGGCGCCTCGTAGCCGTACATGCCGCGCGGGTCGTAATAGACCACGTATTCGACGCTCGGCGTCTGGCCGCGCACCTCGAGAACCTTGTCGACCTGCTCCTGATCTTCCGCGACGACGACCTTGGCCTCGGCGGTCTCCAGCATCTTCGCCAGCTCGGTCGAGATCGAGTCCTGGTACAATCCCAGAGGCAGCACGCCCAGGGCTTGCGCGGCCAACTCGGCGATCACCCATTCGGGGCGATTGTCCCCGACGATGGCGATCCGATCGCCCTTCTCGACGCCAAGGTCCACCAATCCCAACGCGAACGCCCGCACGCGCTCCAGGTACGCCGCCCAGGTCGTCTCCTGCCAGATCCCGAACTCCTTTTCGCGCAGCGCGACCTCGTTCGGGCGCTCTCGGGCCCGGCGGGCGAGCAGACCCGGCAGCGTGTCAGGCATGGCCGAGATACGCGTCGATCACCGCCGGGTCGCGCCGGACTTCGCCAGGCGTCCCTTCTGCGATTTTGCGCCCGAAGTCCAGGACGATCACCCGGTCCGAGATGTCCATGATGACGTCGATGTCGTGGTCGATCACCACCACCGTGACGCCGCGCTCCTCGAGCACGTCGAGAATGAAGCGCGCCATCGACTCCTTCTCTTCGGCGTTCATTCCGGCGGTGGGTTCGTCGAGCAGCAACAGCGAAGGGTCGAGCGCCAGGGCGCGCGCCATTTCTACCAAGCGCTGGTTGCCGTACGCCAGGTTGCCCACCTCGGCGCTGCGCAGCGGCTCCAGATTCATGAAGTCGATCACCTCTTCCACGTAGCGTCTGTGCTCGATTTCGGTGCGGCGCTGGCGACCTAGGAACAGGCCGCCACTCAGCACCCCGCCCCGCATGTGGACGTGGCGGCCCAGCATCAGGTTCTCCAGCACGGTCATGTGCTTGAAAAGCTCGATGTTCTGAAACGTGCGCGCCACGCCCAGGGCCGCGATCCGGTGCGGGGGAAGCCGGTGGAGGTCGTGCCGCGACCCGTCGGGGGCGGTCAACGCAATCGTGCCCTCCTGCGCGCGGTACAGGCCCGAAACGCAGTTCAGGACGCTGGTCTTGCCTGCGCCGTTCGGCCCGATCAGCGCGAGGAGCTCGCCGCGCCGCACCTCCATGCTGAAGCCGGACAGCGCGGTGACGCCGCCGAAACGGAGGGAAAGGTGGTTGAGCTCGAGGATTCGCATGGGGACAAGGATACGTCTAAGTGTCGCCGGTTGCTTGGGTGCCCCTATCGGAGCCCAGCTCTTTCAGAAACGGGCTCGGCTCACCGTGGCAGAGCACCAGGAGCGACTTCTTCGCCCTCGTGGCCGCCACGTACAGGAGCGCGCGTTCCTCGGTCTCCGCCCACTCCTTCGCCTTGTCGTCGGCGCAATCCTCCATGCGGTCTGGCCACGGGACGACCCCCTCGTTGACCCCGACCATGACCACCCGGTCGAACTCGAGCCCCTTGACCCGATGCATCGTGGCAACCCGTACGACTTCGGGCCCGCCTTCATCGCCCTTGTCCCGACCTACGGCCACCGCATCAATGGCGTTCGCCTGCAATTCCTCCTTTGCCTGATCGCGCAGCGCCGTCGTTCGGGCCACAACGCACACTTTGCGAAGCACTTCGTCGCGCTCCAACCGCGCGAACAGATAGTCCACCAGGTACTTCCACTGCTCTTCTGCGGAGTCCGTGACGACGATTGAAGGCTTCGGTCCGGTCGTCAGCGACTTGAACCCGGCGTTGTCGTCGCGGCCGCCGTCCAGATCGTCGATCTCCCGTTCGCTGAGCAGATCAACCGCCCATCTGCGGGTCTGTTCGGTGGTTCGGTAGTTGAGGCGGAGCTTGCGCGAGCGGCCTACGATCCGGATGCCGCAGCGCCCCAGAACCACGCGATGGCGGCCGTAGATGCGCTGGTGCCCGTCGCCCACGATGAACAGGTCGTCGGGGCCCTCGGGAACGAGTGCGCGAATGAAGCGGAAGGCTTGAGCGCCCAGGTCCTGGGCCTCGTCCACGATGACCGAAGCGTAGCTTGGTCCGGGGGTATCGTGGGAGAGCAACGAGGTCGCGTCGCGGTAGGCGTCGTCCATCTCCTTGCCGCCCTGTAACGCCAGATTGAGCCTGTACTCTGTAGCGCGACAATCAGGATGAGACGCTTGCGACAAACAAGGTGAGACGGCCGGAGGTGGCGGCGGGAGGTTTGAGCTTTGGTGTTTCCCTGGGATCAGGAGAGACGCGAAGTGCCGGGCCGACGGATTACGGACCACCAGATGGAGCTGTACATGACCGCTCGACGGAAGGACGGGCCTGCGCTGGCGGCGGCGAAGGCGGGGTTCAGCAGGGCGACGGCGCATCGGATCGAAGGGGATCCGGGGCGTCGGTCGGTGAAGAAGCCTCGGGGGCGGAGACGCCCCGACCCTTTGGCGGGGATATTCGACGAGGAGATCGTGCCGCTGCTGGAGGCGAACCCGGGGTTGCGGGCGGTGGCGCTGTACGAAGAGATGATGCGGCGTCATCCGGGGGTTCGGCGGACGCTGGAGCGACGGGTTCGGAGCTGGAAGGCGAAGCACGGGCCGGCGCGCGAGGTCGTTTTCCGACAGAAGCACGAGCCGGGGCGACGGGGGTTGTCGGACTTCACCGACGCCGGGCGTCTGGGGGTGACGGTTGGGGGAGAGAAGCTGGTGCACAAGCTGTACCATTTTCGGCTGGAGTACTCGGGATTCTGCATGTGGCGGTGGTGTTGGGCGGGGAGAGCTACGTTGCCCTGGCCGAGGGGTTGCAGGACGCGCTGTGGGCGCTGGGCGGCGTTCCGAAGGAGCACCGGACGGACAGTCTGTCGGCGGCGTTTCGGAACCTGAAGCGTCGTGCGCGGGAGGACCGGACCGCACGTTACGAGGCGTTGATGGGAGACTACGGGATGAAGGCGAGCCGGAACAACCGGGGCCGGGCGCACGAGAACGGCTCGATCGAAAGCGCGCACGGGCATTTGAAGCGGGCCATCGAGGATGCGCTGCTGTTGAGGGGATCGAGGGACTTCGAGACGATCGAGGCGTACCGAGAGTTCGTGAGCCGGGTGGCGAGTCGCCGCAACGCTCGCAACCGCAAGAGGATCGACGCCGAGCGAGCCGTGCTGCGGCCGTTGCCGAGGCGTCGCAGCGACGGTTTCGAGGAGACCTTGGTGCGCGTGACGAGCGCGGGTGGGTTCTCGCTGCGGCGGGTGTTCTGCACGGTGCCGTCGCGGCTGGTGGGACACCGGCTGCGGGTGAGACTGTACGACGACCGCCTGGTCGTCTTCGTCGGGACCGAGGAGCTCGTGACGTTGCCTCGGGGCCACCCGGGACCGGGAGGGCGACGGGGACGGGTCGTGAACTACCGGCACGTGCTGCCCTCTCTGCGTCGCAAGCCGATGGCGATGATGAACTGGGTCCACCGCGACGGTTTGTTCCCCCGCGACGCCTACCGCCAGGCTTTCGACGCGTTGCGCGAGCGCCTGGACGACCGCGAGGCCTGCCGGCGGATGGTCAAACTCCTTGCGCTGGCCCACGATCACGGATGCGAGGCCCTGCTGGCCGACGAGATCGAAGCGCAGCTCGAGGCCGGGCGGTTGCCCGACGCCGAAGTGCTGCGCGACCGGTTCCCAGCGCCGGACTCCCTTCCCGACCTCGAAACGACCCTCCCGCCACTGTCGCGCTACGACGACGCCTGCCTGAACGGAGCACCGCGATGAAAGACTCCTTCATCGTCGATCCCCCGGCACTCGACCTGTTGCTGAAGCAACTGCGCCTGCCGAGCATGCGGGCGCTGTGGAGAAGCTTCACCGAACGCGCGGACCGGGAAGACTGGTCCTCGGCGCGCCTGCTCGCCGCGCTGGCCAGCCAAGAAGTCGCCGATCGCGAACGGCGGCGCTTCGAGCGGCACCGAGCCGAGGCGAAGCTGCCCCGCGGCAAGACGCTCGACAATTTCGACTTCAACCTCGTGCCCGCCGTGTCGAAGGCGCGCGTGGGCGTGCTGGCGAGCGGCGACATTTGGCTCGAAGAAGCGGCCAACGTGCTGCTCTTCGGTCCGCCGGGAACGGGCAAGAGTCACCTCGCCGCGGGCATCGGACTCAAGCTGGTCGAAAACGGCTACCGCGTGCTGTACCAGCGAACGTCGAGTCTGGTGCAGAGGCTCCAGGCGGCGCGGCGCGACCTCGCCCTCGACGCCGCCATCGCCAAGCTCTACAAATACCACCTCGTCATTCTCGACGATTTCTCCTACGCCACCTGCGAAGGGACCGAAACCAGCGTCCTCTTCGAACTCATCGGCGCACGCTACGAGAATCGCTCGCTCCTCGTCATCGCCAACGAACCTTTCAGCGCCTGGGACAAGATCTTCGGTGGCGAAGCCTTGACCGTCGCCGCCGTCGACCGCCTCGTGCACCGCTCCCACGTCTTCGAACTCAACGTCGAAAGCTACCGCCGTCGCGCCGCCGTGGCCGCCAGGAAAGCCGCCGCTGGGCATGGACAGACCGACGAACCGACTCCGGGACGTGGGGTACGCGCCGGGGCCGACCCCCACTCCCATCCTCGCCACCCGGCAAGTTGGCTATGGCGACGGCCCAACCCGCCACGCTCCATCGCCGGCGGCGGACGGAGGTCACAAGCATGAGGTCGGTACGCGGTCACGATTGGTCCGCGCACCGGCGGAAAGAACCGCGAGGGCTGCCGAGTGAGCGGGCCCGCCGGTCACCCGCCGGTCCATGTCGGAACAAGTTCCAACACGGAACGACGGGTAATGGTTACCCACCCACCCCGCAGCGACGCTCACGCTGGCACGGGGGTGGAGCACGGTACCGTCCAGCCTTGATTCCGTGCTCGGACCGTCCAACGAAGTAGGACCGCCTCACAGGCTCTCCAGGACGCTCAACCTGCTCCACCCATGCCACCTTGTTATCATCCCTTCGTTCACAACGTCGCGATCTCGTATTCTCACCTTGATTGTCGCTACGTCTCACCTTGATTGTCGCTGTGCACTCCAGGTTCCGACGAGAGCAAGGATGTGGTAGTCGACCTACTGGAGACATTCAACTGGCTGCTTGGGCTGCGAGTCCAGAAGTTGGGTGCGCCCGAGCGCTACGATGCCACGTTCCTCCGTGACAATGAGGGACGTCTGACTGTGGAATCAATGAAGGCAACCGAGGACGGCAGATGGTGGTTTCGAGGCGTCGAGGGCCTCCTGCCCGATGATCGGCGAGCCTTGATCCTCTGGCGAAATCGTCCCGGTGGGGATGCTCCAGATGGGATCGAAGAAGACAACACGGTTCTCAACGAGTGGTTCGCGTCCAAATACGCCGACGGCCGAGCCGTCGATTTGGTTTACGTGAACGGTGATCACAACGTCGAGAACTTGAAGCGGTCAGATCAAGTGTGGACTGGACACGTCATCGAGGATCATTTCCAGCGGTTGATGTTCGAGGGCGAGGGGGAGCGGGCACCATGATCGCAGGTTGCATGGTGAAGTCGTTTCGAGAATCCGTGTGCAGCGAGATTGACCTGATACCCGATGGTATGGGACGCTATGTGGTGTCGCACCCCTTTGAGTACGGCGACGGAGATTGCCTGGAGATTGCCATGAGTAGGCGAGCGGAAGGCTGGGTCCTGACGGACGACGGCACAACCTTCATGCGCCTCACCTCCTGCATTAGAGAGGACGACCTACGTCGTGGAACTCGGCAAGAGATCATTGCCGACGCGCTGACCGCCTTCAGGGTGGAAGACCGGAACGGGGAGCTGGTGCTTCCGGTTCCAGAGAAGGAATTCGGGGACGCTCTCTTTTCTTTCGTCCAAGCGATCTCGCGGATCAACGACGTAACGTATCTGTCCAGAGAACGGGTCCGGTCCACATTCCAAGAGGACTCTCGCCAGTGTGGCCCCATGACCGGTGAACCCAACGAGAGCACCTGAATGCCTCGTCGCCACCGCAAGGCAAAGATGGTCGTGCCGTTCAGCAAGAAGCTCGCACTGAACCAGTGGCTTCTCGGCCTCCTGGGCGTCAAGAGCTTCGAGGACCTGGCAAGACATCTCCGCGACGAACAGATGGAAGGACTCGACGACGATAACGTCCACCGCTTTCACCACGCCCTGTGCCTGCATCTGCCCCCGGACCGCCGACGCGAGCTGCCAGACGACGCGCTCCTGCGACATGACCAAGCCATCGTGAGCGTAACCCGGCGTCTGAACCAGCCGAGATTGAGCCAAGGGCTGCGCCCGATCCGGTGGAAGTACTTCCAGTACCTGGCGCTTCTCTTCAGCGACATCTACTTGACGCGGTACTTCGAGGACCCAGCTGCACTTCTGGCGTCGGTCAACCGCGCGATCGACCAGTACAACGCCGGGACGCACGGTGCAGACCGCCTTCCACGACTGGATCCCGGCACGGACCCACGCAGCACGCTGAACAAACTGGCTTTCTGGATGGCAACCGGGAGCGGCAAGACGCTGCTCATGCACGCGCACATTCTGCGCTTCCTGAACCTTCACAAGAAGCACGGGCGGGAGGGCGATCTCAATCGCATCATCCTCCTCACGCCCAACGAGGGCCTTTCGCGCCAGCACCATCACGAGCTCGCCGCAGCCGGCATTCCCGCAAGGATATTCTCAAGGAAAGCAGCACCGTCGCTGTGGCTGGCGAGCAGCACGGTCGAGATTCTGGACGTCCACAAACTCGCCGACGACATGGGCGACAAGACGGTGGCGGTATCGGCGTTCGAGGGACGCAATCTCGTGCTGGTGGACGAGGGGCACCGGGGCGCTACCTCGGGGAGCAAGGGGAAATGGATGCGTCACCGCGATCAGCTCTGCGAGAACGGCTTCTCCTTCGAGTACTCGGCGACGTTCGGTCAAGCCATCAAGGGGAATCGAGAGCTGACGAACGATTACGCCAGGACCACGCTCTTCGACTACTCCTACCGCTGGTTCCACGGAGACGGCTTCGGCAAGGACTACCGCATCTTCAACCTGGAGGAGCACGACCAGGAGTGGCGGGCCCGCTACCTGACCGGGGCGCTATTGTCGTTCTTTCAGCAGCAGTGGGTGTATGAACGGAACGAAGCGGCCGTTCGTCCCTACAATGTCGAACGACCGCTGTGGATGTTCGTCGGAAGCAAGGTGGTGAAATACCTTGCGGCACAAGACGCTTCGGACATCGTCGAGATCTTGCGATTCCTGTCGAACTACGTCCTGCGCCGCTCCAGCAGCATCGCCCGCATCCGCGACCTCCTGGATCAGGACGCGGGCGTTGGAGGACCTCGACGGCGCCTGCACGGTGATTTCAAGCCGCTCGCCGATGCGGGACTGGGGCCCGAAGAAGTGTTTCGCCACACTCTGGCCACAACCTTCAACGCCCCCGCTGGGGGCAGACTGCACGTAGAGCCGTTGAAGGCCGCCACCGGGGAGCTGGCCCTGAGGATCGGCGACAACCCACCGTTCGGGGTGGTGAACGTGGGCGATCCGGGCAAGTTGGCGAAACTCTGCGAAAAGCACGGGCTGCCGGTGCGGGACAGCGAGTTTGCGAGCTCCCTCTTCCGCGAAGTCAATGACGCTCAGTCGGCCGTTCATCTTGTTGTCGGGGCCAAGAAGTTCACGGAAGGGTGGAATAGTTGGCGGGTGAGCTCGATGGGTCTGATGAACGTGGGCAAGTCGGAGGGATCGCAGATCATCCAGCTCTTCGGTCGGGGCGTGAGGCTGAAGGGATTGGGGATGAGCCTGAAACGAAGCTCGGCGCTCAAGGCGCATCAAGCTGTCGCGCCACCCGAGTTGGGTCTTCTCGAAACCCTGATGGTTTTCGGCGTGCGAGCGAAATACATGTCCCAGTTTCGGAAATTCCTCAAGGAGGAAGGCCTCAGCGTCGATCCGGCCGACGAACACTTCGTTCCCATCCGCAAACGCAAGCTTCCCAGCGAACCTCTCAAGACAATTCGCTTGGCAGCGACCGTGGCTGGCGACGACCCCGCAAGCGCATTCCGTCGGTCGGGACCGCTGGCCATTCTGCGCACGCCCGGGGACCCCAACCTCTCCGGTCCGGTCAGACAAGGCTTGGCGCACTCGCGGATCACCCTGAATTGGTATCCCAGGATCAAGGCGCTCCAGTCGCAAGGCTTCAACGACGGACAAGTCAGCGAAACCGAACTGAACGAGGCCCACCTTGCGGTGGAGCATCTGGCCCTGCTGGACATGAATGCGCTCTACTTGGCCCTCCTTCGGTTCAAGGCCGATCGGGGCTGGCGCAATCTCGCGATATCTCCGGCAACCATTCGAGACCTCCTGCAGCTTCCGACCCGGGGCGAATCCTGGTATCGGCTGCAAATCCCCGAGGCCGACATGCGCTTCGACGACACGACCAAGGTCCGTTGGTGGCAGGAGATCGCGCTCGCGCTGCTCAAAAAGTACGTGACGCGCTATTACGGAGTGTGCCGGCAGGCGTGGGAAGCCACCCACCTGGAGTACCAGGACCTTACGCTCAGTGACCCGAACTTCCCGACGGTAACCCGAGAGACCGGGGTAGAGCACGGGTATCGGGTCCAGATTGATTCCAAGGCCGCTCCCAACCAGAGGGACCAAATGCTACGCGACCTTGAGGAGCTGACGCCCGCCGCCGCAAGCGACAAGCTGCCGCGACCAAGCGCCAACCGGATTGTCAACGCGGTTCGTTTGGACCAGCACCTCTATTCGCCCCTCCTGAGGGCCAACGAGTACTACATGGTCTCGCCGCCCGCGTTGAACGACGGCGAGAACCGGTTCGTCAAGGACTTTCGGGCGTACTGCCGGGAGAATCGGCCATCCGGCGTTCGTTACTACGTTCTTCGCAATCAGAGCAGGGGCCGCGGCGTCGGCTTCTTCGAGGCGAACAATTTCTACCCCGATTTCATCCTCTGGGCCGTGGTCGGCAGGCGACAGCACATCGCCTTCATCGACCCGAAGGGCTTGGTTCACATCGGCCCGGGAGACCCGAAGGTGCGCCTCCACCAGACAATCAAGGACATCGAAAGCCGGCTCGGCGATCCGCTCGTCCGCCTCCACTCCTTCATCCTGTCGGTGACCGATTCTTCCTCGATCACGAGTCTGTGGGGAATGACCAAGGCCGATCTCGCCGCCAGGAACATCTTCTTCATGAAGGAGGATCGGCAATCGTACGTCGGCGAGCTCCTGCGGCGAATGGGGGTCCTGCAGGTCGATCCCAGGTCGTAGGAGAAGGTAACGATCGCTCGAAGCGATAACCGTATTCGCTCCCGCAGCGACGGTTCGGGGACCCGTAAACAGATGATGTCCACAGAGTCCCATCCAGCCATGGTAACGCCCCTGGTATTCCATATCTTCTCTCGCGTCGGCCCCCGGCACACGCGAACCGAGAACCAGAGAGGCGAGAACATGACAACCGACGATCAGGCCCGTGCAGGAGCGGGCGCCAAGAAGACCGCCATGTGGACCGAGGACCGGGCTGCAAGGGAACTCCTCACCTTCCCCCGAGTCGTCGCGGGCATCCTGACCGAGTTGCTCCCCGAAACGTGCACAGCGACAATCAAGGTGAGACGTAGCGACAATCAAGGTGAGAATACGAGATCGCGACGTTGTGAACGAAGGGATGATAACAAGGTGGCATGGGTGGAGCAGGTTGAGCGTCCTGGAGAGCCTGTGAGGCGGTCCTACTTCGTTGGACGGTCCGAGCACGGAATCAAGGCTGGACGGTACCGTGCTCCACCCCCGTGCCAGCGTGAGCGTCGCTGCGGGGTGGGTGGGTAACCATTACCCGTCGTTCCGTGTTGGAACTTGTTCCGACATGGACCGGCGGGTGACCGGCGGGCCCGCTCACTCGGCAGCCCTCGCGGTTCTTTCCGCCGGTGCGCGGACCAATCGTGACCGCGTACCGACCTCATGCTTGTGACCTCCGTCCGCCGCCGGCGATGGAGCGTGGCGGGTTGGGCCGTCGCCATAGCCAACTTGCCGGGTGGCGAGGATGGGAGTGGGGGTCGGCCCCGGCGCGTACCCCACGTCCCGGAGTCGGTTCGTCGGTCTGTCCATGCCCAGCGGCGGCTTTCCTGGCGGCCACGGCGGCGCGACGGCGGTAGCTTTCGACGTTGAGTTCGAAGACGTGGGAGCGGTGCACGAGGCGGTCGACGGCGGCGACGGTCAAGGCTTCGCCACCGAAGATCTTGTCCCAGGCGCTGAAAGGTTCGTTGGCGATGACGAGGAGCGAGCGATTCTCGTAGCGTGCGCCGATGAGTTCGAAGAGGACGCTGGTTTCGGTCCCTTCGCAGGTGGCGTAGGAGAAATCGTCGAGAATGACGAGGTGGTATTTGTAGAGCTTGGCGATGGCGGCGTCGAGGGCGAGGTCGCGCCGCGCCGCCTGGAGCCTCTGCACCAGACTCGACGTTCGCTGGTTACAGCACGCGGTAGCCGTTTTCGACCAGCTTGAGTCCGATGCCCGCGGCGAGGTGACTCTTGCCCGTTCCCGGCGGGCCGAAGAGCAGCACGTTGGCCGCTTCTTCGAGCCAAATGTCGCCGCTCGCCAGCACGCCCACGCGCGCCTTCGACACGGCGGGCACGAGGTTGAAGTCGAAATTGTCGAGCGTCTTGCCGCGGGGCAGCTTCGCCTCGGCTCGGTGCCGCTCGAAGCGCCGCCGTTCGCGATCGGCGACTTCTTGGCTGGCCAGCGCGGCGAGCAGGCGCGCCGAGGACCAGTCTTCCCGGTCCGCGCGTTCGGTGAAGCTTCTCCACAGCGCCCGCATGCTCGGCAGGCGCAGTTGCTTCAGCAACAGGTCGAGTGCCGGGGGATCGACGATGAAGGAGTCTTTCATCGCGGTGCTCCGTTCAGGCAGGCGTCGTCGTAGCGCGACAGTGGCGGGAGGGTCGTTTCGAGGTCGGGAAGGGAGTCCGGCGCTGGGAACCGGTCGCGCAGCACTTCGGCGTCGGGCAACCGCCCGGCCTCGAGCTGCGCTTCGATCTCGTCGGCCAGCAGGGCCTCGCATCCGTGATCGTGGGCCAGCGCAAGGAGTTTGACCATCCGCCGGCAGGCCTCGCGGTCGTCCAGGCGCTCGCGCAACGCGTCGAAAGCCTGGCGGTAGGCGTCGCGGGGGAACAAACCGTCGCGGTGGACCCAGTTCATCATCGCCATCGGCTTGCGACGCAGAGAGGGCAGCACGTGCCGGTAGTTCACGACCCGTCCCCGTCGCCCTCCCGGTCCCGGGTGGCCCCGAGGCAACGTCACGAGCTCCTCGGTCCCGACGAAGACGACCAGGCGGTCGTCGTACAGTCTCACCCGCAGCCGGTGTCCCACCAGCCGCGACGGCACCGTGTAGAACACCCGCCGCAGCGAGAACCCACCCGCGCTCGTCACGCGCACCAAGGTCTCCTCGAAACCGTCGCTGCGACGCCTCGGCAACGGCCGCAGCACGGCTCGCTCGGCGTCGATCCTCTTGCGGTTGCGAGCGTTGCGGCGACTCGCCACCCGGCTCACGAACTCTCGGTACGCCTCGATCGTCTCGAAGTCCCTCGATCCCCTCAACAGCAGCGCATCCTCGATGGCCCGCTTCAAATGCCCGTGCGCGCTTTCGATCGAGCCGTTCTCGTGCGCCCGGCCCCGGTTGTTCCGGCTCGCCTTCATCCCGTAGTCTCCCATCAACGCCTCGTAACGTGCGGTCCGGTCCTCCCGCGCACGACGCTTCAGGTTCCGAAACGCCGCCGACAGACTGTCCGTCCGGTGCTCCTTCGGAACGCCGCCCAGCGCCCACAGCGCGTCCTGCAACCCCTCGGCCAGGGCAACGTAGCTCTCCCCGCCCAACACCACCGCCACATGCAGAATCCCGAGTACTCCAGCCGAAAATGGTACAGCTTGTGCACCAGCTTCTCTCCCCCAACCGTCACCCCCAGACGCCCGGCGTCGGTGAAGTCCGACAACCCCCGTCGCCCCGGCTCGTGCTTCTGTCGGAAAACGACCTCGCGCGCCGGCCCGTGCTTCGCCTTCCAGCTCCGAACCCGTCGCTCCAGCGTCCGCCGAACCCCCGGATGACGCCGCATCATCTCTTCGTACAGCGCCACCGCCCGCAACCCCGGGTTCGCCTCCAGCAGCGGCACGATCTCCTCGTCGAATATCCCCGCCAAAGGGTCGGGGCGTCTCCGCCCCCGAGGCTTCTTCACCGACCGACGCCCCGGATCCCCTTCGATCCGATACGCCGTCGCCCTGCTGAACCCCGCCTTCGCCGCCGCCAGCGCAGGCCCGTCCTTCCGTCGAGCGGTCATGTACAGCTCCATCTGGTGGTCCGTAATCCGTCGGCCCGGCACTTCGCGTCTCTCCTGATCCCAGGGAAACACCAAAGCTCAAACCTCCCGCCGCCACCTCCGGCCGTCTCACCTTGTTTGTCGCAAGCGTCTCATCCTGATTGTCGCGCTACAGTCGCCGCATGTTCCGCATGCCGAACGATGCTGGGCAAGGCGGCGCTCATCATCAAGTCCGTCGCAAAGCCTTCTTTGATGCTGTGGACCGAGGAATACCCAACGAGCGCGTTTCCGGCCCGAATGTTGAAGTCGATGTCCGGAAGAGGTTCAATGTGATCGTAGGACCGAATCTGGGCAATGAGCTTAAGAAAGAGGCGCAACTTGCATATCTCCGTGGCCTCCTCCATGATGTCTACACCGTAGAGGTTGTTGAGAACTATGGATTTTAGGATAAAGTAGCCTTCACCGGGGTGCTTTGCCAACTCAGTCAATATGGCGTCAGCATCTGGTGGACGAAGATCTTGCAAGCGGGCAAGACACGCTTCGTAGATGGGTTCGAGAACCCTCAAAGCCGCGAATAGGAATGCGCCGGAGCCGCAAGTCGGGTCCAGAATCGAGATACTGGTCGCTGCGCGCCAGATCGCGAGTACCAAGTCGGGATCTGTCGTTCGCCGAATGGCATCCAATATCAACCTACTACCGTCCAAGTTGAGAGTCACGAAGTCATCGGCATCACGCACGTTGCCGGAGGCGAGCGCGGCACGGACTTCCGAACAGTGGCTACGGCGCGCCACGACCTTCCGCCAGGTTTCGCGCGGATGGGCAAGTGTCAAGGGTGGTCCCCCGTCAAGGGACGCAGGGCGGTCCCAGCCAATACGCTTCTTGGGATCGTCAAGTGCCGCATGGACCTCATCCGGCAATGGAACGGCTTCAGCAATGCGGAATGGATCCTGGTGGTCTTGAGCGTCCCACAGGACTCCGTGGCCAACAGCTGCGCGTATGTAGCGATCGGGGTCTTGGGTCAGTAGTAGTAGTGTGGAAATGTCACATGCTATGTCG
This sequence comes from Longimicrobiales bacterium, assembly GCA_965200255.1. Lineage (GTDB taxonomy): Bacteria > Gemmatimonadota > Gemmatimonadetes > Longimicrobiales > Gaopeijiaceae > Bin94. The sequence continues at coordinate 2,119,358 of OZ241371.1, read as the reverse complement.
TCCGCAATCATGTCAAGCAGGCGTGGAACGATTGTGTTCTCAGCCATGTAGCCGGTAACATCGTCCTTGGTGTAGTAGGCACCTTGTTCTCGTTGGTTGATTGATTTCTCGAATATGTGTCCGAGCACATCCGGGTTGATCTCGTTGTCCCGGGCACCGGGCCTGTGGTCTAAGTGCCACGAGTAGCGATCGAAGAATGCGAAAAGCCGATCAAATGCGGCGTCAGGAATGGAAATGTCGGGATTGTCGCGTTCGATGTCGTGAACATCAAAGATACCGCCGTTCAGAAAGGGGACCCGACCGAGCAACGCGGTAAGCTCCGGCTGCCGTTCAACTTCGGGCGTTCCCAGGCCTTCGTGAAACAGCCGTTTCAGGAACAGGCGGTAGAAGCCGTGGAACCGATCCGGGCCGACGGTCGTCCGAATGTGACTAAGCCGGTTGCGCAGATAGTTGGTGTCACCGTCCAGAAACCCACGCTTTTTGGACAAAATAGATGAGCATGAGTCGGTTAAGCATGAGTGAGGAGTACCAACCTGAGAGGTTCGCGAGCTCCAGACCACCGATTGACTTCTGGAACTCCCGAAGCTCATATTGGTAGTCATCGTAGAACTTCTTGGTAACCTGCTCTGCATCAAGAGCAGCCTGGACCTTTGCTGCGACCAGAGTGATGTGAAGGTCGGCTTCCTCGTCCAATCCAAACGCGAGCTCCTTGAGTCGTTGTAGGACGAGTTCGCCAGTCTGGCCAGCACGATAACGGTATTCCCTGGTAGCGGTACCGCCCCCCGCGTTACCGGGCTGACGCCGAACCCAATGCCAGATCTGCTCATGGTGGCCGTCGTCGACGAACACAATCATGTGCTCGTAGGAGTACGTCGCGAGCTTTGTTCCGACCTGTCTCCGAACCGCGTGACCGGGCATCCGGCCATTGTTGGAAGCGAATTCGCAACACCAGACGACGAACCCAGCCTTTTCGGCGATTGGCGTGGCTCGAAAACGCAGCTCCTTGACCGCTACGGTCACCGGCGCGCCACGGTGGTGGTTCCACCCCAACTCCCCTACCAGCAATCTCCTGAGATCGAACGCCCTCAAGCATCGTCGCATGGCCTCAATATTGACAGTCACGATACGCTCGCCTTCCCGAAGACTCCCATGGAGCAGATAATGCGCGGATCACGCGGCTCCACGTCGCGGTCGTCACGGATACAGAGACGGTCGTCCTCGCGAAGCCTGATCACCAGCTCAGCCAATTCGTGGTCTTCCATGCCGGTACGTAGCTGTCGATTCAACGCCTCGGCAGCATCGCCGCGAAGCGGAGCCCTGTATATGTCGTCAAGGGCCCTCCGCAAACCAGGCAGGTCAAACAGCGGCATGTTCTTTTCTGCGTAGTCCGCCCACGTCTTCAATCTCCTGTAGGTGCGATAGCGCGCACCCCGTTTGCTGCCGAGCTGGCCTCCGGTGCCGCCACGCTGCCTTGTCTGCACGATATGTCGCACGCCCTGGGCGACGAGATCGTGGTGCCGTGGGTCCTTCGTCCGCGCGGGTGTATCCGGTGAGCACGCCGCCGCGGCCAGGATTTCGACCGGCGATTCGGTCACGCTCTTTCCAGTGTCGGCTCGCACGTAGGCGAGCGCGTCATGGTCGTCAATGGTACGCAGGAAGAGCAGTACACCGTCGGGCCGGTCCGGCAAGATATGGTGTCGAGAGCTGTACACGACGTCGGGCAGGTCTCGGACCGTGTCTTCCAAACCAGGGTCCTCGGAAACGGCGTTCTGCCAGATCTGCCAGGCGTGACTGCCAAGATCGACGTCCCCGTCGTCTTTTTCGTCCAGAATGCCAGCCTTCTCGTGGTAGAGATCGAGGACCATTTGTTCCTCATCTTGATTGTCCTGAAAGAACACCTCGTCCGCACCTACGACCTCCGCGTTCTCAGACAGACGTTGCCGTACTCGTCCCCGCAGATTGATGATGCGCTCCACGCCCTCCGCCGGTAGAAAGGAGTAACAACGAATGGTAGGAGAAGCTTGTCCGATCCGGTCTACCCTGCCGGCGCGCTGAATCAGACGAATAATCGCCCAAGGCAGATCGTAGTTTACAATGGTATCACAGTCCTGCAGATTCTGACCCTCACTCAGCACGTCCGTCGCGACGAGCACACGGATCTCCCTGGTGTCGGAGGGCAACTCACCGTTGCTGACGGGACTGAACCGCTTGGCCAGTTCGGTCGGGTCGGCGCTACTGCCGGTGACTCCTTCCAGGGATCCCACGCCCCGAACCTTCATTTCATGGGCCAAGTAGTCTACGGTGTCGGCGAACTGCGAGAAGACGAGGATCTTGCGGCCAGGATGGCTCTTCGTGAGCAGAGCGTGAAGGGAGTCCAGCTTGGCGTCTTTGGCAGGGTCCCATTTCCCGATGCTGTGCAGGATGTCCAACAGTGACTGGGTGTCACCATCAAGCGCCTGATCCAGCGAGGGACTGAACAGCTCCGCTCGCAGCCATTTGAAGCGGCGCTGGTACTCGTGGCGATAGGTCTGATAAATGGCTTTCGCTCTCGCCATCAGAGATGACATGTGCCAGAGGTCATCCCAACGTCCCTCGTAATCCACAGGAACGCCATCCTCCGAGTCACCATGTTCGTTGTCGGTAAACCGCGTGTGGGGCCGGATCGAATCAAGCAAGTCGCCTTCCTGGCTTCCGATTGGAAGGGGCAGAGAGTGCTGAATCGCATATAGGAACACGCAGTTACGAAGAACGTGGCGCTCGACGGACTGGACGAACGCTGACCCACTGCTTTCCAGTCGCTTGAAGAGGTTCGAGCGGCAGAACCCGATTAAGCGCTTGCCCGCCCGAGACAGGTCATTGATCTGTTTGATCTCCTTTTCCGACGCGCTTTCCCGGGCCGCGAGGTCCGCATAGCGACGCAGCCCCAGGCCATAGCGTGGCAGGGACAGGTTCATCACGACATTGACGACCTCGTCGCTGTAGAGTTGAGCGTACTGATCGTTGGGGTCACGGTCATTAACGCGGAACTTCACGGTAACTGGCTGGCGCTCGGGAAAAATCCTCTGCGACCCATCGGCCAAAGTCAGGCAGGGACGTCCCGTCTCGGGATCCTTCTTGGTGTAGTGCTTCTGAATGAACGTCCTCGTTCGCCTTACCAAGTACAGTCGCATGAGGTCACGCCAATCATCAGGGATTTCGCTCTTCTCGAAGGCGGCCAGGGTGCGCTGGCCTACCTGATGTGCCGCGTTGAACTCGACCTCTCCCATGTCGCGGATGGCTTGTTCGGGGCGAATTCCGATGTCTTCTTCACCACCCACAAAAAGCCGCAGCTGACTCGAGAGGTCGAGGTATGTCTTGTTGTAAGGCGTGGCCGTCAGAAGGATGACCTTGCTCTCGTTCTTGGCGATGTACTCTTGAATGACCTTGTATCGCTTGCCATTCCGATTGCGCAGGTTGTGGCTCTCGTCGATCAGCACGAGCCGATAGCGTCTCATTCGAGGCAGTTGCCCGAGCACCTTGCTGAGTGAGAGCACTTCGGCCCTCAGCCGATACGCGTAGGCATGATCCTTCCACATCGGAACCAGGTTCTTTGGGCAGATGATCAGCGTTTCGAGCCCGAGGTCATCCTCGAATATCCTTGCCACGGCGGTTGCCATCCGCGTCTTACCGAGCCCCACAACGTCGCCGATCAAGACACCGGAACGCTTGTTCAGGTGATGTGCGGCGATCTTCACGGCCGCAGCCTGAAAGTCGAACAGCTTGTCTTTGAATATGGCGGGAATGGCGAACTCGCTCTGGCCTTCCCGCGCCTCGTGGGAAAGATGGTAGGCCATCTTCAAATATATGTGGTACGGGGAAATCAGGTCCTCGCGAGCCCAGCTCTGCTCGATGATCTCGATAAGATCTTTCGTGATGTCGATACAGTACCGGTCTGTCCAACGGTCCTCGAACCAGCATTCCAACTTCCGTGTGGCGTCGTGATCCAGGACATCGATGTTCAACTCACCCTGCCCGGCCATGCCGGCGAAGGTCAGATTGCTGCTGCCCAGGTATGCGGTGACAGGGTTCACCGGGTCTTTGCGGTAAAGAAGGTACAGCTTGGCGTGAAGCGCGTATCGGAGGAACAGCTTCACGACGACCTTGCCCGCCCGCAGTTGCTGGGCAAGCCGGCGAAGTACGAACTCGTCGTCGTTGGTCGGCGCTCCGATGGTCAGCTGATCCCGCAAATCTCTGGCCAGTTGGCGTCGAAGCCGGTGCGCCGTGCGGTTGTCGATCCCGTAGCTGGTCTCGGCGCGGTCATTGAAATGCGCGCGGAGTTCGTCCCGAGGAACACGCTGCATGCCGACGAGCACCCTGCACGGTCCTTGACCGGGAGGCGTCCATTGGTCCACAAGATCTGCCACTCCACCCCACCCCCGGAGATTGATGTAGCCCACGCAGAAGTCCGCCCGAGTGGAAAGGCGGAGCGTCTCCCGAAGGGCCGGGAGGAGCTTGGTGCTGTGTGTGAGGTTGTCGAAGATGCGTGGCATGTGTGGCGGCGGTTTTTTGGGGTGTGTGGTGGTTTGGTGACCGAAGTCAGCAGTAAACATGTGGAGCGATTCGCCCTTCGCAAGGCCCCGCCGGCTTCGCGACCGCTTCGGTCCCCGCTACGACGACAACACCACCAACTCCGACAGCGGCACGTAGTACTTCAGATATCGCCCGCCATCCGAGTAGCGATCCCCGCTCGGGTCCGCCACCAGCACGGTCGCCCGTTTCGTAATCCGGTTCACGCGACCGGTGAGCGTCTTCGCGCGATACTGGAAAGCGACCGGTGAACCGACCAAAATGCCGTCCTGGGCGGCGCGCTGTCGCCGTGTGAACAGCTGATGCGTGCTGGTCCGATGCAGGAAGAGCCCCCGGGCCAAGGCCTGGAACGGCTGCCCCCTGCAATTGCTGCGGCCGGTGCCGATGAACTCGACGAGGTGCACGATTTCGTGCTCCATGATCCGCTGAAGGGCCTCGAGCCGATCGGCGCACGGGAGTCCGCATACCTTGACTACGGGGTCGTCCTTCCCGAACCCGTCGAAGAGCATGAAGCTGGATATCGCGATCTCGTAGTCCACGTTGCCGTTGGGACCGGCCCGACGCAGAGTCTTGCCGCCGGCGCTGGTCATCCGCGACGAGAGTCGAAAGGCGAGCTGGTCGCGGGCGAGTCGCCGCCACACGAACCCGGACAGGAATTGCCGGTCGTACGCGTCGAACAGGAAGGCGAGATCGTCCGGGTGTACCTTGCGGAAGTTGCGGGTGCGCACGTACGGGGAATGCTTGAGCAGCTCCCGTCCGATGGTTGCCGTCATCGCGCGAATCCGGTCGGCATCAAGGCAGGCGGCGTCGAGCCGAAAGGGGCCGGTGCGACCCGAGCGCCGCCGGGCGGTCAAGTTGAGCCTCCAACTCCAGTCAAGTTATTCTCCACCGCTGGTCGAGCCGTCCCTCAGTCCGTGCGCCGAACCTCAACGATAGCCTGCCCCCCATGTCCGAAACAAGACTGTTGGAAGAAATGACGTGGCCCGAAGTCGAGCAAAGTCTCGCCGATGGATTCACCACCATTGTGGTCGCGGCGGGGGCGGTGGAGCAACACGGACCCCATCTTCCGCTATTGGTTGACGCGGCCCGTGGCGACCGTCTCGCCGTCGAAGTGGCCCGGCGCATGGGAAACGCCCTCGTGGCCCCCACCATCCGAGTGGGTTGCTCGGAGCACCACATGGGCTTTCCCGGCACGTTGTCTTTGCGACTCGAGACGTTTCGCGCGGTTTGCGTGGACTACGCCGCCAGCCTCGCACGGCACGGTTTTCGCCGAATCTGCTTCGTGCCGTCTCACGGCGGCAACTTCGCGCCCCTCGCCGAAATGACGGCCGATCTACGCGCGGCTGCGGCCCCGGATTGCGAGGTGCGCACGTACACCGACCTGCACGGCTTCGTCGCCGCGTGGCAAGGCGCGGTGGCGGAAATCGCGCCCAACCTCGTGCACCGCGTCGGCGGACACGCGGACATTGCGGAGACCTCGGAAATGCTGTGCATTCGGCCCGATCTGGTGCGCGCCGACCTTGCCGTCGCCGGCACGGTCGTCGCCTTCGACGATTCGGTTGCGGAACGGATTTTCCGCGACGGGTTCCGCTCCGTGACCCCAAACGGCGTGCTGGGCGACGCGCGCGGCATGAGTCGCGAAATCGGGGAGCACTGCATTGCGCGGGCTGCGGACGAGATCGCGGCGGCGCTGACCGACCGGCAATGACGCGGCGCGCCAGCCGCCTGGTGACGCCGATCGGGCCCGTCTCGCTCGCAGACATCCAGGCCGCGCGCCCGCGAATTGCGAATTCCGCCATACGGTCGCCTCTGCTGCGGCTCGACGTGCCCGAGGCTCCGGTGGAGCTCTGGGTCAAGCTGGAGTGCCTCCAACCGGTCGGGTCCTTCAAGATCCGGGGCGCGGCGAACGCCATGGCGCTGGCCGACTCGGCGGTCTTGCGGCGCGGGGTCTACACGGGAAGCGCGGGCAACATGGCCCAGGGCCTAGCCCATGCCGCGCGACGGCGGGGCGTTCCCTGCCGGGTCGTCGTGCCCGACACCGCGCCCCGCGCCAAACTGGACGCAATCGCGCGTCTCGGCGCGATTGCGGTCAAGATGCCCTTTGCGGAATGGTGGGGCGTGCTGCGCGACCACGGTCACCCGGACGAAGCGGGGCACTTCGTGCACCCGGTGAGCGACGAAGCGGTGATCGCGGGGAACGGCACGGTCGGCCTCGAGATCGTCGAGGATCTGCCCGAGGTGCGGGCCGTGGTGGCGCCGTACGGGGGCGGCGGTCTGTCGTGCGGCATTGCTGCGGCGTTGCGCGGAGTGGCGCCCGACGTGCCCGTATTCGCGGCCGAAGTCGAGACCGCCGCCCCTTTCGCCGCCTCGCTGCGCGCGGGCCGTCCCACCGACGCGCCGTACCGCCCGTCATTCGTCGACGGCATCGGCGCGGCCAGCGTGCTCGCCGAGATGTGGCCTCTCGCGAGCACGCACCTAGCGGGCTCGGTGGTCGTCGCGCTCAACCAGGTCCGGCGCGCGATTCGGTTGCTGGCCCGACGTGCCCACGTGGTCGCCGAGGGCGCGGGCGGCGCCGCCGTGGCCGCCGCGCTGCGCGGGTTGCCCGGGATCGATGCCGGCCCCGTGGTTGCGGTCGTTTCGGGCGGCAACATCGACCCGCACGTCCTTCACGACATCATGACCCAGGGCTGCGCGAAGGGCCACGATGCCATAGCTTCGTTTGAAGCCGCACGCCGACCGGCGACGCCACCGATCCACCCATCGACGCGGAGAAGCGATGACGACAGCGACGCAGACAGGGCATCCTCGGGGGCTGATGACCCTCTTCTTCACCGAGATGTGGGAGCGCTTCTCGTATTACGGAATGCGGGCGCTGCTAACGCTCTTCCTGGTCAGGGAAGCGGCGGGAGCGAATCCGGGAATGGGGATGACCGAGGGGAACGCTGGCGCGATCTACGGTCTCTACACCGGCATGGTGTATTTGCTCGGTCTACCCGGCGGCTGGGTCGCCGACCAGTTGTGGGGACAACGCAAGGCCGTCTTCGTCGGGGGGTGCATTATCGCCGCCGGTCACTTCAGCATGGCGGTCCCGACGGACTTCACCTTCTTCCTCGGACTGGTGTTGATCACCATCGGTACCGGCCTGCTCAAGCCCAACGTGTCCTCGGTCGTCGCCGACCTGTACCCCGAAGGCGGTGCTCGGCGGGACGCCGGGTTCTCGATTTTCTACATGGGTATCAACGTCGGGGCGTTCGCCGGGCCGCTGATCTGCGGCTCGCTGGCGCAGGAGTGGAACTGGCACCTGGGCTTTTCCGCCGCGGGTTTCGGAATGGTCCTGGGCCTGATCCAGTTCCGCATGGGGTACGGACGCCTGGGCGACGCGGGGACGCTGCGCAGTACGCGCACCGACGCTGAGCGGGCCGCGCTGGCGCGACGCTTTTTCGGATGGTGCGGGGCGTTGGCTGCGGCCTTGGTCGCCTTCGGTCTGTTGGTGTCGGGCCAAACCATCTCGCTCTCGCTCACGCAGATTGCGACGGGGCTGGGGGGCGTCATCATCGGCGTCGTGGTGCTCTACTTCGTCTACCTCATGTACTTCGGAGGGCACGACGCCGGCGAGAAGAAGAAGATCGCGGTCATCTTCTGGTTCGCGCTGCTGGCCGTCGTCTTCTGGTCCGGTTTCGAGCAGGCCGGTTCGTCGCTGAACATCTTTGCCCAACGATTCACCGACCGCACCATAGGGAGCTGGACCTATCCCGCGGCGTGGCTCCAGTCGGTCAACGCGTTGTTCATCGTCATACTGGCCCCCGTGTTCGGCTCGCTGTGGGTCTGGTTGGCCAGGCGCAACGCGAATCCCTCTACGCCGGTCAAGTTTGCGCTGGGCCTCCTGTTGCTTGCGGCGGGATTCTTCGTGGTCGCGTGGGGCGCGGCGAACGCAACCGAGAACTCTCCAGTCTCGGCTTCCTGGCTGGTGGTCATGTACTTCCTGCACACGGTCGGCGAGCTCGCGTTGTCGCCCGTAGGGTTGTCGGCGGTCACGAAGCTTGCTCCGGTCAACAGAGTCAGCCAGATGATGGGGCTCTGGTTCGTCGCCACATCGTTGGGGAACGTCATGGCCGGACTGGTGGCGGGTCGGCTCGAACAGCTGGCGCCTTCTCCACTGTTCATGACGGTGGCGCAGATCATCGGCGCGATCGGGTTGGTCGCACTGATCCTGAGCCGGTTCGTGAAGCGCCTGATGGGAGACGTGAAGTGACCCTTGTCACGACCGCGGAATCCCGTACCTTGGTATCATGCGGCCTGACCGTGCGTATGGTCGAGGAACCCCTCAACAAGGGACGTGATATTCGTTCATGACAATCTGGAGCAAGATATTCGGCGGGTCGGCCCAGGCCGACAGCGTCGACTACTACGAAGAAGCACTCGCGCTCGCCGACGAAGGCAAATTTCACGAGGCGCTGACCTCGCTGCGCCTCGCGCTCAGGGAGCTGCCCGGAGATCCCGTCGTCCTCCAGCAGATCGCGATCACCTACACGCGAGTGGGCATGGACGCCGAAGCGGTGAAGACGTACAAACACGTGCTGCTGAAGCACCCGCAGGAGCCGGGCGCTCATTACGGCCTCGCTTTCCTCCTGTTGCGAGACTCGCAGGGCGGCGACAAGGCCGGAGCCATCGAGCACCTGGAAGCGTTCATGGAAGTCCGCCCCACCGAGGAAGAGGCGAAGGAGCACGTAGCTCACGCCGAGGAAACGCTTGAACGACTGCGGGCGGAAACGGATACGCAGGAGCAAGAGGGCGACAACAGTTGAATCCGGACAAGCGGGTCGCGCTGGCATGGACCGGCTCGGGGCTGGCGTTCGACGGAGGTCCGGTCGGAGGGCCGCAGGTCGTGATCGATGGAGACGCGGCGACGGGGCCCTCGCCCATGGACTTGGTCCTCATGGGTGTGGCCGGCTGCATGGCCATCGACGTGCGCGTAATACTCGAACGAGGTCGCGTGCCGCTCGCCAGTCTCGAAGTCACGGCCGAGGGCGAGCGTCGCGAGTCTCCGCCTCGCCGCTACAAGTGTCTGCGCCTGGTTTTCAACGTGACCGGAGTCCCGCCCGCGAGCTGGCCGAAGGTGCAGCGCGCGGTCAAGCTGTCGCAGGAGAAATACTGCTCCGTACTCTTTTCGCTGAGACGCGACGTTCCCGTGGAAGTCATCGTCCAGGGAGGATAATCCGGTGTCGGACACTGTCCACTACTATGCCAACAAAGCCGATGTCCCGACGGGTACGCTCGTAGATCTGTTTCTGGGCGCGGTCGACCGATTCGGCGACCGGGTGGCCTACACCGATGGCGGCGACGACGCCGGCGCCTATACCTACAACCAGGTTTGCGAGGTGGTGCGACAGGGCGCGGCGGCTCTGGCCGGAGCCGGTTTGGGCCGGGGCGACCGGGCCGCGATCCTGTCCGAGAATCGGGTGGAGTGGGCGTTCGCGGACTGGGCGTGCCTTTGCGCGGGCGTGGTCGACGTGCCTATCTACTCGACGCTGCCCGCGACTCAGGTCGCGTACATCATTGAGAATTCGGGCGCTTCGATTGCGTTCGCGTCCGACGCGGAGCAGCTGGCAAAGATGCGCGAAGCCGTGTCGGGGCTCGACCGCGACGTAAAGCTCGTCGTGTTCGACGCTGACGCCGCGGGAGACGGCGCCGTGGCGTGGCGGGACTTTTTGGCGAGCGGCGCGGCCGACGCCAGCGGCGCGGCCGAGGCGTTTCGCACCGAGGCGCGGCGCGCGCAGCCGCAAGATCTGGCTACCCTCATCTACACCTCCGGCACCACGGGCACCCCGAAAGGGGTCATGCTGACGCACGACAACGTAGCGTCCAACAGGTGGGCCGTCGCCGAGGTGCTGGACATCGGGCCCGACGACGCGAGTCTTTCCTTCCTGCCGCTCTCGCACGTGCTGCAGCGGATGGTCGACTACGTGTTCTTTGCGTCCGGGTGCACCATAAGCCACGGCTCGATCGAAACCGTCGCGGACGACATGAAGCGTCTCCGCCCGACCGTGCTGGCCTCGGTCCCCCGCCTGTACGAAAAGGTGTACCAGAAGGTGCTCGACGCCGGCGGCCTCAAGGGCAAGCTGGTCGCTTGGGCGGTCAACACGGGCCGGAAGGTCGTCCACTGTCGGGAAACAGGTACCGCAATGTCGTTCTCGCTGCGTTGGCAGCATGCAATCGTCGACCGTCTGGTGTTTGCCAAGCTGCGCCAGGGAATCGGCGGCCGCCTGCGCTTCTTCGTGAGCGGCGGGGCGGCGCTGGCCCCCGACATCAACCGCTTCTTTTTGGGCGCGGGAATCGCGATTCTGGAGGGTTACGGACTGACCGAGACATCGCCCGTCACCAACGTGAATTCCCTGACGAACGCCAGAGTCGGCACCGTCGGCCGCCCGGTGCCCGGGACCGAGATTCGCATTGCGGACGACGGCGAAATCCTCGTGCGCGGTCCCCAGGTCATGAAGGGCTACTACAAACTGCCGGACATGACGCGCGAGGTAATCTCCGACGACGGCTGGTTCAGCACGGGCGACGTCGGCGAGCTCAGCAAGGACGGGTTCCTCAAGATCACCGACCGCAAGAAGGACCTGTTCAAGATGTCGGGCGGCAAGTACATCGCCCCCCAGGCGATCGAAAACCTGCTGAAGAAGAACGCCTATGTGGATCAGGCGGTCGTGGTCGGCGAAGGTCGCAAGTTCTGCTCGGTCCTGGTCGTGCCGGCGTTCGAGCGTCTCGGGGGTTGGGCGACGGGCGCAGGCATCGACGCGAACGACAAGAGGGCGCTGCTCGCCGACCGCCGTTGTCAAGCTCACTTGCAGGAGCAGTTTTTCGACGCCATGCACGGTCTGGCCCGTTTCGAGACCCCAAAGAAAGTCGGCCTGATCGGCGAAGACTTCACTGTCGATAACGGAATTCTCACGCCGACGCAAAAGGTCAAGCGCGCGGTCGTGGCCCGTCGTTACGCGAACTTGATCGAGTCCTTCTACCGCGCCGACTCGGTTGAGCAGACCATGTTCGTCGCGGCCGATTGAGCCGATGGGCCCGCTGAGCCGATGAGCCAGCCCCCTGGCGATGCCGACGTTGTAACGGTTTTAATGACCGCCCCCGGGGCGGAAGCGGCGGAGAAAACCGTACGACGGCTGGTTGACGAGCGCCTCGTCGCCTGCGGGAACGTCCTCCCGGGCGCGGCGAGCATCTATCGGTGGGAGGGAGCGCTGCATCGCGACGAAGAGGCGGTTGTGGTGCTGAAGACGACGCGGCGCGTGCTGCCACGGATGCTGGCGAGGGCCACCGAACTTCACCCTTACGACGTGCCCGAGTTGCTCGTGCAACCCGTGGTGGGCGGTTCCGACGCGTACCTGGATTGGGTGCGGCGCGAGTGTCGCCCCGATGCGCGCGCGGACGCGTCCCCAGCCTCCGCGGCGCGATGATCGACCGCCTCAAGTCCTTCTTCATGCGCGAGATGGCGATTCCCGACGAGGATGCCGAAGTCGACGGCGAGGTGCTGCGAGTCGCCGCGTGCGCGTTGCTTCTGGAAGTGGCCCACGCCGACGACTTCTTCAGCTTTGGCGAGCGCAGGCATCTGCGTCGTCTTGTCCGACGACACTTCGGCTTGCACGACGACGCTGCGGACGAGCTGATCGCGATTGCCGAAGACGAGCGCCGCCGCAGCGTGGACCTGTGGGGTTTCACGAACCTGATCAACGATTACTATTCGACGGGTCAGAAAATGGTGCTGGCCGAGGCCATGTGGGGAGTCGTCCTGGCCGACGGCAACTTGGCCAATCAGGAGGACTACTTGATGCGACGAATCTCGAATCTCATTGGGCTAAAGTCGGGGCACCTGGCCGAGGCGCGCAGGCGGCACGACCGAGGCGCGGCCCGGCAAGCTCAGGTCGAGAGCGGGTAGCGCCCATGGACTGGTCGCTGGCGCTCAAGATACTGGTCGGCGTGGTGGCCGTATTGCTGGGCGTGTTCCTTGGAATGCCCGGCAAGGGCGGACAGGACCCGCGGCGACCGGGTCGCTACCGCATCGGCAAGCACGACGAAAAGCAGATCACGGAACTGGAACAGGCGTTGGGCAGAGCCGCACGGCGTAGCGGATCGGCCAAACGCTATTTCACGCCCCTCGATCTGCTGCGGCGCGACGTGCGCGCATCGCGCCGTCGGCGACAACGGCGCTACTTCACGACCGCTGCGCCTTCCCATCGGACCAAGCCCGGCCCCCGCACGCGCAAGTGACCCGCCCGGCTCCCTCGCCCGCGCTCACAGGAAGCGGTTGACCACCACCAGAATGCACCCCACGAAGGCTCCGAGCGCGTACCCCAGGTAGATAATCGCCATGAGCTCGCGCCCGGTCACGCGGCGCACCAGTCGTTCCATTTCGGCCACCGGGAATCCCCGCACCTTTTCTTCCACGCGACGCGCGATGTCCACCTTGGCAATCACCGACGGGATCTGCGACTGCAGCCAACCCCACAGCGGGTCCCCGAGCGCGTCCAGAATGCTTTGCGTGGCGTGGTCGGGCAGCCACCGCCCCGGTCTTCCGATGGGACGATCCAGCAGCAGTTGCGCGGCTCGCTGACCGGCTTCGCGATAAACGCTGCCCGCCTCGTCGCTCCTCGCCGCCTTCACGACCCATTCAGACACCTGTTCCGGCGACAGGTCGTCGAGCAGCTCGCCCCAGGTTTGCCGGGCCGCGCGACCCAGCGCCGCCTCCACCCGATCGCGGACGAATCCGTGCGTTCCCGGATCCTGCGCCAACTGCAACAGCCAATCCGACATGGTGGTCGACGCCTCGACCACGGCCGGATCGCCGGGATCGCCCAACACTTCGGTTACCGGACGATCGAAGAAATCGTTGATCGCGTTCCTGATGCCCGCGCCCATCGCCTCTTCGACCTTGCGTTCCCTCAGCAGGACGGCGATCCGCTCCACGCCCTCCACCTCGATCGTATCGAGCACGCGCTTAACCGCGTCTCCCGAGAAGACCATGCGCGCCACGACCCTCTGGTGGAAGCGCAGATCCTGCATGAAGCGGCGCAGCAAGTCGTGGATCGCTCGTTCTACCTGCTCCCGCGCGCCGGGGTTCTCGAGCACGTCGGCCATGCGCCGAATGGCCAGCGGCACGAAATCGGCGGTCGCCTTCTCGAGGGCCGCGACGACGCCCGCGGGAAGCAGGTCGCGAATCGTGACGGTGGGGACCAGGAGGTGGTCCGCGGCGCGTTCCAGGTATTCGGACACGGCCCGATGGAACCGTTCGGTCGCGACCGCGCGTTTCATCCAGTTCTCGGCCGCCTCGGCGACCTGCACTTCCCGCGCGGGCGTCAGCACGTCCGAGACCGGTTCCTGCGCCAGGTAATCTGACAGCTTGGCGGCCCGGCTCTGCACCGCTTTCTCGAACGCCGGCGACGCCACGTGCTGCTCCAGTTGCGCGACGGCATGCTCCAGCAGCTCGGCCACGACCGGTTCGGCCCTGGCCATGACCTCGGGGCCGAGCAGCTCGCGCAGCGAACCCCGCTCGACTTCGAACACTTCGTGAAGGAAGCGTCTCAGTCCATCGTCGAAGGCTTCTCGAAACTCGGGTTCGGCCAGGACCCGCATGAGGTCGTCGGCGGTGAGCAGCCGATTCCCCACGGCGCGCCCGATTGCCTTCGCGAGACGGGTCTGGTTCTTGGGAATCGCACCCTGCAACCGCGCGAATCGCCACCTTCCGAGTCTGGGTGGACGATGCGGGTTGAAGAGCATCCAGATGGCCAGCGTGTTGGTCAGACCGCCCGCCAGCGCGCCGCACAGGATGGTCACGGCCGCACGAAGAAAAGTCTCGTTCATCGTTGAAAGTGGAGCAGGAAGCCCTTCAGGTCGACGCGCTCGGTCCCGCGTTCGGCCTCCATCTCGACGAAGCCGCCAATCTCGTACACGCCCATCGCCGAACGAAGCGTATCGGAGCCCGGCATGGAATGCTGGTGCGAGCTGACGGCCTCGAATTCGCCTGCGATTCCGGGATCGCGAGCCTCGAGCTGCCAGGTCACCGGCACTTCGCGGCGCGCCCGCTCAAAGGTGCGCGTCTCCTGCCACGCGAGCTCGACGTCCGGCCACGACCACGTCTCGCAATGGCGACGAGCCCAGGCGCGATGGCGGTCCGTCTCTGCGGAATTGGCAATGATCATCCGGTATCCGTCGGAAGCCGCAAGCAGTGCGATCTCGGTGAGATCGTCCGTCTCGGTCGCCCGCGCAGTGAACGCGTCAAGCAGCAGCCCCTCCGTTTCGGCCCCGCCCAGTACCGCCGTCCCAGTCAGCAACCGATACGTCTCCCCCGGCCGTTCGTTCCACTCGGCGACGACCCCGCCGGGACGCACGGCCACATCCCGAACGGCGTCCCGAAAGTAGAGCTCCTGCACGGCGCCGCCCATTCCCACCAACATCCGCGCCGAACCGTGGGGTACGATCCGCCAAGGGGCCCGCACGGGTTCGGTAGACCAGTCCTCTTCGACGAACATCCGCCATTCGCCGCTGCGCCCGAGCCATCCCCGTATCGCCCTCGCAATGCCATCGGCTTCCACGCGATTCACGAAGTCCCAGGGCACGAACAGCGACGAGTCCGTGGACACGTCCATGAACGCGAACGTGCGGCGGTAGGTAGTCCCGACCGCAGCGCCCTGGACCGAGGTGGCGGGGGTCGTCGCGTTGGACTGGCCGGGAAACGGCGGCGCAGTTTCCAGCGTGGGGTCGTCCAGACAGGCGCCCAACCATACGATTGGCAGGAAAACGGCGGGCCAGGTGCGTCGCACCTCTTTGCGCACGCGCGCGTTCATCCACGGACTGCAGGGTCGGGATCGCCAAACTGCGCAGCCAGACGCGTGTCGAGAATGTGGCGCGGATCGGCGACCAGCGCGCGGTCGAGCAAGTGCAGAAGGCGACTTATTCTACGCTTGTGCAAGCCGAACATCCGGTGCGGCAGCCACTCCGCCCGCGGGTCGGCGACGCCCTCGTTCGGTCGCCGCTCGCCCCACACGCGCACGTCCACCCGGGTCTGGGCGTTGTCGTCGAGTCCGATCAGGATCTCGACCCTGGATCGCACGCGCAGGATCGATCCGTTGACCTCGGCCACGATAACCCCCTCGTCCGCGTCCTCGCTGGCAATGCGCCACCCCCGCAACCCTCGGTCGGTCAGTGCCACCATCGCGTCCCAGACCGTGCTGAAGGCGATCGCATAGGTGCGTCCACGCAGGTCCGGATCCTCCGAAAGCGGGTCGGTACAGGCCTCCAAGGTCGTCAAACCCTTCAATGCTTCGCTCCCGTCCGGGGTCAACCGCTATCTTCCTAAACTAACAGCCCGTGGAAGAAGCACCGACCGCCGCGCCCAACCCACCAGCGAAAGCAGGCCGCTTAGCATGAAATGCGTCATCCCCCTGGCCGGCAGGGGCACTCGTCTCCGACCGCATACCCTCATGACGCCCAAACCCCTGATTCGGGTTGCCGGCAAACCCGTGCTGGACTTCATTCTGGACGACCTGCTCGAAGCCGGCGTCACGGAAGTGGCCTTCATCGTTGGGCACCTGCAAGAAGCGATCCGGGCGCACGTCGCGGCGGCGTATCCGCAAATCCATGCGCATTACGTGGTTCAAGAAGTACAGGACGGCACTGCCGGCGCCGTGGCGTTGGCCGAACCCTGGGCCGACGACGAGCTGCTGATCCTCTTTGCCGACACGCTCTTCGAGGTCGACCTGAGCATGGCGGCAACCCTGGATCGCGCCAGAACCGGCGTGATCTGGGCCAAGGAGGTCGAGGATTACCAGCGCTACGGCGTGATCGTGACCGACCGCGCCGGGGACATGACGCGGATCGTGGAAAAGCCGACCGAGCCCGTGTCGAAACTGGCCAACATCGGTCTCTACTACATCCGCGACCACGAGCTGCTCTTCGAAGGCATTCGCCACACGCTGAATGCCGGGCCGGGCCCCACGGGCGAGTACTACCTTACCGACGCGTTCCAGTACATGGTCGATTCCGGGGCGAGGATTCTGGCCGCTCCGGTGGCGCGGTGGCTGGACGCCGGGAATCCCGATGCCGTGCTCGAGGCGAACCGCAGCCTGGTGTCGCGGGGTCGGGGCGGGGTGGCCGCGGGGGCGCGGGTGAGCGAGTCGGTCGTGTCCCCGGTCGCGCGCATTGAAGACGGCGCCTGCGTGACGCGCTGCCGAATCGGCGATAACGTTACGGTCGAAGCAGGCGCCCGCGTGAGCGACTCGTCGTTGCGCGACACGATTGTGGGAGCGGGCGCCGTCGTGGAGCGATGTCGATTGCAGCGCTCGCTGGTTGGCGCGAACGCCGTCGTGCGAGCCTTCGCCGGAGAGCTCCACGTCGTCGACCATTCGGAAGTGCATGCCCGGAGTCCAGATGGATGAGAGCCGCCTGATACACGACTGGAACGTAGAGGAGTTCGACACCCTGGCGTGGGGTCGGCACGTCGAGCTCGACGACGAGACCTTGCGGGACGGGCTTCAGTCTCCCTCGGTCACCGACCCGCCCATCGGCGCCAAGATTCGACTGGTTCACATGATGGACAAGCTGGGGATTCACGCCGCCGACCTTGGATTGCCCGTCGCCGGGCCCCGCGCGATGGCCGACGTGACCCGGCTCTGCGAAGAGGTGAGGGATTCGCGATTGTCGCTGGACGTGAACTGCGCCGGTAGAACGGTCGTAGCCGACATCGAACCGATTGTCGAGATCGCGAATCGGACGGGGGTACCGATCGAGGTTGCCGCGTTCATCGGCAGCTCCCCGATTCGGCGGTATGCCGAGGGATGGACCCTGGACCGGATGCTCGAGCATGCGGAGGCTTCGGTGTCTTTCGCGGTTCGCGAAGGGCTGTCGGTAATGTTTGTGACGGAAGACACGACGCGAGCCGATCCGGCCACGCTCAAGGCGCTGTACGACCATGCGATCAACTGGGGAGCGCGGAGAATCTGCTTGTCGGACACGGTGGGGCACGCGACCCCCTCGGGCGTCAGGGCGCTGGTCCGTTTCGTGAAGCGGGCGATCATCGACCCGTCGGGCGCCAACGTCAAGCTGGACTGGCACGGCCACCGCGACCGGGGACTGGGGCTGGCCAACGCGCTCGCCGCGATCGAGGCCGGGGCCGACCGGATCCACGGCACCGCAATGGGCATAGGGGAACGCGTGGGCAACGTGGAGATGGACTTGTTGCTGGTCAATCTGGCGCTGGCCGGGGTTCACGACGCAGACTTGACGCTGCTTGCGGAGTACTGCGATCTGGTGGCCAGGGAGTGCAACGTTCCCTTGGCGGCCAACTATCCCGTCGTGGGCGCGGACGCCTTCAAAACGGCCACGGGCGTCCACGCGGCGGCCATAATCAAGGCGCAGGAAATCGGCGCCGACTGGCTTGCCGACCGCGTCTACTCGGGCGTGCCGGCGTCAATGGTGGGGCGCGCGCAAGAGATCGAGGTGGGCCCCATGTCGGGGATTTCCAACGTGCGCTACTGGCTGGCCGGACGCGGATTCGATTCACGCAACCGCGAGCTGTGCCAGTGGGTGTTCGACGTGGCGAAGCAGGCCGACCACACGCTCTCCGACGACGAGATGCTCGCGATCGTCAACGCGGCGCCGAACCGGTGACTTGAGCCGGGCAGGCCGTGAGGATCCCGCTCCGATTGGGCGCTGCGGCGGTTCTCGCCGGATGCTTGGTCGCGATCACGCTCGCGGCATGGATTGTCGCCCGCATCGGGGCCTCCAATGCCATGAACGCCCAGGGGCACCGCCACCTCGCCGCCGCGGCGGTGCTCGGAAGCGAGCGCATGCGCGCGTTGCAGGACATGCCGCTCGACAGTTTCACGACGGTGTTGGCGTTGGCAACCGGCTACCGCGTGAGCGTCTTCGATTCCGGTCAAAGGTTGTTGGCCGATTCCGATCTGGGCGCTGCGGGGTCGCCCATGGACGTCGCCGTCGATCGCACCGAGGTTGGCGGCGCGCTCAACCGCACGCGGGCGTCCGCGACGCGGGTCAGCGGTCTCGACGGGCGCCGCTATCTCTTTAGCGCCTCGCGCGCCTTTCGCCGCGGCGAGCAGGTGGTGCTTCGCTTCGGGGCGCCGGCGCAACCAATCCGAGTCGCCGCAGCGCGCATTGCGCTTTGGGTCGCGCTGGCAGTGTTCGCCCTTGGGTGCACGGGCCTGCTTGTGCTCGATCGCCTCACGCGCAGGGCGGTGGGCGTGCTGCACGACGTTCGGCGCTTCCTGAGCCGTCTGGGAGAGTTCCAGCCCGCCGGGGCGCGGGTCAAGCTGCCCAGGATCATCGAGCTCGCCCGCCTGGCGTCGGCAGCGAATCGCGTGCGCAGCGAAGTGGAAGAAAGAATCGGGAGGGTTACCCGCGAGCGCGACGAGCTCGATCAGCTCCTGGACCAAGTCGGCGAGGGACTGCTGGCTCTGTCGAGCGACGCACGGGTGATGCGGATCAATCCCGCGGCGCGAGAGCTGCTCGGGCTGACCGAGGTAGCCCCGTTGTCGCCCGTCGGGTCGATCATACGCGCCCCCGCGCTGCGCGATGTTCTGGAAGCCTCGGTCGTGCGTCCCGAAGGACGCCAAAGGGTGTCGATTGGCGATCGCGAGCTGGAAGTGCGCACAAGGCGGGGAACGGGCGGCGGCGCGTTCGTCCTGCTTGTCGACATCACCGCAATCAGACGGCTGGACGCGGTGAGGTCCGATTTTGTGGCGAACGCCTCTCACGAACTCAAGACGCCGCTCACGGTGATTCGCGCTGCCGCAGAGACGATCTTCGACGATGATCTTCCCAGGGACCTGTGTTTACGGTTTGCACGTTCCATTGAGCGGAACACGGTCCATTTGCAGCGACTGGTGGACGATCTGCTGGACCTCTCGCGCTACGAATCCGGTGCCTGGCGTCCGCAGCGCGAACCGTTCTCGATCGAGAGCGCGGCGTGGTCGGCCTGGAACGACCTGGAACCCGAACGCACGGGCCGAATCGCCGCGTTCGACGTCCAGGGCGAGGGAGAAGCGCTGGGCGATCGGGCGGCCGCCTACCAGATCTTCCGCAACCTGTTCGAGAACTCTCTGCGGTACGTGCCGACCGAGACCGGGCGCATCGTGGTACGCATTCGAGCCTCTGCCAATCATTTTGTGGTGGCGGTCGAAGACAACGGGTCCGGCATTCCGGTTGCGGCGCTCCCCAGGATCTTCGAGCGGTTCTATCGGGTCGACGCGGCACGATCTCGGCGCCTGGGCGGCACGGGACTGGGATTGGCGATAGTGCGCCACCTGGTTGCGAGCATGGGAGGCCACGTCGACGCCGACAGCGCATGGGGAGCAGGCACGACGATCACCTTCACGATTCCTTCCGCCGCGTCTGCGGAAGACCCGGCGGAGCAGTAGTGGGGGCGGGGGTTGGCGCTGCGTGGTGCTTGGCAGCGCTCATCGGAGCTTGCCGGTTCCTCGACCGTGGGGGCGCAGGCCGTCGATGCGCCATGTATCCGTGGTGCTTCGCTGCGCTGCTGGCCGCGTGCGGGGGCGATGTGGCGGAGGTCTCGGTGGGGGGCTCTTCCAGCCTGCAACCGCTCTCCGAGGCGGTTGCCCGGCACTTTGCCGCGTTGCGCCCAGACGTTGGAGTCAGCGTCGCCGTGTTCGGCTCAATCGGCGGGTTCCGCAGGCTGTGCGACGGCCAGCTCGACGTCGCCGCCGCTTCGCGCCCCATTTCGACGGCGGAGGCCGAGCGCTGCAGGGTCGCCGGGGTGCGGCCACTGGCGGTCCCGATTGCGCGCGATGGCGTGACCGTCATCGTGAACCGGCTGAATGCGGCGGCCCGGTGTCTCACGCTGGACGAGCTCGGTCGTCTGTGGGAACCCGGCAGCGCGGTGGCAACCTGGCAGGACCTGCGACCTTCGTTTCCCCCGGTGGAGATCCAGCTGTTCGGGTCGGGCCCCGGTTCGGGAACGTTCGAGTTCTTTACCAGCATGGTGGTGGGACGACCTGGAGCCAGCCGCACGGACGCGTACCAGACGGGGGCGGCCAACCTGGTTGCGCACGGGGTGGCGCAAGACCGCTGGGCATTGGGGTACCTGGGATCGACGGCCTTCGCCGCCAGCAGCGACCGCGTGCGTGCCGTGGCGGTCGACACGGGGTTCGGGTGCGTGAACCCCACCGACCAGGCCGTATCCGGCGGAGCCTACAGCCCGCTTTCGCGGGACCTGTACCTCTATGTGGCGCGCGCGGCGCTGGATCGCGCCGAGGTGTACGCCTTCGTCCAGAACTATGTCGCATTCGCGGAGCGCGCGAGCGCGCCGTTGGGCTACGTGCCGCTGCCGGCCGCCGAGTACGCGCGCAATAGCGTTCTCGTGGCAGCCGCACGGATGGGGCCGCCGTGAGCGCGACGCGCAGCC
Organism: Longimicrobiales bacterium; assembly: GCA_965200255.1. Classification (GTDB taxonomy): domain Bacteria; phylum Gemmatimonadota; class Gemmatimonadetes; order Longimicrobiales; family Gaopeijiaceae; genus Bin94. The sequence continues at coordinate 2,098,354 of OZ241371.1, read as the reverse complement.
TGGGCGAGCGCTTCGGCGAGCGCGTGTTGCTGGCGTGCGCGGTCGCGTCGGTCGCGCTCGCCGCCGCCGTGATCGGCGTGGTGGGCGTGGAGACGGTACGCTTCTTTGGCCAGGTGTCGCCGCCGCGCTTCTTCGGCGATTTCGTGTGGGCGCCGTGGGCCGACGAGCCGCGCTTCGGCGTGCTTGGACTGGTGGCGGGCACGGCGTGGATCGGCGCGATGGCGACCAGCGTCGCCTTGCCCGTCGGGTTGCTCATTGCGCTCTTCCTGACCCACTCCGGGAAGGGCCGCGCCGCGTCGATCCTGAACGGGACGGTAACGTCGCTGTCCTGCATACCGGCGGTGGTGTACGGCTACCTCGTCTGGCCGGGCGCGGCCGGACTGAACGGGTTGTCGGCGTGCCTGGCGGTGGCCGTGATGATCCTGCCGACGATTGTCGCGCTGTCTCGCGATGCGCTGGCCGCGCTGCCAGGGTCGTTGATTGCGGAAGGCATGGCGTTGGGCGCATCCAGGAGCCGCGTGCTGATGCGCGTGGTCGTGCCTGCAGCGCGGTCGGGGGTGCTGGGCGCTGCGTTCGTGGCCATGGCGCGGGCCATGGGCGAGACGATGATCGTGACCTTGGTGGCGGGAAGTCCCGCGAGCGCGGCCTGGAATCCGCTGGCAGGCGTGCGCACGCTAACCACGATCCTGGGGCAGGCGAGCCTGGGCGACATTCCCACGGGCAGCATCGAATACGGCGCTTGTTTCGCCGTGGTCGGGCTCTTGTTCCTCCTCACGTTCGCAACGCATGGAATAGGGCGCACGCTGGTTTCGCGGACACCGCACCGGGTATCGCGGGCATCGGGTCGGGCGGCGCGGGCACTGAATCGAGAGGGCGCATGAGCATTGTTCCGGCGCTGGCGGGGACCCTCTGGCTGGTTGCCTTGACGGCTGCAATCAGCGTGCCTCTGGGCGTTGGAACGGCGGTTTACATGGCGGAGTTTGCCCCACGGACCAGGCTCCTGCGGGTTCTGGAGTCGGTTCTGGCCAAATTGGCTGGCGTGGCGACGGTGGCGTACGGGTTGGTGGGATTGGCGTTGTTCGCGCGCGGACTGGGTCTGGGTCCGAGCATCTTGACGGGTGGCTTAACGCTTGGCGCACTGGCGGTTCCCATGGTCTTCGACAATGCGCGCAAAGCGCTCGCAGGCGTGCCGGCAGAGGTCCGTTGGGGAGGAATCGCGCTTGGGGCAAGTCGGTGGCAGGTGGTGCGCCAACAGGTGTTTCCCGCGGCGTCGCTCGATATTGTGCACGGGTGTTGTACGGCGCTGGTGCGGGCCATTGGGGCGACGGCTCCGCTGATCATGATCGGCACGGTGTCGTTCGTGACCTTTACGCCGAGTGCGCCCAGCGACCCCCTCATGACGCTGCCGTCGCAGATCTTCAACTGGACCGTGCGTACACAGCCGGGGTTCCCCGTACTTGCCGCCGGTGCGAGTCTGACGCTCGTCTTTCTCGCGGTCTGTATCCGTCTCGTGCCCTACGCGTTGCGGCGGGCGCTCGAGCGCAGGCGCAGTCGCGCATGAGCAGCCAGGGTCGGACGACGCCGGTGCTTCGTGCGGAGGGGCTCACCGTGCGCTTCGGCGAGAAGCGGGTGCTGGCGGACATATCCATGGAGATTCCGCCCGGCAAGGTCGTCGCGCTCATCGGCCCGGCCAAATGCGGCAAGACGACCCTGCTGCGGTCGTTTAGCCGCCTGAACGAAATCGTCCTGGGCGCGCATACCACCGGAACCGTCCACCTGCGCGGCTCCTCCATTTACGCGGCGACCGTTGATGCGGCGGAGATTCGGCGGCGGGTCGGCATGGTGTTTCGCGCGGCCGCGCCTTTTCCGAAATCGGTGCTGGACAACGTGGTGTTCGGGCTGCGCGCCAAGGGTACGGGCGGCGATCTGCATGTCCTTGCGGAAGAAGCGCTTGCCGCAGTGGGAATGTGGTCGCGCGGCTCCGACGTGCTCGAGGCGCAAGCCCTGGACCTGTCGCCTGGACAACAGCGGCGCGTGTGCATTGCGCGCACGGTGGCGCTCAAGCCCGACGTCATCCTGATCGACGATCCCACGGCGGGTCTCGACGCAGAGGCGGCGGCTGGGATCGAGGCGGTCATCCATTCGCTGCGGCGCGACCACGCGATTGTGATCGCCACGTCGGACCCCGCGCAGGCGGGGCGTCTGTCCGACCTGACCGCCTACCTCGATGCGGGCGAGCTGGTCGAGCATGGGGCCACGCGGGAGCTGTTCACGAACCCCGCCAAGCGACGCACCGAGTGGTACCTGACCGGTCGCCTTCCCCCCGCGAAGCGACGGCCATGACCGAATACGACGACCGCCACAACGTGCTCGATCCCAAGCTCGCCGCGCTGCAGGATCTGCTTCTCGAAATGGCCGGCCGGGCCGAAGAGATGGTGCGCATGGCGGTAGACGGACTGGCGCAGCGAGGGCGCGCGTCGGCGACCGAGGTCCAGGCGGGCAAAGACCGAATAGACGAGCTCGAGGTCCGAATCCACTCGCAGGTCATGGCGCTGCTGGCGCTGCAGCAACCCAGGGGACGCGACCTCCGGCTCGCCCTCGCGGTGCTGGCGGCGTGTCGCGACATCGAACGCATTGGCGATCACGCGGTGAACATTGCGCGCTCCGTCGCACGGGCGGCTGCCCAACCCCCGCTTCCCGATATCCCGGAAATCGGCGAAATTGCGGACGCCGCGCGCCGAGTGCTGGCCAGAGCGTTGGGCGCGCTGGTGAACCGAGACGCCGACGTCGCGCGGGCCGTGATTGCGGAAGACGCCCTGGTCGACGCCCTGCAGGACTCCGCCTTTGAAATCATCGTATCGTACATGTCCCACCAGGCGCGCTACATTCCACACGGCGTCAACATGATCCTGGTGGTTCAGAATCTGGGGCGCATTGGAGACTTGGCGACCAACATCGCGGAGGAAATCGTTTTTCTGGTGGAAGGGCGTTCGATCAAGCATGCGCACGGCGACACCGTAAACGCGGGTCGCGAGTGAGCACGGGTTCGGCGGATATGCCGCCGCCGTCCAGACCCATCGACCCGCGCGAAGCCGTGTCGGGGCTGTTGAGCGAGGTTGCGGCCCGCACCCAGCCCGACCCGCTGCGGGACGCACATTCGCTGGAGGGTCAGTGCGCCATCGTCACGGGTGGGTCGAGCGGGATCGGACGCGCCGCCGCAATCACGCTGGCGAAGAGCGGCGTCAACGTCGCCTTCAATTACCTGGACTCGGGACCTGAGAGCCGAGGCGCCGCGCAAGAGACGGAAGACTTGTTGTCGCGGCTGAAGGTGAAGGTGTTCGCCCGGGCGACCGATGTTCGCGATCCGGCGGGCGTCGCCGATTTCGTCGACCAAGCCATGGGGCGGCTGGGCGGGCTGCACATTCTGATCAATAACGCCGGCGTCGGGCGCGACCGCGCGCTGTGGCGCATGAGCGACCAGGAATGGGAGAAGGTGATCGACACCAACCTGTCGGGCGCCTTCTTCTTCACGCGGGCCGTGGCCCCGCATTTTCGCGCCCAGGAGTACGGCAAGATCGTGAACCTGTCTTCGGTGCACGGCCTGTCGAGCGAGTTCGGGCTGGCAAACTACTGTTCCTCGAAGGCCGGCATGATTGGTCTGACCCGCAGTGCGGCGGTCGAGCTGGGGCCTGCCAACGTGAACGTGAACGCCGTTGCGCCCGGCTACATCCGCACGACGCAGCTGACGGAAAAGGTTCCCGCCGACATTCTCGACCGGGCCCGCGAGCGCAGCGCGCTCGGTCGCCTGGGGGACCCCCAGGATGTCGCGTCGGTTGTTCTTTTTCTCTGTTCCGAGGCGGCGCGCCATATTACGGGTGCCGTAATTCCCGTTGACGGAGGATACCTGATATGAAAACGAAGACGCCGCTCAAGCGGAGCGATCGCGAATGGCGCGCGCGCCTGACGCGCGAGCAGTACCGGGTGGCGCGCAAGGGCGGCACGGAGCGCGCGTTTACGGGCGCGTACTGGGCGCACAAGGAAGCCGGCACCTACGTCTGCGTATGCTGCGGCGCGCAACTGTTCGAATCCGACGCGAAGTACGATTCGGGTACGGGCTGGCCCAGCTTCACGCATCCCGCAGCGCCCGAAAGCGTGGGCGAGCGCGACGACCGCAGCTTCTTCATGCGCCGCACCGAGGTGATCTGCAACCGCTGCGACGCGCACCTGGGCCACGTCTTCCCCGATGGCCCGGGACCACAGGGTCGGCGCTACTGCATCAACTCGGTCGCGTTGGATTTCCGTTCGACAGCCGACCGCGAGGGTCGAGATCAATGAGCCGGACGATTACGGTCATTCCCGGCGACGGCATCGGACCGGAAGTCACCCACGTGGTTCTCGACGTGCTGGACGCCGCGGGCGCGCGTCTCGACTACGACCGCCAGTCCGCCGGGGTCGGCGCGATCCCAACGCACGGAAATCCGCTGCCCCCCGAAACGCTCGATTCCATAGACGGCAACCGGGTTGCGCTCAAGGGTCCCCTGACCACGCCGTCCGGCTCCGGCTTCCGCTCGGTGAACGTGGCGATCCGCAAGAGCTTCGACCTGTTTGCGAACGTGCGCCCAGTGCGCACCATCCTGCCCGGCGGCCGCTACGAAGACATCGATCTGGTCCTGATTCGCGAGAACACCGAGGGGCTGTACGTCGGCGTCGAACACTTCATCGGCATGGACCGCGACCCCAAGGCGGCAGCCGAGTCGGTCATGATCACCACCCGCTTCGGCTCGGAACGCATCGTTCGCTTCGCCTTCGACTACGCCGTTGCGAACGGGCGCGACAAGGTGACCCTGGCCCACAAGGCCAACATCCTCAAGCACACGCAGGGGCTGTTCCTGGAAGTGGGCCAGCGCATGGCGTCCGATTATGCCGACGTGGTCGCGTTCGAGGACCGGATCATCGACGCCACGGCCATGTACCTGGTGCTCGATCCGTACCGCTTCGACGTGCTGGTCATGGAGAACATGTTCGGCGACATTCTGAGCGATCTGATGGCGGGTCTCGTGGGTGGCCTGGGCTTTGCCCCGGCGGGAAACATCGGCGAGACCCACGCGGTGTTCGAAGCCGTGCACGGGTCGGCGCCCGACATCGCGGGGCAGGGCGTGGCCAACCCGACGGGACTGCTGCTGTCCAGCTGCCTGATGCTTGACCACGTGGGACAGGGCGAGGTCGCCGCGCGCATCCGCACCGCGCTCAACGGGGTGATTCGCAGCGGCGCGGCGCGTACGCACGACATGGGCGGCAGCGACGGCACGGCCGAGTTCGCGGCGGCGGTGAAGCGCACGCTGGCGTGACGACGAGCGCGCCGACGTGAAGCGACGAAGCGGGCGCCGGACCGAGCGCCGCGGCGTGGCGCGGTGGGCGACTGGCGACTTGGCCGCCGACGTGGCCTGCGCAAGCTGCGGCGAAACGGAGGCCGGGGCGCTGGATCGTCACCTGTGGTGCGAGGGCTGCATCGCGACGGCGCGACACCGGGCGAAGCGGGTCGGTTGGCTGTGCGGCGCCGTGCTGGCTGGCGCGTTGGCGCTGTGGATCTACCTGGTGCAGCAGCCGTCGCGCATGTTGATCGGCGGATGGGCAGGCGCCGTCCTTGCCACGTTCTGGCTCGGTGGCCGCGCAGGCATGGAAGTGACGTATGGCGTTTTGCGCTTTCGCGGCAGGCCGCAATGACAATGTTGAACATCAATTCCCCCTGGAGACGCAAACATGGCAGCAAGGTTTGAGGCGCCCGATTTCTACGACATCGACGCCCTCCTTTCACAAGAAGAACGCATGGTCCGCGACACGATCCGGGATTGGGTCGAGGATCGGCTCGTGCCGATTATCGGCGACGCGTACGTATCGCAGCGTTTTCCGACCGAGCTGATTCCCGAGATTGGCGAGCTGGGGGTACTGGGCGCCAACCTGCCGCTCGAGTATGGGTGTGCGGGGCTGAACAACGTGGCCTACGGGCTGATTATGCAGGAGCTGGAGCGGGGCGATTCGGGCGTACGCTCGTTCACGTCGGTGCAGGGGGCGCTGGTGATGTATCCGATTTACGCGTTCGGGAGCGAGGAACAGCGCCTGGCCTGGTTGCCTGCGTTGGCGTCGGCCGACAAAATCGGGTGCTTCGGCTTGACCGAACCCGACTACGGGTCGAATCCGGCCGGGATGATTACGCGCGCCCGCGAAACGTCGGGCGGATGGGTGCTCAACGGCACCAAGATGTGGATTACCAACGGTTCAATGGCCGACGTTGCCGTAATCTGGGCTCAGACCGGGGAAGTGGGCGACACCAAGGGCATACGCGGATTCGTGGTGCCCACCGACGTGCCCGGGTTCAGCGCCAGGGATCAGAAGGGGAAGATGTCGCTGTTGGCGTCGGACACGAGCGAGCTGGTGCTCGACGACGTGCGGCTGCCGCACGACGCGATTCTGCCGGGCTCGACGGGCCTCAAGAGCCCGTTGATGTGCCTTACGCAAGCGCGCTACGGGATCTCTTGGGGGGCGGTGGGCGCCGCCATGGCCTGCTTCCACGAAGCCGCAAGCTACGCCGGTCAGCGCGTCATGTTCGACGGGGTCATCGCGGGCAAACAGATCCAGCAGGTGCGTCTTGCCGACATGCTCACATCAATCACGCAGGGACAGCTGCTGTGCCACCGCCTGGGGACGCTGAAGGACCAGGGCACCATGACGCCGCAGCAGGTCAGCCTGGCAAAGCGGGCCAACGTGAACATGGCGTGCGACATTGCTCGCGAAGCGCGTCGCCTGCTGGGGGCCAACGGCATCCTCGCCGAGTACTCGGCCATGCGCCACATGGCCAACCTCGAGTCGGTCTACACCTACGAGGGGACGCACGACGTGCATTCCCTGATCCTGGGTCAGACGATTACGGGCATTTCGGCGTTCTGATGGGTGGCCGCGGTCGCGGGCGACAACCCTGACCTAACGTCAGTCGTCCAGCGGTTCCAGCCGCACGATGGGCGTTTCGCCGTCGCCCCGCGCTTCCAGCGCGACGTAAATGAAGCCGTCGGGGCCTTCGCGCACGTCGCGCACGCGTCCCATGCCTTGCAGAATGGTCTCGCTGGTCACGACCCGGCCGTCCTCGACGGTCAGCCGGTCGATCCGCTGACCTGCCAGACCGCCAGCCAACAGATTGCCTTTCCACGCGGGGAACTTGTCGCCGTTGTAGAACGCCAGACCCGAGACGCCGATGGACGGGACCCAGATGTGCACGGGCTGCTCCATCCCTTCCATGTGCGTGGCTTCGTGGATCGCCGTGCCGGAGCGGTAGTTCACGCCATACCCGATGACGGGCCAGCCATAGTTCGCGCCCGGCGCGGCCACGTTCACTTCGTCGCCGCCCTGGGGTCCATGTTCAGTGAGCCAGATCGCGCCGGTACCGGGCTCGATCGCAAGCCCTTGCGCGTTGCGGTGACCATAGCTCCAGATCTCGGGTCGCGCGCCTTCCTGTCCCACGAACGGGTTGTCGTCGGGAATGCTGCCGTCGTCGTGCAGCCTGACGACGACCCCGTGATGGTTCGAGAGGTCCTGCGCCGGGTGTGTCGCCAGGTCGCCGCGCGGAGGCGCCTGGCGGTCGCCCACCGAAAGGTACAGATAGCCTTCGTCGTCGAAGGCCAACCGACAACCGTAGTGTCCGTTGCCCTCGGAGACCGCTTCGAAGATCTCGTCGGTCATGGTGAAGCGGTCGTTCTCGAACGTGCCTCGAATGACCGACGTGGTGCCTCCCGGCGAGTTCCCCGTTGCCTTCGAATAGCTGATGTAAATCAGCCGGTTCGACGCGAAATCGGGGTGCGCGGCGACTTCCAGGAGCCCTCCCTGGCCCCGCGCCACAACCTCGGGGATTCCGGGAACCGGATCGGGAAGCAGCATCCCGTCACGCACGATGCGCAGCCGGCCGGCCCGCTCCGTGACCAGCATGTCGCCGTCGGGCAGAAAAGCGATCGACCACGGGACGACGAAACCGTCGGCGACCGTGACGACGCGGTAGTCGTGGAATGCGGTGCGCACCAGATCGGACTGGCCGCACGCAGGGGCGGCGATCGCGAGCAGCGTTGCCGTCAGGACGAGGGTGGACATCTTGCGGACCATGGTTATCTGCCTCGGGTCTCTGTGATTGTGGGGATCCGTCAGCATCAAAGTTGTTGGCTTGGCGTGGTTCGCGCTAGGGGGTTACGCCTAACGACGCCCTCCGGCGCGCGACCGCGATTGCCTCAACAGCTTGACCGCAAGCGTTCCCGCGCCGCATATGTCAGTAACCAGCCTCCGTGCGGACCTGCCGCCCTTCACCCACGACACCCCCGGTGAGCCCATGAAAAACCATCTCCTCGCCGCCGCAATGGCCGCCATAGCCGCCGCATCCGCCCTTCCCACAACCCCCGCCGCCGCCCAGTACGACCCCACCCGGTACCACCGCGCCGAGCGCCTCCTGGCCTGGAACGTCGCGCCCCTCGTTGCCGGCGGCGAGGTGTCGCCACAGTGGATGGCCGGCGGGAGCCGCTTCTGGTACCGCAACCAGACCGGCGACGGTGCAGAGTTCGTGCTGGCCGACCCGTCGCGCGGCACGCGGTCCCTGCTGTTCGATCACCACCGCATGGCGTCGGCCATGTCCCTCGCGGCGGACACCGCCTTCAGCGGCGCGAAACTGCCGTTCCAGACCTTCGAGTTCGGCGACGACGAGCGCACCATCCGCTTCAACGCCAACCAGCGCGGCTTCACCTGCGACATCGCCGCCTACCAGTGCGAAACCGGCGACACCCTGGTCAGCCGCACCCCCTTCGTGCGCTCGCCCGACGGTCGCTACGAGGCCTTCGCGCACGAGCACAACCTGTGGATCCGCAACGTCGAGCTCGGCGACTCGACCCAGCTCACCACCGACGGCGAAGAATACTGGTCCTACGGCACGACCGCGCCGCGGCCCTCGCAGATCATCCGCCCGTTCCCCACGGCCCCCGTCCTGCAGTGGTCGCCCGATTCGCGCCGCATCGCAATCCAGCGCATGGACGAGCGCAACGTCGAACGCATGCCCATCTACTCGTCCACGTCGCAGCGGCCCAAACTCTACACCTATCCCTACGGCCTGCCGGGCGACTCGATCATCTCCACCTTCGACATCCACGTGATCGACGTGCTGAGCGGGCAAAACCTCAAACTTCAGACCGACCCGCAACCGTACCTCACGTTCACCGCGACCGGCATGCGCGATTCCACCTGGGTGACCGTCAAGTGGAAGGAGGGCGGCGAACGCCTGTACTTCGTGCGCGGCTCGCGCGGCGGCAAGACGGTCACCCTGTACGAAGCGGATCTGGCCACTGGCGAAGCGCGGCAGATTCTCCAGGAGAAGCGATCCACCCACGTCGAGCTCAACCTCGACCTCATCGGCGGCTACCCCAACTGGGACGTCATTCGCGGCGGCGACGAAGTGCTGTGGTTCTCGGAGCGGGACGGCTGGGGCCATCTCTACCGTTTCGGCTCGGACGGCGCACTGCGCGGCCGCGTCACGCAGGGGCCGTGGACGTTCGGCGACCTCCTGCACGTGGACGAGGACGCGGGCCGCATCTATTTCACCGCGCGAGGCATGGAAGCGGGACGCATTCCCACCATGGCCGACCTGTACGCGATCAACCTCGACGGCACCGGGCTCGCCCGTCTCGGCGGCGAAGACGCCGACCACACCGTGCGCATCACCCCCGATGGTCGCTACTTCGTGGACTCGTGGTCGCGCCCCGATCAGCCGCCCGTCACCGTGGTGCGCGATCGCAGCGGCCAGGTCGCACTCGAGCTGGAGCGCGCCGACGTTTCGCGCGCAGAGCGGATCGGGTGGTCCGCGCCCGAAATCTTCGAGTACAAGGCGCGCGACGGCGTAACTACCCTGCACGGGCTGATCTACAAACCCTCCGACTTCGATCCCGACAAGGTCTACCCGGTCATCGACTACATTTATCCGGGCCCGTTCATCGGCAGCGTGGGGCGGTGGAACTTCAGCGGCGGCGTGCTGGGTGGCGCGCTGCGCGGGGACCAGGACGCGCTGGCCGAGCTCGGTTTCGTCGTCGTCCAGATGGATCACCTGGGCACGCCCTTCCGGTCCAAGGCCATACAGGACAACTACTGGGGCAACATGGGCGACAACGGCATTCCCGACCACGTTGCCGCGATCAAACAGCTTGGCGCCCGCCACGCGTGGATCGATCTCGACCGCATCGGCATATACGGCCATTCCGGCGGGGGTTTTGCATCAACCGACGCCATTTTGCGCTATCCCGACTTTTTCAAGGTCGCGGTCTCCACGGCGGGCAATCACGACAATCGCAGCTATCACGCGGCCTATGCCGAGAAGTACCAGGGCCTGCTCGTGCGCGACACGGTGGCCAACACCGACAACTACGCCAATCAGGTCAACGCCTCGCTGGCCGCAAACCTCAAGGGCAAGCTGTTTCTCATGACCGGCGACATGGACGACAACGTGCATCCAGCCATGACGTTGCAAGTGGCCAACGCCTTGATCGCCGCGAACAAGACCTTCGACTTCCTGATTGTGCCGGACCGCGCCCACGGCTTGAGCGAGCCGTACGTGATTCGTCGTCGCTGGGACTATTTCGTGCAGCACCTGCTCGGGGTCGAACCGCCGCCGGACTATCAAATCCAACCGCCCCCCGGTTGAACGCCAACATAACGACAAGCGCACATGACCATGATGCACAAGAACTTTGCCAAGTTTGGCGCCCTTGCCGCGATTGCAATTGCCGTGCCGCACGACGCCGCGTCCCAAACCGCGCCACGCGCCCGCATTGCAGAAGAAACCCGGGTGCTCGACACTTATCCCTACTCCGATCCCAATCCCATACCCATGCTCGCCACCTACCGCAGGTTGTATCCCTACCACGCCTTCGAAGGGTATGCCGTGGTTTCCGAGCCGCGGGAATGGAAGGTGATTAGGATGGAGAACGACCTGATCGAGCTCTGGGTGCTGCCCGAAATCGGCGGCAAGGTGTGGGGCGCAGTGGTGAAGGAGACGGGGCACGAATTCATTTACCGCAACGAAGTCGTGAAATTCCGCGACATTGCGCTGCGCGGACCGTGGACGTCGGGCGGGATCGAGTTCAATTTCGGCGTCATCGGGCATACCCCGGCGACCTCCACCCCCGTCGACTACGCGGTGCGAGAAAACGAGGACGGCAGCGTGAGCACGTTCGTCGGGACCATGGACCTGCCCTCGCGCACGCACTGGCGGGTCGAAATCCGGCTGCCTCCCGATCGCGCATACTTCGAGACGCGCGCGCTGTGGTACAACCCGACCGCGCTCGAACAGCCCTACTACAACTGGATGACCGCTGCGGCCTTCGCCCAAGACGATCTGGAGCTGTACGTGCCCGGCGGGTCCTACCTGGAGCATTCGGGTCGCGAACGACCCTGGCCGGTCGACGAAGAGGACCGTTTTCTGCCGCTCTATCGCAACAACGCGTTCGGGGGCAGCAAATCGTATCACGTGGTTGGCGAGCTCAACGATTTCTTTGGCGGCTACTACCACGACGACGGCTACGGTTGGGGTCATTGGGCGCGCTACGAGGACATGCCCGGCCAGAAGATGTGGCTGTGGGCGCTGTCGCGCGAAGGGGGCGTGTGGGAAGATTTGCTTACCGATACCGACGGCCAATACGTGGAGTTCCAGGCGGGGCGCCTGTTGGTGCAATACCAGCCCGGCGACCATCGCAACCCGATCACTCAGGCGGCCTTTGCGCCGCTGTCGGCGAGCCGCTGGACCGAGATCTGGTTCCCGCTCGAGGGCACGGGCGGCCTGACCGACGCATCGCGCGAGGGGGCCATGCACGTCGAGCAAGACGGCGGGCGGGTGCGGGTGGTGGTGAACGCCTTCGGCGACGCGGGCGACACGCTGAAGGTGTGGTCCGGCGACGATTTGGGGAAGGCAGAGCCCGTTGCGGCTCAGGCGGTCGCGCTGGGCGCGCTGCAACCGTTTGAAGCGACGTTCGAGGTCGACGCCGATCGTTTGTTTCGGGTGGCGCTGCCGGGGTTGGGGCTCGACTACCGCTCCGATCCGCGCGAGCGCATGCTGGACCGGCCCTTCGCGGTCGATTCGGGGGCGTGGGCGGCGATTCCGCAGGCCGACCGCGATGTCTTCGAGGCGCGGGAGCTGGCGAAGGGTCGCCGTTATGCCGAGGCGCGGGAGTTGTACGAGAGGGCCGCCGAGGCGGAACCGTGGAACCGAGATGCGCTGGTCGGTCTCGGGGCGCTGGCGCTGCGGTCGGCCCGTTACGAGGAGGGGCTTGATTACGCGCGTCGGGCGCTGCAGCTGGACGCGTACGACGCCGAGGCTAACTTCTTGGCGGGCAACCTGTACCGGGTTTTGGGGCGGCGCGCCGACGCGCACGACGCGTTTGGGTGGGCGGCGCGTTCGGTGGGGTTCCGGGCGGCTGCGTACGTGCAGCTCGCGGGGCTGATGGTCGGGGCGGGGGAATGGCGGGAGGCCGCCCGGTATGCGCGGCTTGCGACGGACTACGATCGCTACGGCGTGCCGGCGTGGCAGCTGCGTGCGGTGGTGGCGCGGTGGTCTGGGGACGCGGCTGAGGCTGCGCGGGCGCGCGCCGAGCTGTTGGCGATCGACCCGCTGCACCACTTCGCGCTGGCGGAGCGGTATCTGGTCGAGCCGACGACCGAGAATCGGCGCGCCCTGACCGGTGCGATGCGGAGCGAGTACCCGGGACAGACGTTGCTTGAGATCGCTGCCGGGTATGCGAACCTGGGGCTGGGGGACGACGCGATCGCGGTGTTGGGGCTGGCGGACGAGGTGGGGGGCGGGTTGCTCGCGACGGCTTGGCGGGCGTTCTTGGGGGGTGAGGACGGTCCGGGCAGCGCCGGTCTCGTGGGAGCTAATCGCGAGGGTGCCAGTCGCGTGGATGCCGATCCGGCGTTCGTCTTTCCGTTTCGTGCCGAGACGCTAGAGGTGTTGCGGTGGGCCGCGCAGGAAAGCGAGGACTGGGTGTGGCGGTACTTGCTGGGGCTCAACCTGTGGGCGTTGGATCGCGACGCGGAAGCGGCTGCCGTGTTGGAAGCGCTGGGGGACCAGCCCGACTATGGCGCGGCGTACGCGGCGCGGGCGTACCTGCTGCGCGAGCTGTCGGGGCGCGATGCCGGGCCAGATCTTGCGCGCGCGGTGGCGCTTGAGCCGGGGGACCGCGTGTTGCGCGTGGCGTTGATTCGCAATGCCCAGGAGGCCGGGTTGTGGGCCGAGGCTTTGCGCGTTTCGGCGACGGCGCGCGAGGACTTCCCGCGCGACTTCAACATCGCGCTGTTGCATGTGCGGGGCCTGTTGTATGCCGATCGCGCCGGCGAAGCGATCGAGGTGCTGACCGGGACGACCGTACTGCCGTCGGAGAATGCGCGGGACAGTCACCGTCTTTACGCGCTGGCCCACATGGTCGCCGCGTTGGACGCGCTGGAGGGGGGCGATCCGGCAGGCGCTCGCGAGCACCTGGAAGCCGCGCTGCTGTGGCCCGAGTCGTTGGGTCAGGGCCGTCCGTACGACCCCGACGAGCGCCTGGTCCGTTATCTGCAGGGGGTGGTGGCGGAGGCGACGGGCGATATGGCCGCCGCGCGGCGGGCCTTTGGGGCGGCGGGGGTTGGGGTCTCGCCGGGCGACGAGGGTGGGGTCAGCGCGACGACGTTGATTTCGGTGGGGGACGCGTTCTTCGCGAAGATGGAAGCCAGGATCGTAACGCGGGGGGAGGGGTTGCGGTAGGGGGGTGCGCTGTAACGGCCTCGCTAAAGTAAACGGGTCATGATGAACGCCGCGACCGACTCGCCTCTTATTCCAATGTCGCCGATCCCCGCGGCAAACGTCGCATCGGTTCCGCAGCGGTCGCCACTGCGATATCCCGGTGGCAAGACGTGGCTGGTTCCTCATGTGCGACGTTGGCTGTCTACCCGCGCCGAAACCAGTCATGTGATCGAACCGTTTGCCGGGGGTGGCATCGTATCGTTGACGGCCGTAATGGAGAATCTTGCGGACGGATGCATCCTCGTCGAGCTCGACCGAGACGTCGCCGCCTTCTGGCACGCTGCTCTGCGTCACACCGACGCCCTGTGCGAACGGGTCGTGGCTTTCCGACCCACTCGCGACAACGTGGTGGAAATCGCGAACCGAACCCCGGCAGGCTTGGTCGAGCATGGTTTCCGCACGCTTGTCCTGAACCGGACCCGCCGCGGGGGAATCCTCGCACCGGGCGCGTCGCTCTCTCGGATGGGAGAAAACGGCAAAGGCGTGGCGTCGCGGTGGTATCCCGAGACCCTGGTGGCGCGTTTGCGGGACATCCAGCGACATGCGCGGCGAATCGCGTTCTACGAGGGAGACGGCATGCAATTGCTCGATTCGGTCACCCAACTTTCTCATGCGACTCTCTTCATCGACCCGCCATACACTGCCGGAGGCAAACGCGCAGGTCGGCGTCTGTACGCCAATCACGAGGTGGATCATCCCGCGATCTTTGAGCGACTCTCGGATTGCGACACCGACTTTCTGATGACCTATGACGCCGCCCCCGAGATTCTGGATTTGGTACGCCGTCACCAATTCGTCGCCGTGCAGGTCACCATGAAGAATACCCATCACGCGCGGCTTCCCGAGCTGATCGTGACTCGGCGGCCCGTGTTCGTCGAGAGCGCGTCGCCCCAACGGAGCTTGAGTCTTCCCGAGGCAGGTTGATGTTGCCGCTCTACGATCCCGCAAGGCTGCATCATGGGATCATGGCGCGGCCACCCTCCCTGCGCTAGACTACCAGTGCCATGATGAACTACTTGGTCGCCCTGCTCGCCCTAACCGGCGCGCTCGCCCTGGCGGGCGAGCGCCTGGATCACGCCCCGCCGAGCGCGGCCACCACGGCACTTGCGGCTCCCGCACCCCCACCCACCCCGCACCCGGCCACCCCCACCACCCAGCCCCCAACCCCTGCCACCCTGCGAGCCGCGGCCACGGCGACCACCACCCCACCACCCCCCGACCCCGCCGCCCTCACCGCCGTCGTCGACCGCTACTGCACCCGCTGCCACAACGACCGCAGTTTGCGCGGCAACCTCTCCCTGGTCGGCTTCGACGTCGCGCGGGCCGCCGAGCGCGCCCCCACCGCCGAACGCATGATCCGCAAACTGCGCGCCGGAATGATGCCGCCCCCAGGCGCGCGCCGCCCAACCGCCGACACCCTCATCGCACTCGCCCAGCAGCTGGAAAACACCATTGACCAAGCCGCGGCCGCGCGCCCCCACGCGGGCACGCGCCCGTTCCAGCGCCTCAATCGGGCCGAGTACGCGCGGGTCGTGTACGATCTTCTCGGCCTCACGGTGGACGCGGCGGAGTGGTTGCCGCCCGACCCCATTACCGACGGCTTCGACAACATTGCCGTGGCGCAGACTCTCTCGCCCACCCTCATGGACGCCTACCTCGCGGCGGCCAGCGAGATCGCGCGGCGCGCGGTGGGCGATCGCGACGCGGCGCCGAGCGCGGCCACCTATACCAACTCGCCCGCCGTGTCGCAGCACGAGTGGGAGCGCGTCGAAGGGGCGCCGTTCGGCACCCGGGGCGGAATCAGCGTGCTGCACGCGTTTCCCGCCGACGGCGAATACACGTTCCAGATGAGCTTCATGTCGGGGTGGGGCGAGCGCTTCCACGACATCGACATCTCGATTGACGGCGCGCGCGTGGCGCTGGTCCGCTACGGCGGCGACATCGACTTCCAGGGTCGCAAGGGCTTTCCGGTTCGCACCGAACCCGTGCTCGTTCGCGCCGGCGAGCATCGATTGGCGGCGGCGTTCGTGCGCAAGATGGACGGTCCGTACGAGGACCTGATCAGGCCGAACGACTGGTCGCTTACGGGGACGGAGACGAGCTACGGCACCACGTCGCTCCCGCACCTCATGAGCCTGACGGTCGAGGGGCCGCACAACCCGACCGGCGTGTCCGACTTCGACGCGCGACGGCGGGTGTTCTCGTGCCGTCCCACGAGTGCGGACGAGGCGCTGCCCTGCGCCCGCGAGATCGTCTCAAGGTTGGCGGCCGACGCCTACGGCCGCGATCTCGCACGCGACGAGGTGGACGACCTTCTGGACTTTTACCACCTGGGTAGCCAGGACGGCGGGTTTGAAGCCGGGATACGAATGTCGCTGGAAGCCGTCCTTTCTTCACCCCACTTCCTCTTCCGCATGGAAAGCGAACCTGCCGACGCGCGGCCCGGCGACGTTTTTGCGCTTGCCGACGAAGACCTCGCGGCGCGTCTGTCGTTCTTTCTGTGGGGCGCGCTGCCCGACGCCGATCTAACCGCGGCGGTGCGCAATGGCGCGCTGTCCGATCCCGCCAAGCTCGAAGCGCAAACCCGACGCATGCTTGCCGATCCGCGCGCCGAGGCGTTGGCGACCCGTTTCGCCTCGCTCTGGTTGCGATTGCAGGACCTGGACAACGTTGCTCCGGACGCGTTCCGTTTCCCCAACTACAGCGTGCAGCTGGCCCAGGCCATGCGACGCGAGACCGAGTTGTTCTTTCACAATTTGTTGCGCGAGGACCGCAGTTTGCTGGATTTGTACAATGCCGACTACACCTTCGTCAACGAGCGGTTGGCGCGGCACTACGGCATTGAAGGGGTGCGCGGCGAGGCGTTTCGACGCGTTGCGTATCCCGACGATCGCAGGCGGGGCGTCTTCGGTCACGGGAGCGTGCTGGTTCAGACGTCGTTGGGCAACCGCACGTCGCCGGTGTTGCGCGGCAAGTGGGTCATGGAAGTTCTGCTGGGCACGCCGCCTCCTCCGCCCCCTCCGGGAATCCCTGACCTGGAAGAGACCGAGAGCGAAGTCGAAGGCAAGCTGCTCACCACGCGCGAGCGCCTCGAAATGCACAGTGCCGTCCCAACTTGTGCATCGTGCCACAACTTCATCGACCCCATCGGCTTGGCGCTCGACAACTTCGACGTGACCGGCAAATGGCGCATGCGCGAAAACGGCGCGCCGCTCGACACCCGCGGAGTGTTCTACGACGGTACCGAGATTGATGCCCCGAGCGATCTTGCGCGCGTTATGCTCAAGCGACCCATTCCCCTTGTTCGCCAGTTCACCGAAAGCCTGATGGCATACGCCCTAGGCCGCGAAATAGATTATCGCGATCAACCGGCCGTACGGGCCATCGCCGCAGCGGCAGCCGAGGACGATTACAGGATGTCGTCGTTCGTGGTCGGCATCGTGGCCAGTCACGCGTTCCGCATGAAGCAGGCGAGCGCCACGGAAGACGGCGAAGCGTTTGACGGGTCGCGCTGAGTGCTCGACGGGCTGATGGGGCCGGCGACCGCCGGGCTGCCAGCCATTCACCCCCCTCATGGAGTCCGACGGTGGCTACGAACTCTTCGCGCACGAGCACCGCGCCGTCCACCCTCCTCGCGCATACTGTACCCATGACGCTATAATAGGTTGGAATACCGCGCAACCGCAGCGTCCAGGAGGCCTGACGACTCATGCATTTCCTCACCGGCAAGACCATATCGCGGCGCACGTTCATGCGCGGCGCCGGCGCGACCGTGGCGCTGCCATTGCTCGACGCCATGTTTCCAGCGGGCCGACTCCGCGCGGCCGCCGCTGCCGCTCAACCCACCCGCCTGATCTGCATCGAAGAGGTGCACGGCGTGCCCGGTTGCAATGAATGGGGCGCCGAGCAGCACCTGTTCGCGCCGGCCACCGTGGGGCGCGACTTCGCGCTGGGGGACGCCAACGTGCTCAAGGCGCTGGAACCCTGGCGCGACTACATGACGATCGTCAGCAACACGGACGTGCGGATGGCGGAGGCGTTCGAGGCCCAGGAGGTGGGCGGCGATCACTTCCGTTCCAGCGCCGTTTTCCTCACCCAGTCGCACCCGAAGCAGACCCAAGGATCCGACTTGTACTGCGGCACCTCGCTCGACCAGCTGCACGCCCAGCGGTTCGGGCAGGAGACCGTGCTTCCCTCGCTCCAGCTCTGCATTGAGCGCACCGACAAGGGGGGCGGTTGCGACTACAACTATTCGTGCGCGTACACGGACTCGATCAGCTGGTCGTCTCCTACCACCCCGTTGCCGATGATCCGCAGCCCGCGCACGGCTTTCGACATGCTGTTCGGTGCGGGCGGCAGCGTCGAGGAACGGGCGCGGCGCCGTCGCACGCACGGCAGCATTCTGGACTGGGTGGCAGAAGAGGTGGCCAGCATGAAGGGCACGCTCGGCGCCGCCGACCGCCGACGAGTCGATCGCTATCTGGAAAGCGTCAGGGAGATCGAGCGGCGCATTGAACGCGTCGAGGATCGCAACGCCAGCGGCGAGCCGCGAGAGCTTCCCGGTGCGCCCCCGGGCGTGCCCGATTCCTTCTCGGAGCACATGCGGCTCATGTTCGACTTGCAGGTGTTGGCCTTCGAGACCGACGCCACGCGCGTGATCGCCTTCAAGACGGGTCGCGACGCGTCCAACCGCACCTTTCTTGAAAGCGGATCGGATCGCGCGTTCCATCCCGCGTCCCACCACGGCGGACGCGAGAAGGCGATCATGGAGTTCAACAAGATTTGCCAGTACCGCACCGGGCAGATGGCGTATCTTCTGGAGCGGCTGCACGAGACCATGGACGGCGACGCCAGCTTGCTGGACCGCTCGATGATCATCTGGGGCTCGCCGATGGGCGACGCGAACCTGCACAACCATCGTCGTTGCCCGCTGGTGCTGCTTGGCGGCGCCAACGGCCAGCTGGAAGGGAATCTCCACCTCAAGGCCGACGCGGGGACGCCCATGGCGAACGTCTTCACGACGCTGCTGCACCGCCTGGGTCACAACGACATGGCGCGCTTCGGCGACGCGACCGGCGAGTTCGCGCTATCCGCCACGGGCTTGGCGGCGGGGCCGTGAGCAGGAAGCCGATGGCGCTGGTCGCGACGCTGTTCCCGTGGCTGTTGGTGGGCTTTCACGGGGCGGCGGCGGGCCCGATCGCGTGGGACCAGGCCGACGCGGAGTACGCGGCGCAGCCTCGTGCGGTTGTCGATGCCGCACGGAGCGACGCGCCCGTAGCCGACGCCGCGCAGCGGGGCGACATGGAGGCGGTGCGTAGTCTTCTGCGCCGTGGCGCCGACGTGAACGCCCCGCAGGGCGACGGTATGACCGCGCTTCACTGGGCCGCCGAACGCAACGACGAGGAGCTGTGCGCGGTGCTGCTATACGCTGGCGCGAGGGTGGACGCCGGTACGCGAATCGGGCACTACACCGCGTTGCACCTTGCCGCTCGTGCGGGGAGCGAGGCCGCGACGGCGATGCTGCTCGAAGCCGGGAGCGATCCCGCCGCTCGCACCACCAACTCGGGTGCGACGCCGCTGCATCTGGCGGCCGCCGCGGGCGAACCCGTGGTGGTGCGTGCGTTGATCGACGGCGGCGCCGACGTGGACGCGCTCGAGGGGTCGTGGGGCCAAACGCCCCTGATCTTCGCGGCGGCGAACAACCGAGTGGCCGCCATCGAGGCGCTGTTGGAACGGGGGGCCGATCCGTCGATCGCTTCCCGCTCGGTGGACGTGGCCGAACAGGAGCGCGGCGACCGCGCAGCCGAACGCCGTCTCGACGAATTCCTGGCGGCTTTCAAGGAGAAGGAAGGTGGCGGCCCGGATTGGCAGCCCTCGCCCAGCCAGGTGCAGGCTGCTATAGACGCCGCCCGCGAGATCCAGCGCAAGTGGCCCGACGTGCCCGATCCGGCGAACGACGGCGAGGCTGACGAGGCCGCGTCGCAGGAACCCGAGACGGGGCAGGAACCCGAAACGGGGCAGGAACCGACGACGGAGCAGGAACCGGAGCCCGTCGAGGAATCGCCGCCGGGGCAGGCGCCGCCCGAGGCCGAGGAAGCCGAAGAGCCGAGGCCCCTCACCTACGGTCAACTCGTCGGCTCCTGGGGGGGCCTCACGCCGCTTCTCCACGCCGTGCGTCAAGGCCATGTCGCCGCCGCGCTCGCGTTGCTGGACGCGGGTGTCGACGTGGACGAGGCGTCGGCCGGAGACGGCACCACGCCGCTCCTCATGGCGACGATCAACGGGCAGTTCGATCTGGCGATGATCCTGCTGGAGCGGGGCGCCGACCCCAACATTGCAAGCGCCGCCGGGACCACGGCCCTTTTTGCCGTGCTGGAGCGGGAGTGGGCGCCCAGAGCGTCCTATGCCCACCCCACGGAACACCTCCACCAACGCGCGACCTACCTTGAGGTTCTCGAAGCCCTGCTTGCCGCCGGCGCCGACCCCAACCTGCGCCTCGCGCATCACCTCTGGTACATGGAATACACGTTTGGCGTTCTGCGGGGGAGCGGCATCAATCTGCAGGGCGCGACTCCGTTCTGGCGAGCGGCTTACGCGCTCGATGTCGAGGCTATGCGCCTGCTGGTGGAATACGGTGCCGACCCCGGTATCCCGACCATGAAACCGCCGCAACGCCGCCGTCGCGCGCCGCCCGCCGAAGGGGCCGACGAACCCGAAGACCTCGATCCTTCAGGATTGCCGCCCGTGCCCGTGGGAGGGCCGGCCATCTTTCCCATTCATGCGGCTGCGGGAGTGGGCTACGGCCAGTCGTTTGCGGGCAATGCGCATCGCCACGTGCCCGACGCTTGGCTGGCTGCGGTCAAGTTTTTGGTTGAAGAGTGTGGGGCCGACGTAAACCAGCGAGATTCCAACGCGTACACTGCCCTGCACCACGCGGCGGCCAGGGGAGACAACGAGCTTGTGCTTTACCTGGTCGACAACGGCGCCGACGTGACCGCCGTCAGTCGTCGGGGCCAGACCACCGCAGACATGGCCAATGGCCCGATTCAGCGTCAGCAGCCGTTCCCGTCAACAGTCGTGCTTTTGGAAGAGTTGGGGTCGCGGAACAATCACAACTGTTTGTCGTGCTGAGGGTGCGTACTGCCGATAACGCACTCCCCCCCTACCCCGGCTCCCTCCCCAGCGCCTCCGCGATCCGCTGCGCCACCCTCAGCTCCAACACGCCCCGCGACTGACAATGAACCGGGTTGCCGCTCACGGCTCGCGGTCGCCCGTAGGCGTCGATCATCGTCAGGATCTCGGTGCTCTCGGGCCCCTTCGAGGTCAGCTTGGTCATGACCGACAGCGTGATGTCGTACTGGTTGGCCATCGGCCCGGCCAGATTGGAGCCGCAGTCGACGAAGGTATTCATGCGGTCCCGCTCGATTCGCCTGGCGGAATAGCCGGGCGTGCCCAGTTCCATGCTGCGCGGGTCCGATCTCTCCACCGGGATCTCAAGCTGCGCGTAGACGCCCCCCAACGCGCTCCACACCGTTTCCGCCGCCACGTCCAGGGTCCTGACCCCGACGCCCGCGTCGTTGTACATCTCCACCGGCTGATAGCCCGCCACCCGCAACACGTTGCGACGTTGTTGCGGCAACGGCGCAGCGTCGCCCTCGGCCTCGCCGCCGCCGGCGGTTCCCGCCGATCCGGAAGCGCATCCGCTCGCCGCGACGACAACCAGCCCGACGAAGGCCGGCCCAGCGAACACCGATTTCCACCTTGGCCCTGTCATTCCGACTCTCCTGTCTCCCTTGCAACCGCGTCCGATTCGTAGATTGTCAGGCCGGTTCGCCTCAACGCAGCCCGCGCGCGCTCCATCCACGACGCCCGGCGCACCAGCACGATTTCAAGGTACGGCGGCGCGCCGATTCCGTCTACGATGCGCACGAAGTGGAGGTCGCCCAGCGTTTCCGGGCGTGCGATCTCGTAGCTGCGGCCGGCCCACGCAAACGCGAGCCGCTCGGCCTTGCGAAAGTCGGCGGTCTTCCACCGCTGTTCGATGTACGCGTCGTCCTCTACGGCGTAGACGCCCGGTCCAATGCGGTCGCCGTGGCGGTAATACTCGGGGTCGAAGTCGAGTCCGTCGAAGCGGCGAAACGTCTGCTCCATGGCGTAGTCCACGCCCCCCAGGTCGTCCGTGTCCGCCAGCGATTCCAGGTGGTGGCGCAGCTCGTGCGTCAGCGTGTCCCACATCTGCGCATGCCAGTCGAAACCGGGATCGAGTTCGGCTAGCGCGCGAAAGGAACCCCAGTAGAGGAGGACGGTCGACCGCACCGTTTCGGGACCTTCCCAGCTGGACGGCCAGGCCTCGGTAACGCATTCGCCAAGGGTGTAGATGTCGCGAAAACGGGGGTGCGGGAGCGCCTTCCGGTGCACCGTGAGCCCGTCGATGCCTTCGCGGTATTCTCGCGGGATGCCGTCGAACGCCCGGCGGGCTTCTCTCTCAAAGGCGTGGAAGTTCATAAATTCTGCATAGTGGCAACCGAGCCTCCCCAACGGCAAAGAGGAACGTATGGCGCGAGAAGGGCGACGTCAGGCCGCGATGATCTTCATCCTGGTCACGGTTTTCATCGACGTGCTGGGCATCGGCATCATCATCCCCATTCTTCCCGAGTTGATCAAGGAGTTCTCGGGAGGGAGCACCCCGTTGGCGGGTCGTTGGTTCGGCGTGCTCGCCTCGACCTACGCGCTCACGCAGTTCATCTTCGCGCCGATCCTGGGCGCGCTCTCCGACCGCGTGGGGCGCAGGCCGGTCATCCTCATCTCGCTCTTCGGACTCGGCGTAGACTACCTCGTCATGGGGTTCGCTCCGTCTCTCGGGTGGCTCTTCGTCGGGCGGCTCCTCGCCGGCATCATGGGGGCGAGCATCACGACGGCCAACGCGTACATTGCCGACGTCTCGAAACCCGAGGATCGGGCGCGCAACTTCGGGTTGATCGGCGTTGCCTTCGGACTCGGGTTCATTTTCGGCCCCGGTCTGGGCGGCGTGCTCGGCGGGATCGACCTGCGTCTGCCGTTCTTCGTGTCGGCGGGGCTGGCGCTGGTGAACTGGCTCTACGGTTTCTTCATCCTGCCGGAATCGCTCCCTCCCGAAAAACGCGACGTGTTCAGCTGGGAAAAGGCCAATCCGATTGGCAGCCTCTACGTGCTGGGCACGTACCCCATGGTGGCCGGGTTGACCGCGGCCTTCGTCTTCGTCGTGCTCGCGCAGCGGGGCCTGGAGACCGTGTGGGTGCTCTACACGGGGCACAAGTTCGGATGGGACGAACAGACCAACGGATTCTCGCTCATGCTGGTGGGACTCATGGCCGCCGTGGTGCAGGGGGGACTGGTGCGCCCGGTCGTCAAGAGGTTCGGGGAGCGGCGGGCGATCCTGTACGGCCTTGTGATCGCCGTGATCACGTACCTTGGCTATGGCCTCGCCACGGCAGGTTGGGTGTTGTTCGCGTTCATCGTGTTCGGCTCGATCGGCGGCGTTGCCGGCCCTGCGATCCAGAGCTTGGTGGCCGGGGCGGTGCGGGCGGAGGATCAAGGCAAGGTGCAGGGCGGAATCACGTCGCTGATGAGCTTGACCAGCATCGTCGCGCCGTTGGTCTTCACGACCGGGCTGTTCAGCTACTTTACCTCGCCGAGCGCGCCGGTCGAGCTGCCGGGGGCTCCGTTCCTTCTGGGCGCAGCCATGTACGCGCTCGCGTTCTGGTCCTTGACGCGG
Organism: Longimicrobiales bacterium; assembly: GCA_965200255.1. GTDB lineage: Bacteria > Gemmatimonadota > Gemmatimonadetes > Longimicrobiales > Gaopeijiaceae > Bin94. The sequence goes on along the minus strand of OZ241371.1, from coordinate 2,074,754 downwards.
CTATTCCGAAGAATGCCGGAGTAGGCCGTAGCGACCCTCGATGCGAGAGGAAGACCGGGGCCTCACGGCCCTCCCACCTGCCCCATCAGGAAGGCGAGTTCCATCGCGGTGTTGCGCACGTTGCGACTGAACGTTCGTCCGCCCGCGTGCCCGGTGCGCGGGTCGTAGTCGAGAATCACGGGGAGCCCCGAGCGGGTGGCCGCCTGCAAGCGCGCGGCCATCTTGCGAGCCTGTAGCGGAGGCACGCGCGTATCGAGGTCGCCCTGGGTCAGCATGACCGCCGGATAGCGCACCCCGTCCCGCACGTTTTGGTAGGGCGAAAAGGTGCGCAGCACCTCGAACTCCTCCCGGACGGCCGCGTTCCCGTATTCGAGCAGGGCGGGCATGTTATTGGACTCGGTGAACTGGTAGAAGCGCACCATGTCCAGGTCGGGCAGGCCGCAGAACACCGCCCGGAAAAGATCGGGCCGCTTGGTCAAGGCGCTGCCCACCAGCAAGCCGCCGTTGCTCACGCCCCGAATGGCCAGGCGATCCGGGTTCGTGTACCCGTTGGCCACGAGCCACTCGGCCGCCGCAATGAAATCGTCGAACACGTTGGGCTTGTTTTCCAGCATGCCGGCACGGTGCCAAGTCTCGCCGAATTCGCCGCCGCCGCGCAACGTGGCCATGGCGTACACCCCGCCGCGTTCCATCCAGACGGCGGCCCGCGCGTCGAAACGCGGCAGCAGGTTGACGTTGAAGCCGCCGTAGCCGTACAGCAGCGTGGGCGCGTCGCCGTCGGGCGCCAGTCCACGCCGGTGAGCGACGTACATGGGCGCCTCGGTCCCGTCGGCGGACGCGTACCAGACCTGACTGACCTGGTAATCGGCGCCGTCGAAAGGCACGCTCGACGGCAGCCACGGCTCGGTCTCCATCGTCTCCAGGTCGATCCGCACAATGTGGGAGGGCGTGACGAGGGATGTGAGGGTGAGCAAGGCCGCGCCTTCGCCCCATGAGCGCAACGTCGCCACGTGGTGCTCGGGAACGGGGATCGTCCCCACCTCGGCGCCGTCGAAGTCGTAGCGCACGATCCTGCTGCTCACGTTGTGCACGTAGTCGGCGAAGATCTCGTCGCCGATGACCTGGTAGCCGGTCAGCAGGTCGTCGGTCTCGGGCAGGACCTCGCGCCAGTTGGCTTGCTCGGGGGCGGCGAGATCGACCGCGACCACGCGGTTGTTGGGCGCGTCGAGCTTGGTGCGCAGATACAGTTCGCCCCGCACGAAACGGGGGCTGAAGCGGGCGGGCGCGCCCACGACGAGCGGTTGCGCCGCCTGTCCCGAGCGCAGGTCGTGCACGTACACGTCGGTGCGGGCCCAACCATGCTGCACCGTGTAGATCATGGTGCGGTCGTCGTTGCCGCCGCGCGTAAACCCGATGAACTTTTCGGGACCGTGACCCGCGCCGAAGCGCTCGACGTCGTCTTCAATGGGCGTGCCAAGCTCGTGATGCATGACGCGCGCCCCCGCCTCGCGCGATCGCCGCACGTAGTGAAAGCCCAAACCGTCGGGGTCGAACGACGTGCTCCCGTACAGAAAGTTGGGCAGGCGATCGGGCAGATCCTCGCCCGCGACGAGATCTCGGACCCGTATCTCCACCTCGTCCTGGCCGCCGTCGCGCACGGCGTACATCATGTAGGCGCCGTCCGGCGAGAAATCGCGGATGCTGACGCTGGTCGTCCCGTCCGACCGAATGTCCAACGGGTCGATCACGACGTCGAAATCGCCGTTCGGGTCGATCGGGTCGCGCTGGGGCTCGTCGGGAGCGGGTCGGCGGTAGATCGCGGCGACCTCGCGCCCCGGCGCCCGAAACGTGAAGTACTCGTAGTCGCCGGCGCGGCGGGGGAAGCGCGCGCCCTGTACGTCCATGAGCTCGCGAAGGCGGCCGGACAGATCCTGCCGCAAAACGGTGTCGCCGACGATGGCCTCGGCGTAGGCGTTCTGCGCCTCGATCCAGGCGCGCGTTTCCGGGCTGTCCTGGTCCTCGAGCCAACGGTAGTCGTCGACGATGGGAACGCCGTGCAGCGTGTCCACCACGGGGTCGCGGCGGGTGTCGGGTGGGGGCGGGTAGGGGGAGCCGCAGGCGAACAGCGCGAGCAGGGCGAGCGACGACAGCGCCCGATTGGACGAGCGAACCGGGCCGGGCGAGCAAAGAGATCGGTCCAACATGAGGGACTCCAAGCGTCAGGACGGGGGGGACGCAATCACAGATCGCGCCGACGCATACTCGAGAACGCCAACCCCAAAAAGAGTGCCGCATACGCCGCCGCCGCAACCAACGGCACCGCAAGGTCGGGCACCGTGAGCTCGCGCGCAAGCTCGGTTGCGTAGTAGAGGCGGGGATTCTGCAGCATTTCCGTTATCCCCACCGGAAGCAGGCTAGCAATACCGGCGACCAACGGCAACCACGCTTCGATCGCATCGCGAACAAGCTGCTCCAGGGCGTAGTACCCGATAAGCGTCCCGATGCCGGCGCCCGCAGACCGGACGACGGTTGCAAACAGCAGTCCGGCCGCTCCCCACATGAACAGAGCAACCGCGAATCCAAAGAAGTACAGCCAATCCCCGGGTCCGACCAGCGTCGACCCGGTCATGCCCACGCGGGCCAGGATCACGCCGCCGCCGACGACCACCGCAATGACTACGAAGAGCGGTACCAGCCAAAACAGCGTTAGAAACTTGCCGAAAACGAAACGCCTCCGCGAGACCCCGTTGATCACGTGCTGACGGGCGGTGTTCCAGCGAAACTCGGGTGCGACCAGAAGCACGACGATCACGCCCATGAACGGCGTCCCGAACACGACGAACGGCTCGACAATGGTCGCCCAAACCTGGGGCAACCCGCCCTCCGCACCGCTCCAACGGAAAGCCAGCGTGGAGAACAGGCAAAGCACGCCGAAGATGCCCGTGGTCACCCAGAACGCCGGGCGCTTCACCGCTTTGAGCGTCTCGATCCGGGCCAACATGAACAACACCGCCAACACCCTCACGACGAGCCTTCCCCGGTCAAGTGCATGAACGCGTCCTCGAGGCTCCTGCGCCGTCGCGCCAGATGCGAAGCGTAGATTCCCTGGCCCACGAGATACCGGTTGAGGCTCGCGAGATCGTCCGACCCGAGCGCGACCACCAAGCCCTCCGTCGAAGCGCGGACGGACGCAGCCTCCGGATAGGCGTCAAGAGCCGCGCGCAGGGCGTCGTCATCGTCCGCACGCACAACGGCGTTGATACGGCCGCCGACGATTTCCGTCACCGTTCCCGAGGCGACGATCTGCCCCTGTCTTACAATGGAAACATGCGTACACGTGCGTTCCACTTCCCACAGGAGATGACTCGACAGGAAGACGGTTTTGCCCCTGTCCGCCAACAACTTGATGATGTCGCGAATCTCTCGCATGCCCTTGGGGTCCAGACCGTTGGCCGGTTCGTCGAGCACGATCAGCTCGGGATCGCTCAGCATGGCGGACGCCAGCGCCAGCCGTTGTTTCATTCCCAGCGAATAGGTCTTGAAGCGGTGTTTCTCGCGCCCATGCAGCCCTACGATGTCCAGACATTCTTCGACCCGGGCGTTGCCGACGCCCTTGGTTCTTGCGGCAATCCGCAGGTTGTCGCGGGCACTGAGGTAGGGGTAGAAGTTCGGCGTCTCCAGCGTGGCCCCGATCCTGGCCCGAGCGGCGAGCAGGTCGCGCGGGGAGCTTGCGCCGAAGAGCCGGAAACTTCCCGTGGTGGGTTCGATGATGCCCATCAGCATCCCAATCGTCGTGGTCTTGCCGCTCCCGTTGGGGCCCAGAAAGCCGAAGATCTGGCCCCGGGCGACGGTAAACGAGATGCCGTTGACGGCCAGGACCTTGCGAAAACGCTTGGTGAGATCGGTGGTCTCGATCACCGGCATTTCGGGCGTGGACGGGGCGTTGTTGGCGACCGTCGTCATGGGGAGCGCCCGCCGACGCTCACCCGCACGTAGGCGTTCGTCCAGCAGCACTGGTCGCCGCCCGTGCTGTCGTTGGCGTCCCAGTTGTCTACGCGTGCCCGCAGCACATAGTCGCCCGGCTCGCCGAAGATCGCGCTCGTCGCGGCCTCGCCGGTACCGCCTTCCACGATGATTCGCACGGGGTCGAACGCGACCGCGGCGGCCGGGCCCTGATGCTTGAACCAAGTCACCGCCACGTTGACCGTCTGGTTGACGAGGTCGTCCGGTGCGCGTACCGAGACCTCTTCCGTCCACACGGTGAGCGCGAGCGGCTCGCCCACCGTGGCCGTGCGCGGCTCCGACCAAACCCCCTGCACGTGCTGACCCGGCGGCCCGTCCGGGTCGAAGCGGACCAGGGGCGGCACCGACCCCATGGCGCGCGGTCCGTAGTCAAGCTGCAAGGCCTCGATGCCCACCCGCGCCGGAGTCGCGTTGGTATGCCCGTTGGCGGTGATCGTCCACACCACGCGCTGTTCGCCGTCGGCGTACGACGCGGGGACCGTGACCGAAAACACGCCGCGATCTCTGCGTGGGCGGACGGGGAAGTGGGTGGGCTGCATGCCGTCGAACTCGGCCGGCTCGACGAAGTTGTCGGGGCCCACCGGAATGTCGAGCACCTGCTCGCTGTTGAGGTTGAAGAACCCGAACGAGAGGGTGAAGGTGCCGTCGGCGTTCCGATACCACCCTTCGAAGAACGGGGCGACCTCGTCGCCGCGCGGCAGAATGGGGGCGAGCGGCAGGCGTCGTTGCTGGGCGTCCAGCGAAGCGTGGGAGACCGCCAGGAGCAGGCACACCCGACCGATGCCAGCGCGCATCAGTTGCCGTTGCCGTTCGAGTCGGCGTCGTCGGTCGCGTGCTTGCGCTCCCGCTCTTCGACCAGACGTTGGTAGCCTTCGTCGGTCAGGTGCGTCACGGCGATCCACGCGTGGGACATCTCGTCCATCGTGCGTGAACCCCGCGCGTACCAGATTTCGGGATCGGGCGTGAGCTCGTTCTCGGCGGTGTTGTCGTACCACCCCGTGAGCACCACCACGGTGCCCGCCGGAAGGAGCGGCGCCACGTCGTCCTCGTAGATGTAGCTGTGGTGCCAGCGCGCGTCGAAATCCGTGACCATGCTGATGAGCTCGACCTCGCCGTCGGGATACACCGCCTGCACCGACATCGCGTGGAGGTGCACGTGGCCGTGCGGCTGATAGCTGTCGAGTCGCACGGGGTGGTCCCAGCGATGGAAGCCCTGCGTCATGGCGGTGCCGCCGGGCGCCAGCGCGATGTCGCCCTGCAGCGTGTACAGGCGCAGGTCCTGGTTGAACTCCGGTTCGTAGCCCTCTTCGTGGAACCAGACGCCCAGCTCGACCTGATCGCCCGGCACGTCGTAGCCCATGGGGTAGTAGTGCGCGTCCCACTCGATCATGTCGCTGGCCTTCAGCAGGCGCCCCGCATCGCGCGGCACGATCTCGCCCACCTTGCCCATGGCGTATTCGGACAGGGTCTGAATGCGTCGGTACTCGCCTTCTTCGTTCAGCCGCAGAAGGCGGGGAATCGCGTGATGGACGACCTGTCGCCCGGCTGGGAACGATGGTCGCGTCTCGAACGCCATCACCCAACGGTCCTCGTCGAGTCCGGTTGGCACGCGCGGCCGCCACCAGGTGTCGCCACCCTCCGCCGGCACGTCGAACGGCTTGGACCGGATCACGTGATCGGGCGGACCCAGCACGTCTTCCAGCTGCCACTTCTGTTCGTTCGGCCAGTCGACCGGCGACGGAAGGTCGGCGGGATCCCCTTCGGGGGCGCCGGCGTCCACCCACGTCGTGAATGTTTCGATGTCTTCGTCGCTCAGGCGCCAGTCGCCCTTGATGTCCTGAATTCCCACGCCCGTGTCGAGATGGTACGGTGGCATGAGCCGCTTCGAGACCAAGTCGCGCGCACGCGAAGCGTAGCGACGGGTTTCCTGGTAGGTCAGCAGCGACATCGGTCCCACGGACCCGGGGCGATGACAGATCTGGCAGTTGGCCTGGAGGATCGGGGCGACGTCCTTGCTGAAGGTGACGTCGTTCTCGTGGGTGGCGCCGGTTGCTGTGGCGGATTGGGTGGCCGCGACCTGTTGCGCTTCGGCGGGAGAGGCGGGCAGGAGCGGCAGGGCGAGCAAGGGGGTCAGCGCGAGCGTGGCCGCCAGCGCTCGAATGGGTGGTGCGCGCATTGAGAGGATCCTCCTTCCGGGAACCATCGTGCAGAGTGTTGCCGTACAGATACTACAATGCGGACATCATGGGTGCCTGGGCAAGCGTGCGAGGGGTTGTCGCGTGGCCGCGGGAGCTGCACGATTAGCGTTATGAAACGTAAGCCACCTAGGCGAAGACTCCCTATCGGGATCCAGACCTTCCGCAAGATTCGCGAGGAGGGTTGCTACTATGTGGACAAGACCGTCCACATTGAGCGACTGATCGACGCGGGATCGCGCTACTTCCTCTCGCGTCCGCGCCGCTTCGGGAAGAGCCTGCTCGTGGACACGATCAAGGAGCTCTTCGAGGGCAACGAGGCGCTGTTCAGGGGCCTACACATTCACGACCGCTGGGATTGGTCGGTGCGCAATCCCGTCGTGCGGCTCAGCTTTGGGGGGTCGCGGTTCAGGACCGAGGACGATTTGAGCGCCCACGTCCTGGAACAGCTCGGCGTGATTGCGGGCCAGGCGGGCATCGTACTGCATGGCTACTCGGAGACGGCGCGGTTCCGGCAGCTCGTGCGCGAATTGCACGAACGTACCGGGCACGATGTCGTGGTGCTGGTGGACGAATACGACAAGCCCATCCTCGATCCGCTCATGGGTGCGGAAGGGAAGTCGGACCTGGCCCGACGCAATCGCGATTTTCTGCGGGCGCTGTACGGCAACGCAAAGGAGCTGGACGCCCACATCCGCTTCGTGTTCCTCACAGGCGTCAGCAAGTTCAGCAAGGTGAGCCTGTTCTCGGACCTGAACAATCTCGAGGACATCACCATCGACCCGCGTTTCGCGACGATCTGCGGCTACGCCGAGCGCGATCTGGACGAGGTGTTCGCACCCGAACTCGACGGCCTGGATCGCGACGAGATTCGCGACTGGTACAACGGTTACAGCTGGCTTGGCGACGAAAAGCTGTACAACCCCTTCGACGTTCTCCTGCTCTTCAGCTCGCGCAGCTTCCGCGCCCACTGGTTCGAGACCGGGTCCCCCGCGTTCCTGATCGATGCGTTAAGGGAACGCCGCGTCAGACCACTCGATCTGGAAAGCATGGTCGCATCCGACAAGATCCTGTCAGCGTTCGACGTCGAGCACATGTCCACCGAAGCGCTGCTCTTCCAGACCGGCTACCTTACGATTGCCGAGGCACAGGATCGGGGGGGCAGGGTGTCGTACCGTCTCGGCTATCCGAATCGCGAAGTTCGCGAGGCGCTGAACGAGTGCCTGCTCCTGGCAATTGGCTGGGAGGCGACCCGCGAGACCGCCTCTCGCGATCGACTGTACGACCTGTTGTGCGCCGCCGACTTTAGTGGCCTGGAAACCCTCTTCCGCTCGCTCTTCGCGAGCATTCCCTACAACTGGCACGTGCGCAACGACCTCGCTCGATGGGAGGGTTACTACGCCAGCGTGCTGTATGCGTTTTTCGCCTCGTTGGGCGTGGACCTGACGGTCGAAGACGCCAGCTCGGCTGGCAGACTCGACATGGCGGTGCGAGTAGGTGGCCGAGTCTTCCTCTTCGAGTACAAGGTGGTGGAGCAGGCCGGGAGAGGGTCTGCGCTCGCCCAGCTCAAGGAACGTGGCTACGCCGAGAAGTACAGGGCGCTGGGTCAGCCGATCCATTTGGTCGGCATTGAGTTCAGCAGCAAGCAGCGCAATCTGGTGGGGTTCGAAGTGGAGATGGTGGGGTGAGCGGGAAAGTGACCACCTGCATCGGGCCGCCCCGAACGCCTGATGCCGGCGGCGGGGCTCAAGATCTGACGGCCTGTTCCACCCTCGCGCCCGGCGCCCCCGGTCGCGCAATCACGGTCCTCGACTCGGCTCCCGCTTCGCGCCGATAGGCCTCGGCCATCGCGCGGCCCGCCCTCTCGGCCGCCTCCCTGCCACGGCAGATCGCGAACACGGTCGGCCCCGACCCCGACATCCCCGCCGCCACGGCCCCGGCGGCCATCGCGTCGCGCTTCACGCGCTCGAACCCGGGCACCAGCGCCGCGCGCTTCGGTTCGGCCACCGCGTCCCGCGCGCACGCCGCGATCAGGTCCCAGTCGCCCTCGTACAACCCCGCCACCAGTCCGCCCACATTGCCCCACTGCGCCACCCCCGCCTCGAGCGCGATGGAATCGCCCAGCACCTTCCTCGCCCGCAGCGTCTCGACGGTCAGCGCGGGGTGCGTAACCGCCACGACCATGTCGCGCGGCGCCGGAAGCGACACCACTCGCCACGGTGCGCTCGGCAGCACCAGCGCCAACCCCCCCGTTAGCGACGCGGCGGTGTTGTCCGGCGCGTTGGACCCCGAACCCTTGATTTCGCCGATCATCGCACACGCGAAGATCTCGCTGCGGTCAAGCGATCCGCCCAGCAGCTTGTTGGCCGCGACGGCTCCCGCCACCGCGCTGGCCGCGCTGCCCCCCAACCCCGACGCGACCGGGATCCCCTTCGCGACCTCGACCGCCACCCCCGCATCGGGCGCCACCCGATCCAGCACTCCCTGCACGGCGAGCGCCGCCGCGTTGCGCCGCCGGTCTCGCGGCACCAGTCCGCCGTCGCCCGAGACCTCGACCGAAACCACGCCCCTACCCGCGGCCTCCCGCACGCAAACCGTGTCGCCAATGCCTTCGAGCGCCATGCCGAGCACGTCGAACCCGCAGCCCAGATTCGAAATCGACGCAGGTGCGAACACGCGCACGCCAGGTGGTCCGCCCGCCACGACCCGACGCGTCTGCGACCTCTCGCCCGCCCGCCCCTCCGAGCGCGCCCGAAACGGCATCGCGGCCATCCCCGAAAGCGTCGCCCATTCGTGCCGTTCCACGCCGTCCAGCCCCAGCGTCAGGCGGGTCGGATCCGCCACGACCCGAAAACTGCCGAAAACCCGGTCCCAAAACGAAAACACGCTCGAAAAGTTCGAGTCGGTCTCCGGCTGGTAGTCCGAATGATGAACCCAGTGCATGCGAGGAGTGACGATGATCCAACGCAGCAGCCGGTCCACTCGATCGGGAGCCTTCACGTTGCCGTGATGAAAGAGGATGACCGGCAGCAGCGCGGCCTCGTAGACCACGAGCTGGCCCAAGGTCATGCCCAGCAGCGGCAGCACGGCCAGGCGCGCGAGCGAAGACAGCACGATCTCGCCCGTGTGGAAGCGAAGTCCCGAGCTGGCGCTGAGCTCGCCGTCGGCATGATGCACCGCGTGAAACCGCCACAGAAACGGCAGGCGATGGTTGAGCCGGTGCCACAGGTACTGCCACAAATCGAACAGCACGAACGAGAGCGCCAATCCCCATGCGCCCGACGCGCCGATCCAGTGAAGGACTCCCTCGCCATTGGCGCGCGCCCACTCGGTGACCACCAGCGCGGCCCCGGCGAACACGAACGCGGTAATGGCCGCATTGACCATCCCCAACGTCAGATTCGCGGCATCGTGACGCAGCCGCTCTCTGCGACCCTCGAACATCGGGATCGCCCCCTCGAGCAGCCACATCACTCCGAGCGCCCCGGCCCCGAGCAGGGCCTTCGGGTCGATCGGCGGCACTCCGAAGATCATCGCTTGGGTCTCCGTTCTCGTAAGTGGCGTTGCTGTTACCGACAAGCTAACATTGCCCAATGATCAAGAGGATGCTTTGCCCCTCGGGGCGCCCGACGATCGTGGCTACATCATGAAGTGCGGCTGGAGCTTCGACGCTCACGTGGGCGCTCTTCGCGGAGCGTTCGCGAGCAACCTCGTCCGCAATCCACCAACCTCGCGCGCATTCACGGGGCACATACGCCGCGCTCGATCACCGGGGAAGAGTTGGACGAGTGGATCAGACGGAGGAGTGAGGGGTTCAGTAGATCGGACGATGTGACTGACGCGCAAAAGTTTGCGCGTCACCTACCGGCATCGGTGGCATCTGCAAAGGGAGACACAAGCGGAATTCGCTGTCGTCGGTGCCGGCGGTAGATCGTGAAATCGCGGTCGAGAGTGAAAACGAGACTGTTCCGGTGCAGCTCGGAAATGCGGACTAGGCATGCGTCCGCGAGGGAAGCGGGTACGTCGTGGTATTTGCGGACCAGCTTCGCAACACTGGATATCTCATCCGCCAACGAGAAAGAAAGGTCCAGTACCCCGCGCCGTACGATATCGAGCACTTTCTCTTCCCCGGACTGGACGAGCCGTCGCGCGAGAAAGCACGCTTCTGCCAAGACTGCCTCACAGGTATGCAAAGGCGGATTGATCCTGGCCCATTGCTCGCGTACCCACTTGTGGTCGGAGTCGCGCGAGTTCAGGAGTGCAATCAGCGGGCCCGTATCGAGGATTATCCTCCCGTTCACTCACCAAATCCCCGCATGTACTCCTTGCTCACGGACAAGTCTTCCGGCCCCTCGCAGGATCCGACCAGATCAGCCACCAACGCGAGCGCCGATCCGGGCCGTTTGGCCTGCTCGTCCGAAAGGAAGACCTGTATCGCCTGTCGAACCAGAGCCGACCTGCTCAATCCCCGTTCGCGAGCCGTGGCATCGATCTGGGCCGCGAGGGGTTCTGGGACTTTCAACGAGATTCCCACCATTGGCTTTCTCCTGATGTGGGTATTACACCGTACGCAGAAAGTATCACCTATATGGACGTGACGCCACACCATGAGTGCGCGTACCATAGAGAACGATAACCCCCCCACTCGCACCGCGAGGCGATCATGAACCCGCCGACCACGACCCCACCCCACCCCCGCACACCCGCCCCCGCGACCATCGCCCTCCCGACCCTCCTCGCGCTCGCCACGGCGGCGATCCTCTCCGGGTGCGCGCCGCAACGGGATCCCGCCAGCAGCGACGCCCCCCGCGACGACGCGGCAATCCCGGTCACCGAGACCATCCACAGCGACCACGCGTTCGAGCGCGCCCTGATCGACGCCACGCGCGACTACGTGCTGCACCTCATGCGGGCGCACGGCACGCCGGGCCTCAATCTCGCCATGGGGTATCGCGGCGAGCTGATCTGGGAAGCCGGATTCGGCTACGCGGACATTGCGGCGCAGAAGCCGATGACCCCCGCGACCGTGTTCCATTCGGGGTCGCTGGGCAAGACATACACGGCCACGGCCGTCATGCAGCTGGTCGACCGGGGCGTGATTGCCCTGGACGATCCGATCAACGAACACCTGCCGTTCGAGGTGCACAACCCGCTCGGCGACCGCGACATCACGGTGCACGACCTGCTCACGCATCGCTCCGGGCTTTCCAGCGGCGGCGCCAAGGGAGTGTGGGACAAACCGGAGCCGCTCGAAGACGCTCTCAAGGCAAGCTACGACAGCGACGCCAGCCCGCTGCTCGGGGGGAGCACGCCGTTCTGGATTGCCAAGGTCGGGGCTCGTTACAACTACTCGAACCCAGGCATTGCGACGCTCGGGCTGATTGTGCAAACGGCCAACCCGGACGGGCTGTCGTTCTCGGACTACGTGCAGCGTAACATTATGGACCCGTTGGGCATGGAGTCTTCGCAGTATCCGCCGGCGCAACACGAAGACTACGTGCGACCCGACATCTGGGCCAACATGAGCACGGGGTATGCGCGCATGGGATCGGCTTGGGTGCCCAGCGTGCCGCTCTATTTCAGTCACTATCCGGCGGGGGGCGTCGTGGGCAAGCCGTCCGACCACATTCGGCTGTTGACGGCCATGGCGAACTCCGGCCAATACGACGGGCATCGGTTGCTTGAGCCCGAGACGGTCAGGGAGATGCTCACGCCGCAGTACCCGCAAGAGATTGGCCCCGGCATTTTGGGCGGCCTGGTGTGGCGAATCCGCAATCACGGCGAGCGGAACAAGTCGTTTGCGCACGCGGGCGGTCACATGTTCGGCTGGAGGACCGAGGGGTACGCATGGCCGTCGCTTAACCTGACGCTGATGGTGGCGCACAATCAGTGGAGCCTGCCAGATCCGTCGCCCGAGGGCGGGATGATACCGGCTTTCGTCGAGTCGTGGGTGCACAACGCGCCGCCGGACATTGAGCGGACCATTGGCATGACCGTTGCCACCGATTATTGGTCGTGGAAGGTGTCCTACGTGCGAGGCGTCATGTACGCCGCCATGTTTGGGATGTACGTTGGCGTTGAAGACGACATTCCGGCCGAGGGACTGGAAGCGGCAATTGCTGCGACGCGCGTTCGGCCGGGGGAGAGAGAGGACTGGGATCCGGACGCGTTCAGGGAAGGGGTTAGCGACATCGCCAGGGCCGGTTTCGGCTACGAGGAGATGACCGGGTTCTGGGATTCGGGAGCCTCCCGGGTCACCATGGAAGAGGCCAAGCGGATACTACGGGAGCTGGGCGGGCGGTTCGGCAGCGCCGACGGCATCCTGTTTCCGGCACGATAGGAGAATAGGAGAATGCAAATGGAACGGGTTGGTAGCTCGCGGGACGGCGTAAGCGCAATCGCGACGCCCCGCCCGCCTGGCGACGCCCGCATCTGGGCGATTTTCGCGGCGACCGCGCTGGCGCTCCACCCGGCGCCGTTGATCGCCCAGGATCGGGACGCGCTCTCGGACGAGGTGCGGTCGTACCTTAGCGTCTCGGCGCCCGTGGTGGCGCTCGAAAACGTGCTGCTCTTCGACGGGACCGGCGGGCCCGCGCAGGCCGGGCAAACCATCGTCATTCGGGGGAACCGGATCGAGGCGGTCGGCGCGGCGGGTTCCGTTGCCGTCCCGTCCGACGCGGAACGGCTGGATCTGGCGGGCCACTTGGTCATGCCCGGCATGGTGGGTTTGCACGACCACCTGTACTACTACCAGAGCGCGCCGCGGGTCGCGCAGATGCAATACTCGGGCCCGCGCCTCTACCTGGGGGCCGGCGTGACCACCGTGCGCACGACGGGCAGCATGTCGCCCTATCAGGACATTGCGCTCAAGGGCGCGGTCGAGCGCGGGGAGACGCCCGGCCCCCGCATTGTGATCACCGCGCCGTACGTGATCAGCCCCGGGCCGGACGAGCGGTTGCGGGACCTGGGCATGTACGTGGTGCGGGACGAGGAATCCGCGCGCCGGTACGTGCGCTACTGGGCCGCCGAGGGCGCCGAGTGGGTCAAGGTGTACACGCAGATCTCGCGGGCGTCTCTCGGCACGATCATCGACGAGGCCCACACGCAGGGCATCAAGGTCATGGGCCACCTGTGTTCGGTGAGTTTCCGCGAAGCCACGGCGCTTGGCATCGACAACGTGGAGCACGGCCTGTGGGCCAACTCGGACTTCGACCCGACCCGCGAGCCGGACAAATGCAGCCCGAACTTCCATCGCTATCTGGTCGATCTCGACCCCAACGGCGTGGAAGCCGGCGAGACCATTCGCCAGATGATCGACGGGGGCGTGGCCATGACGTCGACGCTGGCCGTCGCGGAGCAAGCGACGCCGCTTGTACCTGATCTTGCCGAGCGGGACAGGCAGGCCATGCCCGACCACATCGTTCAGGCCGAAATGGACCGCCGCAAGATGTTCGCTGCGGGAGACCTGGACTGGATGGCGTACATGTTCGACAACATGGTTGCCTTCGAGCTGCGGTTCGTGGAGGCCGGCGGCCTGATGGCGGCCGGGGTCGATCCCGCCTGGGGGGCGCTGCCGGGGTTCGGCGATCAGCGCAACTTCGAGATCCTGGTCGGCGGCGGGTTCGATCCGGCCATGGCCGTGCGGGTCGTCAGCGCGAACGGCGCCAGGGTGCTCGGGATGGACGCCGACGTCGGCACGGTGGCCCCGGGCAAGCTTGCCGACCTCGTAGTGATCGAAGGCGACATCGGCCGCGACGCGTCCGACATCCGCAACGTGCGACTCGTATTCAAGAACGGTTTGGGCTACGATTCGCAGAAGCTCATCGACGCGGTGGCGGGACTGGTCGGCATGCGTTAGCGTCGCGGCGGCTCCCCCCGCCATCACATTTCCACCACCGCATTCCCCCAACCCCGGAGACAGGCACCTTGGCCGTCACGCATCAGTATTCGGGCTACAAATCCTACCAGTACGTCCGGCACCACCGCGACTTCACCGAGTACGACCTGATCGAAGGCGAATCGCTCTTCGAGCCGTACGTCGTTCCCCTTGATGCCGAGCAGGAGGCGCGGGTCGTTTCTCTGGCCGAACGATTGTTGATCATCTCGCTGCACGAGCATCCCCACCTTTTCCCCGCCCGCGCCGACCAGATTCGCGCCTACGACTCCGAGGGGCGCGTGCACACGGCGTACGAGGCGCTCGCCAACTCGTACTGGGACTGCGTCTTCGACAACTTCCTCGACGGCGCCAACTGTATCACCTCGAAGAACGGGTGGAAGTGGGACGACGTGATCTACGACATGGGCATGCGCTTCTGCGACCTGGCCCATCAGGACTTCCTGATCAAGTGCGAGCGCGTCGACGACATCTACCGCGCCAAGCGCGAGGGCAAGATTGCGCTGGTGGCGGCCCAGGAGGGCGCGGCGATGATCGAGAACGAGCTCGACCGGATCGAAATCCTCTACGGCATCGGCCTGCGCGTGCTCGGCATTACCTACAGCGAATCGAACGCGCTGGGCACGGGTCTCAAGGAGCGGCGCGACGGGGGACTGACCTCGTTTGGTCGCAAGGCGGTGCGCCGCATGAACGACGTGGGGCTGGCAATCGACTGCGCGCACGCGTCCGACCAGACCACGCTGGACACGGTCGCCGTCAGCCGCCACCCCATCTTCCTCACCCATACCGGCGCGCGCGGCCTCTGGAACATCAAGCGGCTTGCGCCCGACCACGTGATTCGGGCGGTGGCCGACAAGGGCGGCGTCATCGGCATCGAGGCCGCGCCCCACACCACCGTCTCGCCCCGGCATCGACGCCACGGGATCGAGTCCTTCATGGACCACTTCGAGTACGTCAAGGACCTGGTCGGCATCGATCACGTCGCCTTCGGCCCCGACACGCTGTACGGCGATCACGTCGGCCTCCACAAGGTGTACGCCGCCGCGCTCTCGATCGAGGAGACCCACGACGACGGGCGCGGCGAGGCGCCCGCACACGTCCCGGTGGACTACGTGCGCGGCGTGGAGAACCCCACCGAGGGGTCGAAGAACATCCTGCGCTGGCTGGTCGGGGTGGGGTACAACGACGACGACATCGCCAAGGTCATGGGAACCAACATCATACGCGTGCTGAACGAGGCGTGGCGATGAGCGCGCGGGGCGAGGCAGCGCGCGCCAGCGGTGGCTCCGGCGATGGGGCCGCGCCCGACGCCAGGCCACGCGCCCCCGTCGTCTCCATCGTCCTCATGGTGCTGTTCATGGTGGGCGGCAGCATCGGCTTGGTCGCCGACTGGCCAGCCGGGCCAGCCAACTTGGACTGGGGCGTATGGGTCGTCCTGTATGGCGGGTATGGCTATGTGATCGCGGCGGCCATTTACCATGCGCGCACCGGGCGATGAGCACCGCCACGCTCTACACAATCATTCTCGTCGTCTATTTCGGCGCGCTCATGGGCCTGGCGTTCTGGTTCAACCGACGCAGCCGATCCAGACGGCAGTTTTTCCTGGCGCGGGGCGACCTCGGCCCGGCCACGCTCGGCTTCTCGTACTCGGCCACCCAAATGAGCGGCAGCTCGTACATGGGCGCGGTCGGAACGGAGCGCGAGCTGGGCTACAACTTCGCCCCCGCGGGCGTGTCCTCGGCGGCGGCGGCATGGTTCACCTACATCCTGCTGGGCGAACGACTGCGGCGGCTCGCGGCGCGGGTCCGCTGCACGACCATCGTCGACGTGTTCCAGGCCCGTTACCCCGGTCGCGCGGTGGGGCTAACGGCGACGGTGCTCATGCTGATGGCGTTCATTCCCCTCATTGCGGCGCAGCTCAAAGCCGCCGGCAACCTCTTCGAAGTGCTGCTGGGAATGCCGTATCTGCTTGGCCTGGTTGTATTTGGCGGAATCGTCATTCTCTACACGGTAATCGGCGGCATGCACGCGGTCGCCTGGACCGACCTGATCCAGGGCACCATCATGATCGTCGGATTCGCCGTGTTGACCCCCGTCGCCGTACACGCGGCGGGCGGATTCTCCGAAATGAACCTGCGCTACGCCGAGTTCAATCCCGGCGGAATCTCGTTCCTGGGCGAGATGCCGGCGCTATGGGTGGTGTCGTCCTTCCTGGTGTGGGGGTTCTTCCAGATCGGCGGGGCGCCAGCCGCAATCACGCGCTTTCTCATCCCAAAGGACCGCGGAACGCTGCGACGCGCGCTCGTCTACTCGATCAGCTTCTCGTCGTTCATCTTCATCGGCTCCACGCTGATCGCGATATCGTCGGGCGTGCTGCTGCCGGATCTTGCCCAAACCGACCTGACCCTCCCCACGCTGGTGCAGCTGCTTCTACATCCGCTCTTTGGCGGGATTCTGGTCGCTGCCGTGCTGGGCGCAACCATGTCCACAATCGACTCGGTGTTGCTCCTGGCCAGTTCCCTGATTGTGGAAAACCTGTATTTGCCGTTGGCGAAGGGTCGGCCTTCTCAGCGGCGGGGCGTTCGCGTCGCGCGCTGGACGACGTTGGGGATCGGTGCGCTTGCGCTAGCTGTCGCCGTAGATCCCCCCGCGGAGATCCTGTTCATCGTGACCATGTCGTTCAGCCTCATGGCGTCGGCGTTCACCTTTCCGTTGCTGCTGGGCATGTGGTGGCCCCGCGCGACTCGTGCCGGCGCGTTGGCGGGCATGCTTGCAGGGGCGGGCACCTGTGTGGTCTGGTACGCGCTTGGCTACCTGAAGCACGGCACGCTCGACAACTGGATCGGCGGCCTGTGGCCCGCTCTGGTGGGGCCGGCCGCGTCGCTGCTGGTGCTGGTCACCGTCAGCAAGCTGACCGCGCCGCCCCCGCGCGAGGTGCGAGAGGTGTTCTTCGCCGAGTAGCGGCTCGGTCGGCGGGCACCCGTCGCCGCCAACCGCGCCCCCTTACCGATACGCGCGGCGTATCAGCTTGACGCGGTCGCCGTGGCCGTTGCGGTGGCCGTCGCCGTTGCGATCACGATCTGACTGGCCGCGACCGCAGCCACGGCGCTTTCCACGGCACTCTTCACCGCCCGGTGCGCGGCCAACGCGGAATCCGCGCCTACATCGGCGAAGTGCTTGCCCGCGGCGAGCTCTTTCAACCTCTTTTTTCTTGCGCGCAGCTGCTTGCGGTCCACGTGAATCTTCAGCGAACCGGTGGCATGGCTCAGCAACAGCACGATCCCGACGCGAGGGTCCACGTCGCCGTCATTTGCAACGGCCTCGCGAAGCGCGGCGACCAACTCCGCTTCGGGCTTGGGATCGACGGTCGGGTAGGTCTTGCGCGACAGCACGAGCAGGATTTGCGACTCCGCCGTGCGCAGGACGCCGCGTCGGCACAGCCCCACAGCGGTTCGATGCCGCAATCTCTTCATGTTTCCGAACGTGGTCACCCAGGTCGATGCCCACCGGGCCTTGCGCGACTCCCGCACCCGCCGATATGCCTCGGCAAGCACGTCGTCGCGTGGAGGATTCGCGTTGCGCACGGCCTTGACCCTGGCCCGCTTGCCGCCGTCGATGCGTACGCATCCCGCCAGGGCAAGCTCGCACAGAATGGCGCCGCCCATGGCGAGGTGATAGTGTCCCGCCCGATAATCGACCGTTCCCTTGCGGTCGCGGAGCGCCAGCAGCAGCATTTGTTCGTGCAGGTATAGTTCCATGAGAGTCCGCCGATGGTCCCGGCGTGGGGCGCCGAGATTGGAGATCGCAAGCGAGTGAGCACATTCAAACTACACAATTGGCGACTGCTGGCGTTGGTGCCGGTCCTGGGTTGGATTTCGACGACGGCCTGGGCGCCGACGGCTGCGTCGGGAGCCCAGACGATGGCCCCCAACCCATACCGGGCCACGTTCGACTGGGAGCGGCTGCCCGAGGGTCGCACGCTCGGCATCGTGAGCGGCGTGATTCCCGACCCCGACGGCGAGCATTTGTGGATTCTGGACCGATGCGGCGCGAATCAGTGCGCTGGCAGCGACCTCGACCCCATCCTCAAGTTTGACCTTGCGGGCAACCTGGTCGAGAGCTACGGGGCCGGCCTGTTCGCTTTTCCGCACGGCTTTGCGCTCGACCGCGAGGGCTACCTGTGGGTTACGGAGGGCGGCGCTCACGGCGATGCGCGCGCCGCGCTGGGCGAGTCCATGGGCATGGGCCACCAGATCTTCAAGCTCACGCGCCAGGGCGAGGTCGTCATGACCATTGGCGAGGCGGGCGTGCACGGCGACGACGAGACGCACTTCAACGGGCCGTCCGGCGTTGCGGTTGCCGCCAACGGCGACATCTGGGTGGCCGACGGGCATCGGGGCGGCAACAATCGGATTGTGAAGCTGCGCAGCGACGGGTCGTTCGTGCTTGCGGTCGGCGGCGGGATCGGTTCGGAGAGCCGCGAGCCGGGGGGATTCAGCGATCCGCACGACATCAAGATCGATTCCCGCGGGCGCGTCTACGTGGCGGACCGCGGAAACAGCCGCATTCAGGTTTTCAACTCCGACGGCAGCCTGCGCTATATCTGGACGCACTACGGCAAGCCGAGCGGCCTCTTCATCGACCCCAACGACATTCTGTACGCCGGCGACGGCCTCTCGGGCGACCTGCGCACCGGTCCTCCCGACCCGTGGCGCAGCAACTTCGGCTGGGAGAAGGGCATCCGCATCGGCGACCTCAAGGCCGAGCAGGCCTGGGTCACCTACTTCATTCCCCAGCACGACGAGAACGTGGGGCCCGGGATCGAGTTCCTGGGCGTGGATCTCGAGGGTAACATCTACGCCGGCGAAATCAACCGGATGCGCCTGGTGCGGTACGTGCCGGTGCGACCACTCTGGATCGGGGGGTAGCGGCGCGGGCGCCCGCCACGCAGTATTGACGGGCAACGCAGCGTTTACGGGCAACGCAGTGTCTTAAGGCTACGCAGACTAACGAAGTACGTTGGTCGCACCACCAAGCGAAGGAAGGGAGAAGGCGACATGCTGACACGACGAAATTGGATCCGAACCTCCGCCGCGGCAGGCGCCGCATTTACCATCAGCCCCGAGCTCCTGCGAGCGTTCGAGCGGCAGCAGATGATGACCCGGACGATACCGGGCACCACCGAAACCGTGCCCATCGTGGGACTGGGGAGCTCCGCGACGTTTTCCCGGGTGGCTCGCGGAGACGACGTGACCCAGCTGCGCGACGTGCTGCGCACGTTCGTGGACAACGGCGGCACGGTCTTCGACACCGCGCCGAGCTACGGGTCGTCCGAAGAGGTGGCCGGGAGGCTTGCTAGCGAGCTGGAGATCACTGATCAGGTCTTTTGGGCCACGAAGGTCAACGTGGCGGGTCGCGGCGGCGGCGCGGCGGATCCGGCGGCGGCGCGGGCCCAGGTCGAACGTTCCTTCGAGTACTTCGGCGTAGACGAGATGGACCTCATCCAGGTGCACAACCTCGGCGACCCGCCGACCCAGGTGGGCCTGATCGAGGAGCTGAAGGCGGAAGGAAGGATTCGCTACATCGGCATCACGAGTACCAGCAAGCGCCAATACCCCGCGCTCGTACAGGCCATGAGGGACTATCCGATCGACTTCATCGGCATTGATTACGCCGTGGACAACCGCAGCGCCGCCGACGAGATCTTCCCCGTCGCCGAAGCGGAGGGGATCGGGATTCTCGTATACGTGCCGTTTGGTCGCACGAGGCTGTGGTCGCGGGTAGGCGATCGCGAGCTGCCCGATTGGGCCGCCGATTTCGACGCGAACAGCTGGGCGCAGTTCTTCATCAAGTTCGCCGCGGCCCACCCCGCCGTGACCTGCGTGACGCCGGCGACCAGCAACGCCGAGCACATGATCGACAACCTGGGCGCCGGGTTGGGGAGCCTTCCGGACGCGGACCAGCAGCAGCGCATGATCGAGCTCGTCGAGGCGCTCCCGCCCGCGCGGCGCCGGGGTTAAGGGGACGCCATGATCGACCGACGCCGTTTCATCGGGACTTCGGTTGCAGGCGGAGCCGCGGCCGCCGCGCTCGGCGCGGCGGGCTGCGCGCCGGATGCTCCGCCGCGCTTGACGAATGGGGGCCGCGAAGCAGGCGGCGAGGGTGGCGCAGGGGGCGCAGGTGGCGCTGCCGAACCTTCGTCCGCGGCGCCACCCTCGTTCGAGTTCGACGAGGCCACGGTAGCCGATCTGCAAGCCGCGATGGAGTCGGGCGAGCACACGGCCCGCTCGATCGTCGAAGCCTACCTGACGCGCATCGAGGCGATCGATGGGCAGGGACCGACGCTGAGATCGGTGATCGAGACCAACCCCGACGCCGTGTACCTTGCGGATGAGCTCGACGAGGAGCGGCGCGCGAACGGCCCGCGCGGTCCACTGCACGGCATTCCGGTTGCGCTCAAGGACAATATCGACACGAGCGACGGAATGACGACCACCGCGGGGTCCCTGGCGCTGGAAGGGTCCATTCCGCCTCGGGATTCGTACATCGCCGCGAGGCTGCGAGACGCGGGGGCGATTATCCTGGCCAAGCTCAACATGAGCGAGTGGGCCTACTTCAGGGGCGAACGCGCCACCAGTGGCTGGAGTGCGCGTGGCGGGCAATGCCGCAATCCCTACGCGCTCGATCGCAACCCGTGCGGGTCGAGCTCGGGGTCGGGGGCGGCGGCTGCGGCCAACCTGTCCGCGCTCACCATCGGGACCGAGACCGGCGGCTCGATCATGTGTCCGTCGTCGATCAACGGCGTGGTGGGCATCAAGCCGACCGTCGGGCTGTGGAGTCGGTCGGGAATCATTCCCATCTCGCATTCGCAGGACTCCGCGGGGCCGATGTGCCGCACGGTGCGCGATGCGGCCATCCTTCTCGGCCCCCTGACCGGCGTAGACCCCCGCGACCCCGCGACCGCCCCCAGCGCGGGGAACGCCCACGCCGACTACGCGGCGTTCCTGGACTCGGGCGGGTTGCAGGGAGCGCGGATCGGCGCGGCGCGCAGCTTCGGCGGCTTCTCGCCGGAAGAGCTCGCGCTCTTTGAAGACGCGATCGACGCCATGCGCGGGTCTGGCGCGACCGTCGTGGATCCGGCCAACCTGCCCAACGCGGCCTGGAACGACGAACAGCCGCTGCTGGTGCTGGAATACGAGTTCAAGGCGACGTTGAACGCCTATCTCGCGTCACTGGGACCCGACGCTCCGGTGCGATCACTGGCGGAAGTCATCGAGTTCAACGAAGCGAACGCGGACCTGGAGATGCCGCACTTCGGGCAGCAGCGACTGATCGCGTCGCAAGCGAGGGGGCCGCTCACCGATCAGGCATACCTGGACGCAGTCCACGCGATCCAGCGCGGCACTCGCGAAGACGGCATCGACGCGCTCATGGACGAGCACGACCTCGACGCGATCGTGGCGCCCACGCGCAGCGTGGCGTGGAAGACCGATCATATCGTGGGCGATCGTCTGGACGGCGGTTCGAGCGCCGGTCCCGCGGCGATCGCCGGATACCCGGACATCAGCGTCCCGATGGGATTCGTGTCGGGCCTGCCCATCGGCGTGTCCTTCTTCGGACGCCGCTGGAGCGAGCCCACCCTGATCAGAATCGCCTACGCCTTCGAACAGGCTACCAATCATCGGTCGCCGCCTACGTTCGCGCAGACCCTCGGATAGGAGAAAACATGGAGTCACTGGCACGCAACATCGGGGCGGCCGTTCTCGGGTGGGTAACCATGGCGGTGGGCGTCTTCATCTTAATGTCGCTCATGTGGCTGGGTGTTGGCGCCGAGGGAGCCTTCCGGCCCGGTAGCTGGGACGTGTCCACCAGTTGGTCGCTGGGATCGATTGCGGTCGGATTGCTGGCGGCGCTTGTCGGCGGCCTGGTTTGCGCCAAAACCTCGACGAGCCCGTGGGCCGTGCGGCTCTTGGTGGTGATCGTGGTTGCGCTCGGGGTGATGGTCGCGGTCGGCGAGATGTCCGCGCCCGTTGCGGACGCGGGTCCCCGCCCGGACGGAGTAGGCATGATCGAAGCGATCGCGACCGCGCAACAACCCCGCTGGCTGACTTGGCTGAATCCGGTCCTCGGGGCCGTGGGGGCGATCCTGGGTACACGGATGATCCGAAGATCGCCGGACGCGTAGACGAAGGTCGCGGTCGCGGCAACTCCTCCTTCGACCGATCCATCGTCGAAGGGCCGATCGGACGGGCAATCTGGAAGCTTGCCTGGCCGACCATGCTGCAAAACGTCATCGGCGGCCTGCAAGGCGTGGTGGACCACGCCATGGTGGGCCACTACGTCGGGTACGCGGGCAACGCGGCGATCGGCGTTTCGTGGCAGATCTTCCTTGTGGTGCACGTCTTTATCGGGTCGCTGTTTACCGGGATGGGCGTCCTCGTGGCCCGCTTTGCCGGAGCCAACGAGCCCGGCAAGGTCAACCGCGCGGTGTACCAGGCGTTCCTCACTGCTTTGGTCTTGTCGGTCGGCATCCTCGCCCCGGTCGGGTACTTCATGGCTCCGTCGCTGCTCGAGCTTGTGAACGCGACGCCGGAAGTCAGTGCCGAGGCCCTGCCGTACATCCGCTGCATGTTCGTCTTCAGCTTCGGCATCATGGTCTTCTTCATGCTCGGCGGGGCGCTCCGGTCGGCGGGCGACGCGAGGACGCCCCTGCGTCTCGGGATCTGGCTTACCGTTCTCAACCTGGTGCTCAACGTCGTGTTGATTCGTGGCCTGGGGCCAATCCCGGCCTTCGGCACGCTGGGAGCCGCCATGGGCACGGTGATTGCGGGCGGCATTCTGGCCGTGGTGGCCGGCATCGCTCTCTTGCGAGGATCATGGGTAATCCGCGTGGACCCGCAAGACAGCTGGCGTCCCGATTTCGGCGTTATCCGCGAGCTGTTTCGCTTTGGGTTGCCGGCCGGCATCCAGGGCGTCGCCATGAACGTCGGAGGCGTCATCCTGCTGCGCTTCATTGGTTCGCTCGCCAGCAGCGCCGAGGCGCAAGCGGCCTATTCGGTCGGCTATACGCAGCTGTTTTCGCTCGTCACCTGGACGTCCGTGGGACTCATGGGCGCCACGGCGGCGGTGGCGGGCCAGAATCTTGGCGCTGGGAAACCCGAGCGGGCGGTTCAGGGCGTGCACGCCGCCGCGAAAATCAGCATAGCGGTGGCCACGGGGGTGGGTCTGCTGTTCGTCCTTCTGCCGAGACAGCTGCTTGGCGTCTTCGCGATGGACGATCCGGTGGTGACCGCGCTCGCCGTCCAGCTGCTGGCGTTCCTGGGCGTTTCGGGCATCTTCGTGGCCGTTGCGCTGACGTATACGGGGGCCTTGCAGGGAACGGGCGACACGCGCGGGCCGCTCTACATTTCGCTGATCTCGCAGCTTGCGTTGCCCTTGGGATTGTGTTGGATTCTGCAGGCTGCCGTCGGGCTCGAAGCCCATCACGTCTGGCTCGCCATACTGATTGGTCACGTCACTCGGTGCGGGCTCAGCATCGTTCGCTTCCGCCAAGGGACTTGGCGCACAATCGAGGTGCTTTCATGAACAGATTATCAGCCGTGCTCGCCACAGCCGTCCTCGCAATGGCCTGCGTCCCGTCGCCGGACGAGCCCCAAGGCCAGCCTTCAGGCCCACCCGACCTGTCGCCCTCTCACTGGCAGGACGACTACGACCGCTTCCTCGCGGCCCAGCTGGTCAATCGCACGGAAGCGGGCGTCGCCACCGGCATGAACGGGGCCGTCACCGTCGCCTACAACGGGTTGGCGGCGCGGGCCGGACTGGAAGCCCTGAAACAGGGCGGGGGCGCCATCGACGCCGCGCTCACGGCGGCGCTCGCCCAGGTGGCGCTTACGGCGGGCGCGCCGATCAGCTATTTCGGCATCATGTCGCTGGTGTACTACGACGCGCAGGCGGACGCAGTGCACACCATGAACGCCGAGTGGAACACCGTGCTCGCCGAGACCGAGCCGATGACGATTCCGGGGGGCATCGACCTGTCTACCGAGAACGGCGCGTGGGGAACCGAGACGAGTGGCCGCACGGCCCTGGTCGGCGGCTTCATGAAGGGGGTTGGCGCGGCACACGACCGGTTTGGACGGCTGCCGTGGGGCGAGATCTTCAAACCCGCGATCCACGTGGCCGAGCACGGGTTCCCCGTGGGCGACCGCATGGCGGACTATTGGGAAGCGCGCGCTTCCGATCTCGCTCGGCTGCCGGAGACCCGCGCCACCTTCCTCAAGCCCGACGGGTCGTCCTACGGCGAAGGCGACGTCTTCCGCCAGCCTGCGCTGGCCGCCACGCTCGACTCCGTGGCCAGGCTCGGCACGGACTACATGTACAAGGGACCTTGGGCCGAACGCGTTGCGGCGGCCATACAGGCGGACGGCGGTCGCATGACCATCGAGGACCTCGCGGCCTACGAAGTACTGTGGCAGGCGCCCCTGGTTGCCGATCTTGGCGACGGCTACGCCGTCTACACCAATCCTCCGCCCAACGAAGGGGGCGTTGCGCTCATCGAGGCGCAGCTCATGGCGAACGCAGCGCAGCTCACCGCCGACGGCCACTGGAGCGAATCGCCCGACGCCCTGCGCAAGTCGCTCGACATTACGCGCAACATGGTGCTTGATTTCGTGCCTTCCGCGATGTTGAACGACCTGCTGGGTCCCGACTTCGATTTCGCGCCCGAATCGCGGGTTACGCCCGCACACGCGGCTCAGTTGTGGGGCGCCATGGAAGCCGGTTGGCCGCTCGGCGCGTGGGCCGCGCCAAACTCCGGCCATTCCGACGATGTCGTAGCCATTGACGCCGACGGCAACATCGCGGCGATCACGCACAGCATCAACGCGGTGATCTGGGGCAAGACGGCGATCGTCGTCGACGGCGTTACGGTCGGCGACCCCGCGTCTTTCCAGCAAGCGAAGATTGCAACCGTCGAGCCGGGAGGCCGCCTGCCCGCGCCCACGGAGACCGGCATCCTCTTCAAGGACGGCGCGCCGCTGCTCGGGTTCGCGTCGATGGGATCGGGGTTGCATCACCGTACCTTCCAGGGTCTTCTCAACGTCATGCGCTATGGAATGACCGTGGCCGATGCGGTCAACGCGCCGGATTTCTTCATGCCGCAGACTGACGCCGCCACCTTGGCGATGACCGCCCGTTTCCCCGAGGGACGGTTCCCGCCGGAAGTGCTGGACGGACTCGGATACGCCTACGAGGTGCTCGATCCCGCGACGGCGCGGTTGGGCGGGGAAGGGTTGTGGGTGGCGGTCAGTCGAGACCCGGAGACGGGCGAACTGATGGCGGCCTCGCACAATCGGAACAACAGCGCGGCGGTAGCCTGGTAGTCGTCGCTGCACGACCCTGGGCTACGCCCAGCGGGCGGATGGTGGGACCTCGCGTCAGTTCGGTAGTCGCGCTTTGATGCGGCGCTGTTGGCGTGGACCACGGCTCATCCGTCGCCATCGAGATTGGTCGATGCGATATACTTCACCTGCATGTGCGTCGGCCGGACGCACTGCCCACAGTGAAACGGGAGAGCGACATGAAGGACGAAGGCGTAACCACGTCCAGGCAGCAAGGTGGGCGACTTGGCTCCTGGACCGAGGACAAGGCGATGCGAGAACTGTTGAGCTTTCGCAGGGTCGTAGGGAGCGTGATGCGGGAGTTCCTGCCCGAGCAAGCGCGATTTGTGAATCTGAATGAACTGGTGGCGCATCCGACGGTCACCTTGGGAACGAGCGGTGCGGAGAGGAGGAGCGACTCTGCGTGGGTGGCGCCGCTCAAGAAGCGCGGCGAGATGATCGGTCTGGCAATCGAGAGTCAGAGCACGCCGGATCCGAAGATGTTGGAGCGGACGTTGGAGTACTCGTCGCGCCTGGCGTCGCAGATGCGAAGGGACGCCGGGTCCGAGAGGATTGGAGGACGGATGCCCTACGTGATCCCGGTCGTGATTTACACGGGCGGATCGAAGGGGCCCTGGAGTGCCATGACGGAGTGGCACGGGGAGCCGTTCGACCTGCCGCGAGAGATGGGGATTCCGTATCTGGCGTTCTTCTACTTCCTGATCTGCGCTGCGGACTATGAGGATTACGAGGGCACGGACCCTGGAATCGCGCTTGCGATGATGATCATTCTGGCGGCCGGAAGGGACGTGGCGCTGTTGGCATGTGCGAGCGTGCTTCGTCGCTTGATGGAAGAAGGGGAGGCGGGCCGGGACCTTGCCTTCACGATAAAGATGTTGTTCACGGTAGTGGCTTTGAAGAAGTGGGGAAGCTGGGATTTCACGTCCGAGCTGGTTGATTTGACGGCTAGTTCGGGTGACGTTAGGAGTACCGATTCGGAACTGAAGCGAAGGGAGCTGGAAATGGCATGGCCCGGATTTGAGCGTCAGATTGCGGAGTTCGAAGCGAGAGGCGAGAGGCTTGGACTCGCACGGGCCAAGACCGAAGTCCTTAAGCGCCTTGTGGAGCGCAAGTTCGGGGAGTCGGCGTGGGCGACGGCATCGGGGTTCATAAAGGACTCGCCGGGCTCATCCGTCGCCATCGAGATGTTCGACTGGGTGTTGGACTGCCCGTCGGCTGACGAGTTCCTGGAGAAGGTGAGCAGGAGCAACGGCATTACTTCAGCGCCCCACGACGCCTGATTCTCGGGGGGCCGCGCGGCTCCCGGTTACGAGGCTTGCGGCGCTGTCAGATCGTAAAGCCGGCCTACCCTCGTCGTATCAATGGGCCAGAAAGCGTTCCGCTTCGAGCGCGGCCATGCAGCCGGTGCCCGCCGCCGAGACGGCCTGCCGGTAGTAATCGTCCATGACGTCGCCGGCTGCGAAGACGCCGGGGACGTTGGTTTCGGTGCGCCACGGCGTGGGCAGGCGGACGTAGCCGTTGTCCTTGAGGTCGACGTGGCCGCGTAGAAATGCGGTGTTGGGATCGTGGCCAATTGCGACGAACATGCCGCCGACGGCAATCTCGGATTCTTCCCCCGATACCGTGTCGCGCAGGCGGAGTCCGGTGATGACGTCGTCGCCCAGGACGGCCACCACCGCCCTGTTCCACAAAAAACGAATCTTGTCGTTGCCCAAAGCCCGCTTCTGCATGATGTTGGAAGCCCTGAGCTCGTCGCGGCGATGAATGAGCAGCACCTGGCTCGCGAACTTGGTCATGTAGAGGGCCTCTTCCATGGCGCTGTCGCCGCCTCCGACGACGGCCACGATTTGGCCGCGAAAATGGGGCAGTGCGCCGTCGCACACCGCGCACGCGGACACGCCGCCGCCGCTTTGCGCCAGCCGTTCCTCGCCCGGTACGCCCAACCAGCGCGCGTTGGCTCCCGTTGCGATGATCACGGTTTGGGTGCGCACTTCCTGGCCGCCCGAGGTGTGGAGCGTGAAGGGACGACGAGAGAAGTCGACTTCGACGATGTCTTCGGTCACGACCCGCGTGTCGAATCGGAGCGCCTGTCTCTTGAAGTCGAGCATCATCTCGATTCCGCCGATGCCGTCGGGGAATCCCGGGTAGTTTTCCACGTCGGTGGTGAACATGAGCTGTCCGCCGGGGATCATGGTGCGGCTGCCGGCCCCTTCGTAGACGAGGGGCCTGAGATTTGCGCGCGCGCCGTAGATTGCGGCGGTCCAGCCCGCCGGGCCGGAGCCGATGATTACGAGGTCTTCGATTCGGGGATCAGACATGCCGCGTATGTTCCGTTCCTTCGGTGTACAGCGCCGATTGTTTGTAGCGTTCCAGGCCTCGCGCGAACAACAACTTGACCGCTACCGCCAGGGGGACCCCGATGAGGAGACCCACAAAGCCGAAATAGAAGCCGCCGAGCGATAGTGCAAGCACGATCCAGACGGGATGCAGGCCGACGGAATCGCCGACGATGCGGGGGCTGACGACCGTGCTCTCAAGCGCTTGAGCCAAGCCGTAGACGATGCCGACCTTGGCCAGCGAGAGGCCGACGTTGTCGCTGACCAACGCGATGACGATGGCGGGGACGAGCGACACGCCCACGCCCATGTACGGGATGATGCCAAGGATGGCGACCGTTGTCCCAAGGAGGAACGCGTACGGGAACCCGACGACGAGAAGCCCGAGCCAAGTGATTGCACCGGTGATCAGGGAGGCGTACACCTGCCCGCGCAGGTAGCGGGACAGCAGATCGTCGTAGTCGCGGGCGAATGCGGTGACCGAAGCCTTGAACCTGCCCGGCAGAAGGTTGCCGATGCGGGCGATGATGTCGTCGTAGTCGCGCAGCAGGTAGAACGTGAGCACGGGCGTGAGGACCAGGTAGCCGAGTACGGTGACGAGAGTGCCGAGGCCGCGGCCGAGGCCAAGAACGGCCGCCCACGCCTGCTGGGTCAGGGCTTCGCGGCGCGATTCCAGGAATTCGGCGATGGACTGGGCGTCGGCTTGCTGGATCCAGGCGAGAAGGGCTTGTTCGTCCAGACCGGGAATGTCGAAACCGAGCGATTCCGGCGTGAGGCCACGCAGCCACAGTGAAACGTCCGCCAGCAGCCTGGGCACCTGGGCCACCAGGTCTCGGGCCTGACGCACCAGCTCGGGGACGCCGGAGGCGATGGCCACCGCGCAGAGCGCGATGAACGAAATCAGGATTGCGAAGATCGCGGCGCCGCGTCCGATGCGCCGATGCGCGGACAGGCGATCCACGAAAGGATCGAGAATGTACGCGAGCACGAACGCGAGGAAGAAGGGCGCGAGCAGGGACCCCGCGGTGCTGATCACCCACAGAGCGAGGATTGCGGTGGCGACGGTCGCAAGGAGGGCGTGGCCGCGGGTGCCGCGGAACGGCAACAGCAGCGCGACGAACACGCAGAACAGCAGGAAGGGGGTAAGCGCCGTGCGGACGCTGAAGAGGAAAAAGGCGCCGGCCAGGACTACCAGCGCCGCCTGTACGGTGCGCCACGCGGCGCCGCCGCGATCGGGGCCCGGTGCGCTCACCACCCCGCCTCGTCAATCTTGTCGCTGGCGAGAACGACCACCCTCCTCGTGTCTTTGTACGGGATTCGGGAAGCCGCGTCGGAAAGCGGAAGCCACGCGCAGCCGACGATGCCTTCCTCGAGTTGCGGCACCGGGTCGCCCGTGCGGCTGCGCATGAGAAAAAAGGTGCAGAACTTGTGAATGGTCGTGGCGCCGTGGCGGAAGGTCCAGTCAATCGTCGCGATTTTGGGGCCCACGACTTCAGGTCTGATGCGCGTCTCTTCCTCGACTTCGCGCGCGGCGGTCTCGCGCAGACTTTCGCCCCCCTCGATGTGCCCCTTGGGCAGCGACCATCGTCCGTAGGGATCCTTGATTAGCAGCGCGTGCCAGATGCCGGCGAGGTTCCGCACCACCACGCCACCCGCACTTCGTTCAATTCGCGACATAGGCTTGCTCTTAGAAGATGGAAAGGCTCAGGTAGCGGCGCGGGTTCTCCTGAATGTCCGCGAGCAGGGCGCGCAGCTCTTCGACCGCCTGGGTCGCCCCGTCGGCCAGCGCCGGGTCGCCAAGCAGGCGACCCAGCGATCCCTCGCCCGCTTCGGCGGCGGTCAGCACCTCGTTGAGCCGGGCGAAGGTGGCGTCCGCCTGCCGCGCCGCCGCTTGCAAATCGGCCACCGATGCGCTCATGGATTCGGTCAGGCCTTGCACGCTGGCGACCGTGGCGCTGGCATCGTCGAGCATTGAAGCCACGCCGGTGTTCGCGATGATCGAATCGACGCGCTCAAACGAAAGCCTAGCGGCGCGCGCCGCCGCGCCGAGCTCGTCGGCGGAGGCGTTGACGCCTTGCGACAGCTCTTCGAACCGTGCGGCCTGCTGGGCAATGATCTCGGACAGACCGTCGCTGACCGCGCCGATATTGTCGATGGCGTTCTTGAGATTCAGCGCGGTCTCCTGCGTGAACGCGACCTCGAAACGCTCCGAAATGACCGTGAGGTTGCTGGCGATCTGGTCGGCCGTGGCCGTGAGCCGGGAGAAGTCGGGGAGCACGGCGGCGGGGAGCACACCCTCTTCCGGCGACGACATGAAGGTCAGCAGCTCGTTGTCCGCCTGACTGAGGATTTCCACCTGCCAGTCGCCGAACAGCGATTCGGGGGCAATCAGGACGGCTGCGCTGTCGGGCAGATTGAGGTCCGGCTCCACGCTGAAGTCGATTATGACCGCTTCGCCGCCCGGCGCCACGGTCACGGCGTCCACGTGGCCCACCGAAACGCCGCGGAACGTCACCGAGGCGCCGGCGACCAGCTGCCCGACGCTCGCCGACGCGGCTCGCAGCGGCCGCATGTCGCGCCCTAGACCTCCCTGCAACCAGATCGTGCCTACGACCCCGGCAGCGATCCCGAGTATCACGACCAGCCCCACCAGCGCCTCTCGTCTACGATCCATTGTACAACCCCCTCGCGTCGGTGGTTTCGTGCCCCGCCCCGTCTCCGTGGTAAAGCGCGGGGTCGCCCCGCACGAACCCGGCAACTATGGGATCCGTTGCCGCGTTCACTTCGGCCGGCGTGCCGGTGAACCGCGCCTTGCCGTCGTGGAGCAGCGTGATGCGATCCGCCACGCGAAACGCGCTGGTCATGTCGTGCGTCACCACCAGTCCCGTAACGCCGAATTCGTCGCGCATGCGAAGAATGAGACGGTCGATGACCGATGTGGTCACGGGGTCGAGGCCGGTGGTCGGCTCGTCGTAGAGCAGATACTGGGGAGAGGGCGCGATCGCGCGGGCCAATCCGGCGCGCTTGCGCTGGCCGCCGCTCAGCTGCGCGGGATAACGTTCGCCGAATCCGTCCAGTTCCACCAGGGCCAGGCACTCTTGCACCCTATCGGCGATGCGTCCCCGATCCCACCCGGGAATGCGACGCAGGCCCATGCCGACATTCTCCGCAATGGTCATCGAATCGAAGAGCGCCGCGAACTGGAACACGTAACCGATGTCGTGCCTAAGGCGGCGCAGCCCGGCCCTGGCCAGTCGCGCGACCACCGCGCCATTGACCAACACCCGTCCCTCGTCCGGGTGCATCAGTCCGACGACGTGCCTCAACAATACCGACTTGCCGCTACCCGACGGTCCCAGAATCACCGCGGTCTCGCCGTCCGCCACGTCCAGGGTGAAGCCACGGAGGACTTGCTTGTCGCCGAACGACTTGTGGACCTTCACCAGCCGGATGCCCATCACTCAGCGCTCCGCTAAAGCAGTGTGGTGGCCCAGAACGCGTCGAGACACAGGATCAGCATGCTTGCAACGACCACGGTGCGGGTCGCGCTCTGGCCGACCCCCTCGGCTCCGCGCTCGGTTTGCAGTCCGAAGTAGCAACCCACGCCGGTTACTACGGCGCCGAAGGAAACGGACTTGATTACCGCGAACCATACGTCCCAGGGTTCGAAGAACAGGCGCAGCCCCTTGACGAATTCGGGCGAAGACATGTCGAGCAGCTGCAGCGCGGTAAACCAGCCGGAGCAAACGCCCATGGTGATT
Organism: Longimicrobiales bacterium; assembly: GCA_965200255.1. Lineage (GTDB taxonomy): Bacteria > Gemmatimonadota > Gemmatimonadetes > Longimicrobiales > Gaopeijiaceae > Bin94. The sequence goes on along the minus strand of OZ241371.1, from coordinate 2,043,146 downwards.
GCGAGCAGCACGACGATCGGAAACATGAGGATCGCGGCAAGCATTCGCGGCACCACCAGGTACGCGAGCGGATCGTAGGCCAGCGTCTCCAGCGCGTCTACCTGTTCGGTTACCTGCATGGTGCCGAGCTCGGCGGAGATGTTCGCTCCCACGCGACCGGCGAGGGTCAGCGCGGTAAGCACCGGGCCCAGCTCCAGGATCATCGTCTTGCCCACCAGCGTCCCGACAAAGTACACCGGAATGGCCCCGGTGAGCGTGTAGGACGCTTGCAGCGCCATCACGATCCCCGTGAACATCGCGATGAACAGCGCGATGGGAACCGACGCCATGCCGACCCGCGCCATTTGCGGCAATAGATGCGGCAGCCACACGTCGACGTTGCGCACCGACGACGACGCCGCGACGAACAGCGCCCACGCCCGTCCCATGCCCCTCAGCGCGGCGATCGCGCGATTGCCGACGAAAGCCAGCCCGTCGAGAGCGGCGCTCGCACCCGTCTGATCCACTTACACCCCCTTGACCCCCAAGGATGAGCGTGCAATTCTTTCGGACGGACTCACGCCAAGGCGCCCGACTGTATCACGCTGCGCCACCCCGGTGCGCGAACCACCCGCCCAACTCAAGAATAGCAGGATTCCCAAACGCATGGCCCCGCGGAACCAAGCCCCCAAGGCCGCTGGTGTATTGGACGTTCTCCCTGACGGTTATGGTTTCCTGAGATCGTCGGACTGGAACTATCTCAGCAGCCCCAACGACGTGTACGTCACTCCGCACCAGATCCGCACGTTCGGTCTTCGGCGCGGCGACACGATCTCGGGCCCGGTGCGTCCGCCCGGTCGCGGCGAACGGTATCTTGCGCTGAACAACGTGGACCGGGTCAACGACCTGCCTCCCGAAGCGGTGAGCAAACGACCCGTCTTCGAGGACCTGCGACCCTGGTATCCCGACCGACGCCTGACCCTGGAAGTGCCGGGCGGCGAGCTGTCGGTGCGGATCATGGACCTGCTTGCGCCGATTGGTCTGGGACAGCGCGGCTTGATCGTGTCGCCCCCCAAGGCCGGCAAGACCACCATTTTGCGCAACATAGGCAACGCAATCGCCACCAATCACCCCGAAGTGCAGCTGGTCGTGCTCCTGATCGACGAGCGTCCCGAAGAGGTAACCGAGATGGCGGAGAGCGTGCGCGGCGTCGTCGTCGCGTCGACCTTCGACGAACCCGCGGCGCGACACCGGCAGGTCGCGGAAATGGTCCTGGCGAAGGCCCAGCGTCAGGTCGAACACGGACGCGACGTGGTCATTCTCCTGGATTCGATCACCCGTCTCGCCCGGGCATACAACATTCTCGCGCCGCAATCCGGCAGGATCCTCTCGGGCGGGGTGGACGCCAACGCGCTCTCGAAGCCGAAGCGTTTTTTCGGCGCGGCGCGCAGCCTGGAACACGGAGGTTCGTTGACGATCGTGGCCACGGCCCTGGTCGACACGGGCAGCCGCATGGACGAGGTGATCTTCGAGGAATTCAAGGGCACCGGAAACATGGAGCTCGTGCTCGACCGCGAGATCGCCGACCGCCGGATCTACCCGGCCATCGATCCCACTCGATCGGGGACGCGCCGCGAAGAGCTGCTGCTAACCGAACAAGTGCTGAACCGCGTCTATCTCTTGCGGAATTTCCTGGGGGACATGCCCGCGCCGGAAGCGGCCCAGTTCCTCATCGATCGGATTGGGCGTCACCGCACCAACGCCGAGTTTCTGTCCGCGATGGCTCAGGGGCACTAACGATGGCCTCATGGGCACTAGCGAGCTGGCAGCCCGTTACGCGTCCAGGTTGCGGTAGCGCGGGTTCACCACCAAGTCGCCGTGCTCGAAGACCTTGCGGTCCCAGGGGTAGATGAGCGTCGAGTCGGTTGCCAAAGCGTAGTAGTCCGGCTGGTACCCGCGGGTCCGCGCGAAGCTGGTGGCGGTACGAATCTCGACCGGCTGGACCTCGCGCACGGCGGCGAGCGCGAGCCGCATCGTGTCGCCCGACGTGGTGATCTCGTCCACGATCAGGACGCGCTTGCCGCGTGCCTGGCGCGGGGCCGCCGACAGAATGGAAGGACGCTGCCGCACGACCCGGCCCCCTTCCCGGCGCGTGATCTTCAGCGAAAAGAAGTCGCGCCGCATCATGGAGGCAACTACGGCGCCGGGGATTACGCCGGCCCTCGCGATCCCGATGACGATCTGCGGGTCGTACGATTGCGCCACCTTCAGGGCCAGCGCCCGGCAGAGTTCGCCGAACATCTCCCAGGAGAGCTCCATGAAGTCTTCGGCGGGGGTCGCGTCGCGCGGGTTGTATGAGCTGGTTAGCATGGTATTATTCCCAGATGAGCAATGTGCCAGCAAAGGTGGCCGAGACGCGCCTCGCAGAGGCTCTCGCGACCAGCGGAGCGTCCGATCCCCGTGATCATTGCCGGGAAACGCTGCGCGCACTGAAACGCAGCAACCCCGCCGGCTACGAGGAGGGGGTTGCATATTACCAGCACACGCTGATCCCGTCCATTGCAAATCGGGGAGCGGCCCCGCTGGAAGCCTGGCGCGACTACGGTTTGCTGCTTGGGCGGCTGACCGCGCCGGGGCGACCTGTGGCCGTGAACCCGACAGGCCGTTCGCGCGCGTTCGAGCCGCCCGGCGATCCCGACGACGTGGTGCTGCACATGCCCGACAAGAACCGGGTCCGCCCCGTGCTGGTCGCTCTGCCGGCCAAGCCGTCGCCTGCGCAGCAGGCCACGGTGGACTGGCTCGTGACGGGAAGGCGAGCGCTGCGCGAGGAGTCGCCGCGCCGCGCACCGTAAGGCCGTCGCCGCTTGCGTGCGGTGCCCGTTCCGGCTAGCGTAACGCCACATCATTGATCAGGCCGGAGGGGCGCACGGAAGACCGGTGTGAAACCGGCGCGGCCCCGCCACTGTGAGAGGCACGGGAGCGATCCCGATACGCCGGCTCGACATTGCCACTGGGGAGCGTGAGCACCCTGGGAAGGCGAGCTAGGCGGCCTCGAGCCAGGAGACGAGCCCGTCCGGCGCCCACCCGCAGCCACCCCGGCCACCGAATCGCCGCGTCGCTGCGACCATCCTCCGCGGGGAGGTGAGGGCGTAGGGCGCTGCCCGTCGTTTCTCCTTTTCGCGTTGACGGGAACAGGAGAAACAACCCGATGCTTTACGCGCAGCCAGCAACCCACAAGCAAGACCCTCGCTGCAAGCAAGACCCTCGCCGCCACCGCGGCACGGCGAATCCGCGCCGGACGACCGCCTTGGCCATCTGGGCCGCGGTGTGCGCCGTGGCGCCCGCGCCGTCGCCGCGCATGCCACGGTCATTACCCGCGCAGCGCTCGAGCAGTCCGGCGTGGAATACGTCGCCGAGGCCCTTCGCACCGCGCCGGGCGTGGTTGTGGTGCGCGCAGGATCTTTCGGGGCGGTCACGTCGGTCTTCATGCGCGGGGGCGAATCCGATTACGTCCAGGTCCTGGTTGACGGGGTGGCCGTGAACCGACCTGGGGGCTCGTTCGACTTCAGCACTCTCACCACCGAGAACATCGAGCGGATCGAGATCATTCGCGGACCCGTTTCGGCCGTCTACGGCTCCGACGCGGTGAGCGGCGTGATTCAGATCTTCACCCGGCGGGGCGCCAACGCACCAAACATGAACTTCTCCGCCCAGACCGGAAGCTACGGCACAAGGCTGTGGGAAGGCGCGCTCTCGGGCGGCAGCGACGCGCTGTCGTACAGCGTGGGCGTAGGGGGCGCATCGTCCGACGGGATTCTCGAATACAACAACCAGTACCGTCGCTCGATTGCCAACGCGCGGGTGCAGGCGCATCTGGATCCCGCAACCGACGCGACCGTGGCCCTGCGCTACGCCGACAACACCTTTCACTACCCCACCGACGGGAGCGGGCAACTGGTCGACCGCAATGCTCATACGTTCGGCGACGACCTCTCTCTGCACCTGGACGTGGCGCGCCGTTGGACGGACGGGTTGGAGACGCGGCTGTCGTACCAGGTGCACGACTACGATTTTGGCGCGAGCGACGAGTCCGACGACGCGGCCGACACGCTGGGGTTCTTCGGCCGTGCGAGCCTGACCGATTCACGGCGCAACGCGGCCGACCTCCGGACCACGTGGCGCACGGCGGGCGACGCGACGGCGACTTTCGGGTACGAGCTTGAGCATCAGTCCGTGCGGGCGTTCAGTCGTTCGCTGTCGCAGTACGGGACCAGTGCGAGCGATTCCGATGACGAGCGGGCCAACCAGGCGGGCTACGCGCAGCTGTCGTGGCGTCCGGGCGGCCTGGCCGTCGACGGCGGCGTCCGGGTCGAGAGCAACGAGCGGTTCGGCACTGCGGCGACGTGGCGCACGGGGCTGGCCTGGCGCATGGGGGGGAGTGGGAGTCGGTTGCGGGTTTCGGCCGGAACGGGGATCAAAGAGCCGACGTTCTTCGAGACCTACGCGACGGGCTTTACCCAGGGGAACCCCGATTTGCGGCCCGAGCGATCAGTAAGCATGGAAGCGGGCCTGGATCAGGCGCTTGGCCCGGTTCACATCGCCGCGACGGCGTTCCACCAGAGCTACGAAGACCTGATTCAGTACACGTTCGCTCCCCCGCAGCCCGGTGGGCCCAACTACTACAACGTGGCCAAGGCGCGCAGCCGGGGCATGGAGCTCGAAGCGCGCGTTGACGGGTCGAGGGTGAACGTGACGGGGAATTACACGTTCCTGGCCACGCGCGTGGAAGACTCCGGGTTCGACGAAGGGTCCGGCGCGACGTTCGTCGAAGGCGAGGCGCTGATCCGTCGTCCGAAACACATGTGGTCGGCGACCGTGGCCGCGCGACCTGCGCAAAGGATCGACCTGTCCGGCACGGTGCGACGCACCGGCGAGCGGGGCGATCGCGACTTCAGCACGTGGCCTGCCGGTCCGGTCGTGCTGCCCTCATACACGGTCGTGAACCTGTCGGTCAACCTCGACGTGATCGCGACGGGCGACGGCAACGCCGGAATGACGCTGACGCTGCGCGCGGAGAACCTGCTGGACGAGCGATACTACGAGGTGTTCGGCTTCCGCGCGCCGGGTCGCGGTGTGTACGTCGGGGCGAGGGTTGGGCTGGCGGGATCGCGGTAACCCCGCCGCGGCAACCCCCGCCCCGACGCATGTCAGCGGCGCTGCGGAGGTACTTACCCTCGACGGCCTCGCATCATGCCCACGAAGCCGCCCGCGAAGCCCCAGATCACGGCCGTTGACAACGGGTCCACAATCATGTTGGTGATGGTGTGGCCCGCGTCCACCATGGCGTAGTTCGTGAGCGCAAGGCATATGCTGATCAGCAGGCCAATCCAGCCCGCCGCCTTCGCGCCGGCGACGAAGGTGTTTGCGCCCGCCCAGCACAGAACCGAGGCGATTGCCGCTCCACCGAACAGCAGCCCCGCGGGGAGCGCCCACCACACCGGGTCGGCCTTCATCTGGACGGAGGAAATCACGTCCTGAAGGAACAGGCCGTAGCCGATGGCACCACCCACGAGGAGACCGGCGGTGCCGATCAGGGTGGAGATGATGAACCCTTGTTTGGTTTCGTTGTCGCCCATGAATGGTCCTTTTGGATGGGGCCTTGGCCAGCCCTGGGATTCCCCCTTGTCCATTGGAACTACCGGAAGGGCTAACTTTCGGATACAGTGAGTGGGAGACTGGGGGCTGTCAAGTCGGGCCGTTCAGTCCAGCTGGTCCTCGACGATGTAGCCGATGCCCCACGCGCCGCGTCCGAGGTGGTTCGCGAGGACGGGGGTGATGGGCGACACCAGGATTTCCGCATTCGGAAAGCGGGACTCCAGCTCGCTTCGCACGCCAGGCACGATCTCGGGCGCGCCGGCGTGGACGATCCCGAAGCGCACCTTGCGCGCGTCCGGCGGGATTTCGCCAACGATGGTTTCGATCAGCATCGTCCTGACCCGACGCGACCCGCGCGCCCTTCCCACGGCCGCGACCTTGCCCTCTGCGTCCAGGGCCAAAACGGGCTTGAGGTCGAGGAAGCCTCCCAGCCATCCGGCGAAGTGGCTGATTCGCCCCGACGCGATCAGGCGGTCGAGATTGCGCACCGTGAACGCGATCCCCGACTGGCCGCGAATGCGCTCTACCTCGGCGACGATTTCGTCCGGCGACGATCCGGTCTCGGCGAGCTCGGCCGCCTTGAGCGCCAACAGACCCGTCAGGAGCGACGCCGCGCGCGAGTCCACCAAACGCAGGTTCAGCTCCGGCGCCAGCTGCCCGCCGTGCTGGGCGGATTGGAAAATGCCCGAGAGCGCGGCGGAAAAGAGGATCGCCACGACCACCTCCGAGTCGGCGGAGGCGTCCTGGCAGGCTTGCTGGAACTGACCGGGCGGCGGCTGCGAGGTGGTGAGATGCGCGTCATCTTCGTCGAGTCGCGACAGGAACGCTTCCGTGCTCATATCGACGCGGTCGCGCAGCGTCTTCTCTCCGTCCACCAGGAGAAGGGGGACCATGTGAATCCCGTGCGTCCGCATGACCGCCTCGGGCAGATCCGACCCCGAATCGACCAGGATGCCGACCGGGCGACGAACGGTGCCGCCGCGGGCGTCCCGCGCGGTCTCGAACTGCGCGAACATGTCCTCGGCCTTGTGCGCGGTCACCGTGCCTATGGTGCCGCAGTAGCCAATCGCGGCTTCGGGGTCGTCGGTGTGCAGGTGGACCTTGAGGATTTCGTCGCTGCGAATGACGAGCAGCTCCTCGGAGCCCGGCGAGAGCGCGGCGCGCACGGTGGCTTCGCCGGGCATGTCGGGTCCTTCCACCAGGATCTCGGTGCAATACCGCTTGGTTCTCTCGCCCAGCGGGTGGTCCATGGCCCCAATCGGCGACCATTCGGGTCGCTCCGAGCGTGGTTCCGGCGCGGCGCCGGATGCCGGGGCGGCGACCGTCCAATCGGCGCGATCCCGCCCCCGCGGATCCCCGCGTGCGATCAACTCGGCCACGCCCTCGACGACGCGCACGAACCCCTGTGCCCCCGCGTCAACGACCCCCGCTTGCGCCAGCACGGGCAGCAGCTCCGGCGTGCGCTCCAGCGATTCCCGCGCGGCGGCGACCGCACGCTCGACGAGGTCGACGACGTCTGCGGGGGCCCGGCTGGCGGCCCCGGCGGCGTCGCGCGCCACGGTCAGGATCGTGCCCTCGACGGGCTCCTGGACCGCGCCGTCCAGCGCGCGCGATCCCGCCATCATCGCCTCGCCGAGGTGGTCCGGCGCGACTCGCGCGCGTCCTTTGAGCGCCCTGGCAAAGCCGAGCAGGAACTGCGAGACCATCATGCCGCAGTTGCCGCGCGCGCCCACGACGGCCAGCCGCGCCACCGTCGCGGCCACATCGTCCGCCCGGCGGTCACCGGAGCCAGCCAGGCCCGCCGCGATCGCGTCGAGCGTGAGCGCCAGGTTGGTGCCGGTGTCGCCGTCGGGAACCGGGAAGACGTTGATGCGGTTGAGCTCGCCCTTGAACTGCCGAGCGTGAGCGCAGGCCGCGAGAAAGGCGCGCTTCAGTCGCGGCCCGTCTACGTACGCGATTCGTGGTCTGTTTGACATGGCGCCTCACACGGCCGCGGTGGCCTCGCAGGCGGGCTTCGCCTCGGCCGTGGCCTCGCACGCGACGGGCTCGGCGCTGCACGGAGCGGCGGCCTCCTGGTCGCAGGCGGTCGCCTCGACCCCGGTGGTGGCGTTCGAGCAAATGGCGCCGTTCGTGTAGCAGGTGTAGCACGCCGCTTCCGCAAGGGGGGCGTCGATCGTCACCGCGTCGGCCAGCGTGTCCGCAAGGCGGGCGCTGGGATAGTCCAGCAGGATCGGGCAGGCGTAAACGCCGCTTGCCGTTACCAGCCGGGCCCGAGTGCACAGCAGCTGATTGAGGTCGTAGCCGTGCATCATCTCGTGGGTCACGCGCTCGCACGGCTGATAGCCGCGATTCCGGTCCGCTTCCTCGCCGATCAGGAGCGGGGGCAGGATCTTGAGCCGCGGGTCCGTATACCCCACCTTGCCCAACGCGTCGTTAAAGGCTTGCAGCGTGCAGGCCATTTCTTCGCATGGCCAGCTCTGCATGGCGGTAATGATCGGGCGGAACCCCGCCGCAACCAGATTGGCGACGCCGTCCATGGCCCGGTCGAACGTGCCTTCGCCCCGAATCGGATCGTTCGTTTCGGGTGAATATCCGTCGATGCTTACGCGGAAGGTGATCTCATGATCGCTCCCGTCCTGCACCGCCCGCAGTTTCTGCACGCGTCGCTGGTGGAACAGGGTCGCGTTGGTCAGCACGGTGGCCGGACCGTATTGGAGCGTGTCCTCCAGAATGCCCTCCATCTCGCTGTTCATGAAAGGCTCGCCGCCGGTGAAGTAGTATTCGCTGACGTTCATGTCGGCCGATTCTTCCAGCGCCGAGCGCACCATGTCGCGCGTCATGAACCAGAACGAGTGATTGTCGGGCGCGCACGAGATGAAGCAGTGGTTGCAACGCAGGTTGCACACCGTGCCGCTTACCTGGAACCACAACTGGTCGAGCGACAGGAGGGGGACTGAAGGGAACCGGGGGGCGATCATTGACGAGTCTTTCGTTGGGTGGTGGGGCGCGATATGCGGCGGACTGCTAACTTGCAGCATTGGCGCGGGGTTCCGCCAGTGTGCCCAGCACGATCCAGGAGTCAGCAAGTGCAATTCAGCACCGTCAATCCAGCCGAAGGCACCACGCTTCGCACCTTCCCGTTCATGTCGTCGGAGGCCGTTGACGCTGCCGTGTCGCGCGCGGCCCGGGCCCAGCGCTCGTGGGCGCGGCGCCAGGTGGACGAACGGGCCGAGCGGGTGACGGCGCTGGGCGTGCAGTTCCGGGAGCGCCAACGGCGCTTGGCCGAAATCATGACCATGGAGATGGGCAAGCCACTGCGCGAGGCCGCCGCCGAGGTCGAGAAATGCGCGCTGGGGTGCGAGCACTACGGGCGGCACGGCCCGGGTTTCCTGCGCGACCGCATGGTCGATACGGAAGCGCACCGCAGTTTCGTCACGTTCCAGCCGCTTGGCCTGGTGCTCGCGATCATGCCGTGGAACTTCCCGCTTTGGCAGGTGGTGCGCGCGGCGATCCCCGCCTTGATTGCCGGCAACGGCATCCTCCTCAAACATGCCCCAAGCGTTCCCTGCTGCGCGCTCGAGCTGGTGGATCTCTTTGAGGCGGCCGGCTTCCCGAAGGGCATCTTCACCAATCTGTTCGTCGATGTAGGGACGACTGGCGACCTGATTCGCGATGCGCGCGTGCAAGCGGTTACGCTGACCGGCAGTACGCGGGCGGGCAGGAGCGTGGCCGAGATTGCGGGGTCGCAAATCAAGACTTCGGTGCTGGAGCTTGGGGGGAGCGATCCTTATGTGGTGCTTGAAGATGCGGACTTGCCGCAGACCGTCGACGCTTGCGTGACGGGGCGGCTGATCAACGGCGGTCAGAGCTGCGTTGCGGCCAAGCGTTTTGTGGTGCACGAGGCGGTTGCGGACGAGTTTACGGAGGCGGTCGTGTGGCGCATGGGGCAGGTGCGGGTGGGCGATCCCATGGCCGAGGCGACCGACGTGGGGCCGCTTGCGCGCGAGGATTTGCGCGACCATCTGGCGGATCAGGTGGTGCGCAGCATCGAGGCGGGGGCCACATGTTTACTGGGCGGGAAGGTGCCGACGGCGCCCGGGTGGTACTATCCGGCGACGGTGTTGACCGACGTTCAACCTGGAATGCCGGCGTACGACGAGGAGCTGTTCGGGCCGGTCGCCTGCATCATTCGAGTTGGCTCGGAGGAAGAGGCGATTCGGGTGGCTAACGACACGACCTATGGGTTGGGGGCGGCGGTGTTTACCCGCGATCTGGCGCGTGGCGAGCGGATTGCGCGCACGGAGATCGAGGCGGGTGCGTGTTTCGTGAACGACTTTGTCAAGTCCGATCCCCGGTTGCCCTTTGGCGGCGTCAAGTCGAGTGGGTTTGGACGCGAGCTGTCGGACTTCGGGATTCGGGAGTTCGTCAACGTGAAGACGGTGTCGGTCGTTTCGGCGACGGGCTGATTGGCCCGGGGTGCCCCGCCCCCGCGCGCCCTCGCGTCGCCCCTATCGCCGCACCACCTTGCCCGGCAGCGCGCCCGTTGTTGCGCCGTTTTCGTACACGACCGTGCCCGCCACCCACACGCGCTCAATCCCCTCCGACGCAAGCTGCGGCTGGGCGGTCGTGGCCCGATCGATCACTGTGGCGGGATCGAACAGCACCAGATCGGCAGGCGCTCCCGCACGAATGACGCCCCGTTCCGTCCATCCCATGTGCGCGGCCGCAAGCCCGGTCATCTTGTGGACCGCCTCTTCCAGTCCCAGCCGCCCCTCGTCGCGCACGTAACGCCCCAGCACTCTCGGGTAGGCCCCCCAGCCGCGCGGATGCGCGCCCCGCAACGCCCCGTCGGACGAGATGTTGGTGTGGGGCCAGGACATCAGCGTGGCGATGTCGTCGAAGGTCATGCTCGTGCCGACGATGCTCTCGCTGCCGTCGCGACCAGCGGCCCGCGCAGCCTGCGACTCCGCAATCAGATCCATGTAGGTCGTGACGGGATCGGTGCCGCGCTGGGCGGAAATCTCGGCCAGGGTCTTGCCTTCGAGCGTGGGATCGGGGCCGAACCTGCCGATCAGCATGCCTTCGGGGGCAACCAGCTGTTCCAGTGCGTAGCGCGCGGCCGCGCGATTGTCGAAGTCTCGCTCGGGGAAGAGCACGGTCATGGTCGACTGCCAGTACTCGTACGGGTACGCGTCTGCCGTGATGTCGAGGCCGTCGGCGCGCGCCTCGTCCAGCCGGGCCAGAATGTCGGACGCCTGCCCCCACAGTCCCCGCGCGGCGAGTTTGAAATGCGAGATCTGCACCGGAAGTCGGGCGCGCTCCGCAATCTCGATCGTCTCTTCCACCGCCTGGTGCAACGCGCGATCCTCGCTCCGCATGTGCGATATGTAGCGGCCCCCGCTGGCCGCCGCCGTCATGGCCAGCGCAACCACCTCGTCCGTGGTCGAGTAGATGCCGGGGTCGTACTCCAGGCCGGTCGAAAGGCCGATCGCCCAGCTCGCAAGCTCCGATTCCAGCAGCGCCCGCATCGCCGCCACTTCGTCTTCGGTGGCCGCGCGGCGAAAATCGTCGCCCATCACCTGGCGGCGGAGCGTGCCGTGCCCCACGTACGAGGCCACGTTCACGGCCGCGGGCGTCGCTGCGAGCGCCGAGAAAAAATCACCCAGCGGAAAGCGCGAGCCGCCGTCCTGGCCAACGACGATGGTCGTGATCCCCTGACTTACCGCCGCCGTGGCGCCTAGTTCTTCGAGCAGCCCGCCGTCGTGATGGCTGTGGGTGTCGATGAAGCCGGGCGCCAACACAAGCCCCGCCGCGTCGTACACGGGTTCGTTGGGTGTGGGGGAGAGGGCGTCGTGGTCGGCAGGGGCGGCCACCTGGGCAATTGTTCCGTCCGTTACGCGCACGGAGCCGATGTAGGACGGGCTCCCCGTGCCGTCCACGATTGTCGCGCCCCGCACGATGAACGATGCGGCGGGGGCCGGCGGCGCCGCGTCGGTGCAGCCGGGGAGAATGACCAATAGTATCATGGCCACACACCGTGTCATGTCACTCATTGTCAACCTTTGGTACCGCCCTGGCCATTTCGGCGGCGACCTCCTCGGGAGGGCGCATTGTGGCCAGGTCCAGCTCGAAGTCTGGCGGTTTGCGCGGGCGGAGTTTGTGTTTGAGCTCGCGGATTTCGCGCGGCGACATTCCCTTCGCGAGGTCGGCGTTGGCCAGCGTGGCATCGGGCCGCGCGGCGATGCCGTCGTCGCTGGTCGTGAGCAGCTCCGCAAGCGCGGCGATTTCAGCGCGGGTCAGCCGGTCGCCCATGACCTGGTAATCGATCCAGGCCTCGTAACTGAGCGGAGCCACGCGCTTCACCATTCCGGCGACCACCTGGGCGTACTGCTGTATCTCCCACTGGGCGTGCTCGTCCACCCGCAGCGTGAGAAAGTGAAGCAGATTGTGCAAGTCGATCTTCCAGTACCACTGGGTATAGGTCGAGAGCGGCAGGTCGATGCGGGCGAGCTCGCGCGCGATGTTTTCGGCGACGAGCCAGCCGTAGTCGTTGGCGGCCCGGGCGCGGGTTTCCTGCCAGCGTTGGGTGGCTTGACGGTGGAGGTCGGCGCTCGCGGATTCGGTGGCGCGTCCCTGGGCGCTGGTCGTGCTCTGGTAGGCGAACTGGTCCTTGTCCGGGCTGTAGAAGAGCAGGGGCATCAACGAGTAGCGGCCGCTGTACTCGTTGACCGAAGCCGTGCGGTGACGGATCCACTGGCGCGCGACGAACATCGGCATGGCGCAGTGGAACTTGAACTCGACCATTTCCGAGGGCGTGGTGTGCAGGTGGCGTCGCAGGTAGCGGAGCAGGCCGCGGGTCGCCGACCGCTTGCGGGTACCATAGCCATAGCTGACGCGTGCCGCGCGCTCCACCGAGTCGTCCGTTCCCATGTAGTCGACCAGGGACACGAAACCGTGGTCGAGCACGGGGAAATAGCCACCGAGAATCTCCTCGGCGGCGGGTGCTACGGGGCGTTTGGTGCGGCCTCCGGAGGGGCCCATGGCTGGACGGCTACTGGCCCCGGCCTCGGACCGCCCCCACCACGCCGCCTGCGAGGCCCCACAGTACGGCCGTGGCGACGGCGTCGACCACGACGTGGGTCATGGTGTGGCCCACGTCCATCGCGGCGTAGCCCATGAGCGAGTAGCAGATGCTGATCAGCACGCCGACGCATCCTGCGGCCTTTGCGCCATTGAGGAACGATGCGGCGCCCCGCCAGGACAGAATCGTGGCGATCACGGCCCCGCCGAAGAGCTGCGCCACCGGGATGGCCCACATCACCGGCGGGTCCTTCATGTGGTCGGTCGCCATCATGTCCATGAGGATGAGGCCGTAGATCACGAAGCCGCCCAGATAGAGGGTGACGCCGCCGACCAGGGTGGACACGAACCACTGGCGCGCCTGCTGGGGGTTGTTGGTCATGAGGTGGTCCTTTGCGTTGGGGTGGGATCTTCGTAGGCGAGACGGAATACTACGCGTTGCAGCCATGTTCGGTCCAGGTCGTCCCCTCACCACCGGCTACGTTACCGTATCGGTTGACGACACGGGGCTTGACACTGATGTTCAGGATCGCGGGCGGGTTTTTCGTCCAGGATGGACCCGAAAACCAGGAGGCATCGGGATGGGGCTGGGAGTCGCCTCGGCAATGGTAGGAGACCACTGCGGGATGATGCGGACCATCATTCCGGGCAAGCTGAGGTGGAGCCACGTTCGCATTCGACCTGCCCCGGGGGCGACTAGCCCCCGTCATCCTAATCATGCCTCGTGGTCGTAAGCCGTGAGCGGACGAAGAGCTCTGCACACCCTTGAGCCTCGCGTTCTCCGGTGGGCGCGCGAGCGGGCAGGTCTCATGCCCGAGGAGCTTGCCGCGAAGATGCGGGTCAAGCCCGCCCGGGTCCGAGACTGGGAGGCGTCCGGCCGAATCAGTCTGGCTCAAGCGGACCGGATGGCAGGCTCCACCCGCACCCCACTTGGCTACCTTTTTCTGAAGGTGCCGCCGGAGGAGGAGCTCACCATTCCCGACTATCGCACCGTGGCGGGCGTGCCCCCAATCCGTCCATCTCCGGATCTGTTGGAGACCATTCACCTGATGAAGCGTCGTCAGGCGTGGATGCGCGACGAGCTGGTCGATGCAGGGGCCGATCCGCTACCCTTCGTGGGTACCGAACGAAACGAGTCGTCTACCGTGGCAGTCGCGCAGGCCATGCGGCGGGCGTTTTCCTTGCCGGCAGGATGGGCTGCAACGCAGCCTGATTGGACCTCCGCACTTCGCTACCTTCGCGACCGGGCCGACGAATCGGGCGTGTTGACCGTCTTCAATGGTATCGTCGGAAACAACACGAGCCGCAAACTGGACAGAAGCGAGTTTCAGGGGTTCGCCTTGGTGGATCCCCACGCACCGCTGGTCTTCGTAAACGCGGCGGATTTCAAGACCGCGCAGATGTTCACCCTCGCCCACGAACTCGCACATCTCTTGATCCGAGCGCCGGGTCTGTCGAGCTTCGGCAACCAAGCACTACCGCGCCATGACACGGAACGCTTCTGCAACGCCGTGGCGGCGGAGTTTCTCGTACCGGCATCGCGGATGCTGGACCAATGGACGCCGTCCGCCGACGTGGACCGGTCGCTTCAAGCGACGGCCAAGCGCTTCAAGGTAAGCGTGTTGGTGGCCGCACGGCGGGCTGTTCACCTCGGTCTCATTCGGCCACGACAGTTTCGGGAGTTCTACGACAGTCACACGGGCACGCAGAAACCGAGCGTCCGGGGCGGCAGCTTCTGGAACAATCAGAACAACCGCATTGGCCGCCGGTTCGGTGCCGCCGTCTGTCGTGCGGTCATTGCTGGTCGCCTTACCTACCGAGACGCTTACGCCCTGACCGGGTTACGGAGCGACACCTTTGACATGTTCATGAGAAGAATGGAGACTCAGTGAAGGACGACACGTTCCTTCTCGACGCAAACATCTTCATCGAAGCTCATCGCCGCTACTACGGCTTCGACGTATGCCCCGGGTTTTGGGAGTCACTGGGTCATTTCGCGATGGGCGGCCGCATTATCAGCATAGACCGAGTCTATAGTGAGCTGAAGGTGGGTCAAGACTCATTGTGGGACTGGGCAAGGCCAATCGCAGAGCTGTTCGTGCCTTCCACGGAGCCTCAGGTCGTGCAGGCGTTTTCGGAAGTCATACAATGGGTGAAGCGAGAACCCCAGTTTCGCCCCGAGGCAAAATCAGAATTTGCTACGAAGGCAGACGGTTGGATAGCCGCGTATGCCCAGGTTCACGGTACCGTCATCGTGACTCACGAGGGCCACGATCCGAACGTAAAGAAGCGAGTCCCCCTCGGCAACGTGTGTCGAGAGTTCAAGCTGCCCGTCATGGACACCTTTACGATGCTGCGAAAGCTGCAGATTCGCTTCGACTGGAAGACGTAACCCCCCACTACATTGTCGGAGTCAACCTCGCAAAGGAGCCTCGCCATGCCGAAACCGAAGATCCCCATTCCACTTGCCGCACCGGCCGCGCTCGTCCTTGCCGTGGCCGCGCTGGCCGCCCTCGCAGCCGCCCTGCCCCCGGGAGCGCACGCCCCTACCGGCACCCCGCAGGCGCCAGCCGCCACCCACATCTCCGCCCAGGACATCCGCGACGCAATCGCCGCCGCGCCGGCAGGCCGGGTGAGCGACCAGCAGATCAGGCACGTGGACGCAGGGGGCCACAACGTCGGGGTGGGGGTGGTCCAGCGCCCGCCCGCGACATCCCTCAGCGCCATTCAGCACCACAATCAGGCCGAGGTCTACTATGTGGTATCGGGGCGGGGGACCATGGTGACGGGCGGCGAGCTCACCGACGCTCGCACACTCGATCCCGACGGCGCGGTGGTCCGCACGCTCACCGGGCCGAGCTCGGTCGGAGGCATTCGCGGCGGAGCAAGCCGTGACGTGGGGCCGGGGGACATGGTGATCGTCCCGGCGGGTACCGCGCACGGATTCAGCGAGGTGGTCGAGACGATCACCTACCTGGTGGTGCGGGTGGATCCGGACCAGCTGGTGGAGCTGAAGTAGCTGGATAAGTTCCTAATCCACCGGCGGCACGAAAATCGTCAACAGCAGCTCGGCGTCTCCAATCAGCCGATACTCGGGTTCGCGTCCCGACAGGCGCGTGCTGTTGTCGAGGATGATGCGGACGCCTTCGCCTCGGCGATCCATCAGTGTCCTTCGGTCCGTGTCGAGCCATGGGATGTCCGTTGGTACGGGGCACTTGGCAAGAAGACTCGTCAGGACCTCGTTGCGGGAGGATTGAAGGTGCACGAGGCGATCGGGCGTGATCGTGTTCGGAATGGCGCCGGGGGAATACAGCTCCAGTCGGTCCTCGAACATCCTCAATCGGATCTTGGCGCCGTGAATCGAGTAGTCGCGATGCGCGACGGCGTTGACCAAGGCCTCGAAAACGGCTGTGATGCTGTATTGCGGGCGGTCGATGCGTCCCATGTGCTTGTATGCGGCGACCTTCATGTTCCTCGCCACGAAACGACAAGCGCGATCCACCTGCACGTCCAGCGGCCCACAGATGTCGGCGGCGTCCAGCTGATATTGCGGTCCCGTTCCTACCGGCCTGTCGTCGGCTCCCCGGCACGCTTCGGCTTCAATGAACGCGTTGGGCAACCATTCCCGCGGATCCTCCGTGGCGATCAGCACGCCCGCCACCGTAGGCCGAAGCACGCCGTCCTCATCCTTGCCAGCCATCCGAAGTTTGGTAAGCAGCGTGTTCCGGCGATCACCCGTTCGCGGCGTGCGGAATCGCCGCCACAGCGGCTCCGACAGACGTTCCAGCCGGGCGTCATGCACGACCTGCTCGTCAAATCGATTCTCCATACTCCGATTGTCACCCCCCACACCCGCCCCGGTCAAGATTCGGACCCTCCCCACCTGTCGCAATCCCGCCCGGGCCTTATCCTTGTCCCCATGCGAATCCTCAAGCTCGACAGTAGCTCTGCCGCCACCATGACCCGGGGAGAAACGACCTATGAAGCGATCCACTGAGGCCCAGCACCGCGATTACGGCGGGTTGCACGAGGACTTGAAGCTGACGGGCGCTCGCATCGGGCGCCGCGACATGCTGCGGCTGGCCGCGGGCGGGATGAGCGCGCTGTACCTGTTCGGATGCTCGGACGAGCGCTCCGGGATCGACGGTGGCGGCGCCGCGTGCGAGGCGATCCCCGAGGAGACCGCGGGCCCCTTTCCCGCCGACGGCTCGAACGGTCCCGACGTCCTGAGCCAAGCCGGGGTGGTCCGGTCGGACATCCGGTCGAGCTTCGCGGGACTGTCGGGGATGGCGGACGGCGTGCCGCTGACCGTGATCCTGGACCTCGTCGACCTGGGAAGCGGCTGCGCGCCCGCGGCGGGATTGGCGGTGTATATGTGGCACTGCGACCGCGAAGGCCGCTATTCCTTGTATTCGAACGGCGCGACCGAGCAGAACTATCTGCGCGGAGTCCAGGAGAGCGACGCGGGCGGTGAGCTGCGTTTCACGACCATCTTCCCGGGTTGCTACCCGGGCCGCTGGCCCCACACCCATTTCGAGGTCTATCCCAGCCTCGCCGCCGCGACGGACGCGCGCAACAGGATCGCGACCTCTCAGCTCGCATTCCCGGAAGCCGCCTGCAACGCGGCGTATGCGACGCGGGGGTACGAGGGCAGCGTCGGCACCCTGAAACGCGTTTCGCTCGCCAGCGACGGCGTCTTCAGAGATGGCGTGGAGCACCAGCTCGCCACCATGACCGGAGATGCGTCATCGGGCTTCAGCGCGCGGCTGACGGTGGTGGTGTAGGCGGCCATAACTCTTATCCTTGTCCCCATGCGATTCCTCAAGCTCGACCACCTTTCCCCCCGTTTCGGCGGCGTCACCGCGCCGTCCGGCCTCGGCATGGAGGCAGCATGATCCCCGCAGCCCGCACCCGCCAACCACCCCCCGGCTCCCGCGTCGTCATCCGCGATGCCGAGTGGGTCGTCCGCAGAGTGGACACGACCGCGAGCGGGGGCGCTCAGCTCGCCTGCGTCGGCGTTTCCGAGCTGGTGCGGGAGCGCGAAGCCGTCTTCCTGACGACGCTTGACGACAGCATCGAGATTCTCGACCCGGAGACCACCCGTCTCGTCGCCGACGACACTTCCCGCTTCAGGCGAAGCCGTCTCTACATGGAAAGCCTGCGACGCCAGGCGGTTGCGAACGACGACCGAATTCACATCGCACAAGGCGCGGCGATGGACCAGGTGCCGTATCAGCTAGACCCGGCCCGCCAGGCTCTCCGCCAGCCGCGCCAGCGCATTCTCATCGCCGACGACGTGGGCCTCGGCAAGACCGTCGAAGCGGGCATCCTGCTAAGCGAGCTGATCGCCCGCGGACGCGGCAAGCGCATCCTCGCGGTGACCGTCAAGAGCATGCTCACCCAGTTCCAGAAGGAACTCTGGAGCCGCTTCACAATCCCCCTCACGCGTCTCGATTCGGCGGGAATCCAGCGCGTGCGGCGGCACATCCCGACCAACCACAACCCGTTCCACTACTACGACAAGGCCATCATCTCGGTCGACACGCTCAAGCAGGCCCGCGAGTACCGCACGTACGTCGAGAACGCTTTCTGGGACATTATCGTCATCGACGAAGCCCACAACGTGGCCGATCGGGGCACGGGATCGCTCCGCAGCCGCTTGGCCAAGCTCCTGGCAAGACGTTCCGACACGTTGATTCTCCTCTCCGCCACGCCGCACGACGGCCGGGCGCGCAGTTTCGCCAGCCTCGTGAACATGTTGGATGCCACCGCCATCGGCGACCCTGACGATTTCACCCAGGAGGACTTCCGCAACAAAGGGCTGGTAATCCGCCGCTTCAAAAAGGACGTCCGCGCCCAGGTGCAGAAATCGTTTCGCGATCGCAAAGTGATTCGTCGACGGTTCTCGCTATCTCCTCTGGAGGAAGCCGCCGCCGAAGCGCTGCTCAAGGTTCCGGTCCTCGGAGACCGCGATCGGGGCGCGCGCAGGCTCTTCTCGGTCGTTCTGGAGAAGGCGTTCTTTTCAAGTCCCGCCGCTTGCCGGGAAACAATCTCGGAGCGGTGCGCCAAGCTGGAGAAGGCGCAGAAGACGGATTCGACTGACGCCGCCAATGCCAATGCGCAAGAGTTGGCGGGCCTCCGAGCGTTGGACGACGCGCTGGCGAAGATCACGCCAAAGCACTTCACCAAATACCAAGCGCTTCTTAATGCCGTGCAGGGCGGCGAACCCTTCGACTGGAAGCCCTCGCGCCCTCGGGACCGTCTCGTCGTCTTCACGGAGCGAATTGCGACCCTTAACTGGCTGCGAGAAAACCTCCAAAGGGACCTTCGTCTTCACGACCGCCAGATCGCCATCCTCAGCGGCAGCCTCAGCGACCTCGATCAGCAACAAATCGTCGAGAACTTCGGCAACGAGAAACGACCGGTCCGGCTGTTGCTCGCCTCCGACGTGGCTTCGGAAGGCATCAACCTGCACCATTAGTGCCATCGACTCATCCATTTCGACATTCCCTGGTCGCTGATGGTGTTCGCGCAGCGAAACGGACGGGTCGACCGGTACGGACAGGAGCGAAACCCGCGAATCGTCTACCTCATTGCGCAGAGCGCGAACGAAACCATTCACGGCGACGCGCGTGCTCGAAGTCCTGATCGAGAAGGACGAACAGGCGCACAAGAACATAGGCGACCCGTCGGTTTTCATGAACCAGCACGACATCGAGGGTGAGGTCGAATTCACCGGAAACGCCATCGCGAGTGGCGAAAAGGCAGCCGAATTCGAGCGACGGCTCACCCCGCGGAGCAATAGCGGCGACGATCTCCTGGCCCTCTTCATGGGGCACGACCTGGGCGACGGCGGGGCGGGCGGCAACGGCGAGGCGGACCCCGGCGCCGGCGGCTCCCCGTCCGGCGCCCCCGGGACGTCGCAGGCCACGGCCCGACCGTCCGCGCCGAAGCCGCTGTTCAACAGCGATTTCGCCTATTGCGAGGCGGCGCTGGAACACCTGAGCCGCGATCACCCCGAGCTGCGCTACGAGGCCGACCCGGCATCTCGGACCCTCACGCTGCACGCGCCGCCGGACCTGCTCTCGCGCTTCGAGCGGCTGCCGCCCGAGATCCGCCCCGAGCGCGGACGGCTCGTCCTCACAAGCGATCTGGGCGCCATGGACGAGGCCATCCGGGACAGCCGCCGCACCGACCGCGCATGGCCCACGATGCAGTATCTGCGGCGTCTCCACCCGGTGGTTCGCTACCTGGACGATCGCATGCTGGCCGCCTTCGGGCGGCACGACGCCCCGGTGCTGGCGGGCGTCCCCGGTCTCGCCGCGAACGAGGCCGCGTTCGTGCTGGCGGGTCGATGACCAACCGGAAGAGTCACCCGATGGTGTCCGAGTGGGTTGCCGTAACGTACCATGCGGACGGACGGAGCACGGTCGCTTCCTTTCGAGACGTACAGCACGGGTTCGGTCTCGCCGCGGGGCACGATCTGGTGAACGCGGGCCACTCGGTGGACACGTCCCGGCTGGAGCTGCTGCTCCCCAGTGCGGTCGCGAAGGCGCGGGACTGGGTGATGAAGAAACGCGACGCCTTCAACGCGGATTTGGAGAAGCCGCTCAAGGGGCAGGTGCAAGCGCTCGAACAGCTCAGAGAGCGCCGCGAAGACGACATTCGGCATCGCCGTCGGCGCGAGGACACGGCCACACCGCCGGCCATCGCGGACTGGCGCGAGACCCGGGCGCTCCGCGAGACCAAGCAGATCTTCGACGAATACCTCGCTTGGGTTCGCGACACGATGACGACCGAGCCCGATCCCTACATTCGGGTCGTCTGCGTCCTGACGGGGAGCGGTTGAGCCAGGGTGGCCGCAACAGCGACGGCGGGTGTCTACGAGGGCATCCACAACGAGCAGGAGTTCTACAGCAACCATTACCTCGCCGAGTTCCTGGGCAAGGACATCCAGGAGACCGTCAAGCGGTGGACCGCCGAGGGCGCCGCATCGGGACAGCCGCCGCCCCACGCGGCCTTGGGCAAGCTGGCCGCCGAGTTCGCCCGCTCCCGCGCCCGGTTCGCCGAGCCGGCGGGCCGCAACCACGCCACAACCCGCGACTCCCGCGAGGCCCAACCAAGCTTCGCCGCCGGGCACGCCATCGGGAAACGCCTCGCCCTCCAAAACGCGTGGCACCGCCAGCTGCTGGACGTCCTGGGATACGAATGGAGCCAACGCGACCACCGCCTCGACGACGGCGTCGACATCCCCATCCTGGCCAGCGCGACGGCATCGACCGGCGGGGCCGCATCGCGCGGCAACCCCGACCTCCTGGTCATCGGCGCGCTCGACCCCTCCACGGACGACCCCAGCCCGCTCGATCTCCGCCCCCTGCGCCAACAGTTTCGCAGCGAAGCCCCGCCCCCGGACGACCTGTTGCGGGAAGATTGGGAGCGCATCGTCACCCGCCGCGTCTTCGCCCAGGACCGTCCGCCACGCTGGGTTCTGCTCCTGTCTTTCGGCCAGGCATTGCTGATCGAGCGCGGCAAGTGGTCGCACGGTCGCCTGTTGCGCTTCGATCTCGCCGAGATTCTGGGTCGCGGGGACGCCGCCGCCGTCAAGGCCGCGGCCGTGCTGTTGCACCGCGAGTCGCTGGTTCCGGCGTCGGGTTCCGGGCCGTCGCTTCTGGACGAGCTCGACGGCAACAGCCATCGCCACGCGTTCGGGGTCTCGCAGGACCTCAAATACGCCATGCGCGAGTCGATCGAGCTGATCGGCAACGAGGCCATACGCTACCTGCGCGAAGTGCGGCACGAGCGGGTGTACAACCTCGACGGGGACTTGGCCGACGCGCTTGGGCGCGAATGTCTCCGCTACATGTACCGCCTCCTCTTCCTCTTCTACATCGAAGCGAGGCCCGAACTTGGCTACGCGCCGCTGAACTCGGACGCGTACCGCAAGGGATACGGCCTCGAGCGACTGCGCGACCTGGAGATGGTCGAGTTGGCCACGCCGGAATCGCGCGACGGCTTCTACTTGCACGAGAGCGTGCGCATGCTTTTCCGCCTGCTGTCGGAGGGGTTCGACGGCGATCGCTGGGGCGGAACCCGCGACCTGTTCGGGAACGTGGAACCCCTCCAAATCGGTTTCTCGATCCGCGCGCTCGACAGCGCCCTGTTCCGCGAAGGATCGACGCCGCTGCTCGACAAGGTGAAGCTGCGCAACCACATACTGCAACGGGTGATCCGCCTGCTGTCGCTCAATCGTCCGGTCAAGAGCGGCAAGAGCAGCCGAATCCGGCGGCGCGGGCGCATTCGTACGCGCACCTGGGCATCAACCAGCTGGGATCGGTCTACGAATCGCTGATTGCCTACCGGGGCTTCTTCGCCGAGCAAGACTTGTACGAGGTCAAGAAGGCCGGCACGACCCCCGATCCGCTGCACAGCGCGTGGTTCGTGTCCGCGACCGACCTCGACGAATACCGCGACGACGAGAAGGTCTACTATCGCGACGCGGACGGCCGCCGCCGCTTGCGCATGTACAAGAAAGGCACGTTCGTCTACCGCCTGCAGGGCCGCGACCGCGAGAAATCGGCCAGCTACTACACGCCCGAATCGCTGACGCGCTGCGTGGTCAAGCACACGTTGAACGAGCGAATAGCCGACGACACGCCCGCCGACGAGATCCTGCGCCTGACGGTGTGCGAGCCCGCCATGGGGTCCGCCGCCTTCCTGAACGAAGCGGTCAACCAGTTGGCCGAACGCTACTTGCAGCGAAAGCAGCGCGAGCTTCGGACCAGGATCGAGCACGAGGACTACCCCGACGCACTGCAACGCGTACGCCACTACATCGCCGACCGCAACGTCTACGGGGTGGACCTGAATCCGATGGCGGTCGAGCTTGCCGAAGTCTCTCTGTGGTTGAACTGCATTCACCGGGACGGCCACGTGCCCTGGTTCGGCTACCAGCTCACCTGCGGCAACTCGCTGGTGGGCGCAAGGCGCCAGGTTTATCCGGTGGATCAGGTGCAAAAGCAGAAGGGGCAGAAGAAGGCCGACCTTTGGTTCAACCACGCCCCGGACCGCGTGAATCCCGCTTTCGATATGCGGCGGCCGGAGAGCACGGTGTACCATTTTCTGCTTCCCGACCATGGCATGGCGAGCTACAAGGACAAGGCGGCGAAAGCCCTCGAACCCGCCCATTTCACTCGCATCGGCGCATGGCGCAAGACGTTCTGCAAGGCGTTTTCGGCGACGGACGCGGCCGAGCTCGAGCGTCTCTCGGACGTGGTGGACAAGCTGTGGAACCTGCACGTGAAACAGCTCGCGCGCGATCACCTCGAGACGGAAGACACCCAACTCGTGTGGGGCCAGCCGGACCCCGAGCGCCCTCGGCGCACGCCCAACGCGTGGAAGGACCGCATTCGCGATCAGGGGATCTTCGCGGAGGGCGGCGCGGTGGCGAGTCCGTACCGCCGCCTCAAGCTGGTGATGGACTACTGGTGCGCGCTGTGGTTCTGGCCGATTGCGGAGTCTGATTTGCTGCCCAGCCGGGACGAGTTCCTGGACGAGCTATCGCTGATCTTGACGGCCGACGCGAGGCGAGAGGACCAGCCCGAGCAGATCGAGATGCTGTTCGGCGAAGAATACGCGGAGCACGGCCGCGAGATGGCCGAGCGGGTGGTGGACGAGGCCGGGATGCTGGACTTGGCCGAGCTGTTCGCCCGCTCCCCGCGCCTAAGCCTGGTGGACGAGCTGGCCGCGCGGCACCGGTTCCACCACTGGGAGCTCCACTTCGCCGACGTGTTCTACGGGACGGGGGAGGACGGGAAGGTGCGGGGCGGCTTCGACGTGGTCCTGGGGAACCCGCCGTGGGTGAAGGTGGAGTGGAAGGAGAGCGGGGTGTTGGGAGACTATCGTCCGTTGGTGGCGATTCGGAAGTACCGGGCGGCGCGGATTGCTGCGATGCGGAGCGACGCGTTCGAGGAGCGCGCCGGGTTGCGGGACGCCTGGTTCGAAGAGATGGAGGGCGCGAGCGCCATGCAGGCGTTCTTGAACGCGGTGCAGAACCACCCGTTGCTCAAGGGACAGCAGACGAATCTGTACAAGTGCTTCGTGCCGCGGGGGTGGATGATTACGGGCGAAGACGGAGTTGCAGGGTTCCTGCATCCAGAGGGTGTGTACGACGATCCAAAGGGTGGACCTTTTCGTGAGGAGTTGTATCCGCGGCTGCGGGCGCACTTCCAATTCTTGAACGAGTTGACGTTGTTTGCAGACAACCATCATGCCACAAAGTTCAGCGTCAACATCTACGGCAGGGCACTGCAGAAACCCCATTTCAGACATATCGCCAACCTCTTCGCACCGGCGACCGTTGATGCGTGTCTCGACCATAACGGCCAAGGACCCGTGCCGGGCATCAAGGACGACGACAACAGGTGGAACACCGCTGGTCACTCGCACCGAGTTGTCAAGGTCGATGTTGATGGCCTTGCCACGTTTGCGACTTTGTACGATGCTCCGAACACGCCGGCGCGCCGTGCACGGTTGCCCGCCCTGCATGCCGAGACGTTGCTGCGAGTGCTGCGCAAGTTTGCCGCACATTCCAGAGGGCTCACCGACTTGAAGGCCGAGTTCCTTGTTACGGGCCATTGGCACGAGACGATGGCCCAGCGGGACGGCACCATCCGCCGCAAGACCCGGTTTCCCAAGACAGCGGCAGAGCTCGTATTCTCGGGCCCTCACTTCTTCGTCGGCAACCCCGGCTACAAGACGCCGCGCCGAACCTGTACGCTGAACAGCCACTACGATGTCCTGGACCTCACCACCTTGCCGGACGACTACCTGCCACGCACCAACTACATCCCAGCGTGCACACCCACCGAGTACGCACGGCGCACGCCCCGCGTATCGTGGATCGAGCCCGGCGAGGAGCCGCCCTGCGAGGAGCCACCCGGTAAGGAAAAACCGCGCAAGGTCACGGACTACTACCGAGTGATGAATCGTGCGATGGTCGGACCGGCCTCGGAACGCACGCTCATCACGACGCTGATTCCAAGGGAAGCCGCACTGATAAACGTGAATCGAGCCACCGCATTTCGCCGAGCGGGCGAAGGCGTGGACTTCGCCGCCCTCACGATGTCCACCGTCCTCGACTTCTTCATCAAGAGCACCGGAACCGGCAATGTGAACCCCGCCTGGCTCTCCCGCCTCCCCCTTCTCACCCCCGACACCCATCCCGGCCTGCGAGCCGCTCTACGTCTCCGCACCCTCCTGCTGAACTGCATCACAACCCACTACGCCGATCTCTGGGACGAGCTCTACGATCCCGCCTTCCTCAGCGACCGCTGGACCAGGGACGATCCCCGCCTGCCATCTCATCACTTCACGGACCTTGAAACCGAATGGTCGTGGTTCACCCCGCTGCGCACCGACTTCGCGCGCCGTCAGGCCCTCGTCGAGATCGACGTACTGGCCGCCATGGCGCTCAATCTCACCCTCGACGAGCTCCTGACCCTCTACCGCGTCCAGTGCCCCGTCCTGCGACATTACGAATCGGACACCTGGTATGACGCGCACGGTCGCACTGTATTCACATCCTCCAAAGGACTCCCCGGCGTCGGCCTCCCCCGCACGGCGCGAAAAGGGGACACCGCATACGGCCTCCGCACGCCCCACCGCAGCGACACCGGCATCGCCCTCGGCTGGAACGACGTGCGGCACCTCGCGAACGGCGTCGTCACCCGCACAATCGAAGACGACACCCTGCCCGACGGCCCCTTCGAGCGCACTGTCGAGTACCACGCCCCCTTCGACCGCTGCGACCGCGAGGAAGACTACCGCACGGCCTGGGACGCCTTCGAGCGACGGTTCGGGACGGGGAAGTCGCTCTGATGCAACGGGATACGATCCCGACACGGCTTTCCGAACCACCGCCTGCAAGTCCATCGCCGCCCAAGGACATCGCGCGAAGCAACGGGCCGCCAAGGACGAACCACGGCGAGAACTCGATCGAGCGGGCCAAGGGGAGATACGGCAGGCCACGCTGCGAAGACATCATGGCGCGCGGGATCAGAACGCTGCTAGAATACAAGGACCATCCATCGACTTGTTGAAGGAGGCCACCGACATGCACAGCACCGCCGCTGCCTACCGCCAGTCCCTCGACGATCTGGTGAACCAAGGGATCCGCCAGGGCCGCGAGCAGGGGATTCGCCAGGGCCGCGAGCAGGGGATCCGCCAGGGCGAGAAACAGACCTTGGTGCGCCTAGCCACGTTGAAGTTCGGGCAGGACGCGGGTGACGCGTTGTCGAACCTGGTCGCCAGCACCGCGGAACCGGATTTCGATGGCTTGGCCGCCGCGATCTTGGAAAGCGAATCGGCCAACGCGTTGCTCGACCGCGCCAGGAATCTGCCCGGTCAGGCTGCCCCATAAGCTATCGGCTTCCAAAGCCCTGATGCCACAGGATACGACCGAGGAACAGATGTCTTGCACGCATCCAAAATTAGTCCCATCCAGCTATGGCAACGCCCCTGACTTTCCTGCACCGTTAATGGGACAAGCGCGACCCTCGCGCTCCGAACGTCAGGGAGCCCATGTACGACGTCATCCTGAAGCGGCTGTTCGCCAACCCCATTATGGTGGAAGAGATCATCCGAAGTCACTTGCCCGACTGGGCCGAACGGTTGGATTTCTCCACGCTGCGGCAGGACCCGACCGAGCTGATCGGCGAGAAAGCCCTCAAGCGCCTACCCGACGTCGCGTGGAGCGCTCGCTCGAAGGCGGACGACACCGACTTCCTGCTCCTGCTGGAGTTTCAAGGCGCTTCGGATCCCGACATGGCGGCGCGCACGACGGCCAGCAAGGTCCTGGCCGTCCAGGCGCATCGCCGCAAGCAACGATCGGACAAGCAGCGGCCCCCGCGCGCAGTTGAAATCGAAGTGGTCGTGCTGTATCATGGCGCGGTCCGATGGACAGCCAGCAGGGGCATGGACGAGATCGTGCGGGGGCGGCGCGTCGACAGGTATCACCTGCTCGATCCGATGCTGCCCGAGGCGTCCCGCCCGACCCGACGACACCTGCCGGAACTGTTTCTGATCTTTTCGCGTGCCCGGACCGTGGGTGAAGCGACCTTCACGTTCTCGGAAATCGTCCGAGTGGTGAACGAGGTTGGCGATGCGGAGCTTGAGAAGGTCGCGTTGCGCGCGCTCAAGGAATTGTTAGAGTACAAGAACCATCCCATCGACTTGTTGAAGGAGGCCACCGACATGGACAGCACCGCCGCCGCTTACCGCCAGTCCCTCGACGATCTGGTGAACCAGGGGATCCGCCGGGGTCGCGAGCAGGGGATCCGCCAGGGCGAGAAACAGACGTTAGTGCGAATGGCGACGATGAAGTTCGGACGGGACGCGGGTGAAGCGTTGTCGAGCTTGGTCGGAAGCTCCACCGAGGCGGATTTGGACGGCGTGGCGGTCGCGATTCTGGAAAGCGAGTCGGCCAGCGCGTTGCTCGACCGCGCCAGTAATTTGCCCGGTCAGGTTGCCCCATAAGCTGTCGCCTCGGCTTGCGGATGGCCTGTCGCACCGGGTGGCGACCATCTTGTGATCCCCACCATCCTCGCCGCCGAAGTCACGGAGGCCCTTCGGGACTTCCTCATCACTGGCTTCGAGCCGTCCAACCCGGTGCTCGCCCCGGTCATCCGGGACTTCCTGGACGAACCCGACAACCTGGACGAACCCGACAAGCTCGCCAAGGGCCCGTATCTCTCGCTCGGGCTGCCCTTTGAGAAGGCGCCGGGAGGCGAGCCGTTCCCCAAGGTGCCGCTGGGATTCGAGCCATATCGGCACCAGCGCTCGGCCATGGAACGCCTTGGGGGCGGCAAGTCGACCGTAATCGCCACGGGAACGGGTTCCGGCAAGACCGAGTGCTACCTGCTGCCCATTCTCGGCCACTGTCGCGAACAGGCGGGCAAGCAGGGCATCAAGGCGATCCTCATCTACCCGATGAACGCGCTCGCGCTGGACCAAGCCAAGCGCATCGCACAGGCCATCCATGGGAACGATGCCCTGCGCGGCAGAATGACCGCCGGGCTCTACGTTGGCGGACGGGACCCGGACGCCACGAAGGCGATGACCGAAGAGCAGGTGATCACCGACCGGCGCACGCTGCGGGATTATCCCCCGGACATTCTCCTCACCAACTACAAGATGCTGGATTACCTGATGATCCGGCCCGGCGACCAACGGCTCTGGAGGCACAACGACCCGCAAACGCTCCGTTATCTGGTTGTGGACGAGCTCCATTCGTTTGATGGAGCCCAAGGCACCGATCTCGCCTGCCTCCTTCGCCGGTTGCGCGATCGGCTGGGAGCCACGGGCGACCAATTGGTCTGTGCAGGCACGTCGGCCACGCTGGGGGCCAGGGACGACGAGGCGCTCCTCGCCTACGTCTCGAGCATCTTCGACCAGGAGTTCGGCTCCGACTCGATCGTGGGAGAGACCCGGCAGAGCCCCCAGGACTTCCTGGGAGACGCCCTCATCCAGTACTACCCTCCCAGACCGACAACCTGGGGGCGACGCTCGACCATCGGCGCTATTCCACCGGCGAAGACTACCTCCGGGCGGTGCACGGCGCGTTCTTTCAGTCCCCGCCCGATGCGGATCTGCACACCGCCCAAGGGCAGCTGCGTCTCGGGCGCCGTCTACGCGAGCACGCAACGTTCCGCAACCTGCTGATTTCTCTCCAGGAAGGCCCACTGACCGTGCCCGAGGTGGCACGCAGGCTCCAGCGCACCCTGCCCGTTGCCGACGAACGCGGCGCCGTGCGGGTGGTAAACGCCCTCTGCGCACTCATTTCGGTGGCTCGCCGCCGGGACGCGGATGGCGTCGCGATCCAACCGTTGCTGCACGTAGGCGTCCACTTGTGGATTCGGGAGCTCAGGCGGATGGTGTGCAGCGTGTCGGGGCGGTCGGACGTACAGCCTACTCCCCGCCTGCGCCATTCCGACGATCTCGTCGATCACGACGACGAAGCGCTGCACCTGCCGCTCGTGCAATGCCGGGAATGCCACATGACCGGCTGGGGCGCCGTGCAACGTCCCAGCAGGCCGCGCCTCGACTCCGATCTCCGCGTGTTCTACACCAAGTTCTTTCGGCGAGACGTGGACGTGTGCTTCCTCTTCCCCACGGAGCAACAGCCCCCGGGCAAGGCGATCGAGAGGTCGGTGTGCGGCATGTGCGGGTACGTCTCCAATCGCGTACAGGACGGATCCTGCCGGAAGTGCGATTCCCAACGTCTGGTCAGGGTCTGGCAACCCGTCGAAACGGTGGAGTCCCGCTCGGGGAAGATGGCCAAGCTCAGTCGCGACTGTGCCTGGTGCGGGGCCTCGCACGGGCTGATCATCTTCGGTGCGCAGGCCTCCAGCCTGCTGAGCGTGCTCCTTTCCCAGGTCTTCGGTTCTCGTCACAACGACGACCCGAAGGCGCTCGCGTTCTCCGACAACGTGCAGGCCGCGGCCCATCGAGCCGGGTTCCTTACCGCTCGCATCGCAGGGACTCACCGGCGCATGACGATTGCGCAGGCTGTGGCGAAGCACGAGGGAGCGTCGCTGGCCGAGTTTCCAGGTCTGGTGGAGGCGAGCGCCAGGGCGGCCGCGGCGTCCGACGAGGACTTCGTCGGCGCCCACATTGCTCGCGATCGCCAGTGGTACCGGGATTTCGTTGAGCTGGAGAAGAGTGGCCATCTGCCCGCCGGTTCGGAGATTCCGAGGTGGGTGGCAAGGCGGCTGCGCTGGGACGCGCTGGCCGAGCTCACCTTTCGCTCGGAGATCGGCCGTACGCTGGAGCAGACGAGGGTGGCTGCGGTGGTGGTGGATCAGGGTCTGCTGGATGACGCGGTGAACGAAGCGCATGGCCGCCTCAAGGGCGAAATCGGCTCGCTCGAGCACCTGGCGCGCTCGGACGCCAAGACGTTGGTGCTCGGCACGGTATGGCGCATGAAGAATCGGGGTGCTCTCTTCCCCCACCCCAATTCGGACGAGGCGTTGTGCTGGCCCTGGCAGGGTCCCATGCGTGCGTACCTGAAGAGCGGTGGCAACCGCTTCGCGCCCGGTTTCAAAAGAGATCCCTCTCTTCCCGACTTCGGGCCGCGGTCCGCAAGGCCGGTCTTTCCCGCGACGGACCGCGCTAAAGAAGGTCTTGAACCGGTCCTCGGGCCGCACGGGCCGCGCTCGTGGTACCAACGTTGGGCAAATGCCGCCCTCACTGCGTCCCACCCCATGATTGCCAGCGAAATCGACGCTGCAATGCGCGTGCTTTTTGGGGCGCTCGTCTCTTCCGGCCTCGTCCATCGCGTCCAAGGGGGGCATGCCGAGGCCTGGGCGCTCGACCCGACGCACCTGCGCGTGACGGGCGCAACCGCGACCATGGTCCCGCAACCGCTTGGCGGCCGTCCCCTCGTTGTGGCCGCGAGCGAGAAGGACGTTTGGCAGGGAGTGCCTTCGCTGTACGGAACGGGTGGTCGCTACGCTTTGGACCAGGGCAAAGGCGCCACATGGTTCGGCGAGTTGTATCTCAAGGGTCGCAAACAGCGCCTGGTCGCGGCGGAACACACTGCACTCGTTGAACGGGACGAGCGCGACCGGCTCCAGACCGTGTTCTCGCAAGAAGCGGGCGAGCGGAGGCCATGGCAGCCGAACGTTCTGTCCGCCACCCCTACGCTGGAGCTGGGCATCGACATCGGCGATCTCTCTACCGTGGTGCTGTGTTCGGTCCCGCCCTCCACGGCAAGCTATGTACAGAGAGCGGGACGGGCCGGGCGTCGGGACGGAAACGCCATCTCCCTTGCGCTTGCGACCGCGAATCCCCACGACCTGTACTTCTTCGCCGATCCTCGCGACATGCTGGCGGCAGGCGTCGATCCGCCAGGAATCTTTCTGAATGCCGTAGCGGTTCTGGAACGACAGCTTACGGCGTTCTGCTTTGACAACTGGTCCGCATCGGGGGTGCCGGAAGACGCCGTGCCCAAGAAGATCGGCCCTGTGCTCGGAAACCTGGAGAAAAACGTCCAAACCGCATTTCCGCACACCTTCTTCAACTTCGTGCGGAATCGTGCGGACGATCTGCTCGAACGCTTTGCCGGGGCCTTTGCAGGCAGCCTGGAGCCGCCTACGCGACAGGCGCTGAAAGAATTCCTGATGGGCGATGTCGGGATCCAGGAGCCGTCGCTTGTGCTCCGCATGCGCCAGCGAATGCGCGAGGTCGTCGAGGAGCGCAGGTCCGTTGCCAACGACCTACGAAGGCTGCGCAGGCGAATCGCAAAACTGAAGTCGCGCCCGACCGACGAAGCCACGACCGAGGAAATCAGGATGCTGGAGCGGAATCGGAAGGGGCTGCGCAAGGTACTGAACGAAATGGTCGGCAAGGACACCTTCAACTTCCTCACCGACGAGGGTCTCATTCCCAACTACGCGTTCCCCCAGGCCGGGGTCAAGCTGCGGTCGGTCATCTACTGGCACAGACCAGCAGTCCCTGCAACGGGAATAAAGGAATACGAGACGGACATACAGGAGTACGAGCGACCGGCGGCCGCCGCGCTGGGCGAATTCGCTCCCGAAAACGTCTTCTATGCGCGGCGCCGCCACGTGCAGATCGACCGGGTGGACACGCGCTTGTCGGCGATTGAAGAGTGGCGGATGTGTCCAACGTGCACCTACGCCGAAAACGTTGCCGCGTCCGGAGATGGCCGGGCGACGTGCCCTCGGTGCGACACGCCCGCATGGAAAGACAGCGGGCAGCTGCACAATCTCCTCCGTCTCAAGCTGGTCCACGCCGAGACGCGGGACAGGATGAGTCGGATCGGCGACCAGCGAGACGACCGGGAGCACGTGTTCTACGAGCGGCGCTTAGTGGCGGACTTTGACCCCGACATGGTCGAACACGCCTACGTCATTCGGGAACCGGCGGCCGCATTCGGCTTCGAGTACATTCGCCGCGCCACGTTCCGCGAGGTCAACTTCGGACGGGCGGGACAGCCGACTCAGCACCGCACCGTTGCGGACGCACGACTGCCGAAGGAAGGTTTTCGAATCTGTCGGCGCTGCGGCAAGGTCCAACCGGGTGCGGGTTCCAAGCCGCAGCACGCGCCGACGTGCCGCGCCGCCCGAGCTTCCAGGCCCGGCGACATCGTGGACTGCCTTTACCTCTACCGAGAGTTCGAATCCGAAGCCATCCGCATGCTGCTCCCCGCTGGCGGCTCACCCAACGCCGATCAGCGCGTCAACTCCTTCGTCGCCGCACTGGAGCTTGGCCTGAGGCGCAAGTTCGGGGGCGAAATTGGCCATCTCCGCTCAATGACGTGCCGGTACCCGGTCAAGCGGGGCGACCATCAGCAGCGGTATTTGCTGCTCTACGACACGGTTCCCGGCGGCACGGGCTACCTCAAGGACCGCATGACCGCCCCGGAAAAGCTTCTGGACGTCTTTCAGTGTGCTCTCGATGCAATGGAAAGCTGCGAGTGTAAGCAGGATCCGAGTCGCGACGGATGCTACCGATGCGTCCTCGCATACCGCCGCAGTCGAGATATGGCGGACACCTCGCGAGAGGTCGCCAGGAAGATGCTGCGGGGGATCCTCGACCACCAGGGTGCGCTCGAGTCCGTGGCGGGGCTCTACCAGGAACCGCCGGTGGTGCAGGTCGACAGCGTGCTCGAAGAACGCTTCATCGAGGCGCTGCGGCATGATCAGGTGAACGGCCAGCGACGGTTTCAAGTGCGCTACGATCTCGTAGACGGCAAGCCGGGATTCATCCTCCGCGTTCGCGATTCGAACGATGCCGGTGCGGTCTACCACATCGCGCCGCAAGTCGACCTGGGCAAGGCGGAAGCGGTGACGGTGGCCAGCCGACCGGACTTTGTCATTCGCCCGGCGAAGGCGTCGGCTGCGGACGACCCCCCAATTGCGGTGTTCCTGGACGGATTCGAGTACCACCGGGATCGCGTGCACGACGACACCGCGAAGAGGACGGCGCTGGTGCGCGCGGGATACCTCGTATGGTCGCTCACTTGGCGCGATCTGGACGAGGCGTCGAGCGAGGCGGCTCCCGAAGGTGCTCCGATCTTCGCCCCCTCAACAGGCGGTGGCTCGATTGCTCAGGTGCAAGCGAAACTGGACGCCCAATGGGAGTCGTCGTCGATTCGCTCGAAATTAGACAGGGGGGCGTTCGAGCTGCTCTGCCGGTATCTGGCGGAACCGTCGCACGAGCGATGGCGGCAGGCGGTCTTCACTCACTTGCTGGGATGGTTCGATCCGGGCCGGATGCTCAGCCCCGAGCTTCGCGACAAGTTCGAGAAAGGTGTGCGGACCTTGCCGCCGGGGGCTGTCGATTCGTTCCAGGAGCTGGAAGGGCAGGTGGCGCTGGCAGGCCAGGGCAGGTGGCGCGGCACCGCGCCCGGCCTTGCGCAGCTGCTCCTGGCGCTTCCGACCGCCGCCATCTCGACTGCCGACCCCGACGGGCTATGGGTGGCGGTACATCTTCGTGACGACGACGAGAACCGCGCCGACGAGGCGTACCAATCCACCTGGAATGGCGTGCTCGGCCTATTCAACCTGCTTCAGTTTCTTCCGTTGGCCTGGTGGTCGACTTCGCGCGGTGTGGAGGGCGATCTTTATGGGGCGCTGCCTCCCCCCAACCCCCAGACCGGATCCGAGCCACCGCCCGAGTGGGTCGATGCGTTCCGATTCGCCGCGCCCGAGGCGCACGAGTTCATGACGCGTCTTGCGGACGGGGACGTGCCGGTGCCCGACGTGGGGTACGAGGTTATGGACGCGAAAGGTGCGGTGTTGGGCGATGCCGAGCTGGCTTGGCCCGACGCTCGCCTTGCAGTTTTGCTGCCGGACCAGGCAGCCGTTCGTGCGTCCCTTGCGCGTGAAGGGTGGGCGAGCTGGATGATCGATGAAGCCGCACTTGAAGACGGGATTGGCGCAGCCTTCGCCACTTCCCTTTCCGCTGCCACGGAGGACCACGACCGTTGACTTCCAGTTCCAAACTCGCGATGTCCAGCGAGTTCCTGACCGCCTACGCCCTGTTGCCGAAATCGCAGCAGAAGAAAACCCGCGCCTTGATCGCCAAGTTCCAGCAAGGCGTCGAGGCGAAGGGTCTCAATTACGAGCGCGTGCAAGGAGCCGACCGGGGCATTCGATCTCTCAGGATCGACAAGGCCTACCGCGCCATCGTCTTCGAGCCGCAGACGGGAGATGTCCACCTCCTCCTGTGGGCGGCAAACCACGACGACGCTTACAAATGGGCCGAGAGCCACCACTGTAGCATCAACCCCGACACCGGGGCGCTCCAAGTCTACCAACCGTCAGCGCCACCATCCACAGACGCAAGGACCCCCGTCGCGTCGCCTGCCCAGGCCCACGCACCCGCCGGTGCCTTCCATGCGCTCAGGGACCGCGAGCTGCGCCGACTCGGGGCTCCCGACCCCATGATCGCCGAGCTGCGCCAAGTTCAGGGTGAGGACGATCTCGACCTGTTGAAAGAACGCATCCCCGTCGACGTCTACGAGGCCCTGTTCATGTTCCTTGCGGGCGACAGCTACGAGGACTTGATCCGCAAGCGCGAGACGCCCGCCGCGGAGATCGACACCAACGACTACGCCGCTGCGCTTCGCCGGATTGATTCCCAGGCGCGCTTTGTCGTGGTAGACGACCAGGTCGAGCTCGAGGCCGTGCTCAACGCCCCTCTGGAAAAGTGGCGCGTTTTCCTGCATCCGACGCAGCGGCGGTTGGTCGAACGCAGGTGGAACGGCCCGGTACGCGTGCTCGGCGGCGCCGGGACCGGCAAGACCGTCGTTGCAATCCATCGGGCGCGGTGGCTGGCCCGGAATCTTCCGGGGAAAGACCGTATTCTGTTCGTCACGTTTACCCGCAACCTCGCCGCCGATATCGAGAACAATCTTCGGTCGATTTGCTCTCCTGAGGAGCTGGCGCGCATTGAAGTCACGAATCTGGACCGATGGGTATACGCCTTCTTGCGTCGGCACAGGTACGACTTCCGCATCGTGTACGACCGCGAAAAGGAAAAGACCTGGCAAGACGCCTTGGCCCGGAAGGACCCAGGCCTCGGTCTGCCGGATGCGTTCTACCGCGAGGAGCTCGAACAGGTGGTACTCCCCGCCGGGGTAACGACCGAAGCCGAATATTTGCGGGTACCGAGAACAGGTCGGGGCACACCGCTGCACCGAGCCGCGCGCGCCAGGGTTTGGCCGGTCTTCGAGGAGTCCAGTGCACAGCGACAATCAAGGTGAGACGTAGCGACAATCAAGGTGAGAATACGAGATCGCGACGTTGTGAACGAAGGGATGATAACAAGGTGGCATGCGTGGAGCAGGTTGAGCGTCCTGGAGAGCCTGTGAGGCGGTCCTACTTCGTTGGACGGTCCGAGCACGGAATCAAGGCTGGACGGTACCGTGCTCCACCCCCGTGCCAGCGTGAGCGTCGCTGCGGGGTGGGTGGGTAACCATTACCCGTCGTTCCGTGTTGGAACTTGTTCCGACATGGACCGGCGGGTGACCGGCGGGCCCGCTCACTCGGCAGCCCTCGCGGTTCTTTCCGCCGGTGCGCGGACCAATCGTGACCGCGTACCGACCTCATGCTTGTGACCTCCGTCCGCCGCCGGCGATGGAGCGTGGCGGGTTGGGCCGTCGCCATAGCCAACTTGCCGGGTGGCGAGGATGGGAGTGGGGGTCGGCCCCGGCGCGTACCCCACGTCCCGGAGTCGGTTCGTCGGTCTGTCCATGCCCAGCGGCGGCTTTCCTGGCGGCCACGGCGGCGCGACGGCGGTAGCTTTCGACGTTGAGTTCGAAGACGTGGGAGCGGTGCACGAGGCGGTCGACGGCTTCGACGGTCAAGGCTTCGCCACCGAAGATCTTGTCCCAGGCGCTGAAAGGTTCGTTGGCGATGACGAGGAGCGAGCGATTCTCGTAGCGTGCGCCGATGAGTTCGAAGAGGACGCTGGTTTCGGTCCCTTCGCAGGTGGCGTAGGAGAAATCGTCGAGAATGACGAGGTGGTATTTGTAGAGCTTGGCGATGGCGGCGTCGAGGGCGAGGTCGCGCCGCGCCGCCTGGAGCCTCTGCACCAGACTCGACGTTCGCTGGTACAGCACGCGGTAGCCGTTTTCGACCAGCTTGAGTCCGATGCCCGCGGCGAGGTGACTCTTGCCCGTTCCCGGCGGACCGAAGAGCAGCACGTTGGCCGCTTCTTCGAGCCAAATGTCGCCGCTCGCCAGCACGCCCACGCGCGCCTTCGACACGGCGGGCACGAGGTTGAAGTCGAAATTGTCGAGCGTCTTGCCGCGGGGCAGCTTCGCCTCGGCTCGGTGCCGCTCGAAGCGCCGCCGTTCGCGATCGGCGACTTCTTGGCTGGCCAGCGCGGCGAGCAGGCGCGCCGAGGACCAGTCTTCCCGGTCCGCGCGTTCGGTGAAGCTTCTCCACAGCGCCCGCATGCTCGGCAGGCGCAGTTGCTTCAGCAACAGGTCGAGTGCCGGGGGATCGACGATGAAGGAGTCTTTCATCGCGGTGCTCCGTTCAGGCAGGCGTCGTCGTAGCGCGACAGTGGCGGGAGGGTCGTTTCGAGGTCGGGAAGGGAGTCCGGCGCTGGGAACCGGTCGCGCAGCACTTCGGCGTCGGGCAACCGCCCGGCCTCGAGCTGCGCTTCGATCTCGTCGGCCAGCAGGGCCTCGCATCCGTGATCGTGGGCCAGCGCAAGGAGTTTGACCATCCGCCGGCAGGCCTCGCGGTCGTCCAGGCGCTCGCGCAACGCGTCGAAAGCCTGGCGGTAGGCGTCGCGGGGGAACAAACCGTCGCGGTGGACCCAGTTCATCATCGCCATCGGCTTGCGACGCAGAGAGGGCAGCACGTGCCGGTAGTTCACGACCCGTCCCCGTCGCCCTCCCGGTCCCGGGTGGCCCCGAGGCAACGTCACGAGCTCCTCGGTCCCGACGAAGACGACCAGGCGGTCGTCGTACAGTCTCACCCGCAGCCGGTGTCCCACCAGCCGCGACGGCACCGTGTAGAACACCCGCCGCAGCGAGAACCCACCCGCGCTCGTCACGCGCACCAAGGTCTCCTCGAAACCGTCGCTGCGACGCCTCGGCAACGGCCGCAGCACGGCTCGCTCGGCGTCGATCCTCTTGCGGTTGCGAGCGTTGCGGCGACTCGCCACCCGGCTCACGAACTCTCGGTACGCCTCGATCGTCTCGAAGTCCCTCGATCCCCTCAACAGCAGCGCATCCTCGATGGCCCGCTTCAAATGCCCGTGCGCGCTTTCGATCGAGCCGTTCTCGTGCGCCCGGCCCCGGTTGTTCCGGCTCGCCTTCATCCCGTAGTCTCCCATCAACGCCTCGTAACGTGCGGTCCGGTCCTCCCGCGCACGACGCTTCAGGTTCCGAAACGCCGCCGACAGACTGTCCGTCCGGTGCTCCTTCGGAACGCCGCCCAGCGCCCACAGCGCGTCCTGCAACCCCTCGGCCAGGGCAACGTAGCTCTCCCCGCCCAACACCACCGCCACATGCAGAATCCCGAGTACTCCAGCCGAAAATGGTACAGCTTGTGCACCAGCTTCTCTCCCCCAACCGTCACCCCCAGACGCCCGGCGTCGGTGAAGTCCGACAACCCCCGTCGCCCCGGCTCGTGCTTCTGTCGGAAAACGACCTCGCGCGCCGGCCCGTGCTTCGCCTTCCAGCTCCGAACCCGTCGCTCCAGCGTCCGCCGAACCCCCGGATGCAGTTCCGGATGACGCCGCATCATCTCTTCGTACAGCGCCACCGCCCGCAACCCCGGGTTCGCCTCCAGCAGCGGCACGATCTCCTCGTCGAATATCCCCGCCAAAGGGTCGGGGCGTCTCCGCCCCCGAGGCTTCTTCACCGACCGACGCCCCGGATCCCCTTCGATCCGATACGCCGTCGCCCTGCTGAACCCCGCCTTCGCCGCCGCCAGCGCAGGCCCGTCCTTCCGTCGAGCGGTCATGTACAGCTCCATCTGGTGGTCCGTAATCCGTCGGCCCGGCACTTCGCGTCTCTCCTGATCCCAGGGAAACACCAAAGCTCAAACCTCCCGCCGCCACCTCCGGCCGTCTCACCTTGTTTGTCGCAAGCGTCTCATCCTGATTGTCGCGCTACACGAACGCGCGTCCGAACTCGGAGCCGGCGGTGTCTTCGATACGTCGCCGACACACGTGACCGGCAATCCCGACGTCGAGCAGGTAGAATCTCGGCGCGGCTGAGATCGTCTGGCGTCCTGCGCGTCGATGGAATGGGTAAATCAGATAGCCGACCAAGGTGTCTCGCAGGATCTCGAAATAGGTCCGTATGGTCTTGGCGCCGACACCGCAATCGCGGGCGATGGATGCATAGTTGAGCAGCTCGCCATGGCTGAAGCGCAGCGCCTCGAAGAACCGCAGGAACGCCGGCGTGTCGCGTGCCAAACCTTCCGCTACGACCTCGTGGGCCAGATAGTCGCGCACGTACGCGGCCAGCGACCGGTGCGGGTGACGGGTGTTGTAAACGCCGGGAAGCAGGCCGCTTCTCATCGCGGTGAGCAGGTCGAAATCCGGGATCTCCGCCGAAGTCAGGGGGAACATTTCGAAGCGCCACGCCCGTCCCCCAAGCAGGTTTACGCCGGCCCGGCGCAGCTTGCGGGCGCTTGATCCGCAGAGAATGAAGGAAAGGCGTCGGGTCTCGATCAGGCGGTGCACCTCGTCGAGGAGGCCGGGGACCTTTTGGATTTCGTCGACGATGACCGGGGTGACGGCGGTCCCCAATCTGGAGCGATTCAGCATTTCACCCAGGCGACGCGGACGCGCAGTCAAACGCATCCTGATCTCGGAGTCCAATAGGTCGAAGTACGGACTATCGGGAAAGCGATGACGCAACCAAGTGGACTTTCCGGTTTGTCGCGCGCCCCACAAGAACGCGGAGCGGTCTGGCGGGAGATCGATATCGAGCGTCCTGGTGTAACTGATCGGCATGTCAAATTCCCGATTGGTGTCACCAAACGGACCTGCATATGCGGATTAGTCTACAATTTGGGATCGGATCAGCCAACCCCTGGGCCAAGCCTATCGGACGCGTTCGAACCTCACGTCGCGGGTCCGCACGTTGCTCAGGTAGAATCCGATCACCTGTCCATTGCGGTCGCGCTCGAAGGCAAACGAAAGGCCGCCACCCGTGAAGGCGTCTTCATCCCCTGGTTCCAGAACGACGCGTCCGAGCCTTCGCTGTCGCATTGCCAGCTCGCCGTCCTCCACCGCAAATGCGTAGAAGGTCTCCAGCTCCTCGCTGAAGAAGCGGCCGGCGAAATCGGCGAGATCTTCCGCCGTGGGGGCCCATTGCTCGGGTTCGTCGTCGGCAAGGCGCGTAGCGCGCTGGTCGCCGTTCTGGTGCAGTATCGCCCCTTCGACTTCACCGCCCTCGCCACGCAGGAAGGTGACCGAAGCGTCGACGGCAAGAAGGCGGAAGGTCGAGTCGGAGGTAGCGACGATCTCGAGCCGCTGCTGGCCGGTCGCCTGCGTGTAGAGGGTGTTGTCCTCGCGCGTGAACGTGAGGACAAATGCGGGGGCCGCGTCCAGCGCGTAGCGCCCGGCGAACTCGTCGAAAGCCTCGGGATCGTACGATGCGGGATCGAAATCGCTCGGCGTGGCCGCGGTGCTTGCCGCGTCAAGCTCCATATGGTCGCTGAAGAAGGCTTCGGCCAGATCGAAGGCCACGTTGCTGTCGAAATTGGCGTGGTTGCTCTGGGTGGTCAGCCCGGCGTTGATTTCCGGGAAGTACACCAGCATGGAGCGATGGGCAACGTCGGCTCCCCCGTGGTGGATCCGCGCAAGTCCGCCCTGCTCGTCTATGAAGAGCCCGTATCCATAACCCGTCTCCTCGCCATCCGTGAGCACGAACGAGGTCATCATCTCGGCAATGCTCGCGCGAGTACCGACGCGGGGGTCGGCGTAGTTTTCCACCCAGGTCTGCAGGTCCCCGATAGTGCTGTACATCGAGCCCGCCCCGACCGCCCCGCCGAAATCGCCGACCTGGACGTATCCGTCTTCCGTGGGCGTGTATCCCTCGGACATGTTCGGCACCATGTGACGCGGCGACGGCCGCACCATGGTTCCGGTCATGCCCAGCGGCCCGAACACGCTTTCTTCCATGAAGACGTGGAAATCCTGACCCGACGTGCGTTCCACTATCGTTGCGGCCAGGCCGTATGCAGTGTTGTTGTAGTTCCACTCGGCTCCGGGCGGATTCTGAAGCGCCGGCTGCCTTTTCACGATGTCGATCAACTCCGAGCGGTCGATCCAGTCGCCACGATCCAGGCGTCGCCCCGTCATGCGCAGCAGGTTGAGGAACTCGCGCAGGCCCGTGGTGTGGGTAATCAGATGCCGTACCTCAATGGTTTCTGCGAACTCGGGCAGTTCGGGAATGTGAACGCGAATGTCGTCGTCCAGCGAAAGCAGTCCGCGCTCGGCCTGCAACATGATCGCAAACGCGGTGAACTGCTTCGAGGTCGAACCGATGTTGGTGCGCGTGTCGGGGCCGAAGGGGATGCCATATGTGAGGTTGGCCATTCCGTATGTCTTGGAGTACAGGGTCTCGCCGTTCCGCCATACCTGAATCGCAGCACCGGGCGAGGCCGGTCCGTCGAATCTGGCCATCAGCTGATCTACAAGGCGTTCGGGATCGGTGGCAATGGCCTCAAGGCGCAATAGCGTGATTTCGTAATCGCCCCCGGCAGCATCGTCGCTAGCGACGAATAGTTCCAGCGTGTGCGTGCCCGCATCGCTGATCCGTCCTCCAAAGCGCTCCGGACCGTGGCCCAGCACCCCGAACCGTCCCACCTGCGTGCCGCCCGGACCAAGAACGCGCCCGCTGACGCTGACCGAGATCTGGTTGACCTCGGCAAGAACGAAATAGTCCTCGCCGATCTCGACCGTGTAGCGTGCGGTATCGCCGACGGTGAGGGAACCGGACAATGTGCGACCGAGTTCCAGCTCGGTAGCTTGCGCCGAGAGAGGGGTGGCGACGGGATGCGCCGACAAGACGGCGCACAGCGTCAACGTGGCGGAGAGGACGAGACCAAGGCGACCGGACCGGATCGACGATGCGTTCATCTGGGGCTTCCATTCATGTTTCTGGGGTTTCCATTCATGTTTATTGCTCTGGGGGCTGACGCGAGGATGCCACCTATACTACGCTGACCACGCCATGACGCCATCTCCTTCCCGCTTTGGGCGCCTTGCCGAGAACGTCGCCCATTTCGTGCGCCTGCTCCGAGGTGCGGGGCTGCCGGTCGGTCCAGGTCACGTGATCACGGCTACGCAAGCGCTCGCGGAGATCGAAATTACGTCGAAGCGCCAATTCTTCTGGGCGTTGCATGGCACGCTCGTATCGAAACGCGAACATCGTCATCTCTTCGAGGCCGCGTTCCGGCTCTTCTGGCGCGACCCGTTCGGCGCCGACGAAGCACTGGCCGCCCTGCTCTCCCGCTCACAAATACCCTCTGCCGAACCGACCTCGCGGCCCCCGGCGCGACTCTCCGCCGAACACGAA
The DNA here is from genome assembly GCA_965200255.1 of Longimicrobiales bacterium. Classification (GTDB taxonomy): domain Bacteria; phylum Gemmatimonadota; class Gemmatimonadetes; order Longimicrobiales; family Gaopeijiaceae; genus Bin94. The sequence goes on along the minus strand of OZ241371.1, from coordinate 2,001,853 downwards.
GTGGATGCCCCGCCATCCCGGTTCCCCACCGGCGAGGCGCACCAAGTGCCCTTGCGCATGGCGTATTCGCCTACGGAAATCCTTCGCAGCAAGGACTTTGAGGACATGACGGCCGCCGAAGTCGTTCAGGCCAAGGAAGCGATGCGTTCGTTGCGGCTCGACCTGCGCCCGGTGCTCACCCGGCGGCACGAGCCCGATCCGAGGGGTCGCTTGATTGATCTGCGGCGAACTCTTCGCACCAGCGTGCGCACGGGTGGTTGTCCGCTGCAGCTTGCGCGCAAGTCCGTCAAGACCCGCCGGCCCACCGTTGTGGCGCTGTGCGACATTTCCGGGTCGATGGAGGCGTACTCTCGCATTCTGCTGCACTTCTTCCACGCGCTCACCAACGCTGCCGACCGTGTCCACACGTTCGTCTTCGGCACGCGGCTCACCAACGTGACGCGGCTCCTGCGCGACCGAGACGTGGACCGCGCGCTCGACCGAGTGGGCACCACCGTGCTTGACTGGTACGGCGGGACTCGGATCGGGACGGCCCTGGAAGACTTCAACGTGCGTTGGTCGCGCCGCCTGCTGGCCCAGGGCGCCGTGGTGCTGCTCGTTACCGACGGCCTGGATCGCGAAGGCGGCAAGGGCATCGGAACGCAAGCGCGTAGACTGCGCAAGTCGTGTCGGCGGCTGATCTGGCTGAACCCGCTACTGCGCTACCAAGCCTTTGCGCCGAGAGCGGCGGGGATTCGGGCGTTGCTGCCCGAGGTGGATGAGCATCGGCCGGTTCACAACCTTAACAGTCTTGCGGACCTGGCGGCGGTGCTGTCCGGTCCTTCCTACGGGCGGCCTTGCCACGCAACACTGGCGCGCCGCGCGGCTGGTGCGTAGAATGACCAAGCTGCAACCTGATCAACCATGAAGGAGAAGACACCGATGACGAACCGATTCTCTCGCCGCCATTTCATGGGTGGAGCGGCCGCTGCGCTGGGCGCGGTCGGACTCAAGCCCCAATCGGCATTCGCCTCGCTCGGGCTGCGTCCCCCGCCGCCCGGTCTCGCGCCGGCCGATCCCTACGACGATCTCGTAAAGCTCGCTTCCAACGAAAACCCGTACGGGCCGTCGGAGAAGATGCTGGCGTCGATGAACGCCGCGTGGAAGTACTCCAACCGCTACGGCTATCCGGACGGCGACATTCTGGAGAAGATCGCGGAGCATCACGGCGTGAGCACACGCAACATCATGATGAACGCGGGGTCCGGCGAGACGCTCAAGGTCGCGGGCTTGGCGTTCCTGGAGCACAACGAGAAGGTGGTGGGCGTCGAGCCGACGTTCCTGACCGTGTACCGCGCGGCGACCGGAGTGGACGCCGACGTGATCGCGCGGCCCCTGCTGGCCGATCACACCCAGGACATCGACGACATCATCCAGGTCACGCGCCGCAACTATCGCGATGTCGGTCTGGTCTACATTTGCAACCCGAATAACCCGACGGGCGTGGTCGTGAGCGACGCCGACATCCGGCGCCTCCTGGACGGCATTCCCGAGGACATTCCGGTGCTGATCGACGAAGCGTATCACCACTTCGTTAAGGACCCTGGCTATGCCACGGCGGTCCCGTACATCAAGGAAGGCCGCAAGGTGCTCGTCACCCGCACGTTCTCCAAGATCTACGGCATGGCGGGGCTGCGGCTGGGCTACGGTATCGCACCGGTGGAAATGATCAACGAGATGCGCACCTACAGCACGGGCAGCGTGAACGCGCTGGTCAAGTGGGGCGGCGTCGCGGCCCTGGAAGATACCGAGTCCGAGAAGTGGGTCCGCGACACGACCATCGCGCTGCGAGACGCCACCGCAAACGAACTTCGCAATCAGGGCTTCGAAGTCATTCCGTCCGAGACCAACTTCTTCATGGTCCACACGGGCAAGCCTGCTGCGGAGGTCAGAGCGGCGTTCCGCGAGCGCAACATCGCCGTGGGACGCGACTTCCCGCCCATGCTCGACTACCTGAGGGTGTCGATCGGGACCGAAGGCGAAATGGAACGCTTCCTGGCGGGGTGGAACGAGATCTTCCCTGACGGCATGACGGCGGCGTCGGAGAGGGGGTAGGCCGCGGGTAGTCTCCGTGTGGGGCGATACGCTCGTCTCCGTGTGCGGAATGTGATTGTCGCGCTGGCAGCGCTATTGCTGTGGCCCCGCGTCGCAGCCACTGCCCAGGACTGCCCCGACGGGCTCGAAGTGCTGGTGGAACGCCCCTATGCGAGAGATGCGGGGCTGACCGTGGGCTCCACGGTGCGGGTTCGCGCTGCCGTCGAATCGGACCCCTGCATTGCACGGGTCGCGGGCGTGTTCGAACCGCCGCGCGATCCCGCCGCGATCAACGCCACTCGTCCTCGCGTGCTGTTTCGCTTGCCGCAGCTCCAGGACCTGATTGGCCGCGAGGATCAGATAGACTACTTCACGCTGCTGGCGCGACCCGGCACGGACCTCGTTGCCCTTGCGCGTGATCTCGAACCGCTGCTGCCCGGCGCGCAGGTCCTGCCGGTCAGCGAAGTGGCCGACCGTTCTTCCACCACGTTCCGGGTGGTGAGCCGCTTCCACACGGCAATCGCGCTGATCACGCTGGTGGCAGGGGGCGTGTTCCTGGCCTGCATCATGATTCTGAAGGTTCAGGAGCGGCGCGTTCCAATCGCTGCTGCGCGGCTCGCGGGAATACCCAGCCGGTTCCTCTTCCGCTGGACGGTGGCCGAGGCCGCGCTGTTGTCTACGATTGGCGGGGTGATTGGTCTTGCAGGCGGGATAGGGATTTCGAGAGTCGTAAACGCATACTACCAAGCCTATTACGACACTACGTTGCTGTTCTCGCAGGTGACGGGCGTGGTCGTGGCCCAGGCGTTGGCGCTGGCGATTGTGCTCGGCATGGCGGCCGGGGTGTTCGCGGCCAAGCGGATGCTCGCGTCCGACCCGATTCGCGAAATAGGGCGTTAGCGGCCCTTGGACGATCCGGGCCGAGGCGTGACCAAGTAGCGACGCAGCGACCGTGCTTGCCGTCAACGCCGTTCGCGAGTTCCGGGTGCGCCCGCTTCGTACCGTGCTCACGCTGGCGGGCATCGCGGTGACTACCGCCATGCTCGCGGACATGCTCATGTTGGGCCGAGGAATCAGGCGGAGCTTCATCGAGCTCTTTCAGTCGCCGGGATACGAGCTGCGGCTCGCGCCCAAGGGCACGCTTCCCTTCGACACCGAAGCCACGGTGCCCGCGTTCGCCACGCTCCGCGACAGTGTCGAAAGAGTGCCGGGCGTTGAACGCGTCGCGCCCGTACTGGCAGCCGCCATTTCCGTCGAGCGGGAAAGTAGCGCGGAAGGCCCGGTCCAAGCGGACGCGGAGGGATCGGTCCAGGCGCTCGCGCTGGGCATGGATCCCGATGACCAAAGCCTGTACCGCTTGACGGCAGGGCAGACGCCGGCACGCGACCATCTGCTGGTGGACCCTGAAGTGAAGGCGGCGCTCGGTCTGGAAACGGGTAGCGGGGTGCAGCTGGTTTCTGCGGGCGGTGCCAGCGCATGGGGCGCCCGTCTGGCGGCGAGGGTTTCCGGCACGGCAGAGTTCGTGTTCGCCGCCCGCGGTGATCTCGAGGTGGTCATGCGCCTGGAAGACCTGCAGTTGTTGACTTCTCAGAGCGACCAGGTCTCGTTCGCGATGATTCGGGTTGCCGAAGGCTACGATGCCGATTCGGTGCGCGCGGCGATTGCCGCCGTGGCGTCGCGGGTAGAGATCGTCGCGATGGCGGGCATGTCGGAACGGGTGGACCAACGGCTCTCGTACTTTCGCCAGATCGCGCTGATCCTGGGCACGGTCAGCCTCGTGGTGGCCACGCTGCTGGTAGGCACGATCGCCGCGGTCTCGGTCACCGAGCGTTTGGGCCTGATTGCGGCGATGCGCGCGATCGGCGTCTCCAGAAGGCGGCTCGTGGGCGGACTCGTCGCCGAGAGCGCGGCCCTCTGTGCCGTCGGCGGCGCCATCGGCATCGTCTTGTCGGTGGTGTTGGCGGGTTACCTTGAGTCCATACTCTCGGATTTTCCCGGGTTGCCCGTGGCCGTGCGCTTTTTCGTCGTCGGGGCGGACAGTCTGGTTACCGCGTTCGTCCTGCTGCTCGCTTCGGGGACGATCGCGGGAATGATCCCGGCCCTCAATGCCACGCGGCTCGAAGTGTCGGCGATTCTGCACAAGGAGGCCCCGTGAGCAAGGCCGCGAAGCCTGCCGAGCAGGTCGTGGTGGCGACCGACGTGACGCGTGCCTACCGCACGGGAGGCTCCCAGGTTCATGCGCTTCGCGGCGTCTCCCTCACCGTCGCAGAGAGCGACTTTCTCGCGATCACCGGCCCGAGCGGTTCCGGCAAGTCGACGTTGCTGCACTTGCTCGGCGGGGTCGATACGCCAACGTCCGGCGACGTGGTGTTTCTGGGCCGCAGCCTTGCCGGGATGTCGGTGGAAGCGCGGGCCGCATTGCGGCTCGCGCAAGTCGGGCTGGTGTTTCAGAGGTTCCATTTGCTGCCGATGCTCACCGCGCTCGAAAACGTGGAGCTTCCCCTCGCGGCAGCACGAGTTCCGCGTGCCGTGCGGCGCCAACGGGCCGCAGCCGTGCTCGACCGCGTCGGTCTAGCCGACAGGCTCAACCACACGCCCGGCGAACTTTCGGGAGGGCAAAGCCAGCGGGTTGCCATTGCGCGTGCTCTGGTCAACGAACCGGCGCTCGTGTTGGCCGACGAGCCCACGGGCGAATTGGACCGCGCCACCTCGCAGCAGGTGCTTGCGCTGTTTCGGTCGCTGAACGAGGACGGTACAACGCTGGTGGTTGCGACGCACGATCGTGAGCTGGCGGCTGCCGCGAAGCACAGAGTCGAGCTTGTGGACGGGAAGACGCTTGACAGGTGGGACTAGGCGGTATCCTATTGGGGCTCACCTGACCCCACCCGTTTTCATGTGGAGGAATCCCGCTAATCTGGCACCGTTCGTAGACGTTTTTCGCCTGGTTTGGGCTTCGGTACGACGACGTTCGGGCCGAAGTGCGCTGCTGTTGGGCGGTTACGCGCTTGGCGTTGCGGTGACGATTGTGCTTCTCTCGATCGGAAGCGCGATGATCGACCAGGCGCGGGACGCCGATCTGCTCGGAGGCGGCGATCTGATCGTACTGCCGGAGGGCATTGATCTGGAGGGGCTCCGAGTGGGCGGCACGAGCTCGATGTATTTTGCGGTGGAGCAGGCGCCGCTGTTGTATCGCGACGTTCTTGCCGGTGCGCGGTTTGAGGACAGAATTGCGGTGGCGGCTCCCTGGATTGACGACGCGCTGGTCTACTTCGAGACCGATACGGCGTTGGTTCCGATTTCGGCCGGCGCCACCATTCCCGCACTGGCGGGGGAGCTTGGGGCGGTGCCCGAGTTGCTGGCGGGTGGCTGGGGCAATGTGGATTCGGATCGTCGCTGGTACAGCCCTACCGCTGCGGAGCTCCACCGTTCAATTGACGGCATGCACCTGCCGCGCGGTGCGGCGGCACAGGACACGACGTGGGCGGAATGGCACTATTTCAACGTCATGCTGCCGGACTCGGGGTGGCTTTACCTGACGTACATGGTCCAGGGGGCGGTTGTCAGCGCGGGTGCGCGCGGACGGATGCTGGCCACGCGCGTGGATCCGGTCATGGGCATGGTGCGCACGTATTCGGCGGAGGTCGAGCCTGGGGAGGTTGTGTTCGCGGAAGGGCATCCGGATTTGGCCATCGGCGAATCAAGCGTGACCTTGCTGGCCGACGGAGCGTATCGGTTGCGGGCGCGCATGCCTGCCGAGCGTTCCGAGGGGGCGGGCCCGGTGCTTGCGGCCAGTCTCCGGGAGTTCACGGTGGACCTGACCGTCTCGGAGCGCTCCCGGCGCTACCTGCCTCCGGTCGACATCGGCGGCAGCGACTTCGTGTCCGGCTATGCGGTGCCGCTGCTGGACGGAGGCGCGACGGGGCGGGTGTGCGAAGGCGCCGTTTGCCACGACCTGCAGGACGCGCGCACGTACCATGATCACAACTGGGGCACCTGGTCGCAGGTGACCTGGGATTGGGGGCAAGCGACCGCGGGAGGTTATTCCGTGCTCTATGGGGGCGTTGCACGGGAAACAGAAGGGTCCCGATTTCTCTACCTGGCCGACGAGCATGGCTTTGCGGGCGTGTTCACGATTCGGGAGCTCGCGACGCGGTGGCCAGGGGCGGTCGGACGGGGTACGCCCGAAGGCATCGTGATTCATGCCGTCAACGATCCGGATTCATTGGCACTGAACGTGACGGTGGACCACGCCCATGTGACGTCGATTCCGGTCGACGAAGGCGCCACCGACGCCCTGTTCTACCAAATGCGAGGAACGCTGGAAATGTCTGGCCGTGTCTCGGGTCGCGAGGTGGGCGAGCGGGGTGACGGGTTCTTCGAGACCTGGACGCGGGATGGACCAACTGGATCGCCCGAATAAGGAGGCACTCCATGACCCACCCCGCAATAGCCGAGATCGCCGCCACAGTCCGAAGCGGCGCGGTCACCGCCCGATCTCTGGTCGAGGACGCGATCAAGCACCACGACGGTAGCCACCTCGGCGCCTACATCGTGTTCGACCCGACGGGGGCGCTCCGTCAAGCCGACGCCGTGGACGCAGCGGTGGCGGTTGGCGACGACCCTGGCCCCCTCGCGGGCATTACCGTGTCGGTCAAGGATCTCTATGGCGTGCAAGGACTTCCCATCCGCGCAGGTACCAAGCGAGAGCTGCCGCGCCGTTGGCGTCGCGAGGGATTCCTGGTGCGCACACTGCGCCGCCTCGGCGCGATCATCGTCGGCAAGACGCACACCGTCGAGCTGGCCTTCGGCGGCGTCGGCTTGAACCCGAACACCGGAACCCCAATCAACCCGTGGGATTCGGCGGAACATCGCGCGCCGGGTGGTTCTTCGTCCGGTGCAGGGGTGAGTTTGTGGGAAGGGTCGGCCCGGATCGCGCTGGGAAGCGACACGGGCGGATCGGTGCGGATCCCCGCTGCGGCGACGGGTGTAGTGGGCCTCCGCCAAACCACGGGACGATGGCCGACCAGTGGCGTGGTTCCCCTCTCGACCACGCTGGACACGGTGGGATTCCTGACCCATACGGCGACCGATCACCGCTACGTCTTCCGCGCCATCGACCCACTGGCGCACCCTCGTGCGCCATACGACCACCCCAGTGACGCCACCGGCGACCTGCTCGCCGGCCTTCGCATCGGCTTGCCCCGCACCGGAATGTGGCGTGAGACGCAGCCCGAAGTGGGCGCGGTCGTGCGTGGCGCGCTTGCCGACTTGGCCGATGCGGGCGCCGAGCTCGTCAACATGGACGCGCCCGAGCTGCACGAGGCCGGCGAGCGCTACATGGCTGGGGGCCTCCTCGTTCCCCCGGAGCGATCCGAGTCCCTGGAACGGCATCTGCCCGGCTGGACCGACCTGCTGGACCCCACCGTGGGCAAACGGCTGGCCCACGCCGAAACGGTGAGTGCCGTCGAGTACATCGGCCTGCTGCGCCTGCGCCGGCGCCTCTCCGCGAGTCTTCATGCCAGGATGGACGCGCAGCGAGTCGACCTTCTTGCCACGCCAACCCTGCCGATCGCGCCGCCAACCTTGTCCTCGCTGGAAGACTTGGACACTTACCGCGCCGTCAACAGGGCCATGTTGTCCGGCACCGGGCCCGCCAGCATGCTGGATCTGTGCGCGATCAGCGTACCGGCCGGCGTGGACGAGCACGGCATGCCCGCCGGGTTGCAGCTGATTGGCCGCAGCGGCAGCGATCACGCCCTCCTTGACCGCGCGGTGGCCGTCGAGGCGGTGCTGGGAACAAACGTGAAGCGGATGGGACGGCCGCCGAGGATTCGGTAGCCCCCGCTCGCAAGGCCGCGGATTACCTACAGCCGCAACGCCCCGATCACCTGGGCCAACACGGCGACCGCGATCTCTTCGGGCGTGCGTGCGCCGATCGGCAGTCCCACGGGGCCATGAATGCGGCCCAGGTCGGCGGGCGAGAATCCCAGCGCCCCAAGCCGCTTTCGCCGCGCGGCCTGGGTCTTGCGGCTGCCCAGCGCGCCAATGTAGAAGGTGTCGGCCTTGAGCGCCGCGATCAGCGCCGGGTCGTCGATCTTGGGATCGTGGGTGAGCGCGACGATCGCCGTGCGCCGGTCGGGGCGCAGCGTGCCCATCACGTCTTCGGGCCACGTCTTGACGAGCAACGCGCCAGGAAATCGGTCGGTCGTCGCGAAGCCTTCGCGGGGGTCCAGCACGACCACCTCGAAACCAGCGATCCGCGCCATCGGTACCAGGGCCTGCGCGATGTGCACGGCCCCGACGACGATCATGCGGGGCGACCGGACGTACGGGCGAAGAAAGACGGGACCTGCGGGCGTGTCCGCCGTGCGGGGCTGGCCGCTTTTCAGAGCAGTGGCGACGACATCGCCGTCAAGGCCCAGTGCGGACGAGCGAGCGCTGGCCGACACCAGCTCCTGCGCGCCGTCCTCGAGTCGCGTGGCCAGCAGGACGTCGCGGCCTTCCAGCTGCGCCTGGACGATTTCGCGCAGCGCCTCGGCCGTCATTTGCCGGAGAGCACCGGTTCGACGAACAGGTGCACACGACCGCCGCAGGCCAGTCCCACTTCCCAAGCCATCTCGTTCGTGACGCCGAACTCCAGGGTGCGCGGTTCCCCCGACGCGATCACTTCCAGCGCCGTCTGGATCACCGCGCCTTCAATGCACCCACCGGATACCGACCCCGCAAAGTCGCCGTTGTCGGCAATCGCCATGTGGCTCCCGGCGCGCCGAGGCGCGGAACCCCAGGTCCGGGTCACGGTGGCCAGAGCGACCCGCGTACCCTCGTCAAGCCACGCCAGCGCTTGCGCCAGGACCGGATCGGCGTTCGTGTTGTTCGCGTTCATCGTTACCGTAATCTCTACATCCACACGCAAAGGACGCAAACCTTGGCGGCGCGCGGCAGCAACCAACTTCACCAAGCCGTGATTCAGGACCATTATCGGCGACCGCGCAATCGCGGGGCGCTCGAGGCGCCGGCCACTGCAGGCCGCGCGCACAATCGGTTCTGCGGCGACACGGTGCTGGTGTGGGCCAGGGTGGAAGACGACCGCTTCGTCGAGGTGGCCTTCGATGGTCGCGGGTGCGTGATTTCGCAGGCTGCGGCGTCGATGCTCACCGTGATCGCAAAGGGGAAGACGGTGCGTGAGATCGTCCGTTTGCGGCGCCGCTTCGTTGACGGTCTGGAGGCGCGCGATCGGTCGCTGGCCAAGGAACTGGGCGACCTTCGCGCCCTGGTGGGCGTTGGCCGCTTTCCCAGCCGGATTCGCTGCGCCGTGCTGCCCTTTGACGCCCTGGAAGACGCGCTTAAGGACGATTGAGACGACGCGCCGAGGCCACGCTGCGTCCGAAACATGCGGCCGTGTCCCTTTCGTGAACCCGTGTGCGCGCGCTACAATCACTGTCCGCTATTGTGTCGCCAGACGCTGAGGCGCCGACCCAGAAACCGCCGAGAGAAGCCGAGGAACCCATGTCCCCAGGCCCCGCCCGCACGGCCACCCTGAGCCTTGCTCGCCGTCCCATTTTCCCAATTCGCGCGGCATGCACCGCACTTCTCACGCTCGCCGCCCTGGCCGCACCGCATTCGCGAGGCGCCGCACAGCTTACCACGCCGGAAGAGCAGTTCGGCTTCCGCCTCGGGGCGGACTACGTGCTCGTCAACTACCAGGGGCTGACCGACTACTGGCAGCTCCTGGCCGAGCAATCAGACCGCATGTCCCTGGAGTCGATCGGCAAGACCTCCGAAGGGCGGGAGCAGTGGATGGCCACGATTACGTCGCCCGCCAATCGCCCCAACCTGGACCGCTACAAGGACATTGCGCGCCGATTGGCGCTCACTGAAGGGGTGACCGAAGAGGAGGCTCGTTCCCTCGCCGCCGAAGGCAAGGCGGTCGTGTGGATCGACGGCGGCCTGCACGCATCGGAAGTTTTGGGCGCACAGCAGCTTATGGAGCTAGTGTGGCAGATGGTCAGCCGCAGCGATGCCGAGACCATGCGCTTCCTGGACGACGTGGTTCTGCTGGTGGTGCACGCCAACCCTGATGGGCACGCCCTGCTGGCCAACTGGTACATGCGTCACGACGACCCGCTCGAGCGCACCACGCGGGGGGCCCCGGTCCTCTATCAGAAGTATGCGGGCCACGACAACAACCGCGACTTCTACATGGCGTCGCTCGCCGAAACCGAGAACATGAACCGGGTGATGTACCGCGAGTGGTACCCGCAGATCGTGTACAATCACCACCAGACGGGGCCGCAAGGCACGGTCATGTTCGCCCCACCGTTCCGCGACCCGCCGAACCACAATCTCGACCCCATCATCATTACCAGTTTGGACCAGGTCGGATCGGCCATGCACCACCGCATGGTGGTCGAGGGCAAGGGCGGCACGACAATGCGGCGAGGCGCGAGCTACTCGACATGGTGGAATGGCGGTCTTCGCACGACGCCTTACTTCCACAACATGATTGGTTTGCTGACGGAGACGATCGGACACCCGACGCCTATTGAAATCCCCTTCCTACCCAACCGGCAGATTACCCACGCCGACCTGCCGCTCCCCGTCACTCCCGGCGCCTGGCACTTCCGGCAGTCCGTCGATTACTCGCAAACGGCGAATCGCGCGGTGCTGGACTACGCCTCGCGCAACCGCGAGCATCTTCTCTTCAACATTTGGCGCATGGGGATGAATTCGATTGAGCGGGGCAATCGCGATTCGTGGACGGTGCTCCCGAATTGGATTGATCGGGTTGCGGACGAAGTGGGCGTGCGCGGGTCTCTGGAAGCCTACGAGTCCCATTTGCGAGATCCTGCCAGGCGCGATGCGCGCGGGTACATCCTGCCGGCCGATCAGCGCGACTTTGCCACTGCGACGCGCTTCGTCAACGCGCTGCTCAAGAACGGAGTCGCGGTGCACAGGGCCGCGGCCGACTTCACCGTCGGCGGGCAGGTCTATCCGTCCGGTTCGTACGTGGTGAAGACCGCGCAGGCGTTTCGCCCCCACGTGATCGACATGTTCGAGCCGCAGAACCACCCCAACGATTTCCAGTACCCGGGCGGGCCGCCGATCGCGCCCTACGACAACGCCGGCTGGACCCTTGCGCTGCAGATGGGCGTGGAGTTCGACCGCGTGCTCGACGGCTTCGACGGGCCGTTTGAGGCGATTCCGTGGTTGGCCGAGCCGCTGCCGGGTATGGTCGCGGACGCCGGTTCGCCCGCCGGATATGTGGTCGATCACGTCAATGCGGCGTTTACGGCGGTAAATCGCGTGCTGGCGCGAGGGGGTCAGGCGTTCTGGGTCGAAGAGACGGTTGACGCTGGTGGGGCGTCGTTGGCCCCGGGTGCGTTTTTCATTCCGGCCGATGACGCCGACGAGACGGAGCTGGAGGAATGGGCTGCGCAGCTGGGCGTGTCGTTCCATGGCGTGACGGCCGCGCCCCAGGCTGCGTTCGAGCTGAGCCGGGCGAGGGTTGGCCTGTGGGACCGCTACGGCGGTTCGATGCCGTCGGGGTGGATTCGCTACGTGCTCGAGGACTTCGAGTTCGACTTCGAGGTGATCTATCCGCCCGAGATCGACGCTGGCGACCTGAACGAGCGCTTTGACGTGATCGTGTTGCCGGACGGTGCGCTGGGCATGGGCGACGGCCCCGGTGGCGGCCGGTTTGGTGGTCCCGACCCGGATTTCGTGGCCAGCCTGCCCGACTCGCTTCGCGTTCGCGTCGGCGCGCTCACGCCGGAAGCGAGCGTTCCCGCCCTGCGCGAGTTCATGGAGAACGGCGGTGCGGTTGTTGCGATTGGCACGTCAACCCGGTTGGGTCAGCATATCGGACTGCCGCTTGCGAGCGCCCTCGTGGACGAGAACGGCGAGCCGCTTAGCCGGGACGACTACTTCACGCCGGGATCGATTCACGACGTTCGCATCGAGCACGTCAGCCCGATTACTCACGGCTTGGGCGACCGCGCCCACGTGCTGCACAGCCACAGCCCCGTGTACCGGATCGAGGGAGAGGCGCCCACGGTGAAGCGCCTGGCCTGGTATGACTCGCCCCAACCGCTGGTGAGCGGCTGGGCGTGGGGCCAGCATCACCTGGAAGGTGGAACGAGCATGATTGAGGCCGATGTCGGCACCGGGAAGCTGTTCCTGTTCGGCCCCAAGATCACCTTCCGTTCGCAGTCGCACGGCACCTTCCCGTTGCTGTTCAACGGAATTCATTATGGGGCGGCGCGGCGGCCGGTGAGCTAACGCCTTACATCCCAATAGTCTACGGGCCGGTCGTCCATCAGCCACGCGTTGGGGTCGACCCACCAGTGCTCGCCGTAGGGCGTCTGGTTGGGCCACACTTCGTCCAGCGTCAGCGCGTCGCGCACGATCCCGCCCTGCGCCACGTACATGATGTCGGTGGTGTTGCGGATGTTGTCGAGCGGGTTGGAGTTCAGGACCAGCAGATCGGCGAGCTTGCCGACTTCGATCGAACCGATGTCACGCTCGGCACCGAGGAACACCGCCCCGTGCAGGCTGGCCACTTCGAGCGCGGTCATGGGATCGGACGCTGACTCGACCATCCAGATCTCCCAGTGTGAGGCGATGGCGTGCGCCTGCCCATGCGATCCGATGGCGCCCCATCCACCCGCTTCGATCACGTCCATCATGCCCATGGCGATAAAGGGGAAGCTGTAGTCGGTGGCGGGCCGCTCCCAGCGACGGCGCAGGTGGGGGATCACTTGGCGCCACGGCATCCATTCGCGCTGCTTCTCGTCGAGCCAGACCTCGCTTTCGGCGAAGAAGAACTCCTCGTTCCAGGGACCGATCCCGCCGACGGTGAAGGTCGGGGAATAGACGGCTCCGGCGAGACCCAGAAATCGGGTGAAGTCGCGGTACAGAGGCAGGTAGGTCATGGGGTGCTCGAACGCGGTCTGGCCGTCCATGATCATGCCCAACGTGTAGGGGATGTCGTTGTTCTCCGACGTCACCATGAGGCCTTGCTTGCGGGCGATGTCGGATACCCACTGGCGCTGGTCCCGGCGGGGTTGCAGGTACTGCTTCAGCGCCGTGGCGCCCCATGAAGCCAGCCGGTTGATGTTCTGCTCGGCGACTTCGTAGCTGGTCAGGTCGTTCTGACGCGCACCATCGCTGCGGTAGAGCGGATCGCCCGTCGAGTAGGTGCGCGGACCGACGACCGCACCCGCACGGATGAGCTCGGCGCTTGCGAAGACGTTCTGCGACCACATGGAGTTGTCCAGGTTGGCCGTCACGCCGTACGCAAGGTAGACGGCCGACTCGAAGTCGCGTTTCGGGATCAGACCCTTGTGCTCGCGGTAGTGGTGGGCGTGCATGTCCACGAAGCCGGGAATGATGGTCTTGCCGGTCATGTCCATGGTGCGATCGGCGCCCACGGTATCGCATTCCCCCACGCAGGCGATGCGGCTGCCCTCGATCACAATCGTGGCGTTCTCGTGCACCGCGCGATCGGCCAACGTGACGACGCGGGCGTTGGTGAGTGCCAGGGTGCCGTCGGGGATGCGGCGGTCGAGGCTGAGCCGGATGTGCATGGTGTCGGTGTCGCCGGACGCGACGTTGTGTACGAAGAAGCGTTGCGCGCTGCCGTATTCGAGCCGGTCGTTGTCGAGCCAGCGCGGGTAGAGCCCGCCTTCGGTGGTCAGCTGGTGCACCGGGACGGGAGCGCCGCGCTTCCTGAGCTCGACGGGGGCGCCACCGACGCCGCTTGGCGGCAACGGCGCCCAGAAGACGTTGTCGCCTTCCTGGAACGCGACCCGGTCGCCGCTTGGGGAGATCACGAACTCGTCCCCGAATGGGATTGTGGCGTGCAGACGCAGGTCGGAGCCGTCATGGCGCACGGACATCAGGGCGGTTGCGGCCTGCCCGCCGTCGGGTTGGTGGCCCGCCGGGAAGTGCACGCGTCCGTCCGGCCCGAACGAGGCGCGCGTGATCTGGCGTCGATTGCCGAGAAGGCCGCCGGATCCGCCGGCGGGGATGGTCATGATTCGCTCTTCCGCACCCCCGTCGGCGGGCACGCGCCAGAGCTCCCAATAGGGGTTCTGGGTGGCCGATCTGGCACGGGCTGCCGCCCCGCTGCCCCGGGTTACCACGATTTCGGAGCCGTCAAGCGTCCAGACCGGGTGCGCGTACTCGGATGGCGTGGTTGTAAGCTGCACGGGCGTGCCGCCGGTGGCGGGCGCCTTCCACACGTGGCCGCCTTCAGCGCCGCCCCAGGTGGTGTAGGCGATCCAGCTGCCGTCGGGCGACCATGAAGGCGAGAATTCGTGAGGGCCGTCGCCAGACGTGAGGCGCGTGGGCGTGCCGCCGCCGGCGGGAGTCGTCCAGACCCTGCCGACGGCCTGGAAAGCGATGGTCGATGCGTCGGGCGAGGCGGCGTACCAGCGCAACATCTTCGCCTCAAAGGGACCGTGGTCGATGCGAAAGTCGGCGCGAGTCATTTCGGAGATCGTGCGTTGCACGCGCACCGAGAAGGGAACGGTCGTTACCTCGCCGCTGGCGGCGTCGAGGATACGGATCTTGCCGCCTTGAGTAATCGCGACCCGCGACCCGTCTGCGCTCCAACCGTAAGCCGGCAAGATGCGCAGCGTCTTGATCCCCTCGGCGTTGTCGACCGTGATCGGGTCCATCACAACCCGTTCGCGCCCGGTCTCTAGGTCGCGGATCCACAGCGCGGTGCGCGGCCCGAACGTATGGCCACGATACGAGATGGTGCCGCCGGGGATGCGGCGGGCGAACGCGAGGCTGCGGCCGTCGGGCGAGATCTCCGCCGCGTAGGCGCTGCCGCTGGAACTGCGCACCTGCTGCGCGGCCGTCCCGCTGGTAATGTTCACCACTTCGCCGGTGCGCAGATCCTTGCGTCTGACCTGCCAATGACCGGCGGTTGCGTCGCGACCCTGCAGGCCGGGTGGCCCGGTGTAGACGTGGAAGTACAGGTAGCGCCCGTCTTCCGACGGCGACGGCCACTGCGCCTGCGGCTGGTCGGCGACCACCTGGATGCCGTCGCCGCCGTCCTTGTGGTACATCCAGATGCCGCTCCGGCCCGGCGGACCGCCGAACCCGCTCGCCACGCTTTGCATGCGCACGTAGATGTAGTTCCCGTCGGGCGACCACGCCGGCTCGACCGCGCGCAGTCCCTGGTCGATGAAGACCGAGCGCGGGTCAGAGCCGTCCGCATTCATGACCCAAAGATTGTTCTGGCCCTCGCGGTCGCTGATGAACGCGATCGTCGTGCCATCGGGCGAATAGCGGGGGTGATAGTGGGTCGCGACGCCGGTGCCGCCAGTCAGGAGCTCCGCTTCGCCGCCGCCGTCGACCGGCACGCGGTAGACGTGTCCGAGCAAATCGAAGACGACCCAACGGTCGTCCGGCGAGATGTCCATCGACATCCACGTGCCTTCTTCGGTGGTGAAATCGATGTCGAGGGTCTCGCCTCGGGCCAGCGTCACGTCCCACTCTTCGTTGGCCGCGTCCTGGGCCGCAAGCGGGGTGGTCAGGCCAAGCGATGGAGCGGCGAGGGCGACGAACGTCGCGAAGGTGAACGCAATGCAGGGGACGAGCGGAGTCGTTGAGGAGAAGGCGTGCATGATTGGATCCCTTTCCGAAGGGGTGGGGCTCTGCAAGCCTTCACACTGGCGCGCTGGCCTCGCAGTGGCAACCATTGATTGGGCACATGTCCCGCAGTTATCCGATTCATCCCTTTGGGAGTCACCTGACGAAATGATCACGAGACGCACCTTTGTTGGCCAAGCGGGCACGACGACCAGCGCAGCGGCGCTTGGATTCGGCGACCGCCCCCAGGACGGCATGAGCATCCTCGTACTGGGCGGCACCGGCTTTATCGGTCCGCACCTGGTGAGACGCGCCCTCGCGCGCGGCCACCAGCTCACGCTCTTCAACCGTGGACGCACCAACACCCACCTCTTTCCCACGGTCGAGAAGCTGGTCGGCGACCGCAACGACGACCTCTCGGCGCTGGAAGGTCGCCGCTGGGATGCCGTGATCGACAACTCGGGGTACACCCCCGCGCAGGTCGGTCGGTCCGTAACCCTGCTCAAGGACGCCACCGATCAGTACCTGTTCACGTCAACCCGCGTGGTTTACACCGACTTCACCGCCGACGTGATGGACGAAGACGCCCCCATCGGCCCGGCGGACCTTCCCGAAAGCGAATGGACGGCCTACGGCCCGGCCAAGGTGCTCGCAGAGCGGGAGGTGGAGGCTGGTTTCGGCGCGCGGACCTTGATCGTGCGGCCGCCCGTCATCGTTGGCCCCGGCGACCGCAGCGATCGCTTCACGTATTGGCCAAGCCGGATCGACCGCGGCGGCGACGTGCTCGTGCAGGGCGACCCGGACGATCCCGTGCAGTTCATCGACGTGCGCGACCTTGCCGAGTTCTACGTCCACCTGTTGGAGCGCCAGACGGCCGGAATCTTCAACAGCGTGGGACCAGCGGCGCCGCTCTCATCCGCCGAGCTGGTGTACGGGATTCGCGCCATCACCGCGACGCCCGTGTCGTGCACCTGGGTGGACTGGGACTTCCTTGCCGAACGGGGCCAGGCGCCGCAACAGCAGCTGCCCTTCTGGCAGCCGCCCCGTGGTCGCTACCTGAACTACGGTCGCATGGACAGCAGCCGGGCAATCGCGGCGGGACTCGTGTTTCGCCCCCTCGCCGTGATCGCGAAGGAGACGCTTGACTGGCACCGAAGCCGGGAAGCAGGGGGGGAGTTCCCGCTGCGGACCGGGCTGGATCGCGATACGGAAGCGCGATTGTTGGCCGAGTGGCGCGGGTGAGGGTGGCCATGCCCGACACTCCCACGGCCCTCGACGCGCTCGCCCCTTGCGGAAGGGCCATCGCGCCCCCATTCTGACCGACAACCAACGGAGGAACGTTTATCCGGGAAAGCACCATGCAACAGGGGCGCAACAACATGCGAAGCAGGAATCGATTCAACCGCAGGAACTTCCTCGGCACCGCAGGGGCCAGCGTCCTGCTGGGCGCGGCCGGCGTATCGTCGGTTGCCGCACGCACCCCCACCCGTCCCACCCGCCGCCGCTTCCCCCCCGCTCTCGACGACTACGACTTTGACGAAGTCTACGACCGCGTGGGCACCGACAGCGTTCGCTGGGATCGCGCGGTCGAGCGGTTCGGCGACGGCATCGTGGCCGGCATGGGCGTCGCGGACATGGACTTTCGCGCGGCCCCCTGCGTCACGCGGGCACTAGCGGAGCGGTGCGCTCACGAGAACTGGGGCTACATGCACCGCCCAGGTTCGTATGCCGAAGCGGTGGCCGAATGGAATCACCGGCGCTACGGTCTCGAGATCGACCCGTCCACGATTGTGTTTACCACCGGCGTGCATCCGGGCATCATCGCGGCACTTCACACGTTCTCGCCTCCGGGCACGCGGGTCCTGCTGCAAACGCCAACCTACTCCGGCTTCTACACCGACGTGCGCTTCGCCCGCACAATCGCCGACGACAGCCCCATGGTCGTCGACGCCGACGGTCGCTATTCCATCGACTTCGACGACTTCGAACGCCGCGCGCAGCGCTGCAACTCGTTCATCCTGTGCAACCCGCAGAACCCGACCGGCAATTGCTGGTCGCGCGAAGACCTGACGCGCATGGGCGAGATCTGCCTGAAGCATCGGGTGGTCGTCCTGGCCGACGAGATCCACTGCGACTTCGTCACCAACGGCAACGCCTACACGCCGTTCGCCAGCCTCGACCCGGAGCTCGTCGACAACAGCCTCACCTTCAAATCCGCCAGCAAGTCCTTCAGCTTGGCGGCCATGAAGGTGGCGTGGTACCACTGCACCAACCCCGACCTGCTCGCGCGCACCAAACTCAACACGCGCGCCGATCTGAGCACCCTGGGCATGGTCGCCGCGCGCGCCGCGCTCAACGAGGGCGAACCGTGGCTCAACGATCTGCTCGCCTATCTGGACGCGAATCACGACTTCGCCAAGTCCTACATCCGCGACAACGTGCCGGGCGTTCGGCACCGCAAGGGGCAGGGCACCTACCTCGCCTGGCTGAACGTCGCGGAGTTCGCAGACCGCATTGGAGCCGCCGAGACCGCTGCCCGCGAGAGCGCAAACAGCACCGACGAGGTTACACCCGAAGACGTTCTGCAACGCTGGTTCGCGACGCGCGCAGGCGTGTTCCTGAACCCCGGACCGAATTACGGCACGGGAGGAGCTGGGTACATGCGCATGAATCTGGCTTCTCCAAGAGCTATAGTAGAGAAGGCATTGAACAACCTGGCCACGGCCGTGGCCGAAGCATGAGGAGACTCGATATGACGAAGTTCAGCGCGACCCTGCGGAGCCCGGCAACCGCCACCGCCCTTATCGTGGCAGCCCTGGCCGGCGCGGCGACCCTGGGAACACCCGTTGCGGCAACCGCCCAGTTCGACGACGTGGGCGTCATCACCTTCCCGACCTCGGCCACGGGCGAGGCCCAGGACCACTTCCTCCGCGGCGTCGCGATCCTGCACAGCTTCGGCTGGAAGCAGGCGCGGGAGCAGTTCCACGCCGCCCAGGCGATCGACCCCGACTTTGCGCTCGCCTACTGGGCCGAGTCGCTTGCCTACAACCATCCCCTGGTCACCAACATGGACCCGACCGAGCCCCGTGCAGCGCTGGAGCGGCTCGCGCCCACGGCGGAAGAGCGCATTGCGAAGGCGCCCACCGAGCGCGAGAAGGGGCTTATGCGCGCCGTCGAGATCCTCTGGGGCGACGGTGACCACACGCAGCGTCGCGTCGAGTACATGGAGGCGATGGGCGACCTCCACGAGACGTACCCCGACGATCCCGAGATCGCCGCGTTCTACTCGCTGGCGTTGCTTGGCGCCACGCGCGCGACCGGCGACCTGAGTGAGCGCTACAACATTCGCGCAGGCACGATTGCGCTCAAATTGCTGAACGACAACCCGGTGCATCCCGGCGCGGCTCACTACACCATTCATTCCTTCGACCATCCGATCAATGCGCCCTTGGCGTTGGACGCGGCATATGCGTTCGCCGACATCGCCCCCGCGGTTTCGCACGCCCGGCACATGCCCACTCACATTTTCATTCAGCACGGCATGTGGGATCTGGTTTCGGGGCACAATCAGTCGGCCTACGACGTTGCGGTCGAGCTTTGGGAGCCCGGCGATGCTTTGGGCGACGCCGTGCACTCGCTTGACTGGGGTCAGTACGGCGATCTGCAGCGCGGCGACTACGCGAAGGCGAAGGTGTGGATTGAGCGTATCGAGGACATGGTCGAGCACGAGGGGTTCGAAGTCGGCGGCGCGCGCGGTGCGGCGGGGACGGCACGGGCGCGGGGTGCGGTGCCGCTGCTCAAGTCGCGGTACACGGTCGAGACCGAGGAATGGGACGTGCGGCCCGTAACCGACGAAATGCGTTCCGTCGAGCTGCTTGCCACCGGCCTGAGTGCGGCGCGCACGGGCGACCAGGAGACGCTTGCTGCAGCCGAGAAAGCGCTCGGCGAGAACTCGGATGGAACCGGCTACGACCATGTGATGCACATGCAAGTGAGTGCGCTCCTGCACGCCGGCATGGGTCATGACGACATGGCGACCGACTTTATGGACAAGGCCGTCGAGACGGTTGAAGCCATGGCTCCGCCGCGCGGGTCCGCCAACCCGGTGAAGCCGGTGCATGAGCTGTACGGCGAGATGTTGCTGGAGATGGGTCGCGCCGAAGACGCCGCCGAGATGTTCGAGACCTCGCTGTTGCGCATGGCGGGACGTCCGCGTTCGCTGCTCGGGTTGGCCCGCGCCAATGCGGCGATGGGCAACACCATGGTTGCGCTGGAGAACTACTCGAAGGTTGCGTCGCTGTGGGAAGGCCGCGACGGCATTTCGGGGCTTGCCGAGGCGCGTGGGTTCATGGAGGAGCAGGCCGCGGGAGGCGGTAGCACGGGTAGTCGGTGACGGGTGGGGCGCTCGCCTCCGGCTATCCCCCCACCATGCCCCGCCGCACCCACGGCACCACAGTGCTCCACACCCACAGCGCCACGAACGCCCCGTAGAACAGCGACATCGCCCTCCTGGATCTACGCGTCGATGTACGAGTTGGTCCAACGTTGCGCCGAAATGGCGGGTGCCGAACCCAACGAGGCCAACACAGCAACGACAAGGCAACCAAGCCGACCCCGCGCAGTCATCGGAGTAACTTCCGCGCCCCACGCAAGGCGCTCCCGCCGAGACTCGTCCGTCTCCGTCGCATAGCCGCCTCGGGCAACTCCCAACAACACCCATCCATCATCGTCCTTAGCGAGCTCCGCCGCGACCCGCGGACAACAATGCGAAGCGTGATAGTCGACCACCTCCGCTCCAAGGAAGTAATGAACATCGGGACCGATTTCGAGCCTTTCCACCGGATCGATACTGATAAGCCACGACGCCCGATCGGACGGGAATTGTTCCGCGACGGTGCGCAACGCGCCTTCAAGTGCCGGTGCGGAGATGTAACCCAAATCGGGCGTGTTCGGGTCGTTGGCCAAGCCCAAGCGCCCCGGGTCTACCGCGAATGCGCGCATGGTCCCATCGTGATACCTCTCGGCGTAATACTTCGCCATTGCAGTGACGATCTCCTCTGCCAGTGCAAGCGCGCGGTCTCGTTCGCCAGTCGGAACGCCCGAAACGGCACTGTCGCCGCACCCTGTCAGCAGCAGGGCGGCAAGTGCGAGAGTCCAACGAGTTGTCATTTTCGCACTAGCTCGCATGGCTTGGCCGTGGCATCGTCCCGATCTGACTGACTACCCCCCCACCACGCCCCGCACCCACGGCCCCACCATGCTCCACACCCACAGCGTCACGAACGCCCCGTAGAACAACGACATCGCCACCAGGGCCACCCTGCGCCACATGGGCGGTCGCACGGCTTCGGGCAGCAACCGCGTGTTGATGTACAGCAAGTGCAGCGGCGATATGACGAAGACGACGCCGGCCATGTTGGCGCCGAGCTGTAGCAGGAAGATCGGCTGTGCCAGGGCGAGCGCCGCGACCCCCCACACCGTCAACGCGCCCAACACGGCGTAGTACAGGACTCGCACGTCGCCTCCGCGCCAGCGGCGAACCGCGCGCGACCCCGTCCACAGGATGTCGGTGATTGCGCGGGTCATGCCTTCGAGAATGTCCAGCTGGGTCTTGAGAAGCACCCATACCGCCATGAGCGCGATGACCCCGCCGAAGATGGCGCCTTCGCGGCTGGCCATCGCGTCCGCCAGCGCTGCGGCGACGGAAAGGCCGCGGATGTCGGTGCCCCCTTCAATGAACGTGACGTAAAGCACGGCCGGCAGCACCATGCCCAGCATGGCGCCCACGAAGTAGACGCCCCACTGGTCGGCGCGCACGATGCGCCACCACCCTCGCCAGCGCCTCATGGCCGTTGACGTGGTGTTGAAGGTGTATCCGGTCGGCGCAAGGTTGGTGCGCTCGCCGCCGACCGCCGACGGGATGTACCCCGTGCGTTTGCCCATGCCGTAGCCCTTGTCGCGGGCCCAGTTCGAAAGCGTCAGGTTGATCACGCCCCCGGCGCCCGAGTACGCGGCGAACGCCCCGATCAGGAACCAGTCCACGCCCTGGGGAATGAAGCGAAAGGACCCCGCGGCCGGATCGTAGCCCACCAGACCGGCTCCGGCCGCGACCCAGGTATCCGGCGCCACGAAGATCAGGGCCAGAATCAGGAAGCTCCCGATGATCGCCGACACCAACACCCAGTTGAGGATCTCCAGGGTGCGCTCGATGCGTCTGCCGAAGAGCAGAATGCCCACGCACAGCGCGAAGGTGCCCACGCCAATCCAGTACACGATCGTCTCCTGCCCGGGTCCCGCAAGCTCGCGGAAAAATAGGAAGAAGATCGCCCCGGCGGCCGCTCCCGCCCAGCCGGGCCACCCCACTTGCAGGAAGTACAGGATGGCGTAGAAGACCGCCCAGAACTGCGACCCGGGTTTGGTGCGCATGAAGCCGGTCACCACGGGTTCGCCAGTTGCAATGGTCCAGCGCATGAGCTCGGTGTTGAGCACGGTCTGCAGGAACGCGGCCACCAGGGTCACCCAGAGCAGCACCAACCCGTATTGCACGAACGCCGCCGGGCCGAGCAGGAACTCGCCGCTGCCGATCGACGCGCCCAGCACGATGACGCCTGGACCGACCACGCCGATCCACGCGAGCCCCTTGGGCCGGGGAGGGGCCGGCAGCTTGGCCTTCTTGAACGGCTTGAGTCTGGAGTCGGACATGATCGGCTATCAGCTCGCGGGTCGCCGACCGGTCCAGCGGTCGTACCATTTGCGCATGTAGAGTTGGGTGCGCATGAAGTTGGACGGCTTGCTGCCCGTGCCGTGGTATTCGTCGGCGAAGCGTATGATGGCGGTGGGCACGCCGACCATTTTGAGCGCCTGGTAGTACTCCTCGGTTTGCGTCATGGGCGTGCGCAGGTCGAGCTCGCCGGTCAGCAGCAGGGTGGGGGTCGTCACGTTGTCCACGTACATGAGCGACGAGTGGTGCAGCCACTTGTCCGGGTTGTCCCAGGGCAGATCGCGGAAGCGACGGTAGGCCCACATCGCCACGTCGGCGGTGCCCGCGAAGGACATCCAGTTGATGACGGGGCAGCGCACGGCCGCCGCGGCGAAGCGGTTGTCGTGGCCGATGACCCAGCTCGAAAGGACGCCGCCGCCCGAGCAACCGCCGACGTACATGCGATCGGTGTCGATGTAGCCGCGGCCGACGACCTCGTCGACGCCGTGGAGCAGGTCGGCGAGATCGCGTTCACCGGGATAGCTGTCGTCGATTGCGTTGCCGAAATCGGTGCCGTAGCCGGTCGAGCCGCGCGGGTTGGTGTAGAGGACCACGAAGTCGTTGGCGGCGAAGTTCTGGAACATCCAGTTGAAGCCCACGTTGTACATGCCGTGCGGGCCGCCGTGTATTTCCATGATGAGGGGGTAGCGGCGCGCGGGGTCGAAGCCGGGTGGCTTGATCACCCATCCCTGTACCTGTGCACCCTCGGTGGATTCGTACCAGATTTCCTCGATGTCGCCGAGTGCGACGCCCTCCAACACATCTGCATTCACGTCGGTCAGCCGAGTCACCGATGCGCCCGGTTCAAGGCTGAAACGCACGACGTCGCTTGGCGCCTGGGGAGCGGAACGCACGCCGACGCCCATGCCGCCCGCGGTCGACGAGAGGCTGAGCATGTGCACGCCGTCGGTGATTTGCTCCAGCGTGCCGTCGGTTGCGGCTGCGTATACGTTTGCGGAACCCCGGTCCTGCACCGAGAAAAAGAAGCGGCTTCCGTCGTCGCTCCAGGTCATGGCGCCCACGTCGCGATCAAGGTCGGGCGTGAGCTTGCGCATGTCGTTGCCGTCGATGCCGATGGTGTGGATCTCGCCGACGTGGTAGGTCTGGGGCGACCATTCGTACCCGGTGAACGCGATCGTAGCGCCGTCGGGAGAAACCGAAGGGCTGGTCCAGAGGCCTCGGGTGGACGTGATTTCGCGGGTCTCCCCGGTGGCCACGTCTACGGCGTTGATCGCGGACTCGAAATAGCGCATGTCCGAGTCTTCCTTCATGAGCCCGTCGAAAACGATGGTGCCGGCGTCGGGTGTCCAGTCGTACCCGGCACCCATATAGATGCCGATATAGCGCGCGCCCACGTTCCATTTGCCGTGCGTGAGCTGCCGTTCGGTGCCCCCGTTGGCCGGAACCACGAAGAGGTGCATGTAGGCGGGATCGGTGAAGCCCACGCGGTCGGCGCGAAAGTGCATGTGTTCGACGATGCGCGGCGGCACGGTCCAACTAGCCCCTTCGGGAGCGGAAGGCAAGTCAATGGACCAGTCGCTGGGCAGCTCGCCGGGGGTGTACATGGTGAACGAAATCATGGAACCGTCGGGCGACCATTTTGCGTTCATCGGCGCTTCGGGCACGCGTGTGATTTGCGTGACCGCGCCTTCGTCGTCCATCCAGCGCACGTGTAGTTGGGCGCCGGCCGGTTCGCCGGGGGCGGTGAAGAGAATGCGGGTGCCGTCGGGCGACCAGCGGGGCGACGATCCTTCGACCAGGAAGCGCTTGCGGGAGCCGTCCGCGTCCATTATGTGAAGCGCGGATTCCCAGCGATCCTCCAGCTTGTTGACCCAAGAGCGCGTGTAGACGATCTGGTTGCCGTCCGGCGAGATCTGGGGGTTGCCGACGCGTTCCCAGTCCAGGTAGCGGTCTACGGTGAGGCGGGCGTCGGGGGCCTGAGCGGCAAGGTTGGCGGGGGGTGTGAAGGGGAGGAGGGCGACGATCAGGGCCATAAGCGTCGCGGCAAGCGCGGGTGGGGTGGTGGGTCGCGCGGGGCGGGGGAGCTGTGAGGGGGCCGAGCGGCGGCGGTGCGGGAGCATGGCGGGGGCGTCCTTGCTGGGGTGGTGGGGCGAGCCGGGAAGGGGTCGCGTTTCGTTTGAAATGGTGGTGGTGGGGCGCGGCTGTCAAGCGCGGACGGCTGGCCGATGGCGGACGGCGGCGCGGCGCGGAAACCGGAATCCCGGAACCGGAATGGAAAGACTGGGACTTCCATCGCATCTTTGAACCGGATGATTTGCGCCGCGCGGGGTCGGGCCTGTATACTGTTAGTGCTTCAACCACTCCCGAACCCCACAAGGAGATTCAGACCATGCGTGCTTTATCTGACATGCGCGGACTAGTTGCGGTATGCGCGGCGTTTGTGGTGACAACCGTGGTTACGTTCTTGGCGCTCGAATTGGCTTTCGGTCGTAATGACCGCATTGCGGCGGACGCATTCATTGAAACCTGTCGAGAGCTTCAAGGAACGCCCGTGGCAATGACCGATAGCGAGGGTGGCCTGACGTATAGGTGCAACCGCGCGGATTCTAGGTAGGTAAGGGTGGTCGGGCCGGTGGCCTTGCTACCCACGTCGGCGACGTAGCGAGGACGTCGGCGGCGACGGCTCCCGTCGCGGCGGGTTGCACGCGATTGAGAGTCAACGTGGCCAGGTCATGCCGAGCACGGCCGCAAGAAGCGCCCGGCCGGATCTTGCCGACAGGCCCCTTTGTGCGGAAGCGAGTGGGTGAGCGTGGTTCATGACGGCGCTGCGACGTAGTTGGAGGTCGTGGTTGGAGTGCCCCGTCTTTCTTCTTCAGGACACCCCCCGAAACAATGAGGCAAGCTGCGTGAGTCGCCATCATGGCGCAATCCCGACCAGGACCGGCGGGACCGCGGGAACTTCAGCTCAAGGCGACTCCGGATTGGGACTGATCTTCCCGCGCCAATGCCGTCATCCTCCGCGCGCCCATCTGGTCCTGCACGGTGGCCGACAACTGCATCGTCTCGCCGATGGCGCTCAACGACACCGACGCTGGCGAAAGCTCGACCCGGGTCGCGACGGGCGCAGAAGGAGGCTGCGGACCCGTGCCGCCATCGCCGCAGGCGGTCCCGAGCAGTGCCGCCAGTGCGAGCAACGCCCGGCCCTTACCCCACCCCCGCTTGCGCGCGCCGGACAGATTTGTGTTTGTGGCGAGTTCTTTCATTCTCCTTGTGGCGAGAGGCTCTGCCTCAAGACGACGCCGAGTGCGCCCAGAGCGGACGGGGCGCCCGATGCGCAAAACGAGCCTTGATATGCGTCCGTGTCTTCGAGCCAGGTCCGCAAGCTTTCGGGGGCGCAGAGCCCATTGTTTGTATTGAAGTAGAACCGTGACAGTGCAGTCAGGTCCACGTAGCCGGATGGGATTTCGCCGGTCAGCTGATTTTCGTCAAGGTACAGCTCCAACAGGTTAGCGAGTTGACCGAGTTCGGGCGGTATCTCGCCCGTCAGTTGGTTCGCGGTGTAGCGCGACAATCAGGATGAGACGCTTGCGACAAACAAGGTGAGACGGCCGGAGGTGGCGGCGGGAGGTTTGAGCTTTGGTGTTTCCCTGGGATCAGGAGAGACGCGAAGTGCCGGGCCGACGGATTACGGACCACCAGATGGAGCTGTACATGACCGCTCGACGGAAGGACGGGCCTGCGCTGGCGGCGGCGAAGGCGGGGTTCAGCAGGGCGACGGCGTATCGGATCGAAGGGGATCCGGGGCGTCGGTCGGTGAAGAAACCTCGGGGGCGGAGACGCCCCGACCCTTTGGCGGGGATATTCGACGAGGAGATCGTGCCGCTGCTGGAGGCGAACCCGGGGTTGCGGGCGGTGGCGCTGTACGAAGAGATGATGCGGCGTCATCCGGGGGTTCGGCGGACGCTGGAGCGACGGGTTCGGAGCTGGAAGGCGAAGCACGGGCCGGCGCGCGAGGTCGTTTTCCGACAGAAGCACGAGCCGGGGCGACGGGGGTTGTCGGACTTCACCGACGCCGGGCGTCTGGGGGTGACGGTTGGGGGAGAGAAGCTGGTGCACAAGCTGTACCATTTTCGGCTGGAGTACTCGGGATTCTGCATGTGGCGGTGGTGTTGGGCGGGGAGAGCTACGTTGCCCTGGCCGAGGGGTTGCAGGACGCGCTGTGGGCGCTGGGCGGCGTTCCGAAGGAGCACCGGACGGACAGTCTGTCGGCGGCGTTTCGGAACCTGAAGCGTCGTGCGCGGGAGGACCGGACCGCACGTTACGAGGCGTTGATGGGAGACTACGGGATGAAGGCGAGCCGGAACAACCGGGGCCGGGCGCACGAGAACGGCTCGATCGAAAGCGCGCACGGGCATTTGAAGCGGGCCATCGAGGATGCGCTGCTGTTGAGGGGATCGAGGGACTTCGAGACGATCGAGGCGTACCGAGAGTTCGTGAGCCGGGTGGCGAGTCGCCGCAACGCTCGCAACCGCAAGAGGATCGACGCCGAGCGAGCCGTGCTGCGGCCGTTGCCGAGGCGTCGCAGCGACGGTTTCGAGGAGACCTTGGTGCGCGTGACGAGCGCGGGTGGGTTCTCGCTGCGGCGGGTGTTCTGCACGGTGCCGTCGCGGCTGGTGGGACACCGGCTGCGGGTGAGACTGTACGACGACCGCCTGGTCGTCTTCGTCGGGACCGAGGAGCTCGTGACGTTGCCTCGGGGCCACCCGGGACCGGGAGGGCGACGGGGACGGGTCGTGAACTACCGGCACGTGCTGCCCTCTCTGCGTCGCAAGCCGATGGCGATGATGAACTGGGTCCACCGCGACGGTTTGTTCCCCCGCGACGCCTACCGCCAGGCTTTCGACGCGTTGCGCGAGCGCCTGGACGACCGCGAGGCCTGCCGGCGGATGGTCAAACTCCTTGCGCTGGCCCACGATCACGGATGCGAGGCCCTGCTGGCCGACGAGATCGAAGCGCAGCTCGAGGCCGGGCGGTTGCCCGACGCCGAAGTGCTGCGCGACCGGTTCCCAGCGCCGGACTCCCTTCCCGACCTCGAAACGACCCTCCCGCCACTGTCGCGCTACGACGACGCCTGCCTGAACGGAGCACCGCGATGAAAGACTCCTTCATCGTCGATCCCCCGGCACTCGACCTGTTGCTGAAGCAACTGCGCCTGCCGAGCATGCGGGCGCTGTGGAGAAGCTTCACCGAACGCGCGGACCGGGAAGACTGGTCCTCGGCGCGCCTGCTCGCCGCGCTGGCCAGCCAAGAAGTCGCCGATCGCGAACGGCGGCGCTTCGAGCGGCACCGAGCCGAGGCGAAGCTGCCCCGCGGCAAGACGCTCGACAATTTCGACTTCAACCTCGTGCCCGCCGTGTCGAAGGCGCGCGTGGGCGTGCTGGCGAGCGGCGACATTTGGCTCGAAGAAGCGGCCAACGTGCTGCTCTTCGGTCCGCCGGGAACGGGCAAGAGTCACCTCGCCGCGGGCATCGGACTCAAGCTGGTCGAAAACGGCTACCGCGTGCTGTACCAGCGAACGTCGAGTCTGGTGCAGAGGCTCCAGGCGGCGCGGCGCGACCTCGCCCTCGACGCCGCCATCGCCAAGCTCTACAAATACCACCTCGTCATTCTCGACGATTTCTCCTACGCCACCTGCGAAGGGACCGAAACCAGCGTCCTCTTCGAACTCATCGGCGCACGCTACGAGAATCGCTCGCTCCTCGTCATCGCCAACGAACCTTTCAGCGCCTGGGACAAGATCTTCGGTGGCGAAGCCTTGACCGTCGCCGCCGTCGACCGCCTCGTGCACCGCTCCCACGTCTTCGAACTCAACGTCGAAAGCTACCGCCGTCGCGCCGCCGTGGCCGCCAGGAAAGCCGCCGCTGGGCATGGACAGACCGACGAACCGACTCCGGGACGTGGGGTACGCGCCGGGGCCGACCCCCACTCCCATCCTCGCCACCCGGCAAGTTGGCTATGGCGACGGCCCAACCCGCCACGCTCCATCGCCGGCGGCGGACGGAGGTCACAAGCATGAGGTCGGTACGCGGTCACGATTGGTCCGCGCACCGGCGGAAAGAACCGCGAGGGCTGCCGAGTGAGCGGGCCCGCCGGTCACCCGCCGGTCCATGTCGGAACAAGTTCCAACACGGAACGACGGGTAATGGTTACCCACCCACCCCGCAGCGACGCTCACGCTGGCACGGGGGTGGAGCACGGTACCGTCCAGCCTTGATTCCGTGCTCGGACCGTCCAACGAAGTAGGACCGCCTCACAGGCTCTCCAGGACGCTCAACTTGCTCCACCCATGCCACCTTGTTATCATCCCTTCGTTCACAACGTCGCGATCTCGTATTCTCACCTTGATTGTCGCTACGTCTCACCTTGATTGTCGCTGTGCAATCCGACGTAAGCGCACAGCTCGTGGTGGACCCAGTTCTCGAATGCTTTGCCGTACAGCTCGGAACCGCGTTTCACGACGCCGCGCCGCGCGAGCCGGTTGACCACGCCGACGTCCGAAAAATAGAACTTGGGAGTCCCGGCCAACCGCCGCTTGCGCCGCCGTCGCCAAGGGGGCAACCAGCGTCCCAGTAGGGTGTCCTCGAGTATGCCGAAGTACGATCTGGCCGTGTGGCCCGAGACGCCGCACTCCCGTGCGACGTTGGAAAAGTTCACGGGTTCCGTGTCGCTGAGGGCTGCCGCGTCTAGAAAGCCCGCGAAGGCCGGTAGATTGCGTACGAGTCCTTCGGCGGCGACTTCTTCCTTCAGGTAGTCGCCGATGTAGGCGTCAAGTAGCCGCGTGGGGCGGGGCGCCTGGTAGATGCGAGGGAGATAGCCGTGGTTGAGCAGCCGATCGAGATCCAAGTCCGGGCCCAGCTCTGCCGCCGTCAGACCGCGCAGCTCGTAGCGCAGGGCACGTCCGCCGAGAAGATTGGCCGCGCCGCGACGGACTTTCCTCGCACTGGATCCGCACAGCGCGAAGTGGATGCCCTGGTTTTCCATCAGCCAGTGCACTTCGTCCAGCAGTGCCGGCACCTTCTGGATTTCGTCGATTACGACTTGACGGCCCGGTTCGCCCCCCGCCGCTTCGATCTCGAACCGCAGCAGCTCGGGGCGGCTCGCGTAGCGGCGGAACTCGTCGCTCTTCAGCAGGTCGATCCACCGACCCGCCGGGTAGCGGTGGCGCAGCAGAGTCGTCTTGCCTGCCTGTCGCGGTCCCCAGAGGAAGAAGGTCTCGCTGCCGGGTGGCGGAAAAGAAAGCCGTCTTCTGAACATGGTATTCGCCTCTTTCTGAACATGACATTCAATATATCATGATAATCTGAAGTGGCGATACGAAATCGACGGCTCGCCGCCCTTATCTATCAGCTCACCGGCCGCACCCGCTTCTTGAGCACGAACAGTCCCTCTTGCAGGCTGGTCACGATCACGGTTCCGCTCTCGAAGAACGGGTAGTTGCTCCAGGCGCCGCTGAACCCCGGACCGTCCTGATACGGCGAGGTGTCGAAGGAGCCGACTTCGCGCGGATTCAACGGGTCGGAAATGTCGAGGACATGCAGCCCATAGCGATAGTTCGCCTGGTAGACCAGGCCGTCCTTGAGATAGAGGTTGTGTGCGCTGGCCGGAAGCGACCCCATGAACTGGCGCGCCAGGACCGGGTCTTCTACGTCGCTCAGGTCCCAGATGAGGGTGCGCGTGGTCTCGACGCTGCCTCGAATCACGTCGCTCTCGTCGTCCTGGAAGAAGTAGCGGTGATCGGGCGTGAGCCAGCCTTGATGGATATAGGCCGCGTTGGGCGACGAAGCGCGCGAAATCGCGATCGGGTTGTCCTTGTCGGTCACGTCGGTGATCTCGAAGTAGGCGCCGTTCGAGTTCAGGCAGAGCTCGCGTCCCTGGTAGCGCCCGTCGGGTCCCTGGTACACGACGCATTGCGAGTCGTGGGTGCCGCGCTCGTCGACGGAACACCCGACGAACACTGGGTTCTTGGGATCGCTGATGTCCATCATGTGGAGACCGCCGCCGCACGACTCGCCGCCGCCGCGATTGCCCACCGCGTAGGCGAAGCCGGTCTCCTCGTTAATCACGATGTTGTGCGAGCTGGCGATTCCACGGTAGTGCGTGTCGGGTTCGAACAGTGCAGGCATCTCGGCGGGCGACACGTCGCGTAGGCGCGTGAGGTCGAACACCTGCATGCCGTGATCGCCCGCGCCGTCCGCGACGATGTAGGCGTGGTTCCGGTAGGTCTTGATGTCGCGCCAGAGCTGGGACGGCGGGGTTCCCCACGGTTTGGGCAGGTCGCCGACCAGTACGGGATTCGTCGGATCGGTGATGTCGATGAACGAGGTGCCGTCGTTGCGTCCCACCAACGCGTACTCGCGTCCCGTGTCCGGGTCGGTCCAGCCCCAGTTGTCGTTGGTGCGCACGCCGCGCGCACGCGCCCCGGCGCGGAGGATCGAATTGGGGATGAACGACAGTAGCTCAACCTCTTCGCAGTCGAAGGGACCCACGCTCCCGTCGGTACAGCGACGCTCTTCGCCGACAAGCGCGCCGAGCGCGTCGGGGGCGCTCACCAGCATTCCCTCGTTCTCCCAAGTGCCGCTGCCGCTGCGTTCGAAGACGTGGACCGATCCCGACTGGTGGTGCATCCCGGGGGCGCCAACCGCAACCGTGGCGCCGTCCGCCACCAGCAGGCTGCCGAACGCGTCCCGTTCGACCGTCTCTTCCTGGGACAGCTCAATGCGCTGCGGCGTGACCCCCCTCGGGAATTGGTAATGATAGACCGCCCCGATCTCGTTGCCGCTTGGGTTCGGGGCGCCCACCCAGATGCCGTCGTCAACGATCGCCAATGCAGCGCCGAAGCGTTCGCCGCTTTCGTTGCCGGTGAGGGGAACGTCGTCATCGGTTTCGGGGATCCACGCAGCTTGACCGTCGTTCCAGGAATACGGGAAGATCGCACCTCGGCTCTCGTCCGCTCCCGGTGCCCCGATCAACACCCCTTCGTCTCCGTAGACGGCGATGGCCGCCCCGAAGTTCGCGTTTGCAACCGCCGCCGATTCAAGGACGCCGCTCTCCTCCCAAACGCCCTCGTCCGACGGCCGGAAGTAGTACGCGCGGCCCGCCGACTCGCCATCGTCGGTGGGCGCATCCCAGTGGGGTGCACCGATGACCGCGCCATCGCGGACAGCCGCGATCGTTGTGCCGAAGCGGTCGCCCGCCATGCCATCGCTCGGCTGCAACGTGGCGCGTTGCACCCAACGACTTCCGTCGCGCTGGTACGCGTAGACTGCGCCTTGCCCCTCGGGTTCGTCGGATCTCCTCGGACCGGTCGCGGGGGCAGCGCCGGGCGCGCCAACCAGGAGCCAGTCATCGGTTGCGGTCAGGGTCAGTCCGAAGTCGGTGCCGCAATAGCCGTACTGGCCGCATCCGGGGTCGAGTCCTTCAACTCCGTCGCCGTCGACCGTACCCGTGGCCAGCCATTCGCCGCCAGCGGAACGCTCGAACACGTGGAGCGGCCCGCCTCGCTGTCCGACGAAAAGCACGTCGCCCGTCTTGGCCAGCACGGTCCCGAATCCGTCGGCCCGCTCGGTGTCGGGCGCGTGCAGCTGGGCCGTCTCGCGCCACGTTCCGCCAGATCTGTGATAGACGTACACCGCTCCTGCCCGAAAGGTGGGGTTTGGTTCGGCAATGAACATCTCGTCGCCGTCGATCACCACCGAGTTGCCGAACGACGGAGACTGGGCGGCCAGGTGGGGGGTGAACGTCGTGCCGATCAGCAGCAGGGCGAAGGCAACGGGCAGCACGGAATTTCTGTGCGACGAACAGCGCATGGCGAGTTTCCCTCCTCGGGAATGAAGACTTCGGACCGATGGGCCAAACCTGGGGCGGCCGCTTGAGCGCGTCAACGCACCGGCCGGGCGCCCCCACGCCAGACTTCCTCGTGCAACCACGGGCGAGCGCCGTAAGGTCGGGCCTGCGGCCAGATTTCGTCGAGGGTCATGGCGTCGTACAGCACGCCCCCCTTCATCACGTACATGATGTCGGTCGTGTTGCGGATGTCGTCCAGGGGGTTGGCGTTGAGCACCATCAGGTCGGCCAGCTTTCCGACGGTCAACGATCCCAGGTCGTCGACCGCGCCGAGAAAGTAGGCTCCTTCGTTGCTTGCCAACTCCAGCGCTCCGTGTGGACCCAGCGCTTCGGCCGCTATCCATACCTCCCAGTGCGACGCCAGCCCGTGCTGCTGTCCGTGCGCGCCTATCGCGCCGTGCGCGCCCTCGGCCATCCAGTCCGCCAGCACCTGCGCAAGCATGGGGAAGCTGTAGTCGCTGCGCGGCCTTTTGTAGACCCGGCGCGCGTGAGGCACCAGCTGCTTCCACGGCATCCACAGTCGCAGCTTCTCGTCCCGCCAGACTTCCGTTTCCTCGAAGAACCATTCATCGTTCCACGGTCCCGGCCCACCCACCACGAACGTTGGCGAATACACGGTTTTCCGCGCGTCCGAAGAACCGAGCGGCGTCCGAATACATGGGTACGTAGCTGATTGGATGCTCCCACGCGGTTTGCCCGTCCATGATCATGCCCATGTTGTAGGCAAGATCGCTGCCCTCCGAAGTCACCATCAGGCCGCGCTTGCGGGCAATGTCCGACACCCACTGCCGCTGATCCCGTCGCGGCTGCATATACTGTTTGAGCGAGACCGCGCCCCACGACTGGAGCCGCGCGATGTTGTCTTCGGCAACCTCGTAGCTGGAGAGATCGTTCTGCCGCACCCCGTCTCCTCGGTAGAGCGGGTCGCCCGTCGTGTAAGTGCGCGGACCAACCAGCACGCCGGCCTCGATCATCTGGCCCGCCGGGAAGACGTCTTGCGACCACTGCGAATCGTCGAGATTGGTGGTGACCCCGTAGGCCAGAGCAACCGCCATCTCGAAGGCGTTGGGCGGAATGATGCCCCGGTACTCGCGAAAGAAATGCGAATGCATGTCGATGAACCCGGGGATTACCGTCTTGCCCGTGGCGTCAACCACGTGCGAGGCTCCCGACGCGTCGCATTCGGCGTCCGCCCCCACGCAGGTTATGCGACCGTTGGTCGCGACGAGGGTGCCCGCTTCGATCACGCGGCGGTCGTCCAGGGTCACGATTCGCGCGCCGGTGATCGCGACCGTGCCCGTGCCGAGCGATCCGCGCGGAACGGACAGCGCGATCGAGAACGTGTCGGTGGTCTCGGCGGCCACGTCGTGCCCGTAGTAGTTGTCCGCGCTCCCAAACTCGACCGTGTTCGCATCGCGCCAGCCGGGGAAGATTCCGCCGCGCCGGCTCAGCTGCCGCACGGGAAGTCTGCCGTTCCTCTTGGCAACCGCCACCGCGCCCCCAATCCCCGCCGCGCCGCTCGGTACCGGAACCAGATACGCGTTGTCCCCCTCGTTGAAGGCGGTGTAGCGTCCGTCGGGCGAAATCATGACTTCGTCGGCATAAGGCAAGACCAGGTGAGTGCGGGGGTCGCCGCCGTCGCGGGCCACCGAACGAAGCCGGGTCGAGTCGCCCATCGTCCGGTAGTAGATGCGTCCTTCGGGGCCGAACGAACCGCGTACGAACTGGGTGCGAGTCGGGAGCGTATTGCCGGCAACCCTGACGACGCGCTCGCCCGCCCCCCCTCGTGCTGGGTGTAACACCAAGTCGTACCATGGGTTATGAGCCAGAGAACGGTAGCGGACCGTGGCCCCCGAGCCTCGCGTAACCAGAATCTCCGTGCCGTCGGGGCTCCATTGGGTATGCGCATATTCGCCGGGCTGTACCGTTACCTGGAAGGGCGCCCCACCGTCGGAGCCGATGGTCATGACGTGCCCGGTGCCGTTCTCATCGACCGTCGTGTAGGCGATTCGGTCTCCGTCGGGCGACCACGAAGGCGAGTACTCGAAGCGCTTGCCGTCGTCGCTCGTCAGGCGCCTGGGAGTTCCGTCGGGCAGGTCTGCAAC
Organism: Longimicrobiales bacterium; assembly: GCA_965200255.1. Classification (GTDB taxonomy): domain Bacteria; phylum Gemmatimonadota; class Gemmatimonadetes; order Longimicrobiales; family Gaopeijiaceae; genus Bin94. The sequence continues at coordinate 1,967,449 of OZ241371.1, read as the reverse complement.
CCAAACCCGACCCGCGGCGGTGAAGGCAACGCGCGATCCGTCGGGCGATCCCGTTGCCCAGCGGGCGTAGGTGATGGGAACGAGCCCGTCGTCGATCCTGAATGCCTGGTAGGCCTGTTCGGAAATCACCCGGTGCACCCGAGCCGAGAAGGGAATGGTCGAGACTTCGCCGCTGCCCACGTCCAGGCGCCGTAGCTTCCCTCCCTGCGCAATCACGATGCTCGCGCCGCCCGGATCCCACGCGTAGCCGGGCAGCAGGCGGATCGTCTTCATCCCCTCGGACATGTCCTGCGTGATCGGGTCCATGACGATCCGCTCGGCACCCGTTTCCAGATCACGCAGCCACAGCGCCGTGCTCGGTCCGAACTCGTGACCCTTCCACTCGATCGTGGCGTCGGGCAGCCGCCGCGCGAACGCGACCGTGCGCCCGTCGGGCGAGATCTCGCCTGCCAGTCCACCGCCTCCCGACAGTCGGTATTGCCGCGAAGGGACCCCGCTCGTGATTTGGGTGACGTCGCCCGTCTTCAGGTCCATGCGCCGGATGTTCATGGTTCCCTGCAAGGCGTCGCGCACCAGCGGTTCGGTGAGCGCGCCAGTGCTCGGCGCGGCGGGATCCAGGGCCGTGCCGCCGATGCCGTCCACCGCCCAGGGCACGGTCTGCCCCGGTGTGCGGACGTGGTAGAACAGGTAGCGGCCGTCTTCCGACACCGACGGCCACGACGCCGAGCCCCCGTCGTTGGACACGATCTCGATCCCCGTGCCGCCATCCTGATGGTACATCCAGATGCCCCCGCTCTGCCCGACGAGGATGTACTCCCCGTCGGCCGTCCATTCGGGCATCGTCACCCGGGTGTCCATGCTCGACTGCACCTGTCGTGGGTTCGATCCGTCGGCGTCCATCACCCAGAGGTTGCTCTGGCCGCCCCGGTCGGAAACGAACGCGATACGGGTCCCATCGGGCGAGAACTTCGGGTGATAGTTGACCGCTACGCCGCTTTCCTGTGTCAGGGACTCTGCCTGAGCGCCTGCGGCGGGCACCCGGTAGACGTGTGCGAGGAGGTCGAAGGCGATCCAGCGGCCGTCGGGCGACACGTCCACCGACATCCAGGTGCCCTCGTCGGTCTCGAAGTCGATCTCGCGGGTCTCGCCCCGCGCGAGCGTCACGTCCCAGTCGGGCGGATCGGTGGTGGCCGCATCGTTCGCGTCCTGGGCGTGGGTAGGTGTGGTGGGGGCGATGGCGGTGAAGGCGGTGACCGCGGTTACCGCGAGGATGCGTGCGAGGGGATGACTGGTGGGCAGCGACATGGTGGTCTCCGGGAGAGCGGGGAACTGCGCCACGACGGTTGACGCACTCACACCCACACTGCACGATTAGCCCCATGAGACGCAAACTTCCCATCCTCTCTCGTCCCCTCACGCTCGCATTTGCTTGCGCCCTGGTTTCCCTCGCATCATGCGGCCGGCCGACCGAGGTCCCTTCACCGCCGTTCGAGGATGTCTTCGAGTTGGCGGAGATCATCGTGCTGGGCGAGGATCCGATTGATTCCATCGCCGAGGTGGGCGTGTTCTTCGAGCGGCGTGACGGCGGTCTCATCATCGCGGATCGGTTGCTTCCGCGAGTGCGATCCTATCGCGAGGACGGATCTCTGGACGCCGGGTTCGGGCGCTTCGGAAGTGGGCCGTGGGAGTTCATCACGATTCGCGACGTAGCGGAGCTCGCAGACGGACGAATCGCGGTGACCGGCGCTCAAAACGGTGCCGTGACCTACCTGACTCCCGATCTCACCCCCGACAGCATGTTGTTGCTTGAGGACTTCACTTCCGGCATGCTTCTCCCGTTCCGCGACGACTTGGCGTTTACCGGCAGGTCGAGAGATGTGGATATGGTCGCCGAAATGGACGGAATCTTCCACAGGTTGGTGGACGATTCAGTGACTTGGAGCAGCTGGCAAACCATCGTTGCGACCATGCCCTACTGGCATGCCTTCGGAGGGTTGCATGGTGCGGTGGGTGGCGATTCCGTGTACGTGCTGGCAGCCCTCCTGTACCCCGCAACCATCCTGAGCGAATCCGGCGACTCGGTAGGGACCATCGGGACTCCGTCGCCGAGTTTTCGCAGAATCCCGGAGCTGGCACCAGGGGCATTCGCGTTTACCAGCGAGGAGGGAGCGGCGATCCAGGCGGGCACGAAGATGCAGCGGCTAATCGAGAGTTTCGATCTCGTCACGAGCATGGACATCGTGAACGACGACTACCTGGTATTCACGTTGGGCATGTTGGACCCGGCGAGGCCTTGGTTCCCGTTCAAACCGCTCGACGCGTCCGTGGAGGCGTATGATCGCCATACGGGGAAGAAGCTCTTCGAGAATGTGCCGCTACCGGAAGGTTCGAAGGTCCTGGGTGGGGGCAGATACCTCTATGTGCTGCTGAATCCGGACATCCCTCCGTGGAGAATCGCCAAGTACGAGCTCTTGGCGGGCAGGTAAGCTACCGGCGGTCTCTCCTACTGCTGGTCTGAATCCCTGACGAAGAAGAGGCCGCCGCTCATGTCGGAAAACACGATTACGCCGCTTGCGAAGTACGGATAGTTGCTCCACGATCCTGCCCGCTGCCAACCAGCCGCGCTCAGGCCGGTTGCACCCGTGCCGGGCCGGCCCATGACCCCAAGACGGCCCCTGATGCCAGCGCCTGTGGGGTATCCGCTTCCCGGTTGGTTCGTGTGGGGCACCGGATCGAAATAGGCAACCTCATGAGGGTTCTCGCGACTCGAGATGTCCACCACTCGCAGTCCGGCAAGGTAGTTGGACTGGTACATCAGGTCGTCCACGATGTAGATGTTGTGATCAGTCGCGGGCGTGGTGCCCAGGTATTCGGCAACCATGATCGGATCGTCGAGGTCCTTGACGTCCCAGATGAGCGTGCGGGTCTTGTTGGCGTATCCGGCGATTTCGTCCAGCTCGTCGTTCATGTACAGGTATTCGTGCTCATCGTCGATCCAGGCCTGGTGGGTATAGGCGACGTTGGGGTAGGTCGCCGAGGAAATCACCGTCGCAGAGTCCTTGTCGGTCACGTCGGCCACGCTCAGTGCCGTCTCGTTCGATGCGAAGCAGATTTCCTTGCCCGCGTACTCGGCATCGGGCCCGTCGTAGTCGACGCAAACCGCGTCGTGCGTGTAACCGGCCGGGTTGCCAGTCGCGGGATCGTGAAAGCACCCGGCGAAGGTCGGACTGCCCGGATTGCTCAGGTCGATCATGTGCAGGCCGGAGTTGCAGCTCTCGCCGCCGTTAACGCCGACTGCGTAGGCGAAGCCCGACTCGGTGTTGATTACGATGTTGTGAGCACGGGAAAACTGGCTATACGTGGTCGCGGTCAACGTCTGGGGCGTTTCGGTAAGGTTGCGCAGCTGCGTCAGATCCAGGACCTGCATGCCGTGCCCGGAAGCCTCGGACACGATGAATGCGTGGTCGTCGTACACCTTGATGTCGCGCCAAGCGCTGACCGAGCTTCCCGACGTGCGTGGCAGAACGGCTGCATAAAACGGATTGTAGGGATCGGCGAGCGAAATGAAGGCAGTGCCGGCGGCGTGTCCCGCCAGCACCCACTCGGTGCCCGTCACGGGATCTACCCAGCCCCACAGGTCGTTGGCCATTGCGTAGGCGCCGAAATCGCTCAGCGCCATATGCGCCAACAGGTCCAGATCGTCGCACGGGTAGTCGCCCGCAGTGCCGTCCGTGCACTCGTGCAGGGGCTGGGGCGCCGGTGGCTCGCAGATCGGAAGATCCATTGCATCCGTCCGCGCAATGCCTTCCAGCCACGCGGTGAAACCGTCGTCGTCGGGACGGCAGAGCGACGAGTTGTTCACGACGTAGAAGTGTTCGAGGGACGACATCTCCTTGAGCTCGACCGGCAGAGCGCCCTCGAGTTCGTTGTCCCGCAGGTTGAGGGTTTCCAACCCGACAAGGTCCCCCAACTCCGCCGGAATCGCGCCGGTCAGCTGGTTGCGGCTAAGGTTAATCAGCGTGGCACTGGTCAGATCGCCAAGCTCGGCCGGGATCTCTCCCGACAGCTGGTTGCGTTGCAGGAACACGACCTCCAGGCTGATCGCGTCGCCAAGCCCCGCCGGGATCTCCCCGGTCAGCTGGTTCTGGCCCAGGTTCACCGTGTTGAGCGAGGCAAGCTCGCCCAACGCCCCGGGAATCGTTCCGGCAAGACCGTTCCCGTGCAGCCAAAGCCTTTCTACTACATCCGCCGCATCGGCTTCCACCCCGTACCAGTCGTTCAACGCAATCGTCGCATCGAGCCAATGGGTCGCGTTCGTCCAGCCGTTGCCCTGAGTCGCCCCATGGAGACCTTCGAGCACCGTGCGGTCGGGCGAGGCGGGCGGCTGCGTCTCCTCGGCCTCCGTTCTCGCCGTCCCCGATGCCCATGAGGACTCGAAAGTAGCGCGCGCTTCCCCACGACACGTAGCTGCGCACGAACAGCCGGTACTCGGTGTCCGCTTCCAGACCGGCAATGTCGGCCTCCGTGGCCGTAAACGCAGGAATGTCCGCTGCCGCCAGCATCGTCTCGGGGGCCGTAGCCGACGCGTCCGCGCTGTAACCGATGTCGTATGCGGCGTCCTCGTGGTCCTCCGCGTTCTCGATCGACCACGACAGCGCCAGTACCGTCTGCGGCGGCGACCCCGAATCCGCATCCGCGTCCGCCGGAGCAGCTGCGGCCGTCGCCCCGAACGCCGACCCCGACGCTTCGCTGCACGTTTGGTCGCTCTGCGACTCCCCGCACGCGCGCACTTGCGCCTCGTACGCCTTGCCCACCGCGTGCTGGCCCGTGCGGCCCTCGATCGTCCCGTCGTCCTGAACGCTCGCCGACGCCAGGGTTGCCCACGCCGTCCACTGTGCGCCCTCCTCTCGACCCCGAACTCGGTACTGCGTATTTGCAACCACCGCACCCTGCACCTCGTCAAACGACACCGTCATCGTGCGCGCCGTCGCGCCCGGCTCAAGCGACAGGTTCGTCGGTTGGGCGGGCGCCTCCGGAGGCGGTGGTTCACAGACCGGCAGGTCATGCGCGTCGGTGTTGGAAACCCCATTCAGCCATGCGGAGAAGCCGGCGTCGTCCGGGCGACAGAGCGACGCATTCCCTCCTACAAGAAAGCGCGTCACGGATCCCAGCGACGAAAGCTCGGCCGGAAGCGCGCCCGTCAGCTGGTTGTCCATCAGGTTCAGCGTGTGGAGGTTCGCGAGACTACCCAGTTCCGCCGGCACTTCGCCCGTCAGCTGGTTGGCCCGCACGTTCAGGAGAACCAAGCCCGACAGATCGCCCAGCTGGGTGGGTATACCACCGGAGAACTGATTCCGCTGCAGAAACAGCACCCGCAGACCGCTCGCGTTTCCCAGCCCGGCGGGAATCGGCCCCGTGAGCGCATTCTTCCCCAGGTTGAGCGTGTCGAGGCTGGCCAAATTCCCGACCGACGAGGGCAACGCGCCATCCAGGTTGTTCGCGTGCAGCCACAGCTTCGTGACCTGATCCGCCGAGGTCGCGGTCACCCCGTACCAGTCGTTGAGCGCCGCCGCGCTCAGCCAGTTCGTCGTGTTCCCCCAACTGTCGCCGCCCGTCCCATTGTACAGCGTCGTCAGTAACGTCCGGTCGCCACTCTGCTGCGCGGCGGCGTAGACCCCGTCGGAAGGATACGCGGTTTCCTCGAACGGAGCCGCCGGCCCGGCGGAATCTCCCCCGTAACAACTGACCAGCAACAGTGCGGCCAACCCTCTGATTGCATTCGTTGTGCGTGCCGACATCGGCAAAGTGCTCCTTGATTTCATAGCGTGGTTCGTCCGACGGCCCAATGGAGCGGCTCCCTTCATGTTACTGCCCGCGCTCGCAGGCCGCACCCCGTCACCCCCCAGACCCCAAAGTAATCGTCCCGAAACACGCGGCCGCCTCCGTTTGCGTGTTGTCCGAATCGGACATGATGCCCACGCTGTGCAAGTTCGGGGGAGCATGCCCGAACGCCCCCTCGAAGTCGGCCACGATGTCGCGCTCCACCAAGCGCCATCCCGCACGCTCCGGCCTCCCCGACCCAATCACGACCAACGTCACGCGATCCGCGTGCGCGCTCGGTAGCATCGTACCCTCGGGAGTCACGTTCGCCCAGACATAGCCCAGCGACCGACCCGGCAGCTCCCCGCCGCGCACGCCCCCAGCGACCCGGTGCCCCACGCGCGAAAAAAACCCTTCCCGACTGCCGTCGAACTCGAAGTTCACAAACACCCGCGCCGCGAAATCGTCGCCTTCCTTGACCCGCGCATTCCCCCCGGGAACCACGTCCTCGACCCAGATCCAGAATCGCAAGACCGGAAACGCCCCCGGCTCGACCGTCACCGCACGCACCAATCCCGACGCCGAACCCCGGCTCTCCGCGCACACCGCGCGACGGCCCTCGACTTCCTCGACCCGATACGCAGTCCTGCGGTCGCCCGCAAGCTCAAGCTCGCTCCACCCCAAAGGCCACGACGGCTGCCCCGGCAACTCGTCCATCGCCACAAGCGTATCGAATGTCAACACCGGAATGGTGGTTTGGGATCTGAGGGCGGAGGGGGCAAGCCCGGCGGCGACCATCGCGCCGAGCGCGACGATTTGGGTCATGCGACGAAGGAAGTGGTGCATTGTCTTGCGCGGCAAGTTATCGGGCCCGCGGGACGGCGGTCAAGTCAAGCCGCAACCGTCATGCGTCACGGCCCCGTGCCCACGGGCGCGCAATCCCCTTCAAGGCCCAGCTACGGCAATTCGCCGGCCAGCCGCTCGCAGAGCTCCACGGCGGCCATGCAGAATGCTGCCGCGGTAGAGATCGTAACCCCGACCCCTTCCCGATGTTGCCCGAAGTTGCCCACGGACTGAAGGTGATCTACCAGTATGGCGGTGGGGCGCAGAACTGGAAGAACCCGTCCGTCAGGTCCTCGAGTGACTCGCTCCAGACCGTCCAGTCCTCGGCCAGCAGGGAGTTGATTACGTCTTGCTTCCAGCTCATTGCGCTTTCCTCCTCATTGCGCTTTCCTCATGATTCCGGTGTCGCCTCGCGGTGGCGTCCGCTTGCTCTGCCCGACGTTACAAGCAAGGAGCGTGCCACTAGTCCTCCACGCCGTGACGCCGCATCCAATTCGTGAAGGTTTGGTAGCTGGGAAGTCCCACTAGGCGCGCGGCCCGCGTCTTGTTTCCGCCGGCATCGTCAAGCGCTCGCCGCAGGTAGTGTCGGGCGACTTTGGCCAGGAGTTCCGGCAGATCGAAGCCGTTGCCGAGCGATCTGTCCAGGATTTGCACGCGCTTGGTGCCGACGGCGGGCAGCAGGGCGCCCCGCACGTCGTCGGCGTGAATCGTGGCGCCCGAATCCACAGGGCGGTGCGGGACGGCGTCCGGCATGCTGTCGGTCGTGGCATGGTGACACAGTCCGTCGAGGACGACGACCGGAGCGTGTTGGACGATCCGCTGCGGAAGGGCGCGCCCGACCCGCGCGACTGGAGCGACGTAGACGCGTCGTGGCTCAGGCAGGTCGACATGATCCCACCTTGCGAGATTCGGGCCGCGATCCGCGAAGTGGTGAAAGCTTCCATCGGGATCGGCGCGGACGAATGCGCGGTGGAAGCGGCTCGACGATTCGGCTTCAAGCGAGCAGGGCCGGCGACCAAGAAACGGTTCGGCGAGCAGATCGACAAGCTGGTCCAGCGGGGCGAGCTGGTCCGAGCGGAGGACGAAGCAGGAATGATCGAGCTGATGGACGGCTCGACGGAAGCCCAACTCCCGCGGCAGGACTCGAACCTGCGACTCGACGGTTAACAGCCGTCTGCTCTACCAGCTGAGCTACGCGGGATAAAACCGCATCAATGTAACGATGCGGGCCAGAAATGATCGTAGAGGAACGCTTCCAAGTCAATGCTTGGCTGCTCGACGTCACACGTTGAACCGCACGTACATGATGTCGCCGTCGGCCACGACGTATTCCTTGCCCTCAACCCGCATCCGCCCCGCGTCCTTGACGGCCGGTTCGGAGCCGAGCTCGGCGAACGTCTCGTACGGGATGATCTCGGCCCGAATGAAGCCGCGTTCCAGGTCGCTGTGGATTCGGCCGGCGGCGCGCTGCGCGACCGTTCCCCGCCTGACCGTCCACGCATGCACGTCTTCGGGGCCGACGGTGAAGAAGGAGATCAGGTCCATCATCGCATAGGCGGCGCGGATGAAGCGGTCCAGGGTTGGCTCCGTTAGTCCCATGTCTTCCAGGAACTCGGATTGGTCCTCCGGGTCCAGTGCGGCGATTTCGGCTTCCACCGCGGCCGACAAGACCATCGCGGTTCCCCCCATCGCCTTGATCTCGGTGGCCAGCGTCGTCCCGAGCGGCTCGCTGGCGCGCTCTTCATCGACATTGACCGTGGCCAGGAGCGGAAGGTCGGTGAGCAGTCCGTAGCCCTTGACAAAGCCGCGGTGGAGATCGTCGGGAGACACGAGACGCAGGGCGCGTCCGTCTTCAAGCGCGGCCACGGCGGTCTGGAATGCCGCGATTTCCTGCACGTCGGCGCGCTCCTTGCGGGCGCGATCCAGCCGGCGCTCGGCTATGCCCAGGTCCGACAGGACGCACTCGTCGTGGAACGCCCGCAGATCGGCGAGCGGATCCGGCGGGGCTTCCAGCGCAGGGTTCACGAAGTCGCGGAGCACGAGGCACAGCGCCTCGCGGTCGCGAATCTGTTGCAGGGCTGCTGGCGACAGGACTCGCGAGTTGGCGCCGTATTCGCCGGGCACGTCGCGGAGATTGATGGTGGTGTGCGTGGTCCGCTTGGGCCTATACTGGCGCGAGAGGAAGTCCACGCGGGGGTCAGGGACCTTGACGGTGCCCACGCGCACCTCGCCACCGTAGCCGATGGGCGCGTCGAGGCCCGTCATGGCGTTGAAAAGGGTCGTCTTGCCCGACCCGGCAAAGCCTGCCAGTACGAATTTCATGCCATATCTTATCATGATCTCACGAGCGATGATCGCTCCCCACTAAGGCCAACCGAAATGTCGACACCCTACGCCAACCAGCTATCGCGCCGCGGCTTCGTCGGCCTGAGCGCCGCCGGGCTGACCGGCGTGCCACTTGCCGCTTGCTCCCGCGCTCCACAACCCGGTGATTCCGGCGGGCGTCCCGCGTTGACCCGCCCCGAGGGGGTCGAGGACGCCGCCTGGGCCGACGTGCGAGACCAATTCATCCTCCAACCCGGTACGGCCTATATGAACAACGCCAGCCTGGGCATGCCCCCGGCGACGGTTGCCGAGGCCGTGGCCGCTGGATACGAGGCGCTGTCGCGGGAACCGCTGAGAGGGAAGACCGAGCTGGGCGAGGCGATTGCCCGCAAGGTGGTGCCGGATCTGGCGCGGCTGCTGGGATCGGACCCCGACGAGATCGTGCTTACCCGCAACGCTACCGAGGCGCTCCATATGGGGGCCATGGGCGCGCGGTTGGAACCCGACGCCGAAGTGCTGGTAACCAGCCAGGAGCATCCGGCCGGACGACGGCCCTGGGAGTTCCGGGCGCGGCGCGACGGGATCAAGGTCAACACGGTGTTTGTCCCGAGTCCATTCCATGCAGAAGACGAGGTCGTGGAGCGGATCGCGGATGCCCTGACGCCAAGGACCAGGGTCGTTGCGTTCTGCCATGTGACCAGGGGTGGGCATCTGTATCCAGTCGCCAAGCTGTGTGCGCTGGCGCGGGAACGGGGCATTGTCAGCCATGTCGATGGGGCGCAAGCGGTTGGCATGTTTCCTGTCGACGTTCGCGCGCTCGGGTGCGACACCTACTCGGCGAGTCTCCACAAGTGGCTGCTCGGTCCGATGGGAACCGGCGTCTTCTACGTGCGCGGAGATGCCCGCGACCAGGTGCTCTCCGCCTTTGCGCACGACGCCACGCCGGAGGCCCCCGCGTATCAGCCGCCGGGAACGACCCCGCTGCCGATACGCGCCGCCCTGGGCGCTTCGCTGGATTTCGTGCAGACGGTGGGAATCGAGAACGTCGAGGCGCGCACCCGCTACCTGTCCGATCATCTCAAGGCGCTGCTCGTCCAGATTCCCGGCGTGACGATACTGAGTGGCCGGACGCCAGCTACGTCATGCCCGGGCTCTACGATCTTCGAGCTGGACGGTCTGGACGCGCTCCAGGCCGTCCCGGCAATGGCGCATCGCGCGAGAATCCACATTGACGAACATCAGCGCGACGGCCACAATGCGATCCGTATCTCTACCCACGTCTACAACACAACCGCCGAGATTGAAGGGCTGATCGATGCCCTGCACGGCCTGTCTGCAGAAGGAGCCTGACATGTTGTCGCCCAACGTACTGTCCACCCTGATTCGATCCAGGTTCGGAGGGTTGGTGCTGGTCCCCGGCCTGGTCGCCTGCTCGATTGAGCCCGTGCCCGTCGCCGAAGAGGCCGCATCGGCACCCGAGGGAGCCGAGGCCGCCGTCGCAATCCCCACCCCCGACTTCACGCTCGGCTCGGAGAACACGCACAACCGCTGGAGCCGCACGATTCCGCCGGTCCTTACGGTGCCATCGGGCGCGGTGGTGGAAGTGCGCACCAAGGAAGCCTCGGACGGCCAAATCGTCGAAACCACCACGGAGGACGACCTTGCCGCCGTCGATTTCGACCTGATTCACGCGCTTACGGGGCCGATCTATGTGGAAGGCGCCAGTCCGGGCGACCTGCTGGCCGTAACGCTCTACGAGGTTGAAGTGGACGGGTGGGGGTGGGCCACGATCCTGCCCGGTTTCGGATTTCTCGCCGAGGAGTTCACGGAACCGTGGATTCGCGGGTTCCCGATGGAGCCGGGAGCGACGGAGGTGGCCTTCAACGACGAAATCACGATCCCGCTGGCGCCGTTCCCCGGCGTCATGGGCGTCGCGCCCGACACGGATTCGATGCTGGTCACGATTCCGCCGCGTACCAATGGGGGCAACATGGACAATCGTTACATGAAGGCCGGCACGACCGTCTACTTCCCGGTACAGGTCGAAGGCGCGCTGTTCTCGATCGGCGACACGCACGCCGCGCAGGGCGATGGCGAAGTGTCGGGCACGGCCATCGAGGCCCCGATGCGGATCGTGATGCGACTCGAGGTCATGGAGAACGCGCACGGAATCGTCGAACCACAATACGAAACGGACGAGTACTACGGGGTGACCGGTTTCGCCACCACGATTGACGAAGCCGCGCGCAAGGCGACGCGCTACATGATCGACTACCTGGTCACGGAACACGGCCTTACCCGCAACGAGGCGTACGTGCTGTCGTCGTTGACCGCCGACCTCAAGATTTCGGAGACAGTGGACGTGCCGCACATGCTGGTCAGCATGCACATTCCGAAGTCGATTTTCGGGGGCAGCTAGCGCCAGGGAAGGGGCCGCTACCCAGGTGGGGGAATCGTGTCGACGGCTATCGTGTCGGTGGCCTCTTCGGCTATCGTGTCGGTGGCCGCCGCGTCGTCGGTCGCCGGTTCGGTCGGCTGGTCGCTTTCCTCCTCGCCTTGTGCCGCTTGTCCTTGGATCGTCACTTCGCCGGTTGTCAAGTCCACCGCTGCGCGCGTGCGAATCATAGCCCGGTCGGAGAGCATGCGGGTGTTCGGAGCCAGCTCCGAGGGCCTGCGGAACCGGTCGGGACCCACGAGCTCGGCCGGGCGAAGATGGTGTTCCACGATCGCGAGGTGCACGATGTCCACGCCCGGGTCGGGCATCAGGTCCAGAACCACCCCTCTTTCCAGATTGCCCCAGTACTCGAGAATCGCGGACCGCGCTTCCAGCGGGACAGCCTGCGCGTTCACCGCGCCGATCCTCGTCGAGTCTTCGAAACCGACCAGCATCATCTCGGCGCCGATGGCCGAAGCGACTGCCAGCCGGGGCGTACGGTCTGCGCGCATGGTATCGACGACCATGGCGACGACGGGCGGGGGCACGTCGATGACCTCCGCTGGCGCGACCGCGTAGCGCCGCTGCAGCACAGTGAATCCACGCAGTGAATCGGGCGCCGAGGCAGCGGTAAACGGTCCCGCGACGGACGTGGCCCAGACTATTCCCGGGTCGTCGTCGGGTCGGGTCGGGTCCGTGCCCCAATGCGCGGCGCCGGCATCGCGATCCATGGCGTAGACGAGGGTCGACGGGGCGGGGCGATCGGCCGAGGGCGTGGCGGTGGAAATGCCCGTCGCGAGAAACGCGCCGCCAGCCATGAGCACGCCGACGGGCGCCCACCAGCCGTTCGGCTCGCGAAGCACTTCGAGTGCCGGAAACATCAGGATGAACGCAAACCCCATCGTCACGGCCAGCGCTGCCGCGAGGTTCAGTCCTAGGCCTGCCCAGATCATTTCGGTCAGGGGCGTAAACATCACCACTACCGGAACCGCTCCCAACAGCACAAGTAGCCAGCGCGGGAAACCCATCCTTCGCTGAGGCCTCATGCCCACGACGGCGAAGGCTCCAAGGCACCCCGCGATTGCCGGCCATTGCAGGTTCATGGCCGCCATCGGGAATGCCACGGTCGCAATTGCGGCCAGCGCCACCGGTACGATCAGCCCGCCCGTGGCCAGCTCGGCCGCCGTCAGTCGCAATCTCAGGACGCCCCCCACAATCGCTGCAACCGCCAGTGCGCCGCACAGGATCGCCAGGACGTACCATCCCTCCTGGTGGAATGCGCCAGCGTACAACGCCCCGAGTTCCGGGTGCGCGCCGCTGCGCCAAGTGAAGATCCCGTACGCCATCGCGCCCACAATGGCGAGATACGCTAGCGACGCAAACATGCTCGCGACCACGGCTCCCGTGCGCAGCGCGAAACGTTTTCCCGCGATGAACAGGACCACCCACAACGCCACCGCCACTGCGCCGAGCACCGTGATCCACAGCGTGCCGTAAGTAACCAGCCCGACGAAAGGCACCGAGACGTAGCTCTTGTCAGGGGCATTGAAGCCAGCCGCAAGGTCTGCGTTGCCAAAGTGTTGCAGCATGGCAACCGCATGCTCTCCGTGATGTTGCAACGTCGCTCGAGACAGGTTGCCAGGCGAGTCGTAGACCTGGTGATAGACGTGCGCTCGGCCGACGGCTGCGAAGTTCAGTCCCTGTTTGCCCGCCTCCTTGAACGCCGTGAAGTCGGTCAGGTTGGGCAGCCTTTCGTAGATCTCGAACCCGATCGAATTCGCGACCGGACGGGGGTCCGCCTGACCGAACGCGTCGATGACCCACCCGTTGTCGTTGCCGGTCTCGAACATGAAGGAAGGGCCGCCGCCGCCCCGCATTTCGAGGTTCACGACCAGCGCGACGTCGTCCATCCAGGGGTGCCCGTCGACGAACGCCTGCGCGCCCAACAGACGCAGCTCCTCGGCGTCGGTGAGCAGGACGATCAGGTCGTTGCGCAGCTGGCCCCGAGACCCCAACGCCCGCACGGCTTCGAGGATCGTGGCGACTCCCGACCCGTCGTCGGCCGCTCCAAGCGAGATTCCCCGACTGTCGTAATGGGCGGCAACCAGCACGGCCGGCCCACCAGGTTCGCGACCCGGTATCCGGGCCAGAACGTTGCGTACGGTCGCCCCGCGCAAAAGGGAAGGTCCGGTAAGCAGCGACGTTGCGGTCTGGACTTCCGGTTCGTGTCCCAGCCCGCGCAGCTCGGCCAACAAGTAGTCGCGCACCCGTGCATGTGCGGGGGAGCCTGGGGGGCGCGCTTCCTGAGCAATTTCCACCAGGTGCGCCATGGCTCTGGCCGCAGAGAATGCCGTTTCCGGCGCGCCGAGGGGCGCAGGATCGGGAAGCGACCTGTAGGTGCTGGAAAACCAGGCTGTAAGAAGAAGAGCGACCAAGGTGAGCGGGCCGCGTAGACCGCCCCAGGGGGCCGCTGCGAAATACGGCCCGACGGCAGCGCCAGGTTCCGGCATGCGGCTACGGTCGCCCCGCGCGGGTCGCTTGGGCTCGCGGGTCGCACGGGCCTGCTTCTTCCGTTCGGCGCGGCGCTGTTTGCGCGTCTGCCGCGTTTGGTCCGCGCCTTTGCGTTTGCGCTCCCTGCCGGGCTTGCCCTTCGCGTCGGGCTGTGCCGCCTCGTCGGGTTTGGCCGCCGGGGCGGCATCGGCACCGCTGTCGGGCGCGGCGGCCGCCGGTTGACGGCTGCGGTCGCCAGGTGCGATCCGGCTGCGTGTCCCGGGATCCTGATCCTTCGCAGGCGCACCTTGCCCAGGCGGTCGGCGTCGGCGTTCGGCGACCTCCTCCGCGATCTGGCGCTCGAGCTCTTCTATCTCATCATCGTCGATCCCCAGCTCGGCAAAGGTCGGAATGCGCGGCAGCTTCTTATCGCTCATATCAGCCCCCCTACAGCGGCCCGTCTCCCCACGGGCCCCACAATGCGTAGGTCGCGCTTGCGACCGAACCCCCAATTTCGCGAGAGCCCTGGACGTTGAAGAATAGCACACGACCGTCGGGACTGAAGCACGAACCCGCGAATTCGCGCGGTTGAGGCGCGCCTTCCGCCTGCGGCGCCCTCACCAGGTTGACGATCCGGCCCTCGCGATCGAGACCCCGGACGAACTGGTCGCCGCTTCCGTCCTCGCACATGATCAGGCCCCCGCGGGGGCTCAGCACGATGTTGTCGGGGCTGTCGAGCACGTCGTGGGACGGCGACTCGAAGACAAGGGTCAGCTCTCCGGCATCGGCGCTGGTTGGGCGGTAGTGGAAGACCTGGCCGGCGGTTGCGTCGCCGCCGTTCGTGGATACGACGTAGATGCCGCCGTCGCCGTAGAACGCGCCTTCGAGACGCGCGAAACGGGCGGCTCCCTTCGCGACCCCTTGCCGAAACACCGCGAGGATATCGGATCCGGCTTCGGGAGGATCCGGGTCGTCGATGTCGACCCAGTGAACCGGAAGGGTGGTACCCGGCGTCTGGTCACGGGCGGTCAAATAGCCGGGCTGGTCGGTAACGGCCATCATCTGGAGGGCCCCACCGGCGGCGAGAGCCCCAGGCTCGTTGGGGATGAATCGGTAGAGCCCCGCGCCGGGCCGTTGCGTGGGTCGGCTGGGAATGTACCAGGTGTCCTCGGTCTCGTAGACGATGCCGGTTTCGGGATCCACGGCCACGGCCTCGTGGATGAATCGGCCCATGGCCTTGAGAGGGACCGGGTCTACCGGTCCGGTGGCCGCCGCGGGCACCTCGAAGACGTAGCCGTGCGGCTGCTCGAATCCCTGTTGCCGTCCGCTGGTGATTTCCTCGCACGACAACCAGCTGCCCCAGGGCGTGGGGCCGCCCGCGCAGTTTACCCGCGTACCCGCCAGCGACACGAACTCGTCTACCAGCGCGACGTCCAAGTCGCCGTTGGACTCCGATATTCGCACCTCCAGCGAAGTCGTACCGCCACTGGCCTTGTCGTCGTAGGCGGGCTGGCCGATTGGGCGCGCCGTTTCCGCCTCGTCCACCATTTCGTGGTTGCGAATCAGCCGGACGTTGCCGTTGGGAAGCTCGAACGCGGCCATGCCGTCGAATGCGTTGGGCACGGTCAGGCCGTTGCGAACGCTCGACGGCACGCCACCCGAGCTGATGCGCACGCATTGGAAGCTCTCGGGAATCTCCAGCCCGGGGCAGCCCTGGCTGGGGGCGAGGTCGCCGTAGGGCTTGATCAGGCGGGGTCCCGTTGCGGTGGCCAACGGCGTCCGGCGGGGTTGGGAATCGGGTTGGTTGCAGGCGATCAACCCGGACAGCGACGGGGTGAGCAGGGCGCCGGTGCCGGTCGATGCGAAACGCTTGAGGAAGAGACGACGGTCTATCGCCATTTGCGAGGATGTCTCCGGTGAGGGTAGGGTGATTTCGTGATGCGCCAGTATGGGGCTGTTTCCCTGTTTCGCAACAGACCCTATATTGGCGCGGTCCGATGCACCGGCGCGAGCCACGCACCGACAACAGGAACTGACGATGGCACGACACGAAAAGAAGAGGCGATCCGCCCGCGTCCGGGTGGATTGGACGCGAAATGGCGACGTGTTGATCGCGAAGGTGGCCGGGAGCATCTACAGCGCCGACTTTCAGGACTGGAAGACCAAGCTGGATTCCGGAATCGGACCGGAGGACAGAAAGCTGGTGGTCGACTTCAAGGACGTCCGGTTCCTCGGCAGCGCCGGCCTGCGGGTGTTGCTCCTGGTTGCCAGGCGTTTCAACCGCGCCAAACACAGGTTTGCCATCTGCCGCTTGAACCACCTGGTCGGCCAGGTCGTGGAGGTCAGCGGGTTCGATACCTTCCTGTCGGTCTACGACTCGGTGGACGCCGCCGTTGCGGCCGTCGACGCGAGGCACCCGCCGCTGTCGCAGCTCAGCCTGCTTGTTACCGACCCGGAGTGGGCCCGCGCGCCGACCGGTGGCTAGCCCGGGTTGTCCGCCTTCCAGCGGTCGTAGCGCATCCGCAACGTCCTGACCGGGTTGGCGTTTTCCCCTTCCTCGATGTTCTCGTCGGTCACGTCGATGTAGAGCGAATACTCGCCGTCGTTGAACGAGTCGCCTTCGGGGTCGTCCGCGTCGGCCACCAGAATGTAGGCCACGTGCGAGGTCTTGCCGTCGCAGGGAACGTGGTCCAGGACCGGCTCGGATTCGCAGGTGCAGCGTACGTCGCCGCCTTCGGCGTCGGCGGTTTCCATTGCGGCCATCACTCGGTCGGCCATTGTGCCGCCATCGTCCTTGAAGGCTGCGACCGCTGCGTAAACCACGGCGTCGGACGCCAGGATGTTGCCTTGAACCGAGAAGTAGATTCCCTGGGCCGGGATGCTGTCGGCCACCGCGAGCGACGCCTCCCCGTTCTCGCTGCCTGAGTGTCCGGCGCAGCGTCCCTGGGCGTCGACGATGCCGAACTGGCGCCGGTCGAACTGCGGGTCTTCCGACAGCATGTCGATGATTTGGTCCGGCGCGGTGCCGCGCTTGATCTCGGCGTAGATCAGCTCCTGGTTGGCGCGGGTGCGGTCGACGCCGGCCTGGGCCGCGGCGACCCCGACGCCCGGCACGACAATCGCCTGGATGTCCATGAGGCCCTGCGCCGGGAAGCCGGCGAAGCGACCCTGGGCCACGCAAGTCGCCGAGGCGATGACGACCTGGCCGGTGCGGGTGTCGATTGCAATGACCGACCAGGTGGCCGAGAGGAACGC
The DNA here is from genome assembly GCA_965200255.1 of Longimicrobiales bacterium. Classification (GTDB taxonomy): domain Bacteria; phylum Gemmatimonadota; class Gemmatimonadetes; order Longimicrobiales; family Gaopeijiaceae; genus Bin94. The sequence goes on along the minus strand of OZ241371.1, from coordinate 1,950,282 downwards.
GGGGAAGGCTGCCAGCAACAGCGCGGCCGCCAGGAATCTTCGAGACAGCTTCATGGTTTGTCTCCGCTTAGGGGGTGTGAATGTGACAAGCCCTGAATGAACACCCCCAAACTCCACAGGGCTGGCCGAAGGCGCAAGAAGCGGACATGTTGTTGTCCCGTCGGCCATCCGATTCCCGCCCCCAACGGAGCGCCAACCCGTGTCAAGACAGCCGAATCGCAGAGAATTCGTGGGCCGCGGCGCCGCACTCGCCGCCGGCGCCATGATCGTCCCGCCCCACGTGCTTGGAGGCCCCCGACATCGGGCGCCTTCGGACCGGCTCAACCTCGCGATCATCGGCGTGGGCGGGCAGGGAACCGAGCTCGCCCAGGAATTGGGCACCGAACAGATCAGCGCGATCTGCGACGTCCATTTCGGCATCGTGCATCGGCGCGTCGCGGAACGCCTGGTCGACGGCGACGGCGAGCCCCGCGAGAAGGGTCACCGCTGGCGGGAGCAGTTCCTGCAAGCGCGCCAGTACACCGACTATCGCGAGCTGCTCGACCGCGAAGCGGACCTGGACGGGGTGCTGATCGCGACGCCCGACCACTTGCACGCGCCGATTGCGAAGGCGGTCATGGAAGCGGGCAAGCACGTCTATGTGGAGAAGCCGCTGACCTACACGGTCCACGAGGCGCGCGCGCTCAACGAGATCGCCCGGCGCACGGGCGTCGTGACCCAGATGGGCAACCAGGGCCACTCGGGCGACGATGCCAGACGAATCAACGAATGGATTCAGGCCGGCGTGCTCGGCGACGTCACCGAAGTCCATATCTGGACCAATCGCCCCATCTGGCCCCAGGGCATCCGCCGTCCGGGGCCCTGGGACGACGGGCTCAATCCCAACTGGTACCAGCAGTGGCACCAGGGCGCCATTCTGTCGCTGGCGGCCGACGTGATGGATGCGGCCTATCCTCTGCCGACCGGCATGGACTGGGACCTGTACCTGGGACCCACGACCCGCGAAATCCCCTTCCACCCCGTCTACCACCCCTTCAATTGGCGCGGTTGGGTCGATTTCGGCGTGAGCGCGTTGGGCGACATGGGCGCTCACCTCGTCGATCAACCCTACTGGGCGCTCGGCCTCACCTACCCCACCACGGTCGAGGCCACGTCCACGCCATGGGGCGGGCCCGCCGACGATCCCGAATCCTTTCCGTTGGCCATGCGCGCGCACTTCGAGTTCCCGGCCCGCGATTCCATGCCCCCGGTCGACCTGCACTGGTACGATGGCGGCCTCATGCCGCCCCGTCCCGCAACCCTACCGGACGACGTCGATCTCGACCGCTCCGGCGGCGTCATGTTCATTGGCGAGCGCGGCATTCTCATGCACGAGACCTACGGTCGCAACCCGCGCCTGTTCCCCGAATCGCTATCTGCCGAGGCCGACGAAGTACCCCAGGCGTGGCCCCGCATCGAGGACACGCACCAGATGAACTGGGTGAACGCCTGCAAAGGCCAGGGCGAAGCGTCCTCCCCGTTCGACTATGCGTCACGTCTCACCGAGGTCATGCTGCTGGGCATCGTTGCGCTGCGAACGGGCCAGGGCAAGAAAATCCACTACGACGCCGACGCCATGCGCGTAACCAACGTCGAAGAGGCCAACGCGTACCTGACGCGCGAGTACCGCGACGGTTGGGAGGTGTAGGGCAGGGATGTGCAGGTGTAACGAGCCTTGCGTGATCGCCACGGCGTCCCCGACGTTACAGACACCACGACACTTGTCCCGCCAAGCCTGCTCGAGGATCCCGCCATGACGCAAACTCGCCGCCGATTCCTGGCCACCTCCGCAATCGCGGCAGCCGCCACCCTGCGACCCGACCACGCCAAGGCCGCCTCTCCCGCCGCGGCGCCAACCCCCCCGTCCCCCCCGGATCCCGCCCCCGCGTCGCGCCCGCTCAACCTCCTCATCCTGGGCGGCACCGGGTTCATCGGCCCCCATCAGGTGCGCTACGCCATGTACCGCGGCCACCAGGTCACCATCTTCAACCGCGGCCAGACCAACCCCGGCCTGTTTGCCGGCGTCGAGACGCTGATCGGCGACCGCGACGGTCAGATCGACGCGCTGCGGGGCCGCACCTGGGACGCCGTGATCGACAACAGCGGCTACGTGCCCCGCCACGTCCGCGACACGGCCGAGCTGCTGCAAGACTCGGTCGGACGCTACCTGTTCACGTCGACCGGGTCGGTCTACAGCTTCGATCAGGACGAAATCACCGAGGACGGCGAGCTGCTGCCGATCGAGGATCCCGCCAGCGAAGACGTGAATCGCTATTACGGGCCGCTCAAGATCCTGTGCGAGAACGCGGTCACCGACACTTACCGCGAACGCGGCACCGTCTTCCGGCTGCACGTCGTAGCCGGTCCCGGCGACACCACCGACCGCTTCACCTACTGGCCCGTGCGAATCGACCGCGGCGGTGAGATCATCGCGCCGGGCAGCAAGGACAACCCCGTGCAGTACATCGACGTGCGGGACCTGGCCGAGTTCATGATCCACGCCCTGGAGCGCGACATCGGCGGCACGTTCAATACCGCCGGCCCCGCGCTCGCGCCGACCTCGATGGCCGAGTTCCTGTACGGCGTGCGCGCCATTACCGGCACGCCGCTCGGCTTCACCTGGGTCGACGAGCAGTTCCTCATGGACCGGGAGGCGCGGTTTCAGTTGTGGTACCCGCCCCAGAACGGGCCCGCGCGGGGCATCTCGCGGGTTCGGTCTCACAAGGCCGTGGCGGCCGGGCTCAAGTTTCGGCCCATTGCCGAGACCGCGCTCGACACGCTGGATTGGTTCAAGGCTCAGCCCGAGGAGCGGCGCAACGAGCTGGCGCTCAACCTGGAGCGCGACGCGCAGATCCTGGAGGAGTGGAAGGCGCGGTAACCACGGAAGGCGCGGCGACTGCGGCGACGCGTTACATCGGATCGCCGTAGAACCGCCAGCCAGCCCGAAAATCGCGCGCGGGAACATCGCCCAACAGGCGGGCGCGCACCATCTCGATCGGCATGCGGCCCCCTTGCAGGATGGCGTCGTGGAATTCGCGTTCGGTCATTTCGCCGCCGCCCACGAGCTGCTCGTGCAGGGCGCGGATCTGCAGGCCGCCCAGCATGTACGCGGCCTGATAGAGCGGCGAGTAGCTGCCGTTGAACGAACGTCGCACTTCGGCCGTCGCATTTGCGGGCTCGTGTCCCACGCGATCGACCAGGAAGGCGATGGCTTCGTCGGGCGTCATCTCCCCCAGGTGAAAGCTGAGCGAAAAGATGATCCGGGCCGCGCGATGCATGCGCCAGAACAGCATGCCGATCCGGTCTTCGGGCGTGGTGGGGAAGCCCAGGTCCCATAAGCGCATTTCCCAGTACAGCGCCCATCCTTCGCCCCAGAACGGCGTGCGGAACAGGTTGCGGTGCGCGTTGTAGCGGTCGGTCATGAAGCCCTGCAAATGATGCCCGGGAATCAGTTCGTGCTGCACCGTTGCGCGCGCAAAGTGGATGTTGTTGCCCCGCATGCTCATGCGCTTCTCGTCGTGCGTCATTTCGTCGGTCGGGAAGGACACCTGGATCACCTCGCCGCCCAGAAAGAACGGGGCGATCCGCTGACGCTCGGGCGACATCATCTCCAGCCGCCACACCTCCCGTGCCAAGGGCGGAATCGTCACCAGATCCCGCTCCTCAACAAAGTCGACCGCCTCCTGCGCCAGCTGCACGATCAGCTCCGGTTGGCGTCCCGGACCCACGTGCAACGTCTTGACGTGTTCCAGGGCGGCTCGCCAGTCGTCTCCGTAGCCAAGGTCCCTCGACGCTTCCAACATGCGCGCGTCGCACCACGCAAACTCGCGCTCGGCGATCGCAACCAGTTCCTCGGGCGTGTACGGGATCATTTCGCGGACAAGGTCCGCTTCCATGCCGTCGCGTCCAATCGGGTCGCCGACGATGGGCTCCTCCGCTCCCTCCGGCCAGCCCACAATCCGATCCCGCAGCGTTGCCAGGTAGCGATCCAACGCCTCGTCCGCTTCTTCGTACGGCTGGCTCGCCCACCAGGTGAAGAGGGGGTCGTAGCCCTCGTAGTGGCGGTACCACGCGCGCAAGGCGTTTCTGTAGGACTCGAGGAGTCGCACGGCGCGCAATCCCGTAATGGGCGTGGGCGGCGTACGCCCGGCCCCGTCGCCGCCAGCGCCCCCGACGGCTGCCTCCGACTTCACCGCGCGGTCGGCGTCGGCCACACCGGTGGTCAGCCGCGCCAAGCGACCTGCGATGTCGGCTCCGTCTACGTCCTTGCGAGAATGGCGGACGTCGAGCAGGGCCACGATCTCGTCGGCGAACGGCAGCAGCGGCAGCACTTCAGCAACCGTGCGATCTTCGCGCGCCAGCAGCTCCTTGCGGTATCGCACCTCGTTGCCGAGCAGCACCAGGTCGATCGCGCCCTCCACGTCGTCCGGCGAGAGCTTGAGCGCGTCAAGCTCTCGCGCCCACCCCTCGTAGAAGTCGCGCAGACGCGCCTGGCGTTCCGTCGAGTAGGGGATATCGCCCCATCGCCGCTCCAGCACTCCCAAGTCGGCGCGGAAACGCTCGACCACCAACGCCAGGCTCGATTCCCGAAACGCGGCCACCTGGTCGAGCGACGGTACGGAGGACGGCTCTTGCGCGCCCGCCGGGACCGATGTCGCTGCGGTCGCCCACACGGCGGCCGCGGACGTGCCTGCGACCAACAGGCCGCGAATGCACCGGTGCACCCGCCGAGAGGCGCGACGGCTGGATTCAATTCTCACGGTAACCCTCCTGATACGCGTAGATTGTATACCCGCTCCCCTACGATACCTATCCCCATGTTGGTATTTGGACAACACGACCGAGCCACCCTGACGCAGCTGGAGCGCGTCGCCGAACGCGCTGACCACGCTGCGCTCATGGCCGACGGCCACCTCGGCTACGTCATGCCGATCGGAGGCGTGGCGGCGTACCGAGACCAGGTCAGCGTCGCCGGGGTGGGCTTCGACATCGCCTGCGGCAACGCCGCGATTCGGACCGACCTGCGCCTCCACGACTTGGCGGACCGCGCGGGCGGGCTTCGCCGCCATCTGGAGAACGTCGCCGACGAGATTCGGCACGCCATCAGCTTTGGGATCGGCGGCACCAACGCCGATCCCAAAGCCCCGCGCGATCATCTCCTCTTCGCGGACCCCGCCTGGCAGGCGATTCCAGCCTCGCACCGATCGGCGCTGCTGGACAAGGCTCGCAAGCAGCTGGGCACGGTGGGGTCCGGCAATCACTACGTCGATGTCTTCGCCGACGAAAGCGACCGCGTCTGGGCCGGCGTCCACTTCGGTTCGCGCGGATTCGGCCACACGGTCGCGTCGGCGTTTCTGGCCGTCGGACAAGGGGCCGAATGCGGCGCGCGCGTGCCGGAAGCCGAAGTCGTCCTGGATCTGGATGCGCCTGCCGGGCACGACTACTGGCGCCTCATGGAGCTCGCGGGGCGCTATGCCTACGCCGGGCGCGAGTGGGTGGCTCGGAAGACCGTGCAGATCCTCGGCGGACGTGAAATCGAGATGGTGCACAACCACCACAACTTCGCGTGGCGGGAAGAGCACTTCGGGTGTTCGTTCGTGGTAGTGCGAAAGGGCGCCACGCCCGCGTTTCCGGGCCAGAAAGGGTTCGTGGGTGGCTCGATGGGGGACAATTCGGTGATCCTGGAGGGCGTGCGCGGTGGCGTGGGCGGTTCACGCGCCGCCGAACTTCAGCGCCGGGCCCTGTATTCCACCGTGCACGGCGCGGGTCGGGTGATGAGCCGCACGGCCGCGCTGGGTAAACGGCACCGCCGGTCGGGCAAGGTTCTCAAGCGCGGCAAGGTGTCGCGCCGCATGATGCAGGAATGGGTAGACGGAAAGGGGGTCGTGCTGCGCGGCAGCGGCCCGGACGAGAGCCCTCACGTGTACCGCCGACTTGCCGACGTTCTCGCCGCGCAAGGCGGGACCGTACGGGTGCTTCACACGCTGCGCCCGCTCGTGGTGGTCATGGCGGGTCGCCGGCGGTAACGGCGCTGCCCCGGCTTAAAGGAGCGCGAGGCAGCGCCGCTTTCGCCGCTCTCTACCCCCTTATTTCTTCGTCGATCCCTTCCTCTCCTTCCCATTTCGCTACCACCGCCGCCGCACACGAGTCGCTATAGACGTTTACGGCCGTACGGGCCATGTCGAGCGGCCGGTCGATGGAGAGCATCGCGCCGACGATGAGCATCGCGCCAGGATGATCGCCGATGCCGATGACGTTGAGGATGATGAAGATCACCACGAGGCCCGCCGACGGCACCGCGGCCGCTCCAACGGACGCAAGCAGGGCCGTGAGCACCACCAAGACCTGGGTCGTGAACCCGATTTCGGCTCCCAGGGCCTGGGCGATAAACAGGGCCCCCACGCACTCCATGACCGCCGTGCCGTCCATGTTCACCGTAGCGCCCATGGGCAGCGTGAACGACGACACGCGATTGGACACCCCGACCTTTTCGCGAACCGTGGTCAAGGTGACGGGCAGCGTCGCGGCCGAGGAGCTGGTCGAGAACGCCACGAGGAGGGGCTCGCGCATGTTCATGACGTGCTTCCACGGCGACACCCGGCCCCAGAAGTACAGCAGCAGCGGGAGCGTGATGAGGAAGTGGATTGCGAGACCGGAGCTCAGGGCCCCGACGTACTGAATGAGGTTGCCGAAGGACTGTAGACCCGTCTCGCCGACCAACGTGACCATCAGACCGAAAACGCCGAGCGGCAGCAGCTTGATGATACCCTGGGTGAGGGCCATCATGGCCTTGAAGAGCGCATTGATCAGACTTGTGACCTTGGTGCGCGGACCCTCGGGCAACGTCGTCAGGGCTACGCCGAAGACGATGCAGAAGAAGATGATTCCCAGCATGTCTCCCGCCGATGCGGAAGCGAAGAAGTTCGTGGGAACGATGTCGAGCAGCAGGCCGCTCACCGAGTCGGGCGTCGCAAGTTCAGGGGGCGCGGCCCCGGTGTCCGTAACCGGAAATCCTCGACCCGGGTTGAAGATGTTGAACAGAATCAGGCCGGTGAGGGCAGCCAGGCCGCTGGAGACGAAATAGTACGTGAGCGTCTTCCCGAACATTCGGCCCACGACGCGCCCGCCTCCGGCGGACGCCACGCCCGAGATGATGGAGGTGAGGACCAGGGGCACGATGATCATGCGGAGGAGGCGCATGAAGAGGTCGCCGAGCCATCCGAAGTAGTCGGCGAAGAATCCTCCGTAGGGCGAAACGCCGATGCCGATGCCCAGCAGCATCGCGGCGAAGACCTGCCAATGAAGCTGCTTGTACCGGGGTTGATCGGGGGTGTATTCCATGGGGTCTCCCTTGGGGATGAGGGCGCACCGTGGGGTGAGAACGCACGGTTCCGATAGGGCAAGGTGGTGCTTCCGCCCGGTTATCGCAAGTCGCAGGGTTGCGTTGTTCGCGCAAACGTGCTTCTATTTGCCCGATGACCAGACTGAACCGGATGATGACGACCGAATGACCCAGACGATGCGAGCCCTCTGTGCCGCAGTCGTGGGGGTGGCTGCGGCCGCGTGCACGATTGCCTATGAGGACGACGCGGCGCGCGGGACCTCGCTCCGGCTCGGCTCCGCCGACGCCCCGGAGCGGCTGCGCTTTGCGGTTGCGCGATTCCAACACGAGACCTGCACGTTCTGCCCCGGCGGCGATACCGAGATCGAAGACTGGCTGCGCTACAGCGAGCCCATCGCCGGCGAAGCGCTGTTGTCGTCCGGCGGCTACATGGGCGGGTTCACCAAACAGGCGCGCGAGTTCGGCGACGTCGAGCTGGTGCCGTTGACCTCGCCGGTCGGGGTCTTTGGGGGATCCTCCCGGAGCTGGAACACGCAAGAGACCTTCGATCACTTCCTCGACGCGATGCTGGTCGAGCTGCGCGAAGCGCTGCCGGTGGACGGGGTCTACCTTTCGTTGCACGGGGCGATGGCCGTGCGCGACGTGCCGCGGCCCGAAGCCGAGATTGCGCGGCGCTTTCGCGAGGTCGTGGGACTGGGCGTGCCGATCGCGGGAACGTTCGATCTGCACGGCAACGAGGACGCCGAGTTTCTGGAGCATGCCGATTTTGCGTTCGTGACCAAACGCTATCCCCACTACGACGCCTACCTGCAAGGCGAGCGGGCGGCGCGTGCGCTGCGACTGGCTACGCTCGGCGAGTACCGGTCGACCACGGCAACCCGCAAGCCCGGCATCATCACGGCGACGGTGCTCCAGTGGACGGGTCAATCCCCGTCGATGGACATCATGGAACGGGCGCGCCGTTGGGAAGCGCGGGAAAACGACGCATACGTGAGCGTTTTCTACGGCTACCCCTGGTCCGACGTGCCGGACGTTGGCGCGACCATACACGTCATGACCAACGACGACCAGCCCCTGGCCGACCGCATCGCCGACGACATGGCCGACTACATGTGGCGCGTGCGCGAGGACTTTGCGGTGGCTGGGTACCCCGAACCGGACGAGGCCGCGCGCATCGTTTCGGCGGCGGTCGCTCGCGGCGAAGTACCCGTTGCGGTCGGCGACCACAGCGACCGCCCCGGCGACGCTACGCACATCCTGAACGCCTTCGAGGCAGCCGGAATCGGGAAGGTCTTGTACGGGACGGTCACGTCGCCTGCCACCCTGGAGGCTCTCGCGGCGGCCGACGCCCAGCCCGGTGACCCGTTCGACATGGAGATCGGCGGTTTCACGCCGTCGGGCGGGTCGCCCCGGCGCGTTGTCGGCACCGTCGAGTACTTTGGCGAGGGCTTCGGGTACGACGCCATCGCCGCGGTGTCGTTCGGCGACGGCAACCTCGTGGTGCTCACCCCTGCCTACGAACAAGTGCTGTACCCCGACCGGTTTCGCTTCGGGTCAATCGACCCCGCCGACTACGAGGTCTTCGTGGTGAAATCGCGCGTGCACTTCCGACGCGGCTTCGACGAAACCGGCTATGCGCGCACCATCGTGGTGGTCGAGGCCCCGGCGCCCTTCGTGGGGACCACCTTCCTCGACGCGCTACCCTACGAGAACGTGGACCTGAGCGAACTATACCCCTACGGGACCCCCACGGGGAGGACACCATGAGAACCCGCACATTGACGACGACGTTGGCCCTGCTGACTGGTTTGGCCCTGCAGACCGGCCTTGGCGCCATCCCCGCCTCCGCGCAGGAGGATTTCAACCCCGCCGAGCCTGTCATGACCGAGGTCACCGACGGGGTCTACCACTACTTCCAGTTCTTCTATTCCAGCCTGGTTGTGGTAACCGACGCGGGCGTGATCGTCACCGACCCCTCCGGCGCGGAGCGGGCCGCTGCGTTGCGCGAAGAGATTCGCAAGCTGACGGACCAGCCCGTGGCCAAGGTCATCTACTCGCACGACCATTTCGACCATTCGCGCGGCGGACAGGTTTTCAGGGACGAGGGAGCCGAGTTCATCGCCCAGGAAGGTTGCCTTGAACTGATGAGCCGCGATCTCGAGGACCAGGTCGTGCTGCCGGACGTGACGTACGAGGACATGATGACGGTCGAGCTGGGCGGAAAGCAGATCGACCTGCACTACTTCGGCCCGAACGACGGCAACTGCATGAGCGTCGTCCACATGCCGGACGACGGGGTGTTGCTTGCGGTTGACTGGCACCTGCCTCTCTACGTGAACGAGCCGTACCGGCTTCCCGCCCACAACTACGTCGGCGTGCTGCGCACCATGGAGCGCGTTCGCGAAGAGCTGGCGTTCGAACACGTCTTCAGCGGTCATTGGCCGCAGTCCTCGCCGGAGCTGTTCGAAGAGGACTATCGGTTCAACAAGGCCCTGTTCGACGCGGTTTGGGAGGGAATGCAAGCCGGGCGCACGCCCGAAGAGCTGATGGAGAGCGTAAGGCTTCCCGCATTCAGTCACTGGCGAGGATACGAAGCGAATCTCCCCGCTCACGTCCAGCGCATGGCTTACTCGATCTGGCACGGGAACTAGCGTCACATTTCTGCCGGTATTGGCGTCATATTTCTGCCGGTGTTAGTGTCACAATCCTGCCGTTTGATGCTGCCGCCGAGCCGTTGCCGTGATCAGATACCGCCCCAGAGCCGTCGACAAGGAGCTGGCCAACCTGTTGCAGGTTTCGGGAGCGGTCGTCGTGGAAGGCGTGCGCGGGTGCGGCAAGACGACGACGGCACGTGAGTTCGCGGCGAGCGAGGTCCTTCTGGACATCGACGAGGACGCCCGCCAGATGGCTGAGCTGGATCCGGCTAGGGTGCTTCGCGACCAAACGCCGCGGCTAATTGACGAATGGCAAGTCGCACCCAAGTTGTGGAACCATGTGAGGAGGGCGGTAGACGACCGCGGACAGACCGGGCAGTTCATCCTGACCGGCTCGGCAAATCCGGCGGACGACGCCACCCGGCACACCGGGTTTGGCCGCTTCATCCGGTTGCGAATGCGACCAATGTCTCTTCACGAGTGCGGTTGGTCATCGGGCAGCGTATCGTTGCGGGCCATGCTGCACGGCGACGCGCCTGGCGCCGACGCGCACAAGCTATCCATCGCCGAGCTGGCGGAGCTGATTTGCCGCGGAGGCTGGCCCGAGGCCGTCGACTGGCCGCTGGACCGCGCCCTGCTTATGAACCGCGCGCGCGTGGACGAAGTGACGCGGGTGGGCATTCGCAGGGTGGACGGCGTGCGTCGCGATCCGCAACGGGTCGGCACGCTAATGAGGTCGCTGGCGCGAAACGTGGGGACGGCCGTGGCGATCTCGAAGCTTGCGGCGGACATGGACGGCGGGGCCGGTGCCGCCATCAAGCCGCACACGGCGGCCGATTACCTGACGGCGCTTGCGAGAATCATGGTCGTGGAAGACCAGCCCGCGTGGGCGACCCATCTTCGCTCGCGAGCCATACTGCGCAAACGCCCCGTGCGCCACTATGTGGACCCCTCCCTGGCCGTCGCGGCGATCGGCGCCAACCCTGATCGCTTGCTGGCGGATATCGAGTACCTCGGGCTCCTCTTTGAATCGCTGGTCGTGCGTGATCTCAGGGTCTACAGCCAAGGTCTGGATGCCCAGGTGTTTCACTACCGCGAGAACGGCCGTTTGGAGGTAGACGCCGTAGTGCAGGCGAGGGACGGCGCGTGGGCTGCATTCGAAGTGAAGTTGGGTCCAGGGCGCGCCGACCAGGCCGCCCGCAATCTGCTCAGACTCGCCAGTCGCGTTGACGAGCAGCGGGTGGGGCCGCCCCGTGCGTTGGGTGTAATCGTGCCGAGTGGTTACGCCTATGTTCGCCCCGACGGCGTAAGCGTAATCCCGATCGGGGCGCTGGGGCCGTAGCGGGAACAGCCGCCAAGGGCGCGGCGATCGTCACGCCGGCTCGCCGTTGAAGAGACGTTCCAGCAAATCCAGCTTCTCGCGTACCTCGTGGGAAATGTGCTCGGGATCCACGAACGGAATCAGGCGGAAGAGTTCGCTCTTCCGCAGCAGCGGGGGGTGGCCCAGCTTTCCAGCCAAGCCGCGAAAGAACTCGTCGGCTAGGTCGCTGATTTTGACGCGTTTCGTTCTCGCCGCCCACAGGAGTCCGCGTGCCTCGACCGAAGCGGATTTCCAGGCCTCCATGTCCTGCGCGCTTCCATCGAACACCCGTTCGAGAATCAGGTTGTCCAGCACCTCGTCGGATTCCGCCTTGAACGCGTCGAACAACGGCAGATCGCTGTATTGATCGGCTACGAAGTCCAGTAGCACGTTCGGCGTCACGAAGTAGTTCTCCAGCTCGGATCGCTGCCAGTACGCCGTGGCGAGCCCCCCGTTGCGAGAGCCGGATCGCTCTTCACCATCGTTACTCAGTATGGCCAGCCCACGCAGGTCGGGTACCATCGCGCGCAGGGCGCCAAAATGCTCGGCGGGCTCGACCCCGAAGCCGCCATCGACCCGTTGGAGCTGATCATACAGCCCGGTAGGCGCGTCGGGGTAATCGTTCTGCACGTAGTAGGTGTTGATCGGCTCGTTCCAGTTTGCGACGACCGGGTGCTGGAGACGCTTCGCGAGCCCTCGGAGAGCCGAGACGTCGGAGCTGCCCTCGACGTAGAGAACGTAGCCCCGGTCTCGTGCGCGCATGTAGTGCTCCGCGCCGTAGTGCTTGAGCGCCTTCCGTATGCCCGTCTTCGCCGCAAGATCGTCGGCGCGCCCGCCGAACAGCAGGGTGAGATTCACGTCCAGCGCCTCGTCCAGGAACGCGTCGGAGTGCGTGACCAGGATGACTTGAGAGTCGTTTTGGCGCGCAATGTCCCTGAGCAGGACGTAGACCTGTTTCTGCCGCAGGGTTTCCAGGTGGGCATCGGGCTCGTCTATGAGCAAAACGCTGCCTCGGTGCGAGTACAAGTAGGCAAAGATCAACAGCATCTGCTGGAGCCCGCGCCCAGCGAGCGACACGTCGAGTGGTTCCCTCACGCCCGCCTGCCGGTAGGACAGATTGATGCTGCCGCGCGCAGTCTCGGTCGGATCTCCCAGCTCCACGGCGAACAGCCGGACCATCAGGCGTTGAATCGTACGCCAGTCGTCGGCCGACGACTGGAATACCAACAGGCAGAGATTGCGCAGCACCTGGGCGGTCTGTCCCTGTCCGAGCAGCACGTCGATGCGGCCGGGTTGGAGGATCGGCTCCTCGGTTTCCAGTCCCGACATCGGGTAGAGGAGTTCCACGTTCACCCTCGACGCCGCTTCGACGACCTCGAGCTTGCCAAGCGTCTCCCTGTCGGGCGTGCAGTAGACCAGCTCGTCACCCTGATTGCGAAACCGCATCGTGACCGGAACGACCTTGCCATCGTAGAGGAATCCGACGGTGATCCGCAGGTAGATGTTCCGGTTGCCGGTGCGAACGGCGGCGTTGTGCCAGAACGAACGCGCGCGCTTCACCGGCACGGACACGATGTTGAGTCGATTGAGCGAGGTCGCGGTCCGCTGCTTCGGTGGCGACTCCCCCTTGACGTCGAACCACGTCTTGACCGCCTGCGACCACAGGGCGATCGCCTGAATCGCGGTGGTCTTCCCGCAGTTGTTCGGGCCGATCAGAACGCTCGGATGATCCAGCTCGATGCGCTGTTTCTCGCCGAAGACCTTGAAGTTCTCGATCTCGACGTAGTGAAACAGCCTCATGGGGCGCTCCGCGCGGGGGGTGGCGTGGTGGTGGGCCAATCCTGTAGTGTGAACGGTAACGCGAGTCAAAAGCAACCTTGAGGGGTCAGATACGCGGGCCTACCACAGCCGAATCCTCAACGGAGGAGTTCGACGTTGAATCGGTCCACTGACTCGGCGGTCACAATCGATTGTCGCACTGCCCGGTGGCTTCCGGATGGACCTCTTGGTGGGTCCTAATGATCATTTAATGATCATTTGCTGATGGCCACCCTTGCCACAGCCAGGCAACCCACGCCGAAGTTCGCCCAAAGATGATCCGGGGCTGCTGTTGCGCGCGCGGCCATACCACCGTACCATGAATCAGTCCCTGCCGCCGGACTGCCCGGCGGTACACATAGCGGCGACGGCATGGGGCCGCGTCGCGAAAAGTCCCGACCTCCAACGAGGAGAGACACATGACGCAACGCTACAATCCGAAAAAGGGGGGGGGCCAGATAGCCACCACCCTCCTCGCCGTATTGACCGCGGCGGCGTTCCTACTGCCGACTCAGGCTGTCGCGCAGGATGGAACCGTCACCGGCCAGGTCATCGCGGCGACAACCGGACAGCCCATCAACGGTGTCCAGATCACCATCATGGATACGCAGTTGGGCGGGCTTTCCAACGTCAGCGGACGGTTCCTGATCACCAGGGTACCCGCGGGTACGTACACCGTGCAGGCGGTATACGTCGGCTACGGAACCCAGACGCAGGAGGCCACCGTCTCGGCCGGTGGCACAGCCACGCTGCAGTTCGAAATGCAAGTATCCGCTGTGGCGATGGACGAGCTCATCGTCACGGGCACTGCGGGAGCCGTGGAGCGGCGGAAGCTTGGGACTTCGGCGTCGTCGTTGGACGTGACGGCAGTCTCCGAGGTCACGCCGCTCAACGACTTCAGCCACGCGATGGAAGGCAGGATTCCAGGGTTACGGTCAATCGGCACCGTCGGCGGCGTCGGCGCCGGACGCGAGCTAAGGATCCGCGGTACGGATTCGTTCAGCCTCGGTCAGCGTCCCGTGATCTACATCGACGGCGTCCGCGTAGACGCACGCCAACAGGAATGGGGGAGTTCCGCCGGCGGATCCACGACGTGCTGCGCTTTCAGTGGAGGTGCGGGCGAGGATCGGCTTTCGGACTTGAACCCCGATGAGATCGATCGTGTGGAGGTCTTGAAGGGCCCCGCGGCCTCAACCCTGTACGGGTCGGAAGCTTCCGGAGGCGTGATCCAGATTTTCACCAAGCGCGGCCGCAGCAATAGTCCCGCCAACTTTGCGCTGAACGTCACGACGGGATTCAATCGCCACCGGGAGAACTTCCCAACCAGCCTGCGGAGCAACTTCCGAGGGAAGGACGGGACTGTGGCGTTGGACCCCAACCAGTCCCTCATCGAGAACGGGCTCATCAACTCTTATGACCTTACGGTCGACGGTGGTGGCGAAGAGGTAACCTACTTCGTGTCTGGCGGGTTTGCATACGAAGAAGGGTCCATCAAGCCCAACGATCAGAAGAAAGCCAACCTGCGCTTGAACCTGAACTGGACAGCTGGCGAGAATCTGACTGTCGGCGTCACATCAGGCTACGTCAGGAATCGGATCTATTCGCTCCAGTCGGGAAACAACTGGCTTGGCATCTACACCAACGCTCTGCTGACCAACCCGCTTAACGCCACCGCTGAGGAGCCCTACGGCGGCGGGTTGGACGTCAACGTTGCCGATGCTCAAGCAATCGAGACCTATTCCGACGCCGACCGCTGGACTGGTTCCATCAACCTCAATTACAACCCGCGCCCCAACTTCAGTCACCGGGCCACAATCGGGCTGGACGCCGTTGCGGATCAGAAAACCCGCTTCCTGCCGTTTGGCCGCCATTACACCTACATTGGTAGGAATGGCGAGCGGAACATCGGCTACCGACAGGCCCGCAAGTACACGGCGGAGTACGTTGGCAACCTCGACTGGAGCCTCCCGTTCCTGGGTGACTTGGGAGGCACCCTGGCGTTTGGCTCGCAAGGGTACTGGGACATTACGTCGACGTCAATGGCGACCGGTAAGGATTACGCGGGTGAGGGCGTCACGACTGTAAGCGGCGCGGCAAGAACCTTCGCCGGCGAATCCTTCTTCGAGGAAATCAACATCGGTGCGTTCATTCAGAACCGGTTCGACTTCGACAACCTATTCGTCACGGCTGCCGTGCGCATGGACGGCAACAGCGCCTTCGGTGTGAACTACGGTTTCCAGCTCTACCCCAAAGTTGACTTTGCCTACAATCTGCCGGATGGCTGGCTACCAGGTCTGGTGAGCAGCACGAAGGTTCGGGCCGCCGTCGGCATGGCCGGCAAGGCACCTGGAGCGTTTGCCCAGTTCCAGACTTACGTTCCCAACACCGTGTTGAATGATTTGGCTGGCGTCTATCCCAGCAACCCGGGGAACGACGAGCTGGAGCCCGAAAACAAGATTGAGTACGAAGGTGGCCTGGAAATGGGGCTTTGGAATGACCGGATCGGCGTAGACGCGACCTACTGGCACGCAGAAACGCAGAACGCGCTTCTGGGAATCGCGTTGCCGCCGAGCGAAGGGTTCGGTTCCAGCCGCCTGCAAAACGTGGGACAGATTCTCAACAAGGGCGTCGAGCTTTCGCTCAACTCCACGATCATGGACCAGAGCTCCTTCCGTTGGTCCATGGGCGCCAATTTCGAGTGGATCCACAACGAGATTCTCGACCTTGGAGAAACGGCCTTCCCCGACTCGCTGCCGGTGTATTCCGAGGACGGAACCCTGCTCCACTGGGACCAGTACACGCGTCTCGGCGGCCTTTGGGTCGGTCTACCAATCTTCGAGCTCACAAGCCGCGTGATCACGGGATGGGATCCCACTACGCGCAGACACAGCCGCTCGGACTACAACACCTACGTGGGCAACGCCCAGCCAGACAAGCTGGCGTCCTTGTTCAGCGATTTTGCTATCGGCCAGTCCCTGAGAGTCGCTGTGCAGTTCCGTGGCGAGTGGGGCGCGGTTATGAGAAACTCGGACCGAGGTTACGGCGTACGCCAGTTGGCTTATGACGAATACCTCGGGCTGTTGGGGCCAAACGGCGAAGCGACTCCAGCCAGCGATTCTCTCCTGGACATGTTCAGGCTGCTGTACCCAATCGACAAGAGGGATCACGTTCGCCTACAGGATCTCTCTGTTTCCTACATTCTGCCGGCGGATCTGATGTCTTCCGTCGGCCTCGGTCGCTCTTCGCTGACGCTGTCGGGCTACAACCTGCATTGGTGGGACGATTGCCACTGTCCCGATCCCAACCAGCAGTACAGGGGCGGCGACGATTTCAGTACGTCGCCATTCCTCGGTTTGCCGCAGCCGAGACGGTTCCAGCTATCGTTCAAGACACGATTCTAGAGGAGGCCGACGATGAATAACAGAAAACACCGAGGATTCGCCGCGGCGCTGATCGGCACATTGCTGCTGGGTGCGTGCGACATTCTCACGGTTCAGGACCCGTCGCGGTACACCGCAACCGACTTGGACAACGCGCTTCCCGCGGTTGCCAACGGCGTTGAAGGTGCAGTCCACGAGGTCATGGACAATTGGGTCGTCTACCAGGCCCTCCTGGCCGACGTGTATCAACACACCGGAACGTGGTCCGGTTACGACGATACCGACCACGGACGGATGGACTACACCCGCAACACGCTGGGCGGTACCCAGAGCGCTTGGCTGAGAGCTCAGTGGTTTGCGGCGGACGCCGAAGAGCGGTTCAAGAGGGTGTTGGGAGACGCTGAAGCCGCAACGAGCCCGCTCACGGCACAGGTCCAGATGAGTGGTGGCATGGCCGACATGTTGAACGGCATGACCTTCTGCGAGTCGGTCGCGGAGCCGACCGGGAACGTCGTCACGGACATGCAGTTGCTCCAGCAGGCGGAGAGCAAGCTTACGACGGCGATGGCAACGGCGCAGTCTGCCGGTCGTCCCGAGTACGCGACGGCATCGATTGCGGCCCGAGCGCAAACGCGCATGATGCTTGGCGACTGGGCGGGGGCGGTCGCGGACGCCTCTTCAATTCCTGCCGGCTTCTCGTACGATGCGATCTTCAACGCGGAGAGCATCAACTGGATCGTGCTCGTGACCACCAAGAATTACAACGAAGCCGCGGGTCTGCTGCACAAATGGTGGCCGCTCATCGAAATGAGCGATGAACCTGGCTACATGCGGGACATGTACAGCAACATGCCCGACAAGCGGCTTCCCGTGTACTTCGATGGCGAGGTGGCGACGGACAACGAGACGCCGCACTACAGCCAGTGGAAGTACAACGTCGATACCGACGATATTCCGATGCTGCACTCCGACGGGATGCAGCTGATCATTGCCGAGGCCATGGCCAGGAGCGGAGACTTCGCCGGTGCGACCGGGGTTCTCAACGAGCTGCGTGCCGCAGTTGGGCTCCCAGGCCACGAAGTCCCGACCGACCCGGTTACGATGGGAACGCTCGTTCTGCATGAGCGGTTTGCGGAGCATTTCATGGAAGGTCACCGCATGATCGACCTGCACCGGAACGGCTTGGTGCGTGATGTGTTCGAAGCGCTGAACGACCCAGAGAGACTTGGGGTTGGGCGCCCGACGAAGTTCCCGCTGACGTCTTCCGAAGCGGTCTACAACCCGAACATTCAGGACGACCTATTGGTCAGGTGTCTGCCTAGAGCGTAACGCGGACGGACGCTGCGTTCAAAAAAAACGAGCGCGGCCCCGCAACGACAAGCGGGGTCGTGCCCGTTGCGCTTTAATTCACAGTGACCGCAAGAAGGCCAACACCTGACTGCGGGCTTCCGGAGTCAGCCTGCGGAAGACGTCGCGCGAGGTGGCCGCCTCGCCGCCATGCAGGAGGATCGCGTCGGAGACGCGTCTGGCTCGGCCGTCGTGGAGATACTCGGAGCGATGGCCCAGCCCGACTAGCCGCGCAGTCTTCCATTCCGAAGGCGTGGTTCCCGCGGAACACGTGCTGGCCAACTCCGGTCCCATGTCGTGAAGCAGCAGGTCGGAATAGAGCCGAAAACGCGCCCCATTAAACGCGAGGGACTCGTCCGCCCCGAGCGTGAAGAACGGCGTATGGCACGCGTCGCATCCCATGTAGTCGAAGATGCGTTCGCCCTCTTCAACATCCGCCATGGTCGTTGCATCGCTGGGAAGGCGTCGGCGCGGAGGTGCCAGGAGGTCGATGTAGTTGACGAGCAGGCGCAGCTGTTCCTGGGTGGCCTCCGGATCGGAGGCGATGTCGGCTCCGGCGGGCAACGGGGCCCCGTTGGCACGGACCTCCTGCGAATGGGCGACCGTCGTGATCCCCATTTCGAGCAGCAGCGCTTCTCCTATGAAGCCTTCCAGCGTGGCGTGCTGCGCCTTGCGCCCGAAACGCCCCACGCGGCCGGTGGCGTCGAGATTCGGACGACCGGATATCCCGTCGTGATCGTTGTCGTCGGGATCGGCCCGCGCCAGAATCTGGTCGGGGTGAATGCGGGAGACCAGGCCGAGTCCATACACCGCCGGGGCAGTGATCTCCGCAATTGCCGTTGCGCCTTCGGGAATGGTTTCGCCGGTCAACCCGGCCGCGCTGGCCGGCCCGGTTACCCTGACTTGCAGAAGATCGCCACCGGATTCGGGTAGCGTGCTGCAACCCTGTACCGAGTCGAAGCGGCTGACTTTCATGATCGGCTCGGCGCCGTGCCCGCCGCTGGTAGGGAGATCGTGGCACGAGCCGCACCGATCCTGATTGAACAGAGGGCCAAGCCCTTGCTCCGGCGAGAAGGGGCGATTGAATAGGCTCTGACCCCGCGCAAACGACGCCAGCTCGGATTCGTCCAAGCCTGGAAGCGGCAGTCCGGGGTCGGCTTCGGTGAATGGCGGGACCGGTTGACAGGCCCACCCGAACGTCAAGGCTGCCAACGCCACACGCGACGCCCAGCGCACACGCACCGCCGACCACGCACGCACACTGGTCACCCGAGCCGCGCCTAGCCGCTGGCGCTCAGCGCGATGCCGCCACGGGATTGCTATCCGCCCGGAAGCCTCAAGTGGTGATACTGATACACGAATCGCATCTTCTCCTGCTCCCCGTCGCCACCTGCCGTCAGCATGCGAGAGTCGTTGTACCATTCCTCGTCGTCCAGGTGGACCTTCATGAACAGCGTGGCCTCGACGGGCGGGTCCGTGTAGGCCTCGGCATAGAACTGGAGCCGAAAGTCGAACGGGTAGGACTGGCTGAACGGCAGCGATGCGAGCACCGTGTCCGCTTCCACGGGCTGAGGCCTTGTGGGGCACTCCGGATTTCCTGGGTTCGGGCAATCGGGGTCTTCGACTTCGATGAACCAACGCGACGTGACCAGGGTCACCCGGCTCACGTCGGGACTGTCGAGCTCCAGGTGGACCACTTCCGGCTCCCGGTCAAGGGTCAGCGCGTCGCACCCGGCAAGCGCCAGGGCGGCCACGGCCGCCACGACAAGTCCCCGCCCGCACCCCTCACCAAATCTCTCGTACTGCGAATTCATAGCTCTCACCTCGTTCCATGTTCCATGCAGGTCGCCTCCTGATACCCGCAACGGTCAATGATGTTTCATTCGGGCTGGACCGGCAAGGGGGCGACGCCAGACCGTCCATGCACCTTGCGACTGACGTGCGGCGCGCGGGGTGGCCTCGTTTGGCGGCAGGCGCTAGCGTTGAGACACTCCCTTCACTTTTCCTGGGAACGAGCCTTTGGCGGAATCATACCCCGACCTGCCGTATGGATACAGCGACTTCAGACAGATCCGCAACTACGGGGCGCTGTACGTGGACAAGACGCGCTTCATCCGGAGTCTCGAACGCCATCGCTACGCCTTCTTCATCCGGCCCCGCCGGTTCGGGAAGAGCCTGTGGGTGTCCCTGCTCCAGTACTACTACGACCGCACGCGCGCCGACCGCTTCGAAGCGCTGTTCGACGGAACCCACATCGGTGCCGATCCTACTCCTGATCGCAGTCGCTACGTCGTGTTGCGGTTCGATTTCTCGGCGGTGCGGGCTCGGCGAACAGGGCTAGAGGAAGACTTCGAGGATTACTGCCAATACTACCTCGAAGAAGCGTTGCAGTGGAATGCCGATCTGTTCCCCGAATCGGCGAGGCGAACGATCCTCGCGTCGCCGAAGCTCAACGGGAGACTCGACCGAATGTTCGCATTCGCGGCCAGGAACGACATCCCGGTCTGCGTATTGATCGACGAATACGACAACTTCGCCAACACCGTTCTCGCGCACGACGGCGAGGCCGCCTACCAGGAAATCACGCATGGCGGAGGTTTCTTCCGCTCGTTCTTCGCAACGCTGAAGGCGGGCACGGCGCAGGGCGGCATTGAGCGACTCTTCATGACGGGCGTTTCGCCCATCACGCTGGACGACGTGACGAGCGGCTTCAACATAGCCCGCAACATCAGCCTGGATCCTGACTTTGCCGAGATGGTGGGGTTCACCGGGGCGGAGGTGGGGGAGATGTTGGCGACCTACCGGGACCTCGGGGTGTTCGACCAGGATGTCGATGTCGCCCTGGACACCATGCGCGAGTGGTACGACGGATATCGCTTTTCCGAGCAGCCGGTCGCGTCGGTCTACAACGCCACCATGGTGCTGTACTACCTGAACAAGTCAATTCCCAACAAGGTCGCACCGCGGAAGCTGATCGACACCAACGTACGCATTGACTACGGGAAACTGCGCCACCTCATGCTGGTCAGCCGGCAGGGGCCGAAACGGCTGAACGGCAACTTTGATCTGTTACGCCATCTGGTTGCCGAGGGCTGCGCGGAAGCCAGCATTCAGAGGAGCTTCCCGCTCGAACGCCTTGCGGAGCGCGAGAACTTCCTGTCGCTGCTCTACTATTTTGGGTTGCTCGGGATCGAGGGGGCCTCCGGGCCCAAAGTTCGACTGGGCATCCCCAATCAGACCGTGCGGCGGTTGCTCTACGGACACATCCGCGACGCCTACCACGACGTCAAGGTCTTTTCGGTCGACCAGAACAGGGTGTTCGTGCTCGTGACTGACATGGCCTTTCACGGCGAGTGGCGTCCTGTGATTGAATTCCTGAGCGCGGCGATTGCCGAGCAGACGGGCATTCGCGACTACATTGCCGGCGAGAAGGTGCTGCAGGGATTCATGGCCGCGTACTTCGGTCTGTCGGACGCTTTTCTCATGCGCTCCGAGGGCGAGCTCGGCAAGGGTTATCCCGACCTCGTGCTCGAGCCGTTCACCGCTCGCCATCCCGATATTGGCTACGGCTACGTGATCGAGTTGAAGTACGTGCGACGGGGCGAGGGGCGGGTGGACGACATGGTGGCCGCACGGTTGGCGGACGCCCGTACGCAGCTTCGCCGCTACCTTGCGGATGCGGGGCTGAAAGCGAGATACCCAACAGTGCGCTTCGTCGGGTTGGCTCTGGTCTTCCACGGGTGGGAGCTTGTGGCGTACGAAGAGGTGGGCGCGGAAGAAGTGGGCGCGCAAGAGGTGCAGGCGAACGAATGACTACCGCCTCGACCTTCGACCCGGCAGCGGCACTGCCTGCCCTTCCGGGATTGGCGACCGGTACGGCACGCCTCCCGTCGCCTCGGCGTGCGCTTCCTTGGCCCGCTCCAGCAACTCCGCGTCCAACATCAGCTCGGCCCCCATGAGCGCTAACGCGCGAGTCGCCACCTCGGCTCCCCGCACCGACCCGGCCGTGCCGTGCGACGCGCTCGTTGCCCAGGAATGCCAAGGCAGGTGCTCACCGGCGGTCGTCACGCTGAACTCGACGGTTGGCGCAATGTAACTCACCTCCGCCACGTCGGACGAACCGCCTCCGGCGGGCAGAGGCATGTCGGCCAACGGTTCGATCGTCGTACGAAGCCCGGACATCTCCACCCCGAGGAACTCTTGTAGCTCGCGCGCGAATTCCTGATCGGCCTCGGAAAACTCGGGCGGCCCCACGCGTTCAAGATTCGCCTGCATGGCCTCCTGAAGCGGTCGCACCAGCGTGTAGGTGTGGACGCCGGTGATCAGGAACACCTCGTGCTCGGTGCGCGTCATCTGCGCGGCCCCGGCGGCGATGTCCAGAATCCACTCGTAGTTGCGCTCCACGGCGGCGCGCGTGGTGTCGCGCACGTAGTACCATGCGCGTGCGTACTCGGGCACCACGTTCGGCGCCTCGCCGGCGTTGGGGATCACATAGTGCATCCGCGCACTCGGCTCAATGTGCTCGCGCATCATGTTGACCCCGTGGTTCATGAGCTCCACCGCATCGAGCGCGCTCCGCCCGTTCCAGGGATCCGCGGCGCCGTGCGCGGCTTGCCCACGGAAACTCACCTCGAAATTGTTGAGCGCCTGCGCGCGGCTATTGCTCACCGCCGTCCTCTGCGACGGATGCCACACGATCGACGCGTCCAGATCGTCGAAGAGCCCGTCGCGCGCCATGTAGACCTTGCCCACCACCGTCTCTTCGGCGGGCGTGCCGTACAATCGCACGGTGCCCTGCGTGTCGTGGTCCGCCATCATGCGCTTGATCGCAATCGCGGCCGCCACGGACGCGGCGCCGAACAGGTTGTGGCCGCAACCATGGCCGTGCGGGTGCCCGTCGTCACGACCGACCCGCCCGGGTACGATCGCGTTGCCGATGTTGGGCAAGGCGTCGTACTCGGCCAACACGCCTAGAATGGGCCGTCCCGATCCCCAGGACGCGACGAACGCGGTGGGCATTCCCGCGACCCCGCGCTCGACCGCGAAGCCTTCGTCTTCGAGCAGCTGGGCCAGGTAGCCGGCCGATTCGCTCTCTTCCAGCGCGATCTCCGAGAAATCCCACAGCCGCGACGACATTTCCGCCACGAGGGGATCGAGCGCCACCGCGTGCGCGAGGGCGGCGTCCTTGCCGCCCTCGACCGACTGGGTGGCGGCGGGCGCGGGGCCCAGGGGGGCCGCACACAGCGCAAGGGCGGTGGCCGCGACGAGGGGGCGGTGGTGGGTCGTGGGGTGGGGGGTCATGTCGTAGATCGCTCCTGTCTGCCGTTGCGTTCCCATACTTTCGCAAGGGTGTGAAACTCGCCATTCTCGCCGAACTCGTCGATCTCCTGCGGCAGACGCCTCATCATGGCCCGGTCGAAACGTTGGCCCGCGGCAACCGCCTGCCGCGCCGGCCCGGTAACCGCCGACACCTCGCAAGTCACGCCGCTGGCTTCCAAATCGTCGATCAGCACATCGTACGACACGCCCCACAGCGGAAAGTGCAGCTCGGCGCCTCGAGCGGCGGCCAGCTCCGCAAAAGCCGCGCTCCGCCAATCGCGAATATGCGCCAAGTGCAGATCGCCAAACACAAAACGGGCGATGCGCGGCACCAGATCGCACGCTTCGCCGATGGTCTCCATATAATCGCCGCCGGCATGCAGCGGCGCACCGATCAACGCGATCCCCAGGTGCTCAGCCTGCCGAACCACCTCGTCAATCGCGATCTCCTGGTGCGCAACGACGCGGCTCCCTACGTCGAACGTCGTAAGCAGCACAACCGGACGCATCGCCTCGCGCCGCAATGCCCGCAGAGCCAGAAAGCTGTCCTTGCCGCCGCTCCAGAAAAGCAGGTCAACCGCGGACTCGTACTCCGACGCGGCCGTAAGCCATGAGGATCGCTGTCCGCGAGCCGCACGATCCGGCAACGACATCGATTCGTGCTGGAACGGACAGTGGCGACACCCGCTGCCGCAACATCGCCCCCGCGCACGCAACCCAATCTCGGTAAACACATGCAATCCGGTGTCCGGATCGACGTAGAATGACGCCCCCTCCTGCAACGCCCGCCTGTGCGCCTCGCGCACGCTCACGGATCGACGGTGAAAAGCATGCGCATGCCAGCTTCCAGATGCTCCGAAATATGGCAATGCGCCATCCAACGACCAGGGTTCGTAATCTCCAGCAGTATGTCGGTGGTCGTGCCGGTGGGCAGCAGAACCGTGTCCTTCCAAACCAGATTCTCGTTCGGGATGCCGTTGCGAGCCAAAACCAGAAACCGCTGCCCATGAATGTGGAACGGGTGCTGCATGGCATGAAACGCGCGCCGCTCGTTGTGCAGCCGAATCTTGACCACGTCGCCCACCTCGAAACGCCAGTCAATGTCCATATTCTCGGCGCCGGTGGCAGGGTCGCGCACAATCCAGCGAACTTCGTCCGAAGTGGCGTTCCAGTTCATCATCGGCATGGTGCCGCTCCACTCGACCGGGTGAAAGTACGCGGAATCAAAGCGCATCAGCCGGTCCACGATGAACGGGATTTCGGAAGTCTCCAGCGTAAACGTCAGCTCGCGCGCGACCGGATCGTCGAAATACTCGCGGTACAACGCGATTTCCCGCGCCGTAGGCAAGTTGGTTCGCAGCGTGTCGAACGCGGCCCCGGCGGCGGTGGCGGCGCCAGTCCCGAGGGACCCGCTTGCGACATCCGGCTGCGCAGGCCGTGCACTCCCCGTCTCGGCTTCGGCCCCACGCGCAGCCACGCGCACCGTGCCCATCACGTCCGCTTCCTGGAAGAACGCACCGCCAAGATGATCGATGCCTTGCACCCGGTTCTCAAGGGTGAAGTCCCCCTGCTCATCGAATCGCACATGCACGATATAGCGCTCCGCAGGCCCCAAAACGACGCTCTCGACCCATTCTTCGCGCTCAAATGCCCCAATGTCACTCCCAACCACCTTGATCCGGGGAGCCACGGGCGCAGGCGTCCCCGCACCCACGAACGAGAGGTTGAACGTGCGCGTATTCGACACGTTGGTCAGGTACAACCGTACCACCTCGCCCGCCGTAACGTCGAGCTTGTAGTCAGGTTCACCGTTCACCAGCATCAGGTTGCCGAAACGCCCCATGAACGTGTGCGTCGCGCGTTCCATACCGAAAGGCATCGGCTCGTCGCCCACCATCATGAAGTCGTCGAGCATCAGAAACTCGGCGCGGTCGGCGGGCCCGTAGTATTCGGGCTGCCCGGGTTCGACCAGGATGTTGCCGTAGAGACCCAGCTCCTTCAGAATGTCTTCGCGATGGTGCGGATGGTACCAGTAGAGCCCCGGGTCCGCGAAATGGATTTCGTACCGGAAGCTTGCGCCGGGCTCGACCGGCTCCTGAGTGACGCCCGGCACGCCGTCCGAGCCATTGTCGAGACGCAGACCATGCCAATGGACGGTCGTCGGCCAGTCGACGGCATTGGTGAAATTGACCGTAATCGTCGCGGCCTCGGTAACCTGGAGCAGCGGACCTGGATATTGGCCGTTGTAGCCGTACATCACATAGTCGCGACTGCGGATGCGCCGGCGCACCAACCCCGCTTCCAGATCGATTTCGTCGCCGTCGGCCAGCACGATCAGCTCCCGCGGCCGGGCCAGCGGCAGTGTCGCGGGGTCGATATCCGTACCGGGCAGGAAGGGGCTCGTACGGGGCAGGAACGGCGTTGCGTCAGGCGGCGACAGCGCCATCAGGGCGGGAAACATGGTAAGGCCCGCCATCATTTCGGGGCGCAGCCACCCGTCGCCTCCGGCCCCACTCGGCATGTGGCCATGGCCATGCTCCGCCATCTGATCCGCCGTTGGCCCCACCCCGGTGGCGCCGAGCAGGTATTCCTGCATGTCGGGAGGAGACATGCGAGCGCTGGGCGACGTCGCACGCAACAGCAGCCTCCCCTCCCATTCGGGCGCGTCGGCTCGTGGCTCGGCGGTCACCAGGATCATGAACTTGTTGAGACTGATCTCGCCGATGCTGCGGGTCCCGTTCGCGACCGGGCCGAGGTTGACCACCTCGTCGAACAGCGGCGTGGTCAGCCACGCGACGATGTGATTGTAGTCGCCAAGCGTGGCAGGCTCCGGAAGGCCGTCCAGCGTTAGAATCCCATCGTACAGGTGGTGTCCGGTGGCGTTTACGGCAACGCCGAACGGCGTGTGGGGCGTGCGCAGCTCGAGATGGCCGGACATCGGTTCCAGCCCCGGCCTGGCGGTGAGAAAGATGCAGTAGAGATCGGTGCTGTGCGTCAGGGTCGCGCCGGCAGGCTGGGAGCGGTCGTCGCACGAGGCAGCCGGCGCGACCTGATCGGCCCGGGCCGACCCCGCCCCCACACCGGCGAGTACGGCGAGCAGCAACGTGGCCGCGCGAGCCCTCTCAAGACCGCCCGTCGACATCGGCATGTCAACCAGCCGACGGGGGTAGCTCGGGACGATTTTCAATGATCTGCACTTGCGGCGCTCGCTGAACGACGTGTTGCTTGATGAACGCCCGCCCCAGGTGATTCTCTACGATCTTCACGGCTGGAGTCGCCGCGAGTGTATGGGTCGCTGCGTGGAATACGGAAAGGCTGAGGTCCTGTAGTTCGCCGTCCGCTTCCAACGACTCGACGTCCAAGCCACGTTCGATCAAGGCGTCACGGGATAGGTGGCGGCTGTGGCTCTTGAACTGCTTGTGGTCGGCCAGCCAAGTTGAGATTGACCGCGCTCTATCAGGACCGTCGTTATGGTTTTTGAACATATAGGTCTCTAGCCACTGACTCACGAGTTCCTTGGACAGCGCTAGAGCCATCTCACAGCGCACCAGCAAATCAGGACCAAACTGACTCAACATCGGCAACCACGCGGAGAGCTTGGCCGGATCGACACATTCACCCTTGGCCTTCTCGAACTGATCCAAGAGCGCTTGAGCGGGAATCGTGCGCACTCCCAGGGGGGTCCGGAGAATGATCTGCGGATCGGTTGGCCCGAGGAAGGAGTGCTTGCCCATAACGATGCTGTCGGCAGCGCAGGCAACCATCGTCGCGGCCGACATGGCAAGCTGTGGTACGATCACTCGAATGTGAGAGAATCGCGAGCGAAGGTATGCGACGATTGCCTCGGCAGCTTCCGGTGAGCCGCCGGGGCTATGCAGGACGAGATCGAGAGCCTTGCCCCGCAAACCCGCCGTTACCTCCATGAGCGCATGAATGTCCTCGTCGATGATCGATGTGCTCGGCGAAGCATCGGCCTTTTGCAGCCATCCCGATGCGTATAGGATGGTTTCCCGCTTGGTGTGGTGATGGAGGTCCAGCAAGTACTTTCGGCAAACGCGATCGAAGTCCGGCGAGTCGTTTCGCGTGCTCGCCTTAAGTTCCGCTAGGATTTCGCTCCAGATCGGCATCGTGGCTCCTGTGACCGCCGGAGGCTAAATGTTCGCGCGGTCGGTCGTCGTGACGACGATCGGTTCCTCGGAAGCTGTCCGGTACGGGTCAAGTCTACGGTCGGCTTGCTCCCAATGACGATAAACCACCATCACCTCGCGAATGCCTGGACGCCTGAGCGCCTCCTCCAGCATGGCAGCACGCTCTGATTTGCGATCGGACCGCCGGCCTGTTTTTTCATCGGTCATCTGGTGTCCTCCTTTGGGTCATCATGGGTCGCGTGGATCATCATGGGTCGCGCGGTGGCCCTCGTCAACAGGTAACCAACGTCAATCATAATACACTGCGCGCGTCGCAGGGGAAGCCCAGCGGTTGGGCGCGGCTGACGCTGCTGCGTGCGGCCTCCTGATGGCCTGCATGCTCGCCCCTGTACAAACCGATGCGGTTGCGTTAGGTTATGTTGATATATGCGGTGGCACTTCACATCATTTCCAAATGGGGCCACACCAATGCAGGCACTACGTGAGGGGGAAAAGGCGGGAACGGGCGTCATTCCGTCAGGGCAAGCGAGCGACCAGTCCGCCGAGGCTGTCCTGGTGGACGACCCCGCCCAGGCAAACGAGGCGCCCAAGTCGGACATCGTGCTGATCGGCTGCGTCAAGGGGAAGCTGGAGTGGGCTAGCCGTGTCGCTGCGAAGAATCTGTACGTTTCCGCCCTATGGCGGTGCCGTCGCAAATACGCCGAGCAGGCTGGAGTGCCTTGGTACATCCTCAGCGCAAAGTACGGGCTCCTCAGTCCCGAAACCCGAATTGCCTGGTACGATCTCTCTCTCGGCGATCTGCCGGCAAAGTACCGACGCGCATGGTCGCAAAGGGTCGTGGACGCTCTTGTGAGCCGGTATCCGTCGGTAGAAGGCAAGGTGGTCGAGATCCACGCCGGCAAGGACTATATCGACTTCGGCGTAGAGTCGGGGTTGACCCAGGCGGGCATGATCGTCCAGAGACCGCTGCTGGGCATCCCGATCGGCCGGCATCTGGGCTGGTACCGGGAGAGAGGCGCGGGAGACGACGTGGAGTAGGTCCCTCCCGTTACAGTCCAGCCTGCTCCTTAACCCACTGCGCCGCATCCAGGTGGGTTCCAAACCACACGCCTTCGTGCTGCTTGATGTAGCGAATCAGCTCTTCCAGCACGACGATGCGGGACCGATGGCCAATCACGTGCGGGTGCATGGTCAATAGGAACATGGTGCCTTCGGCGTAGGCGCCGTCGAAGTCGTCCTTCCACACCTCCAACACGTCTCGCGGGTGCGAGTAGCTGTTGCCGCGAGGGTTGAGCAGCGGCGCGTCGTCAAGAATCCACTCGACGGGCAGCTCAATCAGACCGGTTGGTTCGCCGTGGGCGTCGATTTCGTAGGGCCGGTCGTCCGCCATCAGCGAAGAGTCGTACAGGAAACCCAGTTCTTGAATGATGTCCAGGGTGTTGGGACTGAAGTTCCATGACGGAGCGCGGTAGCCCAGAGGCCGCACGCCGGTAGCCTCGGTCATGTAATCGACGGCGCGCACCAGCAACGACCGCTCGGTCTCGGCGTCCAGGCTGGAGTTGAGTTCGTGGATCCAACCGTGGATCGCGAATTCGTGATGTCCCGCGGCCTTGATGACGTCAATTTGAGTCGGGTCGAGAATCAGGCTGACCGCCGGAATGAAGAACGAGGCCGGCACCCCTTCACGGTCGAGCAGGTTGACGATTCGGGGCAGCGCGACGCGAGCGCCGAACTGCCCCTGCGACAGCGATCCGACGGTTGCGTCGCCGTAGCGAAGTCCCGTCACGGTCTCGTTGTCGACGTCAAAGGAGAGGAGGACGGCGACGTGAGCCCCGCCTGGCCAGGCGTCCGGCTGGAGGCTTCGGCCGGCGCGCACCGCGTTTACGGTCTCGAGCACACGCTCGTCGGACCAGCGCCAGCCAGGCAGGTTGTCGTTGGCAGTTGGCGCTGGGCGACACGAAAACGTGGCGATCGTGGCCGCACACAGGGCGACGGGAGCGAGAAGGCGCATCGACATGTGGTTCTCCACGGTGTTAGCCTGGGGTGGCCGGGTATTCGCCTGGGGTTGGCTCACAGATGTCGCGCTGGTCCGGCGGGCTAGTCGGCGGGGCCAGCCCGACCCAAGCGTAGAGGGTGGTATCGCGGGCTTCGCTCCATTCGATTGCGACCGACACCTGGGCCTGCATTCCACTGGCGAGTTCAAACCTCACCGGTTCGCCGGGCTCCGCCGTAAGGTCGAGTTCGCTGCCACCGATGCTGTCGCGGGCTCGAATCGTCCACGCGCCCGAATGGCCATCCCACACCCTGACGCATCCGTTCAGGACCAACCCGAACGTGGGCACAACGGGACTCTCGAATGACGCACGACCCGCGGTAACGGGAAGCTGCACCCACCTGCCGCCCTCGCCGACAACGCGCATGATCTCGTTGATCTGCCCTTGCGCCGGAAGCGCGCTGGCAGGCAGGGCCGCGAAGGCCGCCAATGCCGCGATCCAATTCGGTGAGTTCCTCATGGGACGGGCTCTCCTGCGCCAGATTGTTATACGGACGGGGTGGGATTCGAACCCACGCGGGCAAAATGCCCACACGATTTCCAGTCGTGCGCCTTAAGCCACTCGGCCACCCGTCCTTTTTCCGGTGACTAATCGGGGCGCCCGGATTCGAACCGGGGACCTCTGCGACCCGAACGCAGCGCTCTACCGGACTGAGCCACGCCCCGTGCAGCAATGAGCGGAGGCGGAGGGACTCGAACCCCCAAGTGCTTGACGCACGCCGCATTTCGAGTGCGGTGCCTTACCAATTAGGACTACGCCTCCCACCGATGCCTTCACTATCGTTCACGGAGGGAGTGGGATTCGAACCCACGTGGTCCGGGGGACCAACGCCTTAGCAGGGCGCCGCTTTTGGCCGCTCAGCCATCCCTCCAAATAGCCCCGCCTGGGCTCGAACCAGGACTCTTCTGATCCAGAGTCAGACGTGTTGCCAGTTACACCACGGGGCTATGGATGCTTTGTCGCGCAAAGCCACCGGTCGGACTCGAACCGACGACCCCGTCATTACGAGTGACGTGCTCTACCAGCTGAGCTACGGTGGCGACATGGAGCCGAGGGGAGTCGAACCCCTGACCTCAGCGTTGCGAACGCTGCGCTCTCCCAACTGAGCTACGGCCCCCTACCGGGAAGTGGGCGCGACAGGACTCGAACCTGTGACCTCCACGATGTCAACGTGGCACTCTAACCAGCTGAGCTACGCGCCCGGTCCTGATCGACTCTACATACGCCCGGGAGGACTCGAACCCCCAACCCCCTGATCCGTAGTCAGGTACTCTATCCAATTGAGCTACGGGCGCTCCGCGAGGGAATGCACTCGACGATGCCCACGACAGGACTCGAACCTGTACGTCCTTTCGGACACTGGTCCCTCAAACCAGCCTGTCTACCAAATTCCAGCACGTGGGCGACATCCGGAATCGCAAGCAATGCTCGGGGAGGGACTCGAACCCTCACGGGGTTAACCCCCACAGGATCCTGAATCCTGCGCGTCTGCCAATTCCGCCACCCGAGCTCCGACACGTCGCACTATACCGAAGTGGAGCCGAGGGGAGTCGAACCCCTGACCTCCTGAATGCCATTCAGGCGCTCTCCCAACTGAGCTACGGCCCCTCGACCTCGCTACTCGACCCGCCTTGTCAATCATCTCCCCCCAACAATCTCTCCCTACGGGGCTGACGGGACTTGAACCCGCGGCCTCCGGTGTGACAGACCGGCACTCTAACCAAACTGAGCTACAGCCCCTACCAATACCCTCACGGGGAATCGAACCCCGATCTCCACCTTGAAAGAGTGGTGTCCTAACCGTTAGACGATGAGGGCGTCAAACTCCGCCGTACAGGCCCGGAGGGACTCGAACCCCCAACCGCCGGTTTTGGAGACCGGTGCTCTACCAAGTTGAGCTACGGACCTATGCTGTTCCCCTTGGCGGAAATTCCAATGGCCAGGGACGGAATTGAACCGCCGACACCGCGATTTTCAGTCGCGTGCTCTACCAACTGAGCTACCTGGCCAGAACATGGTTCCGACAAGAACCGACCGGACCGCTCCTAGCGGTCTGGCCGGTCATACGCCAGAAACGCCGCCCGTTAGGGGGCGGCGTTTCCTGAGCAGTGGCAATAGCGGGGGCGGGATTCGAACCCGCGACCTTCGGGTTATGAGCCCGACGAGCTACCAGACTGCTCCACCCCGCATCGGTCAAGACACATATCGTAAGCAATCCGGCGAAGCGCGTCAAGTGGGTATCGACGGGTATCGCCCGCGCGCCGTGCCGGATCCGCGCGATTTGGTTACTCTGTATCGGTGGGATTCCCCAATCCGCCTTCCGCCAACCCGTTCCCCACGACCTTGTCCCACTTGCCATGACCCGCCGGCCGCTCGCATCGCAGGAGGAAGCCCACGCGCCCGACCCGGCGCCCAGGCGCGGTTTTCTGGCGGGAATCGGCGCGATCGCGGCGGGGGGTCTGGCCTTTCTGGCGCCGGTCTGGTCGGGAGTGCAGGTCGCCCTGTCGCCGCTTGGCCGGTCGCGGGCGGATGCGGGGTTCGTGCCAATCGCGAAGTTGGCCGCGATTCCCGACGACGGGGTGCCGCGGAAATTTCGGGTGGTGACGGACAAGGTGGACGCGTGGAACACGCACCGGCAGCTTCCCGTGGGTGCGGTGTACCTGCGCCGGACCGGGGACTCGGTGGAAGCGCTGAACGTCGTGTGCCCCCACGCGGGTTGCTTCGTCAACGTTGCCGCCGACCGATCGCGGTTCGTGTGCCCCTGCCACAAGAGCAGCTTTGACCTGAACGGCGCGGTAGACGACCCAGCGAGCCCCAGCCCCAGGGACATGGACGCGCTCGACGTCGAAATGCGCGGCGACGAGGTATGGGTGCGGTTTCAGAACTTTCTGCCGGGCCGGGCAGAGAAGGAACCGGTGGCTTGAGGTCGCTGCTGGCCTGGATCGACGACCGCACGGGGTACCGGGGCCTGCTGCGCAAGCTCCTGGTGGAGCCAATCCCGGGAGGCGCCAAGTGGAAGTACGTGTGGGGAAGTACGCTCACCTTTGCCGTGGCCGTCCAGTTCGTTACCGGCGCGGCCCTGTGGGCGTCGTACAGCCCCAATGCGCAGGGCGCGTGGGAGAGCGTGTTTCATATCCAGTACGGCATGGCGGGCGGATGGCTGCTGCGCGGGATACACCACTACATGGCCCATGCCACCATGGTGCTGCTGGTACTGCACCTCATGCAGATCGTGATCGCAGGCGCGTACAAGGCTCCCCGCGAAGTCAACTTCTGGTTCGGTCTGGCGCTGCTTCACCTCGTGTTGGGGCTGTCTCTCACCGGCTACCTTCTGCCGTGGGATCAGAAGGGCTATTGGGCGACCAAGGTGGCGACGAGCATTGCCTCGATCACGCCGTTTGCGGGTCCGGCCCTGCAAGAGGTGCTGGTTGGCGGAGCCGACTACGGGCACCTGACGCTCACGCGGTTCTTCGCGCTGCACGCCGGCATTCTTCCGGGGGCGCTGATCGCCCTCATCGTCGGGCACGTCTTCCTGTTCCGGCGCCATGGGGTGACTACCGACGCCGAGGGTGAGCGCACCGGCAGGGCGCAGGAGGATGAGCGCACCGGCGCGGCCGAGGATGGGGACGCCGGTGGGGGGCAGCATGCCCGGACCGCGACGGGATGGTTCTGGCCGGACCAGGCGCTGCGCGACGCGGTCGCTAGCCTGGCGGTCATGGCCGCCGTGCTGTTCCTGGCGATCTGGACGGGCGGGGCCCCGCTGGGTGCCCCGGCCGACGCCAGCGAACCCTATGCGGCCGCGCGCCCCGAGTGGTACTTCATGTTCCTCTTCCAGTGGCTCAAGTACTTTCCGGCTGGCACGGAGGTCGTCGGAGCGATCGTGATCCCCGGCCTGGTGGTCACACTCGTGGCTCTCATGCCGTTCGTGGGTCGCTGGCGGCTGGGCCATCGCTTCAACGTCGGCCTCACTGCGACGATCCTGACAACGATTGGGCTGCTGACCTGGCAGGCCTATGCCCAGGATAGGGCGGACCCGGACTTTGTGGCGGCTCGCAACGAGGCGGAAGCAGCGGCGCAGCGCGCGGCCGAGCTGGCTTCGGGGCCCGACGGGATTCCCCCAACCGGGGCCTTGACTCTGCTGAGAAGCGATCCGCGCACGCAGGGCCCGCGGCTGTTCGCAGAGCGATGCGCCAGCTGCCACAGCTACGACGGGCACGATGGTCTGGGCAACTCACTGCGCGAGCCCCAATCCGCTGCGGACCTGAAGGGCTTTGCAAGCCGCGAATGGATCGCCGGGCTCCTCGACCCGGAACAGGTCGCTACGCCTCGATACTTTGGTGGCACGGCGTTCGCGCGCGGACGCATGGTGCGGATGGTGCAGAGCCGCATCGCCGGCTTCGACGACGCCCGGCGGCAGGAGCTGGCCAAAGCGGTAAAGGCGTTGTCTGCCGAAGCGGCGCTGCCGTATCAGGCGACGCTTGACGAAACCGACCGGGACGACATCGCGGAAGGCGTCGCGCTGCTCTCGTCAGAGTCGATCGGGTGCACGGAGTGTCACGAGTACCGCGGGATTGTTGAACGGAGCCTGGGGCCCGTGCTGACGGGGTTCGGGTCGCGCGAGTGGCTGGAGGCGTTGATCGCCGATCCGTCGCACGTGCGTTTCTACGGCGCGCGCAACGACCGAATGCCGGCGTTTGGGAGCGACGAGATTCTCAGCGACGCCGACATCCGCTTGTTGGCGGACTGGTTGCGAGAGGACTGGTGGCGCGCACCTGCGAGATAGTGCGTCAGGTGTTACGGAACGGCAGAAACTCGTGCGCAAACCCGGGCAGACCGAGTTGCTTGGCCCGGCGACCCGCCTTTCGTGCGACGTCCGGCAGTGGGTTGCCGGTGCGGCGAGCCAAGCGGACGAGCGCCAGGGACAGGCGCAACCATGCCAGCGGTTGGCTTGATTCGATTGCCGCAAGGCTCTTCACCAGGAGATCCTTCGCGCCAGCCGCGTCTCCCGTCCGCGCTCGCCAGCGGGCGTGGAAGAGGATGATCCCGAGGGAAGCCTCGCCCAACGATTCCGGTAGCGGGTGCAGCTTGGCGATCCGGCTGACGCCCTGAATCCTGCCCAGCTCCAACAGGAGGGTGCCTTCGAGCGCGGCGAGCGGCTCCAGGAGTTTGCCCGGCACGATGCCGTGCGTGTCCGCGCGTTCGTGTTCGGTCCGTAAGTCCCGCACCTCGCTCCGCACCGCCGTGATTGCGTCCCGGTCTCCGCGCTGCACAGCGACAATCAAGGTGAGAATACGAGATCGCGACGTTGTGAACGAAGGGATGATAACAAGGTGGCATGCGTGGAGCAGGTTGAGCGTCCTGGAGAGCCTGTGAGGCGGTCCTACTTCGTTGGACGGTCCGAGCACGGAATCAAGGCTGGACGGTACCGTGCTCCACCCCCGTGCCAGCGTGAGCGTCGCTGCGGGGTGGGTGGGTAACCATTACCCGTCGTTCCGTGTTGGAACTTGTTCCGACATGGACCGGCGGGTGACCGGCGGGCCCGCTCACTCGGCAGCCCTCGCGGTTCTTTCCGCCGGTGCGCGGACCAATCGTGACCGCGTACCGACCTCATGCTTGTGACCTCCGTCCGCCGCCGGCGATGGAGCGTGGCGGGTTGGGCCGTCGCCATAGCCAACTTGCCGGGTGGCGAGGATGGGAGTGGGGGTCGGCCCCGGCGCGTACCCCACGTCCCGGAGTCGGTTCGTCGGTCTGTCCATGCCCAGCGGCGGCTTTCCTGGCGGCCACGGCGGCGCGACGGCGGTAGCTTTCGACGTTGAGTTCGAAGACGTGGGAGCGGTGCACGAGGCGGTCGACGGCGGCGACGGTCAAGGCTTCGCCACCGAAGATCTTGTCCCAGGCGCTGAAAGGTTCGTTGGCGATGACGAGGAGCGAGCGATTCTCGTAGCGTGCGCCGATGAGTTCGAAGAGGACGCTGGTTTCGGTCCCTTCGCAGGTGGCGTAGGAGAAATCGTCGAGAATGACGAGGTGGTATTTGTAGAGCTTGGCGATGGCGGCGTCGAGGGCGAGGTCGCGCCGCGCCGCCTGGAGCCTCTGCACCAGACTCGACGTTCGCTGGTACAGCACGCGGTAGCCGTTTTCGACCAGCTTGAGTCCGATGCCCGCGGCGAGGTGACTCTTGCCCGTTCCCGGCGGGCCGAAGAGCAGCACGTTGGCCGCTTCTTCGAGCCAAATGTCGCCGCTCGCCAGCACGCCCACGCGCGCCTTCGACACGGCGGGCACGAGGTTGAAGTCGAAATTGTCGAGCGTCTTGCCGCGGGGCAGCTTCGCCTCGGCTCGGTGCCGCTCGAAGCGCCGCCGTTCGCGATCGGCGACTTCTTGGCTGGCCAGCGCGGCGAGCAGGCGCGCCGAGGACCAGTCTTCCCGGTCCGCGCGTTCGGTGAAGCTTCTCCACAGCGCCCGCATGCTCGGCAGGCGCAGTTGCTTCAGCAACAGGTCGAGTGCCGGGGGATCGACGATGAAGGAGTCTTTCATCGCGGTGCTCCGTTCAGGCAGGCGTCGTCGTAGCGCGACAGTGGCGGGAGGGTCGTTTCGAGGTCGGGAAGGGAGTCCGGCGCTGGGAACCGGTCGCGCAGCACTTCGGCGTCGGGCAACCGCCCGGCCTCGAGCTGCGCTTCGATCTCGTCGGCCAGCAGGGCCTCGCATCCGTGATCGTGGGCCAGCGCAAGGAGTTTGACCATCCGCCGGCAGGCCTCGCGGTCGTCCAGGCGCTCGCGCAACGCGTCGAAAGCCTGGCGGTAGGCGTCGCGGGGGAACAAACCGTCGCGGTGGACCCAGTTCATCATCGCCATCGGCTTGCGACGCAGAGAGGGCAGCACGTGCCGGTAGTTCACGACCCGTCCCCGTCGCCCTCCCGGTCCCGGGTGGCCCCGAGGCAACGTCACGAGCTCCTCGGTCCCGACGAAGACGACCAGGCGGTCGTCGTACAGTCTCACCCGCAGCCGGTGTCCCACCAGCCGCGACGGCACCGTGCAGAACACCCGCCGCAGCGAGAACCCACCCGCGCTCGTCACGCGCACCAAGGTCTCCTCGAAACCGTCGCTGCGACGCCTCGGCAACGGCCGCAGCACGGCTCGCTCGGCGTCGATCCTCTTGCGGTTGCGAGCGTTGCGGCGACTCGCCACCCGGCTCACGAACTCTCGGTACGCCTCGATCGTCTCGAAGTCCCTCGATCCCCTCAACAGCAGCGCATCCTCGATGGCCCGCTTCAAATGCCCGTGCGCGCTTTCGATCGAGCCGTTCTCGTGCGCCCGGCCCCGGTTGTTCCGGCTCGCCTTCATCCCGTAGTCTCCCATCAACGCCTCGTAACGTGCGGTCCGGTCCTCCCGCGCACGACGCTTCAGGTTCCGAAACGCCGCCGACAGACTGTCCGTCCGGTGCTCCTTCGGAACGCCGCCCAGCGCCCACAGCGCGTCCTGCAACCCCTCGGCCAGGGCAACGTAGCTCTCCCCGCCCAACACCACCGCCACATGCAGAATCCCGAGTACTCCAGCCGAAAATGGTACAGCTTGTGCACCAGCTTCTCTCCCCCAACCGTCACCCCCAGACGCCCGGCGTCGGTGAAGTCCGACAACCCCCGTCGCCCCGGCTCGTGCTTCTGTCGGAAAACGACCTCGCGCGCCGGCCCGTGCTTCGCCTTCCAGCTCCGAACCCGTCGCTCCAGCGTCCGCCGAACCCCCGGATGCAGTTCCGGATGACGCCGCATCATCTCTTCGTACAGCGCCACCGCCCGCAACCCCGGGTTCGCCTCCAGCAGCGGCACGATCTCCTCGTCGAATATCCCCGCCAAAGGGTCGGGGCGTCTCCGCCCCCGAGGCTTCTTCACCGACCGACGCCCCGGATCCCCTTCGATCCGATGCGCCGTCGCCCTGCTGAACCCCGCCTTCGCCGCCGCCAGCGCAGGCCCGTCCTTCCGTCGAGCGGTCATGTACAGCTCCATCTGGTGGTCCGTAATCCGTCGGCCCGGCACTTCGCGTCTCTCCTGATCCCAGGGAAACACCAAAGCTCAAACCTCCCGCCGCCACCTCCGGCCGTCTCACCTTGTTTGTCGCAAGCGTCTCATCCTGATTGTCGCGCTACAGTCGCTCCTCGACGTTGTGATCGGGTCCGTAGCGACGCTCCCTTCCAATGACGCGGAAGATCCTGATGCCAGCATTCGCATGATCGGGCCCTCTGCGAGCGAACAGCAACTCGGCCGCTCGCCGCAGGACAATCCCCCGCCCACGCGTGTCCGCCAACTTGCGTCTAACGAGGTATTCGTCGTCCGCGAGGGCGATCAGGCCGCCGCCACGCCGGGCCCGTTCGAGCATCGCATCGTCCAAATCCGCGATGGTCAGCGCCGACCATCTGCTCTCCCAGCTCTCTGCCATGCCGTGACGCTTCAAGCTGCGGATCTGCGATTCGGTCGCCTCGACGGTCGTATCCCCTACTCGCATCGGAAAGCCGTCGCCAACGACGAGCACGGGCACGCTTCGCTTCAGGCGGCCCTTCGAGCATCGACTTCCGGTCGAAGCACTGGCCCTCGGGGCGACGAAGGAAGGGCGCGATGTCGAAACGGGTAGCGATCGGGTCCATCTCAGGCTAGCTACTGGCCGGCATCGTAACCCAGCCCGTACACGATCAACCGCTGAACCCCCAGCTCGCCTTGGTGGATTCCGAAGACGTAGTCCGCGCCGGCCTCGTACATGTGGAAATCCTCGGGCAGGTCCACATGACAGTCGAAGTCGCCGTCGGCGCCGAAAACGAGCTGGTCCCTGCGGTCGTCGGGGTGACCACGGGGACGCGAGTAGTTTCCTACCCAGATCCGTTCGTCAACCCCCACCATGAGACCGCCTACCGCGGGAAACTCGTCGTTCACCGGGCGCTGCGGACTCGTCACGTCCTCATCGTAACGATTCCATTGGCCAAAGGCATTCGCGCGATAGCCGTCCCTCCAGGCATCCGCATCCCCGGCCGTAACTTCTCTGTTGTCGTCGGACCAGCGTATGATTCGGCGCAGCTCGAAGTCGGTGGTCAGCACGCGGACTTCCGGATTGCCTCCTTCGGCCAACGCGATGGTTGTGATCTTTGCAGCCATGTGGGCTGATGGTTCGAAAAGTGGAAATACATAGAACGGTGGTTCCTCGTCGGAAAGGCGGCCCTCGCGCCGGCTCTGGAGGACTGTGAGAACCCCGGCGAGAATGCCGTCGGCTCGGTGGATTTCGACGACGAAGGTGTCTGGCACGAACTGCCCCACCTCACGACGCAACGGCCCTTGCGACCGCATGTTCACGGTGCGTCCGTCGTTCAGCACGCTCCAGTCCCGGGGCGGATTCACATACATGGGATCAAGCTGCACTGTCCTGACCCATTCGCCGGCGCGCGTAAAGAGCTGGTACCGCATGGGACGATAATCGCCGACCCAGATCGTGTCGCCGGACACGACTTGAACGCCCCACGCACTGTTGAACTCTCCGGGTCCCTCGCCTTCGCGGCCAAACGAGCGCTCGTGGCGACCCGAGGCGTCGAAAACTCGCATGACGTCGGTTGGCGTACGATCGGCGACTACGACGGCACCGTCGGAAAAGCGGCCGACACCTCGAACCGAAGTGAAGAGGGAGGCCTCGACATCGTAGTCGTCGCCAATGACCAGAATGGGCTCGTTCGTGAGCGTACACACGGACCGGGACTCGAAGGGGACGCTCGTGACGATCTGGACCCCGGCGCTGTCTATCGCGATTGTGGGGACGATTGGCGCGGTCTGCTCGCAGGCGGCAGCGCCGAAAGAAATGGCGAGCACGGCGAGCACGCGCCGACGGCGCAGGAACCACCCGTAGGCCACGACGTTCACGGCCAACAGGGCCAGTCCAAGCCAAACCTGAATCCGCCGGGTGAGTCCGGCAGGGTAGATGACCGGCAGCAAGTAGTGCTCAATGAAGCCGCCGCTGTAACCGGCTTCGCCGCCCGCAGCCCGGAGGCTGTTTTCGAGCGGCGTGAGGGGACAGACCCAGCCGACAAACTCGATCAGCGCTCCCCACACAAGGCAGGGGAGGTGGGCCCACGCGACTCGTGGCCAGCGAATCGCTAGGAAGCCCCCGGCCACGACGAACGCAATGAACAGGAAGTGGACAACCAGCACGATATCGGCGAGTAGTTGATATGGCATGACGATTTCCTCGGTTCCCGGCACGGCGTGGACATACTGTACCTTTGAATGTCGCAAGGGATAGTAACGCGGCTGAGGGTGGGGCGCGATACCGTGAAGAAGCGGTCCGACGTCGTCCTGCTTGTGGAGGGGAAAGACGAGGTCAACATCCTGAAGGCTCTGATGGGCGATTTGGGTCTTTGTGACCGAAGCGTGCAAGTCATCGACGCCGGAGGGAAGTACAAATTTCGGCCTAAGTTGACGGCCATTGCGAAACAGGCGAAAAAGCGACCCAATTTCAGGACGGTGGGGGTCATCCGGGATGCGGTAGATGATTACCTGGATTGCCTGACAAGAGTAGAGCGTTGGCGTCCCCGAATGCGGACAAGTCATTTGTTCACGCCTACCTTGCGGCCGGGGAAAACCCGGTGGCGCGCGTGGGTGAGGCCGCACGTCAGGGAGTATGGGACTTCGAGTCGGCCGCGTTCGAACCTCTGGTGAGCTTCGTTCAACGCCTCGCTGGTAATGGCAACGGGTCACCGCAAGAAGGCTAACCAGCGCTGAACCCCAACCCGTACACCATCGACGTGGAGAGGGCAGCCTCGACATCGTAGTCGTCGCCGATGACCACAAGGGGCTCCTCCGTGAGCGTACACATCGATCGGACGTGAAGGGGGCGCTCGTGACGACCTGGACGCCGGCGCTGTCTATGGCGATTGTGGGGACGATCGGCGTGGCCCGGTCGCAGGCGGTAGCGACCAACGCAGCGAAGAGCACGGCGAGTCGGTACGGCATGACGGTGTCTCTTGTTGTGTGACGCGGCTGCCCGGACACATGATACTGGTCGGTACGCACACACAGCCAATCGTTTGAGGGCGACGGAGATGAAATCGACAGGGATGAAATCGAAGGATATCAGGTCACGGATCAAGCTTACGGCGATGATCATCGTGGCCACCGCGGCCTGCGTCGGGGAGCGCGGAGCTCCACCCGACCAGGGCGCGTCCCCGTCGTCCAGCGACGCGCCCTTCGACGTGCTGATCGTGAACGCGCGGGTGGTGGACGGCGCGGGAAACCCGTGGTTCAGAGCCGACGTGGGGGTGACGGGAGACCGGATTGCCGCGGTGGGCGACCTCGCGAATCGGCCAGGCGCGCGCACGATCGACGCCGAAGACAGGGTGGTCGCCCCCGGGTTCATCGACATGATGGGCCAGTCGAGCCTGGTGTTGATCACCGACCCCCCGAGCGCGGAGAGCAAGCTGCGACAGGGCATCACCACGTACCTCTCGGGAGAGGGGGCTTCGGCCGCGCCGCAGAGCGACGAGACGCTGACCAATCCGCCGGTGATCGGGACCGATACGGTGCGCTGGCGAAGATACTCCGAGTATTTCCGCATCATGGAGAGCTACGGCGTGCCCATCAACGTGGTGCACGATGTCGGGCTCACGCAGGTGCGGCGCGTCGTTCTGGGCAATGAAGAGGTGGCGCCCACGCCGGAGCAGCTGAACCGCATGCGCGCGCTGGTTCGCGAGGCCATGGAAGACGGGGCCGTCGGCGTGTCCACCTCTCTCATCTATCCGCCCGCCATTTATGCCAGCACCGAAGAGCTGATCGCGCTGACCGAAGTGGCGGGCGAGTTCGGCGGGGTCTACTTCACGCATATGCGCAACGAGAGCCACGCGGTTCTCGATGCGATTCGCGAGGCCATTACCATTGGCGAGAGTGCCGGCGTGCCCGTCCACATCTATCACCTGAAGGCGGCGGGTCAGCGTAACTGGCCCTTGATGGCGTCGGCATTGGCGCTGATCGACTCGATTCGCGGCGCAGGCATGGACGTGACCGCCGACGTGTACCCGTACGTCCGCAACGGGATCGGCCTGGGGTCGTTCCTCCACCCGAGGCATTACGCGCGGGGCGCCGCCGCATTCCTGGCCACCCTCGACGACCCGGACGTGCGGGCGCGCTTGAGGACCGAGGTCGAAAGCGATGCCGACTGGGAAAACTGGTATCATCATGTGGGGATGGATTGGAACAACGTGCTCATCGTCGCGGCTTCCGAGGCCGTCGAGCCCGGCGTGATCAATCGCTCGGTGGCCGAAGCGGCGTCGCTGCTGGGCAGCGACCCGTGGACCACGTTCTTCGATCTGGTGCAGGCCGGCGGCGTGAGCGTCAATCCACTCAGCATGAACGAGGAACAGAAACACGCGGCCTTGCGGGCGCCCTACATGATGATCGACACCGACGCGTCGCCGGTTAATCCGGCCACCACCGCCAGCGCGCATCCGCGCGCGTTCGGGGCGTTCCCGCGGGTCATTGCCAAGTACGTCCGCGAAGACGGCGTGATCACGCTGGAGGAGGCCGTGCGGCGCATGACCTCGCTCGCGGCGCGCCGTCTTCAGCTCTACGATCGCGGCATCGTGGCGCCGGGCATGGCCGCCGACCTGGTCGTGTTCGACCCGGCGAGGCTCCGCGACATGGCGGAGTTCGGCGACGCCATGCGCTATGCGGAGGGGGTGGACTACCTGTTCGTGAACGGCGTTCCGGTCATCGACGACGGGACCCTGACCGACGCCTTGCCGGGTCGATTGCTGAAGCGGGCGGGGAGCTGACAGCGCGATGAACGCCCGCGCTGGACGAGTGCGTGCAATGCTGGCCGCGACCCGATCGCGGTGGGTTGTGGCCGGATCGCTGGGGCTGCTGGTCCTGACCATGACGCTGGCCGAGCTGGCGGCCCCGGCACCTGCCGCGCCCGGGGACGACGCCAACCCAGACTGGGACCTCGCCGCTGCGGCTTCGGCCCCCATCCCCCCGCCCCGCGCGGCTCGCTTCGTTGCGCCCGTGCCGACCCGCCCGGCAGCGGCCGCCGCGCTCGCCCTGCCCTCCACCCCCCCAACCACCGCTCCCGCACAGCTGCCCCCGCCCCCCGAGTGGCACGAATTCTACTTTACCCGGGCGGCCTATTCTTCCGGCGGCGGAGGCTGGGGACGGCGACGCAACTCGTGGGCTACGGACTATCCCAAGGCCGACGTTCAGTTTCTGACGGTGCTGCAGCGGTTGACCAACCTGGACGCGTTCAGCTTCGAAAATGCGGTGCTGCTGACCGACGAGAACATTCGGCGCTATCCGTTTCTGTACGCGCTCGAGG
This sequence comes from Longimicrobiales bacterium, assembly GCA_965200255.1. Classification (GTDB taxonomy): domain Bacteria; phylum Gemmatimonadota; class Gemmatimonadetes; order Longimicrobiales; family Gaopeijiaceae; genus Bin94. The sequence goes on along the minus strand of OZ241371.1, from coordinate 1,907,496 downwards.
TGGGGTACATGAACCTGTCCGAGGCCGAAGTCGAGGGTTTGCGCGAGTACCTTCTGGCGGGCGGAACGCTCGTAATTGACGACTTCTGGGGGTCGCGGGAGTGGGCCGTTTTCGAATGGAACATGAACCGGGTTTTTCCCGGCAGACCGATTGTGGACCTGGATTTGGAGCACCCCGTATTCAGCACGTTTTACGACATCGACGAGGTCTTGCAGGTGCCCGCCTACGGGCGCTACTGGGGCGGCGCGACCTGGGAACGCGACGGATACACGCCTTTCGTGAAGGGAATCGAGGACGACGAAGGCCGGCTCATGGTGATCGTGAACTGGAATACGGATCTCGGCGACGCCTGGGAGTGGGCGGAGCAACCCGACTACCCGCTCAAGTACTCCACGTTCGCGTTCCAGATGGGCGTCAACATGATCATCTACGCGATGAGCCACTGATGCGGCGGGGGTCCCCGTGAGCGGTCTATTCGAGTTTCTGTTCAAGTACCGGCCGGTGCTGTTTCAGGAGGGCGAGTTCTCCTTCCTGTCGCCGTGGCCTGCGCTCGCGGTGGGGGTTGCGGCGGCGGCAATCGGGGTGCCGGCCCTGATCAGCTACGCGAGGGCGCGCGGCCGAAGCAGCCGTCCCGACCGGTGGGCGTTGGGGGCGCTGCGGGGAGCGCTCTTTCTGGTGGCGTTGCTGATCGTGATGCAGCCCGCGCTGGTGCTCACGTCGGTGGTGCCGCAGCGCAACTTCCTCGCGGTGCTGGTCGACGACTCGCGCAGCATGACGATCGACGACGGCGACGGGACCTCGCGCGCGGCCAAGGCGGTAGAGCTTCTCGACCCGGCAAGCGATCTGGTCGGGACGCTGGAAGAAGACTTCGCGCTGCGGTATTTCCGCTTCTCGTCGTCGTCGAGCAGGACCGACGGCGTGGCGGAGCTCGCGTTCGACGGGAGCCGCACCGGCATTGGCGACGCGCTCGCCAACGTGCGCGACGAGCTGCAGGGCGTGCCGCTCTCCGGGATCGTGGTCGTGTCGGACGGGGGCGACAACGCCGAAGAGGCCATCGGCGACGCGCTGCTGCCGTTGAGGGCGGCGTCGGTCCCGGTCTTCACGGTCGGGGTGGGCGACGAAGAGACGGAGGCCGACGTGCAGGTAAGCCGCGTGGACGTGCCGGCGACCGCGCTGTCCGGTACCTCGATGGTGGTCAACGTGGTGGTTGACGCGCGCGGCTACGGCGGCCGCACCGTGGCGATCGTGGTCGAGGACCTGGGCCGGATCGTGACGACCGAAATGGTGACGCTGCCGCCCGACGGACAACCGCTGGTGGCTCCGGTGGCGATCACCCTGGACACGCCCGGCGCACGCGAGCTTGCCTTTCGCATTGCGCGGCAGCCGGGCGAACGGGTGCTGCAAAACAATGCGCTGCACGCGATGATCCAGGTGCGCGACCGCACCGAAAAGATCCTCTACTTCGAGGGAGAGCCGCGCCACGAGGTCGCCTTCATGCTGCGGGCCGTGCGCGCCGACGAAAACCTGCAAGTGGTGCTCCTGCAGCGTACCGCCGAGAACAAGTTCTTCCGCCGCAATCTCGACGACCCGCTCGAGCTGGTCGAGGGCTTCCCCACGACGCGCGAGGACCTGTTCCGCTATCGGGCGCTCGTGCTCGGCTCGATCGAAGCCAGCTTCTTCACCCACGATCAGCTCGACATGATGGCCGATTTCGTCAGTGAACGCGGCGGCACGCTGCTCATGCTGGGCGGGCGTCGTTCTCTCGCCGAAGGCGGCTACAAGGGCACGGCCCTGGAAGACGTGCTCCCGGTGGTGCTCAACGAGCCTACCGACGCCACGCCTACCGAACGCCTCGCCTTCGTGAAGGTTGCGCCTACCGCCGGGGGAACCAACTACCCGATCACGCGCATTGAGACCACCGCCGAAGAGTCGGCTGCCCGTTGGGATTCTCTCCCGGCGGTCTCGACCACCAACCTAATCACCGCGCTCAAGCCGGGCGCGACCGAGCTGCTGCAGGGCACCGTCGTACGCGCTCCCGGGGCCGCTCCCGGCAGCGCGGAATTCGCAGAGGCGGCTGCCCAGACCGTCCGGGCGCAAGACGCGACGGACCGCGTGGTCATGGCCTACCAGCGCTACGGCAGGGGTCGCGCCATGGTGCTGGCCGTGCAGGACACCTGGCTGTGGCAGATGGACGCCACCGTTTCGCTCGAAGATCAGAGCCACGAGAACTTCTGGCGTCAGCTTCTCAGGTGGGTCGTTGCCGAAACGCCCGATGCGGTCGAGGCGGCGCCGGGAACGATCACGGTCGAGGCCGGCGAGCCCGTCACCCTTGAGGCCACGGTGCTCGATGCGGGCTTCGTCGAGGTCAACGGGGCCGCGGTGAACGCAAGCATCACGCTCCCGACGGGCGAAACGCGCGCCGTTCCGATGGAGTGGTCGGTCACCGAAGACGGTCGCTACGCCGCCGACTTCACGCCCGAAATGGAAGGCATCTTCGAGGTCGCGGTCGAGGCGGGCCGAGACACGATCGCGTTCGGTACGGCCGAGACCAGCGTACGGGTCGCCCCGGGCACGGCCGAGTTCCGCGATCCGCGCCAGCGCCGCAGCCTCTTGGAGCGCATCGCCGAGGAGACCGGGGGCCGTTACTATACCGTCGCAACTGCCGAGACCCTGCCGGAAGACCTGCGATTCGTGGGCGGAGGCGTCACCGTGACCGAAGAACGCGACCTGTGGGACATGCCCGCGCTGTTCCTGCTGCTCGCCGGTCTCATGGGGGCCGAGTGGGCCTACCGGCGGAAGAGGGGGTTGGCGTGAAGGGCGGTGCGGTTCTTGCAGCGACGTTGCTCGGCGCCCTGCGTGAAGCGGTTGCCGCGGCGACGGGTCGCACGTTGCAGGCGACCGCGATGGGTTCCGCACTGCGCATGGCAGCGGTGGCCGCGCTGACGACGGCCGCCCTCCTCCCCCCCAACCTCGCGGCCCAGAACACGCACATCCTGCTCATTTCGGGGCTCGGCGGCGCACCCGAGTACACGGAGCGGTTTCACGGCTGGCTGAGTCGGTTTGCGGACGCGGCGACCGAAAAGTACGGCGTCCCGGCGGAGCGGATCACCTATCTCGGCGAGCGAACCGAGCTGGACCCGACCCGCATTCGCGCGCGTTCCACGGCAGAGAACGTTCGCGCGGCTTTCGCGGAGATCGGCGCGGCCATGGCCCCCGCCGACGACCTGGTCGTGCTGCTGGCGGGGCACGGCACTTTCGGGAACAACCAGGCGCGGTTCAATGTGCCCGGCCCCGACCTGTCGCCGGAAGATCTGGACGAAATGCTGGACGGACTCGGCGCGCGACGAATCACGTTCGTGAATACCGCCACCGCTTCGGGACCTTTCATCGCCGCGCTGTCGGCCCCGAATCGCGCGATTATCACGGCCACGCGCAGCGGGCGCGAGCGCAACCTGACCCGCTTCGGCCTGCATTTCGTGGACGCGTTTGCCGACGAGGGCGCCGACGTGGACAAGGACGCGCGCGTATCGATGCTGGAGGCGTTCGGCTATGCGCTGCGCGAGGTGGAGCGGGAGTACGAAGGCGAGAATCTGCTGCTCACCGAACACGCGGTCCTCGACGACAACGGCGACGGAGAGGGCAGCCGCGAACCGACGGACGACCCCGCGGGAGACGGGGCGCTGGCCGGGACGGTGTTTCTGGGGTCGGTCGGGGGTGCGGCGGGCGGCGAGGCCGTGGCGCCGGAGCTGCGCGCGCTGTACGAGGAGAAGGCGGCGATCGAGGCGCGCATTGCGGAGCTGCGGCGGGTGAAGGCGCAGCTGCCGGTGGAGCGCTACGAGGACGAGCTGGAGGGGCTGCTGGTGGAGCTGGCGCTCAAGAATCGGGAGATTCGGGCGGCGGGCGGTGGTTGACGGGCGATGACGCGAAGAGGCAGTTGGGAGGCCGGTGTGCTGTTGGACATTTGCAACCGTGGACAGCATAATCCACTGCCTGATCCCTTGGAGAGGAGATCACATGGAGCAGATGCGCCGTGGTGACGATTTTCGCAATCGGCTCCTGATGTATCGCACGAGATTCATCTTGGTCGGATCAGTCATCGGTTTCTCGATTGTCGCCCTCGTACTGTTTATGCTGTTCTTTGGCACGGAAGACCAGAAGAGCACCGCGACGATGCTGGTTAACCTCTCGGCAGGGCCTGCCCTCGCTGTATCGCCGATCTATCGTACCGGGCTTCTCGAAGAACCGAGAGCAAGCGTTGCCATTGCGCCCGTGGCAGCCCTGGCGGACGACGAGAGCCTGTTCGTTGTTCAGCCCCAGGGCAACGAAATCGTCATGCTCGATTCAGCTGGGCAGGTGCGCCGCGTCATCGGGGGTCGGGGAGAGGCACCAGGGGAGTTCATGTCGCTGCTGTCAATCGGCATTGCGGAAGGCCGGTTGTTCGCTACCGATCTTGCTTTGGCACGGGTCAGCTTCTTCGATCTTGCGGGAAGCGTGACGGAAGTTCGGAGTTGGCGAGGAGCCATCGATCCCGTGCGGACCGAGGACGGCTTGATGCTGATGAGTTCGGTGCCGTTCACCGTAGCTTCGGCCAATGCCGCTCTGATGCGTCCCAACATCATGGCGTTGGCGACCGCCCCCGCAACGGGCATCGTCAGGTCCAGCGCGCGGGCGCCGCTTCTGCTATTGGACTCGCTCGGTACGGTACTGGATACGGTCGCGTGGGAAGAATTGCACGGGACAAGGGTCGTAATGGCCGCCGCTGGATCCGCGTATTCCAAGGATGTTCCGTTCCAGGATCGGTGGTGGATGGCTGTAAGCGCCCGGGGAGGCGATCTGGTCGTTGCTGCCTTGGGTATGGGCGGTGAAGCGCCAACCGTCCATGTCGCACGCATCGCGCCGACCGGCGACACGACTCTCGCAATGGCCTATCGGTATTCGCCGGTGCCGTTGACGGAAGACGCGATCGATCGGGCAATGTCTCGCTCGCAGGTTTTTCCGGCGGATGCCGGTGCGCCTCCGAGTGGCAGTTTCTTATCGGACATTCGCGAATCCGGGCTGTTGCCGGAAACGGCGCCTGCCATTACGGGGTTGGCCTCGGGACAGGACGGCAGCATTTGGCTGCGCAGGGAAGACGACGGCGGTCCGACGGTGAGGTGGACGGTCCTCGAGCCCGATGGTGGCATCCGGGGGTTCGTGCGCTTCCCTGCCTCTGCTCGTGTACTGGCGGCGCGCGGCACCATGGTTGTCACAGTTGGCCAGGATGACTTGGGCGAGATTGTGGTGGCGGGATATCGGCTGGGCTGAAGCCCGCACACATGGGACGATGGACTACATGATTGCAACGACGGAGCTGCTACGGTGAAGACGGAACCGTTCCATCGGATGCTCCATGCGCTGCCTATCATCGCCCTCGCGATCGCCCCCGCCGTCGCCACGACCGCGTGGCCGCTTGGCGTCACCGTTGCCGCCGCCCAGGACGCTGCGGGCTATACGGCGCTCCGGGCCGGGGAGTACGACGACGCCGTGCGAACCCTGCGCGGTCCCGCCCTTGCGGGAAACGCCGACGCGCTGTCCGGGTGGGTCGCCGCCCTGCGCGAGACCGGGGACTACGACGGCGCGATCGAAGCCGCAGAACGCGGGGTGGCGGCCAGTGTGCGGGGAGCGCGAGCCTTGCTCGGGGCCGCACTCATGACGGTAGGTCGCGTTGACGAAGCCCAGGCCGTCCTGGAGGAGGGAGCAGGGGAGGGCGGCGCAGCAGGCGCGGCGGCCCGAGTCGAGCTGGGCATTCTCCTGTACCATTACGGCGACCGGGAGAGGTCCCGCCAAATCTTCGACGGGTTTATCGACTATTACAACGGCGCGGCACGCCTTTCGGCGACGGAGCTCGCGGCGGTGGGGCGCGCGCTTCTCTACCTGTCCCGCTGGAACTACGAGTACGCCCACGACGCCTTGCGCGCATTGGACGAGGCCGTTGCGGCGGGACCGCTGGACCACACGGCCCGGCTCGCGGTCGGCGAACTCTTCCTGGAGCGCTACGACGCCCGCGAAGCCGCGGCCGCCTTCGGCGAGGTCCTGGCACAGAACCCGTCCCACGCGGCTGCCCGTCTCGGGCTGGCCCGGGTGGCGCGGCTGGAGGGCGGCGGCAACCCCGAAGCCGACATCGAAGCCGCGTTGACCACCAACCCCAACCTCGCCGACGCTCGTACGCTCCTGGCGCGCATGCGACTATTGCACGGGGACCGCGGGGCCGCGCTGGAAGAGGTGGACGCGGCGCTTGACACAAACGGCGGCGACCTGGACGCCCTCGCCACGAAGGCGGCCATCCTGCATCTCACCGGAGACGCGGTGGGGTTCGAAGCCGCGATGCGCACCATACGGGGGTTGACCGCGACTCCAACTGGCCCACTCGTGCTTCTCGCCGAGCTGGCTGCCGATCATCGCAAATACGGCGACGCGCTGTCCTTCGCGCGACAAGCAGTCGAGGCGGATCCCGGGAGCTGGATGGGCTGGGGGCTGATGGGCCTCAACCAGGTGCGCCTGGGGCAGGTCGAGGAAGGGCGGGTCAGCCTGGAGACGGCGTTCGCTGGTGACCCCTTCAACCTCTGGTTCAAGAACACGCTCGACCTCTTGGACACCTTCACGGAGTACCGCACGGTGGAGACGCCGAACTTCCACCTCGTGCTCCACGAATCGGAGGCCGATCTTCTCTTGCCGTACATGGAACCGCTGGTCGAACGCGCCTACGCGGAAATGTCGCGACGGTACGGCGAGGCACCCCGCTCGCGCATTCGGGTCGAGGTATACCCCCGTCACGCCGACTTCTCGGTGCGCACGGTCGGCTTGGTGGGCCTCGGCGCGCTGGGCGTTAGCTTCGGGCCCGCGCTCGCAATCGACTCGCCCGCCGCGCGCGACCGGGGCGACTTCAACTGGGCTTCGACCCTGTGGCACGAGATCGCGCATTCGTTTCACCTGGCGGTGTCCGACAACGAGGTGCCGAGGTGGTTTTCGGAAGGGCTGGCCGTGCACGAGCAGCGCATGGCCAATCCGCATTGGGGACACCAGCCGGGCGTGGGGTTCGTGCGGTCGCTAGCGTCGGGGCGGATGAGACCGGTGAGCGAGCTGGACCGGGGGTTTTCCAGCCCGCGTCATCCGGGCGAGGTGGTCGAGAGCTACTACCAGGCGTCGCTGGTGTTCGAGCTGGTCGAGGAGCGCTACGGGTTCCCGGCCATCGTCGCCATGCTGCACGCGTACCGCGACGGCGCCACCAACCCGGAAGCCTTCGAGACGGCGTTGGGGGTGCGATTGGAAGACTTCGACCAGGAGTTCGACGCCTTCCTCAAGGACCGCTTCGCTGCGGCGATCGCGTCGGTCGGCGGCGACGAGCCGGTGGTGCCGGACATGCTGGGCGGAGCGCTTGGCAGGCCCGATATCGCGACCCTCCAGGCCGAGGTGGGCCGGAATCCGGGACGCTTCGGGCCGCGCATGGCCCTGGGCCAGGCGCTGTTCGGCGAAGGTCGCCGCACCGAAGCCGCGGAGCATTTCGAGGCGGCGCTCGAGCTCTTCCCCCAATACGGCGGCCCGGACGGCGCGCACTGGTTCCTGGGCCGCATCCGGCACGAAGAAGGCGACGCCGATGCCGCCGTCGCGCACTATCGTGCCTTGCTGCGCCTAAACGAGAGCCATTACGACGGCCGTCTCGCGCTGGCGGACGCGCTTCTCGACGGCGGCGCCGAAGCGGGCGCCGCCGATGTCCTCCGCGACCTCGCCCACGTGCACCCCTACGCAATCGAGGAGCACGAACGCCTGGCCGCGCTCATGGAGTCGGTCGGCGACCTGGAGGGCGCGGTCGTCGAACGCCGCGCCGTGGTCGCGCTGGACCCGGTGGACCGCGCCGCCGCGCACTTCCGCCTGGCGCGCGCCCTGCACCGAAGCGGCGACCGCGCCGCGGCGCGCCGTGCCGTCCTCGCCGCGTTGGAAATCGCGCCCAACTACGAAGAGGCGCTGGAGCTGTTGCTGGAGCTGCGCCGCGCCGGCCCCGGCGTCGGGGGCGCCGCATGGTGACCGGGCCGTTCACCGCCGCGCGGGCGAGCGCGGCCATGCTTGGGGTCGTCGCCGCGGTCTCGTTGGCGGTCATGCTGCACCCGTCCCGCGGCGGGCTCGCTCCCGCCCGCGCGGAGACCGACGACGCACCGATGCCGACGGCCTCCTCCCCACCTCCTCAGCACTTCAACAACGTGCCCTACGACGCCACGTACACGTTTGTGCGGGTGCGGTTCAACAGCTTCCGAAGCCGCGGGTTCAGTGGCGGATTTGGGCGCGGCGGCGGACCCGGTTGGGCGCACGATTATCCCTATGCGGACCAGAACTTCATCAAGATTCTGGACGAGATTACGGTGCTCGGGCCCAACACGCTGGGCACCAACATCATCGATGCGGACGATCCCGAGCTGCTTCGTCATCCGATTGCGTACGTGTCCGAGCCGGGCGAGTGGGCGCCGACCCAAGCCGAAGTGGACAACGTGGCCGCGTATTTGCGCAAGGGCGGCTTCCTGATCCTGGACGACTTCCGGGGAGCCAACGAGTGGAGAAACGTTGAGGCGATCTTCAACGTGATTGCGCCGGGGCACCGCTTTCGGGTGCTGGAGCGCGAGGAGGCGATTTTCAACTCCTTCTTTCAGATCGAATCGCTTGACCTTCCGCATCCGAACTTTCGCGGCGTGGAGCCGATCTTTCTGGGGCTGTACGAGAACGACGATCCCGCCGACCGACTCATGGTCGTCGCCAACTTCAACAACGACATCGGCGACTACTGGGAGTATTCGGATATGGGGTACTTTCCGATCGATCTGTCGAACGAGGCCTACAAGTTCGGCGTCAACTACGTGATCTACGCGATGAACCGGTAGGCGGGCAGTACGTCGGCTGGCCGACCGGCGACTGAGTGCGTATAGTGTTGGGCAGGTAGCCCGCAGGGACAAGACGACCCGCAGGGACAACGCGAAAGGAGTGGTACATGAAGATCAGACTCGAGGACATGCGTAACGGAGCGTTCATCGCAATCGCGGCTTTGGTGGGGATTACGGCCACCGTGTTCGTCCTGGCCCGGACGCAAGGCTCGCAGGACGGCGACGACGCCGGCGCCGCCACCGAGGAGGTAGCCGACATTTCCGAGGCTCCTTCCTTCACCCCGTATACGGTTGCGCCGGCCATCGCCAATCGCGAAGAGGTGATGGCGGCGCTTGAGCGGGAGTATCCACCCCTGCTGCGCGATGCCGGAATCGGCGGACGGACGCTCGTGTGGCTCTTCATCGACGAGGAAGGCGTGGTGCAGAACCAGCAGGTCAACACCTCTTCGGGACACGAGGCGCTGGACGAAGCGGCAATGCGGGTTGCATCGGTTTTCGAGTTTAGCCCGGCGATGAACGAGGACGAGGCGGTTCCGGTGTGGATAGCGCTGCCGATTACGTTCTCCTCGTAATTGGCGCGGCCTAGCTGGTAATTCGCGGGGCTCCCTGAAGGGGGGCCCCGCCAGGCCAGCCCGGTGGTTCCAGGCTCTGGTTCGGCCTGTGGCGCGCCTTTGCGTCAGGGAGACGTGATGCCGTTGCTTGCCCTCAGCTTGGCCAGGAACTCGTCGACGGACGAACACTCCAGCAGCCAGTCGAACATCTCGGCCCTGACCGTAAGGCTTGGCGCGCTGTTCATGAACGCCGACACCTTATCCCACGCCGATTGACCGTACTTCCGCTTCACTAGACGCCTGAGGCTCTCGGTCATCCCGAGCTCGCGGCCTTCAGTGACTCCGAGCTTGCGGCCTTCGGTCGAGCTCGCGGCCTTCGGTCATGCCAAGTTCGTGGCCCCGGGCCATGCCCTTCGCCACCCCTCTGGCCTCCAATTCGGCGATCTCTCGTTCAAATGTGGTCAATGTCATTTCCAGCTCCATTCGCTTCCGTTCCATGCTGATGCTCCTAACGTCGCGCCAGGTGTTGATGTGTGCAAGCCGCTTCGCGATCTCCGATTCCGGCCACGTCTTCACGACGATCACCTTGAAGAACCTGAGGACGGCCGCCACCAAGTCCAGGCTGTCGTCGCCCTCGCCTTCAAGCCGGCGCAGCAGCCTCCGACACGCCACCGTCGCCGACTTCTCCCCAGTACCCGCAATGGTCATCAGCGTGCGTGCGGTCCTTGGATTGTCGCCGGCGTATTCCTTGGCGTCGTCGGCGCAGATCAGGGGGTAGCCGAACGCAAGGTGTGCAGGCGGAACGCGGTTCGCTACCCGCGGGCCCCGTCGGCGCTCAATACGAGAGAAGATATGGATTCCGAGGGGCGTTTCCATGTCTGGATGGGACAAATTTTGACCAAATGTTTCTGGCCGACCGGAAGCTGAACGAGTATCATGTTGGGATGTAGTCCCAACGACGAAAGAGGGGAATGAAACATGAATTTCAAACGCGAGGACATGCGTAACGGGGTGCTCATCGCGAGTGCGGCGATGGTGGGGATCGCGGCTACCGTATTCGTGCTTGCCCGGACACACGGTGCCCAGAAGCGGGACGATGCCGACGTTGCCGGCGAGCGAGCGGACAAGGCGTGGCGCGGCACGGCGCTCCTAGCGCGTGCCGGGTTCGATGGCGCGCCGCTGATCTACGTGGACGGAGTCCGCATTAACCCAATCGGGGACGGAGACGCGGAAGCGGCGTTCGAAGACCTGGGACTGTCGCCACGAGATATCGAAAGGATCGAGGTCCTCAAGGGACCCGGGACCAAGGAAGGATACGGAAGCGAGGCGAGCAACGGCGTCGTTTTCATCCACACCAAATCGGGAGATCGGGACAACACGCGAGACCCGTAACGGGGGCAACGGTCCTGACGCCCGGCCGCCTGTCCGCGGGCTGTTAGCTTCCATTAACGAGCCCGTTTGCCCAGGTTGCCGCCTCCCACCCCAGCTGCGACGAAGACCGTGACACACCCCACCGACCAACCGAGCCCCGACATTGCCCTCGCCAGGCGAATTCAGGACGGGCGCGAAAAAATCCTCTCCGAAGTTCGGAAGATCATCATCGGACAGGAAGAAGCCGTTGAACACGTCCTTCTGACGCTGCTCGTGGGGGGCAACAGTCTCCTGGTCGGCGTTCCGGGACTCGCGAAGACGCTCCTCATTCACTCAATCGCGCGGGTGCTGGACCTGAACTTCTCGCGCATTCAGTTCACGCCGGACCTGATGCCGTCGGACATCACCGGCACCGACATCATTCAGCAGCGCGAGGACGGCAGCCGCGGGCTGGTGTTTACGCCAGGGCCGGTGTTCGCCAACGTCGTGCTGGCCGACGAGATCAATCGCACGCCCCCGAAAACCCAGGCCGCATTGCTGGAGGCCATGCAGGAACACCGGGTAACCGTGCAGGCCAAGACCTACGAGCTCGACCCGCCCTTCTACGTCTTCGCCACGCAAAACCCGATCGAACTCGAAGGGACCTATCCGCTTCCCGAGGCGCAGCTGGACCGTTTCATGTTCCACGTTCGCATGGAGCATTTGGAGGAGGAAGAAGAGATGGAGGTGGTGCGCGAGACCACCGACGAAGTCGAACCCGAGCTCCATCCGGTCGTGTCGAAGGAGGATATGATCGCCTTTCAGGAGCTGGTGAGACGCGTACCCGTGGCCGAACCGGTCATGCGGTACGCAGTGAACCTGGTGCGGGCCAGCCGGCCGAGCCCGAACGGCTCCCTCGACTTCGTCAAGAAGTGGATCTCGTACGGGGCGAGCGTGCGCGCGGCGCAGTACCTGATCTTGGGAGGCAAGGCCCGCGCCCTCACGCAGGGTCGGCTCACGGTGAGCTTCGACGACATTCGCGCGTTGGCGTTGCCGGTCATGCGGCACCGCATCATCACCAATTTCCACGCCGAGTCGGAAGGCCGCACCACCGACGAACTGGTGAAAATGCTGTTGCAATCGGTGCCGCTCCCCAAGTCGGGGATGTAAAGGCAGCCCGTGGCGGCACGGATGCCGACCTCTTCGCCACCGGCGGCCGCGTCGTTTCTGGACCCCGCCGTGCTGGCGAAGATCGACAATCTGCAGCTGCTGGCGCGCACGGTCGTGGACGGTTTCCTGCAGGGCATCCACCGCTCGCCGCATCTGGGCGTGAGCATGGACTTCGCCGAACACCGCCCCTACATGCCCGGCGACGACATCCGCAGGATCGATTGGCGGCTCTACGCGCGCACCGACCGCTTCTACATCAAACAGTTCGAGGCCGAGACGAACGCCGACGTGGGTTTTCTCCTGGATGCTTCGGCCTCGATGGGGTACGGCTCCGGGCAGACCACCAAGCTGGATTACGCGCGCTTCCTGATCGCGAGTCTGGCCTGGTTTTCCGCCGGTCAGAAGGATCGCGTGGGGCTCTATGCGTTCGACAGCGACGTTGTCGAACACGTGCGGCCATCGGCGGCCCACCTCGACAAGGTGCTCCATGCGGTAGCGCGGGTGCGCGCACGACGCGAAGGGAGCTGGAACACGCCGCTTGCCAGGGTGGCGAGCACGTTTCGCCGACGCGGCATTCTCGTCTTCGCGTCCGACTTCTACGTCGACCCCGCCGAGATCTCCGAGGCGCTGGGGTTCTTCCGCGCGCAGGGCCACGACGTGGTGGCCTTCCACGTTCTGGATCCCGCCGAAGTGGACTTTCCCTTCGTGCACGCGGCCAACTTTCAGGACCTGGAAACCAGGCAGCTGCTTCCGCTGAAGCCGGAGAAACACGCGACCGACTACCGTCGGCAAATGAGCGTGCACATCGAAGCCCTGGGCGAGTTGTTTGGCAAACAGCAGGTCGACTACGTGCTCCTCAATGCGGGCGAACCGCTGGACGAGGCGCTCTACGCCTACCTCGCGTTCCGTCAACATCGGCGTGGCCGTGCCGGTTCGGCGCGGATGGCGCGCTAACGATCCCGGGCAGCTGCGGATGAGCTTCCTGACCCCTCTGTTCCTGATCGCGCTGGTCGGCTTGGCAGGGCCGATACTGCTGCACCTTACCCGGCAGGAGCGCGGCAAGCCCGTGCGCTTCCCCTCGTTGATGTTTCTCGAGAAGATTCCGTTCCAGGAGAAGTCGCGGCGCCGAATTCGTCACTGGTTGCTCCTGTGCTTGCGCCTGGCCGCCCTGGCGCTGGTGGTCGCCGCGTTTTCCCGCCCGTTCGTGCGCGGGGGCCGCCTGGCGTCGGTGGGCGGGCCGGCGGCCGAAGAGGTGGTCGTCATGCTCGACCGCTCCTGGTCGATGGAAATGGGCGACAACTGGGCCGAAGCGGTGTCCCGCGCGCGCTCGGTGGTGAGCGAGCTGCGGCCCCGCGACCGGGCGTCCCTCATCGTCTTCTCCGAGACGCCAACCCTCATGCACCGCTCCGTCCCCGACGCCGCGCGGATCTTCGCCGCCCTCGACACCCTGGGCACTACGTCGTTGGCCACGCGGTTTGCGCCGGCGATCAAGCTCGCGGCGTCTACGTTGGCGGCGTCCGGCCTCTCGCGGCAGCGGGTTGTCCTGATCAGCGACTTTCAGCGCACGGGATGGCGTCCCGACCCCGATGCGACGCTGCCCGAAGGCGTTGTGGTGCAAAGTGTTGTGATTGGCGAGGACGGCTCGGCCAATCTGGCGCTGACCGATCTGGAACTGGGGCGGCAGGGTGCGGGCGGACGGGAGCGAGTGACGGCCGAGGCGCGGCTGATCAACACCGGCGACGCTGCCGTAACGGCCGACGTCGTGCTCTCGATCGACCAGATCGACATCGAAACGGCATCGGTAACGGCGCCTGGCGGCGGTGCGGTCGCGGTGGCGTTCGAGCCGTTCACGCTGACGGTGCCGTTTACGCACGGCCAGCTTCGGATTGCGGAGCCGCCCGACGGCGGTCTGGAACAGGACGACGCGCTCAGCTTCGTCGCTTCGCCCGGCGGCGATCTGGACGTGGTACTGGTCGATCCGTTGGGCACGGGCGACTCCAACCTCTATCTGCGCGGCGCGCTTGGCATTGCGGAGGGAGCGGGATTCGCGACGACGGTGTCGCGAAGCGTGCCGGACGCGGCGACCCTGACCGAAGCGGAAGTGGCGATCCTGAACGGCGGCGCCTTCCCTGGCGGCAACGCGGGCGACCGGCTGCGCGCCTTCGTGGAAGACGGCGGGGGATTGCTGTTCGTCCTGGGCGACCGCTCGACCGTGCCCGCCGTACACGTCGACTTCTTGCCGGCAACCGTTGGGGTTGCGTCCGAGGGCGACGGAGAACGGCACATCGGCTTCGTGGACTACGACCACGCCATCTACGAGGCGTTCCGCGGCCCGCGTTCGGGCGACTTTTCGCTTGCCTCCTTCTACCGCACGCGCGCGCTGACCGAGACCGACGGCCAAGTGCTGGCGCGCTTTGACGACGGCACGCCCGCGCTGATCGAAGGCCGTCGAGGAAGGGGCAGGGTACTCGTCTGGGCCAGCGGGCTGGACCGCTTCTGGAACAACCTTTCCCTGCAACCGGTGTATCTACCGTTTGTACACCGCATGGTGCGGTACCTGGGGGGCAGGGGAGAGGTCCCCGCGTGGCATCTGGCGGGGTCGACGGTGAACCTCGGCGCGCTGGCCGAAGCTGCGGGCTCCTGGGAAATCCCTCCCGGCGCGGTCGCCATGGAGCCCGGAGGCGGATCGGTGTCACTCGACGAGGATGTGGGTTTGACGCTAAGACTCGACCGCAGCGGGATCTGGGAGATTCGGCCGCCGGGGCAGCAACCCGATCACCCTCTTGCGCTTGCGGTAAACGTCGACGTCGCCGAGGCCGACCTGACCCGCATGGACGTGGAGGCTTTCCAAGCGGCGGTGGGCGGCGCGGCTACGTTGGCGGACGGGTCGTCGGGGTCGGACGGCACGAACGCAATCGACGCGGTGGCGGGCCAGGACTTCGAGAAGAGCCAAGCCTTCTGGCGCTATCTGATGGCCGCGGCCTTTCTGTTGATGGCATCGGAGACCATGTTGTCCAACAGGCTGTCGCGGGACCGAATCAAAGGGGGAGACCATGTCCATGACGGGTAACCGCCAGTCAAACGGCGAGATTCTGCGGGTGGTGCGGCGCGTTCGTCGCCGCTGGCGGCTGAAGCTGCTGCTGCGGGGCCTTGCCCTGACTGCGGCCGCGGTCCTGGTCACGTTCCTGATATCCGCCTCGAGCCTAGAAGCGTTGCGGTTCGCGCCGGGCGCGGTGACGGTCATGCGAATCGTGCTGTGGACGGTGGTCGCCGGCCTGCTGCTGCGCTGGACGATCTGGCCGTTGCTGCGCCCCGTCTCGGACGAGCGCGTCGCGCTGTATCTCGAAGAGCACGAACCGTCGCTCGAGTCGCGCGTCCTCGTCGCCGTCGAGTCGGCCAAGGGAGGCCGCTTTGCGGACACGCCGCTGTCGCGCGAGCTGGTGCGTCGCGCGGTGCGCAGATGCCGACGCCTCGAATACGGCAAGGGCATCGAACAGCGCTCGATTCGTCGCTCCGCGGGCGCGCTTGGCGGCCTGACTCTCGCGGCAATCGTCCTGATGCTCGTGGGTCCCGCGTTTCTGCGGCACGGCATGTCGGCGCTCTTCTTCCCGGTCCGCGCGGCGGAGTCGGTCAACCCGTACAGCGTCGCGGTTGCACCTGGCGACACGATCATTTCGCGCAACGCCGACCTCATGGTGGTCGCGACGCTGCAAGGCTTCGATTCGGACGATGTGGTCTTGTACACCCGCATGGACGGCGAGGCCGCGTTCACCGCCCTGCCCATGATCGAGGACGGCGCCGGGGCTTGGGAGGGGC
Organism: Longimicrobiales bacterium; assembly: GCA_965200255.1. Classification (GTDB taxonomy): domain Bacteria; phylum Gemmatimonadota; class Gemmatimonadetes; order Longimicrobiales; family Gaopeijiaceae; genus Bin94. The sequence continues at coordinate 1,891,703 of OZ241371.1, read as the reverse complement.
TGCTGCTAAACGTCGGCGAAGAGACCGACTACTACGTCGAGGCGAACGGCGTGCGTTCCGGCGCCTTCACGCTCGGCGTCGCCGATCTCCCGGCGGTCGATCGGCTCGAAATGGTGTATCACTTCCCGCGCTACACGGGTTTGGCGCCCCGCCGCTTCGAGTACGGCGGCGACGTGGCCGCCCTGTCGGGTACCCGCGTCGCGCTCACCGTCGCTCCCACCGTGGCCACGCCCGCCGCCCAACTCGTTATGGACAGCGGCGACACGATCGCCATGGCGGCAGGCCCGGACGGCGCGTTCGAGGCGTCCTTCACCGTGCGGGACGAGGGCTTCTACGGCATCCGCTTCCTGGCCCGCGACGACGTATGGGTGGCCGGCGCCCCCGACTACCGAATCGACGTGCTACACGACCAGGGGCCGTCGATCTCGTTCAGCAAACCGGGCCGGGACATTACGGTCAGTTCGATTGAGGAAGTGTTCCTGGAGACCCGCGCGGACGACGATCTGGGCGTCGCCGAGATCCTGCTGGTCTATAGCGTCAACGGCGGGGCGTCGGACACGCTGCGCATCCACTCCGTGGCGGGCGCGCCCCTCACCGAGGTTACGGCCGGCCACACCGTATTCATGGAAGAGTACGAGTTCGAAGTGGGCGACCTGATCGCATACCACGCGATCGCGCGCGACAACGCGCCGTCGCCCGGCGAGGCGATGACGGACATCTACTTCCTGCAAGTGCGTCCCTTCCAGCGCGAATACCGCGAGGCGGAGGGCGGCGCGCCCCAGGGTGGGGGCGGCCGCGGGGGCGGCGGCGACATGGAGCAGGATCTGTCCGCGCTGCAACGCCAGATCATCGCGGCCAGCTTCAATCTCGTGCGCGACCGCGACAGCTACGGTGCCGAGAGCTGGGCAGAAAACGTCGTCAGCGTTGCGTTGACGCAAGAACGTCTACGCGAACAGGTCGAGACGCTGGGTCAGCGAATCGTGAACCGCGGGATTACCGGAACCGACGGGGCGTTCGAGCGCATTGCCGAAGTGCTGCCGCTTGCCGTCGAGGCCATGAACGAAGCGGTGGACTCGCTGCGCGCGTTGAGCCCCAACGGCGCCATTGGCCCCGAACAGCGCGCGCTGCGCCAGCTGCAAAAGGCCGAAGAGACCTATGAGCGGTTTGTCTCGATGGAGCGGCAGCAGCAACAGGGGGGCGGCGGTCGTCAGGGGCAACGGGGTCCCAGCGCCGAGGACTTGGCCGACCTGTTCGAGCTCGAGACCGACAAGCTGCGCAACCAATACGAGACCGTGCAGCGCAGCCAGCAGGAAAGCGCCGATCAGGAAGTTGACCAACTGATGGAGAAGTTGCGCGAGCTCGCGCGCCGGCAGGAACAGGAACTGGAGCGTCAGCAGCGCCGCGCCGCCGCGCAACAGGGGGGTGCGAGCGGTGGGGGGAGCGACGCGGCGCGGGAGCTGGCCGACGAGGCGGAAGAGGCGGCAAGACAGCTGGAGCGGCTGTCGCGCGAGACGGGCGATCGCCAACTCGAAGAGATCTCGCGGCAGCTCCAGCAGTCGGCCGACGCGATGCGGCGGTCGGCTGCGAACGGGGGCAGCGCCAGCGTCGCGGAGGCGCGGTCGGCTTTGAGACGGCTGCGTGATGCCCGCGACGAGCTGGGCGGGGCGCAGGACGAGCGGCTGGAACGCGATCTGCGCGACGCGCGCGACCGCGTGGACGAGCTGGCGCGCCAACAGGAGGATGTCGAGAACCGCGTGGACGCGATGGCGCGCGCGGGGCGGCCGTCGGCTGACCAGGTGGGGCGCGTGCGCGAGACCAAGGAGGCCATGGCCGAAGAGGTGGGCGACATCCTGGCCGCCCTGGACCGCATGGCCGCTTCGGCCAGGCGGGACGGGACCGAAGGGGCCGATGAGATTGAAGAAGCCAGCCGCACGATACGCGATACGCAGCTGCGGGAACGGCTCCTCTATTCGCGTGGCTTGGTGGGGCGTCCAGGGCAGGAAGAATACGCGGCGGCCTTCGAAGACCAGACCGCGCAGGCGATACGGTCGCTGGGCAACCGACTGGACGAGGCCGAAGAAGCCATCCAGGGTAGGGCACAGGGTGATTCGGAGCAGGAGGCGCTGGAATCGGCCCGCGACTTGGTGCGCAGTCTGGAATCGATGCAGCGGCGGGCTGAGGGTGGGGACCGCAGTGGTAGCCCTGGTCGGCAAGAGGGCGAAAACCAGGGCGGCGAGAACCCAGGGGGTGAAAATCGAGGCGGCGAAAACCAGGGCCGCGAGAACCAAGGTGGCGGCGGCTTGAACCGCTTCGGCGGCGGTGGGCCGCGCAGCTTCGATCCCGAGCAGATTCGCGGGATGCGCCGCGAGGCGAGGGAGCGGCTGGGGGAGGCGCGGGCGCTGGGCACGCTGTTGGAGCGCGTGGGGGCAAGTCCCCAGGAGCTACAGGACATGATCGAGGCCATGCGGGCGCTGGACCGTGAAGGCACCTACGCTGATCCCGAAGAAGTGCTGCGCTTGCAGCGGGAGCTGGTCGAGACGATCAAGCAGCTCGAGTTTCGATTGCGGCGCGAGTTTGCCACCGATGGCGAGAGCGAGGTCTTCCTCTTCCGATCCGGCGACGTGCCCGAGGAATACCGCGCCCTGGTCGAGGAATACTACCGTGAATTGTCGCGAAGTGGCGGGCGAAATCCAAGGTGAGCGGCGACGGCGACAAACCGGCTGCGGACACGGCTCCCGCCACACGCAATATTGAGGCGTCCGTCGACATCGACGCGCCGGTCGAGGCCGTGTGGCGGGCCATCTCGGAGGGCGATGCCGTCGCGAGCTGGTTCGCCCCGATCGCCTCGGTGGTGCCCGGCAAAGGCGGCCACGTCACGGTGTCGTGGGGGCCGGGCGCCGAATGGACGAGTGAGATCGCGATTTGGGACCGTGCCGTCGCCTGCGTCTCGTGGACGAGCCGATCGACGAAGCGGTCTCCGGTGGCGTCGTCATGGCGCTCGACTACCACCTGGAAGCCCGCGACGGCGGCACGCGGGTAAGCATCCTGAACTCAGGGCTCCTGGCCGACCCCGCTTGGGACGACACCGTCCACATGATGGAAAACGGCTGGCGCTTCTTCCTCTGGAACCTCAAGCACTTCCTGGAGCGCCACCCGGAGACGCTCCGCACAATGATCAGTGAACGTCCCTGGGTGGCGGGCACGCGCGACCAGGTATGGGAACGATTGTTTGGGGAAGGTGGGCCGTTCAAACTCGACGCCCATGGCCCCGGGTTCCGTCTTGCCCTGGATGGTGGCGATGTCTTGGATGGTGGCGATGTCTTGGATGGTGGCGATGTCTTGGATGGTGGCGATGTCCTGGAAGGCGAGGTCGTCATCGTCGACCGGCCCTGGGCGTTTGCCGGCAAGGTGGCGGCGCTGAACGATGGTGTGCTTCACGTCGAGCTGGAGGGCAGCGGCGATCGCTGGAAGCTCGGGGTGTGGCTTTCGCTGTACGGGGTGGAGGAACGCCGCCGGAAGGCGGTGGCCGCGGGGTTGAAGGGCGCGGTCAGGGGGTTGCTTCAGGACGAGGACGACAGTCCGTAGGACTTCGCCTACGAGTGGGCCTGACCGTGAGTATGGGCACGCGAGCCGGATGGCGGATTCGAGACACGAGAGTTGGCCCGCAGCGCAACTACTCGCGCAGCGCAACTACTCGCGGATAAAACTCGCCAGCAACGATGCCGACCAGCGTATCGCGTGCCAACGCGAAGTGGGATAACGGCATGGGCAGCAATGCGGAATCCAAGTATCGGCCAGTAGCTGAATCGTAGCGGTCCAGCTCCCGGTAGTTGCCCGCAAGCACGAAAACGGTATCGCCTCGCATTGCTACGTCACGGGCCAGCCGATCAGGACGGCCCTCACGATAACGGAGCTGGAACCTGTCCCCTCTTCCCGTTTCAACTGCGGGGAAGTCTGCATGGCGCACATAGGGATGCGGTGCGGCCGTACTGTCGTTGAACACAAAGAACCCGTTGCCCAGCGTCGCCGCCCGGAAACGCCGCCAATCGGTCGGCGTTAAACATGATTGTGTCGGCGGCCCCCCCGTATTCCCACAGTGTGTCAAAGGCCACGCTCTTCGTGACCACAGGAGCCGCCGCTTGATCGAAGAGATTGACCGGCGGTGAGGAAACCGCGTCCACACCACATCCCAATACGGCCAACGACGCTACGGTACAACAAACCGCGACCGCTCTCAACGGTCCGCTCGCAGCCTGCTCAGCAGGCGTCCTGAACGATTTCATCTTTCGTATCTCCCGTTGGCGAAGGAATCTGCTCTTTCTCGAGAACGGCTGGGAAAACGCTATTCGCCCCGGCGCGACGTTGGAAGGGAGTCACACCTTCCAGTAAATCCGCCGCCGGTGCAGCATCCATGCCACCACCAGCCAGAACGCAACTTGGCACAGCGCCAGGGCGAGCGAGCCATTGTAGTCGCCAGCCCACGCCCGGAACCCGTGTTCGTAGATCCAGTTGTACAGCGAGGTCCCGTCCGCCCCGCCAACCCGGATCCGCCCCATTGTTTTGGCTGCCATGCCGGACGCCACAAATACCAGAATGGCATTCCGCCCGCACGCGGCCAGCGGGGCCAGCGCACGGCGACCGCGCTCGAAACCGACCGCCCAATGCGTCGCTCCCAAGGTGACCAACGCGGTGCCGGACGTGAACAGGACGTACGAGCTCGTCCACAGGTTCTTGTTGATGGGAAACACGAGACCCCAGGCCCAGCCGACGACGCCCAGCGCCAACCCACTCGCGACCAAGCCACGAACGATCTCAGTCGGCCCGCGAGCGGCGCGCATCCACTCCCCGCAAACGACCCCCGTCAGACCCGTCGCGATGGCGGGGAACGTGGATAGGAGGCCTTCCGGGTCCCAGGTGCCCGCCCACAGCCGGTCCGGCATCAACAGGCGATCGATGTACGCGGCAAGGTTGCCGTCCGGCGAAAGGTCGCCTGCCGCCGAACCCGGCGCCGCAACCCACGAGAGCAGCGCCCAGTACCCAAGCAACAACCCCGCCGTGATCCCGAGTCGAGCCCGCGCCGACGTCCAGAGATAGAGGTGGGCGACCACGAAGTAGACCAGGCCGATGCGCTGCAATACCCCGTACAGGCGCATCTCGCCGAAGTCGAAGTCGGGGACTGCCCGCATGGCCAGACCCAACAGCACGAGCACAAGCGAGCGTCGCGCGATCTGCACGCTCAAGCGCCGCCGGGGCAGTCCCTCGCCGAGCCGACGGGCCAGCGCAATCGGGATCGCCACCCCGACGATGAACAGGAACCACGGAAAGATCAGGTCGGTGGGCGTCCAACCGTGCCATGCGGCATGGCGAAGCGGCGCGTACACGTAGGACCAGCTGCCAGGATTGTTGACGAGCACCATGCCCGCGATGGCCAGCCCCCTGAACGCGTCCAGGGACGCGAGTCGTCCGCCGGGCCCCGGGCGGGTCGCGGAGTCCGTCAAATCCCAACCTCTGTAGCGCGACAATCAGGATGAGACGCTTGCGACAAACAAGGTGAGACGGCCGGAGGTGGCGGCGGGAGGTTTGAGCTTTGGTGTTTCCCTGGGATCAGGAGAGACGCGAAGTGCCGGGCCGACGGATTACGGACCACCAGATGGAGCTGTACATGACCGCTCGACGGAAGGACGGGCCTGCGCTGGCGGCGGCGAAGGCGGGGTTCAGCAGGGCGACGGCGTATCGGATCGAAGGGGATCCGGGGCGTCGGTCGGTGAAGAAGCCTCGGGGGCGGAGACGCCCCGACCCTTTGGCGGGGATATTCGACGAGGAGATCGTGCCGCTGCTGGAGGCGAACCCGGGGTTGCGGGCGGTGGCGCTGTACGAAGAGATGATGCGGCGTCATCCGGAACTGCATCCGGGGGTTCGGCGGACGCTGGAGCGACGGGTTCGGAGCTGGAAGGCGAAGCACGGGCCGGCGCGCGAGGTCGTTTTCCGACAGAAGCACGAGCCGGGGCGACGGGGGTTGTCGGACTTCACCGACGCCGGGCGTCTGGGGGTGACGGTTGGGGGAGAGAAGCTGGTGCACAAGCTGTACCATTTTCGGCTGGAGTACTCGGGATTCTGCATGTGGCGGTGGTGTTGGGCGGGGAGAGCTACGTTGCCCTGGCCGAGGGGTTGCAGGACGCGCTGTGGGCGCTGGGCGGCGTTCCGAAGGAGCACCGGACGGACAGTCTGTCGGCGGCGTTTCGGAACCTGAAGCGTCGTGCGCGGGAGGACCGGACCGCACGTTACGAGGCGTTGATGGGAGACTACGGGATGAAGGCGAGCCGGAACAACCGGGGCCGGGCGCACGAGAACGGCTCGATCGAAAGCGCGCACGGGCATTTGAAGCGGGCCATCGAGGATGCGCTGCTGTTGAGGGGATCGAGGGACTTCGAGACGATCGAGGCGTACCGAGAGTTCGTGAGCCGGGTGGCGAGTCGCCGCAACGCTCGCAACCGCAAGAGGATCGACGCCGAGCGAGCCGTGCTGCGGCCGTTGCCGAGGCGTCGCAGCGACGGTTTCGAGGAGACCTTGGTGCGCGTGACGAGCGCGGGTGGGTTCTCGCTGCGGCGGGTGTTCTACACGGTGCCGTCGCGGCTGGTGGGACACCGGCTGCGGGTGAGACTGTACGACGACCGCCTGGTCGTCTTCGTCGGGACCGAGGAGCTCGTGACGTTGCCTCGGGGCCACCCGGGACCGGGAGGGCGACGGGGACGGGTCGTGAACTACCGGCACGTGCTGCCCTCTCTGCGTCGCAAGCCGATGGCGATGATGAACTGGGTCCACCGCGACGGTTTGTTCCCCCGCGACGCCTACCGCCAGGCTTTCGACGCGTTGCGCGAGCGCCTGGACGACCGCGAGGCCTGCCGGCGGATGGTCAAACTCCTTGCGCTGGCCCACGATCACGGATGCGAGGCCCTGCTGGCCGACGAGATCGAAGCGCAGCTCGAGGCCGGGCGGTTGCCCGACGCCGAAGTGCTGCGCGACCGGTTCCCAGCGCCGGACTCCCTTCCCGACCTCGAAACGACCCTCCCGCCACTGTCGCGCTACGACGACGCCTGCCTGAACGGAGCACCGCGATGAAAGACTCCTTCATCGTCGATCCCCCGGCACTCGACCTGTTGCTGAAGCAACTGCGCCTGCCGAGCATGCGGGCGCTGTGGAGAAGCTTCACCGAACGCGCGGACCGGGAAGACTGGTCCTCGGCGCGCCTGCTCGCCGCGCTGGCCAGCCAAGAAGTCGCCGATCGCGAACGGCGGCGCTTCGAGCGGCACCGAGCCGAGGCGAAGCTGCCCCGCGGCAAGACGCTCGACAATTTCGACTTCAACCTCGTGCCCGCCGTGTCGAAGGCGCGCGTGGGCGTGCTGGCGAGCGGCGACATTTGGCTCGAAGAAGCGGCCAACGTGCTGCTCTTCGGTCCGCCGGGAACGGGCAAGAGTCACCTCGCCGCGGGCATCGGACTCAAGCTGGTCGAAAACGGCTACCGCGTGCTGTACCAGCGAACGTCGAGTCTGGTGCAGAGGCTCCAGGCGGCGCGGCGCGACCTCGCCCTCGACGCCGCCATCGCCAAGCTCTACAAATACCACCTCGTCATTCTCGACGATTTCTCCTACGCCACCTGCGAAGGGACCGAAACCAGCGTCCTCTTCGAACTCATCGGCGCACGCTACGAGAATCGCTCGCTCCTCGTCATCGCCAACGAACCTTTCAGCGCCTGGGACAAGATCTTCGGTGGCGAAGCCTTGACCGTCGAAGCCGTCGACCGCCTCGTGCACCGCTCCCACGTCTTCGAACTCAACGTCGAAAGCTACCGCCGTCGCGCCGCCGTGGCCGCCAGGAAAGCCGCCGCTGGGCATGGACAGACCGACGAACCGACTCCGGGACGTGGGGTACGCGCCGGGGCCGACCCCCACTCCCATCCTCGCCACCCGGCAAGTTGGCTATGGCGACGGCCCAACCCGCCACGCTCCATCGCCGGCGGCGGACGGAGGTCACAAGCATGAGGTCGGTACGCGGTCACGATTGGTCCGCGCACCGGCGGAAAGAACCGCGAGGGCTGCCGAGTGAGCGGGCCCGCCGGTCACCCGCCGGTCCATGTCGGAACAAGTTCCAACACGGAACGACGGGTAATGGTTACCCACCCACCCCGCAGCGACGCTCACGCTGGCACGGGGGTGGAGCACGGTACCGTCCAGCCTTGATTCCGTGCTCGGACCGTCCAACGAAGTAGGACCGCCTCACAGGCTCTCCAGGACGCTCAACCTGCTCCACCCATGCCACCTTGTTATCATCCCTTCGTTCACAACGTCGCGATCTCGTATTCTCACCTTGATTGTCGCTACGTCTCACCTTGATTGTCGCTGTGCAAACCTCCTTGCTTGTACGCCGAATATGGCTCCAGGATGTCAAATGTGGCCTCCGCACGGCGCAAGCGCCACAGTGTAAGGGTTAGATTCATGTTTCTACCCGTCAACAGACGCAAGACAGGCGACGAACCATGGCCAATCCCATCACAGCGATATCTCTCGCAGCCGCGCTACTCGCCCTCCACCCCCTGCCCACACTCGCGCAGGAAGGCGACCGCGACGCTCTCCATCCCCAACAAGAAGGACTGCCGCTCGCACCCGGTCGCACGATTTCCGACAGCTTCACCGAGGGTTCTTGGATGTCGGTCGACGTTAGCCCGGACGGCACGACCCTGCTGTTCGATTTCCTCGGCGACCTCTACACGATGCCCATTGACGGCGGCCAGGCGACGCCCCTCACGCAGGGCATGGCGTTCGACGGACAGCCCAGATTCAGTCCCGACGGCACGCGCGTCGTCTTCACGTCGGACCGGAGTGGCGGCGAAGGCATACACGTCATTTCGCTGGACAAGAGCGACACGGTGCAGGTCACGCGCGGTAAGCATAGCGCCTATCAGTCTCCCGAATGGACCCCCGACGGCGACTACGTAATCGCGACCCGGCAGGGACCGGGACAAGGCAAGTTGTGGCTCTACCATGTGGACGGCGGCACCGGCATTCAGCTCATTGAGGAGCCGGAAAACCGCCGCACCACCGGCGCCGCCTTCGGTGCCGACGATCGCTACATCTGGTACGCCTACCGAACCGGCAGCTGGGAGTACAATTCCGGCATGCGGCAATACCAGCTCGCCGTGTACGACCGCGAAACGGGCGAATCGACCACGCGCTCGTTCCGGTACGGCGGCGCCTTCCGCCCCACGCTCAGCCCCGACGGCCGCTGGCTCGTGTACGGCTCGCGTCACATTGGCGACACCGGCCTCCGCATTCGCGACCTTGCAAGCGGCGACGAACGCTGGCTCGCATTTCCGGTGCAGCGCGACGACCAGGAATCCCGCGCCACCCGCGACGCCTACCCGGGCATGTCCTTCACGCCCGATTCCGAGGCCGTAATTGCCAGTTACGGCGGCGGACTATGGCGCGTTCCCATCGACGGCGGCGATCCGACCCGAATCCCGTTCCGAATCGACGTCGACATGGCGATCGGCCCCGAGGTCGACTTCGACTACCGCATCGAGGACACCGAGACTTTCGTGGCCAAGCAGGTCCGCGACGCGGTGCCGTCTCCGAGCGGCGACCGGATCGCCTTCTCGCTCCTGTCGCGCGTCTACGTCATGGCTTGGCCCGACGGCACGCCGCGCCGGCTCACCGAGTCGGCCGCGTACGCAGGCGACACCAACGAACACCAACCCGCATGGTCGCCCGACGGCCGCAGCATCGCCTACGCCACCTGGGACGACGCGGTCGGCGGGCACGTCTACCGGGTCGCCGCCGACGGGGGGCAACCCACGCGACTCACCACCTCGCCGGCGCTCTACAACAACCCGGTCTGGTCTCCCGACGGCGCCCGCATCGTTACGGTGCGAGGTCCCGGACGCGCCTACGACGAAGCCCTGACCAGGGGCGTCCCCGGCGGCGCCGACGACCTGATCTGGATCCCGGCCGCAGGCGGCGACGCAACCGTCATCGCGCCCGCCCGCTACGCCAACCACCACTTCACGACCAACCCCGACCGCATCTACGCGTACGGCCCCTCCGACGGCCTCGTGTCCTTCCGGTGGGACGGCACCGATCGCAAGGAGCACGTCAAGGTGGTGGGCGCAGGCTCGCCCGGCTCGTCCAATTCGCCCTCCGCCAGCTTGGTCACCATGGCGCCGCGCGGCGACTGGGCGCTTGCGCGCGTCGGCAATCACGTCTACGCGGTCACCGTTCCCCTGGTCGGCGGCGACGTGCCCACGATCAACGTCGCAAACCCCGACAACGCGGCAGTACCTGCCCGCCAGCTTACTCGAATCGGCGGCGAGTTCCCGAGCTGGAGCCACGACGGCCGCACCGTCCACTGGACAATCGGCAATGCGCACGTCGCGTACGATCTGGACGCAGCGCAAGCGTTCGACGATTCGGTAGCAGCGGCTACCAGGACGGACGAAGAGGAGACCGAGGAGGAGGAGGAAGAGAGCGACGAGGACGAACTCGGCGAGGATTCCGCGCCGGACGACGACGATCCCCGCTACGCTCCGGACGAGGTTCGCGTCCGCGTCGCCGTCCCGCGCGACATTCCCCGTGGCACGGTGGTTCTCACCGGCGCGAGGGTCGTGACCATGGCCGGGGACGAGGTGCTCGAACGGGGAGACATCGTGGTGCGCGACAACCGCATCGCGGCAGTCGGGGCCACTGGTTCGGTTGCGCAGCCGGACGATGCGGCGGTTATCGACCTTTCCGGGAAGACCATCGTGCCTGGCTTCGTCGACACTCACGCCCACTTGCGCGCTCAGATCAACATTCATCGCTCCCAACCCTGGTCCTATGCGGCAAACCTGGCCTACGGCGTGACCACAACCCGCGATCCGCAGACCGGCACGACCGACGTGGTCAGCTACGAGGATCTTGTGCGGGCCGGCAGAATATTGTCGCCGCGCATCTATTCCACCGGCCCCGGGGTCTTCTCGTCCGAGAACGTGCGGGACCTTGACCACGCGCGCGACGTTTTGCGGCGCTACAGCGACTATTACGACACCAAGACGATCAAGATGTACGGCGCGGGCAATCGCGAGCAACGGCAGTGGATCATTCAAGCGGCGCGCGAGCTTGAACTGATGCCTACGACCGAAGGCGGCCTCGACACCAAGGACAACATGACCATGGCGATCGACGGCTACTCCGGGGTGGAGCACAACATGCCCGGCTTCCCCATGTATGCCGACATGGTGGAGCTCGTGGCGCGGTCCACCATGGCCTATACGCCTACGATTCTCGTTACCTACGGCGGGCCTTGGGCGGAGAATTACTTCTTTGTCACCGAAGACGTGCTTGGCGACGAGAAGCTTGCCCGCTTTACGCCCTTTGAGGAGATTCACCAGAAGGCGCTGCGTCGTCCGGGAACCGGTCCGGGTCCTTCCGGCTGGTTCCACCCCGAAGTGCACACGTTCGACCAGGTGTCGGCGTTTGTGCGCGATGTTGTGCGCGCCGGCGGACGGGCTGGCGTAGGCAGTCACGGGCAGCTGCAGGGTCTTGGGTATCACTGGGAGCTGTGGGCGACCCAGGCGGGAGGCATGACGGAGCACGAGGCTTTGCAGGTGGCCACAATCCTTGGCGCACACTCGATTGGGCTGGACCGCGACTTGGGTTCGATTGAGGTGGGGAAACTTGCCGACCTAGTTGTTCTGCACGCCAACCCGCTCGACGACATTCGCAATAGCAACACCGTTGACCAGGTCATGATGAACGGCCGCTTGTACGACGGCGACACGCTCGAGCAGGTCTGGCCGGATCAGGTTGCGGCCGGCCCGTTCTATTGGCAGCGGGAAGCGAGGCCGGATCGCGAATGAAGGTGCGTCCCGGCATAGACGTGCTGATTGGCGACGGCGCCGATCGCAGCGGGTTTGGCAATGCGCGACTGGGCCTGATTGCGCACCCTGCGTCGGTCACGTCCCGGCTTGTGCACACCGTTGACGCGATGCGCGCGGCCGGCTTCAATCTTCGCGCGCTGTTCGGCCCGCAACACGGCGCCCGGGGCGAGAAGCAGGACAACATGATCGAGTCCGACCACTACCTGGACCCGGTCACGCGGATGCCGGTGCACTCGCTCTACGGCGAGGTGCGCAAACCCACGCCCGAAATGCTCGACGGCCTCGACGCCGTGCTCTTCGATCTGCAGGACGTGGGGGTGCGCGTCTACACCTTCGTCTGGACGATGGCACTGGCGATGGAGGCCTGTGCCGAGGCGGGCGTGCGCTTCGTCGTGCTGGATCGTCCCAACCCGGTGGGCGGCGTGAAACGCGAGGGTCCCGTGCTGCGCGAGGCGTACCGGTCCTTCGTCGGCTTGCATCCGGTGCCGCTGCGGCACGGGCTTACCTGCGGCGAATTGGCGCGGTGGCTAAACGATGGGCGCGGCATCGGTTGCGAGCTGGCGGTGATCCCATGCGACGGCTGGCACCGCGACACGTCGTGGGGCGACACGGGATTGCCGTGGGTCATGCCCAGCCCGAACCTGCCAACCGTGGATTCCTGCATCGTCTACGCCGGCATGGTGTTGCTGGAGGGTACCAATCTGTCGGAGGGGCGCGGCACGACCCGGCCGTTCGAGCTGTTCGGCGCCCCGTGGCTCGACTCCGCGGCGCTTGTCGCGCGTCTGACGCGGGCGCGGCTACCCGGCGTCGCGTTCCGTCCCTGCCACTTCGAGCCCACCTTTCAGAAACATGCGGGCCAGCTGTGCGGGGGCGCCCAGCTGCACGTCGCCGATCGGAACGCCTTCGAGCCGGTTCGCGCAGCCGTCGAGATCCTGGTCGCGGTGCGCGCCCTTGCGCCGCAGCGCTTCGAATGGCGACCACCGCCGTACGAGTACGAGGAACGACTCCTCCCGATCGACATCCTGTGGGGCAGCGCGGCGCTGCGCGAGGCCGTGGACGCAGGGGCCACCGCCGCCGAAATCCTGGACGGCGTCGATACGGAAATGGACGCCTTCGGCGAGTCGGTGAAGCCGTATCTGGGCTATACCAACGCCAACCCACCGTCCACCGCGAGCACCTCGCCGGAAACGTAACCGGCTCCCGCCAGGAACCGAACGGCGGCGACCACGTCATCAGGCGCACCAACCCGGTCCAGCGGCACCCGGTCCAGCGCCGCCGCCGCCTTTTCCTGGGTCCAATGCGCGGGCGGCAACACGTGACCGGGGGCGATCGCATTCGCGCGGGCCTCGGGGGCGAGACGCAGCGCCATCACGCGGGTCAGGTGGATCAGCGCCGCCTTCGACACCGAATGGTGAGGGTGGCTGGTCCAGGGTCGCAGAGCCGACACGTCCACGATGTTCACAACCGAGCCGCGAGCCGCCCGCACAAGGTCGGCCGTTTCCCGCACCAGCTGGAACGGGGCGCGCAGATTCAAGGCCATCACGGCGTCCCACTCGGCGTCCGACACCTGTAGCAGGTCGTTGGCCACGAAGTTGGACGCGGAGTTCACGAGCAGGTCGAGCCTTCCGAATTCCTCGCGAAAGGCGCTCGCGACCTGGACCGCTCCGGAGACGTCGGCCAAATCGGCCTGCACGATCAGCGCGCGCCCGCCGAGGGCCCGAGCGGCCGTCGCCACCTCTCCCGCACCGGCAAGCGAGCGGAAACAGGTGATTGCGAGGTCGTAGCCGCTCTCGGCCAGTCCCAGCGCGATGGCCCGGCCGAGCCTGATGCCGCCGCCCGTCACCAGCGCAACCGGCCTGAGCCCATCCGTCATGTCTGTCCCCAAGCTGCGTGCCAATCTCATCCTCGCTGCGTCAACGCTATACTTTGATGGTCGCGCGACCAGACCCGAAACCACAACCATAACGTTACGCCATGTCTCAAACGCATCGCATCGAGCGGGACTCGCTGGGCGAAGTCGCAGTTCCCGCGAACGCACTCTACGGCGCACAGACCCAGCGGGCCGCAGAGAATTTCCCCATCAGCGGACGCCGCTTCACGCGCCGATTCATCGAGGCGCTCGGGCGACTCAAGGAAGCAGCCGCCCAAACCAACGCCGAGCTGGGCCTGGTGCCGACCCAGCTGGCGGACGCGATCGCCGGCGCGGCACAGGCAGTGGCCAATGGCGACCACGACGATCACTTCCCGCTCGACATCTACCAAACGGGGTCGGGCACGTCGACCAACATGAACGCCAACGAGGTCATCGCAGCGCTGGCCAACCAGGCGCTGGCGGGCGCGGCGCGCGTGCATCCCAACGACCACGTCAACTACGGCCAGTCCTCGAACGACGTCATTCCCACCGCGATTCACGTTTCCTGCCGGGCCGCAATCCGCGACGCGCTCATACCGGCGCTCACGTCGCTGCACGCGGAGCTTCTCGCCAAGGCCCAAGACTTCGACGGCATCGTCAAGTCGGGACGCACCCATTTGATGGACGCCACGCCCGTGCGCCTGGGCCAGCAGTTCGGTGGCTACGCCCGCCAGGTCGCCTGCGGAATCGAACGCGTGGAACGGGCCGCCGACGAAATGGCCGAGGTGGCGCTGGGAGGCACGGCCACAGGCAGCGGCATCAACACGCATCCACAGTTTGCCGGTTTGACGATGAAGAGGGTGGCGGACCGGTACGGGATCGACTTCCGCGAAGCCGAGAACCATTTCGAAGCACAGGGGGGGAAAGATGCTTGCGTATCCCTCGCTGGAGCGCTCAACACGTTGGCTGCTAGCCTCATGAAGATCGCCGACGACATCCGCTGGCTGGCAAGCGGGCCCACCTCGGGAATCGCCGAAATCCAGCTTCCCGCGGTGCAGCCGGGCAGCTCGATCATGCCGGGCAAGGTCAACCCCGTGATCTGCGAAGCGCTCATGATGGCGTGCGCGCGGGTCGCGGGTAACGCCGTGACGGTGACGATCGGCGGCCAGCGCGGCAATTTCGAGCTGAACGTGATGATGCCGGTCATCGCCGACGCGCTGCTGGAGTCCATCGAGCTGCTCGCCAACGGGAGCGCCGTGGTCACCAGTCGTTGCGTCTCGGGGATCACCGCTCGTCCCGAACGCGCGCGCGAGCTTCTGGAACGGAACCCGTCGATTGCCACGGCGCTGAACGCGTACGTCGGTTACGACAAGGCCGCGGTCGTCGCCAAGAAGGCGGCCAGCGAAGGCCGGTCGGTGCGGGACGTGGTTGCCGAAATGGGCCTGATCGCGCCCGAGCAAATGGACGAGGCCCTTGACGTGCGGCAGATGACGGAGCCGGGCGTGCCGGGGAAGTCTTGACGAGCGCTGGCCCCAAATCGCGCTCCAGGACGCCCGCGCACCGAGCGTCGGAAACGCACCGCGAGCGGAAAACTATTGCGGTTTCGGGAATTGCGATACATAATGGAGACGTGCTGGAGGGCTTCGTATTTGAGCCAACACTGGAAGAGCCGGGACTGCTTCCTGCTGCGGACGTCATGCCCTTGACGGGGAAGGCGAAGTCAGTGGGGGAGTCACCAAACGTTCGCGCCCGGGCTTCATCCTACACCCTCCGGCACCCGGGGGCCGACGCCGGCTATGGCGTCGGCCCTTGCTCTTCCAGCCACGTGCGACCCCACGCGAGGACACCGTGACGCCACGGGTTCGGATTACCCGACGCCTGCATTTCAGCGCGGCGCACCGCTTGGCGCGCGACGACTGGAGCGACGAGAAGAATCGCCGCGTCTTCGGCGACTGCGCGAACCCCAACTGGCACGGCCACAATTACGAGCTCGAGGTAACCGTCGCGGGACGGATCAACGCCGATACGGGCTACGTCATGGACCTCAAGGACTTGAAAGACCTGGTCGAACGGCATGTGGTCAACGATCTCGACCATCGCAACCTCAACCTTGACGTGCCCTGGCTCAGCGGCGTGATCCCGTCAACCGAGAATCTGGCCGTGCGCATCTGGGACCGCATCGCGCCGCATGTCCCCCCTCCGGCCGTGCTCGACCGGGTGCTGCTGCGCGAGACGCCCCGCCATTGGGTGGAGTATCGCGGCGAGTGACCGCCATGAAAGCACTCTCGGCCCGCGCGTGGGTGCTCATACCTCCTCGTCTCGGCGGCCGGCCGCCGTGAAGGCGACGCTCACGGACCACTTGGCGTGCCCCCGATGCGGGCCGCCGTTCGGGTTGATCCTCCTGGCGCACCACGTCGTGGACCGACGGGTCTACGAGGGTGACTTCGGGTGCCCCAACTGTCGCGATCGATTCCCAGTGCGCGGCGGTTTCGGGGATTTGCGTCCGCCGCCGCGAGGGGCGCTGCCGGTGCCGGCGCCACCGTCGTCGCAAGGGGCGCGGAAGCCGGAAGGCGACGGCCGCGCCGAGACTGAGGCGGCGATCCGGTTGGCCGCCGCCCTGGGTCTGACCGGCGGGCCCGGCCTGGTGGTCATGTCGGGCCGATGCGGAGCCGCGCCGCGGGCGGTGGCGCAGTTGGTGGACGGGCTCGAGGTCGTGGCGATCGGGCGGGAGTGGATGGGCGAAGTCGCCGCCGGCGTGAGCGCGGTCGTGACGGGCCCGAGAATTCCGCTGCGCGACGGGGTCGCTCGGGGGGTGGTGGTGGGCCGTGCTGGGGAGGGGCAGCGGGGTGAGGGGGAGGCCGCATGGCTTGCCGAGTGTGTGCGCGTGCTGATGCCGGGGGGGAGGGTGGTGCTTCCCAGCGCGGGCAAGGCCGAGCGGGGCCGGGTGGCCAGCGCCGGGCTGGCGACGTTGCTGGACGAGGGGGGGCTGCTGGTGGCTACCGTGCCGCGACCGTGGGTTGGGGGGCGGCTGGGGGTGTGGAAGGTCACCGAAGCTGGAGATCCCACATCCGCTTGAGGGGGGAAGCTCGGAACCGCCCGCAGGCTCGGCATCGAATGCGGAGCGGGCTTCGGATTCGCGGTCGTTGGGAGTTCGCGACAGCCTCGTTACTGGTCGCACTTGCTTGCCAGAGCGACCCACGATGCCGATCCTACTCCATACATTCCGTGATCAAGGCCAACCGGCGGGAAACCTGCCACCACCGAAGGAGCAGATGTGGTCATCCGATTTGATTGCAAGTTGCGAATGACTGGTCACGACGTTTCTGCTTTGCTTCGTGGTCCCGTCTTTAGGGCTGTCGCGGCTACGATTGTGCTGGTTGCCGCGAGCACCGGAGTGGCGAGGGCCCAAGACGTGACCGTAGGCCTTCCGATGAAGTACGTGGAGGCCTGCGATCTCGAACGATCTGACTTGGTCGCACGCGTGATTGCGCGAAACGAGGATGTCTACCCTCGTCGGGTTGCCCAAACAACTCGCGGCTGGCTGGTCTACGAGCGGTATGAGGAGCAGGTCGTGGAGCTGGACAGAGACCTTCGCAGAATCCACGGCTGGGGAAGACAGGGTCCCGGTCCCATGGAATACGAGAACCCCGTGGGCCTGGGACGCGTGGACTCCACCCATGTCATTGTCGTTGACGGTCGTCCGCCGTCCCTGATTGTGTTTGGTCCGGATGCGACCGAGCACCGTTTGGCCGTGCCCGGGAGGCCAACGCATGCCATCGTTGCCGACGGCAGGATACTGGTCGCGACCAATGAGGCTACGGTTCACGAAATTACGTTGAACGGTGAAGTGCGGACGGTAAACACGCGTGGTGACTTCGGTCTGCCTGAGGCCCGTGGCCTAGCGACTAATCCGGTGCTCCGGCTACGCGGCAACCACATGGCGTTCACGGGGCCGTCGACGATCTGGACGCTGGGCGATCAACCACGACGCATGATCCAGCGATGTGTCCATGATGACTTGATGAACATGCTGGAGGTTCCCATCCTGATCGACACTCCGTTTGGGCGCCACCCCTTCAATCTCACCACCATGCAGGACTTCTTACCTATTGGCTCGGAGGGATTCCTGGCGCTTGGCGGGTTGGTGGTGAACGTGACGAGAGGCCGGGAGGTGCAGAAGCTTCGGTCCATCGAGCACTACGACACCGGCGGGTCGCTCAGGCAAGCTTGGCAACTGACGGAGTATCCTGGGGCAAAGGGTGTGTTTGATGAACACACTCCTGGTAGGATGCTGATATGGCATGAGGAGGAGATCGGTGGAATCCGCCTGGTTCAACTTGAAGGACTTGGTCTCAAGGAGGCAGTGCCGTAGCGTGAATCCACCCTACGGCTCGTGCAGCTGCACAGGCTGCGATCTGTAGCGAGCGCTACGGCGTGTTTGCCGAAGCACACGCGAGCCTTCTCATTGCGGCAGTAGCGAGTCTTCCTTGAGTCAGCGTCCCGGTGGCCCACGCGGTCGCGCCGCCGTGGCCGCCAGGGAAGCCGCCGCGTCCCACGGATAGACGGGACGAACCATTCAAGGGCGTGGAATCCGCGCCGGGGGAACCCCGCGCATGTGACGGAATCGCGCCTTGGGGCATCGACTGGTACGACATCGGGGAGTTGGATTGCCGAGCGTCGAAGCCGACTCGTCCACCAGCGCCACCAGCTCCTCGATCCAAAGTCCGAGGCCGATCGAGGTTGCAGGCTATAGGCACAAAGCGAAGGCTACCGCCGCCGTGGTCGCCGTGGTCGTGAGCGCTGTGGAAGGTCACCGAAGCTGGAGATCCCACATCCGCTTGAGGGGCCAAGCCGTGATGCGATCGCCCATTGGGTATGGCATGTCACCCGGATAGATGTAGCGCGACAATCAGGATGAGACGCTTGCGACAAACAAGGTGAGACGGCCGGAGGTGGCGGCGGGAGGTTTGAGCTTTGGTGTTTCCCTGGGATCAGGAGAGACGCGAAGTGCCGGGCCGACGGATTACGGACCACCAGATGGAGCTGTACATGACCGCTCGACGGAAGGACGGGCCTGCGCTGGCGGCGGCGAAGGCGGGGTTCAGCAGGGCGACGGCGCATCGGATCGAAGGGGATCCGGGGCGTCGGTCGGTGAAGAAGCCTCGGGGGCGGAGACGCCCCGACCCTTTGGCGGGGATATTCGACGAGGAGATCGTGCCGCTGCTGGAGGCGAACCCGGGGTTGCGGGCGGTGGCGCTGTACGAAGAGATGATGCGGCGTCATCCGGAACTGCATCCGGGGGTTCGGCGGACGCTGGAGCGACGGGTTCGGAGCTGGAAGGCGAAGCACGGGCCGGCGCGCGAGGTCGTTTTCCGACAGAAGCACGAGCCGGGGCGACGGGGGTTGTCGGACTTCACCGACGCCGGGCGTCTGGGGGTGACGGTTGGGGGAGAGAAGCTGGTGCACAAGCTGTACCATTTTCGGCTGGAGTACTCGGGATTCTGCATGTGGCGGTGGTGTTGGGCGGGGAGAGCTACGTTGCCCTGGCCGAGGGGTTGCAGGACGCGCTGTGGGCGCTGGGCGGCGTTCCGAAGGAGCACCGGACGGACAGTCTGTCGGCGGCGTTTCGGAACCTGAAGCGTCGTGCGCGGGAGGACCGGACCGCACGTTACGAGGCGTTGATGGGAGACTACGGGATGAAGGCGAGCCGGAACAACCGGGGCCGGGCGCACGAGAACGGCTCGATCGAAAGCGCGCACGGGCATTTGAAGCGGGCCATCGAGGATGCGCTGCTGTTGAGGGGATCGAGGGACTTCGAGACGATCGAGGCGTACCGAGAGTTCGTGAGCCGGGTGGCGAGTCGCCGCAACGCTCGCAACCGCAAGAGGATCGACGCCGAGCGAGCCGTGCTGCGGCCGTTGCCGAGGCGTCGCAGCGACGGTTTCGAGGAGACCTTGGTGCGCGTGACGAGCGCGGGTGGGTTCTCGCTGCGGCGGGTGTTCTGCACGGTGCCGTCGCGGCTGGTGGGACACCGGCTGCGGGTGAGACTGTACGACGACCGCCTGGTCGTCTTCGTCGGGACCGAGGAGCTCGTGACGTTGCCTCGGGGCCACCCGGGACCGGGAGGGCGACGGGGACGGGTCGTGAACTACCGGCACGTGCTGCCCTCTCTGCGTCGCAAGCCGATGGCGATGATGAACTGGGTCCACCGCGACGGTTTGTTCCCCCGCGACGCCTACCGCCAGGCTTTCGACGCGTTGCGCGAGCGCCTGGACGACCGCGAGGCCTGCCGGCGGATGGTCAAACTCCTTGCGCTGGCCCACGATCACGGATGCGAGGCCCTGCTGGCCGACGAGATCGAAGCGCAGCTCGAGGCCGGGCGGTTGCCCGACGCCGAAGTGCTGCGCGACCGGTTCCCAGCGCCGGACTCCCTTCCCGACCTCGAAACGACCCTCCCGCCACTGTCGCGCTACGACGACGCCTGCCTGAACGGAGCACCGCGATGAAAGACTCCTTCATCGTCGATCCCCCGGCACTCGACCTGTTGCTGAAGCAACTGCGCCTGCCGAGCATGCGGGCGCTGTGGAGAAGCTTCACCGAACGCGCGGACCGGGAAGACTGGTCCTCGGCGCGCCTGCTCGCCGCGCTGGCCAGCCAAGAAGTCGCCGATCGCGAACGGCGGCGCTTCGAGCGGCACCGAGCCGAGGCGAAGCTGCCCCGCGGCAAGACGCTCGACAATTTCGACTTCAACCTCGTGCCCGCCGTGTCGAAGGCGCGCGTGGGCGTGCTGGCGAGCGGCGACATTTGGCTCGAAGAAGCGGCCAACGTGCTGCTCTTCGGTCCGCCGGGAACGGGCAAGAGTCACCTCGCCGCGGGCATCGGACTCAAGCTGGTCGAAAACGGCTACCGCGTGCTGTACCAGCGAACGTCGAGTCTGGTGCAGAGGCTCCAGGCGGCGCGGCGCGACCTCGCCCTCGACGCCGCCATCGCCAAGCTCTACAAATACCACCTCGTCATTCTCGACGATTTCTCCTACGCCACCTGCGAAGGGACCGAAACCAGCGTCCTCTTCGAACTCATCGGCGCACGCTACGAGAATCGCTCGCTCCTCGTCATCGCCAACGAACCTTTCAGCGCCTGGGACAAGATCTTCGGTGGCGAAGCCTTGACCGTCGCCGCCGTCGACCGCCTCGTGCACCGCTCCCACGTCTTCGAACTCAACGTCGAAAGCTACCGCCGTCGCGCCGCCGTGGCCGCCAGGAAAGCCGCCGCTGGGCATGGACAGACCGACGAACCGACTCCGGGACGTGGGGTACGCGCCGGGGCCGACCCCCACTCCCATCCTCGCCACCCGGCAAGTTGGCTATGGCGACGGCCCAACCCGCCACGCTCCATCGCCGGCGGCGGACGGAGGTCACAAGCATGAGGTCGGTACGCGGTCACGATTGGTCCGCGCACCGGCGGAAAGAACCGCGAGGGCTGCCGAGTGAGCGGGCCCGCCGGTCACCCGCCGGTCCATGTCGGAACAAGTTCCAACACGGAACGACGGGTAATGGTTACCCACCCACCCCGCAGCGACGCTCACGCTGGCACGGGGGTGGAGCACGGTACCGTCCAGCCTCGATTCCGTGCTCGGACCGTCCAACGAAGTAGGACCGCCTCACAGGCTCTCCAGGACGCTCAACCTGCTCCACCCATGCCACCTTGTTATCATCCCTTCGTTCACAACGTCGCGATCTCGTATTCTCACCTTGATTGTCGCTACGTCTCACCTTGATTGTCGCTGTGCACTCTGACCTCCGGTTCGAGTCTTCCCCCGCCACTCTGGGTTGGCCGGCGAGCACACCACCCAGCTTGACACGCCAGCCTCCTCACCGGAATCTGTCACGCAGTGTCCCACTCCCCTCCGGCCTGGCACCCCTCGTCACGGTCCACCACCTCAAGCCGAAAGACGCCTGCCCCATGCGCATTCATCCCCACCGAATCCGCCACGCCACGATACTGGCCGCCGCCCTCACCGTCGTCGCCACCACCCTCGTCGCCGCGCAACAGGTCCCCGACCCCGCCGCCTACGCCGCCCTCCAGTGGCGGCACATCGGCCCCGAGGGCAACCGCTTCTCCGCGGCGGCGGGAATCGTGGGCGACCCGCACACCTACTATGTGGGCGCGGCGTCGGGCGGCATCTACAAGACGACCGACGGCGGCGTGCACTGGGACGCCATCTTCGATGATCAGCCCGTGCAGTCCATCGGGGCCTTGGCCGTCGCGCAATCGGACCCGAACGTGGTGTGGGTCGGGACCGGCGAAGGCAAGATTCGCAGCCACGTTTCGGTGGGACAGGGCGTCTACAAATCCACCGACGCCGGGGCCACCTGGTCGCTGACGGGGTTGCCGCGCACCGGGAGAATCCCGCGCATCCTCGTCCACCCCAACAACCCCAACCTGGTCTACGCCTGCGCCCTCGGGCACGCCTACGGCCCGCAACCCGAGCGAGGGGTGTTTCGCACCGCCGACGGCGGCGCAAACTGGGAACGCGTGCTGTTCGTCGACGAAAACACCGGCTGCTCGGACATCGCCATGGATCCGACCAACCCCCGCGTGCTGTTCGCGGGCACCTGGCAGCTTGAGATTCACACCTGGGGGCGCACTTCGGGCGGGCCGGGCGGCGGGCTGCACGTCTCGCGCGACGGCGGCGACACCTGGACCAAACTGAACGGGCCCGACAACGGCATCGGGTTGCCCGAGAAGCCGGTCGGCAAGGTGGCGGTGGCCATTGCTCGCTCGAATCCCGACCGCGTTTACGCCATGCTCGAAACCGGCGACGGCATACCCTGGGAGGGACGCGAAACCGAAGACGGACAGCTCTGGCGCTCCGAAGACGGCGGCCGCACCTGGGCGCTCATCACCCGCAACCGCAACGCCATGGGACGCCCCCACTACTATTCGCGCGTGGTGGTGTCGCCCAACGACGAGAACGAAGCGTACTTCCTGACGGCCTCGTTCACGACCTCGACCGACGGCGGCCGCACGCTCGACGTGGTCCCGCGACCCCAGGCTCCCGGCGGCGATCACCACGACATGTGGATCGACCACACCAACCCCGACCGCATGATCGTGGCGCACGACCAGGGCCTGTCGATCAGCATCAATCGCGGCAAGACGTGGTTCCGCCAGCGTCTCACGAACGCGCAGATGTATCACGTCACGGTGGACAACGCCATTCCGTACAACGTTTTAGGCAACAAGCAGGACGAGCCGACCTACCGGGGTCCCAGCAACAGCCGCATCATGGGGCAGCGTCGCATTACGGGCATTCCGCGCGGCATGTGGCACCACGTGGGCGGCGGCGAGAGCGGGTGGGCCACGCCGGATCCCACCGACCCGAACATCGTGTGGTCGTCGGCTTCGGGATCGGGCATGGTGGGTGGCATCGTGGTGCGCTACGAGGAAGATCGGCGGCAATACCGCGCCGTCGAGGTGTGGCCCGAGCAGAGTCGGGGCGCGGCGTCGGGCGTGCGCTACCGCTTCATCTGGGACGCGCCGATTCACATTTCGCCGCACGACAACAACACCGTGTACGTGGGCAGCCAGCATGTGCATCGCACTCGCAACGGGGGCCAAAGCTGGGAGACGATCTCGCCCGACCTGACGCTCAACGACCAGAGCCGCATGGGGCTTTCGGGCGGGCTCACGGGCGACAACATTGGGGTCGAATACGCGGGCACGGTTTTCGGCATCGCCGAGTCGCCGGTCGAAGAAGGGCTGATCTGGGCGGGCACCAACGACGGGCTTTTGCAGGTCACGCGGGACGGTGGCGCAACCTGGACCAACGTGACGGCCAATATGCCGGATTTGCCGGAGTGGATGGCGGTGCGGTCCATTGCGGCTTCCCGCTACGACGCAGGGACGGCTTATGTGGCCATCGACGGCCACCAGGTGAACGTTCGCGATCCCTACGTGTATAGAACCCGGGACTATGGCGTCTCGTTCGACAAGATCACGAACGGCATCCCACCCAGCATGCTCAGCTACACCAAGGTCATCGCCGAAGACACCCGGCGCCCCGGCCTGCTGTACGTCGGCACCGAAAACGCCATCTACGTTTCGTTCAACGACGGCGACGACTGGCGACCGCTCCAGAACAACCTGCCTCACGCGCCCGTCTCGGGCCTCGTCGTGCAGGAACACTTCGGCGACCTGGTGGTCGGCACCTACGGCCGCGGCTTCTGGATCCTCGACGACCTCGCCCCCCTCCAGCAGCTCACGCCCGACGTCATGGCGTCCGCCGCGCACCTCTTCGCGCCCCGGGACGCCTATCGCTTCCGCCCCATCACGCCGCCCTCCGTGCCCTACAGCGACCCCACCGAAGGCTCCGATCCCGAATACGGCGCGTCGATCAACTACTGGTTGGCGGAACCGGCTCCCGATGCGCCCACCGTCGAGATCGTCGACGCCGACGGCGAAATCGTGCGCACCCTGCGCGGCTCCAACCAGGCCGGCGTCAACCGCATCCACTGGGACCTGCGCGACGAGCCCAACGGTCCCGTCCGGCTGCTCACCAGTCCCATGTATGCCGAACACATCGCCGTCGGCCCCGAGGGCCGCGCAGCGCCCGGCGCGCGCCAGATCTCGATCCTGCTGCCGCCCGGACGCTACACCGTGCGCCTCAACGCGGCGGGCGAGAGCATGGAACAGCCTCTCACCGTGCTCAAGGATCCCCACTCGGCAGGATCCGAAGCCGACATCGCGGCCCAGGTGGCCTTCCTGCGCGAGGTCCGCGAAGACGTCGTCGCCGCGGGCGAAGCGGTGGAGCGCGTCGAGGCGATCAGGGTGCAGCTCGCCACCATGGCCCGCTTCGCCGACGAGGACGAGCTCGCCGAGGCGATGGCCACGCTGCAAGGTCAGCTCGTCGAGCTGCAAATGAACATGGTCGACCTGCGTCTCACGGGTCAGGGCCAGGACGGCGTTCGCTTCGAGGCCCGCCTGCTCCAGAAGCTCGGCTACCTGACCGGCGCAATCGCGGGCGCCGATTTCCCGCCCACCGACCAGGAGCTCGAAGTCAAGACGCTGCTGCACGAACAGCTGCTGGAACACCTCGACGCGCTTGACGCGCTCGTGCGCGACGAAGTGGCCGCCCTGAACGACATGCTGCGGCAGCGTGGCATGGTGATCATCGCGGACGGGGGACAGGCATGACCAATGCGTGCACGCCGCGCCGGCCCACCGACCTCACGCCTCTTTCGACCGCCGCGCCACCACGATCCCTAAGAGAATCACGCCGGCGCCGATCAGCTGTTGCGCCGTCGGGGTCTCGGCCAGCCACAGCCATGCGCTGACCAGGGCGATGACAGGCACCAGGTTCTGGTAGACCGCGGTGCGGTTCTGGCCGATCTTGCGCACGCCGTTGTACCACAGCAGGTACGCGATGCCGATCGCGAAGACGCCGGCGTAGACGACGCCCAGCCACGCTTGCAGCGACACCGAGCTCCAGTCGGTGCGGATCAGCCCCGGAACGCCCGCCAGGACGACGAAGGGCATGCCCGCCCACAGGGTCCAGGCGGTCATCTGCAGCGGTCCACGTCGGCTTACCAGCTTGTGCCCGAAGACGGTGTAGGCGCCCCACGAGATTGCCGCGCTCAGTACGAGCATGTCGCCGAGCCGGGCGGTCCCCACTTCCTGGTCGCCCCCGGTGATCAGAATCGCCATGCCGGCCAACGTGGCGAGCACGCCCGCGAGAATGGCCGGGTTCAGGCGCTGGCGACCAGTCGCGAACGACAGCATGAGCACCCAGACCGGGCTCGTCGACAGCAGGAGCGCGGCGTTGCCGGTCAGCGTCCAGTCCAACCCGAGAATGAAGCCCATCTGAAACGTGACGTGCCCGGCAATGCCCAGCAGGAGAACGGCTAGCCAGTCCTGCTTTGGCGGGAGCAGACGTCGGCCCGTGCCCCGCACCATGAACCACACGGCAATCGCGGCGCAGGGAAAGCGCAACGCGTTGAACGCCAAGGGCTCGATCTCTTCCAGCGCGGCCTTCACGACGGTGAAGTTGAGCCCCCAAATGGTAGCGGTCAGGAGCAGGCCGAGGTCAACCCACGAGATGGTCGCTCGTTGCCCGGCAGGATCCGGCCCGGCACCTTCCGGCGCCCGCACGGGTTCTTCACGCACGCGCGGCTCGCCGCCTGTGGACAGTGGGCTGCTTGCGTGCAGTGTGGGTTGGCCGCACCCGGCTATCGCCCGAGCTCGCCAAAGGTCGCATTCTGGATCGCGTATTCGCGCCAATCTTCGTGGTCGAAATGCCACCATTCGGCCTCGTAGACCGTGAAGCCCTCCGCCTCCATGACGCGCCGAAGCAGCTCGTGCAACCAACGCTGCCGCGAGGTGCCGCCCGGGTAGTCGGGGAAGGAGCGGGGCGAGAATTCGTCGTAGGTGCCCACCATGTCGGCGGGCTCCCCCGTTTCAAGATCGAACAGGTTGAGGTCGATTGCCGACCCGCGATTGTGTCGCGATCCGCTGGCCGGGTCGGCAACGAAGAGCTTCTGAGATTCGGGCGTGGCGTCGTAGAACATCTTGGTAACGTACCAGGGACGGTAGCCGTCGTGCAGCAGTAGGCCGTAGCCGTACGGTGCGAGCGCCCGATGCGCTCGTGCCACGGCCTCGGCGGCGGGGCGTTGCAGGAACACCCTGGGTTCGTCGTAGAACACCGAAGACATGAAATTGTTCGTGGTCGCGTAGCGCACGTCGAGCCGAATGCCCGGCTCAAGTTCGGTCACTTCGATAAGCTCGGAATCGCGAAAGGGACCCGCTTCGTCCGGCGGCGAGGCGGCGAGGGCTTCGGCCCGCAGCTCCGCGACCGGTCGCACGGGGTCGATGCGGAACGTGCCCCCGGCTTCGGTACCGACATCGCGACGAGGAAGCTCCATGGATGCCGCTATGACCGATGTCGCCCGGTCGGCCGCGTCGCGCGAGAACACCAAGTGCTCGCCGTGGTAGAGCCCCCGGTCGGGAAAGGCATAGACGTCTCGGGAGACCTCGTCGAGGGGGTAAAGGTAGAACCACTCGATCAGGGCGTGGAGCCGACCGGCGCGTTCCAAAATGTACAGCACGTTGTGGTCGGGGCCGTATTCGCCGATCAGGCCGCGGAAATGCGCGGGCGGCAGCGGGGGAAGCTCGTCGTCGTCGGCGCCCTCCAGCATGGCGGCCGTTGAGGCTGGCACGAGCTCCGTGCCGGGTGGATCGGGTGGCATCGCGCCGTCGTTCTCCACGGCCAGCATGAGCTCGAGCGCAAAGTCGGCCACCTGTCCCGTGAACGCGTTGGTGCCGTCCACCGCCGACGTGACGACCACGCCGAGACTCGCGTCGGGCAGGAACGAAAGCTGCGTCGAGAATCCGTAGATTGCGCCGCCGTGCCCGAGCCACCGCTGCCCGAAGCGCTGGTCCACCGCGAAGCCCAAGCCATACCCTGACGTTGCGTCAGGGTTCGCGAATTGAGGCTCCCACATGGACTCCAGCGTCTCGGCTCCGAGAATCCGTGCGCTGCCGTCGGCCGCGGTACCGCGCCGGAACATCACGCCCATGAAGCCGGCGAGGTCCAGCACCGTGGAATACATGCTCCCGGCGGGCGACATCCCCAGCTCGAAGGTCGGCGCGTCGAAGTAAGGGCGGTCGAGTCCCCACATGACCGCGTCCGCAAGGTTGCGCTCAACCTCGGTGGACCGCGCAAAGCTGCTGGAGGTCATGCCCAGCGGATCGAGAAGCGTGCGCTGCATGTAGCGGGCGAAAGGCTCGTCCTGGGTTTGTTCCAGTACGTGCCCCACGACCGCAATCCCGGCGTTGGAATACTTGACCCGGGACTCGGGCTCGTACACGAGCGGCACCCCGGTCAGGCTTGCGACCGTAGCGGTCAGATCGGGGCCCGAAGCGTCGAAGTAGTTGCCAATCGGCGGCTCGCGGATCAGCCCGGCCCGGTGCGACATGAGCTGTCGCAGCGTGATGGACGTGCCCGACCGATTGTCGGGAGCGAAGTCCGGCAGATAAGTGCGGACCGGGGCGTCGATGTCGATTTCGTCGCGCTCGGCCAGCTGCATGATCGCGATGTCCGTGAACAGCTTGGACACCGAGCCAACCCGGTAGACGGTCTGCGCGGTGGCGGGCACGCCCGGCGACTGCTCGCCGAATCCGGCCGCCCAGGCAACGCCGTCGTCGTCGACCAACGCGATCGACACGGCGGCGAGATCGTGCCGGGCGCGTTCCCGCTCGATGAAGGCGGACAATCGGGACCCCGCTTCGGCGTAGTCCGCTCTCGACTCGGGCAAGGCGTCGGTAGAGCGAACGGACGGGTCTTGGCACGATGCGAGCGAAAGCGCGGCTAGCGCGAGGATCGTGAGCGACGTGTGCGAACGATTGAGATTCATGGTCACTTGCCGGGTTGGGGCTGGGGTCGGGGTCACGGCGCTTGCAGAGGTTGGGGTCACGGCGTCCGCAGGGTGAGCGAGTCGTCCAGCGGGACATCGGAGCCGCCGCCGGAGATCAGGCCGCGACTGTCGACAAGATAGGCAAGGATCGCGTCGTATTCCGCCGACGCGAGACTTCCCGGGGCCTCGTGAGGCATGGCGAATCGAATGTAGCGATCAAGTTGGCCGACGGTGCCGTATGCCGCCAGTACCGGGGCGCCCAGCGCCGCGCCGATGCCGTTGGGGACGTCGTGGCAGTAGGCGCAGCGAATCACATATGCGTGACGACCGTCCGGCTGCGCGGGTTCGGAGGCCGCGCTACGGGTGCCGTCGGCGTCGCGGGAGCCTGCGGCGGAGGCTTGGTCGCCGGGGCTGCAACCGCCGGTTGCCACCGCAATCGCGACGGCAGCCAAGGCGATGCGACCGAACCGTTTGGGGCGTTGGCGATGCCTTCGCCGCAGGGCGAGCTCACCCAACGCGTATGGGGTGGGGCAGCGCGAGGTTGAGCAAGTACCCTTTCTCATTGAACACGCCTTCCAGAGGCTGGGTGTTGCCCGCTGCGTCGGTTGCTCGGCTGCGCAGAACGTGATCGCCTGACTGGGGCTCCCATTCGAACTCGAAGCGGGCCCACGCGTGTGGAAGATCGGCCGACGCGCCGATGAGTCGTGCGGGCGACCATGGGCCGTCGTTCTGGTTCCACTCGACCTGCGTGATCGGCCCCTGCGGAGAGTACGCGAACCCCCGTATGCGCTGCGGACCCGGCGGCAGCTCGGCAGGATGCGGCAACGCGAGCGCACTCTTGATGGCGCCGGTGTTGATGGGCGCGCCGTCCGCGGGCTGATAACGATCGGCTGGCCACTCGTCGCCCACGAGCACGTACGATGTCGTGTTGGCCCTTACCCACACCTTTTCGGTCGCGACTTCGATTCGGCCCACCCACTTGACGCTCGACGACCCCACCCAACCCGGCAACACCGCGCGGACGGGAAACCCGTGATCGGGCGGCAGGGGAACGCCGTTCATCGTAAGGGCGAGCATGGTGTCGGGGTGGACCGCCTTGGCCACTGGCATGGGACGGGCCCACGCGCCGTCGTCCAGGCCGATGACGTTGACGTCGACGGCGTTGTCGCGCAGTCCCGCCAGCGCAAGCACGTCGGCGAGGCGCGGTCCGGTCCACTCGGCGCACCCGATGGCGCCCGTGCCCCACTGCGAACCCGACGCCGTGCGCCCGGTGACCTGCTGAAAGAAACCGCGCCAGTTTCCCGCGCATTCGATATAGGCGATGAGCGAGTGCGTGGGCAGCGCGCGGAGGTCGTCGAGGGAGAGCGTGATTTCGGTCTGGGCGCCCGGGCCGCCGACGGTGAGTGCATACTCCGCCGGGTCGATGATCGGCGTGGGGGCGTGGTTGCGCACGAAGAAGCGGTCGTTCGGCGTGATGAGCCCGTGGAGGTCGGCTAGACGGGTCTCCAGGTTGGTGCCGTGTTGAACGAAGGGCGCAGGGTCCTTGACCCAGTTGGGGGGTTGGGACGGCGCGTCGGTCGTGCCTTCGGACGGGGATGCGTCTTCGGAACGGTCGGGCGTGCACGATCCCGCGGCAACGCCTGCGGCAATCAGCGCCAGGGCTTCGCGACGGCTGGGGCGGCTGGGGGCGGGTTGGGTGTCGGTGGAACCGGGGACGGCTTCGACTCTGGCGGACATGTGGCGCTCCTCTCTTTCTGGGCTATTGCTCGTTTGGAACCATATGGTGGGCGATTGTCCGCGGTGTCAAATCACGCCGCCACTGGCCCGTCGGGCGCTACCGCCCCAACTTGACGTGGCGCAATGGTTCGCCCCAGCACCCACGCCCTCAAGCAGTCGGAGTACGCCAATGTTCGCTTGTCAGATGCGCCGCGCCCTACACCGCATTCCTCTCGCCTTCGCGACCCTCGCGCTTGTCGGCGCGCTCGCCACCGAGGCCGCCGCGCAACGTCCGCCGCGCGAATACGCGACCATCGACTCGCTGCGCCACATCCAGTCGCTCGAGCCGCGCATGGGCGTGCCGGGCACGATCGTCGAAGTATACACCGAGAACCTGCCGCCCCAGGCCAGGATTCACGTCGGCGTCGGCGCGATGCGCGCGGGGTTCGAGGCCCTCGCGGAAGGCACCCAGGACGTGTGGGGTGAAGTGTCGGCAACGGTCAAGGTCCCGAGCTACGCCAACTGGACGCGCCCGCTCGTCTTCATCGTGTTCAACGGGGTGTTCAGTCCCATCGGCATTTCCGATCCGTTCCACGTGACCGACGACGACGGAATGGTCCAACGCACGGGGCGGATCACCGACGAAGGGCTCCCCTGCGTCACGATGCGCGACAACGACCAGTACATGTACGCGTTGAGTGGAGAGCTGGAGGGTCTGCAACCCGGAGACGAAGTGGTCGTCGAGGGGCGGATCAGTCTGTCGGGGCCGTGTGGCGAGGCGGACGCGATCGAGGTGGTGGGGTGGGAGAGGGCGGGGGGGGTGAAGCGGGTGTTGGGAGTCAGGAGGGGCTTTGGCGAAAAAACTCGTGAGACGCCACGTCACCTTCGTAGATGCTGCCCTGTCCCAATGCCACATACTTCATCCACAACCGCCAAGTGAATTGCCAGTTCTCGCCGGCAGGATCGGCTTCCTGCACGGGCAGACCGAACCCCCTCGCATCCGCGGCGGAAACAACGGCACCGTGGTCTTTGGATTCTTCAATCAAGGGGTCTTTCAGTGCTTTGGCCAAGTCTTCGGTTTCAGATTCGGATCGGGCTTGGACGGCAGCAAGAGTTTCCCTGACCAGGTCGTCGGTACGGGCAAGCTGATCGCGTGCTTGTTGAACCATGAGCGCAGTGATAGGTGCCAGCTGCGCGAGGTGGAAGGTGTGAGTGGCGGGGTGTGCTCGAACGCTCTCCTCTGCTCGCTTTGTCGCGGCAATAATCGCCTTCGCGGAGCATAGCGAACCATCCGGGAGCATCAACTGCGGATCCACGGGTCCCAAATCGCTTGCCGGGCCCATGTAGATGCGGTCGGCACCAAGCGCGAATAGCGTACCCGCGCTCTTAGCCTGATCTGGAACAATGACGGTTAGCGCCCTGCACCTTGACTGCGCTTGACGCACCATGCGGAGCGCCGTCTCGCCGTGACCTCCGGGCGTGGAGAGCATGACGTGCAGGTCCTGGGTCGAACGTGCGCCGAAGAGCGTGTCCTCGAAGTACGTAATGCTGTCCGGGAACAGAATATCCCGCACCACGATCAAGCGACAGTCGTTATGGTCCTGATATTGCCGAATCAGCGCCTGACGCTCGTAACGGTCAGAGTGAAAAGCCTCGTAGAGTGGTGTGCGGGCGGTCACCTACGGAGGGGACCCGGCCGTGAAGGGGCCACGATGGGTCGGCCCTGCGTCTCAAAGACGATGGGCCTTCCTTTCAAGGCCTTCTCTGCCTGATCGCGGACCTCTCGAGCGATCTGGATCTGCTCACGCCAATTGGGTGGGGGCCGATACGGTTCTCTCGAACCATCGGACGCCTCCAGGGGCGGGATCGCGGGGGAATGCTCGGACACGCGGAATCTCCTTTTCTTTGCTGGACCTGGAAAGGTACCAATTCGCGGCGGGCGGGCGCAATACGCTACCACACCTACGGTGGATTCCCACAAGACGCTACCCGTGCGTGTCACCCCCCCACTACCCCGGAAACAATCCCCGATCGATCGCCGGAATCAACCGCAGCGCGTTCTCGTAGTAGATCTTCCGCAACACATCGTCCGGCAGGCCCAGCCCGTACATCTGCCAGAACGCATGGTACCGCCGGTAGTAGTCGAAATAGTCGTCTTCGGTCTCGAAGACGCGGAAGTACGTGTAAAACTCCTCCTGGTTGTACGAATCTTTCCCCATCAGCACCCGGTCGCCGTACTCCACCAGCCAATCCCGCGCAAACCGCGGCTGGCGCCCCAACTCGTACACCACCGCGCCCAAGCCGACGTACATGTTGGGAATCTCGTCCAGCACCCGCCCAAGCCGCTCCAGGTCGTGCCCCAGCCAACCGAGATGGGCCGCGATGAAGTTGGTGTTCGGGTGCCGACGGAACAGGTTGTGCTGCTCCTCGATGATTTGCTCGAAGGGAGGAAACTGGCCCGCTGGTCGAATGCGCCGGGGCCGCAGGTGCAACTCCAGCCAACGCTCGTTGAAGCGGTCGTGAGGTTGCCAGAACTCGGCGGGATCGGCGGAGTGAATGAGCACGGGCATCCCCAGCTCGCCGGCCTTGTCCCACAGCGGAGCGAGACGCGGGTCGTCCACCGCAATCCGCTCCCCATTGACGTCACGGTCGGCCATGCCCAGGCCCTTGAAGATCTTGAGACCCACGGCGCCGTTCCGCGCGTCCTCTTCCAGTTGCGCGGCGGCCTGTGCGCCCCAGTCGGGTTCGCCGACGCCCCAGAAATACGTGTTGGCGAAGAAGACGAAGCGCGACGGATGCCGCCCCGCCATGTTGGCCAATCCCGTCGCGAGCGCATCGCCGCTGCCCCCGGAGAGGTTCACCATGACCGCCATGTTGAGTTCGTCCATCTCCGCGACCAAACGGTCGACATCGGCGGCCGACATGGTCCCGGCGCGCTGGTGGCCGTGCACGTCGATGAACGGAAAGCGCGCGCTCGTCAGCGGGTTGCCCGGCACGACCAGGGTATTGCGCGGCTCGTATTCGACGATCGTCACCTCCTGGGCGGGAGCGCGCGCGGCCGCGGCCACCGCGACGACGAACGCAACTGCGCAGCACGCGCGCGCCGTGCCCCGAATGCGGCGAGGGCCGCCGCCAGGCACTGCCACGGCCCGTGCGGGGGCCCTGGTCGTCCCCGCAGGCGACGCCGTGCGGCTTGGTAGCCGGTCGCGACCAAATGGTCGGCTGTAATAAGAGTACATCGCGCTTTCCCTCCTTCTCGTCAACTACATTGCAGCGTCATCAACAAGTAGCGTTTTCGGGCCGCGAACGCACCCGGATCAATCGCGGCGGAACTGCGAACGGCGGCGTTGCGCGCAGCCCTGGCCACGTTCTCGACCACGTAATATAGCGCTGGAGCCTTGGCGCGCAGCTTGTCCTGGGCGAAGTCGAAGACCGGCAACCCGATGCGGCGGATGGCCAGGAAATGTGCGAAAGCGAGCGTTGGCAACACGTTGGCGGTGATGTCGCGTTCCTGGACGATTCGGAAACCGGCTTTGGCGGCGCGGCGACGGAACTCGGCAAGCGGCCAGCCCGAGCGGTCGGCGTCGCCTTCATCGGCACGCGTGCGAAAGTAGTCCGCCACGATCCAGTCGCCTCGTGGAGCCAGGATCTCGCGCACGATCGGGAAGACCCCGCGCGGATCCATGTATTGCAGCGATTCCGCGTGCACGACCACCCCGAAACGGCCTCGATGGTCGTGCGACGGCATGTCCTCGAAGCGGCAGGCAAGCACGGGCACGTCCGGGTAGGCCTCGCGAACGTAAGCCACCTGATGGCGGTCGGGCGTGAGCCCGGTCACGTCGTGGCCCATGTCGCGCAGCACCCCCAACATGCCCCCCATTCCCGATCCCGCGTCGAGGATCGCCGCGCCCGGCGGACCCACCAGCTCGCAAACCTCTTCCGCGTACCGATGCTGCGCGCGTTGCAGAGCGTCGAAGCTGATCCGCTCGGGCGGCGTGGTCGGATCGTCGAAATACCCGTAGTGCAGGAAATCGCCCGGCAGCATGCGGCCATAGAGCTTGAGCTCGTGGTCGGCCCGGGCCTTCGCCACCCGTTCATGCCGTCGCCGCCGCCGGATCCAGCGCACCGCGTGATGCGGCAGCAACGCCCTGGCCAGGATCTGCCGCACAACCCACCCAACGCTGATTCGGTCAGCCACCGTCTTGCGACCTCGCCTGGCGGTCGGCCGCCAGCACCTTCTGCCGCCGCCCCAGCCACAGCGCCACCAGCATCCACACGCCCGCAACCGGCGCCATGAACCAGGCCAGCGCAGCCGTGCTCAAGCCGAGCGCCGCCAGCCCCGCAAACGACCAGGCCCCAATCTGATCGCCCGCGCGGTACACGAACGTGTCGTTGAAGTTCTTGGCCTTGTACTTGTCCCGCCGCGGCAGCACGGTGTACAGCACCTCGCGAGTGGGCACCGCCACGGCAAAGTTGCCCGCCCGCCGAAGCACCTGAAACACCACGAACACCGCGAAAACGGGGGCCGCGCCCAGCGCCAGAAACCCGAACACGCTCAACAGCGGCAGCACGGCCAGCGTGACGCCTACGCCCAGCCAGCGCATGATCCGACCCGTGAGGAAGAGTTGGGTTAAGAGCGTCAACGTATTCACGGCAAGGTCGATGCGCGCGAACACGGCGGTCCTCTGTGCGGAACCGGAGAAGGTTCGCGATACGATCTCGGCCTGAATGTTGTACAGAAACGTCGATCCCACCGTGAACAGCAGCATGAATGCGCAGATGCCGAGCAGATAGGGCGAGGCCGCGACCCTCCTGATCCCGTCCAGCGCGGTGCCCCCGATCACCGCGTCGGGCGCGTGCGAAGCCGGGGTCGCCGCCTTGTCGCCGATCCTGCGATCCAGTCCTCGCACGCACCGCACCGCGCACTCCAGCAACACGATCGAGAACCACAGCAGCGTGGCCGGCGACAGCGCGCCAACCAGGAACGCCGTGATCGACGACCCGACGATCCCGCCCAGCGTGCCCCCAACGCCGATCAGACCAAACAGGCGACGACTCTGGCGCTCCCGATAGATGTCGGTCATGAACGACCAGAAGACCGACACCACGAACAGGTTGAAGACGCTGATCCACACGAAGAAGATCCGCCCCACCCACACGGCTGCCGCACCGTCGCCAACGCCGCGCAGCACCACAAAAAACGCCAGCAGGTTCACCATGAAGAAGCGGTAAGTGACCGACACAAACCGCTTGCGGGGCCAGCGCGACACGATCGACGCGAAGAGCGGGTGGGCGACCAGCATGGCGACCAACGTCGCCGTAAAGAGCCAGGGAATGTTCTCGACGCCGCCGGCCACCCCCATCTCGTCGCGGATCGGCCGTATCACGTAGTAGGCCGAGAGAATGCAGAAGAAGTACGCCGCCGACAGCAGCACGATCCCCGCTTCGTCGGGGCGGGTGCCGGTCAGGCGGGCGATCCGGATGCCGAGGGTGGGCTTGCGCTTCGTCATGCCGAGTGCAAGATACAAGATAACAGTACGGGATTGCAGCGGGTGCGGGGGTCGCGCCCGCGCGTCTCGAATACTCCGGCCAAGGGCTTCAAGGAATGCCGCGTCTGCCAAACGCACTCTGCAGTCTGCTGAACATCAAGCGCAGGGAGCTTCCGCTCGCCCTCATGTCCGCCCTGTTCTTCTTCCTCGTCCTGTGCGGCTACTTCTTCCTGCGCCCGGTGCGCGAGGCCATGGGCGTCGCGCGCGGGATGGACGAGCTGCGCTGGCTGTTCGTGGTGACCTGCGGTGTGTCGCTCGTTGCCGTGCTGGCGTTCGGGGGCGTGGTGGCGCGGACCAACCGGCGCCGATTCATTCCCGTCGCATACCTGTTCGTCATAGCGTGCCTTTGCGGGTTCGCGTTTCTGTTGATTCAGGACGTGAGATCCGGCGGCGGCCTGATCGGGACGGACGCCCAGACGGCCCTGTCGCGGGGCGTGGGTTATGCGTTCTACGTTTGGTTGACGGTGATCAACCTGTTCCTGACCAGCGTGTTCTGGGCCTTCATGGTCGACATCTTCGACGTGGATCAGGGCAAGCGGATGTTTGCATTCCTGGGGATCGGGGGAACGTTGGGCGCCCTGGCGGGCGGCTACGCCACTACCCTGATCAGCCGCATGACCGACACGCCCTACCTGCCCGCCGGACTCATGCTGATCGGCGCAGGGTGCTTCGGCCTCGCGATCGCCGTGATGCTGATCCTCGACCGCATGGCCGTGGCGTCGGACGCGTCGCGGTTGCAGGCGACGGGCGCGCCGTCGGGCGGCGACGGCGGCAAGGACCGCATCGGCGGCACGTTCTGGGAAGGGGTGCAGGCGGTCTTCGCCTCGCCGTACCTGCTGGGCGTGGGGCTGTGGGTGGTCTTCATGGCCGTGTCCAACACCATGATCTATTTCACCCAGGCGAACATCATCCTGTCCGACTCCGACACCTTCAGCCAGCTCGTCGGCAACTTTGCTCTGTTCGATTTCCTGGCGCAGGCCGTCACCTTGTTCACGCAGATCTTCCTCACCACCCACCTGATTCGCAAGGTGGGGGTAGGGTGGACCTTGGCGGTGCTGCCCCTGGTCACGCTCGCCGGATTCGTAGTGCTGGCAATCTGGCCGCTGTACGGCGTCATGCTGCTCTTCCAGGCCGTGCACCGAGCGACCCGTTACGCCATCTCGAGGCCGTCGCGCGAAACGTTGTTCAGCGTGGTGACGCCATCGGAGAAGTACAAGGCCAAGCCCGCGGTCGACGTATTTCTGTACCGTGCGGGCGACGTGGCCGGCGCGGGGATCGACGGCCTCTTCGCCGTGCTGGGACTCACGCTGGCGTGGGTGGCCATGTCCACCGCGCCGCTGGCTGGGTTGTGGATTGCGCTCTCGATCGGCATGGGGCGGGCGCAGGCCCGGAAGATTGGCGGGTAGCGGCCAATGGACGGTGCGGATCACGCCTTGGCAGCCGGACTCAAGTCCCTGATTCGGGCCGTGCCGGACTTCCCGATCCCGGGGATTCGGTTTCGCGACGTGATGGGGCTGGTCGAGGATGCCGATGGTTTCCGCGAGGCGACCGCGGCGCTCGCCCGCAGGTTTCGCGATGCGGCGCCCGAGGTGGTGGTCGGCATCGAGGCGCGCGGGTTCATTTTCGGCGTGCCCGTGGCGCAGGAGCTGGGCGTGGGGTTCGTCCCGGTGAGAAAAGCGGGCAAGCTCCCCGGCCAGGTTCGCGGCGTGGACTACGATCTCGAGTATGGCAGCGCGAGGCTTGAAATGCAGAAGGTCGCTCCGATCGAAGCCGGGACGCCCGTGCTCCTGATCGACGATTTGCTGGCCACCGGGGGCAGTGCGGCGGCCGCGATCGCGCTCATACGCGAAATGGGTGGGGTGGTCGTGGGGGCGGGGTTCGTGGTGGACTTGCCGGAGCTGCCGGGTACGAAGCGATTGCGCAATCTTGGTGTAGATGCCTTCGCGCTGTGTGATTTCACGAACGACGAGGAATAGTCGAATGAAGACATTGAAGCAATCAGTCATGCTTGCCGGAGCCTTCGGGGTCGCCCAGCTGCTTGCAGCGGCGACCAACCCGGCGATCGCGCAACGGCCCACGCCGGGCTCGGAGGCGGCTGCGTACGTCGCGGTGGACGCCGACGTGGTTGCGCTCACCGGGGTTACCCTGCTCGACGGCACCGGCGCGCCCGCCAGGCGGGGCCAGACCGTCGTCGTCGACGGCACCCGGATCGCCGCCGTGGGCGCGGACGGGGACGTACAGATCCCCGACGGCGCCGAGGTGATGGAGCTTTCCGGCCACACGCTCATGCCTGGCATGGTGGGCCTGCACAACCACCTGTTCTATATGGCGGCGGGCGGGCGCATGCACCCCATGAGCTATACGGGCCAGCGTCTCTACCTCGGCTCGGGCGTCACCACCATTCGCACCACGGGCAGCCTTGCCACCTACGCCGAGCTCAACCTAAAGGACGAGATCGAGCGCGGTCTGCAACCGGGTCCTCGCATTCACATTACCGCGCCCTACATGACCGGCGACGAGAGCCTGAACATCATGACTCGCTTCAAGAGTCCCGAGCAGGCGCGTCGCTTCGTGCGCTATTGGGCCGCCGAGGGCGCGACGTGGCTCAAGGCGTACACGACCATCAGCGGCGAGGACCTGGCCGCCGCCATCGACGAAGCCCACAAGATGGGACTGAAGGTCACAGGGCACCTGTGTTCGATCAGCTTCACCGAAGCCGTCGAGTTGGGCATCGACAACATCGAGCACGGCCTATCGACCAACAGCGACTACTCGCCGGGCAAGGCCAAGGATGAATGCCCGCCCGATCTCTCCGCGACGGCGGTCCAGGTGGATGTGGAAGGCCCCGAAGTTGCGGCCACGTTCGACGCGATGATCGAAAACGACGTGGCGATGACGTCGACGTTGGCGGTTTACGAGCTGTTCGTCCAGGGCCGCCCGACCCGAGATGCCCGCACCCTTGCGGCCATGGCGCCGATGGTGCGCGCAGACTATCTGGCCGCGAAAGCCGAGATCGACGAGATCGGGCGTCCCGTGGAGGGATTTCTGAACGCGATGGCCTACGAGAAGGCGTTTCACGATCGCGGCGGCGTGCTCGCGGCGGGCGTCGATCCCACCGGCAACGGCGGCGCGCTCGCGGGTTACGGCGATCAACGCAACTACGAGCTCTTCATCGAAGCCGGATTCAGCCCCGAAGACGCGGTGCAGGTGCTGAGCGCAAACGGCGCGCGCGTGCTCGACGTCTTTGACGACCTGGGCACCGTCGAGGTTGGCAAGATTGCGGATCTGGTCGTCATGAATGGCGATCTGACCGCCGACCCCTCGGTAATCCGCGAAGTCACCATCGTGTTCAAGGACGGGATCGGGTACGATTCCCCGGCAATGCTGGACGACGTAACGGGACGGGTGGGCATCAACTGACCGCGCCGCCACCCAAGGCACACAGGAGAAACGACTCATGAGGACTGGAAAGATCGTCGGAAGCGTCGCGGCGGGGTTGGCTCTTGCCATTCTGCTCGCAGCCGACGCAGCAACCGCTCAGCGGCCCGAACCCCAATCGGCGGCCGCCGGCTACGCAATCGTGGACGCGGATCAGGTCGCGCTCACGGGCGTGACCCTGATCGACGGCACGGGCGGTCCCGCGCAACGGGGTCGCACAATCGTGATCGAGGGCAACCGCATCGTCGAGGTGGGAGCCGACGGCCAAGTGGACATACCGGCGGGCGCCGAGGTCCACGACCTGGCCGGGCACACCGCGATGCCGGGCATGGTCGGGCTGCACAATCACCTGTTCTACACGGCGGCCGGTGGCCGCTCGGCCCAGCTCACCTATTCCGCGCCCAGACTTTATTTGGGAAGCGGGGTGACGACCGTGCGCACGACGGGCAGCCGTCAGCCCTATGCCGAGCTCAATTTGCGTGCTGAGATCGACGCCGGTCGCACGCCCGGGCCGCGAATCCACATTACCGCGCCGTACATCACGGCGGGGGGTGGAATGTCCGGGATGACCATGCTGGAATCGCCCGAACAGGCGCGACGCTTCGTGCGCTACTGGGCCGCCGAGGGTGCCACGTGGCTCAAGGCGTACACCAACATCCGCACCGAAGAGCTGACCGCCGCCATCGACGAGGCGCACGCACAGGGAATCAAGGTCACGGGACACCTGTGCTCGATCAGCTTCACCGAGGCCGTGGCGCTGGGCATCGACAATATCGAGCACGGCCTCGCCACCAACAGCGACTACTCGCCAGGACGCGCCAAGGACGAATGCCCTCCCACGCTCTGGGACGACGCCACGTCCGTGGACGTGGACGGCCCCGAGGCGCAAGCCACGTTCCGCGCGATGATCGACAACGACGTGGCCATGACCTCGACGCTGGCCGTGTACGAGCTCTTCATCCAGGGACGCCCCACGCGCGACGCCCGCTCCCTCGAAGCCATGTCGCCGGCCGTACGCGAGGACTACCTGGCCGCAAAGGCCCAGGTGGACGAGATCGGGCGTTCACCGGACGAGTTCCGCACCGCGATGGCCTACGAGAAGGCGTTCTACGACGCCGGCGGCGTGCTCGCCGCAGGCGTCGACCCGACGGGCAACGGCGGCGCCCTTCCCGGCTACGGCGACCAGCGCAACTTCGAGTTGCTCTCCGAAGCCGGGTTCGCGCCCGAAGAGGTGGTCGAGATACTGAGCGCGAACGGCGCGCGCGTACTGGACGTGTTCGACGATCTCGGCACAATCGAGGCGGGCAAGATCGCCGACATCGTCGTGATGAGCGGCGACCTCTCTGCGGATCCGGCCGTGATTCGCAACGTGACGGTAGTCTTCAAGGACGGGGTGGGGTACGACTCGCCCGCCATGCTTGAGGACGTGCGGGGCAGGGTGGGGATTAGCTGAGGGGTAGGTTTATTCTCGGGCGGCTAGTCGCTAGCGTACTGTGAGCGATGTTGATGCGTCCATCATGCACTAGAGGAAGGCGAGCGTAGAATGCGAGCAATGCGAGTCCTGACGGCAATCGCCGCGACAACACTGGCGGCAATGTGGATGGCTACCTGCGGAGGCGACGGCACGACCGAGCCCCCACCCCCTCCACCACCGGTCAATCAGGCCCCCGTGGCCGTCGGCTCGATTGCGACGGTGACCGTCCAGGTAGGCACGGAAGTGTCCACCAACCTGTCTTCGTACTTCAACGACCCGGATGGCGACGCGCTAACCTACTCGGCATCGACGTCGGACGCCGGCGTAGCCACCGCCGCCGTGTCGGGGAGTCAGGTTACCGTTACGGCCGTCGGGGCCGGCAACGCGACCATCACGATCACCGCCCAGGATCCGGGCGGCCTGAGCGCCACTCAGACCATGGGCGTCGTCGTCGAGGCGGTGAACCTAGTGCCGACCGTGGTGGGGCAGATCGACGACCAGGCACTGGTTGTCGGCGACACCATGACGGCAGACGTGGCGCAGTATTTCGAGGATCCCGAGGGCGATCCGCTCACGTTCACCGCCACCAGCTCCGACGCCGATGTCGCAACCGCGTCGGTAGATGGGTCGATGTTGACCGTCGTGGCCGTGGGAGAGGGCAGCGGCACGATCTCCGTCACCGCTACCGACACGGCCGACAATTCCGCCACACTCGAATTCACCGTCAGCGTCGAGGTGCCCAACCAGGCACCGCAGATCACCGACTCCATCCCTGCGCAGACAATGGTGGCGGGCGACACCGTCCAGCTCGATGCATCGGGTTACTTTGCGGATCCAGAGGGCGACGAGCTGACGTTCACTGCCGCCAGCTCCGATTCGCAGATCGCTACTGCGACGTCCATGGGCAGCATGGTCGAGATTGTCGGACAGGCATCCGGATCCGCCGCCGTGACGGTAACGGCTTCCGATCCCGAGGGGCTGTCCACAGATCAGCAATTCGATGTGACGGTCCAGGCCGTACCGCCCCCTGCCATCGCCGACACGATCCCGACCCATGACATGGTGGTCGACAGCAGCGTAGTGTTGGACCTGTCGCCGTATTTCGCGGGCGACCGCTTGGCCTTTGCGGCCATGACCACCGACGACGCGGTGGCAAGGGTGTTGATAGACGGTTCGGTGATGACCACGACCGCCGTCGATTCGGTCGCAACCGGCGACACCGTGCGGATGTCGGTGAGCGCCGAAAACGATATGGGATCTGCAACTCAGGACGGCATCCTGCTCAGGGTTCATCCCGAGGAGTACGCGAGCTTGGCCGCCGACACCGTAGCGCTACTCGACAACGGAGACCTCAATATCTTCGACGGTCTGCTCACGTTGCAAGACGGTTCCTGCCTCCCACTTACGATCGCCCAGACTTTCGGAGTCAAATTGTTCTGGATCGAGTGGCAGAGGGGAGTGGGGGGTGGTTGGATAGCCGTGGAATACAATGATGAAGGACTGTGTGCGCTACAAATCGAGGACGACAGCTATTCGCCCGGTCGGTATCGCGTTATCGGCGAAATCGAGAGTGATTCCGTGACTGCCATCTACCAGTCGAACACCATCGAGAAGCCCAAACCGGAGGGATAAGGGTCGCATCGGCGATACCATCGCCTGTCAGCCCGTGGGACAAACCGGACATGCAAGCGGTTGTCCCACGGGCCGATAAGCCCCCTACGAGACACCTGACGCACGCCCCTAACGTCCGCTGCCGAGACGAACGGCTACGACGGCTACCGCACGGCGGCGGCCGCACGCACGACGGTGTGGATCAACGCCTTGCGACCACCGCTCCAGCAGAACCGCCAGGGACGATCGCTCGGCCATTGTTCGCGGATTCGGCGGCCGAGATTGGTGCG
Organism: Longimicrobiales bacterium; assembly: GCA_965200255.1. GTDB lineage: Bacteria > Gemmatimonadota > Gemmatimonadetes > Longimicrobiales > Gaopeijiaceae > Bin94. The sequence goes on along the minus strand of OZ241371.1, from coordinate 1,849,454 downwards.
CATGAAACGAAGAATCACAAGTGCGTGGTGCTTGTCCGCATGCCGCTTGAACTCCTCATACGGGCGATGCCAGTTCGCGCCCCAGCCGGTCTGGACAAACGTCGGACGAACATTGGGATGTTTTTCCGCGAGTACGCGCCGCACGTACTCCTCGGACTTCGCCTGCTGCTCGGCGCCCCCGACGACCAGCACTCGAATCACGCGGTCTTGCACCGAATCGCCGGCGTCGTCGTCAATGGCCGCCGCCTTGGCGTTGTAAGCGTTCACCAGGTCTTGATAATTGGATTCTTTGACCCCGTACTGGCGGATCTTCGACAGAATGCCATGGGCGTTGTGCAGCCCGAGTTCAGATTCGTTGGCGGCCTCCTTGTGGAACTGCTTCCGCAGAATGCCTATGGCGCGCGTGTGATCGCCTCGGACCTCATGACATTGCGCGCTTGCGATCGCTGCGTCTTCCAGATTCCAAGCCGGATCATGGGCATCAGAGTCCGACAGGATGGCCAGAAACTCCGACCTTCCGGCCCCTTCCTGGGCAAGACGTTGGAGGTTGTCCAGCGCGACCCTGGCGCGATCGTAGTCTTGGGCCCGCATGAAGCCACGCAGCGCGGCGCGCCAGTCTTCCGCCCGTTTGTCAGCCGAGCGATTGTCGCGGCTTGCCCGATCCATCAGCTTCTCGGCCAGCAAGGGACAATGATCCAACGCGGCATCGCTGCTCATCAGGTCGTCCAGGACACCATCCAGAAGGTCTTTGCGGCACGACGTGATAATGGACTCCGCAACGCGACGCACCAAGGAACTGTCGTCGGCCAATCCGAAGGCCTCCACCGTGTTGTCGACATGGTAGACCGGAAGCACGGCACCGGACTTCAACGCATCGACTGCGATGTCCGCCGCGTGAGCCAACTTGTCGAACTGAAGCCGTTGCGATTTCGCAATCGCGAAGTACAGGTTGGTGCGCTGAAAGAGCTTGTCCGAGTAGGCCGTTCCTTGAGAAAACCTGACGCGCGCCTGTTCCAGGTGCCTTTCCGCATCTTCGTACTTGCCATCGCTGTCTGCGCGCCCGAGCGCCAGCACTCCCAGGCAATAGTGGCCGTGGGCGGAATAGAACATGCCCGGCTTTACCGATTCCTTGTAGTGATCAACGCCCTTTGCGAGCCGTTCGATCGTGCCGTCCAGCTCCGCCTTGCCGATCGGCAGCGCCACGTCTTCCAGGCTGTCGAATCCGCCGGCCATCAGGCCGAGATCCGCATGCACCATCGCGTGCACGTTGGGATCCGGGTCTTCCTCCAGCAGTCGTTCCAAGACCTCTTGGGCGCGAGCATGCTCGTGAAGCTGGCGCAGACAATGTGCCGCCCGCCGGTGCGCGTCGTGGACAATGCGCTCTGGGGGCGCGGATCCGCGTTCTTCCAACTTCTTGCTGGTCCGCATGAGCATCTCGAAAATGCCCTTTGCGTTGCTTGCATCGCCACTGCGCAGCAGACTGGTGGCGCACTCCAGCAGCAGTGCAAACAACCGCGGCTGTTCGACAATCACGTCGGCTTTCACGACATCGCCGATGTCGGCCGTACGGCCTTGCCGGTGCATTGCGTCGACGATCTGGCTCACGGCGGCAGCGGAAGCGCGCCGCGAACCTGCAGCCAGTTCCCTCACAAAGGACTGCTCGTCGTATGCGCCCACGATCCGGGTCCAATTCTCGTTCCTCGCCCACCCGCGAACGACGCCCGCCCAGTACCAGAGACGCGCCGCTCGATCATCGACCGGCTCTCTCTCGTCGACAGACCGGTTGAACAACGCGTCTCCATAGCCCATGTGGAACCAGGACTGAGGCCGACTGCCGTTGAGCTTTACAAACTCGTCTACCGCGTCGTCCCCCGCCGCTTCAGCCAATGCTCCGTGGATGCTCCGGGCCGAGTCGGCGGCTGCGTTCATGAGCAGCCGGTCAAGCGTGGTCAGCGACGCCTTGAGGACGGGTCGTCCTTGTCGGCGTCTTCAGTCTGGTCGACGTCGGCGTCCGGGTCGGTGGACACCGAGGGCAACGCAGCCGATTCAGGTGCGGGGTCATGGCCTGCCACAGGGGGCTCCACCGGCATTGGCATTGGGGCGGCAGCGGGTTCACGTACCTTCAGCGCCCGGCTCGTTGTCCGTGCTGCCGCCGCGTCACCGTCTCCCGCGTCTTCCTCGGTCGCACGAGGCGGCGGCCCGTCCCATCCCCCCTTTAGCCATTTCCGCGCCTTTTCGCCCAATGGCACCCCTTGCACGCGATACACGACGAGCATGATCGCAACCGCGCGTTGCCCGTATTGAGCCGCCAGGTCTTCGGCATTCTTGCAAATGGAATACTCGGACGCGTCGAGTAGCGTGTCCGTCGCGACGTGGCCAGCGTCATGAGGAATCCCAAGCTGATCAAGAAACTGGGTCACCATCTCGGTATTCCCGGCATCTCGGTATTCCCGGGTACTTGGCTGTTGCGCACCAAGTCCTGGAGCAGTTTCGGATTCGCGATCATGCTGATTCCAGGACTGGTCAGCACGCGATCCAGCGGCCACTTCGTAATCGTAACGGACCGATAATTCATGGCCGCGGCCACGGCGTCGTCTAGCCCCCGTCTGCCGCCCGGCACGGATTCCACGAATACTCGAGCTGCGCTGCGACGCTCTCCGGCGGAAAGGGCGCGCCAGAGCTGTATCGCATGGGGTCGCTTGCGTTTTTCAAGCAAGCGCCGAAGCTGCGGCGTTACCTCGCCTCGGTGGTGCATAGCAGGTGGCCGCGCCGAAGGCACCGTCATTCACCTGTGGCGGCGCGGAACGCCCGCCGGCCCCAAGCAACCACTCGCCGCACGCGGAGCGTCGCCCTTACCCCCCAACAATCTCCAGAAGCTCGATCTCGAAGATGAGGGTCTCGTTGGGGCCGATCACGTCGCCTGCGCCCGATTCGCCATACGCCAGCTCGGGGGGAATGACCACGCGGTATTGGCTCCCCACCGACATGAGCTGAAGCGCTTCGCCAAACCCCGGAACGACGCCGTTAACGCGAAAATTTGCGGGGCTGCCTCGCTCGTAGGAGGAGTCGAATTCCGACCCGTCCGTGAGCGTTCCGCGGTAGTGTACGACGACCCGGGCGTCCGGGCCCGGCTTGGCCCCGTCGCCTTCGCGCAGCACCGTGTACTGGAGCCCGCTCTCGGTAGTGGTGGGTCCGTCGGCTGCGCACGCCACGGTGATCAGCGCCAAAGCCGGGAGCAGGTGTCGGAAGTGTTTTCTCATGCCGTAGTCCTTTGCAGTTTGAAGACGTTGAGTGGAAGACCTCGAGTCGATGACATTTCGTTGCATCAAAGCTAACAGCCCGTGGGGACGCCGGCCGGGCTAACCCGTCCCGATCGACGACTCCACGATGCTGGCCAACGAGGGCGTGCCCGCGAGTCGCATGGTAATTGCCAGCTCGTTGCGCAGTATTTCCAACACGCGCTCCACGCCCGGCTGACCAAAAGCCCCGAGACCCCACAGGTAGGGACGTCCCACCGCCACCGCGTCCGCACCCCGCGCAATGGCCTTGAAGATGTCGCTGCCGCGGCGAAAACCCCCGTCCACGATTACGGGCACGCGGCCCGACGCGGCCGTCGCGATTTCCGGCAAGGCGTCGATCGTCGCGCGACCGCTACCCTCGGCGCGGCCCCCGTGATTCGACACCCAGATCCCGTCGACCCCATGCTGCAACGCCAGGGTCGCGTCTTCGTGCGTCACAAGGCCCTTGACCACGATCCGCTGGTCGGTAATGTCGCGGAGACGCCCGATGAAGTCCCAGGTCATGGCAGGCGTGCGGAAGTCGGCGCCGCGGTAGCTGGTTCCCTGAAACATGGGCTTGACCGTGGGCGCCTGGCCGCGCGGGCGGTGACAGCTGCGGCAAGTGCGCTCGTCCGTGCGCGACCATCGCTCAAGCGTCAGCCGGTTGCTGCCGGCGGGCAGATCGACGGTGAGCACGATCACCTGACACCCGGCGGCGCGCACCCTCGTCACGACGGCCTCGGTCACCTCCCAGTTCGAGGTTGCGTACAGCTGGTACCACACCGGCTCGCCGCGCGCCTCGTTCACCTCTTCCACGCCCGTCGAGCTGACCGTGGAAAGGGCCTGGAGATGCTCCCGCGCCAGCGCCGCCCGCGCCGTGGCGATCTCGCCTTCAGGGTGGAAGCCCTTCTGGCTCCCGCACGGCGCAATCACGATGGGCGTGGGCCATTCGCGCCCGAACAGCGTGACCCGGGTGTCGATCCGACTCACATCGACCAGGCGGCGCGCGCGAATGTAAATGTCCTCCAGGGCCGCGCGGTTGTTGCGCTGCGTCTCTTCGCCGTCGACACCGGTCTGGATGTAGCCGAAATGCGCTGGGGGGACGGTGACCTCGGCGACCCTTTCCATGTCGAACACGTCCAGCGCGTCCGAGGCGCTCTCGACGAGGTCGTGCAGGGTGCGTTGGCGGGTGGTGGCCTCGCCTGGATCGGGTGCGACGCCCCCGGGCAAGATGCGGCTCGGCGCACATCCGCTGGCCACGGCGGACAACAGGGGACTGGCGGCGAGCCAACGCACGAAGTCGCGGCGGCTTCCGCTGGCGACGCGAAGAAAATCACTTCCCATGGAACCTCCATCTTATCTTTAGAGCCCTATGCCTGCCAAACTTCCGCCTGCCAAACTTCACCGCAACGTCTGGGCGACCAGCGGCACGAGCTTCCTCACGGACGCGTCGAGCGAGATGATCCTCAACGTCCTCCCGCTCTTCCTCGCCAACGTCCTTGGCGTACGCGTGTGGGCGGTCGGGCTGGTCGAGGGGTTCGCCGACGCCACCGCCAGCATACTCAAGCTGTACTCGGGGTGGTTCTCGGACCGATTCGGTACGCGCAAGTGGCCCGCGGTGGCGGGGTACGCCATTTCCGCCCTGTCGAAGCCCTTCTACCTGATCGCGACGACCTGGGGCGCGGTGGCCGCCATTCGCTGGGGCGACCGGGTGGGAAAGGGGGTCCGCACGGCCCCCCGCGACGCATTGCTGGCCGACTCGACGCCTGCCCGCCGCCGGGGACTGGCGTTCGGGCTGCACCGGGCGGCCGACACGGCCGGAGCCGTAATCGGGATCGCGGTGTCGATCTGGGTGGTGCAGAAAGTGCAAGGCGGCGACGCGCTGCTCCAGGCCGAGACGTTTCGCACCCTGGTGCTGTGGAGCCTGCTGCCCGCCCTCCTGGCAGTCGCAGTGCTGGCCGTCGCCGCGCGAGACGTCCACAGGACCGGCAAGCACGGCAGCGCGAACCGACCCCAATCGGCCCGACCTCAACCGGCGCGACCCGGCCTGACGTTGCGCGGCCTCGGCCCCGGCTTCGGCGCGTTCGTCGTCTGTTCCCTGGTTTTCGAGCTTGGCAACTCCGCAGACGCGTTCCTCGTGCTGCGGGCGCAGGAGCGCGGCTTCTCGGTGTCGGGAATCCTGTGGCTGCTGCTCGCCTTCAACGTGGTCTATGCGTTGGTATCGACCCCCGCCGGCTCGCTCGCCGACCGCATGTCGCGCAAACGGGTGGTGGCAGGCGCGTGGGTGCTCTATGCGCTTGTCTACCTGGGGTTTGCGCTCGCCGACACGACCACGCACGTCACGGTTCTCTACCTGCTCTACGGTTGCTATCACGGGCTCGCGGCAGGCGCGGCCAAGGCCCTGGTCGCCGACCTCGTGCCCGCGACCCGGCGCGGGACCGCCTACGGGGCCTATGCCGCCGCGATCGGTCTGGTCACGCTGCCGGCATCGGTGCTGGCGGGCGTCCTGTGGGAAGGGTTGCTGCAATGGGACGGGTTCGGTCCATCCGCACCCTTCGTGTTTGGCGCGGTCATGGCGGCGGCCGCGGCAATCGCGCTGCTGGCGATCGTCCCGGTCAGCTCCCGACGAGCGTAAACCGCACCACCACCGGGAAGTGGTTGCTGGTCGTCTCCCGATAATCCACGATGTAGTCGTCCACGCGGTAAGCGACCGCCGACCCGGCCTCGTAACCGGCCATGGCCTCGTTCGATGCCAACACGTGGTCGATTACGTCGTCATAGCCGAAGATCGACGTGACCCCCTCGTCGCTCAGCTCGGCCGTGGGGAACACCCAATCCGGCGCGGCGTCCACGAAGGGGCGGTAAGGGGTATCGCGGCCCGACACGATCGACTCGTCCACGTTGTCGTTCCAGTCGCCGGGCACGACTACCATCGCCTCGGGCCACGCGGCATCAAGGTATTCCTTCAGACCGGCCCCCGCCCGCGCACGCCGCTCCCACGACGCAGCCTGCTGGTCGGCCTTGGCGTGCAACACGATCACAACCGCCTCGCGCGCAACGCCGCCCAACGTGAGCTGTCCCGTCACCTCAAGCGGCGGACGGCCGGCAAACTCGTGATCCAGCTCCGTCAGAATCAATCGCGCCCCGCTGGGCTGAAACACCGCCGTCTTGTAGATCAACCCAACCTTCAACTCCGACTCTCGATAATATTCGGTCCCCAGACTCACTTCGCCGTCGTTGGCCAGGATCCCCGCATACCCTGGCAAATAGGACACCAGGCTGTCGAAGGCGTCGCCGCTGGTCACCTCCTGCACCCCCCAAACGTCGGCGTCCGTCCCGCGAATCACGTCTCTCGCGCGAGCGAGCTGCAGCCGTTCGTCGGCCGGCCCCTGATTGGGCGCACCAAAGTGCAATAGATTCCAGGTCGCGAAATCAAGCGTGGCGGCCCCACCCCATGCGGGAATCTCAATCGGCGGAGGCAGACTCGGCGGCCCAACCTGCGGGGGCTCCGGCGGCGGTCCAACCGGCGCTTCCGACCCACACGCCGACAACGCCAAGCAAGCCGCAACCAATGCGGCGGCCCAGCCAAAATACATCAAGTGTCGCATATTGTATCTTCAAGCAGGACGCCTACCCCCCGCAAGTCCACAGGTACCGCGCAAGCCAAAGGCCGGCCAGCCATGACCCAACGATCCGCCGTCGCACCGACCCTCCTCCTGCTCGCGTTCGCCTTCGCACCGCCAGCCCACGCCCAGGACGAACAGGGCAACGTCTTTCTCCACGGCGACGCCCTCCCCTGGGGCGAATACACCGAGACGATGCGGTTTCTCCCGCTCTCAGGAGATGCGAGCGCCGAGGGCGAACTCTTCGCCTTCCGACTCCACCTCCTGCCCGGATTCGAGCTTGCCCCGCACACGCATCCCACGACCGAACACCTGACCATCCTGTCCGGCGTGTTCTTCGTCGGCATTGGCGAGACCTTGGACAGGGAAGCCGCAAGAGCTTACGGCCCTGGCAGTTACGTCGTAATTGCAGCCGGCGTGCCCGCCTACATGTGGGCCGAAGAAGAGACGGTTGTGCAGGTGCATGGCGTAGGCCCTCTCACCACCGAGTTCATCACGCCGCCGGGGCGTTGACCTTGCGCATACTGCAATCCTGCAGAATGGACCACGCGCACCACGCGGCCAGCCGGCCGTATCCACACGTCCCTCATCACACGCCCAGGTCCATCCACGGATTCCTCGCGGCGACCATCGTCGCACTGTTGAGCGCTTGCATCCCCTCCGAGGCAACCACGCTGCGCCGCGGCGACCCGGCCCCCGCATTCACGGCCGCCTCCCTGGAAACCGGTGCGCCCATCGCACTTGCCGACTATCGGGGCCAGACCCTGCTCGTTAACCTGTGGGCCACCTGGTGCCACCCTTGCCGCGCCGAAACGCCCTATCTGCAATCGCTTTACGCCCGCTACCGCGACCAGGGCCTGCGCATTCTCGGCATATCCGTCGACCTTGCGGTCGACTCCGGCGCCGTCGTACATTTCGTCGAGGAATTCGGCGTGGAATACGACATCGCCCTGGATCCGGACGCCCAATCCCGCGCCGTCTTTCACGCGCGGGGGCTTCCCACCTCGGTGGTGATCGACCGTATCGGCAACGTTGCGTTCACCTGGGTCGGTCCCATCTCGGAAGACGACCCGATTTTCCTGGAAGGACTCAAGACCGCGTTGGACCGGTGATAGCCGCCATCCCGCGCGGACGCCAACAAGCATGGAATGAACCACACATGAAATCGATTCTTGCCCCTGGAAAGCACGGGTTCGTCCACTGGCTGCCTGTCCACGGACTGGTGCTACTGGGCGTCCTCGGAATCTTGCCCGGTCCGGCAACTGGCCAAACCATCCGGACCCGCATCGAGCCGTTCACGGGACGCCAGGCGTTCGACAGCGGGCTCGGTACGGCCTTCGACGGCGGTCTGACCGCCGCCGGGACCCAAGGGATCGTAGGGCTCCGCGGCGGCTTCGATTTCACATCCTATTTCGGACTGCACGGCTTCTACTGGCGCGGAGTCAGCGACGACTTCGACGTCTGGGAGTCGCCAAAGGCGTACGGGGGCGAGGCCCAGTTTCGGCCCGTCGGTTTCGGCTGGATTTCGCCCTATGTGCTGGCCGGTTATGGGAGAATGCTGTTCGCCGCCGAACCGGACGAGCATGAACACGTACGCGGCGAGCCCATCGCCTTGCCCGACCACATCGATCGTTCGGACGACGACCGCGCCGCCCTGATCGTCGGCGGCGGGCTCAACGTCGGAATGGGCGGCCCGCTCGGACTAACCGCATCCATCCGCAACTATCTGTTGTCGGACGAGGGCTTCTCGTCGCCCGATCGCGTGAGCAACTGGCAATTGTCGGCTGGGCTAACGCTGGCTTGGGGTGGCCGGAGCGAGCGCTACCGCCGATTGGCGGACGACCCGGCGCCTGCGCCGGCTCCCCAAATCGTCGTGATTCCCGTCGGCCTGCCCCAGGGGTCCACGCCGGAGGCCGGACAACCAGCCATCGACCCCGCGCTGGCGGAGACGCTTGAGCGCATTCGCCAGCTGCTGCAAACGCAGGGCGACATCCTTGCCGCACCCGTCGATTCCGCTACCGCGGCCCGGATGGCCCAGGTTGTGGCCGCGGCCGTCGATTCCGCCACAGCCGCGCGGTCAGCAGCCGCACCCGTCGCCGCCGTGGATCAGACGGACTTGGCCGAGCTGGAAGCGCGACTCACCAGGCGGTTGGATGCTCTAGCGAATAGATCCTCGCAGCAACCAACCCCACCAGCCGACCCGCAAGAAGTCACAGTCACCTACGAAGAAGTCTACGAGAGCGAACCAGAAAGTCGCCTTGATCCGTCTCTACGATTTCCGACCCGCGAGCTGCGCACCTTTGTGGCGCCCCAATGGGGCCGGGGCGTGCAAATGGCCTTCGGCGCAGCCTTCGAGTGGAAACCCAGCCAGTCGGTCACCGCGTTCGACGTCGTTCCAGAGTTTTCCGTCGCCATTGGGCAACGCAAGCCCACCTGGATGCTGGCAAGCAATCTTCAGTACAGGACGTCCTGGGTCATCGGCGGCGAGTCCTTCTGGATCAACCCGGTCTTCGCGTGCGGCGTCGGCTTCCTGCGACAGGATGGGTACCAGTTGGTCGCCAACCTGTCGTACGGCGCCAACATCCAGCTCGGGCGCGATCGTCGCGGCGACCGCATGCCGATCAACCTCTACGTCGGTCACCAGGGGGTCGATCTGTTCCAGCGGAACCGCTTGATCGTGGGGCTGAGCTGGGATCGGGGCCGAGACGAGGACAGCCCGTTGAATTAGCGGCGCGCGGCACCAAGCATGGACGCCGTCTGGCCCTGCTAGCGGTCCTGCAACCCCCCCGTCGCCATTGCTTCCAGCCGCGCCATTGCGGCGGCGAAATGGCTCTCCAGGCGCGGAATCGCGACGCCTGAATAGCCAATCCGCAGCCGAGCGACCGCGGCTTCCAGCAGCCGTCCGAGCTCGGCTGCGGCCTCGCGACGGACTGCCGGGTCGGTGCTGCCCCGCTCCCCGATCCACACGGGGGCGGTGTGCGCGTACGGCGCCACGTCCATCGAAGGCCACCGCGTTTCTCCCCCTCGCGCGCGGGCAGCAACCCAGCCACCGGCGGGCAGGTCGACCTGTCCCGCATACGAGCGCCGACCTGGCGAGGCCAGTCCGGCATGTGACGCCACAACGCGCCCATTCACGATGATCTCGACCGTATCCACCGAGGTTGCCGTGGCAAGATCCAGGCTCCAATCGACCGAGCCCCCCGCCACCACCCCGCCAGGCCGCTCATCGGCCACCCGGAAGTCGAGAAAGGGACCGTTGGTCACGAACGAGCGCCCTTCGCGCAGCCCCTCCACATACGGCGCCCACCCAACGCTTGGCCCCGTGTGCACGTACACGCGCGTCGTTCCCACCGCCATCGTGCGGTAGAGATTCAGCATCACGTCCGTCCCCGCCGACGGGGCCACCGGGAGTCCCAAGTTCAGGAATCGGTGCCAGAGCGCCGCGGTGCCCTCCGAGTTGCTCCACAGGCACATGATCTCAAGCGCGTCCACCTTGCCCAGCACGGCGTCGGCGACCAGCTCGACCGGAACCGAACCGGCGCTACCTTCACCGAACGGATCAGATCCCGACACCGGGTGCACGTAGTACCCCAGTCCGCCCTGCGCGTGCGCGAAGTCCAGCACCTCGGCATTGCTGCGGTCGTCGGTACCGTACACCTCGTAACCCGGGCCCCATACCCACGGCCAGTGTAGCTCGCTCACCTCAATCAGCCCCATGTGACCCAGAAAGTGCGAGCGGATCTCCTGCCCGAAACGGATATACGGCGCACCGTCCGACTTCTGCCACCCCCACAAGTGTTGGTCCTCGTAGCGGTTGTGAAGGTTGGCAAGCAGCGGGCTGGCCATGTCGAGGGCCTCGCCGCGCATCTTCGGCACCATGTCCATGGGGTCGAGGTTGGTCTGGCCACCATAATTGAGGTGGAAGTGGTGGTCGCCAGAGGCCCATCCGGCGCTCCGCGCGTCCCACACCGGGCTCAGCGCAATCGTGACCTGGGCCACGCTGCCCGCCATCGCCGCGACGGTGACCGTCTCCTCCGGCGTTGCAAGACCCTGCACCGCAGACACCGTGATCTCGCCCGCGGGCACGGTGACCTCGATCACCCCCGACGAGTAGAAAAAGACCCTCCCGTTTGCGCCATCGAAATGGGCGCCGCCCTCGTCGGGCACGGCAGGGTGCCCGCTCTCGTCGAGCACGCTGATCCGCGCAGGTGCGTTCCCCGCCCCGGACCCTTCCGTCACGGTCCTGACGCGCAGCCGCGCGGTTTCGTCCTTCCATTTCCACGCCAGCACGTCGACGTCTTCAACCCCGCCCCCGACCGGACGCACCCGCTTCAGACGCATCACCTCGCGATCGTCGGCCTCCGAATAGTAGATCCAACGCCCGTCGGCGCTCCACGCAGGCGCAAGCGGAAGGCCACCACCGGTCAACAACACCGGCGAGTCGGGACGCTCCACATTGTGCACCCGCAGATCCCATCCGGACTGCGTTGGCCAACCGACCGCGAAGCTGCTCCCGTCGGGTGAGAGCGCCGGGCGGGCCATCGACGCGATGCTCCCCGAGATCAGCGTCTCGCGTGCGACGCCATCGGCCGAACGACGCTCGACCCGGTCGCCGCCTCCCTTGGCCAAGACGAGAAAGCTCCCGTCCGCGAGAGGTTGCGGCCTAAGCTCGAGCCCTTGGTCGGCGGTTAGCTGCCGCGCTTGGTCGGAAGCGAGGTCCAGCGCCCACACGTCGATTGTGCCCGCCAACGCCGACGCGTAGTAGAGGGTGGCGCCGTCCGGCGAGTACGTCGGGTCAAGGTCTATGGCGGGCGTGTCGATTGTGCGCAGGACTTCGCCGGTGGTTGGGTCAACCACGACGATCCGGGTGTCGCGATCGTTGTCGCGCACCAACGCAATCCGGTCGCCGGAAGGGTGCCAAGTCGGCCGGGAATCCATGTCGCGCCCATTCGTAAGCTGGCGTGCAATCCCCGTTGCCGGATCTAGCAGCCAGATCCACCCCCGCGCGGAAAACGCGATGGCCCGTCCATCCGGCGACGGCGCCGGGTCCATGGGACCGCTTGCGAGCACGGGGAGCTCGTAGCCTTCCAGGTATACGTGATGACCGTATCCCTGCACGCGAGGGTATCGATTGGTCCACTGACCGGATGCGGCTGTGGAGGATAGGATCGAGACGGCCCAAACGGCGACGCCCACGGCCCACGACAACCGTCCGACGGGCTTCGCCCTTGGCCTCATTGTCGATCCTTGGCTACCTCGGGATTCGCGACGTCGTCCGCCTCGGCGAGTTCGCGCGCCTTTTTGCGCAACCAAGCCCCCGTGCCGAACACCAGTCCCAGCGGCAGCGCAGTAAGCAATCCGGTGGTTGCGAGAAACGCCAGCCGCGCCTCGTCGTCGCGGTCGAAGCACACGGGGCACGCGTACAACGGCTCGGGGAGCGACGCCGTCACCGCCAACGCGAGGATCACCGCAGGCAGCGCGATTCGCGTGAGATTTCGCATCACAGATACACCTGGAAGTACAGGAACGGCCACACCAGCACGACGAAATACCAGAAAATCGCCACCGTGGACATGGCCTCGCGGGTAAGCCGACCCGACGAGGCCCGCGTAAAGGCCCACGCCAACAACCCGATGGCCATGACCGCGTGCAACGCATGCGCCCCAATGATGGTGTAGAAGAGCGACCCGTACGTCGACGACGTGAACGTCAACCCTTCCCGAATCAGCGCCACCCACTCGACCCCCTGCATGGCCACGAAGGCTCCGCCCAGGAGCGTCGCCGCCGCCAGCAGCACGCCAATGGACTTTGCGCCACGCAGGTACATGCGGTGCGCGATGGCCAACACAATCCCGCTCAAGAGCAGCGCCGAGGTATTGATCGCGGTCTCCTCGAACGGAAGCCTGGGCTGATTGGGCGGAGGCCACACCGACCCGACGGCGCGAGCCTTGATAATCACGTAGGCCGAAATGAAACCCGCGAACAGCATGATTTCGACGAACACGAACAGGATCATCCCCAGCACTCCGTTGGAAACCAGCTTGTCCGGTTTCCGCGGCGGCGGACGGAAGGGAATGATCGTGGTGCGCGAGTGCAAGGCTTCCATAGGAGGTTAGCCCGCCCGTGCCTGTCCGCCCGGAAGCAGCCCGCGAAGTCTGCCCACGCCGGGGAGCCGCAGGAGGCGCTCCAGCATCGGTGCCGCCAGGCGTTGAACCATGGGAATGCCGCTCAGCGTTTCAAGTACTAGCAACAAGATGCCGATCGACAGTATGATCGCGACGGCGTTCGTGCCGATCGCCACCATGATCAGCACCGTCCAAAAAGCGCCGTGCACGAAATTGTAGCCGCCCGGCAGCGCGTTGTCGTTTGATTTCGCGGTCGGCACCAAGCCCGCATAGCTCACATCGGCACCCGACGCGTCTCCGTGCCCTGCCTCGCCAGGATCACCGGCAACCGCCGCATGCTCCTCGTCGGCGGCATGGTCCTCTTCTTCGGCATGCGCAGGCTCGATACCGCGCGCTTTGGCAGCTTTCGCGGCGTCGTTTTCCCACATCCGGCCGTCGTGAAGCTGCACGTCGGGAGCGATGCCGCCCCAGAAGAGCGCCATCAGAACCACGGACGCGGCGAGAACCAGCTTCGGCATCACCCGCTCGATCGTCAGGTGCATGAAGTTCTTGATGACCAGCCAAGCCTTCACGACCGCGATGCCGAACGCCGTCACCAGGGTCAGGAATATCAGCCCGGTGGCCTCGCCGATAAATGGTCCGACGATGCTGACGGCCAGCAGCGCGAGGAGAACCAGGTACACTTTGACATAGTGGTTCGAGAAGAACCCGGAGCCGTCGTCGTTTGCGTGATGCGCCACGTTGGTCCGCCTATTTCGCGATGTAGAGCAGGGGGAAGAGGAAGATCCACACGATGTCCACGAAGTGCCAATAGATCCCGATCAGCTCGACGCGATGCAGCTCGCGGCCCCTGGCGGCGTCCCGAGCCACGACCGCCATGATGATGGCGCCGGCAATCACGTGGAAGGCGTGCAGCCCCGCCGCCGAGTAATAGAACGACCAGAACATGTTCGTGGTGATCGTGTAGCCGTTCGTTATCTCGTACCACCACTCGCAGCTCTTGATTCCGATGAAGGTGGCCGCACCGCCGATCGTCATGTAGAGGAATCGGGCCGCTTTCTTGCCGTCGCCCCGCTCGGCCGCCTGGTGAGCAAGCACCGCGGTGAGACTCGACGTCAGCAGGACCCACGTGTTGACGGCCCCGATGGTCGTATTCGTGTGTGCCGCCGCGTCGGCCCACTCGGGGTGCCCCAGGCGGTGCATGACGTACGCCAAGAGCAGGCCGCCGAAGATCACGACTTCGGATGCCAACACCCACCATACCGCAAGTTTGCCGGTGGCGGTTCCCGTGACGGCGCGGGTAGTCGCTATGGGCCTCATGCGAGCAGTCTCGGTTCTTGGATCATTTCGGTTCGTCTTGCGGCCAGTAGTCCTTGTCGCGTCCAGGGGTCGCGTATTCGTAGGGGCCGCGGTACACGACCGGCATCCGGTCGGGATGCCAGTTGCCGTGCGGCGGCGGTGACTCGGTCGTCCATTCCAAAGAGTTCGCCTTCCATGGGTTACGGGGTGCCTTCTTCTTCGAACGCCAGGACTTGATGCAGTTGTAGAAGAAGATGACCTGCGCCGCGAGCATCACCAGAAGCGCCCTGGTAGCGAGCACCCGCAGCGCCTGGAAGCCGTCGCCGGCCAGCTCGGGGAAGTGCTGATAGTCGTAGATGCGGCGGTGCTGCCCGCCCATCCCCAGCAGGAACAGCGGGATGAAGATCACGTTGAACGGGATGATCGTCAGCCAGAAATGGAGCTTCCCGAGTTTCTCGTCCAACATCTTCCCGAACATCTTCGGGAACCAGTAGGTGACCGCTGCGAACGTGCCGATGATCGCGATCGGGAAGAAGGTGTAGTGGAAGTGGGCGAGCACGAAGTACGTGTCGTGGAAGTACACGTCGGCGCCCGCCGCTCCCAGGAAAATCCCAGTCACTCCTCCGATGAGGAACTCCGCCACGAAGGCCAACGCCCACAGCATGGGCGTCGACAGCGTGATCGACCCTCGATACAGGGTCGCGATGTAGACGAAGCAGAGCTCCGCGATCGGCACCGAGATCAGCAGCGTCGTGACGGTGAAGATATTGGCCATGCGCGGATCGATTCCCGCGATGAACTGGTGGTGCGCCCAGACGAAGAAGCTCAGCACCCCTGTGGCCACCACGGTGAAGATCACCAGCCGGTAGCCGAATACCTTCTTGCGCGCGAAGGTCGTGATGATCTCGATCACGACGCCCATGGCGGGCAGCAGCACCACATACACTTCGGGGTGCCCGAAGAACCAGAAGAGGTGTTGCCAAAGGATCGGGTCGCCCCCCGCCGCGGGGTTGAAGAACCCGGTGCCGACGGTCTGGTCGAAGATCAGCATGATCGCGCCCGCCAACAGCGGTCCAACCGACAACATGAAGAGAATGCTGGCCACCACGATCATCCACACCACGAGCGGGACGTCGAACGCGCGCATGCCCGGTGCTCGGGAGTTCATCAGGGTCGTGATGAAGTTTATCCCGCCCAGCAGGAAGGCCACGAATTCGAGTCCCACCCCGACGACCCACATCGTACTGCCTAATCGGGTGAGGTTGTAGGCCCCGTCCGCCGAGAGCGGTGGATATGCCGTCCACGCGCCTGCGAACCCCCCTCCTTCCACGAAAAGCGACGCCAGAATGACGATGGTGCTGACGAAGAAGACCTGAAACGACAGACGGTTGATCTTCGGGAACACCATGTCGTCCGCGCCGATCATCAGCGGAATCAGGTAGTTCCCGAAGGCGGCCAGCAGCACCGGCATGGCCACCCAGAAGATCATGATCGTGCCGTGATTGGTGACCAGCGCGTTGTATTCGCCCGGCGAGACCATTCCGAAGCCGGGCACCTCCATCCCGGGGAAGGCCAGCTGCATGCGGAAGACGTACGCCATGAATCCGCCCACCAGCGCCATGAAGATGCCGGTAAACATGTACTGCATGGCGATGACTTTGTGGTCCGTGGACCAGAGGTATTTCATCCACCCCTGGGGACCATGGTGCGCATGGTCGTCGTGGTGCCCGTGACTATGGGCGAGGTCGACCGCAGGTTCAGCCATTGCTCTCGGTGCTCCGTAATCTCACGCTGTGTTCATCTCTCATTGGACGGGCGCATTGGTTGTCAACCAAGCCCGGTGAGCGTCGGCGTCCTCCACCATGACGCGCGCGGCCATCACGCCGTGGCCGAAACCGCAGATCTCGGCGCATTGGACGTCGAACTCGCCCACCCGGCTGGGCTGGAACCAGCCCATAATGGTACGCCCCGGAATCGCGTCCTGCTTGATTCGCCACACCGGGACGGAGAAGCTGTGCAGCACGTCGGTCGACTGAAGCTCGAAATGGTAGACCTTGTCGTTCTCCACGTGAAGCTCGTCCACGGTGAAAATGTCGTCGGGGGTGTCGAGCTCTCCGTCGGCCCCCGGGTGCTGGAAGGTCCACGCCCATTGCTGCCCGATCAACCGGATCACCGCGTCGGGGTTCTCCGGCAGTTCCATCTTGACCGACCGCCACACGTTGAAAGACACCACCACGATCAGCACGTCGAAACCGAGCACGCACAGGTGCGGAATCGTGATCCACCGCTTGACGTGCTTCTCCTTGCCCGTGAGATACTCCGCTTTCCGCCCCGGCTTCGCGCGGTACGCGAGGATGAAGTAGAAGAAAAACGCCTGGGCAGCGATGAACCAGAAGCCCACGATGATCAGTACGAGCCGAATCAGGCCATCGATGTCGGCCGCGTAGGACGAACCGACCGCAATGAGCGGCTCGAAGAAATCGGAACTGAAGAGGCCGAAAAAGTCGTTCATGGTCGCTCGGAATCAGCTAAGCACGAAGGTCCACACGACGGCAGCGGCGATGAAGCCGACTGCTAGAATGGTCGTCCAGCGCAGCGTCTTGCGCGCAAAGATGATCGCGTCGTTCTGGTCGTCGGGCGGAGGGGCGGGTATTGTCGGTTGCTTGGCCATCGGGGCTCTAGCGGCTCAAGGTGTAAACGTACGCGGCAACTGCGCGCACCTGGTCGTCGGTGATGGATGTGCCTGCGCGGGCCAGCATCTGGCCCGGGTGCTCGAGTGGCTGCGGCACGCCCGTCATGACGATGTCGACGATGGACTGGTACTCGCCGTCGACGTTCAGCCAGACGGCGTCCGTCAGGTTCGGCGCGAGGGGGCCGCCTCCGCCGCCGCGCAGGTGACAGGTCACGCAGACTCCCTCGCCGTGGAATATTGTCTGCCCTTCCTGGGCCATGGCGACGGTCACGCCTTCGGGCAGGATGGAGGCGTCGACGATCAGCTCGGGCAGGGGCTCGGGCGGTGGGCCGGGGATCCGGCGCGGGAGCCGTCGCATGCTCATGATGTAGGCCGTAACGTCGTTGATTCGCTCGTCGGACATGCCCGCCAACGGCGCCCTCATGGTGGCGCCGGCCGCGTCGCCAGCCGACGCGCCGCGCACGCCGTCGCGGTACTTCCGCAAGGTCGAAACCAGATACCAGTCATTGAGATGCAGCAGCGACGGGGCGTTCAGTTCGGGGACCGCGCCGTCGATTCCTCGACCGTCGATGCCGTGGCAATTGGAGCACAACGCTGCATACTCCTCCTCGCCGGCGTCCACGTCGCCCGCCTCGAAAGTCGCGGGAGGATCGGGAATCGGCAGGCTGACCACATATTCCACGACCGACTCGACGTCGCCTCGGTCCGCGAAGAGCGCCCGCGACATGGGGCGCATTCGCAACCCTTCCACGTCGGTGTAGTGGTAGCCGCGCACGCCATTCTGGAACTTCTCGATCTGGTAGGTCAGGTACCAGTCGGACGCGCCGGCGATCGCGGGGGCCGCGAGCAACGCGTCGCCCGCGCCATCGACGCCGTGACACGGAGAGCAGGTGTCGAAGAGCGCCTCGCCGCGGGCGATCCCCGGGGCGGGGCCGTGACACCCGGCAGCGATGGTCGTTGTCGCGATGACCAGCCCGCAAACGAGGGGGCGGGTGCGCCGGACGACCGGGCGCACGCGCCGAGAGGCGCGACCGGCGGCGCGGAATGCGGTTGAAGGATACCGGGTGAAAAGGCGGGTCATGGTCCTCGCCCGACGGGCAGTTGGCACGAAACGAAGTTGACTCTCCAATATCGCCAATTTGGCGCGCCCATTCTAGCCACACGCGCCCGACAAGGCAACTGGTTGCGCCGGGAAAGCGGTCGCGTCGTATTGCCGATCCGACGCCGGCCCCTCGCTATTTTCGGGTCGTGACCACGATGGCCCCGCCGGTGAATCCGGTGCCGAACCGGATTGTGGCGTCGCCCGCGTTCATGAAGCGGATCAGCTCGACCTGCACGATGGGGAGCTGGGCCAAGTCCTCGCGCGTGGAATGCGCCAGGCCGTCGATGACGACCCCGACGATGGGAACGGGATCGTTCATGGTCCGTGCCGGACGGGCGCGTAGCCATTGCGGGCGAAGAAGGGAGATCGCCTCCATCGCGTCGTCGACGGAGGTGGTCTCGAGCTCCTCCCTGGTGATGTCGCCTCTGCCGTGCGACGACGTCGATCCTTCTCCGGTGGTTGCGCAGGCCGCCCCGCCCAGGCCGACGGCCAGCGCAGCGGCGACGAGGACGCCGCCCTTTTTCCATCTCTTCAGTTCCATGTCAGTACTCCTTTGGCACTTTCGACGTTGACGAGGGTACAATCGGTTGCATGTTCACAGGGTGCCGGGCGGGCCCGTCGGCGTCGTTTTCGGGGGTGGGCGCGACCGGGTAGACGTCCAGGTCGGCCGCCGAGACGACGGCTCCGTCGTACCCTGCATCGTGGATTTCTCGGAGGAGGTCCTCGTCCGTGGCGCCCCAGTAGAGCTGGTGGTACAGCACGAGGAGGCCGGGGCGAGCGCGGTTGGCGAGTTCGGCGAGCTCGACGGTCGAGGTGTGGGACTGGGCGTGGTAGGCCCGCCACAGCGGCGGACGCTGCTTGAACGCTTCGGCGGAGTAGACTTCGTGCACGAGGATGTCGCAGCCTTGGCACGCTTCCACCAACGACTCGCTGGGCCGCGCGTCGCCCGAAATGACGATCGAGCGTCCTCCGGCGTCGAAGCGGTAGCCGAGGGCGTGGGGCCACGACCCGTGTAGGACCGGAATCGCGGTGACGCGCACGTTGTCGTCTTCGTACACGGGGCCGCCCGTGGTTTCGGTGACCGGCGACTGGTAGGCCTCAAGGTTGTCGTCGCGCGGTTCCAGGCCGAAGAGCCGCATGTGGATGTCCAGTTGCCAGGCCGCCTGTATGTGTTCGACCATGGTGGCCGTCCCTGGCGGCCCGAAGATCCGGATGGGGTCGGGGCGGTCGAGGACCCAGGGCGACAAGATCACGTCGGGAAGGCCGACGGTGTGGTCGGAGTGAAGATGCGTGATGAAGAGGCGGTTGAGGCCCGGGGCGTCGAGGGCGGCGATGCCGTGGTCGCGGACGGCGGCCGCGGCCCGGCGCACGATTCCGGGGCCCGCGTCCACGAGGTAGGCGCGGCCGCCCGCCACCACGGCCAGAGCAGGGCCGGAACGGTCGGGATCGGCGTTGGGGGTTCCCGTGCCGAGGATCACGAGGCGGGCGGGGGGGGTGCCCTGGCCGCCGTCGGCAGCGGCTTCCTGGGCCGGGATCGCGGGGGCGTGGGTGGCCGCGAGAACGACCGCGAGAAGGATCGCGAGAAGCGTGGTCGGGACCCGTGTCCAGATCGCGCGTGGGATGGACGTGGCCTGCGCGGGATGGTCGTTCATGCGGGAGAATCCTTGTTGGCGCGCCGGTGCGGTGTCGGCCGCTTGGACGCGGTGCGTTCTGCGTGGGCCAACCTGCCGCGTTGGCGGTTCGGAAGCAACCGCGTGGTTGGCCAGGCCAAGCGCTTGCCAAGGCGGCGTGCGCTTCCAACTATGTCCTCTACCCCATCCCGCAACAGGAGATCCGCCGATGCGCCTGGCACTATCCGCGGCCGCCCGGCCGCCCTCAGTCCCCCTCGTCCTTGTGTTGCTCTGCGCGGTTGGCTTTTCGGCCTGCGCACCACCGGACGATGCGACCGGCGATCCGACCGACACGCCCGCCGCATCCTTGGACGCCCCCTCCGGCGCCGATCTCGCCGCTCGCATCGAAGCCCGTCTGGCCACGCTGGACGCCACCAGCTCGCTTTGGGCCAAGCATTTGCCCAGCGGTCGGGAGGTCGCGATTCGGGCGGACCTGCCGATGAACACGCTGAGCGTGATCAAGGTGCCGATCATGGTGAAGGCGTTTCAGGATCACGCCGAGGGACGGCTCGACCTTGATGCGCGTCACGTCGTCGGGGCCGAGGACATGCGCCGCGGCAGCGGACTGATTCAGACGTTTGCGCCCGGGCTGAACCCGACGCTTGCTGGAGCAGATCGTGCAGGGCGAGCTGGCCGATCAAGCCGCC
The DNA here is from genome assembly GCA_965200255.1 of Longimicrobiales bacterium. GTDB lineage: Bacteria > Gemmatimonadota > Gemmatimonadetes > Longimicrobiales > Gaopeijiaceae > Bin94. The sequence continues at coordinate 1,829,018 of OZ241371.1, read as the reverse complement.
AGCGAGGAAATGGTGAACATCATGATCGGGCAATTCTACACCACGCGTCTTCCGCGAATGGTGCGTTTTGAGGGGGTGACGGTGGCGCACAAGACCGGGGACTGGCCGCCATATGCGGGCAACGACGTGGGTATCCTGTTCCATGAAGGAGGTCCGACGGTCATTTCGGTGTTCACCAACCAGAGTCGCGGCAGCTTTTTCGCGCTCGAGGAGACGCTGGGGATGATTGCGCAGGATATCGTGGGAGAATGGCGGTGACGCGTGGATGCGGCCACAACGCGCTTTGCTATTTCCAAAGCCGAACCGTGAACCAGTAGTCCCCTTCTTCCAGGTCCGGATCCGTGCCGTTGTGGGCCCTCATGCCTGGAATGATCTTCATGCGCACGCCCATGCCCCGCGCATCCACGTACCGGTAGTCCCGCATGACGTTCACCAGAATCTGATTGCGGGCGTAGCGCACGCCCAGACGCATTCCCTCGGGCTTTACCGTGTTGGGCAATTGTCCGGGACTGGTGATTTCCAGGCGATTCGAATAGATGGAGAGGGTGACGTCGGTCCCCGCAATGCTGTAGTCACGATGGACGAGCGCATTCGTAATCGCTTCCCGAATCACGCTCTTCGGGTATTCCCAGCGATCCACCCTCTGAGGCCCGACTAAGCTGGCTGAGGGCGTGGTGTTCCTCCGAACAAAGTCCCACGCCTGATCTACAAGCCCCGGCTCCACCAACTTGCCGTCGCGGCCTCGCAGGGGCACGAGCGGTCCGGTCAGGTCCTCGTCTGCGCGTACGCCATAATCGGGCACGTCGCCGACGTAGCAGATGGCCCGGACGCCGGATTGAGGGAGGAGGCGCTTTGGGTTCGTGCCGAACAGCAACATTCCGTTGACGGTGGGGATCGTTCGGCCGCGCGTCCTCACTGCCAAATCCAGGTTGACAAGCTGCCTGGCCCAGGCGTCCAATCCGGGCGCAACCGACGACTCCCATTCGAGAATACGGTCGAAGTATTCCAGAAGCCGGCGATCGTCCAGGTCCGCGACGGAGGTGCCCGGGACCGGCGCCTGCCCATACTTGATGCGCCCCGACTGCTGGTACAGGCGAGCTTCCTCGTCCCGGGTTGCATCGCGGGTAGTACTGCCCACTCTCGTCTTGGTAATCCACGCCGAGCCCTGCTTCGCCTTGTAGGGCTTGTCCGGCGCGTCATCGACGAGCGACACAACACCCACCACCGTACCGTCCAATTCGACGGTCTCCCAATACGGAATGGTCGCGGGCTGAACATGCACGCGCGCCACCTCCATGACCCACTCTTCCGCCTTCCGGCGGCCCCTCGTCAATCCGGAAACGGTCCCGCCGTCTTCCACCCCGAGGAGAATGTGACCCCCCCTAAGATTCAGCAGCCCCGCCATCTCGGCGGCAAGCTTGGCGGGAGCAATGTCGTCCCGCTTGAATTCCACGCCGGAACTCTCCCCGTTCAGGATCAGCTCCGCCAGTTCAGCCCGGTTCATCTCGCCTCCCGTGTCCTTAATAATAGGGAGCAATCGCGACTTGCCAACCGGAAACGCGCGTCCGACTATGTTCATCCCGCACCGAGCACCCGTTCCCGGAGACCCGACATGCGCCCGGCCCTCCCCACGACCCCCCGGCCGCCCCATCTCCTGCTGGCCTGCGCAATCACGCTTGCCGCCAGCGCCGCCTGCGCCCCCGACCGCCCTTCCGACCCCGCGATCGCCCGCGGCATCGACGCCGTGTTCGCCGACCTGGACCGCCCCGGGTCACCCGGCGCGTCGGTCTCCGTCATCCGCGACGGCGAGATCATCCATTCGCGCGGCTACGGCTACGCCCAGATCGAGCACGACGTCCCCGTCACCCCCGCCACCGTCTTCCACGTCGCCTCGGTGTCGAAGCAGTTCACCGCCATGGCAGTCACCATGCTGGCCGCCGAAGGCGCGCTTTCGCTCGACGATCACGTTCAACGGCACCTCGACGACGTGCCCTGGTTCCAGCATCCCGTCACGGTTCGCCAGCTGATCCACCATACCAGCGGCATCCGCGACCAATGGCAGCTTCTCGGCATCGCAGGATGGCGGCTGGACGACGTAATCACCACCGAGCAGATCCTCGGCCTCATGTCCCGCCAGCGAGAGCTCAACTTCGTGCCCGGTTCGGAATACCTCTACTCGAACATGGGCTACACCCTCATGGCGCAGGTCGTCGAAGCCGTCAGCGGCACGTCCTTCCCCGAATTCACCCGGTCGCACATCTTCAGCCCCCTCGGCATGGACCGGACCCATTTCCACGACGACCATCGACACGTCGTCCCCAACCGAGCCTATTCCTACGCTCCCACCGACGACGACGAAGACGGCGCCCCGACGGGTCCGCGCTTCACCAAATCCGTCCTGAGCTACGCCAACGCAGGCGCCACCAGCCTGTTCACCACCGCCGACGACCTCGCGCGCTGGCTCGACAACTTCCGCCACGAAACCGTGGGCGGACCCGAGACGATGACGCTGATGAAGTCGCGCGGCATTCTCAACAACGGCGACACCATTCCCTACGCCCACGGAATCTTCATGGGCAATCACCGTGGCCTCCAGACCATCGGACACTCGGGCGGAGACGCGGGATTCCGCACGCAGGTCAACTGGTACCCCGAAGCCAACGTCGGCGTGGTTGTGCTCACCAACGTGGCCAACGGCAATCCAGGCGCACGCGCACGATTGGTCGCCGAAGTCGTGCTCGCCGGTTCATTCCCCGAAGATGGGGTGGAGGAGGAGGCCGACCCTCCAGCCCCGGCTCCCGACGCCGAACCACCGGCACCACCCGACGCCGCGACGCTGGCGGAATACGCCGGTACCTACTACAGCCCCGAACTCGACGCCATCTACCATGTCGGCACAGTCAACGACGGGCTCGTCGCGCACCACATTCGCCACGGCGAGATCGCTTTGCAGCCCCAGTCCCCCGACCACTTCGCCACCGACAGCTGGTTCATGCGCGAGGTGCGTTTTGGGCGAGACGAGGAAGGTGCGGTGACCGAAATGCGCGTTGGCGGCGGCCGCGTGCGCAACCTCCTCTTCGTGCGGCTACCCGGCCCGCTCCCCGGCGAGAATGCGTTTCCGGCGCCAAACGTCCCCCCACCCTCGGTGGATGCGGCGGCTGCGACGGCGCCCCAGCCCCCGGCCATCCCCGAGCGGCCCTTCGCGGCGCCCACCGGACCGCACGCCATCGGCATGACCGAGTATCGCTGGACCGACGCCAATCGGCCCGAGCCGTTTACCCGCGATCCCGACGATTTGCGGTCCGTTGCCGTGCGCATCTGGTACCCCACCGACGAGGAAGGCGGCGAAGCCGCCCCGTACGTCCCCGACATCGCCGAGTTCGGCGCCGGCCAGGATTTCGTGCCCGTCACGCACGTGCGCACCAATGCCATACGGGACGCGACGCCCGCTCCTGGCCCCTTTCCCGTCCTGGTTTACAGTCACGGCGGCGGCTGGACGCGGTTCACCAGCACTTTCACCACAGAAGAGATGGCCTCGCACGGCTACGTCGTGGTCGCCCTCGGCCACAACGGCTTCAACAAGACGCAGTTCCTGCCCGACGGGTCCTCCGTCGTCGCCGACACCTTGAGCTTCCCCGAGGCGACCGGCGACCTGTACGACGACGCGATCGGCAGCTGGGCGTTCCTGGACCAACACGTCTTCCCAGTCTGGGTGGCCGACGCTTCATTCGTGCTCGACCGGCTTGAGGCCTGAATGCGGCTGACGGCGCCATGGCCGGCCGGCTTGACCTCGATCGCGTAGGCATGTACGGCTGGTCCTTCGGCGGCGCGACCTCAATCGAGATGAGCGCCGTGGACGAACGCATCAAGGCGGCCATCGATCACGACGGCCAGCTGTTCGGCGTCGCGCCCACGCAGGGGACCACGCGGCCCTTCATGCTCCTGCACGGCGCGGTCGCAGCCGATCCGCCGCCGTTCGAAGATCCCGACTCGGCGGCCGCCTTCACCGACGCGCTGGAGCGCCTGATGGCCCAGGTGCGGGAAACGGACGCCGGTCTCAAGGCGGCCTCGACCGGCGACTGGTACGACATCACCATCGCCGGCACCAATCACGGGAGCTTCTCGGACCTCGTGCTGTTTCTGCCGGGGTCGTCGCCCGACATCGATCCCGCGCGCGGCCACCAGATCGTCAACGCGCTGACGCTTGCCTTCTTCGACCGTTACCTGAAGGGTGCCGAATCGCCGCTGCTGGACGATCCGCGAGCGGTGTTTGACGAGGTAGACGCCGAATCGCGGGTGGTGGGCCGCCCGTAAACCCGAGCGCGCGTACCGACGCCAGGTTATATTGGCCCACCATGACTTTCTTCCCGATCCGGTTTCCCACTGCGGTGCGCGCCGCCCTGCTCACCCTCCTCCTGCTGACCGCCACCGGGTGCGCCACCTACCGTCCGGCTAACATCCGCGAGCTGCCGTCCCAGCAACGAGTGCGGATGGTTCTCGCTCCCGAAGAGCTTGGTCGGAACATCCAGTTCGCCAGTGGCAACCAGGGTTACGTCAGTGGTCGCTTCGTGGAAGTGCGCGGCGACTCGGCGGTTTTCGTGCTGACCAGCGCCACGGCGCATAGCCAAGTCAGCCTACCGCTGGAATCGATCCTCGAGGTGGAACGGCGGGAAGCCAACAACGGCCGCAGCTTCCTGATGTCGGCAGGCTTGGTCGGCGGCGTGGCCGTGCTGGCCTATCTCGGTTTCGAGGGAGACGAAAACACGGCTCCCGATCCCGACGACGATCTCACGGACCAGCTTGTCCCCGGAATCAGGATCGTGATTCCCTTGCGGCGGTAGCCCGCGGGCGGAATCACTTGCGCAACACTCCGTCGCCCACAGAAGTTTCTTCACCGACGCGATCACTGGGGTCGGTCGGATGGGCGTAGCCCTAATTCCCAAATCCCCCAACATGGAGGCGAAATGTCCCCAGCACACATCCGCAGGACGGTCGGCCGGACCGTTCTAACCCCGCTTCTCGCCGCTGTCGCGGTGATCGGTACGCTCTACGCGCCCCTTGCGGCGCAGAACGGCACGGTCACCGGAACGGTGCGAAGCGCGACCAACGGGCAGCCGATCGCGGGCGCCCAGGTCGCCATTCCCGCACTCAACGTCGGGATTCTGGCCAACAACGTCGGCAGGTACTTGCTGCCGAACGTTCCCGCCGGTACGCACACGATCGAGGTGCAGTACATCGGTTACTCCGCGTCCAGTGCCGAGGTGACGGTTACCGCCGGACAGGCCTCGCTCCAGGACTTCGAACTTCGGTCCGAGGCGATCAGCCTCGAGGGCGTCGTCGTTACGGGTACGGCGGGAGCCGCGCGTCGTCGCGAGATCGGCAATTCGATCAGCCAGCTCAACGAGGACGCATTCCAGTCGGCACCGGTAGCCAACGTCGCCGACATCCTTCAAGGTCGCGCGCTTGGCACCCAGGTGCTCACCAACGGCGGCCAGGTCGGCGCTGGCAGCACAATCAAGCTGCGCGGCAACAACTCGGTGGCGTTCAGCAACTCGCCGCTCGTCTACGTCGACGGGGTGCGCATTCGCGAGCGCGGCCTGGTGCATTCGGACGAGGCCAATCAGCAGACGAACCCATTCGACGACATCAACCCGGCCGACATCGAAAGGGTCGAGGTCATCAAGGGCGCCGCCGCCACGACGCTGTACGGCACCGAGGCGTCCGGCGGCGTGATCCAGATCTTTACCAAGCGCGGCGTGGCCGGCGCGCCTGCGTGGTCCATGACGGTCGACCAGGGACTCAACACCGTGGGCCACATCGGTCCCGCCGCCGACGTGAATCCCACCGGTCTCGGCATGAACAACTGCAACTTCACCGGCGACGCCAACTTCCCCGGCGGCGACCCGCAGTTCCCCGCCGACGTAAGCTGCCCGGCCAGCGGCACCTGGCTGAAGAGTGGCCACACGCAGACCTACAACCTGTCGGTTCGCGGCGGAGCCGAACGGATGAACTACTTCATGTCCGCCCGCTGGGGCGCCGAAGAGGGCGTCTTCGACACCGGAGTGGACGCGAACGGCAACGCTCGCCCGACCCAGGGACAGGAGTCGTGGAACCTGCGGGGCAACTTCTCGTTCGCGCCGAGCGAAGACGTCGACGTTCGCTTCAACACGTTCTACGCGCACCGCGACGTGACCTGGGTTCCCGACGGCAACAACGCCGAAGGCCTGCTGCTCAACGTGTTCCGAGGCGGGAGCGACTACACCAACGACGAGGACGGCAAGCTCCTCGACATGGACATCACCAACATCAACGACCACTTCACCAGCGGAATCAACGTCATCTGGAACCCGTCCGACGGGATGAGCCATCGACTCAACACCGGCATCGACTGGGTCCGCAACGTGTACTTCGAAGAGCGGCCGTGGGGCTATTTCTACGTGCAGAACGGTGACCGCGAGACCGACGAGAGCACCTTCCGAAAGCTCACGCTGGACTATAACGGCACCTGGTCGCGCGATTTCATGGGCGTGGCGTCGCAGTTCTCGTTCGGTGGGCAGATGTACAACGATTTCGTGTCCGGCACCAACGGCTTCGGACGGGACTTCGCCGGGCCAGGCGCGAAGATCCTTGATTCCGGCGCCATTACCGAGGCGTTTGAACGCCATAGCACCGTGACCAGCGGCGGCTTCTTCTTCCAGGAACAGATTGGCTTCGCCGACCGCTTGTTCGTCACGTTGGGCGTCCGGGTGGACGGCCATTCAGCCTTCGGTCAGGACTTCGGGCTGAAGCGCTACCCCAAGGCGTCGTTCTCGTACGTCGTTTCCGACGAGGACTTCTTCCCGTCCGGTTTCGGCACCCTGAAACTGCGCGGCGCCTTTGGCGAGTCGGGCAAGGCGCCGGGCCTGTTCGACGCTGCGCGCACCTGGGCGTCGGTCGCAGGCGACAACGGGCGGCCTGGCGTCACGCCGGACAACCTTGGCAACCCCGAACTCGGTCCGGAACGCACGCGCGAGTGGGAGATCGGCTTCGAGGGCACGACGCTGAACGACCGTATCGCCTTCGAATACCAGTATTTCGATCAGAACACCTTCGATGCCCTCATTCGGGTCACGCAGCTGCCCTCGGGCGGGTTTGTGGGCACGCAGCTGGAGAATGTCGGACAGGTCACCAACTCGGGTCACGAAGCGTTCGTCAACGCGACGCTGTTGGCAAGCCAAGCCGTTGGTTGGGACGTCGGCCTCCGCATGTCCACGGCCAACTCCAAGGTGGTCGATCTGGGTGGTCTCGAGAGCATCAACATCGGATGGCGCAACTACGTGCGCGCCCCGGTGGAATGCACTGCCGAGATGGCCAACGGGGCCGATTTCGACGGCAACGGCTTTATCGGTCAAGGCTGCACCGTGGGCGATATGGTCCATTTCCCTCTGCCGGCCTTCTGTCACGACCGGGTACAGAATCCGGACGAGGTGGCAGCGCCAAGCTATACGGAGCAGTGTCTTGGGCCGACGACGCCCACGCTCACGTATGGACTTACCACCACGGTCACGCTGGGACAGCGCCTGACGTTCGACGTGGTGGGCGAAGGCATGGGTGGCCATTGGCTCTCTTCCGGCACCGCCTATCAGAACGCGCGGCGCCAAGTGTGGCCGCTGTGTCGGGACATTGTCGATGCGATCGCCGCCGGACAGCGCGACCAGCTGAGCGCCAAGGACCGCGCTCTGTGCGATCGTTCGGTGGTGCGCTACGGGATGTGGACGCAACCCGCGGACTTCTTCAAGGTCCGGTCGGCTTCGGTCAGCTACCGGGTGCCCGAATCGCTGCTGCCGGGCGACCTCAGGTCCGCCACGGTGCGCCTGCAGGGACGCAACCTCATGACCTTCACGGACTTCGAGGGCGTTGATCCCGAGGCGTTCGAGGACGGGTCCGCCGAGGTTCTGTTCCGGCAGGAATACTACAACCTACCGCCGATTCGCAGCTTCCTGCTGTCGGTTCAAATCGACTTCTAACCGGGGGAGAAAGCGAATCATGAGAAAGAACAAGACACGCGGGCTTGCGTTGGCCGCACTCGTGGCCGCCTTTGCGGCAACCGGGTGCGACGACAGCATCTTCGAGGTAACCAACCCAGGGCGAATCCTGGACGACGACCTCAACACCGCGCGGGGCGTCGCCTCGCTGGTGACGGGCATGTCGGCGGACTTTTCCGCCTCGTACGACGACCTTTCGTTCACCACGGCGAGGTTGTCCGACGAAATCGTGGGTTCGGGCAGCTATTTCAGCACTGGACGCTATCGCCGGGGGCTCTTCGACTCCGAGGACGCCAACGGATTCTGGGCCGGCGTGCAGCGGGCCCGCTGGGTGGCTGAAGCCGGGCTCCTCCGCATGCGAGAAATCGAAGGCTATCAGTTCGACGGCAATGCCGAGACCGCCAGGGCGCATCTCTTCGCGGGATTGGCCAACCGCTGGTTCGGCGAGAACTTCTGCCAGACGGTCTTCAGCGAGCCGTACAGTGACGAAATGCCAGGACCTGGCGGCGAGACGGACACGGGCGACGCCATGGAGAGGTCGGCTGCGTTCCGCAGGGCGCTGCCACTGCTTCAGGGTGCCAAGCAGCACGGAAGCTCTTCCGGGCAGGCCGACATCGCGACGGCGGCGGAGGGCGGACTCGCCCAGGTGTATCTGGGTCTTGGCGACATGCAGAACGCCGTTGCCAGCGCCGCACGGGTCCCCACCGACTTTGTGTTCAGCGCAGCCTACTCTTCCAACTCCGGCCGCGAAACCAGCCAGATCTGGAACGAGACCCACGGCCGTCACGAAATTTCCGCCTGGATGACGCTGGCGGGCACGGTGGGGGCAGGCGACCCGCGCACGCCCTGGACGGACTGTTCGGATCCGTCGAACGGGTGTCCCAGCGGAAACGGAGCCGACGGCCAGACGACGCACTACCGTCAGGAGAAGTACCCGACCCGCGACGACGACATTCCCTTGGTAAAGGGCACGGAAATGCGTCTGATCGAGGCCGAGGCGGCGTTGGTCGCCGGCGACTTGGCCACCGCAATGGCGAAGATCAACGAGATGCGGGCGCACCATGGGCTTGACCCGCTGGAATCGGACGGCACGATCGGGTCGATCACGGGCGGAGACGGCGGCGGCGCCCACATGACGTCGATGTCGGGGTGGGACATTCTGGACCGCGAGCGACATTTGACGCTGTGGCTCGAAGGCCGACGCCTTTGGGACCTGCACCGGTGGGACCATCCGCACCTGGACGGCGGCGGGGTCGTGTATGAAGCGACGGTCGCGCGCCGCGCCTCGTGCATGCCGATTGCGCTCGACGAGTGTCAGGTCAACGAGAAGGTCTCCGGTCTCTGCTTCAGCGTGTAGAGACGGGGGTATTCGCAGTGCTTGGGACCGCCTTCTGGGTATCCGGGAGGCGGTCCCGGCGTTGTGGGGGAGCGGCGCTGGCAGGTGCGGCGCTGCTCGTCCAGGCCCTCGTTCCGGGGGCATCCGTCGCGGCCGCACAGCAGATCAGGATCGAAGGCGAGACGCTGGACGCGGCGACCGGCGTGCCCGTGGCGGGCGTGATCGTGCATTTTCCCGATCTCGGCATCGGGACCATTTCGGACGACCTGGGCTATTTCAGCTTCGACGCGGTGCCGCGCGGCGCCCAGGTCGTGGCCACCCATCATCTCGGCTACGAGGCCTTGTTGCAGGAGGTTCCGATCGTCGCGGGGGAGACGTGGCTGCTGCGTTTGACGCCGAAGCCGGTGCCTGTGGAAGGCGTGACTGTCGAAGCGGAGCGCGCCGAGGGCATTGAGGCGGCGCGTACGGGTCGGCGGTCGGACTACATATCGCGGTCTGCGGTGGCCGAGGCCGCCGAGACCACCAACAAGGTGCTGGACGTGCTGCGCACGAAGGCGCCGCCGAGGTTGCAGATTCGGCAGCAGGGCGGGTACGGGGGCATGACGTTTTGCATACAATCGACGCGTCGGGCCCCGTCCGTGCAGGAGCTCGTGGATTTGGGGAACGGGTGCCACCCGGCGCTACTCGTGCTGGATGGGGTGGTGGTCTATGCGCCCCCCACCGTGACGGAGACGGCACGAGTCGAACCGCCGTCGCTGCCGGGTGACGTGGCCGCGCTTCTTCTCAATCAAAACCCGCAGGAAATCGAGAGCATTCGGATTCTGTCGCGATCGGACGCGTTTTTCCGATACGGCGAGGCTGGTCGGTTGGGCGCGGTCGAGATCAAGACCAGGCATCCGGGGAGACCGGGGAGCACTGGGGGTCGTTTCTGACGATGCGGCCACTCGTCGTTCCTGGCGCGCTTGCCGGGCTGCTGGCTGCGTACCTGCTCCATCCTGGGGTCCGCGCCGCGCCGGGCTTGTGGTGGGGATTTGCCGGTGCGTCGGCGGGCGTGTTCGCATGGACGGCGTGGTTGGCGATTCGGCAACGCCATGCGCGGGAACCGTTTGCGGTCGAGTTTCGGGCGATTCGGCCGCACTGGGTGCAGCTGTTGGCGCAAGGAACGGTGTTGGCTTGGTGGGGTTGGTACGTGCGCCCCGTGTACGAGTTTGCGCCGTTTATTCTGGCCCAGCTGATTCTTGCGGTCGCGGTCGAGGCGCTGTTCGCGTTGACCCGACGGGGGCGTCATACGTTCGGTTTCGGTCCGGTGCCGGTGGTCTTCAGTCTGAATCTGTTTCTGTGGTTTCACCTGAACTGGTTCTTCTTGCAGCTGGCGATGGTCGTGCTGGTTTATGTGGGCAAGGAGTTCATTCGCTGGCGGGTCGGGGGGCGTTCGCGGCACATTTTCAACCCGTCGGCGTTCGCGTTGGCGGTGGCGTCGCTGGCGTTGATTGCCACCGGATCGACCGCGATCACGCAAGGGGTGGAGATCGCGCAGACGCAGTACATTCCGCCATACATTTTCCTGGTGATTTTCCTGGCGGCGCTGCCGGGGCAGCTGCTGTTCGGCGTGGCCACCATGACCATGCCCGCAGTGTTGACGATCTGGGGCTTCAGCGCCGCTTATCTGGCAGTCAACGGAGAGTACTTCTTCTACGACGCGTACATTCCGATTGCGGTTTTTCTCGGGCTGCACTTGTTGTTCACCGATCCGGCAACGTCGCCGCGCTCGGAGCTGGGTCGCGTGCTGTTTGCCGTGCTGTACGGGTCGGGCGTGGTTGGCAGCGTGTTCGCGTTGAACGCGATCGGTGCGCCGCCGTTTTACGACAAGCTGTTGCCGGTGCCGATATTGAACTTGATGGCGCCATTGTTGGACCGGACGGCGGACCGGCTGGCCACGAGACTGGGGGTGGCCTGGGCCGCAGCGAAGGGACCGGTGCCAGCGCCCCGCCGCGTGGCAACGGTGGGGCTATGGGCAACCGCCTTCGCCGCGCTGAGCTTCGGCGGGGCGCTGGGCGACGACCATCCGGGGCAGTACTACCCGTTCTGGCGCGACGCGTGCGAGGCTGGGAGCGAAAGGGCGTGCGACTACACCGGCATCATGCAGCAGAGCTTCTGCGATCGCGGGTCGGGGTGGGCATGCAACGAGTTCGGCATTCTAATGGCGGAGACGGACCGCGACTTTCGGGGCGCCGCCGGGGAGTTCGAGCGTGCGTGTCGGTTGGGATTTGCGCCCGGTTGCGGGAACCTGGAGGCCCTTGCGCGGGGTGACCCGACCGTGCCGCAAGGTGAGGGCGCGTTCCAGCGGGGGGTGCCGCCCGTCGCCGAGCTGCCAATCGTGGTGCGGGGCAGCAAGGGGCCCGTGGCCGATCGGGATCAGGAAGCGCTAATCGCGCTCGGGTGCGAGAGGGGGTGGCGGGAGTTGGGGTGCGGGTGAGGGGGCAAGCACCCACCAACCTCCATCATCGTGGTCGTCAAACTCGAACCACCAACACACCATGCCGTCTTCGATATCCTCGGGCGGTGTGGCCGCACACGAGGCGTCGGCCTGGGTTGTCTTCGTGGTTGGTCTCACCGGAAACGGTCCCAAGGACTGCGACCAGAAACGTATCGCTTGACGGGCCTGGGTCAACGCTTGATCGAGAGTCATGTTCCACTGTCGCGCGTAATCGCTGCCCTTCGCGCCTTTGAGAATCGCCAAGTCGTTACGGGCCCGTCTCAGCTCCGTAAACATGTGGGAACGCGTCATCTCAACATCCATCGGGATCAGCGCGGGTCGTCGCATATCAGAGACTTGCTGCAGGAAGAGTTCGTCTTCAGGTGCGCTTGTAGTCTCAACGGATTCGCACCCGACGACGGCCAGGGCGACGACCGCGCCGCCGATCCATTTTCCAGTCGTCATGTTTCAGATTCTCCCTCTTTCTGGCAAGCCTAATCACCCCCGAGGCCGTTCCCCCTGCAGCTCCAAAATATCCACGTTCCACTGATTGTCGCCGAGCAGATGCTTCACGAAGTACTCGGCGCGCAGCCAGAACCAGTAGTCGCTCATGTTCCCAAACCCGTGGCGCTGACCGGGGAAGATGAAGAAATCGAACCGCTTGTTGGCGCGAATCAGCGCCTGGGCCATGCGGAACGTGCCCGCGTGGTGCACGTTGTTGTCCACGTCGCCGGTGGTCAGCAGCAGGTGTCCCTTCAGATTGGCGGCCAGGTCGGAGTTGCGGTCAATGTCGTACTCGAACCCGGTCACCGCGCCGGTCGAGTCCTTGACCTCCTTGACGCCGTCGTGTTTCTCGGACCAGTTCGCGTTGTAGACGTCGTTGTTGTGGTTCCCCGCCGACGAGACGGCCACCTTGAAGAAATCGGGGTAGACGAGCATGGCCGCGGTAGACATGAAGCCGCCGCCGGAGTGCCCGTAAATCCCCACGCGGTCGATGTCGATGAATCCGTGCCGGTCGGCCAGCTGCTCGATCCCGGCCTTCTTGTCGGCGAGGCCGTAGTCGCGAAGGTTGCCGTAACCGTAGTTGTGGTACCACTTGGAGCGGTCGGGATGGCCGCCCCGATTCCCAATCGTCACGACAATGAACCCGAACTGCGCCAGCGCCTGCTCGGTGGTGTTCAGGGAGAACGACTTGGAGACGGACTCGGTTTGCGGGCCCGGGTAGACGTACGCGACAATCGGGTATTGCTTCGCCGGATCGAAATCGTACGGCTTGTACATGACGCCGAATATGTCGGTAACGCCGTCATCCGCCTTCACCGCGTAGGGTTCCGGGAACTGGTAACCGGCAGCCTCCAGGGCGGACAGGTCGGCCTCCTCCAAATCCATAATCTTGCGCCCCGAAGCATCGAAAAGGGCCGATGCGGGCGTCGTGTTGACTCGCGAATAGTTGTCCACGAAGTAGCGCGCCGACTCCGAAACGACGCTCTGATGATCGTAGTTGCCGGGGTTCAACAGCGTAGGCGAACCGCCGTTCAAACCGATCCGGTAAAGGTGCATGTAGTACGGATCCTCTCCCGCCTCGCGGGCGTTTGCTCGCGCAATCACGTATCCGTCGTCTTCATTCACGCCCATCAAACCGTCGACGTGCCAGGGGCCTTCGGTTAAACGAGCCCGAACCGTTCCGTCCGGCGCGTAGCGGTAGAGGTGCGCCCACCCGTCGCGTTCCGACCACCAGATGAGGTCGCCGTTGGCCAAGCGGGCCGGGGACTGGTGCTCCACGTACGTGTTCAAGCGTTCCTCGATCACGGCTACCACTTCGCCGGTCGCGGGGTTGGCGCGCATCACGTCCACCCGATGCTGGTCGCGGCTGCGGCGCCAGAAGTAGAGCTCGTCGCCCTGGTCCGACAACCACTTGGTGATGTTCGGCTCGGTGCGTCCCCCGCCGCCTCCGCCGAAGAAGAAGAACCCCCCGAAGCCGCCGAAGCCGCGAAACTCGTTGAAGATCCCCATGCGCTGATCCTTCCAGGGCTCGTCGGCGATCTGCGTCATCTCGCGCGACTCCATGTCGAACACGTGGAGCGTGGTCTGCGTCACCTCTTCCTCGCCGGGCATTTCGTAGCGGTAGCTCTCCAGCTTGGGCCGCGTGTTGCCCACGGCGTGCACCACCCACAGCTTGGCCACCTCGCGACGGTCCTGCCTGGTGAGCGCGAAGTAGCGCGCGTCGTGCGACCACGTGGTGCCCGAGAACTGGCGCTTCTTGAACTCCTCCTCGGTCTCTTCGTCGTTCTGGCCGCGGCCTTGCGAACCCCAGCTGAAATCCTGCTCGCCGTCGGTCGTGAGCTGAATCTCCTCCACCTCCACGTCCTCTTCGGCCTCTTCCGCTTCGTCGCCGGTCTTTCCGCGGCGCGCCTCGAGAATCTTCTCGTATTCCTCGTAGCTCATCATCCACAAGTTGAATTCGCGGCTGAAGACGACCCAAGCGGTGTCCGGCGAGACGCTGGCCCAGTTGGGATGCGTTTGCGGCTCCTCGTAGTCGTCAAGCTCGCGCAGGGTGCGCGTGGCGACGTCGTACTCGAAATGGTGGACTTTCTTGCGCGTCTGCGGCCGGCGCGGCCCGCGTTGCTGCTCGTCCTCCTGGTCTTCTTCGTCCACCTCCTCGTCGTCTTCCTCTTCCACTTCCACCTCCTCGTCGTCTTCCTCTTCCACTTCCACCTCCTCGTCCTGCGACGACTCCACGTCGAACTGGATCGTGTTGGCTCCGGTGAAGCGGATCGCGCGGATCGGCAGGTGCTGCGCGTCCCACGGGTCGCGGGTGATGCGGGTGAGCTCGGCGGCGATTTGGTCGTTGTCGAAGATTTCGGTGCGGGTGCCCTGCGCCGGATCCACCAGGTAGAAGTGGCGCCCGTTCGATGTCTCCCACTCGTACCAGAAGCGGTCGGACTCCTCGATCCAACGGGGGCTCACGCGCATGGAGTGAACCAGGTCGTTGATCTTGTAGGGGGCGAACCGGGCGGCAAGCTCATAGTTGGCCGAGCCGGGGCCGCCAACCGGATTCGTGCCTTCGGCCGTGGCGTCCTGCGCGGCGAGGGGGGCCGGGCTGGTCGCCTGAGCCAGCGGGAGCAGGGCGACGAGGGCTAGCAGGGCGGGGGCGACGCGGGGGGTGAGGCGAGAGGGGGAGCGTGCCGGGCTGGAGGGGGCCGTCGACTTGGCGTGGTGGAAGGCGGTGGGGTTGCGATGCATGGAAATCGTCTCCGTGTGGGGCGGTCCTGGGCGTGGGGTGGCCCGCTGGCGGCGGGCGAATGCGCGATGAAGAGGATGCGTCCCCGGGCGGGGGCGGTCAAGTACCGGGGTGCGGCCCGCAAGGCGCAGATGTATACAACAGTGTGTACTTGTTGCGTTCTCACCCGCATCGGCGTATCTTGGCGCGTGTTGCACGGCGCGTCTGCGGGCGCGCGACAACCAGGGATTGGGGGAAACGCCCCCGAACCGGCTCACACCCAATTGTAAGGAGAGTCCCCGTGACAAGAACTCACCGTTCGAAGCCGAGGTCCCCGACCGGGATCCTCGCGGTGGGCACGCTAGTGGCGCTGGTGCTCGGGTTTGCCCCCGTGTCCGCCCAGAACACGATCACCGGTACGGTGGTCGCGAGCGGGAGCCAGCGCCCGCTCGCAGGCGCTCAGGTGCTGATCGAGGGCACCGAGATCGGCAACCTCACAGACAACCGCGGGCGCTTCCTGATCCTGAACGCGCCGACTGCGAACGTCACGCTCGAGGTAATCATGATCGGGTACCAGTCGGCCACCGTATCGGCCACCGCCGGCGATCCCGTGACGATCGAGCTTCAGGAGACCGCGATTTCGCTCGACGAAATCGTGGTCACCGGCGTGGTTGGCGAGCAGGCTGCCCGGGCGGTTGGCAACTCGATTGGGCAAATCAGCGCAGCCGACCTGGAGGAGCTGGCCCCGGCTGCGGACGTCCAACGAATGCTTAGCGCGACGGTGCCGGGTGTGCGCGTGTCGATGGCTGGCGGCGAGATCGGCGCCGGCGGAACCACGCGCATCCGGGGCATCGCGAGCTTGTCCCTGGGAGCCCAGCCGCTCGTCTACGTCGACGGGGTGCGGGTGAATGGCTCCGAAAGCAGCGCCGCCTTCGGATGGACCGCGTTCAACGGCAACTCGCAGCCCTCGCGAATCGCGGATTTCAATCCCGACGAGATCGAGAACATCGAGATCATCAAGGGACCCGCGGCGGCGACCCTATACGGAACGGAAGCCTCGAACGGGGTAATCAACATCATCACGAAGAGGGGCCGGACGGGTGACGCCAGCATCAACTTCACCGTAAAGCAGGGCGCCAACTTCTACCCCGACGTCTATAACCTGTTCCCCGACGTCTGGTACAATTGCAGCGGCGTCTCGCAGACGGTGGATGTCGATCCCCGTCTGAAGTGCACCGCGGGCGAGGTGTCGTCGTTCAATATCCTGGAGATCGACCGCGACGTGTACGGTAACGAGTGGTTCCAGACCGGACACTCCCAATCATACGGGGCGGACATCACAGGCGGCACGCAGCAGATCACCTATTTCGTGTCGGCAGACTGGGATGGCGACGAAGGCGTGGTGGAGTACAACTGGAAGAATCGCATGAGTGGGCGGGCCAATCTCACCTATACGCCCTCGGAGAAACTGGAGCTCAATTTCGGCTTGGGAGCGATCCGCAGCACCGCCCAATCGTCCTCGGCCCAGCAAGCGCTCCCGACGGCGATCATCTGGGCTTGTCCCTCGCCTGGTTGCGAGGCGGGCGACGTCAACTCACCAAACCGCATTGACGGGGGGTATCGGGGGTACATCGCCTACCTGCCGGAGGCTTACCAAGACGACATCGAGGGCTTCCAGCGCGTGCACCGAACCACGTTCTCCCTGGAAGCAAGGCACATACCCTACGAATGGTTCAACCACCGAGCCATCGTGGGCGGCGACTTCAGCGGAGTCGGGAACACCGAGCTCTATCGCGCCACGAATCGGGAACCTCCCGGTCAGTTCACGCCATGGGGACGGAAAACCGCGATCAACCTGAACGAAAGCTACTTTTCGATTGATTACCAGGCCAACGGAACCTACGACCTGAGCGACAACTTCGGCTCCACGACCTCCGCAGGCGTGCAGTACTACCAACGCAGGTCGTCGTCGACGTTGGCCCATGGCGAAACGTTTCCCGTCGACGCGCTGGAAACCGTCTCGGCGGGCGCGACCAAGCAGGCCCAGGAAGACTTCCTTGAGAACAAGACCTTCGGCGTCTTCGTTCAGGAACAGTTATCGTTCGGCGATCGCCTCTTCCTGACCGGCGCCGTGCGGGGTGACGACAACAGCGCATTCGGGAAAGACTTCGACTTCGTCATTTACCCCAAACTGCAGGCTTCCTACGTAATCAGCGACGAGCCGTTCTTTCAGGACGTGCTGAGCGGGATCAACACGATGAAGCTCCGCGCGGCCTGGGGGAAGGCCGGGAAGCAACCCGACGTATTCGACGCCATTCAGACTTATGTGCCGACCGTTGGCCCGGAAGGCGCCTCGGTGGTGACGCCCGAGAACATCGGTAACCCGGGCCTCGAGCCTGAGGTGGGCACCGAGCTGGAACTTGGCTTTGACGCGGGTTTGATGGACGACCTCGTGGGCGTTGAGTTCACGGTCTACACGCAGCGGACCGACGCCGCTTTGGTCCGAGTCCCGGTCATTCCCTCCAAGGGATTTCCCGGCGTCCAATTCCGAAACATCGGACAAATCAACAATCGTGGAATCGAAGCCGCGATCAACGGCTCGATCTATCGCTCCGACGGCTTTAGCGTCGATCTTGGGGCCACGTTCTCCACCTTCGAAAACGAGATTACCGATCTCGGCGGCCAACCGCCGATCGTGCAGAGCGCCTCGAGCCTCAATCGGCAGTTTCACGTTGAAGGTTTCCCCCTTGGCTCCATGTTCTACAGGCGCGTTGTAAGCGCGACGCTCGACGGTTCGAGCGGCCGCAACGTTGCCACGAATCTCATGTGCGAAGGCGGTGAAACGACTGAGGGCAGCAATTTCTCGTGGGGTGGCGGTGCTCCGGTTCCTTGCGGCAACGCACCTGAGGTCTACTGGGGCCAGCCGATTCCGAACATTGAGGGCGGCGTATACACGAACGTCAGGATCGGACAGAACCTGTCGGTGTACGCCTTGGTCGATTACGTCGGCGGTCATCACATGAGCCTCGGCGACGTCAGCGCACAGCATCGGTTCTTCCTCAACTCCAGGGCGATTCTCGAACGGACGGATCCCATCCTGCTCGGGTACGAAGCACTTGGAGCGGGAGGCTTGGCGCAACCTGGCGTGGTCGCGGGCGACTTCATGAAGCTGCGCACGGTGTCTGCGTCCTACACGCTGCCCCAATCATGGGCGCAGCAGATGTGGGCACGGCGCGTGGCCGTCACGGCCTCGGTCGAGAACGCGTGGACGATCTGGCAAAAGGCCAAGGACTCCTTCGGACACCCGATCATGGACATTGAGCGTGCCCGCCAGAGCCCGGGACAATTCGGCCTTAACGGATACGTGCAGGAAGGCTGGCCGCAGATTACGCGCTTCGTTTCCACCTTCCGGTTTACCTTCTAGCCCAGAGAGGAGAGAAAAATGAGAGCAGAAAACAGGCTGTTTCATGCGCTGTTCGTCGCTTCGTTCATGGTGCTCTCCGGGTGCAGCCTGGAAGAGCTTCTGAGCGTGCACGTGCCCGGCAAGGTCCTCGAGGAGGACTTGAATAGCTCATCGCTGGCCAACGTGCTGGCCACGGGCGTGGTCGCGGAGGTCGAGTGCAGTTGGAACCAGTACGTCGCGGGTTCCGCGCACCATTCCGACGAATATGTTCCGACGTCCGGGAACCTCACGATGAGGAACTGGGGTCAGCGAAAGATCTACGCGAGCGACGCAGGGTACGCGCAAGGCACCTGCGGGGGCTGGGGGTACCCGATGTTTACGCCGCTGCACACGGCCCGATTCCAATCGGAGGACGTAGGTGCCCGCCTGTCGGGATTCCCCGCCGACGAGGTGCCCGACGTAGCCCAGCTGCAAGCCAAGGTCGCAACCTGGGGCGCCTTCCCGCTTGTCGCGATGGGCGAAGGCTTTTGCAGCATGGCGATCGACGGCGGGCCCGAGCTTACGCCGGCTCAGGTTCGGGATGAGGCCGAACAGCGGTTCAGTGCGGCAATCTCGCTGGCTCAGGCAACCGGCGACGCCACGTTAGTCATGATGGGTCAGCTGGGTCGTGCGCGCGTGCGGCTTGCCAAGGGCGACTACGCTGGCGCCATGGCCGACGCAGGCAACATCCCGGACGGCTTCATCGTCAACGTCACGCGCGACGCCGCGGAGTCCAGACGCTACAACTACTACTTTGAGCGGTTGAATGCGCCCACCGGATTCCGGGCGCACGGATCGGTGGCGGACCATTTCCAGAACCTCACCCTCGACGCCAACGGGATGCCCACACAGGGCGACGGCGTCGCGGACACCAGAGTCAACGTCAAGACGGACGGTACGCAGGCGGCGGACTTCGCGACGATCCTGTATTACCACGACAAGTACAACTCGCGGAGCGATCCCTTGCCGCTGGTCCACTGGCACGAGGCGCGCATGTACGAAGCCGAGGCCATGGCCATGCAGGGCGACGTCGACGGCGCCTTAGCCAAGATCAACGGGCTGCGCGCGGACGCTGGCCTGCCCGCCGTGACCGCCTCAATCGGGGCGGGCGAGATTATGGATCTCCTCGTGGAGGAGCGTCGTCGCCAGCTGTTCGTGTTGGGGGGTCACCGCCTGCACGACATGCTGCGCTTCAATATTCCGTTCCTTGGCGATCCGGGATCAATCCACCCCGACGGGCGTGATCAGACCGGGGCGGAGTACGGCAACCTGACGTGCTTCCAGCTACCCGAGGTGGAACGAAAGGGTAACGAGAACATCGGATAGGACTAATGCGGTGGCTAGAGATGGGGTCGTTGCGCTGGTACAGGGCAACGGCCCCATTTCTAGCGCGCCAACCAAGGAGGATCTCTACATGAATGCACGAACACGTTGGAATCCACTCGTCTGGGTGGCCTTTGCCCTGTTGGGCTTCCAGCCCCTGGCCGCCCAGAACACGATCACCGGCACGGTGGTCGAGGCCACCACGCAGCGTCCGCTCGCCGGCGCCCAGGTGCTCGTGGAGGGAAGCGAGCTGGGCAACCTGACCGACAACCGGGGACGATTCCTGATACTGGGAGCCCCTGCGGGCACGGTTACGCTGCGCGTCGTGATGATCGGGTACCGCGAAGCAACCGTCGAAGCCAGCGCGGACCAGCCGGTCACCATCGAGCTGCAGGAAACCGCCATTTCCCTGGACGAAATCATCGTCACGGGCACGGTCGGAGAACAGCAGGCCCGGTCCGTTGGCAACGCTATCGGCAGCGTCGATGCGGCCATTTTGCAGGAACGCGCGCCCGTTGCAGACGTGCAATCGATGCTCTCTGCCACCGTACCCGGCGTGCGCATCATGAACAGCAGCGGGTCGATCGGCGAGGGCGGCATCATGCGGATTCGCGGGGCGGCCTCGTTGACGCTCGCCGCAACGCCCATCGTCGTGGTCGACGGGGTGCCCGTCAACGGCCAGGACGGCGATACGGGGCTTCTCGCCGGCGTCGGACAGGACGGGCGTCGCGCGCCGTCGCGAATCAACGACTTCGATCCCGACGAAATCGAGAGCATCCAGATCATCAAGGGGCCGGCCGCGGCGACCCTCTACGGCACCGAGGCCTCGAACGGCGTGATCCAGATCATCACCAAGCGAGGCTCTCGGGGCGCGCCGCGCGTCAGCGCCACCATTCGCCAGGGCGCGAACTAGCTTCCCAACCCGGTTGAGCTGGTCCCGCCGACGTACTACAAGAGTGCCAGCGGCGAAATCGTCGAAGTGAACGTTCTTCGCAACGACCTGGAGGACACGTACGGGCTGTTGGACGGTGGACGCAACTGGTTCCGCACCGGGCACAACCAGTCCTACGGGGCCGACGTCTCCGGCGGCACCGAATCGGTCACCTACTACGTGAGCGGCGAGTTCGACCGGCAGGAAGGCCCGGTTTCGTACAACTGGCAGAACGCGCTGCGCGGCAGGGCGAACCTGACCTACGCCCCGAACGAAACGCTCAAGTTCGACTTCAGCATGGGGGCGAACCGTTCCAAGCTGGAATCGGCGTCGGCACAGCAACCACTGCTCACGGCGGTCATCTGGTCCTGTCCCGCGCCGGGCTGCGAGCCGGGGACCGGCACGCCGCAGGCCCTCGACGGCCCCTCGCGCGGGTATATCGCCTACTTGCCGGAGGCCTACGAAGACGAAATCGAAGGGATTACCGACGTCGATCGCACCACCTTCAGCTTCCAGGCCTCCTGGGACGCGGCGGAGTGGTTGAGACACCGTCTGGTGTTTGGTAGCGATTACGGAAATCGCACGAACTCCGAGCTGTACCTGGCCACGGGCAACCTCCGGAACTTCTTCAACACGGGCCGCAAGACCATCGCCAACGAACGCACATCGTTCGTGTCGGCGGACTACCAGGTCAGCGGCGACTGGTCGCCGATGGAGTCGATCACGATGAGTACGGGCGCCGGGGTTCAGTACAACGCCAGGAAATCCGAAGTGCTGTGGGGACGGGGCGAGGCGTTTCCGGTAAGGTCACTCGAGACGATTCCTTCGGGGTCGTCTCGCAGTGCCGACGAGGACTACCGAGAAAACAAGACCTTCGGCGTCTTCGTCCAGGAGCAGATCGGGATTGGCGATAGGCTCTACCTTACGGGCGCCGTTCGCGGCGACGACAACTCGGCGTTCGGGCAGAACTTCGACTTCGTGGTATACCCGAAGTTCTCAACCTCGTACGTGATCAGCGACGAAGATTTCTTCCGCCAGAGCTTCGGTTTCATACAGCAGCTGAAGCTGCGCACCGCCTGGGGGAAAGCCGGAAGACAGCCCGACGTGTTCGACGCGCTCAGGACATATGAACCCTCCGTCGGACCGTACGGGTCTTCGACGGTGACGCCCGAAAACATCGGCAACGAAGAGCTGAAGCCTGAGGTGGGTACGGAAGTCGAGGTCGGATTCGACGCCAGCATCTTCGACGATCGCGTGGGCCTGGAGTTTACATGGTTCGACCAGACCACCAACGATGCGATCGTGTCGGTTCCGGCGCTCCCCTCGAACGGCTTCCCGGGCGTTCAGTTCCAGAACATCGGCGAGGTAAAGAACGCGGGCATCGAGGTCGGCATCAACGCCAATCTGTTCCGCAGCGACGCGTGGAGCCTCGATCTCGGCGCAACCTTCTCGACCAACAACAACAAGATTACCGATCTCGGCGGTCAGCCCGCGGTATTGGAGAGCTCCACTCTGGGCCAATACCACGCCCTGGGTCAGCCACTGTCGGGCATTTACATGAAGAAGGTCGTGAGTGCCGACTTGGTCGACGGAGGCGCCGCAAACGTGATGTGCGAAGGCGGCACGATCCTGACAAGCGGGGAATCTGCGAACATTTCCACGGGCGGCGGCGCTCCGGTTCCGTGCGCTCAGGCTCCCAACGTCTACTGGGGTCAGCCGCTCCCGAACAAGGAAGGCAGCGTCTACGGCACGCTTTCGATCGGGCAGAACCTCCAGCTTTACGCGTTGGTCGACTATGTGGGCGGACGCACCATGGTGAGCGGCGACATCGCGGCGCAGCACCGCTTCTTCATCAACTCGCGCGCGATCCTCGAACGCACGGACCCCATTTTGCTGGCCTACGAGACCTTGGGCGGCGTGGGGCTGTGGCAGCCGGGAATCATCGATGGCGACTTTGCCAAGCTGCGGGTCATATCGGCCAACTACACGCTCCCGAACGCGTTGGCGCAACGACTTAACGCCTCCAGGATTACGCTGAACTTCGCCGCCAACAACCTGGCCACGTTGTGGGTGGGTCAGGCAGAGGGATTCGGCGTCAAGCAGATGGATCCCGAGGTGGCGCAGCAGACGGGGACCACGCGCGGATTGAACGCGTACAACCAGGAGGGATGGCCCCAGCTCCGCACCTTCACGACCACTTTGCGACTCACGTTCTGAGGAGAGAGGGAAGACGAAATGACCACACAGATCAAGTCTGGCGCACGGTTGCTGCTGGCCGCCTTCTTCACGATTGGCGCGCTGCTCAGCTCGGCCTGCGACCTGGAAGAGATTCTCGCGGTGGACATCCCGGGCAAGGTGGACGCGGGATCGCTCAACGATCCGGCCTTGGCTGGCGTCCTGGTCAATTCCGTGGTGGGCGACACGGAATGCGCCTGGAGCAACTACGCCGCGGCGGCCTCCCACCACTCCGACGAATGGATCCCATCGTCGGGCAACCTGAACATGCGCGAATGGGGGCAGCGCAAGATGGGGCTGCAGGCGCTGTCCGGCGGCGTGCTCGCAACGGGCTCGTGCGAGTCGAACTACGGCATTTACACGCCTTTGCAGACCGCTCGGTTCCTGAGCAACGACGTTTTCGACAAGCTCGCAGAGTTCGACGCAGGAGACGTGCCGGACAAGGCCCGCATGCAGGGCAAGGTTCGCGCTTACGGCGGCTGGACGCTGCTGGCGCTGGGAGAAGGGTTCTGCTCGATGGCGCTCGACGGCGGATCCGAACATTCAACCCGCCGAGGTCCTGGGGTTGGCGGCGCAGGACTTCAGCGCGGCAATATCGGGAGCCGGGGACCCGGACCTGGTGTCCATGTCGTACGCCGGGAGAGCGCGCGTCAAGCTGGGCATGGGAGATTGGTCGGGGGCAATCGCCGATGCGCAGCAGGTTCCCGAAGGGTTCCGCTTCTCGGCGGACCGTGCAGCCGACCTGGGCAGACGACAGAACTACCTTCATCGATGGCTCAACGATACGAACGACGGCATTAGCAAGCACGGATCGGTGGCCGACCATTTTCGCGACCTGACGGTCAGCGATGCCGGCGAGCTCACGCAAAACGACGGTATGGCCGACCCCAGAGTGCCGGTCCGCACGATCGGGAACCAGGCGTTCGACTTTTCGACCATCCATTACTTCACGGACAAATACACGTCGCGCGCCGACCCCGCACCCATCGCCTCGTGGCAGGGGGCGCAGCTGATCGTGGCCGAGGCCTCCGCGCAAATGGGCGACGCGGCGACGGCCGTCGGCATCATCAACAACCTTAGGGCCATGTCGGGATTGCCCGAGTGGGCCGCCGGGGCCTCGGCGTCACAGGCCGATGTGATCGCAGCCGTGCTGGCCGAGCGCTCCCGCGAATTGTTCGTGGAACAGGCGTGGCGCTTCAACGACATGTTGCAGTACAGGGGCACGGCCAACCAGATCTCGTTTCTGGGGGAGCCCGGTTCCATTCATCCGAACGGCCTTGACCAGACGGGTGCGGAGTACGGCAACGTGATCTGCTGGGAGCTGCCGTTGGTGGAAACCAACGGAAACGAGAACATCACCAGGTAGACCGGGAAGTTGACCGGGCGTGGCAGTGCGTGGTAGCGCGTCCCGACACACAAGAGTCGGGGCGCGCTACAGCGCTACCGTCGCGGACCCCTCCGGGTCGTGATCAACACCACGCCGTCGGCCGCGTCCGGCCCGTACTTTGCACTCGCCGCCGGCCCCTTCACCACCTCTATCCGCGCGATCGTACCGGGGCTGATCAGCTCGAGTGCGCCGAGACCACCCATGCTGCCGAGCGCTTGCACCCTGACGCCGTCGACGAACACGACCGGGTGGCGATTGAAGATGAAGCTCTTCGCGCCGCGCACGCGCAGGTGGTAGCCCCGCCCCACCTCGCCGCTGGTTCGCACCAGCGTCACCCCCGTCACGCCGTTCAGCACTTCGCGGACGCCACGCGCACCCTCCAGCTCGCGCCCCTCGATGGTCGCGTCGGGCAGGTCGACTCGCCCCATGGCGCGCGCCACGACTTCGTCGAGCACGTACGCTGGCGGCACCATCTCGAAGTCGCGCCGAATCACGGGCTCGTTTCCTACCGGAACCCGATCGACCAGCCCCACGTGATCGGGGTGGGTGACCCTGACGACCGAGACGCCCGCGCCCACGTTCAGGATCGCGTAGTCACCGTCGTCGTTGGTGGTTGCGGCCGCGCCCGTGCCCACGATCTGAACGACGGCGCCGGGCAGCGCTTGGCCCGTGAGCCCGGATCGCACCGTGCCCCGCAAGGTGGTTCCTACCTGTCCCGCCAGCGCGGAGGCGGCCCCGAGGAAAAGCAGCGGCCACGGTGCCAGGGCCGTCGCCCTCAGCCCCAACATCACAACGCGGCTTCGCGCACAGGCCCCACCCACGGACGGCTACCCCTCGAAGCGCTTGAAGACGATGTCCGCCCCGTTCGGCTC
The DNA here is from genome assembly GCA_965200255.1 of Longimicrobiales bacterium. Lineage (GTDB taxonomy): Bacteria > Gemmatimonadota > Gemmatimonadetes > Longimicrobiales > Gaopeijiaceae > Bin94. The sequence goes on along the minus strand of OZ241371.1, from coordinate 1,803,772 downwards.
AAACGGAATGGCCACGCTGCCGATCGCGCCGTCTCTGTCGGTGAAGAAGGTCACCAATCCCGTAACCGGCACGGTGTTCGGTATGGACGTGATCCTGAACACGTTGTAGTGGAAATGCGCCAGTTCAAGCGTGAAGTCGTCGTAGGCGATCGCGAGTTCGTCTCCGTTGGCGGCGACGCGCACGGTTCCGTATCCGGGATGATGGTAGGTCGCTGCGTAGGACTCGATGTCGTGACTGGGGTTAGTGCCCTCGACCCGCTGGGCGAGCATCTCGCGCTCCGACTCCGCCGTGCGCGCATCCTGCTCGGCCCGCTGGCCCAAGTGGCGTTCGTTCCAGTTGATTTCGGGCAGGCCAAGCAAGCGGTCGTAAACGTTGTAGGCGACCGTGATCGGCACCGCGTTCATGCCGCCGGAACGGTTGGTGAGCACCATGACGCCCATCTTTTCGCGCGGAAGCCACGACATGGACGAAATGAAGCCGTCGATGCCGCCCCCGTGCAGTACGATCTTGTGGCCGCGATAGGTCCCGACGCGCAGTCCCAGGCCGTAGCTGAGCGGTCCGATCTCGGGAAACTCCGAGTCGCCCGGCATGGCGAATTGGGGCTGCTGCATTTGTGCCGAGTTCTCCGCCGAGATGAGGCGGTGGCCGTTGTAGACGCCCCCTTCGATATGGGCCTGCACGTAAGCCATCATCTCGACGACGTTCGAGTTGATCGAGCCCGCCGGGCCCACGTTGTCGATATTGCGGAAGGGGACTTTCGCAAGCACGCCGTCGCGCAGCACGTAGGGCAGGGCGTAGTCCCCCGACGCCGGGGAATCACCGACGGAGGTGTTGGACCGATCCATCCCCAGGGGGGTGAAGATTCGCTCGTCTATAAGGTCGTTCCAGTCGCGCTCGGTGAGTCGCTCGGTGAGGTATCCGGCGGTCAGGAACATCAGGTTCTGGTATTGGTAGCGGCTACGGAACGAGGCGTTGGGTTCGAGGTAGCGGAGCTTGCGGAAGATCTCCTCGCGGGTTGCGGCGCGCCCGTACCACACGTTGTCGTGCCTGGGAAGCCCGGACTGGTGCGTGACCAGATCGCGCGGGGTCATTTCGGCAGTGGCGAATTCGTCGTACAGCCGGAAACCCGGCAGGTAATCGCGCACCGGCTGGTCCCATGCCAACATGTCGTCGTCCACCAGCATGGCCATCAACGTGACCGTGAAGGATTTGCTGTTGGACCCGATCGCCATGGTGGTGTGCTCGGTCACCGGCAGCTGGCTCTCTACGTCGCGGTAGCCGAAGCCCTTGGCAAGGATGATTTCTCCGTCGTGGACCACGCCGACGGCCAAGCCAGGGATCTGCCAGTCGTCCATGACTTCGACGACGAAAGCGTCGAATTCCGCGAAGGGGTCGTGGGCTTGCTGTTGGGCGGTGGCGGTGTTGGGCGCGACGAAGGCAACGGCGGCGGCTAGCGTGATAACCAGCGCCCGTGCCAGCGCCCCGTGGATGAAGTCGCGTGCGTACCAGGGGCCGTACATTCGGATCGACCTCCTCAATTCTCCTCGGGCGGTGCAATGCGCACTTTGCGCATGGGCGAGTCGGCGGACAGCTCGGCGGCCCCGCCGTCGTGGCCGTTGAGGTTCAGAATGTACGCGACGACGTCGAGATACACCTGTTCCTCGAGTCCGCCCGGATTGTCGTCGGGCATGGTCGAGCGTATGGTACGGAAGAACGAGTAGACCGTGCGTCGCCCCCAATTGGATTGGAAGGAACGCCCCCGAAACTCGGCTGTCGTGTGGCATTCGGAGCAGACTTCGTCGAAGGTCGTGCGCCCCCGCCGAGCCTGGTCGTCGGTGAAGATGCCGCCGATTGGGGCGACGGGCTGGGCCTCGGCAGGAGGGGCGGGGCTGGACGCGGCCGCCTGGGCCGTGTCGGGGGCGCTTGCGGGGGCCGTGGCAGGCGCGGTCGCCGCTTCGCCGCCCGGCGGTTCGCCGCCGCTGACCGGTCGCTCGGGTGTGCCGCCGGAGGCGCATCCGGCGAGCAACAGGGCCGATGTGATGAGTAGCGCGGGCCTTGTTGCCCGCCTGCGTGAGGGCCGAGTCATGGACCAATGACCTTCCGGTGGTGTACGCTAATGTGTGTTCCCAGGCAGTGCCGTATTCCTAATATATATGGGCAACATCGGGGGAGAAACGAAATGAATGCCGAATTCCAGATGGCTGATCGAGAGCGCGAGGGGTGCGCGCCCACTCCCGCGCGGCGAGCGACGGGCTCCGTGGGGCGGACGACGGGCCGCGCAGGTCGCGGACTCCTCGCCGGCTTCGCGATCCTGACCGCAACCGCGTGCGACTCCCTGCCGCTTGCGATGGGAGACGTCCACGCCGTGGTGGTGACTGGGTCGCCGGAACTATGGGCCGAAGTGGGCGAAGAAGCGTTTTCGGCGCTCGAAGGCAACGTGTTCACGGTGCGCAACGAACACGCGTTTCGGGTGTCGTACCTGGAGCCCGCGGACTCGTCGTGGGCTGGTCTGCGCCGCCTTCGCCAGCTGCTATTCATCGGCAAACCCCATGATCCGTGGATGGCGACGCCTCTCGCAGGCGTCGAGGGGCCGCTGACGCCGCCGACGATCGCGCAGGTGCAGGAGGTGTGGGCGCGCGAGCAGCTCGTCACCCTGCTTCTGTTGGAAGAAGACGCCGGGCCGGAAGAAGACGCGGACGTGGTGCGGCAGATGCTGCCGGAGCTGTTCGGCATTTTCGAGGGTCAGTTTCGCGAGTGGGCCGTGGCGAGGATGTTTGCGACGGGGGCGGATACGGCGCTGGCTCGGACGGTGCGGGAGGAACACGGGTTCTCTCTGACCGTTCCGGAAGTGTACGATTACTGGGTTCAGGATTCGGTGCACGTTTTTCGCAACGACAACCCGGATCCGTCGGAGCTTATACGCCAGTTCGCGGTTACGTGGCGGAGCCCCATTGCGGACGGCGGCAGCGCCATCCTGGACGGCGGCAGCCCCAGCGCGGAAGATGGCAGCCCTGGCGCCGAAGACGGTGTGCGAGAACGGATTCTGGCGTGGCGCTCGCAGATCGTGGACCAGTACTACGAGTATCCTCAAGTCGTGAATCTGGAACGGTTGCGCGAGGGACGCGCGGAGTACGGCGGCCGGCCGGGCCATTACGTGCAGGCGGTTTGGCAGAATCCTCCCGACGGGTATCCGGCCGCCGGGCCGTTCATTTCGCGCGCGATTGCGTGTGCCGGGCAGGACCGTTTGTACCTGATCGACGCCTGGCTGTATGCGCCGACGCGAGACAAATACGAATATATGATCCAGCTCGACGAGATCATGAATTCATTTTCCTGCGAGGAGTAGCTTCCATGTCAGCCAGTTCCAAGTGGACGAGGGCCTGTCGCCACCCTTCACTGTTCGCCGTCGTGGCGGCCGTCGCCTGCACGGCTCCCGCCGCCGACGCCCCTCCCGTTGGCGAACACGGCGCCGAGGGCGTCGGTTACGGCAATCCCGACCACGCGCACCACGTCGCGATGATCGACGAGATCATGATGGCGCCGATCCGCGACGGTCGCAGCGCGGGCGCCTCGGTGGCGGTGTCGCACCGCGGCGAAGTCGTGGCCACGCGGGGGTACGGGTGGGGCAACGTCGAGCTGCGCGTGCCGACTCCCGAAGACGCCATCTACGAGATGGGCTCGGTCACGAAGCAGTTCACGTCGGTGGGTCTGTTGCAAATGCAGGAACAGGGCAACGTGGACCTGGACGCCGACATGGCCGAATACCTGCCGGACTTCCCCACCCAGGGCAACGTGATCACGGTGCGCGAGCTTCTCGACCACACCTCGGGCATACGGGGCTATACCGAGATGGCTGCCGCACGACCCTACTTCGTCAGGCGAGTGCCCCGCGACAGCCTGCTCGCACTGGTGGCGGCGCATCCGTTCGACTTCGCCACGGGCGAACACGAGATCTACAACAACTCGGCCTTCTATCTCGCCGGCATGATTCTCGAAGACGCGTCCGGGGTGAGCTACGAGGAGTACGTCGAGGAGAGGATCTTCGCGCCCCTGGGAATGGAGCGCTCCCACTACTGCAGCGAGACCGAGATCCACGAAGGCAAGGTGACCGGATATGCTTCCGGGCCCGAGGGGTTCCAGCACAAGGGGTACATCGTACACAACGTTCCCTTTGCGGCCGGCTCGCTCTGTGCCAGCGCCGGCGATCTCTTGACGTGGCTGGGCGCGCTGCACGGCGGCGAAGTGTTGACGGAAGATTCGTACGCCCAGCTGGTTGCACCGGGCGACCTCAACGACGGGACCCGGCTCCGCTACGCCCTCGGGATCGCGGTGTCCGACATTGCGGGGCACCGGGCGGTTCATCACGGCGGCGGAATCGACGGCTTCCTCACCGAGTCGCTTTATCTGCCCGACGAGGATCTGGCGGTCGTCGTGCTCACCAACACGACGGGGCCTCCTGGACCAGCGGCGCTGGCGCGAGAGATCGTCGTGGCCATGGTGGGCGACGCTACGCCGGAACCGGTCGAGTTCGACGGCGATCTCGCCTATTTCGAAGGCGACTATGGCGGGCCGGCGCGTGCCGGACAGGCGGTGGTGCGAATCGCTGCCGACGGCGACGGGTTGACCTACACCATGCTCATGATGGCCGACCAGGAGGTCCCCGGAGAAGGGCGGGAGAGCCAGACCCTGGACTTCCGTGGCGGCACGACCTTCGCGGCGGGCGACGCCCTGCTGACTTTCGAGGGCGATGGGGACGTCGCGTCGGTGCTGCGATACGACGTGGTCTCGGGGTATACGGTCATGCAGCGGCGATAACCGGACATTGTCCTTCGTCCATCTGCACACGCATTCCGAGTACTCGCTGCTCGACGGCGCCAACCGCCTGAAGGATCTGGTCAGGAAAGCGCAGGAATTCGAGATGCCCGCGCTGGCGCTCACCGACCACGGGTGCATGCACGGCGCGTGGAGCTTCCAGAAGGTGGCGCGCAGCGAGGGCGTCAAGCCGATCATCGGCATGGAGGCGTACGTGGCGCCCGGCGATCGGCGGGCGCGATCGCGTTCGGGGCAAGGCGGCAAGGCCCACTACCACCTGGTGCTGTTGGCCCGCGACCGGCAGGGCTACCACAACCTGGTCAAGCTGACGTCGCTCGGCTACACGCAGGGCTTCTACTATCGGCCCCGTGTCGATCGCCAGACGCTCGCCCGCTATTCCGACGGCCTGATCGTCACTTCGGCCTGCATGGCCGGCGAGGTGGCGCGTCACCTCTCGGCCGGCAACGCCGACCAGGCGCGCGAAGTCGCGGAGTGGTACGCGAACACCTTTCCCGACCGCTACTACCTCGAAGTGCAGGCTCACGGCACGCCCGGCCAGGCCAAGCTCAACAGTCAGGTCTTCGCGCTTGCCGACGATCTCGGCCTGCCCGTGGTCGCCACCAACGACGCGCACTTCCTGCAGCACGACCATCACCAGGCCCACGACATCCTCGTTTGCATCGGTACCGCCAAGAACCACGACGACCAGAACCGGCTGAAGTACGACGAGGGGCTGTATTTCAAGACCTTCGACGAAATGGCGGCCGCCTTTCCCGAGCATCCGGAGGTGATCGAGAACACGCTGGCGATTGCCGACGAAGTCACGCTGTCGTTCGCGAAGAAATACCACCTTCCGAGCTTCCCGCTCCCCGACCGCTTCACCGACGACAACGACTACCTGGTGCACTTGGTCGAGGCCGGCGCACGCGAACGCTACGGCGATCCGCTGCCCGACGAGGTGGAAACGCGACTCCGCTACGAGCTCGACGTGATTCTGAAGACCGGGTACGCCGGTTACTTCCTCATCACCTGGGACTTCATTCGCTGGGCGCGCCGACAGGGGATCCCCGTGGGTCCGGGGCGCGGCTCGGCCGCCGGCTCAATCGTATCGTACGCCCTGCGCATTACCGACCTCGACCCCATCGCCCACGGCCTTATTTTTGAACGCTTCCTGAACCCTGAGCGGATTTCGATGCCGGACATCGACATTGATTTCTGTTACGAGCGCAGGGGTGAAGTGATCGAGTACGTGCGCAAGAAATACGGGCGCGACGCGGTCGGGCAGATCGTGACGTTCGGAACGATGAAGAGCCGCGCCGTGATTCGGGACGTGGGCCGCGTGTTGGGCTTCAACGTCGGCGAGACCGACAAGATCGCGAAGATGATCCCCAATCAGCCGGGGCAGAGCTATACGGTCAAGGAAGCCGTGGAGGGAATCCAGGAAGTCGGCGCGCTCTATGGATCCGACGAGCGGCACCGTCGCCTTTTCGACTACTCGATGACCCTGGAAGGGCTTTCGCGGCACGCCTCGGTGCACGCTGCGGGGGTGGTCATCGCCCCGGGGCCGCTGGACGACTACGTGCCCATTTGCACGCAGAGCAAGGGAAGCGGCAGTGGGCCGGGTCGGGAGGCCGCCAAGAGGGGCGCGGACGACGGCCCCGATGTCGTCACGCAGTACGACATGAACTGTCTCGAGGACGCCGGGATGCTCAAGATGGATTTCCTGGGCCTCAAGACGCTCACGGTCATTCACGACGCCGTGCGCGCGGTGAAGGGGCGGCTGGGGGAGTTTCGCCATCCCGAAACCGGGGCCGTCTTCGCGTCGGACGGCATGGACGACGTCCCGTTGGACGATCCTGGCGTCTACCGCATGCTCGCGAACGGGGGCACCTCGGGCGTCTTCCAGTTCGAGTCCAATCTGGCGCTCGACAAGTTGCGCGCCATGCGCTGCGACCGGTTCGACGACCTGGTGGCCACCAACGCGCTAATCCGCCCGGGACCGCTCGATTCGGGCATGACCGACAAGTACATCGAGCGCAAGCTCGGCCGGCAGAAGGTCAAGTATCCGGCGCCGGGACTGGAGCACGTCCTGGACTCGACGTACGGGATTATCGTCTATCAGGAACAGGTTATCCTAATCGCCAACGACCTGGCCGGGTATTCGCTCGGTGAAGCCGACGTGTTGCGCAAGGCGATGGGCAAGAAGGACGCCGCGCTTATCCGCGCCGAGCTCGGGAGATTCAGGAAAAGGGCCGTCGCCAAGGGACTTGCCCCGACTACGGCCAAGCGCCTGGCCGAGCAGATCAAGACCTTTGGCCGCTACGGGTTCAACAAGTCGCATTCGGCCGCTTACTCGCTGTTGTCCTACAAGACCGCGTGGCTGAAGCGCTATTATCCGGCCGAGTTCATGGCGGCGCTGCTGTCGTCGGTGCTCGACAAGACCGACGACGTGGTCAAGTACATCGGCGAATGTCGCGAGCTGGGTCGATCGGTGCCGGGACTCGACGACGGCCTGGAGGTCTTGCCTCCCGACGTAAACGAGAGCGGCTGGAAGTTCACCGTCGTCGGCAAGGACACGCTGCGGTTTGGGTTGGGCGCGGTGCGCGGCGTCGGCAATGCCGCCGTCCAGTCGATCCTCGCCGCGCGTGCGCAAGGTGGTCGTTTCGCCAATCTGTTCGAGTTCCTGGAACGGATCGACATCCGCGCGCTCAACAAACGGGCGTGCGAGGCGCTGATCGCGTCGGGTGCGCTCGATTCGTTCGGTCACCGGGCCCAAATGGTGGCAGGGCTGGACGCGGCCTATGGCGAAGCCTCCGCCCGCTTGCAAGAGGTCGAAATGGGGCAGCAATCGCTGTTTGGCGACGTGATGGGCATGGAGCGTCCCCTTCCCGAGCTGCCAACGGTGCCCGAATGGGGAGACCGCGAACGCCTGACCCGCGAGAAACAGGCGTTGGGGTTTTTCATATCGGGGCACCCGCTCGACCGCTACCGCGAGCTGGTCCGCGCCTTCGACGAAATCGACGCGGGGGGGCTGAAGGAGCGCATGGGCAAATCGGTCGAGATGGCCTGCGTGGTAACGGGGGTGGCGAAGCAGCTTTCGCGCCGGGACGGATCGGAGTGGGGCAAGGTTACCGTCGAAGGCTTCCAGGGCACGGCCACGGTACTCGGCTTCAAGGACGTGTGGAAATCCTGCCGGGACACCCTGCAGACCGACGCGGTGGTGCTGGTGCGGGGCAAGGTAAGCGACCGGGAGCGCGACGAAGACGATCCGCCCGTGTTTCTGGACGGGGCCGAGAAGCTGGCGGACGTGCCCGAGAGCGGACGCGTCTCGGTCCACATTCGCGTGGCGTTGGATAGCGACCTCGCAGACGACGCTTTTCGACAAGCTCGCACCGTGTTGCAGAAGCACGCCGGGGCCGCCCCGGTCGACGTGATCTTCAGCGAGCGCAACGGCGCCCACAATGGGCGGTTTCGGTCGAGGGCGCTGCGGGTCAAGGCCAACCGGGAAACGCTCCGGGCGCTCGAGGCTATCTTCGGCAAAGGCAGCGTGGGCCTGGCGGTGCAACCAAGACCTCGTGCGCGAAGACCGCGCGCGAGGCGCGGCGTGCGTAGACCATGACAACGGCGTGCGTAGACCATAACAAACACGAGGAACCAGGAATGAGACAAGAAGTGCTTACTGCACCCCCGCGCGGCGCGCCCACCATCCTCTCGCTGCTGGCGGCGCTCGCCGTGGGCCCTGCGGTCGGATCGGCAACGGCACAAGAAGCGGAACTGACCGACTTCGCCGGGCAATGGATCGGGACCATGAACGCGGCGGGAACCGAGTTGCGAATGCGCGTCGATCTCACGGTCACCGATGGCGCCCTTGCAGCCGTCATGTACTCGGTAGACCAGGGCAACGCCCAGATTCCGGTCGAGTCCGTTACCGTCACCGGGTCAGTGCTTTCCATGACCATGCCGATGATTGGCGGCTCCTACGAGGGTACGCTTTCGGAAGACGGCGAGACAATCGATGGCACCTTCACGCAGATGGGCGCCGCGTTGGCGCTCGTCCTTGAGCGGGCCAGCGACGACGAGCTCGATACAAGTCGTCCGCAAGACCCGCAAGAGCCGTATCCGTATCTGTCGGAAGACGTCAGCTACCCCAACCCGGACGGCGGTCACGTCCTTGCAGGCACGTTCACGCGACCCACCGAGGGAGGCCCTTTCCCCGCCGTGATCCTCATTACGGGGTCGGGCCCCCAGGACCGCGACGAAGCGCTCATGGGCCACCGACCGTTCCTGGTGCTCTCCGATCACCTCACCCGCCGCGGCATCGCGGTTCTCCGGTTCGACGACCGCGGCATCGGCGAGTCCACGGGAGACTTTGCCAGCGCCACGTCGCGCGACTTCGCGTCGGACGCCTTGGCCGGCGTGGCCTACCTGAAGACGCGGCAAGACGTTGCACACGAGGCGATTGGGCTCGCGGGCCACTCGGAGGGCGGCCTAATCGCACCCATCTCGGCCACGCAATCCGACGACGTCAGCTTCATCGTCTTGATGGCCGGGCCCGGCATCACCGGCGAGCAAATCCTCTACGCCCAAGGCGCCTTGATCGCCCGGGCCGCCGGCGCTACCGAGGAGCAAATCGCCAGAAGCCGAGAGCAACAGGAGGCCATTTTCGCAATCCTCAAGTCGGAGCCCGATTATGCTGCTGCCGCTGAAGCGTTGGAAGAGATGATGCGCGATGGCTTTAGCGCCCTCACGGATGACGAGCGCGCCCAGGCCGGGATCACCGATCAGGCCTCGCTGGATAACATGATCAGCACTCAGATTCAGCAGGTGAACACGCCTTGGTTCCGTTATTTCCTGACCTTCGATCCCGCGTCGGTGATTGAACAGGTAACGGTGCCGGTCCTTGCCATAAACGGCGAGAAGGACCTGCAAGTCCCCTACGAGGAAAACCTCAGGGAGATTGAGGCCGCGCTTCAGCGAGGGGGCAACACCGACTACGAAATCCACGCGTTGCCGGACTTGAACCACCTGTTCCAGTACTCGGAGACTGGCTCGCCCAGCGAGTACGGCACGATTGAAGAGACCTGGTCGGTCGAATCGATGGAGCTGATTGCGGACTGGATCCTGCGGACGGTGGATCGCTAGCCGGCGCTGGTTGGTGGTTCGCCGATCAGGCCCGGCTCGCGTGCCGATGGATTCGCTGGGCGCGCTTCCACAGGTCCAACCTGCCTAAGCGCGCGGCAACCGCCTCGAATCGGGCCGTCGGGCCACGCCACTCGAGCTCTTCCACATTCTCAAGCTGGACCGCCTCTTCGCGCAGGGTGGCCAAGTCCCTGAAGAGGAAGGCGTTCGCGCGATGGGCGCGCAGCGATTCGGCCAGCCGCTTCGCTCCCCGTACGGCCACGTCCCACGTGCCAGCACATTCGGGAATGCGCTCAAGGCGGCGATACCGACCCAACACTGTCGCCGTCGATTTTGCGCCCCATCCCGGCACGCCCGGGAACCCGTCGGCGCTGTCGCCCACAAGCGCCAGGTAGTCCGGCATGCTGCGCGGCGGCACGCCGAACTTGGCGATCACGGCCTCCTCGTTGCGCACGGCGCCCAATCGTCGGTCCAGCTGGACCACTCGATCGCCCACCACGCACTGCGACAGATCCTTGTCCGGCGTGCAGATGTACACGCGTTCGACGCGCGGGTCGCTTGCCGCCTGAGCCGCACCCGCCGCCAGGGCGTCGTCGGCTTCCATCTGCTCCATGGCCCAGACCTGGACGCCCATCGCACGGAGCCCGTCTTCCAGGGGCCGGAACTGTGACATCAGCTCGGGCGGGATCCCTGCTCCGGTCTTGTATCCTGGCCACAGCTCGTTTCGGAACGACTCTATGACGTGATCGGTCGCGACCGCCATGTGCGTTGCGCCCGCATCCAACATGCCGAGGAGAGAAGCCAGCACCCCCGTCAAGCCGCCTACTTCCATCCCCCGCCGATCCAGGGCCGAAGGCGCGCCAAAATGGTGCCGAAACAGCTCGTAAGTACCGTCGATCAGATGAACGTTCAAAACGCCACCAGCTTCGTCACCTTCAGCGTCACGGCCCTTTCGGTCAACGCGGCCCGGCCCGGCTCCGGGGATCGGTCGCGGCGCTCCGAATAAACGAGAAAGACATCGCTCAGGGGGGCGTGAATCAGATTGAAACGGACGTTCGTTTGCACCTCGTCGGTCGTCTCGTTGTACTGAAGGAAGGCGCTCAGGAAGGTGCGCGTGTTGTGCGCATATCTGAAACGACCACCCAGCAGATTGGCGTCGAACGTGCGTCCGGCAAGGGTGAGACGGTTGCGCTGCGCCGTGGCCTCGGCGAACAGGTGCGCGTTCGGCCGCAGGGTTACGCTGCCGGTCAACGAGGTCCTGTCGCCATCGAAGAACCCGCCCCGCGTTAGCGACAGTCGTCCGCCCAGCTTGCGCCCCAGGTTCGACTGGTAGCTGGTCGCAAAGGCGCCGTAGTCGTATTCGCCAGCCGGTACCGTGACCCCCGCAATCGGCGTCGGGGCGCTCAGGCGCTCGTAGAAGGCCACGTACTCGAACGTGAGGACGCTGCTGTCGAGAAAGGAGATCCCGAATCCCGGCTTGATCTCGCGGCTCTCCGTCACCCAGCTCGCGTCGGTGAACACGCTGACGTCCATGTACGGGTTGAGTTCGCGTACGCGCGGAATCGGCGGCTGCGGATGCGCGCCCAGCGTGACGAAGCCGTGGCGAATGCCCCGTCGCGCGACGAAACCCACGCCTGGGTTGAAGTCTTCGCCCACCGTCTTCAGCAGCATCGACGCGTTCCAGACGGGGTCCCGCCACGCGATCTCGAGTGCACTCGCCAACCTGTCTCCCGACACCTCCGGCTCGTCGGTCGCCGCCACGTAGGAGTTGAGGAGCATTCGCCCACCGGCAAGCCGCAAGTTCACGTCGGCGCCCACCGATCGGTTGTAGTCGCCGGCCACACCCTGGCTGGTACCTTGTCGATTGACGATCATGACGCCGACGTCGCTGCTGCCAAGCACGTTCTTGCGCAGGCGCACGACGGAGAAGTTCTCGCCGGGACTGCCCGGATTATGCCGGGTTTGCATGTTGAGAAGGCCGATCGCATAGCCTCCCAGACGCCCCGTGAGTCGCGCGCCGCCAGCGATGGGTACGGGTGAGCGGTCCGCCGAGAGACCGATGCGACGACTGTGGAACAGCTTGAAGTTCTGGGGACCGGAACCGGTGCGGAAGTTGCGGACGCGGTTGTCCTGGAAGCTGAAGATCCCTTCGTCTTCGAGAAAGAAGTCGCGCTTTTCCGGGAAGAACAGCGAAAACCGGGTCAGGTTGATCTGGTGCTCGTCGACCTCGACCTGCGAGAAGTCGGTCAGCGCGGTCACGTTGAGCGTGAGCTGCGGCGTAACGCCCCACTTGACGTCGAGGCCGCCCTCGATCCCATCGCTCGACTGTCCGTGACGCCACCCATCGTTGCGAATGGCGCTTATGAACGGCTTCGCCCACAGATTGCGACCCTGTCGCATCCCCTTAAGCGAGGTCAAGGTACCCGCGCGAGACATCTTGTAGACGCGGAACTGTCGCGACAGCGGAGCCCAGCTCGAATCCTCTGAAATGCGCCGAATGCGTCGCGAGAAGTTCAAGCCCCAGCTTTGCGTGCCGTCCACTTCGCGAAACCGCAGAGTGGTCATGGGAACGGCGATCTCCGCCACCCAACCCCAGTCCCGTACCGAAGTCGCAACCTCTACTTCGCCCTCCCAGGCCCGGTTGACCGATTGCTGGTCGTTGAAGGCCTGAGCGTCGAAGAGGGCACCGGCCGGGTTCACCGCGAAGAGAAAGGCGTTTTGGCGATCCAGATAGGTGTCGAGCGCGAACCCGAAAATGTCCGAATCCTGCGTGGCGAAATCCTGTTCCATACCGGCGGACACGAGTGCTTGCGCCTCACTGTCGTACATGATCGCACCGATATAGAGGTGCTCGTCGTCGTAGAGAACGCGCACGACAGTCCGCTCAGTCGAGAGCGTCCCCTGGTTCGGGATGGACTGGTAGAACATGCCCCTGGTCGAGTCGGCGAGCGCCCAAGCGTCCTCGCCGAGGTCCCCGTCAACCGTGATCGGGGCAGGCGTTCGTCTGGCTTCGAGGGACGGGCGCGGCAGCGTGTCGGGGTCAACGCGGTCGTGGGACGGACCGAGCTGGGCCAATCCGCGATCCGGCGTTGCCGCCAAGGCAACCCACAGCACTGCTAGAGCGCGTAGCACGAACCGTGGGTTGCCCCTAGCAGGTATGTGCCACAGGCTCCACCCCGGCGGCTTCAAGGGGGCGTGTAGCCCTGAGGGTATCGAATCCCGATTCGTTCATGGCTCGTAACATTCAGTCAATACTCCCTTCGCGTCAAGGAGTCCCAGGTCTGGCGCGGAAGCGCTCCATTCGCCACCTTGTGGCGACGATGCGCAGCAGGCTTGCCACTTGGCAGGAGCGGCCACACACACCAGCCTTCGGACAACGAGGAGCGACGGAGCTATGCGAGTTACAGTCGGATTGGGAACCGCCTTGATGGTTTTGGGCTGCGGCGGCGCGGACGAACCCCAGGCGGAGACGCCCATGGACGAGAGCGTGGTCGAAGGCCGCGTCGCAATCGTGCAGCCGGCGGACGGGGACGAGGTCGCAGCCGGTCCAGTCCTCTTCGTCATGGAAACCGAAGGAATCGAAATCGTGCAGGCCGGCAACATGGATCCCGGCACGGGGCATCACCACCTCATCGTGGACGGCGACGTGGACTGGACCCTACCGATCCCGAACGACCCCGGCGTCCACTACCACATGGGCTTGGCGCAGACCCAGTTCACCTTGGAGGACCTGACGCCCGGCGAACACCGAGTCATCGCGGTGGTCGCCGACGGCGTGCACATTCCCCTCGATCCTCCCGTGGCCGACACGATCACGATCACGGTCAGGTAGTCTGCCGACGCGTTTGCACGTGCCACCCACACGGTTGCTCGCCACGCTGCTCCACATGTCCCGCGCCACGCCGATAAGGTTGTGCCTGTTGTTCTGCATGGCCGGGTGCAGCAACTTGGCGGACCAGGGCCTTGCCGCACGCGCCGGCGACTGGACGCTGACCGAAGACCGGCTCGCAGCAATCCTGGTACTTGCCCAGCCATACCCGCTCGATTCGCTCGCCGTCGACCAGCTCGCCGACCTCTGGGTATCGGCGGCAGCCCTCTCGCAACGGGCGGCAGCCGGAGACTCGCTCCTGGGTTCGGAGGCCCGCGCCGCCTCAATCTGGCTGGACCAGCGCGAAGCTCTGCTGGAAGCCGACCGGCGTCAAAGACTCGGCGAAGACGCCATGCGCGCCACCGAGTCCATCGAGACCGTGTTCGCAGAAGGTTCTCTGCGGCTGATCGCCCACGTGTTGCGCCGGGTCGGGCCCGAAACGTCGTCCAGCGAGCGCTTGCTGCAGCAACGCACCACCGAACGTCTTCTGGCGACAATCGCCGAGGGCGGTGGTTGGGCCCAGGTCTTAGCCGAAAGCGAAGACGTCGAATCGCGCCAGCGGGGAGGATTGCTCGGCCTCTTCGCCGCGGGAGAACTTCCTTCTACGCTCGACCGGGTGGCCTTCCGCCTGGAGCCGGGCCAGGTGTCGGGCGTCACCCAAAGCGCCGAAGGGTTCCATCTACTCTACCGTCCACGCCTTGAAGAAGTCGAAACCCTCTTCGCAGATCTTCTCTTCGAGAGAACCATTGCGCAGGCAGACGTTGGCGCGGCCGAGGGAGTGCGCACCGCCCGCAATTTCACGGTGTCCCCCGGAACCGAGGTCGTGATTGCCCGAATGGCCGAGAATCCCGCGGAATGGCTGGAATCTAGGCAGGTGCTGGCAACTTGGGACGATGGCGCGCTAACCGCTAACGTCGTGGCACGCGTGTTGCTATTCTTGCCGCCCGAGTCGCTGGAAGAGTTGATCGCCGTCGGCGAACCCGGACGAATCAGCCTCGTCAACGACATCGGCACCCGCGAACTGCGACTTGCCGACGCATCTGCCCGAGGCATCGCGTTGGACACCGCCGTCGCGGCGCGACTGTCGCAATTGCACGACGACGAGATCGAATACTGGACCCGTGTGCTTGAATTGGAGAGCCCTGAGGCTCCGGACCGGACGGCGCTCGCCCGCTACATGGAGGCGATCGCGGCCCGGCGCGAAGAAGTCCGATCGCTCCCGCCCCTCCTGGACGCATGGTTCATGGCCCGGGTGGACACACGGGTAAGGTCGCGCGGCGTCCTTGCAGCAATCGTGTTGGCGCGACGCATGCTGGCGGAGGCAGGCGATCCGGGAGGCCCCGGGTAAAGGTGCGCACCACCCTCGCGGTCCTAGCCTGCGCCTTCGCCATCGCAGCGTGCCGCGCCACCGAGTCCCCCGAACCATTGCCCGCCCCGGGCGAGCCCATCGCCGATCTCGGCACGGGCGAACGCGGCCGATTTCTCCTGGGTCGCGCCCTATTCGAGCGCCTCGCAACGCCCGACGAGGGACTCGGCCCCCTTTACAACGCCGAGCGGTGCAGCGACTGCCACAACCAGCCTGCGGTTGGCGGCAGCGCGACCCGCATCCCCGTCCTCAAGGCCACGCGCTTCGCAGACGGCCGCTGCGACCTCCTCACCGCCGACGGCGGCGACAACATTCAGCGCCGCGCCACCGACCTCCTGCTCGCACATGGCCTGGGGCCCGAGAAAGTGCCCGCCGCCGCTACCGACACGGCTCGGGTTATGGCGCCCCCGCTTTTCGGCCTCGGCCTCGTCGACGCCGTGCCCGATCGCGTCCTGGAGGAGTGGGCCGACCCCGACGACCGCGACGGCGACGGCATCTCGGGACGTCTGCCGCGCCTCCCCGACGGTCGCTCGGCGCGCTTCGGTCGCAAAGGCGACGCTGCTACCGTCCGCGACTTCGTGGTCGCCGCGCTGCGCTTCGAGCTCGGCTTCACCACGCCGGGGCACCTCGCAGAAGAAGCGGTGAACGGCGTCCCCATTCCCCCCGACGCCGACCCCATGGCCGAGCCCGAGATCGACGCGCCAACCCTCGATCAACTCACCGACTACGTTCGCTTCCTCGCGTCCCCCGCCCCGTCACGGGAGCTCCCCGCCGCGGTTCGCGACACCGTCACACGGGGCGAAGCACTCTTCCGGCAGATCGGCTGCACCGCCTGCCACCGTGAAGAGCTGCGCACCGGCCCAGCCGAGGTCGCCGCGCTGGCCACCAGGACGATCAGGCCCTACTCGGATTTCCTCCTGCACGACATGGGGGCGGAACTGGCCAACGTCTGCGGCCTGGACGCGCTGCCCGGCGAGCTCCGCACCGCCCCCCTATGGGGCCTTCGCTACCGCGACCGCCTTCTCCACGATGGACGCGCCGGCGACGTTGCCTCTGCGGTGGCCGCCCATGGAGGCGAGGCCGCCACTGCCCGCGATGCGTTTCTGGCGCTCCCTGCAGCAGCGCAGCGCGCGCTCGTCCGATTTCTCCTGTCTTTGTGACAGGGTACGTCACCCCCCCAAAGCACCTTGACCGCGCCGATGGTCCGTTTAGGTTTCGCGCATGGTTCAGCTAACCGAGGTCACAAAATACTACGGCAGAAAGCGGGCCCTCGGTCCCGTTTCATGCGAAATCGAGCGTGGCGCCACGGTGGGCTTCCTGGGCCTCAACGGCGTCGGAAAGACCACGTTGCTGCGCATTCTCGCGTGCGGGCTGCGCCCATCTTCCGGGACCGTCACGATCGACGGCCTCGACGTGCTGCGCGATCCCCACGAGGTCCGCAAGAAGGTGGGGTATCTTCCCGAGCAACCGCCCGTGTACGGCGACATGCCCGTCAGCGAATACCTCGCCTTCGTGGGGCAGCTCAAGGGCATGTCCCGAGACGCGGTTGCGCGGCGCGTGCCCGAAGTCGAGGAATACGCCCGCATCGCCGAAGTGCGCGACATGCCCACGCGGCACCTGTCGCAGGGATACCGGCAGCGCGTCGGCGTGGCGCAGGCCATCATCCACGAGCCGGAGCTGCTGATCCTCGACGAGCCCACCCACGATCTCGACCCGGTGCAGATCATGGAAATGCGCGGCATGATCCGACGCCTCAAGGACGCGCACACGATCCTGATCTCGAGCCACATCCTGCCCGAAATCAGCGAGACCTGCGACAGGCTGCTCATCCTCAACGACGGAGCCATCATCGCGTCGGGCACCGAAGCCGAGCTGGGCGAGCGGCTCCTCGCGTCGCGCCGCATGTCGGTTACCGTCAAAGCCAACGCGGCCGCCGCAGAAGCACCCGCAGCCGTCATCGCGGGCGTGGCGGGGGTGACGGGCGTGGCCGCAAGTGACGCATCGTCCGGTGGCGTAGCGCAGGCCTCCGCCGCACCGGTCGAGTTCGACGTCGAAGGCGAGACCGACCTCCGCGCCGCCGTCTGCCGCGCGCTGATCGAGGCAGGGCACGACGTGATCGGGCTGCGCCGCGCCGAGCGCGAGCTGGAACGGGTCTTCGTCGGCTTGGTCGAAGGAGCGCGCGCATGAACGGGAGCGCAGCATGAACCTGGGTGCCACCGGAATCATCTTTCGCCGCGAGCTCCAAGCGTACGTCCGTTCCCCCATGGGGTACATCGTCGCGGCGGCGGTGCTCCTTCTCGACGGCTTGTTCTTCTACGCCACCGCACTGGGTCCCGACGCGGGCGAACGCCTCTCGGGCCTCGTCCTGGCCGGTTTCTTCTACAATGCCGGCGGTCTCACGGCCGTCGCGGCGGTTGCGCTTTCCATTCGGCTCATCGCCGAGGAACGACAGACCGGCACGCAACTGCTTCTCGACACCTCCCCCGTCAAGGATTGGGAGATCGTGCTGGGCAAGTTCCTGTCCGCGTTGGCCTTCCTGGCGGCGATCACGGTAGCGACGCTCTACATTCCCCTCCTTATCCTCGTCAACGGCAAGATCGCCTTCGGACACATCGTGATCGGCTATCTGGGCCTCATCCTTCTGGGCGCGGGAGTCCTTTCAATCGGCCTCTTCGCCACTTCCCTCACCCGCCATCAACTCGTCGCGGCGGCCATTGCAGCGGCCATTACCGGCGTCCTGTTTCTGCTGTGGCCCCTGTCCCAGATCGTCGGCTCGCCCCTGTCGCGCGTGCTCGCCGCACTTGCCATTCACGGACGGCACTTCGCCGGGTTCCTGTCCGGCCTGCTCCATCTGCGCGACGTGATCTACTACCTTGCACTTACGTACTTCTTCCTTTTTGCCGCAACCAAGGCGATGCAGGCAAAGCGATGGGAGTAGCGAACCAGGAAATGGACCCAACGCGCAACGCCCCCGAAGCGCACGACAACCCCGGCGCACCCGAACGCCCCAGCGCGCCAAACGACAACGCGTGGCTGACTTGGCTGGTCCTGTCCGGCCTTGTGGTCGTATTTGCAGCCGTACGCGTGCTCGACGGAATCACGTGGCTGCACCTTCCCCTAATCATTGCGGGCGGCGGCGCCGTACTTACCGCCACGGTCTGGCGATTCATGCTGTGGCGTGGGTCGCAAGGTCCGAGGCGTGCAATCGAGACGGTGTTTGTTTTGGGGTATGCAGGTTGCGCGCTGGCACTTGCGGGCTACGTCCCCGGCACCGAAGGCGGGCTGGAAATGCTCGGCCTCGAGTTCGAGGGAATCAGGGACCAGCTGCGGTTCCAGCGATTCTTTCTCGTGGCCTCGCCCATGGTGCTGGCCGGTTCCCTGTTCCCGGTGCTGGCGGCGCAGTGGGCGCTGGCGAGGGGCGGCACCACTGGGTCGCTTGTGGTCGACGCCATGCGCGTGCGCGAAACCGTCGCCAACGGGCTGAGCGTCGCTCTGGGCGGCTCGGCACTGGTGCTGATCGGTTACATGGCCTCGGCCCTCAACCAGACCGCCGACTTCAGCTACTTCAAAACGGCCACGCCGGGAGAATCCGTGCAAGAGATTGTGCGCAACATGGACGGCACGCTCGAAGCGGCGCTGTTCTTTCCCGAAGTCAACGCGGTCAAGGACGAGGTGCGCACCTACCTGGACGAGCTCGCGCGCGCCACCGGCAAGGTTGCGATCAGCGAGTACGACCGCTATGCCGACCCCGACGCTGCCCGAGACTTCAACGCCCGCAACGACGGCGAGGTCTTTCTGCGTTTGAACGGCCGCACCGAGCAGATCGGGCTGCTTCTCGACCTCGACGAAGCGCGCGGCCGGCTTCGCGTACTCGACAGACACGTGCAGCAGGCGCTGCTGCAGCTGAACCGGGCGCGCCGCTTCGCCTATCTGACCAAGGGACACGGCGAGTTCAACGACCCGCTGTCGGCTGACGAGCCGGAGGCGGACCAGCCGCCGTCGCTGAGGGAGCGGTGGCGCCCCGGCATGACCTCGGAAGCCGACATGGGACCGCCGCCTCGAGCGCTGCGCGAGATGCTCGAGTTTCTCAACTACGAAGTGCGCGACATCGGCATCGGCGAAGGCCTGGGCGATCGGATACCCGACGACGCGGCCATGCTCATGATTCTGGGGCCGCAACGCCCGTTTCTCGACGCGGAAATGGATGCCGTGCGGGAATACCTCGAACGGGGGGGAGCATTGCTCGTGGCCCTGGAGCCCGACTCGGATTTCGACATTGGCGTGCTGCGCGATTACCTGGGCGTCAACCATAACCCGGCCATGACCGTCCACGACCAGGTGTTCGTGCCCGGCAACCCGCCCACGGTGGCCGATCGTCGCTTCATCATCACGAACAGGTTCTCCACGCACCCTTCCGTCACCACCGCCAGCCGAAGCGGCAGCGAGATCATCATGGTGGGCCCCGGCAGCTTCCAGGTGGACGAAGACGTGCCCGGGCTGCGCGCCAACGTGGTCATCAACTCGCTGCCCAGCAGCTACGCCGACCTGGACGGCGACTATCGCTTCGACGAGGACGCCGAGGTGCGGCAGGAGCACGGTTTGGCGGTGGCGGTCGAGCGGGTGGACACGGACTCCGGCGAGGCGACGGACTCCATCTCTGATCCGGATTCCAGCGCGACGGCCCCTTCGCCGGTTGCGGGACCCGGCATGCGCGCGTTGGTCTACGGAGACGCCGAGATCTTTTCGGACCAGATCCTGCGGCGTCTCGAGCTGAACGCGTTCGTCGTTGCGGACGGAATTCGTTGGCTGGGCGGCGAGGAAGAATTTGCGGGAGAGGTCGTTTCGGAAGAGGACGTGCCGATTCTGCATACCCGGTCCGAGGACGTGGCTTGGTTCTATGCAATCATCTTCGGGGCGCCCACGGCGGTGATGGCGACAGGCGTCTTCGTTCTGTACGGCCGACGACGCTCTCCCGCGAGAACCAGCGAGGATTCCTGACGTGCGAGCCTTGAAGGCGCACCTCGCGCTATTCGTCGCAGCCGTGATCGGAGCGCTGCTCACCTGGATGCGCGACACCACCAGCGACATTGACGCCGGCCTTCCCCCGGCGTGGGAGCGCGACACCATCCAAGTCGCATCCGTGCACTACACCGCGCCGGAAATGGAAGTGCGCATTGAGCGCCGGACAGACGACGACGGCGTGTTTCTGTGGGCCATTGAAGTCAAGGGAGCGGACGCCCCCGACACGTTGGAATACCCGGTCGGCATCCCTGGACACACCCTCGTGGGGCGCCTTGCGGCCTTGCGGCCCATTCGCGACTTGGGGGTCCTGACCCCCGAAACGCAGCAGCGGTTCGGACTGAACGCGGCTTCGGAGCGCGTCGACGTGCGCTTCACGGACGAAGAACGCGTGCTCATGGTGGGCGACTCGGCCTTCGGCGGATCGGATCGCTACGCCATCGAACCCGCCACCAGCCAAGGCTACGTAATCGGCGGCGACATTACGCGCCCTCTCGCAATCGGCGAAGGGGCGCTCCGCGAGCGCTGGCTGCACCGATTCGCGGATGCCGACGTGGCGACCGTGCGCATCAGGAACGAGCAGGGCGTCGTGCGCGAAATGGCGCGAACCGAAGAAGGCGAGTGGACCCGGCCCGGCGACGACGTGCCCGATCCCGTCTTCGGCAACTTCATGCAGCGGGTAGACCAGCTGGCGATTGGCGGATACGGGGCCGAACCGGACCCGGTAGGCACCCGGTTGCTATTGCGAGTCGACTACCTGGACGACGATGGCGAGGCACTGGGCTTCGTGGAGCTGTCTCGCGATGCGCTGTCCGAACGCGATCCTTATTACATAAGGAGCGAAACGACGCGCATCGCAGCCTATGCGGTCACGTCTCTGGCCGAGCGGGTGGAACAGGGGGTCGGGGAGGTGTTCTGATGCTTGACTTGCCGGCGGAGCAGGAGACGCTGCTTCGCAGCGGCACGCGGGAGCTGCGGCGGTGGAGGCAACGGCGTGCCGCCTACTACTTTCCCGGTCCGGCATCCACGATGGTAGCCGCCGAGGCCGCCGTGGCCGTAACGGGTGAAGGTGCAGTCGCGAACACTTCCCTGCACGCCACCAGCTCCCACCCGTGGAAGACGATGGCCAACCCGACGAAGCGCACCGCGGGATGCCTTTCTCGCAATCCCGCGTCCGACAGGTACCGGCGCAGCTGCGATCCGGCCGCCGCCAGCCGCGCATCCAGCTGTTCGGCCGACAGCGAATCGCCCCTCGCGACGTACTTCATCTCGATCACGTAGCCGTAGCGCATGTCGGGATGCAGCGCGGTGGCCGGCTCCAGGACAAGATCGGGATAGCCCTTCCCCAGCTCGCCCTCCGACCGCATCTGAAACGCGTCGGTAATCCCGAAATACGCGGCGAAGAAGCCCTGCAGCACCTTTTCGCCAGCCATGTAGTCCCGAATACCGGTCTGTTCGGCGATCGCCTTGGTCAGGAAATCCACCACGGGGCGCCACTCGCCGTCATACGCCATATTGGTGACGAGAAAGTCGAGGCGGTGCAGGTCCACCGAGAACAGCTTCACGTCGCGCAAAGCCTCCCGGATGTATCCATAGAGAAGGTGGCGCACCGTCTCGTTCGGAATGCCCAGTACCACCTTGCCGCGATGCGTTCCGCGCACCGAGAGTAATCCAAAATAGTAGAGCAGCGACAGAAAGTTTTCGGGTTCCGCAAGGCGATCGAGAGGGAAACTCTTCCGTATCTCCGTTTCAGCGCGGCTCTCGCCAACCAACTCGTGCAACACATCGAAGTTCACCAGCATCAGGTGGCGCAGCTTGCCGTAATCAATGCGCACGTTGTCGTCGATCAGATCGTGCGGTCCGTGCTGGTTGGGAATCGACTTGTTCAGGTAGTAAAGCACCATGTCGGTATTGTATACCGAAGTCGCCAGCCCCCTGGCAAAGCGATATCCGTCGTACCACTCCCGCATCACGTCCAGCGCCGAGTCCACATCCTGGGCGAACACGCCCCGATCCCGGTAATCCTCCAGCAACTTCCTGACCTCCGCCTCGGTAAACCCCACCATCTCGGCCAACGCAGGATCAAGGCTGATGTTGTCGGCTACGTTGAAGCCGCTCGTCACGTCGTCCAGCGTAATCGGCGACACCCCCGTCATGAACATGCGCTCGATTCCCCCAATCGCCGTGCCCCCTTTCAGCGTCGCGAAGAACGACCTGAAGAACCCGCCGCCGTGCGTGAACTCATGGTAGGCGGACTCGCCCTCGTGTGCCAGAATCGTGTTGGCGAAGTTGTCGTACTCGTCGATCAACACGCAGATCGGGATTCCCTCTTCGTACGCATAATAAAAGAGCTGGTCGAGCTTGCCGTTGATGTCGGGCGGCGAAAGAATGGCCCTGACTGCGTCGTCCGGGAACAGGTCCGGGTTCCTGCGCATCGCGCTGCGCAGACGCCGCTCGCAATGCTGCTCGAAGCGCGCTTCGAGCGTCTCCAGCTTCTGCTGGAAAACCGAGAAATCGAACCGCAACACCGCGTAGCGACTGCGACTCGGCGTGGGATCGGCGCCAATGTCGGTTCCGCCGAACAACTCGTCGAAGCTGTCGGCATGAGTGCGGTCGTAGTAGTACTGCAGCACGGATACCCACAGGCTCTTGCCGAACCTGCGGGGACGGATGAAGAAGGCGTGGCGGTGACGGTCGAGCTCCCGAATGAATCGCGTCTTGTCCACGTACGTCATTTGGCCGCGACGGAGACCCCTGAAGTCGGACACGCCGTACGGAATAGCCGGGTACCAAGTCATGTACGAAATCTGCGGACGAGAGCGATTTCGGTCAAACGTCGCATCGCTGCGCCGGGGGCGAACGACCTCGCGGGCCGATTTCCAGCGTCAACACATGCTCGCCATTGGCGCCGGGGTAGCTTAAACGCCGACCAGCTCCCCGAGCACGAACACGTCGGTGAGCAGCGCCCTTACGTGGATCGAGGCGTTGAGATTGTCGATCAGCTGGGATGATACCGCGGGCTGCGCCGCGACCAGCCGCACCAGCGCCCGCGAGGCTTCCGCATCGCGCCGGAGCACTTCCAGCGCGGCATCCACGGCTGGCGCCGCGTGGGAAGCGTCGCCATGCGAGTCGTTGGTGGCCGCGCCGGCCGCCCCGTCTTCAAGCAGGCGTGACCGGAACGCTTCCGGCAGCCCGTCCAGTGCCTGTTCGAAGCCTTGCAGGAACGCCCGAATCCGTTCCCCCACCTTACTGGCCGCATCGTCGGCTACACCCTGAGCTGCGTAGGCGAGGAAGAACTCGTAGCCATCCTCGATTGCGTCAATGCGACGCTTGAGATCGTCGTGGTTTGCGCTCATCGACGGCGTCTAGTCGCCCTCGCCTTCGGCGGCGGTCGACCCCTGCTCCGCCACCGACCACAGGGCCGGATCGTGGTGTTCCAGGTAGCGATCTCGATGGATCCAACCCTTGATCATTGACCAGGTCATCCAGCGCTTTTCGGGGCGGATGGCGAAGTACACGTGGGCGATCACGAGGAATATGAGACCGATGCCGCTCACGCCGTGGACGACGTAGATCCAGCCCCAGGCCGCGTCGCTGAACAAGTACACGTCCTTGGGTATCAGGAAGTTGTCGATTCGCGTCATCATGAGGACGCCGGTGACGACCGCGCCCAGGGTCGCGACCATGGCGACGTGGTGAAACATCTTCTGATCGACCGGGTATTTGCCGGGGCGCGGTTGTTCGACCTTTTTGCCCAGGGCCGCTTTCAGCCCAAGTTTGCCCTCTTCTACGTCGCGACGGCCGATCCACATGTTCCAGAAATCTTGCTTGGCGAAGACGTGATAGACGTGATAGACGACCGTCAGGATCAGAACGACCCCTGCGATCCAGTGAATGGTGACCCACGGGAACTGGATCCCCACGACCGGGAAGAACGCGGTGATGAGCAGCGCGAACATGGCCGCCGACATGGACCAATGGAACCCGCGCGCGCCCGCCGAATGACGCTCGACCTTGTCGGGCAGACCCTTGGCTTCGTTCTCGTCGATTTCGCGGGTCGGTACCTTTTTGGGCACCATGAGGGCGTGCACCACCACGAAGACCGCGCCGATAATGACCGCCGCCCAGATCAAATCCCACGAAACGCCGATCGGGACGTCTTCGCCCCAAGGGTTCAGTGCCCGCCGAAGAAACTCCATGGTCTATTCTCCCCGAAATCCCAAGGTCCGCGCATCCCGCCGCGTTGGCCAACGAAAGCGCATCGCGCTACGCTGCGTCCCGGATCGACCGCTTCACCAAGTTCCGCGTGAGCGCAACTTTGTAGTCGTTGTGCCGGAGCACGCGCGCGCCTTCAACCGCGATTTCTCCGGCCATCCGCCCGGTCTCGTCGTTGGGCTCCCGCCCGACAATCGCCGCTTCGGCCGCCTCCATGCGCACCGGGTACGGCGCGATGCTGTTCACGACGATCCGCGCGTCCTGGATCACGCCGCCCTCGACCCGCAGCATCGACGCGACGCTGACCAGTGAAAAGTCCCACGACTTGCGATCGCGAATCTTCTCGAAATACCACCGGGCGCCCTCCCAGGGGGCGGGCAACGCGACATGCGTGAGAAGGTCGCCGGGTTCCAGCACCGTCATCCGTTCGATGTCGATGTCCGGGCCGATGAAGAAGTCGTTCGCCGCAAAGGTCCGTTCGCCGGAAGCGCTCGCCACCACCATCTCGGCGTCAAGCGCGACCAGGGCCGGCGCCGTGTCCGAGGGATTCACCGCCACGCAGCGATTTGCGCCCATAATGCAGTGTTCGCGGTTCATGGAGCGCGAGGTGGCTGCATAGCAGACGTTGCCCCCGGCACGGTAACATGGCCATCCGCTCCGGTAATACCAGCAACGGGTATCCTGCACGATATTCCCACCGAGCGTGCCCTGGTTGCGGATCTGCGGCGTGGCCACCAGCTCGGCCGCTTCCGCGAGGAGCGGGTACCTGCGTCGCACGTCGTCATGCTCGGCCACGCTGGTCAGGCTGGCCATGGCCCCGATCTCCAAGCCACCGTCGTCGCGCGGCGCAAAGCCGCGGATTTCGTCCAGGGCGGCGAGGTCGATTACGGCTTCGGGACGCTTGATCCTGTCCTTTAACCAGTCGAACGTGTCCAGCCCGCCCGCCAGCACCCATCCCCGGTCGCCGTACTGGTCCATGAGACGGACCGCGTCGTCGACGCCCGCGGGCTGGTAGAGCTCGAACGGGGGGATCATGTCGCGAATCACAGCCACTGTTAGTTCTCCTTCTCGGTTGGGTGGTCGGCCACCCGGTCAGACGTGCGTGTCCAGCAGGCCGTAGGGTCGCGGACGACCTTCCAGCTCGGCCAGGATCATGTCGGCGGTAAGGGGCGTCCGGCAGAGGCAAAGCCCTCCCATTGCGTCGGCGACCGCACACGCGTAGGCGGCTTCGCCCGCGCCGACCGGCGGCTCGCCGATGCCTTTGGCGCCCACAGGCGTGTGCGGATCGGGTTCGTTGACCGCCGCGAATCGCGGGCTGGGGGGCACGTCGAGAATGCCCGGCGGCCGCGCGGTGTAGAAGCGCTTGGTGAAGGGGATGCCCCACTTGGGGTCGAAGACCCAGCGCTGGCCCTTGGCCATGCCGATTCCCTGGAACACGCCGCCGTTGGTCTGCGCCGCGAGCGAGCGGGGGTGCATGACCGTGCCGCAGTCGGTGGTCGAAGCCAGATCCACGATCTCGACTTCGCCGGTCTCCACGTCGAGCTCGACTTGCGCGAACGTGGCCACCCAGGTGAAGACGGCGCCGGCGCGTGGGTAGTTGTCGCGGGCCGCCGCGATCAGACCTTCGCCCGCCAAGCCGGCAACGGCGGCCTTGGTGGCGTCGTTGAGATCTTCGGGCATCTCTTCGCCGCCGAACTTGCCGCCCAGGGCGATGGCGCGCTCGGCGGCCTCCGCGAAGTCGAGCCCGACGGCGCGATTGCCGGCCCGGAAAACCCGGCCATCGGCCACCCGGTAGTCGAGCGGCGACCCTCCCAGCGCCCCTGCGGCCAGCTCCTGCAACAGCCCGACCATGGCCGTGCCCGCCGCGTGGTTGGCGCGGGTATGGGCGTGGGTGGTCTGGCTGCCCGCCTGCACGGTGCTGAAGGGGAGATGCTTGCTGGTATCGCCCCACACGATCACGACCTGATCCCAGGAAAGGTCGAGCACGTCGGCGGCGGGACGCGCGGTGTCGGCAATCGAGTGGGTG
Organism: Longimicrobiales bacterium; assembly: GCA_965200255.1. Taxonomy (GTDB): domain Bacteria; phylum Gemmatimonadota; class Gemmatimonadetes; order Longimicrobiales; family Gaopeijiaceae; genus Bin94. The sequence goes on along the minus strand of OZ241371.1, from coordinate 1,777,326 downwards.
CCCAGGTTCCCGATGCCCTGATGGACGTAGAGCTTGCCGTCGGGGCGAATGACCAGGAGGCCGTCGCGGCCCGTGCTGCCCGCGGTAAAGGGGCTGAGGCCCATGCCGATTCCGGTGACCTTGGTGCCGTTGCGTTGGCCCGACAGCACCTTCTTCGCTTCCCAGTCGAACAGCTCGCCCCCCAGGTCCAGGGCCTCGCGCACGTACGCGCTGGTGAAGGGCGCCTTGTTCTCGCCGAGCCAGCCGTCGTGGCCCGGCGCGTTGACCTTGCGAATCTCCAGCCGGTCGACGCCGAGCTCGCGCGCCGCCTTGTCCACCAGCGGTTCGAGCATGGCTACGATCTGTGCCCCGCCAGGCGCCCGCTGCGCGGACCGGGGCGGCGTGTTGGTGTAGACCGGCACGCCCCGGAACCGCATGTTCTCGGGCTGATACGACGCCGTGGCGACCGTCGCGGCGGTGGTGAAGTCGCCCGCGCGCCCGTAAGGCCCGCCGTCCTGCACCAGGTACAGATCAAGCGCGGTAATGCGCCCGTCGGCGCGGAAGCCGATCTTGGCCCACCCCTGGAATCCGGCACGCGCGCGACCAATGTAGTTCTCCTCGTAACGGGTGATCCGCAGCATTACGGGACGCCCGATCTTGCGCGACATGGCGGCCGGTACGGCCATGATCGGGACGCCCGCGATCTTGCTGCCGAAGCCGCCGCCGCAGTACTCGCCGATCATCACCACGTCTTCGACGTCGACGCCCGCCATGCCCGCAACCGCGCCCCTGGTCCGCTCGGTGCTCTGTGTGGAGCCGTGCAGGAAGAGCTTGCCGTTCTGCCAGTAGGCCATGCAGGAACGCGGCTCCATGGGGTGGTGCGTCACCGATTGGTGGACGATCGTCTCCTCGACGATCACGGCCGCGTCGTCGAATGCGGCGTCCACGTCGCCAATGGCCCACTCGGTGGCGGGTTCGCCCATGGGAAGCCGGTCCGGCCCCGCGTCGGCGAAGACCGACTCGGGCCATTTCAGGGTGAGCGCTTCGCCGCGACCCCCGACGTTGCCGTCGAGACGGGCGTCGGGGCCCCCTTCGCGAAGGCTCTCAAGCGGATCGAGCACGAATGGGAGCGGCTCAAAGTCCACGCGAATGGCCTCCACCGCGGCCGCGGCGGTCGTCTCGTCAACGGCCGCAACCGCGAGAATCGGCTCACCCTCGTACTTGGGCTCGTCGGTAAGCGCGGCCTCTCCGGTCCCTTGTGCCTGCTGGGGCAGCTCCGACGCCCTTAGAATCCCCAAGACCCCCTCCATGGCTTCGGCCGCTCGGGTGTCGACGTTGCGGACTCGCGCGTGCGGCATAGGGCTAAGCAGGAGCTTTGCGAAAACCATCCCCTCTGCGTGGAAATCTTCGGCGTAGCGGGCCCGTCCGGTGATCTTGGCGCGAAGATCCGGTGGGGAGATGTCGGTGCCGATTACGTTCTCTGCCATCTCGGTTTGCCTTTCTCGCCGCCGTCAAGCGTTTGTACGGGACAGCTCGGCGGCCCGTATCGCGGTGTTGAGGATCTTGTCGTAGTCGCCACACCGACACAGGTTGCCGGCGAGGAGCTCCGCCGCCTCTTCGCGGGTCGGATTCGGGTTCTTGGCCAGCATGCCGACCATGCTCATGGTGAAGCCGGGCGCGCAGAAGGCGCACTGGAAGCCGCCCTCGTCAATCACCGCCTGCTGGACCGGGTGCAGGCGACCGTTCTGCTCCAGTCCCTCGATCGTGGTGACCTCGCGGCCTCGCACGGAATGGGTGAGGATGGAGCAGCCATAGTGGGTCACGCCGTCGAGCAACACCGTACAGGCCCCGCATTCCGCCCGGTCGCAACCGAGCTTGGTGCCGGTGAGCCCGAGCTGGTAGCGCAGCGTCATGGCGAGCGTCTCGTGTTTCGGGACGTCTGCCCGGCGCTGCTCGCCGTTGACGTTGAGGGTTACGAGCCGCTCGACCGCTCCCTGCGCGGACAGGATTGGCGCGAGGGCCGCGCTGTTGCGGAACAGGTAGCCGGCGGTGGACGCGGTGGCCCCGGCGGCGACTACTCCCTTGATGAACTTGCGGCGGGTGAAACCGCCCCGTCGCGCCTGAATGACTTCGGGTTCCAACATCTCGCTGTGCACCTCGTTCGGTAGGTAAGGCGGGTCGCGTGCAACTGCCCCAACATTATAGGTCGCGCGGGTCGACTTAGCGAACCGGGGGCCGCTTTCCGGGGGCCGCTGGCCCCCGACGGCTGCTAGCTCTCGCGTCCGGCGAGATGCGCGTCGAGGGTCATCCGGTCCTCGTCGATGGTTCCCCACAGCAACAGCGTGGCGGCGGCGATGATGGCAGAGGGGTAGAAGAGCGCGTTGGCGCCCTCCAGGACCCAACCCCACGGGTCGAGGATGGATTTCCATACCCCGAGTGCCGTGATGAGGAGGATGGCGAACGCCACGGGATAGGCGCGCCTGCGCCAGAAACCGAGCACGACGAGCGCTCCGAGGATGATCTGCAGGACGCCCAGGACATGCTGGACGATGGCTTGCGAGCCGATGCCCAGATAGAAGGCCTCGGCCACGCGCTGCCCGTGCTCGACGTTGACCAGTTTGTCGAGGCCCCACACGATCAGCAGCCAGCCGATCGTCACTCTTAACAGGAACAGCCCCCAGCGTTTCATGATTCCTCCATTTGGTGAGAATTGAAGAGCTTCAGATAAACTGGCTCGTGCATCGGCAACGTTGACTCTGATCATAGCCGACAAGTTAGCTATCTAGTCGTACAACTTCAAAGGAGTCGCAGGTTGGACAGCATTCGTGTGCTGCACGATGCCCCGACACGGCTACGGCCACGGCCAGCGCCCTCAACTCGGCGCGCGGGTCGAATCGCGGCTGGGTTGACCGCCCTGCTCATCGGGTGCGGCGACCCAGGGCCGCTAACCATGGAGCGGCCCGACCCCGTGAATCGGTGCCCGGACCCGGGCCCCGGCGTGCAAATCGGCGGCGATGCCGGCACGGGGGCCGACACCCAGGCCTCGCCGCAGCGCAGGCTGGTGCTGATGGGAGGCGGGCCCGAAGAAGACGAAGCCGCGCGCGGCTTCGTTGAAGCGGCCAACGGCGGCGACATCGTGATTCTTCGCGCTACGGGGTCGCTCACCACCTACCCGCGCTACTTCACGGTAGAGCTCTCCCCGAATCCGATGCCTGCCACCGCCGTCACGGTCTTGACGCGTAGCCCCGAGGCCGGTGCCGATCCCGCGGTGCTGTGCCGCGTGAACCGCGCCGAAGCCGTGTGGATCGCCGGCGGCGACCAGTGGGATTATCTGGGGCGATGGCCGGAAGCGCTGCATGACTCCCTGGTCGCCGCTACCGCGAGGGGCGCAGCGTTCGGGGGCACGAGCGCCGGCGCGATGTCGCTTGGCGAAGGCGCCTTCGATGCCCACCACGGCACGGTGACGTCCGATGAAGCGTTAGCCGACCCGTTGCGGCGGGAGGTCAGCGTTGCGCCATCGGGATTCGCTCGTCCCGAGCTCGACGGGGTACTGGTCGACAGCCATTTCACCGAGCGCTCGCGCGAAGGGCGCCTGCTCGCGTTTCTCGCCCGTTTCCTGGCGATGCGCGGCACAGGTCCGGTGGTTGGCGTTGGACTGGATGAGGGCGTCGCGATCGTGATCCACGACGGCGGGTACCGCGTTACGTCCAACCGAAACGGAGCCGCGTGGATCTACCAGGTCGCGGGCCCCGCCCTTCTGATGCCGGGGACCCCGCTCACGCTCGAAGGAGTGCGAAGGGTTCGGCTGCCGGCAGGGAGCAGCGGCGACTGGCCCTTTGGCTTTGACGACAGCGACGCAGTGGTCGAGTTGCGGGTGGAGGCAGGACGCGTCACCCTTGCGAATCCCCACCACCTGCCCCCATAGTGTCGGGGCTTCGAAACGACCACGGCGCGAGAGTGACGACCAGCGCGCAACAGATGGAGGTGCAATGCAAACCGTCTCAATGACCGTGAACGGGATGAAGCGCACGGGCAGCGTCGAGGGGCGAACGCTCCTTGTCGACTTCCTGCGCGAACATCTCGGGCTTACCGGAACCCACGTAGGATGCGACACGAGCCAGTGCGGCGCGTGCGTGGTTCACGTAAACGGATCGTCCGTCAAGAGCTGCACCTGTCTGGCGGTCCAGGCCGACGGCGCCGAGGTCACCACAATCGAAGGGCTGGCGAACGGGTCCGCGCTGCACCCCATGCAGGAAGCGTTTCGCGACCATCACGGGCTCCAGTGCGGGTTCTGCACGCCGGGAATGGTGATGAGCGCCGTGGACTTGGCCAACCAGAACCCGGATCCGACCGAGCACGAGGTGCGCGAGTGGCTGGAGGGCAACCTCTGCCGGTGCACGGGTTACCACAACATCGTCAAGGCCGTACAGGCGGGAGCCAGGGCCATGGGAGGTGCATCGTGAGCGCGAACGGCACAGGGATCGGCGCATCTGTAAAGCGCAAGGAAGACACGCGCTTCCTGACGGGCAAAGGCCGATACACCGACGACATCAATCTTCCCGGGCAGCTGTACGGGTACATCCTGAGGTCTCCGGTGGCGCACGCGAACATCGGGGGAATCGACGCCGGTGCGGCGATGGCGGCTCCGGGCGTGCACGCCGTCTTCACCGGCAAGGACATGGAAGGCGTTGGCGGCATTCCGACGGGGTGGCTGATTCACAGCAAGGACGGCTCGCCCATGGTCGAGCCCCCGCATCCGGCGCTGGCGCTGGGCAAGGTGCGCCACGTGGGCGACTGCGTGGCCATCGTGGTAGCCGAGACGAAGGAGCAGGCCAAGGAGGCCGCTCACATGATTGCGGTGGCCTACGAAGAGCTCCCGGCCGTGGCTTCGATCGAGGCGGCGGAAGCCGAGGGAGCCGCGCTGGTCTTCGACGAAGCGCCCGGCAACGTGTGTTACGACTGGGAGGTCGGCGACCGCGCCGCCACCGACGCGGCGTTCAAGCAAGCCACGCATGTGGTCTCGATCGACGTGGTCAACAACAGACTCGTTCCCAACGCGATCGAGCCGCGCGCCGCCATTGCGAACTACGATGCCGCAACGGGGGACTACACCCTCTATACCACCAGTCAAAACCCCCATTTGATCCGGCTGCTGTTGGGTGCGTTCGTGCTCGGTCTGCCCGAACACAAGCTTCGGATCGTCGCGCCGGACGTGGGCGGCGGGTTTGGATCGAAGATTCCGCACTACGCCGAAGAGGCCATTCTCACGTGGGCCGCCGGACAGCTTGGGCGACCGGTCAAGTGGACCTGCGAGCGGATCGACGCCTTCAAATCGGACACGCATGGCCGCGATCACGTCAGCACGGCGCGGCTGGCGCTGGACGACGAAGGGAACTTCCTGGGCCTGCACGTTTCCACCAAGGCCAACCTGGGCGCGTATCTGTCCACGTTCGCCACCTGCGTGCCGACGTATCTGTACGGCATCCTTTTCGCCGGACCGTACACCACGCCGGCGGTCTACTGCGAGGTCAAGTCGTTCTTTACCAACACCGTGCCGGTCGACGCGCTGCGCGGCGCGGGGCGGCCCGAGGCGACCTACCTGCTGGAGCGCTTGGTCGACAAGGCCGCGCGCGAGCTCGACATGGATCGGGTGGAAATCCGCCGCAAGAACTTCATTCGCGAGTTCCCCTACCAGACGCCGGTGGCGCTCGAATACGATCAGGGGGATTACGACGCCACGTTGGACCTGGCGCTGGAGGCGTCGGATTGGGACGGGTTCAAAGCGCGGCGGGACGAGGCGAAGGAGCGCGGCAAGTACCGCGGAATCGGGATTTCGACATTCATCGAGGCTTGCGGGATTGCGCCCTCGGCAGTGGTGGGGTCGCTGGGGGCCCGCGCGGGACTGTACGAATCGGGCAGCGTGCGCGTGCATCCGACGGGATCGGTGTCGGTCTTCACCGGGTCGCACAGCCACGGGCAGGGTCACGAGACCACGTTTGCGCAGATCGTGTCCGACATGCTGGGCGTCGATTTCGAGGCGGTCGACGTGGTGCACGGCGATTCCGCCAAGATCCCGTTCGGGATGGGCACCTACGGCTCGCGCTCGCTGGCGGTTGGCGGCACGGCGATCTATCTGGCGGTCGAAAAGGTGATCGAGAAGGGCAAGAAGATCGCGGCACACCTGCTGGAGGCGTCGGTCGAGGACATCGAGTTCGAGAACGGATCGTTTACCGTCGCCGGAACGGACCGCTCCAAGTCGCTGGGCGAGGTGGCGTTGACCGCCTACGTGCCGCACAACTATCCGGCGGGACTGGAGCCCGGGCTTGAGGAGACCGCGTTCTACGACCCGCTCAACTTCACCTACCCGGCGGGAACGCACGTGGCCGAAGTGGAGGTGGACCCGGAGACCGGCGAGGTGGAGCTGGTCGCCGTGACCGGCGCCGACGACGTGGGGCGCATCATCAACCCCATGATCGTGGCCGGGCAGCTGCACGGCGGCTTGGCCCACGGGATTGGGCAGGCTCTGCTTGAAGACTGCCGCTACGAGGCAGACGGCCAGCTGGAGACGGGGTCGTACATGAACTACACGATGCCGCGGGCGGCCGATCTGCCCTCGTTCAACATCAACCACAACACGACGCTCTGCACGCACAATCCCCTTGGGGCGAAGGGGGTCGGCGAGGTGGGATCGATCGGCGTGCCGCCCGCGGTGATCAACGCGGTGATTGACGCGCTGCGCCCGCTCGGCGTGGACGACATGACCATGCCCGCCACCTCGCAGAGGGTGTGGCAGGCGATCCAACAGGCGCAAGGCTGATCGGAGGCGACCGTGCGAGACTTCACCTTCCATGCACCGACATCGTTGGACGACGCGCTGGCCGCCCTGCGGGGCAGCGAGGGTGGCAAGCTGATCGCAGGCGGGCAGAGCCTGCTGCCGATCATGAAATTGAACCTTGCCGCGCCCACCGACGTGGTGTCGCTGGCGGGCGTGCCGGGACTCGGCGACATCGCCGATCAGGGCGATTCGGTCGAGGTCGGGGCGATGTGCACGCATGCCCAGGTGGCTGCGTCGGACGTGGTGCGGAGCCGCATTCCCGCGCTGGCGCAAATGGCCGACGGGATTGGCGACGCCCAGGTGCGCAATACGGGTACCATTGGCGGATCGGTGGCTCACAACGATCCCGCCGCCGACTACCCGGCAGCGTGTCTCGCTCTGGGGGCCACAATCGTCACCGACCGGCGCGAAATCGGTGCCGACGACTTCTTTCAGGGAATGTTCATGACGCCGCTGGAAGACGACGAGGTGATCACGGCGGTGCGATTCCCGGTGCCTGACCGGGCGGCCTACGCCAAGTTTGCCAACCCCGCGTCCAAGTACGCCGTGGCGGGCGTGATGGTGGCCGACGGCGCGGCTGGGGTGCGGGTGGCCGTGACCGGGGCTTCGGGCGACGGCGCGTTCCGGGCGAGCGAGATGGAGGCCGCACTGGCCGAGTCGTTCAGCGCCGATGCGGTGGCCGGGGTGTCGATGTCCGCCGACGGCATGCTGTCGGATACGGCCGCGGGGGCGGAGTATCGCGCGCATCTGGTGACGGTCATGGCCAAGCGTGCTGTGGAGGCGTGCGCATAGAGCGTAGCCCTCGCAGCGTCGGCGATGCCGTCGCCCTGCTGCGTCGCTGTGGATACGTCGCCGATGAAGGGTTGGGGACGTCGCTCTTCCTGTCCTTGCGCCTGGGGCGGCCCCTGCTCCTCGAGGGCGAGGCCGGCGTTGGCAAGACGGAGGTCGCCAACGCGCTGGCGGCTGGGTTGGGGCGCCCGCTCATTCGCCTGCAATGCTACGAAGGGCTGGACTTGGCTTCCGCGGCGTACGAGTGGAACTACGCCAAGCAGATGATTCACATTCGCGCGGCGCAACCGGACGGCTCGGTCGGAGACGGCTCGGCTGGGGACGGCGCGGGTGGATCGTCCCACTTACAAGCCGCCAACCTCGCACGCGACGTTTTTTCCGACAGCTTCCTGATCCGTCGCCCTCTTCTCTCGGCGCTTGACCCGCAAGACGGCGTTGCTCCCGTGTTGCTCATTGACGAGCTCGACAGAACCGACGAGCCTTTTGAAGCCTATCTACTCGAAGTTCTGTCGGACTTTCAGATCACGATTCCAGAGCTGGGCACGGTTGCCGCCACAGACCCGCCCCACGTCGTCTTGACTTCGAACCGTACGCGAGAGATTCACGACGCCTTGAAGCGTCGGTGCATCTACCATTGGATCGACTACCCGAGCGCGGAACGCGAGCTCGAGATCCTGGCTTCGAGGGTGCCGGACGCGCCCGAGCGTCTCAGCACACAGGTGGTGAGCTTCGTGCAGAAGGTTCGCGAGCTTGATCTGTTCAAGCGTCCTGGCGTAGCCGAGACCCTGGACTGGACGCGGGCGCTCATGGCGCTCGACCGCTACGCGCTGGACCGGGAGACCGCCCACCGCACGCTGGGAGTACTCCTCAAATACCAGGACGACCTGGCGCGGATGGCCGACGGCGGTGTCGACGAGGTCATGGCGAGGGTGTAGCGTTGCCGATGAGCATTGACGTCCTGGGCAATCTCGGGGAGTTCGTAGGCGCCGTGGGCGTCGTGATTTCACTGTTCTTCGTGGTGCGTCAGATGAAGCAGAACGCGTTGCAAACCCGAAGAAACACCAGGAGCGTGCGCGCGGCGACCTTCAACTCGATGGTCAACAACAGCATCCGCCTGCTTGAGCACGTATTCCGCGACAAGGACTTTGCCGAGTTCCTTGCGCGGGCGTCAGCTCCGGGCTACGAGATGAGCCCTGCAGAGGTCCTGCGCTGGGACGCGTACATGACGGCGATTTACCGGCACTTCGCGAATCTGGTACACCAGTGGGAGACCGGCGCGATCGAGGACCAGCTGTGGAAGTCCTATCGTCGATCGTTCAAGGATCACCTGTCGAATGCGCTCTGGGTGGAATGGTATCTGAACAACTCGCACCGGTTCGGCCAACGGCTTGCCGAAGAGGTGCGCTCGATCCTGGATGAAATGGCCACCGAGGGCATTCCGCACGCGGTCCAGTGGAAGCAGCGAGCCAGTGGACCGATTGCGTTGAAGGGGTGAAGGGGGCAAGACGCGCTCTTCCAGGCGGCGAGCTACCGAGGTGCTGGCTAGGTCCCGTCACATCAAGCCCCCCTCGTGCAGCTCTTGCAGGAACTCCCCATACGGCACGATCTCGATTCCTCTCGTCCATCGTCGGTCCTGCTCCGCGGTCACCACGATTGCCCTTTTGGGGTGGAATTCCTCCTGGAATGCTTTCATGCCGCGCAGGTCGCGCGCACGAACGCGTGTCTTTACTTCAACGGCGACCTCGCCATCGCCCAAGACGTAATTAACCTCCAAGCCGGTCTTGGTGCGCCAGAACGCCACCGGATAGTCCTTCCCCTGGTATCCGCGCGCAGCCATGATCTCCATGAGGATGAAGTGCTCGAACGCGTGCACAGCGACAATCAAGGTGAGACGTAGCGACAATCAAGGTGAGAATACGAGATCGCGACGTTGTGAACGAAGGGATGATAACAAGGTGGCATGGGTGGAGCAGGTTGAGCGTCCTGGAGAGCCTGTGAGGCGGTCCTACTTCGTTGGACGGTCCGAGCACGGAATCAAGGCTGGACGGTACCGTGCTCCACCCCCGTGCCAGCGTGAGCGTCGCTGCGGGGTGGGTGGGTAACCATTACCCGTCGTTCCGTGTTGGAACTTGTTCCGACATGGACCGGCGGGTGACCGGCGGGCCCGCTCACTCGGCAGCCCTCGCGGTTCTTTCCGCCGGTGCGCGGACCAATCGTGACCGCGTACCGACCTCATGCTTGTGACCTCCGTCCGCCGCCGGCGATGGAGCGTGGCGGGTTGGGCCGTCGCCATAGCCAACTTGCCGGGTGGCGAGGATGGGAGTGGGGGTCGGCCCCGGCGCGTACCCCACGTCCCGGAGTCGGTTCGTCGGTCTGTCCATGCCCAGCGGCGGCTTTCCTGGCGGCCACGGCGGCGCGACGGCGGTAGCTTTCGACGTTGAGTTCGAAGACGTGGGAGCGGTGCACGAGGCGGTCGACGGCTTCGACGGTCAAGGCTTCGCCACCGAAGATCTTGTCCCAGGCGCTGAAAGGTTCGTTGGCGATGACGAGGAGCGAGCGATTCTCGTAGCGTGCGCCGATGAGTTCGAAGAGGACGCTGGTTTCGGTCCCTTCGCAGGTGGCGTAGGAGAAATCGTCGAGAATGACGAGGTGGTATTTGTAGAGCTTGGCGATGGCGGCGTCGAGGGCGAGGTCGCGCCGCGCCGCCTGGAGCCTCTGCACCAGACTCGACGTTCGCTGGTACAGCACGCGGTAGCCGTTTTCGACCAGCTTGAGTCCGATGCCCGCGGCGAGGTGACTCTTGCCCGTTCCCGGCGGACCGAAGAGCAGCACGTTGGCCGCTTCTTCGAGCCAAATGTCGCCGCTCGCCAGCACGCCCACGCGCGCCTTCGACACGGCGGGCACGAGGTTGAAGTCGAAATTGTCGAGCGTCTTGCCGCGGGGCAGCTTCGCCTCGGCTCGGTGCCGCTCGAAGCGCCGCCGTTCGCGATCGGCGACTTCTTGGCTGGCCAGCGCGGCGAGCAGGCGCGCCGAGGACCAGTCTTCCCGGTCCGCGCGTTCGGTGAAGCTTCTCCACAGCGCCCGCATGCTCGGCAGGCGCAGTTGCTTCAGCAACAGGTCGAGTGCCGGGGGATCGACGATGAAGGAGTCTTTCATCGCGGTGCTCCGTTCAGGCAGGCGTCGTCGTAGCGCGACAGTGGCGGGAGGGTCGTTTCGAGGTCGGGAAGGGAGTCCGGCGCTGGGAACCGGTCGCGCAGCACTTCGGCGTCGGGCAACCGCCCGGCCTCGAGCTGCGCTTCGATCTCGTCGGCCAGCAGGGCCTCGCATCCGTGATCGTGGGCCAGCGCAAGGAGTTTGACCATCCGCCGGCAGGCCTCGCGGTCGTCCAGGCGCTCGCGCAACGCGTCGAAAGCCTGGCGGTAGGCGTCGCGGGGGAACAAACCGTCGCGGTGGACCCAGTTCATCATCGCCATCGGCTTGCGACGCAGAGAGGGCAGCACGTGCCGGTAGTTCACGACCCGTCCCCGTCGCCCTCCCGGTCCCGGGTGGCCCCGAGGCAACGTCACGAGCTCCTCGGTCCCGACGAAGACGACCAGGCGGTCGTCGTACAGTCTCACCCGCAGCCGGTGTCCCACCAGCCGCGACGGCACCGTGCAGAACACCCGCCGCAGCGAGAACCCACCCGCGCTCGTCACGCGCACCAAGGTCTCCTCGAAACCGTCGCTGCGACGCCTCGGCAACGGCCGCAGCACGGCTCGCTCGGCGTCGATCCTCTTGCGGTTGCGAGCGTTGCGGCGACTCGCCACCCGGCTCACGAACTCTCGGTACGCCTCGATCGTCTCGAAGTCCCTCGATCCCCTCAACAGCAGCGCATCCTCGATGGCCCGCTTCAAATGCCCGTGCGCGCTTTCGATCGAGCCGTTCTCGTGCGCCCGGCCCCGGTTGTTCCGGCTCGCCTTCATCCCGTAGTCTCCCATCAACGCCTCGTAACGTGCGGTCCGGTCCTCCCGCGCACGACGCTTCAGGTTCCGAAACGCCGCCGACAGACTGTCCGTCCGGTGCTCCTTCGGAACGCCGCCCAGCGCCCACAGCGCGTCCTGCAACCCCTCGGCCAGGGCAACGTAGCTCTCCCCGCCCAACACCACCGCCACATGCAGAATCCCGAGTACTCCAGCCGAAAATGGTACAGCTTGTGCACCAGCTTCTCTCCCCCAACCGTCACCCCCAGACGCCCGGCGTCGGTGAAGTCCGACAACCCCCGTCGCCCCGGCTCGTGCTTCTGTCGGAAAACGACCTCGCGCGCCGGCCCGTGCTTCGCCTTCCAGCTCCGAACCCGTCGCTCCAGCGTCCGCCGAACCCCCGGATGACGCCGCATCATCTCTTCGTACAGCGCCACCGCCCGCAACCCCGGGTTCGCCTCCAGCAGCGGCACGATCTCCTCGTCGAATATCCCCGCCAAAGGGTCGGGGCGTCTCCGCCCCCGAGGCTTCTTCACCGACCGACGCCCCGGATCCCCTTCGATCCGATACGCCGTCGCCCTGCTGAACCCCGCCTTCGCCGCCGCCAGCGCAGGCCCGTCCTTCCGTCGAGCGGTCATGTACAGCTCCATCTGGTGGTCCGTAATCCGTCGGCCCGGCACTTCGCGTCTCTCCTGATCCCAGGGAAACACCAAAGCTCAAACCTCCCGCCGCCACCTCCGGCCGTCTCACCTTGTTTGTCGCAAGCGTCTCATCCTGATTGTCGCGCTACAGAAGCGCGAGATCGACCGCAGGAGGAGACCCGGCCGTTTTCTGCTGACCGGCTCCGCCAATCTACTCCTGATGCGTCGGGTCTCGGAGACCTTGGCGGGTCGCGCCGGGTACCTGACCCTCTGGCCAATGACTCGGCGCGAGCAGCGAGGGCTGGGTCGGAGCGGGGTATGGGAGGACTTGCTCGACGCCCCTGACGAGGATTGGCTGGATGTGGTGGCTGCGAGTGCGGGCGAGAAGGACGACTGGCGCGCCTTGGCGTCGCGCGGTGGGTTCCCGGTTCCCTCGGTTCACCTCGGAGATGCCGACGAGCGCGCAATCTGGTTCGATGGTTACGTCCGCACGTATCTCGAGCGCGACCTCCAGACGTTGTCGTCGATTTCTCGGCTTCCCGATTACCGTCGACTCATGCGAGCCGCCTGTCTCCGCCTCGGGGCGGTCGTGAATCAGACGGAACTGGGCCGCGATGTCGGCCTCAAGCAGGCAACCGTTCACCGCTACCTCAACCTTCTCGAAACATCGTATATACTCGTGCGGATTCCGGCCTATTCCGTGAATCGAACCAAGCGGCTGATAAAGTCTCCCAAGCTGTACTGGAGCGATACGGGTCTCGCCATGCATCTCTCGCAGGAAGACGAGCCGCGCGGCGCTCACCTGGAGAACCTGGTGTTGCAGGACCTTCTGGTGTGGAGGGACTCGCGCGCTTCTCGCGCCGAAGTCCTGCACTGGCGCACCACCACCGGCGACGAGGTGGATTTCGTCGTCGAGGCGGGCGAAGCATTGCTGCCCATCGAAATCAAGGCCACGAAACGGCCTAGGCTTCGTGACGCGGCTGGCTTGCGGGCCTTCGCGTCCGAGTATGGCCGGACTGCGCGTTCAGGTCTTTTGCTGCACGGCGGCGACGCTCTCCATTGGCTCACGCCGAATGTCCTTGCCGCGCCGTGGTGGAAGGTGATCTAGCGAAGGGCTTCACATGCGCAAACGCAACTGACACTCGTTCTGATTGCAAATATGCACAAGCTCCAACAATCTCTCGTCAGCGCCTACCTCTCGAGCCACGGCCAGGAGATCCAGGCGACCTAGTACACCTACCGTGACTGGCCGCTTCGCGTCCGGAAACACAAGGGCGTCCAGCAATTCCTGAGCAGGGTCGGATTGTAGCAGGTCGCGAACTAGAATCGCCTCGTCTTTGGAGTCACAAGGCACGAAGTAGCAGGTGTCGTCAAAGACGATAGGCTTGTTCTCGAACGAGCCAACTACACGGAACCTGATCGTCTTGTAAAAGGCGGAAATAGCAACCCGCCAAGGGGCGAACGTGTAGGAGCCCACGCCGAACACCGCAAAGCGCGGCCGATTCCGATAAACTGTGCTATTGCGACGGTCCAACCGATCGGCGTGCTCGCAGAGATACTTCCAAGTATGGGGAGCTTCATACTCGATCGCGGCGGTGTCTTCGCCGATCAACGACTGGGTAACCAACATCCATCGCTTCGGCGCGACCACGTTGCCATTGGCGAGTTCCGAACTCTTTAGCATTGGAAACAAGTAGCGACGCTCAAGTTTGATCTCTTCGTCCAGTCCGTTTATGTATGACCCCGGGCGCTTTCGATGAAGCTCCATAACCTTGGAGCAATCATGCTTTACTCCAGATCGCCACCGGTACAACTGTGGACCGATCAGGTGTTGCCATCTGTCGTACTGTGCCAGATCCGCAACGAGCTCGCCATCCCGGAGCCCGAATCGCGACCAACACGACGCGGCCTCTAGCGTTTTGTAAACAGCACATTCCATATCGCCACGCTGTGGCGAACCGGAAACAACGAGAAGCCCTGCGTCGACGGATGCGCCAAAGTGCTTGCCAGCGTCGATACGGTAGAATTCTGCATCCAGGTGCCTTTGTCGATTCCTCCACGCGTGTCGAAGTACCCGTCGGGCGACCGTCGCCTTACAGAGAACTGCCAAGGTGGCCTTCTGTCCGTCAATCCACTCGAGGGCACGCAGAAGCATCCATTCGGAGATGTCAAAGTTGCTCTGTCCGGTCAGGGCATCAATGCCACGATGCCCGTGAGAGTTGGCCTTAGGCGGGAGGTTGGTGCTTCCGAGGCTGCTCAATTGCGCATTCGTAACCCACGGTGGATTCCCGAGAATCATTAGCGGCTTAGGAAGCGCCGCGATCACTCTATCCCAATCGACTTGAAAAAAATCGGCCTGACGGACCTGCGCGTCCGCATCCGACGGACCGAGACTACGGAATAGGCTCTTGGCTTTTGCCACATACCAGGGGTTAATGTCAAATCCCAGTAGCCGTCGAGCAGATGGAAAGGCCCTGCTTGCCGCGCGTAGGAAGGCTCCAGTGCCGCAGGTAGGCTCGAGGATGCTAGCTGGCTGGACACCTCGGCCGGCGAGGAGTGCGCACACGCGGTCTGCTAGAGGTTCAGGCGTCTGATAATCGCCGAACTCCGTGATTCGCTTTTTCGTCTTGGTAGGCATGGGGATCACTTCAGTCGGAAAATGCCGTCGACAGTGCCAGCCTGGTCGATGGCACGGCGATATTGGAGTCTCCACTGGAGAGCGTTTGAGATCGTCAGGTATCCGATCTTGGGAGGATTGCCGAGAATCTCTTTCGCGAGGCGGTTTGCCTCGATTTCCTCCACAGGAAGCATCCGCTCCCAAAAAAACGCGAGAAGGTCATCCACGTTTCCTCTATTTGCGACGATCCTTCGGATGCCCGTGGTGGTCTGGAAGTCCGCTGTACGCTCGGCGTCAACTAGAATCGCGTGCAGAAAGCTAAGCCGAGCGGTCCGAAATGTCTCGTTGTCAATCTTGCGGTAAACGAATATGAGGAGCGAATACCCGAGGCCGTACAGCTTCTGGCGCGCGGACCTGTAGGGGCAGCTCGATTGTGGCTGCCGATGGCTTGTGACCTTGAGATCGACTCCGAGTTCTGGGAAGTCGATTCCCCTTGCGGAGCTACCGTCCCGGTAGTTGTAAGTGCGGCGAAGAACCGCCCGAAACTTATGTTCCACATAGGTGCCGACCGCCTTGCCGTCCGTGACTCCGAATAGTGATGATTCTCTGTGCTCAGATTCTGTGTCGGCGAAAGCGCGAGCTTCCTCGCAGAGCCGATCAATCGTCAGTATTCGCTTGCTCAAGACACTCCTCCGATGGATTGCTCACATGCGAACGGTTTCGGGGATACCTGGTAGTGGGAGCAGCGACCCCTCGCAGCAACCCCTCGTACATCCTCGGGTCGGGCGGGATCTCCACGACCTTCCCGTCGCGCCTCACGATGACCCCCGTTCCGGTTTGGTAGGCGATGAGGTGGGCCCGTCGGGCAGCCTGGTACAGTGAGGCCGGCACGCTCCGCATGTCGGGATCGTCAAGCGACGATACCGGAACGGGGTGGACCGGTACGTGTGAGGCCTCGGTCTCGGAGTGTCGCTTCTTGGCCGGATTAACTTTCTTCACGTTCACAGTAGTTTGCCTTTCGTTTTCCCGGCCCCGTTCGGACCCGCGATGACGATCATGCGCGGGTCAATGCGCGATGGCATACGCTTCGCGGCGGGGATCCGCCGCCGCCGTAAGCGTGCCGTCCCGGTCGCGCAGAATCATGTGTGCGCCGCCGAAGGTGGCGGTCCACCCATGCACGACGTTGGGCAGGTGGCCGCGCGCCTCCAGGTCGGCCAGCACCGCCATCGTCACGCGATCCTCGAAGTCGACGCGCAGGTCGCCGTAGCTGCGAAAACGGGCGGCCT
Source organism: Longimicrobiales bacterium (assembly GCA_965200255.1). Taxonomy (GTDB): domain Bacteria; phylum Gemmatimonadota; class Gemmatimonadetes; order Longimicrobiales; family Gaopeijiaceae; genus Bin94. The sequence goes on along the minus strand of OZ241371.1, from coordinate 1,761,220 downwards.
CGATTGCCGCTTGGGGGGTCATGTCGAACAGCGCGAAATTGTTGACGATTTGCAACAGACTCTGCGGTTGACTGTCGCCGCCGGGCGTGCCGAGGGTGAAGGCGAAGCTGCCGTCGTCGCGCAGCGCCATCATGGGCGTCAAGGTGTGGTACGGTCGCTTCCCCGGCGCAATAACGTTGGGATGTCCCGCCTCCAGAGTGAACAGCGCCCCGCGGTTGTGGAGCACGATGCCGGTCTCCGGCTCCAGGAGCCCCGAACCGAAGCCGGCGAACAGGCTCTGGATCCAGCTCACGGCGTTGCCCCATTGGTCGACGGCGGTGAGGTAAACGGTGTCGCCGGTGTCGTTTCGGGTGGCGGGTCCTGTGGGGGGCGCGGCGAGCCGCGCAGGGGTCGAGGCCGTCGTCGAGGCTTCCGCAACGATCCCCGGCATGCGCATGGCGGCGGCCTCGTCGGGGTCCACCATGGCTGCGCGTTGGGCCAGGTATTCTGGATCGAGCAGCTCGTCGAGGGGGATGTCGGTGAAGTCGAGGTCGGCGGCCCATTGGTCGCGATCGGCGAACGCGAGCTTTTTCAGCTCGATGAGCGTGTGCAAATAGGCCGCGCCGTTGTGCGCCATTGTGCCCAGATCGAACGACTTGGCCATTTCGAAGAGCTGAAGCTGGGCGATTCCCTGGGTGTTGGGCGGCAGGACAAGCATGGTGTAGCCCTGGTAGTCGCCGCGCAGCGGCTCGACCCAGGTCGTGGCATGCGCGGCTAGGTCGGCGGCGCGCAGGTAACCGCCCTCCGCTTCCAGAAAAGCGCCCAGCCGGTCGGCCACGAAGCCGCGATAGAACCCGTCCATGCCGTCGCGCGCGATGCGCTCGAGCGTGGTGGCGAGTGCGGGGTTCCTGAGCAGGCTGCCGACGGGCGGTGGTTGGCCGCCGGGTAGATAAAGAGCGCGCGCGGGGTCGTTCAGCGCGCGCGACGAGGCCGCGATGTCGCTGGCGAGCCGCGTCGAGACGGGGAAGCCGTCGCGTGCGTACCCAATCGCGGGGGCGATCAGATCGGCGCGGGGCATGGTGCCGAAGCGATCGAGCGCGTCCAGCCAGGCAGCGACGGCCCCTGGCGTCGATACCGAGAGAGGGCCGTTGCCTGGCACCTCGTCCAGGCCGCGCTGCGCGAAGAGCGCGGGGGTCGCCAGCGCACCGGCGCGACCGCTCCCGTTCATGGCGTGCACCCGACCCGTCGCGGCCTCGTAGTAGAGCGCGAAGGCGTCGCCGCCGATGCCGTTCATGTGGGGTCGCACCACGGCGAGCACCCCCGCCATGGCGATCGCGGCGTCGATGGCGTTGCCGCCCCGTCGCAAGACGTCGTGGCCGGCTGCGGCGGCCAGGGGGTGCCCCGCGGAGACCGCCCCTCCGGTACCGCGCACTTCGGGGCGATTGGTTGCCGGGAAGATGGTCTCGCCGGGACGCTCGGTCGCCTCTGCGCCCGCACCCGACCGGGCGGGATCGGCGGCGCTGCCGCACCCAGCCGCGACCCAGACACAGGCCGACAGCAACACGACCGGCGCCGTCTTGGCGTTGGCCGGCCTCACGTCACACCCCCTATTCCCGCCTCGGCCACCAACAACAACAGGGCGCGTTGGATGGCGAGGTGACCGTCGGTGTTGACCCAATACTCGTCGGGGGAATGCGCGCCGAAGCCGACCCCCCCGCGGCCAATGGTGACGGCGGGTATGCCCAGCGCGATCGGCACGTTGGAATCGGTCGAGGAGCGTCCCAGACGCCCTTCCACCCCGAACTCGGCGGTGGTGGCCAAGGCGCGTCGAACGAGCGGTGCGTCGCGGTTGCCTTCGCCCGATGGACGGTCGCCGATCTTAAGCGTCTCGACGGTGAGGCGCGGGCCGTCGCGTCGCAGGTCGTTCTCTTCGTCAAGCGCGCGCTCCATGGCTTCGAGGAACACGGCTTCGATGCGGGCCAGACTCTCGGGGCTTACCGAGCGCATGTCGACTTCCATCCAACTTTCGGACGGGATGGCGTTGACCGACGCGCCTCCGCCGATTCGCCCCACGTTGTAGCTGGTGCGCGGTCCGCTGCGGGTCAATTCGTCGGCGGCGTCCTGGAAATGTCGCACGGCGCGACTCATGGCATGCGCGGGATTGACGTAGCCGAACGCACCCCAGGAATGGCCCCCGGGACCCTTGTACGTGACCCTGTAGCGCACGGACCCCAAGCCGTCGACGACCAGCCCGGCCAGGCCCCCGCCGTCCACCTCGATCCAGGCGTCGGGAGCGGCCGCGACGTCGCGATAGATGTGCTTCATGCCGCGCAGATCGCCCAGCCCCTCCTCGCCCACGACGCCCACGAACAGGACGTCATGGTTGGTTTCGATGCCGGCTTCCTCCATGGCGCGCAGGACGGCCAGCACGACCACCAGGCCGCGCGAATCGTCGCCGACGCCGGGCGCGAAGAGCGTGTCGCCGCGTTGGCGCACGGTCACGTCGGTGCCCTCGGGGAAGACCGTGTCGAGATGGCCGCCGAAACCGATCGTGCGGTCGCCGCCCCGGCCCTTGCGCAAGCCGATCACGTTGCCCACCTCGTCGGTCCATACGGAATCGGCGCCGTATTCCATGAGCAGCTCGGCGAATCGGCGTCCGCGGGCTTCCTCCATGAAGGGCGGCGCGGGAATCTCGGTGAGCTCGATGGTGCGTTCCAGCGCCCAGTCGTCCAGGTCCTCGACGATCTGGAAGGCGTTGCGGACCAGTGCGTTGGCCCGGAGCGTGCGGGCCTCGCGGGCATAGTCCACGGCTGCGTCGGTCTGGGCGGTGGCGTCGGCGGGAGACATGGCGGCGATGAGAAGGGCGGCGAGGGGCAGGACGGCGCGGCTGACGGGCCGGGCGGGGAGTTGAGCCGGTCGGGGCACGGGAAACACTCCGGAACCGAGGGTGGTTAGGGGCTACCGCGGTCCAGCCGGCGCGCCAAGCGGTGCGGTAGAATGAAGTGCTTGAGCGTGCCGCCCCGTTCCACGTCGGTCCAGGCGTCCGCAACGAGATCGATGACGGCGGCGGTGCCGGGTGGGAACTGGCGGCGCAAGCGGTGCGTGTCGTCGAGGTCGCCGGCGCGGGCAAGGTGAGCCGCGACCGCGTGAGTGGCGGGATTGTGACCCACGACCATGATGGTATCGGCCTCGTGGGGAGCCGCCGCCACCGCGTCCAGGACGGTGCGGGGGGTTGCGAGGTAGAGGTCGCGGCGATAATCCACGCTCGGGCGGCTCGCGAAGGCGGGCTCCATTTGCGCCCAGGTCTCACGAGTGCGAGCCGCGGTGCTGACGTAGACGACGGCGGGATTGCAGCCGAGGTCGCTAAGCGCGTTCCCGATCCGCGTGGCCGCGCCGCGACCGCGAATGCTGAGCGGGCGCGCGTGATCGGTGAGGGCGGGGTTCCCCCAGCTTGCCTCGGCGTGTCGCGCGAGGATCAAACGACGCATGGATTCCGGGGAGGCGGGCGCGCGTTCAGGACGATGCGAAGCCGTTTGACGACGACGAGGCGCCGTTGCTCGCCTTCATCCTGTCCTTCGCCACCCCTCGGGCCTCCAACTCGGCGATCCGTCGTTCAAATGCGGCCCATGCCATTTTCGGCTCCTTTTCCTTCTCTTCCATGCTGATGCTTCCAACATCGCGCCAAGTGTCGATGTGTGCAAGCCGCTTGGCCATCTCCGATTCGCTCATCAGCGTGGGTGCGATGCGGGCGACACGTGGGGCACCGGGTTGCGAGCTTGCGGCCTCACGCTATTCTTCCTCGACGCGACAATATCAATCCCGTCCAGGCGGAGACGCTCCATGACCCGATCCACCCCCCGCGCTCGCGCTTCTCGGTACGCGCGCGGGTTCATCCACGGACTGCTGGCCCTCGCGTTCGTCGCGGCTTGCGCCGCGCCGGAACCGAGCGCGCTTCCCCCCGAGTGGCACGGCGCGCTCTCGACCTTCGCCGAGACCATTGCCGCCGACGTAGCGCACGACGACGTGGGCGGCATTACGGCGGCGTTGGCGCGGGACGGCGAAGTGCTGTGGGCAGAGGGCTTTGGCTGGGCCGACCCCGAAGCGGGCTTGGTCGCGACCCCCGAGACGATCTACAGAACCGGGTCGATTTCGAAATCGGTGACGGCGGTGCTGATGGCGATCCTGGCCGAGGACGGCGCCGTGTCGCTGGACGCGCCACTCGGCGAGCTGGTTCCCGAGATCGGCGACATGGTGGACAGGCCGCCAGGCGCCGAGCCCACGCTGCGCCAGACCGCGAGTCATACCGCAGGCTTCGCGCGTGAACCGAATCTCGCCGGTGCGGCGACGGGCCCCATCGAGGGGTGGACTTCGCGCATCCTGGAATCCATACCCGCCACCCGCTACCAGACGCCGCCCGGCACGGAGTACTCGTACTCCAACATCGGCTTCGGCATCCTCGGTTTCGGGCTGGAACGCGCGGTGGGCGAGCCGTTCATGGACCAGGTCGAGGCCCGCATTTTCGAGCCGCTGGGCATGACGAGCAGCACCTTCGTCGTGGGGGACGATCTGTTGCCCAGGCTGGCGAAGGGGCACGTCAACGACGGCGACGGCGAGGTGAACACGGAGCAACCCGCGCGAGAACACGACGGGCGAGGGTACAAGGTGCCCAATGGCGGCGTCTATTCGACGGTTGGCGATCTGGCGCTGTTCGCCGCGGGCGTGATGGGAAGAGGCGACGCGGTGCTGCTCGGCGACGACGTGCGCGCGGAGGTGTTGCGGGTGCAGACGCCGGAAGATCCGGATTCGGGATACGGCCTTGGATTCTCGATCAATGCGGTCGATGGGCGGGTCTTTGTCGGGCATGGCGGATCGGTTGCGGGGTACACGGCGTACCTGTTGTTCGAGCCCGAAACAGGGCTGACCGCCGTGTTGCTGCGCAACTACAACCGGGGGCGGACGAGTCTGGGCGGCGAGGCGCGCAACTTGTTGGCTGGCTTGACCATCGATACCGGCGATTGACGGCGTGGGCGGTCCCGGCCGATCCTTTCCACTCGGCGCGCGCGTGAGCATCGAGGCGCTTGCCGAAGACCCTTATCCGATTTTCCACGAGCTGCGCGAGCACGAGCCGATCACCTGGTCGCCGGCGCTCGGGATGTGGTTGCTGACCCGGCGCGACGACATCGTGCAGGTGCTGGCCGATTGGCGCCGCTTCACCACCGACTCTCCGGCGTCGACGATTCGCGACATCTTCGGGTCGCACATGTTGACTACCGACGGGGAGGAGCAGATCCGTTACAAGCGGCGCTTTGTCGGGCCGTTCCGACGAGGCAGGCTGGAAGAAAGCCTGCTGGCGACGGTCACGGCGGTGCTCGACGAGCTGATGGGCGAGCTTGCCGGTGAATGCGGGAGCTTGGGCGACGAAGGGCAAGCCGATTTGCGCGTTCGGATTGCGCGGCCCCTGTCGCTGCGGAGCATTGGCCGGGTGCTGGGGTTGCCGGACGAGGACGGTCCCCGGTTGTTGGCGTGGTACGATTGCTTCGCCGCGGCGCTGGAAAACTTCGCGGGAGACCCCGACGTGCGGGCCGCCGGCAAGGAAGCCGCAAGCGAATTCGAGACCTATGTGACGCCGTTTCTCCGCGGCGAGCGGGAGGTGCCGGAAGGGTCGTTGATTGCCACGTTGCGGCACGATCGGGATCCGCTCTCGGAAATGGAAATGGTCGCCAACCTGCTGCTGGTGCTGTTCGGCGGCATCGAGACCACGGAATCCATGATCGGCAACGCCTTCTGGGCCGTGCTCTCGCATCCGGATGTGGCGCAACGGCTTGCGCGAACATGCCGCGTGACGCAGGGGGCCGACGGCACCGTGCGAGGCGGCTTGCTCGCAGACGTCATCGAAGAGTCGATGCGATGGGAACCGGCGGTGCAGTCGTGCATGCGCTTCGCCACCGAAGCCGTGGAAATCAGGGGCGTGCCCATCGCCAAGGGCGAAGCGGTCCACTGCTTCCTGGGGGCGGCCAATCGCGATCCCGCCCATTTCCCGGACCCGGACCGTTTTGAACCCGCGCGCCCCAACGCGCGCGATCACCTGGCGTTCGGTGCGGGGCGGCACTTCTGCCTCGGCGCGTCCCTGGCGCGAATCGAGGCGGAACAAGCGTTGACGCGCGTGTTCCGCGCCTTGCCCAATCTCCGTCTTGACCTGCAACGGGCGGCACGGCCATACGGCCACGAGTTTCGCACCCCGCCCACGATCTGGGTGCGGTGGGGTTATGTTTGACACCGCATTTTCCTACCCCGCAACATGGAGAGACCGATGTCCGACAAACCCCTGGGCCGCTTCTGTTGGCACGAGCTCATGACCACCGACCCCGACGCCGCGCGCGAATTCTATCGTCGCATCATAGGCTGGGGCACCCAATCTTGGGTCGGCCAGGCAGGCGGCAAGCCCTACGAAATGTGGATGCAGGGCGACATGCCCGTGGGCGGTCTCATGGAGCTGCCCGCTCCCGAGGTGCCCGCGTGCTGGCTGGCCTACGTGTCGACCCCTAGCCTCGACGACACCCTCGACAAGGTCTGGAGCCTGGGCGGCTCGGTCATGAACGAAATGGCGGTTGCCGAAGTGGGGCGCTTCGCCGTGATCGCCGATCCGCAGGGCGGGGTCATCGCCGTCATCGAGTCCGAAGGCGAGACGCCGGGCCACGACGGGCCTCCCGCGCTGGGCGAGTTCTCCTGGCACGAGCTTGCCACGACCGACGCCGACGCGGCACTGTCCTTTTACATGGAGGTGTTCGGCTGGCACGAGACCACCCGCATGGACATGGGCGACGACATGGGTTTCTACTGCATGTTCGGACGCGACGGACGCGAGCTTGGCGGCATGTGGACGGCCCCGCCCGAGGTGCCCACGGCATGGATCCAGTACATGCGCGTTCCCGACGCCAAGACGGCTGTGGAGCAGGTTGCCGCAGCCGGCGGCCAAATCCTGAACGGACCGATGGAGGTGCCCGGCGGCGATTTGATCGCGCAATGCCTGGACCCTCAAGGGGTACCCTTTGCAGTGCATGCGGTGAAAGAAGAGTGAACGATTCGGCGCGGCGCCGCTGACGGCCCGCGCGGCTAACTCGAGCTGTAAGGGGAGCAACGATGACCGGCCCAATCGCGCGGCCTGCGGCCCGCGCCCAATACCATGACCGCCCGGTGCCTCGCGCCCCCCTGCCCACCCGCGACCTTGATCGCAGCGGCGACCTTGATCGCAGCCTCCGCCCTGATTGCAGCCTCAGCCTAGTCCCCGCCCTGGCCGCCGCCGTGCTCGTTGCGGCTACCGCCTGCGCGCCCGCCGACGGCCCCGCGGCCGGCGACCCCGCGGCCGACGACCCAGCCGACATCGTCATCACGGGCGGCACGATCGTGGACGGTTCGGGCGACCACCCGCGAGCAGGGACCGTCGTCATCGACGGCGACGTCATCCGATCCGTGGACGAAGCCGACGGCGGCGCCGTCGAGGCCGCCGACACCATCGACGCCACGGGCTTGGTGGTCGCTCCGGGGTTCATCGACGTGCACAATCACACCCCGCCCGCGCTTGTCCTCGAGGAGCAACACCTCAACGAGGGCTTCGTCCGCCAGGGCGTGACGACCGTCTTCGGCGGCCCGGACGGCGGGTTCGCGCCCACCCACATTCGCCAGCTTACCGACGCCTACGCGTCACGGGGGACCGGCACCAACGTCGCCTTCTATGTGGGTCACAACGCCATTCGCAACGAGGTCATGGGCGCCGATCAGCAGCGCGCCCCGACCACCGAAGAGCTGGAAGAGATGCGCGCGCTGGTGCGCGAGGGCATGGAGCTGGGCGCGTTCGGTCTCTCGACCGGGCTGATGTACGAGCCGGGCATGTTCTCGGAGACGGACGAGGTGATTGCGCTGGCCCAGGAGGCCGCGCCGTACGGGGGCGTGTACGATTCTCACGTGCGCAATCCGGTGCACGACTTCGTGGGGTCGGACCGGGAAGTGGTCGCGATCGCCGAGCGCGCGGGCTAGCCCGGCAAGATCGGGCACCTCAAGGCCGTGGGGCTGCACAACGAGGGCGTGATCGCCGAAATCGTGGCCCTGGTCGAGGATGCGCGCGAGCGGGGCATCGACATCGTGTCGGACCAGTACCCCTACGACGGGGCGGCCACGGCTAGCCTTACCGGGATCGTGGTGGCCCCGCCCGACGCGGCGGGGCTCGACGCCTTCCGCGCAATGCAGCGGCAGGGGCGCACCGAAGCCGGGATGGCCGAGCTCAAGGCGGCGCTGGCCGATCCCGAGTCTCGCGCTCAGTTAAGGAAGCCAGCGAGAACGGTGTCGACGGTGGTTTCGCCTGGCTGAAGGCGACCGGATACACCAGCATGAGAATCACGAGTTCGGTCGATTACCCGGAGTTGGTGGGTGCGTACCTCTCCGAGATCGCGGAGCAGCGCACCCAGGATCCGTTCGACGCCGTGTCCGAGCTGATCATCGGTTCGTCCCAACCCGTCAACCTTACGCTCGGCGCGATCAAGGAGCACGACGTGCGACGCCTCATGGTGCAGCCCTGGAACATGATCGCGAGCGACGGCGCCTACGCCGACGGATCCGACGCGTCGTTCGGCCACCCTCGCAGCGCGGGCACCTTTCCGCGCCTGCTGGGCCATTACGTGCGCGACGAGGGCGTGCTGTCGCTGGAAGAAGCCGTGTACAAGATCACGGCGCTGCCTGCCGACTTTCACGGCATCGCCGACCGAGGCCGCCTGGAGCCCGGCGCCAAGGCTGACGTGACGATCTTCGATCCGGCGACCATCATCGATCGGTCGGACTGGGACCACCCCCAACGCTTTGCGGCAGGGGTGATCCACGTCCTCGTGAACGGCGTCCCGGTACTGCGCAACGGCGAGATGACCGGCGAGGCGCCCGGGACCGTGGTGACGCGGTAGCGGGTTGGCGCCGGCGGCCATGGACGACACTCGCGCAGCAATCGAGGCGCGACGTACGCGTGCCGGATCGCGTTGACATGGCCGCGTCCCGCAAGTCGCGCCTTGCGTTCCGCGCCCTCGTCCCGGACGACTGGCCCGTCGTCGCGGACGTATACCGCCAGGGCATCGCGTCCGGGCACGCCACGTTCGAGACCACGGTGCCCGACTGGGAGACCTGGAACCAAGCGCGCAGCCGGGACTGCCGCATTGTGGCCGAGCTGGACGGCGCGGTCGTCGCGTTCGCCGCACTGAGCCCGGTGTCGAAGCGCGCGGTCTACGCGGGCGTCCGCGAAGTCATGATCTACGTCGCCGAGTCCGCCCGGGGACGGGGCGTGGGGGGGCGGCTCCTGCAACGGCTCGTCGCCGACGCGGAAGCGCAGGGCATCTGGACCTTGCAGGCCGGCATCTTTCCCGAGAACGCGGCCTCGATCAGGATCTTCGAGAAGGCCGGTTTTCGGATCCTGGGTACGCACGAGCGCCTGGGCCGATTCCACGACGGACGCTGGCGCGACGTCGTGCTGATGGAGCGCAGGAGCGGGGTGACGGGGACTTGAAGACGGCCAGGACTTTCGTCAGAGAATTTCTCGATTCTCGAAGCCTGCCCAGGCCGGATGGCCGTTCTCTGTACCGCTACCGAATTCGGCGCGACGAGTTCGAGGAACTCTCGGAAGTGTTGGTCGAGCAGGTCGCAAGCGGGCACTTCACAGGGGGGTACGCCGGACGCCATGGGGCCATGGCCTTCTGCCTATGGGCTGCGGAGTGGTGGCACCGCAATTACGCAGGCGGCCCGTGGAAGTGGAGTCCCCTGCTCGAACCTTTCGGGGCAAGCGCCTTTGCCCCAGGAGGTTACCGCTACACGGAGCTCCAGGACATCGTGATTCTAGGCATCAGAGCGTGGAAGCGAGAGCTCCTCACCGTCGGTTGGGCCAGAGGGTTTCTCGTTACAATCGCGTGCGAGGGAGGACTTCCCGAGACGCTTATCCTCCGCGACCGATCGCACTTGCGTCGCTACTTGCGCGCAGTCCTCGAGGAGTTCCGGCTCTTTGGTGCGGCGGGTATACCGCATCGGGACCTCGCGGAGCGTCCTCAGGCGCTGCTTCCGAGAGGATGGCGGCAAAATGTGGTCTATGAGCTGTCGGGAGAGCTGATTCAGGAGATTTGGGGGCTTCAGGAAGTGCTTGGGGACAGCCGTGCACCAATTGCCGACCTCGATAGGATACGGCCGGGTTGGCGCGAGGACTTGCCGGTACGGGTCAACGACCGGGTTGCCGCGGCGCTTCTGAACGGCCTCTTGCGCGACGCCATCGCGGTGGCTCGAAGAGCCCCCGTCAACATCCGGTGGAATGTAGCTCTCGTCCCGGTTGCAGACGGCGAATGGGATCTGAGAGGAAGGTTCCATCTCCCGACGACCGTCACCGAGGAGGCTTGGATCCGCTTGTTCGGTTCCGGGAAGTTACGAGCTGACACTCAGATTCCGGGCCGCTTTCACATCGGCGTACGAACCGACACGCAAGCGTTTGTGCCCTTGGCGCTCGCTACCCAGAGACTCAGCGGCGACAAGCGCGCCTTTCGCCTGGAATCGTTGCCCTCCGCCAGTCGCGCTCATACTTCGGCGGTGACTTCGCCTCGAAAACTCGTTGCGCATATGCGCCGCGAAGAGTTCATCGCGGATTGTTTTCCCGGTTCGTCCGGCCTCGGCGACCTCGCATGGGTGTTTCGACCCAGTGAGCCGGACACGCACGAGAGTCGGAGCCCCTGCCGTTTGCTTGGCCAAGGCTCGGTCCGTTTGCGCGACCCTTGGGGACTGGTCGCCTTGGAGCCGGGCGGGTCCATCGACGTGCTCGAAGGAGAGGCGGTTCCCGTCGGCTCCGTGCGCGGCAAGCAGCGAGTGGTGTACCGAGTTAGCGGACGAGTCGTGTTCACCGACCGCGACGGTTTACGCACGCAGGTTGCAACGTCGGTTGCCGATGCGCGGAACTACGAGTACCACTTGGCCGGACACGAGAGGGCTTTCGGGGGCGGGGCCGCAACCTCCGCGTTCATCGGAGGTCCATCGCTACACGAGTTCAGTGAAGGACGATTCCATCGCCGCGTGCGGGAACGGCATCTTCAGTGGAAGCCCGCCATTCCAGGCGGATCGTGGCGCCAATACCGTTCTTCCGACGTGGATCGCGGATTGATTCGGGGGGCGGGACAGCTCAGATACATTGAGGACGATCAGGTGCGTCATTCGGCACCTCTCAACATCCTGCCCAAGCGCGCAAAGGTCACAATCCACCCAAACGACGATTCGCAATCGGGGGAAATCCGGTTGCAGTCCCTTGGCAACGTCAACGTTGCCGTAGTAGCCGATCCCAACGTGGCGGAGCTGCTGAACTCCCACCATGCACCAGGATCGGACCTGTGGCGTCTATCCCTGAAGGCTGTGGCCGAAGCACCTCGCGAAGTGACGGTCGCGGTCGATTGGATGGCGGATCCCAGCCACGTTCGTACGGATCATTCTGGCACGAAACTGGTGGGCCGCATGATGCTGCGACTGCCGTTTCCGGCGAAGCGCGCGACTTTCCTGAGTCCGGACGGTAGAGCGCTGCCGCCCAACTTGCAACTCGCCCAAGGGTCCTTGCCGCGTATCCAGGCCCAAGTGATCGCCCCCGATCGGGAACGGTACAGCGTCAGAATGTACGGATCGGACAGCGGCCGCATGGTCTTGCGAGAGATTCCGGCCAGGAGCTTCGGTCACCACACGTTTGACTTGGCCCAGCTCGATCGCGAAGTCGCAGAGCGAACTGAACTGAGTGACGACCCGAACGCATATGTCAATCTGGGATTGGTCGAGGCATCATCAGGCCGTCCGATGGATTCCGCCCACCTCTTCGTAAGCCGCTTCGCCCTCGACTTCGAACGCTCTAGCGGTGACGTCCACGCGGTGATGTTGAGCAAGCATAGCCTGCAACAGATCGAGTCGGAGGACTTGCCGCTGGACCAGTTACACACTGAGATGCTGTCGCTCCTTCATCCGGGGCAGGATCCGATTGCTCTTCAACCGCAGGGCCACGGCGCTTGGCAGATACCCTCATCCGTAGAACCTGGCCCATACCTCATCCTGGGGCGGCAAGGGCAGCAGCAGTTGGTGCGGCCCCTGCCGTGGTACGTCGGGAGCCCGAGCGATGCCTCCATCGAGGAGTCGTCAAGTTCGATCGAGACGATCGGCCACGCGTACGCCAAGGCGTTCCGACACAAAGCGTTCGACGACAAACCATTCCAGTTGTTGGTCCGCGAAATGGCGACGAACCCTGCGCATCAGGATTGGCCGCTGGTCTCACGGTATCTGGCATTGGACTCTCTGGTGTTTCGGACGCTGCCCTTGGCTCGGGAGTTGGCTCGGAACGCCGATGCTTGTGCTCTGGCCGCCGTCGCGGCTGATTCGCCGACGGATTTCGAGTTGCTTTGGGAGCGGATGGAGCTGTTTCCGTTCGCGTGGTGGCAGGTTTCGCTGCGTACGTGGAACGAGGCGTATGAGGCATGGGTGAGCCATTTGGAAGACTTGCTCAATATGCTGGACGACCAGCATCGGACCGCCAAGCTGACCGACTTATTGGATCGCAGCATCGCACGCACCGAGAACCGCTTGCCCGGGCTGAGCCCTGCGTTCCACTTTTTGGCTGCACGGGTCGCTGGCCGCAGGATCCGCAACGAAGTGGGGAGGATCGCCAATCCTGCAATGCTCGATCAACTTGATCGGCAGTATTCCGAACATCGCCGTACCTGTGTCGTGCACAGACAGCCCTTCGACGAAATTCCAGAAATGTCGAACGTGCGGCCGGTAGTGCAACGGATGCTTCGCGATTACCCCTGGAGCTACCTGCTCTTTGACACGGGGCGGTTTCCACGAAAGGTCGCGGACATACTGAACGCTCCAGCGTTGGCCGCTGTTCTCGTCGTTGCCGAGGCCGAGCCAGCCGACGATCTTGCCCAGGCCATTCGCGGCGTGCGCTCCAGCTACCCGGACTGGTTCGACGAGGCGCTGAGGCTCGCTCAGCTGATCGCATTTGGCAGGCGGGAAGCCGACCGTATTCGGCATTTGAGGAGTATGTGACATGGGTCGAACCCCCACACCTCGCTTTTTCGAGTCACTCATTGACGATCTCATCGAGCGGTCGGCCACTTCGCTGTTGGGAATCTACGGACCACGCACCGATGCGCTTCGTGCGTTCCTATCGCGCATACTCAGGACGTCAGCCGGACACTCGGACAGCTTCCTGGCCGATCCCGTGTTCGAGGCGATCTTTGATTGGAAGCGTGTGGATTCCACTATGCTCGACTTGGCTGCAGATGGCTTTCTGACCGAGGAGCTGGTCGAGGCGATGGATCGGGAGTCGTCAGATGAACAGCTTAAGGAATACCGCTTCCCCATGGATCGGCGGCCTTTCACGCACCAGCTCGACGCGTGGAAGCACCTCAAGCGGGAGCAAGCTCAATCGGTGCTGATTACCAGTGGCACGGGATCGGGGAAGACCGAGGGATTTCTGGTTCCGATTCTCGATGACTTGGCTCGACAGAGCACCAGCAACGGAAGACTCCAGGGGGTCCGGGCCTTGTTCCTGTATCCGCTGAACGCGTTGATCAACAGTCAAAGGGCTCGCCTGAGCGCTTGGTCGCGTCCGTTCAACGGCGACATTCGCTTCTGTTTGTATAAAGGGGATACCCCACGAAGCCTGCCGGAAGCCCGCAAGCGACGGTTCCCCGCGGAGTTGGTTGGCGATCGGGCCACGCTTCGAGCGGACCCTCCACCCATCCTGGTAACCAATGCGACCATGTTGGAGTACATGCTCGTGCGCGCTGAGGATAAGCCGATCATCGATCATTCCCAAGGCCTGCTCCGATGGATCGTACTGGACGAAGCTCATACCTATCAAGGATCGCGTTCTGCCGAGATTGCCCTGTTGCTGCGGAGGGTCCTGCACGCCTTCGGAGTGAAACCGTCGCAGGTCAGATTCGTCGCTACCTCGGCAACGATCGGTGACGATAGCGAGACGAGCGCACGACAACTACGGCGGTTTCTGGCAGACTTGGGAGGGGTTCCTACGAGTCGCGTCCACATCGTACGAGGCCAGCGCAGTCCGCCGCGTCTTCCGGATGGCCCCGGTACAGGTACCGATCAGCCGCTCCCACCTATATGCGAACTTCGATCCATGACGGACGAGGAGCGCGGTGCTCGGTTGGTTTCCTCCGCCGCGACTCGCAGGGTGCGACGCTCCCTGCTTCGATCGCCGGGAGCGCAGACACTGACCACGTTGACCCGAGCGCGTCTTGGGACTGAGCAGAATGCCGACTCCCTCACCGAGCGGCGGAGGACCCTCGAGCTCCTGGATGTTGCAACCGCTTCAAAGGTAGGTGGTCATCCCTTCATTCGTCTACGCGGGCACTTCCTGCATAGAACGCAGGGTGGCATTTGGGCGTGTATTTCCACACGCTGCCCGGGTCGTCAGGGTACGCGCCTTGACGACTTCGAATGGGCCTACGGGAAGCTCTTCTTTGAACGTCGCGAGCGCTGTGACGAGTGCCGTTGCATCGTGCTGGCGGTGGTGCTGTGTTCCGAGTGCGGCAAGGAGTTCCTCACTGGAAATCTGAAGATGGACGAGGAACACCGGATCATTGAGCACCGCGAGGTGGGGCTCGTGGAGCAAGCCGAGGATTTTCCGGAACTCATCGACTATGGGGACGACGAGAGCGATGTCCAAGTCTCGGACACGGGATCGTTGGTCCGTTATTTGGCGCATCCGACTACACCCGGCATCGAGCCGATCCATCTTGATCCACATACCGGTCACGAAGTCCACGAAGACGACGATGGAGTATCCTTTGGCGACGTGGAGATGTCCCCATCGGGCTTGCCACGTTGCCCGGAGTGTCATACTCGACGGCGTCCAGAATGGTTGATGAGGCCATTTCGCGGGGGGGGCGTCTCTGATTCTTCGCAACACGACACCGGTTATTCTTGGCTATACGCCTAGTATCGCCAAGAACGGTGGCGAGCGCTTGCCCGCGCACGGCCGTCGCCTTCTGACGTTCACGGACAGCCGTCAAGGCACCGCGCGGTTTGCCCTCGACGCCCAACTTGACTCCGAACGCAACTATGCGCGGAGCGCGGTCTATCACGCCCTGGTAGCTGCAAGAGCCGATCGTGCCCGCTCGCCGGGAAAGATCGAAGAACTACGGCGTACCATTGAGGCGCTCAAGATGGCGCCTGCGAACCCCTTGCTTGAGCGTCTCCAAGATCAGCAGCAGCAGGAACTGGACGCCCTGCTCGCCCCAAGGCCGGGACAGCTTACTTGGAACGACATGATTTCCAAGCTGGCGTCTGACGCGGTGACTTGGAAGTGGCTGCCTGGCCACTGGAAGCACCTGCCTCAGATTTCGAGCTTGCAAGCCCATGAGTTGGCGGGAATCGCGCTCCTGAGAGAGTTCGCGCGTCGTCCGAAACGCCAGAACTCCTTGGAGACAATGGGATTTGTCGCTCTTGACTATGAAGCTCTTGTCCAGCACCCCGTTCCACCGGGTCCATGGCTGAGTGCCGGTCTCAAGGCGAGCGAGTGGCGAAGCTTTCTCAAGACGATACTGGATCACCTGATTCGCGGACTACGATCCATTGAAATCGACTCCCAGTTCATCCCTCTGCTTGGCGTTCCCCACCGGCCCACAACACTCATCGGTCCCGACGCTGATCCCTTCAAAGGGTCGGTCAGATGGCCCCGTTCCACTCCGCGTACCCGACGATCGTGCTTGGTCCGGATCCTAAGTCTGTTGTTGGGAGTCGATCCGGCTACAGACGCCGTAGGCGAAGCTAAGATCAACGCGTGCCTTCGTCACGCTTGGGATCAAGTTCGGCCCCTACTGGACTCGACGGAGGACGGCTATCGTCTGAATCTGAGTAGACAAGTGGTACTCCGCGAAGTTCGAGACGCATGGCTATGTCCCATGACTCGTCGAGTTCTGGACACGACAGTGGCGGGCCTCACGCCCTACGTTACCAGCCGCCTGGACCGCGCGGACCTGACCGCCACGCCCATCCGTATGCCACGCTTGGAGATTCCCTATTGGCGCACGCCTGACGGTCGCCGGTACCAAATGGAGGAGATCAACGACACCATCCGTCGCGATCCCGACATAGAGAAGCTGGAGAAGCTCGGGGTTTGGCATGATCTGAGCCGCCGAATCTACACTCAGGTGGACTACTTTCAAGTAGCGGAACACTCGGCCCAGATCGGCGCCGCGCGCCTTCAGGAGCTTGAGGAACGATTTCGGCGTGGACGAGTCAACGTGCTCAGCTGCTCAACCACGATGGAAATGGGCGTTGACATCGGTGGGCTGTCCGCGGTCGCCATGAATAATGCACCACCGAATCCGGCCAACTACCTCCAGCGAGCGGGACGAGCTGGGCGACGACGAGAGTCGCGTGCCTTTGGCCTGACGCTGTGCAATACGTCGCCTCATGGAGAATGGGTGTTCAGGAACCCGTTGTGGCCGTTCGAGAGCAAGCTGCATGTGGCTGCAGTCGGGCTGCACAGCGAGCGCATTGTGCAGCGACATGTGAACGCACTCGCATTGACCCGATTCTTCGCGGTCAGGTACGACGAATCGGAGTACCATCGTCTGAGCGCGGGTTGGTTCTTTGAGGGTGTGACCAAACAGTCATCGGTATGTCAGCGCTTCCAGGATTGGCTGAGTCGCGACGCGTCCAGCGACAAATGGCTTGGCGAGGGCTTGGAACGTCTCTTGCATCGCTCCGTCCTACAGGGAGTGAAGACAGCTCGCCTATTGTTGATGGTCCACGACAGCGTGAGCGCAGTTGAGGATGCGTGGCTGAAGGAGCGCGATCCCTTGGATGAAGAGCAGCGTCGTTTGCTAAGGCGGCCAAGATCTGATGCAGCCCGGCGCGCGGTAGAGCTGCAGTTGAGACGGTTACGCGAGGAGTATCTGTTGCGGGAACTGGCTCAGAGGAGTTTCCTGCCGGGATACGGATTCCCTACCCAGGTGGTACCGTTCATCACCACGACGATGCGGGATGTGGACCGCCGTCGCGCGAGTGCTGGAGAAGGCAGGGAGGACAACCTCTCCCGGGCACGCATGTATCCCCTGCGTGATTTGCCTGTAGCGCTACAGGAATACGCCCCAGGCTCCAAACTGGTGGTTGACGGCAAGGTGCTGGAATCGTCCGGTCTCACGCTGAACTGGAAGGTGCCAGCCCAAGATCAAGCAGCGCGCGAGATTCAGGCGTTTCGGCACGCCTGGCGATGTTCCTACTGCGGTGTGGTGGGCGTGTCGTTCCACAGACCGGAGTACTGCGAGTCGGATTACTGTGCAGGGAAGGAGTCGCGGCTTCGGGTTCAGAGCTACATGCAACCCGCGGGGTTCTCGGTTGATATCCACGATGCCGTTACGATCGACGCCAGTCGCTTTTCCTATGTGCCGATGCG
Source organism: Longimicrobiales bacterium (assembly GCA_965200255.1). GTDB lineage: Bacteria > Gemmatimonadota > Gemmatimonadetes > Longimicrobiales > Gaopeijiaceae > Bin94. Next base: position 1,743,777 of record OZ241371.1, on the reverse strand, counting down.
ACAGCCCTGGATTTCTGTTGGCGGGGAGCAATGGCAAAGCCTTGCCAGTCCCGCACTGGGCCGTTTCCGCTACAGTCCCGGGGGTCGTGTGTTCCACTACTCTGATGGCGACATTGGCCACGGGTTCGCCGTCTGTTTGCGATGCGGTCGCGCAGCGGCGGAAAAGGAGCCGCAGGGGGAACTGCCTCGGGCAATGCGCAACCACAAGCCGTTGCGAGGGGGCTCCGCAGCCAACGCTGAGGGAATCTACTACGGCAATGAGGGGGCTTTCGCGATGCGCCGAAACGAGTGGCTTGGCGTTTCCAGGGAGACGGATGTCTTTGAGTTGCAATTGCGCTCTGCGGAAACGGGACAACCGCTGGACCCAGTGGCCGCTTCCTCCATCGCCGTGGCGTTACGCCAGGCGCTTGCCGACAAGATCGGGGTAGAGGATCGGGAGATCGGTTGGTCGGTAGCGAGCGCCCGAGTGGCGGAGACCGGAGAGTCCAACGTCTCCATACTGCTCCATGACACCGCCACCGGACGGGCAGGCTTTGTCGCCCAGGCCGCCGAGCATCTACGAGAGTTGCTTCGCCGGGCCCGGCAGACACTTGACTGCCCAAGAGGCTGTGACAGAGCGTGTCACGCCTGTCTTGTCTCCTACGATACGCACCGTCATGTCAATAGTCTCAATCGCCACGTCGCACGCGACGTACTCACTGACGAGTTTCTCACTGCCCTTGATCTTCCCGTCGAGGATCAACTGTTCGGGCCAGGAACGGAGTTGGAGCTTGAGCCACTGGCGCTTGCGGTCCAAAGGGCGCTAGGTCCCCATGATTCAGTGACGTTGCATCTGGGAGGCGATTGCTCGTATTGGTCCCTTCAGGACTGGGCGCTAGGGCGACATCTCATGCGCTGGCGTAATGACAACCGGCGCGTGGCGCTTGTACTCCCAAGAGATTTGGATGCGATCCCACGTGAGGAACGTGTCCATTTGGCGGTATGGGCGAGAACCCTTGGATTACGTCTTCTGTCTCGTGGTCGATCAGAAAGCAATTCGACTGCGTATGTGTTAGCGGAGCTGGATAACGAGAAAAGGCGTCTGGTGTTCGCCGCCCGATCCAGGGAATCGCTGGTGCCGGGCCGGACATGGGGTGTTTCGGGAGAGGGTGCGCACATCGTTCGTGGACTTCTTCAGGAGACCACAAGAACGAAACTGAGGGCGATCGACCCCACCACGCTGCTCGGCCCTCCCCCAGGCAAGGTCGATCGGGTGGTGCTGGGCAAGGGCGTGTCAGCCTCAATCAGCACGTTCGGTGCGGGGTTCTGGCGGGACATCTTGACGGCGTCTGCCAGTCTTGAAGCCAGCCTGGGCGAAGCTCAGCCGTTACGAGAAGTAGTCTACCAAGACCGGTACGTTCGGTCCCCCTTGGTCGCTCGGTTGGTCGCAGAAGTCTTCGCCGCGCTGCTATCCCGACTTGGAACCACGGCTTCGGTTCCGCGTCTGCGAGTTGTTACAACGCCTCCTGATAGTCGGACGAGGCCTGGAAACGTGATTCAACATGATTGGCGAACCCGTCAGGAGGCGAAGAAGACAATTGAGCAGCTCTTCACATCCAAGGCCATGTCGGTTCACGTCTCCCTGCCGACTGATATCAGACGAGTACCGCACGCACGGGAACTCCGAATCGCCTGGAAGGATGGGCGAAGCGGGCGCTGTCACCTGGATCACGGCTTCGGCTTCATCCGGTCGACCACCCAGGTGCGACATGCATTCGACGCTTCGCCCGAACGGCAAGGCAGGCGGCTCGCGACGGCCGACTTCAGCACGGTAGCGGACAAGGAGGGTGTCGCGTATGTGTCTGGCGTGAGCTGAAGGCTCCCGGAGCCCTCTTACAACACCTTCGGAATCAACGCCTTGCGTTCGGGCGGATACTCCTCGAACGTCTCCCGGTACCAACGATGGTGGCTCAGCGCCCGTGGCCGCAGATTGGCCGCCGTGAACAGAAAAAACGCCGCCCCCGCGGTTGACCAGGTTGCCAGTGCCCATCCACCCCACTGCACGATCTCTCCCAGGTAGTTCGGGCAGGACACGTAGCGGAACGCGCCCCCTCGAGGAATGCGATACCCCGATTGCGCGTTCTTGGCCGGGCCGGATGGGTCGGCGGGCCTGGATTTGCCCACGGGGCCCGACGCGCGCCGCAGGGACAGCAACACGCCGTCGGCCCACAGGTTCAGGATCATGCCGCCGGCGAACACGACCGCGCCCAGCAAGAAGCGAGGATCCCGCAGCCAATCCACCGGATAGTCAGCCAGATGCGACACCCACCGCGCATTGACGTAGGCGTTCAACACGTTGAACGCCGCGCCGGAGCCGACGATCACGAGCGGCACGGACTTGGCCCGGTTCCCGCTCAGGCGCAGCGGGAAAACCAAGGCACGGTGTACGTAGTGGGTCAACCAGGCCGCAGAGAATACGAGCGGCACCGTCGCCAGGGTCCGGTCGCCGACCACCAGGACGGCCCCGTACGCCAGCACGGCCGGGCACTCCATGAGCACCCAGCCCCACCGACTCCCGATGCGCGGGCCCCATCCGCGGCCCGGATCGTGGTGCCCGTACGGTGCCGCAAAGCGCAGCAGGAACAGGCAGGTGAACACCGCCATGACGGCCACGCCGAGAACGAGCGCGCCGTGCAGCCGAGCCTCCGTCATCGGCGATCGCCGCAGGGCGACGAGCAGGTTGCCGTCATGCCAGCATTTGCACAGCGACAATCAAGGTGAGACGTAGCGACAATCAAGGTGAGAATACGAGATCGCGACGTTGTGAACGAAGGGATGATAACAAGGTGGCATGCGTGGAGCAAGTTGAGCGTCCTGGAGAGCCTGTGAGGCGGTCCTACTTCGTTGGACGGTCCGAGCACGGAATCAAGGCTGGACGGTACCGTGCTCCACCCCCGTGCCAGCGTGAGCGTCGCTGCGGGGTGGGTGGGTAACCATTACCCGTCGTTCCGTGTTGGAACTTGTTCCGACATGGACCGGCGGGTGACCGGCGGGCCCGCTCACTCGGCAGCCCTCGCGGTTCTTTCCGCCGGTGCGCGGACCAATCGTGACCGCGTACCGACCTCATGCTTGTGACCTCCGTCCGCCGCCGGCGATGGAGCGTGGCGGGTTGGGCCGTCGCCATAGCCAACTTGCCGGGTGGCGAGGATGGGAGTGGGGGTCGGCCCCGGCGCGTACCCCACGTCCCGGAGTCGGTTCGTCGGTCTGTCCATGCCCAGCGGCGGCTTTCCTGGCGGCCACGGCGGCGCGACGGCGGTAGCTTTCGACGTTGAGTTCGAAGACGTGGGAGCGGTGCACGAGGCGGTCGACGGCGGCGACGGTCAAGGCTTCGCCACCGAAGATCTTGTCCCAGGCGCTGAAAGGTTCGTTGGCGATGACGAGGAGCGAGCGATTCTCGTAGCGTGCGCCGATGAGTTCGAAGAGGACGCTGGTTTCGGTCCCTTCGCAGGTGGCGTAGGAGAAATCGTCGAGAATGACGAGGTGGTATTTGTAGAGCTTGGCGATGGCGGCGTCGAGGGCGAGGTCGCGCCGCGCCGCCTGGAGCCTCTGCACCAGACTCGACGTTCGCTGGTACAGCACGCGGTAGCCGTTTTCGACCAGCTTGAGTCCGATGCCCGCGGCGAGGTGACTCTTGCCCGTTCCCGGCGGGCCGAAGAGCAGCACGTTGGCCGCTTCTTCGAGCCAAATGTCGCCGCTCGCCAGCACGCCCACGCGCGCCTTCGACACGGCGGGCACGAGGTTGAAGTCGAAATTGTCGAGCGTCTTGCCGCGGGGCAGCTTCGCCTCGGCTCGGTGCCGCTCGAAGCGCCGCCGTTCGCGATCGGCGACTTCTTGGCTGGCCAGCGCGGCGAGCAGGCGCGCCGAGGACCAGTCTTCCCGGTCCGCGCGTTCGGTGAAGCTTCTCCACAGCGCCCGCATGCTCGGCAGGCGCAGTTGCTTCAGCAACAGGTCGAGTGCCGGGGGATCGACGATGAAGGAGTCTTTCATCGCGGTGCTCCGTTCAGGCAGGCGTCGTCGTAGCGCGACAGTGGCGGGAGGGTCGTTTCGAGGTCGGGAAGGGAGTCCGGCGCTGGGAACCGGTCGCGCAGCACTTCGGCGTCGGGCAACCGCCCGGCCTCGAGCTGCGCTTCGATCTCGTCGGCCAGCAGGGCCTCGCATCCGTGATCGTGGGCCAGCGCAAGGAGTTTGACCATCCGCCGGCAGGCCTCGCGGTCGTCCAGGCGCTCGCGCAACGCGTCGAAAGCCTGGCGGTAGGCGTCGCGGGGGAACAAACCGTCGCGGTGGACCCAGTTCATCATCGCCATCGGCTTGCGACGCAGAGAGGGCAGCACGTGCCGGTAGTTCACGACCCGTCCCCGTCGCCCTCCCGGTCCCGGGTGGCCCCGAGGCAACGTCACGAGCTCCTCGGTCCCGACGAAGACGACCAGGCGGTCGTCGTACAGTCTCACCCGCAGCCGGTGTCCCACCAGCCGCGACGGCACCGTGCAGAACACCCGCCGCAGCGAGAACCCACCCGCGCTCGTCACGCGCACCAAGGTCTCCTCGAAACCGTCGCTGCGACGCCTCGGCAACGGCCGCAGCACGGCTCGCTCGGCGTCGATCCTCTTGCGGTTGCGAGCGTTGCGGCGACTCGCCACCCGGCTCACGAACTCTCGGTACGCCTCGATCGTCTCGAAGTCCCTCGATCCCCTCAACAGCAGCGCATCCTCGATGGCCCGCTTCAAATGCCCGTGCGCGCTTTCGATCGAGCCGTTCTCGTGCGCCCGGCCCCGGTTGTTCCGGCTCGCCTTCATCCCGTAGTCTCCCATCAACGCCTCGTAACGTGCGGTCCGGTCCTCCCGCGCACGACGCTTCAGGTTCCGAAACGCCGCCGACAGACTGTCCGTCCGGTGCTCCTTCGGAACGCCGCCCAGCGCCCACAGCGCGTCCTGCAACCCCTCGGCCAGGGCAACGTAGCTCTCCCCGCCCAACACCACCGCCACATGCAGAATCCCGAGTACTCCAGCCGAAAATGGTACAGCTTGTGCACCAGCTTCTCTCCCCCAACCGTCACCCCCAGACGCCCGGCGTCGGTGAAGTCCGACAACCCCCGTCGCCCCGGCTCGTGCTTCTGTCGGAAAACGACCTCGCGCGCCGGCCCGTGCTTCGCCTTCCAGCTCCGAACCCGTCGCTCCAGCGTCCGCCGAACCCCCGGATGCAGTTCCGGATGACGCCGCATCATCTCTTCGTACAGCGCCACCGCCCGCAACCCCGGGTTCGCCTCCAGCAGCGGCACGATCTCCTCGTCGAATATCCCCGCCAAAGGGTCGGGGCGTCTCCGCCCCCGAGGCTTCTTCACCGACCGACGCCCCGGATCCCCTTCGATCCGATGCGCCGTCGCCCTGCTGAACCCCGCCTTCGCCGCCGCCAGCGCAGGCCCGTCCTTCCGTCGAGCGGTCATGTACAGCTCCATCTGGTGGTCCGTAATCCGTCGGCCCGGCACTTCGCGTCTCTCCTGATCCCAGGGAAACACCAAAGCTCAAACCTCCCGCCGCCACCTCCGGCCGTCTCACCTTGTTTGTCGCAAGCGTCTCATCCTGATTGTCGCGCTACAGAAACCAGGGTCCCGTACCAGCTGTTTTCGACGAACCGGCATGTGGTGCCCAGGTCCCACATGGGGCGAATGGAAGAATACCCACGGCAGACGGCGGAGGTCCCGTTTGCCAAGTGCATAGAGAGATCTGTCGCGTTGCCAAGCAGTGGTCGCTCGTTGATACAGCGTTTCCACGATATCGGGTTTGGGCTGCCGCGAGTCCACCGACCCCATGCGTCGTTCCAGCCAGCCTGCAGCGGTCACTACCCGTGATGGCCCAAAGTCAGCAGGAAGATTGGGGAAGGAAGGCACCTCAGCGAGCACTTCCTTGAAGCCACCGTCGCTGCCGCTCATCGGGGTGGCTCACCCAACTCTTCCCGTATTGCGTCGCCGACGGTTCTAGTGCCCGACAACGGCCTCCCTCCCCGCTCCGAAGGTCGATCGACGCGCACGGCAAGTTCCTCGGGAGGTTCGAGGAGAATGCGCAGGTCAATACGCCGGTTCTCGGCCAACTGTGCCGGATCGGCTACGGGCCGTGTGGCTCCGTAACCACTGGTCCCGACGATGGCGTAACGGCTGACGTTCAACAGATCGTCCAGATTCGGCTCACATTCTACGAGCAGGGAATGCACGGTGGCCGCACGCATGGAGGAGAGCTCCAGATTGTTCCGAAACCGATTGCCGCGGCCAACCCTTACGGAGTCGGTGTGGCCTTCGATCAGGAGGGCTTCCAGGAGCCACGGATACTCGTCGTTGTTGCAAGAATACTGTGCGGGTTTCGCGAGCGTGTCACAATAGGGCGGCCGGTCCCCTTCGGTATTCGGCCCCCACGCGGCGAACGCGTCGGTCGTGTAACAGGGAATGACGCTCGCTAACGCCCTTGCCAAACGGCCGACGTTTTCCATGTCGTCAATGACGGGAGTGTCGCTCCCCGATGCGAATGTTACAGCGTTCTCGGCAAGACGGAGGATCCCCTGCTCGTGGTCGACGACCACCCGAATGCCGGCCGAATCGAGCCGGGCCGCGATATCGTCGAGCATCTGGTCTCGAGTTTTGTCCGCCGACGTATAGACCTCGGTGACGCGCGAGAGGCGGGACGCGAAGACGGCCAATACGATCACGAAGACGAAGATCAGTGCGGAAGTCAGATCGCTGACGGTAGCCAAGTAGCTGTCACCGCCCGATTCGCGAGCGTCTCGTGACGACTGTCTGTCTCTGTTCATGGTACTGTGTTTCCCGGTAGTACTTGGATGGTGCTGCTACCGTCGAATCCGAGCCCGCTCCAGACTGTCGCTCAGTTCCTCGATCCTCTCGCCCAGTTCGTCGGTGGCTCCGCCGAGCATCTTAATTGAGCTTGCCGTCTTGACGTCAAGCACGGTGACGAAGCTCGCGACCTCTGTCAGGTAATTCTCCAGGCCGTCCCGAAGCTGGGAAAACACTGACTTCAGCGATGCGTCGAGTCCCTCGAAGCGATCCTGATAATGCTCCCAGGCGGCGGCGATGTCCTTCTCATATTTGGCCAGATTGGTTACCGCCACCTCCGTCCTGAACATGGCTTCCCGAGTCAGATCGCTAGATGTCCGAATGTCACCGGCAGCTTGCTCGATAGGTCGCGCGATCGTGGCGATGCTCTCGTGTGTTGCTTGAACGGTCGTGTGCAAGGCGCTGAGCTGTCCGAGGAACCCGCCCATCGCGTCCAGCATCTGGCCACTCTGGTGAATCGACCGCTCCAGGCGCTCCGCAGAGGGCTCCAACTGTTTCCATGACGCGTTGATGCGCGCAGCCGCATCGGATCCCGCGGCAGCCAAGGCGTGCGTTGAACTCTCGACGGCGCATCGCACATGTTCTGTGGCAGCTCTGTTGGACCTCTCGAATTGTTCAGTGACGCGTCGGAAAAGCTCCCTGATGGTGGCCGTGACCTGTTCGAGGGAAATGCGGAGGGAGTCGGTCATGCCGCCGGTGTTGGATTCCATGGCGCTGGTGGCGGCTTCAAGTTGGCCGGTGAACTGACTTGTGACCTGTTTGGAGAGATCGGCGACGGTGGCTTTGACTTCCGCGAGGGAGGCGTTGAGCGCGGAGGTCATGGCTGCGGTATTGGACCCCATGGCGGCGCTCAGCTGCTCTTGTGTCGAGGTCGCCGTAGCGCTGGATTCTTCGAGTTGCCTAGCGACCTGCTTCGACAGCTCGGTCATGGTTGCGGTCACCTGTTCGAGAGACGCGCGAAGCGACTCGGTCATGCCAGCGGTGTTGGATTCCATGGCGTTGGTAATGGCACCGAGTTGATCGGTGAACGCACTGCTGAGCCTTGCTTGGCTGGCCGCGATCTGCCTGGTCGAGTCCTGGACTGCGTTGTTGGCTTCTGTCAGCGTGGCGACCATCCTCTCCGTCTCCGATCCGGTGCCCTTTTGGAGCGCATCCGTGAAGTCCTGTACTACCTGCTGGATCATCTCCTTGCTGTCGTGAGACTGGTCGGCACGCAGCGCCTCCATCGCGGTCACGAGTTTCTCGAGGGACGGCGCGAGCCGATTCCCGATCTTCTCTTCCAAGGCCGTCTCAAGGGAGAAGATTAGATCGTCATTGAACCGCTTGAGTTGATTCGTGGCTTGTGTCGCCTGATCGAGTTGTTTCTCGGCAACGGTTTCCGAAGCAAGCTGGCCGAGGTTGGCATTCATCTTGGCAGTCTGTGTGACAAGTCCGCTGACTGCGCGTTCAATCTGTGAACTGACTGCCTCGGAGGCCAGCTCCAACATCCGGGCGGTCATGAGAGATGCCTGCTCGGGGATACGGGCAACCACCTTTTCGATCCGCAGTACCACCTCCTCGGAAGAATCAACCCGCTGTAGGAGATTGTCCAGGGCCATCACCCATTCCCGGAGAGCCTTCTGGAGCCCTGTGATGTCAGTCGCTCGATTATCAAGAACACGATAGAAGAAGAAATGCCGGCGATGGATGTCCAGAACGCAAGGGACGCGCCGTCGAGGAGACGCTGGAGGGCGTCGTTGATCGATTCCGGACTGCCGGAGGTCAACCCAATGCCCGCTAAGCGTACTCCCGCCGCCAACCCGATGAACGTCCCGAGAATGCCGAGGCCGGTAAGTAGGTTGGGTACCGTCTTGAACCACCGCGTTCTTATGCGCGCGTCAATGACGGTCTCGCGATTGAGGTACAGATTCGCATCAACCACATTCTGTACCGGTTGACCGGGGCCACGGTCTGGCAGCGTCTCCACGAACTCGGTCCAGGGCACTCCCAGCAGGTTCCTGGCCGTCGCATTGTATTCCCCATCGAAGTGCTCCGGGAAGCTACGGTCCTCCGGAGGTGTGAGCGTCGTTCGGAGTTTCCTCAAGTTCCTGCGAAGCGTACGCGCACCACGTTGCAACCAGACTATGTGGACGCAAAGGAATAGAATGATGGCTGCGCAATACCCAGTAACGAAGGACTCCTTCACAAAAAACTCGCTAATAACAGGGTTGAGCGACGCGGGTTCCGTCTCACCTGGCTCCTGGGCAGGCAGCTGCAGTGCCGTTCCCCCGCTAACAGCGTCGAGCCACGTCAGTTCCATCTCACCCATCCCTCATCTGGTCATTCCGCGGGTCGTCGCCGACCGCAGCCGGGCCGACCGTAGCCGTCGCCGCGGCCAATGCCATGCGCCCGGATCCCGGCCCGCGCTGGGACCTGATCGTCTCGGCAGGCGAAGCCGCGTCGCGACGCCCACCGCAGTAGGAGTGGCGAAGGCCCGCGCGAGGACCGTCAAGCTTGTTTCCCCCTTTCTTACGCCAGCGAATGCGAATCCGTGCCCCGTGTCGTACGAATCCGTGCCCGTGGCGTCCTGTCCGTTTTCGAGACTCGAAGTAACAATAATGAGAACGCGGGCGCAACCGCGTGCGACGTGTCCATGCCCCGTCACCGCCTCACCCAATGCCCCACGATGTACTCCACGCCAAGCTCGTCGGTCTCGACGCCCCACACGACGTCTCCCGCGATCGCCCGCACGGCAAAGCCCGGCGGCGTATGGACCCGGGCCACGGACGCCCCGTGTTCGTCGAGGACCCACCACTCGATCATCTCGGTGCCGTTTTCCGTCATAACGCCGTCGAATAGGCGCAACCAGGCGCTACCGTCGTCCGCTTCGACCATGGCGCTAACGGCCGGCAGGTAGGTGGGCCGGTACATGGCCGCGCGAATGTCGGGCTCAGTGATACCCGATCGCGCGAAGAAGTCGCCGGACTGTTCGATCGACGCCGCAACGGCCGAGTCGAACCGGGCCGAGGCAAGTTCCACGGGTTCGTAGGGAATGACGGACGCAAAGAGGGTGTCGCCGTCGAAGCCGATCCGCATGACTCGCACGACGGGCTCGCCGGTGCCGGTCCAGGTGCGGCGGTCAAGAACCAGGATGCCGCGATCGCCCACGACCGTAGTCACGTCGTCGCCGAAGGGTTGCCTGGTGAAAGACCCGCCGCCGTCGTCGCGCAGGAACGCCATGATGTCGTGTTGCTCGAACGACCTTCGAAAGATCGTGGTTTGGCTGCGACCCTCGGTGTTCATGAGTGCGTACGGGACCTGCTTGAGGATGCCGCGCGCGATCTCGTCGGACCAAGCCGGCGCGACGCCCACGAAGTTGCCGTTGCGCAACGGTCTGGAAGGCCTGGGCGGGGTTTCCTCGGCGCTGCCGATGTCGACCGAGGGCGATGCGGACCCCAGGAAGTTGCCATCGAGGTCGAAATAGCTGACTCGAAACGCCCGTCGGTCCCACACCCACAGCGAATCGCCGAAGAAGCCCATGTCCGACGGCGCCTGGAACTCTCCCGGACCCTCGCCCTGGCGGCCAATCTGATCCCTGGGCTCGCCCGCCGCAGTCCATCGCCGGACCGCGCTCTCGGTCCTGTGGAGCGAGTACAGCGAGCCGTCCGGACCGGAGACGAGCCGCAAGGTCGGCCCGAATATGTAGTCCGGGTCGTCGAGCGAACCGATTCGAACGTGGGGATTGCCGACCGTCCACAGCGCGTTGAAGACGGGTTCGCTGCCGTTGTCGGAATCGATTCCGCAAGCCGCGACCAAGATGGCGGCCAACATGACCGCGAGCGCCCGCCGCGATCGGCGATGTTGGGGCCGCAAGAGCGTTAGATTGTTTCCAGACATGGCGAGCCTCGTAATCCGGTGTGCTTCGCAGGAAGGATTGAATATGACCAGATGCTTCGCACCGCTTGGTGCCGCGTGCTTCATCATGGTTTCTTTGCTGACGCCTTTGCAAGCTTGGGGCCAGGGTTCCCTGGAGGGCGTCGTTCGCAACGCGGCGACCGGTGCGCCGCTCGCGGGTGCGCAGATCGTGATCGTCGCGCATGAGATTGGGGGGATCAGCGGCCCGGACGGGGGCTTCGAGGTGGCAGGGGTTCCGCCAGGGGTGCACACGGTCGAGATCAGCCTGATCGGCTACGCGACGGTGACGCGCGAGGTGACCATCGCGTCGGGCCAGCGCGCGCGTCTCGACGTCGAGCTGGGCGAGACGGCGCTCGCTCTGGAGGGTCTGGTGGCGGTGGGCAGCCGAGCGCGACCGCGCACCGTGACGAGATCGGCGGTTCCAATCGACGCCATATCGTCGCAGGACTTCATCGAACAGGGCGACACCGACCTGAACGACCTGCTGCGCACGGTGATTCCCTCGTTCAACGTCAACCCGCAGGCGACGGGAGACGCGGCCAAGATCATACGGCCGGCCAGTCTGCGCGGGCTGGCGCCGGACCACACGCTGGTGCTGGTCAACGGCAAGCGCCGACACCGCGCCGCCGTGATCACCTGGATCGGGGGCGGGTTCGCCGACGGCGCGCAGGGGCCGGACATTTCGTCGATACCGGCGATCGCGATCCGACAGGTGGAAATCCTTCGCGACGGGGCATCGGCCCAGTACGGTTCCGATGCGATCGCCGGCGTGATGAACCTCGCTCTCAAGGACTCCCCCTCCGGAGGAAGCATTGAATTCCGCACGGGCACGTTTTGGGAAGGGGACGGCGAATCGTACACGCTGTCGGGGAACGTCGGTTTGCCGCTCGGCGACAACGGTTTCGCCAATATCAGCGCCGAATTCGGGGCCTCGAACGCCACGAGCAGAAGCATACAACGCGACGATGCGGCGGCGCTGATTGCCGCTGGGAACACGCACGTACGGGATCCGGCGCAGATTTGGGGCGCGGCGTCGGTTGACGACGATCTCAAGCTGTGGGGCAACTTCGGGCGGTTTTTCGGCGACGGTTTGCAGCTTTACGGGCACGCCAACTATGCCAGCGAAAGCGTGAGCGGCGGATTCTTTTTCCGCAACCCCAACACGCGCGCGGGTGTGTTCAGTCTTGACGGGGGCAAGACGCTGCTGGTGGGCGACGTACTGGATGCGCAAGACGGCGTCGTGGATGGCTCGGCGGGTTGTCCGGTGGTCGGGATCACCAATTGGGTGCCCGATCCTGTCGCGTTGGCACGGGTTTTCAACGATCCCAACTGCTTTACTTTTCAGGAGATGTTCCCCGGGGGCTTCACGCCGCAGTTTGGGGGCGACGTACTGGACGCGTCCGTCGTGGCAGGCCTGCGGGGACAGTCCGACGGCGGGTTGCTGTGGGACCTAAGCACAAGTTACGGTCGCAACGAGATCGACTTCTTTATCGACAACACGGTTAACGCGTCGTTGGGGCCGCAGTCGCCGGCGTCCTTCGATCCCGGCATCTATCGGCAGACGGAGCTCAACGTCAACGCCGATGCCAGCTATGCGATCAACGACATGGTGACCGTTGCGGGCGGCGCCGAGTTTCGCGACGAGTTCTTCGAGATCGGGATTGGCGAGACGGATTCGTGGCGGATTGGTCCCTTCGCGGCGCAGGGGTTCAGCTCGGGATCGAACGGCTTTCCCGGCTTCAGCGACATTGCCGCGGGGGGCTGGCACCGGGTGAACTTTGCCGCGTACGGCGATTTCGAGATGCGCGCGCGCGACGATCGTTGGACCTTGGGCACGGCCCTTCGCGGGGAGCGGTTCGAGGACTTTGGGACCACGGCGAACTGGAAAGTGGCGGCAAGGTATGGTCTTACCGACGTGTTGGCGGTGCGAGGGAGCGCGAGCACCGGATTTCGGGCACCGACGCCCGGTCAGCAGAATGCGTTCAACGTCTCGACCCAGTTCGACCGGACGCTGCGCGAGCTGGTCAACAACGGAACGATTCCTTCTACGTCGGAAGTGGCGGCAATCAAGGGCGGCCAAGCGCTGGATGCGGAGGAGTCCGTGAACGCGAGCGCCGGGTTGGTGATCGACGCGGGTCGGTTCACGGCCTCGGCGGACTATTTTCGCGTGTCGCTGTCGGACCGGATTGCGCTGAGCCAGGTGTTTCAGTTGACGCCGGCGGAGGCGGAGCGATTGATTGCCGAAGGGATTACCAGTGCGAGGAATCTGGCCAACTTCCGCTTCTTCACCAACGAGTTCGATACCCGCACGCAGGGCGTGGACGTCGTGGCGTCTCTGGCTCCGGCGACGATGCAGGGCACGGAGTTCAGCTTGGCCATGAATCACACGAACACCAAGGTTGTGCGCTACAATCCCGCCGTGCTGGACGAAGTGCGGATCCAGCAGTTGGAAGACGCGCTGCCAGGGACGCGGTGGATGGTGTCGGGCAGACGCGCCTGGGACGCGTTCGCGTTTCTGGGTCGGGTGAGCTACTACGCGGGGTGGTTCGATTCTCGCGACGACCGGTCGTATCCGGGCGAGTACGTGGTGGACCTCGAGGCGACGTACGAAGTTGGCGAGTCGGCCATGATCGCCGTGGGTGGTCAGAACGCCCTCAACCAGTATCCCGAGGTGAACCCGAACGCGGCGGCGGTGGCCGGGAACCTGTACAGCTCGGCGACGCCGTTTGGCGCCAGCGGCGGGTTTTACTACGTGAAGGTGGGGTACGTCTGGTAGGGGCCGGTCCCAGGGCCGGGCCCGGCCCTGCGTCCAGGCCCGCGCGTTTGGTCCCCGTGGCTGTGGCTCATCCGTCGCTTGCGCGGTGCTTGCGGATGAAGTCCTCGGCGCCTTTGGGCAGCACCAGGTTGTCGGAGATGGCGGCGATCTCTTCCGCCTCTTCCCAGGCGCGTTCCAGGAGCCAGAGCTCGCCTTCGAGCGCGCGCCGCTCCTGCTCTTCGTGCAGCGACATCTCGAGTGCGAGCTTGGCGGGCTTCGGCATCTTGTCGATGTAGCCGGGGACGCCCTTTTTATCGCGGAAGCGGTCGCCCTGTGCGATGCCGGTCAGAAAGCGCTCGGGGTGCCCCGCGCTCTCGATTGCGCCAACGGCCCGCCGCACCGTGTCCGGGGTGCCGCCCATCGCATTGATCTTTGGCAGGATGGTGCCGGCGAAGCGCCGGGCTTCGGCGCCGTGATACCAGGTGGTCTTCCTGTTCTTGCGGACTTGAAGCATGAAGCCGTGCTCGTCGCCCGGCCGCATGCGCGTGCCCTGCAGGTCGGGGCGTTTCAGCTTGATCACTTTGCCGTCTTCGGGATGGAGCTTTACCACGGTGCGACCGTGGATCCAGAGGTTGACCAAGTTGCCGCTCTGTGCGAGGAAGGCGCCGCTCAGGATCCCGGCCGCTGCACCGCCCAGCACGACCCCGGCGAAGGCTGCCAATGCTGCGGTGCCATACACGAGCTTGCGCCGTCGGCGCCGCCCGAACTGATCGCCGTACCGCCAGGCCGCGAACTCGGGACGGAGCGGCTTGCCGATCCGCACCAGCGACAGCCCCTCGGGGTGTCGCGCCAGACCGATGTTCTCGGTGGAGACGCGGACGCGCGTGTCGCGAAAGATTCGCTCGCATTCCTCGACCGCCTCCCAGCGTTCTTCGAGCGGGGTCAGGTTCCAGCGCTCGCACTTGGTGCAGACGACCCACAGGCGTCCCCGTTCGCTGTCGAAAGCGAGCCTTCGCCCCACGGGGAAGAACTCGATCACGGCGTTCTCGCCCAGCGGCTTGGTGCAGAACATGCAGGACTTGTACACGGTGGCCTACCTCGCTCCATCCTGAGCGTCGCTCAGGCGGTGCTTGCGGATGAAGTCCTCGGCGCCTTTGGGCAGCACCAGGTTGTCGGAGATGGCGGCGATCTCTTCCGCCTCTTCCCAGGCGCGTTCCAGGAGCCGGAGCTCGCCTTCGAGCGCGCGCCGCTCCTGCTCTTCGTGGAGCGACATCTCAAGTGCGAGTCTGGTGGGCTTCGGCATCTTGGCAATGTAGACCGGGATGCCGCCGTGGTGGAAACGGTCGCCCTGCGCGATATCGGTCAGAAAGCGTTCCGGGTGTCCTGCGTGCTCGATCGCGCCGACCGCTTGCTGTACCGCGTCCTGAGTGCCGCCCATCGCATTGATCTTTGGCAGGAGGGTCCCGGCGAGACGCTGGGCTTCCGCACCCCGATAGCATGTCGTCTTGTGAGCCTTGCTGATCTGGAGCGTGAAGGTGTGCTCGTCGCCGGGCCGAATGCGCGTAGCGTACAGGTCGAGGCGCCTGAGTTTGATCACGCGGCCACTGTCGGGACGAAGCTTCACCACGGTAAACAAGTTGCGGGAATTTACCCAGAGTTGGCCAGCGTTCAGCAGCATGGCGCCGCCCACCCCCGCCGCCACGCCGCCCGCCGCGATCCCGCCGACGGCCACGAGCGCTGCCGTCCCGTACACGAGCTTGCGCCGTCGGCGCCGGCCGAACTGATCGCCGTACCGCCAGGCCGCGAACTCGGGACGGAGCGGCTTGCCGATCCGCACCAGCGACAGCCCCTCGGGGTGCCGCGCCAGGCCGATGTTCTCGGTGGAGACGCGGACGCGCGTGTCGCGGAAGATCCGCTCACACTCCTCGACTGCCTCCCAGCGTTCTTCGAGCGGGGTCAGATTCCAGCGCTCGCACTTGGTGCAGACGACCCACAGGCGTCCCCGCTCGCCGTCGAAGGCGAGCCGTCGCCCCACGGGGAAGAACTCGATCACGGCGTTCTCGCCCAGCGGCTTGGTGCAGAACATGCAGGAGTTGTACACGACCTACCTTAATCTATGGTCACGACCATGGTAATGTCGCCCTGGCACGGTCGTTGTCAACGGCAGGTGGCCGCCCATGCCGTGCGTCCGCGCGACGGCACTTTGACAAATGACGGCGCAACCGTCAATTTGCCCGTCATTATGACGGAATACCCGCGATTCATGACGCTGCCGCGTGGGAGCTTCTTCCTCCTCGGCCCGCGGGGCACGGGCAAGACCACATGGGTGCGAGCGGTCCTGCCCGACGCCCTCTTCGTGGACCTGCTCAGGCCCGAGGAATACCGACGCATGGCCGCTCGCCCCGAACGCTTGCGCGAGTTGGTCGCCGGGACGCCTCCAACGACCGACGTGGTCGTGGACGAGATCCAGCGGGTGCCCGAGCTGCTGAACGTCGTGCACGAGCTCATGGAGGCCGAACGAAGGGAACGGCGATTCGTGCTGACGGGTTCGAGCGCTCGCAAGCTGCGTTCCGGCGGCGTGAATCTGCTTGCGGGCCGCGCGGCGATGCACGCCATGCATCCGTTCATGGCCGGAGAGGTGGGCGACGACTTCAATCTGGAGACGAGCGTTCGCCTGGGCGCCGTCCCTAGCGTGATCGCCGCCGTAGAGCCGGCGTCGGCCTTGTCCGCCTACGCATCTCTGTACGTCGAACAGGAGGTCCGCGCAGAAGGTTTGGCGCGCAACGTCGGCAGCTTTGCCCGATTCCTCGAAGCCGCAGCCTTCTCGCACGCGCAGACGCTGAACGTCAGCGAGGTCGCGCGCGAATGCCAGACAAGTCGAAGCACCGTCGCGGGCTACCTTGAACTCCTCGAGGATCTGCTGTTGGCATTCCGCATGCCGGTGTTCACCAAGCGCGCCAAGCGACGTTTGGTGGCGCATCCCCGGTTCTTCTACTTCGACTGCGGCGTGTACCGCAGTTTGCGTCCGTCCGGTCCCCTGGATCGGCCCACCGAGATCGCTGGACCGGCGTTGGAAGGCCTCGTCGTGCAGCATATTCGCGCCTGGCTGGCGTATTCCGGGAGCGACGGCGCGCTCTACTACTGGCGTACTCGCTCGGGCGCGGAAGTCGACGTCGTCGTCTACGGCAGCGAGGGAATCTGGGCCTTCGACGTGATGAACGCGAGCCGTGTCCGTCCCGCCGACCTGCGCGGGCTGCGAGCCTTCGGCCGCGTGTACCCCGAATCCCTCCGCGTCCTCCTGCATCGGGGATCTCGCGCCTTCGTCCGCGCCGACGCGATTTGCCTGCCCGTGGCCCCGTTTCTGGCCGCTCTCCACCCGGAACGCACCCTCGCTGCGGCGGTCGGGGTGGGCAGCGACGGCGATTCCAACGTAGGTTTCCAAGCGTAGGCACCATACCCAACCGAGCCCCAACGGGAGAGATTTCATGGCACAGGAGACCACGGCATTGATCAACGACCCCATGGGGGTGTTCGGGTTTCTGGCAGGTTTGGTGGCGCTGGTGTTCTGGGTCTCGGGCCTGCCGCGGTTCCGAAAGCTGTTCGAGGTCGTCCCGCCGGTGATCTACGTCTACTTCCTGCCGATGCTGGCGACTACGGCGGGAATCACCCCGGCGGCGTCTCCGCTCTATGAATGGACGGTGCCCTACCTGCTGCTCTTCGCGCTGCTGATGCTGATGATGTCGGTGGACTTGGGGAGCGTCGTCAAACTGGGGGGCGTGGCGCTTTTCATGGTGGTGGCCGGAACCGTCGGCATTGTGATCGGCGGACCGATTTCGCTCATGCTCTTCGGGGGCATGTTGCCGGCAGACGCGTGGACGGGATTTGCGGCGTTGTCGGGAAGCTGGATCGGCGGCACCGCCAACATGGTGGCCGTCGCGGAGGGCGTCGGTACGTCGCCGGACGCAATGGGACCGGTGATCGTGGTGGACACGGTCGTGGGTTACGGCTGGATGGGGGTCCTGATCGCCATGGTCGGGTTGCAGGGCCGATTCGACCGCAAGACCAAGGCCCGCACATTCGTGATTGAGCAGACCAATCGTCGGCTGGAGGCGATGAACAGGGAACGTCGCCCACTCACGCTGCGCCATGCGGTCGTAATGATCGGATTCGGGATGGCCTGCGCGGTCGCGGCGAACCGAGCGGGACAGTTGCTGCCGGCGGTGGGCGACCCCACGATCGTCAGCAGCACTACGTGGTCCATTCTGATTGTCGTGACCGGTGGCCTGATACTGTCGTTTACGCGATTGCGGAGTCTCGAAACGGTCGGGGCCTCGCACCTGGGCTACACCGCGCTCTACCTGCTGCTCGCGGGGATCGGGGCGCAGGCCGACCTCAGGGCGGTGCTCGACGCGCCGGTGTATTTGCTTGCTGGGATGGTCTGGATCGCGATTCACGTCGCAGTGTTGCTGATCGCGGCCAGGATCGTGCGCGCGCCGTTCTTCTTCGTCGCGACGGGCAGCATGGCCAACATCGGCGGGGCCGCGTCGGCGCCGGTGGTGGCGGGGGTCTATCATCGGGCGATGGCGCCGATCGGGCTGCTCATGGCCGTCGCGGGTTACATCTTGGGGATCTACGCCGCGTACGGGTGTGCGTGGTTGCTGGCTCAGGTGGCGGGGTGAGGGGGCGCCAGGCCCGACGCGACCAGCGTCTGTAACCGATCCGCCTGCACCATGATCCACTCTGCGGCCTCGCGCCAATCGTTCTCGTCGTCAAGCTGCCAGATACGCGTGATGGAGATGGTTCTGCCCCGATCCGCCTCCTCGTAAGCGTCCCCCTCCAACCCTTGGTCAGCCATCCGCTTACGCATCATCTGGGAGAAGTGCAAGATGCGGTTCCGTGACGTGTTCTGGGTGCCAAACTGCGCCTTGACATACATGCGTATGAGATCAGCAGTCAGGCTGACCCCGATAGAGTCTCCCTTGTCGTTGAGGGCGGAGGTCCACCGTGTAACACCTATCCATTTGTCCGTCTGGCCAGGCAGACCGCCGGTCCTCTCACGCAGATAGTGCCAAAAGCGCTGAGTGGCGGGCGGCTTATCCAGCACGGTGACGTCGACGTCAACCCCGCAGCGCTTACCCAGCTTCCCACACTTGGTCGCGATGTTCTCCCTCGTCACATAGGGATAAATGACGTACTCCGGGTAACCGGGCACTGCCTTCATGGTCCGGTGGCCCACCTTGCTTCCGTCCGGATACTTTCCGGCGGGAAGCATGTCGACCGACGTACGCTCCTTGCCGAGCAACCGCTCGACATTGGCCCTATCTCGCTTGATGAGGGCCGCACAGACATTCAGTGGTGCCTCGTGGGCCTTGTACTCCGAGTGCCACTCGCCTCCATTGATGCGCCACCGAGCGAAAGGTCGGCTGAGCTCACTCGGGCCAACGGTTGACGACCAGATCGGCAAGCGCCTCCGCGCGTTCGTCCAGCGTTTCCAAGTTCCATTCCGGCGTCCTCGCCAGATCCCGCGTCAAACTAAAGTTGCTGCCTTCGTATATCTCCCGCTTTGCGTCCCACGGCTTGTTGCCAAGCTCGGAGTTGTATCCCGTGAGGGTGAGGTTCGCAAACGTGTCCTTATAGCTTCTGTGGACCGTCTCCCAGTCCGGGCCGAGCTCTTCCTTCCAAACCTGCGTCAGCTTTCTGGGCATCACGTGCTCTACGGTGAGGTCGTGAAGGGCGGGGCGCGCCTTCGGGGGCACAAGCCCGTATAGGATCGCCTTGGTGACCCGGGTCGCCGACCCACCGTATGCCTTCCTGGTACGCACCCCCTCCCTGACCACTTCGTCCTCAGGCACGCCCGCCCGCTGGTTCCGAAGCGCGCGGATGCGCGAGGTCCAGAAATCCACGGCAGCCTCGTTCGGTGCAGGCCCCGGTCCGTGCGCAAGCTGTGCAAAGGCCTTGTTCATGCCGGCCATGGGTTTGTCGGACAGCCATCGTCTCGTGATCCAGATTCCGATCACCTTGAGGATCTCTGCCAACTCAGCCCACGCGTCGCCCTGGCGGTACTCGTGGGATCGTGCTTACGAACTATCCGCCGAATGATCCCCCAAGCCTGGGTTACCGCTCCTGCCCCTTTCGGCGAGCCGTCCAGACCGCTTCGATACTCTTCCTCGTCTCCGTCCTGCAGCCTCAACTTGCGAAACAGGGACGGCTGCATGTCGGGATTCGTGAGATAGCTGTCGCAGATGATTCGCCGGGTCCATGCTCCGGCCTTGCCCGAGGGTCCGAGGTGCCTGGCAATGCTCGCCAGCAGTATGCTCACGGTGGTCAATCGCTGCTGGCCGTCCACGACCCGGTGCTTCATCACCAATTCCCCTGGAACCGCGGGCTCGGGAAACGTCAGCAGGGTCCCGCCATAGTGGGCGCTTGGACCGCCGGGTTTGGCCACGGTCACCAAGTCCTCGATCAATCGGCCGATGTCGCCTTGGTTCCAGCAGTAGCGGCGCTGCCACCTGGGCACGAGGTATTGAACGCCTCCTTCAAAGAGGTCCAGAAACGGCAAGTGTTGAGCGTTCATTGCGACGTAGCAGTGCGCCGCCACACCTCAGTGCGGGTGCCCCTCCTCGTAGTGCCTCGCCAGCGCGTCGCCGCCGAAATCGTTTTCCAGATCGCGCCACACCGAGTGCACGTGGTTGGCGTTGCCCTGGGTGTTGTCGTACTCGATGAGGAACGAGGCCGCGTGGACCCGGTAGTAGTGCCCCGCGCCGGGTTCGATGGGGCCCGCCCAGGCGAAATACAGGTCGTCGGGTGAGATCTCGTCGCGGATGCGCGACATCCATGCATGGGCGCTCGCGGCCTCCATGTTGCCGACGTACTCGGCGATCACGCCGTACAGCATGTCGCGCTGCTCGGCGCTGAGGGCCGAGGCCGCGATGCCCTCGAAGGCGTCGAGCCGGGCCGCGCGGTCGTTGCCGGTAATGATGTCGCGCGGGGCTTCGTCGGCAATCATGGCCGCGTCGAGCTGCTCGCCCGACAGGCTCGCCACGAGGCCGCGCGCGAGGTCTTCTTCCCTGCCAAGAGGCCGCCAGCCGGCCTTCGGGCCGGACTCGACGCGCGCCGGGTTCGCCCCCATGAAGGCGGGCCCCGTCACCGTAAGCTCGTTCGACGGCGACGAGAAGTTGAGCGACAGGTGGTGCCCCTCGAAGCGCCACGCCCAGGGCCCGCCCTCGGTCGGCGTGCCGAAGATCGTGACGAAATAGCCTTCGGGATCGCGGCGCTCGGGACGCCCCTCGATGACGCCGAGAATGCGTTCCAGCTCGATGATCGCGTTGGCCTTGTGGTATCCCTGGCTGCTCAGGGTGGTCTGAAGGAGGTCGTGGGTCGCGTTGCGCTGCTCCAGCGTCATGTCCTTGAGCGGGAGGCCGTTGCGCGACACGGGCGTGAAGTTCCAGTTGAACTGCTCTTCGTGGCCGAGGTCGTAGGTGGCTTGGCCGCGCGCATCGTCGTCGAGCAGGGCGAGGAAGGTCGCCGCGGCCCCCGCAACGCCGTCCTCGCTGGCTGCCGCGCCTGCCCTGGTGGGAGCCTTGGTGGACGTGCGCGCCAGCGCGGCGGCCAGCGCCGCGACGCAAACGCCCAGAATGAACAGCTTGGTGGTTCTTGTGCGAGTCATTTTCTTCCTACCCTTCTTCTGCTTGAATCTTTGCTGCCACGGCCTGTGCCTCGTCGAGCACCCGCAACAGGTTTCCGCTCCAAAGCATGTGGATTTGTTCCTCGGTGTATCCGCGCCGGACCAGCTCGAGGGTGACGTTGAAGGTTTCGGAGGCGTCGTCCCAGCCTTCCACGCCGCCGCCTCCGTCGAAGTCCGAGCTGATGCCCACGTGCTCAATGCCGATCAGGTTGACCATGTAGTCGATGTGGTCGACGAAATCGGACACGTTTACGTCCGGCGGCAGGTCCATGTCCGTAGCCCGCGCCTCCGCGGCGGCCCGAACTTCCGTCATCTGCGCCATGTAGGCGTCGCGTTCATCCGGGTGAAGAGCCATCACCTCGGCCCGACCGAGCATCTCGAGGCCCATTTCGGTTGCAATTTCGGCCCGGATCGCGTCGAACGCCTCGGACCGCGCGGCGGCCTTGACCGTATTGACGAAGGCGCGCAAGGCCACGGTCTGCACCACGCCGCCGTTCGCGGCCACCGCGTGCAGCTGCTCGTCGTCCAGGTTGCGGCTCACGTCGCTGATCCCGCGCGCGGCGGAATGCGACGCCATGACGGGCGCCTGCGTGAGCTCGAGCGTCTGCATGATCGACGGCTTCGACGGGTGCGATATGTCGATCACGATGCCCAGCCGGTTCATTTCCTCGATCGCCTGGCGGCCCAAGTCGCTCAGCCCGTCGTGCAGGAAATAGCCGTCGTTTTCGCCCGAGTGCGCGTCGGACAGCTGACTGGGGCCGGTGTGCGCCAGCGACATGTAGCGTGCGCCGCGCGCGTGGAACTCCTCGACCCGCGAAATGTCCTCGCCCAGCGGGTAGGCGTTCTCGACCCCGATCATGGCGACCAGCTTGCCCGATGCAACGATTCGGCGCACGTCGTCGGAGGTGAGCGCCAGCTCGATTCGGTCGGGCGCGTATTCGTTAACCAGGCGGTGGATCGCGTCGAACTTGTCGATCGCGTTCTCGTAGGCGGTCGCGTAGCCGTCTTCCGTGAGCAGGCCCTGGCTCGTGTAGACGACCAGCCAGCCGACGTCCAGCCCACCCTCTTCCATCTTCGGCAGGGTGGCCTGCGTGGGGAGGTCCGTAGTGTAGTTTCGCTCGTTGGTGAAGTTCGACGTGTTGATGTCGATATGGGTGTCGAGCGTGATCACGCGGTCGTGAATCTCGCGGGCGCGGGCGATCATGTCCTCTTCCGTTTCCTGGGGCGCGTCGTCCTGGGACGCATTGTCCGCCGGCGCGCAGGCGGTGGTCGCCAGGAGCGCGGCGAGAGGGAGGGCGAAGGGCTTGCGGATGGTCATCGGCGGTACTCCTTATTGAAATGGGGGATTGGAGTATTATAGGCCCTCTTGATCCCGTTGGCACCATCGTCCGGCAACACCACCCGGGGACCCTCCCCGCGCTCCTCTACCGCGTCCACGTGAAGCAGGTACTTTCCCACCCCCGCCGCCCCCTGCATGTGACCGGTCTGCGCGACCAGCAGCTCGGGCTGCACCCGGTGTTCGGCCTGGACCCACTTGCGACCCGCCCCGCCGGGCAATGCCACGGTCGCGCCGCGCACGTTCAGGTCGGCGTTGAGCCGATCGACGAAGGCTCCGTATTCGGCGGCGCCGGTGGTGCGGTACAGGGTCAGGAAGTGCTCCCCCGCGCCCGCCGTGCCGCAACACTGGCCCACGTTCTCCCAGAACCCGGGCGTGCGCCGCTCGGGGATGCCCGTAGCCATGACGCCGCGCGCGCCCCGCGCGACCCAATCGCGCCACTCGTCGTCGCCGGTGATTTCGGCGAGCTGGTGGAAAAGGCGGTTGGTACCGACCGGGCCGTGGCACCAGGAAAGGTAGTACAGGTCCTCGCCGCCGGGCCGCGAATGGAAGAGGCGATAGCCGCTCCCGGATCCCTCGCCGTGCAGGGTTGCCTGCGACGCGAGGTAGCGGGCGCCGGCCAACGCGGCGTCCAGGAAGTCGCGGTCTCCGGTGGCTCGATGCAGGGTGGCGAGGAAGTAGGCGATGCCGGCGGTGCCGTGTGAGAAGTTGGGCATCTCGCGGGCGTAGCCGGGCCACATGTCCCAGCGAAGGCCGGTCGGGGTCTCGATGGCGCGTTCGAGCAGCCTTCTTCCTCCACCCTCCGCCACCTCCAACGCGCCTGGATGTCCGAGCGTGCGGTCGAGGTACACGAGGGCGAGCCCCGTGCCGGCCGTGCCGCTGATGATGTCGTTCGACTCGGTGGCGTCGTCGCCGGAGCCCTGCGGCCACGCGAACCCCGCACCGAGCGTGCGGGCCCGGTCGATGTGAAGCTGGCTTGCAAGCGCGGCGTGGGATCGGTGCACGTCGGATCCGGTGGCGCGCCAGGTCTCGGTCAGTGCGAAGGCGATGCCGGCGAGCCCGGTGTACAGGCCGGCGTTGCGGACTTTGGCCAGCGTGGCAGCCAAGTGCGCGGCGCCTTCCACGGCGGCGTCGAGGTACCGCTGATCGGCCGTGGCGTGGTGCAGCTCGAGGGCGAAGGGCAGGATGCCCGGCCCGTGGGTGTAGAGCGTGTCGCCGGTGGACTCGGGATCGGTCGGGTCGGCGGGCCAAGTCGCGCCGTAACCCGTGTTGATTCGGGCGACGTCCAGCCAATTCCAGGCCTCGATCGCCGTCTGAAGGTAAGGGCGATTCGACGCGTCGTGCGCGCGGAGCAGGGTGGGCGACAGCGCGAAGGCCGCGGCGGCCCCGGCGGAGGTAGACACGAACGACCGCCGCGTGGTCAAGGGGGAGCGGCACGCGCGGTGCCCGCTTGAGTTGCGCATCGTCAGTTTCCTCCTACGCCTGGAAGGTCGCCCGGTTCGTCGTCCCACCACCATAGCGGCGCGATCTCGCGGTTGCCTGGATACTGCTCGGCCAGGGTGTCGGCGTCGTACAGGCGCCCGTTCATCATCACCATGTGAATGCGGTTCGTGTTGCGAATGTCGTCCAGCGGGTTGGCGTCCAGAATGACGAGGTCGGCCAGCTTTCCGGCCTCGATCGTGCCCAGGTCGTTGTCCAGGCCAAGGGCCTCCGCGCCCATAATCGTCGCCATGCGCAGGGCGTCCAACTCGCCGATCCCGCCGGCCGCCATCGCCCACAGCTCCCAATGATAACCGAGTCCTTGCAGCTGCCCGTGACTGCCCACGCCCGCCCGACCCCCGGCTTCCACCAAGTCCTTCACGAACACGGCGTGGTCGGCGAAGACGTGCTCTTCGTCCTGGAACCATTGCGCGCGACGACGGGTGCCGGCGTCGATCACCGAATGGGGCACGAAACGGCGCAGTTTCTCGTCGTCGTGCGGATTCTCTCGACTGAAGAAGTAGTTCTCGGCCCACGGCCCGCCGTACGACACCAGCAACGTGGGGCTGTAGGCGCGACGGGTGGCCGCGAACAGCTGTATGTAGTCGTCGTACACGGGATAAATCGGGATCGAGTGTTCCAGACCCGGGTACCCGTCGATGGTCTCGTTCAGGTTCTGGCGAAGGTTGAGCGATCCCTCGGTGGTCGGCATCAGCCCGAGCTCGCGAGCGGCCATGATGATCCACTGACGCGACTGACGGTTGCCCGCGACGTACATCTTGATGGTCTTGGTGTCGAAATAGCGGGCGTACTTGGTCAGGATGTCGCGGGCCTCTTCTTCCGTGTCGATCATGTGCTGCCAGAAGACGCCGGGGCCGGTCGAATACACGCGGGGGCCGACCAGATCGCCCGTGCGCACCAGGTCCGCGTAGCTGAGCACGTCGGTGGTGCCGGTTTGCGGGTCGCGCGTGGCGGTGACGCCGTAGGCGATGTTGGCCAGGTAGGGCCACACGTCGGATCGGTGCAGGTTGCGGGCCGGGCGCATGTGGGCGTGCGTGTCCACGAAGCCGGGCACGATCGTCTTCCCGGCCACGTCGATCACGCGGGCGTCGCCCGGCACGTCCAGCGACCCGGCCGGCCCCAACGCGGCTATCCTTTTGTCGCGCACCAGGATGTCGCCGTGCTCGATCACCCCGGCGTCCGCCACGGTGACCACGCGCGCGCCGGTCAGCAGCGCCGTCCCGCGCGGCAAGTCGCGCGCGGCTTCGATCTCGACCCAGACCTCGACCGGAACGTAGCCCTCGTCCTCGTCGCCCTCCTCGTCCACCTCGCCTTCTTCCTCGCCCTCTTCGTCCGCTTCCTCGCGGGCCGCCGCCTCGTCGAACGCTTCGGCCGCGTCCAGGTCGTAGGTGAAGAAGGCGCGTCCCAGCGACCAGTGCACGGCGCGCCCGCTCGCGGCCCATGCGGGGAACTCGCCGCCCATGTCGGTGAGCCGGCGCGCCGGCATTTGGGCGCTGCCGGGATCGCCCACGTTGATCAGCGGGGCCTCGCCGCCCACCATCGGCACGGTGGCCGTGTAGATCTGCCCCTCGATGAGCGCCATGACCTGATCGCCCCGCGGCGCCATGCGCAACGCCGACGGCGTCAGCGCGTTCTGCGTGCCGGGCGGCGTCGCGCCGCGAATGCGCACGTGGTCGCGCTCGTCGGTGCCGTCCCAGCGAATGGACGCGAGCACGTCGGGGCCCTTGTGCAGATAGATGCGATCGGCCCCGTCCGCCCCCGCCCCCGCCGCGAAGTGGGGCCCGCGCCGCCCGTTTACCGGCGCGATCACCGTGCTGGGCCCCGGCCCGTCGCCGTCGCCCACCCACACGATCTCGGCCGGCTGCGGCGCGCCCGACCCGAACCCCCCCGCCGATTCGCGAAAGTCGCGCGCAAAGCTTCGCAGCGCCACGATCCGGTCGCCGGTCGGAGACCACGCCGGCGTCACGTAGACCGCCCCGCGCGTCGTGAGCCGCACCGGAGCCCCCCCACCGTTTGCGCGCACCTTGAACAGGGGACCCGCCTCGCCGTCCCAGGTGGCGTACGCGACCCACGCGCCGTCGGGCGACCAGGCGGGGTAGTGCTCGGAATGCTCGGCGTCCGTCAGGCGACGAGGATCGGTCCCGTCGGCTCCCGCGACCCAAAGACGGTCCAGCGCCGTAAACGCGATTTGCGAGCCGTCCGGCGAGGGCGCGGCGTCGCGAATCTGACGCACCGTGAAGGTGGGGGTGTCCTCGACGGGATAGTCGAACTCGACGAGCGGCCCCAGCTCAAGATCGTAACGCACCCGAAACGGGATCTCGGTCACGCCGCCGTTCGCAACGTCCAGCTTCCAGATCTTGCCGCCGTAGCTCGCCACCAGGAAGCGCGAGTCGGGCGTAAACGACATGCCGGGAAGCACGTCGAGCGTAGCGCGCGATTCCTGGTCGTCGTGTTGAACGGGGTAGGCCAGCCAGCGCTCGTCGCCCGATTCGAGATCGCGCAGAATCAGTCCCGTGTGGCCGTCGTGACGCGTGCCGTACACCAGCCAGCGACCGTCGGGCGAAAGGGTGGGACGCACCCCCGAGCCGTAACGCGAAGTGCGCGTGTAACTTTCGCCGGTCTCCCGATCGTAGGCGGCAAGCTGGTATTGCGGAAACTGCGCGTTGTAGGTCCAATCGCCGGTGCGTCGCGCGTACCAGATGTAACGGCCGCTGGGATCGAACGCGCCGCCGAGCGTCTTCAGATTCTCGGGTTCGTCGATCAGCTGCACCCCCGAGCCCCCATCGACGTGATGCAGCCACAGCTTGGGCAGGCCGCCGCCCCGAAATCCGCCCTTCGACGACACGACGTACTGCCCGTCGGGCGCCCAATCGGGAGACTCGGCCCGGTTCGTCGCGCCGGTGGTGACCTGCGTGGTGTCCGAGCCGTCGAGCGACATGATCCACACGTTCTGGCCGCCGCTGCGGTCCGAAGTGAACACGATGCGCGCGCCGTCGGGCGAAAATCGCGGTTGCGCGTCAAACGCCATGCCCGACGTGATTTGCGTGGCGTCGCCCCCCGCAATCGGGACGGTGAACAAGTCGCCCAGGTGGTCGAAAACCAACGTCTCCCCGTCTGGGCTCACGTCGAGCGAGATCCACGACCCCACGGTCATGTCGATTGCGACGGTACGGTCGGGTTTGAGAGGGAGGGCGGCGTTCTCGTCGCCGTCGGACTCCTGGGCGAGGATCGCGGCGGGAACGAATAAGGCGGCGGCAAATAGGAGGATGCGCATGTTCGTGCTACCTTGGCCATATGGTGGTGCGTCCGTTCGACCGCCAAAGTAAACATTCCTTCACGGAGAAGATAGACGATGACGATGACGGCATTGACGCGCCGCGCCGCAATCATGACGCTCGCGATGGTCGCCCTGCCCGTCGCGGCCGCGCCCGTTCGCGCGCAGGAAACCGCTGCCGATTCGGGTCCGGCGCGTTGGCAAAGCAGCCACTCCATTGCTATCGGCGCCGAGACGGTGGAATACGACGCCATTGTCACGGGAACGACCCTCACCGACGACGATGGTCGTCCCGCCGCCGAGCTCTGGTACACGGCGTACTTCCGCACCAACGGCGCGCCGTCGGGGCAACGGCCGCTCGTCTTCTCCTACAACGGGGGTCCCGGGTCGGCCTCGTTCTGGCTGCACATGGGCATCATGGGGCCGCGGCGCGTGGTTACGCCGAACGTGGGGCCGCAGGGAGCGCCCCCCTATCCGCTCGAAGACAACGCGCATTCGATCCTCGACATCGCCGACGTCGTGATGGTCGACCCCATCGGCACCGGATTCAGCCACACGCTCGGCGACGCGCCCGGGTCGGACTATTGGGGCATCGACGAGGACGCGCGTTCGCTCGCGCAGTTCATTCGCCGCTTCCTCAGCGAGCACGATCGCTGGAACTCGCCGCGCTATCTGCTGGGCGAGAGCTACGGCACGACCCGTTCGGCGGTGCTGGCGCGACACCTGCAGGGCGCGAACATCGACCTCAACGGGATCGTCCTGGTGTCGTCGGTGCTGCAATTCAACACGATCCAGTTCGCGCCCGGCGACGACCTGCCGTACATCGTGAACCTGCCGTCGTATGCGATCACGGCTCGCTATCTCGACGCGCTGCCGGGCGAGAACCCGCCCGATCTCGAGGCCTTCATGGCCGAGGTGGAAGCGTGGTCGCTCACCGAATACGCCACCGCGCTGCTCGCGGGCCGCACGCTGGATGCGGACGTGCGCGCCCGCGTGATCGACCAGATGCACCGCTACACGGGCCTCGATCCCGACTTCATCGACAAGTCGGACCTGCGCGTTACCGCGCCCGCCTTCGAGGCCGAGCTGCTGCGCGATCACGGGCTCGTCGTGGGGCGTCTCGACTCCCGCTTCACGGGTCCGGCGGGCGACATGCTGGGCGCACGACCCTCGCACGATCCGCAATCGACGGCGATCAGCTCCGCGTACACGTCGGCCTTCAACACCTACGTGCGCAACGAGCTCGGCTACGACGGAGACCGCGAGTACGTGCCCAGCGGAGGCACGCGCAACTGGAATTGGGGGCGTCTCGGGGGCGGCGGCGGGTTCGTGCGCGGGGGCGGCACGCCGAACGTAGCCCCCGATCTGGCCACCGCCATGAGGCGCAATCCCGAGCTGAAGGTGTTGCTGATCAACGGCATCTACGACTTGGCGACTCCGTATTTCGCCGCCGTCTGGACCATGGACCGCATGGGTCTGTCGCCCGAGCTGCGCGCGAACATCGAGCGGGCCGACTTCGCGGCGGGCCACATGATGTACGTGGACCAGGCGCTGCTGCCACAGTGGAAGGAGACGCTCGACTCGTTCATTCTGCGCACGGCTGGACTTGCCCGACCCGTTTCCCAGTAGCCGCAGCGGGCTGGGCCCGCCCGGCCCGCGTCGGTCGGATCGGTGCCGCGCATGTCCCTGACCGCGCTGGTCCTGCTGGTCGGCGCCGGACTGCTGCACGCGTCCTGGAACCTGATCCTCAAGCGTTCCAGCGAGCGGCTGCTCGTCACCTCGTGGGGACTGGTCGGCGGCGCGGTTGCGTTCGCGCCCATGCTCGCGCGGGCCTGGCCCCCGCCGCCGGCGGTGTGGCCGTTTGCGGTGGGGAGCGCGCTGGTGCTGTTGGGGTACTACGTTTGTCTGGCCCGCGCCTACGAACGCGGCGATTTCTCGCTGGTCTACCCGATCGCGCGCGGCACCGCGCCCGCCATGCTGGCGTTGTGGGCGATCCTCTTCCTGGGCGAGCGTCCGTCGGGGGTGGGGTACGCGGGCATGGCCGCGATCCTGGTCGGGCTGGTCGTGCTGGGGAGCGCGCCGATGTGGGCGCTGCGCCGCGGCAAGGCGCGGGCCATGGACCTGTTGCGGTCGCACGCCCGAGGCGCCGGTCCTGCATTCGTGGTCGCGTTCCTGGTCTCGGTGTATTCCGCGCTCGACGCGGCCGCCGTGCGGCAGTGGTCGCCCATCCCCTACCTCGTACTGGTCTTTGCCATTGCCGGCACGCTCCTTGTTGCGCTGTTGGCGCTGCGCGACGCGACGCACGTCTTGCGGGTTGCACGCACGCACGTCAAGCCGATTATGATTATTGCGGTGATGACGTTGGCCGCCTATTCGCTGGTCTTGCGCGCGTTTCAGATTGCGCCGGTCAGCTATGCCGGGGCCGCGCGCGAGGTTGGCATCGTGTTTGGCGCCTTGGCTGGCTGGCGATTGCTGGGCGAACGTTTCGGGGGTTTGCGCACGATCGGGGCGGCGCTGGTGTTTGCGGGGATTCTGGTGCTTGCGACGGCGGAGTGAACGTTGATGGCGCGAAAGTGCGAGGACATGCACAAGGAGGGGACCGATGTATAAACGAATCGTATGCTTGACGGAAGAACCCACCGAGATTATTTACCTACTGGGCGAGGAACGGCGCATTGTCGGCATCTCGGGGTTCACGGTGCGGCCGCCGCGCGCGCGCAAGGAAAAGCCTAAGGTCTCGGCCTTCACGAGCGCGAAGATCGATCGCATTTTGGCCTTGGCGCCCGATCTTGTGTTCGGCTTCTCGGACATTCAGGCGGACATTGCGGCCGATCTGATTCGCAACGGCGTTGAAGTGCACATTTTCAACCATCGTTCCGTGGCGGAGATTCTGCGGACGATTGCGGCGCTGGTCGATTGCATTGACAAGGGCGAGCGCCTGGTCGCCGATCTGGAAGCGGGGCTTGATCGCATTCGCGCTCGGGCGGCGGACTTGCCGCGACGACCCCGGGTGTATTTCGAGGAATGGTACGATCCGCTTATTTCGGGCATTCGGTGGGTCTCGGAGTTGATCGAGATTGCGGGCGGGGAAGACTGTTTTCCGGAGTTTCGTTCGGGATCGCTGGCGAAGGACCGGATCATTGCGGATCCGCAAGAGGTGGTGCGGCGCGCGCCCGACGTGATCGTGGGGTCGTGGTGCGGGCGCAAGTTTCGGCCAGAGCGCGTGGTGGCTCGTCCGGGGTGGGACGAGATCCCCGCCGTGGCCGACGGGCAGGTGCACGAAGTGAAGTCGGCGCTCATTCTGCAACCGGGTCCCGCCGCGTTGACGGACGGCGTTGCGGCGTTGCATGGGATTATCGGCGGGTGGGCGCACGGGCGGGAGGGTGCGTGATTGCTTGCGGGTACGCCCACACCGCCGAGCGCACGGCTCGCCACGGGAGCGCGGGTTCCTTGCCCGACGAGGGTTCGTCTTCTTTGCCCGGCGGGTTGGCGTTTCTACCTTACTTAACGGCCACGGTGTCCCCCCCAGGGGCCACGGTTTCTCCACCCTTCACTCGCGAGCGACCATGCATCAAGCAAAGCGGTCCACGGACGGCGACGGCTCGGCTGCGCGCACCGGCATTCCCGGCCTCACCCTAACCCGCGCCGACTTCGAGGCCGCGTACCGGAACGTGGCTCCCCACGTCTATCGCACGCCGCTGTTGACCAACCGTTCCCTGAGCGAAGCGTCGGGGCTGGACGTGCGCCTGAAGGCCGAGCTTTTCCAGCGCGGCGGGTCCTACAAGGTGCGCGGTCCGCTCAACAAGATCGCCCGTTTGACGGACGAGGAGCGGGCGCGGGGCGTCATCTGTTCTTCGGCGGGGAACCACGCGCAGGGCGTGGCGATCGCGGCGCGGCACTATGGGGTGAGGGCGGTGGTGGTCATGGCCGAGAATGCGACGCCGGCCAAGATCGCCGCCACCGAGGGCTACGGCGCGCGCGTGGTGCTGCACGGCAGCATCTGGGACGAGGCCAACGAAAAGGCCATCGAGCTGGTCGAGCGGGACGGGTACACCTACCTGCATCCGTTCGACGACCCCGACCTGATCGCGGGGCAGGGGACCTTGGGGCTGGAGGTGATGGCGCAGTGTCCCGAAGTGGAGCTGATCGTCGTGCCGATCGGCGGCGGCGGGCTCATCTCGGGCGTGTCGATGGCCGCCAAGTCGATCAACCCCGATGTGCGGATCGTGGGCGTCGAGTCTTCCGGGGCGCCGGCCATGAAGCGCAGCGTCGAGGCGGGCCGGTGCGTGGTGCTGCAGGAAATGGGCTGCATCATCGACGGGCTGCGGGTGATGCGCGTGGGCGACAACACCTGTTCGGTGGTGTCGCGCTTCGTGGACGAGATCGTTACGCTGCCGGAAGAGCAGATCTTCGACGCCATGCTGTGGCTGATGACGCGGGCCAAGCTGGTCACCGAAGGCGCGGCGGCTTCGCCCGTGGGGGCGCTGCTGCAAGGTCTCGTGGAGGCGCCGGCCGGCACGAAGACGGTGTGCGTGCTCAGTGGCGGGAACCTGGACGTGGAGCGGCTGCGCGGGCTGTCCTGGAATTGAGTCGCTACCTGGTTCGCATCGCCTCCGAGGTCGCGAGCAAGTCCAATCGCACGCGCCGCCGCTTTCACCAACGGCTGGTGCGAAATCTGCGCGACGCATTGACTTGCGACGGCGCCGCGGTCAAGATCCGCGACCGTTGGAGTCGGCTGTACGTGCAGGTGGACGCGCCGGGCGGCGGTGCGTCGGATGCCGCCGCGTCCGACCGCCACGCGATGAGGGCGGCGCAGCGCGTATTCGGCATCAGTTCGTTTTCTCGCGTCGATGCGGCGATTGGCGCCGACCTGGACGAGATCGTGCGTACCGGGCACGAGCGTTACCGGGACTCGGTGGCCGGCCTTCGTTATGCGGTGGCGGCTCGTCGCACTGGGCGGCACTCGTTTTCGTCCCGCGACATCTGCGTGCAGCTGGGGGCGGCGCTGAACCCGTACGGCACGGTGGACCTGGACAACCCCGACGTAACGGTTTCGGTCGAGGTGCGCGGGGATCGAGCCGTGCTGTTCAGCACGCGCGACGAGGGGCCCGGCGGCCTGCCGTTGGGGGTGCAGGGCCGGGCGGTGTGCCTGATTTCCGGCGGCTACGATTCGGCGGTCGCGGCCTGGCTACTGCTGAAACGGGGCGTGGCGCTCGACTACGTGTTCTGCAACTTGGCCGGACCCGCCTTCGAACGTTCGGTCGTCCGCGTCACCAAGGTCCTCGCCGACCGATGGAGTTACGGCGACCGTCCGCGCATGCACGTCGTCGATTTCGCCGAGCCGGTGCGCAACCTTCAGCGCCAGGTCACCCCGCGCTACTGGCAGGTCGTCCTCAAGCGCCTCATGTACCGGGCCGCCGAACGGGTTGCCGCCGACGTCGGGGCCGACGCTATCGTGACCGGCGAGTCGATCGGCCAGGTGTCGTCGCAGACGCTGCGCAATCTCCGCGCAATCGAGGCGGTGGCGTCCCGCCCGGTATTGCGCCCGTTGAGCGGTTTCGACAAGGAGGAGATCATTCGCATTGCCGAACGGATTGGCACCGCCGCGCTGTCCGCGCGCATCAAGGAATACTGCGCCATTCTCGAGGGCAAGCCCGTGACGGCGGCGAAGGTGGGGGCCGTGGACCGGGAAGAGGCGGTGCTGGACCTCGGCACGATCGACCGCGTCACCGTCGCGCGCAAGGTCCTGGACGTGCGCAATCTCGACGAGTCCGACCTGCGCCAAGACTACCTGTGGGTCGATACGGCATCGGCCGGGGCGCGAGTGATCGACTGTCGTCCAGGGCACCAAGACGACGGATGGCGGTATCCCGGTTCGCGGCGCGTGCTCCCTGACGAATTCGCCGATTTTGCGGCAACGCTGGACAAGAACGCCGAGTACGTGCTGTTCTGCGACAACGGGATTCAGTCGGGGCAGCGGGCGGATTTTCTGCAGACGGTCGGATACGACGCCTATGCGCTGAAGGATGGGACGAGGGGGTTGCGGTAGCTTGCCGTAGCGTCGGGAACGCCCGAGCTGGCAAGTCCGAAGTACTGAAGCTGGATGCGCTCGCGCCCAGTTGGCAAGGCCGCGCCAACCCGAGACGGTTCGGTTACATTTCATCATGCTCACGGCTCTCGATCTCTTCGCAGGCGCGGGGGGCGCTACCCAAGGCTTCAAGGACGCGGGCTACCGAACGCTCGCCGCGGTCGAGCAGTGCGCCGACGCCGTCCGAAGCTTTGCCGCCAACCACCCCGAAGTACGAGTTGTGGAGAACGACATTCGCGAACTAGACCCCCGCGCGTTGCGGAAGTCAATGGAGCTTCCCGTGCACGGCCTCGGGTTGATGACCACCTGCCCACCTTGTCAGAGCTTTTCCACCCTTGGCACGATGGACGCGGCGGATTCGCGGAACGACCTGATCGCGGAGACCGAGCGGTTCGCACGCGAATTTCTCCCTGCCGCGATCGTCTTCGAGAACGTTCCCGGGGTAGCGCGCGACCCACGCTTCGCGTTGATGAGAACACGGCTCAAAGCCATCGGATACAACGACTTCCGCGCTTACGATCTATTCGCGTCGGACTTCGGGGTGCCCCAGCGCCGCCGTCGCCTCATTGCGATTGCCCTCCGGGTGCCACGCGACGGCGTGTTGCCGCGCGACTTGAGAGCCGCGCTGCCAAAGTCCTTTGCCATCGCGCCGCCCGATGCCGGCGACGTGATCGACCTGGCCGGACCCATTGCGGAGACAAGCGATCCGCTGCACCGCGCCCGTAAACCGACGCCCTTGGTGCTGGAGCGCATCCGTGCCATTCCGCCGGGCGGCAACCGCTTCGACCTTCCGCCACACCTTCGCCTGGCCTGCCACAAGCGGATCAAGCGTAAGGGGGCGTGGACGCCTTACGGGCGAATCCGGCGGACGGGACCGGCTCCCACCATGACGACCAAGTGCACCACGCCGTCGTGCGGTCGCTTCGTCCACCCCACCGAACACCGCGGCATCAGCTTGCGCGAAGCGGCCCTGTTGCAGACGTTCCCACCCCGATATCGCTTTGTGGGCAGCCACGGGTCGATCGAACGCCAAATCGGCAACGCGATACCCGTAAAACTCGCGGAAGCGTTGGGGTTGGTGGTCCGACGCTGTCTTGAGACGGTGAGAAGGGAGAGTGCGGCTTGAGCGACGAATCCGCGTTGAAACTGAAGTTTCTCGGCGCATTGGTCGAACAACTCGGCGCGCAGATGTATCCCAGCGCCACGGCGACGATCGCCGAACTCGTCTCCAACGCATGGGACGCGGACGCCAATAATGTCTGGGTAGACATTCCTTTCGGCGAGCCCTGGACCGACGCATCGAAGATCGTCGTCCTTGACGACGGGCACGGAATGACCCACGACGAGGCGGCCCACGAGTACCTGGTCGTCGGTCGGAAGCGGCGCGTGGAGGCGGAATCGGACCGGTCGCGCGGCGGCCGTCTTCTTCACGGACGCAAGGGAATCGGCAAGCTGGCCGCGTTCGGCACGGCGCGGGTGCTCGAATGCTACAGCGTGGCCAACACCCCGTCGGCAGCAGGACCGAGCGCGAACGGTGCGGCTCCCACGGCCTTTCGCCTGGATTACGACCACATCCGCAGTCTACCGGTCGGGCAAAGCTACCAAGCGGAGCGGCTCGGGACGCGTCCCGGCTGGTTTCACCCTGCGGCAGGAACATCGCTCACGGCACCCGCATCACCCTGTCCGGCCTGCGCATGAAGCGAGCCATCGGCGAGAGGGCCTTCCTCAATTCGATGTCCCGACGTTTCGCGGTGGACGCGAGTGCCATGCGCATCCACTTCAACGGCAAACCGCTATCGCGCTTCGACTACGACGTTCATATCCGGCTTCCTCGCGACATGACGGACGAGTCGCCGAGGGAAGGCCTGCACGTGGATGGCGACTGGGGAATTGAGGAGCTCGCCGACGGCCGACGCGTTCGCTGGTGGATCGGCTTCACGGAGAAACCGCTGTCCGACGAGGCTCAGCGCGGGGTGTCCGTAATAGCCCGTGGGAAGATGGCGCAGCGGCCCTTCCACTTCGAACGGGTGGGCGGCGTGTCGAATCAGATCGGACTCGAATACCTCGTCGGCGAAGTCGAAGCCAACTGGCTCGACGAAGGTTGGGACATCGACCAGGACCGCATTCAGGCCAACCGAGACCAGCTGAGGCTGGAAGACGAGACGCTGGAGCCATTCCTCGAGTGGGGGCGCAGTTTGGTGGCTTGGGCCCTTCGGGAGCGCCGCGAGCTGCGGGCGAGCACGGTCAAGCAGGAGATTTCTCCCGACCTGGAGAAGCTTCTGGCGCCGTTCACGACCGATCAGCGCAAGGCCCTGCGTCGGATTCCGACCGCCCTTGCGGCCATGGAGATGTCGTCCGCCGAGGTCATGCAGGTCATGCACGACGTGGTAAACGCCCGCGACGACCAGGTCGTGCGTCAGATGTGGGAGGACATCGACAAGGAGGCGCCAGACGCGCAGACGCGCATCTGGGACGTAATCCATCGCTTTGGCCTCATTGATGCGCGCCGCAACCAGACGGTCATCGAGACGCGCCTCAAGGCCATCGATCAGCTTCGGAAATATGTGGAAGAGGGCGCGCGGGAAGTGCCCACCATCCACGAGCACATCAAGGAGAACACCTGGCTGCTCGATCCGCGTTGGGATTTACTGGGCGACGAGGTACGTCTTGACGATTTAGGGATCGAATACGAGCCCGAGCCCGGCGTCGGGAAGCGCATGGATTTCCTGTTCGCGATGCAGCCGTCGCACCCGTCAACCGTTGACGAGATCCTGGTCATCGAGATCAAGCGCGCCAAGGCGAAAGACGGGCGCACACACAGAGTCAGCGCCGAGGAGGTATCGAAATTTCACGACTATGTTGACGGGGCCGAGCGGGCCCATGCTAGCGACCCACATCCGCCACGAGTCAGCGGGATCATGATCGCAGATGACTTCAGCGATCCGGCGAAGGGAAGGATGAGGAGGCAAAACCCAGGCGTCCGCGTGCACTATCGAACTTGGGCCACAGTCATCCGCGAGACCGAACGTCTCCACCAGGGGTGGCTAGCCGTCGCCACGAAACGTGCGAGCACGCAATAACGCCAGCCCCCTACTCCCTCCAGGGATACGGCGGCCGCCTCAGGTGCCAGTCCGTTTCCGCCTGATACGCCATGCCGAGATCCAGAACCCCTTGATCATCCATCGGCGAGGCCACGATCTGCAAAGACAACGGCAGCCCGTCCTCGTCGAATCCGCAAGGAAGCGCAAGCCCGGGGTGACCCACCAGATTTGCAATGTAGTTCAGGCGCGGCGTCCGGTCGCTCACGTCGTCCGGCGGTTCCCACTCGTTGCGCGCCGGAATCGGCCAGCCGTCCCGAACCTCGCGCAGCGCCGCCCCGTTCGGCCACGTCGGCGCCACCACCGCGTCGTAACCCGATAGAATCTCGTCCGCCTCGCGCACCAGCTGGTTGCGGATCCGCTGCGCGGTAAGGTAGTCGGCGGCGGGCATCATCCGACCCGCCATCCAGCCGGCCCGACGGTCCTCGTTGAACGAGAACATGTTAGCCGCACTGCCGTCGTCAAAGAGCGACTTGAAATTGGTCCCGCTTTCCACCGTAACAATGGTCGTGAACAGCGCCCCGGTGGGCCGCAGCGGCAATTCCACATCCTCGACTTGCACGCCCATCTGCGCAAAAACGTCAAGTGCCTGTTGAAAGACCCGTCGGGTGCGTTCCGATCCCGAGAGCTCGAATTCGGCGCGATGCACGCCCAACCTGCGGCCACGCATTTCTCCCGGCTCCGCGCGAAAGGCGAACGGGCGATCCACGGTGCTGGTGTCGCGGGCGTCGCGTCCGGCAATTTCCTGCAAAATGTGGCCGCAGTCCTCGGCCGAACGGCCCACGGGCCCGATCTTGTCCAGACTCCACGACAGCGCCATGCACCCGAAGCGGCTCACGCGGCCAAACGTCGGACGCAGGCCGGTCGCGCCGACGGCCGAAGCCGGGAACACGATGGAACCACCCGTCTCGGTGCCGATTCCGAAGCCGATCAGGCCCGCCACCGCGCCGGACACGGTGCCGCTTGACGACCCGAAGCTCGTGCGATCGAGCTTCCACGGATTCAGCGCCGAGCTGGTGTTGCCGCCGGCGAACTCTCCGAGCGACATCTTGGCCATCATGACCGCCCCGGCGGCCTCCAGCCGGTCGATCACGGCGGCGTTTCGGTCCGGCACGCGGTCGGCGAAGATTCGCGACCCCCACGTGGTGCGCACGCCCCGCGTGTCCAGCAGGTCCTTAACGCCGTACGGGATCCCGTGCAGGATGCTGCGACGACGCCCCGCCTCCAGCTCCCGGTCGGCGCGTTCGGCCGCCTGCATGGCTTGGTCCCGAGCGATCGTAACCATCGTGGCCAGCTTGCCGCCGTGGTCGCTGCGCGGCTCGCTCGGCAGCTCGAAGGGGGGCACGTCAAGCGCCTCCGCCCGATCCAGATACGCCTCCGTGAGCGCAACCGACGTGATCTCGCGACGAGCCAGCAGGTCGGCCAGCTCTCTAACCGTGAGGAAAAGGGTGGATTCCTGTACGCCGTCCTGCGTCGGTGAATCCGCCTTGCGGGCCAAGCCTCCCGACGCGGCCAAGTCGCTATTCATCGTCACCCCTCCAGAACACGGTGAGCGGGGGCTCGTCCGGATCCAGCGGAAACTCTCGCAGCTGTCGCTGCACGTCGATCATGTTGCCGATCGCAGCCCGCAACCGGTCGAGCTCGTCGGCACGTTCGTAAATGCCGCGCGAACCCTGATGGTCGAGAAGCGTCTGTGCGGTCGCGGCCGAGACCTCTCCCGCGTCCGCCACCTCGGTACAGGCCTGTTGCCAAAGCACGGCCATCGTAACGGCGCCGGCAGCGGCGAATTCTCTTCGGTGCATCGTCATGGGCTACCTTTCCCCGCATGGTCGTCGTGTCCAAACATGACCAACGAGGATCATCAAGCCAACCGGGACCATGCAAGTCCTCCACATTGAGCCCCTTGCGGATTGGGTCCGCGCCATCCACGCGCGCACCGCCAGAGAAGCCGGCCTCGACATCGTCTGGGGCGGCGATCTGAACGACCGCGAGCTGGCGACCGCGGCGGCCGAGGCCGACGCGTTGGTCACCGCGCACCGACGGATCGGGCGCGATCTGATCGAAGCCGCGTTCGGACTGCGATTGGTGCAAGTGCAGGGCCGCGCGCCGTGGGCCGTCGACGCGAAAGCCGCCGCAGCGGCCCGCGTTCCCGTTTCCGCCCTGCCGCACCGGGGCGCGGTCGCCGTCGCCGAACAGACCCTGGCCCTCATGCTGGGCCTGTACCGAAAGCTGACCCGCGGCCACCGCGACACCGGGTCCGCCCAATACCAACGGCTACACGTGGAACCGGTGCGCACCACCGAACGCAGGATCGCCTTCAACTGGCTCCGATACCCCGACATCCGACAGCTGCACGGGCGCGTACTGGGGTTGGTCGGCCTGGGAGCCATTGGCCTCGAAGTCGCGCGCCGCGCCCGCGCGTTCGACATGGAGGTGCGCTATTTCAAGCGGACGCCGCTCCCGCGCACCTACGAAGACATGGCGGGCGTGCGCTATCGTCCTCTGCGCGACCTTCTGGGCGAGAGCGACGTCGTGAGCCTTCACGCGCCGCACACCGACGCGACGGAGCGGCTAATCGACGCGGCCGCGCTTCGCCGCATGAAGCCCGACGCAATCCTCATCAACACCGCGCGCGGCGGTCTGGTCCACGAGGCCGCCCTCGCCAACGCCCTCGCGAACGGCCAGATTGCGGGTGCAGGTCTGGACGTTTTCCACACCGAGCCCCTACCACCGAACAATCCCCTCATCGACGCCCCAAACGTACTGTTTTCGCCTCACGTCGGCGGCGGCACCGGAGGGGGACAGGCGGGAATGGCGCGCGACATCGTCGCCAACCTGACGGCGCTGGCCACGGGCGCGCCGTTGCGTGGCCTCGTCCGCACCGAGAGACTCCCGTGACCGAGACACGCCCATGATACGAGACCCCATCCTGGTCATGGCCTTCCTCCTGGCCATTGTAGCCTTCGCGCGCTGGCTCGAGGATCGCTTCGACCTCATCAAGAAGATCAGCTCGGCGGTGGTGTGCACCCTGCTCGGCATCGCGCTGGCCAACCTCGGCGTTATCGCCCATGGCGGCCCGCCGCTCGACGGCGTGTACGAGTTCGCCATTGCCTACGCGATCGTCCTGGTCGTGCTGGGCACCAACCTTCGCGAGCTGACGCAGGCCGGCAGACCGCTCCTCATGGCCTACGGCATCGCATGTGCGGGCAGCTTGGTCGGCGGCGTCGTGGCGGGCGCGACGATGGCCGGGTGGGTTGGCCCGGAGACGTGGAAACTCTCCGGCGCCTTTTCCGCGGCGTTTGCCGGCGGTGGCTTGAATTTCGGCGCAGTTGGGCAGGCGTTGGAAATAGAACCCGGCACTTTCGCCGCTGCGGCCTTGGCCGACAATCTGTCCACGGTTCCTTATCTCGTGCTGCAAGTGTGGTTGGCCGGGGCCCTCGCAGCGATCTTCCTTCGTCGCACCCGCGCCGGTGGCGCCGCGGCGACCGCCGGGAGGCCAGCGACGCCCACGTCCGCTGCATCCGGCACGCCGCTCACCGCCGACGGCGACCGCCAGGTTGCCGAGGAAGCCATGCGTCGTCGCTGGACGGACAGCAAGACCAGCATCACCGACATGGCGATCCTGGGGGCGATGCCGCTGGCTGCGCTTTGGCTGGCACAGCTGCTGAGCGGGCGGTTTCCGGTGATTCCCGAAGTGCTCTGGTTGACCACGATGGCTCTGATCGCGGCCCAGCTTCCGTGGATCCGAAGGCTGCGCGGCGCCGAAGTGCTCTCCTACTTCGCGCTTCACATGTTCTTCATTGTGCTGGGCGCCAAATCGGAGCTTAGCCAGGTCGTCAACGCCGGCGCCCCCATCTTCACCTTCATGATCGTGATCATCGCGACCCACATGGTCGTGGCGTACGGCCTGGGTTGGCTCCTGCGCATCGACCTGCCGACCGTCTCAATCGCGAGTCAGGCGGCCATCGGCGGGCCAGGCTCGGCGCTTGCCATCGGTATGGCCCTGAAGTGGTATCGATTGGTGCCCCCAGCCGTGATCGTGGGGATTTTCGGGTACGCGCTGGGCACCTATCTGGGCACCGCGTGCGCGCGGCTGGTCAGTATGATGCTCGCGTGAACGAATGATGCTCGCGTGAACGACGTCGACGCGGTGGTAACCGGAGCGGGGCGGGGCCTGGGGCGCGGCATCTCGGAGGTGCTCGCCGCGGCGGGAGCCCGCGTCTGGATGGTTGCCGACGTGGCGGCGGAGCTGGATTGGGCCGCCGCCCGCATTCGCGATTCCGGCGGTCGCGCGATCGCGCACGTGGCCGACGTGACCAGGGAACGCGACCGCGAACGCCTAGTCTCCCGTCTCGTCAACGAGGCTCCCGCATTGCAGGTTATCGTCAACAACGCCGCCATCCTTGAGCGGGTCCCGGTCCAATCGCTCGACAAGGGTCACTGGGACCGAACCCTCCAAACCAACCTGGAAGCGCCGGTCTTCCTGGTTCGGGACTTGTTGCCCCATTTGACCGCCGAAGGCGGGTCGTCGCCCGGCGGATCCGTCGTCAACGTCTCGTCGCGCGCCGGCACGGAAGCGTTTCCTCTGGAGACCGCCTACTGCGCATCGAAATTCGGCATCGAGGCGTTCACCCGTTGCCTGGCCCAGGAGCTCGCCTCGTTACCCGTCAGCGTGAACTCGGTAACGCCGGGGATCCGCCTGAAGCCAACGGGAGTGACGCGCGAGGCAGCGGCCGCCATGGACCCACGCGCCAAGGAACGTTGGGCCGATCCGGCGCTGATCGGGCCCGCGTTCGTCTTCCTGGCGCGATTGCGCGGCGAAGTCAGCGGGCGTCGCTTCGATGCCCGCGTGCTCACGCAGGCGCTGGAAGAGTGGGGGCCGCAGGGCGTGTTGGCCCGCGTGGACGAGGTGACCGAAGCGTGAGCCGAATCGAGGCGGCGTTGTCATGGCGCGCTCGGGTGGCGATGCGCGGCGTCGGCCCCGCGGCGGCCGCCCCGTCCGTCGCTCCGTCGCCGGATCTGCTGACATGCCTGCGTCATCGGCTGCTTGGTGGCGAAACCCACTATCCCGACCGCCCGGGCATGGCCGAACTTCGTCGCCGCGTCGGTGCGGCACTCCCCGCCGCGGGGTACCCGGCGCGCGATCCCACCGGCGTACTGATTACGGCCAGCGAAGGCGAGGCCCTGTTCGTGACCATGCTCGGCTTGCTGGGGCCACGACGAGCCGCATTGACCGGCGATCCGAGCGCACAGGCCGAGGCGCACCCAGGACATGGCGAAGCCCCGTTTGCGTACACCGGCAACCCGCAAGGCCACCACCGCCAACTCCTGGACTGGATGGGGCTGATCCAGGCCCAAGCGGGTGCTACCCGACCACCACCGGATGCCACGCAGGTCCAAACGAGCACCAACCCCGTTTTCCATTTCCGCAACGTGGTGCGCGAAGGTGGAATCCCTGACGCCGAGGTGCCGGATCACAAACAATCGGCACCCACAGTCCCGCAGGTCCACGTCACCGGCGACCTCCTCTTTTCGGCGGACGGACAACGCCCCCGCGACCACGGCCCCGACGCCATCGCAATCGGGTCGCTGGATGCCCTGACGGCGATGCGACCCTTCCGTCTCGGGTTCGTGGCGGCTGAGCCGACCACCCTGGCGGCGATCACCAAATGGAAGCAGGCGTCGTCGATCTGCTCGCCGGCGCCTTCCCAGCGGGCCGCGCTGTGGGCCTTGGGCGTGCGCCCATGACCGAGAACAAGCCCCCGCGCACAGACAAGCCCTCACGCGCAGACCAAGCCGCGCCCGCAGGCGCGTCCGCCCTGCGGAAAGGCGAACGCGGCACCTCGCTGCGCTACCAAATGATGGCCCTGGCGCGCACGCGCGACGACGTGATCTCGCTCGGTCGCGGCGATCCCGATATCCACACTTCGCCCGCGATCGTCGAGGGCGGGCTGGCGCGGTTCGCAGGGGGGGACGGCCCGGTCCGAGGTCTGGCCTCGCTGCGCCGCGCGATCGCCGCCCGCTACGCGCGCGAGAAGCGCGTGGAGGTTGACCCGGACCGCGAGATCATCGTCACCAACGGCGCCCAGGAGGGACTCTTCCTGGCCATGCTCGCGCTGGTCGACCCGGGCCACAAGGTGGCGTGCCAGGACCCGCGCTACAGCTCGTACGACCAGGCGATAGGCGTTGCCGGGGGTGAGATCGTCCCGATTCCGACCGGTGGCAATCTCCCGTTCCGCCTTGGAGCAGCCGACCTGCGCCGACATGCCGCGGGCGCCAGGACGCTCGTCTTCGTCAACCCCTCCAACCCTACGGGCGCATGCGTCGAACCCGATGGCGTGCAAACACTTGGCCGCGCAGCACAAGACCTGGACGTGATTGTTCTCTCCGACGAGATCTACGAAGACGTGGTCTTCACCGAGACGCCGTTCCGCTCTTTTCTGTCGCTGGATTTCGCGCGCGACCGCACGGTCGTCCTGTCCGGTTTTTCAAAAGCCTACGCGATGACCGGTTTCCGCGTGGGCTACCTGATCGGCCCGCCCGCGTTCATCAATGCAGTGGAGGCGCTGAAGACGACCACTTCGGGCCCGTGTCCGGCGTTCTCGCAGCACACCGCGCTGGCCGC
This sequence comes from Longimicrobiales bacterium, assembly GCA_965200255.1. Classification (GTDB taxonomy): domain Bacteria; phylum Gemmatimonadota; class Gemmatimonadetes; order Longimicrobiales; family Gaopeijiaceae; genus Bin94. Next base: position 1,700,649 of record OZ241371.1, on the reverse strand, counting down.
CCTGGCCGTGGACCCAGATCCCCGCCCCGCCTATCTGGCGCGCTATCGCGCCCGACGACGAGCGCTCATCGACGGACTCGCGCGAATCGGCGTGCCACACGGGCCCCATGGCGGCGGCCTCTTCATGTGGGCGGACGTCTCGCAATGGGGCATGGACGCCGAGACTTTCTGCTACCGCCTGCTGGACGACGCCGGCGTCCTGATGTTTCCCGGCAACGCCTTCGGGCGGCGCTGGCGAGACTGGGTGCGGATTTCGCTGTTGGCCCCGCAGGCCGACATACGCGCGGCGATGGCTCGCGTGGAACGGTTTGCCGGCGCGCTGGCGAGACGTGGCAAGCAGCATTATCGTTGACGATACGGACGGCCGCGCACGCTCCGGCTTTGCGAGCGGCGCACGAGCGGCGCGCACGTTCGCGGGGACAAACAAAGCCGATTGCACAAGGAGGTTCCCATGACGCTCAGAATTAACGACGTTGCTCCGGACTTTCGGGCCGACACGACCGAGGGGCCGATCCAGTTCCATGAATGGGTCGGCGACGGCTGGGCGATTCTGTTTTCGCATCCGAAGGACTTCACGCCCGTTTGCACGACGGAGCTCGGCACGGTCGCGGGGTTGAAGGACGAGTTCTCGCGACGCAACTGCAAGGTGCTGGGCATCAGCGTCGACGGCGTGAGCGACCACCAGGCTTGGTCTCGCGACATCGAGAGCTCGCAGGGCCACGCGCTCAACTATCCGCTGGTTGGCGATCCCGAGCTCAAGATCGTCAAGGCGTACGACATGCTCCCCGCCGATGCGGGCGACTCCAGCGTAGGGCGGACGCCGATGGACAACGCCACGGCCCGGTCCGTGTTCGTGATTGGTCCCGACAAGCGGATCAAGGCCACGCTGACCTACCCGATGAGCACGGGTCGGAACTTCGCCGAGATCCTGCGGCTGCTCGATTCGATCCAGCTTACGGCCGCGGAGCAGGTTGCCACCCCGGCGAACTGGGAGGACGGCGACGACGTGATCATCCTGCCCGCGGTGTCCAACGAGGCGGCGCGCGACAAGTACCCGGACGGCTGGGAGCAGCCGCTGCCCTACATCCGCATCGTCCCGCAGCCCAAGTAGCCTCGCCACCGCTGTAGCCGCTCGGTACGGCGCGTTGCGCGTCTCGGTGCAGCCGCCAACGCGCGTGAGCGAACTGCTGATCGCCGGCGGCACCGTGGTGACCGCCACCCGCACGGTGCGGGCCGACGTGCTGGTGCGCGACGGGCGCATCGCTGCGGTTGGCGCGGATTTGGCCGAGAATCGCGCGGCTCGCATTCTCGACGCGCGCGGCCACTGGGTCATGCCCGGCGGCATCGATACGCACACCCACCTTGCACATCCCATCGATCGCCTGGGCGTCACGACCGCGGACGACTTCCACGCGGGCACGGTGGCGGGCGCGTGCGGCGGGGTCACCACGATCATCGACTTCGCGCTTCAACGCCGCGGCGAATCCCTGCTCCAGGCGCGCGATCGCCGCTTGGCCGAGATCGAGCCCGACGCCGTCATCGACTACGGCTTCCACACCATCGTCACCGACCCGCGTCGTGACGCCTTGGCCGAAATGCCCGCGCTGATCGAAGACGGCTTCCCTTCGTTCAAAGTCTACATGACCTACGGCGACAAGATCGTCGACGACGCGGGGCTGCTGAAGACGCTCGAAATCACCGCCCGGCACGGCGGCATCGTCTACGTTCATTGCGAGAACGACTGTGCCGTGAACCACCTGATCGAGCGTCACCTTGCGGCGGGCAAGACGGGGCCCGCCTACCACGCGCCCAGCCGTCCGCCTGCCGTCGAGGCCGAGGCCACCCATCGCGCCATCATGCTGGCGGAGCTGGCCCAGGCGCCCCTATGCGTGGCCCACGTGACCTCGTCGGGGGCGGCCCGCCACGTGGCGAACGCGCGGAAGCGGGGCCAGCCGATCGTAGCCGAGACGTGTCCACAATATCTGGTGCTGGACGACTCGGTGTACGATCCGCACGGCGGCTGCGAAGTCGCCAAGTTCGTGTGCAGTCCGCCCATGCGAGGCGCCGAACACCGGGAAGCGCTATGGGAGGCGTTGGGCGCGGGCTCGATCCAGCAAGTGTCGTCGGACCACGCGCCGTTCCGCTACCAAGACCAGAAGGCGCCCGGGTGCAACGACTTCACGTCGATCCCGAACGGGCTGCCCGGCATCGAGACACGGCTGCCGCTCGTGTTTACGGACGGCGTGGCGACGGGCAGAATCTCGCCCAACCGCTTCGTGGCGCTCACCGCGACCAACCCTGCGCGCATCTTCGGACTGTACCCGCGCAAGGGAACTCTGACGGTGGGCGCCGACGCCGACGTGATCGTCGTCGATCCATCCGCCGAAGTCGAGATTGCAGCGGCGCGGCTACACTCCGCCGTAGACTACAGCCCCTACCAGGGGTTTACCGTGCGCGGGTTCCCGACCTGGACCGTGTCGCGCGGCGAAGTCATCGTGGATCGCGGCGAGCCGGTGGCCCGGCGGGGCAGGGGGAAGCTCGCGCCGCGAGGGACGATCAGCGCGGGGTCGCTGCCCTGATCCGGGGCCGGGCCGCCACCGCGACTCCCGCGCCTCATGGTGCACCTACCGGTTCGGCCCCGCATTGCCAGGGGTTCTCCTCCACTTCGTCGATAATGCCGAAGAAGCAGCACCATTCGCCGGCCAGCACGGCCGGCCGGGACCGCAGCCCGAACACCACGCCGTCCACCGGCGCGACGACCTCGGCCGTCACGGCTCCGTACAGATCGTAAACCCGCCCCAGCGGCGTGCCGGCGGGAATCTCGGTCTCGAAGGGCAGATCCGGGCTTCCCACCCACATTCCCGACGCCGGCGCAAGCAGTGCGCGCTGGTGGCCCATCCGCAGGGGGGAGGCGCGGCGTGCCGCACCCGCGAGCATGCCGTAGTGGCGCATGACGTTGCGGTAGCTGTCCGCGAGATCGTCGGCCACTGCGTGAAAGTCCGTAGTGAGCGTCCGGCAATTGCCGCCGAGCTCGACCGTGATCCCCGCGTGGTCCCGCTCGGCGATCTTCGAAGACGGGTTCGCCCCGCCCACGCCGCTGCGGAAAACGAGTTCCCAACGGGGGCCCATCGCCGCGGCAAGCTTCAAGCTCGGCGGGTTGTCCGCGGCGAAGATCATGTGAGCCAAATACGAATGCTCGCCGCCGGAATGGACCGCGATCTGCAAGTCGCAGGAGTCGCGCATTGCCTGCCAATGAGCCCACGCTGCCCGTTCGGTGGGATAGCCGTCCGCCCGTCCCGGATAGATGCGGTTCATGTCGTAAGAGAACGTGTCCAGCGGATCGCCCCGCTTGCCCGCCTCGAACGCGGGTACGTTCATGGCCGGTACGCCCACGACCGTTCCCACGAGCGCCTTCGGAGACAGCTCCGCAAAGAGCTTGAAGATCGACAGCGCGCCCTCCGGCTCGTCGCCGTGCGTTGCGCCGTTGATCCAGAGCCTGGGACCGTCCCGCTCGCCCCGGCAGACCAGCACCGGAATGTCCCGCCTGCGCCCAGAGGCGTCCACGCCAACCGGTATCGCGCCCCGCGCAACGGTGCCCCTGGCCGCCTCGGCCGTTCCCACGCGAAACACGTCGGCCCCCACTCCGCCGGCTCCGGCCTCCACTCCTCCCGCTCCGGCGGTCATGCCCGGTCCTCCAGTCGTCCTTCCCCACCCCCCAGCGAGAACGGCACCCCCAGCTCGGCGGCGAGCTCGCGCAGCCGCGCCACCGTCGCGCGGTCGACCGGGATCCCGCGCTGAAGCCGCGCCCTCGCCCGCCGCTGCTCCGCCGCGCCGGGCAGCTCCACGGGACGATCCGGGTCGATCGGCGGGGCCGCCAGCACGTCGGCGACGAGTCGCTCCAGCCGCGCTTCAAAATGCCGGCGCGGCATGAACGCGTCCGTCGAAATGGCGATCATGGCGTGGGCGACGTCGTAGTCGAGGTCATCCTGAAATACCTGCGACCCAAAGAGCGATCCCGTCAAGACCCCGGTGAGAACGTCGGTGACCAGACTGAGACCGTAGCCCTTGTAGTCCCCAATGGGCAGCAAAGGCCCGTCCATCGCGGCGCCCGGGTCGGTGACGCGCTCGCCGTCGGGGGTAAGCGCCCAGTGGTCCGGCATTGATCGCCCGGCACGCGCAAGCCATCGCATCATGCCCTTGCCCGATTGGGTGAGCGCCATGTCCAGCACGATCGGGTCGCGACCGCCGCCTCGCGGAACGGCGATCCCCCATGGGTTGGTGCCCAGCACGGCCTTGGCCGACCCCCAGGGCGCCATCTCGGCTCCCGCGTTGGTCATGGCGATCCCGATCAGCCCCGCATCGGCGGCGCGCTTGGCGTGGTACCCCGCGATCCCGAAGTGATTGCTGTGCCGCACCCCGACCATCGCGATGCCGCTGTCCCGCGCGATCTCGATCGCGCGGTCCATCCCTCGGCGCGCCGCCACGTATCCCAGCCCCTTCTCGGCGTCGAGCAACGCGGCGGCGCCCCCCTCCCGCACCCACCGCATCGCCGCCCTGGGTCGGATGCCACCGTTTCGCATGCGGCGCGCGTACCGCAGCAGCTTCTCAAGACCCTGTCCCTGTCCCGGATGCCACCACAATGACGCGGTCACCAGGCCGTCCGCGTTGATTCGCGCTTCTTCGCGGCTCGCGCCCAAAGCCACCAATGCCGATTCGGCGAAGCGCCGCACGGCGGCCACGTCGAACCGTTCGACGGCCACGCGGTCGTCAAGGTCGTAGGCGATCGTCAGCCTCCCTGTCGCGGTGCCGCCGTCCCGCACGGCGAGGTGGTCTGGCCCAACGAGGCGGCGAACCGGTCCCGCGCGGCTACGGAATCAGGCGCCGGGCGCGCGGCCGCACCAGGAACAGCCCCTCGCGGCGACTGGACAACAGCACCGTCCCGCTCTCGAAGTACGGATACACGCTCCAGGTCCCGTCGAACCCGGCTGCGTCCTCGCTCCACGGCGTCGTGTCGAAATACCCGAGCTCGGCGGGGTTTTCCGGATCGCTGATATCCAGCACCCGGAGACCGGCGCGGTTGTTCGACATGTAGAGACGGTCGCCGCGCACATAGAGATTGTGGTCCGTGGCGTTGGTCGGGTTCATGTACTCGCTTACCAGGAAGGGCTCGTCCAGGTCCTCCAGATCCCATATCAGCGTGCGCGTCGCGTCCACGAGCCCCCCGACCTCGTCCAACTCGTCGTTCGAGTAGAAGTAGCGGTGGTCTTCCGTGAGCCACCCCTGATGCGCATACGCAACGTTGGGATACTCCGCGGCGGCAACGGCAACCGGATTGTCCTTGTCCGTTACGTCGGCAATGGAAAGCGCGGTCTCGTTGGCGTTCAGGCAGATCTCGCGACCCGCGTAGTCCTCGTCGGGGCCGTGATAAACCACGCACTGGGTGTCATGGGAATTGCCCGTCCCGCGACGCCCCGTGTTCTCGTGGGCGAAGCAGCCGGCAAAGACGGGGTTGAGGGGGTCGTTCAGGTCCACCATGTGCGATCCCCCGCCGCAGGTCTCGCCCCCGTCCGACGATCCCACCAGGTAGGCGAATCCAGTCTGTTCGTTGATCGCAATGTTGTGCGACGACGCGATCTCGGTATACAGCGCGGTCGGCGCAAACTCGCGCGGGGCGGTCACGTCGAGCAGCTCCGTGAGGTCGAAGACCTGCATGCCGTGTTGCCCGGCGCCGTCCGCGACCACGAACGCGTGGTCCTTGAAGACCTTGACGTCTCGCCAGGTGTTCGCTCGGCTGCCGGGCGTCATGGCCAGGTTGCCGAGATATCGCGGGTTGTGGGGATCGGTCACCTCGACGAACGCCGTGCCGTCCATTCGTCCCACGAGCGCAAACTCGCGCAGCGTCTCCGAGTGCGTCCAGCCCCACACGTCGTTCAGGCGCGCGCCGCGGCCGGCCCCCAATGATTCACGAGGAATGAACGACAGCAGATCCACGTGATCGCAGGCGTAGCCGCCAGCATCGCCACCGGCGCAGGCAACCTCGCCGCCCCCGATCGCGGGAAGCGGCGCATGATCGACCACAATCCGTCCGGTGAGAGACCAGCCGCCCGCTCGCTCCGACAGCACCGTGACCGAGCCGAGCCCGAAGTCGTCGCCGGGATTGCCGAATGCCACGACCCCCTCGCCGAAGCCGAGCGTCCACCGCGCGAACCCCGCGGCCGCCACGGCGTCTTCGGGGAGCGCAATGGTCCCCGCCGGAACCCAGTCTTCCTCGCTCCGCCGGTACAAGTGCGCCCCGCCTGCGCTGCCGACGACCAGCGTCTCGCCCTGGACCGCCAACGACCAGCCAAAGCCTTCGTCGGATTCGCCTTCCGCCGGCTCGACGTTCCCGATTTCCGACCAGGCGCCGTCGACCATCGCGTAGCGGCGAACGAAATCGTCCCCGCCTCGACCCACCAGGAGCTCGCCGTCGAAAAGGGCCAACGCGCCACCCGTGGCGGCGGCGTCGATCGCGGGGAAGTCAGCCGTCTCGATCCGCTGCCACTGGTCGTTGGCGTCAGCCTCGAAGGTGACGAGCACGGGGCTGCCGTCGCGGGTGGCGGCCCCGACCAGCACCATGCCGTCGGCCGCCACGACCGACGCGCCGAATCCTTGGAGCTGCGCATCGTTCAGCATGCCAATCATGTCGGCGGTCCCGGCAAACAGGTCCGAGATTGGGAACGTGTAGACCCGTCCTTCGCCTCCGCCCGGGGCGCCAACCAGCAGCTGGTTGCCGGTTCGAGCCAGCGCCGCGCCGAAGCCGTCGCGGGGGGCCGGGTTGGGTGCCTGCAGGGTCCACGCCACAGTCCACTCGCCGTCGTAGGCGTACGCGCGGACGGTCCCGGGCTCGCGCTCGTGCGCGGATTCTCCCACCACAACGTGGCCGTCGACCACCAGGACGGAGCCGCCGAACGCCTGCGCCGCGCCCGGCGCGGGGCCATGAAAAAGGATCGCTCCGAAGACGAGAACGACCGCGGCGCGAACTGCGCCGCGGAGCATTGAACTCCCCCGTCCGGCACAACGCGCCTCCGGGTACGGATTGCCGCTACTGCGAAGCATTGCACTCATCCCTTCGTTTCATTGAGTTAGACCAGCTCGACGGCCATCCCCGGCAGCTCGTCCGGGTGCACGACCGCCGAGGTCTGGTCGACGTTGATCCCTTGCGCCGTCATGGCGGCCAGGTCTCTCCCTAAATCGAGTGTTTCCAACGCGATGTGGTCGAGTCCCTCGCCCCGTTCGTCGAGAAACCGACCCGCATGCGACCTCGGGTCCGGATCCTCGACAATCCGCAGCGAGCATTCGTTGGCAAAGAAAATGCGCCCCTCGCGCGCCCCGCCCGTGGCCCGTTCCCGCTGCGCCGCAAGCCCGAAATAGCGCTCGAATCTGCGGCACGCGTCGTCAAGGTCGCGGACGCAGAGACCGATGTGATCCAGTCGGGAGAGGTGCAACGAGGTGCTCACCGGCTCGCCGATCGCCTCGGGCGGATAGTACCAGCTGCGGTCGTGCGACTGAATCAACTCAACCGTAAGCCCGGGCAGGCGGTCGGGGAAAACGAAGGCCTCGTAGCCGTCGTTCGCGTCCAGAATGCGGTCTTCCCAAACCCCCACGCCGATCTCGCGCAGATGGGCCACGTCGGCCTCGATGTCGTCGGTCTCGAGCGCGATATGCTCCAGACCTTCGCCACGCTCCCTCAGAAAGCGGTTCACGCGCGATTCCGGGTTCCAGTTCTGGACCAGATGGAGCCAGCATTCGTTGCCGAGGAGGATCCGCGCGTCCAGCTGCATGCCCTGACCCTGGTCGTCGCGGAAATCGCGCGCCGGAAGGCCGAGGACGCGCTCGAATCGCGCGCATGCATCCTCGAGGTCGCGCACCACGATGCCGATGTGCTGAATGCGCAGAATCAATCTTCGACCATGAAGGCGATGCCCCACGCGCCGGTGCCCGTGTGCGTGGACACGGTTGCCGCTGCGGGAGCCACGAGTATCTCGACCTGGCCAAAGCGGCTTATCAGCTCCTCGCGCAGCTCAGCGGCAAGTTCCGGATCTCCGACGTGCGTGACGCCGAACCTCAACTTCGTGGCGCCCGAGGGTACGGCGGCTTCGATCTGTTCGAACAGCGCCGCCCTGGCCGCTGCGAGTCCGCGGCCCTTGCCGGCGGGCTCGATTGCGCCGGCCTGGTTGATTCGCATGATCGGCTTGATGTCCAGGATGCCGCCGATCATGCCCTGGAACCTGCTGATCCGCCCCGACGCGCGCAGCTGGTCGAGATGCCGGACCGTGAAGAGCATTCCCGATTGGTTGCGAATGCGGTCGATTTCGACGGCGACCTCGGCGGGTAGCGTCGAGTCCGCGGCGAGCTCGGCCGCCTTCAAGGCCAACAGCCCGTTCAGCAGCGACGATCCCCGGCTGTCGACGATGTGCAGATCGAGGCCCGGCAACAGCTGAGCGGCCGACTTGGCGGATCGGTAGATGCCCGACATGGCCGACGCCATGACAACGACCAGGAGCGACTCGTAGTCGCGCCCGGCCTCCTGCAAGGCCTCCGCGAATTCGCCGGGCGGAGGAGGCGAAGTAGTGGGGAGCGACTTGCCCGACGCGATGCGCGCGTGGATTGCCATGGCGTCGATGTCGACCCCGTCGCGCAGCGTGTTTCCGTCCAGCACGAGCAGGATCGGAACCACGTGAATCCCGTGCGCTCGCCGAACGGCCAGGGGAAGATCGGCCGCCGAATCGACGACCACGCCCGTGGGGCGACGGACTCTGCCGGCTGACGACGCTGCCGCCTGGTACTGGGCGTACATGTCCTCGGCCTTGTGCGCGACCACGTTGCCCAGGCCGCGCAGATAGCTCAATGCGGTCTCGGGCGTGTCGGTGTGCAGGTGCACCTTCAGGAGTTTGCCGGTCCGCAAAAGCAGCAGGTCTTCCGCGCCGTGGCGCAGGGACGAACGCAGATCGTCGTTCGGAGGCAGATCGGTCGCCTCGACCAGTATTTCCGTGCAATACCTGCGAGAGGAATGGACATGCTCTTCCAGCGCCGATATGGGCGAGGACGCTCCCTTGCGCGTGCTCAGCTTGATTCCCAGGACCTCCTCCAGGCGAGCCGTCGCGTCTTCGTCGCTCTCCCCCGCTTCCTCCACATCGCCCGTCACGTACCGGAACACCCCGTCGAGCAGCTCCACGAACCCCTTGCCTCCCGCGTCGACCACGCCTGCACGCCTCAGCACCGACAAGAGGTTGGGCGTGCGGCGCACCGACTCGCGACCCGCTTCCACCAGCTGACCGAGAAAGGCGGCAACGTCGCGCACCGCGTCCGCGTCGTCGCGCGTCAGCGCCTCGGCTTCGGCGGCGACGTCTCGCACCACGGTCAGAATCGTGCCTTCGACCGGGTTGTCGAGCCCGTGCTCCACGGCCCGAGCGCCCGACCTCATCGCCTTCGCGATATCGGCGGTGGTCGCCTTTTTCAGCCCCTCCAGGCCAGCCGCAAACCCGGACGCGTAATGAGCCACCAACATGCCGCAGTTGCCTCGCGCGCCCATGACCGCCGCCTCCGCCGCAGCCGTGGCCACGTCGCCCAAGGATCCGTCTTCGGCTGGTCGCACGCCATGGGCGATCGCCTGCGCGGTGAGCGTCAGGTTGGTGCCGGCGTCGCCGTCGGGAACCGGGAAGACGTTGATTCGATTCAGCTCGGACTGGAACCGCCGCACCCGGTCGCTGGCCGCACCCAGGGCGCGGGCCAGGCAGCGTCCGTCAATCAGGCGTGGATCGCGCAATCTGGCATCGCTGGCCGTTGTAGTCATGCTATAATAGTCTATCTCGGGCCGTCAAAGGTCAAAGCTCAACCTGCCGGAGTAACCGCCTGACCCGTGATCAGATTGACCAGTCGGCCCCGTCCGGGCCACCCCTGCTTTGCTGGCGCACCCTTGCTGATCGCCCACCGAGGCGGCGCGGCACTCGCTCCCGAAAACACCCTCGTCGCGTTTCGCAACGCGGTCGAGAACTGGGACGCCGACCTGATCGAAACCGACGTGCGCCTTACCGCCGACGGGCGGGTTGTGATCATGCACGACCCAACCGTCGATCGCACCACCGACGGAAGCGGCGCCGTCGCCGAGATGACCTGGCGGCAGCTGCGCGACTTCGACGCCGCGTACCACTACCGGGACGCCAACGGCGAACATTCGCTGCGCGGCACGGGCGTGCGCATTCCACTCTTCGCCGAGCTGCTCGAGGCGTTGCCCCAGGCTCGATTCATCGTCGAAGCCAAGGTACCGGAAGTCGCGGCCCCGCTGGTCAAGGACATCATGGCGGCCGACGCCGACCACCGGGTGATCATCGGAGCCGTGCGGGCGTCCACGCTGGCGGGCGCGCGTCACTACCCGGGACCCCAGGGCGCTTCCAAGCGGCAGGTCACCCTCTATTGGCTGCTGCATCACGTGGGGCTGGCCGGTCGCTTCTACACGCCCCGCGCGGACGGTTTCCAGCTGCCGGAGTGGTCCGGGTCGCTGCACGTCACGACGCCGCGCATGGTTCGCGCAGCCCACCGGGCCAACATTCCCGTCTACGTGTGGACGGTCAACGATCCCGCGGACATGCGTCGCCTGCTCGAATGGGGCGCCGACGGAATCATGACCGACCGCCCCGACCTGCTCGCCGAAGTCGTGTCCGAGGTGACGGGACGCCCGCTCCCGCAGGGAACCCAACCACCCAACACATGACCGACCTGGATGGCCGCTTTGCCGCACATCTGAACGCCTTGGCGGACGCAAATGGCGGGGCAGGCGGCGGCGAGGCGGGCGCAAACGGCGTTGTGATCGGCGTGTCCGGCGGGCTCGACTCCATGGTGCTGCTGCACCTCATGCGCTTTGGTCGGGCGGCCCCCTCCGGCCCGGTCCACGCAGTCCACGTGGATCACCGGATGCGAGAAGGCAGTCGCAGAGACGCTGTTTGGGTGGAGGAGATTTGCGCGGAGTGGCGCGTGCCGTGTCGCGTGTACGTGGCGCCGGAACCGGTCAAGTCGGAGGAGGGAGGACGCAGATTGCGCTACGGCTTCCTCGAAGACGCAAGGCGCGCACTCGGCGACGGCGCCGTGACCATGACCGCGCACACCGCCGACGACCAGGCCGAGACCGTGCTCTTTCGCGCGGCGCGAGGAAGCGGCGTCCGCGGCCTGGGCGCAATCCGGCCGGTCCGCTCGCCCTTGATTGTGCGACCCCTGCTGCCCTTCCGGCGCCGCGAGCTCGCCGCGTACGCCTCGGCACACCGGATCCCGTTCCGCGACGACCCCACGAATCGCGACCTGCGCTGGACTCGCAACCGCCTGCGCCACCAGGTCCTGCCTGCGCTCCAGGACGTGGTTCCGGGGGCGGTTGCGGCGCTGGCCGCCCTGTCGAGCGCCAGTCGGTTGCACGCCGCAGCTCTCGACGAGCTCCTCGACGAGCGCATCGCCGCGCTCTCGGACCGAATCCCCGCGTCGGAGCCCGCAACGGTGCTGCGGCTCGACCGCGCGGCGCTCCTCAGGCTGTCCGATCCGGTGTTGACGCTTGTGGCGCGCCGCGCGGTGGCCCGGCTGGGCAACGACGTCGGACGCGGCGCCACCCGGGCGCTGGTCCGCTTCCTGCGCCACGGCCGAAGCGGTCGCAGCTTCGACGCGGGCGGCGGCGTGCTGGTGGAGCGCCACCTGAACAGCGTGCGATTCCGGCGCCGCGACCCGCACTTGCAGGCATCTCCGGTCGCGATCCGCATCGACCGCGCCCGCAGCGGCGGCGCGACGTTCGCGCACGGCAGCAACGGCCGCGAAGTGCGCGTGGCCTGGGGATCGGATCCCCCGACCGGATTCCCGCACGTTGCGCGCATCCCCTGCAACGGCGCCCGGTTTCCTCTCCTGCTTCGTCCCCGCGAGCCCGGCGACCGGGTGACGATGCCCTACGGGCGCAAGAAGTTGAAGAAGCTGTTCCTGGAGGCGCGCGTTCCCGGCCACCGCAGATCCCGCTGGCCCGTGCTCGCCGACGCGTCGGGGGCGGTGCTGTGGGTTCCCGGCATCACGAACCATGCGTCGTTGGGCGGCGGCCAGTTGCCCCCTGCGGGTGTCCTCCAGTCGCCCCCCGCGGGTGACCTCCAATCGCCCTCCGCGGCTTCCCCTCAACCACGATTCTGCTTTGTCGGGGTATCTTTCGACAATGAAATCGGGAATTTCAACATGACGACCGTACACACGCCAAGAGTCGTGTTCAGCGAAGAGGCCATCCGTACGCGGGTGGCCGAGATGGCGCGCGAGATCGTCTCCTGCTACGCGCCGGACGACGATCTGGTGCTGCTGGGGCTTCTGAAGGGCTCGTTCATCTTTCTGGCCGATCTGGTTCGCCAGTTCGACAGGCCGGTCCAGGTGGATTTTCTGCAGGCGTCCAGCTACGGCAAGGGACGCGTCAGCAGCGGCGAGGTGCGCCTGTCGTACAACCCTGGAGCTTCTCTGGAGAATCGCAGTGTCGTGCTCGTGGAAGACATCATCGACAGCGGCAACACGATCCAACGCGTAATGCCGCTGCTCAAGGCGCAGAACCCCGCGAGCCTCGAGCTCTGCACGCTCCTCCACAAACGACTCGTACGCCTGCCGCACGAAGCGCGCTGGGTGGGTTTCGACGCGCCTCGGGTGTTCCTGGTGGGCTACGGGTTGGATTTCGCGGAAGCGTATCGGCACCTTCCCTACATTGGCTCAATATGAGAAACCAGATGTCCAACCAAAACAACGGGTCGCCCAAGAAGGACCCGAAAATGCGACGGGTATCGCGCACGGTATCGGTGTGGCTCCTGTTCGGGCTCATCTTCATGCTCGCCTATAACTTCATGAGCCGAGGCAACGACGAAGCCGGCCGGTTCACGGTTTCCGAGCTGTATCGGCAGATCGAAAACGACAACGTCCTCGAAGTGGTGTTCCAGGGCGAGACCCGGGTCGAGGGCGAGCTCAAGAGCACGATTGCCGTTGACGAGAGAGACGTCAACGAATTCGTCGCGGAGCTGCCTTCGGCCGAAGTGACGGGCGAGCTCGTGACCATGCTTCGCGAGAACGACGTGGAGATCGACGCGCGTTCCGGCGGCCTCGGATGGGGCACCGTGATGCTCTCGATTCTGCCCGTCTTCCTGTTCATCGCCTTCTGGATCTGGATCTTCCGGGCCATGCAGAGCGGCGGCAACCGAGCGTTCCAGTTCGGCCGCTCGCGCGCTCGCATGATTAGCCCTCACACGCCGCAGGTCACGTTTTCCGACGTGGCCGGTGCGGAAGAGGCGAAGGTCGAGCTGGAAGAGATCATCGAGTTCCTGAAAGACCCGCCGAGATTCTCCCGCCTGGGTGGCAGGCTTCCCAAGGGGGTCCTGCTCGTGGGCCCGCCCGGAACCGGGAAGACCCTGCTCGCGCGCGCCGTGGCGGGCGAAGCCGGACGCCCGTTCTTCCAGATGTCCGGATCCGACTTCGTCGAGATGTTCGTCGGCGTGGGCGCGTCGAGGGTCAGGGATCTCTTCGAGCAGGGCAAGGCGCACGCGCCGTGCATCATTTTCGTCGACGAGATCGACGCCGTGGGAAGACACCGGGGCGCGGGCCTCGGGGGCGGTCACGACGAACGCGAACAAACGTTGAACGCCCTGCTGGTGGAAATGGACGGATTCGAAGCCAACGAGGGCGTGATCCTGCTCGCGGCGACCAATCGTCCCGACGTGCTGGACCCCGCGTTGCTGCGGCCGGGGCGGTTCGATCGTCAGGTCGTGGTCGATCTGCCCGACGTCAAGGGTCGCGAAGGGATCTTGCGCGTCCATGCCAAGAAGCTCCCGCTGGCCGAAGACGTGGAGCTCTCCCTGATCGCCCGCGGTACGCCCGGATTGAGCGGCGCCGACCTGTCCAACATCTGTAACGAGGCCGCCTTGTTCGCGGCCCGACGGGGGGTCGATCGCGTCGCGATGGACGACTTCGAACAGGCCAAGGACAAGGTCATGCTGGGCGCCGAGCGGCGCAGCATGGTCCTCACCGCCGACGAACGCAGGCTGACCGCCTTCCACGAAGCGGGACACGTGGTGATCGCCGTCAAGGTCCCGGGACTGGATCCGGTGCACAAGGTCACGATCGTGCCCCGCGGGCGCGCCCTCGGCTTGACCGCCTCGCTCCCGGAAGAAGACCGCCACTCGCACACGCGGGACTGGCTGAACGGGCAGCTGGCCATGCTTTTCGGTGGCCGGGTCGCCGAAGAGCTGGAGTTCGGGATCGGTCAGGTCACGACCGGCGCGGGGAACGACATCGAGCGCGCCACGGCCATGGCCCGACGCATGGTGACGCGGTTCGGCATGTCCGACCGGATCGGTCTCATGGCGGTTGGAGACAGCGAACAGGAGGTCTTCCTGGGTCGCGAGCTGGTCCAGCGTCGCGAGGTGTCCGACTACACCGCGCGCAAGGTCGACGAAGAGGTCAAGCGCATCCTGGACGACGCGCATTCTCGCGCCCGCAAGATCGTCGAGGTCAACCGGGCGCTGCTTGCCAGCATCGCAAACGCGCTGCTCGAGAGGGAGACCCTGGATTCCGACGAGATTCGTCGCCTCGTCGACGGGAAAACGCTTGCGCCGCTGGCGAACGACTTCGAGCCCGACGACCAACCCAGCCCGACGCTGCCTGGCGCTGAGAAAAAGGCGCCGGCGACGCCCAAGCCTGGACTCGGCGGTGCCGATCCGTTGCCGTCGCCGGGATAGGCCTTAGGGGCCCGCTCGGCCGCCGATCAAGCCGACTCGAACGCGGGCGTGGTCAAGCCGGTGGGTTGGGGCACCGTGCGTTCCAGCACTTCGCGCAAGCGCTCGGCTCCCACGTCGACCTCGATGTTGCCGCGATGCGCAACCGAGATTCTCGACGTTTCCTCGCTCACTACGATGACCACGGCGTCGGTTTCCTCGCTCAGCCCGATCGCGGCCCGGTGACGCGTCCCGAGCGAACGGTCCCGCACCGGGTTCGGCGTGAGCGGCAGTATGGCCGCGGCGGCCTTGATCCTGTCGCCCACGACGATCACCGCTCCGTCGTGCAGGGGCGATTGCGGCGCGAAGATCGTGCTCAACAGCTCTGGAGAAAGCACGGCCTCGACGTCTCGACCCGTCTGGGCGTATTCGCGCAGCCCCGTGTCCCGCTGGACCGCCACGATTGCGCCCACCCCCGAACTGGACAGCTGCTCCACGCCCTCGACCAGACGGTCGACCAGCGGCGTCCCGCTACCCGGCGTCATCAGCCTGACCAGCGGATTCTGCCCGAGGCGCGTGAGCGCCGCGCGCAGCTCGGGCTGGAAGACCACCAGCGCGGCGATGGCGCCGTACTGGAGCAGCGCCTCGAGGAGCCGGCGGATCAGCGAGAAATCGGCGATGACCGCCATCAGGTAGACCGCGCCCAGGAGAACGATGCCGAAGAGCATGTGCATGGCTCGCGTCTGGCGAATCAGGAGCAGGATCCTGTAGACGAGCACCGCCACGACCACAATCTCGACGAGATCGTTCCAGCCGGGCGTCAGGAATCGCAGCTGTCGAAACAGTCCGTTCATGGTACTTATAGCCTAACAGCCCGCGCCCAAAATCGGCACGGTGTTGACGCGCGCCCGTTTGCGGCCTACATTGCCGCCGTTCCCACACAGCAACTCAATTACGCCTCAAACCGGAGCAGGTCGTGAGCGACACCTACAATCTTCTCACGCTATTCGCAGACGGCGGTCTGATGATGTACCCCCTCGTGGTCTGTTCACTCATCGGTCTCGGAGTGATCATCGCCAAGGCATGGACGCTCTGGGTCGCCCACCGCAGCGCGTTGCGGGTAATCCAGCAGGTCGAGGAAGCGGCCATGGCGGGACGCCTGGACGAGGCGGCCCAAATCGCGGCCAGTACGCCGGGTCCCGCCGCGGCCATTCTCCTGGCCGGTTTGCGACGGATCCGGAATCTCACCCTTAATAAGGGGGAGCTCGAGCAGGTCATTTCCACGACCGGCGCGATCGAGCTGAGTTTCCTGGAGCGCGGACTGGTGGTGTTGGCGACCATCGCGAACGTCGCCCCGTTGATGGGCTTCCTCGGCACGGTGGCGGGCATGATCCTGGCGTTCGAATCGATCGCCTCGGCGGGCGACGTGGATCCCGCGACGGTTGCGGGGGGTATCAAAGTGGCCCTGCTGACCACCGCCGCGGGGCTGACTATCGCGATTCCGGTCAATATCGGCTACAATTACTTCGTGTCGCGAATCGACAAGCTGATCGTCGACATGGAAGAGAGCACCCAGAAGATCCTGAACATCGCGTGGGATCTTGAACGGGAAGGAAAGATCAGAGTGCTGTCCTGACCCTTTCCGGGGCGGCATAACCAACGTGCCCAGCGCGGCACCAGACTGAAGGGAGAGTCACCATGGCGGTCCTCGGCAGCAAGAAGTCCAAGGTCTCGGACGAGATCCCCTCCTCGTCCATGGCCGACATCGCGTTCCTTCTGCTCATCTTCTTCCTGGTTACCACGACGTTCCCGAAGGACAAGGGTCTCGCGATCGTGCTGCCCGAGCAGGGCGAGACGGTCGACGTCAGCCAGAAGAACATCCTCCACATCATCATCAATCCCACCGGTGCGGTGACGATTCGGCGCGGCGAGAGTCAGCAGGAACAGACGGTTCGTCCCGACAACGTCGAGGCCATCTGGCGACAGGACGTGGCGCAGAACGAGAACCTCATCGCGGCGGTCAAGACGCACCCCGATGCTCCCTATAGGTTCATGATCGACGTCCTGGACGCCCTACAGACGGCGGGCTCCGAACGCATCTCGCTTCAAGTCCTGGAGTAAACACAATGGTCAAGGGTAGCGGGCTTCAACGGAAATCCAAGGCATCGCAGGAGATTCCGTCTTCTTCGATGGCCGACATCGCATTCCTGCTTCTTATCTTCTTCATGGTCTCGACGGTCTTCCAGAAGGACCGCAATCGGCCCATCGACTGGGCGCAGGCTGGGGCGACCGAGAAGATCGACCAGAAGCAGAAGAACATTCAGAACATCTGGCTCGAGTCGAACGGGGACGTCTTCGTCAACGACCTTCCCGTGCCGATGGAAGAAGTCAGGAACCTCATCAGACCCATGTACGCCACGAATCGCCAGCTGGTCGTGTCGATTCGGTCGGATCGGTCCGTACCTTACCGGTACATCGATGCGGTCCAGCAGGAGCTGACGGCGGCAGGGCTGCTCCGAGTCGTTTTCGCGACTGAACTCGAACAGGACATCACAAGGGAGAGACGATGACCACACAACCCACCCAACAGCAGTCGGTGATCACGGAGAGCGCGAACGATCGTTTCAAGAGCTCGTTCACGAACTGGTTCTGGGGCTCGATGATTACGGCGACCGTCGCCCATTTCGTGTTCTTCGCGTTCCTGGATTTCGGCGAGCCGGAAGACGTGAGCATGACGATGGACGAGATCGTGACCATCGACGTCCCGCCCGAAGTTGAGATCCCGCCCCCACCCGAGGCGATTGCCCGGCCGGCCACGCCGGTGGTGACGAGCGCCGTGGTTGACGAAGACATCACCATCGCGCCCGTGACCTTCGAAGACAACCCGGTCGAGAACCTGCCTCCACCCCCCGATGAGGTAGAGACCGACATTTCATCGGCGCCGTCGTTCACCCCTTATACGGTTACGCCGGACATCACCAATCGGGCGGAGGTGGCAAGGGCGCTCGAGCGCGAGTATCCGCCCCTGCTTCGCGATGCCGGGATCGGTGGACGGACGATCGTGTGGTTCTTCATCGACGAGCAGGGCGTCGTGCAGAATCAGCAGGTCAACACGTCTTCCGGACACCAGGCTCTGGACGACGCGGCGCTGCGGGTCGCGCCGGTCTTCAAGTTCACGCCGGCGCTTAACCGCGACAAAGCGGTTCCGGTGTGGATATCGCTGCCGATTACGTTTACCACGAACTAACGGCACCAGGAACCAGCGCGACGCCCCCTCCGCGCTTTCACACGCCCAAAACGCCCCGCCAGCCATCCGGCTGGGGGCGTTTTGCGTGCCACGGTCGGTCGCTCGATGGAACTTTCGGGGCCCGCAGCGGTACGCCCTGACATATCCACACCTCACAAGGGAGAGACCAATGACCGCACAATCCATCCAACGGGAGTTGGCGATCACAGAGAGCGTGAACGATCGTTTCAAGAGCTCGTTCACGACCTGGTTCTGGGGCTCGATGATTACCGCGACCGTCGCCCACTTCGCGTTCTTCGCGTTCCTGGATTTCGGCGAGCCGGAAGACGTGAGCATGACGATGGAAGAGATCGTGACCATCGACGTCCCGCCCGAGGTCGAGATCCCGCCGCCGCCCGCGGCGATTGCCCGGCCGGCCACGCCGGTGGTGACGGACGCCATCATCAACGAGGACATCACGATTGCGACCGTGACCTTCGAAGACAACCCGGTCGAGAACCTGCCTCCACCCCCCGACGAGATAGAGACCGACCTTTCATCGGCGCCGGGGTTCACCCCCAGGACGGTTGAGCCGCGCATCACCAATCGCGCAGAGGTGGAAAGGGCGCTTGAGCGTGAGTATCCGCCTCTGCTGCGCGATGCCGGAATCGGTGGCCAGGCCATCGTGTGGTTCTTCATCGACGAGGAGGGCGTCGTACGGAATCAGCAGATCCAGCAATCGTCGGGGCACCAGGCTCTGGACGACGCGGCGCTGCGGGTCGCGCCGGTCTTCAAGTTCACCCCGGCGTGGAACCGCGACAAAGCCGTTCCCGTGTGGATACAGCTGCCGATTACGTTTACCACGAACTAACGGCACCAGGAACCAGCGCGACGCCTCCTCCGCGCTGCCACACGCGCAAAACGCCCCGCCAGCCGGACGGCTGGCGGGGCGTTCGCTATCATTATCTTTAGGATTGCGCCGTTCCACCTGACGGGCCACGAACACGGAGACAATGACGACACGGGATCGCTACCAGCATTCCCTGGCGGAGAACTTGCCGCGCGTGCGGGAGCGCATCGCGGCGGCGGCCCGGCGCGGCGGGCGCGATGCGTCCGACGTGCGGATCGTGGCTGTGACGAAAGCGCATCCGCCAGGTGCGATCGAGGCCGCGCTGGAAGCCGGGCTCGCAGACATCGGCGAGAACCGCATCGAGGAGCTGGCCCGGAAGGCGCCGCTCTTCGATGCCGCAGCGGTGACGTGGCACGCCATCGGGCACATTCAGCGCCGCAAGGCGGGTGCCGCCGCCCGCCTTGCGGCGCTGATTCACAGCGTGGACTCGCTGCGCCTGGCCGAGACGCTGTCGCGTCTCGGCCAGGCGAGGGGGCGGCCCGTCGCGGCGCTGGTTCAGGTCAACGCCTCCGGCGAAGCCACCAAGGGCGGCTTCCCGGTGGCGCGTGACCTGAACCGGGCCCTGGACGACATCGTCCAGGTGGCCGCGCTGCCGGGATTGCGCGTGCAGGGCCTGATGACCATGGCCCCGTTCGTCGCCGACGAGACCACCCTGCGCGCCACCTTCGCGAAGACCCGTGCGGCGTTGGAAGCCGCGACGGCGATCGAGGGATTCGCCGGGCGCGAACTGTCAATGGGCATGTCGAACGACTTCGAAATCGCCGTCGAGGAGGGAAGCACGATGGTGCGGCTGGGCACAACCTTGTTTGGAAAGCGTCCATAATGAACGCAAGTCGCGAGATGGCTCGCATTGAAGAGACCGCCGCCGCCATTCGCGGCGCATGGGACCGGCAGCCCAGGGTGGGGATCATTCTGGGGACCGGGCTGGGAGAGCTGGCCGATGCGATCGAGGTGAGCGCCGCGATCGACTACCAGGACCTCCCACACTTCCCGGTGTCGACCGTGACGACCCACAAGGGGAAGCTGATCCTGGGCGATCTGGAGGGCGTGCCGGTGGTGGCCATGCAGGGACGGTTCCACCGCTACGAGGGCTACAGCCTTCGCCAGATCGCGTTCCCGATTCGCGTCATGCGGGTGTTGGGCGCCGATACCCTGATTGTGTCGGCGGCCTGCGGCGGCATGAACCCGCTGTGGGGGCGCGGCGACCTGGTCGTGCTGGACGACCATATCAATCTCATGGGCGACAGCCCGCTGGTCGGCCCGAACCTGGACGCGTTGGGGCCGCGCTTTTCCGACATGTCCGCTCCCTACGATGCCGATTTGCGCGACGCCGCCGTTGCGGTTGCCATGGACCAGCGCATCGTCCTGCGCCATGGCGTCTACGTGGCCGTCACGGGCCCGCAGCTCGAAACGCGAGCCGAATACCGCATGCTGCGGGCGATGGGGGCCGACGTCGTGGGCATGTCCACCGTTCCAGAGGTGATCACGGCGCGCCACATGGCGATGCGCGTGCTCGCCATTGCGGTGATCACCGACCAGTGCCTTCCCGATGCGCTCGAGGAGATCGACGTGGAGAAGATCATCGCCACGGCCATGGCGGCCGGGCCGAAGCTGACCCGGTTGGTCGCAGGCGTGGTCGATGCCATATCCTGACCTTCCGCCGACCCTCGTAGCCCTCGAAGAAGCCACGCTCGACCGCTGGAGGGAAGAGGACACCTTCCGGCGCACGATGGAAGCCACCGCCGGGGGCGAACAATTCGTCTTCTTCGAGGGCCCGCCCACGGCCAACGGCAAACCCGGCCTGCACCACGTCATGAGCCGGGCCATCAAGGACCTGGTCTGCCGCTATCAGACCATGCTGGGCAAGCACGTCACCCGCATTGCCGGTTGGGACACCCACGGGTTGCCGGTCGAGATCGAGGCCCAGAAACAGCTGGGAATCGAAGACAAGCGCGAGATCGAGGAGCGCGGCATCGCCTGGTTCAACGAGCGCTGCCGCGAGTCGGTCTTCACCTACAAGGACGATTGGGAGCGATTCTCCGAGCGGATCGGGTACTGGCTGGACTATTCGCAGCCGTACGTGACGTTCGACGCCGATTACGTCGAGTCGATCTGGTGGATTTTGGGTCGCATGGCGAAGAAGGGACTTCTGTACAAGGGCCACAAAGTTGTGCCGTGGTGCCCCTCCGACCAGACCGTACTGTCGTCGCACGAGCTCTCGCTCGGGTACAAGGACGTGCGCGATCCGTCGCTCTGGGTCACCCTCGAACTACTCGACGGTTCGGGACGGCACGCGTTGGTGTGGACGACGACGCCGTGGACACTGGTTTCCAATGCGGCGTTGGCCGTGCATCCCGAGATCGAGTATGTCGAGGTGGAGCACAAGGGCAAGCGGCTGGTGCTTGCCAGGAACCGGGCGGTGGCGCTGTTCGGTGCGGAACGGATCGGCCCCTCGGTGCCCGTGTCGGAGCTGATCGGCGCGAAATACCGGCGGCCCTTCGACCTGATTCCCGAGCCGTCGGTGCGCGGGCGTGCGTGGGAGGTCGTGCCCGCCGACTTCGTATCGGACGAGGATGGATCGGGGATCGTGCACATGTCTCCGGCGTACGGGGCGGACGACTACCGCGTGGGGAGGGACTTCGGGCTGGCGGTCATGGAACCCGTGCAAAGCGACGGCACGTTTGCGGCGGACCTGCCGTTGATCGGCGGCATGTTCTTCAAGGACGCGGATGCCCACCTGGTGCGCGATCTGAAGGCGCGCGGGCTGGTGTTTGCGCACACTCGCGAGACCCACTCCTACCCGCACTGTTGGCGCTGCGACGCCCCGCTGGTGTACATGGCCCGGCACAGCTGGTTTGCGCGCACGTCAACGTTGCGCAACGAGCTGTTGGCGAACAATGCGCGCATTCGCTGGTACCCGGAACAGGTCGGCCAAGGCCGGTTTGGGGAGTGGTTGAAGGGAAACGTGGACTGGGCCCTGTCGCGCGACCGCTACTGGGGAACGCCTTTGCCCGCATGGGTTTCGGAGGACGATCCCGAGCACGTCGTGTGGATTGGCAGCTTCGCCGAGCTGGCCGACAAGGTGGGCGGCTTGCCCAACGATTTCGATCCGCACCGGCCCTTTATCGACGACTTGACGTGGCGCTGTCCAGACACGGGCTCGGTCATGCGCAGGACGCCCGAGGTGATCGACGTCTGGTTCGATTCGGGCGCGATGCCCTGGGCGCAATGGCACTATCCGTTCGAGAACCGCGAGCGGTACGACCGCCATTTCCCGGCGGACTTCATCTGCGAGGCGGTCGACCAGACCCGCGGCTGGTTCTACTCGCTGCACGCCATCGCCACCATGCTCGGGCTGGGGCCGGCTTTCCGCAACGTGATCGTGAACGACCTGATCCTCGACGCGGCCGGCCAGAAGATGTCCAAGTCGAAGGGGAACGTCGTGGACCCGTGGGACGCGGTCGCCGATCACGGCGCCGACGGGTTGCGCTGGTACATGATCACGGTGAGCAACCCATGGCTGCCCACGCGCTTCGATCCGACGGGCGTCAGGGACTCCGCGTCCCGCTTTTTCGACACTCTGCTCAACACTTACCGCTTCTTTGCGCTGTACGCGAACCTCGAAGATTGGGGCCCGGAGGGGGAAGCGCCTCCGCCTGGCGAGTCTCCCGCCAGTGTGCCGGACGCCTCCAACGACGACGCTGCCAACCGCCCGGTACTGGACCGCTGGCTCCTGTCGCGGCTGCATCAGCTGATCCGCACCGTCGCAACCGAGCTTGACGACTACAATCCCACCCGCGCCTACCGGGCCGTCGCCGCCTTTGTCGATGGCGAGCTGTCCAACTGGTACGTGCGGCGATCGCGCCCCCGCTTCTGGGGCAATGCTCAATCCTTCGATTCCGCCTCGGCCTTCGCCACGCTTCACGAGGCGTTGCGCACCGTGGCGTTGCTGATTGCGCCGGTCACGCCCTTCACGTCCGACTGGCTGCACCGTGCGCTGACGGGTCGTTCCAGCCACACCGAAGCCTTCCCCAAGCCGGATCCCGCCCTGATCGACGAGCGACTCGATGCCGACATGAGCACCGTCCGCACGTTGAGCACCTTGGGCCGGGCTGCCCGCGAACAGGCGCGCATTCGCGTTCGCCAGCCGTTGGGTCGCTTGCTCGCGGTGGTTCCCGGCAATCCGCCCTCCGACGACGTCGTGGCGCTGCTCCTCGACGAGCTCAACATCAAGCGGATCGAATTCGCCGCGTCTTCGCATGGATTGATCAGCTTGGCCGCACGTCCCGAATTTCGCGCCCTGGGTCGGCGTTTTCGCAAGCTCACCCCGGAGGCCGCGGCCCGCATCAGGTCGTTGAACGGCAAAGCGTTGCAGACCGTGCGCGACGGCGGCTCCGTTCGCATCGAGGTAGGCGGCGCGTGGCACGCGTTGGGCACCGACGAATTGACGGTGGTGGAGGAAGCTCAGGGCGACTGGATCGTGCGCTCCGAAGGTTCCTGCACGGTCGGCCTCGATCCCACGATCGACGAGGAATTGAGGACCGAGGGGTTGGCGCGGGAGCTGGTCAACCGTGTTCAACGATTGCGGCGCGACTCGGGACTCGCGGTGACGGACCGCATCTCCCTGCGCGTCGCGGGTGCCCCCGCGGTGTGCACGGCGGCCCGAGAGCACGGCGACGCCATCGCGCGCGAAACGCTCGCCGTGGCCGTTGAGGTGGGCGCACCGGCCCGCGACTGCGATTTCTGCAGCGAGGCCGCGCTGGACGGGGAAGTCGCGTTGCTGGGACTCTCGGTCGCGGCCCGGTAGGGGGAGCCGTGGCCCGGCGGCAAGCGGCGCAGACCCCCGCGCTTCCTGGCGCGCGTGCCGACTCATCCACGCCCCGCGACACCTCCCCGACGCCCCGCGCTTCGCGGCCTAGCGCCTCGCGGAGGCGCCGCCGCTGGGTTGCCGGGCCCGACGCGTGCGGTCGCCTGGACAGTTACGTCGCGGAGCAGCTGGGGCTGTCGCGCAGCCGGGTGGCGGCGCTGGTGGCCGAGGGGCGCGTTCTGGTCGACGACCGCGTGCCGAAGAAATCGGAGCCGGTGCGTCCGGGTCGCGTGATCGACGTTGACGAACCGCAACCGATCCCGGCGCGGGCGGAACCGCAAGACATTCCGTTGGAGATCGTCTTCCAGGACCGGGACTTGGTGGTCGTCAACAAGCAGCCCGGGCTGGTGGTGCACCCCGCGCCGGGCCACCGCGACGGCACGCTCGTCAACGCGCTGCTGTACCATGTTGGCGACTTGGCCGGGATCGGGGGGACGCTTCGCCCCGGGATTGTGCATCGGCTCGACAAGGACACGTCGGGGTTGATGGTCGTGGCCAAGTCCGATCGTGCACATCAGGTGCTGAGCGCGGCGCTGAAGGCAGGGCGCGTAAAGCGCACCTACCTTGCCGCACTGTGGGGGACGCTTGGGCCACGACCCGTCGAGGTGGATCGCCCAATCGGGCGCCATCCCCGCGACCGGGTTCGCATGGCCGTGGTGGCGGGGGGACGCCCCGCGCTTACCCGGTTTCGGCAGCTTGAGGAATGGCACGGCGGGTCGGCGGCCGCGGCCGGCGGCGGTGCTCTTGGCCCGGTGGCGTCCCTGTGCGAAGTCGAGCTAGGCACCGGGCGCACCCACCAGATCCGCGTGCACGCGGCGGCGATCGGCCACCCCGTCGTCGGGGACGCGCTATACGGCGCGAATCGGGAGCGCGGCTTTGCGGGCCCACAAAGGCGGGCGGCCGCGGCGCTGGCCAAGCGTGTCCCGCGACAATTCCTGCACGCGCATCGACTGGCGTTTGACCACCCCGTTACGGGCGCCGCGATGTCGCTTGAAGCCCCGTTGCCGAGTGACCTCGCGGCGGTGCGGGGTTGGGCGATGGGCTGAGGCACGGTGCGGTGGGCGTCCCAAACCGTGCAACGCTCCGTTGCCATGGGTCGCTCAAACGCAGCAGGAAGGACCGCTTCCGGAATATAGGAGAAACCCCGATGACGAAGAGAACGTTAGCCCTGATTTCCGGGGCGGTCATTCTGGTGGCATGCGATGCAGGCCAGATAACCGTGCCGGATGCGGTGGCCGAGGTGGACGCCCTGACTCCGCAGACGCAGTGGGAAGCGGAGTACGGTCGATTGCTTGCCGAAAGCGCTGCAATCCGGGCTTTTCACAGGGGTTATTACAAGTCCGACAGGAGCTTACCGGAACTCCTTCGAACTTGGGAGTCCCCGCCACATCGTCGCCGGTGCAGGAACGAACGGGTATACATCGACGCGATGGACGCGCTTGCGACCATCATGAGGGCGCGTCTTGAAGGTACGACGGTGCCTCCGGATGCTGAGAGCGCGGTCGTCCGCCTTGTCCATTTCAATTCCCTTGAAATGTGAGGAGTCATGCGTAGCGTGATCCGTGCGTAGCCCGTTGCTCGTGCTCCTGGCACAGCTACTGCTCCCTCCACCGGCAGCCGCCCAAGTTGACGATATCGCTTGGCAATCCCTCCCAACCGCCAACGTCGCCGAAACCGCCACCGTCACCGCGCGCTACCAGGGTCGCGACTCGATTCGGGCGGCTCGCGCGGTCGAAACGTTGGTGGCGCTGGGCGCGCTCCCCGCACTCGACCACGCTGGTCTCCGCGCCACCCTGACGGTGGCCCCGACGCGCGCGGTCATGGATTCTTTGATTGCGGGGAAGACGCCAGAGTGGGTGGGCGCGGTGGCGATTCCCGCCCGCATGGAAATGATCGTCCCGAGCGGACGATGGTGGCCCGGGTCCAGGCCCGAGGAGGTGCGCGTTCTCCGCCACGAGTGGGCCCATCTGGCGTTGGCGCACGAAATGGAGCCGCTGCGAATCCCCAGGTGGTTCAATGAAGGGTACGCGGAGTGGGCGGCCGGAAGCTGGTCGGAGAACGGCGGCCTCAAACTCGGTCTGGCGCTGGTCATGGGCGACGCCCCCGCACTGGATTCGCTCGCCTTGCAGTGGCCGCGCGATCCCGTCGACGTCGAGGTGGCCTACCTGCTGTCGGCGTCGGTGATCCACTACCTGGTGGAGTCGAGCGGGACTCGGGGGTTGGAGGCGTTTCTGGCGACGTGGAAACAACGGGGGTCCTTTGACGAGTCGATGCGCGAGGTCTACGGCGTCACGTCCGCGCAACTGGAAACCGATTGGCGCGAGTGGGTTGAGCGGCGTTACGGCTGGATGGTCGTGCTTTCCCACTCCGCGGTGTTCTGGAGCATGCTGGTTGCCGTCCTGCTGGCGGCGTTCGTGCACCGGCGACGTTATCGTCGCGAGCAAATGGCCCGGCTGCGGGCCGGCGAGCCCCCGGACGCGCCCGACTACTGGTCGTCCAGCCGGCCGATCGTCGAGGTTGACCCCGGCACGCGCTCTCGGTAGAGTCCAATCATGGCACGAAGACGCGCTCAATCGCGCTCCGAACCCACGTTGAAGTTCTCGAAGATCAACCTGTGGTTCGCACTCGGCGGCCTTGCGGCGATCGCCGCGGGCTACTACCTGCTGGGGCAGGGCTCGATCACGCTCGCGCCCATCATGTTGGTGGTGGGCTACGTGATCCTGCTGCCAGCGGCCATCATTCTCTGAGGGACTCCGGACCGGGGCTTGCGGCGCGGGGCTTCACGGCCCAATATCCATATTCAGCGTGTCCGGTAATCGGGTGCGGATCCGTCAACTGACAACCGACAGGCCGGTATGACGAAACTTGCCCCCGCGCTCCTGTTCGCAGTGGCTCTTCCCGCGCTCGTCTCGACCGCGGGCCCCGCCGACCCCGTGCCTGGGCTGCCCCCGGACGGGTCTTCGAGCGGCGCGTACGGGTTACCCAACGTGGCAGATGCGAACGACGACCTCGTGCGGGTATACTGCGTTCGCTGTCACAACGAGCGTCGCCTGCTCGGGAACCTCACGCTCGAAGAGTTCGACGCCGCAAACCCGGTCGCGAACGCGGAGACCGCGGAGAAAATGATCCGCAAGCTCCGGGCCGGCATGATGCCGCCGCCGGGCGTAAGCCGCCCCCCCGAAGCGGACGTGACCGCCTTCGTGACCCGCATGGAGGCGGACATCGATCGCGCGGCCGCGCGCAATCCGAATCCGGGCAGTCGCTCGTTTCAGCGGCTCAATCGGGCCGAGTACGCCGCTGCCATCCGCGACCTGTTGGGGATCGACATCGACGCGTCGGCCTACCTGCCGAACGAGACCATCAGTGCGGGCTTCGACAACATCGCCGACGTGCAGAACCTGTCGGCGACGCTGCTGGATTCCTACCTGACCGCCGCGAGCGAGGTCAGCCGTTTGGCGCTGGGCGACGCCAACGCGACGCCGTCCGAGACCACCTACGAGGTTTCGCGGTACGCGGAACAGCGCGAACACGTGCCGGGCACGCCGTTCGGCACCCGCGGCGGCATCTCGGTGGTTCACAACTTCGTCGCCGACGGGGACTATTTCTTCCGGCTGGCGTTCCAGCACGAGTCGACGGGCAATCTGTTCGGCCAGACCTCGCCGTTCGACGAAGAGATCGAGGTGTCGATCGACGGCGAACGCGTGGCGCTTATCCCGATCGATCGGTGGATGCACCGACAGGATGCGAACGGCGTCGAGGTCGTTACCGAGCGCATTCCGGTGACCGCCGGACCGCACCGGGTGTCCGCTGCGTTCATCAAGTCCGCCGAAGGGCCGGTGGAGGATCTGACGTCGCCCCACGAATGGTCGCTGGCCGACAAGAAGATCGGCTATTCGTACGGGATCACCGGGGTTACCCACCTGCGCGACCTCACGATTGGCGGGCCGTACGACGTGACGGGCGTGGCCAGGACGCCCGCGTGGGAACGCGTGATGACCTGCCGTCCGTCCACCGAGGCCGAGCAGTCCGCGTGCGCGCGCCAAATTATCGAGGAAATCGGCACGCGCGCGTATCGCCGTCCGGTTGACGAGGGCGACGTCGAAGGGCTCATGGCGCTGTACGAGCACGGAGCCGCCGAAGGGGGGTTCGACGTCGGCGTGCGAACCGCCCTGCAGGGCATCCTCGCCAGCCCCGACTTCGTGTTCCGCTTCGAGGAGGCCGAGCCCGCCGACGAGGCGGCGGACGAGGTGCGCCCGATCAGCGATGCCGCGCTGGCTTCGCGGCTGTCGTTCTTCCTGTGGGGGCGGCTCCCCGATCGGGAGCTCATCGACGTCGCCGCGCAAGGGGGGTTGTCGGATCCCGCCACTTTCGACGCGCAGGTCGAACGCATGCTCGCCGATCCGCGGGCCGACGCGTTGGGCACGCGATTCGCCGCCCAGTGGCTGCGCTTGCAGGATTTGGACAAGGTCCACCCCGACGCGCTGCGCTACCCGGACTTCCACGAACAACTCGCGCGCGACATGCGCCGCGAGACAGTCACGTTCTTCAACGCCATGGTGCGCGAAGGCGGGACGCTGCAGGACTTCCTCACCGCAGACTTTTCGTACATGAACGAACGGCTGGCCAGGCACTACGGCATTCCAGGGGTCGTCGGCGAACACTTCCGCCGGGTGCCGTACGCCGATGACGCCAGGCGCGGAATTCTTGGCCACGGCAGCTTCCTCACGCTTACTTCTCACGCCAACCGAACCTCGCCCGTGTTAAGGGGGAAGTGGGTGATGGAAGTGTTGTTGGGATCGCCACCGCCACCGCCGCCGCCCGACGTTCCCGAGCTCGACGCAACCGACGAAGCGAGCGACGGCCGGTTTCTCACGGTGCGCGAGCGGCTCGAACAACACCGCGCCAACCCGGCGTGCAACTCCTGCCATCGGGTGATCGACCCGATCGGCGTCGCGCTGGAGAACTACGACGTGACCGGGACGTGGCGCGTGCGGGACACGGGTTCGCTGGTGGAAACGCTGGGCGAGCTGTACGACGGGACCCCGTTGTATGGGCCAGACGACTTGCGGGCCGCCCTGTTGCGCCGGCCGGAAGCGTTGGTGCGGACGTTTGCGGAGAACCTCATGGCCTACGCGCTCGGGCGCAGAATCGAGTATTACGACATGCCCGCCGTGCGGTCCGTTGCGGCCGCGGCGGGCGAGGGAGATTACCGCCTGTCGGCGTTCGTGAAGGCGGTCGTGGCGAGCGATCCCTTCCGCATGACCAAGACCGAAATCGTGGTTGACGACGAACCGTTTGGAACGGAGTGAACATGAAATACATCAGTGGCACGGCGATTCCCCGCCGAACCTTTCTCAAGGGTGTCGGCGCTTCGGTTTCGCTGCCCTTCCTCGATGCCATGGTGCCGGCCGGGCGAGGGTTTAGCGTCGCCGCCGAGGGACCGATCCGACTCGTAGCGATCGAAATGGTGCACGGAGCCGCGGGCAGCAACGCCTGGGGCCGGACCCAGAACTACTGGTCGCCGGCGGCCGCCGGACGCGACTTCGACCTGGCGCCCAGCGCGCTTAGTGCCCTGGAGCCGTTCCGCGACTACCTGACGATTGTCAGCGACACCGACGTGGAACCGGCGGAAGCGACGAAGCCCAAGGAGATTGGCGGCGATCACTTCCGTTCCAGCGCGACCTTCCTGACGCAGGCGCATCCCCGTCAGACCGAGGGGTCGGACATTTTCGTGGGCACGTCGCTCGACCAGATGTTTGCGCAGCGCTTCGGACAGGAGACGCCGATTCCTTCGATGCAGCTGTGCATTGAGAACGTGGACCAATCGGGCGGGTGCGCTTACGGGTATGCGTGTGTGTACACCGACACGATCAGCTGGGCGTCTCCCACGGATCCGCTGCCCATGGTGCGGGACCCGCGCGTGGCCTTCGATCAGCTGTTCGGCGCTGGCGGGAGCCCCGAAGAACGCGCGGCGCGGCGGCGCGTGAACAAGAGCATTCTGGACTTCATTACCGGACGCGTGTCGCAGCTGAAGCGGCAGCTTGGTCCGGCCGACCTGATTCGGCTCGACCGTTATCTCGAACACGTGCGCGAGCTGGAGCGCCGGATCGAGCGCGTCGAGGTCCAGAACGCCAGCGGTGAGGGGCGTGAGCTCCCCGAAGCCCCGGCCGGCGTGCCCGACTCGTTCCGCGAGCACGTCGAGCTCATGTTCGACCTTCAGGCGCTGGCGTTCGCATCGGACGCGACGCGCGTGTTCTCGTTCAAGATGGGACGCGATTCGTCGGCGCGCGTGTTCCCGGAAAGTGGCGTCGAGAAGCCCTTCCATCCGGCTTCGCACCACGGCGGCAACGAGGGCAACATTACCGATTTCGCCCAGATCAATCGGTACCACGTCGGGATGCTTCCGTACTTCCTGGAGAAGCTGGCGGGCATGACGGAAGGCGACGCGCACCTGCTCGACCGCACCATGATCGTTTACGGTTCGCCCATGGGCGACCCCAACATTCACAACCACAAGCGGTGTCCTCTGTTCGTGGTCGGCGGCGCCAACGGCACGTTGGAAGGCAACCTGCACTTGCGAGCCGCGCCGGGAACGCCCATGGCGAACGTCATGCTGAGTCTGGCTCACAAGCTGGGCATGGACGACATGAAGCGCTTCGGCAACAGCACCTCCGACTTTTCCCTGACGGTTTAGGAGTTTTTG
The DNA here is from genome assembly GCA_965200255.1 of Longimicrobiales bacterium. Lineage (GTDB taxonomy): Bacteria > Gemmatimonadota > Gemmatimonadetes > Longimicrobiales > Gaopeijiaceae > Bin94. Next base: position 1,670,208 of record OZ241371.1, on the reverse strand, counting down.
CGAATGCGTCGTCGCTCGAACGGCTTTAGGTGTCGCCAGACCGGTCGCGCCGTGGGCACGGTGCGAGCCAGTACCTGGATCTCCGTCCTGTTGTTGGTGGCCGCCGCCTGGCCTGGGTGGCGCAGCGGTCCCGAGAGCCCGGTGGCCGACGCCGCCATGCGCGGCGACGATGATGCGGTTCGGGAGCTGATCGCGGCAGGGGCGGAGGTCAACGCCGCCCAGGGAGACGGGATGACGGGGCTGCATTGGGCGGCGAGTAACCGGGATCCGCGTCTTGCCAAGATCCTGCTGGATGCGGGGGCGGACGTCGGCGCGGGCACCCGCATCGGCAACTACACGCCGCTGCACGTGGCCGCCCAGGAAGGCGCAGCATACGTGGTGGCGCTCCTGCTGGAGGCGGGGGCGGACCCGGAGCTGCCCATCGAGGTTGGCGGTCGCGCGCGGCCGCTGCACTTTGCGGCGGCGTCGGGAACCGAGGCAGCCGTCGCTGCGCTCTTGGCGGTGGGGGCGGACGTGAACGCCACCGAGGACGCATGGGGGCAAACGCCACTGATCTTTGCGGCGTCAAAGGGTCGAACCGAGGCCGTGCGGGCCCTGCTTGACGCTGGCGCCGATCCCGCCGTGCACGCCCGGGTCATGGACGTCACCGCGCGCGCGGTGTACGATCGCATTGAACGGGCGGAGCGCAACAAGCGGATTCAGGAAGGGCGACCCTGGGGGCCGGAGATCGCGGCGGACGTAAGGAAGCAGCACGAAGAGGAGAACCGTCGCGCCATGGCCGAAGCCGCATCGGCGGCGGAAGCCGAGACGCGCATGATCGAGGAGCCGGAGCCGCTGTCGTACGGAGAGCTTGTCGGCGGTCACGGCGGGCTTACGGCGCTCCTGCACGCCGCTCGCGAAGGTCACGCCGAAACGGCGTTCGCGCTGCTGGAGGGCGGTGCCGACATCGACCAGGTCAGCGCCGGCGACGGCACCAGCCCCATGCTCATGGCGACGATCAACGGTCACTACGACCTGGCCACGCGGTTCCTCGAGCTCGGGGCCGATCCCGAGATCGCAAGCCACGCGGGCGCCACCCCGCTGTTTGCCGCGATCAACACGCATTGGGCCCCGAAATCGCGTTACCCGCAGCAGCACATATACATGCAGCAGGAGCACACCTATCTGGAGGTCATGCGGAAGCTGCTCGATGCAGGCGTAGACCCCAACGTGCAGCTTGCCAAGCATCTGTGGTTCATGTCGTTCAACTTCGATTTGCTGCAGATCGACGCCAAGGGCGCGACCCCGTTCTGGCGCGCGGCATACGCGCTCGACGTCGAGGCCATGAAGCTGTTGGTCGAATACGGGGCGGATCCTTCCATTCCGACCCAAAAGGTCCCGGAGCGACGATTCGGGAACCGGTACGGCGATGAGGAACCCGAGGACCATTCCGGCTTGCCGCCGGTTCCGGTTGGCGGCCCGGCCGTGTATCCGATCCACGCGGCGTCGGGAGTCGGATACGGTCAAGGGTTTGCGGCCAACGCGCATCGGCACGTGCCGGACGGCTGGGTGCCTGCGGTGCGCTACTTGGTCGAGACGGTTGGGGCGGACGTTAACGCGCGCGACCTGGACGGCTACAGCCCCGTGCATCACGCAGCGGCTCGCGGCGACAACGCGCTGATCGAGTACCTGGTGGCGCAGGGCGCCGACGTCACCCTGGTCAGTCGGGAAGGACAGACCACGGTGGACATGGCGAACGGGCCGGTGCAGCGGATCCAGCCCTTCCCCGAAACCATTGCGCTGCTCGAGAGTTTGGGGGCGGTCAACAACCACAACTGCGTTTCGTGCTGACGGCGCGATGTTGAAGGGCGCGCTCCCCCTCGTTGCGGCTGGTCTTATTCTGGCGTCGGCCTCGTCGGAAGGCCCCACCCTGGCCCAAAAGCCCAACATAGCGGCGGCTCCCGCGGTCTCCCAATGGCAACCCGCCGCGCTGGCGCCCGTCTCCGCCCCAGGAACGCTGCTCGCGGCAGATCCCAGCGAGAACGAGGTCGTTCAGGAGTTTTGCGTTCGCTGCCATAACGAGCGGCGCCTGCTCGGCAACATGTCGCTGGAGGAATTCGACGCGGCGAACGCCCCAGCCGAGGGCGAGCTGGCCGAAAAGATCATTCGGAAACTGCGCGCGGGGTTGATGCCGCCTCCTGGCGCGCGACGCCCCGACGAACCGGTGTTGACGGGCCTCCTGGAATCGCTGGAATCGCAGATGGACCGAGCGGCTGCCGCCAATCCCAATCCGGGACGCCGCAGCTTTCAGCGCTTGAACCGCGCGGAATACGCCGCTTCGATTCGGGACCTGCTCGACCTTGAGATCGACGCGGGCGCCTACCTTCCGCTCGACACCAAGAGCGCCAATTTCGACAACATCGCCGACGCGCAGCTGCTCTCGGCGACGCTGGCCGACGGGTATCTCCGCGCGGCTGCCGAGATCAGCCGGTTGGCGATCGGCGACCCCCACGTGACGGCGAGCGAGTCCACCTACCGCGTGTCGCGCTGGGACTCGCAGAGCGAGCGGGTCCAAGGTGCGCCGTACGGTACCCGCGGCGGCGTGTCGGTCCTGCACAACTTTCCCGCCGACGGGTACTACGCGTTCCGCGTGTCGTTTCACCACGAGACCACCGGCGCACTCGTCGGCAACGGACGCAACGCCCTGCACACGCAGGACGGCGAGCCGGAGCTTCTGGAGATCTCGGTGGACGGCGAACCGGCGGCTCTTCTGGAAGTCAACCGGTGGATGCACGCCTCCGACCCGGACGGTCTCAACATTCGGTCGGGGCGGGTCTTCGTGCGCGCCGGTCCGCGCCAGGTGTCCGCAGCCTTCATTCGACGGTACGAGGGACCGGAGCAGGACCTGATCTCGCCACACGACTGGTCGCTCGCAAGCACCAGCATTGCAGGGAGTTACGGCTTCAACGTCCTGCCGCATCTGCGCGATCTGGCGATCGGCGGGCCGTTTGACGCGCAGGGCGTGTCGGATACGCCAAGCCGGGCCGCGGTATTCTCGTGCCAACCGGACGACGGCGCGACCGAAGCCGACGCGAGAGGCTGCGCCCGCGACATCGTGACTCGGTTGGGCGGGCGCGCCTATCGGCGGCCGTTAACGGAGGCCAACGTGGCAGCGCTCATGGCGCTTTACGACGCAGGGGCCGCGATGGAAGGGTTCGAGGGCGGGGTGCGCTTGGCGCTGGAGGGGATTCTCGCCAGCCCGCATTTTGTTTTCCGCATTGAAGAGGCGGAGGTAGTTGAGGCGGGCAGCGCAGTGGCCGGGGCTTACCGCATCGGCGACCACGACTTGGCAACGCGTCTTTCCTTCTTCCTGTGGGGAACCGGCCCCGACGACGAGCTCACGGCGTTGGCGGCCACGGGGACCCTGTCGGATCCGGCGGTGCTCGAGGGTCAGGTCCGTCGCATGTTGCGCGACCGGCGCTCCGCGGCCATGTCCACCCGCTTCGCCGCCCAATGGTTGCGGCTTCAGGACCTGGAGAAGATTCAGCCCGACCCGCGCGTGAACCCCGACTTCGACGAGCCACTCAAGCGCGCGATGCTCAAGGAAACCGAAACCTTCTTCGACAACCTGATCCGCGAAGACGCGTCGGTCATGGACCTGTACACGGCCGACTACACCTTCGTAAACGAGCGGCTGGCAAGACATTACGGAATTCCCAGCGTTGCGGGCGACCGGTTCCGGCGGGTGCGCTACCTGAACGAAGAGCGGCGCGGCATGCTGGGTCACGGAAGCATACTCACCTTGACTTCGCACGCTGGCAGGACATCGCCGGTGTTGAGAGGAAAGTGGGTGATGGAAGTGTTCCTGGGGGCGCCGCCGCCACCGCCGCCGCCCGACGTGCCGGAGCTGGAAGAGGAGGCGGTGGAAGACGGCCGCTTCCTCACGGTGCGCGAGCGGCTCGAGATGCACCGGGCCAACCCGACCTGCAATTCCTGCCACCGCATGATCGATCCCATCGGCGTGGCGCTCGAAAACTTCGACGTGTCGGGGGCGTGGCGCATCAGAGACCAGGGCGTCCCGATCGACGCGGCCAGCGACTTCTACGACGGTACGCCCATATCGTCTCCCTCGGAGCTGCGCGCGGCGCTGCTGAAGCGGCCCGAGCCGCTATTGCGCACCTTCGCGGAGAACCTCATGACGTATGCGCTCGGGCGCCGCCTGGAGTACTATGACATGCCAGCCGTGCGGCGGATCACCCGCGCGGCGGCGGAACACGACCACCGCATCTCCGCGTTTATCGTCGGCGTGGCCATGAGCGACCCATTCCTCATGCAGTCCGCGCCGGTCGCAGTCGACGGCGAGGCGGCAAACGAAGACCAGGACTGACGACATGCATCTGATTACCGGACGGCATCTGCCTCGTCGCACCTTCCTGCGCGGCGTCGGGGCGAGCGTCGCGCTTCCGTTCCTGGACGCCATGGTGCCGGCGCGCGAAGCGTGGGCGGCGACGAAGGCGCGGACCGCGCTCGATCGGACGCGCCTGGTCGCCATCGAGATGGTACACGGCGCGGCTGGGAGCAACGCCTGGGGCGCCGAACAGCACCTCTGGTCGCCGCCGGAAACCGGCCGCGATTTCGATTTCGGCCCCAGCGTGCTGAGCTCGCTGGAACCCTATCGCGACTATTTGACCATTGTCAGCGACACGGACGTGGAGGGCGCGGAAGCGAAAAAGCCGAAGGAAATCGGCGGCGATCACTTCCGCTCGAGCGCCACCTTTCTGACGCAGGCGCATCCCAAACAGACCGAGAGCTCCGATGTCTTCGTGGGCACCTCGATGGATCAACTGTACGCCCAGCGCTTCGGTCAGGATACGCCGATTCCGTCCATGCAGCTGTGCATTGAGAACGTCGATCAGGCGGGAGGGTGCGCCTACGGCTACGCCTGCGTCTACACCGACACGATCTCGTGGGCTGCGCCCGACCAGCCGCTGCCCATGGTGCGCGACCCGCGCGTGGCGTTCGACCAGCTGTTCGGCGCGGGCGGCACGCCCGAGGCGCGGGCGGCGCGACGCCAGGCCAGCGCGAGCATTCTCGACTTCATTGTCTCCGAGGTCAAGTCCTTCAAGCGGGAGCTGGACCCGGAGGACGGTCGCCGCGTGGACCGTTACCTCGACCACATTCGCGAGATCGAGCGGCGAATCGCCCGCGTGGTGGCGCGCAACGAGAGCGGCGAAGAGCGCGAGCTTCCCGGTGCGCCGGCGGGCGTGCCCGATTCCTTCGAGGAGCACGTCAAGCTCATGTTCGACTTGCAGGCGCTGGCCTTCGAGGCGGACGTGACGGGCATCTTCTCGTTCAAGATGGGCCGCGACGCGTCCAGCCGGGTCTACCCCGAAAGCGGCGTGGACAAGGGCTTTCACCCGTCGTCGCATCACGGCGGACGCCCGGACAACGTGCTCGAATTCGCCGAGATCAACCGATATCACGTGGGGCTGATCCCCTACTTCCTGGATCGACTTGCGAGCATCCAGGAGGGAGACGCCAGCCTGCTCGACAAGACCATGGTGGTCTACGGCTCCCCGATGGGCGACTCCAACGTCCACAACCACAAGCGCTGTCCGCTGTTCGTAGTGGGCGGCGCCAACGGCCAGCTGGACGGCAATCTCCACCTGCGGGCGGCTCCCGGCACGCCGATGGCCAACGTCATGCTCAGCTTCATGCACAAGCTGGGCATGGACGACGTGGCGAGCTTCGGCAACAGCACCGGCGCCTTCCCGCTTACGGTTTAGGGGCACCCCATGGAACGGGCCACGCGTAGGTTCGGAATGCTGATCCTGCTGGTCGCAATGGCTGGATGGACCGGATTGGCGGTGGACGAGTCCCCCGTGGCCGACGCGGCGATGCGCAACGACGCGGATGCCGTGCGATCGCTGCTGGACGCCGGCGCTGACGCGAACGATGCTCGCGGCGACGGGATGACTGGGTTGCATTGGGCGGCCCTAAACGGCAACGCCGACATTGCCCGCGTGCTAATCGAAGCCGGGGCGGACGTCGAAGCCGTGACTCGAATCGGCGCGCACGCTTCGCTTCACGTAGCCGGGAAGGCCGGGCACGGCGAAATCGTGGCGATCCTGGCCGAGGCGGGCGCAGACGTGGCGGCGGTGACCGAGACGGGGGCTACGCCTCTGCATTTCGCGGCGGCGTCGGGCGACGTGCGCGGGATTGCGGCGCTGCTGGATCACGGCGCCGCCGTGGGCGCGACCGAGCCGCAGTGGGGCCAAACGCCCTTGATGTTTGCGTCGGCGTCTGGCCGCACCAGTGCGGTGGTGGCGCTCCTTGAAGCGGGCGCGGACGCGACCGTTGCGGCTTCCGTCATCGACCTGGTTGAGCGCGACATTCGCGACCGGGCCTCGGAACGACGGCGCCGCACCGAGATTGCGGCCATGCGCGGCGGTGCCGATGCGCAAAGCTATCCGGTGGAGTCGGGGGTGGCGGGGGCGACGCCTCAGGTATCCAGCGCCCCTGCGACATCGCGCGAAGAGCAGGCCCGGGAGGCCGCGCAGGAGGCGCTGGAAGCGCGGCGTCAGACCGGCGAACCCGTGCCGCTCAATTATGCCGATCTGGTTGGCAAGCACGGTGGCCTGACGGCCATTCACCTCGCGGCCCGCGAGGGTCACGCGGCCACCGTGACGGCGCTGCTGGACGCCGGCGTCGACATCAACCTGGCCAGCGCCGCCGACGGCACCCCCCCGATGCTGATGGCGGCGATCAACGGCCATTTCGATCTCGTCGTCGAGCTTCTGGAGCGCGGTGCCGACCCCACGCTGGCGAGCGACGCCGGGGCAACGCCGCTGTACGCGGTCCTCAACATTCACTGGGCGCCGAAAGCGCGGCATCCGCAACCGCTGGCCCAGGAGCAACAGGAGACGGGCTACCTCGAGCTGATGCGGATGCTCCTCGACGCGGGTGCCGACGTCAACGCCCGTCTCGTGCGCACGCTGTGGTTCACCACCTACAACCGGGACCTGCTCGGCGTGGACCGCACCGGCGCGACCCCCTTCTGGCGCGCGGTTCACGCGACCGACGTGCCCGCCATGAAGCTCCTCCTCGCGTACGGCGCCGACCCTGACCTGCCCACGATCAAGGTGCCCCAGAGACGCTTCGGACCCAGGGACGACACCGACCATTCCGGGGTGCCGCCCGTGCCCGTGGGCGGCCCCGCCGTGTACCCCATTCACGCGGCGGCCGGGGTCGGTTACGGCCAAGGCTTCGCGGGGAACTCGCACCGACATGCGCCGGGTGGCTGGATGCCCACCATGCGATTCCTGGTGGAAGAGCTGGGTGCGGACGTGAACGCCCGCGATCTGAACGGCTACGTCCCACTGCACCACGCGGCGGCGCGGGGCGACAACGATATGATCCTGTATCTCGTCGAGAAGGGTGCCGACGTCACCGCCGTTGCCCGCAGCGGCCAGACCACCGTCGACATGGCCAACGGGCCCGTGCAGCGGATTCAGCCGTTCGTGGAAACGGTGGCGCTCCTGGAGCGGCTCGGGGCGACGAACAACCATCGGTGCGTGAGCTGCTGACGGCTTCCGACCCCCCCATATGGGAGGAGACAACACCATGAGTATTCGAGTTCGAGACCCAGAAACGAAGACCCGGAGTCGCATTACACTGCTTCTCCCGGTCGCAATAGTTATGGCCGTTGCTACGTGCGGTGACTACAACGATCCACTGCCTAACGAGTTTCTAGAGAATCAGGTGTACCTACTTACGGATGTGAGCTGCAGTTACGGGCCGCAGTACGAGCTGCTGCGGTTCCAAAGTGACGCTGCGAAGGTAGTGTATCTGGAGAGGGTGAATAGCAAGAAGTACCTTTCTTTAGAACCAGCGCCACCGGGACAATCAGCAGACATGTTGTATGTGCTCACCGATGATGGATTACGTGCACGGGAGGTTAAGGTGGCCTCCGACAAGTAGATGGCCAATTGCTGAAATAGCGGGACCCGTTATTCCAAATATCGCGCGAAATTGAAATAGTGTGCGAGAGTGACCCCCGCGAGAACCGGCTCGGACTCGCCCCTAGCCGGGCCCCGCCTCGCGGAGCCCCGAACCACGATGGCCCCCGCGTCCGCCCGGTCGCCCTCCTATCCCTTCCCCCCTTCATCCCGTACCTTGCACGTCACCACCCCATTCGCTGGAGGTTTGCCGTGAGAAGACCGTTGATGGCCCTTGCCGCCGCGCTCATCCTTGCCACCGCGCCCGAGATCGCGCGTGGGCAGGCCAACCGCATGGCGGACATGACGACGTTCGAACGCCCGATTGCGGCGCTCGACAACGTGTGGATCGAGGAGCTGACCATGCTCGAGGTGCGCGACGCGCTTCGGGACGGGTCCACCACCGCGCTGATTCTGACCGGGGGGATCGAGGAGAACGGTCCGTATCTGACGACCGGCAAGCACAATCACGTGCTGCGGGTGATGGGCGAGTCGATTGCGCGGCGGCTGGGAGGCACCCTGATCGCGCCGATTGTCACGATTGAGCCGGGCAATCCCGAGCAGGCCGACACGCCGGGGGGCATTCGCTATTCGCAGGAGACGTTTCGCGCGGTGCTGCGGGACATGTCGGTAAGTCTGAAGGCGCAAGGGTTTACGCGTATCTTCCTGCTGGGCGACAGCGGGGGCAACCAACGGGGCATGGCCGACGTGGCCACGGAGCTGTCGGAGCGGTGGGCGGGCGAGGGCGTGGTCATTGCGCACATTCCCGAGTACTACAACTACGGCGACGTGCTGACGTATCAACGCGACGCGCTCGGCATCGACGAGGATCCTCGGCTGGAAGGGCTGCACGACGACTACTACATCACCTCGATCATCATGAACGACGATCCGCGCCACGTGCGTCTCGACCAGCGCATTGAAGCGGGCAAGGCGTCGATCAACGGGATCAGCATTCTGCCGCCCGAGCGGACGATTGAGCACGGACGGAAGCTGATCGAATTCCGTACCGACCGGACCATTGAAGCGATTCACCGAGTGCTCACAGGAGGCGCCGAAAGATGACGCTCATGAACCCTGCCAACGTACCGACGTTCGGGTGCCCGCGCAGGTTAGTCCCTGCGCTGCTTGCGCTTGCGGTGTCTGCCGTCCCCGGCGTGGCCGCGCTTCCCCAACAGTTGTCCGAAGACGACTTGGCCGGACTGCGTTTCCGACACATCGGCCCGGTGGGCAACCGACTTGCGTCCGTCGTCGGGGTGCCAGGCAATCGCAACGTCTACTTTGCCGGAGCGGCGAGTGGGGGTATTTGGAGGACCGACGACGCGGGGCTCAACTGGGAGCCGGTCTTCGACGACCAGCCCGTGCATTCCATCGGGGCGCTTGCGGTAGCACCGAGCGATCACGCGGTGGTGTGGGCGGGCACGGGGGAATCGTCCATTCGCTCCAACGTTTCGATCGGCAACGGGGTGTGGAAGTCCACGGACGGCGGCGATCACTGGACGCACGTGGGACTGGAAGGGACGGGGCGCGTGGGCCGCATCCTCATCCATCCGTCCGACCCCGACGTGGTGTACGTGGCCGCGCTGGGGCACGCCTACGCGCCCAGCGAAGATCGCGGCGTCTACCGCACCATGGACGGTGGCGAGACTTGGGAACGGGTGTTGTTTACCGACCCCGGCGCCGGGGCGTACGAGATGGTCATGGACCCTGCGAATCCGCGCAAGATCATGGCCACGATGTGGGACCTGGACCTGAAGACCTGGAAGCGCGACAGCGGTGGCCCGGCGAGCGGCATTCACGTGACGCTGGACGGCGGCGACACGTGGCGGAAGCTCGAGGGGAACGGCCTGCCCACGCGGCGCATCGGCAAGATCGCGCTCTGCATGTCGGCTTCCGACTCGGATCGCGTCTACGCCCTGATCGAGACGGGCGACGGCGTGCCCATAGACGGCGAAGAGACGGACAGCGGCGAGTTGTGGAGCACCAGCGACGGGGGCGACAGCTGGCGGCTGGTGTCGCATCATCACGATCTGGCCACCCGGCAGGCGTACTACACCCGTTGCGGCGTGGCGCCCGACGATCGCGACGAGGTGTACTTCCTGTCTTCCAGCTACAGCGTGAGCCGCAACGGAGGCGAGACCCACGAGACCACCAACTTCCTCTTCGCCGGCGACGCTCCCGGTTGGGATCACCACGACATCTGGAGCGACCCGTTGAATGCGGACCGCATTGCCGTGGCCCACGACGGCGGCTTTTCGGTGAGCGAGAACCGGGGACGCTCGTGGTACCGGGTGCAGCTGCCGATTGCCCAGATGTACCATGTGACCGCAGACAACGCGATACCCTACAACGTCTTGGGCAACCGCCAGGACGGGCCGTCGTTCCGCGGTCCCTCGAACTCGCGCCTGGGCGGACTCTTTTCCAACGGGCGCATCCCGCGCGGGGAGTGGCGCGGCGTGGGCGGCGGCGAAAGCGGCTTCGCCACGGCCGATCCGCGCGATCCGAACATCGTGTGGTCGAGCGCCTCGGGGGCTGGAGCCGCCGGCGGAATCGTGGTGCGTCACGACGTCGCCCGGGGACAGTTCCGAGACGTCGAGGTGTGGCCGATGTCCACGCTCGGATGGCCGGCCGAGGATCTCCGTTTCCGGTTTCAGTGGACGTTCCCGCTTCTCCTGTCTCCCCACGATCCCAACACGCTGTACGTGACCAGCCAACACGTGCACCGCACCCGCAACAACGGACAGAGCTGGGAGGTCATCAGCCCCGATCTCTCGACCAACGACAAATTCCGCCAGACCATTTCTGGGGGACTGACGCCGGACAACATCGGGGTGGAGTATTGCTGCGTTATCTACGCGTTCGACGAATCGCCCGTTGAAGCCGGCGTGTTCTGGGCGGGCACCAACGACGGGCTCATGCACGTGAGCAGGGACAATGGCTCCACCTGGAGCAACGTGACCGCCAACATTCCCGATTTGCCGCCCGACGGGGTGGTTCGCAGCATCGACGCGTCGCGCTGGGACGCGGCCCGCGCCTACATTACCGTCGAGCACCACCAGGTGGGCAACTTCGAGGCCCGTGCCTACCGCACCGACGATTTCGGGGCGAGCTGGACCCGCATCACGGAGGGTGTCGACAACTACCCGGTCGACTACACGCGCTATTTGCTGGAAGACCCCGTGCGACCCGGGCTGCTGTACCTGGGCACCGAGAGCTCGCTCTACGTGAGCCACGACGACGGCGACAGCTGGCAGCGCTTCATGCCCGGCCTGCCCCCCACGCCCTACTACGGCCTCTTCATACAGGAGCACTTCAACGACCTGGTGGTGGGGACCTACGGACGCGGGTTCTGGATTCTGGACGATTTGGGGCCCGTGCAGCAGCTGACGCCGGAGATCGCCGCGCTTTCGGCGCACCTGTTCGAGCCGCGCGACGCGTACCGTTTCCGCCCCATTACCGAGCCCGCCGCGATGCTGGGGGACTGGTCCGACGGCGAGAACCCGGAGGGCGGGGCGCCGCTTACCTACTGGCTGGGCGAGGCCGCCGAGTCGGTGCAGCTGCGGATCGAACGCGGCGGCGAGACGGTGGTCACGTTGGACGGCACGACCGCGAGCGGTTTCAACCGCGTGTGGTGGAACTTCGACGGGGAAGGCCCGACCGAGATTCGTCTCCGCACCAAACCGTTGCACGCGGACTGGTACCCGATGCCGGACGTGGGGTACCGGGTCGTGGGAGGGGGTTTGTTTGGCGGTGCCGGAGGGCCGCTGCAGCCGCCCGGCGTCTATGGGATGACGTTGGTGGTGAACGGGGAGGACGCGGGAAGCCGCGTGCTCAACGTGATCAAGGATCCCAACTCGGAAGGCACGCTCGCCGACATCGAGGCGCAGACCGCGCTGGTGCGCGAGATTATGGTCGACCGCAATCGCGCCGCGGAACTGGTGAACCGGATCGAGCTTCTGCGCCGACAGATCTACGATCTGGAGCCTGTGCTCCAGGCCGAGGGCGACGCCGAAGACCTTATGGCGGCGGGTGCGGCGCTCGACGCCCGTCTGATCGAGGTGGAGAGCGAGCTGATCCAGCTGAAAGACACCGGCAGCGACGCGGTGCGGTGGCCGTCAATGATCGTGGGACGGTTGCGCTACTTGCAGGGCGCGGTGGGGACGGCGGACTTTCCGCCCACCGACCAGCACCAGGAGGTTGCCGCGCTGCTGAGGGAGCAGCTTGGGGAGGTGGAGCAGGCGCTGCAAGCCGTGCTGGCGGACGACCTGGAAGAGTTCAACCGCATGCTGCGCGAGCGGATCGGGCGCGTGATCACTTGACGTCGGGCATGGGGCAGGAGGACAATAGTTACAACTCACCACAAGGAGACAGTGATGTCACAGAAGAGAATCGGAAGCTGGGTACGAATTCCGCTTGCAATCGCGGCTGCTCCCGTCATGTTCGCGGGATGCTACCACGCGGTAATCAACACGGGCGTTGAGCCGGGACCGAGTGCGGTTACCGAGGAGTGGGCGATGGGCTACGTGCAGGGCCTCATACCGCCCGATTCCGTGGACGGAGGCCAGCTGTGTGGGGAAAACGGCGTGGCGAGGGTGGAAACGAGGCAGTCCTTCATGAATCAGTTGGCGACGGTGCTAACCTTGGGGATTTTGTCGCCCATGGAGATCGTGGTGGTCTGCGGGAGAGGAGCCGGGCAGGACGACACGGGCGAAGATGCCAGGACACCTCGCGCAGGGACTTGACCGCACATTGAAGGGCTGGTGGCTCGCCGTTCTTGCGCTCGGCGCCTGTGAGTCGACGCGCCCGTCGGCCGACCTGGGCCCGATCGTGCTCGCCGGTACCTACTCGGAAACGGGACGTTGGGCTCCCACGGGGCAGGCGATGGCCAACGGCATGCGTTTGGCCGCCCAGATGCTCAACGAACAGGGAGGCATTGCCGAGCGCCAGGTGGCGCTTGTACTGGTGGACGACCAGAGCAGTGAAGAGGTGGCGGTCGTCCAGTACGAGGGGTACGCGCGGACAGACCATGTGCATGCGCTCCTGGGGCCCTACGGCAGTCCACTCACCTCGGCGGTAATCGCGGCCGCGGAACAGGCCGGCAAGCCGTTCGTCGCGACCTTGGCGGCGGCCGAGGGCATCTGGGCCGATCGGTCCCGAGAGTGGGCCGTACAGATGCTCAACCCCGCGCGAACATACATGCAGGGGACCGTGGAGTTGGCGGTGCAGCACGGAGCAGCGACGGGGGCCGTGGTGTACGAGGAGTCCCTGTTTACCCGTTCGGTCGCCGAAGGCGTGCACCTGGCCGCGCAAACTCACGGGTTGGATATCGTGCTGGACATGGGGTATCCCACCGGTGGGATTGACGCGGCGGAAGCCGCCGCGCTGGCCCGCGATGCGGGGGCCGAGGTCTTGATCGGGGCCACCTATTATGCGGACGCGGTGGCGTTGACCAAGGCATTGCCCGCAGCCGAATACATGCCTCGCCTAGTCGGTCTGAACGCCCCCGCGACGCCTACGTACGTCACCGACGTGGGCGACCTCGCGCGATGCGTGGCGGGCAATGCGATCTGGGTCCCGGCCATACGCACGTCCGGTTTCATCGCCAGCAGCGACGCGTTCGTGGCCAGGTACGAGGAGGCTTACGGGGAGTCGCCAAGCTATTATGGAGCGGCGGGGTTCGGCGCGTTGGAGCTGGTGGCGGAGGCCATCGCCGTCGTGTCGCGGGATCACGGCGGTTTCGATGCGGCGTCCGTCCGCGATTACCTGTTTTCCGTCGAATCGCATACCGTGCTCGGTCAGTTCAACGTGCAGCCGCTGGGACATCCGGACGCCGGGGCGCAGAGGGCGCTCAAGGCGCTCACGGTGCAATGGCAGGACGGTCCCGATGGGGGTTTGCAGCAGCATGTCGTGCACCCGCCGGAGGCCGCGACCGCGGAGCCGTGTTTCTGGGGGGTAGGAGGCGCGCGACGGAGCGACTGCGCGAGCACGGCTAACCTTGGAGCCGGTAGCCAGTGCAGCCCCAGGAGAGTGTACCTTTGGCACCTTAAGCAGTCTGATTGACCAGTGGCCCGCAACACACGAGGATCGCTATGAACATCCGTCCAGTTCTTCTCCTCCTGGTTTTTGCCGCAGCTCCCCTATCCGGATTGCAGGAGACATCCTCCGGGATCGTGACCGGCACCGTGACCGACGCCTCGACGGGCGCGCCGCTCGAAGCCGCCAGCGTGCATATCCCGGCACTCGGGAGCGGTGTCCTCTCCAACGCCGAAGGTAGCTTTCGGCTGGTCTCGGTTCCCGCCGGAAGCCACGAACTTCACATTGATCTGATCGGATATGCGAGCGTGGTGAGAACGATCGCCGTGACCGCAGGCGAAACTCTCGTCCTCGCCCTGCAGATGAACGCGACCGCGCTGATGATCCCCGAACTGGTGGTGACGGGGACGGCCTTCGAGGAATCCCCACTGACGCTGCCCTATGCGGTGGCCGTCTCCGGGCGCAGGACGCTCGCCGAGCAGGGCACCCCCGAAACCGTCGATTTCTTCCGCAATCTGGGGGCCAGTCATGGAGTGGTGGGGGAGCGCCAGAGCTGGTACAACGCCAATCAGGCCGGCGCCATCCCGGAAACCGTCTCCAGCGTGAACCTGCGCGGCCTGGGGCCGTCACGCACCCTGGTGTTGCTCAACAGCCGGCGCCAAGTGTATATGCCGGCCCGCTTGGCAGGCGGTCGCTTCGTGGACCTCAACTCCTTTCCCTCCATCGCACTGGACCGAATCGAGGTGCTCAAGGAGGGAGCGTCGGCGGTGTACGGTTCGGACGCCGTGGCGGGCGTGGTCAACTTTATCACCCGAAGCGACTTCGAGGGTCTGGAAGCGTCGATCGGACACGAATACATAGCAAGCGCGGGCGACTCCGATCTGGGGGCCATCTGGGGGAAGCGGTTCGGCGACGGGGCGCATCTGGTGATTTCGTCGGAAGCCAGGTTCAAGCAGGCGCTGCGCACCGAGCAGCGGGACTGGGCGCTCCGTCCGTTTACTCCGGGCGGTGGCGCCTGGTCGTACACGGGCAATCCCGGAGCCTTTTACTTTCCGCGGCTGACCGGAGGGGAGACCCGCGAGGAGTTCGTGAATGCGCTGATCGGCGCGCACGGCGACGCAGGTACCCGGGTCATCGATCCCAACTGCGCCAACTTTGGCGGCCACCTGGAACCGGCGACCTGCCGCTTTCGCTACCAGCCCTGGGACAACCTGATCGAGGCGTCCAGGTTCGCGCGCGCCTTCGCCGAGCTAAACGGCGAGTTTAGCGAAAACTCGACCTACCACGTCGAGGCGCTGTGGGCTCAGGCGGTGACCCCCGCATGGCTTACCACGCCCTCCTTTCCACCCATTTCTCCATACGACGGCCTTCAGGTGGTCGAGCCCCACCATCCGGGCCGACAGCAGTTCTGCCGCAGCTACGGCAGCGCGTCGGGCTTCGGATCGGAGCCCGAGTGTCTTGACGGAGACTGGTACTTCTACGGACGCTTGGTGGGCAACAGCGGCCCCGGGCGGGAGCTCGGGCGGGCATCGCGCACGCAGCGCATCGCCGCTTCCCTGGACCACCAGTTCGAGGCCTTCGGCGACCGGTCCACCGCCTTCGAACTGGCCGCCAGTTATTCGCGCTCGTCCGGTAACGTGAACCAACCGGCCGAGTACGCCTACCGCAAGTATCTGGCCTTTCGCGGCTTCGGGGGTCCCGATTGCGGCGTCGGCGTGGTCGCGGATCCGAACAGCCCTTCGGGCATGTCGCTGGGGGCCCTCGGCGGGGCGAGTCCCGGACAGGGCGCCTGCAAGTTCTACAACCCCTTCAGCAGCGCGCACCAATTCTCCCGCCAGCCGGGTTCGGCTTTCTACGACCAGCCCAACCCGGACTACGCGCCCGGACTGGCGAACGACGAAGAGATGCTCGCCTGGATCAACGAGGAAGTCGACCTGGACAACGCGGCGCGCATGTTCGTGGCGGATGCAACGCTCAAGGGAGAGCTGGCGGAATTCGGGTCCGGCTCCAGCGTGCGTTACGCGGCCGGATACCAGTTCCGCACTCTCAGTGTGTCCGCGCTTCCGAACCGGGCGGGAGACCTGACCCTGAATCCCTGCCCGGTGCCGGGGGACACCGGCTGTGCCACCAAGACCGGGCCGTACACCTTCACGACCGGCTACTATCCGTACGACGACGCCCAGTCGGTCCATCGCCTCTTCGTCGAGCTGCCCATGCAGATCGGAAGCAGGGTCGCCCTTCAGGCCGCCGGGAACTACGAATTTCACGGGGTGGCCGACAGCTTCGATCCCAAGCTGGCGGTGCGCTTCCAGTTGGCCGACCCGCTGGTCGTACGCGCATCGGTGCAGACCACTTTCCGTGCGCCCTCGGTCGACGACGTCAACGAGGAACGTTCCACCTCGCTCGAATACGTGTCCGAGGCCGGCGTCTACAAGGCGGTGGACACCTTCGGCGACCGCAATCTGAAACCCGAACGAGCCACCACCTACAACCTGGGCCTGGGTCTCCAGCTGGATCGCATGCGGGCATCGGTGGACTACTGGAGCTACGACTTCCGGAACGTGATCGAAGTCCTGGGTCACAGCGGAGTCACGCGGCTCTACGCTATGGGTGGGGAGTCGCGCCGCGCGGTTCAGTCGTTCATCACCTGTCCGGACGGCCCAGGAACCGGCACCTGCGACGCGGCCGGCATCGAACGCATTCGCGTGCAGCTCGTGAACTGGCCCGGAATCGAGACCTCGGGCATCGACTGGCACTTCAGCGGACGCGTGCTGCGGGGCGCCGGAATCGTCTCCTTCGGAACGGACGGCACCTTCACCCGCCAGTTCCAGGTCCGGCCCCTGACGCTGAACGGCGCCGAAGTGCAAGCCGCGGAAGAAGGGGCGGGCAACCTCAACTGGGGCAACCCCATCGCCCCGCCGCTGCCGCAGGTGAAGTCGAGATTCTCACTCGGCTACCACAGGGGCGAGCTGAGTGCGGTAACGTATGTGAACGCCATCTCGTCGTACACCAACCAGGCCTTTACGGATACGGAGTACGAGCGCATCGACAGCCACGTGACCTTGGACCTGACCCTGCTTCGGCGCGCGCCCGGAGGGTGGGATGCGGCTCTCTCCGCCATCAACATTCTGGACAGGGATCCGCCGCTCGTGAACTGGGAGCAATCCTACGACGGCTTTACCCACAGCGTGAAGGGACGACGGATCGAGCTGTCGCTGACCTGGCGGCCGAGAATCTGAGAGCGGAGAACGACACACTGACCAATCGACAATACGAATTGCGGATCCTTGGACTGGAACAGCCCGAGGGACAGATCAAGGCCAAGGCATTGGCCAGCGTCTTGGACGCCCTTGTCGAGGCCGCCGCGGCGACGACCCGGCTGGCGGTTACGGGCAGAGGTGGGAGAAGGGGTCCGAAGCCCGCGTGGCTCATGGAGGCGGTTGACGTCACGGTTACCGGGCTGGGTCGCGGATCCACGACGCTCGGTCTTGAGGCTCCTCCCTTGGGCAAAGTGTCCGAAACCATTCTTGCTCAGCGGGAGCTGTGGGAAACGCGACCCGATCCTACGGAAACGGCACTCGATTTAGTAGCGAAAGCCACCGCAGAGGCGAGGCAGCCGGATGCGTCGGGTGAACACTTCGACGGCTATGTGCTCCGTCGTCTGCTCGCGATCGAGAAATCTGTCGGCTCGCCCGAAGTCTGCTGCGAGATGCACGCGCACGACGCCTCTTGGGACAAGGTTGTTCTGGGGCGCACGGCGTGGGCGCAGATGAAGGCGCACCTTAACGTCGCCCCGGCTCCACGAGCGTGCATTGTCACTGGGCGACTTGACGAGATCGGTCACAGCAAGAGGTGGTTTCGGCTCCGGCTCACGGACGGCAGCTCGATCAAGGGTCACATGGCCAATCCCGATCTCCGCCGCGAGCTGGTCCGCACCTATTGGGGAAAGCCGACGACCGTGCAGGGGACGGTCCATTTCCGAGCGGATGGCAATCCAAGGATTATGGAAGCTCGGACCATGAGTCCGCGCCACGAGGGCGACGCGATCTTTGAAGAAGCTCCGGGACCCCTGCCGCTCGAAGAGGTCCCTGATTCCGTTGGTGCGTCAGGTGGTCCAAAGGTTCGGCTCTCGCGCGCTCTATCCGAAAATGCGCGAAGGTTCGATTGGGATCGGGTCTGGGACTCATGGCCGGGCGATGAACCGATTGAGGATCTGCTGGCAATGCTGGATTGAAGCGTCTTGAATCCCACGCCACTCTTCCTGCTGGACACCAACATGCTGCTCGGGACCGTACGTGGGGCCGCTTGGGCGCGACACGCATTCCGAGTGCACCGCTTGAGCGACGCCGGTGCCCGCACCGTGACATCCGTTGTGTCGGTGGGTGAGATTCGAGGTTTGGCGATGAAGCTGGGTTGGGGAAAGAGGAAGCTGTAGCGCGACAATCAGGATGAGACGCTTGCGACAAACAAGGTGAGACGGCCGGAGGTGGCGGCGGGAGGTCCGAGCTTTGGTGTTTCGCTGGGATCAGGAGAGACGCGAAGTGCCGGGCCGACGGATTACGGACCACCAGATGGAGCTGTACATGACCGCTCGACGGAAGCACGGGCCGGCGCGCGAGGTCGTTTTCCGACAGAAGCACGAGCCGGGGCGACGGGGGTTGTCGGACTTCACCGACGCCGGGCGTCTGGGGGTGACGGTTGGGGGAGAGAAGCTGGTGCACAAGCTGTACCATTTTCGGCTGGAGTACTCGGGATTCTGCATGTGGCGGTGGTGTTGGGCGGGGAGAGCTACGTTGCCCTGGCCGAGGGGTTGCAGGACGCGCTGTGGGCGCTGGGCGGCGTTCCGAAGGAGCACCGGACGGACAGTCTGTCGGCGGCGTTTCGGAACCTGAAGCGTCGTGCGCGGGAGGACCGGACCGCACGTTACGAGGCGTTGATGGGAGACTACGGGATGAAGGCGAGCCGGAACAACCGGGGCCGGGCGCACGAGAACGGCTCGATCGAAAGCGCGCACGGGCATTTGAAGCGGGCCATCGAGGATGCGCTGCTGTTGAGGGGATCGAGGGACTTCGAGACGATCGAGGCGTACCGAGAGTTCGTGAGCCGGGTGGCGAGTCGCCGCAACGCTCGCAACCGCAAGAGGATCGACGCCGAGCGAGCCGTGCTGCGGCCGTTGCCGAGGCGTCGCAGCGACGGTTTCGAGGAGACCTTGGTGCGCGTGACGAGCGCGGGTGGGTTCTCGCTGCGGCGGGTGTTCTACACGGTGCCGTCGCGGCTGGTGGGACACCGGCTGCGGGTGAGACTGTACGACGACCGCCTGGTCGTCTTCGTCGGGACCGAGGAGCTCGTGACGTTGCCTCGGGGCCACCCGGGACCGGGAGGGCGACGGGGACGGGTCGTGAACTACCGGCACGTGCTGCCCTCTCTGCGTCGCAAGCCGATGGCGATGATGAACTGGGTCCACCGCGACGGTTTGTTCCCCCGCGACGCCTACCGCCAGGCTTTCGACGCGTTGCGCGAGCGCCTGGACGACCGCGAGGCCTGCCGGCGGATGGTCAAACTCCTTGCGCTGGCCCACGATCACGGATGCGAGGCCCTGCTGGCCGACGAGATCGAAGCGCAGCTCGAGGCCGGGCGGTTGCCCGACGCCGAAGTGCTGCGCGACCGGTTCCCAGCGCCGGACTCCCTTCCCGACCTCGAAACGACCCTCCCGCCACTGTCGCGCTACGACGACGCCTGCCTGAACGGAGCACCGCGATGAAAGACTCCTTCATCGTCGATCCCCCGGCACTCGACCTGTTGCTGAAGCAACTGCGCCTGCCGAGCATGCGGGCGCTGTGGAGAAGCTTCACCGAACGCGCGGACCGGGAAGACTGGTCCTCGGCGCGCCTGCTCGCCGCGCTGGCCAGCCAAGAAGTCGCCGATCGCGAACGGCGGCGCTTCGAGCGGCACCGAGCCGAGGCGAAGCTGCCCCGCGGCAAGACGCTCGACAATTTCGACTTCAACCTCGTGCCCGCCGTGTCGAAGGCGCGCGTGGGCGTGCTGGCGAGCGGCGACATTTGGCTCGAAGAAGCGGCCAACGTGCTGCTCTTCGGTCCGCCGGGAACGGGCAAGAGTCACCTTGCCGCGGGCATCGGACTCAAGCTGGTCGAAAACGGCTACCGCGTGCTGTACCAGCGAACGTCGAGTCTGGTGCAGAGGCTCCAGGCGGCGCGGCGCGACCTCGCCCTCGACGCCGCCATCGCCAAGCTCTACAAATACCACCTCGTCATTCTCGACGATTTCTCCTACGCCACCTGCGAAGGGACCGAAACCAGCGTCCTCTTCGAACTCATCGGCGCACGCTACGAGAATCGCTCGCTCCTCGTCATCGCCAACGAACCTTTCAGCGCCTGGGACAAGATCTTCGGTGGCGAAGCCTTGACCGTCGCCGCCGTCGACCGCCTCGTGCACCGCTCCCACGTCTTCGAACTCAACGTCGAAAGCTACCGCCGTCGCGCCGCCGTGGCCGCCAGGAAAGCCGCCGCTGGGCATGGACAGACCGACGAACCGACTCCGGGACGTGGGGTACGCGCCGGGGCCGACCCCCACTCCCATCCTCGCCACCCGGCAAGTTGGCTATGGCGACGGCCCAACCCGCCACGCTCCATCGCCGGCGGCGGACGGAGGTCACAAGCATGAGGTCGGTACGCGGTCACGATTGGTCCGCGCACCGGCGGAAAGAACCGCGAGGGCTGCCGAGTGAGCGGGCCCGCCGGTCACCCGCCGGTCCATGTCGGAACAAGTTCCAACACGGAACGACGGGTAATGGTTACCCACCCACCCCGCAGCGACGCTCACGCTGGCACGGGGGTGGAGCACGGTACCGTCCAGCCTTGATTCCGTGCTCGGACCGTCCAACGAAGTAGGACCGCCTCACAGGCTCTCCAGGACGCTCAACCTGCTCCACCCATGCCACCTTGTTATCATCCCTTCGTTCACAACGTCGCGATCTCGTATTCTCACCTTGATTGTCGCTGTGCACCTGCCACCGTCACGCTGTCACTGGAAACGGCGATTCCCGCAACCCGGGCGTTGGATGTCTCCGCGCGAAAGACGAGCGCATCACCGTCGGGATCACGGAAAAACGGAGACACCGTGACGACAGCCTCCCCGCCCACATCCACCTCGATGTGGGGAATCGAGTCCACCGCCATGGGTGCGCGATTTGGCCCAACCACGGTGATCTCTTGCTCGGCGAACAGGCCACCTGCGTCGCGGGCGGTAACCGTGACGGTGGAGCGTGCCCAGCGACGCGCGACAACCATCAGAACTGATCCGGTGTTCGATGCGACGGTCGCGGCAGTGTCCGAACTCGACACGGAATACGTGAGCGCGTCACCGTCCGGGTCCGTAAAGTACGGGGCCATGTCTAGCGTGGCCGTGTCCCCTTCTGCCAAAATCTGCGTCGGGATGCTGCCTGACGCCTCCGGTGCCCGATTGGGCACGGTCACCGAGAAACTTTGCTGCGCCGACAGTCCGCTTGGATCGCTCGCAATTGCCGTCACGCGTGCGATGCCCTGCTTGATGCCCGTAATGCCGACCGTGCTTCCCCCCACGGTCACAGTTGCCACCGTGCTGTCCGAGCTCGACGCAGAGTAGACAAGCGGGTCACCGTCTGGATCGCTAAAATAGGTGGCCAAGTCCACAATGACGCTCTCCCGAACCGAAACCGACTGGGCAGGGATTGATCCCGCGACCCGAGGTGCGACGTTCGTGGGCTGTGGTGGCGGAGCTGCCACGTCTCCTTGACATCCCCAATACCAAACCGTGGTGGTCACGAGTAGCACCCAAGCCAGCAAGGCTCGAACCGCCATGCACTGCGCCTTGATCTCCTTCACGGGCTGTCCTCCGCAAATGGGTGAGTACAACACGAATGAAGGGTAACACATATGCGGAGCAGAGCCTTCCTCGAACGGATACACGGTCTCGCCCGCGCCGCCCTCCTTGACCTTTCCGCAGGCAAGCCGCGTAGTCGGCTGCCGATAATCCAGGATCGAGACGCAGGCGGACCGCGTCGCTCTCCCTCTCCAACGTCATTCTCACGGCAATGGCAGGTGCCTTGAGTATCGGCATCGAAGCCTGTATGTTAGTTGCCAACCAGACAACAGGCTAGTTGAAAGGACAATCCATGCGAACCATCGGTGCCTTTGAAGCCAAAACGCACCTTTCGCGCCTACTCGACGCTACCGAGCGGGGCGAGTCCATCACTATCACCCGACGCAACCGGCCAGTCGCCCGCCTGGTGCCCCACGACCTTCCCGACCGACAAATGGCTGCGGCAGCGGTGGAGAACATCCGCAGGTTGCGTCGTGAGATCAGCTGGCCAGGTTCTGTTGACGAGATCCTGACACTCCGCGATGCAGGCCGCCGGTGAGCCCCGACGCTCCGGTTCTGGACTGCTCGCTCGTCTGCGCATGGTTGTTGGACGACGAAAGCGTTCCTGGAGCGGACGGGATGCTGGAACGGGTCGCGCGGAGCGGGGCGCGAGCCCCTGGCCTGCTGTGGGCTGAAGTGCGGAACGTTCTCGTCATGGCCGAACGAAGGGGCAGGATCGCGCAGCGCCAGGCCGATGCGGCATTGACGGAGCTGGAAGCACTTCGGATCGAACTCGACCATGTGCCCGACAGTCGCATGACGTTGCGCCTGGCTCGACGGCATCGTGTGTCAGTTTACGACGCTCTCTATCTTGAGCTTGCGATTCGCGAGGGGCGGGCGCTGGCTACTCTGGACCAAGCCCTTCGGGCGGCCGCCGACTCCGAGGGCATCGAGGTACGGCCGGGCCCCGACTACCGCCCCCCCTCCACGATCTCGCGGTAACGCTCGGCATCCCACACGGGACGTAGTGATCGGAGCGACGGTAGAACCGCTGCTCGGGCCATAAGTCGTCAATGGCGGTCATGTTCAGCTCGGGGTGAGCGTCGTTCACGCTCTCGAGCGTGGCTCCCAGGTCGGAGTGCTCTTTGCCGATGGCTACGATCGTGTCGGTCCAGTTCCGGCCCACCATGTCGGCGTTGATGTTCGCGACCGTGGACTTGATCGGCACCGTGGGGTTCTCGCTGAACCACTCGGAGCCCCATAGCCCTCGCTCTTCGCCGCTCACGAGCAGAAACACCACGGAGCGCGCCGGCGGAGTCGACATGGCGGCCATTGCTTCGGCAACCTCGACGACGGCGACGGTCCCCGAGGCGTTGTCGTCGGCCCCGTTGTAGATCACGTCGACGTAGTCCTCTCCGAGATTCGCGATGAGCAGCTTGCCGCCCAGAAATGGCGGATTGCCGATGATCGCGTCCGCGTCGGGCCATTTGGGGTCCCCGCCTGCCGGCGTCACGATGGCGTCGCGACTCTCGATTGTCTCCAGGGGATCGAGAATGGGGCGGCGGGAACCCGAGAAACCGTTGCGCCGCATCCATTGGATTTCGCCGATCCAGACCGACACGCGCGCCAGCTCCGCTGCGTAGGCGTTCAGCTCGATGCCTTTTACGTTGGCGGGACCGACCGACGGAAAGGCGCGCTGCATTCCCAGCGCCTCCGCCTGCACGCGGTACTCAATGTCGTGCAGGGCGTGAAGCGCCAGGTAGAGGAAGTTCCCGGATCCGCACGCGGGGTCGAGCACCACGAATCTCCGCAACCGTTCCAGGAACGCGCCCAGCAGATGTTCGGCCCTCCTGCGATGCCGCGTCGCCGCGCCTGGCGACTTCGCCGCGCCTGCTCGGTCGATGCTCCTGGCGATGTCCGTCTTGGCTGTTGCCCACTCGGCTAGCAAAGGGACGCACGATCACCGGTTCGACGATCCGCATGATCTTGTCGCGGTCGGTGTAGTGGGCGCCGAGCTGGGAACGCTTGTCGGGGTCCAGACCGCGCTCGAACAGAGTGCCCAGAATGGAGGGATCGATGTTGGACCAGTCGAGGGCGGACGCCTCGAGCGTGGTTGCGATTTGCGCGTGGTCCATGGGGAGCGATGTGTCGTCGTCGAACAGCCCACCGTTAAACCATTCCACGGTCTCG
This sequence comes from Longimicrobiales bacterium, assembly GCA_965200255.1. GTDB lineage: Bacteria > Gemmatimonadota > Gemmatimonadetes > Longimicrobiales > Gaopeijiaceae > Bin94. The sequence continues at coordinate 1,646,152 of OZ241371.1, read as the reverse complement.
AATCCGACCCGACCGCCGACGGACATCGCGCTGAACAGGTCGCGCGCCAAGACCGCGAAGTCCTCGGGCTTGTGGCGGGCGTGTTCCAGCATGCGGGTGAACATGGCGTTGGGCAGCAGTCCCACGTCTTCCGCGAACATGCAGAACACGAGGCGGTTCACGAAATGGGCCACCTCCTGCGGCGCATGGCCCTCGTCGCGGAGCGACTGCGCGAGCCGTGCGAAGGTCTCCGCGGCGCGCTCGGTGAGCGCTTGGCGCGTCTCGCCGGGTCGCAATCGCTCCGGGTCGGACATGGCCCACTTGAGCTTGTCGCGAACCGCTGCGTCGACCAGGTCGTCCAGCCCGAACTCCAGCGTCTTGCTGACGGAGTTGGTCCAGTTGGTGCGAATCCGGAACCGACTCATGTCCGAGACGATAAGGAGCGGCGGGTTTTCCAGAGCCAGCGCGTACTGTCTCAGCTGGTCGAACGCCGCGTCGAGGTTGGCGTGCTTGCCCTTGTATTCCCAGGCGAAGCAGTGACGTTTCCAAACGTCCGCCCAGCCGCTGCCCCCGAGGTCCTTGACCGCGCCTCGTTCGAAGCAGTAGTGGTCGCCCTTGGGGTCGGCCTCCGCCGGGGTCGGCTCGCCGAGAAGGCGACACAGGTCGATGAAGTGCTCCTGGGCCGCGGAGCGCTCCTTGAGCTCCGAAGCGCGCCACTTGAGGATGAAATGCTGGGGGGTCATGCGGGCGGTGTTGGTTATCTTCTGAAAGGTTAAGGTCAATACGATAAGGTACATGTGCGGCCCACTCGACTCACGCGGTTCGGAGCGGGCGCGGATACCGGCGAGCCGGATTGGAGTCCGTCCTGTCGGCACTTGCTCAACCCAGCACGGTAACCACGGTGTGGGAGTCGGTGGGGCAGTCGGCCTCAATCGGCACGTTCGAATGATCCGTGCTCACCCTCACGATATTGTACTCGGCACGGGCGATCAACCGTGCCGATGCACTCCCCGGAGCTTCACGGTGGCTTCGTCCGTGCGGCGCCATGCTCGTCCGGGTGCGCTCGCCCAGCAGGTTCGTCTCAAGCCGCACGATTTCGCTTTGCCGCAGGTTCTGCTCGACATGCCATGGCAGCGGACCCTGGACGCGATCGGCCAAGGCGTGCAAGCGGGTGCCGTCCAGGAGGAGCCCGCCGTGTCGCAGGTCTTCCCAACCGGGGATGGCGTGGGTCAATGGGGTCGGAGGCAGAGGGAACGGGCGGCAACATTGCAAATCGGTCAAGACAATGTGGATTCGTTGCGAACGCAGCAACTGCCCACCGATGGGGCCATCGTCGCCTCCACGCCGGAAACCGGCCGTAGGCGAACCTCGTATGGCCCTTACTGGCTGCACGCATCCCCATACCCACTGACGCCATGCCCGTAATCCAAACCTACGACCTGACCAAACGTTAAGGCACGCGCGCCGCGAAGTCCGTGCTGGCCGTGGATCGAATCTCCTTTGCCGTCGAAGAAGGTCAGGTGTTCGGCTTCCTGGGTCCTAACGGGAGCGGCAAGACCACCACCATCGGAATGCTCGTGGGCATCATCAGTCCGACGGGCGGCGCTTTCAGCCTGTTCGGGGCATCCAGTCCGCAAGAGCTACTGGCCGCGCGCGCCCGAGTCGGCGCCACGCTGGAGACGCCCAACTTCTATCCGTACATGAGCGGTCGCGACAATCTCCGCGTCGCTGCGACGATCAAGGGCGTGGATCGTCCCCGCATCGACGAGTGCCTGGAGCTCGTAGGCCTGTCGGGCCGCGCACGTCACCGCTTCAAGACCTACTCGCTCGGCATGAAGCAGCGGTTGGCGCTTGCGGCCACCATGCTGAAGGATCCCGAGCTGATCATCCTGGACGAGCCCGCCAACGGGCTTGATCCCCAGGGCATTCGCGAGGTCCGCGAGATCATCCACATCCTGGCCGACCGCGGCAAGACGATCTTCCTGTCGAGCCATCTGCTGGCCGAGGTGGAACGCACTTGCTCGCACGTCGCGATCATCCGCAAGGGCCGAATCGTGACTTCGGGTGCGGTGGAAGAGGTAGTGGGAGGAGGGAGGGCGGTGCTGTTGCGCGCGGCGGACCTGGACGCGCTGGCGGATGCGATGCAACGCTACCCTGACGTTACGTCAGTGCGCCGCGCAGACGAGGGTGTCGTCGCAGGGCTTCGCTCGTCCGAACTGGCCGACGTGACCCGCTACCTCACCGAACGCGGGATCTACCTGTCCTACCTGGCGCCGTACCGACCGAGCCTGGAAGATGTCTTCATCGACGTCACCCAAGGCGACTTCGATTCGATGACGGAGATTGCATCGTGAGGGCGCTGGCGGCGTTGTGCCGAATCGAATGGCTGAAGGCGGTAAAGCGGCGAGCCTTCTGGGTGACCCTGGGCGCATTTGCGGTGGCCGCCGCGACTCAGACAATTGCAGCCGTCAGCACTGCCCAACGGAATCCGAACGTGTCCTACGCCTTGCCGGAGAGCTGGCCGGACATCCTGGGTGTCGGGGCCACCATTGGAGCGCTTTTTGTCGGCGTTCTGATGATCCTGCTCGTCGCACCCGAATTCTCCTGGCGCACCGGGCGCCAAAACGTGATCGACGGGCTAAGCAAGGAGAGGTTCTACGCGGGGAAAGTCCTCGCGCTGGGCGGACTCATCCTGCTCTTCACGGCGACGACGATCGTCATCGGCGCCAGCGGTACCCTGTTCAGCCCTGGCGAAGGCGGCCCCGGCATCATGCGGGCGCCCGACCTGAGCTACCTGGGCGGTTTGGTCTTGTGCCTCTTGATCGTCGGCAGCGCCGGGTTGATGCTGTCGGCGCTGATCCGCGCTTCCGGTCCCGCGTTGGGCGTTCTGATCCTCTATATCATGATCGAAGAGTTGGTCGAGTTCGTGATGAGTGCAAGCGCGTTCCTCGAAGACGTTGCCGCATACCTTCCAGCCAACATTCTCGCCGATCTCGGCGAGAACTTGGCGCACTACCCGGAGGTGCTTGCGAGAGTCAACCTGGAGCGGGCCGAGCGCGGACTGGGAACCTATGAGTTTCTGGATGTGGGGGTCCTGGCCACCTCGGCGCTGATCTATAGCGCGATCTTTCTGGGGATTGCGTTTCTGAGCTTGCGGAAGCGGGACATGTAAGGGGACTCTTCACATGATGGAGGACATCCAGCGCCTGTTGGACGACTACCACGCCTGGCTCAAGGACAAGAGCGTCCTCCGGCAGATTGAGGAATGGGTCGAGATCACCACCCCTTTTCTCGACCGGCACAACGACTACATGCAGATCTACGCCAAACGCGCTAACGGCGGATTCCTGCTCACGGACGACGGATACACCATCCAGGATCTTGAGCAGAGCGGCTGCGCGCTCGGAAGCGGGAAACGGCAAGATCTGCTGATGCTGACCGTGAATGGGTTCGGGGTGCGGCTGGAGAATGAGGCGCTGCAGGTCCAGGCGGCTCCCGACGACTTTGCGCTGCGCAAGCACAGCCTCATCCAGACTATGCTTGCCGTAAACGACATGTTCTATCTGGCGGCCCCGGTGGTCACGAACTTGTTCTATGAGGATGTGGTCAGCTGGCTCGACCTTCACGACATCAGGCACACACCGAAGGCCAAGTTCAGCGGGACAAGCGGTTACGATCACATGTTCGACTTCGTTATTCCCAAGTCGCGGGATGCACCGGAACGTATCGTTCGAACGGTCAACAGTCCCGATCGACAGACCGCGCAGACCGTGGCGTTCGCGTGGATGGACACCAAGGCCGTGCGGTCTCCCGAGTCCCGCGCCTATGCGATTCTGAACGACTCCGAGCGACCGGTCTCGGAACAAGTCGTGGCGGCGATCCGCAACTACGGCGTGTCGCCGGTCGCGTGGTCCGATCGCGAGGGAGTGCGGGCGGAGTTGGCCGCCTGAACCGCCTCCCCCCCTTCACCCCTCCAGATCCACCAACGGCGCCGAATACTTGCCCGAAAAGCACGCCGTGCAGAAAGGTGCGCCCTCAGAAACCGCTTCCTCCATGCCTTCCAGGGACAGATACCCCAGCGAGTCGACCCCCAGCTCGGCCCCGATCTCGTCCACGGACTTGCCCGACCCCATGAGCTCGCGTTTCGACGGCATGTCGATTCCGTAGTAGCAGGGGTGGCGCACGGGCGGGCTGGCGATCCGGAAGTGCACTTCGGCGGCCCCGGCGGCGCGCATGAACTTGACCAGGCTGGACGAGGTGGTGCCCCGCACGATCGAGTCGTCCACCACGACCACGCGTTGACCCGCGAGCACCTCGCGAACCGGATTGTACTTGACCCGCGCCCCGAAATCGCGGTCGGCCTGCGACGGTCGGATGAACGTGCGACCCACGTAATGGTTGCGCAGCAGGCCAAGCTCGTACGGGATTCCGCTCTGCTCGCTGTACCCCAACGCCGCGGAGTTGGCGCTGTCCGGCACCGCGATCACGCAATCGCCGGCCGCGGGATGCTCGCGCGCGAGCTGCCGTCCGAACGCACGCCGCGCCCGATCGACGCTGATGCCCCACAGGTTCGAGTCGGGTCGTGCGAAGTAGACGAGCTCGAAGATGCAGGGCGCGGGGGTCAGGGGGTAAAGACCGGGGAGGCTCTCGGCCCGGCCTCCGCGGAAGCGGATCAGCTCGCCGGGTTCGACGTCGCGAACGTACGTGGCTCCCATGATGTCGAGGGCGCAGGTCTCGCTGGTTACGATGTGGCCGCCGTTCAGCTTGCCGATCACCAGGGGGCGGAACCCGCGCGGATCGCGCACGGCGTACATGGTCTCGCCGACGGTCAGGACCAGGGAGTATGCGCCCTCCAGGAAGCTGAACGCGTCACGCAGCTGGGCCTGCACGGCGTGGTGTCTTGAGCGCGCGACCAAGTGCACGATGACTTCGGAATCGGAGGTGCTCTGGAAGATGGCGCCTTCGTCCACCAGCTGACGCTTGATCATGCGCGCATTGGTGAGATTGCCGTTGTGGACGATCGCGAGGTCGCCAGCGGAGTAGCGCACGACGATTGGCTGGGCGTTAACGCGCTGTCCGCCGCCCGCCGTGGAATAGCGCACGTGGCCCAGGGCGGTGCGGCCCGGGAGGGACGCGATGCGTTTCGCGTCGAAGACGTCCGAGACCAGGCCGATTTCCTTGTGCACCAGGGTGCGACCGTTATTGGCGGCGCAGATTCCAGCGGCCTCCTGCCCGCGATGTTGCAGGGCGTAGAGCGCGAGAAACGCGAGCTCCGACGCGTTTTCGACGCCGTTGATGCCCACGATTCCGCATTCCTCGCGCGGGTGATCGTCCAGGCGGGACGCGGAGACGTCGGTGGGCGTGGGTGGTTGCATTATCCCGCCTGGGTCATGATGTCGGGGATTGCGCCGAAGTAGTGCTGGCGCAGCAGGTCGAGCTCGAGCCGCAGCGCGAACGACGAGGTCTCGATGCGGAGCGGCGAGCCGTCGTCCGCGACCGTGCCGATCTGGGCGCAGGGAACGCCGTAGTCCGCCGCGACGCGCCGCGCGCGCGGCGCGTCTTCAGGCGCACACGACGCGACGATGCGCCCGTGGTCCTCGCCGAACAGCAGCGGCGCGCCGGGCAGCGCGTCCGCGAGGCGGACGCGCGCGCCCGTCCCGCCGCTGCCGCCGCGCGGTCTTCCCAGACAAGACTCGGTCAAGGTGGCCGCGAGACCGCCGCTCGCGACGTCGTGGGCCGATTTCAGCAACCGTTCGGCGGACATCGCGAGGATGCAGCGCTGGAGCGCTCGTTCGGCGACGAGATCGACGCCGGGCGGTTCGCCCGCCACCAGGCCGTGCACGGCGTAGAGGTATTCGGAGCCGCCCAGCTCGCCCTTGTTGGTCCCCAGCAGCAGGATCACGTCGCCCGAGTCGCGAAAGGCGTGCCGCACGATGGCGCCCAGGTCGTCGAGCACGCCCACCATGCCGATCACCGGCGTGGGGTAAACCGCCTTGCCATCCGTCTCGTTGTAGAACGAAACGTTGCCGCCGGTGACCGGGGTCTCCAGATAGCCGCAGGCGTCGCGCATCCCCAATACGGCCTCGCGGAACTGATGCATGATGTGGGGTTTGAGCGGGCTGCCGAAGTTGAGGCAGTTGGTGACGGCCATGGGGACCGCGCCCGTGCACGCGACGTTGCGCGCCGCTTCGGCCACCGCGCCCATCGCGCCCGCGCGGGGGTTGAGATAGGTGTGGCGACCGTTGCAGTCGGTCGAGGCCGCCACGGCCCGGTTCGTGCCGGGAATGCGGAACACGCCCGCGTCGCCCCCGGGTCGCTCGATCGAGTTGGCCCGCACGGTGGTGTCGTATTGCTCGTACACCCATTGCTTCGACGCCACGTTGGGCGATCCCACGACGCGCAGGAAGGCGTCCCGCAGTCCCGCAGGGGGCTCGATCTGGGCCGACAAATCCATCTCGCGCAGTGCGCGCACCTCTGCGCCTTCCTGGCCGGGCCGCTCGTAGGTCGGGCAGCCCTCGGTCAACGGCAGGGCGGGGATGTTGGCCACCACGACGCCGTCTTCGAGAACGCGGAAGGCGCCGCTTGCCGTGACGCGCCCAATCGTTGCGGCTTCCAGCTCCCACTTTTCCAGGATCTCCCGGACGGCGTCCTCCCTGCCCGCCGCGGCCACCACCAACATCCTCTCCTGCGACTCCGACAACAGGATCTCGTAAGGCGTCATCCGTTCTTCGCGGACGGGAACCAGCGCGACGTCGATCTCGACGCCGGTTCTGGAGCGCCCCGCCATTTCGGCCCCGCTCGACGTGAGCCCGGCCGCGCCCATGTCCTGAATGCCCACGATGTGACCACTCTTGATCAGTTCCAGCGACGCTTCCAGGAGCAGTCTCTCGGTGAACGGATCGCCGACCTGCACCTGCGGACGACTGGCCTCGTCGTCGCCTTCGGAAAGTTCCTCCGACGCGAACGTGGCGCCGTGAATTCCATCGCGCCCCGTTCTCGCTCCGACGGCCATCAGCGTGTTGCCCACGCCCTCGGCCGTGCCGCGAATGAGGTCTTCCTTGCGCATCAGGCCCAGGCACATGGCGTTGACGATGGGATTGTCTTCGTAGCCGCGATCGAAGTAGACCTCGCCGCCGACGGAGGGAATGCCGACGCAGTTGCCGTAGTCGCCGAGGCCCCGCACCACGCCGTCGAACAGGTAACGCACTCGCGGGCGGTCCAGGTCGCCGAAGTGCAGCGAGTTCAGAGTCGCCACCGGGCGAGCGCCCATGGTGAAGACGTCGCGCAAAATGCCGCCGATGCCCGTTGCCGCGCCCTGGTAGGGCTCGACCGCCGACGGGTGGTTGTGCGATTCGATCTTGAAGGCCAACGCATGGCCGTCCCCGACGTCGATGACGCCGGCGTTCTCGCCGGGCCCCTGAATGACCCAGGGGGCCTGCGTGGGAAGCAGACGCAGCAGTCGCCTGGAATTCTTGTAGCCGCAGTGTTCCGACCACATGGCCGAAAACACGCCCAGCTCGGTGAAGGTCAGGTCGCGCCCCATGATGCGGCGGATCTGGGCATACTCCTCGGGCGCAAGACCGTGGTCGTCGATCAGCTCGGGGGTTATCGGAGGGTCGCCGGCGCGCGGGCCTGGCGCCGCGCCGCGGCCGTTGTGCGCGATTGCCATCAGGCCACCTCGGTGCGCGCGAGGGCGCCGACCAGCGAGGCGAACAGCGGGAGCCCGTCGGTCGAACCCAGCACGGACTCGATTGCGCGATCCGGGTGAGGCATCATGCCCATGACGTTGCCGCGCGCGTTCACCAGTCCCGCAATGTTGCCGACGGAACCGTTCGGGTTGGCCGTGGCGGTCGCGGCGCCGGCGGCATCGCAATAGCGGAAGACGACGCGGCGTTCGCCCTCCAGCATGGCCAAGGTGGCGGAATCGGCGTAGTAGTTGCCGTCGGCGTGGGAAAGCGGCATGCGGATCGCCTGGCCCCGACGGTACTCCGCCGTGAAAGCCGTGTCCGCGCGTTCGACTCGCAGGAAGCAGTCGTGCGACTGGAAGCGCAGCGATCGGTTGCGCAGCAACGCGCCCGGCAGCAGGCCGGCCTCGCAGAGGACCTGAAAGCCGTTGCAAATCCCCAGCACGAAGCCGCCGCCCCGCGCAAAGTCGATTACGGCGTCCATGATCGGGCTGAACCGCGCGATTGCGCCGGGCCGCAGGTAGTCGCCATGAGCGAATCCGCCCGGGACGACGACGGCGTCCGCATCGCCGAGCGAGACTTCGCGGTGCCAAACGTAGCGAGGCGACCCGCCCGCAAGTTCCACCGAGCGCCAACAGTCCTGATCGCAGTTCGATCCCGGGAACGTCAGGACCGCGACCTTCATGGGGTCGCTCCGGTAGTGGCGTCGCCCGCTCCGGCGGTGGCCCCCGCTCCCGCGACGGTCACCTGGAAATCCTCGGTCACGGGGTTGGCCAACAGCTTGCGGCACATTTCGTGCACCCGCTCCCTGGCGGCTTCCGCAGACTCGGCGCGAATCGTCAGGAAGATCGCCTTGCCGACCCGAACGTCGTCCACGACGTCGTATCCCAACGACCCGAGCGCATGGTGGATCGCCTTGCCCTGCGGGTCCAACAGGCCGGGCCGCGGCGTGACCCGAACCTCTACGGTGAACTGGCTCAAGAACGCTTCTCCTTGCGTGCAGTAACATCGGACTCGTCAAGCGCTCGCCCGCGCCACTCGCGGACTCTCTCGCGCGTCAGCTCGTGCCCGAGAAGGACGGATCGGCCAAGGCCCCACAGGGCGTACGTCACCGTCGAGGGAAAAAACCAGTACCAGGGCACGGTCACCGCCATTCCCAACCCCCCGACCAGGAGCGCGGATTGCGCGACGCCCTTTCTGCTGTCCAGTCGCAGGCGCGGCATCTTGGCGTACGGAATGTGACTCACCATCAGGATCATGATGAGCACGGTGGCGATCCCCATGACCTGATTCCACGGCAGTCCGGGTGCGTGTTGCTGAACGAGGGCCGTCTGGGAAAAGGGGTAGTGGCTCGTCAGAAGCACCGCCGCGCCCGGGGTCGGCAGACCGAGAAAATAGCTCCGGGCCTGGCCGCCCTGCTCGACGTTGAAGCGCGCCAGACGCAACACCACCGCAGCCACGTACACGAATCCGACCATCCACCCCCAGTCGGACTCCTGAAAGTACAGCAGGAAGAGAATGAACGAGGGAGCGACGCCGAACGAAACGGCATCGGTCAGCGAGTCGAGCTCGCGGCCAAAATCCGACCCGGTGCGCGTGACCCGCGCCACCCTGCCGTCCAGATAATCCAGCGTGGCCGCAATCACGATGCACCACGCCGCCCACGTGAAGTTGCCCCGAACCGCCGACACGATCGCGTAGAACCCGAAGAAAAGATTCCCGAGCGTGAAGGCGGAAGGCAGAATGATGACCCCGCGCCTCAGGTTCGCTCGCGACGCGTTGACCCGCAGTCGTTGCCAACGCGGATGCGGACGTTCGCGACGCGTCACGACGGCCCGGTCCCCACGGTCGCCTTGGCCACCACGGTGTCGCCCCCGCGAACCACGTCTCCCGGCTCGACCATGACCGGCCAGTCCGGCGGAACGAAAAGATCCACCCGCGAACCGAACCGGATGATGCCGATCCGGTCTCCCCTGGCCACCCGGTCTCCTTCTCGCGGATAGGTCACGATCCGTCGCGCCACCAGCCCTGCAATCTGTCGCACCATGATCGGTCCGTCCCGAGTCGCGATCCCCAACGAGGCCCGTTCGTTGTCGCTGCCCGCCTCCTCGCGCCAGGCCGCGTGATACCGACCCGCCCGATACCCATACAGCCCCACGCGTCCCTCCAACGGTGCGCGCTGCACGTGCACGTTGAACACGCTCAGAAAAATCGTCACCCGGGTCGCCGCGCCATCCATGAAGTCCTCGCCCTCGACCAGCCCCACGCTCATCACCCTCCCGTCAGCCGGCGCGACCACCAGGTCTTCGCCAGGCGGGGGGATTCGTTCCGGGTCGCGGAAGAAGTAGAGGACGAAGAGCGCGACCATGCCCAGCGCGGCAGGCGCCACCGCGCGCATGCCCCATCCTCCGTGCCGCGCCCAGAGCAGGGCCGCCACGACCAGCACGACGCAGACAACCACGAATGGCACCCCTTCTCGGGCGATCGGCATTCTCACTGCGGCCGCCTCGCCGCGTGGCTCGGGTCGCCTCGACCGCTGGCGCTCGCGGCCGTCGCTGCCGCCCGCGCTGCGCCGCCCCCGCCGAAGCTGGGCGGCTCGAAGTCGTCCAGCGCGGTACCGGTCAGCCGCTGGAACACGTCGCGATAGCGCTGGGCGGTCGCCTCGACGACGTCGGCGGGCAGACGCGGTGCCGGGTAGCGCTTTTCCCAGTCGTCGAGACCGTTCAGGTAGTCGCGCAATGGTTGCTTGTCCAGCGAAGGCTGCGCTCGCCCGGCGCGATAACGCGCTCGCGGCCAAAACCGCGACGAATCCGGCGTCAACACCTCGTCAATGAGAAGCAGATCGCCCTCGGCCGAAATCCCGAACTCGAATTTGGTGTCGGCCAGGATGATTCCTCTCTCCGCAGCCGTGCGGCGGCCCACTTCGTAGATGTCGAGCGACGCAGCCCGCAAACGGTCTGCGAGATCGCGTCCCACAAGGTCGGCCACCGCGTTGAACGGTATGTTTTCGTCGTGGCCCTCGCGGGCCTTGGTCGCCGGCGAAAAGATTGCCGGGACGAGCGGGTCGCTTTCGACCAAGCCGTCCGGCAGGGACTCTCCGGCCAGCGTTCCCCATCTACTGTACTCCTTCCAGGCGCTGCCCGACAGGTACCCCCGCACCACGCACTCCACGGGAAGGGGCCGAGTGCGCCGGACCAGGCTGGCTCGCCCGGCCCATTGGGCTTCGCATCCCGCCAGCGCGGGCACCGCGGCCCGAATCTCGTCCGTGCGCACCGCGACCAGATGGTGAGGGACGTTGTTCAGGTGCCTGCTCATCCACCAGGCCGTGATCTGGGTCAGGACGCGACCCTTCCCGGGAACGCGCTCGTCCATGACCACGTCGAACGCGCTCACCCGGTCGCTCGCAACCAGCAGGAGCAGGTCGCCGGGCCGATCGGCCGTGGAGGGACCATCGGTCGGGGGCACCGCGTAAACGTCGCGGACCTTTCCCTGGAACAGGAGGGGCAGGGGAATCACGCCGTGCAGTCCACGAGCTGCCGGTTCACACCCGCACTTCGGCGGCTGCCAAATCGGTGTCCTGGTAACGCGCCAGCACGGGCTCGACGTGATCGCGCAGGAACTCGTCCACCTGTTCCGGCGCCCGCCCCACCAGCCCCTCCGGTCTGGCCATTTCGGCCAGCGCATCCGCGCCGACGCCCAGCGACTCGTCCGCCGCGATCCGCGCGAACAGGTCGCCCGGCTCGCCTTCCGCCATCCGGCGGGCTGCATCCAACGCGTGGCGCCGGATGCGCTCGTGGGCTTCCTGACGATCGCCGCCCGCAGCCGTCGCGTTCATCATCACGGTCTCGGTGACCATGAACGGCAAGTGTACCGCCAGGTTGGCCGCGACCACGCCGGGATTCACGCGCAACCCGTCCGCCACGTTCTCGGCCAGGATCAGGATCGCATCCGTGGCCATGTAGGCGTCGGGGATCGCGAATCGCTTGTTGGCGGAATCGTCCAGGGTGCGTTCCAGCCATTGCGTGGCGGCGGTGTGCGTAGGGTTGGCGGCCAGGGCGATCACGTGACGCGCCACCGCGCAGATCCTCTCGGAGCGCATGGGGTTGCGCTTGTACGGCATGGCCGACGAGCCGATCTGGTCCTTCTCGAAGGGCTCTTCGACTTCGCGCAGGTGCGAGAGCAGGCGGATGTCGTGCGCCATCTTCGAGGCCGAGGCGGCGATCCCGGCCAAGGTGGCGAGAAACGCCTGATCGACCTTGCGCGGGTAGGTCTGGCCCGTAACGGGATAGGCGGCGTCGAAGCCGAGTCTCCGACACACCGCCCGTTCCAGCGCCGCCACCTTCTCGTGATCGCCGTCGAACAGCTGCAGAAACGCCGCCTGCGTCCCGGAGGCGCCGCGGGCGCCGCGCAGCTTCAAGGTGGCGAGCCGATGCTCGATTTCTTCGAGGTCGAGCAGAAAGTCCTGGATCCAGAGCGTGGCCCGCTTGCCGACGGTCGTGGGCTGGGCCGGCTGGAAATGCGTGTAGGCAAGCGTGGGTCGACGTCGGTGCTCGCGAGAGAAGCGGACGAGGGCGCGAACGGTCGCGACGATGCGGTCGCGCACCAGGGTCATGGCCTTGCGGTGCTGAATCAGGTCGGTGTTGTCGCCGACGAACGCGCTGGTGGCGCCGAGGTGGAGAATGCCGCGGGCTGCGGGTGCCGCGTCGCCGAACGCGTGCACGTGGGCCATGACGTCGTGACGGAAACGACGCTCGTGACGGTCGGCGGCGTCGAGGTCGATATCGTCGAGATGGTCGCGCATCTGCCGGATGGCCTCGGCGGGGATATCGAGTCCGAGATCGCGCTGCGCCTCGGCGAGGGCGAGCCACAGCCGTCGCCAGGTGCCGAAGCGGAAGCCCGGGGCGAAGATCTTCTCCATCTCCGGCGAGACGTAACGACCCGATAGCGGGTGCGCGTAGCGATCGAGCGGGGACATCCGGTTAGGCTCTCAGCTCCACTCCAGGAGACCCGTGCGAACCAACCTGCCGTTGCGCTCGAACAACAGGACGAACGCCCGCCCGCTCTGTTGGGTCTTCCGCAGCTCGTTCGCGGCGTCGCGCGCCGAGCGCAGGCGGGTGTTGTTGACTGCAAGCAGCACGTCGCCCCTGGCCAGCCCGGTGCGGCGCGCCAGCAGCTCGGAAATCTCGACCACCAACGCGCCGTCCGACGATGCCAGCTCGCGCTCGGCCTGGATTCCGGGCGTGACCGTCACCACCTCGAGATCGCGCAACAGCTCGACCCGCTCGGCGGTCAACGACGGCAGTGCGGCGGCCTCGACCAGCACGGGGTCCATCCCTTCCACCAACAACTCGATCTCGTCGCCGGCGCGAAGATCCAGGAGCGCGGCCTCGTAGTCGAGCGGCGTGGCCATGCGGTTGCGGCCCGCCTGCAGGAGGCGCGCGCCCGCACGGATTCCTGCCCGTTCGGCCGGCGACCCCGGGGTGACGCGGGCCACGCGCACGTCGCGCAAACGCCCGAAATTGTCGGCTTCGACCGCATCCACGTCGAGTCCGAGCCACGCCCGGCGCACCGTCCCGTAACGCGCCAGGTCGGCCGCGATCTTGAGCGCGCGGTCGATCGGGATGGCGAACCCCAGGCCCTCGCTGCCACCCGAACGCGACAGAATCGAGGCGTTGATGCCGATCACCTGACCCAGCGAGTTGACGAGGGGGCCGCCGGAATTGCCAGGGTTGATCGACGCATCGGTCTGGATCATGCCAAGGTAGAAGCCTTCGTCGTCGGTCTCGGGCACGATGTGCCGTCCCAGCGCGCTGACCACGCCGGCGGTGACCGAAGGTTCGAGGTTCGAGATGTGGCCCCCGAAGGGGTTGCCGATGGCAACGGTCCACTCGCCGATCATGAGATCGGTAGCGGTCCCGAGGGGCGCGACGGGCAGGTCGGACGCATCTTCCAGCGCGAGGACGGCGATGTCCGTGGCGGGATCGGAGCCCACCAGACGGGCCTCGAAGTCGCGCGCGTCCGGAAGCGTGACGAGGATCTCGCTCGCGCCGTCCACCACGTGGTGATTGGTGAGAACCGTGCCGCGCGCGTCGATGATGAACCCGGAGCCGAGGCCGTGAGTTTCGGGGAAGGGCAGGTAATAGTCGTCGAAGAAGGTGCGCACCCGGTAGCGTTCGCGCCTGCGCACCGAGATCGTGACGACGGCGGGCGCGACGATGCGCGCAGCCGTGACGATTGCGGTGGTGCGGCTTTGCGAGACGGACTGCTGCGCCGAGGCAACCACGGGTTGCACCGCAGCGGCCGCTGGTTGCACCGCAGAGGCCGCCGGTTGCATCGCAGAGGCCGCCGGTTCGCACGATGCCGTAGTGATGGCCGTCCCGGCGATCAGGGCCGCGAGCAATCCCGGATACCGCACGCGGGTCAGGAAGAGCCCTCCGGGCGGCGCGGGCGGCGAAGTCGTCAGCATACTGTCTCCTTGTTTTCGCGTCCCTCGCAGCAACCGGATCATGTCCCCCTCGTCGCGGCGACCCGAAGCGATCTCCACCATCGTACCTACCAAATATCGCACCATGCGATGCAGGAAGCGGTTCGCCGAGATCTCAAAGCGAAATCCGAGGTCGTTCCAGGGACGCCACCGGGCTTCCGTGATCCGACATGCGGTACCGCGCTGCGGTTGCCCGGTCTTCGCGAACGCGCGGCAATCCTGTTCGCCGATCAGCGTGCGTGCGGCGCGAGCAGCGGCGTCGATCTCGATTGGACGGCACAGGGGCCAGCACCAACGGCGGTGGAACGGGGAGGCGGCGCGTGGCGCCGTGCCGAGTCGGTAGGCGTAGCTGCGTTCGATTGCGTCGTATCGGGGGTGGAAGTCCCGCGCGACCGCCTCAACCCGCCGGACCCAGACGGTGTCGGGAAGCAAGGCGTTGAGCGCGCGCCCGAGCGATTGCGGGGTCCACCGCTCGGGCACGACCACGGAGGCCACTTGCCCCGTGGCGTGGACGCCGGAGTCCGTGCGTCCCGCCCCGACGACCGGACGGCGCTCTCCGGTCAGGCGCACAAGAGCGTCCTCCATCGCACCCTGCACGGTGGCTTGCGACGGCTGCGCTTGCCACCCGTGAAACCCGGACCCGTCATAATGAAGCGTCAGCTTGAAGCGAACATCCGAGCTTGCCATGATCTTCCTCATACACCAACTGACCCATTGGACACAAAGGAACGCAAGACGCCGTGACCAGCGCAATATCAAGCCCCTCGACATTCAGCCTGACCCCCATGCTGGCCAAGGTGGTGGACGGCGAAGACCTGACTGCATCCGAAGCCGCCCGCACGTTTGAGCACGTTATCTCGGGCGGAGCTTCCCCAGTTGCCACGGGAGCCCTGCTTGCCGCCCTGCAGACCAAGGGGCTTGCGCCGGCGGAGATCGCCGGAGGCGTGCGAGCGCTGCGTACCGCCATGGTCCCCGTCGAGTCCCCGGATCCGGGGGCCCTGGTGGACACCTGCGGCACCGGGGGAGGCAGCGTGTCGACCTTCAACATCTCCACCGCAGCGGCGCTGGTCGTGGCCGCGGCGGGCGTTCCCGTCGCCAAGCACGGGAACCGGTCCTTCACCTCGAAGTGCGGCAGCGCAGACGTACTCGAGGCGTTGGGCGTCGCCGTGGACCTTTCTCCCGCGGGCATGCGGACCGTGCTTGCCGAGGCAGGCGTCGTCTTCATGTTTGCGCCCCTGCTTCATCCCGCGATGCGTCACGTGGCCCCCGTGCGGCAGGCGTTGGGCATCACCACGATCATGAACCTGCTGGGGCCGCTCACGAACCCGGCGGGGGTCCGCAGACAGGTCGTGGGCGTGGCCGAGCCCGAATTCCTCGACTTGGTGATCCAGGCCTTGTCGCAGCTCGGCCACACGCGCGCGCTGGTGGTTCACGGCGAGCCGGGACTTGACGAAATCAGTCCCTGCGGGCCCACGCACGTCGCCGAGCTCCGACGCGGCAGGGTGTCAACGTACCAGGTCACGCCCGAAGCGCTTGGTCTGAAATCGGTCGCGCCGGAATCTCTGGCGGGCGGCGAACCCGCGCAGAACGCGGCGGTGGTCAGGGCCGTGCTGACCGGCCAGGAGCGGGGCCCCGCGAGAACCGCCGTACTGATCAACGCCGCTGCCGCCTTCTACGTGGCCGGGCCTGCGCCGTCTCTGGCCGAAGGCGTCACGGCGTCTGCGCGCGCCATTGACTCGGGCGCAGCCTCGGCGACCCTCGAAGCGTTGATTCGCGCAAGTCAGCGGACTTCCTAATAGCGACGGATCAGCCCAACCACCACGCCTTGAATGCGCACGTCGGCGGCGTTTTCAATCATGGGTTCCATGTCTTCGTTGGCCGGCTGCAAGCGCACCCGATTGCCTGGCTCCCGATAGAACTTCTTCACGGTCGCGGAATCTTCGCGCACGAGCGCAACGACGGTCTCGCCCTGCTCGGCGGTGGATCGCCGGCGCACCACGATGTGATCTCCGTCGCGGATCTGCTCGTCGATCATGGAGTCGCCGGATACCCTGAGCGCGTAGTGCTGGAAGCGGTTCGGCACCATTTCGGCGGGCACGGCAAGCGCCTCGGCGTCCGCGATGGCCTCGATCGGCTCTCCCGCCGCGACCATTCCCAACAGTGGCAGCGCAACGGACGGCTCGGTGTCGAGCGCCACCTCGATCGAACGGCTCCCGCGATACGACTTTCGGATGTATCCCTTGTCTGCGAGATTGGTCAGGTGCTCGTGCACGGTCGCAAGGGACGTGTACCCGAAAGCCTTGCCGATCTCTTCGAAGCTCGGGGAATAGCCGTGCACGCTGATGAAATTCTTAAGATAATCAAGGATCTTTTTCTGTTTCTTGGTGAGTGCCCTGGGGGTCCCGCCGAGCGTCATCGTTAGCCTCCGCGTCGTGGTGTTAACCGAATAACTGCCGAACAATGGTAACCGAACTGTGACCGAAACGCAAGTGCGACGAAGACGGAAGGCCGCGAATTGACCCGCGTCGCGATTCTGGAGAGGATCGTCGCGGGCAAGCACGACGAGGTGCGGACGCTCAAACGGTCGGGCGAGGACCTCCGGCGCGCGGCCTTCGATGCACCCCCTCCGAGGCCGGTGCTGCCTGCGCTGCAAAGCCGCACGGAGATCGGCGTGTTTGCCGAGGTGAAGCGACGATCGCCCACCGCCGGAGACATCGACGCGAAACTGGATCCCGCAACGCTGGGGCGCGAATACGATGCGGCCGGCGCGGTGGCGACAAGCGTGTTGACCGACGGGCCGTGGTTCGGAGGATCGCTCGACGACCTGCGGGCAGTCCGCGCCGCGGTCTCGATTCCGGCGCTGCGCAAGGATTTCATCATTGATCCGATTCAGGTGTACGAAGGACGAGCGGCGGGCGCAGATCTGATTCTGTTGATCGTGCGGATTCTCGAGCAGCCGCTGCTGACCGACCTGCGCGCCATGATTCACGACCTCGGCATGACCGCGCTGGTCGAAGTCCACGACGAGTGGGAAGTGGATTCGGCGCTCGAAGCGGGGGCGGTGCTCGTGGGCGTCAACAACCGCGATCTTAGTGTGTTCCGCACCGACCTGGCCGTCACGGAACATCTGGCGCGCTACGTTCCCGACGATGTGGCGCTGATTTCGGAAAGCGGAATCGGAACCACCGACGACGTTGCCCGCGTGGCGGCGGCGGGGGCCGACGGGGTGCTGGTGGGCGAGGCGCTGGTGCGAAGCGGGGCACCGGGCCGACTCGTGCAGGAAATGGCCGCCGTGCCTCGAAAAGCGGTCCGCCGGTGAACCAGCCGCACAAACCGCGCGTGCGGGCCAAGGTGTGCGGGGTGATGTCGCCTGCCGATGCGCAAGTCGTGGCTGCCGCGGGGGCGTGGTATATGGGGGTGATACTGACTCCCGGCTTCTCGCGCAGCGTCCCGAGCGAGCGCGTACGAGAGATCTACGCGGCGGCGCCTGCGCAAAGGGTCGGGGTGTTTGTGAACGCCAAACCCCAACGCATGGCTGCGGCCGCCCGCGCCTTCTCGCTCGACGTGGTGCAGCTGTCCGGCGGCGAGCCCGTCGCGGACGCGGCGGCGATCGCCGCCGCCGGACCATGGCGCGTGTGGAAGACCGTGCACGCCAAGCCGGGCGTGGCCGTCGGCGACCTGATCGCCCCCTACCGGCACGTCGTGGACGGCGTCACCGTGGACTCGTGGGACCCGGCGCAGCCCGGCGGCACGGGACGCAGCTTCGCATGGGGGGACGTTGGCCGTCAGGTGCGCGAAGCCATCGGTTCCGCGACCTTCATTGCCGCGGGCGGCATGAACCCGGAAAACGCCAGCTTGGCCGTCGCGACCCTGTCGCCCGACGTGCTCGACGTAAGCTCCGGCGTCGAATCGACGCACGGCGTCAAGGACCCCGCCAGGACCCGCGCCTTCGTGAAGGCGGTACAGTGCACCCACCCATGACCAATCCATGACCGAACCCGGACGCTTCGGCCCGTTCGGCGGGCGCTACGTTCCCGAAACCCTGATCCCGGCGCTGGACGAGCTTGCGGCCGCCTACCAGGAGGCTTCCGTCGACCCCGGCTTTCTGGCCCAGGTCGACCAGCTCGCCGCCGATTACGTCGGACGCCCCACGCCGCTGTATCGCGCCCGGCGCCTTGAAGCCGAGGCCGGGGTCGCGCCCATCTACCTGAAGCGCGAAGATCTCAACCACACCGGCGCCCACAAGATCAACAACACGGTGGGCCAAGCGCTGCTCGCCAAGCGCATGGGCAAGCCGCGCATCATCGCCGAGACCGGCGCCGGGCAGCACGGCGTGGCCACCGCCACCGCCTGCGCGTTGTTCGACTTGGAGTGCGTCGTCTACATGGGTTCTGAAGACGTTGTGCGACAATCGCTTAATGTGTACCGCATGAAATTGTTGGGCGCCGAGGTGCGACCCGTCGATTCCGGCACGCGCACGCTCAAGGACGCCACCAACGAGGCGCTGCGCGACTGGGTGACCAACGTGGCCGACACGCACTACATCATCGGGTCGGTGGTGGGGCCTCACCCCTTCCCGCGGATCGTGCGCGATTTCCAGGCCGTGATCGGGCGCGAGGCGCGACGCCAGATCCTGTCCGTCGAGGATCGTCTGCCGGCCACCGTGGTCGCGTGCGTGGGAGGGGGGTCGAACGCGATGGGAATGTTCCACGCCTTCGTCGGCGACCAGGACGTCGCGCTCGTGGGGGTCGAGGCCGCGGGCGAGGGGTTGGGCACGGGGCGCTCGTCGGCTTCCCTGACCGAGGGGCGTCCAGGCGTGTTGCATGGGTCGCTGAGCTACCTGTTGCAGGACGCCGATGGACAGATCGCGCCCGCCCACTCGGTGGCCGCCGGGCTCGACTATCCCGGCGTGGGCCCCGAGCACTCGTTCTTCAAGGAATCGGGGCGGGCGCGATACGTGAGCGTCGAGGATGCGGCCGCGCGAGCCGCGTTTCGGGAACTGCCGCGGCTCGAGGGGATTATCCCCGCGCTGGAGACCGCCCACGCCCTGGCTTGGGTAACCGAGGCGGGCCGTCGCGCCGAGATCGCGGCGCCCGTGGCGATTTGCCTCAGCGGGCGCGGCGACAAGGACGCCGTGCACGTCGCGGGACTGGACGGCGCGGCCGCCAACGTCGAGGCCGGGTCATGACCGGGCAACCACCGCCGGGACGCATCGCCGCGCGTTTCGCCGGCCTGGCGCGCGAAGGGCGCAGCGGGTTCGTCCCATACGTCACGGCGGGCTACCCAACGCTGGACCACACGCGCGACCTCATGGCGGGGTTGGCCGATCTGGGGGCGGACGTGATCGAGCTGGGCATTCCCTTCAGCGACCCGATGGCTGACGGGCCCACGATCCAGCGCTCCAGCCAGGGCGCGCTCGACGCCGGCACCCGCCTTGACGACGTCCTCGACCTGCTTGCCGACCTGCGCACGCGCAGCCAGGTGCCGGTCGTGATCTTCTCCTATCTGAATCCGATCTACTCGCGGGGCGTCGACGCTTTCATCGCCGAAGCGCTCGATGCCGGAGCCGACGGAATTCTGCCCACCGATTTGCCGTTGGGCGCCGACCGGGATCTCGAAGCGCGCCTCTCCGAATCGTCGCTCGACCTGGTCAGGTTGATCGCGCCGACCACCCGTGCGGATCGCGTCCGGCAGATCGCTCGCGCAAGCCAGGGGTTCGTCTACTACATCGCTCGGACGGGCGTAACCGGCGCGCGGCGCGCGCTGCGGAACGAGCTGGCGCGCGAGGTGGGAGCCGTGCGCGCGGCGTCTCCGCTTCCCGTCGCGGTGGGCTTCGGCGTTTCGACTCCCGAGCACGCCCGGACGGTAGGGACGGCGGCCGACGCGGCGGTGGTGGGCAGCGCCATCGTGGACCGTCTGGACAGCGGCGGCGTGGACGGGGCGCTTGAACTTGCACGAGCGCTGCGGGAAGCGCTCAACGAGGTTGGCACAGCCGTTCCTGCGACGGGACCAGCTTCTCCCCCAAAGACGGATCGGGCGTAACGAACAACGTCTGCACGCGATCGGGGATCACCGCCCCTGGACGGGCGCCTCGCGGTTTCCTCACCCATTTGCGACGCGTCCAGTCGACCGGCACGTGGCCCGATCCTCTTGCCCCGGAATGGTTTGCCGCCAGAATGGCAGCCGCCTTCAGATCAGCCGCCGGTGGACGCTCCGGGCGGTTCCAACGCAAAATCACGTGGGCGCCCGCCGCATGGCGCGCGTGCAGCCACACGTCGTCGGGCCGCGAATGACGGAAGGTGAGCGCATCGTTGCGTCGAGCCCCGCGCCCCACGCGAATCTCGATTCCTCCCGAGCTGACGTAGCGATGGTAGGGGAGGGTCGGGGGCGCCGCGCCGCCACGACCGGGCCGCCCCCGCGACGGGTTGCGCGCTGCCTCGCGCAGCAGCGCCTCCGCTTCTTCGCGGGTCAGTTCGCCAGCGCGATGCCGCGCTCGCAGCGCCTTGACGCGGGCCAGCCCCGCCTCGACCTCCGCGATGCGTGGCGGCAGCGCCTCGGCGGCGCGTTCCAGCTTTGCGGCTCGCCGGAACAGGGCGTTTGCGTGCTCCTGGGGACGCAAACGCGGATCAAGCGCGATCTCGCGCCGCTTTCCCTGGAAGTCCGCCAGGGCCACCCGCGCGGCCCCCGCCTCGATCAGGTGCAGCGACGACAGAATCACGGCGCCGTCTTCGCGCAGCCGCGCGGCACGCTCCGTCTTCGCCAGCTCCCGCCGCAAGTGCGTAAGCTTGCGCCCCAGCCGTCGGGATTGCGTCGCGAGCACGCGACCCACCCCGCCGGGTCCACCCGTCGATTGGGCGCGCGCGGCGCCGCGCACGGCCTCCATCGCGTCCAGAAGGCTGCCGACCGGTTCGGCGTCCGCGCCGGGCAGCGGCCACGGGTAGGGCTGCAATCCCGACGGCAACCGCAGCAGATGCGGGGCCGCGTCCGCCATCGCGGCCAGGGCCTGCCAGCGGCGAAAGCCCGCTTCCGGGTCGGGCGCGTCCAGCAGGAACCGCACGTTCAACCCGGAGACGCATTGCACGCGTTGCAACAGGGCGGAACGCGTGGCCGCCCGATCGCCGCCGCGCGTCAAGCCGAGCCATGCGGCGAAATCGACGCGCTCGCGACCGGCATCGCCCTCCCCTCCCGGCGGGTCCCACGGCTGGCCTATGGGGTGAGGTCGCGAACGCACGATGCGCAAGCGCTTTCTCACCCTCAAATCAGGCCCCTCGGCAAGCACCGCGTTCCAACGATTCGTGGCGAGCTCCAGCACCAGCGTCGGGTGCGGTTTCCTGCCTCGCACGCGTCGGAAACGCATCAGGATCACCCGCTCGTCCGGCAACGCCTCCACGTTCGCGAGCACGGCAGGCAGTGGTTCGGCGTCGCCGTCCGGCTCCCGCGCAGGCCCGGTCAGCGTCAGCCCTCGCCCAGGTCCCAGATCGGCCTCGAAGGTTGCGGTGCGGAAATACGCCGCCACGACCCTATCGCCGCGCCGGAACGAGATGGCGCGCGCGCGCGCTCCCTTGAGGCGGTCGCGCAGCTCGTCGGCCACGGCTCTGGCCAGACACGGATCCCAGATCATGCGGAAACCCCGATCAAGACGAATTCGTTACCTTACTTGTGGTACGATGTAGCGTAACCCCGCGAGCCGCACGGTTCCGGGAGCTTCCCCGTTCAACGGTCTGCTGATGCGCGGCTTTCTCGGGAAAACCTTCTTTGTGGCGGTCGTGGGGATCCTGGCCGTCCTCACGGCGTCCGGTTTGGGGCAGTGGCTCGACGACGACGGCGGGGAGGGAGACGCCCTCATGACGCTGGGCGAGGACCGCATCACGATCGACGTGCGAAACGGCGGCGGAGTCGCGGGCATGGCGCGCACGGCCACCGACCATCTGCGGGAATCCGGATTCGACGTGGTGAGCCTGGGCAACGCATCAACCTTCGGCCACGACACCACCGTGGTCATCGACCGCGTCGGCGATGCCGAAAAGGCTGCCGCGGTGGCCCGTGCCCTCGGCGTGGAGCGAGTCGAGAGCGTGCCGGACTCGAACCTCTTCGTCGACGTAAGCGTGCTTCTGGGCGCCGACTGGGCGGCCCCGAGTCAACGCCGTGCCAGCACCCGCGAGGACCTGCAGTCGGGGGTGGTCGAATGGCTGCGCGGCTTGGGAAGGGATCGCACGAACCGATAGGCCATGGCAAAAAAACAACAGCGGAAGCGTGGCGCGAAGGGGTCTGGCGGCTCGGGCGCGTCCAAGTCCAAACAGCAGAAGGCTCAGGACGGCTTGGTCGAGTGGCTCAAGTCGCTGGCGATTGCCTTCGTCATTTTCCTCGTCTTCAGGTTCTTCCTGATCCAGACGTTCGTCATCACTTCGGGATCCATGGAGAACACCCTTCTCGTAGGGGATTTCCTGGTTGTGAACAAAGCGGCCATGGGGTCGCGGATACCGTTTACGGATATCAGGATTCCAGGTTACGCCGACCCGCAGCGGGGCGACGTGCTGGTTTTCGATCCGCCGCACGAAGACACGCTCATCCTGGTCAAGCGGCTGGTGGGAATGCCGGGCGACACCCTCCAAATGCGCGACAAAGTGCTGTTTCTGAACGGTCAGCCTATGTACGAGCCCTACGTCGTCACCACCGACGCGCCCGACGAGGCTGACCGGGCCATGCTCTGGCAGCGCGAGTTTCTGGTGGGCGGGCCGCGAGACGACTATCGCCCGTCGCGCGACAACTGGGGGCCGATCGTGATCCCGCCCGAGCGCTATTTCATGCTTGGCGACAACCGCGACACGAGCCTTGACGGACGCACTTGGGGGCTGTTGGAGCGGTGGCGCTTTGAGGGACGGGTGTGGGCCATCTATTACTCTTACGAGCGTGGGTCGTTCCAGCCGTTCCCGTGGATCAGAGAGGTTCGGTGGAGTCGCATCGGGGATCGGGTGTTGTAGGGGGGCGCGGCGCGGCGTCTCGTAGCCCGGCGTTTCGACATCCTCCTTGCGACGGGCGTGCCATGGTCCGTACACTGTTTGAAAGGACCGCAAGATGATCCGTAACGTGGGTACGATCCTGGCCGCTTTGGCGACCATCATGCTCGGTGCGTGCGATGGCGTGGTAACGAACCAGGGTTCGAGCGAGCATCCGCCCTTGATCGAACTACCGACGCCGACCGTGGCTTCTACGCTGGATGACTTGGTGAGTTACTACCGAGACAGAGAGAGGCTAATGGCTCGGGATGCCGCCGCGGCCGCGCTTGCTCGCTCCTGGGGCCGCGGCATGACCGTGGACGAAGCCTTGGAGTACACTGACGAGGTGATGGAAAAGCTGATTTGGATTTACCACGCCATGCGGTTCTCGGAAGATCCTGAGCTCTCGGAGATGTCGTGGGGCGACGCCAAGGCCACAATTGCCGAGACGATCGCCGATCGCATGGGGGTGACGGTAGAGAAGGTTGAGGGGGATATCGCAGGTATCGGAGGGTGGGAACGGATTAAGGTCTGGTACCCCGACGTAACCCAAGAAGACACTCATGGCTACTGGGGATGCGAGGGAGATGTTCGCCTGACACGGACGACTACATCGGTAACTGCCACAATCCACACACGGAACACCCCCAATTTGCTGGAAATTCACGGTGCCGCGTGGCAGTCATCTACGCAGGGCGCGAATCATGACATCTACCTTGACGGTGAAGTTACGGGAGACATCGGGTATAGCTTTTTCGAATCCGATGGCCATGATCAGTGTTCGAAGCGGCAAATGACGCCGGCCGCCAGGGCGCACACTTGCGCGGCGCGCGGCTCTCTGCGTACTCTGTTTCAGCGATGCTCCCAACCTCCACCAAACGAGAAAGATCGAACATGAAGAATCAGAACGCCGGTGTGATCGTGGCGACCCTTGCAACCATTGCGTTGGCAGGGTGCGATGGCGTCGTGACGGACCAGGATTCGAGCGAGCATCCTCCTTTGGTGGAGCTGCCGTCTCCAACCATGGCTTCTCGGTTGACGGACTTGGCGAGCTATTACCGAGACAGAGAGCGCCTTCTGGCTCGGGATGACGCTGCGGCCGCGCTTGCTCGTTCTTGGGGACGGGGCATGACCGTAGACGAAGCCTTGGAACACGCAGACGAGGCGATAGCCTTCCTACTTTGGACCTACCACGCCATGCGGTGGTCGGCGGACCCCGATTTCCGGGGCATGTCATGGGGCGACGCCAAGGCTGGAATTGCCGAAGCGATTGTTGAGTCATACGAAAACGTGACGGTAGGGGAGATCGAAAGGGATATCGAAAGGATCGAAGGGTTGGAACAGATTAAGGGTCTTTATGATCCTTTGGACCTTAGCTTGATCTCGGGGGCGGCTAGCCAATCAGGTTGCTCGGGGGATGTTCGGCTTATTCGGGCGTGGACGCACGCGGGTGTCTTTATTCACACCACGCAGGTTCCTTGGATCTTTGAGTTTTTTGCCAACGCAACACAGAGAGCTACAAACGAAGCCAACCACCTCGTCTCCGTAGCTGGCGAGATAACCGGAGACATCGGGTATTCGTTCTTGGACACAGATGGCCATTATGCTTGTCGGGACCGGCACTCGGGAGCGGGTCACCATAAGTTGTGGGCTATGGACCGCGTCGTTTCGTTTTGCGCCGAAGCCCAAGGAGATCACTATGTCTATACCGATGACGGATCGGACAATGACGTCTCACACTCGTATCGGATATGCGATACCGTCACTCCGCCAGGGGGTGACCCCGACCCTGGCGATCCGGTTGTGCCGGAGACCAAGACGGCTGAAGGGGGTAAAGGGGCGCTCGGGAAGTCGGTCTACCGCCCGACCTGACGTCTGGGGACCCGCACCAAATCCGGCCGCCGACTCGCCCGCAGCTGCCCACAAGCCGCGTCGATGTCGCGTCCTCTCGGTCTCCGGACCGCCGCAGAAACCCCCGCAGCCTCGAGTCCCCTGCGAAAGGCCTCCACGCGCGCCGGAGCACTCGGCCTCCAATCCACGTACGGAATCGGGTTGAACGGAATCAGGTTGACGAACGCCTGAACCCGCGCAGCCAGTTCAACCAGAGCGGGGACGAGCGCGAGGTCGTCGTTTACCCCGCGAATCATGGTGTATTCAAACGTGATCCGACGCCCGCCCTTGCGGTTGAACTCGTCCAGAGCCGCCATGACTTGGTCCAACGAATAGCGCTTCTCCAACGGAATGAGCTGGGCGCGCAGCTCTGACAGCGGTGCGTGCAGCGAGAGCGCCAGACGAAACTGCTCCGGCCGCTTCGCCAGCGCCTCGATGCCGGGGACGATGCCGACCGTCGAAACCGTGATGCGCCTCGCCCCGAGTCCGTAGAGTCCGTTCAGAATCGACAGGGCGGGGAAGACCGCCCGGCGGTTTGCCAGTGGCTCGCCCATGCCCATGAACACCACGTTGGTCACGGGTCCGCGATCGTGCTCGCGAGCCCAGCGCACCGACGCTCGATACTGTCCCACGATCTCCGCCGCCGACAGCTGGCGTCCGAAGCCCGACCAGCCGGTGGCGCAGAACCGGCACTTCAGCGCGCACCCGGCCTGCGACGAGATGCACAGCGTCAGCCGACGGCCAGCGGGAATGAGCACGCTCTCGACCACCTCGCCGCCACGCAGGGTCCAGAGATGCTTGACCGTCCCGTCGGCCGATTCGGAGATGGCATCGACGGCGGGTTCGTCCATGCGGAAGCGCTTGCCGAGCGACTCGCGTTCCCGCAGCGGGAGATTGGACATGTCTCCGAACCCGCGCGCGTCTCCCGAAGCGACCCATTCGAGCACCTGCCCGGTGCGGTAGCGGGGCTGGCGTCGCGCCTCGAAGTGCTGGCCAAGGCGTTCCAATAGCAATTGTCGCCGCATGCCCAGAATATTGGGGTGCTCGTCGCGATCCATAGGTTTGTCCACGGGCTGTTAGTTTACCACTGGAATAGGTCCGGCGCCGCCTCCAGCAATCCGAATTGGAATCTCGCGTGACCCGACACAACACAACGAAGATGCGGTCCGCCGGGGCGGGCGACGTGACGCTCGCCATGGTGGGTCAGGAAGTGAATATCGCGGCATGGGTGCATCGCCGCAGGGATCTGGGGGGGTTGGTCTTTCTGGACCTGCGCGATCGTTCCGGCGTGCTGCAGGCGTCGGCGGGTCCCGATTGGTCGTCGGCCGCGGCGATGGAGGCGACGAGGGGGCTCGGCCAGGAGGACGTGGTTGCCGTTCGCGGCGTCGTTACCCCCCGTCCCCCGGCGGCCCGCAACCCCGACATGCCCACGGGCGACGTCGAGGTGCAGATCGCCGAGGTCGAGATCCTCAACAAGGCTGGCACGCCCGCCATTCCCGTCCATCGCGCGCCCGAAGAAGACCCGCCGGCGGAGAAGCTGCGTCTTCGTCACCGGGTGCTGGATCTTCGTCGCCCCGAGCTCCAGGCCAGGTTGTTCCTGCGTCACCGCCTGGTCCTGGCCGTGCGCAACTATTTCCACCGCTTGGGGTTCATCGAGGTCGAGACGCCCATGCTGACCAAGCCGACCCCCGAAGGCGCGCGGGATTTCCTGGTCCCCAGCCGGGTCCATCCGGGCGAGTTCTTCGCGCTTCCGCAAAGCCCCCAAATCTACAAGCAGCTTCTGATGATCGCGGGTTTCGACCGCTACATGCAGATCGCGCGCTGTTTCCGGGACGAGGACCTGCGCGCGGACCGTCAGCCCGAGTTCACGCAAATCGACGTCGAGGCGTCGTTCGTGCAACCCGACGACGTCTACGCGTGGTGCGAAGGACTCATGGCCACGCTGGCGGAGGTCGCAGGCATCGAGGCCGCCACCCCGTTCCAGCGCCTTGCCTATGCCGAAGCCATGGAAAGGTTTGGATGCGATCGCCCCGATCTCCGTTACGGCCTCGAGATTCGCGACTTCACTCAGGTTCTGGGTGCGCTCGACTTCCGCATATTGACCGCCGCCGTCGCGGCGGGGGGACGGATCCGTGGCCTGGGCCTCGCCGGTGGCGCCCGGTTGTCGCGGAAACAAATCGACGCGATCGAGCGCGCGGCCAAGGCGGCGGGCGCTCCCGGCCTCCTCTGGGCCAAGATTCAGGAAAGCCGCGTCACGGGGCCCCTCGGCCGGTTCTTCCGGGACGACACCCGCGCACGTCTGGGCCTCTCGCCCGGCGACCTCCTCCTCGCGGCTGCGGGGCGCGACCGCATCACCTCCCCGGCCCTGGACGCCGCCCGCACGGCCGCGATCGCCGCGCTGGAACTCCCTAAGGCTACCGAGCACGCGTGGCTGTGGGTGACCGGCTTCCCGGTCTTCGAACCCGCCACGGACGGTGGCTTGGCGGCGAACCACCACCCGTTCGTCCAGCCCCACCCGGCCGACGCGCACCTCCTGGATACGGACCCCCTGGCGGTCCGTGGCCTCGCCTACGACCTAGTCTACAACGGCACGGAGCTTGGCTCGGGCAGCATTCGCGTTCACGACGCCGATCTGCAAGCGAAGATCCTGGCCATGCTGGGCCACAATCCCGAAGAGATCAGCCGCAAGTTCGGCTTCCTCCTCGAAGCGTTGCGGTCGGGCGCGCCGCCCCACGGCGGGATCGCGCTGGGCATGGACCGACTTGCCGCGCAGCTATCGGGTGGATCGAGCTTGCGAGACGTGATTGCGTTCCCCAAGACCACGGCGGCCCGAGCCTTGTTCGAGGGCGCGCCCACGTCGGTCAGCACGGCCGAGCTGGCGGCGCTTGGCCTCGCACTTGGAGACGGACGGTGACCGGCGCGACGATGGTGGAGCATCACCTGAGCGTTGAAGGCGCCGATCACTTCATCCTGGCCGGAGTCGGCGACGCCAACTTCCGCGAGCTGACGTCGCTGTTCGACGTGCAGGTGGTTCTACGCGGCGAATACGTCAAGATTGCGGGCGCGCTCGAGTCGGTGGCCGAGACCGCTCGCGTGCTCGAGCACATGATCGAGCTGGCCCGGCTCGGCAAGAGGTTCCCGGCGGCGGACGTGGCCCGTTTCGCGACCAGCCTCGAGACGCGCGACGGGCCGGACATCCGCAGCGACGACGAGCGCCTACGGATTTCCGTGCCGGGGTCGCGCCGGATCATCGCGCCGCGTTCGGAGGGGCAGCGCGCCTACCTCCAGGCCATGGACGACTCCGACATCGTGATAAGTATCGGTCCCGCGGGCACCGGCAAGACCTATCTCGCGGTGGCGCGCGCGGTCGACGACCTCTTCCGCAAACGCGTGCGCCGCATCATTCTGGCGCGACCCGCGGTTGAAGCGGGAGAGAACCTGGGCTTCCTGCCGGGAGATCTGCAGGAAAAGGTCGATCCCTACCTGCGCCCGCTCTACGACGCGCTGGGCGACATGATGCCCGCCGCGCGGGTCCGGCGGGGCATCGCGGAGCGCACCATCGAGGTGGCCCCGCTGGCGTACATGCGTGGCAGAACCCTGTCCGACGCCTTCGTGATTCTCGACGAGGCGCAGAACGCCACAGCCGCCCAGATGATGATGTTCCTGACCCGCATCGGGGTCGGCTCGCGGGTGGTG
Source organism: Longimicrobiales bacterium (assembly GCA_965200255.1). Taxonomy (GTDB): domain Bacteria; phylum Gemmatimonadota; class Gemmatimonadetes; order Longimicrobiales; family Gaopeijiaceae; genus Bin94. Next base: position 1,617,422 of record OZ241371.1, on the reverse strand, counting down.
ATTACCGGCGACAAGACGCAGATCGACCTGCCTGGGTCGCAGATCTCGGGGTTGATCCAGATCGAGGACGTGCTCAAGGACGTCGAGGGCATCGATTTCGTCTACCTCGACGAACGCGACGTCACGCGCCACCGGTTGGTCAAGCAGATCGTCCGGGCCTACGCAGCCGCGGATTCGCGGGCGGCGAACGGCGGAGAAGATGTCGGCTAGGAGGCGGGGTCGCCACTGGTTCTCGGGCACCCCCAGAAAGGCGTGGCCGGACGCATTCATGCATCACGGCGTGCGTTGGCTGCTTCTGCTTGCGCTCGCGGGAGGTCTGGTCCTGCTGTATCCGTCCGATCCCGGCGTCTTCATTGGCCGGCACCAGCTTGGTACGGTCGCCGACCGCGACGTGATCTCCGTCACCGCATACGACGTTCCCAAGGCCGCCGATCTGCTGCGCCAGGAACGGGCCGCCGCTGCGGCTGCGGTGATTCCGACGTTCACGTTCCGCGAGACCGCGGCCGAGCAGGCGCTCTCGTCCCTCGCCGCGTTCTTCGCGCGGGTCGATTCCGCCGGCCGGGTGGACGGCACCGCAGGGATCGGCACCGCCCTGGCGTCCGCCGGAATCGACGCCAGTCCCGAGGAGATCGAAGCCCTGGTCGCTCCGACCTTGTCGGCCGCGCTCCACGAGGACGCGGCTGCGGCGATTGCCACCTTGACCGGACGGGGCGTGATCGCCCCGGGCGCTGCCTCCGAAGTCGCGACCGATTCGATTCGCGTCATTCGGGGCGACGTCGCGAACATGGTCGCGCGCGAATCGGTCCTGTCCGGCCGGGAGTTCTACGATGCGGCGCTGGCCGACCGCGAAGAGGGCGTGGCGACCGACTTGCTTCGCCTGGTTCTGGCCCGCTACATGGTCCCGAGTCTGGCTCCCGACGTGGCCCTCAACGCGCGCCAACGGGCGATGGCTCGCGATTCCGTCGCCGTAACGGTGGGCCGGGTGCTGGAGGGCGAAGCCATCGTGCGGGCGAACGATCAGGTTGGACCCGCCGAGCTCCGGAAGCTCGAGGCCTACCGCAATCACTTGCGCGCGGCCGGCGTCGCCGTGGACGAATCCAACCTCACGGGCGCGTTCGGCGGCTTGATTCTGAACGCATTGATTCTCTCGATCTTCGGCGTCCTCGTCTACTTCTTCAGACCGGACATCTACCCCGAGTTTCGGTACCTGTTGGCCATTGGCGCGATCGCGGGCATCTACTTTCTGGGCGCCTTCTTCGTCTCGGGCCTCGCAGCGTTCCCCGGCGCCGCCCTCCCCACCGTTTTCGTCACGGTCGTGCTGGCAATTCTCTGGGACGGCAGACTGGCTTTGCTGACGGTTCTCGTATTCGCCGCCCTAACCACGGCGCAGGAGCCCTTCGCGTCGGTCGACAGTTTCCTCGTGACCCTGACGGGCGGGGCGACGGCCGCCCTTGCCGTACGCGGCTTCCGGCGTCTGTCCCAGATCTGGGCGTTCATTGCGATCACTTTCGGCGCCTATGCGCTGGCTCTTGGCGCAGTCTACATGCGAGGGGCCGATTTTCAGTTCCTGCCCACGCTGCTTTGGGCCCTGTCGGGCACGGTGGTGTGGGCAATTCTGGCGATCGGCTTCCTGCCGGTATTCGAATGGCTCACGGGGATTACCACCGACCAGACGCTGGCGAGCCTGGCCGACCCCAACCGCCCGCTCATCAAACGCTTGGCCACCGAGGCGCCCGGCACCTACGCGCACACCATCCAGGTGGCCAATCTTGCCGAGTCCGGGGCCAACGACATCGGCGCCAACCCAATCCTGTGTCGCGCCGGCGCCTACTATCACGACGTGGGCAAGATCGTGCATCCGCACCTCTTCATCGAAAACCAGAGTAGCGACAACCCGCACGACTCCATGGACCCGCTCGCATCGGCCGACGCGGTGCGCGGACACGTAATCGAAGGCATTCGCATGGCGAAGAAGGAAAAGGTGCCGCAGGTGGTCATCGACTTCATCGCCGAGCATCATGGAGACCAGACCATCGGCTTCTTCCTGCAAAAGGCTCGCGAGCAAGCCGAGCGAGAAGGACGCGCCGCGCCCGCCGCGTCCCGATTCCGTTATCCGGGACCCCGCCCGCAAACCCGCGAAACGGGCATCGTAATGTTGGCGGATTCCGTGGAGTCCGCGGCCCGAGCCCTCAAGTCTCCGACCCCGCTCAGAATCTCGCGCCTCATTCAAGAGATCTTCGCCACCAAGATGGCGCGCCACCAGCTCGACCAGGCGGCCCTGACCCTGCGAGACCTGACGCTCCTCAAGCGGCGTTTTGGCAGGATCCTGGGCGGCATTCACCATCGCCGCATCGATTATCCGGGTACCCGCCAGCTCACGGCAGGCGCATCCAGTCCAACAGCGCTTACCGCCGGGGCAGACGATTGATTGCGATTCACGTCAACGGCGCGAAATCCGTCCGGTTGCCGCGCGCCATGCTCGAGCGCGCGCTTCGCGAAACCCTGCGGTGCGAAGGCGTCGCAAAGGCCGAGCTTTCGGTCACTTTCGTAGGAGACGAGGAGATGTCCAGGCTGCACGGCCGCTATCTCGGCGACCATAGTCCCACCGACGTGATCTCGTTTGCGCTGCACGAAGGCGACGAGGACCCCATCGGCGACGTCTACGTCGGCTATGCCCAGGCCCTGCGTCAAGCGGACGACGCACAGGCCGACCCGGACGAGGAGCTCGCCAGACTGGCGGTGCACGGCGCCCTGCACGTTCTGGGCCACACCCACCCGTCGGGGCCGAATCGACGCGACTGCAAGATGTATCGGCTGCAGGAAGACATCCTGACGCGGACCCTGCGGTCGTGAGCGCCAAGCACAGCAGCCCGGTGGGCGTCGAAGCAGCGGCGCTCAAACGGCTGCGGGCGCTCGCCCGCGCCGACGACCGGATCGAGCTGCCGGAATGGGTCGCCGAGATGCACCCCTCGGACATTGCCGACCTCGTGGCTTCGATCACGCCCGAGACCCAGCAGCTCGAAATCATCGAATCGCTGCCCGACGAGGTGGCGTCCGAGACGCTCGCCGAGATGGAGGAGCACGAGGACCGCGCCGAGCTGATCTCGGCGCTCGGCTCCCAACGCGGCGCGGCCCTGCTGAAGGAGCTGGCCGACGACGACGCGGCGGACCTGCTGGGAGAAATGCAGCCCGGCGACCGCGACCGGATGCTGGCCGCGCTTCCCAGCACGCAGGCGGGCGAAATCCGCAACCTGCTCCGCTACGACGAAGAGACCGCCGGCGGTCTCATGACGCACGCCCTGGTCGCCGTTGCCGCTGAATCGAGCGCCGCCGAGGCCATCGCCGAGATCCGCAGACAGGGTCGAGAGATCGAGGACTTCTACACGGTCTTCGTGGTGGACGAGCGCAACCGTCTGCGCGGCACCGTGCCCCTCGCGGACCTGATCCTCGCCGATCCGCGGGCATCGGTGGAATTGCTGGTAGAGCCGATCTTGGCGGTTGTGCGTCCCGATACCGACCAAGAAGAAGTGGGGCGCGTCATGGGGCGCTACAACCTGGTGAGCATCCCGGTGGTGGGCGCAGACGACGTGCTGCTGGGCCGCATCACCTTCGACGACGTAATCGACGTGATCGAGGCGGAGACCACCGAGGACATTCTGCGGTTGGCGGGCGTGTCCGACGAAGAGGAGCTCAAGGCGGACTGGCGCGACGCGGTGCGTTCGCGGCTTCCCTGGCTGACCTTGAACCTGGTTACCGCCGGCGTGGCCGCGTCGGTCATCCTTCACTTCGAGGAAGTCGTGGGTCGTTGGACCTTCCTGGCCTTCCTGATGCCCGTGGTCGCCGCGTTGGGCGGCAACACCGGCACGCAGGCGCTCGCGGTAACCATCCGCCGCATCGCGGTGGGCGACGGTCTGCGGGCGCGTCACTTCCAGGCCGTCAGGAAGGAGCTGCTGGTCGGTCTCCTGAACGGCTTCGTGCTGGGGGCGCTCTTCTCGCTGTTCGCCCTGTTTTGGGAAGGGGGCGACGTGCGCATCGGCATCGTGGTGCTGGTGGCGATGTGGTCCAACATCGTCGTGGCGGGATTCGCCGGCGCGCTGATTCCCACCGTGCTGGATCGGTTCGGCGTAGACCCCGCGGTCGCTTCCTCCGTCTTCGTGCACACCCTGACCGACCTGGTGGGATTCGTCATGGTGTTGACGCTCGCCAGCGCCCTGCTCATCCCGTGAGCGCGCGGCGGCTGGCTGCCGACTTCCGTCGCGGTCGACGCCCGGCGCTGGCTCGCGCGATCTCAATGGTCGAGGCGTCGCGACCGGGCGTGGCCGAACTGCTGAGCGAGCTGCTCATGGTCGCGCCCCGAGCCCGCCGGATCGGCATTACGGGCCCGCCCGGGGCAGGGAAGTCGAGCCTGGCCACCCTTCTCGCCCAACGCCTGCGCGACATGGATGAGGAAGTGGCGATCGTGGCCGTCGATCCCACGTCCCCGTTCTCGGGCGGCGCGTTGCTGGGCGACCGCATCCGCATGAACGACCTTGCCGTCGATCCCGGCATGTTCATTCGTTCCATGGCCACGCGCGGCTCGCTGGGCGGGCTCGCGGGGACGACGCGCGAAGTGATCGACCTGCTCGACGCGTTCGGCTTTCCGAACATTCTCGTCGAGACGGTGGGCGTGGGACAGACCCAGATCGAGATCCAGGCGGCTACGGACACCACCGTCGTGGTGCTGGTCCCCGAGTCCGGCGACGGGGTGCAAGCCATGAAAGCCGGCCTGATGGAGATCGCCGACGTGTTCGCGGTCAACAAGGCCGACCGAATTGGAGCCGACCGTCTCGTGCGCGAGATCCGCCAGGCGCTGATGCTGCGAGCCGGATTAGCGGTCCGGCAAGCGGCCGGCCATCACGGCGTTGACCTGACGCGCATCGGCGATCGCACACCAGCGTCGCCCGATACGGCCACGACGGAACCCCCCACCGCCAGCTGGGAGATTCCGGCGCTCAAGACGTCCGCCGGGCGCCGGGAAGGCATCGGAGCGCTGCTCGACGCGATCTTCGCCCACGGTCGCTACCTCCGCGATTCCGGTGCCCTCGAAGCGCGCCGCGAACACCGCGCACTACAACGAATTCGCGACGTTGTGGAGCGTCGGCTACACCGCCGCGCGGAGCGCTTTTTCGCGGCGGATCCCCGGATCGAGCAGTGGGCGCGCCACGTCATGACCGGTCGCGACACCGCCTACGGCGTGGCGGATCGCATCATTCCCGCCATATTGGAAGAGGGGTCGGCAAAGTCGCAGCGGGAAGTGGAGGACTGATCCCATGAAGACGACAGAGCGTCGGTTGGACGAACGGGTCGCGCTGATTGAGGAGATTGAAGCGCGGCAGCGCGAGATCGAACGGCTGCAAGCGGAGCTCGCGGCCTGGGAGGCGACTGCGGAAGGCACGCCCAAGCGCCTGCCTTCGTTCACCTCGATCTCCGGCAACGAAGTGGACGCGCTCTACACGCCCGGCCACCACACGGGCAGCTACCTGGACAAGGTTGGCGTCCCCGGTGCGTTCCCCTACACGCGCGGACCCTACGCGACCATGTACCGCACGCGTCTGTGGACCATGCGTCAATTCGCGGGATTCGCCACCGCCGAAGAGACCAACCAGCGCTACAAGTACCTCCTCGCCAACGGTCAGACCGGCCTGTCCGTCGCGTTCGACTTCCCCACCCTGATGGGGTACGACAGCGATCACCCTCGCTCCCTGGGCGAAGTGGGCGTATGCGGCGTGGCCGTGTCGTCGCTGGCGGACATGGAGACGCTCTTTCACGAAATTCCGCTGGACCGCGTGTCGGTGTCCATGACGATCAACGGGCCCGCGATCATTCTCTTCTGCTTCTACATCGCTGCCGCCGAGCGGCAGGGGATTTCGCCGGAACGTCTTCGCGGCACGGTTCAGAACGACATCCTCAAAGAGTATCAGGCGCAGCACGCCTGGGTGTTCCCGCCCGAACCCGCATTGCGGCTCATTCTCGACATGTTCGAGTGGTGCTCCCAGAACGCGCCGCGCTACAACCCCATCTCGATTTCGGGTTACCACATTCGCGAGGCCGGCGCGACGGCGGGTCAGGAGCTCGCGTTCACGCTCGCCAACGGCTTCGACTACGTCCGGCGCGGAATCGAGCGCGGGCTCGACGTGGACGCATTCGCGCCGCGCCTGTCCTTCTTTTTCGACGTGCACAACGATTTCTTCGAAGAGGTCGCCAAGTTCCGCGCGGCGCGCCGTATCTGGGCTCGCCGCCTACGCGACGATTTCGGCGCCCGCAACCGTCACTCGTGGCGGCTCCGCACCCACGCCCAAACGGCCGGCGTGACCCTTACCGCGCAGCAACCCGAGAACAACATCGTGCGGGTCGCGTACCAGGCGCTGGCCGCCGTACTGGGCGGCACGCAGTCGCTGCACACCAACTCGATGGACGAGACCCTCGCGCTGCCGACCCGCAAGGCCGTAAGGATCGCCTTGCGCACCCAGCAGATCCTCGCCTACGAAACGGGCGTGGCCAACACCATCGACCCCCTCGCCGGCTCGTACTACGTGGAAGCGCTCACCGATCAGCTCGAGACCGAGGCGGAGGAGCTGTTCGAGCGGATCGAGGCCCAGGGTGGGGTAGTGCCCGGAATCGAGAACGGGTGGTTCCAGCGCGAGATCGCCAACTCCGCGGCGCGGCAACAGGCCGAAATCGAGGCCGGGTTAAGGACGGTGGTGGGCGTGAACCAGTTCACCGACGGCTCCGAGCAGGTCGAAATCGACACGCTTCGCATTGATCCTCAGGTCGAAGAGCGTCAGCGGGCGAAGATGGCGAAGTTGCGCGCCAACAGAGACGGCGAGCGGGTCGCCGAAACGCTTGGGCGCTTGCGGGTGGCCGCGGCTGGGGGGGCCAACACCGTACCCTACATCCTCGACTGCGCTCGTGCCTACTGCACCCTCTACGAGATCAGATCTGCCACGGAAGACATCTTCGGTGCGTATCGAGAGCCAGTGTTCTTCTGACCGCGCGGTAAGCCTCGTAACCGGGAGCAGCGCGGCCCCGAGAATCAGGCGTCGTGGTCCGATGACGTAATGCCGTTGCTCCTGCCGACCCTCTCCAGGAACTCGTCGGGCGACTGGCAGTCCAAGGCCCAGTCGACCATTTCGATCTTGACGGATGATCCCGGCGAGTCCTTCATCAATCCCGAAGCGGTCGCCCAGGCCGACTCCCCGAACTTGCGCTCCACAAGGTGCTTGAGGACTTCGATCTTGCCAAGCCTCTCGCCTCTCGCTTCGAACTCCGCAATCTGACGCTCAAATCCAGGCCATGCCATTTCCAGCTCCCGGTTTGGTTGTGGGCAGTGCGTCGGAGCCGACGCACTTTGCACGCCAAGTATATCGCATCAGGAGACGACGTAGGGGAATACAGACGGTGCTTCCTGGCCGCGGAACCGTGGAGACCAGTAACTTGATTCGCGCGTAAGCGTAACACCCCGTCGATTCCAAACACTGCGGGGTAGGTGCTGCCACGCTCAGGTTCGCCTCGACAGCCAGCTCAGAAGGAAAACGCCATGATTCCAGCAACCACGTTGCGACGCATCCTCATCTGCGCGGCAGCCGCGCTCCCCGCAATCACGGCCTCGGCCGCCGCCGCCCAGGACCCCCCGCCCACCACTCTCGCCCTCGAAACGTGGCTCGATTGGGAGCGCGTCTCCGACCCGCGCATCTCGCCCGACGGATCGGCGGTCGTCTACACGCGCCAGTGGGTGGACAAGATCAATGACCGCTGGGAGTCCCGGATCCACATCGTCAACTCCGACGGGACCCGCCCCCGCGCCCTGCTCGCAGGCGCTTCGCCGCGGTGGTCCCCGAGCGGAGACAGGATCGCCTTTCTGGCCTCCGACGAAGCGGGCGCAACGCAGGTTTTCGTCCGGTGGATGGACGCCGAGGGCGCCGTGTCGCAAGTCACGCGGGTTCCCGACGCACCGTCCAACGTGACCTGGTCGCCCGACGGCGCCCGGCTGGCCTTCAACATGAACGTGCCCGCCGCCAACCCGAGTTCCCGACACTGGCAAGTTGCGCTGCCGCAACCCGAAGGCGCCGACTGGACGCCGGGGCCGCGCATTATCGAGAGCCTGGTCTACCGCCAGGACCGCGTCGGTTTCCTCGACGAGACCTTCCGCCACATCTTCGTGGTCGCCGCCGACGGCGGGACGCCGCGCCAACTCACCGAAGGCGATCACAACTTCGGAGCGCCGGTATGGGAACCGGATGGCCAGTCGCTCCTGTTCAGCGCCCTCGTTGCAGACGACGCCTTGTATAGGTGGCAGGAGAGCGAAGTCTACAGGCTCGGCGTCGGTTCGGGCCAGCTAACCCAGGTAACCACGCGGAAAGGACCTGACGGAGCGCCAACGCCGTCGCCCAGCGGCGACATGATCGCCTACGTCGGTCACGACACCACCACGTTCGACTACATCGAGTCCTCGCTCTACGTCATGAACGCCGACGGGTCGGGCGCACGAGCGCTCACCGCCGACCTCGACCGCACGCCGCGCGGCCTGCATTGGGCCCCAGACGGCCGCGGCGTCTATTTCAACGTGCAGGCCGACGGCTACGCCAACATCATGTACGCCGGGCTGGACGGCGAAGTGCGGGCCGCGACCGAAGGCGCGCACATGTTCGCGCTCGCCGACGTGAGCGATGGCGGCATGGCGGTCGGAACGTGGGGCGACGCGCACGAACCGGGCGACGTCTACGTCTTCCCCGTGGACCAGCCGGACCGGCGCACGCGCCTCACGGCGGTGAACGACGACGTGATGGCCGGGGTGACGCTCGGACACGTAGAACAGGTCTGGGCCGAGTCTTCCCACGACGGCTTGGCGATACACGGGTGGGTGATCAAACCGCCTGGATTCGACCCCTCGCGCAAATACCCGATGATGCTGGTCATTCACGGCGGACCGCACGGCATGTACAACGGGGGCTTCAACTTCGGTTGGCAGGAGCACGCGGCCAACGGCTACGTCGTGCTGTACACCAACCCCAGGGGAAGCTCGGGTTACGGCACCGAATTCGGCAACGCGATCCAGTACGACTACCCCAACCACGACTTCCACGACCTCATGTCGAGCGTGGACGAGATCGTGTCGCGGGGCTATGTGGACGAGGACAACATGTTCGTCTACGGTTGTTCGGGCGGCGGGGTGCTCACGGCCTGGGTCGTCGGCCACACCGACCGCTTTCGCGCGGCTTCGTCGAACTGTCCCGTCACCAACTGGCTCGCCTTCCCGGGAGAAGTGGACGGCAACTACCTGCGCTGGTACGCCGACTTCGAGCACTTTCCATGGGAGGACCCGAGCGAGCACATTCGGCGGTCTCCGATCATGTACGTCGGAAACGTGACCACCCCCACCATGCTGATGACCGGCGAACTCGACCTGCGCACGCCGATGTCGCAGACCGAGCAGTTCTATCAGGCCTTGAAGGCACAGCGGAAACCCACGGCAATGCTCCGCTTCCAGGGCGAATGGCACGGTACGTCGCGACTGCCGTCCAACTTTATCCGCACGCAACTCTATCTACGGAAGTGGTTCGAGCGGTGGGGCACGCACGACGACGCGAAAGCAGCCACTGGCGGCGGCGACGGTGATTGACACCATTTCCGCACCGCGCGAAGTTGTAAGGTTGCCAAGCGGACAATCAGACGACAGGGTCAGGGGAGCACATGCTGAAGTCATTTCGCGGCCGGCTGATCGTCATTTTGACGGTGCTGGGCGTTGCGGTCTACTACTACGTTGATCGTGGTCTCAAGCTCGGGCTGGACCTTCAGGGGGGCATGCACCTCGTGTTGGAGATCGACGACCCGGACGAGACGCTCACGCCGGAAGCCCGCGCGAGCGCGATCGAACGGGCCGAACGCATCATTCGCACCCGGGTCGACGAGTTCGGCGTCGAGGAGCCGCTGATTCAGCGGAGCGGCGCGGACAGAATCATCGTCGAGCTGGCGGGCCTTGACGACGAAACACGGGCCAAGGAGATCATCAACCAGCAGGCGTTCCTGGAATGGAAGCTGGTACTCGAGACCACGGAGGTGGACCAGTCGCTGGAGCGGTTGGACCGCGCCGTCGTCGTGGCACTGGGCCCGGAGGCGCTGCGCGAGATGGGGCGAGACACGGAGACCTCCGGCCCCGCCGGCTCAATCGAGCAGCTGTTGTTCAACACCCCTGCGGACTCGGCAGAGGCGAGCGACGGCGCGGCCGCCGATGGCGCCGCCCAGACGGAAGACGCCGAGGACGTCGACGCCGAGGCGGCGGTTAGCGAGACGGCCGGCGACGAAGCTGCGGACGACGACGAGGCCGAAGACGGCGAGATGAATTGGCGTCCCTTCAGCGGGGTGCTCAACACCGGCGACGTGGGCGTCTATCTGGTCGATTCGCAAGACGTTGACGACGCCATGGAGTTCATGGCGCTGCCCGAGTTCCAGCGGGCGCTGCCTCGCGACTTGAGCCTGCAATGGGGGTGGGATTCGATCGCTCGCGCAGGGCGCATGTACCGCGAGCTCTACGTTCTGGAAGAAGACGCATTCCTGACCGGCGACCAGCTGGAAGACGCGACGGCGACCCGCGACCAGCAGTTCAACCAGCCCCAGGTGCTGTTCGAGCTGAACCGCCGCGGAGGCCGCGACTTCCAGGAGCTCACGACCGCCAATATCGGCAACCGCATCGCCATCGTTCTGGACGGCGAGGTGGTGAGCGCACCGGTGGTCCGCGACCGAATCGGCGCCCGCGGAACCATCGAGCTGGGCGCCTCCGACTTTTCCGAGGCCACCGATCTGGCGCTGGTGCTTCGCGCCGGTGCGCTGCCGGCGCCGCTCGCCATCATGCAGGAGACGGCGGTCGGGCCGTCGCTCGGCGCCGATTCGATTGATCAGGGTCGGATCGCCGGAATCGTCGGGGTGATCGCCGTCCTGATCATCATGTTGATCTACTACAAGACGGCGGGAATGTTGGCGGTGGTGGCCCTCGCGATCTACCTGATGCTGGTGCTGGGCGGGTTGTCGGCGCTGAACGCCACGCTCACGCTGCCGGGCATCGCGGGGCTCATTTTGTCGGTGGGCATGGCGGTCGACGCCAACGTGCTCATCTTCGAACGAATCCGCGAAGAGCTCGAACGACGGCGCGCGCCTCGCACCGCCGTCGAAGAGGGCTTCAGCAACGCGTTGTCGGCAATTGTGGACGCCAACATCACCACGCTGATCACGGGTCTGATTCTGTTCCAGTTCGGCACTGGACCGGTTCGCGGCTTCGCGGTGACGCTGTGCATCGGCATCGTGGCCTCGTTCTTCTCGGCACTCTACGTGACCCGGACGCTCTTCTTCGTCTACCTGTCGAGGAAGCGCGGTTCGGATCCGATCAGCATTTAGCCTCGCGCCTCGCGGTGTACGCGCGGGTTCACCCACGAACGGTTTAGGGACAATCCAGCCATGTGGCTTTTTCACGATGCGAAGTTTGCGTTCATCGACATGCGCCGGAAGGCGTACGTCTTTTCGGCGGCGGTGTTGTTGGTCGGGATCACGGCGATGGTGGTCAACGTCGTCGCCCTCGGCTCCTGGCTAAACTACGGGGTCGACTTTACCGGCGGGATCCTGGTGCATCTCGACTTTGCCCAGCCCACGACCGACACCGAGCTGCGCGGCGCGCTCGGCGGCGCTCAGGCTCCAACCATCACGAGTTTTGGGCGGAACGGCGACGAGTACGTGATCCGCGCGCCCATCCAGGATGGCGTCGACATCGACGAGGCGGCTGCGGCCATTGCGGCGCAGGTCGCGACCACCTATGGCGAAGGCGGCTTCGAAGTCGCCCGGCAGGAGCTGGTCGGGGCGAAAATCGGCGACGAGCTGCAGAGCAAGGCGCTGCTGGCAATCCTCTTTTCGCTGGCGCTCACGCTGCTCTACATCGCGATGCGCTTCGAGTTTCGTTTCGGCGTGGCCTCGGTGATCGCGACGGCCCACGACATTCTCATCGTGCTCGGCATGCTGGCCCTGTTCCGCGTCGAGATTTCTCTCCCCACGGTGGCCGCGATCCTGACCATTCTGGGGTACTCGCTCAACGACACCATCGTCGTCTTCGACCGCATTCGGGAAAACCTGAACGCGCGCGGCGGCCGGCGCGAGAATCCGTACAAGCTCGTCAACCGTTCGATCAACGAGACGCTGCCGCGCACGGTTCTGACTTCGGGCACGACGCTGGGCGTGCTCTTCGCGTTGCTCGCGCTGGGCGGGGGCGTGATCCGCGACTTCACCGTCGTGCTGATCCTGGGCGTGATGATCGGGACCTACTCGTCCGTGTTCATCGCGTCGCCGGCCCTGCTGGAAATCCAGAAGCGTTACGGCACGGGCGACCCGCGCGACAAGCGGAAGGTCAAGGGGCGGAGAGCAGCCGCATATTGAGGTTCGCCGATTCGCATTGTCACCTGTCCGATCGCGCCTTTCGGGACGATCGCGACCGGGTAATCGAACGGGCGCGCGACGCCTCGGTAGGCCGGATCATCTCGATCGCGTCGACGCCACGCGATTCGCGGGACGCCCTGGCGCTGGCGCGACGACACCACGACGTGTGGTGCTCCGCCGGGATTCACCCGCATTCGGTTGGCGGGCGGCGCGGCATGGACCTCGTAGCCGTTCGCGACGTGGCTTCCGATCGGCGCTGCGTGGCGATCGGCGAGACCGGGCTGGATTACTACTACGACAACGCGCCCCGCGACGTGCAGCGCCGGAGCTTTGAACGTCACGTCCGCCTTGCCGAAGAGCTGGGCATGCCGCTGGTCGTGCACTCCCGCAGCGCCGCGCGCGATACCGCCGCCGTGCTCCGAGAGTGCGAAGGCACTGCCGTCGTGGGCGTGCTGCACTGCTTCACGGGTCCCGCCGAGCTGCTCGAGCTGGCCATGGAGGTGGGGTGGATGGTGTCGTTTACCGGAATCGCGACCTTCAAGACGTTCGACGCGCAGCTGGCCCGCATGGCGCGCGCAGATCGATACATGATCGAGACGGATTCCCCCTATCTCGCCCCGGTGCCGAAGCGCGGCAGACGCAACGAGCCGTCGCTCGTGATCCACGTTGCCGAGGCGCTGGCGCGCCTCCGCCGGGAGCCGGTGGAAAAGGTGGCGGCAGACAGCTGGGACAACGCGGAGCGCTTCTTCGGGCTGGGCGGAAACAGCCCGGCCAACTGAGGCCGCCCTGGTGACGCGTCCGCGGATCAGGGTTCTCCCCGACCACGTGGCCAACCAGATCGCCGCGGGCGAGGTCGTCGAGCGTCCGGCGTCGGTGGTCAAGGAGCTGGTGGAAAACGCGCTCGACGCCAGGGCCGGCACGATTCAGATCGCAATCAAGCGCGGCGGCAAGGGGCTCGTGCGGGTTGAGGACGACGGCGACGGCATGACCCGCGAAGACGCGTTGATCTGTCTGGACCGGCACGCGACCAGCAAGATTCGCCAAGCGCAAGATCTGCGCGAGATACGCACGCTCGGCTTCCGCGGCGAAGCGCTGCCGTCGATTGCAGCCGTATCGCGGATGGTGGTCGTCACAGCGGCCCAGGGCGAAGTGGTGGGGACGCGGTTGCGGGTGTTGGCCGGTCGCCTGCAAGGCGTCGACGACATGGCCCGTCGCGCCGGAACGACCGTGGAGGTGCGCAACCTGTTCCTCAATACGCCGGTGCGCGCCCGCTTCCTGAGCAACGTGGCAACCGAGACGAGGCTGGTCGGCGAGGTGATCCACGCGCTCGCCCTGGTCAATCGGGACGTGCGCTTCACCCTCGAGGCCGACGGCCGCACGGTCCTGGACCTGCCGGCGGGGCGCGACCTGCGATCCCGAATCGGCGCCATCTGGCAGGATGCGGACGAGGCGGGGCTCATGGACCTCGCCGCGCGGGAAACCGATCTGCACGTGGACGGCGCGATTCAGCGCCCCGACCGCGCGCGACCGGGCTTCCGGCGCACCCACCTCTTCGTCAACGGCCGTCCGTTCCGCAATCCCGCCCTGGTCGCGGCCGCGGATCGCGGTTACCGCACGACCATCGCCCCTGGCGTGCGACCCTGGCTATTCCTGTTCCTGCGCGTGCCGCCCAGCGAGGTCGACGTGAACGTGCATCCGGGCAAGGCCGAGGTGCGATTCCGAAGCCGGTCCCGCATGGAGGGTTTCGTCGAGGCGGCGGTGCGGGACGCGCTGGGCGAGGTCGAATCGGTGGCCGTGTGGGGCAAGGGGGGAAAGGTGGTGCGAGAGCGGCCGCCGGAAGACTACGGCCAAGACGCAACCGATGGTGGCCAAGACGCAACCGACGACGGCCAGGACGCGACCGATGGCGGTGAGGGCGCAACCGGGCACGACGACGACCCGGATGGCGAGGACCACGGCTCCAATGGCGACCGCGCAACCGGCGACGGTGCGGGTCGGGCGGATGGCGCAGACGACCCCGACGGCGCTCAGATGCACCTCTTCCCTCGCGGACGGGACGCTTCCGCCACGCAAGCGAAGCCCACGCCCCGCGCGCCTCGCCCCGCTCTGCTTCAAATCCACAACAGTTTTATTCTCGCCGAGACGCGCGAGGGATTGATTATTGTGGATCAGCACGCAGCGCACGAGCGTGTGCTCTACGAGCGCATCATGGCGGATTTTGAGAGCGGCAGCGTCGATGGACAGCGACTTCTGTTCCCGTTCACGATTCGACTGGCGCTGACCGAAATGGGCGTGATCGAATCGCTTCGCGAGCCGTTGTCGCGGTTGGGGTTCGAGTTCGAGAAATACGGAGAACGGGCCCTTCTGGTTCGGACCGTTCCCAGCCCGCATGCGTACTTCAACGCAGAGCGCTGCCTGCACGAGATGGTCGACGAACTCGCCCATGGTTCCGATCTGATGAACGCCGCTCGCAACCAGAACGAACGGTTGGCCATGAGTTTTGCCTGCAAGGGCGCCATCAAGGCCGGTCAGAAGCTGTCGGGAGAGGAGATGCACGAGCTTTTCGACCTTCTCTTTGCGACCAGCCTGCCGTATCACGACATACACGGACGGCCCACCACCGTGAGCCTCGGGCTGGATGAGCTGCGGCGCAGTTTCGGGCGCACGTGAGGCCTGGGAAGGCGAGGCGCAAGCCCGATTTCCTCGCCATTGCGGGGCCCACCGGCATCGGCAAGACCGCCTTGTCGCTTCGCGTGGCGCGGGAGCTCGACGGCGAGATCGTCTCGATGGACTCGCGCCAGATCTATGTGGGCATGGACATCGGAACCGCCAAGGCGACCCTGGAGGAACGGGCGACCGTGCCGCATCACGGCATCGATATCCGCGAACCGGGAGAACGGTACAGCGCGGGTCAGTTTGGGCGCGACGCTCGCCGTTGGATCGCCGCGATCCGCGCGCGGGGCCGGGTCGCCGTGCTGGCGGGGGGTACGGGGTTTTTCCTCAAGAGCCTCACCGACCCAATGTTCCCCGAACCGCCGCTGGATCCGACGCGACGCGCGGCCCTGGACGAGATCCTGGCCAGGTTCTCGCCGCTCGAGCTGGAGCGTTGGGTGCGTCGCATTGATCCGGCGCGGGCCGCGGTCGCCGTCAGCGGGGGCAAACGCCGCATGGTGCGCGCGCTGTCGGTTGCCTTGATGACGGGGAGGCCGCTGTCGTGGTGGCATCGCCGGCGCCCGACGGAGCCCCGGCTGCACGGCGTGATCTGCCTGCTGGAAATGCCGCCCGAGGCGCTGGACGCGCGAATTCGCCGACGGGTGCGCGCCATGGTGGCGGCGGGGTTCGTGGCAGAGGTGAGGGCCCTGTTGGCGGCGGGTCACACGCGCGACACCCCGGGTCTCAACGGCGTGGGGTACCGCGAGATGGCGCAATACCTGGCGGGCGCATTGACGCTCGACGAAGCCGTGGAGCGGACCCGCGTGGCCACCCGACAGTACGCGCGTCGTCAGCGCACCTGGTTTCGGCATCAGCTGGGCGCCGACGCGGTGAAGATCGACGCCCGCGACCCGGTGGAGCGACAGTGCCGGCGGGTGGTCGAGGCGTGGCGCGCGCGCGCCACGGGGCGGGCGCCATGAAGATTGGGGTCACCTGCTACCCCACCTACGGCGGTTCGGGCGCGGTTGCGACCGAGCTGGGGATCGGCCTCGCCGCCCGCGGGCACGAGATCCACTTCATCTCGTACGCACAGCCGTTCCGGTTGTCGAGATTCCACGAGCGCGTGTACTTCCACGAAGTCAAGATGGAGGCCTATCCGCTCTTCGAGCACAACCACTACGCGCTGGCGCTGGCCGCCGCCATTCACGAGACCATGCGGCGCGAGGGCCTCGACGTGGTCCACGTGCACTACGCGGTTCCGCATGCCACCTCCGCATGGGTTGCACGCGAGATGGCGGGGGGCGAATCGGCTCCGCCTCTGGTCACGACCCTGCACGGAACCGACGTGACGCTGGTGGGCACGCAACCGTCCTTCAACGACATTACGCGCTTCTCCATCCTTCGCTCGCAGGCCATCACGGCCGTATCGCGTTTTCTCAAGCGCGTCACGGTTCGCGACTTCGACGTTCCGGCAGATCGAATCCGCGTCATTCCCAACTTCGTCGACACCAACGCTTTCCGGCCGCAGGCCAACCCCGCCCGCAGGAAGATCTTCGCGCCCGAGGGAGAGAAGATCGCGATGCACATTTCCAACTTCCGTCCCGTCAAGCGGGTTCGGGACGTGGTCGAGGTGTTCGCGCGCATAAGGGCCCAGGTTCCGGCGCGGCTGGTCATGGTCGGCGACGGTCCCGACCGGCCCCGCGCGGCCAAACGCGTGGGAGAAATGGGGTTGGACCGCCACGTGGTGTTCCTGGGCAAACACGCGTCGGTCGAGGAGCTGTTGAGCTGTGCGGACCTGTTTCTGTTGACGAGCGAGACCGAGTCGTTCGGTCTGGTTGCACTCGAAGCCATGTCGTGCGGCGTACCCGTCGTGGGCTACGGGGCGGGAGGACTGGGCGAAGTGGTGTCGCACGGGGAAAACGGACTGCTCGTGCCGGTGGGCGGATTGGACGAGGCCGCCGAGGCCGGGCGTCTCCTGCTGAGCGACGCGCCGACATGGGACCGCTTCAGCGCGGCCGGCCGAGCGGCGGCGGTCGAGCGCTTTGCAATCGAAAAGGTGCTGCCCCGCTACGAATCCCTCTACCGGGACCTTTTGTCGTGACCTGGTACGACGCCGTCGTTCTGGGCGTGCTGCAGGGAGCGACCGAGTTCCTCCCCGTTTCCAGCTCCGGACACCTCGTCATGGGGCAAGCGCTGCTGGGCGTGCAGGCACCGGGAGCCAGTCTCGAGATCGCGTTGCACGCGGCCACGCTCCTCTCCGTGCTCATCGTCTACCGATCAAGGCTGCGCACCCTGATCGTCGGGGTGCTCCAGGGGGACCGCGACCAGCTTGCCTATGCCGGCCTGCTGGTGCTCGCATCCGTCCCCGCCGCCATTGCCGGGCTCGGATTCGGCGGCTTCTTCGAGTCTCTGTTCGACCTCCCCGTGGTCGCCGCCGCGGCGCTGCTGGTGACCGGATTCGTCGTGTGGACGGCCAAGCGGGCCATGGCGCGCGGGCCCTCGGGGCCGATCGATCCCGCATCCGCCCTGCTCATGGGCATCGCCCAGGCAGCGGCCATCGTCCCCGGCATCTCGCGCTCGGGCAGCACGGTGGTGACCGCACTCTGGCGCGGCGTCAACCCGAAAGAGGCGGCCGCCTTCTCCTTCCTCATGTCGATCCCCCCGATCGGCGGCGCGACGCTCCTCGAGCTCCTGGACGTCGGGACCCTGACGGCGCAACCGACAATCGTGCCTGCGACGTTGCTCCTGTCCGCGGCGGCGGCATGCGTCACCGGAATCGCGGCGATCCGCATTTTTCGCGCCATGCTCGCAAACCGCTCCTTTCACGTCTTCGCGCCGTATCTGTGGCTGGTGGGCGCCATGTTCCTCTGGACTGCCGTCTCGTAATGCCGCTCGACCGCTGGCAAGGGCGTGCCGCAAACGCCTGGGCCAACCAACTCGGGGTCGCTGCGGCGGAGTTTCACGCACGCATCGAATCGACAAGCGACAGAGCCAGAGAGCTTGTGGAAGAAGGGCGACCGCTCCCCGCAATCGTGTTGGCCGACCGTCAGACGGCAGGCCGGGGCAGGCGGGGGCGGAGGTGGGCGTCGAACACCTCGCGGGGACTCTGGTTTACCATGGCGCGCGCCACGCGCGGCGACGCCGAAACGGCACTCTCGCTGAGGGTTGGCCTCGCGGTCGTCCGCGCGCTCGATTCGGTGGCGCCCGAGGTCGGGACCTTGATCAAGTGGCCCAACGACATCCTGGCCGGAGGGCAAAAACTGGGCGGCATACTCTGCGAACGCGTGCGCGGCGCAGTGCTCGTCGGGGTCGGCGTCAACCTCAATCAGACGCGCCGCGAGCTGCCCGCCGGGCTCGCGCCGCCTGCTACCTCGCTGCTGCTGCAGACGGGCCGATCGGCGTGCAGGGCGCAGGCGCTGCGGCAAATCGTGGCCGAGCTGCAAGCGCTGTGGGACCCCTCCCCGGCCTCGGTCGCGTCGAGCTCGGACCTTTCGGTGGCGATCCCCGCCGACGAGCTGGCGGCGCTCAACGCGCGCTCGGCGCTGCGGGGTCGGCCGTTGTCGGTGACCGGCGTCGTTCGCCATGTTTCCGGCCCCCTTGCCAAGGTCGACGCGCTGCGGGCAACCGGCGGCCGTCTGCTTGCGGACGGTGCCATGTCGGTGCGAACCGATGCCGGTTCCCGGCTGCGAATCGTCGCCGGAACCATCGAACTCAGGAGCTAACGGCCTATGGACTGCCAGCTTGTCGCCGACGTGGGCAACACCGAGACCGTGATCGGTCTCCTGGATCTTTCCGGCCGAGACGTCGTCGAGACGTGGCGGGTCAGTACGCGCGTGCCCCGGACGCCGGCCGAATACAGAGTGCTGCTCGATGCGCTACTGTCGCTGCAACCGCTCGCGGGCGCCGAAATAAAAAGGGGCGTCATCGGGTCCGTGGTCCCGTCGGCCACCCGTACGGTGCGCGAAGCCCTGGCTTCGGTCGTGAACGGGCCCGTGTTCGAGGTCAACGCCACCTCCGACTTGCCGATCGCGTTGGATGTGGAGGAGCCGTTGACCGTCGGCGCGGATCGCATCGTGAACACCCTGGCAGCCAAGACGCGCTTTGCACGCAACACCATCGCCGTGGATCTGGGCACGGCAACCACGTTTGATTGCATCACCGCAGACGGGGTGTTTCGCGGCGGGTTGATCGCGCCTGGTCTCAGCGCGGGTCTGGATTGGCTCGCCCGCAGCACCGCCAAGCTTCCCAGGGTGGACCTGGTGCCGCCGGCGACCGTGATCGGACGTCGCACCGAGACCTGCATCCAGAGCGGCGTCTTCTATTCAGCCGTCGACGCCGTGGACGGGGTGGTGGCCAGGATTCGCGCGAGCTGGCAGCCTGAGAATCTGCTGGTCGTCGCCACCGGGGGGTTTGCGCCGGTCATCGCGCCGCATGCGGCCTCCGTCGACAGGCTGGAGCCGTTCCTGACGCTGCAAGGATTGGGGATCGCGGGGGAGCATTTGGCTGGGGGGGGTTGACACACACCCCAAAACCCCCACCATTCATGCGCACTGTTAGCACTCAAGCACTCCGAGTGCTAACAGAACGCTCAACCAACACACCCAAACAAAGGAGCAGCGCATGTCAGCCGCAGAGAAGATCCAGCCGCTGGCGGATCGCGTCGTGGTGAAGGCCCTGGAAGAGGCCGAGCAGATGCGGGGTGGCCTGTACATCCCGGACACCGCCAAGGAGAAGCCCCAGGAGGGCGAGATCATCGCCGTCGGTCCCGGCAAACTCAACGACGACGGAAACCGGACGCCCATGGAAGTCGCTCGGGGCGACCGTGTGCTGTACGGCAAGTACAGCGGCACGGAAGTCAAGGTGGACGGAGACGACTACCTCATCCTCCGCGAGTCCGACATCCTCGCCAAGATCCACTAACCAACTCCCAGGAGAAAAACGAAATGGCAGCGAAGGAACTGGATTTCGACATCGAGGCACGAGCCAGACTGAAGGCCGGCGTGGACAAGCTCACGCGGGCGGTCATGGTCACCCTCGGACCCAAGGGTCGCAACGTCGTGATCGACCGCAAGTTCGGCTCGCCCACGGTCACCAAGGACGGCGTATCCGTGGCCAAGGAGATCGAACTTGAGGATCCGGTCGAGAACATGGGCGCACAGATGGTCAAGGAAGTCGCGACCAAGACGTCGGACGTCGCCGGCGACGGCACGACCACCGCGACCGTGCTCGCCCAGGCGATCTTCGGCGAAGGGCTCAAGAACGTCACCGCGGGCACCAATCCCATGGGCATCCGCCGCGGCATCGACAAGGGCGTCGAAGCGGTGGTGGACGCCTTGCGCGTGGCCTCGACCGAGACCAAGGGCAAGCGCGAGATCGCCCAGGTGGGCGCCATCTCCGCCAACAACAACATGGAAATCGGCGAGCTGATCGCCGAAGCGATGGAGAAGGTCGGCAAGGACGGCGTCATCACCGTCGAAGAGGCGCGCGGCCTGGCCACCGAGCTCGACACGGTCGAGGGCATGCAGTTCGACCGCGGGTATCTCTCCCCTTACTTCGTAACCGATCCAGAGCGCATGGAGACGGTTCTCGAAGATCCGATGATCCTCATTCACGACAAGAAGGTGTCTTCGATGAAGGACCTTCTGCCGATCCTCGAGAAGGTGGCTCAGATGGGCAAGCCGCTCCTGATCATCGCCGAGGACGTCGAGGGCGAGGCCTTGGCCACGCTGGTGGTCAACAAGCTGCGCGGCACGCTCAAGGTCGCGGCCGTGAAAGCCCCCGGCTTCGGCGACCGCCGCAAGGCCATGCTGCAGGACATCGCCGTGCTTACGGGCGGCCAAGTCATCTCGGAAGAGGTCGGCTTCAAGCTCGAGAACGCCGTCCTGAGCGACCTCGGGACCGGAAAGCGCGTGGTGATCGACAAGGACAACACCACGATCATCGACGGCGCGGGCGCCGAGGACAAGATCCAGGGTCGCATCGAAGAGATCAAAGTGGCGATCGACAAGTCGACGTCCGATTACGACCGCGAGAAGCTTCAGGAGCGTCTGGCGAAGCTGGCCGGCGGCGTGGCGGTTATCGACGTCGGCGCGGCCACCGAGACGGAAATGAAGGAGAAGAAGGCGCTCGTCGAAGACGCGCTGCACGCCACGCGCGCGGCGGTCGAAGAGGGCATCGTGCCCGGCGGCGGCGTGGCGCTCCTGCGCGCGCAGGGAGCGCTGGACGCGCTGGCGCTCGACCGTGAAGACGAGCGGGTCGGCGCCAACATCCTCCGCCGCGCGTTGGAGTCGCCCATTCGGCAGATCGCGGGCAACGCGGGCGCCGAAGCGTCGATTGTGGTCGCGAACGTGCGCGACGGCGACGGCGGCTACGGTTACAACGCGCAGACCGACACCTACGAGGACCTGGTGAAGGCCGGCGTGATCGATCCGACCAAGGTCGTGCGCAGCGCACTCCAGAACGCGGCGTCGATCGCAAGCCTCCTTCTCACGACCGAAGCGGTGGTCGTCGAGCTTCCGGAAGAAGAAAAGCCGGCCATGCCCGGCCCCGGTGGCGGCGGCGACATGGGCGGCATGTACTAGCCCAGACCGTCCAAGATACGGACCACGTGGAACGGAGTCCGGGCGCTTGCCGCCTGGGCTCCGTTTTGCTTGTAGGCCGCGTTGGCCTTCGCAACGCCACGGGCCGCCCTACCGCCCACCGGCATTCGGCGCAATCTTCCGAAAGCGTTTCGTCCATTTCGATTCCAGCGAAAAGGGAGCCTTCGTGCATATCATTCGCAGCGTCGTCGCGGCCACGCTTGCCGCCCTCGTCATCTCTGCAAGCACCCCCGCCAGCGCACAGCAGGTGGGTCCCGCCAACGGCTCGCTCGTCGTTGCTGGCGGCGCGCTCTCCGATCCCGACGTGTTTGCGCGCTTCGTCGACCTGGCGGGCGGGCCCAACGCGCCCATCGTGGTGATCCCGACCGCCGGAGGTGCCGAGCAATACGACCAGTTCTTCCGCGGACGCCGTCCGCTCGAAGCCGCCGGGGCGCGCGACGTTACCGTCCTGCACACCTACGATCCCGAAGTCGCCAACACCGACGCCTTCGTCGAACCACTGCGCGACGCACGCGGGGTCTGGTTCACCGGAGGCCGACAGTGGCGCTTGGCCGACGCATATCTCGACACGAAGGTCCACGACGCCCTGTGGGACGTGCTCGACCGCGGCGGCGTCATCGGCGGATCTTCCGCGGGGGCGTCCATCCAGGGATCGTACCTGGTCCGCGGCGACACCAGGACCAACACCATCATGATGGGCGATCACGAAGTGGGGCTGGGCTTTCTGAAGGGCGTGGGCATCGACCAGCACCTGCTGAGGCGCAACCGGCAATTCGACCTCATCGAAGTGATTCGGGCCAAACCCGAGCTGCTGGGCATAGGGATTGACGAGAACACGGCGATTGTCGTACGGGGAGATCGCTTCGAAGTAGTGGGACAGAGCTACGCGGTCATCTACGACGCGCAAGCGACGTTGGACGGTGGCGGTCTCTTCTATTTCCTGGCGCCTGGCGACCAATACGACATGGCCGCGCGACAGGCGTTCCGCCCCAGCCGTTCGCAATCGGCGTTGGAACGCGTCACGGGCACCCCCTGGCCGCCGCCCGACGGCCCGCCCAACGACCAATGACGCGCGTCTCCGTCACTTTGCCCGACGGCAAGAAGCACGAACTGCCGGAGGGATCCAGCGCGGCGGACCTTGCCGTGGCCATCGGGCCGGGTCTCGCCCGCGTGGCCCTGGCGGCCGTCGTGGACGGCGAAATCGTCGATCTTGGCCGCCCGCTTCAAGACGGCGCGTCCGTTCGTCTGCTCACGCCGCGCGATCCGGAGGCGTTGGGGGTCCTCCGCCACTCGGCGGCCCACGTGCTGGCCACGGCCGTGCGCGAGCTCGTGCCGGGCGCCGGCATCGGGTTCGGTCCCGCGATCGACGACGGCTTCTACTACGACTTCGACGTACCCAAGCCGTTCACCCCGGAAGAAATCGAGGCCATTCAGCGGCGCATGGACGAGGTGGTTCGGGCCGACTACCCATTCGAACGTCGGGTCGTGACTGCGGACGAAGCCCGCCAACTCTTTGCCGACGATTCCCTCAAGCTTGAACGGCTGGACGAGTTCGGCGACGACGAAGTCATCACGGTCTATCGCGACGGACCGTTTCTCGACCTTTGCCGGGGTCCGCACATTCCCAGCACGGGAAGACTCAAGCATTTCAAGCTCCTGAAGGTGGCGGGTGCGTATTGGCGAGGCGACGAGCGCCGCAAGATGCTCCAGCGCATCTACGGCACCGCCTTCTTCGCCAAGAAGGACCTACGCACGCACCTGCACCGTCTGGAAGAGGCGAAGAAGCGCGACCACCGGGTTCTCGGCAAGCGCCTCGACCTCTTCTCCATACAAGAGGAAGTGGGTCAGGGCTTGGTGCTGTGGCACCCCAGAGGAGGCCGCGTCCGGCGCGTCATCGAGGACTTTCTGCGCGAGACCCTCGTCAATCACGGCTACGAGATCGTCTACACCCCACACGTCGCCAGCGAGGAGCTGTACCGGATTTCGGGCCATCTGGACGTGTTCGCCGACGACATGTTCCCAGCCATGGACGACAACGGCGAGCGGTTCCGCATGAAGCCCATGAACTGCCCGCACCACTTCATGATCTACCGTTCCGCGATCCGCTCCTACCGCGATTTGCCGCTTCGCTTCGCGGAATTGGGAACCTGTTACCGCTACGAGCGTTCAGGGACGCTGCACGGCATGCTGCGCGTGCGCGCCTTCACTCAGGACGACGCGCACATCTTCATCCGCGAGGATCAGATCGAACAGGAATACAATCGCCTGCTCGACCTGGGCGATTACCTGCTCAAGGTGTTTGGCTACGAGTATCGCGTGGCCCTGTCGACTCGTCCCGAAAAGGCCATCGGCGACCCGGCAACATACGACGACGCGTCCGAGAGATTGGCCGGGGTTCTGCGCGACCGCGGGCTCGATTTCGAGCTGGACGAAGGCGGGGGCGCGTTCTACGGCCCGAAGGTCGACATTCTGGTAACCGACGCCTTGGGGCGCGAATGGCAGGGCGGCACCTTCCAGCTCGATTTCCTCATGCCGCAACGCTTCGGACTCGAGTATGTCGGCGCCGACAACCAGCGACATCAGGCCGTGGTCGTCCACCGCACCCTGTTGGGGTCGATGGAGCGTTTCATCGGCGGGCTGGTCGAGCACTACGGGGGCGCGTTCCCGTTGTGGCTTGCGCCGGAACAGGTGCGCGTCCTTCCCGTCTCGGAACAGTGGACGGAATCCGCCCGCGATCTGGCCGCGGCGCTCCAGGCGCAAGGACTGCGGGTGGAAGTGGACGACCGCGATACGCTGGGCTATCGCATCCGCAACGCCGAGCTGATGAAAGTCCCGTACATGGCCATCGTGGGCAAGCGCGAAGCGGAGGCCGGTGCCGTCTCGGTGCGGAAGCGCGGTGCGACCAGGAAGCAGATCACCATGGGCCGCGAGGATTTCGCACGAAGCCTCCGCGACGAGGTTGACGAGGCTACTGTTGACAAACGCCCCGTCGCAGGCCGATAATTCAAGTCTGTACCCCACAGCAAGGAGAGTTCCAAGATCGCACAAAAACGCGTCCGGGTTAACGAACAGATCCGGATCAGCCCGATTCGACTGATCGACGAGTCGGGAGGGCAGATCGGAATCGTATCGTTGGACGAAGCACGTACCCGGGCCGCCCAGCGGGGGCTTGATCTGGTGGAGGTCGCGCCGGACTCAAGGCCTCCTGTGGTGCGCCTCATGGACTACGGCAAGTACAAGTACAAGGCGGCCCGCGCCGCCCGGGAAGCCCGCCGGAAGCAGCACACGGTACAGCTGAAGGAGGTCAAGTTCCGTCCCGGAATCGAAGATCACGATTACGACTTCAAGCTCCGCCACGCGCGGCGGTTCCTGTCGGACGGGAACAAGGTGAAGCTCACCATGATGTTCCGTGGACGTCAGGTCGCGCACCCCGAACTCGGGCGCGAGGTCCTGCTGCGAGCCACGAGAGACCTCAGCGGGTACGCCCGGGTCGAACAATTTCCCAACTTTGAGCGCAATCTGATGACGATGATTCTGAGCCCGCTCAAGAAATAGAAGAGTCTCGAAGAAGTCCCATGCCGAAAATGAAATCCAATCGGGGCGCGGCGAAGCGTTTCCGCCGAACCGGGTCCGGCAAGCTCGTGCGGATGAGGGCGTACAAGTCCCACGTCCTTACCAAGAAGAACCGCAAGCGGAAGCGGCGCTTGCGCACCCGTGCGGAGGCCTCCGCGGCCGACGCGAGCCGCGTGCGCCGGATGTTGCCGGGAAGGAGCCGGTAGATGGCGCGCTCGAAACACGCGGTCGCGCGGAAGAGGCGAAAAAAGAAGATTCTGAAGGCGGCAAAGGGCTATTTCGGGGGCCGCAAGAATCTATACCGCACTGCCAAGGACGCGGTCGAGAAGGGCTGGGAACACGCCTACCGGGACCGCAAAAAAAAGAAGCGAAACTTCAGGCGACTGTGGATCGCGAGAATCAACGCCGCCGCCCGTCAGAACGGCATCTCCTATTCCCGCTTCACGAACGGGTTGAAGCGCGCCGGGATCGAACTGGATCGCAAGGCGTTGGCGGATCTGGCCATTCGCAGCCCCGACGCCTTCGCTTCGCTGGCCCGACGGGCGAAGTCGGCGCTCAGCAACTAGCCGCGGCAGTCCGGACCGCCGCGTCCCACCCGCTTTCGCACACTTCGCGCGGACCTTGATCGACGAGCTTCGCAGGTTGCGGCACGAGGCGCTCGCCCAGATTCGCCGGGCGGGCGACGCCGCCGAACTTGAGCGAATTCGGGTCCGCTATCTGGGGCGCAAAGAAGGGCTGGTATCGGGGTTGCTGCGGCGTTTGGGCACGATCAGCCCGAGCGAGCGCCCAAAGGCGGGGGCCACGGCCAACCGAGTCAAGCAACGGGTTGCCCAGGCGCTCAAGGATCGCTTGCGCGAGGTTTCCGCGGCGCGTCGGCCGTCTCAACCCGCCGTCGACCTCACGTTGCCTCCGCGCCGCAAGTGGCGCGGAACGATCCACCCGGTGAGCCAAGTCGTCGACGACATCTGGACGATCTTCCAGAGCCTTGGCTTCACGCGAGCGCGCGGGCCCGAAGTCGACACCGAATGGTACAATTTCGTGGCGTTGAACACGCCGCTCGATCACCCTGCGGCCGACGAGCAGGACACGCTCTACCTGGCGCCGGGCCTGCTCTTGCGCAGCCACACGTCTCCGGTCCAGATCCGCACGATGGAGAAGCATGCGCCCCCGATTCGCATCATCGCGCCCGGCATGGTCTATCGACGCGACACCTACGACGCCACTCACACGCCCGCCTTCGCGCAGATCGAAGGGCTCGTGGTGGACGAGGGCGTCACGTTCGTCGACTTCAAGGCGACCCTTGCCGAGTTTGCGCGGCGGTTCTGGGGGCCGGGCACGCAGGTGCGCTTTCGTCCCTCGTTCTTTCCTTTCACCGAGCCGTCGGCGGAAGTGGACGTGAAGCGCGTAATCGTGCGGAACGGGCGCAAGGAAGAAACCGACTGGATCGAGATCATGGGCTCCGGCATGGTCGATCCGGCCGTGCTCGACAACGTGGGGTACGATTCGGAGCGTTACACCGGTTGGGCTTTTGGCATGGGACCGGCCCGAGTGGCGTTGCTGCGGCACGGCGTAAGCGACTTGCGGCTCTTCTACGAGAACGACATGCGGTTTCTGGGGCAGTTCGCGTGAGCACGCGCAAGGGCGGCCGGTGAAGGTCTCGTACCGCTGGCTTTGCGACGTCGCCCCTGGAATCGGGCTGACGCCGGACGAGGCAATTGCGAAGCTGGCCCAGCGAGGCGCTCCTGTAGAAGGAGTCGACGATCTCGCCGCGGGATTGCGAGACATCGTGGTCGGGCAGGTATTGGAGACGGGTCCGCACCCGAATGCCGACCGCCTTACGCTCTGCCGGGTATTGGGACCCGACGGCGAGGTGCCGGTGGTCTGCGGCGCCCCCGACGTTCGCAGCGGCGCGTTCTACCCGTTTGCGCCCGTGGGCGCGCGCCTCCCCGGAGGCTTCAAGATCGGCAAGCGCAAGATTCGCGGTCACTTCAGTCGGGGAATGCTCTGCTCCGAGCGGGAGCTGGAGCTTGGCGACGACCACGCCGGGATCATGCTTCTCGAAGGGACGCACGAAGTCGGCGCGCCCCTGGCCCAGGCGGTGGGGCTCGACGACCATCGCTTCGACGTCGAGGTCACCCCGAATCGCGGCGACCTGCTGTCGCATGTGGGCATAGCGCGCGAGCTGCACCCGGAGGGGCAGGGCGGCATCGCATTGCCGGCTTTCCCGGGCAGCGCAGCGGGCGCGGCTGGGCTGCGCGCTTCGTTTGCTCGGGGCGGCTCCGAGAGCGGGTCGGCCGGCGTGCGAATCCACATCGAGGACAGCGATTTGTGTCCGCGTTACCTGGGGGCCGTGCTTCGCGGCGTGCGCGTCCTTCCTTCGCCCCGTTGGCTAACCGACAGGCTCAGGGCGGCCGGCGCTCGTCCGATCAACAACGTTGTCGACGCCACCAACTACGTCATGCTGGAACTGGGTCAGCCGTTGCATGCTTTCGACCTGAACCGTCTGGAAGGGCCGGCGATCGTCGTGGGGTGCGCGCGTCCGGGCGAGTCGCTCGCCACGCTCGACGGCCACACCAGGCAACTTGCGCCGTCAATGCTCACGATCCGAGACGCGGGTGCGCCGGTTGCGGTTGCGGGGGTCATGGGCGGGCGCGATTCGGAAGTATCGGACGGCACGACCGACATCCTTCTCGAATGCGCCCTCTTCGAGCCCAAGCGGGTGAGGGCCGCGCGGCGGGCCCTGGGAATGTCCACGGACGCCAGCTACCGCTTCGAGCGCGGCGTCGATCCGGCGACCATGGAGCTGGCGGTGCTCCGGGCGACCGAGCTCATCCTGGCCACGGCCGGCGGCAGGCTGGACGGCGACGTGATCGACGCCTGCCCGTCGCCCTGGAAGGCGCCCGTCGTCTCGCTGCGTCCGTCGCGGGTGCGGCACGTCCTGGGCGTGGAATTCGCCGCGCACGAGATTGTGGCGCTTCTCCGGCCCCTCGGCTACGTCGTGGCCGACCGGCGCGACGACCGCATCGATTTCCGGGTGCCCGGCCATCGCAGCTACGACACCCTGCGCGAGGTCGATCTGATCGAGGAAGTGGCGCGCACGCACGGATTCGACGCCTTCCCGTCGGCAATGGCTCCCTTCCGACCCGGGACCGTGCCGGACCACCCGCTGTTCGCGCTCGAGGACCGGCTCCGCGCTCGGCTCGCCGGCGACGGCCTCAGCGAGGCGCAGACCCCCGCCCTCGGCCCCCCGCGCCACGGCGACGTTGCGTTGCTCAATCCCATGTCGGCCGACGAGAGCCGCCTGCTCCGCGACCGGCTGCCGGGGCTGCTGACCCACCTGGAGCGAAACCTGGCCCGCGGCGTGCGCGACGTGCGGTTGTTCGAGCTTGGCACCGCTTTCGCGCCTGGCGAGGGTCCCGTGCCGTTGGAGTCCGCTCGGCTCGCGGTGGTGCTGCACGGTCGCCGCGCGCCGGTGCAGTGGTCCGAAGCGGAAGACCATTTCGACGTCTACGACATTGCGCGCGTCATGGAGCTGGTCATGCAAGAGGCGTACCCGCGGGGTCGCGTGGCGCCGGCCTCGTCGCGCACGTCGGGCGGCGGCGTGACGCTGGACGGAGCGTCCATCTTCGAGCCTGGCTTGTGCTACGAGCTTGTCGCTGCGAACAATCGGGTCGTGGGGTGGGGCGGCGTCGTGCGTCCGGCTGCGACCGACCTGCCCCGGTGGGCGGGAACGGTCGTGGGGGCCGAGGTGGTGCTGCCGTCGTCGCCCGCGCCCCTGGTTCCCGTCACCGCCGACGAAGTCCCGGACCAGCCCGCGTCGGAGCGCGACGTGGCCTTTCTGCTACCTGCCGAAACGTCGGCCGGGAAAGTACTTGCAGCGGCGCGCGCAGGGGGAGGCAAGTTCCTGGAGCACGTCGGCGTCTTCGATCTGTACGAGGATGCCGGCCTTCCTCCTGGCGCTCGGTCCCTGGCGGTTCGCTTGCGTTTTCGGGCGCGAAAGCGGACCCTGACGGACAAGGAAATCGACCGAGCTTTCAAGCGGGTGCTCAGAAAGGTGAAGGAGGCGACGGGTGTCGAACCGCGAAGCTGACGGGCAGGGCGCGGCGCTTGCAGGCATTGAGTCCTTGGAGTCGGCGGTTCGCCGCTTGATCGAGGAAGTGCATGAGCTTCGCCGGGTCGCCGCCGCGGCGAACGAACGGGCGCGGCGCAGCGAAGATCTCTTGCGCGAGTTCGCGGAAGGTCGTCAGGATCTTGAAGCGCTGTCGCAGGGCATGGCCAAAGTGAAGGCCGAGAACCACGACCTGCGCGGGCGCATCGAACGAGGCCGCGAAAGAATCGACCGGATCTTCGCAAGCATCCGTTTCCTGGAGGCGAGACGATGAACGAACCAAGACGATGAAGGGCGACCAGGGGACGAGCCCCGGGGCGGCGCGGACCGCAATTCGCGTCAAGATCGCCGGGGAATCGTATACGCTGCGAGCGGCCGCCGACGAAGAGCACACCAGACGTTGTGCGGCTCTGGTGGACGAGCGCATGAGCGTCGTTGCCGGGCGCAGCGGCGTCAGCGTCAAGCACGCGGCCATCATGGCCGCTCTGGCGCTCGCGGACGAGCTGCTGCGCGAGCGGTTGACCGTGCGCGATCGAATCAAGGGCCTGACCGCCAGGATCGATGCGGAGCTGAGGGAGTCGGGATAGCGCACCGCGATGGCACACCGGGGAAGGAGGAAATCCATGCAAACACGACCAGGACTTTCGCGCCGGTCATGGCTGGCGGCGGCTTCGGGCGTTGCCGCTTCCGGCTTGGTCATGACCCGCCACGATGCGGTCAAGGCGACGGTCCGGCAGGCGCCGCAGGCCCCCGTCGACCCCACGAAGGTGCCGGGGCGCTTCGTCTCCGAGGTCGGCCAACGAGCGCCCGGCGAACAGCCCCGCCGCCTGCTGCGGACGCTGGCGCTGTCGAGCTCGTCGCGCACGCCGCTCCAGGATCTGCAGGGCACCATCACGCCGTCCGACCTACACTTCGAGCGTCACCACGCGGGTGTTCCCGACATCGTGGCGGGCGACCACGAGCTGCTCGTCCACGGCATGGTCGAACGCCCGATGGTCTTCCGCATGGCCGACCTCAGGCGGTATCCGCAGGCGTCGCGCATTTGCTTTATCGAGTGTTCGGGCAACGGAGGCGGGGCGTACAACCGAGACCGCATGCCCACCGCCATTTCGCCGCAACAGCTCGACGGCCTGCTGAGCACGAGCGAATGGACGGGCGTCATGCTCTCGACCATTCTGCGCGAGGTGGGCGTGCGACCGGGCGCGAGCTGGCTTCTGGCCGAGGGTAGCGACGCCGCCGTCATGGGCCGCAGCGTTCCCCTCGAGAAGGCCATGGACGACGCCATGCTGGCCTACGGGCAAAACGGCGAAGCCATCAGGCCCGAGCAGGGATACCCGGTGCGCCTGATGCTGCCGGGCTGGGAAGGAAACGCTCAGGTGAAGTGGCTGCGACGCATCGAGGTAACCGACCGTCCGACCATGACCCGCGACGAGACCTCGCGCTACACGGATCCCCTGAAGGACGGTACTGCGCGCCAGTTCAGCTTCGTGATGGACGCGAAGTCGATCATCACATTCCCCTCCTACCCGTACGTCCTGCCCGATCGCGGCTGGTGGGAGATCGAGGGATTGGCGTGGACGGGCCGCGGCAAGATCGCCAGGGTCGAAGTGAGCGCCGACGGCGGCCGCTCGTGGACGGACGCCGCCATGCAACCGCCCATTCTGTCCAAGTCCACCGTGCGGTTCCGCCACCTGTGGAATTGGAATGGCCGCGACACCGTCATCCTGAGCCGCGCGACCGACGAAACCGGATACGTTCAGCCCACCGTGCAGCAGCTCTGGGAGGCCCGCGGCGAGCGCACGTCGTATCACCACAATCATCAGCGCGCCTGGAAGATTGCCTCCGACGGCGCGGTAACCTTCGGGCTGGGGGAGCTGGTATGAGGTCGGCGACGGGGTGCGCGTTCGCACTCCTGCTCGCTGCCTGCGCGCCGGACGCGCCACCCGCGCCGCCGGCCGACCTGAACGCGCCGAGCATGCAGGAAGCGGGAGAACCCGCGCCGCCGGCGCTTCCGTCCCACGCTCCGAGTCGGTTTGGCTTCGGGGTTCCCGCATCCGAAGAGCGGGTCGCCCGGTGGGACATCGACGTCAAGCCCGACGGCGAGGGCCTGCCGCCCGGAAGCGGGTCCGTCGCACAGGGGCGCCGCATTTACGACCTCTCGTGCGTGCAATGCCATGGACCAACCGGCACCGAAGGCCCCAACGACCGACTGGTCTCCACCGACGAGTGGGAACAGTGGCCGCCCAACCGGTCCTTTGGCGCCTTCTGGCCGTATGCGACCACCCTGTTCGACTACACTCGCCGGGCGATGCCCCAACTGACGCCCGGTACCCTGACCGACGACGAGGTATACGCGGTCACCGCCTATTTGCTGCACCTCAACGGCCTGTTGCCCGAGGACGCCGTGCTGGACGCACCATCGCTGGCCGCGATCCGCATGCCGGCGCGCGACCGCTTCGTTGCGGACGATCGGACCGACGGGCCCGAGATTCGCTAGACGGTGAGTGCGCTTGGCGTTTCCGTGGCGGTCGTGGCGGCCGTGGTTGCCGCGGTCGTGGCGTACATCCTGGCCAGGGGTCGGGAGCGCGCGCGACAGCGTCGCGAAACGGAGGCGGCACGAGACGAGGCGTCGCGCATTTGCAAGGCTGCAAAGGAAGAGGCGGCCAATCTGCGCCGCACCGCCGAGTTGCAGGCGAGAGAGACCGGTCTTCGCCTGCGGGAAGACTGGGAGAAGGAAGAGAGCCGCCGCCGCGAAGAGGTCGAGCGAGGCGAGCGCAGGCTGGTTGAGCGTACCGAGGCGGCCGATCGCAAGGCTGACCGCGTGGCCGACCAGCTCGATCGGAGACGGGACGCGCTTGAAGGGCGCGCCAACCGGCTGAAGGACCGCGACCGGGCGCTCGCCGCCAAAGCGAACGAGATCGCCAAGCTGCGCGGCGACGTCGATCGTGCGCTCGCAGAAGCGCACGATCGTCTCGAGGCCGTGGCCGGTCTCACGGCGGACGAGGCGAAAGCGCATCTCGTTGCCGAGATGGCGGACCAGGCTCGCGCCGAGGCGGCCAAACAGCTGCGCGAGATCAAGGAGGAAGCGCATCGCACCGCCGACCGCGAGGGGAAAAGGGTGCTGGCGATGGCGATCCAGCGCATGGCCGCCGACGAGACTGCACAGCTGACGGTGTCCGTCGTGGAGCTACCGTCGGACGAAATGAAGGGCCGCATCATCGGCCGCGAGGGCCGCAACATCCGCGCGTTCGAGCAGGCCACCGGGATTGACGTGATTATCGACGACACCCCTGGAGCGGTGGTGCTCTCGGGCTACAACCCGGTCAGGCGCGAGGTCGCGCGGCTGGCGCTGTCGCGGCTCATCGACGACGGACGCATCCATCCGGCGCGAATCGAGGAGATCGTGGCCAAGAGCGAGGCGGACATCGAGAGCGAAATGCGAGAAGCCGCCGACGAGACGCTCTACCGGCTAGGCATTCACAGCGTCCATCCCGAGATCATCAAGGTGTTGGGGAGGCTGAAGTTCCGTACTTCCTTCGGACAGAATCAGCTGGCGCACGCCCGCGAAGTGGCGTTGCTGGCGGGCAACATGGCCGCCGAAATGGGATTGGATGCGCGAATGGCGCGGAGAGCGGGGGTGCTGCACGACGTGGGCAAAGGTCTCACGCACGAGCAGGAAGCGCTCACGCACGTCGAGCTCGGCTACCGGCTGTGCAAACGCTTCAAGGAGCCGGACGTCGTTCTCAACGCGATCATGGCCCATCACGACGACGAACCCCATCGCTACCCCGAGGCGTGGCTGGTGACGGCGGCGGACGCCATCAGCGGATCCCGCCCCGGGGTCCGGCGCGACATGTTCGAAGGCTATGTGAAACGCCTCGAGAAGCTCGAGGAAATCGCCACCGAGCACCCCGGCGTGGAACGGTGTTTCGCGATCCAGGCAGGGCGCGAACTTCGGGTAATGGTCGAGCCCGGGCGCGTATCCGACGGGGGCATGGCACGGATCTCCGAGGCCGTGGCGCGTCGGATCGAGAGCGAGCTCCAGTATCCCGGTCAGATCAAGATCGTCGTCATTCGAGAGACGCGGGCCGTCAATTTCGCTCGCTGAACCAATTAACCAGAGAGACCATGGCCGCAACAATCATCTCCGGCAAGGACATTGCCCAAACGATCCGCGACGAACTGAACCAACGGGTCGCCGCCCTCGCGCCGCAGGGCATCGTGCCCGGTCTGGCTACGGTGCTGGTCGGCGAGAACCCGGCCAGTCGGCTGTACGTCGGCATGAAAAACCGAGCCGCCGCCGAGGCGGGCATACATTCACGCCAGATCACCCTGCCCGAAACCACGACCGAAGGCGCGCTCCTGGAGCTCATCGACGAGCTGAACGCCGATCCGGCGATTCATGGCATCCTGGTGCAGCTGCCGCTACCCTCGCAGATCGACGAGTCCAAGGTCCTGCTCGCCATTCATCCCGAAAAGGACGTAGACGGATTCCATCCGGTGAATGTTGGGCGGCTTGCCACGGGCGATCCCAACGTGCTCGCGCCGTGTACGCCCTTGGGAGTGATCGAGATGCTGCTGCGCAGCGGCGTGGACCCGTCCGGCAAACACGTCGTGGTTGTGGGTCGCTCGAACATCGTGGGCAAGCCGATGGCGCTCCTGCTGCTGCGACGCGCGCCGGGCGGCAACGCCACCGTGAGCGTGGCCCACAGCCGCACCGCCGATCTGGGCGCGCTTACCCGCACCGCCGACATCCTGATTGTGGCGGTGGGTCGCCCCAACACGGTGACCGGCGACATGGTGAAGCCCGGCGTTACCGTCATTGACGTGGGCACCAACCGGGTGGACGATCCGACGCGCGAACGGGGCTACCGGGTGGTAGGCGACGTGGACTTCGATGCCGTGAGCCGCGTGGCCCATGCGATCACGCCGGTGCCGGGCGGCGTGGGCCCCATGACGATCGCCATGCTGCTCGCCAACACCGTCGAGGCTGCGGTGCGGCTCGCGGCGCGCGGATAACTCCGGCCAGGTAACGAGCGTGGCGCGGTATAGGCGCGGATCCTCCCCCGGGCGGCGACGACGGACACCGCGCGAGCCGGATCTGTTCGCGGACCAACCTGCAAGCGTCGCCAGGCGGTCTGCGCCCGGTCCGAGGGTGTGGACGGTGGCCGAGTTGAATCGGGCGGCCCGACTGACGCTTGAGGAGACGCTGCCCCAGCTCTGGGTCGCGGGGGAGGTGGCCAACTTCAGTCGGCACGGTTCCGGCCACTGCTACTTCAGCTTGAAGGACAGGGCGGCGCAGATTCGCTGCGTGATGTTCCGGCGCCAGGCGGCAACGCTGCTGGTGGATCCGCGGGCAGGGATGACGCTGCGCGCGTTCGGCAACTTGACCCTGTACGAAGCGCGGGGCAGTTACCAATTCGTCGTGAACAGGGTCGAGGCCGAAGGCGCCGAGGGCATGTGGAAGCGCGCCTTCGAGAGGTTGCGCGCGCGCCTGGATGCCGAAGGGCTCACCGATCCCGCGCGCAAGCGCACGTTGCCCGAGTTCCCGCGCAGGGTGGGCGTGGTGACCTCGCCCACGGGCGCTGCGTTGCGCGACATCGTTGCCGTCACGAGAAAGCGGGCACCGTGGGTGCGCCTGCTCGTGCGCGGGACGCGCGTCCAGGGGCCCGGCGCGGGCGGGGAGATCGCGGCGGCAATCCGTCGCGTGGGCACGTGCGACGTCGACGTGGTGATCGTCGCCCGTGGCGGCGGTTCAATCGAGGATCTGTGGGGCTTCAACGAGGAAGCCGTCGCCAGGCAGATCGCAGCGTGTCCCGTACCCGTCGTGTCGGGGGTTGGCCACGAGACCGACGTGACGATCTGCGATCTGGTCGCGGACCGACGGGCCGCGACGCCATCGGCCGCAGCCGAGATGGTTGCGCCCGACGGCGACGAGCTTGCTCGCCGCCTGACCGAGCTGGAACGCAGGCTGGGACGCGCGCTGTCCGGTCAGGCCAGTGCCAGGCGCTGGAGACTTGACCGCGCCCAGGAGCGGCTGTTCCGCGACGTGCGACGGGTCATCGCTGCGCATCGGGAACGCCAGCAGCGCGGTAGGCGCGATCTCGTGCAGGCGATGCAGGGCCGAATTGGTCGCGACACCGTGCGGCTGACCGAGGCCGCGACGGCCCTCGAGGCGCTCTCCCCCCTATCCACCCTTGCCCGTGGTTACGCGGCGCCGTTGGATTCGCAAGGCCGCCTGTTGCGGACGGTCGGCGATTTTGCCCCGCAGCGTCGCTTCCGCCTACGAGTTGTCGACGGGAGCGTTCCGTGCACGGTGGACGGGCAACCCGTGCGGCAACCGTGGCCGACGGAAGGGCGGGAGCAGACTCGCGCAGCGACGGAGGTTGGCGGTGGACGCTGACGCTGGACTCGATCGGAGGCTCCGCCGCCTGGAGGAGATCGTGCGGGCCATGGATTCCGATTCGCTCGGGCTGGACCAAGCGCTGGCGTTGTTCGAGGAGGGCGTGGGGCACTTGCGGGTTGCACGGGAAATCCTGGGCCGCGTCGAGCTTCGCGTGGAGGAGCTGATCGGGGATGGAGGCGATCATGACGACGGGGACGCCTAGCCAGGCCAGCCAGGCTCTTGGGTCCTACATGCGGGCGCACCGAATGCATGTGCAAGTTGCGTTGCGTCGCTGCATGGTTGGCCTGGGCGAGGTGGCGCCCCCCAAGGTGCACGCGGCGGCGGCGGCCGGCGTGCTCAGCGAAGGCAAGCGCCTGAGGCCGCTCCTGCTGATTACGGCGTTCGAGGAGCTCGGGGGCGAGTGCACGCGGGCGACCTATGATCTGGCGGCGGCGGTCGAGCTGATCCACGCGTACTCTCTCATTCACGACGACCTGCCCTGCATGGACGACGCGCAGCTGCGTCGGGGTCGTCCTACCGTCCATGCGGCGCACGGGGTTATGGCTGCGACTGCCGCCGGAGCGACGTTGATTCCATGGGCCGCGGCGTGGGCCTTCGATGCCGCGACGAGGGGGGGCGCGATCGACACCGCCAGGCGCATTGTCGCGGTCCTGCTCGAAGCGGCGGGGGCGGGTGGACTGGTGGGCGGTCAGGTGCTGGACCTGCTGGGCGAGGAGATGTCGTTGTCGGAACGGGAGTTGGCCGAGATTCACAGCCTCAAGACCGGCGCGCTGCTCATTGCTGCGCTCGAGATGGGTGCCTTGGCGGCGGGGGCCGCCGCCGTACGTCTGGCTGCCGTGTCGGAGTTCGGGCGGGCACTGGGGCTGGCGTTCCAGGTCATGGACGACGTACTGGACGCCACCGGGTCGGCGGAGTCGCTGGGCAAACAACCGTCCGACGAGGAGCTGGGCAAATCGACCTACGTGACGCTGCTTGGCGTCGAGGGTGCTCGCGAACGTGCGCGTGCGTTGGTCCACGGCGGATTGCGGGCGTTGGACTCAGCGGAGCTGGCCGCGCCCCGGCTTCGCCAGCTCGCCCGTTTCGTAATCGAACGCCGGCGTTGACCGCCATGTCGTTCCGTTCTCTCGCGATCGTCGGACGGGCGACGG
This sequence comes from Longimicrobiales bacterium, assembly GCA_965200255.1. GTDB lineage: Bacteria > Gemmatimonadota > Gemmatimonadetes > Longimicrobiales > Gaopeijiaceae > Bin94. The sequence continues at coordinate 1,580,483 of OZ241371.1, read as the reverse complement.
ACGGCGGCGTGGGCGGCCGCATGGGCGCGGCCTGTCGACGCATTGCCCGCGTTGCCGACGAGTTCGGGGTTGCGGTTGCGGTAGAGCCGGGCTTGGCCTCGGCCGCTCCCGAGCTGGAGCCGGCCGACCCGACCACCGCCAGCGTCGATTTAATCGTTTCGCTCGGCGGCGACGGCACCCTGTTGCGGACGGCGCGCATGGCGTTCGGCAGAGACATCCCGGTGCTTGGAATCAACCTCGGCAACCTGGGGTTTCTCACGTCGGTGTCGGCCGACGGCATCGGCGACGGCCTCCGCACGGTCCTGCGCGGCGGTTTCTCGATCGAGAAGCGGCGGACGCTGCATGCCGAAATCCGCGATCGCAACGGTGCGGTCCGCCAGACGTGTTCGGCCCTCAACGACGTCGCCATCCACAACTCGGGCGCAGCGCAGGTCGTGCGTCTGGATCTCTGGGTGGGCCCCCAGGACGACCTGGAAGAGATCGGCAGCTTCTCGGGCGACGGCGTAATTGTCTCCACGCCAACGGGATCCACCGCGTATTCGCTCTCGGCCGGCGGACCCGTGATCGTGCCGCAGCTGGACTGCCTTCTGGTCACGCCCATTCTCCCGCATACCCTGGCGCTCCGTCCGGTGGTGGTGCCGGGCGACGACCGGATTACGGTCATGGCGCTTGACCGCCGCGAGCCCCTCTTTCTCACGGCCGACGGGCAGGAGGGTGGGCCGGTCGGCCACGATGAACGCGTCGTCGTGCGCATGGGTGCGTTCGACGTCGCCCTGGTCCGTCTGCCTGGTCATTCCTTCTTCGCGACGTTGCGCCGCAAGCTCGGCTGGGCCGCCAGCCCTCGTCCCGGGGGCTGAACCCATCGCGCCCTTCGCGCCAACCCCACCGCGATGATCGTCGAGCTGCGGATCCGGAACTTTGCCGTCGTCAAGGATGCCGTGCTTCATCTGGAACCTGGCCTGAACGTCGTCTCGGGCGAGACGGGCGCCGGCAAATCCATCGTCGTGAACGCCCTGACCGTACTGCTGGGTGGTCGCGCGTCGTCGTTGGTCGTGCGTGGCGGCGAGACGCGCACGTTGTTGGAAGGCGTGGTGGATGTGGAGGGCGTCGATCACGTCGCTGCGACGCTTGCCGAGCTGGGGCTGGAGGCCGACGACGATCACGTGGTGTTGAGACGCGAGATCCGGCGCGGGGGACGCAGCCGCGCCTGGGTCGGCGGTTCCCCGACGACCGCGAAGACGCTGCGGCGAATCGGCGCGTTGCTCGTGGACGTTCACGGGCAGCACGAACACCAGCGCCTCATGTCGGCGGACTATCAGCAGCGCGTTCTGGACGCGTTTGGAGAATGCAGCGAACTGGCGGCCGCCGTGGCCGCGCATTTCAGGCAGGCCACGCGGCGCGAGGCGCGTCTGGCGACGCTCCTGGCAAGACGGCGAGACCTGGAAGCGCGCGCCGACTTCATCCGTTTTCGGCTCGGCGAGATCAGGAACGCGAACATCCGTCCCGGCGAAGACGAAGCGCTGCGCCTCGAGGCGCAGCGCCTGGCCAGCGCCGACCAGCTGATGCGCGAGACCTTCGCCCTCCAGGCCCGACTCCACGAAGATCAGGACTCGGCTGCGGATGCCCTGGCCGACGCGGCTGCCCGTCTGCGCCGTCTCGCCGAGCTGGATCCGGCGCTGGGCGCCCACGCGGCGGCGCTCGACGAGGCCTACCACGCCGTCGCCGACGCGGCCACCGAACTGCGGTCGTACGGCGCGGCGCTCGATCACGATCCGGCGCGGCTCGACGACCTGCACGAACGGCAGGCGCTCCTCCAGGCGCTGATGCGGAAATACGGCCCCACCCTCGCGGCGGTGATTGAGACCGGCGAGACCCTGGCGCGCGAGCTGGAAGAGCTCGAAACGGCGGCACTCGACGCCAACGCGCTGCGCAAGAGTGCGGCCCGCGCATGGCAACGCTGGGATGCGGCCGCCGAAGATCTGTCGCGACGCCGCCGGGACGCAGCCGCCACGCTCGCCCGCGAGGTCAAGGTCGCCCTGCCGCGACTCGGGCTCGAGGGCGGCCAATTCCGCGTCGACTTCGAAACGCTCACGGAACGCTCCGCCCGAGGGCGCGAACGGATTCGCTTCATGGCCTCCATGAACCCGGGCTTCGCCCTGGCGCCGCTGTCGCGCATCGCATCCGGCGGCGAGCTCTCCAGAATCATGCTGGTCCTGAAGTCGATCCTAGCGGGGATCGACGAGCTCCCCACCCTCGTATTCGACGAGATCGACGCCGGGATCGGCGGGGTCATTGCCGCGCGAGTGGGGGAACGGCTCGAGGAAGTGGCGCGGGGACGCCAAGTGCTGGCAATCTCGCACCTAGCCCGGATCGCGGCTCGCGCCGCCAACCACCTGGTTGCGGAGAAGCAGACCGTTGGCGGCGCCGCGGCGACCTCCATCCGTCGCCTGGACCCCGACGCGCGATTACGCGAGCTGGCGCGGATGTTGGGCGGCGACCGGACTCGGCGCTGTCGCTCGATCACGCGCGCGAGCTGCTGAAGCGTTAGCCGCGCCCGGCCACGGTAGCCACGCCCGCTCACTCCGTCGCTCGGCTCCCCCACACCCGTGTGAAAAACCGGAATCCCACCTCGAGCGACTGCGCCAACGGAGCGTTGCCGCTCCCGCTTATGGCACGGCGATAAAGCACGCGGATTTCGAGAGGGTCGGCGACGGCGCCGAAATCCCCCGCAGATGCGGCGCGATTGTATACCATGCCCAGCTGCAACCGCGTCAAGGTTTGGCTGGTACCGGGGACAAGCACCGTCGGGTCTACCGCGACGGCGGGTAGCGCGGCGCCTTCCTCCGGTACGGCCGGCAGGCTGAACGCGTCTGCAGCCTTGCGGAAATGACGGATCCCGGCCATCAGCGACAGCGGCTCCGAGAGCCGGTACCACGGCACCAGCTCCACGAGCTGATAATCGCCCGGATTCCAGTCGAGCGTCGCCTCGGAGGCTCTTGGGGCGAAGGTGCTGGCGGGGTCGAACACGCGTCGCACCGTGCTGCCCGGCAGCTGCAACCCGTAGCGGAGATCCGCCCAAAGACCGAAGCCTCCGCGCCAGCGCCCGTTCATCCACCCTCGCACTTCCACGTCCATCTGCGCATCGTCGCCCGAGTCGAAAAAGTTCCCGGGGTCTTCCTGCGTGCCGGTTGGCAGACGAACCATGGCCCCGGCGCCGGCCGCCACGCCTCGATCCGAAGATGGGTCGCCCGTCTCGAACAGCCTGGCGTCGGCGCGCACCTCGACGTCCCCAATCCGCCAAGGCGACAACCACGCTTCAAGCGGGTGCGTGGCCTCGATGCCGAATCCCGGTTCGGATACCAGGCGCAGCATGTCCTCGGGAGTGGCCCGCACCTCGGCCAACGGCATCGATCCGGGCAGGGCTGCGATTCCGGCTTCGGCGAACGCTGCGGAAAAGGCGGCCAATCGCTCTGCCAGCGCCATGCCGGCGTCGGACCACGACAACGGCGCGAACGCGCTCCCGTACATCAGCGACAGCAGCGAGTGGAAGTTGCGAGCGTCCGCCGTGAGGGCGGTGGCGTCCTGGCAGATCTCGGACGTAGGATCGGTCGCGCACGCCTGACCACGGTAGACGTCGTACGCGCCGATAGCCCCCTGCAGTCCGTCCAGGAACACCGATACGCCTGCGGGATCCTCCAATCCGGGATTAAAGCCGGCGTTGGCCGCGTCGACGTCGTCGGCAAAGCGTCCCGTGAACTCGGTTTCGTTCTGAAGCAACGGAGCTGCGGCCCCCACCGTGAGCCAGTCGAACACGCCGACGTCAAGGGCGAAGGGCACGCGCACCAAGCTCTTTTCCAGCACCGAAGACATGCTGCCCAGGCTCATCTGGTAGTCGTCTTCGATTGCCGCCTTGACGGCGGATTCCGCCGACGCCAGAAAGGGAAACACCGTGCTTCCCACCGGGCCGCTGAGTTGGTCGCCCAGTCGGTATGGCCCGTCGGCGTTCGCTCCGATCTGATAGACCTCCGAGAACGAAGAGTAGTCGCCCAAGATTCCGAAGCGGACGTGTCCCCGCGGTGCCAGGGGCGAATACGGTTCCTGGGCGGTTGCGTCGACGAAGGCGAGGAAGAGTGCGACCAGCGCGAGGACTGCAGAACGGTTCAGGGGCACGGTTTGTCCGGTGAAGGGGAGTGTAGGCACAGACAAGATAGCCAACAAAGGTTGACACCGGGTTGCCGCTCTTCTACCATTCCTGTCCCTGTAGCGACAACGCGGGAATAGCTCAGTTGGTAGAGCACCACCTTGCCAAGGTGGGGGTCGCCGGTTCGAGTCCGGTTTCCCGCTCTGGGTGTAGACCTGTGCGCGGCGTGTCGCGTCCCGCCCGCTTGCTTGTCGGCGCCGTAGCCAAGTGGTAAGGCAGAGGTCTGCAAAACCTCCATTCGGCGGTTCGAATCCGCCCGGCGCCTCTCGTCTCCAGCTCGCCAATCACGGAATGAGCTGGCGCGGTCTCGGCCTAAGCAGGAACAGGCCCTCGTACATGCTCGTTACCACCACCGTGCCGCTGTCGAAGAAGGGGTACGCCGTCCACGCCCCCACGAAACCCGGCGGATCGCCCTCGTAAGGAGTGGTGTCGAACCACCCGATTTCCTCTGGCGCTTCCGGATCGCTGATGTCGAAGAGACGGAAACCAGCCTGGTAGTTGGCTTGGTACATCCGGTCCCCTTTGACGTACAGATTGTGATCGGTAGCGCCGGTCGGGCCGTCCACGCTGCCTACCAGAATGGGATCGTCGAGCTCGGCGACGTCGTAAATGTAGGTGCGCGTGCGCTCCGTCGTGCCCACCAACTCGTCGAGCTCGTCGTCCAGGTAGTAGTAGCGGTGATCGTCGGTGAGCCACCCCTGGTGCACATACGCGACGCCCGGATGGCTTGCGCCACCGACGGGCGTGGGCGCTTCCTTGTCGGTAACGTCCACGATGCGCAGCAAGCTCTCGTTCGAGACGAAGCAGATTTGCCGCCCGCGATACCGATCGTCGGGGCCGCGATAGACGACGCACTGCGCATCATGGGTGCGGCCGGGCGCCAGCAGCCCCACGGTGTCGGTGAAACAGCCGGCGAAGGTGGGCGATTTGGGGTTGCGGACGTCGACCATGTGAAGCCCGCCGCCACACGTCTCGCCGCCTCCACTCGATCCGACCGGGAAGGCGAAGCCGCTCTCCGCGTCCATCACGAGATTATGGGCGCTGGCGATCCCTCGATAAACCGCATCGGGCTGGAACACCTGGTCGACGACGGAGTACGCGGTGTCGCCAGCGACGTCGCGTAGTCGGGTCAGGTCGAAGACGACCAGCCCGTGGTCCCCGGCGCCGTCGCCCGTGAAGAACAGGTGATCGGCATAGACCTTGAGATCGCGCGCGCCGCTCGGGTTGGCCGCAACGACGCCAAGATAGGCGGGCGCGGCCGGATCGGTCACGTCGACGATCGCCGCGCCACCGCCCCTGCCTACCAATGCATACTCGCGACCCGTCTCTGGATCGGTCCATCCCCAAACGTCGCTCACGCGTTCCGAGGAATCCCCCCCGATCGTCGAGATGGGCAGGAAGGCGAGCAGATCCACCCTCTCGCACGCAAACCCGGCAGCGGCGCCGTCGTCACAGCGGACCTCGCCCTCCGTCACGGCTTGCAGATTGGCGGAAGGGCGCAGCCACTCGGGCTCGCCCCAAGGCTCCCCGAGTTCACGCGTCAGGACCATCGCGGCGCCGTAGCCGCCGTCCACTCCCGGGGCGCCGACGACCGCGACGGTGGTCCCCAGCGCGATCGCCGATCCGAGCGCGGCGTTCGGTCCCGGGTCGGGCAGGTCGAAGGATGCGGGCTCCCAGCTGCCGTCGACTAGGCGAAAGCGGTGGACTTGCCCGGCCCCCGATTGGGCTCGGGGAGCGCCGACCCAGAGCTCGTCGCCCAGCACGGCAACGTTCGTGCCGAAGGCTCCGGGCGGAACCGACTGGTCGCCCGGTACGTCAGGGGCGTTCGGCACGTCAGGGGCGCTCGGCGCAAGCACTTGGCGCAGCTCCCAGTCTCCCGGTTCGAAACGTCGATACGCGAAGACCAGACCGGACCCTTGCCGTGCGCCGGGAGCCCCGATGAGAAGATGGCTTCCCTCGACCACAATGGTCGCTCCGAAGCCCGCGCCGGGCTCCAGGTGTTCGGTCGGGCTGAAGACCACGTTGCCCAATGGGTTGTCGTCGGGCCGATAGACGAAGACCTGTCCGACATCGCTTGCGCTCGGCGCGGATATGAAGACGTCGTCGCGCCGGAGCGCCAACGCAGCGCCGAAGTCGGGGAACTCGGCCTGCGGACCCGGCAGCGGCAGAAAGGTGGGGAATCCCCACCCCCGCGATGTCCGTTGGAAGAGATACGCTCCGGCCGAATTGGAGGCGCTTCCGGCGACCGAAATCAGGACCCGGTCGCCTTCCGTGGCGACCGACCTGGCGGCGGGCTGCAGGATCCGCATGATGCCCGCGAAGTCCAGGGGAGCGTTCTCCGCGCCGTCTGACGGTGGTTGTCCGTCGGAAGGTGCGGGCAGCTCAAGCGCGGCCGCGTGTACGATCCCATCACCCGAATCCCGAAACACGTGAGCCCCGAAGCTTACGGCGGGGTCGGCCGACCCAACCACCAGCCATGAACGGCTCCACTGCATCGAGGACGCCAGCCGATAGCCGTGGTCGGCGGTCTCGGGGGGCGACAGCGTTTGCTCAAGCGTCCAGGCGCCGGAACGATCGCGCTCGAACCGGTACAGCGCCGCAGGCCCGCGCGCCGGGCCGGGCTTTGCCACGATTACGGTCTCGCCGGAGACCGCCACCATCCTGCCGAATTCGTCCTGTGCCGCTGCCGTCGTCGCCGTGGCTGCGGCCGCCAGACATGCACTCGCACCCGCAGCCAGAGTCAATGTGAAGATGCGCAAACGAACCTCCGAGTTTCGGATCAGATGCCGGGGCGTCTAACGGGGCGGCGCGGAGGCGCCTTGCGGGTGCTGGAACCGCGGGGCGCAGGGCGAGCCTTCGGTTTAGGCGCGCGCGATGGCGCCGGCCGGGCCTTCGGCTTGGGAGCCCTTGACGGCGTCGGCTTCGCCTTTGGCCGCGGCATGCGCGAGCCGGTTGGCCGGGTCGTTGGCTGTGGACGGCGCGAGGGAGTCGGGCGCGCGGTTGGCGTGGGGCGTCGCGTGGGGGTCGGGCGTGCGGTTGGCGATGGACGCCGGGACACTGGAGCGGGCCGCACCTTGGGCGCCTCCCGTTTGGGCGGCGCGATCCGGTCGCGTGGTATGGCTCGGGGCCTGGGGCGCGCGGTCGGGGTCCCCATCACGGTTCCGGATCTTGGCCGGGCGGTCCTCGCGTCGGTCCCGGACCGCGGCCGGGCCGTGGTGGCGCCCGTTGCGGTTCCGGATCTTGGCCGAGCGCTCCTCGCCTCGTCGCTGATCCGCGCTCCGCGCCGACCACGGTAGCCGTCGGGGCCGACCTGCCCATCGCCGAGGTTCGTGACGCCCGCGGCCCCACGTGGTATCGCGCGCGAGACGGGCCGCTCGGGTCCGTTGTCCGTCACATAGACCGGTGGCGTGGGGTACTCCTTGTAACGTGGCCCGTATAGCGGACTGCGCCGAACCGCGCGGGCGTGGCGGTCGTAGTGCCGGTCGTAATCCCGTCCCCAGCTGCCGCGTCCCCACGCGTAACGGTCGAACCAGTAAGGCGATCCCCAGTAACCCGCGTAGCCGTGACCCCAATACCACGGACGCCCGAACGGCGAATCGTAGTAGGCCCAGTATGGCGAGCGAGGAAAGCCCCCGAAGGGCGAACGCCACCAATGGAAGCGCACATACCGGGGGGAGGGCCATCCGAGGAAGCCAAGACGCCACGGATTGTGCCAGTCCCAGCTGTCGTATCCCAGATGCCCGACTGCGACGTAGCCTTCGCAGGCGCCGAACGGGTCGTACCAGAACGGGTCGTGGCAATGGTGCGGCAGCGTGCCGAACCCGGTAGCCAAGTCGTAAGGCGAGTACGCTGCCACGCCGAAGCCAATAGACAACGACAGGTGACCGGCGACCTGCGCGTTCCCAAGCGTCGGAACGAACAGCGTCCAGGCAAGGATCAGCGGTGGAATCACTCTCTTCATCTCACCCTCCAAGTGGTTTGAGTCCCTGACACGGGGTACCGGACGTCCCGTGGAGGACATGCATGCATTGATCATGCCAAGCCCGTACGCTCCAGGATTCGCCCGCCAATCGGGCCTGCCAGGGTTCCGGGCCACCTGCGATTGTCCACCCGATGGGACACCTTGTGACACCCGAGCACAACGGCGTCGGGGAGCCTGCTAGCCAATCCACCGGTACAGCGCGAAAAAGGCGATCAGCAATACGAACGGGCTGAGCGTGAGCAGAAGCTTGGCGACGACGGCCCAGACTTCCACGCGCTCCCTTGCGTCTTGATCCATGGTGGCAGGCCTTCCAAAGGGTGACTGCCCGTAGTGCGACTACCAAGGAAGTTTCACTGTTCCCGGAGCCGCCGCAAGGGTGTCCGAAGTTCGCGTACACTTGCCAATACCGCGATCCGCGTGAATCTTGGATGTTCAGCGGCGCACCGGACCACAGCTTCTGGCCGTGCAAGCCCGCTTTTCGGACCACTGGCGTGGAGCGCTTGCTCCCGCCGGGTCCAGTTCCTGGGTGAATCCCGCATGTTGGCGAGAACATCCCCGTATTCCCACTATGCGTGAAGCCGTGATAGCCCATTTGGGGCAAGGCTTCCGAAAGGTGTAACCATCGTGACCGATCAGAACAGGGCTCGCCGGGGGCGCGGGCCCGGCCCGCGCCGACACGGCGGACCCCACGTCAATCTGGCGGACAAGAATCGCGAGCCCGGCCCTACGCTTGGCATCCTGGAAGTGCTTGGCAGCGGATCCGGCTTCATCAGGCGACCCGAAGCGACGTACGTTCCGAGCCGGGACGACATCTACGTCGGGTCGCGTCTCATCCACAGGTTCAGACTGCGCACCGGCGACGAGATCGCGGGCATCGTTGGACGCAGGCCGCGCAACGGAAAGAGCCCGCCGTTGCGCTATCTCGACCGGGTTAACGGACTCCCCCCGGATCCGAGTGCGCGTCGCCCCGACTTCAACCGACTCAGCGCGCTGCACCCGCGACACCAGCTCAAGCTGGAGTGCGGCCGGATGTTCGCGGGAGAGCCCGATCTGACCAACCGGGTGATTGATCTGTTCTGCCCCCTTGGCAAAGGCCAACGCGCCATGATCGTAGCGCCCGCCAAGGCTGGGAAGACGACCATCTTGCAGGCGATTGCCGAGGGAATCGCGACGAATCACCCGGAATGCGAGCTGATGATTCTCCTGGTCGACGAGCGCCCCGAGGAAGTCACCGAAATGGAGGCGTGCGGGTTCGGCGAGGTGATCGCGTCGACGTTCGACCTCACGGCCGAGCGCCATTGCCAGGTCGCGGAGATGACTTTAGCGCGGTGTCGCCGGCGAGTCGAAGCGGGGCAACACGTGGTCATCATCCTCGATTCCATCACCCGCCTGGCGCGGGCGCACAACACCGTCGAAGAAGGCAGCGGGCGCACTCTTTCCGGCGGACTGGACGCCAGTTCCCTGGAGAAACCCAAGCGCTTCCTGGGTAGCGCCCGCCTGATCAAGCCGGAGCAGGGAGGCGGCTCGCTCACGATCATTGCCACCGCGCTCGTCGACACCGGGTCCAGAATGGATCAGGTGATCTTCGAGGAATTCAAGGGTACGGGAAACAGCGAGCTCGTGCTCAGCCGAGAGCTGGCCGACCGCCGGATCTACCCGGCAATCGACATTCGGGCTACCGCGACGCGGAAGGAGGAGCTGCTGCTTTCTCCCGAGGCGCTGCGGTTGTCGCGCGCGATGCGCCGCCAGCTATCGGATTCGTTGCCGTCGCAGGCGATGGAAGAGCTCTTGCGCGTGATGGGTCAGACAAGGTCCAACGAAGAGCTGATACGGCTCGCGCTTCAGCGATTGTAGGTAGGGCGGGATGGCGCGCATCACCGTCAATCTGGCGACTGTCGCGCGGCGTAGTGAAGCAGGGTGGTGGCGAGTCCGGACGTGAGCGAACCAATCGGGATTGCGATGAGCCCGCCGAGGGGGTGTCCCCGCTTGCCTCCCATCATCGTCCAGGTAACGCCGGTGCCGATTGCCGACCCGGCCACTCCTTCGAGGAAGCTTGCCCCAACCCGGTGTGCCGCACGTGCCGGGACCAACACGGAAAGCGCGGCGGCTCCCAGCCAGCAGATGTCCTGGTTCGCACGGCAGGCGCCGATGCCCTGATAGGAAAAGTGGAACAGGATCAACCCGCCAAACTGCGATAGCACGCTGAATCCGGCGGAGTAACCGAAGATTCGTCCGAGACTAGCCGTGGAATCCGACGCGGCATGTGGTGATCCGACGTGGCTGGGTTGCGCACCCAGCTGGGTGAACTGCGCAGCCTGCCACCCCGACGCCTCGACCGCGCTCCACTCCCGAAACAGCGGCGCGGCGTGCTGCGCAGTCGCGCTGGCTGGAGTGATCACGGCAACCAGGCAGATCGACCCGACGGTGAGTGCGCGGTGTAGGCGGCGTGACATGGCTCAATTCCTGTACTTGTAGATCCTGTACTTGTAGAGCATGGTCGTCGCGAGCCCAGTGATGAGAGGAAAAGCTGTAGCGCGACAATCAGGATGAGACGCTTGCGACAAACAAGGTGAGACGGCCGGAGGTGGCGGCGGGAGGTTTGAGCTTTGGTGTTTCCCTGGGATCAGGAGAGACGCGAAGTGCCGGGCCGACGGATTACGGACCACCAGATGGAGCTGTACATGACCGCTCGACGGAAGGACGGGCCTGCGCTGGCGGCGGCGAAGGCGGGGTTCAGCAGGGCGACGGCGTATCGGATCGAAGGGGATCCGGGGCGTCGGTCGGTGAAGAAGCCTCGGGGGCGGAGACGCCCCGACCCTTTGGCGGGGATATTCGACGAGGAGATCGTGCCGCTGCTGGAGGCGAACCCGGGGTTGCGGGCGGTGGCGCTGTACGAAGAGATGATGCGGCGTCATCCGGAACTGCATCCGGGGGTTCGGCGGACGCTGGAGCGACGGGTTCGGAGCTGGAAGGCGAAGCACGGGCCGGCGCGCGAGGTCGTTTTCCGACAGAAGCACGAGCCGGGGCGACGGGGGTTGTCGGACTTCACCGACGCCGGGCGTCTGGGGGTGACGGTTGGGGGAGAGAAGCTGGTGCACAAGCTGTACCATTTTCGGCTGGAGTACTCGGGATTCTGCATGTGGCGGTGGTGTTGGGCGGGGAGAGCTACGTTGCCCTGGCCGAGGGGTTGCAGGACGCGCTGTGGGCGCTGGGCGGCGTTCCGAAGGAGCACCGGACGGACAGTCTGTCGGCGGCGTTTCGGAACCTGAAGCGTCGTGCGCGGGAGGACCGGACCGCACGTTACGAGGCGTTGATGGGAGACTACGGGATGAAGGCGAGCCGGAACAACCGGGGCCGGGCGCACGAGAACGGCTCGATCGAAAGCGCGCACGGGCATTTGAAGCGGGCCATCGAGGATGCGCTGCTGTTGAGGGGATCGAGGGACTTCGAGACGATCGAGGCGTACCGAGAGTTCGTGAGCCGGGTGGCGAGTCGCCGCAACGCTCGCAACCGCAAGAGGATCGACGCCGAGCGAGCCGTGCTGCGGCCGTTGCCGAGGCGTCGCAGCGACGGTTTCGAGGAGACCTTGGTGCGCGTGACGAGCGCGGGTGGGTTCTCGCTGCGGCGGGTGTTCTACACGGTGCCGTCGCGGCTGGTGGGACACCGGCTGCGGGTGAGACTGTACGACGACCGCCTGGTCGTCTTCGTCGGGACCGAGGAGCTCGTGACGTTGCCTCGGGGCCACCCGGGACCGGGAGGGCGACGGGGACGGGTCGTGAACTACCGGCACGTGCTGCCCTCTCTGCGTCGCAAGCCGATGGCGATGATGAACTGGGTCCACCGCGACGGTTTGTTCCCCCGCGACGCCTACCGCCAGGCTTTCGACGCGTTGCGCGAGCGCCTGGACGACCGCGAGGCCTGCCGGCGGATGGTCAAACTCCTTGCGCTGGCCCACGATCACGGATGCGAGGCCCTGCTGGCCGACGAGATCGAAGCGCAGCTCGAGGCCGGGCGGTTGCCCGACGCCGAAGTGCTGCGCGACCGGTTCCCAGCGCCGGACTCCCTTCCCGACCTCGAAACGACCCTCCCGCCACTGTCGCGCTACGACGACGCCTGCCTGAACGGAGCACCGCGATGAAAGACTCCTTCATCGTCGATCCCCCGGCACTCGACCTGTTGCTGAAGCAACTGCGCCTGCCGAGCATGCGGGCGCTGTGGAGAAGCTTCACCGAACGCGCGGACCGGGAAGACTGGTCCTCGGCGCGCCTGCTCGCCGCGCTGGCCAGCCAAGAAGTCGCCGATCGCGAACGGCGGCGCTTCGAGCGGCACCGAGCCGAGGCGAAGCTGCCCCGCGGCAAGACGCTCGACAATTTCGACTTCAACCTCGTGCCCGCCGTGTCGAAGGCGCGCGTGGGCGTGCTGGCGAGCGGCGACATTTGGCTCGAAGAAGCGGCCAACGTGCTGCTCTTCGGTCCGCCGGGAACGGGCAAGAGTCACCTCGCCGCGGGCATCGGACTCAAGCTGGTCGAAAACGGCTACCGCGTGCTGTACCAGCGAACGTCGAGTCTGGTGCAGAGGCTCCAGGCGGCGCGGCGCGACCTCGCCCTCGACGCCGCCATCGCCAAGCTCTACAAATACCACCTCGTCATTCTCGACGATTTCTCCTACGCCACCTGCGAAGGGACCGAAACCAGCGTCCTCTTCGAACTCATCGGCGCACGCTACGAGAATCGCTCGCTCCTCGTCATCGCCAACGAACCTTTCAGCGCCTGGGACAAGATCTTCGGTGGCGAAGCCTTGACCGTCGCCGCCGTCGACCGCCTCGTGCACCGCTCCCACGTCTTCGAACTCAACGTCGAAAGCTACCGCCGTCGCGCCGCCGTGGCCGCCAGGAAAGCCGCCGCTGGGCATGGACAGACCGACGAACCGACTCCGGGACGTGGGGTACGCGCCGGGGCCGACCCCCACTCCCATCCTCGCCACCCGGCAAGTTGGCTATGGCGACGGCCCAACCCGCCACGCTCCATCGCCGGCGGCGGACGGAGGTCACAAGCATGAGGTCGGTACGCGGTCACGATTGGTCCGCGCACCGGCGGAAAGAACCGCGAGGGCTGCCGAGTGAGCGGGCCCGCCGGTCACCCGCCGGTCCATGTCGGAACAAGTTCCAACACGGAACGACGGGTAATGGTTACCCACCCACCCCGCAGCGACGCTCACGCTGGCACGGGGGTGGAGAACGGTACCGTCCAGCCTTGATTCCGTGCTCGGACCGTCCAACGAAGTAGGACCGCCTCACAGGCTCTCCAGGACGCTCAACCTGCTCCACCCATGCCACCTTGTTATCATCCCTTCGTTCACAACGTCGCGATCTCGTATTCTCACCTTGATTGTCGCTACGTCTCACCTTGATTGTCGCTGTGCACGCTTCACCGCCTGCATCAGGCCCGGCTCGCGCTGCACTTCGTCGAGCGTGACGGGCCGAGTGCCACGAACCAGGGCATCCGGGTCCTTGCGGGCGAGATCGAGCACGTCGAGATCGTCGAGCGACAGGTACCGCCGGCCGGGAAAGCCTACACCGGATCCGTCCGACGACCTTTCCGCGCGACCTTGAGCTTGGGCGAGCGTGCTCTTCCCCGTCTGGCGCGCTCCCGTGACGACCACCGCGGGCATGATCCGCAACATGGTCTGGAGGCTGTGAGCGAGCGCGCGGGGATGGATGATTTCATTCACCGCGTGAATGATAATCATTCACCGTGGCGCGCACAATCAGTGCCGGTCCGAAGCACCCGTGGTAACCGACAACTTCAGGCGCCTGCCCCGGGCGTCATGGGTCGACGGATCGTGAAACATCTCCTGGTTGACGACCGGGGGTGGCGTGTCGGCCAGATTCAGAGCTGACAGCACCACGTTGAACGCGCCCGCCCGAAAGCCGAGACTCATATCGAAAGTGAGGTATTTGTCGATGTCGCGATACTCGGACGTTGGCTCCTGACTCTCGTCCACGTACGACGAGATCAGGTTAGCGTAGGTCGTCAGCGCGAACCCGTCGCCTTCGAACCCCAGGTCGACTCGGGTCTTCAGTTTGGGAACTGCAAACGCGATGGGGTTGTATCGGTTGAGCTGGCCCGCTGCGGTGGAAGGCGCTTGAATCTCGTTGCCGTTGTACGCAAACTCCCTGGTGTCGTACGTGATCGTGTAGGTGCCGTCCAGACCCAGCGACATTGCATTCACGTGTGCAGCGAGCGCACGAGGCAGCGGAGCGGGAAAATGGGCGTGGCCGTGCCAGTCGATGCCGGTGGTCTTCATGCCGGGCCAGTTGGTGAGGTAGATCTCCACGCGTTCGATCTGGGCCGCGTCGCACGTGCCGGTTCCCTTGCCGTCCGGGCACGTAACCAGGTCCTGGACCGCCTGGCGAGCTGCGCCTCCGCGATCGTACAGCGCGGTAATGCCCGCATGCGGAATAACGTTGATCAGATTCTTGAAATCGTAGCTCCAATAGTCGACCGTCATCCTCGTCTCGTTGGTCATGCCGATGAGCCCGACGTTGAACGTCAGCGCTTGTTCGGGCACAAGATCGGTCGATCCGCGGCTGTCGATCGCCTTGTATGTACCGGTTTGGCGCACAAACTGAAGCGTCGTAACCTGGTCGGTGTTGGTGTCGTCTACCGACGGGGTGCGGAACGTGGTCTGTAACGAGCTGCGGAGGGAGAAGTTGTAGCCGTCGCCCTCGGCAAAGCGGAATCTCATCGCCAATTTGGGGTCGAAACTGGAGGCCGTGCGGTGAAACTCGTAGTTGGCGGCAACCTGAGCGTCGAGGCGGTCGCCAATGTTCAGCGGAAACTCGGCGAAAAAGCGGTGGACCCGTTGAGCGTCGCGATAGGGCAGGAAGCTGTTCGTGAACGTGAACTGGCCGCCGCGCACGGCGCACCCCTGATCGCCGCGCACGTAGCAGGGATTGATCGCGAGGTTCGCCTGGTCGTTGGGGATCGCCGACACTCCAAACCAGCGGAACTGGTAACCGACGGCGTAGCTCGCCACGCGCCCGGGGAAGCCGCCCGTCAAGACCGCATCGCCCACGAAGAAGTTCGCGGTGTTGTCCCGATTCACCTCCTCGTTGATCCAGTCCATCACCTCTTGACTGTTTTCCAGCGAAGGGTCGAAGTGGGGGTTGTCCGAATCGTAAAGGGCAGAGCCCGGTTGAGTTGAACGGGGCAGCGCATTGCTGAAGGGATTGTAGTACAGGCACCCGCCCCGTCCGGGCACGGCGCCGCTGGGATTCGAGATCGTCATGCCGCCAATTGCATTGTAGTCCGCAACCACGCCCACGCCGCAATTCGGTCCCCCAAAGCCCCGAAACGCCAGAAACTTCCTGTAGGCGTATTCCGCCGGCAGGTTGGAACCTCCGGCCGAGCGCGCGAACGTCGCCGCAATGTCGAAGCGCCCCTCCTGTCCGAACAGATCGATCTCGCGATCGAGCGAGGCCGATACGCGATGCGTTTGATTCGTGCGCCGCAGTACGCGCGCGTCGTTTCCGTTGGCGGCAATGCGGCCGTAGAAATACCAGTCTCCGGCCAGACAGTCGTCCGTCGACGCAAACCCCACGGCGGCGCCTTGGTCCCGGCAGAAGGCCACGCGGCCCGGATGGGAAGGCGACGTCACTTGTATGCCGTCGTAGAGCCCCACGGACGGGTATGACGGCGAGGTCCGCCACCCGGGATTCTCCGACCAGGACGCCAAGGCCTCGAAGTGGTAGCTCGTGCGATTGCCAAGGTCGCCGTGGATTTCGCCGAAGAAGCGCGTAAACCGCGCCTCGTTGATCACGCTGCTGGTGGGCTGGTACCGGTAGCGGCAGGTTGCGGTCAGGTCGAGTCCGCCGAACGGCGTGCATCCGGGATCCAGAAAGAAGCTGGGATCCGCACCCACGTGCGCGTCCAGGAGTTTGGCTGAGAACTCTTCCTGGGTCTCGTCGCCAGTCAACCTGGGAGCGATGAAGACGCCGGGGTTCCCGACCCCCGACCACCCGCCGCCGCGCGGATGAAACGGTTGCAGCAGGTGCTGACGGTCGACGGGAATCAGCTCGCCCTGGATCGCGTACTCGCCCGAGACGATGGCGTGCGCGCTGCCCAGTCTCGTGCCGTAGATTGCCCCGATGTTGCTGTTGCCGGACGCGTTGAAATACTCGTGCGCGGCGGAGAACTCCACCCCCTCGAACGCTTCGCGAGTCACGAAGTTGGCTACGCCTGCGATCGCGTCGGACCCGTAGACCGCCGACGCCCCCTCCTTGAGCACTTCGATTCGCTCAACCGCAATCGCGGGAATGTTGTTCACGTCGACATAGCGCCCGCCGACCATGCGGTAGGGAACGTACGCGTGGCGTCGTCCGTTGAGCAGCACGAGGGTGCGGGACGCGCCCAGGCCGCGCAGATTGATGTTGGCGACGGTCTCCGGAACCAACCCCGCGGAGCCGTTGAAAAAGCTGCCCTGATCGCCAATCACGCCGTGGCTGGCTCCCAACTGACGGAAGAAATCGACCACGCTGGGCGATCCCCGTTGCGCCAACGCCGCCCGATTGGACACGGAAACGGCAACCGGAGAGCTGATCGGAGGCTCGGCGAACGCGGAGCCGGTCACGACGATCTCCTCGAACGCAATCGCGCTGATGTCCAGCGTGAACGAGGCCGTCGCAGTTGCACCGGCTGCCACCGTCACGGAAGTGGACGCCGTGGTATAGCCGATGAGCGACGCCTCGAGAACGTGGGTGCCGGCGGGCACGTTGACGAGCAGGAATTGCCCGTCGCGGTTGGTAAGGACGCCGATCCCGAGTGCAGGAATCGAGACGGTCGCGGTGGCAAGGGGGTCGTCGTGGCTTGATTCGCTCACGATGCCCGTGACGGCGCCCGTCGGTTGCGCGGTCGCAACGACGGGCCACGCAATGATCAAGGCGAGGAAAACGGCGGGCGTGACTCGGAATCGCATGGTAGACGCCTCCAATTCCGTGGGTGGGCCCCAATGGGACGTGGCGGGCCCTTAAGAGGCCGCCTTGGACGGCGACGGATCCGTTAAGCTCGCAGCAGCGGTACCCGCTGGCAAGCCCGCTACAGCGCCGTGTAGAGCGCCTCTGCCAGGAGCGCGCTCAACCCCCCCAGACCTGCTCGTACACGCGAAGCCAGTTGGCCCCCATGGCCTTGCGAACCTCGTCGTCCGTCCAACCGGCGCGCCGCAGCCCATCGATCAGGTTGGGAAGTTCGGCCGCGCTCTCGAAGCCGCGCACGAAGCGCCACGGCTCGCTCACCATGTCGGGGGGAATGATCTCGTGGTTGATCCCGCCGTCGTAGGGAATCGCCATGCCGGTAACGAAGTCCGTGCCCAAGCCGACGTGGTCCACGCCCACGCGCTGCTTGACGTAATCGTATTGGCGGACGTGTTCGTCGATGCCGACGTGCGGCACGGGCCCGGCGTTCCCGCGACCGCGAACGTGGAAGTCGTTGACCGCCGTGATGCCGATGATCCCGCCGGTGCCTGCAATCGCGTCGATTACGCGGTCGCTGATGCAGCGGGCGTTGTCGGCGATGGCGGCGATGTTGCTGTGGCTGCACACGACCGGAACGCCCTGGGAGATGGCGATCGCGTCCAGCGTGGTCTGTTCACCGGTATGCCCTCCCACGTCGAGGACCATGCCGAGCGTGTGAATCTCCTCGACGAGGCGTTCGCCGGCACGCGTAAGCTGTCCCTCGGGCTCCAGGCATCCCGATCCGAACGCATTCGTTACGTTGTAGCAAATCCCGATCTGTCGCAGTCCCACCTCGTAGAAGGCGCGCAGGGCGGTGTCGGCACTGCCGAGCGGCGAGTTGAACGAATCGCCGAGCGGCGTGGCGTACTGCCAGCAGAACACGTTCGAGATCAGGCCGCGGGCCCGCGCGGCGCGGATCTCCGCCACCGACTTGGCGAGGACGACCTCGTCGGCGTACTCGTCGAAAAAGCGCAGCAGCGCAGCGAACGTGGCCATGTCCGTGGGGCCGCTTGCCGCGCCGCAATGCACGCCCCCTTCCTGCATGCCGCGCAGGAGGGGCAGCCGCATGGCGCCGGCGAACAGACCGTCGACCACAATGTCGTCCTGTACACCCACACCTGGGGTTGTGTTTCCCTGGGGCGCTTCCGCCTGTAGCGCGCCGGCGACGCCGGATGCGGCTCCCGTTGCTGCCAAGCCCTTTACGAAGTTACGTCGATTCAATGGATTGACTCCCGATTTGCAGCCGATACTAACCCCCGAACACCGGCACGTCGAACACCCGCGCCAGAATCAGGATCAGGCTCATGCCCGTGAACACCACGATGCTGACCCAAGTGAACGCGCGCGCAAATCGCGAAGGATAGAAGTGCGGATCGTTCTTCGGGATCACCTTCAGGCAATAGTAGAAGTTCAGGCAGAAGATGACCGGGGCCACGAAATACGCCAGCGCCGACGCCACCAGCACCAGATACACCGGACGCGGCACGCCCGCGATGATCACGACCGCCGTCACCAGCGAGAACACCATCGTCATGCGGTAAATGTTGTATTCCGAGTACCAGCGCCGACGATGCTCCCGCGTCAGCCCCCTCGCCGCCGTGCCCGACAACCCCGCCGTCCGCCGGAAAAGATTGCGGCAACAGGCCCCCACGATCCGCGGCCAGCCGTCGAAATAGTTGAACGCGGTGGAAAACGTCGCCGCGAACGCCCCCAGCATGAACACCGTCATCATCCACGGCCCCACGCTCTCGGTGAAGATGCCCGCGATTTCGCCCATCACGGCCCGCCCCTCGACCGGACTGGGATACAGCCACACGGCGGACAGCAGCACGAAGATCGTGGCGATCACGAACGACACCACGTGACCCAGACGAAAATCCCACAGGCTGATCCGAAAGCAACGGCGGCTGTACTCCACAGCGCGCTCCGGCAAACTGCGCACGTCCACGCCAAGATCGGACAACCTCGGCGCGAAGGGGTCGAACGCAGGGGCAAGCCCGGCGGCCTCCAACCGCCCACGAATCCGAGCCATGCCGGCCCGCTTGGCCTTCCCCCATTCCGACGCCTGGAGCGACACGTCGATCCCGGTCGGCAACAACCCCAGGAAGCCCGCGATCACCAGCCACGACCCCTCCGGCGCGTCGAAGATCAGAAAATGTTGCAGCTCGCCAATCGGCGCGGGACGCACGAAATACACCACCACCGCCGACACGAACAGCAATCCGCCTGCAATCTTGGCCCCCGCTTCAAGCGCGGCGTACCGCCCCCACAGCAGGATCGCCACCGAAGCGACGCCGAGAAGCGCGCCCCAGCCCCACAGCGGCACCGGCAGACCCAGCGTCGCCGTGAACAGGTAGTAGAGCACGGCCGCCGCGGCGATCAACCGGCCCGCCTGCCCCACGGCACACTGCGCCAACGTCGTCACCAGCACGTACCACACCGGCAGCTTGCGCCAGGACGTGGCATACGCGGCCATCAGACTCTTCCCGGTCGCGTTCGTAAACCGAAACGCCAGCTCGAAGCCGTAGTACTTGAACGCGTACGACACCAGCACGCACCAAAGCAGCGCGTACTCGAAGCGCCCGCCCGCGGTCGGCGCCGTGACCAGATGACTCGTGCCAATCCCGGTCATCATGAGAATGATTCCAGGTCCGAATTGCCGCAGCAAACTGCGGGGGCGCATGTCGGGAATCGTGAGATCGTCGAACGTGGCGGAGCGTTGGGATCGGGGTTTCGTCACGGCGTTTTGGGGGAAGGAGGGTTGCGGTGGGGTCGCGGTCGGCTTGACAGTACAGTTGCAGCGTGGATAACCGCAACGTGGAACCGGCAAGGAGAACCGCCTTGACAGTCTCGGGCAGTAGACCACCCATGGCCGCGCTGTCGGCGCTCGCCGCCCTCGTCGCGGCTTGCGTCCCGTCGCTACCGGACGCCGACCGAATCGGCGACCCGCTGCCCGGCCTCGACCCCGCGGCACTCGCGCGCTTCGAGGCTGGCCGGACGCTGTTCGACCGCGTGTTCGCGGTGGACGAGGGCGTGGGACCGCTCTTCAACGAGAACCAGTGCAGCGCCTGCCACACCTTCCCGGCGCCGGGCGGCAACGGCGAGCAGCTCGTGATCAAGGCGACCCGGCGCCTGCCCGACGGGCGCTGCGACGTCCTCGCGAGCGAAGGGGGCGACAACTTGCGGCGACGGGCCACCCCCGCCCTCGCGCGTCACGGCGTCGCTCGCGACACGCTCCCCTCCGCCACGGCCACCATCGCCACCTTTGCCGTGCCCTTCCTGTTCGGCCTGGGCGCGGCCGACCTCGTGCCGGAGCGCGCCCTTCACGACGCCGCCGACCCCGACGACCGCGACGGCGACGGCATCTCGGGACGGGTCGGCCGCACCCCCGACGGGCGCGTCGGGCGTTTCGGGCGCAAGGCCGACGTGGCCTCGCTGCACGACTTCACCCACCTCGCGCTCCTGAACGAGATGGGGATCACCACCAGCGCGCACCCCAACGAGCGCGGCCCCAACGGGGCGCCCCTGCCCCCCGACGTCGACCCCGCCCCCGACCCCGAGCTCGGCGACGGCGAGGCCGCCCTGATCACCGATTTCGTGCGCATGCTCGCCCCGCCGCCCCGCCTCGCCCCCGAGCCGGACGTCGCGACCAGCGTGGCGCGCGGCGAGACGCTCTTCGCGGCTGCCGGGTGCGCGGCCTGCCATACGCCCCGCGTCGTGACCGGTCCGTCGCGGCTGCCTCCCCTCGACCGCGTCCGCGCACCCCTGTACTCGGACCTCCTCCTCCACGACCTCGGTCCGGCGCTGGCCAGCACCTGTGCGCCCGGCGCGACCGAGACCGAATACCGCACCGCGCCGCTGCTCGGCCTAAGCGCACGGCGACGCTATCTGTACGACCTGCGCGCCTTCACCCTTGAACGCGCCATCGAGCTGCACGGCGGCGAGGCGGCCACGGCCCGCGACGCCTTCGCGGCCTTGTCCACTGCCGACCGGCAGGCGCTGCTGCGCTTCCTGCGGTCGCTATAGCGGGCAGCCCCCACGGGCTGCTACCGCTCCGGCGATTCCGACCTGAACAGCTTGTCCGTCAGCGTCGTGACCAGCGGCACCGCCAGGGTCAACGCCACCATGCCCACGCCTTCCATGGCGCCCGTGTCGTCGCGCTGTCCCGCAATGCCCAGCGCGTACCCGGGTATAAGCGTCACCGTCGCGCCGATCAGGGCCGCCCCCAGCGTGCCGCGCGAGCGCTCCGTCGCGCCCGCCCAGCGCGCGCTCAGCGCCGATCCCAGCGCGGGCAACGCCACCGCGGCCGCCGCGGCGGCCATCGTGGCGCTCCCCCCGCATTCGGTGACGATGGCATCGTTCTCGGCCCCCCGGAAGCCGATGCATCGGCTCGCCACCGCAACGCCCGCGGCCAAACCGAGCGCGTTGCCCACCCCCGACCCCAGGAACACCCGGCCGCTGCGGTGCGATACGGTCTCAAGCGACCAATCGTACGTTCTCGGCCCCCGCAACATCGGTCGCCGCATGTCGTCGCCGACCCCGGGCCGACGCGTCTCGATGATCAGCGCGCCCCACAGGGAACCCGTGCCGAACCGCGCGCCGGCTTCCGACGGCTGCACGACCTCGATGCTCTCGATCGTCTCGATCGGCAGGGTGGCGTAGAGCGTGGCCGGATTGTTGACCAATACGCCGTCAAGGTAGACCTCGGGCGAATTGCACCCGGGGTCGGTGCTGCCCAGGCCGCGAATGAAGTTGCCCGCGCGCGCGCCCCGGAACTCGAGGCAGGTGGGTTGGCCCACCACGCCGCTTCGCGTGATGTGGACGCCGGGCACCTGGGCGCTCAGCAGCTGCACCAGGCTCATGGCCGTGTTTTCGTAACGGCGAATCTCTTCGCGCGATATGCGATTCAGCTGCCTGCCCGCGCCGCGCCGCTCGCGCTCCTCGCGGCTCGTCGCCTCGACCACCAGCGGCGCCAGCACGATCTCCCGCTGCGCTATGGCGATCGACAGGCGAACGGGCGCGTCCGACACCCGCAATTCGCGTTCGTGCTTGCCGTAGGCGACGTGTTCCACCGTCAGGACCCAGTCGCCGCCGGGCACGGCGGCGAACGCGAAGAACCCTTCGGCGTCGGTGACGCTGGGGGGCAATCCGGCAATCGCGACCTGCACGCTGGCCACGGGCGCGCCACTCTCACGGTCAACCACCTGCCCTGAGATTGAGACCGTCGCCTGGAGCGCATTCGCGGCCGATGGCGCAGCGAGCGCAGCCACGATCAAGACCGCCGCCCTCAGTCCCACTCCAACGCACCCTGCCAGTGAAGCGCTTCGCACCTTTCGGCGCACTGTGCCGCCGCCATTTGCACGGCCGTAGCCCGTCGCGTACGTTGCCATGGTACAACAGTAGGGGGCTGTGCGTTCAACGGGCAAGATCGCGCTCCACGGTCGCAAATCGCGATGTGGGGTCATCAGCCCCGACATCCACGTCCGAGCCATAAGGAGGACGCCATGGAAGCAACTTTGTTCGCTTGCCCGCGCCGATGGGGAGGAGTGGTCGCCTTGGCGGCACTCGTTCTCATTCTACCCACTTCGCTCGAGGGCCAGACCGGCTCGATTCGAGGCGACGTGGTGGACGCCGTCACGCAAAGGCCCATCGGAGGGGCCCAAGTCGATCTTGTCGACTCTCGTTTGGGCGGCCTGACCAACACCTCCGGACAGTTTCTCATACTGAACGTGCCGGTCGGGGAGTACGAGGTGCGCATTCAGTTCATCGGTTTCGCGACGGTCTCGGAGACGGTCACGGTCACCAGCGGACAGACGGCCGTCGCCAACTTCGAGATGACCCAGTCGGCGTTGCAGCTGGACCAGATCGTGGTCACGGGGACGGCCCGCGAGACCGAAGCGCGATCGGTGGGGAACACCGTATCGACCATCGACGCCGCGGAGATCGTGGAGCTCGCGCCGATCAGCACGGTACAGCAGCTGCTCACCGCACGGACGCCGGGACTCACGCTCACCGCCAACTCCGGTCAGGCCGGAGCGAGCTCGAAGCTGCGCATCCGGGGAGCCGGGTCGCTTGCCGCCGGATTGGAGCCCGTGGTGTACGTCGACGGCATTCGCATGAAGTCGGGCACGCAGGGAGGGCTCGACGTGAGCTGGGGCGGCGCCCAGGGCACCGACGCGCTCGACTTCCTGAACCCGGCCGACATCGAATCGATCGAGACCATCAAGGGCCCCGCCGCATCGACCCTGTACGGCGCCGACGCCGCCGGCGGCGTGATTCAGATCATCACCAAGAAGGGTCGGGCGGGTTCCGGTCTGGTGTGGAACGCGTCGTTCGAGACGGGCGTCAACGAGTGGGCGCTCGACACGCCGACGAACTACTGGCGATGCACAGCGTCCAACATTGCGAACCCGGACGTCTATCCGGGCTGCGCGGGCGTCGCCGAGAACACCGTGCTCGAGGACGACCCGGTCAAGCGGCACCCCATGGCGCTGCGACAGAACGAGGGCGGCACGGACAACGCGGCCGACCTGAGCACCTTCAACCTGTCCGCCCGAGGCGGCGGCGAGGCCTTCAACTACTACCTGTCCTTCGAGACGGGCGGCGAAGAGGGCGTCTACTACAACAACTTCCGCAACCGCACTTCGGGGCGCGCCAACTTCGGCTTCACGCCCTCCGAGAACTTCTCGACTTCGGTAAACGTGGGCTATGCGCGCACGCACGTGCGAATGCCTTTTGCCAACAACTCGTCGAACTCCATCCTGCGCAACGGCTTCCGGGGCAGGCCCGGATCGTCGGCGCCGTGGGAAGAGGGGTTCCGCGGCTTCGGACCCTCCCTCTCCAACCAGTACGACAATCAGACCGAAGCCGAGCGTACCACCATCGGCATGACGGTCAACTACCAGCCCTGGGACTGGTTTACGAACCGGCTGACCCTGGGCATGGACAAGCAGGACCGCACGAACAGCGAGGTCTACGAGATCGACACGACCGGCAGGCAGCCCTGGGGGGCGACCGCCTCCAACGGCAGAGTGCAGCGCGACCTGCCTATCGATCACTTCTGGACGCTCGACTACGCGGGCACCGTGGGCACGGACGTTACCGCCGACCTCAACTCGTCGCTGTCGTTCGGCATGCAGCTGGTGCGCGAGCAGTTTTCGTCGCACTACGTCGAGGGACAGGGATTCGTGGCCAACAACCTGAACCTGATCGGCACGGCGGCAACCACGCTGGCCTCGCAGGGCTTCGTCGAACAGACGTCGCTGGGCGTGTACGTGCAGGAGCAGGCCGCATGGCGCGATCGTCTTTACGGAACGGTTGCCGTGCGGGTTGACGACAACTCGGCCTTTGGCAGCGACTTCTCGCTCGTCGTCTATCCCAAGGCCTCGCTTTCCTACATCATCTCGGACGAGGACTTCTTCAGCCTGCCGTACCTGGACGAGCTGAAGCTTCGCACCGCGTGGGGTCAGGCCGGAAAAGCCCCCGACCCCTTTACCGCCGACCGCGCCTATGCGCCCGACGTGACGGTGGTCAGCGACGCCGCCGTGAACCAGCTCTCGACCGCATCCTACGGAAACCCGGACCTGAAGGCCGAGACCGGATCCGAGCTGGAACTCGGCTTCGACGCCTCGTTCTTCAATGGACGCGTGGCGCTTGAAGCGACCTACTACAATCAGAACACGACCGACGCGCTCATTCAGATTCCCGATCCGCCTTCAAGCGGATTCAGCGGTTCCCACTTCGTGAACATCGGCGAGATCCGCAACAGCGGCTTCGAAATGCTCTTCAGCGGCACGCCCGTGTACACGCGCAACCTGCAGTGGGACGCGACGTTGTCGCTCTACACGAACTCGAACGAGCTCGTGTCGTTCGGGGGTTTGATCGACGAGATCGCTTTCGGGGCGTTCGCCCAGGTGCACAAGCACAGAGAGGGTTATCCTCTCGGCGGTTACTGGTACGTTGACGTGCAGCGCGACGCGAGCGGCAACCCCGTACTCACCGCCAGCGGCAACGCGATCGTGGACTACGACAACGAGGTCTTCCTGGGGCCGCAGCTGCCGACGCGCGAGGTGGCGTTCTCGAACACGTTCACCCTGCTCGGCAACCTGCGCGTATTCACCCAGATCGACTACAAGGCCGGCAACTACCAGTGGTGCGCCATCTGCTCCATTCGCAACCGCATCGACCGCAACTCCTGGGAGGTCAACGACCCGAACCAGGACCCCGCGGAACGAGCGGTATGGCTGAGCAGGCAAACGAAGACGCACCTTTTCCCCGCCGACCTCATGAAGCTGCGCGAGGTCGCGGTCAGCTACACGCTGCCGATGCAGTGGGCCAGCGCCTTCCGCGCCGATCGGGCGACGGTCACGGTCTCGGGCCGCAACCTCTGGATGTGGACCAAATACGAGGGCACGTCGGATCCGGAAGTGACCTTCTACAGCCAGCGCGAATTCAACGAACTCGACTACGCGTCCACGCCCATGACCCGCAGGCTGGCGGCTTCGGTCGCCCTGCAGTTCTGACGAGGAGGGAACCAAAATGACTCGACTTGGCAAAACGTTGCGACTTGCGGCCGGCCTGGCGGTTTTCGCCGCAACGCCGGCGTGCGACACGCTCGACGAGCTTCTGGTCGCAAACAACCCGGAACGAATTTCCGAAGACGCGCTCGACGACGCACTGCTCGTCGACGTGCTCACCAACAGCGTGATTGGCGAGTTCTCGGGCATGTACGACGACCCGTTCATCTGGCGGGGCAGCATGTTCACGGACGAACAGATCACCGGCATCAACTGGGAATCCACGGCGCGGCTCAGCCAGCGGCTGGTGCGCTACGACGAGGGAGACCCCGACTACATGTTTTCGTCCACCAGCGCCGCGCGCGCCATGGCGGACAGCGTTGCGGGCCGGTTCCGCACGCTGCTTGACGCGCCGTCGGCGGACGCGCGCATGGCCACGGCGCTCATCTACGCCGGCTATTCCCACATCGTCATGGGCGACGTCATGTGCGAAGCCGTGTTCGACGTGTCGGAATCGATTGTCGGCCAGGCGCAGATCTACGAGCGCGGCCTGTCCCGTCTGGAAGAGGGCATGCAGGTCGCCGGGGCCGCAGGGCGCGGGGACTTGGTCAATCTGGCCCGCGTGGGGCTTGCCCGCGCGCACCTCAACCTGGGCAATCACAGCCAGGTGATTCAGCACGCATCGCAGGTGCCGGAAGATTTCGCCCACTGGGTGGAATACGAGCAGACGTCGGACGGCGGCACGGACCTGGTGCTGTGGGGCAGGATCAACGGCGGCAATCACTCTCTGGGCGTGCATCCGAACTTCCTGAGCGGAGACTTCGGGACCCAGGACATTGTTGCCGAGCAAACCGATCCGCGGGTGCAGCACACCACCAGCTGGTCGCTGGGCCACAACCGACTGACCCGCTTGTACAAGCCGTACCAATCGCTTCCGTTCAGCGGCTTCAACGGCCAAGCGATCGCCGACGGCGGAGATCCCCCCTTCTACCAGAGGGGAACCGACATCAAGATGGCGTCAGGCCTCGAAGCGCTTCACCACCTGTACGAAGCGGCGGGGCCCGACGGCACCGGGTCGGCCGGATCGACCCTGGAGTTCGTGAACGCGCGGCGGGCGTTCGGCAATCAGGATCCCGTAGACCTGTCCGGCGCCGCCCTGATGGCGGAGCTGCGCGTTCAGCGTGGCCGCGACATGTACCTGGGCGGCTTCAGGCTCGGCGACCTGCGTCGCTGGAAGAACCAGGGCGCGGGCGACTTCTTCCCGTCGGGCACGCACCCGACCACCGAGTGGGGGCAGTATGGCGACGCCACCTGTTTCCCGCTTCCGCTTGAGGAGTACGAAGGCAACCCGAACCTGACCAAGCCAACCTGATGATGGCTCGCAGTGGGAGTGCGGCGGCGCTGTGCGTCGCCGCACTCTCCGCTTGCGGCGTGCTCGACGACGACCAGACCCTTCCCGACATCGCCCGCGTCGAGGTCGTCGGCACTTCTCCCGTTGATCTCGAACTGATCGTTTCGGACGACTTCCGGCGGGTTGACGATCTGGATCAGGGCAGGCGATACGTCGAGCTGGTGCAATCCGACACCGTGCTCTTTCGGCCCGACTTTACCAGAGAATACGACATTCGCGTCACGCGACGTTTTTTCGTGCGCATCACCAACCACGCAGACGAGGTAGCGCAGATCACGCTGGCGGTCTCGTTCGACGGCGAATCCAGCTATCGCCAGAGCGCCACCATGGCCGAAGGCGGATCGCTCGAATTCAGCGAGGTGTTTTTCGGTACCTGAACGGGTCGGCCTATGACCCTGCCCGGAACCCCGCCACTCGCCTGATCGTGCCGTCGTAGGCCGCGACGACGTGGTTATGCCCCGTTTGCGCCCCGCCCGCTCCCGACGCCTTCCACCCCACCAGCGCCTCGCCGCGACAAATCCGCACCTCGCCTTGTTGCTCGATCTTCCAGCCGGGCATGAAACGCAGGCAGTTCTCGATGTGGATCGAAAGACGGTCGGTGCCGCGCGCCACGGCCCACTCGTCGCGAAACTCCACGTCTTCGTGACAGCAATCGCGTAGAATCTTGCGGCGGGCGTCGCCATCGACCTCGTTCCACGCCGCGAACCAACCCGCCAGCGTCCGCTCCAGCCCCTTCGACAGGTCTTCGCGGTTCGCGTACAGGGCCAGGGTGCCCAGGTGGAATCGCCACCCGGCGTCGTGCTCCTCCGCCAGCTGCTCGTTGGGAAACCCGCTGTGGCGCAGGGCTACCCGGCAGCCCGCCTCGGTCTCCGTCACGCCAAACTCCACGAGCGACGAAGCAGCGGGAAGGTCGGCGGCCTGCGGCCCGAGCTCGGATCCCCAGGTAAGCGCGATGCGCTTCCGTTCGGGGTCTATCCTGGTCACCTCGCCCGCGAGTCGCACGCCGTACTGGGGAAAATCCGCGCGGAATGGCGCGCCGACCTTCGCTTCCATGGTCACGTGACCCTGAAGGAACGCCGAGAAGCCCTGACCGGTGGTGAGCATGGACCACACCGTCTCGGCGCGGGCCTCGACGTCGAGGGACAGTTGGACGACGAATTTGGTAGTGTTGTCTTGGTTCATGAGTGGAAGATAGCGTAGTAGAGGGAATCCGTGGAGAACCCGCGAAAGAAGCCGAGCGAACCCAACATGATCGATACGCTTTTTCTCCTGCTCCACATCGGAGCCGGTGCCGTCGCTCTCGCAACCGCCGGGGTCGCCGCGTTCGCGGCCAAGGGAAGGCGGAACCACGTTCGAGCCGGGAGGATCTACACGGTCTCCATGGCGATCGTTTTTCTCACGGCGGTGCCGTTGGCGTTGCTGGGCGACGACGTGTTTCTGCTGCTCGTCGCCTTCTTCAGCTTCTATCTCGTCTTCGCCGGCTGGCGTCTCGCCCGCAACCGACAAGGTCGGCCGCACCCGGTGGATTGGCTTGCCACCGGCATCGTGGGCGCGACGGGACTTCTCATGGGCGGCTACGCCGTGGTCCTGGCGAAATCGGGAGACTCGCAGTGGGTAACGATGACCCTCTTCGCCGGAATCGCGCTCGGGTTGGGGATCACCGACGGACTTGACCACCGCCTTAGGAGAGCGAGAGGCGCGCGGCGCATCGCTCGCCACTTGACCAGAATGCTGGCCGGAACCATTGCGACCGTAACCGCCTTGCTGGTCGTGAACGTGAACACCAACCCGCCGTGGATCGCCTGGATCTTGCCCACCGTCCTCATCGTCCCGTTCATCGTATGGTGGAACCGTCGCGTCCGCGGGCCGCACGCCTGAGCTGGCGGTAGACATCCGTGCGTTCGTCGGGGGCGTGAATGAAGCGGGGGTGCCGGTTGACGCAGCGTTATAAAACGCATATAATGGGACGTGGATATAGACATTTTCTAATCCCTGCTCGCCAGTACACCCACCCGACGCCCGTCGCACCATGGATCACAGCCATATCGTCAGCTTCATCTGGGGAGTCGCCGATCTCATCCGCGACACCTTCAAGCGGGGCAAGTACCCCGATGTGATCCTGCCCTTCACGGTGCTCCGCCGCCTCGACTGCGTGATGGCCCCGACGCGGGCGCAGGTTCTGAAGCGGCACGTCGAGCTGAAGGGCAAGATCGCCGATCCTTACGGCCAGCTTTGCCGCGCTTCCGGGTTCGCGTTCTACAACACGTCGCGCTACCACTTCGAGAAGCTGCTGGCCGACCCTCCGAATCTGGCGGAGAATCTGCGTACCTACGTCGCAGGCTTCAGCGAGAACATGGCGGAGGTGCTGGAGTGCTTTCGTTTCTCCAACTCGACGCGCATCCTCGACGAAGGCCGACTCCTATACCAAGTCACCCAGCGTTTCGGCGAAATCGACCTGGATCCGCACGTAATCGACAACGCCACCATGGGAACGATCTTCGAGGAGCTGCTTCGCAAGTGCAGCGTGGCGTCGAAAAAGAACCCCGGCGAACGGTTCACGCCCCGTGACGTGGTGCACCTCATGGTCGACCTCCTGCTGGTCGGCGACGAGCAGCACATCATCCGGAAGGGAGCTGTCCGCACCATATACGACCCCTGCTGCGGAACCGGCGGGATGCTGACGATCGCCAGCGATCACATCACCAAGGGGCGCGTCATCGACGGTAAGGTCGTCCAGGACGCGATCGATCCCGACACCGAGATCCACCTATTCGGTCAGGAAGCCAACCTGGAGACCTGGGCGACCGCCTGCTCCAATCTCTACCTCAAGAACCCAATGGGTCACGACGCCGGGAATATCAAGCAGGGAAGCGTTCTGACGCGGGATCACCACCGCCGCCGGTTCGACTACATGATCACCCATCCGCCCTATGGCAAGAATTGGAGCTTGGACCGGGAGTTTGTCATATGGGAGCGCGATCGCGATTCCGCGAGCCGGTTCAGCCCGGGGCTTCCTACAATCAGGGACAGTCAGCTTCTATTCCTGCTGCACCTGCTCGCGCGCATGAAGGAGCCCGAGAGCGCAACCGGACCGGAAGGGTCGCGGATTGCAGTCATTATGAATGGGTCGCCCCTCTTCAGCGGGAACGCCGGCGAAGGCGAGAGCGAAATCCGTCGTCACGTGCTGGAACGCGACCTGCTCGAAGCGATCATCGCACTTCCTGAACATCTCCTCTACAACACCGGCACCGCGACCTACGTCTGGCTCCTCAGCAATCGCAAGTCGCCGGAGCGGCGAGGCGTGGTGCAGCTGATCGACGCCACGTCGTACTGGGTCCCGATGAAGCGGAACCTGGGTCAGAAACGACGCAAGATCGAGTACGAACAGGCAACCGACATCCTGCGGCTTCTCGCGGAGGGCCGGCACGGCCCAAGCGGAGCCGGCAGACGGGAGGGCAATGACGACGGGACTGTCGTCAGCCGGATTCTCCCCACCACGGCGTTCGGGTATCGCAAGGTGACGGTAGAGCGACCCCAGCGCCGCAACTTTGTGGCAAGCGAGAAGCGCATTGCCCGGCTTGACGACCAGGCTGCGTTTCGCCGACTTGCGCTGTCGCGAAAGCGGGGGACGGCCGGGGAAGAAGCAAGACGCGAGGGCCGGAAGATGCAGGCTGCAATCCGCACAATGCTGTCGGAAATGCCGGACACCCTATACAAGGACGCCGACTCCTTTCGCGGAAACTTGGCAAGCGCCGCTGAGGCGGCCGGAATCAAGCTGCGGACCCCGATCGCGGAGGCGATCGTCAAGGGTCTCTCCGAAACGGACGAGACGGCCGAGGCATTTCGGGACCGTAAGGGCAACCCCGTCGCCGATCCGAAACTGCGTGATCACGAGCGCGTGCCACTCCGCGAGGGCGCGGATCCCGTGGACGAGCGCGGCGTTCCCGCCAGCGTTGAGGAGTTCTTCGAGCGTCAGGTGCTACCTTACCACCCCGATGCGTGGATCAACGAAAATGCAGTGGACAAGAAGGACGGACACGTGGGAATTGTGGGATACGAGATCAACTTCAATCAGTATTTTCGCCGATTCAGCCGAACTAGAGCGCCCACGGAGGTTGAGCGCGACATGTTTGCGCTCACGGACCAGATCGTCCAGGCGCTGAAGGGACTCACCGGGCGCAACGAGGGGGCGTCATGAGTCTGGAACTCGCGCACCGCCTCCTTCGCGAATCGGAGCTCCCGTCCTGTTTCCGGCCGCGAGACGCGGAGCGGGCCGGGATTCAGTATCATGAGCTGCGCCGGCTCGTGGATGCGGGAATCGTGGAGCGGGAACGACGTGGCCTTTACCGGCGTTTGGACGCCGATTTCACCCCCTTCAGCGACGTCGCGGCGGCCTGTGCACAGATCCCCGACGCCGTCGTCTGTCTGCTAACCGCGTTGACCGTGCACGACATCGGCACCCAGCTGCCTCGTCACACCTGGATTGCGATCCCGCAGGGGAGAAGGACTCCGGCTCTGGCCCGTTCCTCCGTCAAGATCATGCGATTCTCGAGGCTGTCGCTACGCTACGGAGTTGTGGACACCGAATTCGAAGGTGTGCCCACTCGCATCACCAACCCCGCGCGTACCGTGGTGGATTGTTTCCGGTTCCGCAAGCGGGTCGGCGACTACGTCGCGTATGAAGCCCTGGACGACGTGCTGATCCAGCGTCTCGCGACTCGGGACGAGATACTGCGTACGGCAATCGTCTGCCGGGCGAGGTCGCTCATCGAACCGATACTTTACGCGACGGCCTACTGATGTCTACTCGACGAGGACGCAACTACCCCGAATCGGTGCGCGTCCGCCTCCGGCAGCTTCGTTCGCCGGGCGAGGACTCGCATCGTCTTTGGCAACGCTATGTGGCAGAACGCTTTCTGTTTCGGTTGGGTGCTTCGCCCGTTGCCGACCACTTCGTTCTCAAGGGAGCGTCGCTCTTTTTCGTCTGGGGTGGTAGCGTCTACCGTCATACTAAGGACGTCGACCTGCTTGCCGAGAAGGCACCAACACAAGATGCGATCCGCCGAGCACTCGATGTCGTTTGCGAGATGCCCTGCCCAGAGGACGGCGTGGTGTTCGATCCATCCCGCACCAGAGTTCGACGCTTGCCGATCACCGAAGGGCGTGCCACCAGATTTGGCGTGGAGGGAAGGCTTGGGAAGACAAGACTGCCGCTTCAAGTGGACGTAGGTGTCGGCGACTCCGTCAATCCACCGCCCATCCTGGAGACGTACCCAACGCTGCTTGGTCATCCGCAGCCAGTCGTGTGGGTGTATCCGCGAGAGACCGTTGTGGCCGAGAAGTTTTCCGCCATGGTTACCCTCGGCCAAGCCAACAGTCGCGTCAAGGACATTTGGGACATCGCCGCACTGGCCACCAATTTCACGTTCGACGGATCGCGCCTTCAACGGGCCTTGCGGGAAACGCTGGCGCCACGGGATGTCCTCGCGAAAAGCGAAGTGGAGGCCTTGGGATCGGACTACTACGACGATCCCGTTCGCCGGGAGCTGTGGTCACGGTTTCGCAGCCAAGCCGATGTCCATGGGTACGATCCGAGTAATCTTGCCGAGCCATGGGCGGTCGCACGCGCGTTCCTGACACCGGTATGGAACAGCATTGTGCAGGATCGGCCGTTCGCGAGGATATGGCCGCCGGGCGGGTCGTGGCAGTCGCCGAGCGGGGGGAGTGACCGAGAATGAAGAGCTTCCCCAGATATCCAGATTATCGGGACTCGGGGGTGAAGTGGTTGAGGGAGATTCCGGCGCATTGGGAGGTACGGCGATTGAAGACCATTGCAGACGTGCAACTTAGTTCGGTCGACAAGAAGACCGTTGCCGGACAGCTGGCAGTTAGGCTGTGCAACTACACGGACGTGTACTATCGTGATGAGATTCGAGGATCAGACGTACCCGGCTTCATGAAGGCGACCGCCCGTGAATCGGAAGTCAGGTGCTTTGGGCTCCGCAAGGGTGACGTACTCATCACCAAGGACTCCGAGACGCCCAACGACATCGCCGTGCCGGCCATTGTCGCTGAGGACCTGCCGGGCGTTGTCTGCGGCTATCACTTGGCGCTGGTTCGCCCGAACCCTACGCTGTGTAACGGCAGGTTTCTGGGCAGAGCCATCGGTGCCGCGGGGCCACGCGACCAGTATAGGATTCAGGCAAATGGCGTGACGCGCTTCGGGTTGACCCGGGGTGCAATTCGCCGGAGCGTGACCCCCTTTCCCCCCCTTTCCGAACAACGCGCCATCGCCGATTTCCTCGACCACCAAACCAATGCCATCGACCGCGCCCTGCGGGGCAAGGAGCGGCTCCTTGACCTACTCGAAGAAATGCGGACCGCGCTGATCAGCCATGCCGTTACCCGGGGTCTCGATCCCGACGCGCCGATGAGAGAATCTGGGGTGGAATGGTTTGGGAAGATTCCGGCGCATTGGGAGGTGCGGCGGTTGAAAACCATCGCCAATGTGCAGCTGAGTTCGGTCAACAAGAAAACCGTGGCTGGACAGTCCAGCGTCAGGCTGTGTAACTACACGGACGTGTACTATAGCAACAAGATTCGAGCATCAGATGTCGCCGATTTCATGAAGGCCACCGCACGGAAGTCGGAAATCAAGCGCTTTGAACTGCGCAAGGGCGACATGCTGATCACAAAGGACTCCGAGACTCCCGACGACATTGCCGTGCCGGCCGTTGTCGCTGAAGACCTGCCGGGCGTGGTCTGCGGGTATCACTTGGCCATGCTTCGCCCGAATCCCCTGGTGTGCGACGGCAGGTTCCTGAGTAGAGCCATCGGTGCCGCTGGGCCACGCGACCAGTACAGGGTTCTGGCGAATGGCGTGACGCGGTTCGGATTGACTCTAGGCGCAATTGGGCGCAGCGTTATCCCCCTCCCCCCACTCCCCGAACAACGCGCCATCGCCGACTACCTCGGCCGCAAGACGGGCCAGATCGACGCCCTCGTAGCCAACACCCGAGAGCTGATCGAGCGATTGCACGAGTATCATGCCGCCGTGATCTCCGCTGCGGTCACCGGGCAGATTGACGTCCGGCTTGACGAGGCACGGAACTGATGCACAAATACGAGATCATCCTCTACTGGAGCAACGAAGATCAGGCGTTTATCGCCGAGGTGCCCGAACTACCCGGGTGCATGGCGCACGGCGACGATCAGGAAGACGCGTTGGCGAGCATCAAGGAAGCGATGGAGTTCTGGATCGATACGGCACGGGAGCTAGGACGGCCCGTGCCCGAGCCGAAGGGCGAACGTCTTATGCTGGCGTGACTGGACCTGGAAGGAATCGCGAACGCCGTGTGGCCATCCAGGCCAATGGTCGCGTTCGCACCCTCGAAGACGAACGACAGCTTGGTCGACGCCGATACCAGCAACACCGAGCATCGTGCGGCATACCGCCACGTGCGAATGATTCCGCTCTCGCGTAGCGCTTCCAACTCATTTCCAAGTGTTTCGGCCGCTGGCGGATGGCGCTCGGAAACCACGAAGTTCAGGTCCGTGCTGCGACGATCGTGCCAGTGCATTTCCAGCACCGTGCCACCGCCCAAGGTGAGCGACGATCGGTTACTCACGATCAGCCCCGTGACGACGGGCAGGAACGCCTCAAGTCCGGCTTCGTGCTCCGGCGACAATCTCAACACTCGCACGCCGTCAACCCTCCTCCTTCCACCAATCGCGGTCCCAGTCTTCGTACAGGTACTGCCGCATCCAGCCGACGGCCCAGTGTGCCTGGCAATCGATGAGGTGCATCACCCGCGCGATTTCGTAGACGGACGCCCCGCAGCTTCGGCGGAACAGGATCAGGTCGCGGCCGTTCATTCCCTCGAAGAACTCGCGTAGGGCGGCGCACTCCTGCGGATTCAGGTCGTCGAGGGTTCGGGCGCGCATCCAGCGGCGCATCTTGAGTGCGTCGGCGTCCATGCGTTCGGGGCTGCCGGACATGTGTTCGGCCCACAGGACCACAATGGCGTCGGCCACCAGCGGAGCGCGGTCGAGAAAGGCCTCGACCTCGCCGTATTCCTCCAGCGGCGGCAGCACGGGTCGCATTCGCCACGGCTCGGGACGGTAACGGGGGCGCGAGAAATAGGTAGATTCAGGCATTCTGAACGATACGCGGGGCAGCCCGCCACCGCCACCGCCCCGTCCCCCCCTTTCCCCAACGCCCCCCATATAGTACGATGCTTGCATCCTCGGTCTCCTCACCCTAGCGCCCAGGCCCGCTCCCGACCCTCCCCGAACCCCCCCTCGCCCTTGCTGAAACCAACCGACACCACGGATCCGCGCCACTACCACCAAGTCGTCGATTGCCAGTGGGGATGTCCGGCGCACACCAACGTTCCCGAGTACATCCGGCTCATCGCCAACGGGCACTACACCGAGTCCTACCTGCTCAATCGCAAGTCCAACGTCTTTCCCGGCATCCTCGGGCGCACCTGCGATCGCCCCTGCGAACCGGTATGCCGACGCGTGCGACTGGACGGCGAGCCGGTCGCGATCTGCCGCCTCAAGCGCGTCGCCTCGGACCTGCGCGACGACGTCACGGGCTTCCTGCCCACCGTCCCGGAACGGAAAAACGGCAAGCACATCGCGTGCGTGGGCGCCGGAGCCGCGTCCCTGACGGTCGCCAACGATCTCATGCCGCTCGGCTACGAGGTCACGATCTTCGAAAAGCTGGCCAAACCCGGCGGCCTGATGTGGACCAACATCCCCGAGTTCCGACTCCCGGCCAAGGTCCTGTGGGAGGAGATCGACTACATTACCGATATGGGGGTCGACCTGCGCCTCAACGCGTCCATCGACAGCCTGGCCGCCCTGCTAGAAGAGAACTACGACGCCGTCTTCATCGGCTCGGGCGCGCCCAAGGGCAAGGAGCTGCGCCTGCCCGGTCGCTGGGATTCCGACCAGATTCACATCGGCATCGAATGGCTGGAGTCGGTGCGCTTCGGACACGTCACCGAGTGCGGCAAACGCGTGCTGGTCATCGGCGTGGGCAACACCGCCATGGACTGCTGCCGTACCGCGCAGAGACTCGGAGCCAACGACGTGAAGGTCATGGCGCGCAAGACCAAACCGCACTTCAAGGCCTCGCCCTGGGAGCTCGACGACGCCATCGAGGAACAGGTCGAGATCCTCGAAAACCACTCTCCGTCGCGGTTCATTGTCGAAAACGGCAAACTTGTGGCAATGGAATTCGATCTCGTGACCTGGAGCCCAGGCCCGGGCGGCAGGCTCAAGGCGACCGTGCACGACACCAGGATCATCGAGTGCGACGAAGTGATCCTGGCCATCGGTCAGGACACCGCGTTCCCCTGGATCGAGCGCGACATCGGCATCGACTTCAACAGATGGGACATGCCCATCGTCGACCGCACCACCTTCATGACCTCGCGCGAAGGCGTCTTCCTGGGGGGCGACGCGGCCTGGGGTCCCGAAAACATCATCTGGGCGGTGGAACATGGGCATCAAGCGGCCATCTCGATCCACGCGTATTGCGAAGGCAGGTCGTTGACCGAGCGCCCCCCCGAAGGCATGAACCTGGTCAGCCAGAAAATGGGGTTGCACGAGTGGTCGTATTCCAACGACTACGACG
The DNA here is from genome assembly GCA_965200255.1 of Longimicrobiales bacterium. Lineage (GTDB taxonomy): Bacteria > Gemmatimonadota > Gemmatimonadetes > Longimicrobiales > Gaopeijiaceae > Bin94. Next base: position 1,543,717 of record OZ241371.1, on the reverse strand, counting down.
AGGCCCAACGCGTCAAGATGCGCCACGTGGACTTGCAGGAGCGCTTCAAGCGGCTCGACATCGAGGTCGAAGAGGGATTCGATTTCGAGCAGACCCTCACCGAGGTCGAGCGTTGTCTCAACTGCGACATACAGACCCACTTCGAAGCCCATTTGTGCATAGAGTGCGACGCCTGCATCGACATCTGCCCGCTCGATTGCCTTACCATCACCCCAAACGGCCCCGAGGAAGAGGTTGTGCAGCGCCTCACGGCTCCGTTGGCCAACCCCGACGAGCCTCTCTACGCATCGGAAGCACTTCCCCAAACCGGGAGAATCATGGTCAAGGACGAAGACCTTTGCATTCACTGCGGCCTCTGCGCCGAGCGGTGTCCCACGGCGGCGTGGGACATGCGCAAGTCCGACCTGCTCGTCCCGTACGCCGGGCTCGCCGCGGGCCAGTCCCATCCCAGCCCCCTGACGGTCGCGTTGGCGGGAACGGAGATCGGTTGATGACGGTACGCTTGGTTCACAAACCCGGTCGGAACGGCGCCCCCGCAGGCGCGGACTCACCACCCGCGAGCGCGGAGGCCCCCGCCCCCGCAAGCGCCGACGCCTCCCCCGCGCCGCGCGTCAACGACCTCGCCTTCAAGATCGGCACCGTAAACGGCACTGGATCGGCCAGCGCGAACGGGCTGCTGCGACGGGCCATTTTCCGCATGGGAATCCCCGTGTCGGGCAAGAACCTGTTCCCGTCGAACATTCAGGGCCTGCCGACCTGGTACGAAATCCGGGCCAACGCCCGCGGGCACACCGCGCGGACCGCTCGCTTCGATCTCATCGTGGCCATGAACCCGGCCACCTATGCGCGCGACGTCGCCGAAGTCGCGTCCGGCGGCTGGGTCATGTACGACTCCACCTGGCCGCTGCCCCGCGAACTGGATCGCGACGACGTCACCTTCCTCGGCATCCCCCTCGCCAAAATGACGGTGGACAACTTCCAGGGATCGCGCGTGCGGATCCTCATGAAGAACATCGTCTACGTGGGGGCGCTCGCGGCGCTGCTCGACATCGACCTGGGAATCGTGCGCGAGCTCCTCAAGGAGACGTTCGCGGCCAAGGCCAAGCTGCTCGACGCCAACTATCGCGCCATCGAACTCGGGTACGACTACGCGCGGGAACGCTTCGACTGTCCCCTGCCCATTCGGCTGCAAGCCATGGACGGCAACCAGGACGCCATCGTCATTGACGGCAACACCGCTTCGGCGCTGGGATGCGTCTACGCCGGCGCCACCGTCGCGGCATGGTACCCAATCACGCCTTCCACCTCTCTGGTCGACGCCTTCACGGCCTTCTGTCACCGCTTTCGCAAGGATCCGGATAGCGGCGAGAACCGCTTCGCGATCATTCAGGCCGAAGACGAGCTCGCGGCCGCCGGCATGGTCATCGGCGCCGCGTGGGCGGGCGCGCGCGCGTTCACGTCCACCAGCGGCGCGGGGCTGTCGCTGATGAGCGAGTTCATCGGCCTCGCCTACTACGCCGAGGTCCCGGCGGTGTTTTTCGACGTGCAGCGCGTGGGACCGTCGACCGGCATGCCCACCCGCACCCAACAGGGCGACATCCTGTTCGCGGCCTACGCGTCTCACGGCGACACGCGCCACATCGTCATCTTCCCCGCCGATCCGCACGAGTGCTTCGACTTCGCGGTCAAGGCGTTCGACCTTGCGGAGCGATTCCAAACACCCGTCTTCGTGCTCTCGGACCTGGACATCGGCATGAACGACTGGGTGGTGCCGAAGCTGGAATGGGACGACGCGTATCGGCCCGATCGCGGCAAAGTGCTCACGGCCGAGCAACTCGAAGCGGCGACCGGGCCGTTCCATCGCTACCTGGACGTGGACGGCGACGGCATCCCGTGGCGGACGCTGCCGGGCGTGCATCCCAAGGGGGCGTTCCTAACGCGCGGGTCGGGTCACGACCGCTTCGGCAACTACACGGAAGACTCCGAACCCTACGCCGACGTGCTCGCACGAGTGGGTCGCAAAATCGACGGCACGGCCCCGCACCTGCCCGCGCCCGAGATCCGGCTGCACGAGGGCGCGGCGATCGGGCTGGTCACGATCGGCGGGTGCCGGGGCGCCGTGCTCGAGGCCGTGGACGAGCTGGCCGAGCGCGGCGTCCAAGCCGACTACATGCGCGTGCGGGCGTTCCCGTTCCACCCCGACGTGGAGCGCTTTCTCGCCGCCCACGAGGTCAACTTCGTCATCGAACAGAACCGAGACGCGCAGCTGCGCAAGCTGTTGATTACCGAGACCGAAGCCGAAAGAGACGCGCTGCACTCGATCCGCTACTATGGGGGGTACCCCATGAGCTGCTCCCACGTCATGGACGGTCTGGCCCGGCACGAGGCGCTGGGCGCCCAATCGCCCGCAACGCCCGCAACCGTGGCCGCCTCGTCGTCTGGAACCCTCGCCGCCCCCACGCCTGGAGCCGCCCCGTGAGCTACATCAAGAAGCCTCGCGTACATCATCCCGGCCTGACCCGCAACCGCCTCGGGCTCACCCGCCGCGACTACGAGGGCACCATGTCCACCTTGTGCGCGGGTTGCGGGCACGACTCCATTACCGCGGCGATCATCGAAGCCTTCTGGGAGCTGGAGATCGCGCCCCACCACGTGGCCAAAACGTCGGGAATCGGTTGCAGCGGCAAGACGCCAACCTATTTCCTGAAGGAGGCGCACGGATTCAACGGCGTGCACGGTCGCATGCCGTCGATCACCACCGGGGCGCACGCCGCCAACCGTGACCTGATCTGTCTCGGCGTCTCCGGCGACGGCGACAGCCTGTCGATCGGGATGGGCCAGTTCGCACACGTCGTGCGGCGCAACGTGGACATGTTGTACATCATCGAGAACAACGGCGTGTACGGGCTCACCAAGGGACAGTTCTCGGCCTCGGCGGACCTCGGATCCAGCGCCAAGCGCGGCGAGGTCAACCGCGAACACCCCATCGATTCCGTCCTGCTCAGCCTCAATCTGGGAGCCGGCTTCGTGGCCAGAAGCTTCTCGGGCGACAAGGGTCAGCTCGTCCCCATCATCAAGGCTGGCCTGCGCCACCGCGGCTTCGCGCTAATCGACGTGATCTCGCCGTGCGTCACGTTCAACGACCACGTCGGATCGACCAAGAGCTACCAGTACACGCGCGACCACTACAACCAGCTCGTCTACGCCGACTTCGTGCCGCCCGCCCACGAGATTGCCGCGTCATACGAGGCGGGCGACCTTCGCACCGTCGAAATGCACGACGGCAGCCAAATCGCGTTCCGCAAAGTTCCAGACGACTACGACCCGACCGACCGCGATCAGGTATACGCCTACATTCGCGAGCGGCAGCGGGCGGGCGAGGTGGCGACGGGACTGCTGTACGTGGAAGGGGCGCCCGGCGACGGAGCCGCCACGGACTTCCACGCCATTCAGGGGACCGTGAAACAGCCGCTGGTGGATAGCAGCTACGAGGATTTGTGCCCAGGGGCCGACGCGCTGGAAACGTTGCAGGAGCGGTTTCGGTAGACCAGTAGACCGGACCGGCATGAGCACCATGAGCACGCAGGCGAACGATTGGAGGGGCGCCAGCGGTATCGCCGCCCCCCGGGACCGGAGGCAATCGCCAGCAGATGTAATCCGGTCGGTCTACCTCGACTGCAACGCTTCCGCCCCGCTCGACCCGCGTGTGGCCGAAGCCATGGTCTCTGCGCTGTCGCAGGTTGGGAACGCCGCTTCGGCGCACGGCCCTGGCCGCAGGCAAGCCGCCTTGGTCGACCACGCTCGACGGCAGGTCGCGGAACTGGTCGGTAGTCGTCCTTTTAGTGTTGTATTCACCGCGAGCGCAACGGAAGCCAACAATCTGGCGCTTCAGGGAGCCGTGTCAGGTGCGGACGCGGGCCGAACGCGGATACTGGTGTCCGCCGTCGAGCACGATTCGGTCCTGAAGACCGCGAAATGGCTGCATGCTTGCGGGACTGTGCAGGTGGATGTCATCCCCGTAACTCGTGGGGGTTCCGTTGACCTTCACGCCCTCGATCAGCTGTTGGGCCCCGATGTCCTGCTCGTGTCCGTGATGGCCGCCAACGGCGAGACCGGAGTGCTCAACCCAATCGGGGAAGTCGCGGAACTCGCTCGCGCCAATGGCTCGTTGTTCCATTGTGACGCGACCCAGCTCGTCGGTCGGTTGCCGCTTGGCGCGCAAGAACTGGGCATCGACCTCGTTTCGCTCAGTGCCCATAAGCTCGGAGGTCCGATGGGGATTGGTGCACTGATCGGCACCCGACATGCCTTGGCCAAATTGCGACCGGTGATCCATGGCGGAGGGCACGAACGTGGGCTGCGGTCGGGTTCCCTGAACGTACCCGGTATCATCGGATTTGGAGAGGCTGCCGCCATTGCGGTTGCCGAGAGGGCCCGCGAGGCAACCCGCCTGGGGTTCCTGCGCGACCGCTTGACCGAAGGCTTGGCGGCAGAACTAGCCGGCGTGATCCAGATTGGCGACATTGGGCGACGCCTACCGAACACGGCGTGCATCCGCTTCGAAGGTGCCGACGCCGAAGCCGTCATGGTAAACATGGAGCCGGTCGCGGCATCCGCGGGAAGTGCCTGTAGTGCAGGCTCGATAGAACCGTCTCCCGTCCTGCTCGCGATGGGCCTGTCTCGAGCCGCCGCCTTCGAATGCGTCCGCTTTAGCCTCGGACGCCTTACGATGGGGACGGACATTGAGTTCGCGACTGCTCGTGTCGTTCAAGCCGTGCGGTATGTCCGCGAAATGGCCGCGAAGGACCGCTGATGCGCCTAATCGAAGCCGCCGAGCCTATCTTCGCTCGACACGAGACCTTCCATCCACGCTATGGCTGGTTCCGCAAGGCATTTGCGGCGGTTGGTCGCGACTCCACGATGTTTACGCGCCCCGACGCGACGATCCAATTGGGGGTCGGTAAGAACATGATACGGGCGATTCGTTTCTGGGGAACGGCGGCGAAGCTCATAAAGCAAAGTGCGGGCCCGCGCCGGGGCCGTGCGGCCAGCATGGCGCAGACCGACCTAGGCAACCGACTGTTCGGTCCAGAAGGCTGGGACCCCTACATGGAGGAACCGGCGACCCTGTGGTTGCTTCACTGGTTGCTCCTAGCCCCGCCATGCCACCTACCCGTTTGGTGGTTGGCCTTCAACGAGTTCCATGCCGTCGAGTTCAACGATGATGAGCTGGAGCAGGTAATTCAGACGCAGCTCCAGATGGCCGCCACCTGGAGAACGCCACACCAGTCCTCGATCAAGAAGGATGTGCGGGCGCTCCTTCGCACCTACACGCCAGCCGACCCATCCGCGACCACGGGCATTGACGACATCCTGGATTGTCCACTCCGAGAACTCCGTCTGATCGGCCGCTCCGAGGCTACGGACCGGTACCGGTTTTCGGTCACCGCAGGACCCTCGCTCCCCGCATCCGTGGTCGCGTTTGCGGTCATGGACTATATAAATCGTATGACGCCCGCGACCCGCACGGTGACGCTGAGTCACCTCGTGCAGGAATCTGGTGGGCCCGGCAAGGCGTTCAACCTCACCGAAGGGGAGCTCCGAGAGTCACTGGACTCAGTTGCCGCAGCATTGCCCATGATTGAGCTAGCCTCGGTAGCCGGGGTCTCGCAACTTAGCTGGTCCGGCAACCCGGGCGACGCCGCGTTCGCGATTCTGGACGACCACTATGCTCGCTCAACCCACTCGTCGGCCATGACTACAGGTGCCCTCGCATGAGTGGGGTCCTTGCCGACCGGATTCCCATCCGCAGTCGTTTTGCCCGATCGGCAAACGTCGAGCGCGATCTGGCGCGTCCCGAGCCGCTCGAAGGATATGTGGTCACGCCACGCGTCCTCGATGTGCTGGCACGGATTGCCACGACGGCAGAACAGGGTAAAGCCGGCGGCGCATGGTCGCTGACCGGTCCGTACGGCACCGGGAAGTCTTCCCTCGCACTTCTTATCGACGCGGCGTTCGGACCACCGACCCCTACGCGGGACAAGGCGCTTCGGCTGATCCGTGAAGCATCTCCCGAAACGGAAGCAACAATAAGGGCGGCCCACAACCGCTACGACACCTGGTACACTGGCTTTCGCCGCGGTCTAGTCACGGCGACACGGGAACCCATCAGCCTCACGGTCTGCCGTGCACTACAGGCAGCCAACGAGCGCACTCCGGATGAGATCGATTACGGTGTGGCCGAAGCGCTTCGTTCGACCGGCTCGGCTCCATCCACCGTGGTCCAGATTGCGCGAGACCTGGCGAAACAGGCATTTCTGCTGATCACCATCGACGAGTTCGGGAAGAACCTTGAGGCCGTTCGCGACGGCTACGAAGATCCCTACTTGTTGCAGCAGCTGGCCGAGGCGGGGCAAGGGTCGGGCTTGCCGATCTTCCTGTTGACGCTGCAGCACCTATCGTTTGAAGAGTACTTTGCCGCAAACGCCGGGCCCGCGAGGCGAGAGTGGGCCAAAGTCCAGGGCCGCTTCGACGACATATCGTTCGTTGAGTCCCCCGGTCAGGTGCGTGCTCTGATTGGCGGCGTCTTTGGCAGAAGCGATAGCGCCATCAAGCGCCGGATCGCGCGTTGGGCCGACCACCACGCGCGTGAGATGCGCTCCATCGGAGTCGGTGAGGTGGCGGAGCCGGACACTGTGGCATCTTGCTATCCGCTGCACCCGTTGACCGCGATGGTGCTGCCGGAACTGTGCAGCCGTTACGGGCAACACGAGCGCACCTTGTTCTCGTTCCTGACAAGTCAGCATCCCGCCAGCGCCAGGAGCTTCCTGGATGCAACGCACGTTCCCCGTAGCGGTTCGCTCCCGTCGCTTGGCTTGGAATACGTCTACGACTATTTCGTCGGAAGCAGCGTGCTCAGTGGTTTGTCCAGTCACCAATCGAGTCGATGGTCCGAAATCGCAGTCCGGCTACGAGACGCGGTCGGCCTGTCGGAACCTCAAGTCCGCATGGCGAAGCGGATTGCGGTACTGAATCTGATCGCCACGACGGGCGTAATCCGCGCTTCTCGCGCCCTGCTTTCGCTTACTGACGCGGACGCCGACTCGGTCCTTGCAAACCTTGAGACGGCAGGAATTGTAACGCACAGGGACATTGCGGACGAGTACCGCATTTGGCAGGGTTCCGACATCGACATAACCCGCCTGCTTCGACGTGCCCGCACCGCGATTCGACGACGGCCGCTTGTCGAAGTGCTGTCGACGACGGAGCCGCTGTCTCCCGTAGTCGCGGCACGACACAGCGCCGAGAAAGACGTGCTTCGGGTCTTCAAGCGACGGTACGCGGACGCAGCACGACCGGTCGAACCCTTGGACCCGTTTTCCGCCTACGACGGCGAGGCGTTGATGATCTTCGGCTCAATCGATGCGACGCCGCATCTCGCCGAGGGTTCGGATTCGGCCAAGCCAATCGTCGCTGCCATCCCACGGGACGTGACGACGCTGGACACCGCAGCCCGGGAAGTCCTCGCGGTGAAGACGAGCCTCAAGGATCCTTTTGTCGCCGAGGATTGGGTCGTTCGACGAGAGCTAGGGGAGCGGATGGCCCAAGCTCAAGCGAACCTTGAAGCGGCGGTGCACGACACTTTCCTCGCAGACGAGTGCCGGTGGATGCTGCTTGAGCCTTCTAGCGCCGTGGCGCTACAGTCGGGTCGGGGAAGCCAAGCGCTGTCCAATGCAGCCGACATGACATACGCAGACACGCCGATCATCCGCAATGAAATGCTCAACCGCACGCGGCTGACCTCGCAGGGCGCTAAGGCGCGGCGGCTTCTGATTGCCGCGATGATTGAGCGCGAGAGCGTTCCCGGCTTGGGTCTTCAGGGTAACGGTCCCGAAGTGGCCATGTATCGGGCTTTCTTGAAGCGAACCGGAATCCATAGACCAACGACCAGAGGCGACGATTTCCGACTCGGCGCGCCGCCGCCAACCAATTCCCTCGCCGCTTCGTGGCGAGTGCTAATGGAACAGTTCGACCGGGCCAAACCGAACCGTGTCAACCTGCGGGACGTGTACAGCGCGCTGTTGTCGAGCCCCATCGGCATGAAGGCAGGGGTGATTCCAGTTTTTCTGACGGCGGGGCTGCTCGCTCGCCGAGACGAGATCGCAATCTACGAGCACGGAACATTCCGGCCATTGCTAGCCCTTGAGGTGGCCGAGCGGATGGTACGCAACCACCACCACTTCGACGTCAAGCACTTTGCGAACACGACCGGGGCCAGGAGGAGCGTGATCAACGCGCTCGCACGGCGGCTCGGCGTACGCCCTGCGTCCCAGCAGTACCGAGTGGCAAACGTCGTGGGGATCGCAGGCCACATCGTATCGCAATACCGACGCCTGGATAACTTCACGCTCCGAACAGGACTCATGAGTCCCGATGCTCTCGCCGTGCGCGAAGCTATCCAGACCGCTGTGGAACCAGACGAGCTCCTATTCGACCGTCTTCCCGCATGCTTTTCGCTGCCGTCCGTGCCAGTGGACGCAGAGCGGTATTTGGAAGAGACCGTGTATGCCGAGGGTCTCGGCGCAGCGATGGACGAGTTGCGGGGGCGCCACGCCAAACTGCAAGACGAGCTCCTAGCGCTCCTGCTCCACACCGCCACGGAGAGGACTCGGGCAGCGGTTAGCGGCCAGGCCGCGGCTTTGGATGGCGAAGTGCTTGACCCTGCGGTCCGAGCCTTCGTGCTCGCACTGAAGGGCGATGCGGCCAAGAACGATGCAGCGTGGATCAACACGATCGCGACCGTTCTATCGAAGAAGGCGCCGACGGAGTGGATCGACAACGATCTTCGCCGGTTCGAACACGAGCTTCGGGGTCAAGTGGCCGCGTTTCAGCGGCTCCTGGCGTTACATGTGGGAGGCCGGGCCACCGGGGGTGGACCCTTCCAAGCCTTTCGTGTTACCGTTACCAAGTCGGACGGTCGCGAACACGACCGCCTCGTAGCCCTTGACGAAATCGACCGACCTATCGCGGAAGCAGTTCTCGAAGATGCGCTTGACAGACTCGAACGTGACTTGGGCTCAACGGGGAAGGCAGAGAAGGCCATGCTCGCATTTCTGGGAGAGCGTCTCTTCCCGAAAGTGCAGCAGGCGAACCCAAGGCCTGTGATCACCGAGAGGAGCACGCGACATGGATGAGTCCCTGCGCCATGGCTTTGGCTTGATGACGTCGACAAAGGGGCGCGTGACATCCCTGAACCAGTATTGGAGTCGCTTCCTAGAACGTATCTTGACGCGAGTCGCAATGGCTTCGACGATTCGGGCACGTTGGTGGTATGGACCGATCTCGATCGTGTAGAATGGAAGCAAGCATCCACAACGTTCAAGCATACGGCGCTTCTTATCGGGCGCATTTACCGTCGCTTCTTGTGCGACGAAGGCGAGCGCCTACATCCTACGGATGCTAGGAAAACGGAAATTGGGCCAAGACGGTTTATTACATTAGTGCCGGTTACGGAAACTCCGAAGGGCATTAGAGTTCGGGATGACGACGTTGGCCAAGTACGGCCGAACGACCCTTTGTACCTTATGTCGGGCACGTCATGCCCACAGACGTTCGGCCCGCACCCCATGTTTCAGGAACTACTTCCCCACCCGTATTTGGTCACCTTCAGGCACGACGGGCAGAGCTTTGACGTGCGCGTACGGGCGGCTTACGCCCGTCCACACGCTCGGAACCCGAACGTCCCAAAGGCGGATTGGCCACTGAAGTATGTCGGATCCGATGCCGGACACACTCCCTGGGGTAGACACGCCAAAGCAAACAGGGGTGTATCGCTGGTTCGGGCGCATCGCGAACTGCAACTTGACCAGTCCTGGATAAGCGGCGACGATCCGAGGGAACGTTGGTGGAAAGTGGAAGTCGATTTTCCGACCGAATTGGACGAAGTGTTTGGCGTAACCAATAACAAGCAAGGCACATCAGTATTCCAGCGGATTCGTCGCTTCGACTGGCGAAGGGAAAAACTGGCTGATGAGCACTCGTTTGGCGATGTGCGTCGCAGGATGGCAAAGGATGGGGATCCACGCGCTTCTCTTCTTGATCTTCGTAGACAGATTGAGAATCTTATAGCCAACATGCGAGCCCGCGTCAGGAAAGCGCGAATTCCACGCAAGAAGAGACACGGTGACGAAAACAAGAAGGCCGACGCCAAAGCAACTAACGCGATTGAACGTCGGCGGAGCGACAGTCACATGGGTAAGTCGGACAGAATTGCTGAGTCGTCTTCCGAAGAGAAGCGTCGAGCAGCGCAGGTTGACTCCTTGACCAGCAAACACGCCTACGATAGGGAGGACGCGCAGCGGATGACCGATGAGACATTTCGCAGCGGGCATCGTGTGCGTCTCATTGAATCTTCGCAGTCCACACCTGCGTTTTTTGATGTCGAGTCTCCAGGCGGTGTGATTCAGGTGGCTCTCAATACTGATCATCCCGTACACTTCCACTTTTTTAGCGTAATGTGTCCGGAAGGTATGGAAGTGATGAGCAAGCAGGAGCTTCGACGTCACCTCGCGCGTGCTGCCGCGGCATTTCGCATCCTCATTTATTCGTGGGCGCGGTGTAGCGCGACAATCAGGATGAGACGCTTGCGACAAACAAGGTGAGACGGCCGGAGGTGGCGGCGGGAGGTTTGAGCTTTGGTGTTTCCCTGGGATCAGGAGAGACGCGAAGTGCCGGGCCGACGGATTACGGACCACCAGATGGAGCTGTACATGACCGCTCGACGGAAGGACGGGCCTGCGCTGGCGGCGGCGAAGGCGGGGTTCAGCAGGGCGACGGCGTATCGGATCGAAGGGGATCCGGGGCGTCGGTCGGTGAAGAAGCCTCGGGGGCGGAGACGCCCCGACCCTTTGGCGGGGATATTCGACGAGGAGATCGTGCCGCTGCTGGAGGCGAACCCGGGGTTGCGGGCGGTGGCGCTGTACGAAGAGATGATGCGGCGTCATCCGGAACTGCATCCGGGGGTTCGGCGGACGCTGGAGCGACGGGTTCGGAGCTGGAAGGCGAAGCACGGGCCGGCGCGCGAGGTCGTTTTCCGACAGAAGCACGAGCCGGGGCGACGGGGGTTGTCGGACTTCACCGACGCCGGGCGTCTGGGGGTGACGGTTGGGGGAGAGAAGCTGGTGCACAAGCTGTACCATTTTCGGCTGGAGTACTCGGGATTCTGCATGTGGCGGTGGTGTTGGGCGGGGAGAGCTACGTTGCCCTGGCCGAGGGGTTGCAGGACGCGCTGTGGGCGCTGGGCGGCGTTCCGAAGGAGCACCGGACGGACAGTCTGTCGGCGGCGTTTCGGAACCTGAAGCGTCGTGCGCGGGAGGACCGGACCGCACGTTACGAGGCGTTGATGGGAGACTACGGGATGAAGGCGAGCCGGAACAACCGGGGCCGGGCGCACGAGAACGGCTCGATCGAAAGCGCGCACGGGCATTTGAAGCGGGCCATCGAGGATGCGCTGCTGTTGAGGGGATCGAGGGACTTCGAGACGATCGAGGCGTACCGAGAGTTCGTGAGCCGGGTGGCGAGTCGCCGCAACGCTCGCAACCGCAAGAGGATCGACGCCGAGCGAGCCGTGCTGCGGCCGTTGCCGAGGCGTCGCAGCGACGGTTTCGAGGAGACCTTGGTGCGCGTGACGAGCGCGGGTGGGTTCTCGCTGCGGCGGGTGTTCTACACGGTGCCGTCGCGGCTGGTGGGACACCGGCTGCGGGTGAGACTGTACGACGACCGCCTGGTCGTCTTCGTCGGGACCGAGGAGCTCGTGACGTTGCCTCGGGGCCACCCGGGACCGGGAGGGCGACGGGGACGGGTCGTGAACTACCGGCACGTGCTGCCCTCTCTGCGTCGCAAGCCGATGGCGATGATGAACTGGGTCCACCGCGACGGTTTGTTCCCCCGCGACGCCTACCGCCAGGCTTTCGACGCGTTGCGCGAGCGCCTGGACGACCGCGAGGCCTGCCGGCGGATGGTCAAACTCCTTGCGCTGGCCCACGATCACGGATGCGAGGCCCTGCTGGCCGACGAGATCGAAGCGCAGCTCGAGGCCGGGCGGTTGCCCGACGCCGAAGTGCTGCGCGACCGGTTCCCAGCGCCGGACTCCCTTCCCGACCTCGAAACGACCCTCCCGCCACTGTCGCGCTACGACGACGCCTGCCTGAACGGAGCACCGCGATGAAAGACTCCTTCATCGTCGATCCCCCGGCACTCGACCTGTTGCTGAAGCAACTGCGCCTGCCGAGCATGCGGGCGCTGTGGAGAAGCTTCACCGAACGCGCGGACCGGGAAGACTGGTCCTCGGCGCGCCTGCTCGCCGCGCTGGCCAGCCAAGAAGTCGCCGATCGCGAACGGCGGCGCTTCGAGCGGCACCGAGCCGAGACGAAGCTGCCCCGCGGCAAGACGCTCGACAATTTCGACTTCAACCTCGTGCCCGCCGTGTCGAAGGCGCGCGTGGGCGTGCTGGCGAGCGGCGACATTTGGCTCGAAGAAGCGGCCAACGTGCTGCTCTTCGGCCCGCCGGGAACGGGCAAGAGTCACCTCGCCGCGGGCATCGGACTCAAGCTGGTCGAAAACGGCTACCGCGTGCTGTACCAGCGAACGTCGAGTCTGGTGCAGAGGCTCCAGGCGGCGCGGCGCGACCTCGCCCTCGACGCCGCCATCGCCAAGCTCTACAAATACCACCTCGTCATTCTCGACGATTTCTCCTACGCCACCTGCGAAGGGACCGAAACCAGCGTCCTCTTCGAACTCATCGGCGCACGCTACGAGAATCGCTCGCTCCTCGTCATCGCCAACGAACCTTTCAGCGCCTGGGACAAGATCTTCGGTGGCGAAGCCTTGACCGTCGCCGCCGTCGACCGCCTCGTGCACCGCTCCCACGTCTTCGAACTCAACGTCGAAAGCTACCGCCGTCGCGCCGCCGTGGCCGCCAGGAAAGCCGCCGCTGGGCACGGACAGACCGACGAACCGACTCCGGGACGTGGGGTACGCGCCGGGGCCGACCCCCACTCCCATCCTCGCCACCCGGCAAGTTGGCTATGGCGACGGCCCAACCCGCCACGCTCCATCGCCGGCGGCGGACGGAGGTCACAAGCATGAGGTCGGTACGCGGTCACGATTGGTCCGCGCACCGGCGGAAAGAACCGCGAGGGCTGCCGAGTGAGCGGGCCCGCCGGTCACCCGCCGGTCCATGTCGGAACAAGTTCCAACACGGAACGACGGGTAATGGTTACCCACCCACCCCGCAGCGACGCTCACGCTGGCACGGGGGTGGAGCACGGTACCGTCCAGCCTTGATTCCGTGCTCGGACCGTCCAACGAAGTAGGACCGCCTCACAGGCTCTCCAGGACGCTCAACTTGCTCCACCCATGCCACCTTGTTATCATCCCTTCGTTCACAACGTCGCGATCTCGTATTCTCACCTTGATTGTCGCTGTGCAGGGCGGTATGAAGACGAACAACCGAATAGGCCTCGGCGACAAGTAAGGGACGCGCGTTTGGAATGGGGAAGGTACGCGGAGGAGTTTTTCGACGACGACGACGACTCGATTCCATACACCAACGTGCCATAAGAGGTTCTAGTGAATGACCGCGACACGCTCGGACATCGAGTGCGGGCACTGTTTGAGAACGCTACCCGTAGGGTTGCGATCATTGCTCCGTTTATTAAGGTAGGCGCGCTTCGTTCGCTGATTCGAGGCGTTCCCGACAACATTCCGGTGCGTTGTGTGTCGCGTTGGATTCCCAGAGAGATTGCTGCCGGTGTTAGTGATCCGGAAATATTTGACGTTCTTGACGAGCGTGGCAATTCCAGTTTGTCATTGGTTGACCGGTTGCATGCGAAACTGTATATAGCTGACGAACGTTGTCTGGCTGGATCTGCTAACGTTACTTTCGCTGGGCTCGGCGAAGGAGACGACGGGGGGAATGTGGAAATCCTCGTAGAAAGCACCGTAGATGATCTGGAAGTCGCGAAAACATTGGACATGATTGCGGAATCCGAGCGACAGGTGACTCGGCGCATGGCGGTAGCGGCTCGTTTGCTAGCTGACAACCTTGGTGACCAATCGGTTCTTCCGGTGGTTGGGCCGGATGTGAGGTGGTTTCCTAAGAGTCGTCGGCCTGAACACGCGTTTCGGTGTTACTCACGACCGCCCGAAGGGTTCGTTGGCGCGGCGGATCGGATCCTGCTGGATGATGTGGCATCCGCCAATCTACCGATTGGTCTAACGGAGTGGAGGTTTGAGGACAAAATCCGTTTGTTGCTCAACGCAATTCCTGTTGCGGAAGAATTGCTTGCGGCTGAAGACGATACAACGTTGACGAGGGCCGACGCGGCTCGCTGGCTACACGCCGTCGCCGGTGGCGACTTCTCATCCAACGATCTATGGATCGCTTTTGTCGATTGGATGAGCCACTTTTTTTTCGGATAGGGTCATGAAGCAGAAGATCGCGGAGGTCGCGCTTCGTCGTGCCCGACTGTTGGGATGAGGAAGAGAGAACCCCACGGTTCGGGCCCCACAGTTGCATTTCGATCGGATGACGGACCTTCGTCGCTGGCCATGGTCGCAATACGCGACATTACTGCCGTGGACGAGGACGGCACTGTCGCCATCGTCTTCGCGAGCCTGTCCTCGGTTTGTCAGTGCGCGATCCGGTAGCCCACGTCCAGGCTTCTTGCCGCTTCGGGCCGGCGACGCCACCGCGCTGCGCAAGCCAACACGCATGCCTCGGCAACGGACCACCCCCCTTCACCCCATTCCCGTTCACCCCTTCGACCTCCAACACTCGCGCCTCCCCGCCCATTCGAGCCGTCGCGACAGCCCCTACTCCGACGCCGGACGCCGCGACAGCCACTGATCCCACCACTCCAGCTGGACCCACGTCCGATGCACGGTCCGCCAGGGCGTCCAGCCGCCGTGGTACGAATCGGGATAACGCACGAACTTGGCGGGCACGTTCTGCTTGTGCAACGCGACGTACATCTGTTCGGCCTCTTCAATCGGCACGCGGTGATCGGATTCGCCATGCACAAACATGGTGGGCGTGGTTACCCCCTTCGCATGAACAATCGGCGACGAGCGCATAAGGTTCTCCAAGCCACGCTCTTCCCATGGAGGCCCGTAAAACTCGCTCTCCTTCGTGCGCGGTATGTCGGCAACGCCGTAATCGCTGACCCAGTTTGAAATGGATGCGCCCGCAATGGCCGCCGCGAAGCGATCCGTTTGCGTAATCACCCAGTTGGTCAGGTACCCGCCGTACGAGTAGCCGGTCACGCCCATTCGAGCCGAATCCACGTCGTAGTTGTCCAGCGCATGATCAACGCCGGCCATCACGTCTTCGTAATCCTTGAATCCCCAGCCGCCCCAAGTTCCCCAGCGAAACGCTTCGCCGTAGCCCGTCGAGGCGCGCGGATTCGTATACAGCACCATGTATCCCTGCGCGGCAAGAAGCTGTCGGTCGAAAGAGAAGTCGTTGCCGTACGCGCCGTGGGGACCGCCGTGCATGACCAGGATCATGGGGAACCCGGCGCCTGCGGTATTGCCGCCTGCGCCGGTCCGGCTGCCGTAGCCGCGCGCCGGAAGCATCCACCCCTCGACCTCGGTGCCGTCCTCGCTGCGGAAGAGAAGTCGGTCCGGCGTGGCCAGGTCGAGCTCGGCCAGCAGCGCATCGTTGGCCGCGCTGATGCGGCGTTCGTCGTCGCCCGTGGTGGCCGCGACCCACACGTCGGCCGGGCTGTCGGGGTCGGTTGCGGTGAAGGCCATGCGCGAGAAGTCGCCCGAGAAGGAAAACCCGCGTAGGCGCCGGTCGCCGTCGGTAACCTGTTCGACGCCGCCGCCAGACGCCGCCGCGCGGAACAGGTGCGTATTCCCGCCGATGCCGCCCGTGAAATACGCGTGACCGCCGTCGGCCGCCCAGATCGGGCTGCCGGGAATCAGGTCCCAGTCTTCGGTAAGGTTGCGAAGCCGCGCCCCCGAGTTGGCGTCGAAGACCAGCAGCTCGGAAGACGCGCCGCGGTCGCGCGCCTCGCGGATGATCACGTCGAGGCCTTCGTTGCCGCGCACCGCGATCTCGCGGCCATCGGGGGACCAGGCCGGGCCGGAATAGTTGTACTCGTCGTCGGTGAGCCGGGTGACCGCGCCGTCGGTGGTCACCACCCAGAGGTCGGCGCGCTCGTAGCTGTGCTCGTCGCGTTGGTGGGCGTCGGCCACGAACGCGACCCGCTGGCCATCGGGGCTCCAGGCCAGGCTCGAGGCGTCGAATCCGAGCTCGGTGAGCTGACGGGCCTCGCCGCCCTGTGCGGGAAGCAGGAAGATCTCGCGCGGCGGGGTCGCCCAGGGATCGCGCGGGTCGGGCAGGTAGCCGCGGCGGTCGAAGCGATAGTTCATCCAGTCGTAGATGCGCCCGTCGAAGCGCTCCTCCGTGCGACGCTCGAAGTCGGAGTCGTAGGTGGCCGCGCGACGCTCGCCGGACGGGGGCACGGGACGCGTGAAGACGATCCAGCGCCCGTCCGGGCTGAAGGTGGGAGCGCCGTCGAGTCCCTCGATCTGGAACGCCTCGCCCGACGCGCCGTCCATTCGCAGGAACCAGGGCCCCCCTCTCGGTTCGCCGTCGGGAGCCGGGCGTCTCGACGAAAAGTAGAGGTGGCTTCCGTCCGGGGTCCATGCCGGATTCGAGGCGCTGAAGCTTGGGCTGGCGAGACGCATCGGGCTGTCGCTGCCGTCCGCGTTGGCAAGCCAGACTTCGCTGTGACGGTCGTTCTGGTTCTCCAAAACCGTCGTTACCACGAACGCCACCCGCGAACCGTCGGGCGAGAGCGCTGGGCTGCCAACGCTCTTGAGCCCATAGTAGTCTTCTATTTCGAGGGGGCGGCGCGACTGGGCGTCGAGGCTGACGGTTGAGAGGAGCAATGCGAAGGCGAGGCTCGCGATGGAGACGGCGGTGGTCGAGCGGTGTCTGGACATCGGCGTGAACCCTTTCGTTCGGGGACGGGATTGCGGCTGGAACGCGGTTTCCGGTGCAACGCGATTTCCGGTGCGAACCTTTTCGCGACTCGTTCCGTGCGAGTAGTTTAGTGAAATGACGTTGATTGCGCCCGTCTTCTCGGTACAGGCCCGTGGGAGCAGTCCCGCGCGGAAGGCTTTTGGCGCCGCTCTGGCGCTTCTCCTGGTCTTCGCCATGGCGTCGGACATGCTCGTCGTGGCTTGTCGTCATCATGCGCACCACGAGATGCACGGGGCGCACCCGGAACCTGGGGATGCCGCCCTCCATCATGCCGGCCACGCCGCCCCGCCGGAGCACGTCTTGCTGGCGCACGAGGACGGCGACGGAAGTGGCGGCGGTTCCCTTCCCCCGGAATGCAGCTGCGTCCAGACCTGTCCCACATCGGCCGGGGCCGCTGTCGCCGCGGACGGCTCGGTTGCCGCGGCCTTGCTCGACGAACCTCGCGTCGCCCTGCATCCGAACCCGCACGGCGTCGTTCGGGTCCGCTGGCCCCCGCACGCGCTTCCCTACGCGAACGGCCCTCCCGTTGTCTGAATCCGGCGCCCGAGCGGCGCACCGACACCCCTGAACCAACCCGGATTCGAAAACGAGGAGAGGACTACGATGTTTGGATTCCTGAGATCCCTGTGTCTGGCGGCCGCGCTTGCGACGGCCGCGCCTGCGATCGCCTTTGCCCAGTACGAATGGACCGCTTCCCGACCCGACGGGCACGCGCCCATCGGCGTCATGGGCGACCATGTCCACGAACACGGCGAGTACATGATTTCTTACCGCTTCATGCGGATGCTCATGGATGGAAACCGCGACGGCGGGAATCGGCTGGAGGTTGCGGACGTGCACCGCAACTTCATGGTCGCGCCGCTCGACATGACGATGACCATGCATATGGTCGGTGCAATGTACGCGCCCAGCGACGTCGTTACGCTGATGGTCATGGCCAACTGGCTCGACCAGTCGATGAATCACCAGACCCGACACGGCGCGTCGTTCGCGGCCGCGTCTTCGGGATTCGGCGACGCCGGCGTCTCGGCGCTGGTGGGAATCAAGCGAACCGGTCCCGTGCGCGTTCACCTCAATGCGGGCCTCTCGATTCCCACCGGCTCGATTGAACAGACGGGCGTAACGCCCATGAGCATGGGGAACGCGGTGCAGATGCCGTATCCCATGCAGCTCGGTTCGGGTACGTGGGACGCGATGCCCGGCGTGACGATCCTCGGCATGGGGGAACGGGCATCGTGGGGGCTGCAGGGCAGGGCCGCGTTTCGCATGGGGCGGAACGCGCGCGATTATGCCAAGGGAGCCGAAACGGACGCCACGGCCTGGTTCGCGGTACGGCCCAGCGACGGGATCAGCCTTTCGGCCCGCCTGCTGCTCAAGGCGCGCGACCCGTACACCGGACACGACGTCGCGTACGCAAACCCGGAAATGGTACCCACGGTCAACGAGCAGCTGCAGGGCGGTACGCGGCTCGACGTTCCGTTAGGCTTTAACTACTATTTCGCCGACGGCGCGCTGAAGGGTCATCGGATCGCCGCCGAATGGCACGTTCCGGTGTACCAGAACCTGCATGGCCCGCAGCTCGAGACGGACTGGGTGCTCACTATTGGCTGGCAGAAGTCGTTCGCCCCGCCGGGACACGATTGAAAATGACGATTTGGTGAAGGCCACGCTGCTTGTTGACGCCCCTGCCGTCTGGCGGGCGATCAAGGCCGATCTCGCTGCGGCCCAGCGCCAGGCGCTTTTCCAGACCTATTCGTTCGAGGGCGATTCGGTGGGCGAGGCGCTGACCGACGCGTTGCTCGCTTCGCAGGTCGAGGACCGAAGACTCCTGATCGACTCGTACACGTTGGCCAACCAGAACGACACCTGGCTGCACACGCCCGCGGCGCTTCTGGACGCGGACTTGCGGGCGGAAGTGCGCAATACGCGGCGACTCGTGCGGGGCCTGCGCGCCGACGGCGTTGGGGTGCGGTTCGGACGCCCGTTGGGATTCCTGGGTCGTCGCCTGTTTCACCGGGACCACAAGAAGCTCGTGCTCTTCGACGACCGCGTGACGTACCTGGGCGGAGTCAATTTCTCCGAGCACAACTTCGCCTGGCACGACATCATGATTCGCGTGGAGCACGCGGGACTGGCCCGGTTTCTGCGGCGCGACTTCGACGCCTCGTGGCAGGGGCGCTCGCTGCGCGAGACCAGGCGTTTCGGCGACGTCGGCGCCGAGATCCATCTCCTGGCCGGGGCGGGCAATCCGGCCGCGATGGCGCCGATCGTCGAGGTGTTGTCCGAGGCCACCCGCTCGATCGACGTGATCTCGCCGTACCTGAGTCCGCCGTTCACGAAGCACCTCGCCGCTGCGGCGCAGCGGGGAGTGCGGGTCCGCGTGATCACGCCCCAAGGGAACAACAAGGGATACCTGAAGCGCTTCGTGGTGGCCGAGGCCGCTCGCCAGGGGTACGAGTTGCGGCTGTACCAACCAGCGATGATCCACATGAAGTGCATGCTCGTCGATGGGGAGACCCTCGTCACCGGCTCGTCCAACTTCGATCTCATGAGCTATTGCGGCTTCCTTGCCGAGGTCGTAGCCGTGATTCGGGATCCGGGGCTGGTTGCGCAGTTCCGCCGCCTCGTGCTCGAACCCGACATCCGCGCGTCGCAACGATGGGACCCGTCTTGGGGTGGGTGGACGGGGTTGCGGGGCCGTCTCGCGGCGCTGCCGATACGGGTGGCCGCCGGGGTCGCCTGGGCGGTGCGACCGAGGCGGCAGGGCAACTGAGATCCACGTCGTACGCGACAAGCGACCCCCTCCGCTTGCGCAGCCCACTACCCATGAATCAGACTTGAGCAACATTAAACGGACCCGGCGCGAGCCCTGCCCGACGACCGCACCGCGCTCTCACCCCCGACAAGGACGACCAGATGCCTTCGCTACCCAATCGAGAGGAGGCCGACGTTCGCTACGAGCCCAACGAGCATCCACCCCACGGGCTTGCGCTGGGACTCGCGCTCCAGCTCATGATGCTCGAGATCGGAGAAATCATCCTCATTCCCGTGATCGTCGTTCGCGCAGCGGGCGGCAGCGAAGCCTATCTGGCCTGGGTCGCCTTCGCGGCGCTCGCCATTTCGGGGATCACGACGATGCTCCAGGCCAAGCGAGTGGGCGGGGTAGGAGCCGGCTACATCCTGCTGATGGTGACGTCCGGCGCGTTCATCGCGGTGTGCGTTGCCGCGCTCACTCAGGGCGGTCCTTCGCTGCTGATGACGCTTCTGATCGTCTCGTCGCTCTTCCAATTCCTGCTCGCGTGGCGTCTTTCGTTGCTGCGACGAATCATTACGCCGACCGTGGCCGGCACGGTCATGATGCTGATCGCGGTCACGATCATGCCGGTCGTTGGCGAGCTGATGGAAGAAGTCCCCGAAGGCACGGCGGAAGGCAGCGTGCTGATCATCGCCGCCGCGACGTTGCTGGTGACGCTCGTCATGGTGCTGCGGGGATCAAGCGGCGTGCGCCGTTGGGCGCCCATCGCCGGCGTCGTCGCGGGCTGCGTCGCGGCGTCGTTTTTCGGCCTCTACGAGATCGAACGGGTGGCCGAGGCGCGCTGGTTCGGCCTGCCGCAGGGTGGCTGGCCCGGATTCACCTATGACTTCAGCCCGGCCTTTTGGGCGCTGCTGCCCGCCTTCGTGTTCGTGACGCTGGTGGGAGCCATCGAAACGATCGGCGACGTCGTGGGAATCCAGAGAGTGTCGTGGCGCAAACCGCGCGCCACCGACTTCCGGTCCGTTCAGGGCGCCGTGGCCGCGGACGGCGTGGGCAACCTGCTCTCCGGCCTGGCGGGCACGGTGCCCAACACCACGTGTGCGTCCGGCGTGGCGACGGTCGAAGTCACCGGAGTGGCTTCGCGGCGCGTCGGGATTTACATCGGCGCGTTCTTCCTGGCCCTCACGCTGCTGCCGAAGGCCATGGCGCTGTTCCTCGCCATCCCGGGGCCCGTCGCCGCAGCCTACCTGTTGGTGATGATCGCGATCCTGTTCTCGCTCGGCATCAGGATCGTGGTCCAGGACGGCATGGACTTCCGCAAGGCGGCGATCGTCGGGATCGCGTTCTGGATCGGCACCGGGTTCCAGCATCAGTTCTTCCCAGGCGTCATGGAGGGGTGGTTGGGCGAGCTGCTCGGCAACGGCATGGCCTCGGGCGGGTTGGCGGCGCTCGCAATGACGGCCTTCCTGGAGTTCACCGGAGGACGGCGGAAGCGCATCGAAACCGAGCTCGGCCCGGACGCGTTACCCAAGATCAACGCAACCATCGACCACATGGCTACGCGCAAGCGATGGGACAAGGAGGTGGTGCACAGGATGCACCTGGTGGCCGAGGAAATGATTAACATCCTGACCGAGCAACGAGGAGAAGGGGATCTCGAACGCACCCGCCTGAGACTGCTGATCCGGCCCGAACGGTCGGGCGCGGAGATGGAATTCGTGGCATCGGGCGACGAGGGGAACATCGAGGACCGCCTGGCGTTGATCGACGATCACGCATCGGTCGAGGCAAGCGAACACGAAATGTCGCTGCAGCTGCTGCGACATTTCGCGTCCTCCGTGCGTCACCAGCAATACCAGGACACCGACATCGTAACCGTCAGGGTCGACTAGCCCCGGCCACCTCCTCGAGCGGCTGCGGCCTCACGCCCTCGGCGTACAGCCGCGCGTTCAGCGCCGGCACGCGCGATGCGATCAGCTCGTTGAGCGGACCGAGCACGTCGTCGTCCATGGCTTCCCAGGCGCGATCCACCTGCCACGTTTGGTCGGCGGTCGGCAGGGTCGACGAGCCCTGGATCGCCCCCGCCACCCCCGCGTTGCGCCTCGCCTCGCCGATGTCGTCGTCCAGCGCTTCCAGCGCCTCGCGAATCGCCGCGATCTCGTCGGCCAGCCCCTCGGGCGCTTCCGTCGCGCCCTCGATCAGCGCCTCGGTGGCGTCCAGCTGCTCTCCCAGCGCCCGTACCGCGCGACCGGCTTCGTAAATCACCGGTGCGAGGCGGTGCAGGCTCATCAACACGTCTTGCCGCGCGGCCCGGTCGGCGCGCGTCATTGGTCGGCGCGGGTCAGCCTTGATCTCAACGTTCGCCGAATGCGTCTCGTCGCCGACCGTCATGCTCACCGTGTACGTTCCCGGCATCGCGACCGGCCCCCGCGGCGTGCCCGGTTGACCAAATCCCGCCGGACCAGCGGCCTGCCGCCCGCCTTCCGGCTCGTACGGCGGATCGTGACGCCAATCCCACACCACCTCGTTGATCCCCGCCTTGGACGGCGCTTCCAGCGTGCGCACGTGGCCGCCATCCACATCCGTAATCGTCAACGCAAAGGCATCGTCGGCGTCGCCAGCGGGCTCGCCGCCCGCCTCCGCCGCCGCACCTGCCGGTTCCACGCCGTCGCGCAGATAGTAACGCAGCAACGTCCCGCGCGGCGGGTTCGGCGCCGAGTACGTCGCCCCGAAGAACGGCCAGTCGCCCCGTTGCGCCCACATCACCGTGGGCCGCGCCACCGGAAAGACCCGTCCCGCCGCCTCAAGCACGGACGATCCCTCCCCGTCGTCTCCACCAGCCAAATGCTCCAACGGCGTCACGTCCGCCAGGATCCAGAAAGAACGGCCGTGCGTCCCCACCAGCAGGTCGTTGTCGCGCGGATGCACGAGAATGTCGTCCACCGGAACCACCGGCAGGTTGTTCTTGAGCGGAACCCAGCGCTCGCCGCGGTCCACCGAGACGAAGACGCCCGTCTCGTTGCCGACGAAAAGCAGGTTCGGAGCCCGATGATGTTCCACGATCACGTTGACGGACCATCCGTCCGGCAAGCCGTTCGCGATTCGACGCCAAGTCTCGCCATAGTCTTCGCTCACATAGGCATAGGCCGCGTAGTCCGCGTTGCGATGCCCGTCGAACGTGGCGTAGACGCGCCCCTCGACGTGCGCCGACGGCTCCAGCCGGCTCACGTAGGTGCGCGCGGGAAGCCCCGGAATCCGGTCCGCGACGTTGGTCCAGGTGGCGCCGTCGTCGCGGCTGACCTGCACGTTGCCGTCGTCGGTGCCGACGTAGAGAAGGCCGCGCGCGGCGGGAGATTCGGCGAACGCCGTGATGTTGCCGTAAGTGGAGATGCCGTCGTTCACGGACATCTGCGGTTCCGATCCCGGCACGCCCATGATCTCGAGCGTGTCGCGATCAATCTCCCGCGTGAGATCCACGCCGCCGACTTCCTCCCACGACATGCCCCGGTCGCGCGAACGCAGCAGGTAGTTCGCGGCCAGGTACACCGTCGCGGGGTCGTGGGGCGACAGCTGCAACGGCGAATTCCAGTTGAAGCGGTACGTCTTGGCGGTGTCGCCGTCCGCGCGCGGCCCGGGTATGGGTCGCATGGGCGTCTTCTCGCCCGTGTTCAGGTCGTAGCGGTTCATGTTCCCGTTCTGGGACTCCGAGAACACGATTGAGGAGTCGGTCGGATCCACGATGGTGAAGAACCCGTCGCCGTAGGCGGTTTCGTACCAGTCCTGATGACGGATGCCATGAAACGAGCGCGTGTTCGACGGCCCGCACCACGGATCGTTGTCCTGAAGTCCGCCACACACGTAGTACGGGTCGCGCATGTCGAAGCCGATGGCGTAGAACTGCCCGAGCGCAAGGTTGTCGAACATGCGCCAATGCGCGGTGCCGTCCCAGGTCGCCGCCACGCCGCCGTCGGTGCCCAGAATCATGTGGTCCGAATCCCTGGGGTTGATCCACAGCGCATGGTGATCGACGTGAATCTGGGTCGCCCCGTCACTGCGAAACGTCCGCCCGCCGTCGTCCGACACCATCAGATTGCCGCCGAGCACGTAGATCCGGTCCACGTCGCCGGGGTCGATCCGCACTTGCGAGTAGTACATCGGACGCGGGTTGACGCTCGACATCTTCTCCCAGGTCTCACCGCGATCGAGCGAACGAAACAGGCCGCTGCGCGACTCGTCGCCACCGGGCCCTCCGCCAAAACCGCGTCCCGGCTCTCTGGCGTCGGCCTCCACCAGCGCGTAGACCACGTTGCCGTCCTGTCGGAACACGTCGATCCCGATTCGCCCCTTGTCCCCCTCGGGCAGCCCTTCCGTCAGCTCCGTCCAACTGTCCCCGCCGTCGAACGTGCGATACAGTCCGCTGCCGGGGCCGCCTCCGTTGAATCCCCAGGCCGTCCGTCGTCGCTGATACATGGCCGCGAAAACCGTGTTCGGGTCGCCCGGATCCATGGCCAGGTCGATCGCGCCGGTGTTCTCGTCAACGTAAAGAACGTTCTCCCAGGTCTCGCCGCCGTCGCTTGTGCGAAACACCCCGCGCTCGTCGTTCGGTCCCCAAAGATCGCCCACCGCAGCCACATACACGACCTCGGGATCGCGCGGATGCATCAGAATCCGCCCAATGTGCCTCGTCTCGTCCAACCCCATGTGACGCCAGGTATTCCCCGCATCGGTCGACTTGTACACGCCGTTGCCCCAACCCGACGACTGTCGATTCTGCGGCTCACCGGTCCCGACCCACACCAGATTCGGGTTCGACTGGTCCAGCGTAACGTCGCCGATCGAGCTCACGGGCTGGTCGTCGAAAAGCGGAATCCACGAAGTGCCGTGGTTGTCCGTGCGCCAAACGCCCCCGGTGCCCGTCGCAATGTAGAACACCTGCGGCTTCGCTTCGACGACGGCAAGATCGGCAATGCGCCCACCCATCAGCGCCGGTCCGATACCGCGATATTGAAGGTGCGACAGCGCCGATTCCAGGGTGCCGGGCTGGGCGGCAGCCTCTTTCGCATTGGCCTGCAAGGGGCCCGCAAGAGGACCGGCAGCGGCCAGACACAACGCGAGAGCAATCCGTGCACACGGCAGCGGGAGCAGGCGCGATGGCGGCGTCGGCGTGTGCGGGAGGTGGGTGGTGGGGGAGCTGAGGGCGTCGTAGGCTGTCATGTTCGGGTCCTCGGTTCAGAGTGGCGGAAAAGTGGGCGCAGCCCCCGGCGAAGGGGTGGGGAAGACCGCGCAGCGAGGAAAATCAACGGGTATCCCGTCCTTGACCAGCGCCTTCAGGGGGCTCGGGCCGATCCAGTAGCATAGCTGGACGAGGTCGTCGACGTCCCAGATCGCGAAGTCGGCGCGCAGACCCGGTGCGATGGCGCCCCGATCGGCGTCCAGCGCGAGGACCTTGGCCGCGCAGGCGGTGACGCCCCGCAACGCCTCTTCGGGAGTGAGCCCGAAACGGAGGCAGGCCAGGTTCAGGACGAGCCCCATATGGGTGATCGGCGACGACCCGGGATTTGCGTCCGTGGCCACGGCCATGGTTACCCCCGCCTCGCGCAGAGCGGTCACGGGCGGCCTGCGGTCCGCCCCCAGGGTGTAGGCCGCGCCTGGGAGGAGAACTGCGCACACCTTTGCTTTGGCCATTGCGGCTATGCCTTCGGGCGCAAGGTATTCCAGATGGTCGGCCGAACGTGCGCCCACTCGAGCGGCCAACGCCCCTCCCTGCTGGTCGGAAAGCTGATCAGCGTGAAGGTGACCATGCAGTCCCGCCTCGATTCCGGTCTTGACGATGCGTCGTGTCTCGTCGCGAGTAAAGGCAATGGTTTCGCAGAACACGTCGATTGCCGTGGCGTGACCCTGTGCGATTGCGGCGGGAATCAGCTCGTTGGTGATCAGGCGAACGTAGTCGGCCCTGCGCGCGGCGTATTGCGGAGGCACGCCGTGCAGAAGCAGCGTGGGCGATATGTCCACGGGGAGGGTGCGCCCGAGCTTCGCCGCGACGCGAAGCATGCGCAGCTCGGTGTCGATGTCGAGCCCGTAGCCCGACTTGATCTCGATGGTCGTGACCCCCCAGGACGCGAGTTCGCGGGCGCGGGCCAGCGCGGCGTCGGTAAGCTGCCGATTGGAGACTCTGCGCGTGGCGGCCACCGTCGAGAGGATGCCTCCTCCGGTGCGGGCGATGTCGGCGTAGGACTCGCCTTGCAAGCGGCGGCGGAAATCCCCCGTGCGGTCCCCGCCAAAGACGATGTGGGTGTGGCAATCGATGAAGCCCGGCGTCAGCCATGCGCCCCCGCAGCGAATCGTCTCGCGCGCCGTTGCGGCCAAGTGCGGGGGAACGTCGGCTTGGCGGCCGACCCAGGCAATGCGTCCGTTGGCGCTCGCGACGGCCCCGGGTGCGATTGTCGCTGGCGGCGCGTCGGCCATTGTGGCGATGTTTACGTGGGTCCAGAGTCGGTCCCATGGCGTTGAGGTCTTCACATGAATCATTCCAGTGCGGGGAATCCCGTAAGGGCGGCCAGCGACCGGCATCCGCGCGCGTTCGTCTTCGACCGAGTCCTCGTCGGCGATCGCTGGGTGCGCGATCTGCGCATGGAGGTCGATTCCGGCGGTCGCGTGGCGGCGCTCGAACCGGGTGGACCCGCACATGGAGCCGAGCGCGTGCCGGGTTGGAGCGTGCCCGGCGTACCCAATGTACACAGCCACGCCTTCCAGCGCGCCCTGGCCGGGTTGGCCGAAGGGCCGGGGCCGGATTCGTTCTGGAGCTGGCGCAGGGTCATGTACGGTTTTCTCGAGCGACTCGCGCCGGACGATGTGGAGGCCATCGCCGCTCAGCTGTACGTCGAGCTGCTCAAATCGGGGTTCACCTGCGTGGGCGAGTTTCACTATCTCCACCATGGGCGCGGCGGTCAGCGCTACGACGATCCCGCCGAGATGAGTCTGCGCATTCTGCGGGCGGCGAAGCGGGCCGGGATTGGGCTGGTGCTGTTTCCGTCCGTGTATGAGACGGGTGGTCTTGGGGGGGAGCCGCTCGTCGATGGACAGCGGCGGTTTCGCATGTCGCTGGACGACGCGGTGGGGTTTCACGAGGCGCTGCGGGACGATGTCGAAGCCGCTGGCGCGCAGCTGGGTTGGGCGCTGCACAGTCTGCGCGCGGTATCCCCGGACAGCGTGCGGCGGCTGCCAGAGGCGCTGCGTGCCGTAGGCGAGGGTGCGGGGGCCGTGCACGTTCACGTCGCCGAACAGGAACGCGAGGTGCGCGAGTGCCTGGAAGTGCGCGGCGCGCGTCCCGTCGAGTGGCTGCTCGACCGCGCCGACGTCGATCCGCACTGGTGCCTGGTGCACGCGACGCACACCACCCGACGGGAGCGGCGGGCGATCGCCGCAGCGGGTGCGGCAGTGGGGCTATGTCCCACGACCGAGGCCAATCTGGGCGACGGCCTGTTCGGCCTGGGCCCGTTTGTGGCGGAAGGGGGGCGTTGGGCGATCGGGACGGATAGCCACATGTCGCGCAGTCCCGTTGAAGAGCTGCGCTTGCTGGACTACGGCCAGCGCCTCGTGACGCGGTCGCGGTCGGTGCTGCGGGGTCGGGGGGGCGGTGTGGGGGCGGGTGGGGTGGGCTTGGGGGCCGGGGCCGCGTTGCTGGCGCACGCATTGGATGGTGGAAGGCGGGCGCTCGCGTGGGACGGTGGCCGGGTTCGCATTGGTGCGCGGGCCGACATCGTGACGCTCGACGGGGAGCACCCCGCGCTGGTGGGACGCGGGGGCGCCGCCGTGCTCGATTCGTGGATATTTTCGGGCACCGACAACCCGGTCCGCGACGTCATGGTGGGGGGGAAGTGGGTGGTGCGGGCGGGGCGGCATCGCCGCGAAGAGGAGGTGAAGCGCGCGTTCGCGCGAGTCATGAGGCGGTTGATTCTAACGGTCAGCTAACGGCGCCAGCCCTGAGGGTGTCGGACACCTCGTGAGTTCGGATCCATACTTCGCCGGAGGCGGTCAGAAAGAATCTCTCCACGGTAGGCAGGTACTGGGGCTTGTAGAGGGACTCTGCATACCTTTGGCGCAACTCGCGCCTCGACACTTCCGGGCTATAACCCGGCGCGAGGGCATCTGCGATTACGTCCAGTTTCTCGTCAATCATCTCCGGCGTCAGCAACTTGGGCTCGAACTGCAACGGTCGGTGCCATATCGTGTCTCCCTGCCCGTTCACTTCGGTCAGCTCGACTCCGCCGGGCGACCGGTTCTGACGCAACACCACGGCCCTACCCGGGTCAAACCGGATCTGGTCCGCATCCGCAAATGGCTCGGCGCCGTACGCCCAACTACCGTCGCGGATCTGCGTGGCGTTGATTCGGCTGCGATAGTCCAGCGACAGCAGCGACGCCGGATCATGCCACTGCCCGTCTAAGGAACGGCGAACGCGCAGCAGCGGTTGCTGGGTCATTGGCCCAACCACAGGGGCGGATGCAGCCGTGCCCTTTTCAATGCTCGGGGCGACTAGCGGAACGCCCAAATACACATTGTTCCTGGGCCACGCGACGGCGACCCTGAAGCCTTGATAGCTGATGCTGCTAGGGGGACCCTGCACAGCTTCCACAAGCTCGCCCTCCGAACTGAAGGTCGTGAATCGGGATCCGTTGCCCGCCAGCACGGAAAAGGAACCGTCCGTCTCCACGAACAGCTCCTGCGGGTAATTGAACTCGCCCGGTCCCTCGCCTCGTCTACCCACCGCGAAGCTCATCGACCCATCCAACGCCCACGCGCTAACCTGCGAGCTCTGTGTGTCGAGCACAAGGATGCGATCGCGACCGGGATCGGCGTACACCGACGGAAGCTGGAAGATCACCCCCGCCTCGGGAGCGCCTCCAAACTCGTACTGGGATTCCGTGACCCATGTGGACATGGGTGGGCCGAATTGCTCTTCCGGGGCGTCACTGCCACACCCGCACATGAGCAGCGCCGGCAGGGCGACGTACAAACCTCGCATGCTAACGGTCGCCCAACGGCACCAGTCTCCGCCCCACCACGTACGGCACGTCCATCGAGTCCCACCACATTCCCCAGACGTGGGTTGCGGTCGCGTCATAGATCCGCATCCCGGCCGGGAGCAGCACGCGGCGCGGCACCGTGTCTCCATCCCCTCTTGCCACCACATAGTGTGTCCTTAGGGTATCGGACACTTCATGCGTTCTCAACCAGACTTCTTCGCCGGAGGCGGTCAGATAGAAACGCTCCACCGCCGGCAGGTACTCGGGCTTGTAGATGGTTTCGTCGTATCTCCGTCGTAGTTCGCGTGTCTGTTGGTCCAGCCACTCGTCAATCAACTCCGGCGTCAGCAACTTGGGCTCAAACTGCAATCGCCGGTGCCATATCGCGTCTCCCTGCCCGTTCACTTCCAACAGCTCGACTTCGCCGGGCGACCCGTTCCGACGCAGCACCACGGCCTTGCCCGGCTCAAACTTGATCTGGTCCGCATCCCCAAATGGCTCGGCACCGTATCTCCAACCGCCGCCGGGGAGCTCGGGGCGCTCCATGGCGTAGGATTGGTTCCGATAGTCAAGCTGGAGCAACGGCTCCGGCTCTTGCCAACGCCCATCGGAGGATCGGCGGACGCGCAGAAGCGGCTGGGTGGTCATCGACGACCCAGTCGCAAGGCCGGGATGCCCCTTGCCGGTTTCAATGTGGGTCGGTACCAGCGGCACGCCCAAGTGAACGTCGTCCTGGGGCCATGCGACGGAGATCTGAAAACCTTGATAGTCAACGCTGGCAGTGGGGCCCAGCACGGTCTCCACAAGCTCGCCATTCGCGAGGAACGTGGTGAAGCGAAACCCGTTGTTCTCCCACACGGAAAAGGAACCGTCCGTCTCCAAGAACAGCGCCTGGGGAGACGTGAACTCGCCCGGACCCTCTCCCCGCCGACCCACCACAAAGCTCAGCGACCCATCCAAAGCCCACGCGCTGACCTGCCAGCTCCGAGGGTCAAGCACGAGGATGCGATTTCGCCCGGGATCGGCGTACACCAATGGGGACTGAAAGATTATCCCGGCCTCGGGCGCGCCTCCAAACTCGTACTCGGATTCCGTGATCCAGGTGGACATGGGTGGGTCGAATTGCTCTTCCGGGGCGTCACTGCCACACCCGCACAATAGAACCGGCAGTGCAACGTAAAACCGCAAGGTGATGCTCCTTGTGGCAAGGATGAGGTGTTGGTCATCCGGTGACCGGGCTACATGGGAATCCTCAGCCCGTGTCTCCGCGCCGTCTCTCGCGCTTCACCATAGCCCGCGTCGACGTGACGCGCCACCCCAATCCCTGGGTCGTTCGTCAGCACGCGTTCGATTCGCTCCCGCATGGCGGGCGTGCCGTCGGCCACCAGCACCTGTCCCGCATGCAACGAGTCGCCGATGCCGACGCCCCCACCGTGGTGGAACGACACCCAGCTCGCCCCCGAGGCCGTGTTCAGCAACGCGTTGAGGACGGGCCAGTCCGCGACGGCGTCACTGCCGTCCAACATGTCCTCGGTCTCGCGGTACGGCGACGCCACCGACCCCGTGTCCAGGTGGTCACGCCCGATCACAATCGGGGCACCGAGCTCGC
Source organism: Longimicrobiales bacterium (assembly GCA_965200255.1). GTDB lineage: Bacteria > Gemmatimonadota > Gemmatimonadetes > Longimicrobiales > Gaopeijiaceae > Bin94. The sequence goes on along the minus strand of OZ241371.1, from coordinate 1,513,274 downwards.
CCTTGGCGACGAGGTCGTTGATCGCGACGCCAAATCGGGCCCGTTCCCCCTGGCCAAGCCAGCAAATGCGAGCCGGCAGCCCCTGAAACGCCACCCGGTCGCGCGCCATGCGGATCCAGCGACAGAGGTGCCGGTCATCAGGAAACATGTCAAGCACAAGTTCATCGGTGCGGTGAATGTCGGCCGGGTCGCCGGACAGCGCCACCCACCGAAACGGCCCCTTGCCCTGACAGAACAACGGTCGCACGTACGCGGGCACGAAACCGGGGTAGGCGAACGCGTCCGCAAAACCCGCCTCGTGCGCGTAGCCGCGCAGGTTGTTGCCGTAGTCCACCGCGACCGCGCCGCGCCGCATCATGCCCACGATCGCCTCGCAGTGACGCCGGATCGAGCGTAGCGAGCGTTCCCGGTATTCCGACCGGTTGGACTCCCGCAACGCGGCAGCCTCCGCAAGCGAAAGGCCCCTCGGCACGTATCCGTCAACAGGGTCGTGAGCGGAAGTCTGGTCCGTCACGACGTCGGGAATCACGCCTCGATCCAGCAGCTCGGGAAGCACGTCCGCGCAATTGCCCACGAGCCCGACCGATAGCGCGTCGCGCCGCGCCGCCGCCCCCTTGACCCACGCAACGGCCTCGTCCAGATCGTGCGTCGAGCGGTCGCAGTACCGCGTCTCGATTCTGCGTCGTATGCGGTCTGGATCAACCTCGACCGTCAGGATCGCCGCACCGTTCATGGTGGCGGCCAGGGGTTGCGCGCCGCCCATGCCACCCAGCCCGCCGGTCAAGATCCATTTTCCCGCCAGCGACCCCCCGAAGTGGGCGCTCGCCATGGCGCCGAACGTCTCGTAGGTACCCTGCAGGATCCCTTGCGTGCCAATGTAGATCCACGATCCAGCGGTCCTTTGACCGTACATCATCAGGCCCCGACGTTCAAGCTCGTGAAAATGCTCCCACGTCGCCCAGCGTCCGACCAGGTTCGAGTTGGCGATCAGCACGCGAGGCGCCCGCGCGTGGGTGCGAAACACGCCCACCGGCTTGCCCGACTGCACAAGCAGCGTCTCGTCGTCGTCAAGCTCCTCGAGAATCCCGACGATCGCGTGAAATGCGTCCCAACTGCGCGCGGCCTTTCCCTTGCCCCCGTATACGACAAGGTCGTCGGGCCTCTCGGCCACGTCCGGGTCGAGATTGTTCATCAGCATGCGCAACGCCGCCTCTTGCGTCCATCCCTTGCATCGCATTGCGCTTCCATGCGGTGCCCGAATCATAAGCCCTCTCTTACCAGATTGGTCAATGCCTCGATATCGTCGCCCAAAGGCCGATCGCGCACCAACGGCGACACCCTCTGCCGCACGGCCGCAATCGCCGCCTCCACCCCTCGGCCCGCACGCAGCGGACGGTGGAACTCCACGGCCTGCGCACCGCACATCAGCTCCACCGCCAACACCGTCTCAAGCAGAGAAACGCTGCGACGCACCTTTCGCGCCGCCGCCATGCCCATCGCAACGTGATCCTCCTGCGAGGCGCTCGTCGAAACCGAATGAATGGAGGCCGGGGCCGCCAGGACCCGCATCTCCGCCAAGGCGTCCGCAGCAACGACTTGTGCAATCATCATACCCGAGCACAACCCGGGATCGGGCGTCAGGAACGCTGGCAACCCGGACAGATCCGGATTCAGCATCCGATCGACGCGCCGCTCGCAAATCGCCGCCACGTCGGCAGCCGCAATCGCTACGAGGTCCAGGCATTGCGCCACGATCTGGGCGTGAAAGTTGCCCCCGCTAATCACTTCCCCGCTTTCGGGAAACACCAACGGGTTGTCGGTCGCCGAGTTCGCTTCGGTCGTCAATATGTCGCGTGCATATGCACAAGCGGCGCGCGCAGCGCCGTGAACCTGCGGCATGCAACGCAACGAATACGGGTCTTGCACCGTCGGGTCGTCCGTGCGATGTGACTCGCGTATTTCCGAATCCTCCAGCAGCTCCCACAGGCGACGCGCGCTTGCCACCTGACCGTCGTGCGGACGAGCCGCATGAATCTCGGCCCGAAAAGCATCGGGGGAACCCTTCAACCCTTCAAGGCTGATTGCACCCGCAACATCGGCCGCGTCCAGGCAGCGTTGGTAGCGGAGGAGAACGAGCGCGCCGATCCCCGTCACGGCCTGCGTCCCGTTGATCAACGCCAAGCCCTCTTTTTCGGCAAGTACGAGGGGTGTGATTCCGTTGCGGCGCAGCACCCGTTTCGCATCGGCCGCTTCGACCCGGCCTCCGTCGCCCCCCGCCTCCACAACCCCCTCGCCGATCATCGCCAGGGCAATGTGCGCAAGCGGCGCCAGGTCTCCGCTTGCGCTCACCGACCCGAGCTCGGGCACCGCCGGGTGAACGCGGTGATTGAGCATGTCGACCAGCTGCCGCACCACCACTTCCCGGCAGCCGGACCGGCCCCGGGCCAACGCATTGGCGCGAAGCAGCATGATCGCGCGCACCTCGTCCGTCGCAAGACGGCGGCCCGCACCCGACGCGTGACTGCGAACCAGGTTGCGCTGCAGCGGCAGCCGGTCCCGGCGCGGAACGCGCTTCGTCGCCAATCTTCCAAACCCGGTGTTGACCCCGTAGACGGGATCGTCCCCAAGCAACTGCTCAAGCGCCCGCCGAGAGCGCTCGATCCGCTTTGCGGCCCCCTCGTCCAAACCTACGCGCGCGCCGCGGCAAGCCACGGCCTCGATCTGACGCAAGGTGAGATTCAGCCCGTCGATGGTGACGGCAGGCATCTCGCAAGCGACGGCAGCCATTTCGCACTCGCACCGGAAAGGCGGCGCCCCGGCCGCTCAATCCCACCCCATGCCAGGGCCAAACACGGCTTCCACCAAGATGAAGAAGAAACGCAAGCCAGCGGCCATCATCGGCAACAGGAGGGTGACGCCCACCGACAGCGCCAGCCCCGCCCGCAGCAGGTGCGGACCGACGGCGGCGATCTCCCGGCCCCAAATCTTGTGAAGCGCGGCTTCGGTCATGGGGCCGAGCGTGTAGCACAGGTTGGCCGCGACCAGGATCGCGATCATCGGGAACGCGATGTTGTCGGCAAGCCCCCCGGGGACGCCTTGCAGCAGCCCCAGCAGGTAGTGGGTGGTCATCGACACGGCGCCGCCACCCGCCACGATCAGGTTGAATTTGAGCCGCCGCTTCTCCCACCACCGGAAGATGCCTGCCACCGAGCGACGGGCGGGCGACGGGTAGAGGAATCGCGCCAGGCGACTGCCGATGGACGAAACGAACGACCGGGATTCGCCGCTGGCGGGAACGCGGTGCGGAACGGGTGCGACGGAATGCGACATGGCTATCCCTCAAGTGGACGAGACCGTGGGCCTCGACTGGACGAGATCAACCTAGCTCTGCAACATAGGGTAGCCCGCGGCTCGCACAAAGTTGCCCGGCGAGTGCGCCGTCCGCACGCGCCGAGCCGCGCCGTTCCACGGTTACGGAGGCCCAGGATCATGAAGACTCTGCGATTCGCGTTGCTCGGACTCCCGTTACTCTGTCCAGGAGCTGGCGAGCGAAGTGCCGCCCGACTTCGAGGGCGCGGTGCTCAACCTCGACGGCAAGTACGTCTTGCCCGCGCTCGCGGACATGCACACGCATGCGTTCGGCAACAGCGCTCCACTCGGCGAGAGATGGCCGATCTGGCCCCCAAAGCCCCCGACGTGGTCAAGGTCGTCTACGATCGCCGCACCTACACCGGACCGAGCATGCCGACCGTGGACCTGGCCACGCTGACGGCGCTGATCGAGTCGGCGCAAGCACACGGCTTCAAGACGGTCGTGCACATCGGCACCTGGGACGACGTGCGCGACGCCGTGCAGGCCGGCGCCGACGCCGTGACGCACACGCCCGCGCCGGATCCGGTACCCCCCGACGTGGTGGCCCTCATGGCGGAATCCGGCGCTTACCACATCCCGACGTTGGCCGTGCAGGGCGACCTGGCGCGGTTCGTGGACGATCCGACTCTGCTCGAGAACGCGCTGTTGGCCGAAATGGCTCCGGAAGATTTCCTGGCGGGCTACGGCAGCGACCAATGGCCCGACATGGCGGGCGCGTGGCTGGATTGGCAACGCGGACAGATGTCGTCGCTCGGCGACGCGATCAGGGCGCTCGCGGACGCGGGCGTGCCCATGCTGACGGGCACCGACGGCGGCAACATGGGCGTGTTCCAAGGGCACGCGGTCGTGCGGGCGGGGGAGGTGGTGGACCGGGACGCGCTGCGAACCTGGTAGGCGAAACGGTCGCGGCCTCGGGAACCGGCCGCCCGTTCGGGCAGGCGCCCCGAGTGGGATCGTCGCGGCGGATTGCCTGCCGCGAGCCGAATTGAAACCCTCAGGCTCTTCCCTGCGTCCTGCTCGTCGGGACCCGTCGGTGACGGAATCCCCGATTCGATCAACGACAAAGGAGCCATTATGAGGACGATGAGAACGGTGTTTGCGGCGGCGTTGCCGATTTTTCTGGCTGGCGCGGCGTCTGCGCAGGAGCGGTGCGAGTTTCGCGATGATGTCGAAATCAGCGGGACCGCCACGGAAGAGATCGCGATTGACGCGGGCGCGGGTCGTCTGACGGTCACGGGCGGCGAGGTTGGCGCGATTCGGGTGTCGGCCAAGCTGTGCGCGTCGAGCCAGGACCTGTTGGACGCCCTGGGAGTTTCGCTCGACGGGCGGCGGATTGCGACGGACTACCCCAACCGCAGCGGGTGGCGTAGGAGCTACGCGCGCATTGACTTGGCGGTGCAGGTTCCGGCGGGAACGCACGTGCGGGTCGAGGACGGCTCGGGCAGCATCACCATCTCGGGCGTGGGAGACGTGACGATGGAGGACGGGTCGGGCAGCGTGACGATTTCGGACGCGGGAAACGTGGTGCTGGAGGATGGCGCCGGCAGCATGACCCTCGCGCGGGTGGGTTCGGTAGACGTTGAGGACGCTTCGGGCAGCCTCAGGATCACGGACGCGTCGGGCGACGTCGACGTCAGGGACGGCTCGGGGAGCATGGAAATCGAGGGCGTGACCGGAAACGTGGCGGTCGAAGACGGCGCCGGAAGCATCCGGATTCGGTCCGTGGGCGGGAGCGTACGCATCGCTTCGAGCGCCGGCGGCGTGGCCGTGCACGATGTCGAGGGCGACCTGGTGGTAACGGATGGGAGGCGCGAGCGCGTGCGGTATTCGAACATCGGCGGCACGGTTGATCTGCCGCGCGGCAGGAGGTAGCCCGCAAAGCAAAGCTGGCGGATCTCCCGCTCGGGCGGGGTGTATATTGACCGCATGATGCCCCGTCGCCTGCGTTCCTGGCTCCGTGCCGCCGCTCTCTTTGCGTTGGCGGCGCTTGCGCCCGGGGCGGCGAGCGCGATTTCGCCCGGTCAGGATGTCGTGGTTCCTGCACCCGCACCCGATGCGTACTTCGACGAGACGGCTCGCCATCTGGTGCTCGGTATGCGGGCGGAGCGCGACGCGACGATCCATGGAATCGACGCATACACGGCCTTGTTGCGCGAGCGGATGTCTCTCGACATGCCGTTTCGCGAGCGCACGCGCCCGCTGGTAAGCGGCGAATTCGCGTCCCGGGTTCGATGGTCCCGAAACGAACCCACCGTAGTGCACGTCCTTGGGGCGCGAATGCGAGAGCCCGATTACGTTCCCGAGCGCGGGGCGCGCTACGACAGGAGTCCGCAGGCCGCTCGATTCGGCCTGAATCCGCTCGCTGATCCGTTCACGTTCGGTGGCTTGGCGGCCAGGAACTCCCCGTTCAACGTGGTGCGGAGTCCGTTGTCGGCGGAGGCCGAGCGATACTATCAGTACGAGTCGGGTGATACTATGACGGTGCGCCTGCCCGACGGTCGCTCAATTCGGATCGTCGAGGTGAAGGCGATCCCGCGCCGGCGCAGCGTTGGACTGGTCAAGGGCATTCTGTGGATCGATCCCGATACGTTCGGTTTGGCGCGCGCCGCATGGAGGCTCGCCAAGCGGGCCGATTCCGAGATTGAACTGCGGCTAAGGGAAGACGGGCGCTGGAATCCCGCGCTGCGATTCAACGTCCCCGACCTGGAGACGGACGATGCGGCGCGGATGGGGCCATTCGACCGGTTGACCAACTGGGTTGCCGACGGGCTGATCGGGAACGTGGCCATGGACGTGACCACCGTGGTCGTCGATTATCAGCTTTACGAGCTGCGCCACTGGTTGCCACGCGCGGTTCGCTGGGAGGGGTATCTGGGAAGCGCCGATGAGGTGGTTCCGCCGATGACGGTCTCGCCGGTGGCGCCGCTCACGTTCGACTGGACGATCGAGATCGAAGACGTGCGCGAGCGTGGCGCGGCGGCGGATGCGGGGTCGCCGGCCAGCGCGGCGGAGGCGCTCGCCAGCTGGCGGCAAGATGGAGACAGCGTATCCGGCAACGTCGAGGCCACGGACCCGGACGAGGTCGTGTTGATCGAGCACGGGACGTCCGGGACGCGGGCCGAAGGCGACCTGCTGCCGGCGCCTGTGTCCAGCGGCGGCTTCGGGGGCGTGGCCAACGCAACGGTCGCGGATGCCGCTTCCACGCTGGCCGCGATCGGTCCCAGCGGGTCCGGGATACCCGGCGACTGGACGCTCCACCCGCCGGTCAAGACGCTCTGGTTGCTGCGCTGGAGCGCCTACGAACGTCTGTCGGTGGGCGCGCGACTAGACCGCAATTTCGACTGGGGACGCGCGAGCGTAACCGCGAGGTTCGGGACGCGGTCGCTGGAAGCGCCGGACGTATACGGGGAGCTGATTCGCCGCTGGCCCCGGGCGAGGGTGCACGCAAGCGCGTTCCGGTCGCTGCGGGGATCCGGCGCGGGATCCGGAGACCTGGGCTCGGTCGTGTATGCAACGGGCACGGACCTCGAAGACTATTACTGGGCGGAGGGCGGCGCGCTGCGCCTGCTGCCCGGGTTGCGCGCCAGAAGCTGGCTGTCGCTGGGGGTCTTCGCCGAGCGGCAAAAGCCCGCCCTGACGCAAACGGTTCACGCGCGTTACGGAGCCATAGCAACCTGGAGGCCCTGGTGGGGAGGCGCGACGTGGGAGTCGCTGGGCGCGGGCGTGGCGCTGGATGGGCGAGCCGTTGGGGGCGACGGGCGGCACGTAAAGGCGACGGCCACGGCCGCGGCGTCGATACCGCTCGGCGGCGACGTGTCGTTCGGGGTGGAAGGCGGGGGCGCCGGCATCTGGGGCGAACCGCTCCGGCACGACCTGTGGCGGCTGGGGGGAACGGGGCGGTGGCTGCGGGGGCATTCGGGGGTGCGGCGGACCCGGGCGGTGTGGAGGGGAAGGGCGGACTTGCAGCGTCCGGGGCGGTTCGGTCGCTTATCCGTTTTCGCCGATTGGGGCGCCGCGGACGGCCAGCATTTCTATGCCGCGGGCGTGGGGCTCGCGATCTTCAGCGAAATGATGCGGCTGGACGTGGCGCATGGGTTCGGGGCACGGGCCGGCGAGACCCCGGCCGAGTCGGAACTCCGGCCTTCTCGATTGACGTTTCACGTCCTGGCGGGTTCGTTTTTCTAGCAACCGGGGATTGAGACGAATCGTGAAGCCCGCACCTGCATGTCGGAACCTGCTCCGTTCGCTGCACGAGGCCGTGTTCTTTTCGGCAGCCACCATCAAGACGCTCGACCGCATCTTCGACGACTTGGCGGCCGAGCTCGACGACGCGACCGAACCGCACGTCAGCCGCACGGTCGACATGTCGCTGTTCTCGCGCCATCTGCCTCCCACCGTGCTCGAGGAGGTGCGTCTCTGCCGGGCGTTCCTACTGGCCGCCGGCAACCGAATGGCGCGACCGGAAGTCCACCACAACAGCATCCAGCGCCTCGTATCGTACCGCGGCAGCGGAGCCATTGTGCAAGCCGCGCCCGGAGAGCACGTGTCGCGCCTGCGCCCACGCAGCATAGTCAGCCCGCCCGGTCGCGGCCGCTCCCAGGGCGACGGCGTGGCTGCGGCGACCCCGATCGACCTGGATCGTCACTGGGACGTGGTGTCCCCAGGCGCGTGGCATTTCCCGCGCGCGGACGACGACCTACATTGGGCAACGGTCACCTTCCACAGCGCAAGTGCAGACGCCATTCAGGAGGGTTTATGGAACGGTTAGGTGCTCGACTCGGCTGGACCCGCTTGCCACTGTTGGCCGGGACCATGTTTTCGCTGCTTTTCTTCGGCTCCTTCGCCGGCACGACACAGGAGATCGCTGCCCCACAGGAGACCTGCGACGGCTGGAGTACGCGGGACCCGTACAATCTCAACCCGTTTGATCCCGCAGGTCGCGATTTCTTCGCCAGCGCGTCGGTCGAGACCGTGTTGGCCTGCCTCCAGTCGGGCCAGGACCCCAACGTCCGCGATGCCCGCAATGAGACGCCATTGCACAGGGCCGCCCGGTCCAGCCCCGATCCCGCGGTAGTCGCGGCGCTGCTCAGCCACGGCGCCGATCCGGGCGCGCAAGGTTGGGACGGACATACGCCGCTGCACATGGCGGCAACCTTCAATCCGTCCGCCGCCACGATCGTCGCCCTCGTGGAAAGCGGGGCCGACGTAAACGCGCGAAGCACGGACGGCTTTACGCCGCTCCGCGGCGCTTGGTCCAATCGCAATCCCGAGGTGGTCCACACGCTTCTGGAGCTCGGCGCCAACCCCCTGGCGCGCGACCCGAGTGGATCGCTGGACGATCCAACCAACTGTGAACATTGGCCCACCGAGGCGTTTGCGCGGGCAGCGAGGTTCGACAACATCGTGGAATGCCTGGCGGCAGGCGTCGAGATAAACGCGCAGGACGAGAATGGCGACACGCCGCTGCACCACGCCGTGCGGCTTGGCGACATCGACAACATCACCTTGCTTCTGGACGCGGTGGCGGACCCGCGAACACGCAACAACCGAGGCGACACGCCGCTCCACGACGCGGTCGCGACCCCGGACCCGACGATCGTGAATCTGTTGCTGGAGGCTGGCGCCGACGTGAACGCGCGCGGAATGGACGGGCACACGCCGTTCCACTATGCGGTCCGCGGCGGAACGACGGAGCTGGCGATTGCCGACGCGCTTATCGAGGCAGGTGCGCAAGTCGGCGCGCTCAACGGTCGTGGCCAGAGCGCTTTGCATCTGGCCGTGGGATCGCGCCAAACCGACCCATCCCTGGTTGAATCTCTGGTCCACAAGCTGCTCGCCCTGGGTTTGGATCCGAATCTGTCCAACGACCACGGGTGGACGCCCTTGTACACCGCCGCTTACTCACGCAATCCGTTCGTGATCACGGCAATGCTGGACGCGGGGGGCGACCCAAACGCGCGCACGGGACGCAACCGCACTCCGCTCCATGCGGCCGCCAGCTCCAACGCGGACCCCAACGTCATTTCCGCACTGGTGGAAGCGGGCTCCGACGTAAATGCGCGCAACCTTGACGGCGAATCGCCCTTGCACCGTGCAGCGCACGAAAACATGCCCGACAACGTGGCCGCTCTTCTCCGTGCCGGTGCAAACGCCGACGCGATCGACGCAGAAGGGAACACGCCGTTGCACAAGACGGCGTCGCTGGAGACAGCAGGCAGACGCAGGGACAGTTCACTTCAGTTCGACGCCGGAATCGCGACGCTCCTCGTGGCCGCAGGCGCAAACCCCAACGCACGGAATCAGGCTGGAGAGACGCCCCTGCATGTGGCGTCCAACACCGATAACGCATTGGTCGTCGAAACGCTCCTCGACGCCGGCGCAGACCCCGACGCACTCGACGACCTTGGCAGGCGCGCAGGATCAATGGCGTGTGATTGGAGTCCGCTGATATTCTTTCGGGCCGCCCCGGTCGAGAGCGTAGCGGGTTGTTTGGACGCGGGAGCGGATCCAAATGCACCGGACGACTTCGGGCAAACCCCTTTGCATCGCCTGATAGGCTATTTCTGGAGACGCCCGGCGGCGCCGCCTTCCATGATTACCACGCTCGTCGCGGCTGGTGCGGACGTGAACGCTGCCAGTCGGTGGGGCCAGACGCCGCTACACAATGCGGTGGGGAACGGACTGGGTCGCGACACTGCATCCGTACAACGACTATTGGCGCTCGGCGCCAGCGTTGACGCACGGGATCGGCGCGGTCGTACGCCACTGCACCACGCCGCACATCCATCCGCCGTCTCGCTGTTGGCGGAAGCCGGTGCGGACCTGGACGCGGTGGACGACAGCGGCCATACGTCCCTGCGCGTGGCTCAGGAGCGCCATCGTCCTGCCGTTGTTGCAAGACTTATCGAGCTGGGGGCCAATCCCAACGCGGGCGCAGGACTGGTCGATCCCGTAGACTGCGCTCGCTGGAACACGGCCTTGTTCTTCACCCACGCGGACGCAGAGGTCGTGGCGGACTGCATTGAGAACGGCGCGGACGCAAACGCCGTGTCCGAGCCGCCGAGGAGAAGGTCAAGGGGATCGTCGCCATTGCACTTCGCCGCGGCCTGGGCCACGGACCCCGAGGTCATTGCAGTGCTGGTCGACGCGGGCGCCGACGTCGAGGTGCGCGACGACAGGGATTACGCCCCGCTGCATCATGCCGCTCAGCACGGCAGTCGCTCAATGGTGGCCGCGCTCCTGGAAGCAGGCGCGGATGTCAACGCTTGGCAGCATCACTTCTCGGTGGACTATGGGTGGGATTACACGCCGCTCCACGAAGCCGCAGCCGAAACCGACGACCCCGCCGTGATTGCCACGCTGCTCGAAGGCGGCGCCGATCTTCAGGCTCGCGGCACAAGCGCACGCACGCCGCTGCACAGGGCGGCGGCCGACAACGAGACCGCCTCGGTGATGGCTCGCCTGTTGGAGGCCGGCGCCGACGTGCACCCCCGCGCGTCGGGTGGACGCACGCCCCTGCACGAAGCGGCTGCGAGAAACGACAATCCCGAGATCATCGCCCTGTTGGCCGCCGCCGGCGCCGATGTGAACGCGTGGGGTGCCGAGGCGCACGCCATTCGCTGGGGAGGCCTCGGGTCCACGCCGAACGCCTGGACGCCGTTGCACGAGGCGGCTGCGCAGAACGGCAATCCCGCCGTTGTCGAAGCGTTGATTGTAGCGCGACAATCAGGATGAGACGCTTGCGACAAACAAGGTGAGACGGCCGGAGGTGGCGGCGGGAGGTTTGAGCTTTGGTGTTTCCCTGGGATCAGGAGAGACGCGAAGTGCCGGGCCGACGGATTACGGACCACCAGATGGAGCTGTACATGACCGCTCGACGGAAGGACGGGCCTGCGCTGGCGGCGGCGAAGGCGGGGTTCAGCAGGGCGACGGCGCATCGGATCGAAGGGGATCCGGGGCGTCGGTCGGTGAAGAAGCCTCGGGGGCGGAGACGCCCCGACCCTTTGGCGGGGATATTCGACGAGGAGATCGTGCCGCTGCTGGAGGCGAACCCGGGGTTGCGGGCGGTGGCGCTGTACGAAGAGATGATGCGGCGTCATCCGGAACTGCATCCGGGGGTTCGGCGGACGCTGGAGCGACGGGTTCGGAGCTGGAAGGCGAAGCACGGGCCGGCGCGCGAGGTCGTTTTCCGACAGAAGCACGAGCCGGGGCGACGGGGGTTGTCGGACTTCACCGACGCCGGGCGTCTGGGGGTGACGGTTGGGGGAGAGAAGCTGGTGCACAAGCTGTACCATTTTCGGCTGGAGTACTCGGGATTCTGCATGTGGCGGTGGTGTTGGGCGGGGAGAGCTACGTTGCCCTGGCCGAGGGGTTGCAGGACGCGCTGTGGGCGCTGGGCGGCGTTCCGAAGGAGCACCGGACGGACAGTCTGTCGGCGGCGTTTCGGAACCTGAAGCGTCGTGCGCGGGAGGACCGGACCGCACGTTACGAGGCGTTGATGGGAGACTACGGGATGAAGGCGAGCCGGAACAACCGGGGCCGGGCGCACGAGAACGGCTCGATCGAAAGCGCGCACGGGCATTTGAAGCGGGCCATCGAGGATGCGCTGCTGTTGAGGGGATCGAGGGACTTCGAGACGATCGAGGCGTACCGAGAGTTCGTGAGCCGGGTGGCGAGTCGCCGCAACGCTCGCAACCGCAAGAGGATCGACGCCGAGCGAGCCGTGCTGCGGCCGTTGCCGAGGCGTCGCAGCGACGGTTTCGAGGAGACCTTGGTGCGCGTGACGAGCGCGGGTGGGTTCTCGCTGCGGCGGGTGTTCTGCACGGTGCCGTCGCGGCTGGTGGGACACCGGCTGCGGGTGAGACTGTACGACGACCGCCTGGTCGTCTTCGTCGGGACCGAGGAGCTCGTGACGTTGCCTCGGGGCCACCCGGGACCGGGAGGGCGACGGGGACGGGTCGTGAACTACCGGCACGTGCTGCCCTCTCTGCGTCGCAAGCCGATGGCGATGATGAACTGGGTCCACCGCGACGGTTTGTTCCCCCGCGACGCCTACCGCCAGGCTTTCGACGCGTTGCGCGAGCGCCTGGACGACCGCGAGGCCTGCCGGCGGATGGTCAAACTCCTTGCGCTGGCCCACGATCACGGATGCGAGGCCCTGCTGGCCGACGAGATCGAAGCGCAGCTCGAGGCCGGGCGGTTGCCCGACGCCGAAGTGCTGCGCGACCGGTTCCCAGCGCCGGACTCCCTTCCCGACCTCGAAACGACCCTCCCGCCACTGTCGCGCTACGACGACGCCTGCCTGAACGGAGCACCGCGATGAAAGACTCCTTCATCGTCGATCCCCCGGCACTCGACCTGTTGCTGAAGCAACTGCGCCTGCCGAGCATGCGGGCGCTGTGGAGAAGCTTCACCGAACGCGCGGACCGGGAAGACTGGTCCTCGGCGCGCCTGCTCGCCGCGCTGGCCAGCCAAGAAGTCGCCGATCGCGAACGGCGGCGCTTCGAGCGGCACCGAGCCGAGGCGAAGCTGCCCCGCGGCAAGACGCTCGACAATTTCGACTTCAACCTCGTGCCCGCCGTGTCGAAGGCGCGCGTGGGCGTGCTGGCGAGCGGCGACATTTGGCTCGAAGAAGCGGCCAACGTGCTGCTCTTCGGTCCGCCGGGAACGGGCAAGAGTCACCTTGCCGCGGGCATCGGACTCAAGCTGGTCGAAAACGGCTACCGCGTGCTGTACCAGCGAACGTCGAGTCTGGTGCAGAGGCTCCAGGCGGCGCGGCGCGACCTCGCCCTCGACGCCGCCATCGCCAAGCTCTACAAATACCACCTCGTCATTCTCGACGATTTCTCCTACGCCACCTGCGAAGGGACCGAAACCAGCGTCCTCTTCGAACTCATCGGCGCACGCTACGAGAATCGCTCGCTCCTCGTCATCGCCAACGAACCTTTCAGCGCCTGGGACAAGATCTTCGGTGGCGAAGCCTTGACCGTCGCCGCCGTCGACCGCCTCGTGCACCGCTCCCACGTCTTCGAACTCAACGTCGAAAGCTACCGCCGTCGCGCCGCCGTGGCCGCCAGGAAAGCCGCCGCTGGGCATGGACAGACCGACGAACCGACTCCGGGACGTGGGGTACGCGCCGGGGCCGACCCCCACTCCCATCCTCGCCACCCGGCAAGTTGGCTATGGCGACGGCCCAACCCGCCACGCTCCATCGCCGGCGGCGGACGGAGGTCACAAGCATGAGGTCGGTACGCGGTCACGATTGGTCCGCGCACCGGCGGAAAGAACCGCGAGGGCTGCCGAGTGAGCGGGCCCGCCGGTCACCCGCCGGTCCATGTCGGAACAAGTTCCAACACGGAACGACGGGTAATGGTTACCCACCCACCCCGCAGCGACGCTCACGCTGGCACGGGGGTGGAGCACGGTACCGTCCAGCCTTGATTCCGTGCTCGGACCGTCCAACGAAGTAGGACCGCCTCACAGGCTCTCCAGGACGCTCAACTTGCTCCACCCATGCCACCTTGTTATCATCCCTTCGTTCACAACGTCGCGATCTCGTATTCTCACCTTGATTGTCGCTACGTCTCACCTTGATTGTCGCTGTGCATGTTGGGCGCAAGGGGAGTAGCGGTGATCAAGGGATGGGATGCCGTCTCACGCACCTACTCCGACGTCATCGCGCACGAATTCGGACACAACCTGAGCCTTCTGCATGCGCCCTGTGGCGGGCCTTCAGGAACCGACCCGCTCTTTCCGAATTCCGACGGAACCATCGGCGACTGGGGATACGACTTCGGCGCCGACACGCTCGTGCATCCCACGACCACCGACGTCATGAGTTACTGCGGGCCTCCGGCTTGGATCAGCCGGTACAATTTCAACAAGGCGCTCCGGTATCGGATTTTCCGCGAAGGCCAACCCGCCGCCGCCATGGCCGCAGCCAGGAAGTCCCTGTTGGTGTGGGGCGGCATCGGCCGGGACGGCGAGCTCGAGCTAAACCCCGCGTTCCTCATGGACGCCGTTCCTTCGATGCCGGCCGAAGGAGGAGCGTACCAAGTGGCCGCCCACACGGACGATGGCCGCACGGCCTTCGCCTTTTCGTTCGACATGGCCGAGCTGGCGGATGTGGCGGAAGGTGGAGCCTTCGCCTTCACGGTTCCGGCCGGGGCTTGGGCCGACCGGCTGGCGGTCGTCACGCTGTCGGGGCCAGGAGGAACCGCGATCCTGGATCGGCGCACTTCAAGCCCGATGGCGATACTCAGGAACCCGCGCACGGGGCAAATCAGGGCGTTCGTGACCGAGTTTCCGGGCGCAGTGAGCGGACAGGAAGAGGCGGCCGCTACGGCAATGGCCCAAAGCCAGGGGCTGGAGGCGTTCTTCAGCCGGGGGATTCCGGGGCAATCGAGTGGGCGCTAGCTGGCGCAGGCCTTGACGCGATGCGCCCGCCATCGTAACCGTGTCTCTGGTCCCGCAGTCACTAGATTGGCAGAAGGAGTCGGATAGCATGCCTACGCACCCCCAACTTGGCCGAGCCACCCCGAACGTGGCGCGGACGAGCCTTGCGCCCGCATGGGTGCCGTTTGCGGTCTTCGCGCTCGCTCTGGGCGGGTTCGCCGCGCCCGTCGCCACGCAAGAGGGTCCCACCAGCGAGAACACCTCGAACCTGCAACGCCTGAAACACGTTCCACTGGAAGCGGGTCCGCAGTTCAGCCGATCGGACGTCGAGATCGAGCAGGAACTTCATCGCCCGTTCGTCTACGCCAGCCGAATCATGAACCCCACGTTCGGGTTCGACGTCATTTCCATTGCCGACCCGACGGGTGCCGAGGTGATCTACGAGTGGCGAATTGAGGATGCCGAGCTGCATGTGGGCCTGGGGGGTATGGACCCCAAGTACTTCAAGCACGACGATCGTTACTATCTGGTCCAATCGATGCAGTTTGCTCCGGGCGGGCCGAACGTGGACCTGGGGGCGGTCGTGTTCGACGTGACGTTGTTGCCGGACACTTCCGGCATTTCCGAGGTTGGCCGCATTCGAGTCCCGGACACGCCGGGCGGGTTCCACAACATTTTCATGTACAAGCATTCGTCGGGAGCGCCGTTGCTCTTCGCGACCACCAGCGGGCAGCATGCCAACATCTACGACATGGCGAAATTCGTGGCCGACGACCCCGAGCAGGGGTTGGTTGGGCGCATGCCGTGGCCTTCGACCGCAACGCCGTCGCCGTACGGGATGCTTCAGGGCTACCACGACTTTTACGTCGCGTTCGACTATGCGACGGGCAAGGACATGGCGTACGGGGCTGGGCTGGACGGGTACTATGTGTACGACGTTACCGACCCCTCGGCTCCCGTGCTCGAAACGTCGGTGGTTGGCGTGCTCGGCGTGCAACTGGCTCACACCATGAGCGCCACGCCCGATCACAAGTACGCCGTCGGGCAGACCGAATACCTGTATTCGCCGGTTCGCCTATACGATCTCCAGCCGGGCCTGTCCGGCGAGGTCGAGACCATCAACGAAGAGATCGCGGTGTGGACTCCCAACTGGAAGGGGTTCACGCACAATCACGAAATGCGGTGGCCGTACGTCTTCGTATCTTCTTTCGAGGACGGGCTTTACGTGTTCAACATGCGCGACCCGACCAACCCTTCGACGGTGGGCTATTTCGACACTTTCCATGGCACGCCGCGGCGCGGTCTCGACCCGCGCACTCTGAGCGAAGGGAACACCGGGTTCAACGGCGCGTGGGGGATCGACGTGCGCAATGCGGACGGACTGATTGTGGTCAGCGACTTTACGACCGGCGTGCACTTCATGAAGCTGGACGGTTTCGACGGCTGGAACGGTGCTGATTGGGGGATGCCTAACGTGTCGAGCGTCCAAGACTGGGACAACGCGCCCCGACGGGTGATTCCGTAGCGCGGCCATGAGTGGAGGTGTGCGACCTTGGCGCTGCGGGCGGCTGCCCATGGCCTGGGTGGTCGCCCTGGTTGGGGTCGCGTGGGCGAGCCCGGGCGCGGGCCAGCCGATCGTGCCGCCGTGCGAGCCCGTCCTGGACCAAGCCACGCCCGAGGTCGCGCACTTGGCGCGGTTCAACCTGGGTCCTACGCCCGGGCGCGGCCCCGCTCACGGGGGTGAAGCCTGCGGCTTGGCCGAGCTGGTGGGCGCGTGGTCGCCTTTCGGGCTCGCGGTAATGCGCACCGGCCACCTCGCCCACGAGCTCCGTCTCGTCGTGGATCTGCCGCCTCTCGACGGTGACGCCCGGTACGTGGCGTGGTTGGCCACCCCCGCGCTCGACCGGATCGCGATGCTGGGTGCGGTTGTGCCCGGGCAGCCATTCAGCGCCCCCGTCCATTGGAACAAGATGGTGGTGGTGGTGAGCCGCGAGGACTCGGCCCCGGCCATGGGGGCTGCGCGCTGGAGCGGTCCGATCGTGCTGCTGGGACGGTCGCGCAGCGCGTTGCTCGAGAACATGATGGGGCATTCGATCTTCCGGCGCGCGGAGATGTAGGCTATCCGCACCGAGAGCTGGTGGGAAGTTTTCGTACACGCGGTCAAGGGGACCGGCGGCGACCCTACGAGCGGGCCCATTCGCAGGGCGGTAATCCTGCTGGCCATTCCCATGGTGCTGGAGATGGCCATGGAGTCGCTCTTCGCCGTCGTGGACATCTACTTCGTGTCCCGGCTCGGGGACGCGGCGGCGGCGGGCGTGGCGCTGACCGAATCGGTCCTTGCGCTGGTCTACACGGTGGCCATGGGTCTCAGCATCGGCGTCACGGCCATGGTGGCTCGGCGCGTCGGCGAGGGCGACTTGGAGGGGGCCGCTCGCGGCGCAGCTCAGGCGATTCTGCTCGGCATCCTGCTGGCCGCTGGGTTCGGCGTGCTGGGCGTGGTCTACGCCCCCGACATTCTGCGCCTTATGGGGGCGGACGAAGAGGTCGTGTCCGTCGGCGCGCCGGACACTCGGGTGCTGCTTGGGGGCAACGTCGTCATCTTGCTGCTGTTCCTGCAGAACGCCGCCTTCCGCGGGGCGGGCGACGCCGCGATTGCCATGCGCGTGCTGTGGATCGCCAACGCGCTCAACATCGTGCTCGATCCTCTGCTCATCTTCGGCATCGGACCGTTCCCGGAAATGGGCGTGCAGGGGGCGGCAATCGCCACCACGATCGGGCGCGGCACGGCGGTGCTGGTGCAGATCTACACGCTGCTGCGTCTCGGCGGCAAGCTGCGGATCCGGCTTGCGCACCTGCGATTGCGGCTTGCAATCATGCTGCGGCTCGTGCGGCTCTCCGCCACGGGCATGCTCCAGACGTTCATCGGCACGGCAAGCTGGATCGGGCTGACCCGCGTCACGGCGCTGTCGGGCACCGAAGCGCTGGCCGGCTACGTGATCGCGATTCGGGTCGTCCTGTTCGCGATATTGCCGGCGTGGGGGCTGTCGAACGCGGCTGCGACGATGGTGGGGCAGGGGCTGGGCGCGGGCGATCCTGAGCGCGCGGAACGCGCGGCGTGGATTGCCTGCAAGATGAACCTCGCCTTCCTGGGGGCGGTGAGCGTGTTCTTCATTCTCTTCGCGCCCAACATCGTCGGCATCTTCGGCGGTACGGCGGAAGCGTCGGCGGTTGCCGTGACCGGTCTGCGCATCGTCTCGATCGGCTTTGTCTTCTACGCGTACGGGATGGTGCTGACGGCCGCGTTCAACGGCGCGGGCGCCGTGTGGACGCCCACATTCATCAACTTCCTCTGCTTCTGGCTTTGGAGATTCCCTTGGCGTGGTTACTTTCCGTCTCCGGCGGCCTTGGCCCCACCGGGGTTTTCATTGCCATGACGGTGGCGTTTTCCACCTTGGCGGTGGTCAGCGTCGCACTGTTCAGGCGCGGTAAATGGAAGAGGGCAACGATATGACGAGACGACAACCGATTGGCGGCGCGCACATGCAAGGGCGGGCGCATCGAGAGGGGCGCGGGTTTCGCCGGTGGGCCGGAAGAACGCTCGCAACCGTCGCGGCGGCAGGGCTGTCGGCTTGCGCGCCGGCCGGCGTGCCCCCAGCGTCGCCCGCCCCGCCTGCCGAGTCGCCCGCACCGGCGTGCTATGACCGGGCCACCCAACCCCAAACCGCTGTTGTCGACAGCCACCTGCATTTTCGCCCGTTCGGCGGCGCGCCGGTGCCCTTCGACGAGGTCATGGAGTATCTGCGCGCAACCGGCGTCCGCTTCGTGAACGCGTACGGCATCGGGCAGATGCTCCCCGTCGACTCGCCCTGCACCTACTACCTGGATTGTGTCGGCACCCCGGTCGTGCCGACGCTCAAGAACGACTTCGCCAATGCGAACAGCCTGCTCGCCAACCCGCCCGAGGGCATTCACGTGACCCTCGCGATGACCTTCCCCGATCTGTCGCTACCCGAGTCCGTCGTGGCCGGGATGCAGCTGCTCGAAGCGGAGTACCCGGGAATGTTCCGCTGGATGGGCGAGGTCAACCTCGCCAAGCAGGCGCTGTTCGGGAACGGGCACACGCCGGTGCCAGGCGCGGCGATCGCCGAATGGGCTCCTTTCATGGAGCTGCTTCGCGAGCGGGACATGCCGATTGCCATTCACTCGGACCTTGGCAGCGAAGAAAACCCCACCCTCTATCTCCCACTCATGCAGGAGGTCCTGGACCGCTATCCCGACAACCGCGTGGTGTGGATGCACATGGGGCTGTCGCTTGAGCTGACGACGCTGCCCGCCGCCGACCACATCGCACTTATGCAGTCCATGCTGGATCGCCATCCCAACCTGATGCTGGACATCACCTGGCGGGTTGTGGACGACCACTATTTTTCGAAGGCCGAGTATCAGCCGCTATACGTCGATTTTTTGAACCAATACTCGGAGCGGATTCTGCCGGGTACGGACTTTCTGGCGTCGTCCAACAAGAACTTTGAGATCTACAAGGCCGAGCTGGAGGTTACGAGCCGGATTCTTCGCCATTTGAACGACGAGGCGTTTCGCAACATCGCGTTGGGGGAAAACTACTTCCGGCTGTTGGATCTGGACTACGAAGCGCCGCCGATCTGCACGGCGTAACCCGTCCCCGTACCGCGACCAAAGTCCGGAGCGCGCCTGGTGGCACCGGGCCCGCCAAGCACCTTGCCTGGATTCATAATGCCAAGGGGGTCCAGCCCGGACTTCACGGCCTGCATGGCCGCCACGCCGGCTGCGCCGAACTCGGCTTCGAGGAACTTGACCTTGCCCATGCCGATCCCGTGCTCACCCGTGCACGTGCCTTCCATGTCGATGGCGCGGTTCACGATGCGACGGTTGATCGCTTCGGCCTCGGCCAGCTCGGCGTCGGACGTGGGGTCGATGATGAAGACCGCGTGGAAGTTGCCGTCGCCGACGTGTCCCACGAGGCCCCACGGCATGGTGGCGGCACGCAGCTCGATCATGGTTTCGTCAATGCATTGGGCGAGTCGCGAAACCGGGACGCAGACGTCGGTCGTGAGGCCGTGGCAACCGGGGCGCAGGGCGAGTAGCGCGGGGTAGGCGTCGTGACGGGCCTTCCATAGGCGGGCGCGCTCGCGCTCTTGCCTGGCATACTGAAACGCGGCGGCTTCCAGGCTGCGGCTGATCTCTTCGATGACGGCGCCGTGCGCGTCGATCTCGGCTGCCGACCCGTGGAACTCGAAGAAGACGGTGGGCGACTCGGCGTAGGCATACCCCGAGTAACGGTTGACGGCGCGCATGGCGGTGCCGTCGAGCAGCTCGGCGCGGGCGACGGGAATGCCCATTTGCACGGCCTCGACCACCGAACGGACGGCTTGGTCCACGCACGGAAAGGAGCACACGGCGGCGGCCATCGCTTCGGGGACCGGGTGCAGCCGCACGGTCAGCTCGGTGATCACCGCCAAGGTCCCCTCCGACCCGATCAGGAGGTTGGTGAGATCGTAGCCGGCCGACGATTTTCTTGCCCGGCTTCCGGTCCGCACGATCTTGCCGTTTGCGAGCACGGCGGTGAGCGAGATCACGTTGTCGCGCATGGCGCCGTACCGCACCGTGGTCGTCCCAGACGCCCCCGTGGCGGCCATGCCGCCCAGCGTCGCGTCGGCGCCGGGATCGACAGGGAAGAACAGCCCGGTACGTCTTAGCTCCCGGTCGAGCTGCATGCGCGTTACCCCGGCTTCGACCGTCGCGTCGAGGTCGTCCGTGCGGACGGCAAGCACGCGGTTCATCCCGCTCAAGTCGATGCAGATGCCGCCGCGCACGGCCTGCACGTGCCCCTCGATGGAAGTCCCGGCCCCGTATGGAATCACCGGTGCGCGGTGGCGCGCGCACGTCCGCACCGCGAACGCCACCTCGTCCGTCGACCGCGCGAAGACCACGCCGTCGGGCGGGATCACGGGGTGGTGCGAGTCGTCCTTGCCGTGATGCTCGCGGACCGCGAGCGCGGTGGAGTAGCGGTCGCCAAGGCGGTCGCGCAGCTCCCGGTGAAGAGCGTCGGGGACCATGCGCCTACTACCGGAAGTTGCCGAAATCGACAGTGGCCGTGCGCGCCCCGTCGCTCCAGGCCACCACCACGGATCCGGACGGCTCCGGCGGGATCACCCCGAAGGGGTAATCGACCAGCGAAGAAACCCGCGCAAACGCCGTGGGCTGGTAGCAAATGTTGGTGCCGAAGCTGGTGATTCCCACTTGCATCCAGCGGCCCCGGTAGGGGACCATGAGCGGTCCTCCCGAGTCGCCGTCGCAAATCGATTCGTTGGAACCCAGTTTGCCGGCGCAGATCGTCGAGTCCAGAACGTGGTCGCCCAGATGGGTCCGACACTCGTCGTTCGAGATGATCTCCGCCTGAAGCTTCTTGAGCACCGCCGACGCCTGGCCGCCGTCCGACGTGAGGCCCCACCCGATGGTCGTTGCAATGATCCCAGCGGCGGACATGTCGACGCGGTCGGGGGTGAGGAGCTCGATCCGGGGATACATGTGTTCGCCGGCCAGCTTGAGCAGGGCGATGTCGCTGGAAATGGAAGCCTGCGTGGAATACGAGGGGTGCACGTAGATGCGCTCGATGTCGAGCAGCTCGCCGTCGGTACGTACGTCGTGGGCCCCCGCCAGGACCTTGATGACCGCCGGGTCCGCAACGTTGTCCACGCAATGTGCCGCCGTCATCACCCAATCGCCGTCGATGAACGTGCCGCCGCAGAAGTGGAAGCGGGTCGCAGCCGTGACGAGCGCCACCTGGAAGGGGAATTCGCCGGGCTCGCTTTCCGCTCCTCCGATAATCGCGGCGATCGCCGTTCCAGGCCGCGCGGCGGCGCCCGGGGCCGTGTTCGTCCACCCGATCGTCAGCTCCTGCGTGACCGTGTAGGTTCGTCCCGCTTCGAGGCCCTCGAAGACGTAAGCGCCGTCGTCGTCGGTCAGAGCGGTGACTTCCGTTGAATCGCGGATCCCGTCCTGGTCGTCGTCCAGAAAGACGACCATGGCCGGGATCGCCTCTTCGTCTTCGTCCTGGATCCCGTCAGCGTCGAGGTCGTGCCAAACCACGCCCGAGATCTCGTTGTCGCCGGTGCCGGGCGGGCTGTTTACGGTAATGGGCGCCCCGTTTTGCGAATGAGACGCTCCACGATCGTCCGTCACGGTAAGCTGCGGCGTGTATGAACCGGCATCCGGATACGTGTGCGTGACGTTCACGCCGGAGCCGGAGCTCCCGTCGCCGAATGCCCACTCGTAGCTGACGATGCTGCCGTCAGGGTCACTCGATTGGCTTGCGTCAAAGCGAACCGTGAGCGGCGCGGCGCCGGTCGCGACGTCTGTCGTGAACGATGCCGTAGGGCGCAGATTCGGGGTGCCGGGCGGTTGTGTGGGCCCGCTGTCGCCGCCGCACGCCGTGCCGACGGACAGGGCGAGAACCACACCCCAAATCCTGGTTCGACGGATTCTCACTATCGGTCCCGGTTGCGCCGTCTATGGGGTAGGGATACGGGTACCACTTCCCAAAATGAGGATTCCACGCGCACTGCCTCTTGAGCAATCGGTCCGAAGTTCACCATATTCTACTCTCTTTCTTCGTTGTTTGCGAGTACGGCCTCGGTCGCCGCACCCAGGTAAAAGCCCACGAAGGGACGAATGCCATGCAGACCACCCCGCCGATGCCCTGGAAGAGACCCTTGCTGCTGGGAACGGTGGCCCTGTTGGCAAGCTGCGGCGGAGACTCCACGGACGGTGCAGACGTCTCTGACCTGCCCGCCAACCGCGCCCTGTATTTTCCGGACCGATTGACCGAGACGGCTCCCGACAGCTTTCTCGCGATCTTCCAAACCACGAAGGGCGAGTTCACAATCAGAGTGGAACGCGCCTGGGCGCCCAACGGCGCCGACCGATTCTACAACCTCGTGAGCAACGGCTACTTCGACGGCGTTCGCTTCTTCCGAGTGATCGAGGGCTTCGTGGCGCAATTCGGCATGCATGGCGAGCCACAGGTCCAGGTCAGGTGGTCGACCGCGACCATTCCCGACGACCTGGTGGCGGCATCGAACACGCGCGGGAGCGTGACGTTCGCGAAGGGAGGACCGGACAGCCGAACCACGCAGCTGTTCGTCAACCTCGTGGACAACGTCAACCTGGATGCCGAAGGATTCGCACCCATCGGCATCGTTGTCGAGGGCATGGAGGTCGTCGATCGGATCTACTCGGGGTACGGCGAGATTGCCGACCGAGGAGGGAACGGCCCGATCGCGCAAAACATCGCAGCCAGCGGCAACGCCTACCTCGACAGGGAGTTCCCCGAGCTCGACCACATCGTTTCGGCCACGGTGGCGGGATCGCGCTAGCAGCCGGCGCGCCGGGAAATGCCATCCGCACTGCTTCGGCTGAACGACGAGGTCGTCCAGTGTCGTCGGTGTCCCAGGCTGGTTGCATGGCGCGAAAAGACGGCCGAAGAAAAGCGCGCGGCCTATCGCGAGGACATCTACTGGGGACGGCCCGTGCCGGGTTTCGGAGACCCGCAGGCGTCGGTTCTGGTTGTGGGATTGGCGCCGGCCGCGCACGGAGCGAACCGCACCGGACGCATGTTCACGGGTGATCGCGCGGGGGACTGGCTCTACCGGGCCATGCACAAGGCCGGGTTCGCGAATCAGCCCCTCAGCCGCGACCTGGACGATGGACTTGAACTGACCGGAGCCTACGTCACCGCCGGCGTGCGCTGCGCTCCACCCCGCAATCGACCCACCACGGTGGAGCGGGACCGGTGCATCGCATACCTGCGCCGAGAAATGGACATTCTATGGCCGCGGCTCGACACCATCGTCCCGTTGGGTGGCTTTGCGTACAGCGTGGTGCTGCGGCTGCTTGCGGAGCGCGGTCTCGAGATCCCGCGCCCCCGCCCGCGCTTTGGCCACGGCGTTGAGGTGGACCTGGGGCGCATCGCGGTGATCGCGTCCTACCATCCGAGCCAGCAAAACACGTTCACCGGGAAGCTCACCGAACCCATGTTCGACGAGATTTGGGAGCGTGCAGCCAGGAGGGGCGCGACAGGAGCAAGGCGGGCCTTCAGTTGAGCATCGCCGACGCCTCGCCCGCGCCCGCCGCACGCAAGTGCTTCGTCTGCGGTCCCGACAACCCCATCGGCCTCCACCTGACGTTCCGCCTGGCGGGTGACGCTTGCGTCTCCGAATTCACGCCTGGCGAAAACCACCAGGGCTACCCCGGCGTGATCCACGGGGGCATGATATACAGTGCCCTGGACGACGTTATGGCCAATTGGCTCTATCTGCGTGGTGCCCGCGCCTACACCGCGCGCTGCCAAATCCGCTACCGTCACCCGGTGCGGGAGGGCGAGAAACTCCTGCTGACCGGTCGCAACAAGGGGCGAAAGCGCAAGCTGGTCGAGATGGAAGGAACCGCGACGCGCGCTGCCGACGGGAAAGTCGTGGCCACCGCAAAGGCGACGTTCGTCGTCATCGACGACCAGGAATTCCGCGATGTCGAGGCCGGATAGCGGCAACGGGCTGGGCTGGCCGGCCCTCCCGTCCGGGTAGGCGTCCTGGCAGGGCTAGCCCGGCGGCCCTTCCGGATGCAGCTCGCATTCCGGTGGTTGCAGCCGAGTCCACGACAGCGCGATGATCATCCACGACTCGTCGTCCTGACGGGCCAGAACAAGCGCGTCCGCCCCGCAGTGGCTGAGCTGGTCCCCAACGTAGAAATCGTACGGAGTCCAAACCATGGCGAGGTCGCCGCTGACGCGCACTTCGGGATCCCACATGCGCTCGGTAAGCACCTGCTCGCTGCCTTCCAGTCGCGCGATCAGTTCTTCTCGCCGCGACGTGGCGCTGGAACGCGCGCCGTCGGTGTCCCGCTCGACGGAGTGCATCAACACGTCCGGGTGCATGATTTCGCGGAGAATCGCGCCGTCGCCCGCCGCCAGCGCGTCGAACAGGGCCTGCACGGTGCCGACGATGGCCGCCCGCTCCGCGTCCGTCGGCAGGTGACGCGCCGGTTCCTCCGCGGGCGTGGCCCCGGCATCGTCGCTGGCAGGGGCGCACCCAACCACCGCCACCGCCATGAACACGGCGGCGACATAGCTCGGCAATCCGCTTGCGGTGCGTTTCATCGTGATCATCCTTTCACGTCCACCGACCAGGCAAACTCGACGGCGGGCTTGAGGCTGCACGCCGTGGGACACTTGGCGACACTGGATCATACATCGGCAGCCGCGCTGCCGGTACCCACGATCCGCGCGTAGAGCTCCGGATCGGTTGCGCCCTCGGTGTTGAATGCGAGCACGCGCGATCGTTCATTCAGCCCGATTGCGCGCCGAAAATCCCCGTCTCTCGCGGCGCGAATCAGTCCCAGCAACCCCGCCACCCCCGATTCCCCGCCCTCGAACGGCTCCCCCGGCGTGCCGTTGGCCGCCGCGCGCATGAGCGGCGCGACGCCATCGTCCCGCACGGTCATGAACGCGTGCGCGCCCGCGTCCAGGACCTTCCACGCCAACGGCGAGACCTCGCGGCAGCTGAGCCCGGCCATGATCGTGTGCAGGCTGCCCGTGGCGGCGCGCGGCTCCCCCGCCACGGCGCTCCGGTACAGCCCGTCGGCCGTGTCGGGCTCCACCACCACCGCAACCGGACGATCCGGCCCGAGTCGGGCCCAGAAGTGGCCGACGACCGCGGCGGCAAGACCCCCAACCCCGCCTTGGACGAACACGTGCGTGGGCCGATGCGCTTCGTGGACCTCCTCGACCATCACGGTATACCCCGCCATCACCACGCGGGGGGTCTCGACGTATCCCGGCCACGACGTGTCCGAGATCACCCGCCACCCGTTGGCCTGCGTGTCGCTGGAAGCTTGCGCCACGGCGTCGTCGTACTCGCCGTCGACGCGCACCACCTCGGCGCCGAACGATCGTATCGCAGCGGCGCGCCCTTCGGTCACGTGCGCGGGCAGATAGATCACGGCGCGCAGGCCGAACTTGCGTGCGCCCCAGGCCACTGCGCGGCCATGGTTGCCGTCCGAAGCACAGGCCACGGTGCTCCCGGCAGGCGTCCCCGTGCACCCGTACGCCCCGCCCAGCGCCTTGAAGCTGCCGAGCCCGAAGCGGCCGCTCTCATCCTTTACCTTAACAGACGCCACCTTGAGACGGGCGGCGAGTCGATGAGCCGACTTCAGCGGCGTAGGCTCGTAATCCGTCCACGAGGTGATCTCGCCAAGTGCCCGCGAGTGGGCGCTCGGTCCGACGATGGTCGCGAGCTTGCGGGGATAGCGACCCGGCGGAGCGGCGTTTGCGTTGATGGTCCAGGGCATGACTATTAGTTTCCTTGAGACATGGATTTGCGTCAAATGTTTAGCGATGCGTTTGGGCTTCGGTGCCCCACTCCCGACGAGGCGCTGCCGGGCCGCGATACACCCATGAGCGTGTCCGAGACCCACTACGTCACCGGGAGCAGAATCAAGCCTCCGTTTCCGGAAGGCTTCCAGCGGGCGTATCTGGCCATGGGATGCTTCTGGGGCCCGGAACGAACCTACTGGCAGCTGCCGGGCGTGCATGCGACGGCGGTCGGGTACCAGGGCGGGACGACCCCGAACCCCACCTACCGCGAAGTGTGTTCGGGACGGACCGGGCATGCCGAGGTGGTGCTGATCGTGTTCGATCCCGACCGAATCGCCTACGCCACGTTGCTTGCGGCGTTTTGGGAGGGCCACGATCCCACGCAGGGCATGCGGCAGGGCGCGGATTGGGGCACGCAATACCGCTCGGCCATCTTCACGGTTGGCGATTCGCAGCGGTACGAGGCGATCGAATCGCGGGAACGCTATCAGAGCGAACTGGCCCGGGCGGGTTACGGGAGCATCACCACCGAGATTCTCGACGCGCCGCCGTTCTACTACGCCGAGGACTACCACCAGCAATACCTGGCGAAGAACCCAGGCGGGTACTGCGGCGTGGGAGGAACGGGAGTGCGGTGCCCCAGCGGCATTTCCGAATAACCCGTGACGCCCGCGCAGCGTCGCACGACGCCGGCTTCGAATCGACCCAGGAACGGCCCGGAATGGCGAGGCCGCCTGTTCGACGTGCTGTTCGGGGCGGACACCAACGGCGCCGCGCAAGCATTCGACGTCGCATTGATCCTGACCATTCTGGCCAGCGTGCTGGTGGTCATGCTCGATTCGGTTGCGCCCATCAGGAACGAGTACGGACCCCTCCTCCATTTCCTGGAATGGGTGTTCACGATTCTTTTCACGTTGGAATACGCGGCCCGGCTCACCGCCGTACGCTCCAGACGTCGTTACGCGCTGAGCTTCTTCGGCATCATCGACCTGCTCTCGATCATTCCCACCTACATCAGCCTAATCCTGCCCGGGAGCCAGGTCCTCGTGAGCATTCGGGTCATGCGGGTGTTGCGGGTGTTCCGAGTGCTGAAACTGGTACGGTACCTTGGCGAAGCCAGGACGCTCGCGCGTGCGCTGGCGGCGAGTCGCTACCGAATCATCGTCTTCCTGATCACGGTGCTGACACTGGTCGTGGTTCTGGGTTCGATCATGTATCTGATCGAGGGCGAGCCCGCCGGGTTTACCTCAATCCCCGCAGCGGTCTACTGGGCGGTCGTGACCCTGACCACCGTCGGATTCGGAGACATTACCCCGCATACCGCGATGGGGCAGTTTCTGGCCTCGCTGATCATGCTCATGGGATACGGGATCATCGCCGTGCCGACGGGCATCGTGAGCGTGGAGCTTGCCTATGCGGCGCACCGGGCGGGCACGCAGGGCGTCGTGTCGGAGACGATGGATCACGTCTGCACCGCCTGTCGAGCCGCTGGCCACGACAGCGATGCGCGCTTCTGCAAGAAATGCGGCGGTACGGTGATCGAGATCCTGCCCGAGTAGCCGCCCTTTGCGTTCCAGGCGATAGCGCCGTAGTCTGACCTGGGCGCCGAGCAAACGGCGTCCTGCCATTCAACCGCTCCCCAACCCATGGAGACCGATCCGCATATGTTCAACAGCGAAAACCCCCGACTCAAGGCAATCAGCTACAACGCCCTCCGCGTCGTGGCCGGCCTGCTCTTCGCCCAGCACGGTGCCCAGAAGCTGTTCGGCGTGCTGGGGCGCGACCAAGCCGAGCTCATGAGCCTCATGGGCTTGGCCGGAATCATCGAGTTCGTCGGCGGACTCCTGATCGCCGCGGGTCTGTTCACGCGCCCCGTAGCGTTCCTGGCGTCCGGTCAGATGGCCTTCGCCTATTTCATGGCCCACTGGCCGCAGGGATTCTGGCCGATCCTCAACGGGGGCGAGCTCGCGGCATTCTACTGTTTCACCTGGCTGTTCTTCTTCGCCCACGGGCCCGGCGAGTATTCGCTGGACGCCCGGCTCCGGGCCAAGGCCAACTAGCAGTGTTCCGCGAAGGCCCCTTGCAGGTCGTGCGCGATTGCAGGGGCCGAGCGGCCCTCGATCTGGAAACGCTCGAGCATGAAGACCACGTCGCCGTCCTTCAGCAGGGCGATTGACGGCGACGAAGGCGGATAGCCCACCAGGTGTCGCCTGGCCGCGACGGTGGCGTCCATGTCCTGACCAGCGAAGACGGTAACCTTGTGGTCGGGTTGCCGGTCGCCCTGCAGGGCCATGGCGACTGCGGGTCTGAATATGCCCGCGGCACAACCGCAGATCGAGTTGACCGCGACCAGCACGGTGCCTTCCATCGCGTCCATGGCCTGTTCGACCTGGCCGGCGTCGCGTAGTTCCTGAAAGCCCATCCGGACCATGTCCGCTCGCATGGGCGCGACCATCATTTCGGGATACGGCATCTTGGATACGTCCTTGTCGTTGGGGTTCAGCGGACTCCAAGTTTATAGGCGAACGCAGCGGGATTCCAGAACCCGGCGTTATTGTTGGGTGAGGGAAAGGAGGTCCCCGATGGAAGTGGTGCGCCTGCGAGTGAACGGCGACGAGCGCGCCTGCGGCGTTCCGGCCCACTACACCCTGCTGGAAACGTTGCGCTACGGACTCGGCCTGACGGGGTCGAAGCAGGGGTGCGACAAAGGCGATTGCGGTGCGTGCACGGTGATCGTGGCGGGCAGGGCCATCCTGTCGTGCATTACACCGGTTTGGGAGGCTGAGGGCCGCGACGTACGCACGGTCGAGGGGCTGGCGAGCGGAACGCAACCGCATCCGGTACAGGACGAGTTTGACCTGAACGGGGCCGCGCAGTGCGGGTTCTGCACGCCTGGCATCCTTTGCAGCGCGGTGGCGCTCCTGGATCGCAACCCAGCGCCGAGCCGGGAAGAAATCCGCGCCGCGTTGGCGGGCAACCTGTGTCGCTGCACCGGATACGAAAAGATCTACGACGCAGTCGAAGCCGCCGCCGCCAGGATGGCCGCCGCCAGAGGGGCGGCCAGCGTCGGGACGCCCGCCCCATGAGCGAGCTAACCACGATCGGCCGTCGCATGCGCAAGATCGACGGCCTCGCCAAGGGCACCGGGCGGGCCCGGTACACCGACGACATCCGGCTCCCCGGCATGTTGCACGGCAAGATCCTGCGCAGCCCCCACCCCCACGCGCGCATCGTCGACATCGACGTCTCGCGCGCCATGGCGCTGCCGGGCGTGCACGGCGTGGTTACCGGCAAGGACATGCCCACCACCTACGGCATCATTCCCTGGACGCCGGACGAGCATCCGCTCTGCGTGGACAAGGTGCGCCACGTCGGCGACGGCGTGGCGGCGGTGGCGGCGGTCGACGAAGACACCGCGGCGGCCGCCCTGCGCCGCATCGACGTGACCTACGAAGCGCTCCCCTGCTATCTGGATCCTCACGAAGCGATTGCCGCAACCGAGGGGCCGTACATTCACGCGCCCCGCAAGCCCGGCCACAACGGCAACGTCACCAAGAAAGTGGCGCTCGAGTTCGGTGACGTGGAGACGGCGCTGGACGACTCGGACCTGGTTGTCGAGGGCGAATACTTCTTCGAGGGAACCACCCACGCGCCCATCGAGCCGCACTGCGCAATCGGGCTTGCGGAACCCGGCGGCCGCCTTACGGTCTGGTCGGCCACGCAAGTCCCCCATTACCTGCATCGCGAGCTCGCGCGGGTCCTGGACCTCGATCCGGCCCGCGTGCGGGTCGTGCAGCCTCCGGTCGGCGGCGCCTTCGGCGGCAAGTCCGAGCCCTTCGACCTCGAATTCTGCGCAGCCAAGCTGGCCGTGACCACCGGTCGCCCGGTCAAGATCCTATACACTCGCGAAGAGGTCTTCTATTCCCACCGTGGCCGCCACCCGTTCCACATGCGCTATCGCACGGGCGCCACCACCGACGGCCTCCTGACCGCCGTGGATTCCCGCATCGTCATGGATGGCGGCGCCTACGCGTCGTTCGGGCTGGTGACGACCTATTACTCCGGCCAGCTGCTCACGGCGCCCTACCACCTGCCCAGCTACCGCTTTCGCTCCACCCGCGCCTATACCAACAAACCCGCGTGCGGCCCCAAGCGCGGCCACGGCTCGGTGCAGCCGCGCTTCGCCATGGAGGTCCAGCTCGACCGCATTGCCGAGGCGCTGGCCATCGACCCCATCGAGCTGCGCCGCCGCAACGCCATCGGCTCCGGCACGCGCACCGTAAACGAGCTGCGCGTCACGTCGAACGGATTCCTGGAATGCCTCGCGGCGGTTGAAGCGGCCAGCGACTGGAAGGCCAAGCACGGTCGGCTTCCCTACGGCCGCGGCGTGGGCGTCGCCGGCTCGACCTACATATCGGGCACGAACTACCCCATCTACCCGAACGACATGCCGCAGTCGGGCATTCAGCTTCAGGTGGACCGCTCCGGACGCGTAGCCGTGTTCTCGGGCGCGTCCGAAATCGGCCAGGGCGTCGATTCCATGGTGGCCTACATCGTCGCCGAAGAGCTGGGCGTGCCGCTCGAGCACATTCGCGTATTTGCGGGAGATACCGACTTCACCCCGGTCGACCTGGGCGCCTACTCGTCGCGCGTCACCTTCATGCTGGGCAACGCCTGTCTGGATGCCGCTCGCCGTCTCAAGTCAATGGTTCAGGAGGCGGTGGCCGAGGCGTGGGAGTGCAGGCCGCGCGAAGTGCTGTTGGCGGGCGGTATGGCGGTGCGCGCCGGAGACACCGGGACCAACCTGGCGCTGCGTGAGGCCTTCAACCTCGCGGAAGCGAAGTTCGGCACGCTGGGCGCGACGGGTTCCTACAACATGCCCAAGGACGTGCACGGCGCGTACCGAGGCGCCACCATCGGGGCGTCGCCCGCGTATTCCTTCACCGCCCACGTGGCCGAGGTCGAGGTCGATCCCGACACCGGCTTCGCGACGGTCGACAAGATCTGGATTGCCCACGACTGCGGCCGCGCGCTCAACCCCGTGCTCGTCGAGGGACAGATGGAGGGAT
The DNA here is from genome assembly GCA_965200255.1 of Longimicrobiales bacterium. Taxonomy (GTDB): domain Bacteria; phylum Gemmatimonadota; class Gemmatimonadetes; order Longimicrobiales; family Gaopeijiaceae; genus Bin94. The sequence goes on along the minus strand of OZ241371.1, from coordinate 1,482,032 downwards.
CGGCCTACATGGGGTTTGCCGAGGCGATCATGGAAGAGCACATCTTCAAGACCGCGGATCAGGGACGCGCCGGATTGCACAATGCGCCGTCTCTGCTCGACTATCGGATCCCTACCAGCCTGGACACCCCCTCGCTCGAATCCCTGATCGTCGAATCGATCGATCCCGAGGGGCCCTACGGCGCCAAGGAGGCTGGCGAAGGCCCGTTGCACCCGTCGATCCCGGCAATCGCCAACGCGATCTACGACGCCGTCGGCGTCCGCATGAACTCGCTGCCGTTTTCGCCGCCGCGCGTGTGGCGCGCCATTCAAGCATCGAAGAACGGGAGGACCCCATGAAGCCGCGCACAGCTCGGCGCACCCGCAGGTTCGTCTACGGACTGGTGGCCCTGATCGCCCTGGCCCATGGTCAGGAACACCGCACTGGCGCCCAGGAACGTCCCGCCGACATCCAGGAACGCCCGGCCGACGGCACCCCGCAAGACTGGCGCATTGCCCGCGAGCAGGTCGCCTGGGGGCGCGCCCAGCGCCTTGGCGGCGACATCCGGTTCGGGGAGCTGGTTGCGGCGATCGGCGAGCGATTGGTAGGCACCCGCTACGAGCCGCACACGCTCGAGCTGCCCGGACCCGAACGACTCGTGATCAACCTTGAAGCGCTTGATTGCGTGACCTTCGTCGAGAACGTCCTGGCGATGGCCCGCCTCGCCTGGTCCGCGGACGCGAGCCTGGCCGACGATTCGGAAAGCTTCGAGACCGCATACCGCGCCGAACTTGCCGCCATGCGATATCGCGACGGCGTGCTCCACGGCTACGCCAGCCGCCTCCACTACTTCAGCGAGTGGATCCACGACAACGAGACCATGGGCCTGGTTCAGGCGATTTCGCAGGATTTGGGTGGGATGTTGGACGAGTCGACCATCGACTTCATGTCGACGCACCCGGACGCCTACCGTCAGCTGGCCGACCCCGGCACGCTTGCGGAGATCGCCGAGATCGAGGCGCGGCTGCGCGCGCGGGCGCGCTACTACCTCCCCGAAGACGACATCGCCGCGGCAGCGCCCCACCTGCAGGACGGCGACGTCATTGCGGCCACCAGCACCGTGCGCGGCCTGGACGTCGCGCATACGGGCATCGCAATCCGGCGCGGCGGCACGGTGCGCCTCCTGCACGCGCCGCTCGTCGGTTCGCACGTGCAGATCAGCGAGGAGTCGCTCGCCGAGCGGGTGCGACGCATCGCGGGCCACGACGGGATCATGGTCGCGCGCCCCGTCGCGCCGGACGCTGGTTCGGCGGGCGCGCCCCCTCGCGACGCCGACCGTGACCCGGTGCCGGACGCGCGGTAGCCGCCATGCTGAGGCTGCACCCGTTTCGCTACCACCGTCCGGCGACGGTCGACGAGGCCGTGTCGCTCCTGACCGAGCTCGGGGACCAGGCCATGCCCATGGCCGGCGGCACGGACCTCATGCCCAACATGAAGCACGGCCTGTTCACCCCTGCTCACGTCGTGTCGCTGAACCGCATCGCCGCGATGAGAGGCGTCGCGCTCAGCCCCTCGGGCAACACCCTCAGCATTGGTGCGCTCGAGACCCTGGCCAACGTGGCGGCCAACCGGCTTGTGCGACGGTTCTGCCCCGGCCTCGCGGAGGCGGCGGGTCTCGTTGCGGGACCGCAGCTGCGCAATATGGGGACCATTGGCGGCAACGTTTGTCTGGACACGCGTTGCACTTATTACAACCAGACGGAATTTTGGCGCGGCGCGCTGGGGCATTGCCTGAAAAAGGACGGCACGGTCTGCCACGTCACCAAGGTCGGGCGCAAATGCGTTGCGGCGCACTCTGCCGACACGCCGCCCAATCTGATTGCCCTGGACGCGATGTTCACGCTGGTTGGTCCCGAGGGCGCCCGCGAGATGTCGGCCGCCGATTTTTTCGTCGCCGACGGAATCTGGAACACGCGCAGGCGGCCCAACGAGATCCTCACCCGGATCAGGATACCCGTGGGGACGCCGGGCCGGCGTGGCGCGTATCGAAAGTTGCGGATTAGGCGTTCCATTGACTTTCCCCTGCTCTCGGTCGCGGTGGTGTGCGATCTGGACGAAGCGGGGGTCGTGGGGCGAATCAGGGGCGTGGTGTCGGCGCTTGGGGCGCGGCCTCGGTCCTTGGCGGGGTGGGACGGCATTGCGGTGGGCGAGCGCCTGGACGCAGGGGTGATCGACGTCCTGGCGGAACGCGCGTACGCGCAGTGTCGTCCGCTGGAGAACATGATCGTGGCTGCCGATTGGCGCCGGGCGATGGTGCGGGTGTACGTGAAGCGAGCGTTGACGGAGCTGGCGGAAGGGTGGGGGCGGTGAGCAAAGCGAAGAGTTACGGGATACGCCATGGCAAGCGCGTTTACGTCAATTACAATAGCGAACGCAAGGTGGCCAATCGCAAGGACAAGGTGTTGCGCCGCGGCAAGCACTACTATGCGAACGACCATTCCTTCGGCCGCCGTCGGCATCCCGTACCCGCGGAATTCGTTGACCGCATCCTTTGCGGCGACAGCGAGCAAGTGCTCAAGAGCCTGCCCGACAATTGCATTGACTTGATCTTTACGTCACCTCCCTACAACTTCGGTCTGGACTATGCAGCCGACCAGGCCGGAAACGCCGATGCCGTTGATTGGGAATCCTACTTCGACAAGCTGTTTCGCGTGTTCGATCAGTGCATACGAGTCCTCAGCTACGGAGGCCGCATCGTGGTCAACGTGCAGCCTCTGTTTTCGGACTACATTCCAAGTCACCACGTCATCTCGAACTATTTCATGAAGCGCCGGATGATATGGAAAGGCGAGATTCTGTGGGAAAAGAACAACTACAACTGCAAGTACACGGCGTGGGGCAGCTGGAAGAGTCCGTCGAGTCCGTATCTGAAGTACACGTGGGAGTTTCTGGAGGTGTTTTGCAAGGGCGAGCTCAAGAAGTCGGGCGCCACGGACAACGCGGATATTGACGCCGAGTCCTTCAAGCAATGGGTCGTAGCCAAATGGGCCATAGCACCCGAGCGGAACATGAAATCATTCGGGCATCCCGCCATGTTCCCCGAGGAGCTGGCCCGACGCGTCCTGCAATTGTTCAGCTTCCGCGGCGATACCGTCCTGGATCCGTTTGCGGGGGTGGGCACCACTTGCGTGGCCGCTCGACGGAACGGGCGGCGGTTTGTGGGCATCGACGTCTCGGAAGACTATTGCGAGACGGCGAAGCGACGGCTGGCGGACGTGGAAGTTCCCATGCTGTAACGACCATTCCCAACGAAAGGAGACTCATCATGTACCGCGAACGAACCTGGGCCCCGACATGGGTCCTGGTATTGCTCTGGACGGCGTGCCTCGCCGCGACCGCTGCGGCTGCGTACGACCTCTACGGGTCGGAACCGACGTCCGCCGGGATCGCCGCCATGGGCTTGACGCTCGTGTTCCCCATGCTGATCACGCTGCTGTTCATGCGTCTTGACGTCGAAGTTCGGGCGGATCACCTGTTCATTGCGTTCGGCCCCGTGAAACTCGTGCGCAAGCGGATTCCCCTGAAGGACATCGAGTCCGTGCGCGGCCTTACCTACCGGCCGATCCGCGAGTTCGGCGGCTGGGGGATTCGTCCGCGCGGGTCGCGGACTGCCTGGACCATCCGAGGCAATCAGGCGGTCAAGGTAACGCTGCGGAGCGGCAAGCAGGTCTACGTGGGATCACGCTACCCGCAGCGACTGGAAGAACGGATCCGAAGCGCCATGAGGCAGGCGGACACGATGAGCCGGAGCGAAGGCCAGTGAAAGCCGTAGAGTTCAAGGTCACCATCCCCGGATACCTGCTCGCCAAGACGCTTGGCCGCTTCAACAGCGCGTTCATTTATGGGCGCCCATCCGGTCTGTCGCTTGTTGGCACGACGTCGCGCGAGATCCCGACGGACGACTGGGTCCGCATCAAGGTCCTTTTCTGCGGCATTTGCGGCAGCGACCTGGGCAACATTTCCTACAAATCCAGTCCGGCCATGGAGCCTTTCGGATCGTTCCCGGCCGTCCTGGGACACGAAATCCTGGGTCGGGTCGTCGAAACCGGTCGCAACGTAAAGCACGTCGCGGTTGGGCAACGAGTCGTCGTCGATCCCATGCTGCACTGCGAAGCCAGAGGTTGGGAGGAACAAGCCTGGTGTCCTTCGTGCGTCTCCGGTTGTCACGCTACCTGCGAAGTGTCGGGCGAAGAAGGCGCGCTTGCGGTAACCGACCCGTCCTCGCGGGACGGTAACGGGCACCTGGCCGCGGGCCTGACAATCGGCTACCACCGAGACCTGCCGGGAGGTTGGGGCGACGAGATGATCGCGCACCGGCGACAGGTCTTCGCCGTCCCGGACGAGATCCCGGATCGGGTCGCCGTGCTCGCCGAACCCATGTCCATCGGAATGCACGGCGTGCTGCGAAGCGGCGCGTTGCGATCGCACAGCCGTGTCCTGGTCATCGGCAGCGGCGCGATCGCGTTTGCCACGATTTGGGCGTTGCGCACGCTGGGCCATCGGGGGCCGCTGGTCGCGCAGGCCAAGCGCCCGCACGAAGTCGCGTTGGCCCGTGCTCTGGGCGCCGACGAAACCATCACCCCGGGAGACGAGGCTCGCCAGGCCCTGGTCGACACGGGCGCGCGGGCGTACATGCCCGTGGTCGGGCCCGAGGTCTATGCGGGCGGGGGCTTCGACTTCGTGTTCGATTGTGTCGGCAGCCAGTCAAGCCTGGCGCAGTCGCTGGGTTTTGCGTCCGCGCGCGGCCAGATCGTCCTGCTCGGGTGCGCCGGCCAGATCCGCAAGCTCGACCTGACCGCGTTGTGGGCCAAGGAGCTCAGGTTGCAGGGCTACGTCGGCTATGGCACCGAGACCTGGGCGGGACGGCGACTGCATACGTTCGACCTTACGCTCGAACGGATGGGCGACGACCCGCGCGCCTTGGAAAAGGTGGTCACGCACGTCTTCCCGCTGGAGCAATACAGGGACGCGCTGCGCGCGGCGTACAACCACCGCCGAAGCGGCGCGATCAAGGTGGTGCTGCAGCCCTGACTTTCGGGCCCAGGCCGAGTCAATGCCCTGTCAGCACCACCCTGGCGTCCACCGGGACGGCGCGGCTCGCATACGCGAAGAGCGGGTTGATCTCGACCTCGGCCACGTCACGCCACCGCGTCATGCACGCGGCCACCGCGAGCGCGACGTCGACGATGGGTTCGAGCGGCACGACGGCGCCCCCGCGCGCGCCCTGCAACAGCGCACTCACCTTGAGCTCGGCGATCGCGGCCTTGACGTCGCTGGCGTCCACCGGCAACACCCGGTGCGACACGTCGCGCAACACCTCGACCCAGATGCCACCGGCTCCGATGCTCAACACGGGTCCGAGCTGGGGATCGCGGTACGCTCCCACTAACAGCTCGGCAACCGGGCGCGGCAGCATGGGCGACACGGTCGCGCCGTACTCTTCCGGCGGCAAACCGCGCGAGTGCGCGTAGCGGCGCGCGTTGGCCGCGATCTCCGCAAACGCGGCGCGAGCGGCCGCCGCGCCCACCACGTCCAGCGCCACCCCGCCCGCGTCCGACTTATGGGCGATCCGTCGCGACAGGAGCTTGATCGCGACCGGGCCGCCGGCCCTCGCGGCTGCGGCCGCGGCTTCCTCTCCAGACCGCACCACCTCGGTCGGCGCGAACGCGGCGCCCACGGCGCGCAACAGCTGCCGTGCTTCCACTTCGGTGAGCACGGTACGCCGTTCCGCGCGGACCTCGACGATCACCGGGTGAGATGCCCCCTGCGCGCGCCCGTCGGGACGCGCCGCCACCGGCCCGTGACCCGGCGCCCTCCATCTCCCGGTGCCATGCTTGCCTCCGATCCGGCACCTCGCCAGCCCGCCCCGCACGGCCATGTCCACGTCGGCACAGCTCCGCAGCCACGCGGCACGCCACTTCCAGCGACTCGATGACGGGCACGTGCGCGTCGCGCAATGCACTCAAGGCGTCGCTCGAATGGGCAGCGTACTGAGAATGCACGACAAGTCCCTTGCCTGCCGCCCGCATCTCGGCTGCCATCGACCTGGCGGTCCTCGCTTCGCTCGTGGCCAGCGTCTCCGAGAACCGGATCGCGTAGCCGCCGAATAGGCCCACCAACAGGATCACGCCGACCGATGGGTCGGCGGCGAGCAACGTCAACGCCCGGGCAAAGACCGCGGGGTCCGAATCGGCCGCGCCAGCAACGTCGACGGGCGTGTGCACGGCAGCGGCGGGCCCGAGGCACTCGCGAAGCTTGACCGAGGTCTCGGTCGCCAAAGCGGCGAGAGGCACGCCCATCTCATGGAGCGCATCGACCGCCAGGGTGCTTTGCCCGCCGCCGTCGGAGAGGATTGCGACGCCCGTGCCGGGTGGCGCGCTCGGCTGCCATCCCAGCCCCGCCGCAACCGCCAGCAGCTCGTCGGTGCGCCTCACTTCGACGATCCCCGCCTGTGCGAACCCGGCACGCAGCCGATCGTACGGCCCGGCAATCGTCCCGGTGTGAGAGAGGGCGACGTGGGCCCCGGCGGCGGTCCGCCCCGACTTGATCGCGACGACCGGTTTGTGCGGAGTCACGGACGCTGCTGCGACCAGAAGCGACCGCAGGTCCCTGCACCCCTCGATGTGCAGCACGATCGCCCGCGTCTCGTCGTGGTGGCCCAGGAATGCCAGCACTTCGCCGAACCCCATGTCCACTTCGTTGCCGAGACCACAGCAGATCGAGACGCCAAGACTGGATCGGCGCGTGACCTGCGTCATCAGATCCAGGGCAATGTTACCTGACTGGACCAGCAGCGCGATGCCGCCTGGCCTCACCCCTCGCGCGCCAATCAGGTTGACCCCCTTGGGCAGGTTCAACAGACCCGACGTATTGGGCCCGATAACCCGAACCCCGCTCTCCCGGGCCACGTCCCGAAGACGCGCCTGCAACCGGACGCCTTCGGCTCCGGCCTCCCCAAACCCCACCGCCAGGACCACGGCGCCCGCAACGCCGCGTCTGCCACACGCGCGTACAAGGTCGGGCGCGGTCGATCCAGGCGTGCAGATCACCGCAAGGTCGGTGGCCTCAGGCAGCGCGTCCACCGACTTGTAGACATCGCGCCCCAACAGTCGGCCACCAGCGGGGTGCACAGGGTACACTCGACCTTCGTAGCGTGATTCGTCGAGCGCCCGCAGGATCTGGTGACCCCGCTTGACCGGGTTCCTGCTGGCGCCGATCACCGCGACGGATCGGGGATCGAAGATCCGGGCGAGCTTTGCCATGGCCGGTACTCGCCGCGATTACTCGCCCTGGTACCGTGGCCGGCGCTTCTCGTGAAACGCGGCAAGGCCCTCGCGCCAATCCGAGGTGCCGAAGATCTCTTCCAGCACCACGCGCTCGCGTTCCAGCGCCTCTTCCCGCGACATTGTGGCCGCCGGACCGATCAGACGCTTGGCCGCCGCCAGCGGGATGGGGGCGCGACGGGCGAGCCGCCGTGCGACTGAAACGGCTTGGGCCAACACGTCGCGAGCCGGAACCGCGCGATTCACGACGCCGAGCGCGGCCGCCTCCGACCCGGAAAAGAAATCGCCCAGGTATATGATCTCGCGGGCCTTGGGAACCCCGACCCGATCGGACAGGGTATACACGACCCCACCGCCCACAAAGGTCCCGAGCGCGACCTCGGGCAGGCGCAACTTGGCGTCCTCGGCCACAATCGCGAGATCGGCCGACAGCGCGAGCTCGAGCCCGGCGCCAATCGCGTGTCCGTTGACTGCCGCCACCACCGCCTTGCCGATCGTTTGCAGCAGGTGGTTGGCCCGCTGCGCCACCCCAGCGTAGTGCCGGCGTTCCTCGGGGGTCGGGTCGCGATCGCGATGTTCCTTCAGGTCCGCGCCCGCGCAAAACGCCCGCCCTGCCCCGGTCAGGATCACACAGCGTACGTCGCGGTCACGACCCGCGCGCTCAAGCGCGCGCACGAGCCCCTCGTACAGCCGCAGGTTGACCGCGTTGAGCCGGTGAGGCCGGTTCAGGGTCAGGGTCAGTATTGGCCCGTCGCGCGACGCCACAACCTCGTTGCCCGACTCGACTTCACCATTGCCCGAATCGACCTTGTCCCTCAGACCTGCCTCGCTGCCAACCTCACTGCCCGCCACGGTAGACCACTCCGCCGCGAAGGATCGAGTGCCCTGCCAGCGCCATCGTGGCCGTGCCGTCGAGCACCGCGAACACGCCGTTGACCAGGACGTGAACCGTGCCGTGCGAGTACTGGTGCGGATTCTCGTAGGTCGCCAGGTCTTGCACCGCTTCCAGGTCCAGGATCGTAATGTCCGCGGCGTAGCCCTCGCGCAGGTAGCCGCGGTCGTCCCATTCCAGGAAATCCGCCGCCAGGCCGGTCATGGACCGCACCGTAAAGGGCAGACTGAGCAGCTGTTCGTCCAACACCAGATCGCGAAGCTTCTTGGTGAACGACCCGAAGGCGCGCGGGTGAGTAATCGGTCGCGTCGGCCCCGGATCGCGCCCGTCCGTACAGGTCATCATCCAGTCTCGTTGCGCGAGATAGCGCAGGTTTTCGCCGTCGTAGAGCCCCAGGTTCATGACCGCCGCGTTGCCGTCCCGCAGTATCCGTCGCGCAGCCGCCGAAGGGTCGATGCCCCATTCGTCCGCCTTGTCCTGCAACGTCCTGCCGTTCAGATCGGGTCGCTCGTCCGCAAACAGAATCCTCTCGGCGCCGCCGCGTATCGCCAGCATCTCGCGCGTCTGGGCGTCGACGATGCGAACCGTGTCGGGATGGTCGAAGCGTCGCACCATCGCCGTGTCGCCTCCCGCCGCTGCCCATCCAGGAATCGTGTAGGAGCGAAGGTTGGACTGCGTAGCCGTGTAGGAGTGGTGCGCCCCCGCAACCTCAACGCCACGGCTTCGCGCCGCTTCGATCAGCGCGGCTCCCTCGGGCGCGCGCCCGTAGTTGTGTGCGCCTTGGGCGTTGAAGTGGCTGAAGATGACCTTGGTTCCCGCTTCTTCGCCGATCCGAATGCCCTCGGCGGTGGATTCCAGGTATCCGAAGGGAGGATAGGCCGCCCCCAGGTCGCGGTCGTGGGTGTCGTAAATGGCTCCGGGGTACTGCGCAGCGACGCGATTGAGCTCGATCACTTCTTCGGTGGTGGCGTAGTTGCCTGGCAGGTAAAACAATCCCGACGAGAGACCATGGGCACCCTCTTCCATACCCTTGCGCACAAGCTCCTGCATGGCCGCCAGCTCGGCTGCGTCGGGCGCCCGATCCTCCATTCCCAAAACCTGTCGGCGGATCCAGTTGTGCCCGGTGAACAGGAACGCGTTCACGCCGATTCCCTGCGCCTCCCAGAGGGCCATTTGGGCTTCGACCTCGGCACTGCCGAAGCCGTCCACGCCGAGTGCCACCGTCGTGATGCCCTGGAACAGAAACGCCCGCGCGTCGCGTCCGTGATCGGTGTCCAGCTCCGCGTGCGAATGCATGTCGATGAACCCCGGCGTAACCACCAGCCCCGTTACGTCAAGGGTGTCGGTGGCGGTCACGCCGGCATCGGCCGCGTCGCCAACGAACAGAATCCGGTCGCCGGCAACCGCGATGTCGGCCACCACTGCCTCGCCGCCGGCCCCGTCCAGGACCGAGCCGCCGGCCAGCAGCAGATCGGCAGGATCGAGGGGCTGGCTGCACGCTCCCAGGACCGCAATCAGCGCGATGCCCGGTCCACCGATGCCCCAAGCGCCCAGCCCGGCGACGCCCCGGGAACCCGGCCCGATCGGCCCTCTCGCAAGCCACGGAACCCGGCGTCCCGTAGCGCGGCATCCTTCCATTTTGGCCGTCCCCTAGGGCGACGGATGTCGCAGGTCAACCACGAGCTGCGGGCTACCTCGGATTTCCATGATCCGGTAGTCCACGTCGCCGCTGGCCCCCAGGACCCACCGCACGGTGCCGCCCTCGTCGCACGCCTGGATTGCGTCTACCAGCGCGGGGAAGCCCGTGGCGCGATCACGCTCCTCGACCAGTGCCGAACCGCCGTCGTTGGACACGGTGCCGGTAAACTCGACGACCACGCGCATGGCCGCCTCGCCCAGCGGTTCCGTACCATCGCAGCCGCCGCCGACTACGGTTCCTCGAGTGAGCCGGTATCCGGGAATGGCTGGGGCAAACGTGAAGACCACCCTGTCGTACCCGCGAGACCGATCGGTGCTCACCGACGTGAGACGCGCGGGTGGGTCCTGCGGATCGATTTCGCGCGCGATGACGTTGCGGGTCCACGGCATGTTGATCCCAATGTCCGACGGATCAAACTGTCCGTAATCCACCTCGGTCAACTCTTCGCTGGGCGGGTCCGTGGAAATCAGGGGGTCTGGTTCGGGCAGCTCCTCTGCGTCTCCGCCGCAAGCAATTGCCAGGAGCACCAAGGGCAGCGGCCACCCCCGTCGCCACTGAGCAGCGCGTGGGCGCTGCGCCGACCCACGCAGCCCATTGGTGGAAGATGTCGTCGAAACCGGACTTGATGGTGCTGACACGGATTCCCCTTTACGAAAGCAGGATGTCTCTTGCGGTCCGAATCCCTTCGGCCAGTCGTTGGACCTCTTGGTTGCTGTTGTAAAGGTAAAAGGATGCCCGGGTGGTTGCAGACACGCCGTAGCGATCGACCACGAGCTGCGCGCAATGATGCCCGGCGCGCACCGCAATCCCTTCCGCATCGAGAATCGTGGCCACGTCCTGGGCGGTAGTCCCCTCGATCACAAACGGAATTACGCCGGCGCGCTCTTCCGGGTTGGGCGGTCCCAGCATGCGCAGACCGTCCACCGCGGCCAGATCTCTCATGGCGGCGCTGGTCAACGCCATCTCGTGTCGATGGATGGCGTCGAGGCCGACGGTTTCCAGATAGTCCACTGCCGCCGCGAGGCCAACGGCTCCAGCAATGTTGGGCGTGCCCGCTTCGAATTTGTGGGGCACCTCGGCCCAGGTGCTGGACTCGCGCGACACCTTCTCGATCATCTCGCCGCCCCCCTGATACGGAGGCAGCTCCTCCAGGAGCTCGGCCCGACCCCACAGCACGCCCATCCCGGTCGGCCCACACATCTTGTGTCCGGAAAAGGCATAGAAGTCGCATCCGATTGCCTGAACGTCAACCGACAGGTGAGGAGCGCCCTGAGCGCCGTCCAGGACGTATACGGCATCGGTCCGGCTTCGGACCATGTCTCGGATGTCGCCAACGGGATTGATGGTGCCGAGGGCGTTGGACACGTGCGGAAACGAGACCACCCTGGTGCGGTCCCCGAGGAGATCCCGGAGCTGGTCGAGATCGAGGTGCCCCGCGTCCGTCAGTCCCACGTAGCGGAGCTTGGCGCCTCTCCGTGCCGCCAGAAGCTGCCAGGGAACCAGGTTGGAATGGTGCTCCATCTCGGAAATGACGATCTCGTCGCCCGCGCCGACTCGAGCGCGCCCCACCGAGAACGCCACCAGGTTGAGCGCCTCGCTTGTGCCGCGCGTCCAGACGATCTCCTGGTCGGAGGTCGCGTTGATCCACTGGGCGACGCGGGCGCGACTGTTCTCGTACGCTTCCGTGGCCCTACGGGCAAGCTCGTGCACGCCGCGATGGACATTGGCGTGATCGCGCAAATAATACCGGGTGATTGCGTCGATCACCTGCCGGGGCTTCTGAGACGACGCCGCGTTGTCCAGATAGACGAGGGGCTTGCCGTCTACGACCTGATTGAGGATCGGGAAATCCCGCCTCAGGGCGACTACGTCGAGTGTCGCGGCAACCTGTCCGCGTGGATCCGCGAAACGATCAGTCGAGGAATACGTAGATCGAGCCATCGCGCACCTCTACATCGAACGTTCGAACCGGCGCGATCGCGGGAAGCTGGGTGGCCCTCCCGGAACACGCGTCGAACCTGGCGCCGTGGAAGGAGCACTCGATCTGTCCATCTTCAAGCTCGCCGGCCGAAAGCGGAAAGTCCTGGTGAGAGCATCGATCTTCCAGCGCGTAGACCTGCCCATCGACATTCGCGAGCAGCACCGGTCCCTGGTCGGTTTCCACCGCCTTGAGCTGGTCGGGCGCGACATCGCCTGCCGCAGCCAATCTTGTCCAACCTGATCCTGACCGGCGGGTTTTTTTCCTGAACAATTGCCGCTCCTGCCTTGCCTATCGCAGCTTGGCCCTGATTGCTTTGGTCACCTTCTCGCTCACGCCCCCCAGCGGCAGCCTGTCCAGCACCTCGCCCAGAAAACCCATCACCACAAGACGCTCCGCCTGTTCGCGGTTCAAGCCCCGGCTCATCAGGTAGAACAGGGCCTCGGCGTCCAGCTGGCCCACCGTGGCTCCATGCGAACACCGCACGTCGTCGGCTTCGATCTCGAGGTTGGGGAGCGAGGTCGCGATCGCGCGTTCGGAGAGGATCAGGTTCCGGTTGGTCTGGTAGGCGTCGGTGCGCTGCGCCCCCTTGTGGACCCGGATAATGCCGCGGAAGACCCCGCGGGCCGCGTCGTCCAGCGCACCCTTGTACAAAAGGTCGCTGTGCGCGTTGGGCGCCACGTGGTCTTGACTGGTGTTGAAGTCGAAGTGCTGATCCTCGTCGCCGAAATACAGCCCCAGCATGTCGCTGTTTGCACCCGGTCCAAGCAGTCGAGCGTTCAGGTCCACGCGGCCGACCGATCCGCCGAGAGCCACGTTCAGCGTGTCGAGCGTGGAATCGCGCTGCGCCAGGGTCCGCTGGTTGGCGAGGTGAAAGCCGCCCCTCCCCATGCACTGCAACGACACGTACTGAATCTGCGCGCCGGCGTGGGAGAACAGCTCGACGACGGTGTTCGCCAACGTGATCTCGTCAAAGTCCGGCGACAGCATTTCGTCCACGAACGAGACTTGGCTGTTGGCCTCGGCCACGACCAGGATGCGCGTGAAGGTGGCGGTACCGCCCCGCGAAATCCACCGACTCAGCCGAATGGGGTGTTCGAGACGAACGCCGCGAGGCACCCTCAGGAAGACCCCGTCGCTCCACAGGGCCGCGTTGAGCGCCGGGAATTTTCCGTCCGAGGCCGGGACCGCCTTGGTGGCAAGGAACGCTTCGACTTGCGGGTCGCCGCGTCTGGCCGCCGCGCGCAGCGACGACAACACGACGCCCTGCGCGGCCAGCGACTCGTCCAGCTCGACCGACGACACCGCGCCGTCCACCTCCACGATGCGGCCCGAGCTGTCGGGGTCCTCGGCCATGGCGCGTAGCAGCGGCTCAGGGACGGTGCCCTTGCCGTTGGACATGACAATGGGCGGGACCTCGGCGACGAGGGGCACCAGATCGGCAAGGGGGAGCTTTCGCGCCAAGTCCGTGTACCGCCATTCCTCGGAGCGCGTAGAGGGCAACGGCGCGGCCCGGTAGATCTCCCACGCATCGGCGCGACGCGCCTGCAACCAGGGTGGGTCGAAAGCCTCCGACCCGACGGGCGAAGGCGCGCTCATCCGACGCTCCCTTCCATCTCGAGCTCGATCAAGCGGTTCAGCTCCACCGCGTACTCCAGGGGCAGCTCCTTGGCGATCGGCTCGATGAACCCCCGCACGATGAGCGCCATGGCCTCGGCCTCGTCCATGCCGCGACTCATCAGGTAGAAGAGCTGTTCGTCGCCGACCTTCGATACCGTGGCCTCGTGGCCGACCGAGGCGCTGCGCTCGTCGATCTCTATGTACGGAAAGGTGTCCGTGCGGGACGTCTCGTGAATGAGCAGCGCGTCGCACTCGACGTTCGACTTAGCGTTGGCGGCGCCGTCGTAGACCTTGCACAGCCCCCGATAGGAGGAGCGGCCCGTACCCTTCGAGATCGACTTCGACACGATGCTCGAAGACGTGTTGGGGGCAACGTGGATCACCTTGCCGCCCGTGTCCTGATGCTGTCCGTCGCCGGCGTACGCAATCGACAGGATCTCACCGTGCGCGCCCTCTTCCATGAGGTAGCACGACGGGTACTTCATCGTCAGCTTCGATCCGAGATTGCCGTCCAACCACTCCATGTGGGCGCCTCGGTGCACCACTGCGCGCTGGGTGACGAGGTTGTACATGTTGTTGGACCAGTTCTGGATGGTCGTGTAGCGAAAGAAGGCGTCCGCCTTGACGACGATCTCGATCACGCCCGAGTGGAATGAGTCGGTCGAGTAGACCGGCGCGGTGCACCCCTCGATGTAGTGCGCGCGCGATCCCTCGTCGGCAATGATGAGCGTGCGTTCGAACTGTCCCAGGCGTTCCTGATTCACCCGGAAATAAGCCTGCAGCGGCGTTTCGAGCTGTACGCCCGGCGGGATATAGACGAATGATCCGCCCGACCACACGGCGGAGTTGAGGGCCGCGAACTTGTTGTCGGCGGCTGGAATCACCGTTCCGAAGTGTTTGCGGAACAGCTCGGGGTGATTCTTCAACCCATCCTCGATGGAGTCGAAGATCACGCCCTTGGCTTCCCATTCCTGCTTGAGCGAGTGGTAGACCATCTCGGAGTCGTACTGCGCCCCGACGCCCGCCAGGATCTTGCGCTCGGCCTCGGGAATGCCGAGACGCTCGAACGCCAGCTTAATGTTCTCCGGGACGTCGTCCCACGAACGCTCCATCTGTTCCTGGGGCTTGACGTAGAAATAGGTCTGGTCCAGGGTCTCCTGAAGCTCCGACAGATCGCCCCCCCACGTGGGCATCGGCTTCGCCTCGTAGATCCGCAGAGCCTTGAGACGCTTGGAGAGCATCCACGCGGGTTCGTCCTTGCGCGCCGAGATCTGTCGCACCACCTCGGCGTCAAGACCGGGTCTGGTGCGGAAAACGGGCTCGGAATCGGTGACGAAACCGAATTTGTAGTCGTCGAGTCCCAATCCCTGGACGACTGCGTTGCTGGGCATCAGTTCCTCCTGTATTCCTCGTATCCGCGGGCTTCGAGCTCCTCCGCCACCTCGGGCCCGCCCGATTCTACGATCCTGCCCTTGTACATCACGTGCACCACGTCCGGCAGGATGTAGTTCAGGATTCGCTGGTAGTGCGTGATGAGGAGGACCGACATGTGTGGGTTCTCCTCGCGAAGTCTGTTTACTCCGTGGGCAACGACCTTGAGCGCATCGATGTCCAGTCCGGAATCCGTCTCGTCCATCAGAGCCAGGGACGGCTTCAGTACGGCCATCTGGAGGATTTCGTTGCGCTTCTTCTCTCCCCCGCTGAACCCGTCGTTGATCGGACGTTGGGCGAAAGCAGGGTCCATGTCCAGAAGCTCCATGCGGTCCATGAGCAGCTCCTGGAAGTCGAACAGGTCAAGCTCGTCGTCGTCATCCAGCCGGGCCTGCAGGGCGGCGCGCAGGAAATTGGCGATCGAGACGCCCGGAATCGCGATCGGGTACTGAAACGCCATGAAGATCCCTGCCTGGGACCGTTCGTCCGGTTCCATCTCGAGGATGTCCTCGCCCCGAAACGTCACCGAACCGCTCGTCACGTCGTAGGCAGGGTGCCCCGCGATCACCTTGGCCAGGGTGCTCTTGCCCGATCCGTTCGGGCCCATGACGGCATGGGTCTCGCCCGGCCGGAGGGTCACGTCCACCCCCTCAAGTATGCTGAGATCCTCGTCCGCGACCTTGGCCTTCAGACCGGTCACGGCGAGGAGTTGATGATTGTCCATCGAACGTACTCCGAGTGCTTCTAAATAAGAATGATTCTTGATAACAGCCGAAGCTACCCGACCAACCGAGCCCCGTCAACCGCTAGAAGACCGGCGCCCTCAGCCAAGTGTCCGACCGTGCCCACGCCTCGTTGAGCCGGATCTGCACCGCGTCGGCCTCGTCGGCTCGGTTCTGGGCGCGCAGCGCGGCTTCCAGACCGAAGAGCGACCACCCGTTGTGCGGATGATCCGCGAGCGCGGCCTCGAACACCCGCTCCGCGTCCTCGTAGCGTTCGAGCTCGAGCAAATGGTCGCCCAGCCAATGCCGCGCCGAAAAATTGAGCGGCTCGGGTTCGTCGTAGCGCAGACCGTCTTCGACCGCGATCGCCGCCTCGAGCACCTCCACCGCGCGCTCGTGGTCGCCCTCGTCCCGCAGGATCTCGCTTTCGAGAATCCCGCCGACGACGCCGAGCAAGTCGGCTGCCGAGTGCCCCCGGAACGTTTCGCTCGTGGGCGTCTTCTCGGCCGCGCGCCGCACCCTTTCGAGATAGACGGACGCGCGTCCAGGCTCGTCGTGCCGCAGGTACGCGTAGCCGCGCGCGAAATCCCAGAATCCGCGCTGAATGCCCCCGTCGGGCGGATCGTCCAGGGCGAGAATCTCGTCGAAGCGGCCGAAGCGAAGCATGCTGAGAGCCTCGTAGAAGTTCCCGCTGGGCACGATCTTGCCGTAGTCCTTGCTGGCTTGAATCGCGACCGCCCCCTGCCCGTCCATGGACGCTGCGAAGAGCAGCATGTGGAGGTTGTGCGACGGGTAGATGGCCCAGGCGACGTCGTCCTCGGCGCGGAGGTCCGAATGCCACGCGGCGAGATTGGAGCGAACCGCGTCGCCCCAGCGTCCGACGCGGTTGTAGGTGTGCGAGGGCATGTGTTGAATGTGACTCGCCCCAGGGATTGACGCGCCCAGATGATCAGCGCATGCCTCCGCCTTGTCCGGTCGCACGGTGGGTTCGGTCGCGTGAACGTAGAGGTGGCACGCCCCCGGATGCGTAATGTCCATGGCCAGCACGGCTTCGAGGATCCCGTGGATCTTCTCGACCTCCGGCTTCGCGATGTCCCAACGGCCTCGTCGCGGTTCCAGCAACATGAGCGACTCGCCGTATAGCGTGCCCACGTCCAGATCGTCGGGGAAGCGCTCGTAGACGTCCGCCATGGCGCGCGCGTACACCGTGTCCAGCCGTTCGCGCTCAACCTCGTCGTGCTCCTTCGCGTAACGGACCGCCATGGCCTCGATCAGCGCCCGTTCCACGTCGTTGGCGTGCGTCGCCGCGAGCGCCTGCGCCTTCTGGATATTCTCGTAAGCTCGCGGCGCGTCGTCGGGCCCCATGCCGCCGTTCAGGTACGGACCCCAGGCCCAGGCTTCGCCCCAGAAGCACATCGCGCAGTTGGGATCTTCCCGTTGCGCCTGGCGAAACGATCTCGCCGCGCGCAGCGGAGTGAAGGCGTACATCATCTGAACGCCCTGGTCGAAGAACTGCTGCGCTCGAAACGACGTGGTCGTGATCGGTCGGGCGAGGGGCCCGAGCGCCTCGGCGTAGTAGGTGGCTTCTTCGTCGAATCCAGCCGGATAGTCGACTTCCTGAGCGCCGAGGGGGACGGCACAGAGTGTCGCGAGCATGGAGTGGACGAGCAAGCGCGCTCGTCGAGCTGCGTCAAGTCCCGGGATGGCAAGGCGCCGCGCCGGGATGCGCGTCCGAGTGTCGAATAGCTGGCCTATTTTCGGGTTCCTTTCCGTGGGGTGATCGGCAGGCCCGGGACAACCGACCGGGCGCCTCGCCGCTGAACGGCATGACTAATCCTTGCAGGATACCGTCGCATCGCACAAGTAGCCACCGGCAGGCACCCGTGACAGGTTAGAATGAGCCCGCGCTCGGTTTCGTATGCGTCACGGGATGCGTCACGGGCCTTGGCCGCGATCGCGGGACACGCCCGACGCGATGACACCATTCCACCCTGGAGGCAGCTTGCTCCCCGACCTGGAGAGAGAACTCCTGCGAAAATGTCAGGCGGGCGACGCGCGTTTCTTCGAACCGATCGTGCGCGCCTACGAACGCCCCGGACTGCGGGTGGCCTTGGGCATGATGGGGAACCAGGACGACGCCATGGACGCGCTCCAGGACGCCTTCGTCAAGACGTGGCGGACCCTGGGCCGGTTCAATCTCCGCAGACCATTCGGGCCGTGGTTCTTTCGGATTCTCCGCAATCAGTGCCGGGACGCCCTGCGGAAGCGGAAGGTCCGCTTCCGGGTCGAAGCGTTGGACGAGCGCCTGGAAATGAGGCCCGCCGATCCGGCGAAGGGGCCGGAACGCATACGCGAAAGGAAGGCCGCCCGCGAACGATTGTGGCGGGCGCTGGAGCGCCTGGATGAAGATCAGCGCGAGGTAATCGTACTGAAGGAAATCGAAGGGTTTCGCTACGGCGAGATTGCGAGAATACTGAACATCCCGGAAGGCACGGTCGCGAGCAGGCTCTTCCACGCGCGCCGCGCGTTGGCCAACGTGTTACGTCAGGATACCCCGGACAGCGAAACGAAATCATGAGCAAGAACATCCCAGCAACGGTCAGTCGGGAAGACCTCATGCGCTTCCTGGACGGCGAGGTTACGCCCGAAGAAAGGGCGGCCGTGGAGCAGGTACTGGAGACCTCAAGCGAGCTCCAGCGCGAGGTGGCGCTGTTCCGGTCGATGAAGGCGGACTTGCAGGACCTGCCTTTCGCCAAATACCCGACCCAATCGGTTTGGGACCAGATCCGCACCCGGATCACCCAACCCGTGGGGTGGATCCTCACGGCGTCGGGCGTGGTTGCCTGGCTGGGTTACGGCGCGTGGACGTTCTTCACGTCCCCGTCGGGATTGTTCGTCAAACTGGCGACGGGGGGCGTGGCCATCGGCATTCTCGTTCTTCTCGCCAACGTAATCTGGGATCGGTACAAGGAATACGGCACGGACCCTTACCGGAACGTGTACCGATGATCGTGGCCACGACGGAGACCGTCGCGGGCTATCGCGTGGTGCGGACGCTGGGGCTCGTCAGGGGAAGTTCCGTGCGGGTCCGTCACCTGGGAAAAGACGTAATGGCCGGCCTCCGCAATCTCGCCGGCGGCGAGGTGTACGAATACACCAAGCTCCTTGCCGAGGTCCGCGAGCAAGCTGTGGACCGCATGATCGCCGATGCGGAGGCCCTGGGCGCCAACGGCATCATCTGCGTGCGCTTCCAGTCAGCCGAAGTCAGCCGAAAAGCGGCGGAAATGATGTGCTACGGGACGGCGGTGGAGCTCAGGCCTATCGGGTGAACCCGCGCAACGCGAGAGTGCCCCCGGAGGCCTGTCGCAGCCGAGCCGGCCGTCCTCAGCACCCTCAGTCCGAAACGGACCGCTCCTCCTTCGCCTTCCGCACCATCTCGCGCACGTCGGCCAGCAGCTGCTGCGCGTCGTAGACGATGCCGTCCTTGATCGTGTACTTGATGCCGCCGATGCGCTCGGTTTCGCCCGTCTCGTCGTTCAGCTTCACGGCGCCGTTGCCGTAGAGCACCTTGAGGTTCTGGAGCGGGTTCTCTTCGACGACCACCATGTCGGCCTTGAGCCCTGCACGCAGGATGCCGAAGTCGATGGGGGCTCCCTTGGGATCGTGAAGTTCCTCGGCCCCGAAGAGCGTTGCCGAACGGATGACCTCGACCGGGTGGAAGCCCGCCTCGCGCAGAAGCTCGAGTTCGCGAATGTAGTCGAAGCCGTAGAGCTTGTAGATGAAGCCGGAGTCGGAGCCGGTCGTGACCCGTCCACCCGCGTTCTTGTAGTCGTTGAGAAAGTGCATCCACTTCTGGAAGAACCGCTTCCAGTGGTACTCGTCTTCGCTGGTCCAGTAGAACCAGTACGAACCGTGGGCGCGACGCGAGGGCTGATAGAAGTCCCACTGGGTCGGCAGCGTGTATTCCTCGTGGAAATCGGCTTCGCGCGAGCGCATCACGTCGCGACTGGCCTCGTAGATCGTCATGGTGGGATCCAGACCGAAGTCGAGTTCGAGGAAACGGTCGATCAATTCGTTCCACTGTTCCGAACCGGGCTCGGCCGCCTGATACCACAGGCGTCCCACGCTGCCGAAGCGGTGCTGCTCGTCCTGATAGTTGTAGTCGAGGCGCCAGTCCTGGACGCTGTAGTCGGTGAGCATGGATTCCATGAGCCCGTAGTAGTGGGTCATCATGTCCAGGCCAACCTCGGCGGCGTCCAGCGCGGTCATGCGGACCACGCCCATCTGGCCGAGGTGGGCGACCGTGCCGAGACCATGCTGGTGCGCCTCGTCGATGACCGCCTCCATGATGTCGGGGTCCATCGCGCCCAGCTTGAGCCCGTCGATCTTCGCCCCCTCCACGTCGACCGCGGCGGCCCATCGGACCCACTCGCGCGCCTTCTCGGGAGAGTCCACGGAGCCGTTTTCCCAGGCCTCGCCCGGGCGCGCGTAGGTGAACATGCGCGGAGCGACGATCTCGTTGCGGGCTGCCAGGGCCTTCTCTTGCAGGCCCCACATCATCGGTCCGTGGCCCACGCCGCGGGATGTCGTAATCCCATGGCCCATCCACAGTTTGTATACGTACTCGGGTTGCGGCGCCTTGAACCCGCCGCCCGTGTGCGCGTGCATGTCCACGAATCCAGGCATGACGTACATGCCCGACATGTCGATTTCCTTCGTGGCGCCGCTGGGCCTGCGCTCTTCGTCGATGGCAACCCCGGGGTAACCCACCGTCTGGATACTCGCGATCCGGTCGCCTTCGATCACGATGTCGACGGGCCCCATCGGCGGCGCACCGGTGCCGTCGATGATCGTGGCGCCCCGCAGGATCAGGCGCTGGTGCGGGCCGTCGCCTTCGTCGGCTCCTCGAAGGGTCGTGGGCTGCATCTGCGCAGAGAGCACGGTGGGAACCACCATCGCAAGGGCGACGGCGAGGGGAAGCAAGCGGATCGGGCCGCGACAGGACTTCATTCGGTACCTCCTGGTGGGTAAACGGGTCGGCGGGCCCATGTTTGTAAGGCCAACCTTGAATCTATTAGCGTTTCCCATGACTCGACAAGACGTGGAATCGACCGTCCAGGGGCCGAACGAGGCCGCTGCCGAAATGGCGCAGCTCGCTGCCGAGATCGATCGCCACAACCGCTTGTACCATGCCGAATCGAGCCCGGAGATCTCGGATTCGGCTTTCGACGAGCTCTTCCGGCGGCTCCAGGCCCTGGAAGCGGCCCATCCCTCGCTGGTAGCGCCGGACTCTCCCACGCGACGCGTTGGCGCGGCCCCGCTCGACAGCCTTCCCACGGTGGCCCATGCCGTTCCCATGCTCTCGCTGGATTCGGCGCTCGACGTCGATGCGGTGCGACGGTTCGACGAACGCCTGCGCAAGGCGCTCGCAACGGAAGAGGAGACCGACGAGATCCACTACGTGCTCGAACCGAAGCTGGATGGCGCGTCACTCGAGCTCGTATACCAAGACGGCGTGCTGGATCGCGCGGTCACGCGCGGCAACGGTCACATTGGCGAAGGCGTGACCGAGAACGTGCGCACGATCCACTCGGTCCCGTTGCGCCTGCGCGACGACGAGGTTGCCGCCCCGGCGTTTCTTTCGGTACGCGGCGAGGCCATCATGTACCTCAGCGATTTCAAGGCTCTCAACCAACGCCGCATCGAAGCGGGCAAGGCTCCGTATCAGAATCCCCGCAACGCCGCGTCCGGCGCGCTCCGTCAGCTCGACTCGCGGATTACCGCAAAGCGTCCGCTGACCGTGCTCGCCTACGACGTAATGGCCATCGAAGGCCGCTCCGTGGAGACCGACTCGGAAGGCCTGGCGCTCCTGCGGGCATGGGGTCTCGCTACGCCGGAGCGGATCGCGTCGGCCGCCACGGTCGAAGAGATTGCCGCATACCACGAGGCCTTCGCCGCCGATCGCGACTCTCTGGATTATGAAATCGACGGCGTGGTGGTCAAGCTCGACGCGCTGGCGCCGCGAGACCAGCTGGGTAGCACGTCGCACCATCCCAGATGGGCGATTGCCTACAAGTTCAAGCCGCGACAGGAGATCACGAAGATAGACCGGATCTTCGTGTCGGTGGGCCGCACCGGCGTGCTGACGCCGGTGGCTTTGCTGCGGCCGGTCGAGGTGGGCGGCGTGACCGTGTCGCGAGCGTCGCTTCACAACCGCGAAGAACTTGCGCGCAAGGACGTGCGCGAAGGCGACCTGGTGAGGATTCAACGCGCGGGCGACGTGATTCCCCAAGTCGTGGAGCGCGTTGAAGAGACCGGGAACGACAACCGCCAGCCACCGTTCCAAATGCCGGCGGCGTGTCCGTCCTGCGGCGCTCCCCCGATCGAGAACGGCCCGTTCACCGTGTGCCCCAATCACTTCGCGTGCCGTGCGCAGCTCAAGGGCAGGATCGCGCACTTCGGGTCGCGCAACGCCTTGGACATCCAAGGACTGGGTGCGGAAACGGCGGCCCTGCTGGTCGATCGCGAGCTCGTTGCCGAGCTGGCCGACCTCTTCGATCTGCAGGAAGAAGACCTCGTGTCGCTGGAAGGGTTCGCCGAGACTTCGGCCCGGAACCTGGTGACCGCGATCCGCGCACGGCGACGCGTGGAACTGGCGCGATTCCTGGTCGGCTTGGGCATTCCCGAAGTGGGCGTGACGGTGGCAGCCGATTTGGCACGGCATTTTCGCAGCATCGAGACCCTTCGTGCGGCCACGGGCGACGTGCTGGAGGCAGTGCGCGGCATCGGCCCCAAGATGTCGTCGGCAATTCTGGGATTCCTGCACGAGCCGCGCGTGGCCGCCGCGCTCGACCGGCTCCTCGAGAAGCACTTCGAGTTCGTCGTGCCCGAGGCGCCTCCCAAGGATCCCGAAGGGGCGTGGGCAGGGAAGACGGTTGTGCTGACCGGAGCGTTGGAGGCGTTCACGCGGAGCGCGCTCAAGACAACGCTTCAGGGTCTCGGCGCCAAGGTCACCGGTTCGGTGAGCGGTCGCACGGACTACCTGGTGGCAGGCGCGAACGCGGGGTCCAAGCTGCAAAAGGCCAAGCGGCTGGGCGTACCCGTGCTGACCGAAGACCAGCTGCGCGACCTTTTGCCATGAACGCGAAATACGGAGCCGCAACGCCAAACGAGCTCGCGGGCAAGTGCTTGCTCGGGCGCGCCGATCGCGTGGCCGCCACCGTAGCCGACGCCCTGCAAGGCGCCGGGATCGAGCCGCGGCTGGCTGGCGGGGTCGTGCGTCGCAGCGAGATCGTGTCTACCGTGGACGTGGTTTGCGGCGCCGAGCCGGAACCGCTGTGGGACGCAACGCAACGCATTCGGGGCGTGCGCCTTGACGGCAGCCGGGGGGACAACCCGGTCCTTGCAAGCGTCGAAGGGGTGAGGATTCGGCTGGTCGCTGTGCCAACCGACCGGGTCGAGACGGTCGCTCATCACCTTACCGGCCCACCGGCGTACATTGAAGCATTGCGTGCGAGAGCGCGGACAAGGGGGCTGGAACTGACGCCCATGGGGTTTCAAGCGGGCCTCGACGGCGAGGGCGTCGACTCGGGAGCCAACGGCGAATGCGCCATTTACGAGCGGTTGGACCTGCCGTGGATTCCGCCGGAGCTCAGGACGGATGCGGGTACGATTGAGATGGCTGCAACGGGCCTCCCCCGCCTGGTTGCCCACGCCGACGTGCGGGGCGATCTGCACATGCATACCACGTGGAGCGACGGTGCGGCGACGCTGCAACGGATGGTGCAAACGGCGCAAGCGCGCGGTTACGAATACGTGGCGATCACCGACCATTCGCAAGCATTGCGGATTGCGAACGGCCTGGACGGCAGAGCGTTGCGGGCGCAGGCCAAGGAGATCGCAAGCGTGCAGGAGGCGGTCCCCTCGATTCGCATACTGAAGGGGTGCGAGGTCGACATTCTGCCCGATGGGACGCTCGATCTGGAAGACGACGTGCTCGCCCGACTGGATCTGGTGTTGGCATCGGTCCACTCGTCGTTCAACATGAGCGCAAAAGACATGACCCGTCGCATCGTGAAGGCGCTCGAGAACCCGCATGTCCACGTGCTTTGCCATCCGACCGGGCGCAAGCTGGGCCGTCGTCGCCCCTACCCGCTCAATCTTGGCGAAGTGTTGGACGCCGCAGCGGCTTTGGGTGTTGCAGTGGAAGTGAACGGCAATCCCGCGCGGCTGGACCTCGATTATCGGGGGCTGCGCATGTGTGCGCGGCTGGGAGTGAAGGTTGTCGCTAGCTCCGATGCCCACTCGGCCGCTCGATTGGATAATATCCGTTACGGGATCGATCAGGCGCGGAGGGCCGGTTTGCAACCAAATCAGATCGTCAACGCGGGAACGCTCGACCAGGTGCTGGGCTGGTTGGCGACCCGCGGGCGGAGGTAGCCATGCTGCTGGCCAATCTGCTGCTCCTGCTCGGCGGTTTCGGTGCGCTGTACTTCGGCGCCGAATGGCTGGTGCGTGGCGCCGCCCGCATTGCCGCCGCGATGGGTACGAGCCCGGTCGTGGTCGGGCTTACGCTGGTTTCTCTCGGAACCTCGGCCCCGGAGCTGGTCGTCGGCGTGATCGCCACCCTGAACAACGAGGGTGGCCTGCTCATGGGTAACGTGCTGGGATCCAATCTTGCCAATATCGGCCTGATACTGGGCGGGACGGCGCTCATTAGCCCCCTGGCCGTGGCGGATCGCGTGATCAGCCGCGACGTGCCGATCATGATCGTGATCACGATTCTGGTCTACCCTCTGGTCCTGGATTTGCAAGTCGACTGGGGCGACGGCGTGATCCTGCTGGCCCTGCTGACGGTCTACGTCGGCTTCACGTTCTGGACCGCGGACGACGACATGGACGACATCCGCGACGAGGTGGGCGAGCTGACGGAAGGAGACGAGGAAGTGCGCCCGGGCCCGAGCATGATGAAGAACCTGGGGCGCGTCGTGGTCGGGGCGGCGGGACTTGCTCTCGGCGGACAGGCGATCGTGAACGCGGCGACGTTCCTGGCTGGGGCGATGGGGGCCAGCACCGAGCTCATCGGCTTGACCGTGGTCGCGGTGGGCACCTCGCTTCCCGAGCTGGTCACGTCGATCGTCGCCGCAACGCGCAAGCAGGCCGACATTGCGGTCGGGAACATCGTGGGGTCCAACATCTTCAATCTGGCCGCGGTGATGGGCGCGTCGGCACTCGTGCGCGGCTATCCGGTCGCCCCGTCGATCCTGACGTCGCAGCTGCCTGCCGTTCTGGTCCTGTCCCTCCTGGTTTGGCCCGTGGTTGCGAGCGGGCGTCGGGTCCGTCGTTCGGAGGGTTGCCTCCTGGTGTTGGCCTACGCCGGCTTGATGAGCTGGATCACCATTGGCGGCTGACGCGGCGGCGGCCGAATGGGCGCGGCGGCTGTCCAGGGTCGAATCGCGCAACGTAACGTCGCTGAACCCCCCGCCGCCTTTCTGGGTGGAAGCGGTCGGCGCCGAAGTAAGGGATGCGGCCGGCAAGGCCTACCTCGACCTTACCGGCGCTTTCGGCGTGGCGCTGGCCGGGCATCGCCACCCCAGGATCGCCGAACGGATCCGTCGGCAATCGCACCGGTTGATTCACGGAATGGGCGATATCCACCCGCCCGTCGTGAAGGTTGAGCTGCTTGAACGGTTGACGCGGTGCATGCCATGGGCCGATACCCGCGCCGTGCTGGGGCTTAGCGGTTCCGACGCCGTAGAGGCCGCGCTGAAGACGGCTCATTTGGCCACGGGACGGTTGGGCATTCTGGCATTCGAAGGCGGCTACCACGGCCTTACCCTCGGTGCGTTGGCGACCACGCATCGGTCGCACTTTCGCCAGCCGTTCGTTGAACGGTTGGCGGAACACGTTCACTACCTTCCGTTTCCCACGTCGCCCAGCGACGCCGATCGGGTCCTGGAGCGCGTATCGGGTCTGCTTGGCGGGGGAGCGAAGCCGCCCATCGGCGCCGTGATCGTGGAGCCGATACAGGGTCGCGCGGGCGTGCGAGTCCCGCCGGCGGGCTTCATGGCCAAGCTGGCGGCGCGGGTGCGGGCCGGCGGCGCCTTGCTGGTGGCCGACGAGGTGTTCACCGGCATGGGTCGCACGGGTGCGATGTTCGCGTGCGACCACGATCGCGTGATTCCCGATCTCGTGTGCGTGGGCAAGGCGCTGGGCGGGGGCATGCCGCTGTCCGCGTGTTGTGGTCCCGCGGCGGTCATGGACGCTTGGCCGGCATCGGGCGGCGAGGCAATCCACACGAGCACGTTTCTGGGCCATCCGCTTGGGTGCGCGGCGGCGCTGGGGTTCCTCTCCGTGCTCGAGTCCGAAGACCTGGTGGCACGCGCCACGCGGCTCGGTGCGTTGGCGATCGCCTATCTGGCTTCGGGTTTGGGGATGCGCGACGGTGTGGCGGAGGTGCGGGGTAGGGGCCTGATGATCGGGATTGACCTGCGATGCCCAGGGATGGATGCACCCGCAGCCAGGGTTGCGGCGCGGGCGCTCGACCGCGGCTTGATCGTGCTGCCCGCTGGAAGAGAAGCCAATGTTGTGGAGCTCACGCCGCCCGCGACGATCAGCTGGTTGGAGCTGGAGCGAGGGCTGGAGATCCTGGTCGGGACGACTCGGGATACTGCGCGGTCAGCCCGGTAACTCGGTCAGCCCGGTGGTTCGGTGACCGGTGGT
The DNA here is from genome assembly GCA_965200255.1 of Longimicrobiales bacterium. Taxonomy (GTDB): domain Bacteria; phylum Gemmatimonadota; class Gemmatimonadetes; order Longimicrobiales; family Gaopeijiaceae; genus Bin94. Next base: position 1,455,646 of record OZ241371.1, on the reverse strand, counting down.
TCCGTTACCGTGCCGAAGTGGCGAAATCGATCCTCTCGGCCCACTTCACGTCCAGCTCCGTCACTCCGCCGGCGTCATGGGTGGACAACCCCAGCGCCACGACGTTGTAGCGCACGTCGATGTCGGGGTGGTGGTTCATCTCGTCGGCAATGGTGGCCACGCGGTTCACAAAGATGATCGCGTCGCGAAACGACCGGAACACGAACTTCTTGCGAAGCGCGCCGTCGCGAAACGACCACTTCGGATGGGCGGCCACCCATCCCTCAATCTCGTTCTGTGTAAGCTTTTCGGCCATCGGTCCCCATGCTTATGCGTTGCGGTTCGTCTACGAATCATAACGATACCGCGCCGGGTCGGGAAGCGCCGGCGATCGCCGCGCGAAACAGCCAGGTGAGCGCGCCGTTGTGGCGCGCCAGGATGCGAATCAGCGCCACAAGCATGTAGACGTGCCAGCGCGGGGGCCGCACGTTGCCGTCCACCAGGGTCGCCGGTCTGGTGTGGATGCGTCGCAACATGAGCACCGAGAGGCCCAACGTCCACAGGAGGTATCGCCGCAGTCCGGCATGGCGGGGGGGAATGATCTGGGTGAAACGGAGCGCCAGGGCAAGGTCGCGTTGGGCCGCCGCCGCCACCTCGGCCAACCCCTTTGCGAACCCGGGATCTGCCAATGCGCGGCCGTCCGCGCGGAAGTCCTTCAAGTCGAACCCCGCCGCTTCGAACACGCTGCGCGGAAGCCAGCAGACGCCGCGCCGCCGATCTGCGTGGATATCCTTGATGATGTTGGTCATCTGCAGGCCCCGCCCGAACGGGATCGCATGTGCGCGCAGCGCCGGTCCGCGACTGTCTATGTCCGAAGCATGGTCGCAGAAGATCTCGGCCATTAGTTCGCCCACGACGCCGGCGACCACGTAGCAATAGCGCTTCAGCACGAGCATGTCGTCCACGCCGTCGGGAGCTGCCTTCTGCTGAAACTCGATCATGCCCTCGGTCATGATGCGAATACATCGTTCGATCGCGCGACGCACGCGGGGGCTGTGTTCGTTGACTATGCCGACGAGCATGGCCGACGCCGCGACCGTGTCGCGCTCCGCCCTTGGGGTCGCCGCGGAAAGGGACGCGCCCAAGTCGGTGGCAAACGCCGCCGCGTCGGCGGTTCCCGCAACCACCTCGCCGAAACGTTGCAGGAAGATCCGTTTTTCCTGCAATGACAGGGCAGGCTCGTCCTCAATTGTGTCGGCGATTCGACACAGCAGGTAGGCGGTGACCGCGGCGCGCCGAACCGGCTCCGGCAGGGCCGGAATGGTCATCGCGTAGGTGCGCGACACGCGTTGCAACAGCGCTTCCTGGAACGCGAAATCCCGATCCGTTGCGTTCGGCGTCACGTCGACGTCTCGGCGAGCGGAAGGTCGTGCGCGAGGCGGTCGAACAGCACTTGCAGCGCGGCGTCGGACCAGGCGAGCGTGCTCGTGACCGCGACGACCGCGCGCACGCTCTTGCGCGACACCTTCACCTGATTGCGGTGTGTGAACCCCGGGTTGGCGCAGATGCGCCTCAGCGTCAGTACGGCGAGCCCGAGGGGCCAGAGACACGACCGGCGGATGCCGCCCTCTCGCGTCGGTATCCGCCGGACGAACTCCATCCCGTTGGCAAGATGGGCGCGCGCAATGACCGCCAAGTCGTTAAGTCCTCTGGCGAAGCCGTTGCCCGCCTGGCCGGCCGTGAGCGCGCTCAGATCGTGGATGCCGTGCGAGCGAAAGACGTCCCGCGGCAGCCAGCAGGCCCCCCGTCGCCGGTCGCCCCAGATGTCCTGGAGCACGTTGATCATCTGTAGCCCTTTGCCGAACGAAGCCGACAGCGGCATGAGATCCGCACGCCGGCGCTCCATCTGCGGCGAGTAATCGCAGAACAGCTCCGTGAGCATCTCGCCCACGACGCCCGCGACGTGGTAGCAATACCGGTCGAGCTGTTCCACGTCGCGCAGGCCGTCCGGCGTGGCGTTCAGCTGAAATTCGACCATGCCGTGCGCCATGATCCGCACGCCTCTCTGCAACGCTTTTCGTTGCGGACCGCGCAGGCCGCGCGTAATGGCCACGACCCGCGTCGCCTCGGCCACCAGGCGGCGTTCCGCGTCCGAAGTTGCCGGCGACAGCAACGCGCCCAGGTCGCCGGCAAACGGCTCCGGGTCCGCGCCACCGCCCACGACGTCTACCCACCGCCCGAGGAACGCTTCCTTTTCGAGTCGCGACAAGGCGGAGTCGTCTTCGATCGTGTCGGCAATCCGGCACAGCAGATAGCCGTTGGCAACCGCTTCCCGCACGGGTGTCGGGAGCTGCGCTATCGTGAGGGCGAAGGTGCGAGCAACGCCCTCCAACATTTCCGCCTGAAAAGCGGTCGTTGTCAGTCCCCCCGTAACTGCACTACCCGCTCATTGAGCGCCTGCACCGGGCGAGCATTCATCGAATACAGCCCCCGGAAGGCGTCGATCTGCTCGTCGGAAACCGAAATCGACTCGGTCATCACCACCCAGCTTACGATTTCTGAGCAGGGCGGCGTGGTGAGCGAGCCGGGGTAGCGGAAATGGCTCGCGCCGTCGGGCAGAAGCGCAGTGGCATCGAAAGCGTCCAGCATGACAGGCGATTCACCCGCGCCGGGAATGGCCTCCCAGACGGTCGCGATGGCCGCATTCGGCTCGCCTGCTTCCATGAACACTCCGATCACGCCGAGGTCGCCCTCTTCGGCCTGATGCACGAAGTGCACCTCCATGGGGAAGGCGCCGGCATCGACGGTGTGCTCGCTGGGGAGATGGAAATGGAATTGCAGGAGCGAGAACTGACGGCCTTCTAAGGTCATGGAGCTCCCTTCGCCCACATTGACCTGTATGGTGTGACCGTTGTCCACAACCTCTGCCGAAAAGGGCTCCCACATAACCTCCAGCTCGCCTTCACCGCTCGCCGCCGCCCCGGCGATGTCGACCGGAGACTGCCGCACGCCGCTCTCGCAGACCGCGAAGGACGGGTCGAGGGATCCCCAGTTTCCAGCACCGGTATCGCCTTCATAGGACCAGTGGACCGCCCCGTTGCCGGAGCCTTCGGCATGCTGCGCGTCCATGGCGCCTGCCGCGTCGGCAGCCTGTTCTCCCGCGTCCGTTCCACACCCTTGCAGCACGAGAAGAGCCATCGTGAGTCCGCCGCAGAGTGCCTTGCCAAGATGTTGCATGGGTATCCTCCTCTTTTGGTTGCGCCATGTGGTGGTACTCCCCACCTTACGGCCCGTTAGTTGGCCCCGTCAACCCCGCCGCGACCCCTCCACGCGCACCCCGCCTATCCAGACTCCCTCGATAGCGCGCAGGCTGGCCGGGTTCGCCAACGGGTTGGCCCTGAGCACAACGAAATCGGCCCGCCGGCCGGGCTCGAGGGTGCCGACGTCGTCCCTGCCCAGGCAGTCCGCGGCGACGCTTGTGGCCGAATGCAGGATCTCTTCCGCCGTCAGGCCGGCTGCCGCCATCAAGTCCACCTCCATGTGCTCGAAGTAGCCCTGGAAGCGCCCCATGGGACCGGAATCCGTGCCGAACGCAACTCGCACGCCCGCCTGCATCAAGGTCGCCAGATTGTCCTGGGCAATATCGAGGGCGCGACCATATGCCTCGAACGTTCCCGATTCCCGTACCGCCGCTTGTCGCGTGGGATCGCTCACAACCATGATTTGGGCCGAGTCGGCGTCCGTCGCAAAGAACGGGTCGTCAAAGAAGCCGGGCCGTTCGCCGTAGACGAAGGTGGATACCTCGCGCGCCAGCGTCGGCACGTAGCACACGCCGGTCTCGTGAAACAGCGCGATGGTCTCGTCGTCGACCGGCTCGTCGCGAATGCTGTGGGCGATCATGCCGGTCCCGGCGCGGAGAAGCGCCTTGGCGTCCTCGTGATAGAAGATGTGAGACGCGACCCGCAGACCATGATGACCGGCACGAGCAATCACCGCGTGGTAGGTCGCCGAATCCATCTTCGTGGTCGCGCCGAGGTTGTCGTCGACCCGTATCTTGATCCAGTCCGGGTTCATGGCGGCAGCCGCGTCGGCGTTCACCGTGACCACTTCCGGGGCCAGACCCGTGACCACGGGGCCGGCCGCCAGCAACCGCGCGCGCCCGATCGGGCCGTCTTCCCAACTCTCGTCGCGCAGGGCAAAGGCGGGTTCGCGCTCGCCGCCCAGGCTGTTGACGGTGGTCACGCCGAAACGGGCGTAGCGGGCTAGCTCCCGCGCCACGTACTCTCCGTAGTCGACGTCAGGGTTGGCGATCCAGGTGCCGCCCACATGCCCGTGCACGTTGATCAAGCCGGGAATCACGTACCAGCCCATGGCGTCGAGCGAAGCCACGCCGGCGTCCAACAAAGCCGCAAACTCGGTCTCGTCTGGCATGGGAGCGACCGACAGGATCCGTCCCTCGCCGATTTGCATGAGTGAACGCAGGGTCATGGGCGCGCCCGTGCCGTCCCAAACGCGCGCGTTATAGACGACGAAATCGGTAGCCGGATCGATTAGCGGACCGGACGTGCAGCCGGAAAGAACGACCGCAAGCGCAGCCAGCCGCAGCCGTGCGCGCCGCGCCGCCAGTCTACGAGACGCTCGCCAGGCGCTTCGCCAGCTCGCCGGGGCGCGGCCCGGACCCTCCCGCCGGCTCACCGGACCTCTCCCTTGGCTACGTACAACTTGCCTCCGCCGCGCCGGAATTGTCGCGCTTTTTCCATCATACCTTCCTCCATTGCCTGCACGGTGTCCAACCCTCGTTCGCGAGCAAAACGCCGCACGTCGTCGCTGATTTTCATGGAACAGAACTTCGGTCCGCACATTGAGCAGAAATGTGCAACCTTGGCTCCCTCGGCGGGAAGCGTCTCGTCGTGGAACTCCTGCGCCGTCACCGGATCAAGCGACAGGTTGAATTGGTCGCGCCATCGGAACTCGAAGCGCGCCTTGGAGATAGCGTCGTCCCACCGTTGCGCCGTCGGGTGTCCGCGCGCCAAGTCGGCCGCATGCGCCGCAATCTTGTATGCGATCACGCCGTCCTTGACGTCGTCTCGGTCGGGAAGCCCCAGATGTTCCTTCGGTGTAACATAGCACAACATGGCGGTTCCGTACCACCCAATCATGGCCGCGCCGATTGCGCTGGTAATGTGATCGTATCCGGGCGCAATGTCGGTCGTGAGCGGCCCAAGCGTATAGAAAGGCGCCTCGTCGCACCACTCGAGCTGTTTGTCCATGTTCTCCTTGATCAGGTGCATGGGAATGTGCCCCGGCCCCTCGTTCATCACTTGCACGTCGTATTCCCACGCAATTCGCGTAAGCTCGCCCTGCGTGCGCAGCTCTGCAAACTGTGCGTCGTCGTTCGCGTCGGCGATTGATCCCGGGCGCAGGCCGTCGCCCAGCGAAAACGAGACGTCGTATTCGCGCATGATCTCACAGAGTTCTCTGAAGTGAGTGTAGAGAAAGTTTTCCCGGTGATGCGCCATACACCACTTCGCCAGAATTGAACCGCCCCGGGAGACGATTCCCGTCACCCGGTTGACCGTCAGGGGCACGTAGCGTAGAAGTACCCCCGCATGCACGGTGAAGTAGTCCACCCCCTGCTCGCACTGCTCGATTATCGTGTCCCGGTACACCTCCCAGGTCAGCTCCTCGGGCACGCCCCCGACCTTCTCCAGCGCCTGGTAGATGGGCACGGTGCCGATCGGCACGGGTGAGTTGCGGATAATCCATTCCCGCGTTGCGTGAATGTTCTTCCCGGTCGACAGATCCATGACCGTGTCCGCGCCCCAAAGCGTTGCCCAGCGCAGCTTCTCGACCTCTTCGTCGATCGACGACGTCACCACCGAGTTCCCGATGTTGGCGTTGATCTTCACCTTGAAGCCGCGCCCGATGATCATGGGCTCGAGCTCGGGGTGATTGATGTTGGCGGGGATGATCGCCCGCCCCCGCGCCACCTCGTCGCGCACGAAGGTCGGGTCGAGCCCCTCGCGAGTTGCGATGAACGCCATCTCGGGGGTGATTTCACCCCGCCGCGCATAGTGCATCTGGGTCACGGGGCCGTTGCCGCGGCGCGTGGTGCGGCGCAGGCCGGGGGGGAATTCGAGCGGGTCGTCCTTCTTGCCAGGGGTGAGCGGGGCCGAGCGGCCCGTGACGTGAACATCGCGCGCGCAGATCCACGACTCGCGGAGCGGTGGGAGACCGTCGCGGACGTCGCAGCCGTGCGGGCCGCTGGTGTCGTAGACGCGCAGGGGCGGTTCGCCGTCGGAGAGAGAAATTTCCCGCATGGGCACGCGGATGCCGTCGGGACCGCGCTCGTAGACGCGCTTCGAGTTGGGAAACGCGTCACCGTAGGCGACGGGTGGGGCAAATGAGCCGACTGGCTTGATCATGGTGGATCGCAATCTCCCCCGGCCGCCGCGTGGTCGCCGGGCGGGAGCGTCGGGTCGCAGGCGGGATGCGCCCACCGCAGCCGCGCTCCCTACGCCGGTATCAGCCGGATCAGGTCATTGGGGTTCGCTCTCAATCCCGTGCCGCGCGCGGCGCGGGATGCCCCCGGCGACTGTGAGGAAGATAGCGTTGAGGGCCGTGAGGGGCCAACTGTGGGGCGGCCGCCCTGGGTCGGCCATTTTCTGTTCGTGGGTAGAAATCCCGCTATTTTACCCACATGTACGCAAGAGTTCTTTCCGGTGTGCTCGAATCCAGCGAACGCAGCGTCCTGGTTCTCGGCCCCAGGCAAGTCGGCAAGTCCACCTTGCTGGCCGCCATGGCTCCCGACTTGTCGCTGAATCTTGCCAGTCCCCGAGTGTTTCGGGATTACGTCGGGTATCCGGAGCGGCTCGAAAATGAACTGCGGGCTGCCCCGCCCAGCGTCCGCACCGTGTTCCTGGACGAGGTGCAGCGAGTGCCAGCGCTGCTCGACGTGGTGCAAGTCATGGTCGACGAGTATCCGGGCCGGTTCCGATTCCTCCTCTCGGGGTCCAGCGCACGGAAGCTGCGGCGAGGGCAGGCCAATCTCCTGCCGGGGAGGATACATGTCCACCACATGCACCCGCTGCTGGCCAGCGAATTGGGCGAAGACTTTGACCTTGACCGTGCCATGGCGCACGGGACTCTGCCGGGCATCTATTCGGAACTGGATGAGAGTGTGCGGGCCATGGACCTCCGCAGCTACGCCGACACCTATCTGCGTGAGGAGGTTCAGGCCGAGGCGCTGGTGCGCAACCTGGGAGGCTTCTCGCGGCTCCTCGATCTGATGGCCGCCTCGTCCGGGCAAATCCTCAACGTGCAGGCCATTTGCCGAGGTGCAGGACTCCGGTACGAGACCACACGCCGCTATATCGAGGTTCTCGAGGACACCCTGGTCATGTTTCGCGTTCCGGCCTGGAGCGATTCCAGGCGCGCCAGCGCGATTGGGCATCCGCGGTTCTTTCTGTTCGACATCGGCGTGCGCAACGCCCTGCTGCGGAGACCGCTTGATGTCGCGCTTCCCGACGAGCGCGGGATCCTGTTGGAGCACTTCGTGGCCGGCGAGCTGTACCGTCGGTTACGGACATTGTGGCCGGAGGCGGCGCTCTTCCACTATCGGACGCGCTCCGGAGCCGAGGTCGACTTCGTGGTCGAAATTGGGCGCGACCTTTGGGGCATCGAGGTCAAGGCGGGAAATCGGGTGGCGCGGAGCATGCTGACCGGGCTCGCCTCATTGGCGTCGCGCAGCGGACGCGTCAAGCGTCGGATCGTCGTGTTTCTGGGCGAGAGGCCGCAACTGCTTGACGGCGTTGAGGTGTTGCCCTTGACGGATTTTCTGGCGGAGTTGCCGCCGTAACCGCCTTTAGGCCCGCCTGAATGCCGCGTCTCGCAGCGCCTCGCCGTCCGCGCTCGCCAGGTGCCGCACCAGCCGGCGAAGGAACCGACCGGCTCGTCGGCGTGGCAGCCGCCGAGGAGGCTTACCTGGGTTGGGCCGTGCCCGATGCGGTAAGCGGGGATCGGTCGTCCTGGCGGGAACGACCGATGACGTGGGGTTTGTCGGTGGCCGGCAAAGGCAATGCCGATCACAGTGGAAAAGAAATACCCAATACTAAAGAAAAGAATCGAATCCTGTCTTCCGTGGGAATAACGTCTGCGTAGTGCAGCGTCTCTATGTCCGCATTCGTATGGTATTGTGCATATCCGCTCCCATGGAAATGGCCAGACACAGTCAAGGAAACTGACTTCCACGCGGCAACCCTTGCCCCGCCACCAGCCTTCCAAGAAAGAGAAGTATGCCTTGAGTGAGTTACATCTCCGAAGGTTCGCCTTCTACCAAGGAGGTCCACATCATCACCGAAACCTCCACCCTTTTCGATCAGTGATGAATGGGTCTTGAACTGGATAATCCCAATCCCTGCGGAAAGGTACGGAACTATACGGCGATCCAGAGCCGGAACCCATTCAGGACCGATGTAGAACAAGTAGACGTCATTCGATGTAAACTCAGTTAGCTGTACACGCCGACAGACCTCTGGGAAACACCTTAACGGCCTGCTGGTCTTGCCGTATCGCATAAACCCCACGTCAGCACGAAGCCCTAGTGCATGTTTATATGAACCGAAATGGTAGCTGGCAACAGCTCCCGAGAAGGTATTCATAGACTTTGCGAAGGCACCCATGGGATAGGCCACGGCATATGACATGCCTACATGCCACATTCCGTCTGCCTCTCCGCTTGTTTGGGCTCTGACATTCGGGGAGGTTGCGGGCAGGAACATCGCCGATGCCATTACGAGAAACGTGACGACGGCGGGCAGACGAAGGGGTAGGAGCATGTTGGACATGTTAGTTCCTTTGCAGAGGGCGGGGACCTGATCGGTGATTGCCAACGCTGGTGTGGGTAACGCGGCCGCTGCTTGGTTGGGAGCCTCGGCTGCGTGGGATGAGAGCGATTCCAGTATGCGACTCATTCGGCGCGACAGCGTTTTGGGTGATAGCATCCATAGCTGTAAAGGTGGGGGACATTTCGGCTCGGTGTCAATGGGAAGTCCTGTCCAATGAGGTGCGACCCTGTAGAGAGAGCGGTCTCCAAGCTGGGGTTGAGCCATGATCGTGATGCTTGATGGTAAGGATTCGGGCGCAGCGCGCCTCCGCGCGTTTCTCGACGGCTGTACCGTCGGTTACGGACATTGTGGCCGGAGGCGGCGCTCTTCCACTATCGGACGCGCTCCGGAGCTTCTGGGCGAGAGGCCGCAACTGCTTGACGGCGTTGAGGTGTTGCCCTTGACGGATTTTCTGGCGGAGTTGCCGCGGTAGCCGCCTTTAGGCCCGCCTGAATGAACGCCCATTGAAAGTGCATTTGGTCGCGCACGGGCATGGGTGACAGGCCGGCCTGCTCGGCCTCGGCACGCACGGCGTTTTCGACGGTCGCGATTTCGGCGGTGTTCTCACCGTGATTGTCGCCGGATACGGCTGCGCGCATCCTTGCGTCCCATGCGGCGATCCGTTCCCGCCACCGCATGAGAACGGGGTCGGGCGGCCCAAGCTGTGCCCCTACGCCTGGGGTGATGAACAGGGGCATTTCCGTGACAAGCGTCAGGGTGTCGCCGCTCAGCGCCCGTACGGCTTCCATGGAGCTGGGGCGAAATCGTGCGGCCGTCGTGGGGTCGTTCAGGTTCTCGAAGTGCCGCCTCATGGCGCGCGAGTCGGGGCGACTGCAGAAGCCGCGCTCCAAGCGGTGGAAGCCCTTTTCGCCGTGGCGCTCCACGTCGTGCAGTGCGGAGCCGCGTGCTTCCACGTCGCGCGCCAACCTTCGTGCCACGGGACGGAATCGCGGCCACCAGCCCCGCTCGACCAGGAAGTACGGGCCCGCGGCCACGCTCATGCCGTGAAGACTGACGTGAAGGTCGTAGGGTGCGCCCTCGCGCCAGAAATCCCACGCGGCGCGATTCTCGGGCCGTGCTTTGAGGTCCTCTTCGCTGCGCGGAAAACCGAACTCGACGTCGTCGCCGGGCAGCTCCCTGACGCGGTGACGCAGCCAGGTCGCGAAGTCGTAGCGCGTCGCGTCCGGCGCTTGCCAAGCGGCGTTGGCCTCAGCGCCGTCGGGGTTGACGTGCGGAATGATCAACCACGTTGCCGCGTCTCGCAGCGCCTCGCCGTCCGTGCTCGCCAGGTGGCGCACCAGCCGGCGAAGGAACCGCGGCCCGACCGGCTCGTCGGCGTGGCAGCCGCCGAGGAGGCTTACCTGGATTGGGCCGTGCCCGATTCGGTAAGCGGGGATCGGTCGTCCCTGGCGGGAATGACCGATGACGCGGGGTTCTGCGTTGGCGTTCAACTATACCGGCGGCAAAATGACTTCCCCTTCCACGTCGTGCCCACACAGAGTGCCCGACAAGCTTGACGCCGCTGCTGCCCAGTCGACGCTCCCCGTCAGATCGACCGCACAGGTTCCCGACATATCGTCCATTTGCCAATCGACGCCACCGGAAGCGCGCCATGTAAACACATCGGACGGCCCGGTGGGTAGCGTGAGCAGTATCTCAATGTGTGGATTGCCGGTAACCGTGAACGAATGGCCATCTCGCGAGAACGCGCACGACATCGGTGTGAGGACACGGCTGATCACCGGCCCGGTGTTGGCTGTGACACCCAACTCGCCACCCAGCGGACACGCCATCACGCTGCCATCTGGCGTTTCGGCAACCAACTCCGGCTCCGCAGCAGGTACCTCCTGGAGGCCAGCGTACATGGCTAGCGCTTCCTCGACCGTCATGTTCTCTGCGGGCGCAGTACCGTCGTCGCATGCGAACAACATGACCGCCGCCAGCATGGCGGAAGGAACCAAGGAACGAAACTTCCCGCTTCTCGTAGGCATCGACTGCTCCTCTCGCGCTGAAGTGCGGCAGGGACCTGATTACCAAACGTACGCCACAAGAATAACATACCTTGGTTTGGTGCGAATGTTCCGCAAAGGTGGCAAGGACACCACATTGCGACTCTCCGATCACGAAACCGCGATCCTCCACGGCGAGAACGGCCCGGCTACCCGGCTCGCAATGCAGATCGTTGTCCGCATGGGCGAGATCCTCGGGGCGGCCGAGCTCGTCGAGATCGGGTCGGCCCATATCGACGGATGCCTCTATCACGGCGACGGCGGGGTCGAGTTCGCGGAGCGCCTGGTCGATCTGGGAGGCAGCGTTTCCGTCCCGGCGACGCTCAACGTCGGCGCGCTCGATCTCCTCAACCCGGCCCGGGTGCGGGCGCGCGACCACCGCCGCGAAATGGCCCTGCGCCTAATGCGCGCCTACGACACGCTCGGTTGCGCCCCGACGTGGACGTGCGCTCCCTACCAGGCGGGCCACCGCCCCGCACGGGGCGAACACGTCGCATGGGGCGAAAGCAACGCGGTGGCGTTCGCCAACTCGGTGTTGGGCGCGCGCACCAACCGATATGGCGACTTCATGGACATCTGCTGTGCCATCGCGGGACGCGCGCCGCGCACCGGCCTCCACCTCGACCACGAGCGCTTCGCCACGACGGTGGTCGACACCGCCGCCATCGACCCCGAGCTGAAGCGCCGCGACGTCTTCTACCCCGTGCTCGGGACGTGGCTTGGCGCAACCGTGGACGACTGCGTCGCGGTGGTGTCGGGTCTTCCCTGCGACGTAACCGAAGATCAGCTGAAGGCCACGGGAGCGGCGGCGGCGTCATCGGGCGCCGTGGGGCTGTTTCACGTCGAAGGGGTAACCCCGGAGGCGCCCGATCTGCCCACGGCGTTGGGCGGCAACAGGCCCAAGCGGGTCGTCGCCGTCACCCCGACCGAGATTCGCGCCGCTCGCGATCGGCTGAGCACGGCGCACACGGGCCGGATCGACGCCGTCGCCGTGGGAAGCCCCCATTTCTCGCTGGAAGAATTCAGCCGACTGGAAGACCTTCTCCCCGCCACCCCCTTCGCCGTGCCGTTCTACGTGTGCACCGGCCGCGCGGAATACCGCCGTCTCGCGGCGGCCGACCGCTTGCGTCGCTTCGAGGATGCCGGCGTGGAGATCGTGGTCGACACGTGCGTGGTGGTCACGCCGATCCTGCCGCCCAAGGGAGGCGTGCTCGTCACGAATTCGGGAAAGTTCGCACACTACACCCCGGCGAACACCGGCTACGGCGTGGTCTACGCCAGCCTGGAAGACTGCGTCCGATCGGCATCGCGTGGGCGCGTTACGCGGGACGAGCGTTTGTGGAGCTGAGGGGCGACGCAGTGCACGACGGCTCCGGGGCGGGGCGCCTCCTGGTCCTCGACCGGCCGATCAGCTTCTGGGGCGGGGTGGATCCGCTCACCGGAGAAATCAGCGACCCACGGCATCCGCAGCACGGCACGCGATTGGGCGACCGTCTCCTTGTCCTGGAGCGTACCATCGGCTCGAGTTCTTCCAGCGCGATCATGTTGGAGCTCCTGCGCAACCGCGTGGCTCCGGCGGGGATCATCGTCGGCCGCACGGACGCGATCCTGGTGCTCGGCATCCTCGTAGCAAACCACCTCGGCTATGAAACGATTCCCGTGCTGTCGGTTGGCCAACGGGGCATTGCCCGGCTTCGGACCGCCAACGGAATGCCCGCGACCCTGCATGCCACCCATCGGGAAGGGACGCTTCAGGTCGAGCCGTTCAGGGAAGCGCGTACCGTTCCAGCGTCTGGAGACCGTATTCGTCCATGTGCACCCCATAGAGGACCCCGGCCCCAAAACCGACCACGCGACGGTTCACAGGAAGACGCACCGTAAACTGGCGTTCCCCGCTGCCGTCGAAAACATCGTACTTGGCCGCCTCGCCGCCTTCGACGTGCCGCCGCACCCAGGCTCGCCCGAGGTCGTCCACGGGGATCGGGCGGGTGTAAAACGCAGGCATTACTTCGGGCCAAGCCAAACCGTCCAGGTCCTCGTCGTCGTCGGACGAACCACCACGCGACGCAACCATGCTGGCTTGTCCATTCCCCATCATGATCGAAATGCTCAGCCCGCCCCCGGTTTCCTGGCGCTCGTCCGCCCAGGCCTCCCGCTCCGCGCGGCCAATGCTTATGGCGTCATAAGGCACGGCCGGGCCGCCCTCAACGGTACCCTCGCCCGACACCCAATCCACATGGTAGTCCGCCGAGCGGGCGATCGCGACCCGACCATCCGGAGCAACTCCCCATGCGTCTCCAGGCGAGAGCGGAACTTGGCTGATCCGTTCGTTCTGGTTGTTCAGTCCACCCGACGTTTCGCGCACGACGGCTTGGAGGCCGAACGACGCCACCGTGTCCAGGGCCTCCGAGGTCATGTCGTAGCGGAGGATCTGGCCCGAATCCGGTGGCATTCCCCCCATCCCCATGCCTAGGCTTCGGAAATACAGCCTGCCTCGTTCGTCAACGGCCTGCGGGATCGCCAGGACGACTTGCCCCACCGAGATGTCGCCGAGGCTGTAGGGACGGGTGGCGCCAAATTCCAGTTCCGGGCTGAGCACGGTGAGTCGTCCATTGCCCAGGTCGACAAGCAGGGTCTCGCCATTGGGAAGTGGCCACACCGCATCAGGTTGACGGTACTCGGCGGGCCCTGCCCCGACCGCGCCGACCGTATCCGCGGCGCCGGCGTCAAAGTCCAGCCGGACCACCACCTGTCCCAGGGGGTCGGCCACGACGACGCGGCCATCGGGTAGCTCCCGCACGGTCGAGACGACCGAAAAAGGCTCGTGCCACGTCGCTTGCGGGTCACCCAAAGCCACGGTCTGGGCGACCCCCGCGCCGGGCTCGCCGCCACCCTGCGCGATCAACCAGGTTCCTGCGGCCAGGACCACCGCCCCGGCGAGGATCGCTGCCAGCCGATTACGCATCGCCTCGTTCCGAGCTACCGTAAACCTCGCCGGCTACTTGACGAAGAGGATGTCCCGATACGTCGGGAACGGCCACAGCTCGTCCGGGATCACCTTTTCCATGCGGTCGGCCACTTCGCGCACCGCGTTCATGGCTGGAATCACGTTCTTGCGCATGTGGATTGCCTTCGACGACACCTCGTCGCCCCCAAGCTCCTCGTTCTGCGCGTCGAGCTCGTCGAGCGCGCTGCTCAGCTCGTCGATAAGGCCCGCCACCCGAGCGATGTTGGCGTCCAGTCCGGTCGTGGATGCCCCTGCGGACCCCGTACCGCTCCGCGCCGACGCAAGCTGGTTGAGATAGCCGACCGCTGCGGGCAAGATCATGCAGCGCGCGATCCGGGCCGCCGTCTCGCCCTCGATGTTGATCTTGATGAAGTACTGTTCGGTGAGGACTTCCAGCCGACCTTCGAGCTCGCGCGGCGAGAGTACGTCGTACCGCTCGAACAGCTCCTCGTTCTTTTTCGACGCCAGCGCCGGCAGCGCGTCGACCGCGGACCCCGTGTTGATCAGTCCGCGGCGCGCGGCTTCTTCGACCCATTCGTCGGAGTAGTTGTCGCCGTTGAAGATGATCCGCTTGAACGACGGAATCTCGTTGGCGAGCAACGTCCACAGCGCGTCTTCGATTGACGTGCCGGCGTTCACGATTGGCTCCAGCACGTCCGTCCACTCGTCGATGGACTCGGCCACGATCGTGTTCAGCACGATGGAGGGAAGCGAGATGCTGGCGGACGAGCCGACGGCGCGAAACTCGAACTTGTTGCCCGTGAAGGCGAACGGCGAGGTGCGGTTGCGGTCGCCGGAGTGGCGGGGAAGGTCGGGGAGCACGGTGACGCCCAGGCCGAGCAGGCCCTCGCCCCCTCGTTCCTCGGCGGCGCCCGATTCCTCAAGCTGGTTGAAGATGTCTTCGAGCTGGTGCCCCAGGAAGACCGAGATGATCGAGGGGGGCGCCTCGTTGGCTCCCAACCGGTGGTCGTTGCCGGCGGTCGAAACCGAGGCCAGCAGCAGATCCTGGTGCTTGTCCACCGCGCTCATGACCGCCGTGCAGAAGAACAGGAACATCAGGTTGTCGTGCGGGGTGTCGCCTGGGTCGAGCAGGTTCCGGTCCGACGTGCCGAAGGACCAGTTCACGTGCTTGCCGCTGCCGTTGATTCCCTGGAAGGGCTTTTCGTGCAGCAGGCAGACGAACCCGTAGCGGCGGGCGTTGCGCTCCAGCACGCGCATGGCGAGCTGCTGGTGGTCGGCGGCCACGTTGGCGTTCTCGTACACGGGCGCCATCTCGAACTGGCCGGGAGCCACTTCGTTGTGGCGCGTCTTCATGGGAACGCCCAGCCGGTACAGGTCCATCTCGACCGACTGGATATAGGCCAGCACCCGCTCGTGCATGGTGCCGAAGTAGTGGTCGTCGAGCTCTTGGCCTCGCGGAGGCTTCGCGCCGAATAGCGTGCGACCCGAGTTCATCAAGTCCGGCCGGCGGTAGTAGAACTCGCGGTCGACCAGGAAGAACTCCTGTTCAGGCCCGAGATTGGCCGTGACCCGCCCTGCGTCGACGCCAAAGAGCTTGAGCGCCCGCCGGGTGACCCGGTCGAGTGCGTCGATCGAGCGAAGCAGCGGAATCTTGGCGTCCAGGCTGTCGCCCGCCCAGCTGGAAAACACCGTGGGAATGCACAGGTACGAGGCCGTTTCGCCCCCCATGACGAAGGCCGGCGAGGTCGGATCCCAACCCGTGTAGCCCCGGGCTTCGAAGGTGGCCCGCAGGCCGCCGGAGGGGAACGAAGACGCGTCGGGCTCGCCCTGCAAGAGCTCGTCGCCCCCGAATTCGGTGATCGCGCGACCGTCCCTGCCGACCTTGAGGAAGGAGTCGTGCTTCTCGGCCGTGCTGCCCGTGAGGGGCTGGAACCAGTGCGTGTAGTGGGTGGCTCCGCGCGACAGCGCCCAGTCCTTCATGGCCGCCGCCACGGTGTCCACGACCGCGGGGTCGAGCTCCTCGCCGTGCGAAACGGTCCGGACCATCTTCTTGAACACGTTGTCCGGCAGGCGCGACTGCATTTCCCGCAGCCCGAACGTGTCTTCGCCGAACACGCGCGGTAGAAGGTCCCGGTCGCCCGATCGGGCCTCCTTGCCCTGGCGCCAGGTCTTGGCGGCGCTGACTGAATCGAAACGTCTCTGAGTACTCATGGTGTGCCAGTCTCCTAAAGAAAAAGTGGGCGCACGCCTGCGGACCCCCCACGCGGCAGCGTCCGGGGAGGGGCCTCGGCGGTGTTGCAAGCTAGGTTGACCATCATGTGAAACTGCGCGCACGGGGCAAGATGTTCAACCCCTACCGCCCCGCGCCGCCGCCCCGCTTACCCACGTGCCACGCCCGCTTCAATCGCCCGCTGCTCGAGGACATACCCCACCAGGGAAGGAATCCCCGGTTCGAGCAGGTTGGCCGTCCCGTATTTCCGGCGGTGTTCCGGGTGGTATGACACCCACACATATCCCATTTCCTGCAACGTGGACAGGGCGGCGGCCGATGCCCCGGCGTCGACCATAGCCTGTTCCAGCCCGGCAAAGTCCAGCGCGCCGACCCCGCAGCGCGCGAACGCGCGCGCGATTGCATCGGCCTCGGCCAGCAGGCCGGCCCCCCGCAGCTCATTGTAGCGGCCCCCGTAATACCGGTCGCAGACGCCTTCGAACTCGGCGCGCGCCGCTCGCACGGTGTCCAACGTAACCACGGGGTCCCCACCGGGATCGGAAGCCAGCGCGCGGTAGAGGGCGCTTCCCCACACCTGAATGAAGTAGGGGTACCCCAGGCTGGCGTCCAGCACCGCTTCCAGGGCATCTGGTTCCGTGCCGATCCCTCCCGCTTGGAGCGGTTCCGTCAGCGCAGCCGCAGCCGCGTTCCGATCGAGAAGCCGAATGCGCAGCTCCCTGGAACGCTCGGCAAACGTCGCGTTGGTCTGCCGGAGATGAGTCTCAAGGGCGGGAGTGCCGGCCAGACACAACAGAAACGGCGCATGATTCCCCGCCTTCTGGCTCGCGTTGAGCAGCACCTCGCCGACGGCGGGATTCAGCCGGTGCGCCTCGTCGAGCAACACCACCAACGGCTTTCGTCGGCAACGTGCGATAAGCAGATCAGCGAGGCTGAGGTGCGGTCGCCCGCCCAGTGTCCATTCGCCGGCCAGCGGACCCACACCGGCGGTGAAACGCACCTCGGAAGCACGCTCGCCCGTGCTTAGCATCCGGGCCAAGTCCTGTCCGGATGGAATCTCAGCCGGGGTCAGCCAGACGACATCCGCAACGCCCCGCTCCGCGATGGTGCGGCGAAACCAGTGCAGCAATGCGGTCTTGCCATTGCCCCGCGGCCCAATCAGCACGACATCCGCCGGCACACGGCCGCCGCTACACAGCAACTCGTGCATTTCGGCGAGAACCCTCTGTTCGTCCTCCCGGCCCGCCAGGTACGGCGGAAGCGCCCCGCGGCCGGGCGTGAATACGACGGGTCTCGCACTCCGCCGCCTCAAGGGCGCGGCTCCACCGTGAAGTTGAACATCATGCCGGCGTGCAGGTGCTCCGCAATGTGACAGTGCAGCATCCAGTCCCCCGGATTCGACATCTCGATCAGGACGTCCATGGTGGACCCCACGGGCACGATCGCCGTGTCCTTCCACACCATGTTGTCGTTGGGAACGTCGTCGCGCGCCAGCACCACGAACCGCTGCCCATGCACGTGAATCGGGTGGTTCATCGGATGGAACGAGTCGGGCGAGTTGAAAACCCGAACCTTGACCAGATCGCCCAGCGCGTAAGTCCAATGGATGTCGCCGTTCTCCGCGCCGGTGGCCAAGTCCCGCAAAACCCAGGTCACTTGCGTCCCCGACGACAGCCAATTCATCATGGGCATCGCATCGTTCCACTCCATAGGGGGGACATAGAGGGTGTCCATCTCCATTGAGCGGACGATTGGGAGAGGAAGCCCCTGGACCCGCACGGTGGCTTCGAGGGTGTGGTCGGGGGCGCGGCCAAGGTGCGAGCGCATGGCATCGGCCTCCGCCGCCACCGTATCCACCCCGCGCAGCGCGGCGTACGCCTCGGCGACCTCGTCCGCCGCGGGCGGCCCCGCTACGGTCACGAGCGCCAAGGTGTCGACGTGCGGGTAGAACTCCCCCCGAAAGTGATTCACGGCCTGGATCGTGTTTGCGATCGCAACTACCCCCTCCTCGGGAAAGACCACGTCCACCACATATCGTTCCGCCGGCGCGATCACCACGCTGGGTACCCAGCTCTCGCGCTCGAAACGGCTCAGGTCCGACGCCACCAGTTTCACGCGCGCGTCGCCGAAAGTGACGTTGAAGGTGCGGGTGTTGGCCACGTTGGTCACGTAGAAGCGCACGACTTCGCCGGGGCGTACCTGCAGTTCGTGCCCCGTCACGCCGTTCACGAGCATCACGTTGCCGAACCGTCCCATGAGCGCGTGGGTCGGCGCCTCCTTCCCCCACGGAATGAACCCCTGCTCGTCCATCAGGATGTCGTCCAGGACCAGCATTTCTTCGCGGTGGGCCGGGCCGTAATAGTCCGGGTCGGGCGACTCGACCAGAAGGTTGCCGTAGAGGCCCAGGTCCTGCTGCACGTCTTCGCGCACGTGGGGGTGATACCAGAACATGCCGGCGTCGGGCACCAACAGCTCGTAGGTAAACGACTCGCCGACCTCAATCGGGTCCTGAATGAGGCCCGGCACGCCGTCGAAACGGTTTTCCAGCCGCAGGCCGTGCCAATGGACCGTGGTGGGACCCTCGATCCGGTTGGTGACGCGCACCACCACCTTCGATCCCTGCGGGGCGCGAATCAGCGGACCCGGATACTGACCGTTGTAGCCGTACATGGCGGCCGTGTGGCCACGCAGCGTGCGACGCACGATCGACACGTCGACGTCGAAGGTATCGCCCGGTTCCAGGTGGACGACCTCGCTGGGCCGCGCCTCCGGCAGGGTTGCGATATCGATTCCCGCGGCTGCCAGAAAGGGCTCGACCGGAGGCAGGGCCATCTCCAGGCCCGGGGTCATGGGCATGTTCGGGTCCATGGGGGGCATGCGCCACCCGGTGCCCGGGTCGCCCATCATGTGACCAGCGTGGTCCATCTCCTGCGACAAGGCGGCGCGCGCGTCCCCGCCCAGCCCCGCGGCGACGATTGCCGCCACCGTCGGAACCAGCGTCAATAACCGTAAGCCGCGCAGTTCTTCACCTCGAATGGGCCATGCCCGGCCATAGTGTGCATCATTCCGCTGCGAGACATCCCGCGCATGACGATGGGGCCTGTCCACTTCGTTGCTTCCGCGTCGAACGCAGGCTCCAGAGTCACCACGACGAGAAACTTGTTCCAGCCTACCTTGCCGGAAAAGTCGGACGGATACGCAAGCTCGCCCGCGAGTTTGATCCGATCCAGTGCCGGGGTGATGGTCCACACCACGTAGGTACCGCTCCGCGCCGGCTTGAGCCGATCGAAGCGAAGGTGGAAATCGTAGGAGTAGCTGCCGTCCGGGCCCAGTGCGATCCCGTACGGCGACGCCGTGAAGGCGACCTCGCCAACGCCCGCGGCGTAGCCCGTGCCGGGAACCCGCCTGGTCGAGACCAAGGGGAATTGGTAGTACTCGGGGCCTGCCGGGCCACGGGCGGATGGGGCGGCTACGTTGCATGGGGCTGCACCAGACACGCCCGCCGCCCCGGACACCCCGGGTGCGCCAAGCCCGCCGGCGACGGCCAACGCCAGGAGCGCTGCGGTGCCTCCAACCGCCCTTGCAGTTCGCGAGCTGCGCATGGCGTCGCCCTCCATCAGCTGACCGGTCGCCTGACCGGCCCCCGGTCCCAGTCCTGGGCCGACGAGATGTTGGGCATGCCCCACTTCTCGCCGTTCCAGCCGCTGAAGCCGTCCATGCGGAAGGTCCAGAAACCGGTGGTCATGTCGCTCACCACGATCAGGCCGTCGGCGTTGCGCACGTCCACCCCGAAAGCGCCGTTGAAGACGGGCGTGCGGTCCTTGTTGGGCGGTCCCACGTACGTGTCGTAGTAACCCACGGTAACCGGGTTTTCAGGGTCCATGAGCGAAAAGATCTGCAGTCCGTCCAGATACCCCGACGCGAAGACGTAGGGCCAGCGCACCTCGTGGTTGTGTACCAGATTGCGCCAGTCGGCCGTCCACGCCGAAATCGGGCTGCGAATGTTGGTCACTTCGCCGTCAAGCGCGGGTTGAAGGTCGAAGATGCGTATGGGGGCGTACTGATATTCCGTCTCCGCCACCACGTAGCGACCGTCGGGGCTGGGCGTGAACGTGTGCCCACCGCGCACGCCGCTCACCCCGGCAAGCGTGATGCGAAGCTCGGGGTTGGCGATGTCGGTGACGTCGTAGATGTAGTAGCCGCCGGTGCCGCCGCCGTAGAAGCGATCCTCGCCAGTGTCCGGGTGGTATCCCACGTAGAAGTCGTGGTAGCCGCGTCCGGCGCGGCTGAATTCGGTCTCGGGAACCGGCACCCGGCCGACCAGCGCGTTGTCAAGGTCGCCATCCACCACCCGAGCAAGGTCGTAGACGTGCGCGAAGGGTCCGCTCACCGTCGCGAAGAGGAGTACCCGTCCGTCGGAATGCTTGTAGACGAAGATGTTGTGAAAGCCTCCCTGCAAGTCGGGCTCGCGGATTCGCGCCATTTCCTGCACGGTGGACGGATCGGGAAGCCCGGTCACGTCCAGGACCACGGCGCCCATGTCGCTGTCCGGACCACCCTGCCCGAACTGGAGCGACTGCACGACGTAGTAGCGATCGCCGATCTTGAAGTGCTTTACGTCCATGCCGCCCGTACGCAAGTGGAGGTCCTGGTCCTCGATCCTCCACTCGTAGATGACTTCGGGATGCTCCGGGTCGGCGATGGAAACGATGTCGAGGCCCTTGGGGCCCACATCGCCATAGACCATGCGAGCAACGTACGCATAGGGCCGATCCAGCTCTTGCTCCAGGTCCAGGTCGGCCACCGACAGCCGCGGCCCAAGCGGAATGTGCCCCAGAATGTCCATGTTGTCGCTGCCAGGGCTGGACGCCGTCCACTGGGCCTGTGCGGCGGTGGCGGTGGAGATCAAGAGGATGGCGGCCGCCGAGAGTGCGGTGACGAGGCGATCTGCGCGAAGGGACATGGCTTGCGGTCTCCCTGTTTGACGGTAAACGGTAGTTGCGTTCAAGGTATTGCCAAGGAATCGGTTGGAGCAAGCGTGGGTCTCGTCCGATGAGACGTGCCGTCCGAGACGCGTAGCTAGCCCGAAAACAACATCCACCCGGCGGCCAGGGCTGCGATTGCGGACACGGCTGTCGTCCAATGACGGTGTGGCAGCGACAGGCCGCGCACCACAACGAAGCACACGGCAAGGATCGCTCCCGTGACCACGATCTGCGCGAGTTCAAGGCCGATGTTGAATGACAGCAGAGGCAGCAGCAGGCTTCTTTCTTCGCCTAATGCCAGGCGTAGGAAGGTCGAGAACCCGAGGCCGTGCACGACGCCGAACGCAAGGGCGAGCAGGTAGCGGAGGCGCCGTCTCCGCGTTGATCGGGTGCCTTGAGAGGCGCGAGCCGTCGCCAGATTCGCCACGGCCGTCGCCACGATCGTCACCGGAATGAGGACCTCGACGAGCCCGCTGTCCACGCGTACCCACCGCAACGTCGCGAGCGCCAACGAGACCGAGTGGCCGATCGTGAACGCGGTTACCAGGATGAGCAGCTCCCGCCACCGACTTACCGAGTACGCCGCACAGAGCGCCGCCAGGAAGAGCATGTGGTCGTAGCCCTGAAGATCGAGCAAGTGCTCGAAACCGAGGCGAAGGTAAACGGCGAAGGTGGTCATGGTTGACGTCGTCGAACGACCAGCGCAACGGCGGCCCAGATCGCCGCCCAGGCCAGCCAGAAGGCCCGTTCCGCGAGCGTCAGAGTACGCAAGTGGCCCCAGAGCAGCAACGGCACGCTGGCCGCCAACGCGACCGCCGACCCGTCGTGATACGGCACGACCCGCTCCACCACCGTGACCGCCCGGCGGCGATCTCGGTGCAGCGTCTCCTCGATCGCGTCGCCGAGCGTTTCCGCTCGCATCTCGCGCCAACTCGGTACCCGCATCACGCTCCAGGCCGGCACGGTGCGTCCCCATCCGTGCAGGTTGGTGCCCGCGACCACCGCCAGGTCCAGGCTGTCGGCAAGGGCCAGGATCGCCGCGCGCTCCGACTTGGCCTGTTCGAGGCCGCGCGGCGCACCGTCGCTGAGCTCGACGGCGATCACGCCGCTCGGCGACCCTGCGCCGAACGGCACGATCGCGTCAAGGTCGCCCGGAATCGTATACACGATGGTGGCGCGGCGGCCGCCACGGTTGTGCGCTGCCGCGAGGGCGTCCGGGTCCAGGTGGTGCCAAGTGCTGTCGAGCGCGAAGACGTACCGTTCTCGAGCGCCGAGAACGTTGACGTGTCGGTCTTCGCGACGCACCTCCATGCCACTCAAGAGAACCGTGCCGTCGCCAGCGCGGTCCGGGTTGGCGGGAGCCGCCTCGTCCACGCCGGCCCACGTGTAGTGGTCGGTGACGTAGGCCGCGTGGAAGCCGCCGGCGCCGTGCCATGCGCGATTTCTCGCCGGCGTGAAGCGGGACCAGGCGTCGTGCGAATGGCGCGTGTGCGAATGAAAGTTCACCGCGACGAGATCGGGCGATGCCAGCCGGATGGCCGCCATGGGGCGCGGGACCAATGCGGCCGCCGCGTAGAAGGCGAGCAGCGCAGCAAGCGCCCCGACCGCGAAGAGCGCCTCCAGCGCGAGGCGGCGGAGGATGGGTGCCGGGTGGCCGCCACGCGACGCCGCAAACGCACCCCCCGCAACGAGGCGGAATCCGACGTACGCCGTTGCCAGGGTCGCGACGACTGCATAGTGCTGGCTGGCCGTGAGAAGGGTCAGCGTGTCCCAGATGCCGAAGAGGGGCGCGCCGATCAGGTAGCCGACGGGGTGGTGCAGGGTGGCGGTGGGGAAGGGTTGGAGGGTGGCGGCATCGCGCAGGGCGGGAGTCGCGAACAGCGACGAGATGGCGACCAATGCGAAAACGGCCAACGGTCCGCGTACGCGTTGGCCACGAGGTGTACCGAGCGGCGCTGTCTGCCGGGCTGGCACGGCCCTTCACCAAGTCAGCGCATGCGAGTATTTCACCAGAACGGCCCGTCCCGACGAGGTCGGCGGGCGCAAGCCCGTATCGTCCCACCCCTCGTTGTACACGATCCAGAGATCCGTGCCTTCCCGAAAATGGTACCGGAACCGCACGTTCAGGCTGGTCTCGCGGGTGGCGGTGTTCAGCTGGCCGAAGGTGCTCATCGAGACTCGCGGATTCAACGCGGTCTTCACTCGCAGGCTGCCGAGCTGGGCGGTCGTACTCGCGCCGCGGTCGGCAAACTCCAGCCGATTGAATTCGTAACCGGTCTCCAGTTCCAGATACTTCGACACCACCCACACGGGCGCCAGCCCCACACTGACCCGGGTGCCGTCGTAGAAGCTGCCCACCGACGCGTTGAACTCGCCCCGAAACAGGTTGCTGCGCGGAAGGCGCACCATGGCGGTGGCCTCGTGAAACCAGTACTCACCGGCCGGAACTACCAGGTCCGAGATTGAGAACGGCTCGCGCAGGCTCTCGAAGCTCGAAAGCGTCCCCAGAGTCAGATTGGCCCCGCCGCGGAATTGAAACTCCAGCTCGGGCTTGATCTCGCGCGATTCCGCAGTGCCGTCCTCGTTGCGCAGATAATGTGCCGTGCCGATCTGGATTGCCTGCGACAGCAACGGCGATGCCTCGTCGCTCAAGCGACGGTAGCGAAGCTGGCCACCGCCATAGGTGAAGTCCTTGCGCAGCTGAAAGCCCAATCCAGGCAGATAATCGGCTCCCGCGCGAATGCCCTCGGCGTAGTATGAGAATCCGTCGTCGCGGCGGCGCTCCACCCGGGCCCGAGCCAGTCCCGACTCCAGCCCCCCGGCCTGCGCGGCAGCCTCGTCGAACGTGTGCGCCCACTGGAAAACGATGTACTCGTCGCCCGTCCAGCGCAGGACGCCGTCGAGGCCGTAGGCGACGTTGTTTCGTCCCGTTGAGCCCACGCGCGTCGTAACCATGGCCCCGACGCTCGAAAACTCGTCGATTACCCGCTGGCGCAGCCGTACCACGCCCACGTTTTCGGACGACAGGTCTCCCTGGGCGGCAGTCTGCATACTCAGAAACCCAAAATCCGTTCCCTCCCAACGACCTACGGCACGCGCGCCCCCGTAGATCCGCACGATTTCGCCTGCGTTCAGCCCGATGCGGCGACTGTGGAAAAGGCGATTGAACATGCCGCCGGTGTTGAAATTGAACGTTGACGCGCGCTCCTGGAAAAACTGACGTTTCTCGGGGAAAAACAGCGCAAAGCGGGTGAGATTGATCTGCTGGTCGTCGGCTTCCACCTGTGCGAAGTCGGTGTTTACGGTCACGTCGAGCGCAAGATTCGAAGTGGGCGAGTACTTGAGATCGGCTCCGGCTTCCGTGGTCCAGTCCCGCTCCAGAGACCATTGACTCGGCCAGGCGTGGGGTCCACCGTGCACCCGAGCGTCCTTGAATCCGCCTATCGCATAAGGGGTTACGTACAGCGGCGTTGACTGGCGGACGCCACTGAGGGTCACCCGTTGGGCCCGCGACGGCTTGGCGAACCCCATGCGTCCCCAGCCCGGATCGATCGGCGGAAAGGTTTGCCGCTCGCTCCTGCGCGCAATCACCCGGTATATGATCAAGCCCATCGTCACTTCGTCCGAACCCTGGAACCCAAGCGTCGAAAACGGAATGCGGAACTCCGCGAACCAGCCTTCATCCGTTTGCGTCGTCACCACGTCCCAATGTGCGTTCCAGTCCCAGCTCATCGGCATGCCGTTGGTGAACTCGGCGTCGTTCGACATGGTGCGGTCCTGTCGCACGCCCGACGGGTTGGTGGTGAACCACACCGCGGTCTCGTAGTCGTTGTAGCTGTCCACAACCACCGAAAGAATGTCGTCGCCGCTGTACTGATCGCGGTAAAACGTGCCGGTGCGGATCCCGTCGGGGTCGGAATCCCACATGCGCCCCGAGACGTACAGGTAGCGGTCGTCGTGCGCCATCCGCACTTCGGTCTCTTCGGTAAGCGGTCCGCCGAACGCGGGCGAAAACATGGTCATGGCAAAGGGTGCAATCGCGTCCCAGGCCGGCTCGTCAACGACGCCGTCCAGCACGATCTCGCCCGATAGTCGGGGGATTGGGATCGGCGTGTTTTCCGAGGGTTGGACAGGGCGGAGTTGACCGCGCAGCCCGCTCGACGGCGCCAGAAGGGCCGCGACAGTGGTTGCAACCGCGAGAAAGGTTGAGGTTTGTTTCACGGCGAGATCTCCAGTCCAGACACGACCAAGGACGCCAAATAGGCACTTTGCACCACCAAATCGTTGAGGCTCACGGGGCACGCCCGGCAAAGCGGATGCTGTTGCTGCACGGTATCTACGGCGCGGGTCGCAACTGGCGCACCGTCGCGCGGAGGCTCGTGCGCGCCCGCCCGGACTGGGCCGTCGTCCTCGTCGACCTGCGGTCGCACGGGCAGTCGCCGTCGCTGGCGCCCCACACCCTCAAGGCCTGTGCGGAAGACGTGCTGCGCCTGGAACGCCGGCTGGGCGGCCCGGCGGACGCGGTGCTGGGGCACTCGTTCGGCGGGAAGGTCGCGCTGCTGCACGCTGGGCTGCGCGAGGGCCGCGGATCGCGGCCCCGGGTGCCGCGCTCGCGCCAGCTGTGGGTCGTGGATTCGTCGCCGTCGGCGGGAAGGCCCGGCGGCAGCGCATGGCGCATGCTGGGCGTGCTCCGCCGCCATCCGGGCCCGTTCGGCAGCCGCGCCGAGGTGGTCGCGGCGGTGCGCTCCGAGGGATTCTCGGCCCTGGTGTCGAACTGGATGGCCATCAACGCGGTGCGGACCGACGCCGGGTTGGAATGGCGGCTGCACCCGGACGAGATGGAGGCGTACCTGCGCGATTACTTTCGCACCGACGCGTGGCGCGTGGTTGAACGGCCGCCTGACGACATCGCCGTGCACGTAATCCGGGCGCGTGCCTCCCGCGTGCTTGGCAGCGTGGACATCGCCCGACTTCGGCGAGCGATGTCCACCTCGGGCCCCGTGTTCCTGCACGAGGTCGCGGGGGGTCACTGGGTGAATACGGAGAACCCCGACGCGCTGCACGCAATCTTGGCGGCGAGGTTGGCGTAAGGTGGAACGACGGCGACGGCGCTTCGGCGCCGTCGCCGTCATCAAGCCCGCAAACCCGCTCGTCGGACGTCCGACTAGTGGAAGATCCGGAACCCGAAGTTGAACGAACGCGGGTAACCCAGGAAGACCTCGGCGTCGTCGGCCTTGTGGCTCCACCGCCCGGCCTCGCGCTCGGCGGAGTCGCGGTACGCGTTGAACCGCGAATTGTCGGTGGCGTCCTGGATATAGATCTTGTCCGTGATGTTGAATCCGTGGAGGAACAGCTGAACGTTGCCGCCGAAGGGCGCCGACAGCTCGTCCGCCAGTCGGTAAGACACGTGAAAATCAAAGACCGTGTATCCCGGCGGACTCCACGACTGGGTGCCTGCGTCCGCGGACGTGGTGCGAGAGAACGGATCGAAGTTGGCGTAATGCTTGGCGTAGGTCCTGCCCACCATGTTCAGATAGAGGCCGCCGGTCGGAAAGAACGACAACCCATAGGCGAACTGTATCTGGGGGGCGTCGCCCACGTACAGGTCCTTGACGTAGAAGGTGTAGTCCAGCGTCGCCGATTGGCGATCTTCGGCCCGGTAGCTGCCCTCGACGTCGTCCGTGTATCTCCAGTCGCCCCACGACATTGCGCCGTCGAACCGCATGAAGTCCGCCGGCTGGAACGCGGCCTCGAGCTCCAGGCCCATGTGCCGCGCATCCATTCCCAGCAGCGCGATCAGCGCGTCCTGTCCTTCGCCGAAGAAGTCGCGCGCGAACCGACGGGCGCTGCGGTCGTTCCACTGGGTGTAGTACACGTTGGCGTCCAGAGAGACCCCGCGGTTGAGCGAGCGGAATCGCGTGCCCGCCTCGAAAGACGTGAAGGTCTCGTTCTTCGGATTGTCGATGAGAATGCCGCCGACGTCGTCGATCACGCCGTCGAAGATCGGAACCTTTGAGACGAGACCCAGGTTGCCGTACAACGACCACTCCGGACCGAGGTTGCGAACCGCGCCCCCCTTGACCTGATAGCCGCTGTGTCCGCCGCTGCTGATCTCGTGAAAACCGCCGCTCGCGCCACGCGTGAAGAAGTCGACGAAGTCGTAGGAAATCCGCGATATCCCGACCATGCCGTAGTAGGATCCCGCCAGCGACGATTTCTCCGCTTGCAGGTGAGCCCCGACCCAGTTCACGTTGTTCTCGTTATGGTAGTGGATCTTGTCCCCGAGCCGGCGATTGCCCTGCTCTTCGGTCCAGAAATCGGAGCTGCATCCGCGGAAGCAGTCGTTGTAGAAACTGCCGCCCAGCAGGTCCCTGACTTCGCGATAATGCTCGATTGTCGCGGTGCGCCAATCGATCCCGATCTCGGTCACGAGGTTGTTGCCGAAGTCCTTTTGCAGCTTCGAGATGGCGCCCCAGGTGTCCTGGTTGTTGACCGAGTTCCGCAGGATGCCAAAGGACCCGCCGCTGTCGCTGCCTCGGTTGCGATCGATCGTAGCGTTCCAGTCTGCGAATCGCTGCCCGTAGGTGTAGTCCCAACGCAGCGACCCGTAGGTCCCGGTCCCGCCGCCGTTGCCGCCCGAGTAGTATGCCACGGTGTTGGCGGTCAACCCGTCGCCCAGGTACGAGTACCAGTTCAGGTTGACGTAAGGCTTGTAAAAGTAGTTCTCGCGCTCGTTCAGGAAGCTGCGGTCGCGCCGACTGAAGACGCCCGCTCCCGGGCCGGTGCTCGTGAACTGTCTGCCGGTGTAGCTGGGGTCGACGCCGCCAAGGTTCGGATTCCAGAAGCGACCGGCCTCGGTGCTGAAGTAGTTCAGTCCCGCGGGGTCGTAGTCGCTAAGCGAAGCCGCAAGCTCTCGGCTCAGCGTGGCAATGTTCAGCTTGTAGAGATTCTGGCCGTGGCGCTGCGGGGCGCCGACTGCGTACAGCTCGATCCGGTTGTTGTCGTTGAGCTTGTACTGCGAGGCCATGTAGTACGCCCAGGCGTCCGTCCAGGTCCCGTCGATCAGGCCGTCGCCCGTCTTGCGAACGCCGGAAAGCGTCATGGCGAAGTTCCCGATGGGGCCGGTCGACGCCGTCATCTGGGTCTTGACGAAGTTCCCCGACCCGAACTCCTGTTTCAGGTTGTAGCCGGGAGCCTGCGCGCTGGGGTCGGTGATCATGTTGAGCGTACCGCCGATTGACGGGGTGGCCAGATTCACGGCGCTCAGCCCGCGCTGCAGCTGGACGCTGGTGGCGGCGTCTCCCACGCCGTCGAAGTTGGACCAGTACACCCAACCGTTTTCCATGTCGTTGACCGGCACGCCGTTCAGCATCACCGCCGTATGGCGCTGACTGAAGCCGCGCACGTTGATTCGGGCGTCGCCCGCGCCGCCACCCTGCGCGGTCGAGTAGACCGACGGGGTGACGTTGAGCACCAGGGGCAGATCGCGCGATCCGAGCTGGTTCTCGATCTCGCCCTTGGACACGTCGGTGAACGCGACGGGCGTACGTCGCTCTTCCGCCCGTTCCGCCAGGATCTCGATGCCGCCCAGCGCCAACGCCGTGGGCGTCAGTTCGAAGTCGACTATCGCGGACGCGCCCGCGCCGAGCGTCACCTGCTGGGCCTCGGCCGTGTACCCGATCAGCTGGACCGTGACCTCGTAACTTCCCGGCGGAACGCCCGCGATGTTGTAGCGCCCGCCATCGTTGGTGAGTCCCCCGTACTGCGCTCCCGTGACGGCTTGAGAGAGCACTACCTGGGCGCTCTCTACGCCCGACCCGGCCGTGCTTACGGTTCCGGTGATCGAACCTCTCTGCTGGGCGCTGAGCGGAAGGGCCGCGACCATCAGCACCAGCATCGAAAAGAATCGTCTCATCCCCTGCGTCTCCTTGTTGATTGTGGTGTGCGTGCGCCCGGTGCCCTTTCGGACGCATGGTTCAAGTTACTCCGGCACCGCCGTGCGAGACAAGCGAGCTCGCGGGTTGGGAATCCGACCGCTACCCTAAACGAACTGAGTTTCCCACCCCCCGCTGACAGGGAGAAACGAGATGAAGGCTCGGAATCCCATTTCTCGCCTGACGATTGGTTGCGCAGCGGTCACCGTGCTGGCGATTGCGTGCTACCCGGAGCGTACTGCCGAAACGGACGGAGCAGGCGCCCCGTCCCTTGTCCAGGCTGTCGATACGGTTCGCATCGACGTCACGACGGGAAGTGTACGGACACTTGTCAACGACGACGCGGTGCGAGCGAATATCCGCACGCTCGAGGAACGGCTCGGGGCCGAAAAGGCCGAACAGGCCGAAATGTCGAGGTGGCCCGATCCACCCGACCCACGCATGGCGGCGGAGCGGATCGAGGGGTTGGAGGCGGATATTGCGGACATGAGGGCACTACTGGAACTCCCCATTCTGGACGCTCCCGAGGCGGAGCGCCGGCTTGTGGAGCTTGGCGAGTACCGCGACGCACTTCGGGATTCGGTGGAGCAAGGCTTGCGTGACCCACAAACGGATGTGGAGCGAGCGGAACTCGATAACTGGCAGGAGATTCTTGCGGTCGCTGCCGCGGCGGAGACGTGCAGGGACTGGATTGGCGGTGTCCAGGGTTTGGCTCCTAATGCGACCACCGAAGTCAACTTCCATGCCGATGGCGAAATTGAGATCACTAGCTTTGCCGTAAACGGCCGGTGGCCTAGGCCCCCACTCGGTACGGGCGCTATCAGCACGGCCATTATCAGCAATGACGTTGCGGCCCAGCTGAGGTTGACGTCCGCGTTTTTCAATCCGGACATTTTTCCGTTGCCGGACCAAAGCGAGACATCCGCAGGCTGCGTTATGGCCCAACGAAGCGAGTTTCTTCTCGAGATGACGTCACCCGAAGTGTTGAGAAGCAGCGTACCGTGGGGTAGATCGTTCACGGTGCGAGTGACCGCCCAGAGCACCCACAGAAACTATCCTGTCGGCACGGGTCCTCAGTCAGAGCTGCCAAGCGGCAATATCGGCACTGTTACTCTTACCGGGATGAAACCCGACGACGGCTGCGGGGGTGGCGGAGATCCTGGGGAACCGCCAGGGACCGAATCCTGTGGAGGGATGGGACCACCGCCCAACGAATGCGAAACCGTGATCTTCGAGCTATACCAGGACGGCATCTTCATTTGGTCGGAAACCGTGGAAGTTTGCGGCTGACGTGCCCCCGAGACCGTCAGAGGCCCTTCGCGCCTCGACCGTTCGGCGACGGCGGCTCGCGCAGCACCGATTAGCCTGACGCCGACGCCGTCGGCTGCCCAGCGCTCACCTGCCACGCTGGACAGTAGCGCACGATAGCCATAGTATGTTGCGGTTTTGTCACGACGCATGCACCCCCCACAGGAGGAAGGATGATATCGGTTGAAGAGGTGACGAAGCGCTACGGGTCTCTCGTGGCCGTCAATCGCGCCAGTTTTGCGGTGGACCGAGGAGAAGTGGTCGGGTTTCTGGGACCCAACGGGGCCGGCAAGACGACCACGATGCGGATGCTCACGGGCACGCTCCAGCCCGACGAGGGCGAGATTCGGTTCGACGGGACGCCAATCGGAGACAATCTCACCGAGGCGAAGTCCCGCGTCGGCTACCTGCCCGAAGCCAACCCTCTTTACGACGACATGCTCGTCTGCGAGTTCCTCGAGTACGTGGCGCGGTTGCGGGGCATGGATCCCGCGGCGGCGCGCCCGGCCATTTCCAACGCGGTAGCCGAAACGGGTCTGGAGGATGTCTTCTTCCGCCCCATCAGCGAAATCTCGAAGGGCTACCGCCAGCGCGCCGGAATGGCCGGCGCCATACTGCATCAACCCGAAATTCTCGTGCTGGACGAGCCCACCGAAGGACTGGACCCCAATCAGCGCGTCGAGATTCGCAAGCTGGTCAACTCGCTGGGAAGCGAACGCACCGTCATACTCAGCACCCACGTCATGCAGGAGGTCGAAGCGACCTGCGACAGATTGCTGATCATTTCCGACGGCTCGATCGCCGCCGACGGGACGGTTGCCGAACTGATGGACAGCCGGCGAGGGGTCTCGCGATACACGGTCGAGGCCGAGGGCGACGGCGTGATCGAGGGATTGTGCGCGCTGCCCACCGTGGCCGATCACACCGCCGTGAAGGTGGACGGCAGGGTGCGGGTGGGCCTTGAAACCACCGGGGATCGCGAGCTTCGTCCGGACATATTCCGGATGGCGACCGAACGCGGCTGGGTGTTGTGGGAGCTCCGTCGCGAGCGAGCTACCCTGGAGCAGGTGTTCCGAGCGTTGACCACGGCCGAAGCGGAGGAGAAATAGACGGTGAACAGGACCGTAATCAATTTCAGACAGATCGGCCTCGTCGCCCGCCGCGAGCTGCGCGGGTTCTTCGACCAGCCCACTGCCTATATCCTGGCAGTCGCCTTCCTGGGACTCGGCCTGTACCTGGCTTTCCGTTCGCTATACGCCATGTCGGTCGCGAGTTTGCGCCCGTTCTTCGACCTGCTACCCTGGTTGCTGGTCGTATTCGTGCCGGCGGTGGCCATGAAGAGCCTTGCCGAAGAGCGGCGCGGTCGGACCCTGGAGTGGCTTGTGGCACAGCCGCTGACCGAGGTCGAGATCGTGCTGGGCAAGTTCCTGGGGAACTGGCTGTTCGTGATGATCGCCATGGCAGGCACGTTGCCGATGGCCCTGGGCGTGCTGGCTGCTTCGGAAGCGGATCCGGGCATCATGGTGGCGCAGTACTTTGGCGCGGCGCTTCTCACGGCCCAGATGGTGGCGATTGGGCTGTGGGCTTCGTCCATGACGCGCAACCAGATCACCGCGTTCATCATGGGCGCCTTTATCTGCTTCGCGTTGGTCCTGATCGGGACGCCAATCGTCCAGATCGGTCTGCCGCGCCTGCTGGGCGCGTGGGCGGGGCAGCTGTCGGTCATGAGCCATTTCGAGAACGTCGCACGCGGCGTGGTCGACCTGCGCGATCTTCTCTACTTCGCCTCTACCTGCGGGCTCTTCCTGCTGCTGGCCGTCGCGGCGCTCAGCCGGGAACGATTGAGCACGGCGGGCAGCGCCTACCACCGTCTCCGCGCGGGCACCGGCGTGATCGCGCTGGCGGTGCTCATGCTCAACCTTCTGGGCGGCTACGTGCGGGGACGCCTCGACCTCACGTCCGACGACCTCTTCACGCTCTCCGACGGCAGCCGCGAGATCATGGGCAATCTGGACGACGTGGTGAACCTCACCCTGTTCGTGAGCGACGATCTGCCCCAGGAGATCCAGCTCATCCTGCGCGACGTGCGCGACGTCGTGGCCGATCTGCGCCGCGCATCCGACGGCATGCTCAACACGGTCGAGATCAACCCGGACAACAGCGAGGAACAGGCGGACCAGGCATCGTCAATGGGCGTCATGCCGCTCGAGTTCAACGTGCTGCGCGACGACGAGCTGCAGGTGCGGCGCGGCTACTTCGGACTCGCGGTCACCTATGCCGACGAGCAGGAGGTGATGCCGGTGGTGGACCGCGCCGACGACCTGGAGTTTCGCCTGGTCTCGGCGATTGCCAACATGACCACGACGGAAAAGCCCACGCTCGCCTTCATGTCCGGCTTCGAGGCGAAGGAATCCTTCCAGTACCGCGCGTTCCGCGAGAGTCTCGGCGATCGCTATGACGTTACGTTGGTAGATCTGGCAGCCGATTCCGCGGGTCCGCCCACGGTTCCCGACAGTATCGACGTGTTAGTCGTGGCGGCTCCGACGCAGCCCCTCTCGGGAATGGCTGCGCGCGCGGTTGACGGCTACTTGAACCGTGGAGGCGCCGCGCTCCTGCTCATGGAGCGGCACGCGATCAACCCGCAATCGCCGATGGCGATGCCCGTAACCACCGGTCTCGAAGACCTCCTGGCCACCCGCGGCGTAGAGGCGTCGGACGAAATGGTGTTCGACCTGGCGTCGGCGGAGCGCGTGCAGGTACCGCAGGGGTATTTCAGCGTCATTCGCTCCTACCCCCTGTGGCCGATCGCCTTCTCGGGCAGCGACCACGCCGTGACCCGCGACCTTGCCAACGCGACCTTTGGCTGGGCGGCCCCGTTCACGTGGGACGAAGACAACACCGCCGTGACGCCACTGTGGACCACGAGCGCAGGAGGAGGCACGCAGCCCGCCGGGGGCATGATTGACCCGCGTACCGAGTTCGCAAGGTCCGAAGACGAGCTTGGCGTGCATGCGCTGGCGGTGGCGATCGACCCGAGCATGGCCACGGCGAGTCCGGCCGACGACCAGGAGGCCGACGACGAGGAGGCCGACGCCCCGATGCCCGAGGGCCGGATCATTGCGGTCGGCGACGCCGATTTCCTTGAAGACCGTTTCGCCCAGACCAACTCCCAGAACGTGATCTTCGCAGCCAACGCCGTCGACTGGCTGGCCCAGGACGACGCACTCATTGGCATCCGCTCCAAGGACCGCACGCCCCCCACGCTGGCTTTCGAGTCCGACGGCGGGCAAAACGCGCTCAAATGGGGATCGCTGCTCGGCGTACCCGCACTCTTCATCCTCTTTGGGTTCGTGCGCGTGACCGGACGAGCAACCCGCGCCGAGCGACGATGGCGCGAACACGCCGGCACGGCCGGAAGCGGGCAGGATTCGAAGGGTGGAGAGGAGGGCGGACAATGAGCGAGAAGACCTTGCGCATGTCGCTGTACTGCCTGGTGGCGGTCACGCTGTTGTACGTAGGGGTGACCATGCTGCGCGGCAACCGTAGCGGTTCCCAGGCAACCAATTCGGCGCTGGCCGAGGCGTTCGCGGAGATGGCCGGCGAATCGCACACGCGCTTCGACATCACGGGTCCGCGAGACACCCTGCAGCTCGAGCGCGGCGTGGCGGGCTGGACGGTCAATGGGTTCGAAGCCGATTCGGGAGCGGTGTCCCGATTCCTGCGCGCCCTGGACGAGGTCGAGGTCGGCGTCGTGGCCGCCAACAACCCCGCCAATCACGATCGCCTCGGCGTGAGCGGCGACAGCGCCTGGTCACTGGTCGCCGCGGAGGGCACGCCCGTACTGCTAGGTCGAGCGGGCAACCGCTTCCGCACCGCCTACGCGCGCCTGCCCGCACAGGACATGGTGAGCCTCATTGAGGGAGACCTGCGGTCGGCTGCCGCGCGGCCACTGCTCGATTGGCGCGACAAGGTCGTGATCCAGACGGATACGGCAGCCGTGACGAGTATCGTGATTGTCCGCGACGGTGAGACCACCCGCTACGAACGCCAGGACTCGGCCTGGACCGCCAACGGCGACGAGGCCGACGCAACGACCGTGCGCAACATTCTGCAGGAGCTGGCCACCATGCGGGCGAGCGGTTTTGCGCCTGCCGACGCGACCATGCCGGAAGAGCCGGAGCGGACGGTCGTGGCCGCAGACGCGGAAGGCGCCGAGCTGGCGTCGCTCACCTTGGCCGAAGGCGACGGGAACTTCCGCGTGACGTCGTCGGAAAGCCCCTACGTCTTCGAGATCCCGACATTCCGGGCGAACCGAATCGCACCGGGGCCACCGGAGTAGAACCGTTGCCGCACTTTCGCCCGAACCGCGCCCGCCTCGCGCAAGCGGGGGACCCCTACGACGCAATCGTCGTTGGTTCGGGCGCCGGAGGCGGGATGAGCGCCTTCATTCTCGCCGCGTTCGGACTGCGGGTGCTGCTGTTGGAAGCGGGCCGGGACTACGATCCCATCCGCGAGACGCCGATGTTCCAGCTCCCGAAGGACGCCCCGCTGCGGGGCGCAGGGACGGACGCCAAGCCTTTCGGCTTTTACGACGCCACGGTCGACGGTGGTTGGCAGGTTCCAGGCGAGCCGTTCTCGGTCGACGAAGGCTCCGAGTTCATGTGGTGGCGCTCGCGCATGTTAGGGGGGCGTACCAATCACTGGGGGCGCATTTCGCTCCGCATGGGCGAATACGACTTCAAGCCCCGCAGCAGAGACGGGCTGGGCGCGGACTGGCCGATGTCGTACGACGATCTCGCGCCCTACTACGACAAGACCGAGGCGCTCATCGGCGTTTACGGCTCGAACGAGGGCCTGGAAAACACGCCCAACTCTTCGCCAGGCGTGTTGCAGCCGCCGCCCCGCCCGCGAGCCTACGAGCTCCTTGCGCGCAAGGCCTGCCGGCGTTTGGGGATCCCCGTCATCCCCGCCCATCTCGCGATCTTGACCGAAACTCAGGATGCCGAGCGGCTGCCCGCCCAGCTGTTTCCCGGCAACCCGCTTGCACAACGCGTCACCGCCGAGTCCATGCGGGGCCGCGCGGCCTGCTACTGGGCCACGCCCTGCGGCCGCGGCTGTTCCATACGCGCCAATTTCCAGTCCACCACCGTCCTGTTGCCACCCGCGCTCGCTACGGGCAACCTCGATATCCGCACCGACGCGATGGTGCGCGAAGTCACCGTGGACGCGCAGGGACGAGCTACCGGGGTCCACTACGTCGACAAGGCCACGCTGCGCGACGAATTCGTCTCGGGGCGCGTGGTCGTGTTGGCCGCAAGCGCGTGCGAATCCGCGCGCATCTTGCTCAACTCCACGTCCAACCTGTTTCCCGACGGACTGGCCAACTCCTCCGGTCTCGTGGGCAAATACGTCATGGACACCGTCGGTGCGGGCGTCTACGCTCATATCCCCGCGCTGCAGTCGCTGCCCCCACACAACGAGGACGGCGCTTCGGGCATGCACATGTACATGCCGTGGTGGCTCTACGGCGAGCAGGCTGCGGAGCGGCTCGACTTTCCGCGCGGCTACCACATCGAGTTCGGGGGCGGACGGCGCATGCCCGGCTTCGGCGCCTTCGCGGGACTGGAACCGCTTACCCGAGGCAGCTACGGCCAGCGCTTCAAGGACGACTGTCGCCGCTACTATGGCAGCTTCCTGTTCTTTGACGGCCGCGGCGAGATGATTCCCAACGAGGACTGCTATTGCGAAATCGACCCCGACCGGGTCGACCGCTACGGCATCCCCGTGCTCAAGTTCCACTGGAAATGGGCCGATCACGAGCTGCGCCAGGCGTTGCACATGCAGCGCACGTTCGCCGAAATCGTCGACGAGATGGGTGGCCGGTTGCTTTCGCCCGTTCACAGCGACGGCGAGGACGCCATCTCCAAGGGCGGTCAGATCATTCACGAGGTCGGCGGCGCCCGCATGGGCGACGATCCGCGCAGCTCGGTGCTGAACGAGTTCTGCCAATCGTGGGACGTGCCCAATCTGTTCGTTACCGACGGCGCGCCGTTCGTGTCGAACGCGGACAAGAATCCGACCCTGTCGATCATGGCGATTGCCTGGCGCGCCAGCGACTACATTGTCGAGCAGCTCGCAAATCGGAGCATAGGATGAGTGACGGCGACCTTACTCGTCGGGGCGCGCTCAAGGTCATTGCCGCGGGTGCGGCGCTGGGGACGGCCGCTTCGTGCGCGCGCCCCGACGGCGACAACGCCGTCGAGTCGGCTCACGAAGCGCTTTCTGGCTACGAGCCCCTGCCCCCCAGCAACCCTCTCGCCGCAGGTACGGCTACCGATCCCGACCTGCTGGCGCCCGTCGTGCCATGGGAGAAGGTCTTGACCGCCGAGGAGCTTCGGCAGGTGGCGGCGCTTGCCGACGTGATCATCCCCGCCGACGACCGATCGCCGTCGGCAAGCGAGCTGGGCGTCCCCGACTACGTCAACGAATTTGTCTCGGCTCCCGGTCACGAAGAGGCCCTGACCACCCTGCGCGGCGGGCTCGCGTGGCTCAACCGCACCGCGCAGGAACGTTTTGGCGCGGCCGACTTTCCGGCCCTGACAACCACCCAGCGGCATGAAATCTGCGACCAGATCTGCTTCGAGCCCGACGCGGCCCCCGAACTGAAGTCCCAGGCCCGCTTCTTCGATCAATTCCGCGACATGGTCTCGACCGGGTTCTGGACCACGGAAGAGGGAATGCGCGACCTGGGCTACGTCGGCAACATTCCGTTGCCGAGCTTCGACGGTCCGCCCCCCGAGGTGTTGGCGCAGCTGGGATTGTCGGGCGAGGACTTGGTTTGAGCGTCAGGCGAAGCGCGACTGCCAGATGGACGCATGGCGTCGCTGCTGTCGCCGTCATGTTCGCGGTCGCTGCCGGGTGTACCGATGCGCCTGCCGAGCCTCACCCCGATCTGTTGGTCGCCGTCGACTTCTACACCGGCGTCGCAGGTACGGTAGACGACGATCGCGCCCGCGAGCTGCTTGAGCAGGCGGTCGCCGAAGGCGGCGCGCTTGCGGTGATGTGGCTCGCCCGGGTGCATTCCACCGGGCGCATGGGGTTTCCCCGCGACGAGGCGCGGGCGCGCGACATCGCCGCCGGCGTGATCGGCGAGGTTGAGCGTGCGGCCAACGCGGGCGTGCTGGAAGCCGTGTTCCTCATGGGCACCGCGTACGACGAAGGCCTGGGCAAGACCCGCGATCCGGTCGTGGCCGCGTCGTGGCACCGTCGCGCGGCTGAGCGGGGGCACGTGCTGGCCGCGCACAATCTCGGCAACGCCTACGCCGAGGGCAGGGGCGTGGAAGAGAATGCCACCGAGGCCGTGAAGTGGTGGGAACGCGCGGCCAACGAGGGCGACGCGATCACGCAGTTGCGGCTGGGCGAAGCGTACGAGGCCGGGCGAGGGGTGGACCGCGACTTGGGCCGGGCGCGAGAGTGGTACGGCCGCGCGGCCAGAGCCGGAAACGACGACGCACGGGCGGCGCTGGCGCGGCTGGAGGGGTAGCGCCCGGCATTGGATGTGCGATCTTTCACGGACGCACGAAGCGACCACGCTAACGAAAAGGAGTTACGAGAATAATCCGGGAGTGCCGGCTTGGAGAACGAATCGACGAGGTGAAGGACGACGTGAAGGTACTGCGATCCGACATCGACACGGTGCGATCCGACCTCAAGGACGTGCTGGCAAGATCCTGATAACGACCTGGACACACTCGGCCCCGACCCGGCTTGCGAGCCGGATCGGGGCCGAGTTGTCTAGGTCGCCGCGACCGAAGCCGACGCGCGGTTAGCTACCAGCGATAGCCCAACCTCGTGTAGACGAAGGCGCCGTTGAAGCCGAACGGCGTGAACTGGCCGTAGGTGTTGCCGACGCCTGCAGCTGCCCCTGGGTACTCCTGGGGATACGTGTTCAGGACATTTTGCACGCCTACAGTGAGCATCCAGTTGTCCATGAAGGTCTTCGCAGCCTCGACGTCGGCGATCCGTCGCGAGGGATAGTCGATGGTGTTGCTGGGGCTGCCTTCGTAGTAGGGCTGCTCCCCGTCGTAGTAGCCCCCCCAATGGCTGGCGCGGGCAAGCATTCGCGTGCCACCAGCCGTCGTGTGGCTCACCGTGACGTTGCCCCGAACGTTGGGCAATCCCTCCTGCAAGATCCTGATCCGCAGGTCGCTCAGGGTTTCGGATTTGTACTCCGTGACTTCCGTCGACGTCCAGGTCCAGGCCGTGCTGATGGTCGTCATGGATCCGCCCGAACCAGGCATGTTGTACGCGCCCACGACATCGATGCCGGTGGTCACCGTGGCGAAGTCGTTGATGAAGAAACGGAATCGCTTGAGCACGCCGCCGGGCCGAATGATCCCCTCGGCCAGCAGCCGTTCCACGTCGGCCGTGCTAAGGTTGTAGTTCCGGCTCGTCGTGAGGCGATTCGAAACGCCGATGCGGAAGAAGTCCAACGACAGGCTCAGGTTATCCTGATCCATGACCATCCCCAACGCCAAGTTGGTGGAGTTCTCGGGCTCGAGGGGCTCCCCACCGTACTCGACTGCGAGATCCGACGTAGAGGGAATGGTGCCGTTGTTGGTCAGGTCCATCAGCTCAGGATCGTAGATCGTCGAGATGTTGAAGGCGTTCTGCTGGCCTGGCGTCGGTGCCCGGAATCCGGTGCTGAAGCTGCCGCGCAATGCCATGGCTTCGCTCATGCTGACACGAGCCGCGACCTTGCCGTTCACCGTGGTGCCGAAGTCCGAGAAGTTCTCAATCCGACCGGCGACCCCGAACGTCCAGGACCCGTCGGGATCGCGGAACTCGGCATCGCCGTAACCGGCGAAGTTGCTGCGATTCCAGTCGCCTGCGGTAAGAGGCCCGAATCCGGTAAAGCCGTTGGAACCCGGCGTAAACCCTTGGGTCGCGAGCGGACCTTCGACCCAGGACGCTTGGTCGCCTTGAACGATCTCGAATGACTCGTTCCGCCACTCCGCGCCAAAGGCCAGATTGACCTGGTCGCTCATCGCGTAGGACATGTCCAGGTTCAGGTTGGTTTCCTGCTGATCGTAGGTGCCCGGATGGAACCAGGGGGTGCACGGCTGATCGGGCACGTGAGGCGACTGCCCCTTGTCGCTGCAAGGTTGATCCGGTCCCAACGACGAGTTGACCGTGTTGTACATGAAGAAGTCCATGTTGGACTGTCCCCACGCCGCGCTGGCGTCCCAGCTGAGCGCGCCGCTGGTTCCCTTCAGGCCGGCCACGGCCGAAGCGTCCAGGACGTTCGCGCCGAACTGCGGCGTGAAGCCGCCCGGGAAGATCTTCTGGAAGGTGAAGCAGTTAGGGTCGTTCAGGACGTGGTTCCAGTTGGCGATGTTGTCCGATGTTTGGACGACCACGCCACCTTCGACTCGTACTTCGGGGCAGCCGGCGGACCCGTCAAGTACGCCGTCTCGGGCGTCGATCATGTCGCCAACCAGCAGAATCGACTCGCCGGCGGCGTTGGAGGTCCCAAAAACCCCGCTGCGCGTGTTCGGGTTACGGAAATAGAACCCGCCCTCCACGGTCTTCGTCACATAGTTGCCGTGCCCATAAAACTGCATGTTGTCGCTGAAGAGGTACCCCGTGTTTGCCCAGAGCTTGATCTCGTCGGAGACCTCGGGAGAGCCCCAGATCTGGGCGGGTTGCCGGACGGCCGTGTTCCCCTGCTGCTGGATGAGCGCGATCGCGTCGTTGCGCTGCACGCTGCGATCGGTGGGCAGGGCGTTGCCGTACTCGCCGGTGACGTTGAGGAAGCCGTTCTCGCCGAGAGGGAGTCCGATGTTCCCAGTCAGCGTGTTCATCTGCCCGTCGCCAGGGAGCCAGCCACGATCGTTGGCCGGGGAGTTGACGTCGCTCAGCATGTTGCCGCCGGTCTTGAACTCGATCGAGCCGCCGGAACGGTCGTTCTTGAGCACGAAGTTCATGACCCCGGCGATCGCGTCCGAACCGTACTGCGCCGCGGCACCGTCGCGCAGCACCTCGGCCTGTTCCAGCGCCCCTCCCGGAATGAGCGCGATGTCAGGCCCCTGAGACCCATCGGCGAGCCCGTTCCCGTACCAGGTAATGACCGCGGTGCGGTGACGTCGCTTGCCGTTCACGAGCACCAGCGTGTGGTCGGGGGCCAAGCCGCGCAAGTTTGCGGGGCGCGCGAAGGTGGCCGCGTCCGAGATTGGTTGAATGTTGACGTTGAAAGACGGCACCACGTTGCGCAGCAGGTTGGCCATGTCGGTGTCGCCCTGGTTGACGATCTCGCGCGTGGAAATCACGTCAACGGGCACGGGCGACTCGGTGACCGTTCGGGGCTGCGCGCGACTCCCGACGGCGACCAGACCTTCAATTTCCAAGGCCGCCTCGGCGAGAGCCACGTTGAGCGTGGTGGTCTCCCCGTCGGTGATCGTAACCTGGCGGCGTTCCGTCTGGTAGCCGATCAGGACGACCACGACTTCGTGCGTGCCCGCGGGGATGTTGTTGACCTGGTAGGTGCCGTCGGGGCTGGTAATGGCCCCCATGGTCAACGCTTCCAGGCTGACCTGCGCCCCTGCGATGGCGCTACCCGTCGCTGCCGCGGTGACCGTCCCTTGCAGGCTGCCCTGCGTCTGGGCCACCGCCAAACCCGCCGGGGCGAGCACTGCCAAGGTACCGATAGTCGCTGCTCTTCTCATCATTTGAACCCTCCGTTCGATGATGTAAATGTGTATTCATCCGCGCTGATGGCGTGCGGGATCCGAATGTTTGTGGACCGTTGGTGGTGCGTGCGGATTTTTCGGGCGTTAGATCCACCCCTTCCTACGAAAGTCTCGCAGGGCTTCGCTGAATCGCTCCATGTCTTCGGGCAACCCGAAGGAGAGACGACTCCAATCCAGCTTGGGTGGAAAATCCCGTCCCACCAGGAAACCCGCTTCCGCCATCCGATTCCGATAGGTTGCCTGGTCCCCGTTTATGCGGTGCATGAAAAAGTTGGCCTGCGTGGGCATGCGATCGAGCCCGAGCTCGTCGAGCGTGGCTTCGACGGTCACGCGAGCCTCGCGGTTGACCTCGAGACTCTTCGCGACCAGCGCCTCGTCCTGGAACGACGCCGACGCCGCGGCAATCGCCAACTGGTTGATGTTGTTTCTCGACGCGAAATCGATGAGTCGCGCGGTAGTGTCCCGATGGGCGACGCCGTAGCCGATGCGCAAGCCGGCCAGACCGTAGATCTTCGAGAAGGTCCTCACCACCAGAACGTTGCGCTTCTTCTCGATCCACGGCAGCGAGGTCCACATGCGCTCGTCCTCGACGAACTCGATGTACGCCTCGTCGCACAGGAAGAAGACGTGCTCGGGCGCGTCGGCGATCCACGAGTCGATCTCCTTGCTGGGCGTGATCGTCGCCGTCGGGTTGTTGGGATTGCAAAGGTAGACCAGCGCGGGGTGCCCCGAGCTCTCCGCCTCGGACCGCATGGCGTCGAGATCGTGCTCGTAACTGCCGGTGATGGGGACCTTGACGAGCTCGTACGCTTCCGTGCGCTGGTAGTTGGTTACGGCCTCGTAGGTCGGGTCGGCCATGACCAGTTTTGCGCGAGGAGCGCGGAAGGCCTGCACGGCCATCTGCAGCACCTCGGCCGAGCCCGCGCCCAGAACGATCTGGTCTTCCCCGACTTCGTGAGCTGCGGCAAGCTTCTTCACGAGGGCCGCGTTCTGTTCCGCAGGGTAGCGGTTCGCCAGAGTGATCGCCTCGATGACCGCGTCCTTGGCTGCCGGCGAGATGCCGAGCGGGTTTTCGTTCGAGTTCAGGCGGACCGCTCCATTGGTGGTGCGCCTGCCCGGACCCGCCATCATGGCCGACAACGGGTTGGCCGAGACCCCGAGGGCCCCGGTGCCCGCCACGGTTCCAGTTTTGATGAAGTCGCGACGACGCATGTGGTGTCTCCTTTGAGCAGCGTCTATGTGTGTGTAGCGTGTGTGCGTCAAGTCAGTAAACGTATGCCTGTAGCGTGCCGGTGTCAAGGTGGCTCCGATTGCCCATTACCCAGCCGTATCATGGCAAGGTCAACAAGTCGTCCATGTTCCCCGTCATTTCCCAGCGGGTGAGAACTACGGGGATCACCCCGGCGGCGAAGAATCCGTCCATGAAGCGCAGGACGCTGAAGGCGGGACCCTGTTGCAACGCCCACTCGCCCATCAGGTCTTCAATCTGGATCTTGCCGGTGAGGTAGCTGGCGCCGTAGCCGGGCTGCCTCAGATAAAGGTGCTGCTCGTTGCGCACTAGGTCGGCGTCGGGGAGCCAGCCGCGCGGTGTCCAGGTCGTGGCATGCGCCACCGCTTCTTCCATGTCGAAGACGTTGGCGTGCAGATACAGGCCGCTGAGCGCGCGCGCCGCCCGCTGCGCCAGCATGATCCACACCAGCTCCCGCGATCTCGGGCTGTCGTCGAAGAGACCGGCGTGCATCATCATCTCCTCCATGCCCGTAGCCAGCCCCTCGGAACGGGCGTCCCAGATGTTGTACAGCAACGGCACTCGGCGCACTTGGCTCGGATGCGGAGCCCTTTCCATGGTCGCGAGCTCGATCCAGTGATGCAGGTGGGTGCGCATCACGACCGGGTCGCGATAGTTGACTTCGCTGAAGAAGTTGCGGATCTCTCGGGGTTCCGCCGGGGTAAAGGCGCCGTTCTTAGCGCGCAGGGCCGGATCCATCCACGGCTGCACGGTCTGGATCTGCTCGGTTTCCAAAAAGTCCATGTACCTGGTGACGGCCTCGTTCAGCAGCCGATCGTACTCTCTGGCGGTCGCAATGCGCTCAAGTGGCGGTAGATTGCGGTTCCTCTGCTCTTCCAGTCGCAGAGACGCATGGGCCCGCACGAGCTCGCGCCGCATGAGCGTGACCTGTTCCTCCCAGGTGTAGGGCACCAGGTGCACGTTGCGCATGTACCATGTGTATTCCTCGCTGCCAATGCCGGAGGTGCCCGTCTTCGTATCGGCCAGAAACGCGACCCAGTCGTGAAACTCCTCGGTGGCTGCACGCGCATTGGCAATCGCCGCATCCAGAGCCGGTGACGTGCCAGCCACCCGCGCGGCCAGGTCTGCCAAGTCTTGCGCCTGCCCTCGGAAGGAACGCAGCCCCGCCACCCACAGGTCGTGCGCATCGCCCGTCAAGTTGTTCTGCGCTTGAGACAACAGCCTCGGAATCGCTCCGATCCGCCCAGCCAGC
Organism: Longimicrobiales bacterium; assembly: GCA_965200255.1. GTDB lineage: Bacteria > Gemmatimonadota > Gemmatimonadetes > Longimicrobiales > Gaopeijiaceae > Bin94. The sequence goes on along the minus strand of OZ241371.1, from coordinate 1,412,102 downwards.
TCGTCGGCGTCGTCCGGCGACAGCGGATACTCGTAAGTCCACAGGTCGATCCAGCTGTCGATCGTTGGCCCCTCATGGGCTGGGACATCGCTCTGAGCGGTGTGGATACTTGCATAAAAGGCAGGGTCGCGGGCCCACGGGCGTCGTACGCGGTGGTCGAAGTCGAACCCGTTCATTTCCGCGCGCACCAAATGCCAGTCGATTTGCTGCGAGGTCGACCATTCCGCCGGGTTCAGGGCTTCCAGACGCGCGCGCCACTGAGGCAACAGGGCGTGTTGGCTTGCCATCGCGCCAAGCGAGTAGTCGGGCACGCCGTCCACGTAGTCCGGAGCGACGAAATCGCGCCATTCCTCGAATAGGGTGACGAGGTCTCGGTAGTATCCGCTGGCGACTTCCGGCGGGGCCTCCAACGGTTCGCAACCCAGGGCAGCCACCAGGAGCGAGACCGTCCATAGCTGCAAGCCTCGGCCCGGTCGCGCTACATGGACCATGGCGGCACCACGTCGTTCGAGCGGGCGTACGCGATCAGCTGACCCAGGTGTTCGTGGCAATGCGTTACGACCAGCATGAGCGCGGCCCGGACCGTGCTCTCGTTCCCGAACAGGTTCGCGGCTTCCATCAGGCGCTCATCCGAAGTGCCCTCGATCACGCCGGCCACATAATCGAAGGACGCGCCCACCGCCTCGACGACGGTGGCCTTGTCGGTAATCGATTCCGCGTCGGGACCGAACCAGGTCGGATCCGCACTCTCGGGCGGCGCTTCGCCCAGCACGCCCGACACGATCCCGATATTGGCCGCCACAACGTGCATGTACACCTCGGAAACCGAGCGTATGCCCTCGGCGGGTCGCCATCCGTAGCCTTCCTCCGGCACGGCTTCGGCCAGGCCCACGTACTTCTCGCGCAGCTGCGACAAGTCGGCAAGCCATTCCGATTGCAGCGACGAAACGGCCATGTCGGCAGCATCTTCACCACCCATGCTCTCGGCCGCAGCCATGTCCTCGGCGGCTTCCGCGCCTTCGCCCGCGTCCCCCGGTGCGCATGCGTTCAGCGCCAGGAAAAGCGCGCCAATTGCCAGTGTCAGAAACCTTCTCTTCATTTCGCCCTCCTTGTTTCCAGTCAATAGACGGTTGTCCCAGTCAATAGACGGCGTTGGCGCGCATTGCGCCACCAACGCACCGCTACCTCCTCTACTTGGCCGCCCGCCACCAACGCGACGGCGCTATCCGTTTTCCTCGGCCGCCGACCCGATCCAGCCACAACGCCAAGCGGCGCAGACGGGTCCCGGCAAGCCAACGCCACGCCCGATTCCAAATGCGAGCGTAGTCGCGGTTGTAGGGGCACACGCGGACGCAAATCGAGCAGTCGGTGTTCTGGTTGGCCCAGAAGCGAAAGCACTTCTCGGCGTCGGTGGTCCACTTGCTTATGCCGCGAATGTTCGAACGATTGTGAACCACGGTCGACGGTGGGCCGCCGTCGATGGCCCTGGCCGGGCAAGCCTGCGTGCACGCGCGGCACATTTCGCAAGTTTCCTTCACGCCGAATCGCACCGGACGGTCATGAGCCAAAGGCATGTCGGTAAAGATCTTTCCCAGGCGCACGCGCGGCCCGTACTCGGGCGTAATCAGGAGACCGTGACGTCCGTATTCGCCCAGCCCCGCTCGGATCGCCAACGGGATCGCAAGGGCCGAGTCGTTCATGCTGGCCACCGCGCGGTACCCCAGGTTGGTCACGTATTGCGCAATCGCCAGCAGGACAAGCGTGTCCCGAGAGTACGCAACCCCCGTAGCCGTGCCGCTCAGGGCGGAAGGCGCCGTCCGCAAGACCCCGAAATCCATGGACTGAGCCACGACGATCACGTTGCACAGGTCGGTCGTAATCTCTTGCGGCTTCTCGCTCTCCGCTTCTCTGCTGTAGCCGTGGGTGTACAGCCAGCGCCGATCGTTTGCCGTGATTCCAACCAGATCCGCGCCCAGGGTCCTGGCGGCGTGCTTGATCTGGCGCGCCATGTCTTCCGGGGATTCGACCGGCAGGGCGCTGCCCGGGCCGTCTCGGACCACCGTGTAAGGATCGAGGAACCCTTCGCGCCGGTCGGCCCGCTCGCGCATTTCCGCAAAGACGTCGGTCACGTGCCACGAAGCGTTCCGAAGCGCGTAGTCGCGTTGGGTGAAGCCGTCCACGCGCCGCCACTTCAGCTTGGGCGTGCGGTAGGTCTCGTAGAACATGTCCGATCGCTCCGACCGCACCGTGGGGTCCCAGAACGACCGACAGAAGATGTCGTCTTTCTGCGAGAACCGGCGAAAGTCGTCCCGTACCTCGAAGCCGGCCTCGGCGTCGGAGTCAGGGGCGTCGTCGTCGGCGCCTTGGTCGCGCGCGGGTGGGGCGGATGATTCGTCCATCGAACGTAATGTTGGTGCTTAGACCCAACTTCCGGAAGCGTCCGGCACGTAAGTATATGGCGTGCTAGCCGATAGGGTGATTTCGGGGGTGTACGCTACTGGGTACGCTTCAGGGACGGGTCCGTAACAGGCGGAAGGCTTCGGCCTGGAGGGGGGTTGGGCTGGCGAGGACGTCGGCGGCGACGGCTCCCGGCGCGGCGGGCTGAACGCGATTGAGAGTCAACGTGGCCAGGTCGGCCAGCAAGGTCTGGAAGCTGTGTACGGGCAGGCCATCGTGGGTGCGTTTCGTGGCGGCCTTCGCGCGAGCGGCCCGAGAAGGGCGTGCCGGTTGTACCGGCGAGGAGCGGGTCGAGCCGTCGGGGTCGTGGTCGTCGAAGAGCAAGGGCGCAAGAGCGCGCCGCATGTGCCACTCGACGTAGTAGGCGAGCATGCAAAGAAAGACGTGGGAGCGGACGCGATTTTCGAGCCTGTGATGCACTGGACGCACCTTCAGGTCCACGGTCTTGTAGCTGCGAAAGGCCTTTTCCACTTTGCTGAGGTTCTTGTAGGAACGGACGGCCTGGTCGGCGGACAGTTCGTCGGCGGGCACGTTGGTGCGGATGATGTAGATGCCGTCGAGCGCTTCCTCGTGAGCGATCCGTTCCTGGTTGCGAGCGAAGGAGAAGGCGTCGTCCGTTACAACCACGTCGACGTGCTTGCCCACCTTGTGGGCGCGCAACGCCCTGTCGGCCCTCACGGCGATGTCGGCGCCGTCCCGCAGCGGGCGGTTGGGGCGCGTCGTGGCGCGCACGACCTTCTCGAGCTTCTCTTCGGTGGCCGCCAGCAGGGACTCGCGCTTTCGCGCCCGTCTTGCCGCCAGCAGCGGATTGCGGCACACGACGAGTCGTTCGCCGGGATACAGTTGCGGGGCGGTGATCTCGGCCAAGTCCCGCTCGTCGAAGAGCGAGAGTTCGACGTCGCCTTGCTCGACCAGCTCGCTGATCTGGGGAGCCCGCAGCGCCGTGATCCATGCAAGCGACGCCGGTTCAAGCTCTTGGCGAATGCGAGCGTTGGTTAGAAGTCCCCGATCGCCCACCACCACGATGCGCGACAGCGAGAAACGCTCGCGCAACTTCTCGATCTGGAGACCGACGGTGCTGGGATCGGCCGTGTTGCCGGCGAAGACCTCGACCGCCACCGGACGGCCCTCGGCGTCGCAGAGCAGGCCGAAGACGATCTGGGGCTTGCCTCGCTTGCCGTCGCGAGAATAGCCGAGCTTAGCCAACGGACACTTCGAGCCTTCGAAGTAGACGGAGGTGACGTCGCACAGGACCAGCGCGCCGTCCTCCAAGTGCTTTTCGGCCAACTGGCGCTCGATGCGATCCTGGCGTCTGAGGATCCAGTCCATGGCGTCGTAGAGTTCGTACTCGGTGGCGTCTTCGACGCCCATCTCCTGCCCGAGGGAGTGGGCGAGCGTCTCGTTCCTCAAGGTGCGGGCGGTGGCCAGCTTGGATCGGGGATCGAGGACTCGGGCGACGATCATGGCCATGGCGAGCGCCCGCTGGCGGGAGGGACGAGGCGCGAGCAGCTTCTCGATGCCGAGCCTGCGGGCGGTTCCGAGGACGGCGGCCACGTGACCGTGGGGCCGGGAGCGTTCGATGGAGAAGGCGTCGCCGAGGGAAGGGAGCGCGACGCCGCCCTTGAGGAGGATGCGGAGTCCGTCGACGATGTCGTCGGGCCACTTCGAGAGGTTGGCGAGGGTGCGTTTCTTGACCTTTCCGTCCTCGCGGTAGGACTCGCGGAGGAGGACGGCTGGGGGCGACTTTCTGTTGGGCACGCGTTCGATGTACATGGATACGACGTTAATGGATAACGGGTGCGTTGTCAACATTTTGACCGTACCATTACATGGGTACGCATTTTGGCCCATGAATCTCTCTAAATGCTTGTCGGCCTTATGCTTGCGACCTCAGAATACCCGATTTTCTCCGGAACTTCCCCTTAGAGCGAGGCTGGCAATCCCGGCGGCGCTGTCGCTACTATCGTGAGACGGCCGTGTTACTCGACGAAGACATGATGTGGAAGGCAGCGCAATGAGCGACCTCGTGACGGACGGACGGGCACCGCAAGGCGGCGCCAGCGCCCAGCCCGACCCCACCGACGGGATCCGCCCGGCCTCCTTGCCGGGCCCGGCGGTCACCGCCGCGTGGCTGGCGGACCATCTCGGCAGCCCCGGCCTCGTGGTCCTTGACGGTTCCTGGTACCTCCCCGGTTCGGGACGGGATCCGGCCCGCGAGTTCGCGCGGCGGCGCATCCCCGGCGCCCGTTTCTTCGACATCGACGCGTGCAGCGATCCCGACGCCTCGTTGCCGCACACGGTCGCGCCCCCGCAACACTTTGCCCGCTGCGCGGAGGCCGTGGGCGTCTCGGCAGGCGCCGCCGTGGTGGTCTACGACGCCTCGGGCGTGAATCTCTCGGCCGCGAGAGTGTGGTGGAACTTTCGCTACTACGGACACGACAACGTTGCGGTCCTGGACGGCGGGTTGCGTCACTGGATCGCCGCCGGATTTGCCACCGATGCGGGCGTCCCCACCGGAAGGCCGGCGCCGCAGGGGTCGTTCGAGGCGCGGCCTCGGCCAGGCTTGATTCGGGGTTTGCGCGACGTCTTGCGCGCGATCGACGACGAGGCGGTTCAGATCGTGGACATGCGCCCCCGGGGGCGCTTCGAGGGTGTCGAGCCGGAGCCTCGGGCGGGGCTGCGAGGGGGGCATGTGCCGGGCAGCCGCAATGTTCCCTACACCGATCTGGTCGATCGGGTAACCGGGCTGGCCATCGGCGAGGCGGCGTTCCGACGGATGACCGCCGACGCGGGCGTTGACGTGGCGAGAGAGCTGGTTGGCACGTGCGGATCTGGAACCAGCGCCTGTGCCTTTGCGTGGCTCATGGCCCGAGCGGGTATCCCGAACGTGGCGATCTACGATGGATCCTGGTCCGAGTGGGGCGGGCGCGACGACGTGCCGATTGCGAGTGGGCCGCCCGGCGGATAGAGGGCCTGTACCGAGGCCGGATCGCTTCGCCGGGTACCGACAATGGCGCCACGCTGCACGCCCAGGATCCAGTTGCCGGAAAAGAAATCCTCGTCCCGCGCCAGACGCAGGATCAGGGCTCGCCCTCCTCCCGCAGAGCTGGTGGTGGAGGCTTGTACGGTCATGTGGTCCTCGCCAACCTCGACGTTCACGATGCGCGCGCTGACGCCCCCGATCGCGATGATGCCGGCATACCTCCCCGGCTCGCCCCGGATGTGCATGGTTCCTCTTGACACCATGGTTTCGGAAGACATCGTAAGGTCATACACGCCAACGGGATCGAAGCCGGCGGCCTGATTTGCGACGCTGCCGCGTGTGGCCGACGAAGACGTTGCACAGCCGATGGCGAAAAAGCTCGCGAGGAGAAGCCCCGCGCGGGCCCACGGGCGCCCTCCAGGCGTTGACCGGATCGTCACGCCGCGCTCAAGGCGGTTGCAATCCAGTCCACCGCGGCCCGGATCGCCGCCATCACCCCGTCGCCCACGGTTGCCAGCATCTCCACGACGATGGTCTGATCCAGGAACCCGAGCCAGATGGCCAGGGCGGTGAGGACCACGACCACCGCGATGACCTTCACGGCGACGCGCGGGAATTGCCGGAGCGCGACCCAAACCACGCCCAGCACGATCAGCAAGAGCACGACTTGGCCGACGATCGCGGGGACCAGCTCGGTCATGCGCCCACCACCGGCCACGGCGCCCACTCCTGCCATTTGCCGCGGGTGAAGTCTGGAAACTCGACGGGTGCGCTTCCCTGGGCCACGCTGATCTCCGACAGCTCGCACACCACGCTGAGCGCGGCCGCGTCGTAGACGTTCATGTCGGTGGGCAGGCCCTCGCGCAGGCACTTGATCAGTCGATAGTCTTCCATGAAGTCCATGCCGCCGTGGCCCGCGCCGATCGATGCCTCGCGGAGCGCCTGCCACAACGGGTGCTCGAAGGCTTCGTAGTATGCTTCGGCGTCTTCCCAACGGTGCGACGGACTGCGCCCTTCGATGTACACCCGGTCGGGATAGCCCTGGAAGATCCCGCGAGTCCCCTGAACCTGGTTGATTCGGCTGTATGGGCGCGGGAGATTGGTGTCGTGCGAGACGTAGATGGTGCGGCCCCGAGCGGTCTTGATCAGGCTGCCATTAACGTCGCCCAGAGCGAACGTCTCGGCACGTTTGGGGTGGCCTTCTTCGTAGTGCGTTGCAGCCCACTCCTGAAGCCCGCGCGAAGGGCTGCTCATCGAGACGAGGTGGGCGAAACGGTCGCCGCGATTGATGTCCATGCAGTTGGCAACGGGGCCGAGGCCGTGCGTGGGGTAGAGGTTGCCGTTGCGGGTCCAGGAATGGTCGCGGCGCCATAGCCCCTCGCCCTCGTCGGCGAACTTGATCGCACGCAGATCGTGCAGGTAACCGCACTCGGCGTGCAGGATCTCGCCCAGGAGCCCCTGCCGCACGAGGTTGAGGCACAACAGCTCGGCGCGGCCGTAGTTGACGTTCTCCATCATCACGCAGTGGCGGCTCGTGCGTTCCGCAGTCTCCACCAAGCGCCAACAGTCCTCGATCGTGTAGGCGGCCGGGACTTCCGTGGCCGCGTGCTTGGCGTTTTCCATGGCCGCCACGCAAATGGGGACGTGATAGCGCCAGGGCGTCGCGTTGTAGACCAGGTCGACGTCGGCCTCGGCGCACAGCCGCTCGTAGTCCATCTCGCCATTGGTGTAGAGGACGGGGCGCGGGTGGCCAGCTTCCTCGATGATGTCGGCGGCGCGTAGGGCGTGGGCTTCGCGAATGTCGCACACGGCGGTGACGGCGCAACCATCAATGCGAACCAGGTTGCGCACGTGTGCGGTTCCCATGCCGCCAACGCCGCCGAAGCCAATGCGGACGTTGTCGATCGGCGGTGCGGCGAGGGGCTGCGCCGGGGGGACGCCAAGTCTCGGGGGTGGCGCAGCCGGTGCCGAAGGCTGCACGGATTGATCGGCTGGCGCTCCCCGTACGGCGTCCGATTGGTCGCAAGCGGCGAGCGCGCCCACCGCGCCCACTGCGCCGGCCTTGAGAAAATCGCGGCGGTCGGGGTTGCGAGTGTCGGGGCGGTTGGCGTTCATGGTTCACGTCCTTTGGCTGGCGGTGTTTGCGGGGTGTTCAACGGATCATCGTATTTGAGTCCGGGGTGCAACGCCAACAGCGCGGCGATTAGGGCGGCCGGCAACGACAGCAGCGCCGCGGTCTGCGGACCGGTCGCGTCGGCCAGCGCACCCGTAACCATTACGCCCAGCGATCCGGCCGCCCAAGCCAGTCCCATGACGATACCCGAGCTCGCTCCCGCTGCGCGAGGGTGCATCTCCTGGGCCATGACCACAATCGGGGGCAGAACGGCCAGACCCAGGAAGCCGGCCATGGCGGTGGCGAGTATCCCGACGGACGACCACGGGCCGAGCCACACGGCCAGGAGATGGGTTGGAAGGGCCCAGATGCAAAGATGAAACAACAATCGCGGGCGGTTCACCCGGTCCGCCAAAACGCCTCCGGTTACCGTGCCGAAGGCCTGCGAACCCAGGTAGACCGACAGGGCGGCCGCGCCAAGCGTTTCGGATCCTCCGCTCTCCGCCACGATGATGGGTTCCATGGTAAGGAAAACGCGTTGCACGAAGGCCATTGTCGCGCTGATCCCGAATAGGATCCCGAGGGGACCGGCAAGTCGACGCCACACCGCCGCGGGTGGGACTGGGGCCGTCGCACTCCTTGTCTCGCTGCGGCCGCTCGGCAAGCCGCGAAAGAAAAGAGGGGCCAGCACCACGGCCGGCAGCATGGCGACCCATAGACCCTTCATGCCGCCCCCGCCAACCAGCGCCACCGCCACCATTGGCCCCGCCGCATACCCGATGGCCCCGCCGAAGGAAAACACCGAGTATCGCGCCCCTGCCCCCAGCGGTCCGGAAAGGAACCGGCGCTTCGGGGGAGAGGCGCGACGGCGTTGGTCGCGAGCCGACGGGCCCGCGCCGACCCGTACAGCGTAAGAGGCGCCTGGGGGGTGAAATGCCGCGCCACCGAGCCCGCCGACGATCAGCATCAACAGGAGGAGTGCGTAAGATGGCGCGAAGCCGATTGCGGAAACGAAAACGGCGGTGGTGACCATGCCCCCCACCGCAAGCAGTCGGCGTCCGAAGCGATCGGCCAGGTACCCAAACAGCGGTTGGGGGAGCGCGTTGGCAATCGCGAAGGCGGCCCCGAGCGTGGCGGCGGCGGCGATCGACAAGTCCAGGTCGTCCATCATCCGCGGCAATAGCGGGGGAACAATCGAGGCGTACGCGTCGTTAATCAGGTGTGCCAACGCGACGATGATCGCAACGCGGAGACCTGTGGATGAGTGTGGCGTGGGCATGGACAGTGTATCTTACATCAATGACGCGTCCATTCCGCGTCCGACCAACTCCTATCAGCGAGGACCCAAATGAGCCAGAAGACCCGTGTTTGGTTTCGTACCCGTCTTGCGGCCACCGCTTTGGTTGCCGGTGCGGCCGGCATTCTCTCGGGGTGCGCGTCACAGCCGCGCGACGGAGATGCGGTTCGAGCGGCACCCGCAGCACCGACCACCTTCGCCAACCCGGCGGGCCTGCAGGTCAACCCGCCCACCCCTGACCCGCGGGTCGGATTGGGTGCTGGCCTGTTTGACGCGGAAGAGGCGACCTGGAATCTGAACCTGCTCTCCACGACGCCGCCTGAGGAACCGTTTGTGGGCACGAGCAACTCGGATCTGGCGTTTACCGGAAACTACGCCATCCAGGGTAATTACGACGGCATACAGATTTGGGACATTTCCGACCCGGCCAATCCGGAATCCGTCGTAACCTACGTCTGTCCGGCTTCTCAGAGCGACGTCTCGGTATACGACAACCTGCTCTTCGTTTCCGGCGAAGGGTTCGGGGGTCGCCTTGATTGCAGCGGCGAGGGCGTCGAGGAAATGGTCAGTCACGATCGTCTCCGCGGCATCCGCATTTTCGACATTTCAGATATCGCCAATCCGGATTACGTAGCCAACGTGCAGACTTGCCGCGGATCGCACACCCACACCGTACTCAAGCATCCCGGCGACGACCAAAACGTATACATCTACGTGTCCGGGTCGGCTCCGGTGCGGCCTGCCGAAGAAATGGCGGGATGCTCGGGCGCCAGCCCTGCCCAGGACCCGAACACGGCCCTCTTCAGAATCGAAGTCATCAGGGTTCCGTTGGACAATCCCGCAGGGGCGGAGATCGTGAGCTCGCCCCGCATTTTCGAGGATTTGGTGGCGCCGCCGATGCACGGGCCGTCCGAGGCGGACAGGGCCGCGATGGAAGCCGAGAAAGAAGCAGCCCTGGCGCGCGGAGCGTTCATCGTCGAGTACCTCGGAATGATCGAGGTGATTCCCGATGAAATGGTAACTCCGATGCTGGACAGCATCGTGCTGGCGCGCGGCGGCGAAGGCCCTCCCACGGCGGCCGACAGCACGACGCTGCGTATGTTCATCGAGCAGATGGTCGCGGCCATGGGCGGTGGTGGAAACGACGGCGACGGTCCGGCGCCCGGCCCGACCCAGTGCCACGACATCACGGTCTATCCCGCGATCGGCCTCGCGGGCGGCGCCTGCGAAGGGTACGGAATGCTGCTAGACATTGGCGACCCGACCAATCCAACCCGCTTGGCCGCGGTGGCGGACACCAATTTCGCTTATTGGCATTCGGCCACCTTCAACAACGACGGCACCGCGATCACGTTCACCGACGAATGGGGCGGTGGCGGCCTTCCAAAGTGTCGGGCCGACGATCCGATGGAGTGGGGCGCGAACGCCATCTTCACGATTGAAGACGGCGAGATGCACTTCCAGAGCTACTACAAGCTTTCGGCCGCACAGACGCCTCAGGAAAACTGTGTCGCCCACAACGGGTCCCTGATTCCCATACCCGGTCGCGACATCATGATCCAGGGGTGGTACCAAGGGGGGATTTCCCTGATCGACTGGACGGATCCGGCCAACCCGGTCGAGATCGCGTACCACGACCGCGGCCCGGTAAACCCCGATGAGATGGAAATGGGCGGAAGCTGGTCGGTGTACTGGTACAACGGCGTGATCGTCAACTCCGAGATCAAGCGCGGGCTCGACATCTTTGAGCTGGCGCCCAGCGAGGCTCTTACCCAGAACGAAATCGACGCGGCCAATTCGGTGCGACTCGATCAACTCAACTCGCAGGGTCAACCGATCTTCGAATGGCCCGCGACGTTTGCTCTCGCGCGGGCCTACCTGGACCAACTTGAGCGCTGGCACGGAATGACCGCATCGCAGATTGCGTCCGCGCGCGACGCCCTCGACTCGGCGGAGGCCGCTTCGGGCTCGTCTCGACGCGCCGCGCTCGTCTCGCTGGCCAGCACGATCGGCGAGCAGGCCGCCAATGCAACCGACCCGATCAAGGCCGGCAAGCTGGCCGACGCGGTGCGCCAGCTGGCCGACGCCGGATAGTCCACCACGCTTACGGGAAGATACGCCGTGCTGTCTACGCTCGCGCTTGCCGCTGTTCTTCAGACCCCGGCCCAGCCCCAGGAGCTGGCCCCGGGCACCCGCTACGACCCGAACATTCCCACGCTGGAGCAAGTCGTGGGGCACGATTTCGGCGAGGTCGTCACGCCGCCGGCCGATGTGATTCGCTACGTCACCGCACTAGCCGAAGCCGCGCCCGAGCGGACCCACCTATTGCAGTACGCGGAAAGCTGGGAGGGCCGCCCCCTTGTCGTTCTCGTCATCGGTTCACCGGAGCGCATGAGTCGCCTGGACGACGTCAAGGCGGGTCTTGCGCGGCTGGCGGATCCACGCGGACTCAGCGACGCCGACGCCGAGGCGCTGCTGGCCGATCTCCCCGTCGTGACCGCGCTGATGCACAGTATCCACGGCAACGAGATCAGCGGGAGCGGGGCCGCCATGGCGGAGGCGTATCACTTTCTGGCGGCGGAGGGAGACGCGGACGTAGACCTCGTGACGTCCGAATCCCTGGTTCTGATCGATCCGCTGGAAAACCCCGACGGCCGGAACCGCTTCGTCTACCAGAACCAGATTGCGCAGGCCAGATGGCCCGACGAAGACGCCGTTTCCGCCGAGCACGACGAGCCGTGGCCAGGGGGGCGAACCAACCATTATCTGTTCGACCTGAACCGCGACTTGTTCATTCAGAGCCAGCCCGAAACGCGCGGCAAGGTCGACGTCTTCCTGGAGTATTTTCCACACATCGTAGCCGACCTGCACGAGATGGGAGGCGACGCCACGTACTTCTTCCCGCCCACGGCCCCGCCCTCCAACCCATGGTACGGCGAGCGGCAAATCGCCTTGATGGACGTGTTCGGCTCCGCAATCGCGCGGCGGTTCGACGAACGCGGCTTCGCTTACTTCAACCGGGAGGTCTTTGACTTGTTCTATCCCGGCTACGTCGACATGTGGCCGATGGGGCAAGGCGCGCTCGGGATGACGTACGAGCAGGCGAGCGCTCGCGCGCTCCGGCTGAGGCAATCGGACGGCGACCTGCTGACTTACGGCGACGGGGTGCTGCACCACTTCACCGCGGCACTGGAAACGGCGGTGACGGCAGCGCGCAATCGCGACCGGATCCTGCGCGATTACCTCGCGTTTCGCAGGGAAGGCGTGGCTCGCGGACAACGCGGCCCGGCGGAGATCGTGCTCCACTCCGCCCACGATCCCGGCATGGCGGAGCGTCTTGCCGCAATGCTGGTCGAGAACGGAATCGAGGCGTTCCGCGCTTCAGGGGTGGTAACGGTTGGCGATCGCGCCTTGGCCGCCGGATCCACCTTCATCGTCCCCTTGGACCAACCGACGCACGGGCTCATTCACAACCTTCTCGACGATCACGTCCCGATGGCCGACGAGTTCTTGCAGCGACAAATTGCGCGACGGGCCAACCGGCAACCTGACGAGATCTACGACCTTACGGCATGGAGCCAGTCGCTGCTGTGGGACGTGGAAGCGATCGAGGTGCCCGCGACGGGCGTCCGCGGCGAACCCGTGGGCGGATACGCGGATCTCGGCGAGACTTCGGAGGGCCAGACTGCGGCGGCCTTGCCCGAGGCGGTAGTCGGCTACCTGGTTCCGTGGGGGATCAACGGAGCCGCCGCAGTTACGGAAGCGCTTCGGGCGGGCATTCGCGTGCACGCAGGCGGCGCGCCGTTCACGCTTGGCGGGCGCACGTACGGGGTTGGCACGGCGATCGTGCGAGTCGCCGAAAACGACGACGATCTACGAGAACGCCTGGCGGCGATCGGCAACCGACACGGCGCCGAAGTCGTGCCGATCGACGACGCCTATGTGCGCGAGGGCATGTCTCTGGGCAGCGGGCGAGTCAGGGCATTGCGCGAACCCCGGGTTCTGCTCGTGTACGACGCGCCGGGTCAGAGCTACTCGGTGGGCTGGGCGCGCTACGTGCTCGAGCGCCGTTACGGGCAGCGCACCACGGTTGTGAGAGCTTCAAGCCTCGGGCGCGCGAGGCTGAGCGACTTCGACGTGATCGTCTTCCCCAGCGGCAATTACGGCCAAGCGGTGGGGAGCGGTCTGGTAGATCGCCTTCAAGGTTGGATGCGCGACGGCGGCACCATGATTACCATCGCCGAATCCTCTCGTTGGGCGTCGCGCGCAGGTCTGCTGGCCTCGGACGCCGAGCGGCGTGGCGGACGGGCCCAGGATGACGACCCGCCGGACCCGGGCACGCTCGATCAGCCAATCGAATACCTCGACGCAATCTCGCCCGCAGACGAGTCGCCGGAAGGCGTGCCCGGCGCGATACTGAGGACGTTGCTCGACACCGAGCACTGGCTCGCTGCAGGTACGGACGGCGAAATTGGAGTCTTGGTCGAAGGGTCTCGCGTCTTTCGCCCGATCACGCTCGACCAGGGTACGAACGTCGGGCGCTACGCCGAGCTGGATGATCTCGTGCTGAGCGGCATCGTGTGGGAAGAGTCGCGACCCCAGCTCGCCAGCAAGGCCTTCCTGATTCACCAACCCGTCGGCCGCGGGCAGCTTGTCGCGTTTGCCGAAGATCCCAACTACCGTGCGTATGCGGAGGCGACGCAGCTGTTGTTCATGAACGCGGTATTGCTAGGACCAGGCCGATGACGCACCATATGAGAATGAACATTCGACTGCTGGTTGCCGCGATTGCCGCCGCCGCGACGGCTGGTTGTGCGAGCTCGCCGACGCCTGCTCCGCAACCACCTGCTGCCGTCGCCACCGACCCCGCCCCCGCCCCGACGCGGCCCGATGCCGCTACCGTCGCGAGGCTCGAGGCGATCTACGATGCCCGGGCGCAGGCGGCCCTGGAAGACTATCACCCCGCCGACGTGCACTTCATGACCGGCATGATCGGGCACCACGCCCAGGCGTTGGTCATGTCCGGGTTTGCGCCCCACAACGGGGCCAGCCCCACGATTCAGGTGCTGTGCGCGAGGATTATCAACGCACAGCAGGACGAGATCGACGCCATGCAGGCGTGGCTGCGGGATCGAGGACTCGAGGTGCCCCAAATCCACATTTCCGGCGCCACGCTGACGATCCACGGTCCCGAACACGCCCACCACATGCCGGGCATGCTGTCTCCAGAGCAGCTCGTGGAGCTCGGCAGGGCCCAAGGCCCCGATTTTGACCGTCTCTTCCTTCGTTACATGATCATGCACCACGAGGGAGCGGTCACGATGGTTCACGAACTCTTCGCTACCGACGGCGCCGCGCAAGGCGACTTCGTCTTCAAGCTCGCGTCCGACATTCAGGCCGACCAATCTTCCGAAGTCAAGCGGATGGAGCTTATGCTCGACGCACTTACCCCCGACCCGGGAAACTGACATGACCCAGTTCGCCAAGCTGCCTCCTACCTTCGCACGTTGCGCCGCACTCCTTTCGGTCTTCGCGCTCGCGCTCACGCTCGCGGGTTGCGCCTCTCAACCGATGTCCAGCGGCATGGGCGCCCCGGGCGGCGCCATCACCGAGCCCCCGCCCGCCACCTTTGCCAACCCCCCGGGACTTCGCGTGACCGCGCCGGACCCCGATCCACGCGTTGGTCTCGCCCCCGGCCTGTTTGACGCCGGCGAAGCGATCTGGAACCTGCGTCTGGTCTCGACCACGCCACCCGAAGAGCCCTTCGTGGGCACCACGAATTCGGACCTTGCCTTTACCGGCAACTATGCCATTCAGGGCAACTACGACGGCGTCCAGATCTGGGACATATCCGATCCTCGCAACCCGACCTCGGTGATCACGTACGTCTGTCCGGCATCGCAGAGCGACGTGTCCGTCTACGAAAACCTGCTGTTCGTGTCCGGCGAGGGATTGGGCGGAAGACTGGATTGTGGAGACGAAGGGATCCAGGAGGCGGTCAGCCACGACCGACTGCGGGGCATCCGCATCTTCGACATTTCCGACATCACCAGTCCGGAATACGTCGCCAACGTCCAGACTTGCAGGGGCTCGCACACACACACCGTGCTCAAGCACCCCGGCGACGACGACAACGTCTACATCTATGTTTCCGGCTCTTCGTCCGTAAGGCCGCCCGAGGAGCTGGCCGGGTGCTCCGGACTGTCCCCGGAAGAGGACCCCAACTCGGCGCTCTTCCGTATCGAGGTGATTCGCGTTCCGCTCGCGAATCCGGCGACGGCGGCCATCGTGACGTCGCCCCGGATCTTCCAGGATCTGGTTGCCCCGCCGAGGCACGGTCTCTCGCCGGCCGACATCGAAGAAATTGACGCGGCTCGCGCCCGGGGCGAGCTCGTCGCGTACCGGCGGGGACAGCCGCGGGTTATGCCCGACCGCATGGTGCGCCCGCTATTGGACAGCATCGTTGCGGCCCGCGGAGGCACGGGCGAGCCGACCGCAGCCGACCGCGCGGCGTTGCAGGAGTTCTTTGACGAACAGGGACGCATGCAAGCCGAGCGCGCCGCCGAGGAGGCCGACGAGCCGGGACCCGGACCGACGCAATGCCACGACATTACGGTGTATCCAGCCATTGGCTTGGCGGGTGGCGCCTGCGGCGGATATGGGTTGCTTCTTGACATCGCCGATCCCGCCAACCCCACGCGCCTCGCCGCCGTGGCGGATTCGAACTTTTCGTACTGGCACTCGGCGACCTTCAACAACGACGGCACGACGATCATGTTCACCGACGAATGGGGCGGCGGCGGCCAGCCCAAGTGCCGAGCGTCGGACCCGATGGAGTGGGGCGCGAACGCCATCTTCACCATTGAAGACGGCGACATGGTCTTCCAGAGCTACTTCAAAATGCCCGCGCCTCAGACCTCGCTTGAAAACTGCGTGGCGCACAACGGGTCGTTGATCCCCATTCCAGGGCGCGACATCATGATTCAAGGCTGGTATCAAGGCGGCATCTCGCTCATCGACTGGACCGATCCCGCGAATCCGGTGGAGATCGGATTCCACGACCGTGGCCCTTCCGACGCCACGCGCAGAGGGAGCGGCGGCTCCTGGTCCGTCTACTGGTACAATGGCGTGATCGTCAATTCCGAGATTTCACGCGGTCTCGACGTCTTCGAGCTCATTCCCAGCGAAGCCATTACGCAGAACGAAATCGACGCGGCGAATACTGTGGTATTGACGCAGCTGAACTCGCAGGGGCAGCCCATCTTCGAATGGCCGGCCACGTTCCCCTTGGCGCGCGCCTACCTCGATCAGCTTGAGCGCTGGCACGGCATGACGGCGACGCAGATTGCGGCCGCGCGCGAGGCGCTGGGGCAAGCCGAGGGAATGTCGGGGTCGGCGCGGGCGGATGCCCTGCGTTCACTGGCGAGAGATCTTGCGGATCAAGCTGGAAGCGCGGCGGACCCGGACAAGGCGGCCAAGCTGGCCGAAGCCGTTCAGCGACTGGCGGGGGCCGGTTAGGGTTAGCCCGCGCCGGCTCGCGCATCCTTTTCCCGCCGGTCCAACACCTTGCCCGGCAAAGCGCCGGTAGGCTGCCCGCCGTCCACGGTGAACTGGCCGTTTACGATCACACAACTAATGCCCGTCGGGTATAGGTCGGGCTCCATGATCGTCGCGGGCGACGTGATCTCGTCGTAATCGAAGACGACCAGATCGGCCTTGTAGCCCTCGCGCACCAGACCGCGGTCCTTCAGACCAATAATCTGAGCCGCCAACCCGGTGGAAGACCGAATCGCGAATGGCAGACTGATCACCTCGCGTTCCTTCACATAGTGGGCAATCTTACGCGCAAATGCCCCATAAGAACGCGGATGCTGGCCGGGCCGCGTCGCCAGCGATACCGAACCGTCGGTCGAAGTGGCCGTGTACTCCTGCCGCATGTAGTTCTCAACGTCGAATCGGTGGCCGGCGACAGGTCGGAAACGCACGCCCGCTGGCGAAAGTTGCGTTGATTCCAATGCAAAGTGAACGAGTTGTTCGAAGGGCGACCGCCCCGCAGCGGCGGCGATCTCCGCCAGGCTTCGCCCCACCGCTTCGGGAAAGTCGGGGGATGAGACGACGATGTGCCTTTCCGGCCCCCCTTGTAGGCGCAGAATGTACTCCGTGTCGCGTGCCAGATCGGCGGCGGCGACCGGATCGGCCAAGTTGGCGCGTAGATTGCCCTTCGGATCGCTCATCAGCGCTTGATCGCGCCAAATCGGGGCGTCGAGGCCGCCAGTGCGATCGGTGCCGGGAGGCGCGTAGCCCCAATCGGGGATTACGTCGACGGGGCCGCCGCCGAAAGTCTCGTACGGGTACTGATCGAGATAGACGTCAACCCCTGCGCGCCGCGCGGCCTCGATCATGATAATGTCGGTCGTGGAGTGCCCCCACGTGTCGACACCCTTGGCCTTGATGTGCGTACCCACGACACGGATTCCGGCCGCACGGCCGATCTCGATCGTTTCGCGCATGCCGTCGGTGCCCGTGAGCGGCTGATCGTCTACGATGGAGGGGATTTGCCAGAGTGGGAGCGGCGACTGGCTGCGCTGGTGCGAATAGTAGAAGCCGTCGTACGGCGCGACGACCTTGGCCAGCGCGATGAGTTCTTCGGTGGTGCTGAAGCGGCCGGGCCTATACTCGGGTCCGGCACCGAGCCCCCATGCGCCGTCTTCCATTCCGCTCCGCACGAGCTCCGCCATCTGCGCAATCTCGGAAGCCGTTGCAGGGCGTTCGTAGTCATCTCCCATCACAAGCCCTCGAACGGTCCCGTGACCAACCATCGGCACCACGTTCGTGGCCACGCCGGGGGTGCGATACGCCGCCATCTCGTCTGCGATTGGCCACACCGGGTTGCGGCCGTCGGGCCCAAAGACCGAGGTGGTGATCCCCTGCATGACGAGATTGTGGGCGCGCCGCCCTTCCAGATTGTCCGAGGCGAACAGACGATCGGCATGCGAATGCATGTCTATGAAACCAGGGACGACGTAATGCCCCGTGGCGTCGATTGTCCGGGCCGCCGTGGCTCCCGCGAGCCTGCCAATGCTGACGATCTGGTCGTCCACGATGCCTACGTCGGCGGTGTAGGCCGGGCTCCCGGAGCCGTCCAGCACCATGCCGCCACGGATAAGAAGGTCGAATTGTTGCCCGGACGCCGTAGTGGGAAAGCAGGCGGCCAGCGCCAGAAGCGCGCTGGCCGCCTGCGAACGTAATCCGCGCCTTGACGCGGCCGGCTCCGATGCCGGAGTACGCGTCATGACTTGCTCAATGCATCCTTCAGGTCGCCGATTCGCGCTTCGGTCGACTCCTTGAGATCCTGGATCCGGCTGGCCGTTACGTCGCGGAAATCGTCGACTCTGGCTGCCAAGAGGTCCTTGGCCTCGTCGAATCGCTCCCCAAGTCTCCGTTCGGTGTCTCGGATGTTTTGAGCGATTGCCGCGTGGGCCTCCCGGCCCTCTTCTCGGACCAGCTGGATGTCGTCCTTCACCTCGCGGAACCGTCGGTCTACCGAATCGAACCGTTGGTTGACCCCTTCGAACCGCTGGTTGACCCCCTCGAACCGTTGGTTGACCCCCTCGAACCGCTGATTGACCTCATCGAATCGCTGATTGACGTCTTTGATTTGCTGTTTGACGTCCTCAATTTGCTGGTGGACCGCTTCGAATCGGTGATTGACCCCTTCGAATTGGTGATTGACCCCTTCAAATCGGTGGTGGACCGTAATGAACTGCTCGTCAACCTTGTCGAATCTGGCTTGCATCCATTCCTTGTTGTCCTCAAACCTCTTGCCCATCCACATGGCGATACCGGCCAAGCCACCCATCATGACCACGATCTGAGCTGCGAATCCCAACCACTGTTCACCAGGCATTTCTCTTCTCCTTTGTTGGTTTGGTTATCTCGATGCCTGCCTGTAAAACATGGCTAGGGTAGGCTCGTACCGCCAGCCCCGCGCCTCGCGTCCACCCGCGCGAGGGCCCACCGGGCATGCTCCCTTACCAGGTGCGAGCGATCGCGGGCTGCGCGTTCCAACGGAGGCCGGGCCGTGGGATCACCCCAGTTTCCCAGTGCCACGCAGACATTGCGCAGCAGCCCGTTGCGACGGGCGCGCGACACGGGCGAATCGCGAAACTGCCGTAGAAACTCCTTGCCGGACATGTCCAGGAGGCGCGTGGCAAGGTCGATAAGGCGCGGCCCATTCAGGTCGCTGCGGGGGTCATAGGCCGGTTCGACGTTGGGCGAAGCAAACTTGGCGTTCCAGGGACAAACCTCCTGGCAGATGTCGCAGCCGAAGACGCGGTTGCCGATTGCGGGACGCAGCTCGTGCGGGATGGGTCCCCGCGTCTCGATGGTGAGATACGAGATGCAGCGCGTAGCGTCCATGACCGGCGCGCCGTTGGCGTCGCGGCCCAGCAAGGCGCCGGTGGGGCAGCCGTCGAGGCAGCGTTGACAGATGCCGCAATGGTCGTCGCGGAAAGGGGTCGAAGCCGCGAGGGGGAGGTCGGTGAGGAGGACGCCGAGAAAGAAATACGAACCCCGGCGCGGATGGATGAGCATGGTATTCTTGCCGAACCATCCCAAGCCCGCTCGCTTCGCCAGCTCGCGCTCCAGGATGGGGCCGGTGTCCACATAGGCTCGGTGCCGGAACGCTTCGCCAGCGAGATCTTCCAACCGGCGCGCGAGCGTTTCCAGCCGGTCGCGCACCAGGTGGTGGTAGTCGCGGCCCCGGGCGTAGCGAGCAATCACTGCGCAGGACGGGTCGCCGTGAGGGGGGTCGGCGTACGGGGGGTCGCCGTGAGGGAAGTCGGCGTGCGAGGGGTCAGCGTGCGAGGGGTGGGCGTGCATGCGACCGGCGGGGATGGCCGCTCCGGTGCGCTGTGGTCGGTCGTCGTCGCCGTACGCATGCGCCACGACCAGCGCGCTGCGAAAGCCGTCGAGCGTGAGACGCAGGTCGCCCCGGCGCTTGACGGCGTTGGATCGGGCCAGATAGCCCATGGTGCCGTGCAAGCCCCGGGCAAGCCACTGGCGGAAAGCGTCCATGTGGCCGCTACGGGGGTCCGTGACGACGCCCGCCATGTCGAATCCCAGCGAGTGCGCCGTCTCGATCGCTCGCGCGGTCAGGGTTGTGCGGGCTCGCGCGGTCGGGGTCGCGCGGGCCCGTGCGGTCAAGGTGGCCCTGGCTTCGTGGTTGGCTTCGGTATCCATGCCATTATTCTTATTGCTTGCGGAACCGGCCGCGCCACCCCTCCCGCCAGTCTGCCACATGACCATCGACGACGCTCGCGCACGATTCCCGATCGTGCAGCGGCATACATATCTCAACTCCTGCTCCCTGGGTGCACTGTCCGTAAATGCCGAGGAGAAGCTTCGCGACTTCACTGCGCAGTGGCACGATCTTGGGGCGTCCGCCTGGTATGGTCCCTGGTGGGAGATTCTCGGCGATCTTCGCAGTCGCGTGGAGACGTTCTTCGCGGCATCGCCGGGTACCGTCGCGCTGATGCCGTCGACATCCGCTTGTCTCGCTGCGATTTCGTCGAGCCTTGACGGCAAGCGGCGCAATCGAATCGTGACGACCGAACTGGACTTCCCCACGCTGCTCTACCACTGGAAGGTCCGGCCCGGTATACGTATGGTCGTGCTGCGCAGTGCCGACGGGGTGCATGTCGACCCGCAGCAGTTCGCCGACGCGGTGGACGACCGCACTCTGGCCGTCGCAACCAGCCACGTGTTCTTCACGACCGGCGCCATTCAGGATCTTGAGACCGTTGCGACGATTGCGCGCAACGCGGGCGCCTTCAGCTTGATCGACGGGTACCAAGGCGCTGGCCAAGTCCCCGTCGATCTTCCCGCCACGGGCGTCGATTTCTATACGGCGGGGCCTCTGAAGTGGCTGTGTGGCGGTCCGGGCCTCGCGTATCTGTACGTCCGCGACGACCTTGTTCGCCGGCTTCAGCCCAGGATTACCAGTTGGTTCGCCACCAAGGACCAGTTTCACTTCCACCCGGGCCGTTTTCGCTATCATGACGACGCTCGTCGCTTCGAGCTGGGCACGCCGGCGCTTGCCACGATCCACACCGCGCTGGGTGGGCAGGAGATTGTGGACGAAATCGGGATTGCCGCGATCCGGGCTCGGAACATGGCGTTGACGGAACGCTTGGTGGAGCGATGTAGGGCGGCGGGTTTCGCGCTGCGCGTCAGCGATCGGCCCGAGAACCGGTCGGCGATTGTGCTCGTGCGGCACAATGATCCGGGCGCTGCGGTGGCAAGGTTGGCGACGAAGGGAATCATCGTCGATGCGCGCCCTGGAGTCGTGCGTGCGAGCCCGCATTTTTACAATACGCTGGACGAGATGGATGCGTTTGTGGAGGCGTTGCGGGACGAGGCTTAGGTCGTCGAAAGTTCGCCATTCCACAGTCGAGCGACGAACGCGTCCGCGGGCAGCACGTCGATTCCGTCGCGGGTCCGCCATGGTTTCGGCTCCAGGCAGACGATCACTCGGCGGCGCGGGGTGTGTTCCTGCGCCAGACTCCGCAGCCCCTTGAGGTGGTGACGGCCTATGTTCCGGCTCGCTTTGGCTTCGACGGCCAGGGACATGTCGCCCAGCACGAAGTCGACTTCAACGCCGCTCGGGTGTAGCGCGACAATCAGGATGAGACGCTTGCGACAAACAAGGTGAGACGGCCGGAGGTGGCGGCGGGAGGTTTGAGCTTTGGTGTTTCCCTGGGATCAGGAGAGACGCGAAGTGCCGGGCCGACGGATTACGGACCACCAGATGGAGCTGTACATGACCGCTCGACGGAAGGACGGGCCTGCGCTGGCGGCGGCGAAGGCGGGGTTCAGCAGGGCGACGGCGCATCGGATCGAAGGGGATCCGGGGCGTCGGTCGGTGAAGAAGCCTCGGGGGCGGAGACGCCCCGACCCTTTGGCGGGGATATTCGACGAGGAGATCGTGCCGCTGCTGGAGGCGAACCCGGGGTTGCGGGCGGTGGCGCTGTACGAAGAGATGATGCGGCGTCATCCGGAACTGCATCCGGGGGTTCGGCGGACGCTGGAGCGACGGGTTCGGAGCTGGAAGGCGAAGCACGGGCCGGCGCGCGAGGTCGTTTTCCGACAGAAGCACGAGCCGGGGCGACGGGGGTTGTCGGACTTCACCGACGCCGGGCGTCTGGGGGTGACGGTTGGGGGAGAGAAGCTGGTGCACAAGCTGTACCATTTTCGGCTGGAGTACTCGGGATTCTGCATGTGGCGGTGGTGTTGGGCGGGGAGAGCTACGTTGCCCTGGCCGAGGGGTTGCAGGACGCGCTGTGGGCGCTGGGCGGCGTTCCGAAGGAGCACCGGACGGACAGTCTGTCGGCGGCGTTTCGGAACCTGAAGCGTCGTGCGCGGGAGGACCGGACCGCACGTTACGAGGCGTTGATGGGAGACTACGGGATGAAGGCGAGCCGGAACAACCGGGGCCGGGCGCACGAGAACGGCTCGATCGAAAGCGCGCACGGGCATTTGAAGCGGGCCATCGAGGATGCGCTGCTGTTGAGGGGATCGAGGGACTTCGAGACGATCGAGGCGTACCGAGAGTTCGTGAGCCGGGTGGCGAGTCGCCGCAACGCTCGCAACCGCAAGAGGATCGACGCCGAGCGAGCCGTGCTGCGGCCGTTGCCGAGGCGTCGCAGCGACGGTTTCGAGGAGACCTTGGTGCGCGTGACGAGCGCGGGTGGGTTCTCGCTGCGGCGGGTGTTCTACACGGTGCCGTCGCGGCTGGTGGGACACCGGCTGCGGGTGAGACTGTACGACGACCGCCTGGTCGTCTTCGTCGGGACCGAGGAGCTCGTGACGTTGCCTCGGGGCCACCCGGGACCGGGAGGGCGACGGGGACGGGTCGTGAACTACCGGCACGTGCCGCCCTCTCTGCGTCGCAAGCCGATGGCGATGATGAACTGGGTCCACCGCGACGGTTTGTTCCCCCGCGACGCCTACCGCCAGGCTTTCGACGCGTTGCGCGAGCGCCTGGACGACCGCGAGGCCTGCCGGCGGATGGTCAAACTCCTTGCGCTGGCCCACGATCACGGATGCGAGGCCCTGCTGGCCGACGAGATCGAAGCGCAGCTCGAGGCCGGGCGGTTGCCCGACGCCGAAGTGCTGCGCGACCGGTTCCCAGCGCCGGACTCCCTTCCCGACCTCGAAACGACCCTCCCGCCACTGTCGCGCTACGACGACGCCTGCCTGAACGGAGCACCGCGATGAAAGACTCCTTCATCGTCGATCCCCCGGCACTCGACCTGTTGCTGAAGCAACTGCGCCTGCCGAGCATGCGGGCGCTGTGGAGAAGCTTCACCGAACGCGCGGACCGGGAAGACTGGTCCTCGGCGCGCCTGCTCGCCGCGCTGGCCAGCCAAGAAGTCGCCGATCGCGAACGGCGGCGCTTCGAGCGGCACCGAGCCGAGGCGAAGCTGCCCCGCGGCAAGACGCTCGACAATTTCGACTTCAACCTCGTGCCCGCCGTGTCGAAGGCGCGCGTGGGCGTGCTGGCGAGCGGCGACATTTGGCTCGAAGAAGCGGCCAACGTGCTGCTCTTCGGTCCGCCGGGAACGGGCAAGAGTCACCTTGCCGCGGGCATCGGACTCAAGCTGGTCGAAAACGGCTACCGCGTGCTGTACCAGCGAACGTCGAGTCTGGTGCAGAGGCTCCAGGCGGCGCGGCGCGACCTCGCCCTCGACGCCGCCATCGCCAAGCTCTACAAATACCACCTCGTCATTCTCGACGATTTCTCCTACGCCACCTGCGAAGGGACCGAAACCAGCGTCCTCTTCGAACTCATCGGCGCACGCTACGAGAATCGCTCGCTCCTCGTCATCGCCAACGAACCTTTCAGCGCCTGGGACAAGATCTTCGGTGGCGAAGCCTTGACCGTCGCCGCCGTCGACCGCCTCGTGCACCGCTCCCACGTCTTCGAACTCAACGTCGAAAGCTACCGCCGTCGCGCCGCCGTGGCCGCCAGGAAAGCCGCCGCTGGGCATGGACAGACCGACGAACCGACTCCGGGACGTGGGGTACGCGCCGGGGCCGACCCCCACTCCCATCCTCGCCACCCGGCAAGTTGGCTATGGCGACGGCCCAACCCGCCACGCTCCATCGCCGGCGGCGGACGGAGGTCACAAGCATGAGGTCGGTACGCGGTCACGATTGGTCCGCGCACCGGCGGAAAGAACCGCGAGGGCTGCCGAGTGAGCGGGCCCGCCGGTCACCCGCCGGTCCATGTCGGAACAAGTTCCAACACGGAACGACGGGTAATGGTTACCCACCCACCCCGCAGCGACGCTCACGCTGGCACGGGGGTGGAGCACGGTACCGTCCAGCCTTGATTCCGTGCTCGGACCGTCCAACGAAGTAGGACCGCCTCACAGGCTCTCCAGGACGCTCAACCTGCTCCACGCATGCCACCTTGTTATCATCCCTTCGTTCACAACGTCGCGATCTCGTATTCTCACCTTGATTGTCGCTACGTCTCACCTTGATTGTCGCTGTGCAGCTACCGCCCTCAATAGGTCATTGCCCAAAAGGAAAAATGTCGACGTGCCGATTGCTGACCCCAGCACCCCATCGAAGAAGTGAGCCCCGGCCAAGCTGGACATACCCGCGGGGACAAGCACCGGCAGTGAGACG
Source organism: Longimicrobiales bacterium (assembly GCA_965200255.1). Lineage (GTDB taxonomy): Bacteria > Gemmatimonadota > Gemmatimonadetes > Longimicrobiales > Gaopeijiaceae > Bin94. The sequence goes on along the minus strand of OZ241371.1, from coordinate 1,387,556 downwards.
TAACACAGCATCGCGTGATCACCGCAGTAGTGGTCCCAACCACGCAGGATCAAGAGAATGTTTGCGGGAATGTAGGCAAGGAAGCTGAACGCCGACGATACGACGACGATCCGGGTGGCCAAGGAATCCGGCGCAGGTGAGGTGACCTGGGTGAACTGCGCGGTCTGCCACCCCGACGCCTCGATCGCGCTCCACTCCCGAAACAGCGGCGCGGCGTGCTGCGCAGTCGCGCTGGCTGGAGTGATCACGGCAACCATGCAGATCGACCCGACGGTGAGTGCGCGGTGTAGGCGGCGTGACATGGCTCAATTCCTGTACTTGTAGATCCTGTACTTGTAGAGCATGGTCGTCGCGAGCCCAGTGATGAGAGGAAAAGCTACCGCCCTCAATAGGTCATTGCCCAAAAGGAAAAATGTCGACGTGCCGATTGCTGACCCCAGCACCCCATCGATGAAGTGAGCCCCGGCCAAGCTGGACATACCCGCGGTGAGAGCAACCTGAAGTGAGGCGACACACAGTAATCCCTCGACGGTGTGGAAGTTCAGGATCGGGGCGCAACCATAGTATCCGGCTATCCCCGCAGGGTAGACGGCCGCGGCCGATACGAAGAAGATCCGCGTGGCCTTGGAATCCGGCGCAGTGGACGCGACCTGGGTGAGCGCCGCGGCCTGCCACCCCGATGCCTCGACCGCGTTCCACTCCCGAAACAGCGGCGTGGCGTGCTGCGCAGTCGCGCTGGCCGGAGCGATCACGGTAACCAGGCAGATCGACCCGGCAACCAGTATGCGGTGCAAATGGCGTGACATGGCTGGGCTCCTGGCTGGTTGGGTAGCGGACTGCTATGACGACATGGCTGAGCCACAGCGTACAAAAAAACGGGGGGGGGGCGGGGCAAGTCAAATGGGACACAACCACAGCCGCGCCCCCCTGGCCGCGCAACCCAATCAGCGAGCCGCTTCAGCCTGCTCCTTCAACCGGCCAAGGCTTTCTTCCAGTTGCTTTCCCTGGGACTCCTCCATCCCCGAAGCAGTCCAACCGAGCAACGGGTTCCAACCCAGATCGATCCGTTCCGTCCAGGTGACCAGTGACGACTCGGCCTGGGGCTCCACCGAAAAGCGCCCCTCGAATCGAATCGAACCGCCTTCGACCTCGACCAGGTAATGAACCGTGGACGGTGGTTCCGAGGCGGTGATGGTGAGCGCGCCCGACCCAAGGCTGGCGTCGTCCCAGACGCGACGGGCGCCGACACCGGCCGCGGGCCCTTCCGCATGTGACTCGACGTCGCCCCAAAGCGTCCAGGTTTCCCAGGCGGCAAGGTTGTCGAGAAGCGGGAAGACCGCATTGGGCGGCGCCTTGATCTCGACCGTGCGGGTAACCTCGAAGCCGCCCGGCATGAGGACCCCGGCAATCACGAAGCAAGCCATTGCCACGGCGAGCACGCCCGCCGCGATGGCGCCCTTGCGCGCGACTCCGGCGGACAGGTTGCCGATGCGGAATGACACGGTCAGTCTCCTGGAAAAGGGAAGCGGGGAAGAAAAGGCAAGCGGGGCGCCTCCGTGAACGGAGGCGCCCCGCCAAAGATACTGCCTCTCATGGTCCCTTACTGTTGTGGCCCCGTCTCGTGCCAGCGCGCCCGCAGGTGCACGCGCGCGTCCTCGGGAATGAGCGGCGAATTCGAGAGCAGCCGGGCTCTCTCCAGAAGCGTCAGCGCCCGCTCGCCGTTGCCGTCCTGCTGAGCAACCCACGCGGCGTCAGCGAAAGCGTTGGCGGCCACCAGCACGTCGCCCATGGCCAGCGCCCTGCGTCCGGCGGTCTCGAAGTCGCGGATCGCCTGACGCTCGTTCCCCTCGTAGAAGGCCAGCCGGCCAGCGTACAACAGGTCCTCGGTCGCGGTGGGATCGCCTTCGGGACGGAGCTCCGCGGCCCGGCGGAAGAGCGCCGCCGCGCGGTCCCACTCGTTCAGCACGGCGAGGTAGCCCTTGGCGTTGGTCTCGATGGTGGCGATCTCCTCGGGAGTCGCGTCGGTGGTGGTCTGCGCCGTGAGTCCCGTGGCGCTGGCGCCGATGATGAGCGCCGCCGCGGCGACGCGAATGCTCGTCATGATCTTCATTCTATGTTCCTTCCCCTTGCGGGTAGTTGGGTTGTTGAGGTGTGCGGATCGCGACAGGGCCAGCGTGGCCCGCGAGTGACCGAAGCCGTTTGCGTCGGTCCGTTTCTCCCGCACGCAAGGTGATACGCCTCAACCCGCGAAAAGTTTCACCCGCTTCGGAAAAAGGCGCGCAGGCGTTCCACGGCCTGGATCAGGGTCTCCGCCCGTTTGCAGAAGGCGAACCGAACCAGGTTGGCACCGTCCTCGCGACGGTTGAAGAACGACGATCCCGGCACCGGCGCGACGCCGCACTCCCTGGCCAGGAAGGCGCTGAAGGCGAGGTCGTCCAGCCCGCTGAGTCCAGAGAAGTCGGCCATGATGTAGTAAGCCCCTTCGGGGGGACTGCACCGGAAGCCCGAATCGCGCAAACCAGCGTACAGGATGTCGCGGCGCTCGCGGTAATCGCTCACGATCCCCGCGTAATAGTCCGGGGGAAGACGTTCGAGTCCCTCCGCACAGGCCGCTTGCAGCGGTGCAGGGGCGCCCACGGTAAGAAAGTCGTGCACCTTGCGGATCGCGGACGTGAGGTACGGGGGCGCGATGATCGTGCCGATGCGCCAACCCGTGATGCTGAAGGTCTTGGACAATCCCGAGATCACGACGGTTCGTTCGCGCATTCCGGGAAGCGTGGCGATGGGAACGTGCTCGCCGTCGTAGATGATGTGCTCATAGATTTCGTCGGTGATCGCGAGCAGGTTGCGCTCTATGCACAGTTCGGCCACGGCCGTCATTTCTTCGCGATCGAAGACGCGTCCCGACGGGTTGTTGGGCGTGTTGACGATGATGGCCCGCGTACGGTCGGTAACCACTCGTCGCAGCTCGTCGGGATCCAGCCGGAAGCGGGGTGGTCGAAGCGGCAGAAAGACGGGCACGGCTTCGCACAGGACGGCGTCGGGTCCGTAGTTCTCGTAGACGGCTCAAGCACGATCACTTCCTCGCCCGGGTCGACCGCGGCAAGCATCACGGCCGCCATGGCCTCGGTGGCGCCGCAGGTAACCGTGATCTCGCGGTCCGGGTCGACCGCCATGCCGTACCATTCGCGGTACTTCCGGGCCAGAGCGCTGCGCAAGGCCGTCGTGCCCCAGGTGATCGCGTACTGGTTGACGTCGTCCTGAATCGCCCGGCAGGCTGCATCCTTGAGCAGCTCGGGCGCGGCGAAGTCGGGAAACCCCTGGGCGAGGTTGATGGCGTCGTGACGGCGGGCGACCCGCGTCATTTTGCGGATCACGGATTCGGTGAACGTATGGGTTCTCGTTGCGGTGCGCTGGATCATGAACGGGACGCTACTGGTGGCAGTGGGAATGCAGGTGGGCTTGACCACATGGAGGTTCCAGTGAATGTTAGCACCGGTCAAGCTACCCTGAAACCGTACGGCCGACCCAATGAACTCGAATGCACTGGTCGAGTGCCGCGCGACGTTGGATCGAATTCTGGATCACGCCGCGTTCGAGTACAACGCCGAGCAGCTGGTGGACCTTTCCGATCGCGACTTGGCGGAAACCGTGGAAGCAGGAGGATCTGCAATCGGGATGGGCGCCGTGTTGGCGGATGTCCTGGAGTCCCTCGGACCGCGCCGACAAACGATCGCGGAGAAGCGAACGTACGCGCGTTCACAGCCGGAGAAGCTGGCTGCCCTGGGTGCCGGTTTCGGAGTGAGCCGAGAACGGGCGCGCCAGCTGGAGGAGACGATTCGCTGGACGGTCGAGGCGCGGGCGGGAGGGTTCGTTGAAGCTGCCGGACAGTGGTTGCAGTGGGCGATCGGCCTGGCCGCGCCACCGCGGAAATTCCAGAGAATCCTGGACCTGCTGATCGCCGACGCCCCTCCGAGGTGGCGCGCAGCAGCCGAAATCGCCCTGATGCGAGCCAGTGCGTACGAACGCGTGGGCGGCGTGATAGGCAACGACGTCTATCGCGAGGTCGTGGCGGAAGTGCGAGCGCGCGCCAAGGATCTCGCCAACGCGGCGGGCGTCGTCGATGAAGCCGCGCTCCAGATGGCAACCAACGCCCCAAGAACGTATTTGTGGGCGTCGATCGTCGAGAACGCCGGCATGGTTCCCCACAGGGGTCGTCTGCTGCTCCGCGACACGCGTCGTGCGCGCGTATTCGTAGCATTGGAAATCCGCGATGCGCCGCTGACGCGACAGGGGATTGCCGCCGCAGCCGGCCTTGAGCAAACGCCGTCGCTGTCGAGCCTGTTGTCTTCCGACCCGTTGTTCGTGCGGTTTACGAAGAACACATGGGGGCTGGCCTCGTGGACCGACGAGCCCTATGTGGGCGTGGTAGCGGCCATTATGAAGCGGATTGAAGACGCCGGAGGGTGGGCCCAGATCGATGCGATGGTCCAGGACATTTCAGAACGTTTCGATGTCCTGCCTGCGACCGTACGCAACTACCTCGCCACTCGAAAGTTCCGCACCGAAGGCGGCATGGTCCGGGTCGTGGCCGCGCCCGTTGCGCCTGTGCAGCCGCTGTCGGCGGCTCGCGACATCGTGTTGACCAACAGCGGAAACCCGATCTTGCGCGTGCGAGTGGGGGAGCACCACCTGCGGGGGAACAGCCAGAAGATCGCCCCGGCGGTCGCGCAGTATCTGGGCGTGGGGCTCGACGGGTCGACGAAAATCCCGTTCTCGCATCCGTCGGGCGTCGACGACGCGTCGGTGATCTGGCGGTCCTACGATCCCAACGGTCCCGAAATGGGACGTCTGCGCCAAGCGCTTATCGAGTGCGGCGCCCGACCTGGCATGGACGTGTTCGTAGTGCTCGATCGCAAGGGTCTGCGAATGCTCACCGAACTCTCGGACTTTTGAGGTAATTATGTGCGCACGTCGCGTCGCGGCCATGGCCGCCGTTTCCTGGACGCTGGCGGCTCCCGAAGCAACCGCCCAGGAGTCCGCTCGCACGATCACCGCTGCCGACTTCGCCCCGCTGGTGGCGCGAAGCATTGGTCCGGCGGGGATGAGCGGCAGGGTGTCGGACGTGGACGTGAACCCCGATGATCCGACCGTAATCTTCGTCGGGGCCGCGACGGGCGGCGTATGGCGATCGCGGGACGGCGGCGTGAGCTGGCAGCCGGTCTTTGACGAGCAGCCCGTGCTGGGGATCGGAGCCGTGGCGATTGCGCCGTCCAATCCCGATGTCGTGTGGGTGGGGACGGGCGAGGGCAATCCCCGCAACTCCGCCGGCGTAGGAAACGGCGTGTACCGCAGCCGCGACGGTGGGGACACCTGGCGCCATGTGGGACTTGAGCGCTCGGAGCGCATTCACCGCATCGTGGTGCATCCCGATGATCCGAACACGGTCTACGTGGGCGCGATGGGTCCCGCTTGGAGCGACGGGACGGAGCGGGGCGTCTTCAAGACCGTCGACGGAGGCGAGAGCTGGGAACGGGTGCTCTACGTGGACGAGGGCACGGGCGTGGCCGACCTGGTCATGGACCCGCACAACCCGGACAAGCTCTTCGCGGCCATGTGGTCGTTCAGGCGCTGGCCGTGGTTCTTCCGGTCGGGCGGGCCGGGGAGCGGGCTCTTCGCAACCCGCGACGGCGGCGCGAGTTGGACCAGGACGACACCCGAAGACGGCCTGCCCGGAGGCGAACTGGGTCGCATGGGGGTCGCGATCTCCCGTTCCAACCCGAACGTGGTCTACGCGCTGGTCGAGGCCGAGCGGAGCGAGCTGCTGCGCTCGGACGACGGCGGGAGCCGCTGGCGCACCGTGAGCGACCGCGACGGGGTAGCGCCCCGACCGTTCTATTACGCGGACCTGCGCGTCGATCCCACCAACGAGAATCGGCTCTACAGCCTGCACAGCGCGATTCAGGTCAGCGAGGACGCCGGCCTGTCGTTCACGACCGTGGTGCCCAGCCGGATCATTCACGGCGACGTGCACGAGCTGTGGATTCATCCCGAGGACAGCCGCTTCATGATTCTGGGCGAGGACGGGGGAATCGCCATTACCCACGATCGCGGACGCAATTGGCGCTTCGTCGAAAACCTCCCGCTGGCGCAGTTCTACCACCTGAACGTCGACATGGCGGTGCCGTTCAACGTCTACGGCGGCTTGCAGGACAACGGTTCGTGGTTCGGACCGATGACCGTGTGGGCCGAGCGCGGCATCATGAATCAGCACTGGACGCGCGTAGGGTCGGGAGACGGCTTCGCGACGCTCGTCGATTTCGGCGACCCCCGCTACGGCTATTCGATGTCCCAGGGCGGCAACCTGATGCGCTTCGACAAGGTTACCGGGCAACGTCGCGACATCAAGCCGGTCCATCCCGACGGACTGCCCCTGCGATTCAGCTGGAACGCCGCGTTGAACGTGGACCCGCACGACTCCACCACCATCTACCTCGGCTCCCAGTTCGTACATCGCAGCCGCGACGGCGGCGCGTCGTGGGAGATCATATCGCCCGACCTCACCACGAACGATCCCGAGAAACAGCGCTATCGCGAGAGCGGCGGCCTGTCGATAGACGCCTCCGGGGCCGAGGCTCACACGACCATTCTGAGCATCGCGCCCAGCCCGATCGAATCCGGACTGATCTGGGCGACGACCGACGACGGCAACGTACAAATCACGCGCGACGACGGCGCGACCTGGACCAATGTGGGCGATCGCATTGGCGGCCTGCCGACGACGACGTGGGCCCCGCACGTGGAGCCGTCAAGCCACGACCCAGCGACCGCTTACGTCGTTTTCGACGACCACCGGCGGGGCAATTGGACCCCCTATGCGTATCGCACCGAGGACTACGGATCGACCTGGCAGTCGCTCGCCACCGACGACGTCTACGGCTTCGTTCACGTCATTGAAGAGGACCCGGTGGAACCCCGCCTGCTCTTCCTGGGGACGGAGTTCGGCATGTACGTCAGTCTTGACCGCGGGGCGTCGTGGATGCCGTGGCGCAACGGCCTGCCCGCAGCGCCGGTGCGCGCAATCGTGGTGCACCCCCGCGACCACGACCTGGCGATTGGCACCCATGGTCGCGCCGCCTACATCGTGGACGACGTGCGTCCGCTCCGCACGCTGGCGTCCGAACCGCAACGGGTCGCCGACGGGCTCGCCGTATTCCCCCTGGCGCCCGCGGTGCAATACGTCGAAGCCGAAGCGCAAGGGTATCGCTCGACCGGCCACGCCATGTTCATGGGCGATCTGCGTCCCTACGGCGCCCTGGTCCACTACTGGATGGCGCGGGGCGGCGCCGACGAGGCAGCCACGATCGAAATTCGCGACGAAGCGGGCGACTTGGTGCGCACCCTGACCGGCACCGCGGACCGCGGCCTGAATCGCGCCGTGTGGGATTTGCGCATGTCCGGCCCGGAAGGGTCCGACTCGGGACCGGGGCCGTGGGCGTTGCCGGGTGCGTATGCCGTGCGCGTCCAGGTGGGCGACGCGGTGGCCGAAGGCGCGGTGGACGTGGTGGCCGATCCCCGCATGGACGTCCCCATGGCGGAACGTCGCGCGCGAATCGCCGCCGTGCAGGAGTTGGCGACGTGGGTCTATCGAGCCGACCAGGCGTCGCAGTACCTGGACGACGTGGTCGCCGCCGTGGACGAGGTGCTGGCGCGCCTCCGTTCCCGTGAAGACGCGTCCCAGGAGGGGCCCGAGCTGATCCGCCAGGGCGAAGCGCTCCGCACCGAGCTGGCCCAGGCTCGCGAGCGGTTGTTCACCGGACCCGCGTGCCAGGGCCTGTGCCGGGGCGACATTGTTGCCGATCGCGTGAGCGCGCCGATGCGAAAGCTCAACAGCGCCGTGGACGAGCCTTCCGAGACCGACCGCCTGGCCATGGCCCACGCGCAAACCGCGCTCGACGCGTTGCTGGCCGAGGTGGAACGCTTGATGAACGGGCCGGTCGAGTCGTTCCGCACCGATCTCGTCGCCGCGGGATACACCCCGCTGCCTCCCAAACGCGCACTCTCGGACGGCTCCCCCGCGCGACGATAATCTCGTGGCCTCGAACCGTTACGACGCGATTGTCGTCGGGGTTGGGGGCATGGGCAGCGCGGCGCTGTATCACTTGGCCCGTCGCGGCAAGCGCGTTCTCGGAATCGAGCGATTCGACGTGCCGCACGAGTACGGATCGTCGCACGGTCACACGCGGATCATCCGTCTGGCCTATTTCGAGCACGCGGATTACGTACCGCTGTTGCGGCGGGCCTACGAGCTGTGGCATGCGCTGGAGCGCGAGACGGGGGAGGAGTTGTTGGTGAAGACCGGGTCGGTCAACGCGGCGCGACCCGGCGCGGACATCTTCGAGCTGTCGCTGCAATCCTGCCTTGAGCACGACCTTGCCCACGAGGTGCTGACGGCCGCCGAGGTGGCGCGCCGTTTTCCCGGTTACAGTCTCCCGCGCGATTTCATGACGCTGTATCAACCGGACGGGGGGTTCCTGGCGCCGGAGCGGAGCATCGTGGCGCACGTCGAGGCCGCGTTGCGACACGGCGCCGAGGTGCACGGCCGCGAAGCCGTGTTGGACTGGGACGCCAACGGCGCCGGCTTCACGGTGCGGACCGACAGACGCGCGTATCGCGCCGCGCGGTTGGTCGTAACTTGCGGCGCGTGGGTGGGCGCGCTCGTGCCGCAGCTCGCCCCGGTGGCCGTGCCGGAACGTCAGGTTCTGATCTGGCTGCAACCGCGTGATCCGGCGCTGTACCAGCCCTCGCGCTTTCCCGTGTTCAATATCGACGCCGGCGACGAGGGCGCGTTCTACGGCCTTCCCGCGTATGGCATTCCGGGCGTCAAGTTGGGCAAGTACCAGCGCGACGGTCGCCGCGTGGATCCCGACGCCATGGACCGCGAACCCACCCTGGCGGACGAGCTGCCCTTGCGCAGGTTTGCCGAACGGTATCTTGCCGCGGGCGCGGGGCCCACGCTCTCAATGAAGACCTGCATCTTCACAAACACACCCGATGAGCACTTTATTATCGATCGGCTGCCCGATGCGCCTCGAGTCGTGATCGGTGCGGGGTTTTCCGGCCATGGGTTCAAGTTTGCGTCCGTCGTGGGCGAGCTGCTGGCGGACATGGCCATGGACCGGGTTCCGACGACCGAATGCGGCTTTCTTGCGTTGCGGCGCCTTGCCGGTTCAGGATGATCGTTCGCGTCGGATCAGCACGATGCCCCAGGTGAGGATCGGCAGGACGAACACGGCCAGATAGCCCCAGGTCAAGAGGCCGTAACCTTGTGCGATCAAGGGAGTTAGGCCGAACTGGGAGATCAATGCGCCGAGAGCCAGAATGGTGACTGCCGCACGGACTCGAAGTCGAGCGGAGAACTCCCGATTCTTCTCCTTGTAGGTCCGTGCGATCCGTTCGTTGACCGAGTGAATCATGCCTGCACCGGTCTCGACCAGGATCCCGAAAAGCATGACCTGGAAGAGGATCTGGAAGGTGCGCGATCCCAACAATTCCAGCATGCGGTTGACCGGCACGTCCTCGCCTACGATGGCCGGGTATTGGCCCGCGATGGCGATGAAAAAGAGCAGTGCGGGCAGCATTGCCATGGGGCCCGTGAGCAGACCCGAGACGAACGTGTGTTTGCGCGTTTGGTGGTGTCGAATGGTGATCAGCACGGCCGGCAACACCGCGAGGTTGTACCCGGCGTACTGTAGGCCGCCCAGGACCCAGTTGCCTTCGATGATTCCCGACGACAGCGACGCCCGGATGTCGGAGCCGAACAGCGTGATACAGCCGAAAAAGAAGAGCAAGTAGACCAGGTACAGCACGCCCGACCAGCTTGCGAAGGCGCGTTCGATCGTCTCGTTTCCACCGAACACCAGCACGCCCACGAGAACCATGATCCCGATCACGCCGACCAGGTAGGGGAAGCCGAAGGTCTCTTGCAGAATCGCTCCTGCGGCGGCTGCGATCACGGCGATGACGATCATCATGAGGGCGATGTAGAGGATCTCGAAGGCGACCCACCCGCGCCCCAGCAGACGTTGAAAGAAGCTCCTGTAGTCGAAGGCGCGGAATACGCGCGCGAACTCGTAGCTGACGATGCAGACCGCGCTCCAAATCGCCGTGGCGAGGGCCATGGCCAGGAGGCCTCCGAGAGGGCCGCGCGAGAGGAAGAACTCGGCCAGCTCGCGGCCGGTTTCATAGCCGCCGGCGATCACCACCGACTGAAAGACGAAGCCGGGCAACAGATAACCGCGCAGGGTGGTCACCTTGAAGGTCTCCTTGGTGAGGTCGACTTGTGGCGAGGGTCAACTTGGGGTTAGCGCCGCCCTTCCGCCACTCCCTTGGGGGCGACGGCGGATTCGGCTCTGGCGAGCGTCGCGTCTACGAGGAGGGCCAATGCGGCGGCGGGGACGGCACCCGACAGGATCATGACCGGGTCGGAAAGGCTTAGGCCCGCGACGATGGGATCGCCCAGGCCGCCGGCGCCGATGAAGGCGGCGAGGGTGGCGGTGCCCACGTTGATGACGGCTGCCGTGCGGATGCCGGCCATGATGACCGGCGCGGCGAGAGGGAGCCGAATGCGGGCGAGGAGCTGGACCTCGGTCATGCCGAGTGCGCGTCCCGCCGCGACCGCCTCCGGGGCGGCCTCGACGATGCCGGTGAACGTGTTGCGCAAAATTGGCAACAGCGAGTACAGGAAGAGGGCCACGACCGCGGGCGCGATGCCGATGCCGAAAACCGGGATCATGAAGGCGAGTAGGGCCATGCTCGGGATCGTCTGCAGGATGGCGGTAACGCGCAGCGCGGCTCCGGCAAGGGTGCGGCGGCGCTCGAGTGCGACCCCTGCGGGAACGGCCACCAGAATCGCGGCGCCGAGAGACGCGAGAACCAGGAGGAGGTGGCGGGCGACCTGGCGGGCGAGCTCGTCCCTGCCGGACCACACGTGGCGCGCCAGCTCGACTAGGAGCGGTGCGGGGGCGTTCCGGGTGCGCTCGTCTTCGGTGCCGTCGCGGGGCGCGTTGGTCTCGGCGCCCAGCCCGATCTCGGACAGCAGCGTGCGTGCGACCTCGGCGACGGGCCTGCCCTCGATCTCGACGCGTTCGTTGGCGCGGCGCATGGTCTCGACGTCGATTCGTCCCGCAAGCCTGGTGAGGGCCAGCACGGCCTCCGGGCGATTGCGGTAGAGCGCGCGGCTGACCAGGGGGGCGGCGTCGTACGGGGGGAAGAAACCGCGATCGTCGGCGATTGTGGCGAAGCCGTGCCGGGCGATCGCGCCGTCCGTGGAATAGGCGTCGATTACGTCGACCTCGCCTTCTCGCAGCGCCTGGTACTTGACCGCTTGCAGAAGGCTGCGCGTTTCGCGAAAGGCGATCCCGTACGTGGCCGCAAGGCCGTCGAGGCCGTCGGCGCGACCGATGAAGTCGGGCGAGAATCCGCCTGCCAGGTCTGGTGCGATCGCCGCCAGTGTGGACAATGTGTGCACGCCGAGACTGTCCGCCGCTTCCCGACGCATGGCGATTGCATAGGTGTTCTCGAAGCCGAGCGGCGGCAGCCATTGAACCCCCCAGCGGGTCGCGAATTCGTTGCTCACCCTGCGGAACACGGCGGCGGACCCTCCAGCGGCCGACGCCCCGGCAACCGACCCCCCGGCGGCGGTCTCGCCCAGGATTGCCGCCAATCCGGTCCCGGTGTACTCGGGGTAGATGTCGATTCGGTCGCCAACCAGCGCCTGCATCAGCAATTCGGTCATCCCGAATCCGAAGCGCCGGTCCACGGCGATGCCGTGCGCCTCGAGCGCCTGAGCGAAGACCTCCGCGAGGACGTACGATTCCGCGAAGGGCTTGGAGGCGACGACCACGGGGCCGAAATCGTCCTGGGCGCCGAGTGCGGGCGGCGAAGCCAGGGCGATGGCAAGCGCAAGGGCGATCACCCTGCCGCTCCCGACTTTGCCAGCAGCTCCGCCGCGTAGCCGGTGGCGGCAGCGACGAATTCGGCGGCGGGCGCCGTCATCTCGATCTTGCCCCGCTTCATCACGGCGACCCGCGAGGCCACGCGGAGCGCCTCGGTCAGGTCATGGGTGACGAACACGGCGGTCGCGCGCGACGACGTGCGCACCCGGATGAACATGTGCTGCGCCTCGGCGCGGGTCACGGCGTCCAGCGCGCCGAAGGGCTCGTCCATGAGCAGGATGTCGGGGCCGGCCGCGATGGCGCGCGCCACGGCAACCCGTTGCCGTTGTCCACCCGAGAGTTCGCGCGGGTAGCGGTTGCCGAAATCGTCCGGGTGGAGCCCCGTCAGAGCGAGTGCGCTGCGCCCGCGTTCGGAAGCCTGGGGGAGGCCGAGCAGTCCGGGTACCAGCGCGGCGTTGGCCAGGCAGGTCCAGTGCGGGATCAACCCGCCGTCCTGTTGCACGTACCCGATGGATCGACGCAGCTTCACCGGGTCCAGTGCGCTGGCCGGGGCGTCCCGCACGAAGACGCTGCCCCGGTCCAGCTCGACCAGGCGGTTGATCGTGCGCAGCAGCGTGGTCTTGCCGGATCCGCTTTCTCCCACGAGGGCCAGGCACTCGCCGGCTTCGACCCGGAGGGAAGCGTCGTTCAGCGCGACGACGGCGCCGTAGCGCTTGACCGCGGCGTCGATTCGGATCAGCGCCACGGGGCTCGATTCACGGCCACGCCGCGCCGTCCCGCAACGCCCGCGCGATCACGTCGGGGTCCGCGTTGCCCCCCGTCACCACCGCCACCACCCTGCCGCCCGGCGCAACCGGAATGCGGCCGAACATGAGCGCGGCCACCGCTGCGGCGCCCGACGGCTCGGCCACCAGCTTGGCCCGCGTCATGAGGAGGCGCATGGCGGCGAGGATCTCCTCGTCGGTGACGAGCACGACGTCTTCCACGAGATCGGCCACGTAGCGCAGAGTGAGCGTCCCGGCCATGGGAGCCGCGAGACCGTCGGCGATCGTGTCGACGTCTTCCAGGTGCACGGGCCGCGCCGCGTCCAGGCTCTCGCGCATGGCGGCAGCCCCACGCGGTTCGACCCCGAACACCCGCCACGCCCCGCGTCCACGCCCCAACCGCCCCGTCGCGGCCAACGCCCCCGCGATGCCGGCGATCTGCCCGCCGCCTCCCACGGGCGCCACCACGGTGGCAGGCCCGTCCACCTGCTCGGCAATCTCAACCCCCGTGGAGCCGTGTCCCGCGATCACCTCGGGCGCGTCGAACGGATGCAGGAACACGAGCCCGTCCGCCTCGGCTCGGCGGTGCGCCTCGGCGAAGGCCTGGCGCGCGTCGCCGTGCAGGACCACTTCCGCCCCATACCCCCGCGCTGCCGCCACCTTGGTGCGCGCGGCTCGTTCGGGCATCACCACCACCGACGCGGCGCGGACCCGCCGCGCCGCCCACGCCACCGCTTGGGCGTGGTTGCCCGCCGAGATGGTGACCACGCCCCGGCGTCGTTCGCTGCGGCTCAGCGCGGCGATTGCATTGAGTGCGCCCCGCACCTTGAACGACCCCGTTTTCTGAAGGTTCTCGCACTTCAGCCACGCCTCGGTCTCGGTCGCACCGCCCAAAGTGCGGAACGAGAACAGGGGGGTGCGATGAACGTGGGGCGTCACGCGTCTTCGTGCGGCTTCGAACTGCCTGGCGCTGAGTAAGCTCATGGTCGATAGTGGTTGACCTCGCGACTGGTGTTGCATTTCGGCTGCGTCAGCCCCCAAATTAATGGGTAGCGCGATGGGCGGACGCTATTCCGTCACGATCGTTTCTCCAATTCCGAGGATGCAGTTTCATGAATCCGAGATCAAGCTGGTTCGCATTTCCGTGGGTGCTCAGTGCGGCCTTGGCGCCACTGGCTCCCCTGACGGCGCAGCAGGGCACCATCACCGGCAGGGTCACGGATGCCGAGACTGGCGCACCGTTGCAGGGCGCCGCGGTCGAAGTGCTTGGACAGGAGTCCATGCTGGGCACCAACGAAGAGGGTCGCTTCAGCGTGTCCCTGGCCGCGGGGACCTATTCACTGATCGTGTCGTTCATCGGTCACGAGACGACCCGCGTGGACGGGGTCGACGTGGGAAGTGGAGAGACCGCGGATGTCGCGATTTCCATGCGATCGCAGGCTTTGGTCCTGAACCCCATCGTGGTCACCGCCTCGCGGCGTCAGGAAAAGGCGCTGGACGCGCCTGCGTCGATCCACACCCTTTCGGCTTCCGAAGTCGCCCGCACGGTGGCGACGACGGTTGCCGATCACGTGAGGACCGTTCCCGGCATCGATGCCGTCCAGACCGGCATCAACACGGGCACGCTGGTCGCCCGCGGCTTCAACAACGTGTTCTCGGGCACCCTGCTCACCATCATCGACAACCGGTACGCCCGGGTGCCCTCTCTGCGCTTCAACTCCTATGCCCTGTTCCCGACCAACGACCTCGACCTCGACCGAATCGAGGTATCGCTGGGGCCGGGCGCGGCGCTCTACGGCCCCAATGCTTCCAACGGGGTCATGCATCTGATCACGGCGTCGCCGATCGACCGGCCGGGCAGCTCGATCTCGCTGTCGGGAGGCGAACGCTCCGTGTTCCAGGGTCAGTTTCGCACCGCCCACGCGGTCTCAGATCGCTTCGGCTTCAAGGTGTCCGCCCAGTACAGCCGCGGCAACGACTGGGAATACGTCGACCCTCTCGAGGTCGTGGACAGAGACAACTTTGCCAATCGCTACAGTGCCGACGCACGCATGGATTTCCGCTTCTCGGGCGACGGCAGTCTGGTCGTGAACGGCGGCACGTCCACGCTCGCCAGCGGCGTCGAGATGACCGGCGTTGGGGCGGCTCAAGTGCGCGATTGGGGCTACGATTACGGACAGCTGCGGCTGTCCAAGGGTCGGTTGTTTGCTCAGGCGTTCTACAATCGCACGAACTCGGGTGCGGACCCAAATGCCCCAGGCGGCACCTTCCTGCTGCGCACGCAGCAGCCGGTCGTGGACCAGTCTCGCACCATGGCGCTGCAGTTCCAATACGGCTTCGACCTCGGCTCCTGGCAGAGCTTCATCTACGGCGTTGACTGGCAGCGGACCGAACCTCGCACCGCGGGTACCGTGTTCGGACGCAACGAAGACGACGACACGATCACCGAGATCGGCACCTATCTCCACTCGGAGACCGCTCTGGGCGACAGATTCGACCTGTTAGCCGCCATCCGGATCGACGACCACGACCGTCTTACCGACGTAAACGTCTCGCCACGCGCCGCCATCGTCTTCAAGCCTGCCGAAGATCAGAACTTCCGGCTCACGTTCAACCGCGCCTTCGCGACTCCCACGACCACGAATCTGTTTCTGGACGTGGTCGCGGCCCAGATACCGCTTGCCCCGCTTCCCCTCGGCTACGACGTGCGTGCGTTCGGCGTTCCCGACGGGGGCTTGACGTTCTCGGCCCGGTGCCCGGGCGGCCACATGGACTACTGCATGCGCTCGCCGTTCGCCCCGGGACAGCTTCCGGCGAACGCCCTGGTCCTCTGGGAAGGTCTGCTTGCGCTCCTGCCCAGCCTTGACCCCAGGCTCGCCCTGGTAGCTCCGTTCCTCAAGTCGCCCGGCGCGCTTCCGGGCGACCCGACGATTGCCACCGTGTTCCGCAGGCTCAACCCGACGGAGGGCGCCTTCGATCTTGACAACCTTGGCATCGAGGACATCGGAAACATCGAGTCGACGATCAGCAATACCATCGAGCTGGGGTACAAGGGACTCCTTGGCGGCCGCGTGCTGTTGGCGGCCGACGCCTATTTCGCGCGACAAGAGAATTTCGTGGGTCCACTGCGGGTGGCCACCCCAAGCGTGTTTTTCGATCCGACGACCCTCGGGGCCTTCGTCTCGGCGCGCCTGGGGCCGCTTGTCCAGCTCGGGCTGCTGTCCGCCGATGACCTTGCGACGATCGTGGGAACGGCTGCGGCGATCCCCCTGGGCACGGTCGTGCCGGATCAAGCGGAAAACGAAGACCTGATTCTGACCTACCGCAACTTCGGCGAAGTGGAGTATTTCGGGGCCGACTTGTCGGCGCAGATCATCGCCACGGATCGGTTCCGCATCAACGCGAATTACTCGTACCAGAGCGACGAGTGCTTCGATTTCAACGAAGACGGCGACTGCACCAGCACCGACGACATCGCGCTCAACGCACCGAGCCACAAGGGCTCCGTGGGCGTCACGTTCGACAACCAGGTTTCCGGGTTTTCCGCCTACGGCCGAGTGCGCGCGTCCGGCGGGTTTCCCATGAACTCGGGCGTCTACGTGGGCGACATCGAGGGTTACGGCATCGTCGATGCCGGGGTCAACTATCGGTTGCCCTTCCAGCCAAGCACCCAGCTATCGCTGACCGCGAACAACCTGCTCGACAACGTCCATCGCGAGTTTGTGGGCGCGCCCAAGGTTGGCAGAATGCTCCTGCTCCGGGTACGGTACGACTTCTGACCCTGTGCCCCGATGAGCGCCGACCGCCAGACTCGGGGCGGGGGCAAGCGGCAACGCCAGGAAGCGATCCTCAGGGTCGTCAAGGAACGAAGGGTGCCCCACCTGGAGGCCCTCCGGGGGCTTCTGGCCGACCGGGGGTTTGCGGTTACCCAGCCGACGCTGTCGCGCGACGTGAGGGACCTGCGACTTGTAAAGGTTAAGGGGGCCGGAGGCAAGGCGTACTACACGTTGCCGGACGAGTGGGAGCACGTACCACCGCTCAACGCGATTGTGCCTGCGCTATTCCTGTCGGTCGAAACGGTGGGGAACCTGGCCGTGGTGCGCACCCTAAGCGGCGCCGCACAGGCGATTGCGTCCGGCATCGATTGGGAGGAATACGACGGCCTGGCCGGCACCATCGCCGGCGACGACACCGTGCTGATCATTGCGCGCAGTCCCGCAGCCGCGGAGGCCCTGGCGGGCGAGCTGCGGGCGTTGGCCTCGCGGGACGCGGGATGATACCTTCACCGTCGCGTCGCGATCATTTCTCAATTCTGAGGATGTGGCATCATGAATCCGAGATCAGGCTGGTTCGCATTCCTGGGGATGGTCGGCGCGGCAGGGCACCATCGTGGGCGTGGTCACGGATGCCGAGACCGGCGAACCGTTGCAAGGCGCTGCGGTCGAGGTGCTCGGGCAGGAGTCCACGCAGGGCACCAACGAAGAGGGTCGCTTCAGCTTCTCGCTGGCCGCGGGGACCTACTCGCGGATCGTGTCGTTCATCGGTCACGAGACGACCCGCGTGGACGGGGTCGACGTGGGAAGTGGAGAGACCGCGGATGTCGCGATTTCCATGCGATCGCAGGCTTTGGTCCTGAACCCCATCGTGGTCACCGCCTCGCGGCGTCAGGAAAAGGCGCTGGACGCGCCTGCGTCGATCCACACCCTTTCGGCTTCCGAAGTCGCCCGCACGGTGGCGACGACGGTTGCCGATCACGTGAGGACCGTTCCCGGCATTGATGCCGTCCAGACCGGCATCAATACGGGTTCGCTGGCCGCCCGAGGCTTCAACGGCGTGTTCTCGGGCGCCCTGCTCACGATCATCGACAACCGATATGCCCGGGTGCCCTCTCTGCGTTTCAACTCCTATGCCCTGTTTCCGACCAACGATCTCGACCTCGACCGAATTGAGGTGTCGCTGGGACCGGGGGCGGCGCTCTACGGCCCCAACGCGTCCAACGGGGTGATGCACCTGATCACGGCGTCGCCGATCGACCGGCCGGGCAGCTCGATCTCGCTGTCGGGAGGCGAACGCTCGGTGTTCCAGGGACAGTTTCGCACCGCTCACGCGCTTTCCGATCGCTTCCGCTTCAAGGTGTCCGCCCAGTACAGCCGCGGCAACGACTGGGAGTACAAAGATCCCCTGGAGATCTTCGAGAGAGACTACTTCACCAATCGCTACAGTGCCGACGCACGCATGGATTTCCGCTTCTCGGGCGACGGCAGCCTGGTCGTCAATGGTGGCACGTCCACGATCGCCAACGGCAACGAGATGACCCCCATTGGAGGGGGTGAAGTGAACGGGTGGGGCTACGATTACGGACAGGTGCGCCTATCGAAGGGTCGCCTGTTTGTGCAGGCGTTTTACAACCGTACCGACTCGGGTGCGGACCCGACGGAGGAAGGCGGCACCTTTCTGCTGCGTACCGGAGCGCCGGTCGTGGACCAGTCTCGCACCATGGCGCTGCAGTTCCAATACGGCTTCGACCTCGGCTCCTGGCAGAGCTTCATCTACGGCGTCGACTGGCAGCGGACCGAGCCGCGTACCGCGGGTACCGTGTTCGGACGCAACGAAGACGACGACACGATCACCGAGATCGGCACCTATCTCCATTCGGAGACCTCTCTGGGCGACAAGTTCGACGTGCTGGCCGCCATCCGGATCGACGACCACGACCGTCTCACCGACGTAGCCATCTCGCCACGCGCCGCCATCGTCTTCAAGCCTGCCGAGGATCAGAACTTCCGGCTCACGTTCAACCGAGCCTTTGTGACCCCCACGACCACGAATCTGTTTTTGGACGTGGTCAGTGCGCACATACCGCTTGCCCCACTGCCCATCGGCTACGACATCCGCGCGTTCGGCGTTCCCCCCGGCGGCCTGACGTTCTCGGCCCGGTGCCCGGGGGGGCACATGGACTACTGCATGCGGTCGCCGTTCGCCCCGGGACAGCTTCCGGCGAACGCCCTGGTCCTTTGGGATGGCCTGCTTGCACTCCTGCCCGGCCTCGACCCCAGGCTCGGCCTGGTGGTGCCGTTGCTCCAATCGCCCGGTGCCCAACCCGGCGACCCGACGATTGCCACCGTGTTCCGCAGGCTCGACTTGGCGGGCGACGACCCGTTCCCCATCGACAACCTTGGCATTGAGGACATCCCAGACATCCAGTCGACGATCAGCAATACCATTGAGGTGGGGTACAAGGGACTTCTTGGCGGCCGCGTTCTGCTGGCGGCGGATGCCTATTTCGCGCGACAAGAGAACTTCCTGGGCCCGCTGCGGGTGGCCACCCCCAACGTGTTTTTCGATCCGACCAGCCTCGGAGCCTTCGTCTCGGCGCGCCTGGCGCCGCTCGTCCAGCTGGGGCTGATGTCCGACGAGGACGTTGCGACGATCGCGGGAATCGCTGCGTCGATCCCCCTGGGCACGGTCGTGCCGGATCAAGTGGACGCCGAAGACCTGATCGTGACCTACCACAACTTCGGCGAAGTGGAGTACTACGGGGCCGATCTGTCGGCGCAGGTCATCGCCACGGATCGGTTCCGCATCAACGCGAATTACTCGTACCAGAGCGACGAGTGCTTCGATTTCAACGAAGACGGCGACTGCACCAGCACCGACGACATCGCGCTCAACGCACCGAGCCACAAGGGCTCCGTGGGCGTCACGTTCGACAACCAGGTTTCCGGGTTTTCCGCCTACGGCCGAGTGCGCGCGTCCGGCGGGTTTCCCATGAACTCGGACGTCTACGTGGGCGACATCGACGGTTACGGCATCGTGGATGCCGGAGTCAACTATCGGTTGCCCTTCCAGCCGAGCACCCAGGTGTCGCTGACCGCGAACAACTTGCTCAACAACCTCCATCGCGAGTTCGTGGGCGCCCCCGCGATTGGGAGAATGCTCCTGCTGCGGGTACGGTACGACTTCTGACGCGACGCCCCGGTGAGGGCCGGTTGGCCCGTGGGCCATTCCGTCGGTTCTCCAGCGGTTGACGGGAATGTGCGCAATGCATATTATTGCAGATAACGTGCATATTCCTTCGTCATCAGGGAGAACCCAACCATGAAAATCGTGCTCGGATACTCGGGAGGCCTCGACACCTCGGTCATCGTGCCCTGGTTGCGCGAAAACTACCAGGCCGACGTCATTTGCATGGCCGCCGACGTGGGCCAACGCGGCGGCGTGGAAAAACTGGCCGCAAAAGCGTTCGCAAGCGGGGCCTCGGCCTTTTTCGGCGAGGACCTCAAGGAGGAGTTCGTATCCGAATACGCATTCCGCGTGCTGCGGGCCGGCGCCGTCTACAGCAGAAAGTACCTGTTGGGCACGGCGATGGCGCGACCGTTGATTTCTCGGCGCATGGTCGAGGTGGCTCGCCGCACCGGAGCCGACGCGCTGGCCCATGGATGCACGGGAAAGGGCAACGACCAGCTTCGCTTCGAGGTTTCGTTCGCCGCGCTGGCCCCCGAGCTGCGCGTGGTCGCGCCGTGGCGCGAATGGGACATCGCCTCGCGCGAAGATGCGGTCGACTACGCTCGCGCCCACGGCATCTGTCTGGACGGCATCGATCAGGAGAAACTGTATTCGCGCGACGAGAATCTGTGGCACATCAGCCACGAGGGCGGGCCCCTGGAAGATCCCGCCAATGCCGCCACGCCCGACGTGTACGTGTGGACGACCGATCCGATGGACGCCCCCGACGCACCGTGCGAGATCGAGATCGGCTTCGATAACGGCGTTCCCGTATCCATCGACGGACAGGCGCTCGCCCCGCTGGCGCTGCTTCAGAAACTGAACGAGCTCGGATCGGCGTACGGGGTGGGACGAGCCGACGTGATTGAAGACCGGGTGGTTGGAATCAAGTCGCGCGGCGTCTACGAGACGCCCGGCGGGACCATCCTGCTCACCGCCCTGCAGGAGGTGGAACAGCTCGTGCTTTCGCGGCGTTGCCTGGGGTTGAAGGACGAGCTCGCCT
This sequence comes from Longimicrobiales bacterium, assembly GCA_965200255.1. GTDB lineage: Bacteria > Gemmatimonadota > Gemmatimonadetes > Longimicrobiales > Gaopeijiaceae > Bin94. Next base: position 1,366,827 of record OZ241371.1, on the reverse strand, counting down.
TCCGCTATGCGGATCTGGTGTACGAGGGACGTTGGTGGACGCCGGAGCGCGAGGCGTTGGATGCGATGGTGGACTCGATGATGACGCAAGTCACGGGTACCGTGCGGTTGAGCCTATTCAAGGGTCAGGTGTCGGTGCGGTCCAGGACCGCTCCGGCATCGCTGTACGATCTCGACCTCGCGTCGTTCAGCGCCAGCGAAGGGTACGCACATTCGGACTCCACCGGCTTCCTGAAGCTCTTCAGCCTGCCACAGCGCGCATTGGCGGCGCAGCGCCGATTGGCGGAGCCATCGTCGTCGGAGCCGGTGCTCGTGGCCGCCGGCGCCGACTGACGACCGGGACTGCCTATGCGATTGTGGGGCGGCCGCTTTGCCGGAAGTCTGGCGAACGAGATGGAGGCGCTTAACCGTTCCCTGGACGTGGACTGGCGCCTCTGGCCGTATGATGTCCGGGGCAGTCGCGCGTGGGCGCGAGGGCTGGCGCGCGCCGGGATCCTGTCGCAGGCCGAGGCAAACGCAATCGACGCGGGGCTGGCCGAAGTCGCCGAGTATCTGGAGCGCCAGCCCGGCCCGGCGGCGTTCCCGGACGAGGACGTCCACACCGTTGTGGAGCGCCTTCTCACGGAGCGGATCGGGCCCGTGGGAGGCAAGCTGCACTCTGGGCGGTCGCGCAACGACCAGGTCGCCACCGACTTTCGACTCTGGGGCAAGGACGCGATACAAGCCTTGCAAGACCGCGTCGTTGCGCTGATCGAGGCGTTGGACGGCAAAGCCCGCGCCTCGGTCGGGATTGCCATGCCGGGATACACGCACCTCCAGCAGGCGCAGCCGGTCACGGTTGCCCACTGGCTCCTTTCGCGCGCGTGGCCGCTGGTGCGCGATCTGGAGCAGCTGCGGACCGTACGCAACGAATGCGACGTCCTGCCATTGGGCGCAGGAGCCATCGCGGGATGTCCCTTTGACGTTGACCGCGAACAACTTGCGGCCGATCTCGGGTTCGCGCGCGTCACGGAAAACTCCATGGACGGCGTGGCCGACCGGGACTGGGCCGCGCGCCTCGTGTTCGCCGCCGCCATGATCGGCGTCCACCTTTCTCAGCTCGCCGAAGACTTGGTGCTGTTCTCAACCAGCGAGTTCGGCTTCGTGCGGCTCGGCGATGGCTTCACCACCGGATCGTCCCTGATGCCGCAGAAGCGGAACCCCGACGTGGCGGAGCTCGCGCGCGGCAAGTCGGGAAGATTGATCGGCAACCTTGCCGCGATGCTCACGATGCTCAAGGGATTGCCGACGGGCTACAATCGCGACCTGCAAGAGGACAAGGAGGCCGTGTTCGACTCGGTGGACACGTTGGCGCTCGTCGTGCCGGCGATCGCGGGCGCCGTGCAGAGCATGACCGTGGTGCACGTCCGGGTCGAGGAGGCGCTCCGCGCGGAGATGCTCGCCACGGATCTGGCCGACCACCTGGTGCGACGGGGCGTGCCCTTCCGCGACAGTCACCACATCGCGGGAGGACTGGTTCGGATGGCGGAGCAGAGCGGGAGGGAGCTGCGGGCGCTCACGCTCGAGGAAATGAGGACGCTGCATCCTGGGTTCACCGAGGACGTGTTTGCCGTAATGGATCCCGCGGTCTCAATCGAATCCCGCGCCGTGCGCGGGGGCACGTCGCGCAAGGCGACGAATGCGCAGTTGGCCGCGTTGCGAGAGGCGCTGGCGACCCTCGGCTGTTGATGCCCACCGATTCGGCAAATACGATGGAGGCGATTCATCGCCACCAGGGAGAACACATGAAGTCGCATGGAAAGATTGTCGTTGCGATCGCGGTCGCGGCATTCGGCCTCGCAATCCTGGCCTGCCAGCCCGACTCCGCGGACGAGCCCGAATTCCGGCTCCGGTCCGACGTCGAGGCCGCCCGACCCGCTGCCGAGGAGGCCTTTCGAGCCGACCCGGACGACGAGGCCGCCCGCTTCGCCTACGCCGACATCCTCTACAAGCTGGGCGACGTCTGGGAGGCCGACGAGGTCGCCGCGCCGCTCGGGAGGGAGGCGTCGTCAAACGTGTCGCACCTGCGGTTGGCGGCCGAAACGGCATACTTGCTTGGGGATTACGACCGGGCCGAGACGCTCTTCGAGAGGGCGGTGGCGCTTGCCGAACCGGATTCCGACGACCACGCGGCGGTCGTCCGGAGGCTGGCCCTCGCCTACTACCAGAGCAACCAGTTCGCCAAGGCGAGCCAGCTTCCCGTCGGCGATGACGACGCAGGCCGCAGCCTGGTCCATTTCATGCAAGCCTTCGACGGTGAGCCATACGGCATCGAGTGGACCACCGACGAAATGATCGCCCACATGGCGATGACCAACGACATCACCCAACCTGGCGCGCTCCCGATCGTCGAGCTTGACGTCAATGGCGAGACTTTGACGTTGATTCTCGATACCGGCGGCGATCGCCTGTTTCTGGACACGGAAGTATACACCCGCCTGGATCTCCCCGTCCTTGCGACTCGGGAAGCGAGATACGCCTACACGGGCGGCGAAACGGTTGAGGAGCCCCTGGGCGTCGCCGAGACCGTAACCATGGGAGACGTGGTGCTGCGCAACGTTCCGGTGGTCGGGGCGACCTGGCGCGCCATGGGCCAGACCACCGACGGGGTGCTCCCAACGCACATCCTCAAGCAGTTCCTGAGCACCGTGGACTACGACAATCGTCGCATCACCTTGCGGCCGCGCGATCCCGATGCCGTCGCGCAGGTCAAGCAGGAGCTGGGCGACGATCTCGTGGAAGTGCCGTTCTACATGGCTGCCACGCACCTGATGTTCGCCAAGGGAGTCCTGAATGGCGCCGAGGGCATCAACTACTTCATGGATTCGGGGCTCGCGATGAGCATGCCCATGATTCTCGTGGACGAGACGGTCGAGCTGCTGGAATTGGATACGAACGCCATAGAGGGCACGGATTATTACTGGACCTCAATCGAATCGCACGGCCTGAACGGTTTGGTCAAGGGCGCGACCCAGGCCATGGGCAACGTGTTCGTCGAGGACAACCCCTTCTGGCAGACCGGCTTCATGATGGATGCGCTGATGTCGCACCAGTACCTGTGGCCTCTTGGGTCGTGGACCATCGACTTCGACAACATGACCTACTACTTCCCGGCGCAGTCAAGCGGCGAGCAGGCGACCGACCAGTGAACGTTGGAGGGCTGTGGTTCGGCCGACGCCGATGAAGATTGGCGCCGCAATGGCGATCGCGACGGTGGTGCTCGTCGCCTCGGCAGCGTGTGGCGACCCGAGCGGGGGCGGGGGCGCTGGCAGCGACGCCGCCGAGGCGGCAGCGACGACGCGCGAGGACTTCGCGGGATCGGCCGCGTGCGCGCAATGTCACGCGTCACAATACGATGCTTGGACCGAATCGACGCACGGACGCGCAGGGGGACAGGCGGGCCCCGAGACGGTTATCGCTCCGTTCGACGGGGTGCCCATGACGTTCCGCGACGGAACGGTGGCTCCGGTCGTCGACTCGGCTGGGCGCTATCTGTTCCTGGTGCGCCAGGCAGGGCGGCCGGAGCAGGCGATTCCGGTAGACGGGGTCATTGGTGGAGGTCACATGCTCGGGGGCGGGACGCAGGGTTTCGTGTCGCACGCTGCGGACGGCACCGCGCGCTTCCTTCCTTTCGACTATTCGGCGCCCTTGGGGGAGTGGTTCTGCAACACCGGCGGCAGATCGGACCGGGGCTGGGTGCCGGTGAGCGCCGAGATGGCTCTGGCCGATTGCGGCGACTGGCCGCCGTCGCGTGTGCTGGGCACCGTGTCGCGCTTTACGAACTGTCAAGGGTGTCACGGCAGCCGGATCGCCACGGAATTGATGCCGGGCGAGGGCGTTTCCACGCAGTGGGCGTCTCTCGCGATCGACTGCGAGTCGTGCCATGGCCCGGCGGAGCGTCACGTAAGCCTGATGACGGGGGGCGAGGCCCTGACTTCCGACATAGGAATCGCAAGCCGTACAACCGACGACGTGGAGGAATCGCTGCAGGTCTGCTTCGCGTGTCACGCGCTCAAGGACGTGGTGCGAGAGGGCTACCTGCCGGGCGCTCGGTTGGCCGATCATTACGCTTTGAAACTGCCTGCGCTGGGCGACGACCCGTACTTGGCCGACGGGAGGGTGAGGAGCTTCGCCTATCAGGGAACGCATTTGTCCTCTTCATGTTATGTGGACGGTGCGATGACGTGCGTGAGTTGTCACGAGCCACACGGGCTCGGCTATTGGGACGTCAACCGGCTGCCGCTGGACGACGAAACCGACGACCGCCAGTGCACGGCATGTCACGCGTCGAAGGCCGCGGACGCGGAAGCCCACACCTTCCACCCGGCGGGCTCGGAGGGAGCCCGATGCGTGTCGTGTCACATGCCGTATCTGCAACATCCGGAGGTTGGCGCGCAGGTGCCGTTTGCGCGTTCGGATCACACCATTCCGGTGCCGCGTCCCCAGCTGGACGGACGGCTCGGGCTGACGAGCGCCTGCCGGACCTGCCATTCGGACCGGAGCGAGATTGCGCTTCAGGCGCAGGTAGACGCCTGGTGGGGCGCGACGAAACCGCTGGACGGCGCGTCGGCGGGACTGCTCGCGGCGACCGACGGTTGGGGAGAGGAACTGGCGGCCAGGATGCTGCTGCGCCCCGAACTGCCCGGGTCGATGGACCAGTTCAGGGCATTGGCGCGATTCCTGGAAGGATAGGTGACGCCCGGCCAGGAGCTTGCGCAATCGGCGCGCGAGCGGGTGACTCGACTGGCCGACGCGGACGATCCCGATCTGCGCGCACTCGCGCTCGCGACGTTGGACGCGGCCGGTGAAGGCGTGAATCCCGCGGGTGCCGTCGGCGAATCCAACGCATTCGCAGTAACCCGCCGTCGCGTAATGATCCTGGGCTATCTGGCCGACCAGGCGTTGACGCGCGGCGACGTGGCCGAGGCGGAAGCACTGCTGCACCGCGCCCGCACCGTGGCCCCGGACGACGCCGAGGTGCCGCGCGCGCTAGGCCTTCTGTACAGTGGCGCCGGCGACTACGAGCGGGCCATTGCCGCATTCGCCGAGAGCTTGGCGGCCGACTCCCTGCAACCCCTGGTCCACGTAAACCTGGGCATCGCCCGGGCGGCCACCGGCGACGTCGAGGGCGCCATGCGGGACTACGCGGCGGCGTTGGCGCTGAACCCGGAAGAAGCCTTGGCGCACTTCAACCTGGGCAACCTGTACCTGCGGCAGGGACAGGAGGGCGCCGCCGTTCCTTCGTACGAAAGGAGCGTGCTGTACGGTCCCGAATTGGGAAGCGCCCACCGCAACCTCGCGATCGCGCTGGCGCGGACGGGGCGCGTCGAGGAAGCGATCCCGCATGCCCGCCGCGCGGTCGAGCTAGCGCCTCCGGGCGATCGCACGGCGAGCGACGTGCTCGCCCAGCTGGAGGCGGCGCTGTCAAACCGAGAATAGCGCCGCAACCTGCCGCGTCAGCCGCTACAGCGTCCGCCCCGCCGCCTCGGCAAACACCTTGAGATCGCGCATCAGCCCCGCGAACCCGTCGAACGTCAAGGACTGGTCGCCGTCCGAGAGCGCGGTCTCGGGATCGGAGTGCACCTCGACGATCAACCCGTCCGCGCCGGCGGCCAGAGCCGCGAAACTCAACGGCGCGACCAGGTCCCGGCGACCGCCCGCGTGGGATGGGTCCGCGATGACCGGCAGGTGCGTCTCCATCTTGAGCCAGGGGATCGCGGCCAAGTCGAAGGTGTTGCGCGTCTCGGCGCCGAACGTGCGGATGCCGCGCTCGCAGAGCACGACCTGCATGTTGCCGCGGCTCATGACGTACTCGGCGGCGAGCAGGAGGTCCTTGAGCGTTGCCGACATGCCGCGCTTGAGGAGCACGGGCCGTTGCAGCTGCCCGACCTCTCGCAGAAGGGAGAAGTTCTGCATGTTGCGCGTGCCGATTTGCAGCATGTCGACATACCCGGCAATGAGCTCGGCATGCCTCGGATCGAGGACCTCGGTGACGACCGGTAGCCCTGTGGCGTCGCGTACCCGCGCCAGAATGCGCAATCCTTCTTCTTTCAAGCCGTCGAAGGAATACGGCGACGTTCTTGGCTTGAAGGCGCCCCCGCGAAGCAGTGCGGCGCCCTCGTTTACCACCGCATGCCCCGTCGTCTTCATCATGTCCTCGTTTTCGACCGAACAGGGGCCCGCGGCGACCAGGCAGGCCTTGCCCCCGAAGGTGCGATCTCCGACGCGTACGCGGCTCGTGCGATCGGCGGAGAAATCCCGGGCGGCGAGTTTGTAGGGGCGCATGACGGGATGCACCGAGTCGACCCCTGGAATCGAGAGGAGCGACACGGGACCGAGGCGGGCTTCGTCGCCGATGCAGCCGACGATCGTGCGGGTTTCGCCAATGGATACGTGCGTGCGCAGACCTAGCGCTTCGACCCGTTCCCGGATGTGGTCGAGCTCGTCTGCGGATATGCCCTTCTTGGCTACGATGATCATGTCTGGCGGTCTGTTCCGTAGATATGGAGTCGTGGGACGGCCCCAATGGCCGGGCGGTCCATGCACGGACCGCTAGGGAAGATGGCGAATTCCGGTCCTGGGCAAAACGGCTGCGGGCGCCTGCGCCGCCGGAACCCCGTTGCGTTCGACCGTGGCCCATGACAGATTCCACCCTGTGACCGCGTACACCAATCCCTGGCCGCCCGTGGAAAAGACCCGGCACGAGCTGAAGCGCGAGGCAGGGCGCGAGGCGGCCCGAAGGGTCGGGTCGGGCATGCGCGTGGGCCTCGGCACGGGTTCCACGGTAGCGCATTTTCTCGACCAACTCGGCTTGCTGCTTGCCCGCGGCGAGTTGACCGACGTCGTTGGCGTGCCCACTTCGATTCGCACGGAAAGAGCGGCCCGCGAACTGGGCATTCCGCTCGGGTCGCTGAGCGAGCTTGCGCCTCTCGATCTGACCGTGGACGGCGCCGACGAAGTGACGCCCGAGCTCGACCTGATCAAGGGACTGGGCGGCGCGCTGCTGCGCGAGAAAATGGTGGTCCAAGCGTCGAAACGGTTCATCGTCATTGTCGACGATGCCAAACTCGTGGGACGTCTTGGCGAACGCGCGCCGGTGCCGGTCGAGGTGGCGCCGTTTCAGATCGGCATTCACATGGCCTGGTTTGCCGAGCTGGGGGCCGAGCCGAAACTGCGGATGTCCCGGAGCGGCGACCCGTATCGGACCGACAACGGGAATCCGGTCATCGATTGCTGGTTCGAGGGAGGCATTGCCGACCCGGCGGCGCTGGACCGCCGGATTGCGAGCCGAGCCGGACTGGTGGAATCGGGTCTGTTTCTGAACTTGGCGGACGAGGCGATCGTAGCGGGCAGAGACGGCGTGAGCCGTCGGAGGCCCGCGTGACCAGGATTGCGCCGTCGTTGCTGAGCTGCCGGTTCGCCCAGCTGGGGCGCGAAGTGCGCACGGTGGACCAGGCTGGCGCAGAGTGGATTCACGTCGACGTCATGGACGGGCACTTCGTGCCCAATCTCACCATCGGCCCCATCATCGTGGACGCGGTTCGCAGCGTGACCGCGCGGACGGTGGACGTGCATCTCATGATCGACCGACCCGAGCGGTACGTGACGGAATTCGCCAGCGCGGGCGCCGACGTCATTACGGTTCACGCCGAAGCGTCGGCCCATCTGCACCGCACCCTTACCATGATCCGCGACCTGGGCAAGCGCGCCGGCGTGGCGCTGAACCCTTCCACGCCCCTGGCGGCGGTCGAAGACGTGCTGGACGAGGTGGACCTGCTTCTGATCATGTCGGTCAACCCCGGCTTCGGAGGGCAAGCGTTCATTGAACGGTCGGTCGACAAGGTGGCGAGGGCGCGTGCCATGATCGAGTCGCGACGCGCAGGCGAAATCGAGCTGGAAGTCGACGGGGGCGTTGATTCCCGGACCGCACCGGCGCTGGTCGACGCGGGCGCAACCGTGCTCGTGGCCGGATCGGCGATTTTCGGGCATCGGTCCGGGGCCGCGGCCGGCGTCGAAACCATTCGCTCGGCCGTCGATGGCGTCGCGTGGCGGGGCAAAGAAGGCTGACGGATGTCCGAATTCGTCTACGAGTCCAGGGTTCCGTTTCCGGTCGACGAGGTCTTCGCCTGGCACATGCGTCCCGGAGCGTTGGAACGGCTGCTGCCTCCGTGGGAAGACGTAACGGTGGTATCGCGCGAAGGGGGCATTGACGAGGGTGGAACCGTGACCATCCGGGCGCGGCGCGGTCCTCTGAAAGCCGACATGAAGGTGCGCCACACGGTGTGGGAGAATGACCGCCTTTTCCGCGACGAGCAGGTGTCGGGCCCCATGGCCTCGTGGACGCACGACCACGAGTTCGAGCCGGACGGCGAGGGCGGCACTCTGCTGCGCGACCGGATTGCGTGGCAACCGCCGCTCGGGCCCGCCGCCAACATCTTCGCGCGGGGGGTGGTCGAAACCGAATTGAAGCGCTTCTTCGCCTTTCGCGGCCGCCGCATCGCGATGGACATGGCGCGGCACGCGGCCTACCGCGGTCCGCGCCTGCGCGTCGCCGTGACCGGAGCCAGCGGCTTCATCGGGTCGGCGCTGTGCCGATTTCTCACCACCGGCGGCCACGAGGTCCTGCCGATCGTGCGACGGAAGCCGCGCCGCGAACGGGGAGAGGTTTACTGGGACCCCGCCGAGCGCAGAATCGAGGGCCATCGCCTGGAAGGGATCGACGCGATGGTCCATCTGGCCGGAGAGAGCCTGTCGCGGGGGCGTTGGACGCCGGTCAAGAAGCGCGCGATCAAGCAAAGCCGAATCATGGGAACGCGACTCGTCGTGGCCGCGCTCAACCGCTTGCGGCGGCCGCCGCGCGTGTTCGTTTGCGGGTCCGCGATCGGGTACTACGGGAACCGCGGGTCGGAACGGCTGACCGAGTCCAGCTCCCGCGGCAAAGGGTTCCTCGCCGACGTGTGCCGCGAGTGGGAAGACGAGGCGGCGCGCGCAAGCCGCTCCAACTTGCGGGTCGTGCAGCTGCGGACGGGGCTGGTGCTTAGCCCCGGCGGCGGCGCGCTGGGCACGATGCTGCTGCCCTTCAAGCTGGGAATAGGTGGTCGCCTGGGCACGGGACGGCAGTACGTCAGCTGGATCGACCACGACGACCTGGTTGCGCTCATCCACCATGCAATCGTCACGCCCGGCTTGCGCGGACCGGTCAACGCCACGGCTCCCCACCCAGTCGCGAACGCCACGTTCACCACAACGCTGGGCCGCGTACTGCGACGCCCCACGCTGCTCCCCGTTCCTTCGCTGGCCGTCAAGGGCATGTTCGGCGAAATGGGAACCGCCTTGCTCCTGGAGGGCGCCAGGGTGATGCCGGCGGCCGCCGTGCAAAGCGGCTTCCGCTTCGACTTCGAGGGGCTCGGCGAGTCGCTCGCCCACCAGCTCGGCGCGACGTGAACCGCCGCCCCGATCCCCCCGTGCTCGCCCGCGCCGAGCTCGCTGCCGACCCCGTCGAGCAGTTCGGGCGCTGGTTCGCCGACGCCGTGGCCGAACCGGACATCGTCTTCGCCGAAGCGGTGTGCCTTTCCACCTTGGGTCCGAACGGCACGCCCGAAGGCCGCATGGTGTTGCTCAAGCACTTCGACGAACGCGGCTTCGTGTTCTACACCAATCTGGAATCCAACAAGGGGAGGTCGCTTGCCGCCCACCCGAAGGCGGGCATGACCTTCTACTGGCAGCCGCTGGGTCGCCAAGTGCGGGTACGCGGCCCGGTCGAGCCCGTGACGGAGGCCGAGGCCGACGGGTATTTCGCGACCCGGCCTCGAGGGAGCAGGATGGGCGCGTGGGCGTCCGACCAGAGCCGCGACCTCGAAGCGCGGGCCGCACTGGAACGCCGGCTTGCCGACCTGGAAGCGCGTTTCGCGGGAGTGGAGGTGCCGCGACCACCACACTGGTCCGGCTTTCGCATCGTCCCCGACGCGATCGAGTTCTGGCAGGAAGGCAGGTTCCGCCTGCACGACCGGTTCGCGTACGAGCGGGACGGTGCGGGGCGGTGGGTGCGGCGGAGGCTCTATCCATAGGGTAGGAGTTGGAGCGCTGATGAGTGTAATACACAGAGTACGTAGGACCCTACGAAGGGCCCTGGCAAAGTTGGGGGAAATGTGCGTAGAACTCGTAATGTGGATAGTGCTTCCCTAATGGAGCGTGATCACTCCAACGCACTCTCGCCCAGAACCACGTCCAACGTCTCCACCAGCAGCGCCGCCTCGCGTTCCGCGAACACAAGCGGCGGCTTGACCTTGATCACGTTGTGGTCCGGCCCGTCCACGCTCAACAGCACCCCACGCGCCCGCGCCCGGTTGACCAGATGCCGGCACGCCTCCGCGAACGGTTCGCGGCTCACGCGGTCACGCACCAGCTCGATGCCCAGGAACAAACCCCGCCCCCGCACGTCGCCCACGATCGGGTAGCGATTCGCCAAGTCCCTCAACCCGTCCAACAGGTTGCCGCCAACCCGACGCGCGTGTTCCTGCAACCGCCGCTCTCGAATTTCGGCTAGAACCGCCCGGGCCGCCGCGCACGACACCGGGTTGCCCCCGAAGGTGCTGAAGTACTCCATCCCGTTGGCGAACGAGTCCGCAATGTCGCGCGTGGTAACGACCGCGGCGATGGGATGCCCGTTGCCCATCGGCTTGCCGAGCGTAACGATGTCGGGCACCACGCCCTGTAGCTCAAAACCCCAATAGGCGTTGCCCACGCGACCAAATCCGACCTGCACCTCGTCGGCAATGCAAACGCCGCCCACCTCGCGTACTTTCGCAAAGGCGGCCCGCAGATACCCGTCCGGCGGCTCGATCTGCCCTCCACAGCTCAGGATCGGCTCCACAATAAACGCCGCTACGCCTGAGCCGCCTGGGCCGCGCATCAACCGCGAGACCGCCTGCCCCACCTCGTCGGCATACAGCGCCCCCAATTCCGCTTCCGACCTTCCCTGCCCACGCCGAAACCGGCCCCGGTAGCCATCCGGCATGGGGGCCACGGCCACCCGAGGACCGACGCCCGTACCTCCCGGGCCGTCGAACTTGTACTGACTGACCTCGATCAGCCCCCCGGTATTGCCGTGATACCCGCCCTCCAGACACACCACGCCGTCCCTGCCCGTGTGCCGCCTGGCCATGCGCAGCGCCAGCTCGTTGGCTTCGCTCCCCGAACACACCAGAAACACAACCTCAAGCGGGGCAGGGAAATGCGCCAGAAGCTCCTCCGCCAGCGACACGATCTCGGTGTGCAAATAACGGGTGTTGGTATTGAGGATGCGAGACTGCCGCGCAATCGCCTCGGCCACGCGGACGTTCGAGTGCCCCACGTGCGGCACGTTGTTGACGGTGTCCAAATAGGCCCGGCCCGCGTCGTCGTACAGATAGGCTCCCATCCCGCGCACAACGTGGACCGGCTCCTCGTACGACAGGCTCAGCGACGAACCGAACATCGTTCGCCGCTTGGCCATCAGGCGCCGGTGTCGCGCGACCGGCGCGTCTCTTGCAGCAACCGCCGTCGATGCGGAGACAGGCAACCCTGCCAGCGCCGACGGGTCGGGCAAAACGGACTCCCACACGGTGCGCAAGCGCTCCAACGCGACGCCCGCGAAATTGCCGGGTTCGGCGCTGCGGTCGCCCTCGTCGTACAACGGGTCCAACGCGACCACTTGCAGGTGAAGATGCGGCGGCCAGCCGCCGTTAACGTCCGCGTCGCCCAGCCAGCCGATCACGTCGCCTGCGTCCAGCCGTTGACCGGGCGCGACGTGGTCCAGGGCAGCCAGATCCAGATGTCCGTACAGCGTGTGGAAGCCGGCGCCGTCCGGCATCTCGTGCCGCAAGATGACGGTGGGCCCGTAGTCGCCGGCCGCATTGTTGTCGCGCACCCAGGTCACGGTGCCGGGCAGGGGTGCGCAAACCGGCGTCCCGGCTGGCGCGAACAAGTCCAGGCCCAGGTGGATCGTGCGGGCCTCCGGGCCGTCGTTGCCCGACGACCGAAAGGCGGGATGGTCGTAAACCAGGCGCGCCTCGCCGTACCGGCCCACGCCGACCGTCGCGCCCGCGGCGGCGATTTGTCGCGCGATCCAGCGACCGAGCGGGTCATCGCCATCAAGCGGTGCCGCGGCGTCCGCATGCGGCAGCCCCGGGCTCTCCACCGAGAGATCCACCGTGCACGGTCGTGCCAGCAACGCGGCGGGCATGACCGGCGCTCGCGGGGATGCGGTCCGCAGGAACGCCTCCACCGCTCGCGCAGCCGAATTCGGCGTCAAGCCGCACGCTTCCCGAATCCGCAACTCGGCCAGGCGCCAATCGGTTGCCGCGAGCGTCTCGAGCAGCTGCCAGGCCCCCTCCTGACTCACCGCCAGGTACGCGTTGTCCGGCTGCCGCGCCATTTCCCGCGCCTGGACGCTCACGGAGAGACACAGCCGCAACGCGACCAACGGCGTCAGGGCCCGAAACTCGGCTTCCGTAAGGCGCGCAATCGAGGAATACCCCCCCGCGATCGCGCACGCCGCCTCCAAGGGGTCCCGCAGCCCCATCATCGCGTAGGTTGCCGCGACTGCCACTTCGGCGACGCGCCACCCCCGCACGACGTCGCCGAAGTCGATCAGTCCCGCCAGGCGCGCGCCCCGCAGCGACGCCACCGCCATGACGTTGTAGTCGTTGGCGTCATTGTGTATCACGCATTCGGGCAGCGCGCCTCGCACGGCCTCCAGACGGCGCTCGGCGCGCTGAAGCGTCGCCGCAACCAGGTCGTGGCCTTGCGAGAGATCACCGAAGCGCTCCCGCACAATCTCAGCCGCGCTGTCCATGCGCCAGGGAAAATCGCGGTCAAGGTGCGGGTGGTCGAAGTCGGCGAGAGACCGGTCGAGCTCCGCCAACAGCTTGCCCAAGGCGACCAACACCGACATCGAACGCGGACGCAGCGCGGCCAGGGGCTTGCCTTCCACGAAGGTGAGGGCCATGGCGGCGTACGGTTTGTCCTCGAAACGGGTGCGAACCACGGCGCCGTCAAGCGTGCCGTGCCCATCGCCGTCCGCCCCCATCCGCACCGGAGCCGCAAGACGTGGAATCGCCGCCGAAAGACGCACACCCTCGAGGTGCCGCAAGCTGGCCGCGACAAGCTCAAGCACCGGCCGCCGCGACTCCGGGCTGAGCTTCAGCACGATGGTCCCATCCGGGCCGGACACGCGGAAATTCAGGTCGTGCTCGCCGGGCAGCGACGTCGCGCGGCCGTCGAAGCCGAACAGATTGCGAGCCACGGCAGCGGCCCGAGCGCAGCGCGCGGTCGGCGGGGCGACGTGGTTCGGGGGTAGATTGGGCACGGTCATACTATCAACGATACCTGCACATACCATGCCAACGGCGCTAGCCTGTAGTCAGTGTCGTCGCACTCTTTCGGAGCGGACCTGCATGAAATCACTCGGCCTGCCACTCCTGGCGCTCGGCGCCCTGCTGTTGACGACGAACCGCGACGGGGACCCCGGCGCGGCTTGGCCGACCGCGACGGCTGCAACGGTCGCCGCCAGTCCCTTTGCGCAACTCGGCGCGCCGGTGGCCCAGCCCGCACCGACCCGTCCCGCCGTCCCAAACGCCACGTCGCCCGAGACCGAGGTCGTGCAGCAGGTCTGCGTCCGCTGCCACAACGACCGCCGCCTCACCGGCAACCTGTCGCTCGAGCGCTTCGTCGTGGAAGAAGCGGATCTCGACGCCGACGTCGCCGAACGCATGGTGCGGAAGTTGCGCGCGGGTATGATGCCGCCTCCTGGATCGCGCAAACCCGCAGGCGACACGCTTGCGACCCTGGTGGAGCGCCTCGAAGAGGTGCTGGACGAGGCCGCCGCCGCGCGTCCCAACCCCGGCACTCGTACCTTCCAACGACTCAACCGGGCCGAGTACGAACGCGCCATTCACGACCTGCTGGGCCTGACGGTCGATGCCGGCAGTTGGCTTCCGCTCGACCAGATGAGCGCCAATTTCGACAACATTGCCGACGTGCAGGCGCTGTCGCCCACGCTCGTGGAGTCGTATTTGAACGCCGCCGCCGAGATCAGCCGCTGGGCCGTCGGGGATCGGAGCGCGCCCGCGGTGGATCGGTCGTACAAGGTGTCGGACTACACTTCGCAGCACCCATGGGACCGGGTAGAGGGGGCGCCCTACGGGACTCGGGGCGGGATCGTTGTAGAGCACGTCTTTCCTGCGGACGGGGAGTACGTGTTCGAGCTCGGCTTTTCGTCCGGCGCCAACGCGCGTTTCGAGGACATCGACGTGTCGATCGACGGCGAACGCGTGGCGCTGCTCCACCATGCCCGCACCGGGGCCGGCGCCGACGGCCGCGGGGCCGCGCCGATCAGCACGGGTCGGGTTTTCGTGCGCGCCGGCCAGCGACGCGTCTCGGCAGCCTTCGCGCGTAGGTTCGACGGCCCCTACGAGGACCTGATTCGGCCCCACGATTGGTCGATGGCTGGCGGCGGATCGGGTGGCGGCGGCATCACCACGCTCCCTCACGTGCGCGAGCTCATCGTAGGAGGGCCGTACGACGCGACCGGCGTTTCGGACAACGCGACGCGGCGGCGCGTGTTCGTATGTCGCCCCACGTCGGCTGCCGAGGAAGCGCCGTGTGCTCGCAGGATTCTCGGCGAGCTGGCCGGCCAGGCCTACCGCCGGCCCGCCACCGAAGCGGACGTCGACGGCCTGATGACCTTCTACGAGCAGGGCGCGGCCCTGGACGGGTTCGAGACCGGCGTGCGCATGGCGCTGGAGGCGCTCCTGGCCAGTCCGCATTTCGTGTTCCGCACCGAGCGGGAGCCGGAAGGGGTCGAGCCCGGCGCGATTTACCCGATCGGCAGCATCGATCTCGCGTCGCGGCTTTCCTTCTTCCTCTGGGGCGCCCCACCCGACGAGGCCCTGCTTGCGGCCGCGGCCGACGAGGGGCTGCACGACGCCGAAGCGCTCGAGCGTGAAGCGCGTCGCATGCTGGCACACCCCCGCGCCCGCGCTTTGGGAGCCCGCTTCGCCGGCCAGTGGCTGCGGCTTCAGGACCTCTACAAGGTGCATCCCGACCCGAACTTCTTCCCCAACTTCGACGACAATCTGGCCGACGCCATGCGGATGGAGACCGAGACTTTCTTCAACAATCTGGTCGAGGAAGACCACAGCGTTCTCGATCTCTTCCGCGCCGACTACACGTTCGTGAACGAACGGCTTGCCACCCACTACGGCCTGCCCCCCGCGCCCGGCGCCCATTTCCGCAAGGTGGCTTATCCCGACGACCGGCGCGTCGGGTTGCTGGGACACGGCAGCGTGCTGGTGCTCACTTCGTTGGCCAACCGCACGTCTCCCGTGCTGCGAGGGAAATGGGTCATGGAGGTACTGCTGGGCACCCCGCCGCCGCCACCGCCGCCTGGCGTCCCGGACCTCGAAGAGACCGAGTCCACGCGCGACGGCCGCATGCTCACCACTCGCGAGCGCATGGAAATCCACCGCGAGAATCCCGCCTGTCGTTCCTGCCACCGCTTCATGGACCCGATTGGCCTGGCGCTCGACAACTTCGACGTCACCGGCAAATGGCGCTCCCTCGAAAACGGCATGCCGCTCGACACGCGGGGCGATTTCTACGACGGCACCCCGGTGCAGACCCCTATCGAACTCTCGACGGCGCTCCTGCGACGCCCCCTCCCCCTGGTGCGCACGTTTACGGAAAACCTCATGGCCTACGCGCTGGGCCGTCGGGTCGAGCACTACGATCAGCCCGCCGTGCGCGACATCGTGCGCCAGGCCGAAGCCGACGACTACCGCATTTCTTCACTCGTGCTGGGCGTTGTAACGAGCGACGCCTTCACAATGAAGAAAGCTCCCATGCAGACCGCCGACGACACCCCTTGAGCTGCACGCGACACCCCTTTAAGGAGAAACAGCGACAATGAACTTCCTCACCGGCAAGCACATTCCGCGCCGCACGTTCCTGCGGGGCGTTGGAGCCTCGACGGCTCTGCCCCTGCTCGACGCCATGATCCCGGCGGGACGCCTGCGCGCGCACGTTCGCGCCGACGAAGGCCCGACCCGCCTCGTCTGCATCGAGGAAGTGCACGGCTTGGCGGGGTGCAACGACTGGGGCGCCACCCAGCACCTCTTCGCTCCCGCCGCCACGGGCAAGAACTTCGAGATTCTGCCCGAGAGCGCGCTCAGCTCGCTGCGGCCCTTCCAGGAACATCTCACCATCGTCAGCAACACCGATTGTCGCATGGCCGAGGCGTTCACCGCGCCCGAAATCGGCGGCGACCATTTCCGCTCCAGCGCGGTGTTCCTCACCCAGGCGCATCCCAAGCAGACCCAGGGCTCGGACATCTACGTCGGGACCTCGCTCGATCAGCTCTACGCGCAGCGATTCGGCCAGGACACGCCGCTGCCGTCCATGCAGTTCTGCATCGAGAACCTCGATCAGGCGGGGGGCTGCACCTACAACTACTCGTGTGCTTACACCGACACCATCAGCTGGGCGTCCCCCAACGAGCCGCTGCCCATGATTCGCGACCCCCGCGTCGCCTTCGACATGCTGTTCGGCGCCGGGGGCACCCCCGAGGAACGCGCCGCGCGACGGGCGTCCCGCAAGAGCATCCTCGACTGGATCGCCGGCGAGATCGCGTCCCTGAAGCGCGAGCTGGGCGCGACCGACCGTCTCCGCATGGACCGCTATCTCGACAACGTGCGCGAGATCGAACGCCGCATTGCCGCCGTCGAGTCCCGCAACACCGGAGGCGAGGAGCGCGAGCTGCCCGAAGCGCCCGCGGGCGTGCCGGACTCGTTCACCGAGCACATGCGTCTCATGTTCGACCTGCAGGTCCTGGCGCTCGAGACCAACATGACGCGGATCATCTCCTTCAAGACGGGTCGAGACGCCGACAACCGGGTTTTCCCCGAGAGCGGTTCCGATCGGCCCTTCCATCCCGCGTCCCATCACGGCGGGCGCGAAGAGGCGATCCTCGAGTTCAACAAGATCTGTCAGTACCGCGTGGGGCAGCTGCCGTACTTCATCGAAAAGCTCCAGAACAGCATGGAGGGCGACGCCAGCCTGCTCGACAAGACCATGGTCATGTGGGGCTCCCCGATGGCCGACGCCAACCTGCACAACCACCGTCGCTGCCCGCTCATTCTGCTCGGCGGAGCCGACGGACTGCTGGAAGGCAACCTGCACGTCAAGGCCCCCGATGGCACGCCGATGGCCAACGCCATGCTCGCGGCTTTGAATGGTATGGGGATGGAGATGGAGGGCTTCGGCGACAGCACCGGCGAGCTCGCGCTCGTCTCCGGATCTTCCGCGGCAACCCAGGGATGACCGCCATGCGCGCACTGCACGGACGACAGTTCGGTGGCGTCGTTTTCGTCGCGGCGCTGATCGGCGCACTCGTTGCGGCGACCCCGTGGTCGCCGGACGCCCCCGTCGCGGATGCGGCCATGCAGGGCGACCTCGCGACCGTTCGCGACCTCCTCGCAGGCGGCGCCGACGTCAACGCGGCCCAGGGCGACGGCATGACGGCGCTGCACTGGGCAGCCGAACGCGGCGACCCGGCCCTCGCCGAGATGCTGCTGTACGCCGGCGCGACGATCGCGCCGGTCACCCGGATCGGGGGTTACACGCCCCTGCACGTCGCGGCCCGAACCGGCAGCGACCAGGTTGCACGCCTGCTGCTCGACGCCGGTGCGGACCCAGGCGCGGCGGCGCCGGGAACCGGAACCACGCCGTTGCACCTGGCGGCGGGGGCGGGCGACGCCGCGCTGGTCGCGGAGCTGCTGGAACGCGGCGCCGATCCCGACGCGCGCGAAGGCGGCTGGGACCAGACGCCGCTCATATTCGCCGCCTCGATGAATCGCGCCGAGGCGATACGGGCCCTTCTGGCGGGAGGCGCCGCGCCCGATCTCACCAGCAGGGTCGAGGACCTGCAGACCCTTTCCGACCTCGACCGCTTGGCAAGCCGACGCCGCAGCGCGGCCGTCAGGGCGCTTACCGGCGACGGCGCGCGCGCGCCCACGCCCACCGAGTTTCAGACGGCGGTGCGCGCCTCGCGCGAAGTGTACGACGAAGGCCTCCCTGAAGATCAGGAAGAGGAAGAGGAAGACGACTTCAGACCCCGGCGCATTCAGGCCAAAGGTGGACTGACCGCGTTGCTGCACGCCGTGCGACAGGGTGCCGACGACGCGGTGGCCGCACTCCTCGACGGCGGTGCCGACATCGATCGGGTATCGGCCAGCGACGGCACCAGTCCGCTCCTGATGGCCACGATCAACGGTCAGTTCGACTTGGCGCTGGCGCTCATCGAACGGGGCGCGGACCCGAACGTCGCCTCGACGCTCAACGGTGCGACCCCGCTGTGGGCCGCCGTGAACGCGCGTTGGCAGCCCCGTACCCGCTACCCGCAGCCGCAAGAGATGGGGCTCCAGACCGCCACCTACCTCGACGTCATGGAGGCCTTGCTCGAGGCGGGCGCCAACCCCGATGCGCGGCTCACCATGCACCCCTGGTACATGGAATACAGCGGTTGCGGCAACCGCAACTGCGGCCTCGTCGACACGGACGGTGCCACCGCCTTCTGGCGGGCCGCCTATGCCACCGACGTCGCCGCCATGCGCCTGCTTGCGGAACACGGCGCCGACGCCGCGATTCCCACCGTTGCGCCTCCCCGTCGCCGTCGCCTGTCGACCGACGAATTCCTGCGGCAACAAAACCGCACGCAGCTCGCGTCGGACTCCGCCTACGCCGAGCTCAACGATTCCTCTCGCGTCACGCTGTTGACGTCGGTGCGGAACGACCTGCTCGAAGACCAGCAAGCGGAGTTCCCCGACGACCTTCTCGGCACGCTCGACGAAGATGTGCGTGAGCAGCTGGTGGACGCGTCCGAGCTTGCCGATTCGTTGCGCGCGCTGGAGCCCGACGCGTCGGGATTGCCGCCGGTGCCGGCCGGAGGGCCCGGCGTGTGGCCCATCCATGCCGCGTCCGGCGTCGGCTACGGCGAGGGGTTCGCGGGCAACGCCCACCGCCATGTGCCCGAAGGGTGGTTCGCGGCGGTTCGTTACCTGGTCGAAGAAGTGGAGGCCGACGTGAACGCCCGCGACCACAACGGCTACACCGCGCTGCACCACGCCGCCGCCCGCGGCGACCACGAGGTCATCATCTACCTGGTGGAACAGGGCGCGGACATCCGCGCCGTGAGTCGCCGTGGCCAGACCGTGGCGGACTTGGCGAACGGACCCGTGCAGCGAGTCTCGCCCCTACCGGCAACCGTGGCGCTGCTGGAGAAGTTGGGCTCGGCGAATAGTCATCGCTGTCTGATTTGCTGAGGTAAGGTTGCTTCAGAGCCGCGTTTGACGCGGCCCGAAAGCTACCTCATTGGGCTGGGCTGTTTCTTGCGCCCGGGAGCCTCACCGCGTATCATGCCCACGCAATCCATCGCGAAGCAACTCGCCCGTCTGCTCATGGAGGCGTCCAACGGCGGACGGGGTTGCTTCCACCACCCTAAGGAGGTGTCTATGAACCGTTTGTTACCAACAGCCACCCCTCGGGGAGTCATCCTGCACGGCGGGGCCCTGCTCGTCGGCCTCCTGTGCTTGCTCTCCCCCCCCCCCCCCATTTTCGCGCAGCAGACGGGAACCATCACCGGGACCGTTTCGGACGTTGCGACGGGGCAGCTCCTGGAATCCGCGATCGTCCGCCTTGACGGTGCCCAGTCCGGCGTCCTGACGACCGACGCCGGTCGATACCTGATCATCGGGGTTGCGGCGGGTTCCCATCAGCTCACTTTTGACATTCTGGGGTACGAGTCCCAGACGCTCGCCGTGGATGTCGTTGCGGGTGAAACGGCGGTCCTCAATGCCGAACTGGTGAGTGGGGCCTTGGAGCTTCAGGAGCTTGTCGTTACGGGCGTTGCCCGGGCGACCCCCAGGGTCAAGCTGCCGTTCACCGTCGAAAAACTCGATATCGCCACCACTCCCGTACCGGCGGTCTCGGCGGAAAACTATCTGATCGGCAAGGTGCCCGGTATCAAGGTCGTGGGGGGAAGTGGGCAGCCTGGGTCTACCGGCGACATCCTCTTGCGCGGAGCGACTTCCATCAACGGAGGGGAGGACCCGCTCATCATCGTGGACGGGGTCATCACCACCAGCGGGTTTGACGACCTCGTAGCGTTGGACATCGAGTCGATGGAAGTCGTGAAGGGTGCGGCGGGTGCGTCGCTGTACGGTTCCAGAGCCGCCAACGGAGTCATCCAGATTCGCACCAAGCGGGGTACCGGGTTCGGTGGTCGAGACTACAGTCAAATGGTGTTCCGCAACGAGACCGGCCAGGACCAGATCGTGGGCGACGTTCAGTTGTCCAATAACCATCCATGGAAGACGGACGCCAGCGGCAATCTGGTCGATGTCCACGGCAATGCGATCCCGGACATTACCGATCCCGACATGCAAAACCCGGCCCTGAACGGCGACGGGGTCTTCAAGTCCTTTCAGGACGAGCAATGGCCGAGCTCGCTACCTCTGTACAACCATGTCGACCGGGTCTACACCGCCGGCACTTTCATGTCGAACTACGCGGTCGTTGAGGGCCGGACCGGCGACACCAACTACCGTACTTCGTTCGAATGGCAGACCGATCGCGGGGTCCTGTCGAATTGGAACGACGGTTTCGATCGCAAGGGGTTTCGCATCAACCTTGATCACCAGGTTCGGAGCAACCTTACCGTGGCGCTCAGCACGGCCTATACGGAATCGGAACAGGAGGATCTGGGGAGCGCGCCGTTCTACGACCTCACCTTCATGGGTCCGTACGTTGACCTGCTCCGACGTGACCCAAGCACCATCGGTCTGCGTCACTGCCCTGCCCAAGGCTGTTTCTACGTAAACCCCGACCCGCTATCCAACCAGGACAACCCACTGTACCACTTTGAGCTTGTCGACAACCGAGACTGGAACGAAGACGTCAAGGCAAGCGTCAACGCGCGATGGAATCCGTTCTCGTGGATGGATGTAGAGGGCGTGTTCGGGCTGGACCGCAATGCGTTTCGGGAATCGAACCTCTCTCCCCCAGGCCGCGAAACCGCTGAGGGTTCGGTCGTAACCGGCGGGCTGAGCAAATACCAGTCTCATCGTCAGAACATCAACGCCGAACTGACCGTCTCGATGAGCAGGGCCTTTGGCGATCTCGCGACGAGGACTCGGCTCCGCTACCTGCAGGAAAGCTCGCACTACGAGAATTTCAGTGCCAGTGGGTCGGACTTCGCTGCGGTCGATGTGCCAAGACTGAACAACCTCAACCCGGAATCTTACAGTGCCTCATCCTACCTTCGTGACATTCGCTCGGAGGGCTATTTCCTCATCGGTGCGTTGGACTACCAAGGAAAATACATCGTGGACGCGTTGGCCCGCCGGGACGGGTCAAGCCTGTTCGGCGAGAACGAGCGGTGGCACACCTACTACCGCAGCGCATTGGCGTGGAGGCTCGCCCAGGAATCGTGGTGGCCGATTGCGAACATCAACGAATTCAAGCTGCGTTGGTCTCTGGGTACGGCCGGCCGACGGCCTGGTTTCGCGGCGCAGTACGAGACGTATAGCGTTGGCGGAGGGGCGATTACGCCGGTAACGCTGGGCAACAAGGACCTTAAGCCGCAGCGCTCTACGGAGAACGAGTTCGGGTTGGACATGGTGCTCTTCAACCGCGCCAGCTTGGGCGTGACCTATGCCAACACGATATCGGTCGATCAGCTTCTGTCCGTGCCGCTCCCCAAGGCGGGTGGTTTCTCGTCCCAATGGAAGAATGCGGGCACCCTGGAGTCGAACACCTGGGAATCGTACGTCGAGGCCCCCATCATCGACACGGAGGAAATCGGCTGGAACCTCCGGTTGAATCTGGATCGGACCCGAATGCAAATCAGCCAGCTGGACCGCCCCCCCTACCGCAGCAGCTTTTTCTATTACCGCGATGGGGAGGTGTTCGGCGCGTTTTACGGGGCAAAGTGGGCTACAACCTGTGAGGACTTGCCCGCCAGCGCACCGTGCGAGCAGTTCCAGCTCAATGACGATGGACTGATGGTCTGGACGGGAGGCGCCGCCTATACCGACGGGATCGCGAATGACCTGTGGGGTACGGACAGTGACGGCCAGACGGGGGACGACGTCTTTCAGTGGGGAATGCCGGTTCGCATGTTCGGCGAGTGTGAGACTCGACGCCAGGGAGGCCCTGGCTGCAAGGACTTCCTGTACCTTGGAAACTCGACTCCCGACTTCAACGTGAGCGTGGTCAACAACTTCAGGTGGCGTGGCCTTGCGGTCTACCTCTTGTTCGACGGTGAGTTTGGCGTGGACATCTACAATCGTACGCGGCAGTGGGCCTACCGCGAAAACCGCTCGGGAGACCAGGACCAGTACGGCAAACCCGATGGCGAGAAGAAGCCAGTGGCCTACTACCAGCGGCTCTACAACACGAACGCGATGAACGCTTGGTTCGTGGAAGAAGGTACCTACGTCAAGCTGCGCGAACTGTCGCTTCGCTACACGCTCCCGCCGGAATGGTTGGACTCAATCTTCTCGGGTCGGGTGACGGGTGCCGACGTCAACCTGATCGGCCGCAACCTGTTCACCTGGACCGACTACACGGGATACGATCCGGAGGTGGGTGTAAGCGCCAGCGGCGGGTCCGAAGCGATCGGGAGGGTCGACAGCTACCAGTACCCAAACTTCCGCACCTTGACTGCAAGCCTGCAGCTGATCTTCTGATCGCAAACGGAACGAACAGGAGAAAAGAAGAAAGGACAGCCAATGAAGACCAACAAGAGAATGACCGCGTACGTCGCGCTGGTCGCCGGGGTGTTCCTGGGGGCGTGCGTTGACCTGGAGGTCACCAATCTCAACGACCCGGATCGCGAGCGTGCGATTGCGAGTCCGACCGACGTCGAGTCGCTGATCGCGGGAGCCTATCAGTCTTGGTGGGCCGTCGCGCACTATTCCTATCCGGCGTCGGCGTTCAGCACGGCGGCCGACGCCCATTCCTCGTCGTGGGGCAACTGGGGAATGCGGGATTCCGGGTGGGAGCCGCGCAAGGCGTACAACAACGATCCAGCATACAGCTACAACAACATGGCGGAGACGCCCTGGCAGAACTCGTACCGGGCGCTTGCCGCGGTTCGCGACGGGCTCCTGGCCATCGATGGCGGTGTACGGATTCAGGAAGGCGATGGCCCGGACAACACGAACAGGGCCGTTGCTTTCGGCAAGTTCATTCAAGCCCTGTCCCTGTCGAACTTGGCCGTGATTTTCGACAAGGCCATCATCGTTGACGAAACGGTCGAAGACGTGACGGCCCTGGAGCCACAGCCCTACGACCAGGTATGGGCGGCTGCGGAGGCCAAGTACGCTGAAGTCATCCAGATGGGAACCAGCGGCGGTTTCACCATTCCCTCCACATGGGTGGCGTTCAATGGCGACTGGTCGGCTTCGTACCTCGCAGAGCTTGCGCGCTCGTATCGAGCGCGATACGGCACGCAGGTAGCCCGAACGCCCGGCGAGCGCGAGTCCGTTGACTGGAGCGGCGTTCTGTCGGACGCGTCCGGAGGCATTTCCAAGGACTTTGCCGGGCTTTACGAAGAGGGCGGCAACTGGGCGTGGCATCGAGCCAAGCACCATACGGCGCACTACACCGGTTGGGCCAGAATCGACTATCGGACCATCGGGCCTTCCGACGCCTCTGGCGGCTGGGAGAAGTGGATCGCGGCTGGTCCCAGCGACAAGGTTCCCTTCGATATCGATACCGACGACCGTCGCATTACAGCCGGAGCCCCGGATCAGAGCGGGAAGTACATTCGGTACATGGGCAACAGCCCGTTCCCGGCCGACCGCGGCATCTATCATTACTCCAACTACATTGATTGGCGCTGGAGACCGCTTTACGCCAACAACTGGGTGGGCGAGTATCCGGACATGACGGGAAAGGAGCTGGAGTTTCTGGCGGCCGAGGCCAACTACCGCATGGGGAACCGCGAGGCCGCCATGGGCGTCGTAAACAAATACCGCACCACGAACGGCGAGCTGCCGCCCTTCGAGGATCCCAACGGCGTGGCCCCGGGAGGCGATCGCTGCGTCCCGCAAACCCCGAGTGGGGCGTGCGGCGATCTCTGGGAAGCGCTCAAGTACGAAAAGCGGATTGAACTCTTCCACTACGGCTTCGGGACCGAGTACTTCGACGATCGGGGCTGGGGCGATCTCGTTCAGCATACGTTCCTGCAGCTCCCCATTCCCGGCAGCGAACTCGAAATCCTCCTGATGGAGCTCTACAGCTTCGGCGGTCCGGGGGGAGAGAGCACCGCTCCAGATGTCGTCAACGACTTGATGAACGACGTCAGTCCGCGAGCGCTTAGAAGGAAGGCTCGGGCGCTGGACCTCTGGCATCGTGCAAACGTCGAGCAAATCGACGACGTGGGGATTCGGCGGTGAACGCGTGTCGCGGTACCCGACGGTTGAGCCCGATGCGCGCCATCGCGTTGGCTCCGATCGCGACGGCCGTCGTGTTGCTCGTTGCGGCGTGCGCCACGGGCGGCGTGTCCTCTCGGTCCGCCATGATTTGGCGCGAGGACATGGGTCGCGTTACTCGGGCGACATTGGACGTCGGGTTGGAAAAGATCGTGCAGAAGCACGCACTCCCCCTGATTCGGACACAGGAGAGCGCTCGCGACATCTACTATGAGACGTTGTGGATCGATCGCGAGGTGCTGGCCGACGAGGAGCTTCGGGGCGTCACCCACGCTCGCAACCGGATTCTCCTGAAGGGACGCAGGCTGGAATCGGAGATGGGGGGCCAGGGAGTCTATCGTGTGACCTGGGAGCTCGAGAACGAAGTGGCAAAGGCCGGAATCGAAGGCTGGCATCCAGACGTGGTGCCAGGCGAGGTGGTAGAAGAGTTCCGGCCGGTCTATTCGGACCTGATGCTGGAGGTGCGTACCGGTCTCATTCGGTGATGCGCTATCGGGCACAGCCCGTGGACAATCCCGGCGTCAGCGGGGTTGTCCACGGGCTGCTCTACTAGTACTGAAGGAGCCGGGCGACTGTCGTCCGCACTCGGGTGGTTCCGGTTTCTCTGTCGGTCACTTGAACGATGATCCGCAGCAAACCGGCCCGCTCGTTGCGAAGGTCAAGGTCGAGGGAGTGCGTCTCGTGCGTAGCGGGCGACTCCAAGGCCAGCGTAATCGTGGCTGTCTCAGGGTCCGGCTCTTCGGTTTCGGGTAGAGCCATCACTGGATTGATTGACTCGATCGGTTGCAGCTGGACGCTGACGTCCAGGATCCCTGTTTGGGCGGGATTGGATCGATAGACCTCGAAGTAGACGCGCAACAGGTCGTCCCGCCAGAAGCGGGTGGCAGGCAGCAGAGGCACGGGAAGATCGCCCAGGTCGAGCTCTGGTCGCGGGGCGATGCCCACGATCAGGTCGGACACTTCGAGTCCGATGTTCGATTGCAGGGGCTCGGAGACGACGAAGTGCACTTGCCCGGGCAACCGCTGGCGCGGGGTGGTGTCGCCGAAGTCGTGCACGTCGTGTCGGGCCGACACCGACATGTGGCGAATCGCTGTCGGTTGACGAAGTACCAGCGTGGACAAATGCCCTGGACCGTCGACGGGGAGCATGCCGGCGCGTGCGATCTCCGAAAGGGTCGAGTCGCGGACGATGACGGTGTAACTGGCCGTGTAGGGAGCCAGCGTCAAGCTGTCGCCGACGGTCGGGACTTCGGTATCGGGTAGCCAGATCGGGGAGGAGACTGCCAACGCCATCAACCTGGGTTCGTCGTCTTTGAGGATCCTCGCTACCTGGGCCGAAAGGGCGCTCCGTGG
Source organism: Longimicrobiales bacterium (assembly GCA_965200255.1). Taxonomy (GTDB): domain Bacteria; phylum Gemmatimonadota; class Gemmatimonadetes; order Longimicrobiales; family Gaopeijiaceae; genus Bin94. Next base: position 1,340,903 of record OZ241371.1, on the reverse strand, counting down.
TCGGTCGTCCAACTCCGAGATTGCATAGGGCAGGGCAGTGCGGGCCGCCCATTGATCGTCCGCGATGTGACGGCGGGAAATCGCTTCCAGCGTGCCCTCGACGGGACGGCGCGCCCTGTTCCACAGTCTCTCGAGCTCGCCGAACCTCAGCCCGAACGGCCCCCCGGTTGGCGCGAGGTCTTCGTAATAGAACAGCTCCAGGTAATAGTGCGCGCGGATTCCCTGGTGCCTTGCCTCTCCCGATACGCGTGCCGACGTGGGTATGATCTCGTGGAGGCCCTGAACATGGCGAAACGGGCCGGTGCCCTGGGTGTTGCCGAAGAGAAAATAGGTGAATTCTCCGGGATGCATGGTCGCGTAGCGCCACACTTCGTACTGCGGTTGCTGGTCGAAACGAGCGATGAAGTCGAGTGGGAGGCCGCGAAAACGCCTTTCCGATTCGCTAACGCCAAGGTGCCCGCGCGTAACTCGGTCGGGCAGCCCGTACTTGACGTAGAACCTGCCCCGATCATCGGTATCGTATGCCGAGCTGCGATTGTAGGCGAAGTTTTCGCGGGCGTACGAGATTCGCTTCCAATGCTCGATCAGTCGCTCGTTCAGCGGCGTCGTCGGGGTCGGGTCGCGTTCGATCCAGAACCGCTTGATTGCGAGTGAGAGCGCCTTCGGGTCCTGCCGCCCCACGGCGTCCCAGTACTCGACGGCCATGGAGTCCACGAGCGTAAACGTTCGCCGACCTTCGTCGAGCACTTCCTGGCGTGCCGCGCCGGTGACCACCCCCGAGAATCCCCAGTAGAAGACCATGGTGGCGACTTCCTCGTATCGCTCGAGGTCGTTCTCGGTCACCGCCTGAACGAAAGCCGTGGCGATGCGGGCATCCGCGACCGCATGAGTGAAGAGGCTGTCGCGCATCCCCACCCAGAACGCAAGCGCACCCTCGGCGTCGCCCGCGTCGATGAGGGCGCGTCCGGCTTCGTAGGCATCTCCGGGATGCTCTTGGACGACGCCCCCCGTCGCGACGACCGTCTTGCCCATCATACCCAGCAGAACGGTCGCCAAAACCACGATGATTCGAGTTCTCTTGCCGGTCGGGCTCACTTCAGCCCCCGTGCTCGATCCGGCCGTCACGCTCGATCCCATCAGTATACGGCGATGCCGCTTAAGATCCGGACGCCAACGTCGTGATACCAGTTGCCGTCCGTGCGTCCGGCCCCCCCATTGTATTGCCCCGTGGTCCCCAGGACATCCACGCTGACGCTCAGGGGCCCGGCATCTGCTTGGAGCCCCACGCCCGCGCGCAGGAAGTAGTGTCGTCCGGGATCTCGGTACAGGTCGCTCACAGCGTGGCACACCAACGTCACGTCATCCGTCGAGATCGGCGGACAGGGCGGTAGCGCGATGTCGAAGCTGCGCAAGCCGAATCCCGCGGAGACCTTCGGGCGCACCGCCTGGACCGGGTTGCCGGCGAGCAAATGCACCGACAAGGTGGGGGCCCGCACGCTGGCGGAAGCGACCTCGGGCTCGCACAACTCGCCCCCGAACAGATCGCAGACCCCGACTTGACCCGACACTTCCACCCCCGGTAGGGCTTCGAACCCCAATCGGACCACCATATCCTGGGTGGGCACGCGCAGTTCCAGGCCGCCGCCGACCACGGGAGACGGACCCAGCTCGGACACGACCTCCAGGAGACCCAGGTTGGGGTTGTCGGACGCTGCATTCTTGGCCAGGCGTCCGTTCGGCCACTGATACCCCCCCGTGACCCACAACCCAAAGGACCAGCTGCGGACGCCATCCGAGTCCTGTCCGGAGAGGGCAGGGGCGGCACCCGCAGCGAGTGCCAGGACCACGAGCACGCTACATGGGAGCATTCTGTACACGGGTACACCCCTCCGCCTTGACGAGAGTCGAGAACACTCCACAAATTACCATCCTGCGCTCACGAGCGGCAAGGAGAGCGCGTCATGATCGGATTGCATGGCAGACTGTGCCGAGTCGACCAGGAGCAACCCTGATGATCACATTTCGCTGGCAGACTGCGCTGGGGTTTGCCTTGGCGGTAGCGTTCGGTTACGGGCTGGCCACTGTGGTGGGTTTCCGGTCGGCCCTGCGTTTCAGAGCCGCGTTTAACGTCGCCACTGATGCTTGTCTGGAAACGGCCAGCCAAAACGGTTGGGCGGGATTCGCCCTTGCAGGACGGCTCGACGAGAACAACCAGTTGGCGGAGTGGGAGTGCATCGAGGGAGCTGACCCCCAATGACCGGATCTCGCTGGAAGACCGCGCTGGGGCTCGTCTTGGCGGTCGCGTTCGGTTACGGACTCGCCATTGTAGCGGATTTCCCGTCGACCTTGCGCATTACAGGCGGGTTTAGCGACTTCAGTGATACGTGCCAGGAAATGGCCAGCCGAAACGGCTGGAAGAACTACACAGTGGGTGTGCACGGGATCGGGTCGGAGCTCCACCGTTACGAGTGCCTCCCGTCTGACGATCCATAACCCCATGCGTCCCCGCACCGCCGCCATTCACGCGGGCGAGTCTCCCGATCCGACGACCGGCGCATCGGCGCCGAACCTGGTCATGTCCTCGACGTTCGTCACCGAGGAGCCCGCAGGCTTCTCCGCCCACGACCTGGACGAGACGTCCGGCTATCTCTACACGCGCTGGTCGAATCCCACCGTGGCCCGGCTCGAAGCCAAGCTGTGCGCCCTGGAAGGCGCCGAATCCTGTCTCTGCTTCGGTTCGGGGATGGCCGCCGCGACGGGCGTCCTGTTCTCGCTCTTGAGCAGTGGCGATCACGTCGTCATGTCCGACACCAACTACGCCGGCGTGGCCGAGCTGGGGCACGAAACGCTTCCGCGCTTGGGCATCGACGTATCCTTCGTGGACGCATCCGACGCCGGCAACGTGGAAGCCGCGCTGCGACCGGAAACGAGACTGATCTGGCTCGAGACGCCCGCGAACCCCATTCTCCGCCTGACCGACCTGCGCGAGGTCGCGGCCATCGCGTCCGCACATCCCCGCGCAAGAATCGCGGTCGATTCCACTTTCGCCACGCCGGTGGCGACCCGTCCTCTCGAGCTGGGCGCCCACTACGTAATGCACTCCCTCACCAAGTACATCGGCGGACACGGCGACGCGGTTGGAGGCGCGGTGCTGGGCGCTCGGGAGGACATTGCCGCGCTGCGGCTGGAAGCGGGCATTCACTACGGCGGCGTGCTCTCGCCCTTCAACGCGTGGCTGATCATGCGAGGCGCGATCACGCTGCCCCTGCGCATGAAGGCGCACGAAGAAAACGCCCTCGCCGTGGCGCGCTTTCTGGAAGACCATCCGCAAGTGTCGCGGGTCGTGTATCCGGGGCTGCCGTCTCACCCCCAGCACGATGTCGCCCGACGCCAGATGGACAACTTCTCGGGCATGCTTACCTTCCAGGTCGACGGTGAGAAATCCGGGTCGAACGGCGCGCAAGTCGCGGAGCGGATGGCGCGAAGCCTTCGGGTGGCGCACTATGCAGTATCGCTGGGCCATCACCGAAGTCTGGTCTTCTGGATGGACACCGCGTCGTTGATGGATACGTCGTTTCGCCTTGGCGGCGCGCAGCTGGAGAGCTATCGTCGATTCGCCGGAGACGGGATATTCCGAATGTCGGTCGGACTCGAGGACCCTGCCGACCTTTGCGAAGACTTGGCCCGGGTGTTGGAAGCGCAAGCAAGACACCGATAACGCAAGAAAGGACCATGCAGTCATGAAGAACATCGCACTGGCGTTGGCGGCAGTCGCCATGGCCGCCGCCGCGACGACCAATTCCGCGCTCGCGGCGCAGCAGTACGGGGGCGCGGCCGCGGTAGCCGACGACCACGTCCTGATCGGAGAACCCGGCAATCAGACCTTGCCCGGGATCGTCTACGTGTATTCGCTGAGCGGAGACGCGTGGACCGAAGCGAGCCGTTTGACGGTTTCCCCCATCGATGCGGCCCCCGATGGTTTCGGGCACGCGCTCGACGCGGACGGCGACCTTGCCATTGTCGGCGCTCCCGCTTGGGAAGGGGGGAGAGGAGCGGTCATGATCTATGCGCGTCAAGGCGGCGTGTGGCAGGAGGTCGCGCGTCTCACGCCGGAGAGCCTGCCTGAGGACGCCCGTTTCGGCGCGGCGGTGGCCATCGACGGTGGCTTGGCGCTCGTCTCTGCGCCGGGCGACAACGACGGGGCCGGTGCGGTGTACGCGTTCATGCGGGACGGCGACGATTGGCTGCGGCAAGATGGTCTCGGCGCCCCTGCGCAGGCCGGACAGGGGTTTGGCACGTCCCTGGCGCTGCACGACGGCGCCGCCCTGGTGGCCACGGCTCCCAGCCGCGACGGGCCGATCGAGGTCTATGCCTACCAGGTGGACCTTGCGTCCGGGGCGGCGACGTCGCAGGGCGCGCTCGAGCCCGCGGTGGATCTGGGCGAGCTGAGCCGATTCGGCGCGACGCTCGCTGTTCGCGACGGCGTGGCCGTGGTCGGCGCACCCGGTGCGTTCTCAGCCACTGGAGCGGTCGCCACCTTCCGGCGCGACGGCGATACCGGCGATTGGACTTCCGGCGGCGTGCTCCGACCCTTCCATTCCACGAACTTCGAGCAATTCGGATCTTCGCTTGGGTTCGACGGCGACCAGCTGTGGGTTGGCGCCCCGGGCGCGAACGCCCGGAATGGCGCCGTTTACCGCTTCGCGGATGCCGGGCCCTCCGGGTGGGGTAGCGTCACCAAGTCCGGACGGGACGACTTGGCGGACGGTGCCTCCTACGGGAGCACCTTGGCCATTGCCGGCGACGCTGCGGTCGTAGGTGCGGGCGGCATCGACTTTCGCGCCGGCGGCGCGGTCTTCATGGCGCGCGCGGCGGACGGCGACTGGGCCGGCAGCGATCTTTTCGTCGGCGATCATCGTGGGCTTCCCGCCATTGCGGGAATGGAAGAGGACATTCCGTGCGTCGAGAACGACGCCGCCGGCTACGAGTGCGACAACGTCAACATCATCTCGTTCTTGCCGATCAAGGACATGGCCGGCTCGCGGGGCGCAAGACTAAATGACCTGTGGGGATGGACCGACCCCGAGACCGGCCAGGAGATTGCCATTGTTGGACGCACGGACGGAACGGCCTTCGTCGACCTCAGCAACCCCTACAACCCGGTCATGCTGGGAGATCTGCCCAAGACGCCCGGGTCGAGAACCAGCGTTTGGCGCGACATGAAGGTCTACAAGGACCACGCCTACATCGTGGCCGACGGTGCCGACGAACACGGCGTTCAGGTGTTTGATCTGCGGCGGCTTCGGGAGGTGGACGAAGATCCGGTCACGTTCGAGCCGGATTTTCTCTACGACGGGATTCACAGCGCGCACAATATCGTGATCAACGAGCAGACTGGCTTCGCGTATGTGGTCGGAAGCAGCGGCGGCGGCGAAACCTGCGGGGGCGGTCTACACATGCTGAACGTGAACGACCCGCCGGAACCGACCTTTGCCGGGTGCTTCTTCGACGGTACGTCCGGGCGACGGGGGACCGGTTACTCGCACGACGCCCAGTGCGTGAAATACCACGGTCCCGACGAGGACTACCAGGACCGAGAGATCTGCCTGGGGTCCAACGAGAACATGCTCAGCATCAGCGACGTGACCGACAAGGACAACCCCATCTCGATTTCCATGGCGGACTATCCGGCGGTGGCGTACGCCCATCAAGGTTGGCTTACCGAAGATCACCGCTACTTCTACATGAACGACGAGGGCGACGAACCACAGGGGCTGGTCGAAGGCACCCGCACGCTGATCTGGGACGTCGAGGACCTCGACGAACCGCTGCTCGCTGGCGAGTACATTGCCACCACGCCCGACACCGACCACAACCTCTATATCCTCGACGACCTGATGTACCAGTCCAACTACGGCGCGGGGCTGAGGATTCTGGACATTACCAACCGTACCGAACCGGTCGAGATCGCGTATTTCGACAACTCGCCGTACGGCGGGGCCTCGTGGAGCAACTACCCGTACTTCGAGAGCGGCATCGTGGTCATGACCAGCACCGGAGACGGTCTGTTCGTGGTGAGAAACATGGGAAGGCGCAACCTGATTCCGTAGCGGAGCGGCAAGCATGGGGCTAAGGCTGGCCGACCTTATCGTTGATAGTCGGAAACTCAAACCTGGGAGGAACGTCGTGGGGCTCGTAACGCACACGCTGCTGAACCTGGTAACGGGGGGCTGACCGATGACCCGTGGTCGCCGTTGCATCGCAGTGCCGGCAGCTCGTGGACTGCTGGGGCTCGTCGCCATCCTCGGTTGTGCCGGCGGCGGTGGCGCGCCGCCCGTCTCGGGCGCGGCCGCCGCGTCGCTCTTTGCGGCCTATTCCGGTCGCTGGGTGCTGGACGAGTCCAGCAGCTCGGCGCAGATTCCCAACCAGCTCGAAGGGGTGAGAGACGAGACGCCCGTGGCCGACATCGCCCGCAACGAGACCCGCGAAATGCGGCGGTATCGCCGTATGTACGAAGCGCGCAGGATGTCGGTCGCGCACATGCGCACCACGATCGAGGTGTTGCGTCGGCGGCCTGCAACCCTGGTGTTGACCGTGAGCGACAGCGAGCTCGTCTACACCCCGATCCCGGGCGAAACGCTGACCGTGCCGATGGACGGGACGGACGTCGAAGTGCGCGAGGGCGAGCATAGAGTGCGGACCAAGGTCGAGTGGGAAGGGCAGATGCTCTCGCTGTCGCACCAGGTGGTGTCGGGAGGCACGGTCCAGGAGACGCTTGAAGTCGTCGGAGACCGCATGATCATGCGACGCACGATCTCGGGCGCCGGTGCGGGCGAGCCGCTGGTCCTCGCCTTCGACCGCAATTGACGCCGCGGGATTGCGGTCGACACGCGCCCCTTAACCCGCTCGGGAACGCAACATGACCTGGGAAGCGTGGATCACGCTGGGGGTCATCACCGTCGCGGTGGTGCTGCTGACGCGGGACTTGGTCTCGCCGGCAATGACCTTCATGGCCGCCGTGGTGGTGCTGTTGGTTGCCGGAGTGCTTACTCCCGGCGCGGCCTTTCAGGGGTTTTCCAATCCGGCGCCGATCACGGTGGCCGCGCTCTACGTGCTCGCGAGGGCGGTGGAACGGAGCGGGGCGTTGCAGCCGATTGTCAAGGTGACCCTTGGTGCGGGCCGCAGCGTGCGCCTTGCCCTCGCGCGGCTGACCATTCCCGTGGCGGCTGCGTCGGCCTTCCTCAACAACACCCCGATTATCGCGATGCTTGCGCCCCAGGTGGACGAGTGGGCGGACCGGCGCGGCGATTCGGCGTCGCGCTACCTGATGCCGCTCTCGTTTGCGGCCATTCTCGGGGGGATGACCACGCTGATCGGGACGTCCACGAACCTCGTGGTGTCGGGATTGCTGCAAGCGGAAGGGCAGGAGCCGTTTACGATGTTCGAACTGACCCGCGTCGCGTTGCCGATTGCGGTCGTCGCACTGGCCCTGAACGTTTTGCTCGCGCCCAATCTCTTGCCCGACCGGTTGCCCCCTCGACGCGATGCGCGTTCAGGCGGGCGCAGTTTTTCGGTGCGCATGATCGTCGAGCCGGGCGGTCCGTTGGACGGACTTGCGGTGCGCGCGGTCCAGGCGGTCCTACCCGACACGGCCCGGATCGTCTATTTCGAGCGAGACGGCCAGGGCGCGGGCCAGATTGCGCCGGACAAGGTGCTCGCCGGAGGTGATTTCCTGACGCTCATCGGCGATACGGACGCCGTTCTGGATCTGCACGAGGTGTCGGGGCTCGCGTCGTCGCAGCAGCCGCATCTGCCGTACGAGTTCCGCAGCGCCCGTCACGCCTACTTCGAAGCCGTGATCGCGCCCGAGTCGCGTCTGGTGGGCCGTTCGCTGGCGGACGTCCGTTTCCTGGCTCGCTACCAGGCGACCGTAGTGGCGATTCACCGCGCTGGCGAGCCCGTCCGCGGCGGACTGGCGCAGGAACCGTTGAAGCCGGGCGATACGCTCCTGGTGATTTCCGATCGCGGGTTCGGCGATCGGTGGCGCGACCGCAACGACTTCCTGCTGGTGTCGCGCCTCGGCGCGGCCGCGCCCGAACGCACCGCCAAGTCGGGCGTGGTGCTGGCGATCGGCGCGGCCATCGTGCTCGGGGCCGGACTCGGCGTGTTGCCGATCCTGCATCTGTCGCTCCTGGGCGCGCTCACGCTGGTTGGGCTGGGGATCCTGACGCCCAGCGAGGCCAAGGACTCGATCGACTTCGACGTCATCGTGGTGATCGGCGCCGCCTTTGGCCTGGCCGCAGCAGTGGAGGGTTCGGGGTTGGGTCAGTCGGCGGCGGGTCTGGTGACCGACGTGCTCGGGCGATTTGGGCCGGAAGGGGTCATGGCGGGAATTGTGATCAGCACGATTGCGCTCAGCTCGATCATCACCAACAACGCCGCCGCGGCTCTCGTCTTGCCGATTGCGATCTCGACCGCCGCCGACTTTGGGATCGAGGCCCGCGCGGCGGCCGTGACGGTGGCGCTATCGGCGTCGGCGTCGTTCATGACGCCGATCGCCTACCAGACCAACCTGATGGTGTACGGTCCCGGCGGATATCGCTTTGGCGACTATGCCCGGCTGGGCACGCCCCTTACGTTGGTGGTGCTGGTGGCTTTGATTGTCGCAGCGGTGGCTTAGGGCAGCCAGAGCCCCACAGTCTGGAATCGCCGACTGGCCTGGCGGTGTGGCCCGGTTGGCCTGGCGTAGACGCGGGCCCACCCGTAGTATGGAAGTCGGGAGGTGACATGGTTCGACTACATGGTCTTGCGTTCGCTGCGTGGCTGAGCCTTTTCGGAACCGACGCGGCGGCACAGTCGATCGAAGACGTGCAGTTGGCGTTTACCGAGGGGCGCTTTCTGGAAGCAGCGACTCTTGCCGAAGCGGTAGGGACCTCCGACGGCTACGCTCTCGCGGCGCGCTCGGTGGCGGTGTACGCGTACTACCTGGCGGTGGATGAGGAGCGGGACTCGCTCTACCAACGCGCGATCCGCTTGGGCGAAGAAGCCGTGGCCGTCGACCCCGCGAACCCGGACGCCTATTTGGCATCGGCCCATGCGACCGGCAGATATGCGGAACAGGCCGGATCCATGGCGGCGCTCAGTCAGGACCTGGCATCGAAGGCTCGCGAACTCCTTGAGACGGCCCTCGCATACGATCCCGATCGCGCCGCTGCCCATGTGGGTCTTGGCGCCTGGCACGCCGGCATCGTCGACGCGGGACGCGTGGCTCGGTGGTTGTACGGCGGGAACCGAGACCAGGCCGTGAGCCATCTGGAACGCGCGTTGGAACTGGCGCCCCACTCGAAGGACGTGCTGCTGACCGCTGCGGTTTGGCTGGCCGTTCTGGACGACGACGATGGCGCCGAACGAGCCAGAGAATTGTTGACGAGGGCGGCCGCCATACCTGCGCGCGATGCCTGGGAGGAGCTGCTCCAACAGGAAATCGAGACGGAGCTTGCAGCCATGGAGCGCGAACGATGAACACGCCCACACTCCCCTCGGACGACGCGAGGCGCTCGGACTCATCGCCGCCGGGGTCGGCGCGGCTGCCTGCAACGATTCGCCAACCACGCCGCCCCCCGACGATACGGAGGGGTTGTGGGCCAAGGACCCGTCGCCGTTCATTCGCCTGGGTGACAATCTGGAGACGCGACTGGAGAGCCTGCGCGGACTCATTACCCCCAACGATCTCTTCTTCGTCCGCAATCACGCGCCGACGCCGATCATTGACGCTGCGCGCTACACGCTGACCGTGGGCGGCTCGGGCGCCCGCAGCGAGATTCGGCTGTCGTTGGACGACTTGGCCGCGCTGCCCAGCCACTCGCTCGTGGCCTATATCGAGTGCGCAGGCAACTGGCGCCGCTTCTTCGAAACCGTGACGGGAAAGCCTGCGAGCGGCGGTCAGTGGGGGACCGGCGCGATCGGGTGCGCCGAATGGGGTGGGCCTCGTCTGAGCGACGTTCTCGAGCTTGCCGGAGTCCGCGAACACGCGGTTGACGTGAACGTCATAGGCCTTGACGACGGCGGGTGGGAGCGGCCGATGCCGCTCGCAAAGGCCATGCACCCCGACACGATCCTTGCGATCACCATGAACGGGGCTACGCTCCCCCCGGATCACGGATTCCCCGTGCGAGTGGTGCTGCCAGGTTGGATCGGATCTTCCAGCGTAAAGTGGGTCGGAAGAATCGAAATCTCGACCGAGAAGGTCTGGGTGAAGGCCAACACGACGTCGTATGTGTTGATTGGACCGCAATGGCCGGCCGACCAATACGCTCCCGCCTCGGGCGCTCCGATCAGCACGGGTGTAATCAAGAGCGCGCTGGCCTTACCGTTGCCGGCTACGCTGGCTCCCGGAACGCATCGGCTCAGGGGATTCGCGTATTCGCCCCACGCTCCCATCGCGCGCGTAGAGTGGCGGTCGGGAGAAGGCATGTGGCACGATGCCCGGATCATCGGCGATCCCTTGCGCCTGCCGTACGCGTGGACGCGCTTCGAGATCGAGTGGACGGCCCGGGCGGGCAATTACGTGGTTGCAACCCGTGCAACCGATATCGCCGGCAACACCCAGCCGCTAACCGGGGTTCACAACGAGAAGGGCTACCTCCTCAATGCGGCGATGAGCCATCCCATAACCGTAGGGTGATCTTGCCGTAGGGACCCGCACGGCCGCCGGGAAGCTGGACAGCCGTGCTCATGCCGCCGGCCCCGTAAGTCCCCGCAACACGTCGTCCAGCGCATCTTCCGCCAATCGTTCAAGCTCGTCGGCGCGACGGTTCTGGATCGGGTGAGGGACCCACACGATCTCGGGATCGAAGCCAAGCGAAGGGATCTGGAACGCGGCCGCCTCACGAAAGGCGGTGGTCGCGATCAGCAACCCGGGGACGCCGCGATCGTCGAGTGCCTTGATGTCATGCAGACCGCATGATACGCAGGACCCTCAATCGGCGAGCGCCTGCACCACCACGTCGGAGCTGGCGACGATGTCGTCCAGGACGGCGGTGGTGGCGGGCTTGGCGTTGGTCGGCTTCGCGAAGCGGGCGGTGGCCACGCCATGTGCGTGGAGCCGCGTCTCGAGATAATCGAGAAACTCGTCGGCGCGAGCCTTGCCGATGTCGAAGAGCCCGACCGTGCGACCATCAAGCGACGTCGGGGGCGCGCAGCGCGGGCGGATCGCGGGGCTGCTCTCGGACGTGGGGTCGTGCAGGACATGGGTGGCGTCGTTCATTCGGTGATCTCTCTGGTGACGGGATGGGATTCTTCGAACAGGCGTCCGCCGGGCCAGCCCGACAGGATGGCCGAGAACAACCCGGCGGGGCCACCCGCGCGAACCAGCAGGAGCGCGCCGGGATGGAACTTGGGCACCCGCTGGTCGCGGCGGGAATGAGGCATGCCTTCGGCCACGCCGTCGACGCCCGCTGCGACTTCGGTGCCGGGACGCAGCAGCGCCTCGTGCAGCGCGGCGGTGATTTTGGCGCGATCCCAATCGGCCTCGCGGTAGATGTGGTAGTGCTCGGGCGACAGGACCAGCACGGCGGGAGCCCATTCGCACAGTTTGGGGTGGCCGACGGCCTGTAGCGCCATGGCGAACGAGCGGGTCAGCTCGCGCGGGGTGCGCGCCTTCTGATCGGTGACGCCCTGTATCCCATCGCCGGCAAACACCGTCACCGCACTCCGCCCTGGAGCCACCCCACGCGAGACGGCCAGCGGTTCCCAGCCTTCGTCGCTCTCGTCTTCCGCAAAACAAAACGTGTACTTGCTCGGCGAACCCAACGTCGCGCGATCGATTTCGCCGGGCCGCCCGCCCCCGACGTTGCGGACCACGAGATTGACGGCGCGCCCGATGGTTGCGTTGGCGCGGTTTCCTTGTCCGAGGGCGTTGAGTCCCGCGTTCATGCCGATGCGCCTGGCGACGGGACCGTTCACGATGATCACCGGACTGGAGAAGCAGGTGCTGCAGGTTACGCCGTGCAGCGTGAATCCTGGTTCCAGGGCGGCTTCGAGCGCGGCGAGCACGACCGGCATGTATTCGGGTCGGCACCCCGCCATGACGGCGTTGATCGCCACCTTTTCGACGGTGCAGGGAGCCAGCTCGGGAGGGATCGCGCCCACCACCTCGGCGGGGTTGCGGCGGGTGCCGCCCAGCATGCGCAAGATGCGTGCCGGCGTGGGGGGTACGACGGGCAGGCCGTCGGTCCAACCACGATCGTAGCAGACCTCGTGCGCGTCGTGGGCCGGTGCGACCTCGATGGCGCGCGCCTGGATTCCGGTGTCGCCGAAGCGCGCCTGCAACGTTTCCGCGACGCCCGGTTCCACGGTGCGAGAGCCGCAACCGGGGCGATGCAGGGGCAGGTCGTCGCCAAGCGTGGGAATGCCGGTAAGCGTGCGCCACTCGTTGCGGTTCCAGCCCACGACGCGGCCGGTCTCGACCCCGGCCACGGTGCGAATCAGTGTGGGGACCGTTTCGACGCCGAGGTGGAAGGAGCGCTCGAGGGAGCGGTCGTCGAGACTGACGGGTGCGAGTTCGGGTCCCAGGAAGCCGCCGTCGTCCTGCCAATGGATGACCAGGGAGTCACCCGCGCGACGAATCTCGGCCAGCACGGGTGCCGCGAGATGACAGGTCTCGCATTCGTCCTTGACGACGGCGGCGTAGGTGGGTTGGGTGGGCATGACGTGTGAAGATGTCCCATTGTGGGTGCATCGGCAATCGCAGGGGGCGCAGGTGTCGTCACTATCATGCCTCCATGATGTCACCTACAGGCTCGCGTCTCATCGGACAAGACTGCGGGTTGCGGGTCGTGAACCCTTACCATACTAATGTTCATATTCTCGAACCCTCCCCCTGTCAACGGAGGAATCGAAATGAAGATGCGGAACATCGTCTCTCGCCTGGTGGCCGTCGTTCACTGGTACGTGGGCACGGAACTGCCCCAAAGTACGGGAATCCAATATGGTCGTGGGCACACGTTTCACCGGATAGCAGCGTCAGCCGCCGTGAGCCTGATCGTCGCTTGTTCGGCATCATCGGATTCGCTCGAACCGACAGGGCAACCGATACGCACCGACACAGTGCGCCTGGGTCTCAACGACTTTGAGCTCGCGAGTTTTCAAGTGTTTACCGGCCAGGAGGCCATCGACGTCCGAAGGGCATGGGCCCAAAGGGATCTTGCGGCGTTGTTGCAGGAAGACCCCAACCATCCCGACGCCGAGAGGATCCGAAAGCGCCTCGCCGATATAGATGGCGAGGAAAGGTACTTTCACTGGCGCGTCGCGAGTGGATTTCAGAACCCGGACGGCACGTAAAGGTATCCGGAAAGTACGTACAGACCGCCCACCCCGGAGGAGTATTGGCGGAAAATGATCGAGGATCGGGATCTCCTGGGACTCACTGCCGAGGAAATCATGTGGATTGAGACTGAGCTGGGCCGCCTGGCACGGCAGAAAAAGGAGATCACAACGTTGGATGACACGATTGCCGCTTCAGACGCGGGGACGCAAAGTGTGTTTTGCACCACGGACGCGACCTTGGGCTGGGAGACGTCCGGCAACCTATTCTACGATCAAACGGAAGATGAGCTGCGCTCGGTACAATGGAATGGCCGAGCCGGATGCGCGCTCCACCTCGGGGAATACATACACACCAACACATTGGTATGACACCAATCGCTGCTTATTTGTATAGTGGGGTGGCGATTTCCGGCGAAAGAGGAGTATTGCACGCAGATTCCCGATGACGGTGACGTGTGTGAGGCATCGGGGGATTGCGACGACGACCCCGATGACAGTGACGACGGCAACGGAGGGAGAGGGTGGGCATGACGTGTGAAGACCTCACCCGATCCAGTAGCTCATCTTGAGCATGAACACGTCTTCGCTACCCTGATCCAGCAGCGTGCCCAGGTCGTTGCGAAACGAAAACGTGCCGTTCGGCGCGTAGTGGTCCCGTCCCTGCGACCAGACGGCGAAGAGCGTCGAACCCGGCCGGAACTCCCAGCGCAGCACCGCGTTGGACCGCAGCTGCTTGACGTTGAAGTCGGGATTCCAGAACGATTCGAGGACCCCGTTGCCGTCAAGATCGGCTTCCAACCCGCTGCCGCCGCTTCCGACGCCGACTGGCGCAAACCGTTCGCCATACGCCTCGGCGCGCGCGTTCGCCACCTGCTTGAATTCCCGATAGGCGCCCGCCGATACGAACGGCTGAACGTACAGCTGCAACGACAATGTGGGCGAGAACGTCCAGTCGGCCCGCGCGGTGACGCCCACCGTGGTCTGCTGCAGACGGCCAAACAGGTAGTGGGGCTGGGCCAAGTCGAACCGACCCACCCACTGGGTACCGTCGCGACGCCAGTTCACGAACGGTCCGGCGGACACGGTGGCTCGCGACGAGGGCCGCCAACGCAGGTCGAAATCCGTGCCGTACTGCCAGGAGTCGGTGTCGGGGCTTACCCCCCAGTTGCTGCCTACGTTGACCTGCAGGGCCTTGCGCGAGTCCGACCACAGCCCGAACCAGCCTCCCCACGCGGGGTCGACGCGGAGCATCTCGCCGCCGCGCAGAGACGCGGCGCTGAAGCCCGCGGTTTCCCGCACCACGCCACCGTAGACGCCCCAGAAGTTGGTGAAGGTGGCGTTCATGTTGACGTTCATGCCGCGCGGAGAAGCCTCGCCGCCGAAGCTCCACGGTGCCCACGCGTTGAAGTCCAGACTCCAGTTCTGCAAGTACGCGCCGGGCTGGTAGCGGTTGTACCCAACCCACACGAAGGGAACCGCGAAGTCCGTTTCGCGCATGAAGCCGAGGTCGTTGGATTCGAATCCCGGCGAGCGCGCCATCGCGCCGGTTCCGAAACGCCAGGACCCGCCCGACATCTTGCCGAACATGACCGATCCCGCCCACCCGCTCAGCGACGTCCGCGTAGGATCGAACTCGGTGTGGGCGGCGTCGGGGCGCTGAAAGTACCGGGCGGGCGACCGCTGCGTGCGGGCGATCGCAGCCGTCGTGCCCCGCACCGTGGAGCCAAGGAGGTAGCCGTTGAGCACGAAACGGTCGCGGCCGAAGCGGTGGCGGGCGTCGGCGCCGAAGGTCCAGGCCCCGGAGTGCAGCCCAAGGGCTTCGGCCGCTGCCCCGTCTCGCATGGTCCAGGTGGAGATGAGCCCGACCGCACTCTTGCCGTCGCGGTAGTCCTTGCTTACGCGAGCCATGCCGTACTGGGCGGACGGCTCCACCACCTGGTCGCCTAGAGGCCCCGATTCATTGGCCACCCGGGCCGACTCCCGCCCCGTCACGGCGTGCAGCAGGCCAAGGGTCCATCCCGAACGCGTCTTCCCTGACAACTTGGCCGCACCCAGGATCCGGGTGCGCTCGGGCGCGTCCGAATGCACGTCGCCCGAAACCCCGCCGTGCGGCGCGCGACCGATGCGTCTCGAATAGAACAACCCCTCGCCGGCCATGGGCCCGTCGCCGTCGGAAAAGTGGAAGGTGAAGATGTTCGATCCCTCCATGAAGAACGGCCTGCGTTCCTCGAAGAACGTCTCGAATGCCGTGAGGTTGACGTCGGCGGGATCCGCCTCAACCTGGCCGAAGTCGGGATTGATGGTGACGTCGAGGGTAAGGTCGGTGGTGATCCCGTACTTGACGTCGGCCCCGACGGTCGAGGAAAAATCTCGCGCATCGTAGAACGGGTTGGCGGCGTTCCCCGGTGCGGACGCCATCCTGACCAGCGAATAGGGGAGCACCTCGATACGACCCGGCGGAGACAGGTCGTTCAACCCCTGCAAGGTTCCGAACTTCGAAACCAGCGCCCCGTCTTCTCGCGATATCGGCGCCCAGAGGCTGCGTTCCATGTGTCGCGCGATAAACCGGGCAAAGTTGATCCCCCAGGTCTGCCGCGCCGCGCCGTCAAAGCGGAGCTGCGAATAGGGAATGCGGAACTCGGCGGTCCAACCCTGGTCGTCGATCGTCGTGGCGACGTCCCACACCGCGTCCCAGGAATCGTCCTCTTCGGTGTCGTCGTAATGGTAGCCGTCGGACTTGGCGCCCGCCGGATTGACCCCAAAGCGGAAGGCCGTGCGACGGTCGTGGTAGCTGTCGATCACCACGTCCACCCAATCCGAGTGGGGACGGTCGTCGCGACGGGCCAACTGCGCCACGACGGAATCGGGCGCCGTGTCGTAAGCGCGGATGCCCACGTAGACGGCCTCGGCCCCATACAGCACGCGCGCTTCCGTTTTCTGCAGGGGGGCATCGCCCTCGTTGGGCTCGAACACCACGAAATTTCCAGCCACCGTGGCCAGCGCCCAATCGGGTTCGTCGAGCCGGCCGTCGATGGTCGGCGCGGCTCCTGCAAGCCGGTGTGCCGCCAAGGCGGGCGCCGCCGCGCCGGTTTCCTCGCCCTGCGCCTCGCTACCCGTCTCCAGACTCTGTCCCGCAAGAGACCGAGGTCCTCCGCCAACCAGCAACGCCGCCGCCGCGACCCAACAACCCCACCCCCGCAAACAGAATGCTCCATGTATCATGCTCGTCCTTCCGTTCGATTGTCTCAATGGAGCCGCAAAACCTCCGCCGGCCTGTCCGGCGCTCGCGACTGAATGGGATGACGAGTGGAAGCGGCGAAAAGTTGCAGGCCGTCAGGTCCGCACGCGCGCCATCAGAATCAGGCCCACGACCAGAAAGATGACGTTCGGGACCCATGCCGCCCACAGCGGCGACATGCCGCCTGACGCCCCGATGGCTCCAAAGAACCGCATCAGCATGATGTACAGGATGGTGGAGCCGAGCGAAACGCCCACGCCGAGCGTGGCGCCGCCCTTCTTGACCGTGGTTGCGAGGGGCGCGCCGAAGAGCATGATCACCAGGGTCGCGGCGGGAATCGCCAGCTTCTGGTCCCGCTTTACGAGAAGCTCGTCCGGATTGCCTCCCGAGCGGTAGACGGCGGCGGCGCGTCTACCCAGCTCGTCGTAGCCCATCTCGTTTTCGTCGGGAGGGTCGTTGCGCAGCTCTTCCGGCGGTACGTTGAACCCGGGTCTGCGGTAGCGATCGAACGTGTACGAGGTTTCCTGGCCGCTGGGGTGCAGTACGCGAAGGTATCCGTCCCGGAGCTCCCACACGCCCTCGTCGCCGTAATAGCCCTGGTTGGCCCACACGTGCCGCAGGGAGCCGTCCTGGTCGCGGCTCTCGAGCAGCACCCGGTCCATGGAGCGATTCGACACGAACAGCTGCTGCACGCTGAGCGTTTCGTCGTCTTCGGTCCGGTGCACGAAGTTGTTGCGCCAGTCTCCCCGCACCTCGCGGTCGCCGAAAATCTCGGCGGCCGTCCGGGTGGTGGACGGCACGAGCGCACCCACGAAGAAAACGGCCGCGGTAAGAATGGCGCCAACCGGCCACAGCGGCGCTACGAGTCGGTGAAACGAAACCCCGCCCGCCTTGGCCGCCAGGATTTCGCGATGGGTGGTCATGTAGTTGACCGTGAAGACGGCTGCGATGAGCGTCGCGATCGGAGCCGACCACACCATGAAGTGGGGGTACATGAAGACGTAGCCCAGGGCAATGTCCGCAACGGTGAGACCGCGATCCAGGAACTGCCCCTGTCGTTCGGACAGATCGGCAAGCACGAAGATGATCGGCACGCTGAACACGAAGATGCAGAATAGCCACACGAAGCTGCCGGCGACCATGCGGTCCAGGGTCCGAATCATGACGTTGAACCGATGGGTGCGCGTCGCCGCGAGAACAGCTTGGTTATGGTCAGCCAGATCTCGCGCCATCCGCCGCTGCGCGTGGACGCGATCCAGCGGCCCATGCGAGACACCATCAACGCGCCTGCGACGAACCAGACGACGCTCGGCGCCCACATGCTCCACGCCGGATTCGCCAGGTCGCGGTCCGCCCATTTCTCGCCGCTCGTGAGACCCCACTGGTAGACGCCGATGACCAGTGCCGACACCACGATGACCATGCTGGCGCCTCCTTGCGGGAAACGGATGCCCACGGGGACGCCGATCAGCACAAAGACGAGACAAGCCGTTGCGATCACCATCTTCTTGTGGATTTCCACTTGGTACTGACTCACCTGCCGGCTCAGGGCGTCCACGCGCGCGCCGTTGGTTCGGGCCGCGCTGGCCACGATGCGCGAGTGCTCGTCTGCGGGCAGCGTGCCCTGACTGGTCAGCCTCCTGGCGATGGACGGTCCCGCGCGACGGGCCGAATCGGCTGCCGGGCCCAGTCCGAGGGCCCGTTCGACGGCGCTGCGCGCGCCCGCCAGGGATTCTTCGCGCACGGCGTCCAGCTCTTCGCTGCGCGTACGAGCGGCGTCCCTGAGCATTGCCACCGACATTTCGCGGTCGCTGCGCTGATCGGTTCCCGCGTCTTCGAACAGATTGCCGATCCCGCGCAGCACGAAGAGCTGTCGCTGGAACTCGACCTGTTGAAAGGTTCCCGCTTCCCCGTTTCCCACCTCGTAGCGGTGACCGTCGTAAAGACGGAGGTGCAGATCGGTGAAGGAGCTGTTGAGCTGCATCTCGCCGCGGGCGGCGTACGTGGTGCGCCGAGCGCCCTGTTGACTCATATCATAGATGGCGACGCCGGTGAGCTCGGAGGACTCCTGGTTGATCCCGTCCGCCACGAGAAAGTAGGGTCCCACCCCGTTGTCGGCCTCGATCTGGTTGACCGCCTGCTCGCGGAGCTGAAAGGTGGGGCTCTTTTGCCGAATGGAATTACGAAGGTTCTTTAGCTGGTGGTTCGCTTCGGGGAGGACTTGGTCGTTGAACAGGAAGGTCACGACCGTCAGAAAGGCGCCGAATCCCAATACGGGAAGAAACAGCCTGCGGGGGCGGATGCCGCCGCTCGACATGGCCACGATCTCGCTGTGCGTGGCCAGCTCGCTGAACGCGTACAGCACCGCCGGGAGTACGGCCATGGGGAGAGTCACAGCAATGGTATGGGGCAGCGACAGGGCGAGCGCTTCGAGTATGATCTCCCTGGGCAAGCCCTTGCCCACCAGATCTTCCATCCGCTGCGCGACCGTGTTCACGAACAGAAGCCCGGTCAGGAGACTGAACGCGAAGAGGAACGGGCCCGTCATTGACCGCAAAAGGTAGCGCGTCAGGATTGTCATGATGGTGCTTGGATTCTCCGGGGGCCGCATCGGTTGTCTCAACCGTGAAATGTAACGCCATGGCTCGGTACGGACGCGTCGCGCGCGCGCGACTGGGGACGCACTGCTCGGGATTTGCCCGGCGGGCGGCGGCCCTGGCCTCGATGTGCGCGTGGGCGTACGGGGCGGTACCGGTCGCGATGTCGGCGCAGCAATCGCCGCCGCCCCCCGACACGGTGCTGTGGGTCATTCCGGACCTGCGCGGCCCGCCACCGTCGCTGCCGTCGCCCGTTGCTCGCCCCGTGCCGGTCGTGCGCCTCGGACTGGCCAACGTTCCCGTAACGCGTTACGGCATCGTCCTCACCCGACCGGGCCCAACGCTCGGGCCGATACTCGTCGGGGTCGCCGCCGGGCCCGCCGCCGTCGCGCTCTCACCCCCCACAACACCCGACTGGGCGACCAACCCCCTTATGCGCTTTGGGGCGCTGGGGCGCACCTACGGCTACGCCGACATGCCGGAAGGGGGTCTGCGCGCGGGTGGCGCCGGGCGTGCGTTCGATTCGGTTCGGTTCCGTAACGAGTTCGCGGACTTGGGGTTCAGGATCAGCGGCACGGGACAGCTCGGAAGCGACTGGACGCGATACCAACCCTGCGACGAGGCGGTTCAGGTGACCTGCGAGGTCTCACTCCTGCCCCAGCTGACGCCCGACATTCGATTCGCGGCCGATGCGGATGGAACGGTTGCCGGGCGCGTGCAGGTCGACGTGGACTACGATCAACGGCGCGAGTTCCAGAGCGCCAACCGAGTGAACGTCCGCTACCAGGGTCTCGACGGCGAGTTCTTGCAGCGATTCGACGTGGGGGACGTCGATTTCTCGCTCCCCCCGTCAAGGTTTCTGGGCGACGCCGTGCCGGCCGGCAACTTCGGCTTTCAGGCCGCGCTGCAGGCCGGGCCGCTTGACATCGGCACCGTGTGGGCGCAGCGGAACGGCGAGGTCACTTCGAGGCGGTTTCGGCTGGAAGGTTCGGGCCGCGGCTATGCGCGAGCCGACACGCTGGTGCTGGACGACGCGGACTACGTGGAGGGGCAGTTCTTCTTTCTGTTCGATCCGGCCGCCTTTTTCGAGTATCCGCACGTCGACGCGTTGGCGCTCTCCCGGGCCGATGCGCCGCAGACGGTTACGCCCGGCGCGGAGCCGATCCAGCTGTACCGTTCCGAAATCGACCTTTACGCGCGACAGCAGGTCGAGGGCCATATCCAGGCGGACGCGTTCGCGGGCGTTGGCACGGATTCGGTCGCCGAATCGGCGTGGTTCCGCTACCTGCAACCGGGGCAGGACTACGTGGTGCACCCCAGCGGCTTGTGGATCGCGCTGCGTTCCCCCCTGTCCGAGGGCGAGCTGCTTGCCGTGACCTACGTCACCGAATCGGGCGACACGATCGGCACCTACAACCCCGAACGGGTGTACCTCGAGGGCGGGCGCCCCCGGCTGAAACTCCTCAAGGCCACCTCGGCCCAACACCAACCGGGACGGCCGACCTGGCGACACGAAATGCGTCAGGTCTACCGCGTGTCGTCGTCCGGCGACGTCGATCCCGCGTCGGTCAACCTGACGATATCGCTGGGCGAGCAGAGTGCGGGCCGCACGTTCGCGCGTCGGCCGAACGGAGACGACCTTACCTATCTGCGGCTCTTCGGGCTCGACGAAGAGGCTCCCACGGACGAAGTCGACCCGTCGCAAATCTACCGCCCGGCGCTGGATTCGTTCGAAGACCAACCGCCCGTTTCCGGGACCTTCATCGTGTTTCCGACGCTGGAGCCGTTCTCGCTTCCCGCCCCGCTGCGGAGCCTTCCGATCGATTCGGTCGAGGCGCGACGGATGCTGGGCGCGAACCGCAACGAACGCATTTACCGCGACCCCGATCCGTTCGAGCGCGAGAACGGGGGCGTGTTCCGCCTGAACCTGTCCTACGAGGTGCGCGGCGAAGGGCTTGCCTCGTCGTTCGTGCTGGGGGCGGTGGGAATTCGCCCGGGCACGGAACGGGTGACGCTCGAAGGCAGGCCGCTGCTGCGCGAAATCGACTATGTGATCGACTACGACATCGGGCAGCTGACGCTGGTGGACCTGAACGGGCTGCTGGCGGCGAACCCGGGTCGCTTTCTCGAGGTGTCGTGGGAGCAGGGCAGCCTCTTCCAGATCGCCCCTTCTTCAGTATTCGGGATGAATGCGCGGTACGACCTGGGCGACTACGGCGGCGTCAATCTGGTGGGGCTGTACCAGACCGAGGACGAGCTGGTGCGGAGGCCGCAGCTCGGGGTCGAGGCGGGGGCCGTGGGGCTGGGCGGACTGAACGCGAATCTGGATCTGGACGCGCCGCTGCTGACCCGCGTGCTCAACGCGATCCCGGGGCTGAACCCAGGCGAAGCGCCTTCGTCGATTCACTTTTCGGGCGAGGCCGCCGTGTCGCTGCCCAATCCCAACACGCAGGGCGAAGTCTACATCGACGACTACGATGCCTTGAACGCGCGCCGTCTGTCGGTCCAGAGCTGGGATTGGCGGCGCGGCAGTCGTCCCGCGTCGGGGGTGGGCGCAGACGACGTGTTGCCGCCCGAGTTTTCCCCAGCCGCAACGGCGGCGCTGACGTGGCAGCACGCGTGGATTCGCGAGGGCGTCGGCGGTGACAGCCTGGCGGTATTCCAGGGGTTCAATCCGGTGGCCGAGATCGACCAGCAGATTCGCGTGACGGGGAGCGCGTTGCGCGACCCCGCGTTGTTCGTGCGGTTTCGGCCCGAGAGCGGCGACGTGGCCGGGCCGGCTGCGTGGTCTTCCATCACGACCGTACTCAGTCCCACCGGCACCGACCTCACCAAGAGCGACTTCATCGAGTTCTACGCCCGCGACGGCGAATTCCTCACACTGGTGCTCGATCTGGGAATCGTGAGCGAGGACGCGTTTTTCGTAGATGCGACCGGGGCCGTGAACGGAGTCAAGCCGATCGCGCACGTGCCGTGGGGACAAGGAGTTCTGGATCAGGAGGCCGACCCTCGACGTGGAGAAGTCTGGGGCGCGACCGCTGACGCGCGCGGGGTTTGGGCGGAAGAATGCTTCGCAGAGCGAGCCCGCGTGTACCGGCTGGGCGACCCGAACGCAAATTGCACGCGGGGCAACGGGAGACCGGATTCCGAGGACCTCGACGAAGACGGCAATCTCGACACGTTGGAGCGCTATCGGCGCTTCGTGATCCGGCTGGACGGCACGTCGCGGTACCTTGCGCGCGACCGCGACGAGACGGGCACGGCGTTTCGGCTCTACCGCGTCCCGATTCGCGCCGCTTCAGGGATCGACGTGGGCGGTGCCATCACCGACGCGGAGCTGCGCGCGGTGCGTCACCTGCGCATCACGGTGGCGGGTCGGCGCAGCGACTCGTTCGTGATCACGCGCATGGGGATCGTGGGCTCGACGTGGATCAAGCGCGCGCCGGCCGGCGTTCTGACCGGCCTCGGTGGCGATACCGCATCGGTACAGGGCCGCGTCGAGGTGGGCCCGGTGTCGCGCCTGACGGAAGGGGACGCCTACGCGTCGCCGCCCGGCGTGATCGAACAGCTGGACGATCCCACGGCGGTCTTCGGCGGGCAGGGGATCGAGTTCAACGAGCGTTCGCTCGCGATCGGATTCGAGGACGTGCTCCCCGGCGATCGGGTCGAGGTCTACAATCGGTTTCCGCAGCGGCCCCGCGACTTCCTTTCGTATCAGGAAGCCAGGCTGTGGGCGGTCGCCGCACGGGGCGACTTCGGAGCGCACCTGCCCGTGTGGTTCTTCGTGAAGATCGGGACGGACGACCGCAATTTCTACATGTATCGCACGCGGCTGGATCCCGCCGACGTTGCGGGACAGGTCGGGGAAGGGGATTGGCTTCCCGAAGTCGTGATCGACTTTGAACCCTGGCTGAGATTGCGGCGCGAAGCGGAAGAACGGCTGGTCCTGGAGCCGGGGCTTGCCCGAGACGCGCCGCTGGTCCTGTGGTCCTCCGATTCGACCTACTCGGTCGTGATGCAGGACCGAGGCCGGGCGCCCAATCTCGCATCGGTTCGGGAGATCAGCCTCGGCGTGACCAACGGGTCGCACATGCCCATAACGGGCGAGGTGTGGGTCGACGAGCTCAGGCTGTCGCGCGGGATCAGGGACGCTGGACTGGCGTCGGTGATCGATGCCGAGCTGCGGGGTGGCGAGTTCCTGCAATCGCGCGCGACCTTCCGCAGCCGAGGCGGGTACTTTCGACAGCTGCGCGCCACTCCAACCTTCCAGGACGATCGCGCGCTCGACGTCCAGACCACGCTGCACCTGGATCGACTGACCCCCGAACGCTGGCGCCTCGAAATCCCCCTGAGCGTTGGCTACCAGCGGGAGAATCAGTCGCCCATCTTCCTGGGTCGCAGCGACGTGCGCGCCGACCGGTTGGCGGGGCTGCGCGAACCCGGCTTCGCGCGCACCCGCATCGATTTCTCGCTGCGCCGACGCGCCCCCGACGCCGCCGGCTTCTGGAGCGCATTCCTCGACGGGTTCGATCTGCGCGGGGGCATGGTGCGCTCATCGTTGAGCACGGTCACCACGTCGAGCGAGGGCGACGCAGTCAGCGCGTTCGTGGGCTACGGAATCCAGCCGCCCCGGCGCGACTTCGCGATCTTCCCCGGCCCCGTGGCGTCGTTGTTGCGCGCAATACTCCCGTCCTTCCTCGAAGATCGCGTTGCGGGGGCAAGGCTGCGGTGGACCCCGGAGAGCGTCTCGCTCGACGGCGAGCTGCTGCGTCGCGACCTCGACATTCTGCGCTTCGACAGAATCGTACGCACTCCGGAAGACACCCTGGTGACGGCTACCGAGGCGCCGAGACGGCAGGTGACGGGGTCTGCGCGCGTGACGTTTCGCCCGGTGGAGTCGCTCAGCGCGCAGGCCGATTTCCTCAGCGGTCGAGATTTCCTTGACGTGGAGCGCCTGGCCGCCGACCCGGCCACGCGAGCATTGCTCGAGACCGAGCGGCGACGGTGGGGCGGCATGGATCTGGGCTGGGAAACCGACCGGCACCTCCGCACGCGGCTGGGCTATCAGCCGAGGCTGTCGGAGTGGGCGCGCACCAGCGTGTCGATCTCGACCATCTATCTCTCCCATCGAAACGCCGATCTGGTCGAAACGCGCAACACGCCAACGGATACGGCCCGCGCCTTGCTGCGCAACGTAGACGGGCAGCGCAACCTGACTGCCTCGTTCTCGCTGGATCCAACCCGCATGGGGGAGCAGGGAACCGAGGAGGAATCGCGCCAATGGTGGAGACGCGCCTTCGATCCCGTCTCGCTGACCTGGTCCAGCGGCTTGACGTCGCGGTTCAACCGCCAGGCCGTGAATCCGGGCGCTCGCTACGAGCTGGGGTGGGGAACACGCGAAGACTTTCTCATGATCGGTTCGGATTCGGCGTCGACACTGAGCGAGAGGGACCGAATCAACGTTCGCGGCGGGATCCGGCTACCGGGGTTTGCATCGTTTCGGATTGCCTACGACGAGTCGTTCAACGAGGCCCTGGACACGCGTTCCGACCGCGAGGGAAGGCGACGCATCTGGCCCGACTTTGGGGCTGCCGTCACCGAAGTTCCCATTCCAGGGTTCCTGGCCGGAGCCCTGGTGCGGCTGTCGTTCAGCTCCGGTTACCGGCGAGAGGAACGTAGCCTGGCATTCGGCTCGGGAACCTTGCAGGAACGCCACCGCGAAGACCGGGAAGTGCCCATGGCCTTGACGCTTGGCTTTGCGCGTGGTCTGACCTTGAGCTACCAGGGTCGGATAAACCGGGGCGACAGCCGCGACCCGACGGGCGACACGCGACGGCAGGCCAACATCCATTCGCTAGCCGCTTCGGCCCGGTTCGCATCGCCGATTGCCGCCTTCAGGCGGAGGGGTGCGCCGCTGCGCGTGGCGCTGACCGTCAGGTACCTCGACGAAGTGCAGTGCCGCGTGACGAGCGTCGGCGGCGGCTGCGTCACGTTCATTGATCAGCTGGAGCGCGACGCGTCGCTCTCGGTCGACGCCGCCGTCCAGGACTTTCAGCTGGGGGTTCGCTTGAGGTACCTGGACCGACGGTCCTTCGTCGGGATCAGGCCGGGTTCGACGCAGTTTCAGCTCAACGTTTTCGGCAGGTTTCTGCTCACTTCGGCGCTGCTCTCGCAGGGTACCAACCGGTAGCGCCAAAGCCTGTCCCATCCAGCTATGGAAACGCCCATGGAATTCCTGCACAGTATGGCTCCCCGCAATTGCCACCCGAACGCAGGAGTGAAATGGAGTGACCGAAAGAGAACGAACCAGCATGACGCGGGCCGCCTTGCTCCTCTCAGGAGCCGCGATCGTCCGCTTCCTGCTTGCCCCCGCCCCAGCCCCACCCCCGCTGGAAGGCCGCGACTCGATCGCCGACAGCCTGTTGGCCGCCGGCGATTCCGCCCTGGAGGAAAAGGAGCGGAGAAGTCGTCCCTTTGAAGCGGGCGAAACGCTCGACCCCAACGTCGCCAACGACGAGGAGCTGGATCGCCTGCCCGGCGTCGGTCCGTCGCGGGCGCTGCTGATCGTAAGGGAACGCCAAGAGAACGGCCCTTACCGGAGCATTGACGACCTGGCGCGCGTGCCCGGCATCGGCCCTGCGTCGGTAGAGCGCATGAGGTCGTTCCTGCATGTGGACGCCTCCAACCTGCCGCAACTGGCGACGGCGCCGGCATACCCCGCGTTCCCTGGCGAGATTGCCGCAGATCGCGCTTCGGCGCCGAGCCGGATCGACATCAATAGCGCCACGGCGGCGCAGCTCGAGCAGCTTCCGAGCATCGGGCCGGTGACGGCGAGCCGAATCGTAGCCTACCGAAACGGCAACGGCCCTTTCGTGACGGTGGACGAGCTCCTGGAAGTTTCCGGGATCGGTTCGGTCACGCTCGCCAAGATTTCTCCCATGGTCACGGTGCGACGATGAGCGCGCGCACCGCGGCAAACGGGTTGCCGCTTCTACTGGAAGAAATGGTCCGCCAACGAGCTTCGGATCTGCACTTGACGGTGGGAATTCCGCCCCGGCTGCGAGTCGACGGAGTCCTGGCGGATGTCGACGGCTGGAGCGACCTCGAGCCCGCCGACACGTCTCGTCTGGCAGTATCGGTCCTCACGGACGACCAGGAGCAGACCTTCCGGGACCAAAGCGAGCTGGACTTCTCCTTCGAGATTTCAGAATTGGCGCGCTTTCGGGGAAACTGTTTCCGGCAACGAGGGAGCGTCGCCATGTCCATCCGTCACATTCCCCACGCGCTCCCGTCGCTGCGAGACCTGGGGTTGCCACCCGTCCTGAATCAATTCGCGGAGCATCCGCGGGGTTTGGTGCTGGTGACTGGACCCACGGGTTCGGGCAAGTCCACCACCCTCGCGGCCATGGTCGATCACATCAACCGCCGCCGTGCCGGTCACATCGTCACAATCGAAGACCCAATCGAATTCCTGCATCCCCACCGCAGGTGCACCGTGAATCAGCGAGAGGTGGGCACGGACACCTGCAGCTTCGGCACCGCCTTGAAACATGCCCTGCGACAGGATCCGGACGTCGTCCTCATTGGAGAAATGCGCGATGCGGAATCAATGAGCGCGGCCTTGACGATTGCAGAGACCGGGCATCTTGTCCTCTCGACCCTACACACGCGCTCGGCCGGCGAGTCGGTCAATCGCCTGGTCGACTCCTTCCCGCCCGCCCGCCAGACCCAGGTACGCACCCAGCTCGCCTCGGTACTGGAAGGCGTGACGACGCAGGTGCTGCTTCCTCGAGCCCGCGGCCGCGGAAGAGTCGCGGCGGTCGAAGTGCTGGTCGGCACCGGAGCGATTCGGGCAGTCATTCGAGACGGCAAGACGCACCAGATCCCGTCGTTGATGCAAGCCGGCGGCCGACACGGCATGCAGACGCTGAACGCCGCGCTGTCGCGTCTCTACCTGAGCGGCGACGTTACCCTCCATGCGGTGCTCAAGGTGAGCGGCGACCCGTCCGAACTGTTGCGTCTGGTGGGCGAGCCCGCACCCGACGACTTCGCGCCGCATCTTGGGATCTCGTCGACGAGGGGGTACGGACCATGAACCGAATTCCCGCACGCGAGATAACGGTGTTTGCGCGGCTCCTCACGACCATGCTCCACGCCGGTCTTCCCATTGTTCCCAGTCTCGACATTCTGGCGCGTCAGACCAGGAACAAGGCGTTCCGCAAGGTCATTCGCGAGCTGGTCTACGACGTGCAGTCCGGCGACACGTTTGCCGGGGCGATGCGTCGTCACCCCAGGGTGTTCTCGGAGCTGAGCGTGAACATGGTTGCCGCGGGAGAAGCGGCCGGTGCCCTCGACGCCGTGCTGCCCCGCCTGGCCGACTTTCTGGAAAAGAGCCACGCGCTGTCCAAGAGAGTTCGCGCCGCAATGATTTATCCGTCAATGGTGATCGGCGTGACGATTCCCGCCGTCGCCCTTCTCCTGACCCTGGTGATTCCCACCTTCGAATCGATGTTCGCTTCGGCGGGGGTTCCGCTTCCCCTGCCCACCCGAATGGTGATCGGCGCTTCGGACCTGGTACAGGCCTACTGGTGGGCGCTGGTCATGGTTGGGGTCGCGTGCGCCTTGACGATTGCGCGCGTGCACGGTACCGACCGGGGGCGCCTGTTCATGGACCGCGTCGCCCTTGGGATCCCGGTGCTGGGAAGCCTGCTGAAAAAGGCGGCCGTGGCGCGATTCACGAGGACGCTGGGCACGCTCGTCGCCTCCGGGGTGTCGATTCTCAAAGGGCTGGAAATTACGGCGAACACGGCCGGCAACCGGGTGATCCGCGATGCGGTCATGAAATCGCGTGCGGCCATTGCCGGCGGCGCTACGATTGCGGGCCCGCTCGAGGAGTCCGGGGCGTTCACGCCGATGGTCGTGCGGATGGTCGAGGTCGGCGAGAAGACGGGTGGACTGGAGGACATGTTGACCCGCGTCGCCGATTTCTACGACCAGGAGGTGGAGGCGGCGCTCGAAGTGCTCATTGCGGCGGTGGAACCGCTCATGATCGTGGTCCTGGGGGTGGTTGTGGGTGGCATGATCGTCGCGATGTATCTGCCGATATTCGACATGATGAACCTGGTGGGCTGACGCCGATTTGGAAGCGGCGCGGGGCGAGCCAATCTCGCCCGTGGGTTGTTTCAGGGGGGGTTGGGGCGGTAGTTTGCCCGTTGTCGCCGTGTCGCCACCCAACGCGCGCGTGCCGTTCAAACCCTCCGTGCCAACTCCCTGCCTTCTTTCAAGGAGTCCCACATGGATTTCATCCAGAGCGTCACCGACTTCCTCACCACGTACGTCGTCGAAGCGGGCATTTCAGTCGGCGACGAGAAGATTCCCTTCATGGTAATGATCCTCCTGGGAATCGGGGCCTACCTCACGCTGCGACTGGGCTTTGTCCAGATTACCCGGTTGCGCCATGGGGCGGCGGTCGCGACGGGCAAGTACGACGATCCGGACGACGAGGGCGACGTCACGCATTTCCAGGCGCTTACGACCGCGCTCTCCGCCACGGTGGGCATCGGCAACATCGCCGGCGTTGCGTTGGCGATCCACTGGGGCGGCCCCGGCGCTCTATTCTGGATGTGGGTCACCGCCGGATTGGGTATGGCGACCAAATTTTCCGAGGTCACGCTGGCCCAGAAATACCGCGTCCAGGAGCGCGAGGGCGAATCCATGGGTACCGTTTCCGGTGGTCCCATGTATTACATCGAGCGGGGTTTGGGACCGAACTGGAAGTGGATGGCGATTTTCTTCGCGTTCATCCTCGGGATCACGGCGTTTCTCACCGGGAACGGAATCCAGGCCAATACGGTCGCCGACAACCTGGAGACCCAGTTCAGCATACCCACGTGGGTGAGCGGTCTGGTTACCTCGGCGGTGGTCGCCGCGGTTATCCTGGGCGGCATCTCCAGGATCGGAAAGGTGACCTCGGTGCTCGCGCCTGCGATGGCGCTGGTTTACGTGACGGGCGCGCTGATCGTCATCGTGTTGAACATCACGGACGTAGGGCCCACGTTCGCGTTGATTTTCCGCGAGGCGTTCAATCCGAGCGCGGGCGTGGCCGGCACCGGCGTAGGGGCGTTTCTGGTCACCTTGATGTGGGGCGTGCGCCGCGGTCTGTTCTCGAACGAGGCAGGGCAGGGATCCGCACCCATCGCGCACTCGGCCGCGAAAACCGACGAGCCCGTGTCCGAGGGCGTGGTGGCGCTGCTGGAGCCCTTCATCGACACCATCCTCATCTGTACCATGACCGGTCTCCTAGTGATCATGACCGGCGTATGGAGCGAACGCTTCGAGACCGAGATTACGCTCGTCGGCGGCGACCTGTCCTACAGAACGGTGCAGCTGGACGGGGCGTACATGGACGTGAGTCCCGCCGCACCGATCCGCATCGACGATGGTCGCCACGCCGCCACTGGGCCGATGGATCCGCAAGTCTCGTGGCACGAGGTCCCTGTGGAACGGCTGTTTGTGGATGAGGGTCAGTCGCTGCCGTTCAGTGGCGTGATCGACCCGACTTCGGGCATGGCGACCGCCGACGACGGGCAGACGTATGGGTCGTTGTACGGAATGGCGGTGGAGAGTGGCGCTCCTCTCACCATGGCGGCGTTCCGAGAAGGACTGTCGCCGCTCGGAGACTGGGGCCACTACATCGTGCTGGTGTCCGTACTTCTCTTTGCCATCTCGACCGCGATCTCGTGGAGCTACTACGGGGATCGCTGCGCCAACTACCTGTTCGGCGCTAAGGCGGTCATCCCCTACAAGATCATTTTCGTCATCCTGCACTTTGTCGGCGCCGTACTGCCGCTGGGCGTGATCTGGGCGATGGGAGACGTCTTCCTAGGGATCGTGATCTGGCCAAACCTCATCGCGCTGGCGCTGCTGGCGCCCAAGGTGGTCGAGATGACCAGGGACTACTTTGACCGGAAGCCCTGGCTGAACAAGTAGCTGCCCATGCAATTGCCGCGCGAACGCGGGTCACTTTTTCGGCCGGTCCAGGGTTCGGGCCGGGCGCAGGGATTCGCGTCCGTACCGATCGCGGATTCGGTCAACCGTCCGTGCGACGATGCGATCGCGATGGGTCTCGAGGGCGCTATCGGAGCCAAAGAGGTCGAGCTGCTCCACGGGCACTTGGCGGACCAGGTTGGATACGCCCACGCCCAGGAGACGAGCCGCCGTCCTTCTGCGGCGACGCAGGTTGCGCAGCAGGGTCGAAGCGACGCTGAAGAGCGCCCGATCGGTTTCCAGGCCCTCGGGTTGGGTACTCCCCGCCTGCCTGGTGGTGAAGTCGTGGTCTCGAATCTTGACGGTGACCGTACGGGCCCGCAGCCCTTTCGCCCGCAGCTGACTCCCCACGCTGCAGCTCAGCTGGAAGAGCCGCCGCTCCAGCTCCTCGTCGTCGCCAACGTCCGCGAAGAACGTTCTCTCCGAGCTGATCGAGCGGCGGCGTTCGCGTGCGTCCACTTCGCTCGCGTCGATCCCGCGCACGCGCTCCCACAACCAAGCGCCGCGCGCGGGTCCAAACCATCGGGAGAGCCATGCTCTTTCCACGCGCGCCACGTCCGCGCAGGTGTGGAGTTCCTTCGCGTGCAGCCGGCTCAGGAACGATGGGCCGATCCCCGGCAGCTGCTCCAATCGGAACGGCGCCATGAAGACGGCCTCGTCCCCCGCCGACACCACGTGCACGCCGTTGGGCTTTGCAAGGCGCGTAGCTACCTTGGCCACGATCCGCTGCGTCCCGCCGCCTACCGAGACGGCAATCCTGGTGCGCGCTTTCACCACCCTGCGGATGCGGTCCGCGGTGGCAGCCAAGTCCTCGCCCTTCAACATCCGTTCGGTTCCGGTCAAGTCGAGGTAGAATTCATCGACCGAGGCGGCCTGGACGACCGGCGAGAGTTCTTCCAACACCCTTCTCACCGCCCGGCTGTGCTCGGTCACCGCCCCCCTCGGTACCGGAACGACATGCGCTTCGGGACACAGCTTGCGCGCTTTCGCAGTCGGCATTCCGGACCGGACGCAGTATTCGCGCACCGCGTAGGAAACCGAAGTGACGACGCCCCGCCCGCTCGTCCCTCCCACCATCAACAGACGGTGTTTCCCGGCGCCTTCAGGATCTTCCAGGCGCGCCACCTGCACGAAAAACGAATCGCAGTCGACGAGGAGAATCCTTCGTTCGCCTTGCGAGGGCATCGTGTGTTTTGGCAACGTTCTAGCTCTGGCACGGTACAAACGCATCGCCGGCAACCTAACCCTTCTCAGGAGACTGCTACAGATGGCCTATCCTTTCGACCTTCCCGATCTCGGATACGCGCACGACGCACTCGAGCCGCATATCGACGCTCGCACGATGAGCATTCACCACGGACGACACCACGCGGCCTATACCGCCAACCTGAACGCCGCGCTCGCGGGGCACCCCGACCTGCACGGGATGTCCGCCGAGGAGCTGGTGGCCGATCTCTCCGCACTGCCCGCCTCGATCCAGACCGCGGTACGGAACAACGGCGGCGGCTACGTGAATCACAACTTCTTCTGGCAGCTGATGACGCCAGGGGGCGACGCTGCGCCTGGAGGCGAATTGGCCCAGGCCATTGACGCTTCGTTCGGAAGCTTCGCCGATTTCCAAAAGCAATTTGCGGCGGCGGCGATCGGGCGCTTCGGGTCGGGTTGGGCGTGGCTTGCCGTCGGCGACGAAGGCGCGCTGCAGGTTGTGTCCACCCCCAATCAGGACACGCCGATCATGCAAGGACACGCGCCCGTCGTGGGCGTCGATGTGTGGGAGCACGCCTACTACCTGCATTACCAGAACCGCCGGCCCGATTACGTCGCGGCGTTCTGGAACGTGATCAACTGGACCGTGGCGGCGTCGAACTACGCTGCCGCGCGGTGACGCTCGGCAGCGTCCGAATCCGGCCTTGTCGCGCTGAGACTCCCGACCTTGGCAAGGGGCCGCGGGCCCCTAGGGCGTTGCGCTGCGGGGGCCGGAGACATATGTTTACCATACGACAGCAACCGCTAGCACAGTCTCTGGGAGGTGTGACGTGAGCGCTCTTTCGACGAGATCAAGCACCGAGCCGACGGGTACGGGAGCCAGCCGAGGGAGGAGGTCGCTCGTCGTTTCGTCGGCGCTCGTCTGCGTGGCTGTTTTCTGCGTGGCGGACTTGGCTGCCCAAAGCCTCGCCGGTGGTCGACGCGTCATGGAACGGCAGTTCGCCAAGGGAGCGGAATACGACTACACCCCGCTCAGGAACGCCGCCCACGTCAAACGCTTCGTAGAGCTGGGGCTGCTGGTTCCCCTGCGCGGAAACGCCAACTACCGTTTGCATCAGGTTTCGTTTCCGTACGCTCGTCCGGAGGTGAAGCTGCTGGTGGAGCGTCTGTCCCGTCAGTACCGAAGCGCCTGCGGAGAACAGCTGGTGGTGACCAGTCTCACCCGCCCGTTGGATCGTCAACCCCCCAACGCCTCTCGTCTGTCCGTCCATCCCAGGGGCATGGCGGTCGACCTCCGCCGGAGCAATTCACGCGCGTGCCGGTCCTGGCTGGAAGACGTGCTGCTTCACCTGGAGCGGCGGGGGACGCTCGACGTCACCCGGGAACGACGACCGCCTCATTACCACGTAGCCGTGTTCACTCGAGAGTACGCGGACTATGTGGCTCGTCTGGACGATTCACCCGCCAGTGGAACCGTCCGGACCGTGAGCGCGGTGGTTCCGTCGAACCTGACGCGACCACAGGTCATCAGCTATAAGGTGAGGTCGGGCGATTCCCTGTGGGAGATCGCGCGCGCCCACGGCACGACCGTCGATCGCCTGAAATCGACCAACAACCTGCGCGGTACCCGGATCTACGCGGGACAAGTCTTGCGAGTGGCTCGTTCCACTTCGCCGTAGATTCCGCCCGCCGTCAAGCCACTTGGAGCATGTCCGGCGACACCGCCTCTGGCGGTAAGCGTGTGCGTCCGGCCGACGGGATCACGGTCTCGGTCGTAGTTCCAGTCTACAACGAAGTCTCCACGATCGGACGGGTCCTGCGCGCGCTGGCGGAACTGCCGATCCCCGTTGAAGTCCTTGTCGTGGATGATGGTTCGACCGACGGCACGCGCGCGTTGCTCCCTGGGCTCCAGAAGGAGGGGCTGATCGATCGTCTGGTCCTCCAGGAACGCAACCGTGGCAAGGGCGCTGCGCTGCGCACTGCGTTCGGGCTTGCGACGGGCGACGTCGTGGTGGTGCAGGACGCCGACCTGGAATATGATCCCGGCGAAATCCCTCGGTTGCTGATGCCGATTGCCGAAGGTAAAGCGGATGCCGTGTACGGTTCTCGGTTTCTGGGGTCGGATGGCAGCCGGAAGGCGGATTACGGCTGGCACGCACTGGGGAACGGATTCCTGACCTTGCTCAGCAACTGCTTTACGGGTTTGCGGCTCACGGACATGGAGACCTGCCAGAAAATGATCCGTACCGACCTCCTTCGTTCCCTGCCGCTGACCGTGGATCGTTTTGGGATCGAGCCGGAAATCACCGCCCGACTGGCGCAGGCCAAGGTCCGGCTGATCGAGCTTCCGATCAGCTACTCGAGCCGTTCCTACCGAGAAGGCAAGAAAATAGGATGGCGCGACGGCGTCGCGGCGATCTGGTTTATCGCGCGTTCCACTCTGTTGCAGCCCAAGGCGCGACCCTGGAAAGAGTCGGAATCGTCGGCCAGCGCGAGTTAATCCGAGTATGGCGGGCAAAATCCAAAATTAGTCCCATCCAGCCATTCCAACGCCCCTGAAATCTCCGATCTTAAGGTCGTAACGCAAAACGACCGACCTGGAGATCAGAGAAATGGACGATGGACTGGCTGGGCCGACTAGGTGCAGCGACGCGGGTCGCGGCTTTGTCCGTTGCCGCCGTGGCGATGTTGGCCTACGCGAACAGCGTCCCGAACGGGTTCGCCTACGACGATCACCTGATCATCGCAGGCAACGAGGGCATTCACGATCTGCGGAAACTGCCCCAGGCCTTCTGGAAGCCCTATTGGCCCAACAGTCATGGGCGCGAGCTCGGTCTCTGGCGTCCGGCAACGACCCTCGTCTACGGCTTGCAGTGGGTCCATTGGCGGGGAGAAGCCCGCGGATTCCACGCAGTCAACGTTCTGCTTCACTGCATTGTGTCCGCGCTGGTCACCCTGCTGCTCGCGCGACTCATGCCGGTGGGCGTCGCGCTCACCGCGGGTTTGCTCTTCGCGGTACATCCCGTGCACGCGGAAGCGGTTGCCAACGTCGTGGGCATGGCGGAGCTCCTGTCGGCGGCTCTCTACCTGGGGGCGTGCCTGTTGGTGGTCGACAATCCCGGCGGCATGTCCCGGTGGTCGTTCCTGGCAATCCTCGGTCTCTTCGCAGTCGCCGCGTTGAGCAAGGAAAGCGCGATCACGTTGCCTGGGGCTGTACTCCTGCTCGACTCGGCACGCTCCAACCTGCGCGTAGCCGACTGGCGGCGGTATTTGGCGCGACGCGGCGCCCTCTACCTCGGGCTGGTCGTCGTAATCGGATTGGTTTGCGCGGGCAGAATGCTGGTCCTCGGGGCCGTGGCCGCGCCGTTCCCCCCGCTCGGGGCCGAGTTGCTTGCAACCGGCGCCGTGCCTCGCATATGGACGGTGCTGGGAACGTGGCCCGTGGTGTTCCGATTGTTGTTCATGCCGTTGGATCTGTCGGTGGACTACGCCCCGGGCGTAATCAGGTTGGCGTACTGGTGGACGCCGGAAGCCGTGTTGGGGCTGGCCATGGGACTGTCGGCGCTCACTGCCGCATGGATCGCATGGAGACGCGGACCCATGAACACCCGTGCACTAGCCGTCCGCAGCTTGGGTTTCGGGGTGGTCTGGTTCGTGATCACCGCCTTGCCGACATCCAATCTGCTGTTCCTGACCGGCGTCCTTGTGGCCGAGCGCACCCTATATCTGCCTTCCGTTGGTCTCTGCGCCGCCGCTGGCTGGATGCTGGCAAGCCTACGCTCCGAGCGCCGGCGCACGGGCGCCGTCCTGGTCGTGCTCGCGATCACCGCGGGAATGATCCGTACGATGGCGCGCAATCCCGTGTGGCGGGACAACGGCACGGTCTTCACGACGCTCATTGTCGAGCATCCGGAGTCGGGCCGGGCACAATGGCTCCTGGGGGACATGCATCTTGCCCGGAAGGACCCGGATCAAGCGTTGGGCGCCTACCGGCGAGCGATAGGATTGCTGGGAGGCGACTACGCCTTGTTGTCCGACGTAGGGCGTCGGCTGAACGCAGCCGGCTACGAGCAGGCTGGGGAACACGTGCTACGCAGGGCGTGGCAGGCATACCCGCGGTTCGCGACGGCGCCCGCGACGCTGGCGATCCTCTACGATCGACAAGAGCGCTGGGGCCTCGCGGAAGAGGCTTCCCGCGCGGCCCTGCGCGCCGACTCCACGAACGTGATTCTCGCACATCTGCTGGCTCGGTCCCTAGGTGCGCAGGGTCGCCATCGCGAAGCACTGGAAGCGCGCCGGTTGGCACGTATCACCAATAAATCAAAACATGAAACAGAAGGTACCAAATGATTGACAATAAAGGCTTTACGATAATCGAACTGCTCGTTGTACTCGTCATCATCGGCATCCTCGCGGCGATTGCCGTCCCGCAGTTCACGGACACGCGAGAAATGGCCTACTTCGCGGCGATGAAATCCGACGTGCGGAACTTGGCGGCGCAGCAGGAGCTCTATCACGCCACGAATTACAAGTACACCAGCTCGTTGGCCGACCTGGACTTCGTGGCATCGGAAGGAGTTACCGTAACCGCCGCCGCTTCGTCTTCGGGATGGTCTGCGACGGCTACCCACGCGGCGCTGGGTACGACCGAGGGATGCGCGGTTTACTACGGTAGCGCGACGGCGCCGACGCTGGGGTCGACCACTCCCGAAGTTGAAGGCCAGGTCGCGTGCACCAACTAGCCACCCATGAACAATCCCGTAAGCCTGTCCATGGGCCGCGAACAGGGACGGCGGGGTACTCAATGCTCGAAGTCCTCGTAGCGTTGGCCATCGTGGCGGCGCTTGCACCGCCCGTGCTAGGGGCTGCTACAAGTCTGCGCACGTCCATGGTGCTGCGCGGCGCCCAGGAGGCCGCTGCGCGGTTGGTCGCCGATGCGCGCTGGACCGCGGTTCGCGACGGAAGCGCAACGATCGAGTTCGTCGCGGATCCCCCGACGGGACGCGTCATCTCGCCCAGCGGCGATACCGTCATGACTGAAGATCTCGGACCAGGCGGCGTCACCATGAAGCTGTCACGGGATCGCGCGAGCAGCCGCATTCGCTATGGTCCGTTGGGGCTCGGGCTGGTGTCGAGTCAATCGCTGCGCTTTGCGCGCGCCGGAACGGAACGTGCCCTGGTGATTTCCTCGCTGGGCAGGGTATCGCGCCGATGAGCAGGGCGGGCACATCGATGATTGAGCTCGTGTTCGCCGTGGTCATCGTGGGCGTTGGCGTAAGCGCGGTCGCCGCGCTCACCGCGACGACGGTGCGGACCGTGGTACGGGCAAAGCTCCTGGATGAAGCCCATCGAATGCTTGCGAGCTTCGTGGACTCAGCCTCCGCCGTTGGCGCGGTTGGCTCGGGGGAGCGCGCCATCGCGACGGGTAAGCTTTCCTGGAGCATCCCCGACACGGTCGGCCAACCGGCCTGGGCGCGCGTCGACCACGCATCCCTCTCGGACTCCGTGCTGATCTGGTTCCGCGTCGTCCCGAATCCGAATCTTCCCGAGGGTGCATCGCCATGAGGCGGAGTTCTCCCGGAACCCGTGGTTTCGCGCTTGTGGAGGCGGTGATTGCGGGTACGCTCATGTTGCTCCTGGTTCAGGTCGCCTGGTGGGCCGCAGCGGTGCACGGAAGGGTGGCCAACCGCGTAATGGGCGAGGCGGCGGTTCTCGACGGTACGAGGCTGGTGCATCACGTGCTCGCCACCGAGGTGGCCAGCGGTCTCGATTCCGTAGACTGGAACCTGAACGGCGACGAGCTCGAACTACGGGCCCTTCGCGGTGTGGCGGTTGCTTGCAGCGCGCAGGGGGGTACGGGATGGAGGGTGGCGGTATCAGGGTATCGAATGCCCGACCCTGCCAAGGACTCGGTGCTGACGTTTTCCGAGACGCGAGGGTGGCAGGTCTCGGGCCTTGTAGGACGCACGCGCACGGCAAGTCTGCCGTGCCACGAGATTCCCGGCTTCTCGACGGAGGTGTGGACCCTGGATCCTCCGATCTCGGCGGGCGTCGCCGGCGTCTACTTCGAACGCGGGGCCTATCGGTTCTCGGCGAGTGCTTTTCGCTATCGCACGGGTCGAGGGGGGTGGCAGCCGCTCACGGAAGCCAGCATCGACACGGATTCCACCCGACTAACGGCGAATGGCGACGGCGGACTGGGCGCGCGGGTCGTCTGGGAGGAGCGTCAGGCGCCGACGGAGCCATTCTCGTGGACCGTGTGGGGTGCACGCTGATGTCCGTCCACGGCATTGGCGCCCAGGGGCGCGAAGGTTTCGCGCTCCTCCTGGTTCTCCTGGCGCTCACGCTGCTCATGGCCATCGGCGCGGCGGCGTTGGCTGCGGCTCTTGGACAGCTGCGGGCGGCATCGGCGGCGGGACAGGTCCTCAAGGAACGCGTGGAGGCCAACGCTGCCACGGACCTGGCAATCCACGCGAGTGGTGGTGCACCCGTATCGCAAGTAGGCGACTCGGCCACGGAAGTGGCGAGAACGCCGTACGGCCCAAGCGGGTGGCAGCGAGTGCTGGATCTGCGCCTGTCGAGCGAGATGCATCTATTTCTGGGCGAGGCCACGTTGGACGGCGACACTCCGGCGCGCAGCGGGCGGCTGGTATGGTGGCTGGATCCAGCAACGCGCGTGGCTGCCTATCGCGGGGTGGTTGAATCCGATTCCGTCGACATTGCGCAAGGTGCCCGCTTGACCGCCGACTCCATCCTGGCTGGGCGGGCCGGAATACCCAGCTGCGATGCCTTCCCGCTGTTGGCGGTTGCCTTTGCGCGCCAAGTAGGACCTACGGCACCGCTGCCAGGCCCGCCCGAATGGGGATCCTGGGACGGCCAGTCCGACTTCGCGAGCGTCCGCCTTGGCTGGTATGGCAGAGGTGCATTGAGCCGGCTGGCCGATCACCGGGTGGAAGCCGGAGCGTCGCTACCGTCGGTTGATTGCACAGGCTGTTGGTCGGGCTTGGTGTTCAGCGAAGGGAGCACGGCGATCACCCAGCGAGGTGCGGGCGTTCTGATCGTAGAGGGCGACTTGACGCTCGCTTCAGGGGCGTCGTGGACTGGACTCATCCTCGTGTCGGGGAATTTCAACGCCGCTCCCAACGCGAGCATCCAGGGCATGATGCGCGTTGGAGGGTTGGCTTCGTTTGAGCCGGGCGCGATCGCGGATGGGTCGGCCTGTGCCGCGCTGTACGCTCTTCTGTCGGCGCCTTCGTTGATCCGACCCATTCCCATGCCGGGCCGTTCGCGCCTGGCTCCGCTATCCCCTGCCACCGGATAATCCCAATGGGCGTGTTCACCAGAAAGAGAGTCGCATTCGGCTTGGACATCGGTAGCGGCGCGGTGAAGCTGGCCGAAGTAGGCCGTGGAGGCGATCAGCCCGAGCTCCGTCAGGTCCTGGCCAGATCGCTCCCGGCCGAGGCCGTAGCCGATGGTGAGGTCGTACGAGAAGACTTGCTGGCCGACGTGATCGAGGACGTCTTCGATGCAGCATCGATGCGATCACGCGACGTGATCACGGCGCTGGGCGGTCATGCGGTATTCGCCAAGAAGGTCGAGATCGCGCGAATGAAAGGGACTGGGCCCCGGGACTTGGTGAGACGCGAGGCGCACAGGCATGTTCCGTTCAATCTCGACGACGTGCGCCTGGATTTCCAAATCCTGCGGCCCGACGGGCCCGACGGGAATGTGGAAGCCCTGCTCGTCGCGGCCAAGCAGGAGAGCGTCGAAGCAAGCGTCTCGCTACTGAGAAACGTCGGCGGCACGGTCGCGTTGTTGGATGTCGAGGCGCTGGCGCTGTGCAACGGTCTATGCCATAACCATCCCGACGCCCGCGAAGGCACCGTGGCGCTGGTGAACGTCGGTCACGAGGTGACCAATCTCGTCATGCTGGACCACGGGGCCCCTGTCCTGATCCGTGATCTTCCCCTCGGCCTGCGACGATTCGCTGAGCTGTTGCAACGAGTCCATGGTCTTCCCGCCGAGTGGGCGCACGAAGTAATTCTGGGACGCAGGGACCTCGATGGGCTTGATCGCGCGCTCGAGACGGGCGCCGACGTCGTAGCGGTTGGGATTCAACGGGCGTGCGCGTTTCTCGGGGCACGGCGACCTGGTGGCGCGCTTGGAAGAGTCTACCTCAGTGGCGGTGGGGCGTGCATCCCAGGGGTCGCCGAGGTTTTCGGACGACGCATGAAGGTCGAGACTCGCATCGTCAATCCTTGCCAACGGATTTCGGTGGCTGCGGGCCTGCGCGGCCGCGCCGTGCTGGCGAGATCCGCACCGCTCTTTCTTCAAGCAATTGGGCTCGCGCTCCGCGGCGTCTAGCTGCTCGGCAAGGAGGTGTAGACCGTGTTCGACATCAATCTGTTGTCCGAAGGACGGGACCAGCCAGCCGGGCGGACAAGAGGCCGGACCGGTACCCGCCAGTCCTACCCGTCGATGCGGGAATGGCGGGAGCTCTTCCTGGACCGGTGGATTGTGGGGTCCGGTCTGGTCTTTCTGGCTTCGCTCGCGATTGGCGTTCATGCGGTGGTCGGAGTCTCGCGACGCGTCGCAGACCTCGACTCGG
Source organism: Longimicrobiales bacterium (assembly GCA_965200255.1). Lineage (GTDB taxonomy): Bacteria > Gemmatimonadota > Gemmatimonadetes > Longimicrobiales > Gaopeijiaceae > Bin94. The sequence continues at coordinate 1,300,882 of OZ241371.1, read as the reverse complement.
CGCTCGCGGAAGCGCTTCGCGATTCAGCGCGGATCGCGGCACAAGCGCTCATTCGCCGCGAAATGGACACCAAGCACGACTCGATTACGGCACGGCTCACGCTGATTGAAGAGGCCGATGCCCGACGATACGCTTGGCCCCACCTCCTGCAGGAAGTTGCGGTTGCCACCCCCGACGGGGTGTGGATTACCGGAATGGCCGATGTGCCCTCGCAGGGGCCGCAAATCCGTTTCCGGCTTGAAGGCAATGCACGCGACAACGTTACGCTCACCAGATTCTGGACCGCGCTCGAGGCATCCTTCTTCATCGGCGAGGTTGAGTTGATCGCGACCGAGCAACCGGTGGCCCAGGATCCGGCGAGAGAGTCCGACTGGGCACACGCCTACCGGTTCGTGTTCGAGGCCAACATGCAAGATCCTCCGTACGAAGTGCTCGACTTCCGACCCCTCACGGACGAGGGACCATGAAGACGTTGCTACCGGTCGATCCACGTCGGCGCGCCGCCGTCCTCGTTGCGTTCCTGGGGTTGGCGGGATTGTACTTCGCCTACTCCTACGTCCACCGGCCGCGAGCGGAGCGGGCGCAAGCGCTGACTTTGCGAATCGATCAGCTGGAGACGAACCAACAGCTGGCGGAGAACCACCAACAGCTTGACGAAGCTGCTCTTGAACGCCGCCACCAGACGTATTCGTCCCATCTCGCACGACTTCAAGCCCTGATACCCGAACGAAACGGAGTCTCCGCGCTGCTTGATGCGCTCTCCGCCGCGGAACGCAACACTGGGGTCGAGGTCACGATGCTGAGGCCCGAACCCCGGGAACCGCTCGAACACTACGACCGATGGAGCTACGCGGTCGCCGTCACCGGCGGGTATCACCAAATCGCGTTTTTTGTCACCGTAATCGCCTCAATGGACCGCCTCATGATCCCTACCCAAGTCCACATTTCGCCCGCGCCCGTTTACGAACATGACCCAGGCGTGTCGGGAGCTCTCGATCCATCGTCCCCCGGGTCACGCAACGCGAGGGCCCGCTTGTCCGCCCGTTTCCGGATGTGGACGCTCGTACGTCACCCACCGACCGATGCCGAAACGTCACCCTCGCCCGATCCAACGCTCTCGACCCAACAACGTCCCAATGTCTCGACCCCATCATGACAAACGACCAACACTCGAACGCCGGTACCGCAGCGTACGGTCCATCTCGTCGGCGGACCGCTTGGTTGGGTCTGGCAGTGTGTACCGGCGCGTTGCTCGCGCTTCCACCCACGAGGACCCTTCCGCTTCAATCCCAGGAGCAACCGCGCGCGGATGCCGGGGACGGCTTGATATACGAGCGCGAACACTTCGTCTACGTCGCAAGCCATCGGGATCCCTTCCTTCCTGCGCAGCCTGGGGGCCACGCCACCAATCCGGATCGTGGCGTCGCTGCCGATGCCATTCTCGGAGGCGCCCGAGTCAAGGGTCTTATACATCATGCCCGCGCCGCGCTCTCGTTGGTCCTGCTGGCCGACGCCGACTCCGTCCTTTGGCTGAGGCCCGGTCAGACGTTCAACGAGGTCCGCCTTATCCTCATTCAACCGGATCAGGTCGTCCTCGAGGTCGCTACCCCTACCGGAACGAGTCGCCGCATACTCCAGGTCCCCGGAGCAGACTGGGGAGGCTCACAATGAGGGGGCGCAGTGCAATCGTCGCTTTGGCGATATCAGGGACCGTAGCCGCAGCGCTCGTGCCAGTGCCGATCGCAATGGCGCAAGAAACAGCGCCCCCGTCCGACACGACGGAAGACGATCTGCGGCGTCCGATTTCGGTCGCGTTCTTCGACACCCCGATCCGCGAGGTGCTCTTCACCTTTGCCGAGTTTGCGAATCGTTCCATCGTACCGGGTCCAGAGGTGCAGGGCAGCGTATCGGCCGAAATCCGGGATCAGCCATGGGACGTCGCGCTGGAGACGCTCCTACGGTCCCACGGACTGGCTTCCCGCGAGCTGGGGAACGGCATCTTGCTGGTGGCGAGCGCGGGCTGGCTTCTTGAGCAGGAAGCCGTGGCGCCATTGGAAACCAGGACGTATAGAGCAACTTACGTCGGGGCCGAAGAGCTCCAGAATCTGGTGCTGCCGCTCCTGACCGAGCGCGGCAGAATCGCGGTTGGATCGGCGACCAATGCGTTGGTCGTGACCGACATTGTCCGAGTCCTGGATCGCGTGGCCGAAGTTGCGCGGACGGTCGACGTGCCGGTGCCGCAAGTCGACATTGCCGCCAAGATCATCTTCGTCAACCGCACCGGACTGGAGGGACTCGGAATTACCTACGACCTCAAGGACGTGGGTGGCAATCAGCTCAATGCCCTCACCCCGGGAGTTGCCGACCTGAACGGAGACGGGGTGATCAACCTGCCGGACGAGCAGGTTCCGACGGGCACCGACGTAATCACCCTCGGGGGCAACTCGGTGGCCGCACTCGGAAACGCGGCGAATCGCATCGCCAATCCAACCTTGTCGCTCCTCGCATCGCTCGTGGTGGGGCGAAGCACGCTCGTCGGGTTCATCGATGCCCTCGAATCCGCGCAGCTGACCGACGTCGAAGCCGCCCCGTCCGTGCGCGTAATGGACAACAGAACGGCGCGCGTGGTCGTCGGCGAGGAGACGCCGGTCCGGGTGCTCGACGCCGGTGCGCAAGCGCAGTCCGGCGGCAACGGTGGGCAAGGCACGTTCCCGGTCGCCACCGTCGACTACAAGGAGACGGGCGTAATTCTCGAGGTCGCTCCACGGATTACCGACAACGGCGACATACTCCTTAGTCTGTCGGCGGAACGCTCATCGGCTGATCTCGCACCTTCCGACGTCGGGCTCGTGTTTCGCCGGCAACGTGCCGAGTCCGAAGTTCTGGTCAAGGATGGCGAGACTGTGGTGATCGGGGGACTGACCGTAGCGGAAAAGAGCCAGGTACGTTCAGGCATTCCGTTTCTCATGGACGTCCCATTGATCGGACGGCTCTTCCGCACGGAGCTGGAATCGACCGTCCAACGCGACTTGATCATATTGGTTACCCCTACGATCGTGGGTCACGCTTCCCCGTGACGGAGGCCTTCGCTATCTATCAGCGGCGGGCAACGCGATTGACGCGGGCCACCAACCCCCGAACCCAACCCGAACCATGCCACAAGCCAATCTGTCGTTTCATACTGCCGGGGAATCACACGGACGCGGTCTCGTGGCAGTGGTCGAGGGGTTGCCAGCGGGCATGACCTTGGACGCGGCGACGCATATCGATCCTGAGCTGAAGCGTCGGCAAGGGGGCCATGGCAGGGGTCGCCGAATGCAGATCGAATCCGACAGAGCCGAAATGATCTCCGGCGTCCGGCTCGGAGTCACCTTGGGGTCGCCCTTGTCGATGCTGATCTGGAACCGCGACTGGCGCAACTGGGTCACCGCGATGGCGCACGGGTTTCCTGGCCCGCAAGGGAATCCGAAGGCGCTGCGTCCGGTTTATCTGCCGAGACCGGGTCACGCCGATCTCACGGGCGTGCTGAAATACGACCGACGCGACGCAAGGGACATCCTCGAGCGAGCGTCGGCGCGCGAAACCGCCGCCCGGGTCGCCTGTGGGGCCGTGGCCAAGACCCTGCTGCGGGAATTGGGGGCGACCGTGGGCAGCCACGTGACCGGCATCGGCGACGTGCACGCCAATGTCCCGGACGTACTCCCGCGAGACCTGAACCGCGCCGCCGACGCCTCGCCCGTCCGTACGCTGGACGCCGACGCAGAGTCCGCCATGATTGCAGAAATCGACCGTGCCAAGAAAGACGGCGATACCTTGGGTGGGTCGTTTGAAGTCGTGGCCAGAGGTCTGCCGGTCGGACTTGGCAGCCACGTATCCTGGGATCGGAAGCTTGATGGACGGTTGGCGCAAGGGGTGATGTCCGTACACGCGATCAAGGGGGTGGAGATTGGTCCCGCGTTCGAGAACGCCGCTCGGCGAGGCTCGCGAGTACACGATGCCATTCTGCGCGATGAGGGCGATACGCGCTCGGGAGGTTTCGGAAGGCTGGGCAACCGGGCCGGCGGGCTGGAAGGGGGAATCACCACTGGTGCGCCGCTTGTGGTACGCGGAGCCATGAAACCGATCTCGACGCTCTTGCGCAAACGTCTTCCCAGCGTGGATCTGAGGGACGGATCCACCCGCGAAGCCACGGTGGAAAGAAGCGACGTCTGCGCTGTCCCCGCTGCCGCAGTGGTAGCGGAAGCCATGGTAGCCCTGGTTCTGGCCGACGCGGTCCTGGAGAAGTTTGGAGGTGACTCGTTGACGGAACTGCGGCGCAATCTCGATTCGTATTTGGCGCGACTTGCCGCCAGGGGCTTCGCAGAACGCGATCGGGAGGATGCGTGACGCCGATTCCTGTTCGCCGCGTCGTTATCATTGGGTTCATGGGAGCCGGCAAATCCACGGTAGGCCCCCGGCTGGCCGAGGCTATCGGTTGGGATTTCATTGACCTGGACGACGAGATCGCGAGACGCGAAGGAGCCCCTGTGCCCGACATCATCCGACGTCTGGGGATTACGGGCTTCCGAAGCCTGGAATCCGCGGTGGGCAGCGACGTGCTCCAGCGGGCGCGCACGGTCATCGCGATGGGGGGTGGATGGCCCGTCCAACCGGGTCATATGGACATGCTCGATCCCGCATCCGTATCAATTTGGCTCCGTGTGGGAGCGGAGGCGGCGCTGGAGAGAGTGGCCGAATCCGAAACCGTGAGACCTCTACTGCAAGTCGACGATCCGCGCGAAGCGGCCCGGACGCTGCTGCGGGACCGCATGCGCCATTACCGTCGGGGTCGCTTCGCGATCGATACGGACGATCGGTCGCCCGCTCAGGTCGTAAACGAAATCATCGAACTACTAACAACGCTAGGAGAAGGAATACGTGAAGCTGGTGATAGTGGAGTCGCCCGCCAAGGCGAAGACGATCGCGAGGTTTCTCGGGCCCGGCTACCGAGTGGAAGCGTCCTACGGCCATATCATGGACCTTCCTCGGCGCGCAAACGAAACGCCAGCGGCCATACGAGATAAACCGTGGCGCAGGATGGCGGTAGACACCGAAGGCGATTTCCGGGCCTTCTACATCGTACCACCCGAGAGTAGGAAGCACGTCCGGACGCTCAAGAAGATCGTCGCCAAGTCCGAAGAAGTCCTCCTGGCGACGGACGAAGACCGTGAAGGAGAATCGATCAGCGAGCACTTGATCAGAGTACTCAAGCCCAAGGTGCCCGTCCGAAGAATCGCGTTTCATGAGATCACTCGGTCTGCGATCAACGCTGCGCTGGCCAATCCGAGGGAAGTGAACGGGCGGCTCGTAGACGCGCAGGAAGCGCGACGCGTTCTGGATCGCCTATATGGCTACACGCTCTCACCGGTTCTGTGGAAGAAGGTGCGAACCAAGCTCAGCGCGGGGCGGGTGCAAAGCGTTGCCGTCAGGCTGATCGTAGACCGCGAAGAGGAGCGACGCCGGTTCAAGATCTCGGAGTATTGGCGGGCCAAGGCGACCCTGACCAGCGCAGGCAACCCGTTTTTGGCGATTCTCGAAAGCGTCGGCGGGAAACGGCTCGCCAATAACAAGGACTTCGATTCCACCACGGGCGAGCTGATGGCCTCGAAGGCGGCCCTCGCCCTGGGGGCGGAGGAGGCGTCCACGATCGCGGAAAAGGCGCTCGCCAACGTTCCCTGGTCCGTGGTCGACATCCAACGGAAATCAGGCCGACAAAGACCGGCGCCTCCGTTTACGACGTCCACCATGCAGCAGGCGGCGAGCAGCCGCATCCGGATGTCACCGAGGCGCACCATGCGGGTCGCGCAGAGCCTTTACGAGGGCATCGACCTTGGAGACGGGAACCGAGAAGGCCTGATTACCTATATGCGGACGGACTCGGTCACGCTGTCCAACAAGGCGCTGGGCGACATCGGCCGATACGTGAGAAGGGAATTCGGCAGTGACTACCATGGCGGCCCCAGACGCTACAAGACCAAGGCGAAGTCCGCCCAGGAGGCGCACGAGGGTATCCGCCCGACCGAGATTGGCCGCACCCCGAACAGCATGGCGCGGTATCTCAACCGAGACGAATTGGCTTTGTATCGACTGATTTGGAGTCGCACCGTCGCGTCGCAAATGACGGACGCCAGGATCGATCGGACCACCATCAGCTTTTGCGCCCGTATCGACCAAGTCGACTACATCTTCCGCGCACGCGGGTCCGTACTCCGTTTCCCCGGTTTCCTGGCCGTGTACGGAGACAAACGGAAGGACCAGCAGCTGCCGAACCTCGAAATCGGACATCAGGTTTACGCAGAGGGGGCCGCAGCACCCGCCCAGACCACGCCCGTCTTGCTGCGTTCCGTCGAGCCCGAGCGAAAGCAGACCAGACCACCACCTCGGTATTCTGAAGCGTCGCTGGTCAGAAAGCTGGAGGAGGAGGGGATCGGAAGGCCTTCGACCTACGCGCCCATCATATCGACGATCCAGGAACGCGACTACGTGCGCAACCGGAAAGGAAGCTTGGTCCCAACCTATACGGGAATGGCGGTCAATCAGCTTCTCAGCGAGCACTTCGCGAATTACGTCGATATCGCCTTCACCGCCCGAATGGAAGACGCTCTCAACGAAATTGCCGCTGGCCACGCCGACCGACGTGGTTTTCTCGAGGCCTTCTACCGTGGCAAGGGCGACAGGCCGGGTCTTGAGCGCAAAGTCGAGGAGACCCTCCCGCGCATAGACTACCCCGCCGTCCCGGTAGGCGTTGATCCCGAAACCGATGAGCCCGTCCGCGTGAAGATCGGCAGGAACTCGGCCTACGTCGAGCGTGGAGCGGGCGACGGCGTGACCCGTGCGACGATTCCCGACGAGCTGCTCATCGACGAACTTACCGTGGAACGCGCGGCCGAGTTGCTCAATACTCCGGCTAACGCCAACGTGCCGATCGGCATCGACCCGGACACGGAAAAGCCAGTCTACGTCAATGTGGGCAAATACGGACCGTATGTACAATTGGGCGACGCTGGCGGACCAACCAAGCCGCGTTGGACCGGGCTTCCCAAGGGCATGTCTCCGTCGGAAGTCACCTTGGAACTGGCGCTGCGGCTGCTTTCGTTGCCTCGAGTTCTGGGGCACGACCCCGCCACCGGCCAGGAGATCAGTGCTGGCTTGGGACGTTACGGCCCCTTTGTCCGAAGAGCGAAGGACTACCGGAACCTGGAGTCGCTGGAGCAGGCCTTTGACGTTTCCCTGGACGACGCCCTGCAGTTGTTGAGTCAAGAGAAGCCTGCCCGGCGACGAACAAGAAAGGTGCTGAGGCCGCTCGGTCCACATCCGGACTCGGGAGCGCAAATTGATCTCCTGGAAGGCCGCTACGGGCCCTACGTTAGCGACGGCAAGACCAACGCGAGCATACCGAAGGGCAGAGACCCGCTCACGACCTCCATTGACGAGGCCGTCGAGCTCCTGGCGGTGGCACGCGCTCGCAAGAAAATCCGGCGTCCGCGAAAACGGCGCCGGTCCAGCAGGCGTCGAGGAACGTCTTGAGCGGGGTAGTCGTCGTAGGCGGTGGATTGGCCGGATGCGAAGCAGCTCTGGCATTGGCCGACCGCGGACGCGACGTGTCCCTGTTCGAGATGCGCCCGGCCACCCGTACGCCTGCGCACCAGACGGCGATGTTGGGTGAGCTTGTTTGCACCAACTCTTTCAAGAGCGAAGTGCCCAGCACGGCGCATGGCCAGCTCAAGCGCGAGATGCGGCTGTTGAATTCAGCGCTGCTGACGGCCGTACATGAGAGTCGCGTGCCGGCGGGATCGGCGCTGGCGGTCGACCGCGATCTGTTCTCGCAGTCTCTCACTCGTCGCGTGGAACAACATCCGCGAATCCGCGTGGTTCGCAGGGAGATCGACGAGATTCCGTCTGGGCCAACCGTGATTGCGACGGGGCCGCTAACTTCATCCCGGTTGGCCGAGAGCATCGCGACCGAGCTGGGCGACGGCGGTCTGGCGTTCTACGACGCCATCGCACCGATCGTACATGTGGAATCGCTGGACCGTAGCGTGGTGTTCGCGGCGGGCAGGTATCGTCAACAGGCCGACTACCTGAACTGCCCCTTGACCGAATCGGAATACGCCAACTTCATGGGCGCGTTGCGCACGGCGGATGTCCACGCCGGCCACGACTGGGACCGGGTCCCTTATTTCGAAGGTTGTCTGCCGATCGAAGTCATGGCGGCGAGAGGTCACGACACGCTGCGGTTTGGACCCATGCGACCCGTTGGATTGACCGATCCACGCACTGGTCGCAGGCCCCACGCCGTCGTGCAGCTGCGCCGTGAAGATCGAGCGGGGCAGATGTGGAACTTGGTTGGGTTTCAAACGCGATTGCGAATCGGCGAGCAAGCGCGCGTGTTCCCCATGGTCCCAGGCTTGGAGCGTGCCGAATTCCTGCGCTGGGGATCCATACATCGGAACACGTACCTGAATTTTCCAGGGTGCCTTACCGACTACGGTGCGTCGCCGCGACGGCCGGAACTTCTCTTTGCCGGCCAGCTGACGGGTGTGGAAGGGTACACGGAGTCCGCGGCTTGGGGCATTCTGGCCGGGATTAACCTGGACCGCGCAATGAGCGGCCTGGCTCCCTCCATCCCGCCACCCGAGACCATGCTCGGCGGTTTGGCCCGTTACCTCCGCGAGGCTGATCCCGCGAATTTCCAGCCAATGAATTTCGAACTGGGGATTGGTGGAACCCTTGGCAAACGCACCGCGGAAGAAAATCGAGCGTCGCGAAGCCCTCGCCGCCCGCGCAGATCGCGCCTTCAAGGACTGGATCGCCACCGACAGTATCCTGCCATCCCGGAGCATGAGCGCATGACAGCCGAGGTCGCCTCGTTCCTCGAACATCTCGAATTGGTTCGGAATCTTTCCGACAGTACCGTATCGGGCTACCGACGCGACCTGTGCGACTTGGAAGATTTCATCACCGGCCACCTTGGCCGCCGCAACTTCCGGTGGCACGAGGTGGACCGTGGCGTCATCCGCGCCTTTCTGGGCGAGTCCGCGCGTCGAGGTCTCGCGGCTCGCACGGTTGCGCGCAAGTTGTCTGCGGCGCGAGCCTTCTTCCGCCACCTGTACCGTGACGGCGTCGTGCCGTCGAACCCGACACGGCAGATACGCGGCCCGAAGCTTAATCGGACCCTGCCGGGACACATGCGGGTCGAGGAAATCACCGAGCTGTTTCGCTGGACGGAGGCCCAGGCCGCCCAGCGCAACAACCTCACGACTACCAGGCTTCTTGCCGCGCTTGAGCTTTTCTACGGAAGCGGCCTGCGACTCGCCGAGCTCCGCTCTCTGAATCTGGGTTCGATCGACCTTGATCAGCGCCAACTGCGGGTTGTCGGCAAGGGGAGAAAGGAGCGCATCGTCCCCGTCACCAAATCCGCCGTCAAGGCTATACGGAACTACCTGGTTCGTCGCGACGAGGTGATTGCCCCCGGTTGTCCGGCGCTGTTCGTAGGGCAGCACGGGAACCGGCTTTCGCGTCGGTACATCCAGCGTACGGTTCAGATGGCGATCGGCCGCTATGCCTCGGCCGCCAACGTATCCGTCCACTCGCTGCGACACAGTTTCGCGACTCATCTGCTTGACGCTGGAGCCGACCTGATGGCCGTCAAGGAGCTTCTCGGTCACGCCTCCCTGGGCACGACTCAAATCTACGCCCACACTTCCAAGGAAAGGCTGCGCAGGGCTTATATCGGATCCCATCCCAGAGCATAGCGAGCGGCCCGGCCGCCCCTGCGCCCCTCTCCTCTCGGTGCGCGCACGGGTTGGCCCTACCCGTCCCTCTCGCGGCTGCCTATCTTTACAGCCCTGATATCGCCGGCATCTCGCCGCAGCGCCATGCAAACTGCTCTCAGCACCCACCCCCGCACGGATGCATTCCCACCTTGCCCCGACTCCGCCCCCCGTGCCCGTTCACGCGACCACCGTAATCGCCGTGGCCCGCGACGGACGCGTTGCGATGGCCGGAGACGGCCAGGTTACGATGGGAGACGCCGTGGTGAAGGGAGCAGCACGAAAAGTCAGAGTGCTCGCAGAGGGCAAGATCCTCGCCGGGTTCGCCGGGGCCGTTGCCGACGCATTCACGCTTTTCTCGCTCCTGGAAGCCAAGGTGGAGCGATGGCCGTCCAATCTGTCTCGCGCCTGCGTCGAGTTGGCCAAGGAGTGGCGAACCGATCGTTTCCTGCGCCGATTGGAAGCCCTTCTGGCGGTGGCCGACCGCACCAATCTGTTTCTGGTCGGGGGCGACGGAAACGTGATTGAACCCGACCAGCCGATCCTGGCGATTGGTTCCGGTGGTGGGTACGCACTGGCCGCGGCCAAGGCTCTATACGATCATTCCGGCATGGACGCCTCGGAAATTGCGCGACGCAGCCTGGAGATTGCCGCAGACATCTGCGTCTACACCAATCGCGAGATCACTTTGCTGGAGCTGCAACCCGAATGACCGCCGCCACCATCTCGACAGAAGCGATCGCGGCAACCGAGCCCGTCGCCGCAGACTCCCGCGACGATGCCGCCGGCGGCTGGCTCGACCAGCTGACGCCTCGAGAAGTCGTCTCGGAACTCGACAAGTACATCGTCGGGCAGTCCGAGGCCAAAAAGGCGGTTGCAATCGCGCTGCGCAACCGCTGGCGACGCCAACAGGTCGACGACGAGCTGCGCGACGAGATCCTGCCCAACAACCTCATCATGATTGGCCCCACCGGCGTGGGCAAGACGGAGATCGCACGGCGTCTCGCCCGTCTCGCGGGTTCCCCCTTCATCAAGGTAGAAGCGTCCAAGTTCACCGAGGTCGGTTACGTAGGCAGGGACGTCGAAGCGATGGTTCGCGACCTGGTCGACACGGCGGTCGCCATGGTCCGCACGGCGCGCGAAGACGAGGTGGAAGAGGAAGCCGCCCAGCGGGCCGAGGAGCGCATTCTCGACCTGCTGTTGCCGGAAGCGGCAAAAGCGCCCCCCAAAGCGACAGGGCCACAGGACCGACCCGGCGACGCTCAGGCGCACCACCAAGATTCGCGCGCAAGGCTCTTCGTGGCGGGTCCCGGCGGCGTTTCCAACGCGCGCGGCCATGACGCCGACGAAGAGGATCCGACGCTTGCCGAACGACGCAAGCGCACTCGCGAAAAGCTGCGCAAGCTGTTGCGGGAACGGCAGCTGGAAGATCGTTTCGTCGAGATCAGCGTCCAGCAGGTTGCGCCTGTGGGGGGCATGATGTTGCCCATGGGCGGCATGGAGGGCATGGACCTCAACTTCACCGAAATGCTGCAGGATCTGCTTCCCAAGCGTTCCAAGCGTCGCACGGTCACGGTGGCGGAGGCGCGGCGCATCCTGATTCAGGAAGAGCTGGACCGTCTCGTGGACATGGACGAGGTGGTGAACGAAGCGCTGGACCGCTCCGAGGAACTTGGCATCATCTTTCTCGACGAGCTCGACAAGGTCGCGGGTGGAAAGGGAGGAGCGGGCCCCGAGGTCAGTCGAGAAGGCGTGCAACGCGACCTGCTTCCGATCGTGGAGGGGTGCAACGTTCAAACGAAGTACGGTTTCGTTCGGACGGACCATATCCTGTTCATCGCCGCGGGCGCCTTCCACGTTGCGAAACCCAACGACCTGATTCCCGAGCTCCAGGGACGGTTCCCGATCCGCGTCGAACTTCACCGTCTGCACGCACCCGAGTTCGCCCGAATCCTGCGCGAGCCCCGAAACGCCCTGGTGCGCCAGTACCAGGCCCTCGTCGAAGCCGACGGCGCGTCAGTCGAATTCACCGACGGCGGCATTGAAGAAATCGCGCGAATCGCCGCTGAACTGAACGACCGCATGGAGAACATCGGTGCACGCCGACTTCGTACCGTCGTGACGACCTTGCTGGAAGACCTCCTCTTCGACCTGCCCGACAAGGGACGCGGCGACACAGTCGTCGTCACCGCGGCGTTCGTACGCGAGCGCTTGGACCGGATCGCCTCGGACGACGACTTGAGCCGCTATATCCTGTGATCATGGCCGCCCCCGGAAAGCACGACTTCATCGATCTCTCCCAGCACACGTCTGGCCACTTGCTCCATTTGCTGGCGCTCACAGCTCGGGCGAAGTCCGGCGCCATGTCCGCCACGCTTCTGAAGGGTCGTTGCCTGGCAATGATCTTCCGCAAGAGTTCGACCCGAACCCGGGTCAGCACCGAAGCAGGCATGGCACAGCTTGGCGGCCACGCAATCATGATCTCGGATCGCGATTCGCAAATGGGTCGCGGCGAGAGCATCGGCGACACCGCGCGAGTCCTAAGCCGTTACGTAGACGCGATTCTCATCCGGACCTTCGCCCAACGAGAGGTCTGCGAATTGGCGGACCAGGCGTCGGTTCCGGTGATCAACGGCCTCACGGACCTGCTTCATCCATGCCAGGTCCTTGCCGACGTCTTCACGGCTACGGAAGAGTTCGGCCCCGACGTCGAGTCTCTGCGCGTTGCCTGGATTGGCGACGGCAACAACATGGCCAACTCATGGATCAACGCGGCGTACCGCTTGGGGTTTTCCCTCCGGCTGGCCTGCCCCGAGGGCTACGGACCGGACCCGGACATTCTGGCCCGAGCCAGGACGACTGCCGACGTGAAAATGGTCGAGACGCCCAACCAGGCGGCCCAGGGTGCGCACGTGGTGACCACCGACGTATGGGCTTCCATGGGACAGGAAGACGAGCGCAGCGCTCGGGAGGCGGCATTTCGAGGCTTCCTGGTCGACGAATCGACGATGGCGCAGGCCGACCCTTCCGGTATCTTTCTGCACTGTTTGCCCGCACACCGGGGCGAGGAGGTGACCGCGCAAGTCATTGACGGTCCCCGTTCTCGCGTCTTTCGCGAGGCCGAGAATCGCCTGCACGTTATCAAGGCCGTCCTGGTGGACTTGCTGGACTGACCGACGATCAACGGAACGGTACACTGAGATGGACGAGGCGCCCATGGACAACAAGCTGACGCGGACCCTGCTTCACGACGTGCACATGGCGCTTGGCGCCAAGATGGTGCCGTTCGCCGGTTACGCGATGCCCATTCAGTACGCGAGGGGCATTCGCGCCGAACACGCTGCCGTGCGGACCGGCGCGGGGCTTTTCGACGTGTCCCACATGGGGGAGTTCTCCGTACGGGGACCGCAGGCCGAAGACCTGGTGCAGTACATCACCGTAAACGACGTCTCGCGGGTAGTCGCGGGCCAGGCCCAATACTCCGCGCTTTGCAACGAGAGCGGCCACGTCCTTGACGACCTCCTGGTCTATCGTTTCGCCGACCACTTCGTACTGGTGGTCAATGCGAGCAACCGGGCGAAGGACTGGGATTGGGTGAGCTCCCACGCAGCGGCGTTCGACGTCCAAATCTCCGACGACTCCGACGACATCGCGTTGATCGCGCTACAGGGCCCCGCCAGCCAGGCGATCCTTGCGCCCCTCACGGACGTTCCCCTCGATTCGGTCGGCTACTATCGGTTCGCCCAGGGATCGGTGGCGGGCGTAGACGCCGTGGTCAGTCGCACCGGATACACCGGCGAGGACGGCTTCGAGATGTATCTCCCCGCCGATTCCGCTGCCGACGCGTGGAAGGCTCTCGCCGAATCAAACGCACCCCTCGCCCCGGTGCCGGCCGGATTGGGCGCAAGGGATTCTTTGCGCCTCGAGATGGGGTATGCCCTCTACGGAAACGACCTCGACGAGGAACACACGGCCCTGGAATCGGGACTGGGGTGGATTGTCAAGCTGAACGCGGGCGACTTCGTAGGCCGGCAAGCCTTGGCTACGCAAAAGGCGAGAGGCGTTTCCCGGCGGTTGACGGGGATCAAGCTGACGCAGCGCGGCTTTCCCCGTCGCGGCTACCCAATTGTACACGACAACGCGCAGGTGGGTACGGTGACGTCGGGAGTAGCGAGTCCCAGTCTAGGTGCGGGCGTCGCGCTGGGCTACCTGCCCGTCGCATTGGCGAAGCCCGGCACGGACGTGGGGATCCTCATTCGGGGCAAGACGATCCCGGCGCGTACGCAGCGCCCACCGTTCTATACCAACGGTTCGATTCGTCGGTAACGCCACGCCGCTCGCGGAGCCGTAGGGTATGGCCGAAACCGTCCTCGTCACGACGCACGACCTCCCTCTGGCGGGACAGTTGCGGAGCGGTTTCCGCCGCCAAGGCTACCGGGTGGAGCTGTTCACGGCGACCGAGCAGGTCGGCGCGGTCGACGACGTCGTACTGCTCACGCTAACCGGAGGCGCGGACACCGTGTCCGGCGAGCGACACATTGCGCAGGCGCGGCAACGAGGCATTCCGGTGTTTGCGGTGATCCGAACCGGTCAAGACGCATTACCGGTCCTGGACGGCGTCGGCGTATTCACGGCCCCCGCGGATCCCGAAGAAGTCGTGCTTGTCGGTACGCGGGCCATCGAGAGGAAGCGATTGCGGCGCGAGACGGGAATCGTCGGCGAGACCGACGCCATGCTCGAGGTGCTGGAGCGCATCGTTCAGATCGCTCCGGTCGATGCGACGGTCCTGATCACCGGCGAATCGGGCACGGGAAAAGAGCTGGTGGCCCGCGGCATTCATGCCCTGTCGCGCCGTCGCCACCGAAACTTCATTCCCGTCAACGTGGCCGCCCTTTCCGACACGCTCCTCGAGAGCGAGCTGTTCGGTCACGAGAAGGGAGCGTTCACGGGAGCGATCGACACCCGCAAAGGCCTTTTCGAGCTCGCCACCCGAGGTACCATCTTCCTTGACGAGATCGGCGAGATGCCCCTCCAAACGCAGACCAAGCTGCTGAGGGTCCTCGAACAACAGGAGTTCCACCGCGTCGGCGGACAACGGATGATTCGCGTGAACGTGCGAATCATTGCCGCGACCAACCAGCGGCTCCAGCAGCTGGTCATGTCGGGCGGGTTCCGCAAGGACCTGTACTACCGCCTGAACGTGCTCACGATCGCTCTGCCGCCGCTGCGCGAACGTCGCGCCGATATACCGCTCCTGATCGACAGCTTCGTAGGCGAGGCAAGCGAGCGCCATGACCGGGGCCCATTCCGCGGCATCTCGCCGGAAGCGATGGAGATCCTGGTTCGGCACCGATGGCCCGGGAATGTTCGAGAGTTGCGAAATCTCGTCGAGAGCATGGTGGTACTCGCCCCGGGACGCGAGATCAGGGCGGAAGACATCCCCGACGACGTCAAGTCCGGAGACCGTGGTTTGGCGCTGATGCCAATCGCGCAAGGCGGACACGCGTCGAGCCACGAGGGTGCGGCTTCTCTACGTCCTCAGCTGGAGTTCATCTTCCGCACCATGATGGAGATGAAGGTCGACCTCGACGACCTTCGAGGGGAGTTCGAGAAATTCCGATACGGCCAACAGCGCGAGTGGCCTTCGACCCCGCCCAAGGCTCTTCCAGCGGCTGGACCGATCGAAGAGATCGTCTACGATCGTCGTTCGGGGCACGATCTGGAATCGGCCGTTTCCCGCGCGGCGCCGACGGACATGCACGACCAACCGGCGACGGAAGCGCCCGAACCCGACATGCATCCTGATGAACGTGCAACGGAATCGCCCACCGAACCGGAACCGTCCACGGTCTCGTACAAACTCGGCATGACCTTGGAGGACATGGAGCGCGAAGTCACGCGCGTGGTCCTGGATTCCGTTGACTGGAATCGGCGCGCAGCCGCCAAAATCCTCGGAATCGGCGAACGCACGCTCTACCGCAAGGTCAAGAAGTACAGCCTCAAGGACGACTGATCCGTCCCCGCTCGGCCTCCACGGCGGTCACCACGTTCGACCAGGACGCGTTCTCCTCGCCTTGGTACGACACGACGAGGTCTCGCGACAGGTCCACCGATCCTGCGTAGGCGTACACCGCAACCGCGTTCTCCCGCTGGCCGAGAACGTGACGCCCCCAGGTTGGCGTAATCGCCTGTATCGCAAGCGGCCTTTCGCGAATGCCGCGAGAGATGAGGTGAAGATCGTTCGGCTGGAACTCCGTGCCGGGTCGCGCGCCGGAAAAGGTGACCAGAATGAGCACCGCATCGGCTTCGCCCGTACGCTGCACCAAGCTGGGAGCATGAGCCTGCGCGATGCGATCCAGTCGATTGTGCGTGTCCGGCGCGGCTGCCTCCAGCACCCACGTCGCCAGGGGCGTAAGCTCAACCCGAAGGTCACCCATGGTCATGCGGATCGAGATCTGGTCCTGTCGAAGCGAACCCGATCTCCTCGATTCGGCGTCCGCCGGCCCGCTCGATTCGTCGACTGCTCCGCTTGCGGTCGGCGCTTGCACGGCCGTCCCGGCGACCGGGACCGCCGGCGCACACGCGCCAGCGCCGAGCAAAACCGCGAGCAAGAAGAGTCCGAGCAGCACCATCAATTCACCTCCACGAGGGCCGCCAGGGCCGCCAACAGGGTGTCCGTTCCTTCGCCGGTGCGAGCGGAGCATGGCACGACTTGGTCCTCCGAGACTTCGAGCCGTCGTGCAGCCGGTCCCACGATGCCGGCTTCCCGAACACGCGCTTTCAGCTTGTCGACCTTGGTCAGGGCAATCAAGGTGGGTCTCGCCGTTTCCGCCAAACGGGCCACGAACTCCAGATCGCCATTCGTCGGCGGGTGTCGCGAATCAACAAGATACACGACGCCCTGCAATTCCGCGCTGCGCGCCATGTGCTCCCACACAAGTCGCTGCCACCCTGCCCGCACCGAGCGGGGCGCCTTGGCGTAGCCCGATCCGGGGAAATCCACCAAGTAGAACGCCTGGTTGACTTCGTAGAAGTTGAGCGCCTGCGTCTTTCCGGGGGATGCCGAGACGCGCGCGATTCTCCGTCTGGTGCGCCCGAGAATTCGGTTGATCAGCGAGGATTTGCCAACGTTGGATCGGCCGGCAAAGCCGATCTGGGGCAGGGATGATGGCGGTGGTTGACCTGGATCCACCAACGACCCTGCAAATCTGACGCTGCGAATCACCACGACAACGAACGGCTACGTAACCCGCAGCTGATCGGGATCGCGTCCGGGCGTTCTACGCGCGTCTGTGCTGGGCGCCACCACCAACGCCTCTTTCAGCACTTGGTCCATGGTATCGATCAAGATCATTTTGACGCCGGCGCGCACCTCGTCGGGCAGCTGCTCGATGTCCATGGCGTTGGCGGATGGGAGCAACATCGTCTTGATCCCGCCGCGCAGCGCCGCCACCGCCTTTTCCTTGATTCCGCCCACAATCAGCACCCGTCCACGCAGCGTGATCTCGCCCGTCATTGCCAAGTCCGCCCGCGTGGGCGTGGCCGTGAGCGCCGAAATAAGGGCGACGGCAATCGTGATCCCGGCCGAAGGTCCGTCCTTGGGCGTAGATCCCTCCGGAATATGGATGTGGATGTCCACCTCACGGTGGAATTGGGCCTGCAAGCCAAGCCACCGGGCACGCGAACGCGCGTATGTGACCGCAGCGAACGCAGACTCCTTCATCACTTCGCCCAACGTGCCCGTCAACTGTATCTGTCCCGAGCCCGGGACAACCGCAACTTCAACCTCCAGCACTTCGCCGCCCGCGGCGGTCCACGCGAGCCCGCAAGCGATTCCCGAACGGTCCGCCCCCTGTTCGCGTCCCGGCGGTACGTGCACCGGTGGCCCCAACAGAGCGGGCAGGTGCGATTCCTCGACCGGCTCCAGCTGCGTGGCTGCGGTCCCCGTCACCTGCCGGGCAAGCTTCCTGGCCACGCGAGAAATGCGACGTTCCAGCTCGCGAACGCCCGCTTCTCTCGTGTACCTGGCGATGATCGCCTGAAGAGCCGTGTTGGAAATCCGAGGCTCGTACGTTGCCAATCCGTGCCGGGCGACCTGCTTCGGCCACAGGAACTTGCGCGCGATCACCTCTTTTTCCGTATCCATGTAGCCCGGAAGCCGGATGACCTCCATCCTGTCGCGCAGCGGCCCCGGAATTTCCCCAAGCGCATTTGCGGTTGCGACGAAGAGCACGTTGGACAGATCGAACTCGAGCTCGAGGTAGTGATCCGTGAACGTCCGGTTCTGGTCGGGATCGAGGACCTCCAGCAAGGCGGCGGAAGGATCGCCGTGAAAGTCACGCGTCAGCTTGTCGAGCTCGTCGAGAAGAAAGACGGGATTGCGCGATCCACTCCTGCGCATGCCCTGAATGACCCGTCCCGGCAGCGCTCCGACATAGGTCCGACGATGCCCCCGAATCTCGGCTTCGTCGCGCACGCCGCCCAGGCTCAACCGCACGAACTTGCGGCCCAGACAGCTCGCAATGCTCTTGCCCAAAGAAGTCTTTCCGACTCCCGGCGGACCCACGAGGCAAAGAATCGGTCCGTGGAGTCGGCCAACCAGGGAAAGCACGGCGATATGGTCCAGAATGCGGTCCTTCACTTCGTCCAATCCGAAATGCGCGCTCTCCAGCACCCGGGCTGCTCGGTCCACGTCGAGACTGTCCCGAGTTTCCGCCTCCCATGGCAACGCCAGGATCCAATCCAGATAGGTGCGAATGACCGATGCTTCGGGAGTGATCGGGTTCAGCATCCGCAACCGTTTTAATTCCCTGGTCGCGCGTTCACGCGCCTCGCTGTTAAGGGGCGTCTCCGCAATGGCGGCCTCCAGCTCCACCCACTCTGGATCCGCAGCGGCGGCTGATCGATCCGATTGCCCGCGGCCGGGGGAATCGGGCCGATCGGGCTGGTCCGGTTTCTCGCCACCGAAATCCAGATCCATCTGAAAGCCGATCTGCTCATCCAGCTTCTTCTGAATTTGGAAGATCTCGATCTCTCGGATCAGGATTGCCAGCAGGGTCTTAAGGCGTTTGCCGACGTCGACCTCCTCCAGCAATACCTGCTTTTCGAAGCTTCCTATCAGCATGTGTGCCGAAACCAAATGAGAGAGCCGGACCCGGTCGCTCACTTCGGCGACGGCCTGGAAGAGAATGTCGGGAACCTTGTTCGACAGCCGAACGTACTCACCGAAGTGCCTGGTGACTTCGAGTGCCTGCTCGTCCAGAATCGGGTCAGGTTCTGAATCGACTTCGCATTCCCATTCCGTCAGCAGCTCGACCGAGGCGCGGAAAGCGCCTTTCGTGGCATGGTATCGCGAGATTTTGGCACGGCCCAGTCCTTCCATGGTCGCACGAGCGGTTCCGTCGGCGAGGCGCGATACCTGCACAATCCGAATCACTGTGCCCGTAAGGTACAGATCCTGTGGTTCGGGATCCTGATCGCTCGAGTCCTTCTGGGCCACCAGGAGAGCAAGTCCATCGCCGGATTCGGCCTCCTCCAGCGCCGCTACCGACAGAGGACGCCCGATCAGCAGGGGCAGCACCACGTACGGAAAGAACACCAGATCGCGCAGGGCGATCACAGGCAGCTCGTCCGGGATCTCGAACGCCGCGTCAGCGCGATTCAGCTTTGGCATGTTGCCACACCCCCTCGTCGCCGGGTTGCTACGCTTCCTTCCGCTGGACCTCCGGCCGCAGGACCAGCAGAGGAGGAACCCTGCCTCGTGCGCACTCGGGAGTGACGACCACCTCGCGCACGTCGTCCCTGGAGGGTAAATCGAACATCGTGTCGCGCAGGATGCTCTCCAGAACCGCCCTCAGTCCGCGGGCTCCAGTCCCGCGCTCCAGAGTGCGCTCGGCGATTGCCGTCAGCGCGGCCGGGTCGAACGTGAGGCCAATATCGTCGAATTCGAACATCTTCTGGTACTGTTTGACCAAGGCGTTCTTGGGTTCTTGCAGAATTCGCACCAAGGACTCCTTGTCCAACTCTTCGAGAGCTACGGTTACGGGCAACCGCCCCACCAACTCGGGGATCAGGCCAAAGCGATGCAGGTCTGCCGGCTCGAGCCTGTCCAACGTCATGCGCGACTCGCGATCGGCACGCTGCCGCTCGGCCTCCTGAGCCGCCGCGTCCTCGCCATCGTCTGCCGTTTCTCCGAATCCGATCATCCGCTTGCCCATTCTGTGCTCGACGATCTTGTCGAGACCCTCGAAGGCGCCGCCGCAAAGAAAGAGGATATTCGTAGTGTCGACCTGAATGTATTCCTGCTGTGGATGCTTGCGGCCCCCCTGCGGAGGAATGCTTGCCACCGTACCTTCCAGAATCTTGAGCAGAGCCTGTTGCACCCCCTCGCCCGACACGTCTCTCGTAATCGACCGGTTTTCGGACTTTCGCGCGATCTTGTCGAGTTCGTCGATGTAGACGATTCCTCGTTCGCATTCCGCGATATTGAAATCGCTCGCCTGAAGGAGACGCACCAGGATGTTCTCCACGTCTTCCCCTACGTACCCCGCCTCCGTCAGCGTCGTCGCATCTGCAATGGTGAACGGCACTTGCAGGACACGCGCAAGCGTTTGGGCCAGCAGCGTCTTTCCGACCCCGGTCGGCCCGACAAGGAGCACATTCGCCTTGTCCACGTCGACGCCGCTCAGCTTCTCGCGCTGATGAACCCGCTTGTAGTGGTTGTAGACGGCGACCGCGAGCGAGCGCTTGGCCTGTTCCTGACCAATCACGTACTGGTCCAGCTCCTCCTTGATCTCCTTCGGTTTCAGAGCGGTGGTGGAAGCGTCGTGCTGTGCTCGCTCTTCCTCTTCGGCGAGAATCTTGTTGCAAAGCAACACGCACTCGTCGCAGATATAGACGGAAGGACCGGAGATGAACTTCTTTACCTGGTGCTTGGACTTCCCGCAGAAGGTGCAACGGAGGTGTCTGTCCGTGGTCATTCGCCCTCCTGTTCCGGACGGGCGCCGGGTCGGCGCGCGTTATCGTTGCGAAGAACCTGATCCACCAAGCCGTACTCGACGGCCTCGTCCGCGCTCATCCATCGGTCGCGGTCAACGTCGGAGTTGATCTTGCCGACCGCCTGGCCCGTCGTCCCGGCGAGAATGCCGTTCAGCCGCTCCCTCGTCCCCAGTATCTCCTTGGCGGCGATCTCGATGTCGGCCGCGCTGCCTTGATACCCGGAAGACGGTTGGTGAAGCATGATGCGCGAATTCGGCAAGGCGTTTCGCTTCCCCTTCTCCCCCGCCGACAGCAGGAGCGCCCCCATCGACGCCGCCATCCCGACACAGTAGGTGGACACCGAGGCCCGCAGGTGATTCATGGTGTCGTAGATCGCCAAGCCGGCGTACACGCTGCCACCCGGGGAATTGATGTAGAGGAAGATGTCTCGTTCGGGGTCGTCGGCGTCGAGAAACAGCAGCTGGGCCACGATGATGTTGGCCACGTCGTCGTTGATCGAGCTTCCCAGAAACACGATGCGGTCCATCAACAGGCGACTGAAAATATCGTAGCTGCGTTCACCGCGGCTGGTTCGCTCAATCACATAGGGCGGATAGGTTGCCATAGAATGGATCCAGTCTCCGTACCGTTACGAAGCTGCGATGTTGGATTGCGCCGCAAGAAAACCGAGCAGCTTGGCGGACGTAAGGTCGTATTCCAGCTTTTCCAGTCCACCTGATTCACGGAGCGCGGCACGGAACGCCGATGGCGATTCTCCGGCGGTGTGGGCCAGTTCCTCGATTCTTGCACCGACCTCTTCGCGCGATGCGCGCAAACCGTGCTCTCGGACGATGCGCCGCGCCACGAGGTCTCGCTTGACGGCCTGTTCCGAGACCGGCGCAAGCTGAGACGCGAGTTCTTTCACTTCTTCGGATTCCAAATTCCCCGTGTGGCCGAAGTTGTTGCAGAGCACGTCCTCGGTATAGGAGTCCACCATGGTCTCCGGGACGTCGAACGGGTTGGCCTCCACGATCAGGTCGAGAAGCCGCCGCTGGAATTCGCTTTCCGCTCGCGACCTGACGTCGCGTTCCACCCACTTCGCGATATCCGCGCGCAGGGCGTTCATATCCTCGAAACCGCCGATCGCCGCCGCCAAGGCGTCATCTTCCTCTGGCAGCTCCTGCACTCGCCGCGATACCAGTTCGATCATCAATCGATGGCTTGACCCTGCTCGCTCTTCGTCCGGGTGGTCCTCTGGAAACTCGATGTCGAATTCGTTCGCTTCGCCGACGGCAAGAGTCCGAATCGCGGTCTCTATGGCGGGCAAGGCTTCGTCGTTTCCCAACACTATGTCGTAATCGCGGGTACCATCGTCGCCGTTTTCGCCTTCGACCTTCTCCAACTCCGTCAGACGCACCGTGACGGAGTCCCCCGCTTCGGGTTGCCCCGCATTCTCTGTCCGCCAAATCGCGTGCTCGCGACGGAAACGTTCGACGATCGCGTCCACGGCATTATCCGGCACCGTTACGGCGGGACGTTCCACACGGAACCCGCCGATCCGGTCGAGGCGGAATTCGGGTACGATCTCGAACGACATCGTGAACGAAAGCCCGTCCGACTTGGAAACGCGGTAGTCGCTGACGCGTATGTCGGCGATCGGCTTCAGCCCGGTGGAAGCCAATGCCTGATCCCGGGCCTTGTCGAATACGCGGTTCTTGACCTCACTGTCAATGTCGGCCCCGCAGCGGCGCTCCACAGTTGCCAACGGCACCCGACCCTTCCTGAATCCCGGCAGCTTCACCCGCAACGCGTACTCCTTGAGCACGGCGTTTCTCTCCCTGGCCAGGAACTCGGCGGACGCCGTCACATCGATGGACCGTTGGCAACGCTCCCCCTCCGTAACGGTCACCTGGATGCCCGTTGCGTCACGCCGCGCGTCGGTCGTGCTCATGGCCTCGCGGTCAGGTCTGGCTGGCCGCGCCTAAGGCCCGCCAAACCACCGTCATGCGAAAGGGGGGACTCGAACCCCCACGGCCCGAAGCCACAAGATCCTAAATCTTGCGCGTCTACCAATTCCGCCACTTTCGCTCCTTTTCCCGGATGTGCCCCGCCCCTCATGGCGAGGCCCGTCGCCTCCGTCCCGGCTACCGGAAAGATAACGCCGTAGCCGTCGGGCGACCCCGGCCCCGACCTGACTTGCCCCTATCTCGGCACGCGGATGTTGTACATCCTGCGAGACATGCTGCGGTCCGGATCCCGGGTTGGGCAGGCGGCGACCAGCGAAGCCACCTCTCCAGGCGCCACGTCTTCGAGCAGCTCGCGGACATCGTCCTCGTTCTGGACCGGTTGGCGCTCGATCTCGGTCACGACGCAATTGGGTATGATCCCCCGCCGGTTGGCAGGTCCGTTGGGCAGAACTTCGGTGACCAGGACGCCATCGGTACTCTCGAGCTGGAGCCGGTGCGCGGTCTCAGGGGTTACTTCGACGACCTCCACAATCCCGATCTTGTCGGCGGGGCGGGGACGACTTACGGGGGCTGCCACGACCTCGCTGGCATAGGGTTGCTCTTGCAGTCGCACTTCGAAATCCATTGGTCTGCCCTCGCGGTACACGCCAATCGTGACCCTCTCCCCAGGCGACTTCAGTGCAATCTTGTGCTGCAGGTCATTGGCGGACAGGACCTTTTCGCCATTGACCGCTGCGATGACGTCGCCCATGCGCAGCCCTGCCCGATCAGCGGGCGTACCGTCGTTGACTCCCTGGACTAGGGCACCGCTCACATCCGGCAGGTCCAATGCCTCGGCGTCTTCCGCCGTGACCTGCTCGATGTTCACTCCGAGATGGGCGCGCTTGACCCGGCCATACGCGATCAGGTCTTCCATCACGCGGTGCGCCAAGTCTATCGGGATGGCGAACCCGTACCCCTGGTACACGCCCGTCGCGCTCACGATCGCGGCGTTGATCCCGATCACCTGACCGCGCAGGTTGACCATGGGTCCGCCCGAATTGCCCGCGTTGATTACCGCATCGGTCTGGATGTAATCCTCGATCGCGGAAGCAGTCTGTCCGTAGTAGTCGGGATCCGCTTCGAGCGAACGGTTGATCAAGGCCAAAGATCGGCCCATCGCCGACACGATGCCCGCAGTGACCGTGTAGTCCAGGTTGGTGGCGCCGGAGCGGAAACCGGGGTTGCCGATTGCCAGGACCCACTCTCCGACTCGGACCTCCGCCGACAAGCCAAGCGACGCTACCGGGAGCTCCGCGCCGTCGATCTTGATGACCGCGATGTCGGTAGTCGGATCCGCGCCCACCACCTCGGCTCCGTACTCGCGACCATCGAGCAGCGCGACGGTGATGCGTTGCGCGTCCTCGATCACGTGGTTGTTGGTCAGGACGTAGCCGTCTTGCGAAATGATGAAGCCGCTGCCGCTACCCTCGACCTCTCGCCCTTCGGGTTGCGGTACGCGAAAGAAGCGCTCAAATCCCTGCGGCGAACCGCTTGTGCGCGTCTGCCGCCGCGTCACCTCGATCCGCACGACCGCCGGCTTGACCGCTTCCGCGACGTTCACGAACGCCTGACTCAGGTCGAGTGCGGGCTGAACCTGGGCCTGGGGCACTACCGGCGCCGTCTGCACGGGCGGCAGGGCATAGGGTCGATCCACGAAACCGAGCTGGGACGCAATGCCCAGCCCAAGAAGAAATGACGCCGCCACGGAAAAGGCGACTTGGGCCTTTGCCTTGAAGGGATCGTACATCGTGTCTCTCCTCAGTCTAAATGGGTATCGCTTCGGTCACCGGATAGGACGCACGGCGGGGGCAATCAGTTGCCGACGCGCCGTGCCAAACCCGTCCTGCCTGGCTCGCGCAGCCCGTAGGCCGCGGGCCATTTACCGCCTTTCGTCGACGATCTCGTAGTCGGCTTCCACGACGTCGTCTTCGACATCGTCTGCGGCGGCGTCTT
Organism: Longimicrobiales bacterium; assembly: GCA_965200255.1. GTDB lineage: Bacteria > Gemmatimonadota > Gemmatimonadetes > Longimicrobiales > Gaopeijiaceae > Bin94. The sequence continues at coordinate 1,276,131 of OZ241371.1, read as the reverse complement.
CCGCGGCGTCGCCAGCGGCTTCCGGTTCTGCGTCGGCGGCAGCCCCTGCGCTGGCGGCCTGTGCTTGATACATTTCCTGCCCGGCGGCACTGAAGGCCTGCATGAGCGCATCGCGTGCCTCGTTGATTTCCGAGGTGTTCTTGCCCTTCAGCGCCTGCTTGCCGCGCTCCAGGGCGGAGTTCAGTCGCTCCCTGGTCTCGGCCGAAACCTGATCGCCCCACTCCGCGGTGTCCTTCTCAACCTGGAACACCAGCGTGTCGAGGTTGTTCCGCGCCTCGACCTCTTCCCGGCGCTGTTCGTCTTCCGCCTTGTGAGCCTCCGCGGCGTTCACCATGCGTTCGATCTCGGCTTCGCTCAGGTCGCTGGACGCTTCGATCCTTACTTTCTGCTCTTTCGACGTCGCGCGATCCTTGGCGGTCACGTGCAGGATGCCGTTGGCGTCGATGTCGAACGTCACCTCCACCTGCGGCGTGCCTCTGGGCGCCGGCGGAATCCCGGTCAGGTGAAACTTCCCGATGGTCCGGTTGTCTATCGCCATCGGGCGCTCGCCCTGCAGAACGTGGATTTCCACCGTCGTCTGATTGTTCTCCGCTGTCGAGAAGACCTCCATCTTGCGCGTGGGAATCGTGGTGTTGCGTTCGATCAACGGGGTCATGACGCCGCCAAGCGTTTCGATGCCCAGCGAAAGCGGGGTCACGTCGAGCAACAGGACGTCCTTCACGTCTCCGGCCAGCACGCCGGCCTGGATCGCGGCGCCGACCGCTACCACCTCGTCCGGATTGACGCCCCGATGAGGTTCCTGCCCGAAGAACTCCTCGACCACTTGTTGGATCTTCGGGATCCGGGTGGACCCGCCGACCAGCACCACCTCGTCGACGTCTCCCGCGGCAATCCCGGCGTCCTCAAGCGCTTTGCGCATCGGCGGGATCGTACGTTGCACCAGGTGGTCCACCAAGTGTTCGAACTTCGCTCTCGAGAGCGTATAGTTCAGGTGCTTGGGGCCGTCCTGGTTTGCGGTAATGAAGGGCAGGTTGATATCGGTGGAGGTGGTGGAAGAAAGCTCCATCTTGGCCTTCTCAGCCGCTTCCTTGAGTCGCTGCAGGGCCATGGAATCCGACGACAGGTCGATCCCCTGGTCCTTTCTGAACTCGTCCACCAGCCAATCGATCAGCACCTGGTCGAAGTCGTCGCCGCCCAGGTGCGTGTCGCCGTTGGTGGCCTTGACCTCGAACACCCCGTCGCCGATCTCCAGGATCGAGATGTCGTAGGTACCTCCACCCAGGTCGAAGACGGCGATCTTCTCGTCCGACTTCTTGTCGAGCCCGTAAGCCAGCGCGGCGGCTGTGGGCTCGTTGATGATCCGCTTGACCTGCAGGCCCGCGATGCGCCCGGCGTCTTTGGTTGCTTGCCGCTGCGCGTCGTTGAAGTAGGCGGGAACCGTAATCACGGCCTCGCTCACCGAGGAGCCGAGATAGTCCTCCGCCGTCTGTCGCATCTTCTGCAGAATCACGGCGGAGATTTCGGGTGGCGTGAAGGACTTGCCGCCGTACGGAAGATTCGCCACGACCCGACCCCGTCCGTCCCGACTCACCTTGTAGGGGACGCGTCGGCGCTCCGACTCGACCTCCGAGTGACGCATGCCCATGAAGCGCTTAATCGAAAACACCGTGTTTTCGGGATTCGTAATCGCCTGACGCCGAGCCACCTGCCCGACCAGGCGCTCGCCGTCCTTAGTGAAGGCCACCACCGACGGGGTCGTGCGGCCACCCTCGGAATTGGCGATTACCGTCGGCTCGCCGCCTTCCATGACGGCCACCACCGAATTCGTGGTTCCGAGGTCGATTCCTATGATCTTGCCCATTGCGTGTTCCTTTCCGTTGTAGTCTGTGGAAAACTAAACCAACCCCCCTGTAGCAAGTAGCGTGCCGTTCACGAAGCGCACGTTATCGCTACCGCGCCTCCGGCAACCCGTGGGCCAAGCCAGCTGCGTCCGCGAAAGCCTGCCGTTTTGGCAGAAACCGATCGAGCACGCAAATCCGTCTACCAATCCGGCAGGGGTTGCCGGGTGTCAATCTGGCCGCGTGGTTGACAACCCGTTCCTGCACCGAAACGTTCCATGGTCATGTCCGTTACCGTCGCCCCCTCCCTGGATGCTCTCGTGACCGTGGCGTTGGCCGAGCCCGGTTTGCAGGCCGGCGACGCCGGGATGGACATGATGGCGCGGTTGCGAGGGCTGCTTGGCTTGGCGTTCCTGACCCTCTGCGCGTGGGCACTGAGCGTCAACCGCCGTAGCATTCCCTGGCGCGTCGTCCTATGGGGGCTCGGCCTTCAGCTCGTCTTCGCACTGCTCATCCTTCGCACGCCCTTCGGCGCAAGCGTCTTTGCGGCCGCCAATACGGTGATCCTGGCGGCCGTGAGTTTCACGCTGGAGGGTGCGCGATTCCTTTTCGGCGACCTGGTCTGGAACAACGTTCCGGTGGGTACGGGGGCTGCCGGCAACGGGGACTTTGCGGCGGAAGGCCAGTACGTGGCCCGTACCGGGGCCTTCGTCGCCTTCAACGTGCTCCCGACGATCATCTTCTTCGCGTCCATCATGACGGTACTGTACCACTTGGGCGTCATGCAGCGGGTTGTGGGAGGCATCGCCTGGATCATGCAGCGCACCATGCGTACGAGCGGCGCCGAAACCCTCTCGGCCGCCGGCAACATCTTCGTGGGGCAGACCGAGGCGCCGCTCCTGGTAAAGCCGTTCGTGGATCGCATGACCCGCTCCGAACTCATGGCGGTCATGACCGGAGGCTTCGCCACCGTCGCTGGGGGCGTCATGGCGGCCTACGCGGGAATGTTGGTAGGGTTCTTTCCCGACATCGCCGGGCACCTCCTGGCAGCGTCCGTGATGTCGGCGCCGGCCGCGCTGGTCGTAGCGAAGTTGATGGTGCCCGAAGAGGAAACGTCGGAGACTGCCGGCGAGATCCGCGCTCAAGTGGACCGACCCGACGTCAATGTCATCGAGGCTGCGGCGCGGGGCGCCAGCGAAGGACTGAAGCTCGCGCTGAACGTGGGCGCGATGCTGCTGGCTTTCCTCGCGATGATTGCGATGTTGAACGCGGGGCTGGGGTGGGTCGGTCAGGCCGTCGGTATCGAGGGACTGTCGCTGGAGCGGGTTCTGGGGTGGTTGCTGGGCCCGGTGGCCTGGTTGATGGGCGTGCCCTGGCAAGATGCCGGATCCGTGGGGGCCCTTATGGGCCTCAAAACCGTGGCCACCGAATTCGTGGCCCATCTGGGGCTGGCCGACGTAATGGCGCAAGGGCAGCTCACGCCGAAAGGGGCCACCATTGCCGCATACGCGCTCTCGGGGTTCGCCAATTTCTCGTCGATTGCCATCCAGATCGGAGGGATTGGCGGAATCGCGCCGCGTCGGCGACAGGATCTGGCGCGATTGGGACTGCGAGCCATGATCGGGGGCACAATCGCGGCCTTCATGACCGCGGCCATCGCGGGAATGCTGATTTGATCGCCCAGCGCCACGTTGAGGCGTGCGCGCGCATCCTTGTGGAACGGAGCGGCATCCGTCCACGCGCGCACTTGATCCTCGGCTCGGGACTCGGCGCCGTGGCCGCGCACGTCGAGGATGCGATTACGGTTTCCTTCGCCGACCTCCCGGGTTTTCCCGATACCTCCGTGGAGAGTCACGCGGGAGACTTTGTTCTGGGACGCATGGCCGAAGTGCCGGTCATGGTCCAGTCGGGCCGCTTTCACGCCTATGAAGGATGCAGCACCGACGTCGTGTTGCTTCCCGTACGAGTCGGGCGGATGGCGGGGGCGTCGGTCGTCGTCCTCACGAACGCCACCGGAGGGATTCGCGCCGATCTCGCGCCTGGCTCGCTGATGCTCGTCGACGACCACTTGAGCGCCATGTTTCGCGCGCCGCTGGCGGGTCGCGCGCGCAAGGACGAAGAACGCTTCCCGGACATGAGCCGGCCCTACGACCCGGCGCTGGCGTCGTTGGCCGAAAGGGTCGCGCTCGACAACGGGATCATGCTTACCCGCGGCGTCTACGGCGCGGTCCACGGTCCCAACTTCGAGACGCCGGCCGAAGTCCGCGCCTTGCAGCTTGCCGGGGCCGACGTGGTTGGCATGTCAACGGTGCCGGAAGTCCTGGCGGCCCGCGCAGGCGGCCAGCGCGTGCTCGCCATTTCGCTGGTCACCAATCGCGCCGCCGGTCTGGGGCTTGGTTCCCTGGATCACGCCGAATTCCTTGCCTACGGGGAGACGGTCGCCGACACGCTGGGATCGCTGATCAAGAACGTGCTTGCATCTGCGGAATGATCCACGGGACCCCTCCCCGCCCCCAATCCCGGCGCGCCCAGGATTGCTCTTCGTACCCACGCCACCGCCGCCGCGACCGCCTCCGGCAGGCAAGCGCCCCTCGCCAAACCCGCTGCGACGGCGGCGCTGAGCGTGCATCCCGTGCCGTGCGTGTGCGGGGTTTCAATGCGAGCTTCGCGAAAGACCCGTCGCGTCCTGCCGTCCCAGAAGAGGTCCACTACGTCGGCGCCGGGCAAATGGCCTCCCTTTACCAACGCCGCGCCGGCTCCCTCGGCCACGATGGCTTTGGCAGCTGCCTCCATGCCAGCCAGACTCCGTTCCGTTATGCCGGTAAGGATCACGGCTTCGGGCCAGTTGGGAGTCACCAGGGCAGCCAACGGCACCAGCTCCCGGCGCAGCGACCGCACGGCGTCGGGTGCCAGGAGCGGGTCGCCACTGGTTGCCACCATCACCGGGTCCAGCACATAGCCATCAAGTCGGTTGCGTCGAATCGCGTCCGCCACGGCGTGCACGATCGACGCGTTTGCGAGCATTCCCGACTTGACTGCAACGGGTCGAAGGTCCCCGGCAACGCTGTCGATCTGCGCCTCGACCACTTCGGCCGGAATCGAATGCGCGCGTTGCACGCCCAGCGTGTTTTGCGCCGTCACGGCGGTCAGCGCCGAGGCGCCGTACACGCCCCACTGGTGAAACGTCTTGAGATCCGCTTGTATTCCGGCGCCCCCGCCGCTGTCGCTGCCGGCGATGGTAAGCGCTACCGGAACCGGTGCCGAACGATTCATGATGGAGCCGGGGCCAGAGGGAACGGGCGCGCACGAAGGGAACGCGACCCTGATCAGCAAATCTAAGGCCCAACTTCTTCGCAGGCTTGCGTTTCGCAAGAGTCGGGAACGGGCTGGCCTGGCGCTGGCGGAGGGTCCACGCGTAGTCCTCGAGGCGCTACGGTCGACGGTTGCAGTCCGGTGGGTTCTGGTGGGTGCGGAATACGCTGGGTCCGACGAGGGTGGCCGGGTAATCGCCGCTTGCGGTGGTCGTGGGGTGGATGTGCAGGAGCTGTCCGATCGCAAGGTTGTAGAGCTCGCATCGACGGATAGGCCTCGTCCCGTGGTCGCCTGCGTGAAGCCCCCGATCGCGGTACGGCAATCGTTGCGGCGCGGACGCTACCTCATGGCCCTGGGCGTACAGATCCCTGGCAACCTCGGGACCCTGATCCGTTCGGCGTGGGCCTTCGGACTCACCGGAGTCGTGCTCGGCAAAGGCAGCGTCGATCCCTGGAGCCCGAAAGTCGTGCGGGCTTCGGCGGGTGGCGTTTTTCACGTGCCTCTTCTGGCCGGGTCAACGGGAGGCAGACGGGCCACCCAACCAGACGGGTCGGTTGACGTCTTGGCCGGCGTCAATCTTCTTTGCGCGGATCCCCGCGGCGTGCCTGTGGAAGCGGTCCGAGAATCGTGCCCGCCCGATTGGGTGCTCGTGGTGGGCAACGAAACGGGCGGCCTGCCGGCGCGACTGGTCCGCCGGGGCCGCGCGGTCTCGGTTCCGCAAATTGCCGGCGTAGACTCCCTGAACGTGGGCGTAGCCGGTTCAATTCTCATGTACGTCCTCGCCAGCCCAAGCCCGTGAGTCACGGTTGGCTGGTGGCGTTGGCTGCCGTGGCGGGGTCAGCGCTTGGGTCGTTCGTCAACGTGTGCGCCATTCGCTGGCCCGCCGACCGATCAGTCGTCGCGCCCCGATCAAGCTGTCCCGAGTGCGGCGTGCGCATCCGCGGTTTCCGCCTCCTGCCGGTGCTGGGGTACTTCTTCGTTCGCGGGCGCTGCGCAAGCTGTCGCGTGCGCTTGAGCCCTCAGTACCCGATCGTGGAAGCGTCGGTCGCGTTGATATGGGCCGCGATGGTCGCGCGCTGGGGCATGCACCCGGAAGCCCTGCGCGGGAGCGTCTTCCTGACCATCCTGCTTGGAATTGCCGTCACCGACGCTCGCACCTACATCATACCCGACCAGTTCTCATTGGGTGGCGCAGTGGTCGGCGTGGCGTTTGCCTTCTTGGCCGGCGGGCCGACGGCGGCCGACGGCATCGTCGGTGCGACGCTCGGATTCGGCTTGCTGTGGGCCGTAGCCGCGGCGGCCAAATCCTTGCTGGGCAAAGACGCCTTGGGGGGCGGGGACGTCAAGATGATGGCTATGGTCGGCGCCTTCCTGGGCCCCGTCGGCGTCCTCGTGACGCTTTTTGTCGGGTCCTTGCTGGGCGCGCTCGTATTCGGACCGATTGCGGTCCGGACGGGCAGGCCGGTGCCCTTCGGGGTCTTCCTCGCAGCGGGCGCAGGGATTTCCTATGCCTGGGGCGACGTGATTGTGAGTTGGTACGCGGGTGCGATGCTCGGCGCTGGTTGACCGGCGCTTCGCGCCTCTCAGTTCACCCGTGGGCCGATCCGCGGACCGTCAGGGATCGCTGCAATCCCGCTGAAACCCACAGTTCAAACAGACGATCTTGCAGTGGCGATCAAGGGCGTGCCCCCCACACAGCTCGCATGTCAAATCGGCCATGTACCGGCGGCTCAGCCTCACATAGTGTCCCGCGCTTCGTACGGTCCACGCTGCCGCTCCCGCCCCAAGCGGTCGCGTCCGTCCGGGCACGCCCGCCACCAGTCGGCGCGGCGGGATCATGGCTCCTTCCTTCACGACGGCACCCGCGGCGATCACCGACCCTGCGCCCACCTCCGCGCGTTGGAGCACCACCGCACCCATCCCCACGACGGCGCGGCGACCGATCCTGCAGCTCTCCATGATGGCGCCGTGTCCGATCGTCGCTTCCTCGTCAATTACGGTGGGACCCTGCTCGCTGGTGTGGATTACGGCATTGTCCTGAATGTTGGCGCGGGCGCCCACGCGTATCCCGTGCTCCGGATGATCCCCGCGCAGGACGGCGCCGAACCAGATACTGGCCTCGTCACCGATCTCCACGTCGCCGATTACCACCGCCGAGGCGGCCAGGAACGCGTTCTCGGCCACACGGGGATAGCGTCCCTGGAAGGGCATCACCAATGCCATCAGCGGTCTGGATCGGCATTGGGAACCCGGCAAAGACGCGCTTTCACAACCTGTGTGTCGGCAGCTTCAAGAATGTCGATTCGCACGCCGTCGACAGTGAACGACCGACCGGCTTCGGGGACCTGACCGAGCTCTTCCAGAATGAAGCCGTTTACGGAACGGTGTTCGGCGGCTTGAAGTCCGAAGCCGAAACGCTCGTTGATCTCCCGAATGTCCGCCGCTCCGGACGCCAGAATTTCGCTTGGCGATACTTCGGTCACCGGGTCGACGTCAACGTCGGTTTCGTCCACGATCTCGCCCACCAGCTCTTCCAGCACGTCCTCCAAGGTGATCAATCCGTCCGTCCCCCCGAACTCGTCGGCGACGATCCCCATGTGCAAGCGCCGCGCCCTGAACTCGGCCAACAACTTGGCCAGCGACAGCGATCCGGGCACGAACATGGGTTCGCGCGCCAACTGCGCCAACGGCGTATCGCGCTGGCCGGCCACGAAGGCCCGGTAGGCGTCCCGGATGTGGATGATTCCGGTGACGTCGTCAATGCTCTCGCCGTAGACCGGCACCCGCGAGTGCGGGACCTGTTCAAGCTCGGGCAGCACGTCGCTCAGAATGCGCGAGTCCTTCCAGGCCAGGATGTCCACGCGGGGGGTCATCGCGTCCCATGCATTGAGTTCGTCCAGACGGAACGCCCGTTCGATCAGGCGACTCTCGTCCGCGCCGACGATTCCCGCACCCTCTCCGATTTCAAGCGCTTCGCGTACCTGCAGCTCGTCGGCGGAAGCGTCGGAACGGCCGGCCATCCGACCAACGAGCCGCACCAGCGCGATGACCGGGAAGAGTAGGCTGCTTGCCACGCGCGACACGGCCCGCAAGACCGGCGCGGTCGCAAGCGCGAGCCGTACTGGGCGACGGTTGGAAAGCGCCCGGGGCCCCACTTCGCCCGCCAGCAGGACGCACAGGGCGACGATTGGTCCGCCCAACCACATGCTGCGCGCTCCCCACAGAGCTGCGGCCGCAGCCACGCCGGCGGCCACGGCGCCCAGGCTGCAAACGGCGCGCAGCACCCCGAGAGCCGATGTGCCCGCGCCGCCACTGCGCAGTTCCGCCAGCGCGTCCGCGCCCTTGAATCCCTCTTCGGTCAGGATGCGAGCCTTGGACTCGCTGATCTTGAGCACTGCGGAAAGCGTGGCGGTAAGTCCGGCCGCTGCCAGAAGGAGCAGGACGAAGGCCGCGGTCAGCCCTGCAATCAGCGCCATGGCGCTTGCCGGTTGTGACTCGGAGGTTGGTCGTCCGGAGACGCGGCCTCTAGGTCCATTTCTTGCTTTCGCTGATCAGCTCCCGCACGACGTCGCGCGTCGTGAGGCCCTCGGCTTCCCCGTCGAAATTAATGACGATGCGGTGCGCCAGGATCGACGGCGCGATATCGTGAACGTCCTGCATGGTGGGGGTAGGCGCTCCACGGAAGACCGCACGGGCCTTGGCGCCCAGTACCAGGTATTGCGAGGCCCGCGGACCGGCGCCCCAACTGATGTAGCGCTTGGCCACCGAAGCCTGCTCTTCTCCGCCGGGCCGCGTGGATCGCGCCAGCCGCACGGCGTAGCGGACAATCGACGGTGCAATGGGGGTGCGCCGCACCAGATGCTGCAACTCGACGATCTCCGATCCGTGCACCACGGGTTGGATCGGCACGTCTTGAACCTCCTGGGTCAGCGTGGCGATCTCTTCCTCCTCTTCCCGGGCCGGGTAGTGGATACGGAGGTCGAACATGAACCGGTCCAGCTGCGCCTCCGGCAGCGGGTAGGTTCCTTCCTGCTCGATCGGGTTCTGGGTTGCGAGCACGAAGAACGGCGGATCAAGATGGTAGGTCTTGCCGGCCGCCGTGACGTCCCTTTCCTGCATTGCCTCCAACAAGGCCGCCTGCGTCTTCGGCGGCGTGCGATTGATCTCGTCCGCAAGGATGATATTGGCGAAAATCGGACCGCGCACGAAGCGAAAGACCCGTTCTCCCGTGAGCTTGTCCTCCTGGATCACCTCTGTGCCGGTGATGTCGGTAGGCATGAGATCCGGAGTGAATTGGATCCGGTTGAATTTGAGGTGGAGGGCTTCCGACAGCGTCGATATGATCAGCGTCTTGGCCAGACCTGGCACGCCGACCAGGAGCACGTGGCCGTTGGCCATCATGGCGGTCAGGATGCTGTCCACGATGTGTTGTTGGCCGACGATCCGACGTTGGACCGCGCTGCGTAGTTCCTGGCCAATTTCGCCTGCGCGTCGGAGGAGCTCGACGTCGCGGTCGGCGGACTGTTTGCGGGGGGAAACTAGGGTGGGAGAGGAGATCGCACTCATACCCGATCCGGGTTGGCAAATGGTCGGAATGTTCCTGCGTGACCGCGCAAGATAGACCGTACGGCCCGCACGGGCAACCCGAATGGCCTCCGTGGGGCGATGCGAGTCCGGCGATGCGGGTCTACCGCTTGCGGAAATCGCCACAGATGTTAGCTTACTGCGAATCATCGCACGATCTGCGAGGATTATCCCCGTGAAGTCCCGATTCTGAGGCCATTTGCGCCTTATGGCAGGAGGGAGCCCGTGGCATGAGGGTCAAGCCGGATTGACGCAGCTTTCGTCGCGTGCGGAAGCTGGCCGCTTCCTCGGGTACGGCTTCGGTTGGCTGCTCACCATGCTGCTGTTCGGGTGGGGCGGGCTCGAGTTGGACCGCCGCATCGGTACGACTCCGGTCTTGCTCATCGTGGGCATCCTGGTGGGCTTTGCGGGAGGGATCTGCACGATCTACTTCAGATCGGCGGTGGTAACGGAGAAGTATCCACAGGGAGAAGGCGGCAGCCTTCCCCGCAACGGAGAGGAATAAGTGAAGCGGTCGAAGACATTCGTGGCCGTCTCTTCAGCCACCGTGCTCGCGGGCGCGCTCGCGACGCGCACGTTTCTCAACGCCGACGCAAGCTCCGCGGTTCTGGTCGCGGGCTTGACGGTGTTGGTTACCCAGTTGCCACTGCACTTCCTGCTTAGGACGTGGCGGGAACGGAACGACCGCTTCATGGCCGCGATCGTCGTCGGCTTCGTTGTTCGGGTGGGCGTACTTGCGGGTGGCGTCGTCCTGTTCGTAATCCCCGGGCGAACCGTCGCCGCGCCGTTCCTGCTGGCTTTGGGCGGGTTTCTGGTAGCGGTCCTGATTGCCGAATCCGTGCTCGAGAGTGGGCGGCTGCGTTCCGTGCCGAAGGAAGGGGCGGAGGCCGCGGCTTCGTGATACGCGCGTCGAAGTTCCGGCGTCTCCTACTGATCGGACTGGCCGGGGCAGGCTTCACTTCAGTGGCTCAAGCGCAGGAGGCGCAGCAGCACGGCCCCGCGGAGCAAGAGCATGGTTCCACCGGCTCGGGCGACCACGGGGGACCGTTCGACCTCGGCGAAATGTTGGCGCACCACATCCTCGATGCACCGGAAATGGAACTCCCCACGGGTCTCGTGCCCCTGCCTCATTGGGATTGGGCGGTATTCAACCTGGGCGCCGCCACGGTGGACTTGTCGCCTACCAAGCACGTCGTCTTGCTGCTGCTGGCGGCGGTGATCACCGCTTTCATGACGTTGCTGGCGGCCAGGACCGTGACTCGCCACGGGCCCGACCGCGCACCTAGCGGGCTGGCCAACGCCGTCGAGGCCATCGTCGTCTTCCTTCGCGACGATGTCTGCAAGGAGAATATCGGACACGGGTATCAGCGCTTCGTGCCTCTCGTTCTGACCCTGTTCTTCTTCATTCTCGTCATGAACTTGCTCGGACTCGTCCCTTGGGGCGGGTCCGCCACCGGCAACTTGGCCGTCACGGCGACGTTGGCGGTGGTGACCTTCGCCGTGACCGAGGTGTCCGGCTTTCGCGCTCTGGGCCCGGCGGGCTACCTGCGGACCATCTTCTTCGTGCCCCCTGGCGTCAGCGGGGGAATGAAGTACGTAATGCTGCTGATCATGACGCCCGTCGAGCTGCTCGGAAAGGTCATCAAGCCGTTTGCCCTGGCCGTCCGACTGTTCGCGAACATGACGGCGGGGCATGTGCTGATATTCTCTCTGCTCGGGTTCATCTTTCTGTTCGGCCACGTCGCCTTCATTCGTTGGGCGGTGGCCGCCGGTTCCTACGCGCTGGTGTCGGCAATCCTGGTACTGGAACTTCTGATCGCCGTAATCCAGGCGTACGTTTTTGCCATGCTCTCAGCCGTCTTCATCGGACTCATGCAGCATGAACACTAGAATTCAACCAAAAGGACCAAGCAACGATGTTCGACACAGCCTTGATGGTGCTTCAGGAGGCCGCTCAGGCAGGTGCTGAAGCCACCGGTACCGGACTTTCCCTGTTGGGTGCCGGGATCGGCGCCGGCCTCGCCGCCATTGGCGCGGGCCTGGGCATCGGCCGCATCGGCGAGGGAGCCACACAAGGGATCGCCCGCCAACCCGAAGCGGCCGGCCCCATTCGCGCCATCGCGATCCTGTTGGCGGCGTTCGTTGAAGGCGCGGCACTGTTCGCCATGATCGTGGCCATCCTCTTCAAGTTCGTATAGTGGCCGCACCGCAGGAGGCGGGGCCTGCCTGGGACAACCTGTTCAGCGTCGACTTCGGTCTGTCCTTCTGGACGCTGCTGACTTTTCTGACGCTCTTCTTCTTGCTGGCCAAATTCGCCTGGAAGCCGCTCCTCGGCTCGTTGGAAGCCCGTCGGAAGGGCATCCAGGACAACATTGACGAGGCTCGTCGTCAGCGCGAAGAGGCCGAGAAGCTGCTCGCTCAACATCGCGAGCAGCTTGCCGAAGGACGTCGGCAGGCCCAGGTAGTCGTTGCCGAGACGCGCGCGACGGCAGAGACCCTGCGCAAGCAGCTGGAGGCCAAGGCGCGCGAGGAGACCCAGGCCATGTTGGCGAACGCCCGTCGCGAGATTGACCGCGAGCGGCAGGCGGCGGTCGAGGCCGTACGCGCGGAATCCGTGGAGATAGCCCTTGCCGTCGCTTCGCGATTGCTGGGTGAGCGACTAGACGACGACCGCGACCGAGAGCTGGCAGCGAACTACGTCAAGGATCTCGCCAAATCCAGAGGGGTTGCGGCGTGAGGGAAGACACCGTGGTTCGCAACTATGCCGAGACGCTCTTCGAAGCGGCGGAGAAACACGGTGGGGCTGCGGCGTACGGTGAGCCCGCGGGCGTGGTTGCGGGGCTGATGGCGGACGCGACGGTACGGGAGTTCTTTGGCACGCCCCGGATCACCGCGGACAGCAAGAAGCGGGCGCTCGAAAGCGCCTTGGGTTCAACCGCGCCGCCGATGCTCCTGCGTTTTCTCCAAGTTGTCGTGGACAAGGGCAGGCAGCGATTGATTCCCGCGATTATGAGAGACTTTCAGGGTCTCCTCGACCGCCGGCAGGGCATTCGCCACATGGAGGTCACCGTAGCCCGCGAACTTGGGGACGCCGAACGGTATGACTTGGCCGGGCAACTCTCCGAAGCGACCGGCGCCACCGTAATCCCGACGATCACGGTCAGGCCCGAAATACTCGGTGGAATCGTGATTCGCGAGGGAGACACTCTTTACGACGGATCCGTGAAACGACAGCTCGACGCGATGCGCCGGAGGCTCATGGCAGCCGAGCTTACAGGACAGGAAAGCTAAACGCGACATGGCAGATTCCCAGCTCCGGGCGGGCGAGATCAAGAGCGTCCTCCTGGCCGAAATCGAGAGCTTCGAGGAAGCGCTCCACGCCGAGGAAATCGGCGAGGTCCTCGAGGTAAAAGATGGCGTGGCAAGGATTTATGGGCTTACTCGAGCGATGGCCAGTGAGATGCTCGAGATCACATCGGGCGAGAGCGGAGATACAGTCACCGCCCTGGCGTTGAACCTCGAAGAGGACAACATCGGGGCTGTGGTTCTGGGCGAATGGGCAGGGCTGCACGAGGGCGACCAGGTTCGGCGCACGGGCCGCGTGCTGGACATACCCGTCGGCGACGGCTACTTGGGGCGCGTGGTCGACGCGTTGGGGAACCCGCTCGACGGCGGCGGCGCGATTGCCACTTCCGCACTCCGTCAGATCGACGTGGTGGCTCCCGGGATCGTGAAGCGGCAACCGGTGAAGGAGCCTCTGCAAACCGGCATCAAGGCGATCGATGCCATGATTCCCATCGGTCGCGGGCAACGAGAGCTGATCATCGGCGACCGTCAGACCGGGAAGACCGCCATCGCGGTCGACGCGATCATCAACCAGCGCGATACCGACGTCATTTGCATCTACTGTGCGGTGGGTCAACGAGCGGGCAAGGTGGCCGCCGTGGTCGAGACGCTGCGGCACCACGGCGGCATGGACTACACTATCGTGGTGACCGCCAACGCGTCCGATCCGGCCCCAATGCAGTACATCGCCCCGTACTCGGCGACCGCACTGGCCGAACACTTCATGTGGCAGGGCAAGCACACGCTCGTCATCTACGACGACCTTTCAAAGCAAGCGCAGGCCTACCGTCAACTGTCGTTGGTGCTGCGGCGGCCGCCTGGACGCGAAGCCTACCCAGGCGACGTCTTCTACCTGCACTCCAGGCTTCTGGAACGGGCGGCCAAGCTTTCCGATGAGCTGGGCGGAGGGTCGCTGACGGCGCTCCCGATCATCGAAACGCAGGCCGGCGACGTGTCGGCGTACATTCCCACGAACGTGATTTCGATCACCGACGGTCAGATCTATCTGGAACCCGATCTCTTCAACTCGGGCGTCCGTCCAGCGGTGAACGTGGGCATTTCCGTTTCGCGGGTCGGAGGTGCGGCCCAGGTCAAGGCCATGAAGAAGGTTGCAGGACGCCTGCGACTGGACCTGGCCCAATTCCGGGCCATGGAGACGTTCGCGCAGTTCGCGTCCGACCTGGATGCGGCTACGCAGCAACAGCTCGCGCGCGGACAGCGGACGGTCGAAATCCTGAAGCAGCCCCAGTATCAGCCCGTTCCCGTGGAGCGCCAAATCGTGTCGATCTACGCGGTGACGAACGGCTTCCTCGACGAACTTGACGTGACCGAGGTGCGGAAGTGGGAACGAGGCTTCCTGGCCTTCCTGGAGAGCCGCTTCGAAGACGTGCTGATTGGTCTCCGGCAGGAAGGATCGCTCACGGACGACATCGAGGGTCGATTGCGTTCCGCAATCCAGGAGTACCACGAGGTCTTCGTCGCCGAGAACGAGACGGCGATGGCGGGAGCGGCATAGCGTGGCCCAAGCTCGAGAAGTCCTGCGGCGCATCAAGTCCGTTAGGAACACGCGCAAGATCACCCGCACCATGGAGCTGGTAGCCACTTCCAAGCTGAAGCGCGCGATCGACCGCATGGTCGCGGCGCGACCGTACAGCGATGCGCTCGACGATCTCTTGCGCAGTCTGCGCGCACCCGGACTGGAACAGGATCACCCACTTCTCCGTCAGCCCGCCGAGACCAAGCGAGCCGCGGTGTTGTTGCTGACCGCCAATCGCGGGTTTTGCGGCGCTTTCAACGCCAATCTGATTCGCGAAGCGCGTGCCAGGATCGAAGCTCTCGAGGCGAAGGGCATTCCCGCGGAACTGCACATTGCCGGAAAGAAGGGGTTGACGTTCTTTCGTTTTCGGGGTAGCGCCGTGGCGTCGGCGACGACCTCAATCGGCGATCTGCCCATGCCCTCGGACGCCGAGGCGCTGGTGACGCCGTTGCAGGATGGCTTCGAATCGGGAGCGCTTGACGCAGTTTACATGGTGAGCTCGGAATTCCGATCCGCGATGTCCACGCCTCCGAGAACCAGACGAATCCTTCCCGTGGAGCCGAAGGCGGGTGCGCGCTCGGTAGACGCGTTCATCGTGTCGCCGCCGCCGGTAGATTTGGTAGGACGAATACTGCCGCGTTATCTCACGAGCGTCGTCTACCGCGCGTTGGTCGAAAACGCTGCTGGGGAGCAGGGTGCCCGCCGAGCGGCCATGAAGAGCGCGACCGACAACGCTGGAGACATGATCGAGACGCTCACGCGGACCTACAACAGAGCGCGCCAGGCGCAGATCACCCAGGAGATCGCTGAGATCGTGGGTGGCGCCGCGGCGCTGGAGTAACGACAACCACAGCATTTGAAAACGGAAACATGGCTGAGAAGAATGTCGGTCGCGTTGTGCAGGTCATTGGCCCCGTGCTGGATGTGGAGTTTGACGCCAGGCACCTGCCGGAGATTCACAGCGCGCTGAGACTAGCAGGCGAAACCGAATCCGGCCGCAGAATCGAACTCGTGGCGGAAGTGCAACAGCACGTCGGCCGGTCTCAGGTCCGCGCGGTATCGATGAGTTCGACGGACGGCGTGCAGCGGGGCATGAAGGTCGAAGACACCGGCCAAGCCATCGCGGTTCCCGTCGGGGAGCCGGCGCTGGGTCGCATTCTCAACGTCCTGGGCGAGCCCGTGGACGAGCAGGGACCTGTGGTGAGCGCGGACGGCGAGCCCATCGAACGCTGGCCGATTCATCGCCTGGCACCCCGTTTCGACACGTTGGAACCCAAGACGGAGATCTTCGAGACCGGGATCAAGGTCGTTGATCTGCTCGCGCCCTATGTAAAGGGGGGCAAGACGGGGCTCTTCGGCGGCGCCGGGGTCGGCAAGACCGTCATCATCATGGAGCTGATCAACAACATCGCCATGGAGCACGGCGGACGATCGGTGTTCTCGGGAGTCGGTGAGCGAACTCGCGAGGGTAACGATCTCTGGATCGAGATGAAGGAGTCGGGCGTCCTGGACTCCACCGCGCTGGTGTATGGCCAAATGAACGAGCCACCGGGCGCACGGCTCAGGGTGGGTCTCTCGGGTCTGACGATTGCCGAGTACTTCCGCGATGTGGAGAAGCAGGACGTGCTCCTCTTCATCGACAACATCTTCCGATTCACGCAAGCGGGTTCCGAGGTGTCGGCCCTGCTGGGACGCATGCCCTCGGCGGTCGGGTACCAGCCCACTCTGGAGACCGAGATGGGCGAGCTGCAGGAGCGCATCACGTCGACGCGCGAGGGATCCATCACCTCCGTTCAAGCCATTTACGTGCCTGCCGACGACCTGACCGATCCGGCCCCGGCAGCGGCATTCGCCCACCTGGACGCGACGACGGTGCTGTCCCGCTCGATTGCGGAGAAGGGGATCTATCCGGCCGTAGACCCGCTGGATTCGTCATCGCGCATTCTGGACCCGCAGTTCATCGGCGATCGCCACTACGAGGTTGCGGGACGCGTCAAGGAGATTCTCCAGCGCTACAAGGACCTCCAGGACATCATCGCCATCCTGGGCATGGACGAGCTCAGCGAGGAAGACAAGATCGTCGTCGGTCGTGCCCGTCGCATCGAGCGCTTCCTTTCTCAGCCTTTTTTCGTGGCAACGGCGTTCACGAACATCCCGGGCTGCTACGTGCGTCTGGAAGACACCATCGAGTCGTTCGAGCGGGTTGCGGCTGGCGAATTCGACCATCTTCCCGAGCAGGCATTCTTTATGAAAGGCAACATTGACGAGGTAATCGAGGCGGCGGCCGCGATGGGCGTGGAGGTGTAGGTTCCGTGGCTGCGCGAATGAACCTGCGGGTGGTCACGCCTGAGCTGGTCGTTTTCGAGGGCAAGGCAAGCTCGCTGGTCGCTCCAGCCTGGGACGGATGGATCGGCATTCTTCCAGGGCATGCGCCGATTCTGACTCTGCTTGGCAGTGGGCCGCTGTCATTCGCTACCGAATCGGGATCTCGCCGATCATTTACCGTTTCGGGAGGTGTGATGAAGGTAGAGGCGAACGACATAATGGTCTTGGCCGATCGAATCGCGTCCGACTGATCCCGACGTGCTCGGGTCCCCAAGGGGGAAGTAATGCGACTCGACCTGCATGTGCATACCACGTGTTCCGACGGCACCCAATCGCCCGAAGACGTGGTCGATCTGGCAGTGGCCGGCGGGTTGGACGTGATTTCGATTACGGACCACGATAACGCCGAGGGGGTTGGGCCGGCGTCCAAGGCGGCTCGTGGCCGGCTTCGGGTGATCCCCGGCGTGGAAATGAGCTCGCGATGGCGTGGGAGTTCGATCCACATCCTGGGATACTTCATTGACCCGGCCTCCAGGCCGCTAACCGACCACTACCGGAATCTGCACGAGCGCCGCCACACGCGAATGGTGAAGATCCTGCAAGGTCTCGCCACACAAGGCATCCGTCTCCCGCGTGACCGCGTGGCCGATCAGCGGGCATCGGGTTCCGTGCCCTACACGCGGCCCCACTTGGCTCGCGCCCTCGTCAGGGCGGGCTTCGCGCGCAATGTCTCCGACGCCTTCGAGCGTCTGATTGGGGCGCACTGCCCCGCATATGTCGAGGTCGCGTCACCGAGTCCGGAAGACGTGATTCACACGATTATGGGGGCTGGAGGCGTCGCCGTGTGGGCGCACCCGCCCATCCGTCACCTGGATGCCTTGCTGCCCACCATGATTCGAGCGGGACTGCGCGGGTTGGAGGTCTTCCGTCTGTGGCCACGAGCGGTCCAGGAGGTGGTGGCGGACCGTGCCCGCACCACTGGCCTCTTTGCCACGGGAGGGTCCGACTGGCACGGACGGGACGAAGATCCTGCTCTAGGCAGCTTTTTTGTGACCGAACGGGAGGTCGGATCCTTCCTCGACGCGGGTGGCGGATAACGATGGGCGGGGCCTCACCGGGGCCAGGTATTGACATCCGTCGAGAATTGACTACCTTTCAAACCTTTGCTGCCCGCTACTGCCAAGCGTGAGACGCGTCGCAGGGATCAGGTCGATGCCAGCGACGGGCAGGGTGGGTGCCGGTGGTGTTTGACAATCAGGGTAGAGTGAAGTACTAGAGCCTTAGGTTCGCTCGGGCCGTTCGACGGAACCCGCCTCGATTGGAGGCGGCGTCCCAGAGGGTGGCCGAGCATACGTGTTGGAAAGGCGACGGTGGACGAGCCCGATGACAATGACGGGAACACGGCGGTGCGCGGTAAGCACTGGCCGAGCTCCCAGATCGGAAGAGGGCTGGTCAAGCGAGAAAGTGCACACGGCGGATGCCTAGGCACAGGCCGGCGATGAAGGACGTGGCAAGCTGCGAAAAGCCTCGGGGAGTTGCAAGCAAGCTCAGATCCGGGGGTGTCCGAATGGGGGAACCCGGCGGGAGTTCAGTCCCGTCACCCTCTTGCGAGGGAGCCAACCCAGGGAACTGAAACATCTAAGTACCTGGAGGAACAGAAATCAATCGAGATTCCCAGAGTAGCGGCGAGCGAAAAGGGAACAGCCCAAACCCGGGTGAGGAGACTCAACCGGGGGTTGTGGGGCCACATCACGAGGCAAACCGAGAGCATAGCGGAACGGTACTGGAACGTACGACCGCAGAGGGTGAGAGTCCCGTATGCGAAATGCGCGTAGGAGAGTTGATGTGGACCCCGAGTAGGCCGGGACACGTGGAACCCTGGCTGAATCCGGGAGGACCATCTTCCAAGGCTAAATACGAGTCTGTGACCGATAGTGAAGAGTACCGTGAGGGAAAGGTGAAAAGAACGCCTGACGGCGAGTGAAATAGACCCTGAAACCGTGTGCATACAAGCGGTCGGAGCCCGACCCGGATCTTCGGATCGCGGGGGTGGGTGACGGCGTGCCTTTTGCATTATGATCCGGCGAGTTACTCCTCATGCGCGAGGTTAAGGGCCTCAGGTCCGGAGCCGAAGCGAAAGCGAGTCTGAAATGGGCGACGAGTGCATGGGGGTAGACCCGAAACCGAAGCGATCTATCCATGGCCAGGGTGAAGCTGGGGTAACACCTGGTGGAGGCCCGAACCGTTGTGGGTTGAAAACTGCTCGGATGAGCTGTGGATAGGGGTGAAAGGCCAATCAAGCTCGGAGATAGCTGGTTCTCCCCGAAATATATTTAGGTATAGCCTCAGGGAATTGTCTCGAGGAGGTAGAGCACTGGATGAGCTAGGGACCTTACCGGGTTACCGAACTCAACCAAACTCCGAATACCTTTGAGATGTATCCTGGGAGTCAGTGTACGGGCGATAATGTCCGTTCGCGAGAGGGAAAGAGCCCAGACCGTCAGCTAAGGCCCCTAAATCCGTGCTAAGTGACAAAGGATGTGGATGTGCCCAGACAACTAGGAGGTTGGCTTAGAAGCAGCCATTCCTTTAAAGAGTGCGTAATAGCTCACTAGTCAAGTGGATCCGCGCCGATAATGGTCGGGACTCAAGCACGGTGCCGAAGCTACGGATGACGAAAGTCATGGTAGGGGAGCATTCTCTGGTTCGGGAAGCGGACCCGTAAGGTATCCGTGGAGAGCAGAGAAGAGAGTATGCCGGAATGAGTACGCGATAAACAGGGTGAGAATCCCTGTCACCGAAAGCCTAAGGGTTCCGGAGCCAGGCTTATCCGCTCCGGGTTAGTCGGTCCCTAAGCCGAGGCCGAAGGGCGTAGGCGATGGGAAACAGGTTAATATTCCTGTACCGTGCAAGCAGCGTTCGACCATGAGGGGGGACGCGGGAGTGACAGGACCGTCGGGTGGTGGAATATCCGATGTAAGGTGGTAGGCGTTGAGAGGGGAGAAAAGACCTCTTTAGCCGAGCGCCGATGCCGAAGGGAAATCATTCCCTACAAAGGGTCCGTAACCATGCCGCCGAGAAAAGCCTCGCATGGGAGGTGCTTGGACGACCGTACCGCAAACGGACACACGTAGGCGAGGCGAGTAGCCTAAGGTGCTCGAGTGATCCGCGGAGAAGGAACTCGGCAAAATGTCCCCGTAACTTTGGGAGAAGGGGAGCCTGTAGTAGGTGAACCACGGCGCGTGGGGAGCCGAACCAGGCCGCAGAGAATCGGCCCAAGCGACTGTTTATTAAAAACACAGGTGTCTGCAAAGTCGGTCAAGACGACGTATAGGCACTGACGCCTGCCCGGTGCCGGAAGGTTAAAGGGAGGTGTTAGAGGCAACTCGAAGCTCTGAACTGAAGCCCCGGTAAACGGCGGCCGTAACTATAACGGTCCTAAGGTAGCGAAATTCCTTGTCGGGTAAGTTCCGACCTGCACGAATGGCGTAACGACTTGGGCGCTGTCTCCTCCGCGAGCTCGGCGAAATTGGAGTATCGGTGAGGATACCGATTACCCGCGACAGGACAAAAAGACCCCGTGCACCTTTACTGCAGCCTGTCATTGGATCTTGGCTTTGCATGTGTAGGATAGGTGGGAGACTGAGAACCGTTCTCGCTAGGGGACGGGGAGTCGTTGGTGAAATACCACCCTTACAATGTTGAGGTTCTAACCCAGGGGAGTGAATCCTCCTCGGGGACCGTGGCAGGTGGGTAGTTTGACTGGGGCGGTCGCCTCCCAAAATGTAACGGAGGCGCGCAAAGGTTCCCTCAGTGCGGTCGGCAATCGCACGAAGAGTGCAAAGGCATAAGGGAGCTTGACTGCGAGACTGACGGGTCGAGCAGGAACGAAAGTTGGCCTTAGTGATCCGGCGGTTCCGAATGGAAGGGCCGTCGCTCAACGGATAAAAGGTACGCCGGGGATAACAGGCTTATCGCCCCCGAGAGTTCACATCGACGGGGCGGTTTGGCACCTCGATGTCGGCTTATCGCATCCTGGGGCTGAAGAAGGTCCCAAGGGTCGGGCTGTTCGCCCGTTAAAGCGGTACATGAGCTGGGTTTAGAACGTCGTGAGACAGTTCGGTCTGTATCCGTCGTGGGCGTTGGAGTATTGAGGGGAGCTGCTCCTAGTACGAGAGGACCGGAGTGGACTGACCACTCGTGTACCGGTTGTTCCGCCAGGGGCATGGCCGGGTAGCGACGTCGGGAAGGGATAACCGCTGAAAGCATCTAAGCGGGAAGCCCCCCCCAAGATGAGTACTCCCAGACAATCAGTCTCAGAAGGGCCGTGCGAGACGAGCACGTTGATAGGCGGCAAGTGGAAGCGTGGAGACACGTGTAGCTGAGCCGTACTAATGGCCCGAGAGGCTTGACCAGCATCCTTCCAATTCCAGCCTTACCAGCACGTTTCTAGGTTCTGTACCTTCACTCTACCCTTGATGCCATATTGGCTGGTGGCCAGAGCGCAGGGGCCACACCCGATCCCATCCCGAACTCGGAAGTTAAGCCCTGCCGCGCGGATGGTACTGCTGGGGCGACCCGGTGGGAGAGTACGTCGCTGCCGGCCTGCAAATGCGAACGCCCTGCACGGGATGCGGTTTCCCGGGCAGGGCGTTCAGCGTTTGTTGCGGTCAGTTCGTCGCGACGCCGCGTCTGAAGTATGCGCGCGACATCGCCGACGAGTCGATTCGGTTACTTCCGCTCGGCCGCAAGAAGTCGTCGCACGGCCAGCCCCGGATCGGTGGCCGCCATTATTGCGCTCACCGCCGCACACCCCGTCGCGCCAGCGGCGAAAACGTCCGGAGCGCGGTCAGGGGTGATCCCGCCGATACCGACCACAGGCGCGTCGATGGCGCTTGCGACGTCGCGAAGGCGCGACAGGCCGATCGCCTTGCCAGCATCGGACTTGGTAGAAGTGGCGTAGACGGTCCCGCACCCGACGTAGTTGGCTCCGTCGGCAATTGCTTTCCGTGCCGTCAGCGGGTCGTCGCTCGAGAAACCGATCAGGAAGCCACCAGGCGCGACTTGACGGGCGGCGCATACGGGGAGGTCGTCCGGGCCCAGGTGCACGCCGTCGGCCTTGACGGCGAGGGCCAGATCAAGCCGATCGTTCACGAAGAACAGCGCTTCGTGGGCCAGGGTGGCTTGGCGAAGGTGGCGTGCGAGGGGGAGAATCTCTCGTGGTGGGAGCTGTTTCTCACGCAGCTGGATGGTCGGCGCCCCCGCCCGCAATGCGTTCCCAATCACCTCACGGATACCTCCGGGAGCTACGGTGGCTCGATCGGTGATGACGATCAGGCGGAGCCGGTGAGCTAACGTTGACGGGCGCATGCGCCGGTTGGCCAGGAGCGGCCGTTAGGTAGGGGAAGCCTCTCGGCGGGCCCGGATGCGAGCGTTGTTGTGCTCGGCAAGCGTGCGGCTGAAGATGTGTTCGCCGCTGGGCACCGCCACGAAATACAGGTAATCGGTGTCCGCAGGGGCCAGGGCGGCGTCAAGGGCGGCCGCGCCGGGTGCGCCGATGGGTCCGGGGGGAAGCCCCCCGTGTCGGTAGGTGTTGTATGGATTGTCGGCGACGGAGTCAATCGCCGCATAGAGCAGTCGCTGTCGATGCCCTCCCAACGCATAGAGCACCGTCGGGTCGGCCTGCAGTCGCATTCCAATGCGCAGACGATTGTGATACACACTCGAAATGGTGGGCATTTCGGCTGTGTATACAGCCTCGGCCTGAATGATCGAGGCAAGGGTTACCGCTTCCCTTTCCGTCAACCCGATTGAAGACAAGCGGGATCGACGTTCAGGGGTCCAGTACCGGTGGTATTCGTTGATCATGGTTGCGATCACGGTCTCGACGCCGACGCCCTCCGCAAACCTGTAGGTGTCAGGGAAGAGGTAGCCTTCGAGACCTGGTCCCGGGACGTTCCAGGCGGCACTCGGCGAACCGTCTGCCAGAAACGCGGCCACCGTCGCGGAATCCGAACCGGTCGCAGCCGCGATACGCGGCGCCATCCCGGCCAACGTCAACCCTTCGGGAAGCGTCAACGGATACGTGACCACGCGACCCGTGGTCAAAATGTCGAGAAGCTCGGGGATCGACGCGTCGCGCCGAATCCGGTAGGTTCCCGCCTTGATCGACCGATCCAGCCCGCGGAGGCGTGCATAAAGGTGGATCGTGCGGCGACGGTTGCTGACCTGTCCGGATGCGACGCTGTCCAGCACCTCCTGAAATGATGCGCCTTCCGGGATCTTCACGATTACCGTGCCGGGGGGCGAGGACGACGAACACCCAAGGGTCGCAGCGACCACGAACATGGCAGTCAGCCCGAGGCCCCATCGCCATCGAACCGACGGAACCAACGGAAGCCGTTTACCCGGCGTCAAGCCAATCCTGAAGGATGATTGCGGCGGCTCCGGCATCGATTCTTGCCTTGTCCTCTTTCGCCCTGCGACGCAAACCGGCCGACCGGATGCGTCCCTCTGCCTCTACCGAGGAGTATCGCTCGTCCACGTATAGCACCGGAAACCCGGAGCGACTCTCAAGACGTTGCCCAAACGAGCGGATTTCGGCACACCAATCATTCTCGCGCTCGTCGTCATCCAGGGGAAGCCCGACGACGAACGCTTCCGCCTCGTTCTCGATCGCCAACTGCATGATCCTCGCGATCGGCGGACGCTTGCCGGCGCGACGACACAGCGTGGTAAGCGGCGTGGCCAAAGTGCCCGTGGGATCACTGCGGGCCACGCCGATGCGACGAACGCCGTAATCCAGTGCCAACACGCTCCCACGCGAACTGTGCGGCACGGGTTGCTGGCTGGCAGCTGCCATGGGATTGGCCGCTGGGCTAAAGGGTTCGAGTGTCAGCGCCCGTTGCGGTCTGCATTTTCCGACGCCTCGTCCGGGGATTTCAGGTAGATCTGAATCACCCCGTGTTCGCCCTCGCTTCCATAGAGGTGCTTGGCCGCAGTGCCCTTAAGGACTTCGACTCGGTCAATCCGATCGGGATTCAAGCGCCCAAGCGCGTCGTCGGAGCGGTCAAGGCGAACGCCGTCGACGTAGATGATTGGCTGGCCCTGTCCGGCTGACTGCACCAAGCCCGGACCGACAATCCGAATATGTCCGTCAGTCGCTCGAACCATCGTCCGCCCGTCCTCGCCCGCGGAGATGCGGACGTGCTCGAGCTCGACTGCGACCTTCTGCGCACGATCTGCCGGTCGCTGCAATGCGCCCAGGAACGCAATCGTTCCGAGTACGCCCAGCACGCCGCTTCCGGCAATGAGGGCAATGTTGCGGACATCTGTCTTCTTGGTCATGCTCGACTCCCTTGCCGGTTGGCGATGTGGTTGTCCCACTGTAACGCTACGCCCCGTTCGATGATTCCACAAGGGCATCGTCACTCATCGCTCTCCCGGCAGGCTGCGTCGGCCCACGCACCGGCTCGGCCACGGGCTGTTAGATTTCGCGGGTCATTTCGCAAGCATGGAGTGATTCCCGCCACTGGAGTACGTCAGAGTGCCCACATACCGATTTGCCACGGTCCCGACGGAAGGCAAGCAGATCACCGGCGTCGCGGATCAGCTGATTGTTCCCGACCATCCCGTCGTACCATTCATCGAAGGGGATGGAATCGGCCCCGACATTTGGGCGGCCACGCGCCACGTCGTCGATGCGGCGGTGACGAATGCGTACGAGGGTACGCGGGGAATTGCGTGGATGGAGGTCCTCGCCGGCGAGAAGGCCCACGCGGCCTCGGGCGAATGGCTACCGCAGGAGACGCTCGACGCGCTCACCGAATTCCGGGTTGCGATCAAGGGACCCCTGACCACGCCGGTGGGTGGTGGGATCCGTTCCCTGAACGTGACGCTTCGACAGGTGCTCGACCTGTATTCCTGCGTGCGTCCGGTGCGATGGATACCGGGCGTCCCGTCGCCAGTGCGAGAGCCGCACAAGGTGGATATGGTGGTGTTCCGCGAGAATACCGAGGACGTGTACGCTGGAATCGAATGGGTGTCGGGTTCCGACGGCGCCAACCGGGTGCGTGATTTCCTGCAGGGCACGATGGGCGCCGCCATTCGGGAGCTAAGCGGTATCGGGATCAAGCCGGTGAGCCCGTTCGGCACCAAGCGCCACGTCGCCGCTGCGATTCGGTACGCGCTCGCGCGTGGCCGAGACTCGGTGACGCTGATGCACAAGGGCAACATCATGAAATACACGGAGGGAGCTTTCTGCGACTGGGGCTACGAAGTGGCGGCGGAGTGGTTTCCCGACACCACGATCCGCGAATCGCGGCTTTGGGAGGGTGAGAAGGCGAACGGGCGCGTCGTTATCAAGGATCGCATTGCCGACTCGATGTTCCAGCAAGTCCTGTTGCGGCCTGCCGAATATTCCGTGGTCGCCACGCCCAACCTAAACGGCGACTACCTCTCGGACGCGTGCGCCGCTCAAGTAGGAGGTTTGGGAATGGCGCCGGGTGCGAACATCGGCGACCAAGTGGCGCTCTTCGAAGCGACCCACGGCACGGCGCCCAAGTACGCTGGGTTGGACAAGGTCAATCCCGGCTCCTTGATCCTGTCGGCCGCGATGCTACTTGAACATCTCGGTTGGGACGAGGCTGCCCGCAGGATCGACCGCGGATTGGAGGGAGCGGTGCGGGCCCGCACGGTGACCTACGACCTCGCGCGACAGATGGAAGGCGCCACCAAGGTATCCACTTCGCGGTTCGCCGAGGCCGTCGTCGCCCACATGTAGGGGCGGCCTCAAACAGGTTACGCAAGATGCGCTTGGAAGTCAGCACGGAGCTGCCCGAACGGTTGGAGACGCCGCTGATGGTTGTGCCCCTGCCGGCAGACCCATCGCTTGCCCAGCAAACGGGGATCGGCGACGCCGTGGGGTTGGATCGCGCTACCGGAAGCGTGCTCGGCCAAGCGGTGGCGACGGGTGATTTCCTGGGCCGCGATGGCGACCGGGTTCTGGCATACCGGCAAGGGCACCGAGGGCCGGAGCGGGTGCTCTTCCTGGGGATGGGAGACTTGGATTCGCTTTCGGACGATGCCCTGCGTTCAGTGGCAGGCGATGCGGTTCGCGCGGCTGAACGCTTCGGCCTGCAATCTCTCGGGTTGTGCCTGTCGCATCTTGGAGTCTCGGTCCCACCGAGGTGGATTCAGGCGGCGGTGGAGGGTTTGGTGCTTGCCCCATGGCGTTTCCGCGATCTGGTATCGGGGAAAACGGCGTTGGGTGAGTCCGAGCCATCGATCCCGCTTGTCCAGGATGCGGTAATAGTGTCACGGCCGTCCTCGGCACTGGACCGGAATGTCCGGATCGGCTTCGCCTTTGCCACTGGCGAAAACCGCGCCCGCACGCTTCAGGCCATGCCGGGGAATGTCGCGACCCCCTCGCGTCTCGCGACGGAAGCCGAGCGGATTGCCGACGAGGCGGGATTGGAGCTTGCCGTATTGGGCCCAGCCGAGATGGAAGCCGAATCCATGGGCGCCCTTCTCTCGGTATCGAGGGGATCGGACGAAGAGCCCCGCCTCGTCATCCTTCAACACCGGGGTGGAGACCCTGACGCGTCGCCGCTAGTCCTGGTGGGAAAGGGGCTGACCTTTGACGCGGGCGGGATCTCGATCAAACCCGCGAAGGGCATGGAAGACATGAAGTACGACATGTCCGGCGGCGCTGCGGTACTGGGTGCCATGCTTGCGATCGGCAAGCTGGACATGCCCGCAAACGTAATCGGGATCGTTCCCAGCTCCGAGAACCTGCTTAACGGATCGGCGACGAAGCCGGGCGACGTGGTGTGGAGTCGCGCCGGAAAATCCATCGAGGTAATTAACACCGATGCGGAGGGTCGGTTGATTCTGGCCGATGCCCTGGATTACGCGAAGGCGTGGAACCCCGCCGCGATCGTCGACAGTGCAACGCTTACCGGCGCGAGCGTGATTGCCTTGGGACACCACCGCTCGGCGCTGCTCGGCAATGACTCCGAGCTGATGGACGAGCTGCAAGCTGCGGGTGACAGGGCAAACCAGCCGTGTTGGCCGCTGCCACTCGACGACGAATACATGCAGCAACTCAAGAGTGACGTTGCAGACCTCAAGAACGTCGGAGGTCGGCCAGCTGGCACGATCACCGCCGCATGCTTTCTCTCGGAATTCGCGGGGAGCGTGCCGTGGGCCCACCTGGACATCGCCGGCACGGCCTATGGCAAGTCGCGCAAATCCTATCTGCGAAAAGGCCCCAAGGGAACGCCCTGCCGGTTATTGCTCGAATGGGTACGAGAGAGGGCTTGGTTCTGAAGGCCGCGAGCGGCTGGCGCGCACTGGTCGGGGTCCTGGGAGCATCGGGCGTCATGGCTGGGTCGGTAGGGGCCCAAGACCCTCCCGATACCGTCACCGTGGTTCCCGACAGCGTGCCATCCGACTCGGCTTTGGTCGCGGATTCGATTGCCGCCGATTCGGCCCAGGCCGACAGCATTCCTCCTCCGCCCGTCTTGCCAGCCCTCCCGGATCCGGTTCCCGAAGGTCTCGCTTCCGGAGTCTGGGAATGGGACCGGGAGGAATTGTTGAGCGCGCGCGGCCAGACGCTGTGGGAGCTCCTGGGTGAAGTTCCCGGTCTGCTTACGGTACGCAGCGGCGACTTTGGGGCGGCGGTTGCCGTGTTCCCGGTGGGTCATGCCGGCGGGGGACTGCGCGTGTATTACGACGGTGTGCAACACTTGCCCATGGAGGGATCCGTTCCCGATCTGTCGCGGATCTCCGTGTCTGGACTGGAACGGGTGCGGGTCGAACGTCGTCCCGCGGGGGTGGACGTCCATCTCTTCCGCTACGTGCATTCCGATCCCGAGGCGTATACGCTCGTCGAAGCGGGCACCGGAGATCTTGACACGAACCTCCTGCGCGCCACTTTCTCGCTCCCGCGCGTGCTGATCGGCAAGGCGGCCGTGGCGCTGGAACGCCTCGACACGCGCGGACGCGACACGCCGGGCGCCGTTACCGGGGCCTGGTTTCGCTACAGTCTGCACCGGGGGGAAAACGCGGGCATTCGCTTTGAGACGCGTCGCGTCGGCATCGACCGCGACGTGTTTACGGATTCGCCCGGCAAGGTACGGCGCTCCGACTGGACGCTGCACGGAAGTTGGGCTCCGGCTCCGGCGTTGTTGGCCGAAGGGTGGCGAACGAACGGATCGGTGTCCACGGGCGACAGCACGATGACGTTTCCGTTCCAGAGTGAGGCCCGTGGCCAGTATGGAGGGCGCCTGTCGGCAGGGGTCGGACCGGTGTGGGGACGCGCAACCGCGCGCTTCAACAACGGGATTGGGATACCTGACCGGGAGCTGTCGCTGGAGCTGTCGGCGGTCTCGCAGAGGTGGGGCGGTGCAAACGCACTTCTGCGGCGGGAATCCTGGGAAGACCTGACCGACGGGGGATACGATGCGCGGGCGTGGTTCAACCCGATGTCGCATCTGACGTTCTTCGCCGAGCGGGGCAGGGGTGCGCGTGCTGTGCCCTACCTGCGACCTCCGCTGCCCGACGAGCCCGAGGACACGACCATCGTGGACGAGGAAGTGGCCGACTCTGCCGAGAACATGTTGCGACCACGGTTCACCGAGCGCAGCGGCACCCGATATGGGGCGCGTGCGGCGTGGCGTGGCCTCTCTATGTCCGGCGCCCGGGTGACGGCTGAAGCCGACTCAATCTGGCCTACGCAGCTGCTCTTTGACAGAGACGGCTTGGTGATCCCACAGCCCCGGCGGCAAGGATGGGAGCTGACGGGGCAAGTCCCCCTCCGGCCCAGAGGACTGCATTTCATTGGCGAGGTCCAGCTGTGGGAGCAGCAGGACTCGGTCGCGCCACTCTACTTTCCGGACCATGTGTATCGCGGCAGCCTCACATTCCACCGGGTGTTTCGCGAGAGTGGCAATTTCGAGCTGTGGGTGGATCTGGGGGCACAGGGTCGTTCTCCAATGAATGTGCCGCTCGGGGTGCCTCCGGAACCCGATTCGGTCTCGATGGTCGCCTCGACGTCCGTAGGCTGGGCGCATCAGGCGGAAGACGAACCAGCCTTGGTGCCCGATGTCGTGCCCTTCTACCAGAGTTGGTTTTTTCGTCTGCAGATGCGCTTTCTCACGCTGAACATCTTCTTGACGGTCGATAACTTGACCCCAAGACTCGAAAACCAGGATGTGCCGGGGCGACTCCTGCCCAGAACGAGGAGCCTGTACGGAGTTCGGTGGATATTCCGCAACTAGGATCCCGTGGATACGGGGCTTCAGGATGATCCGCAGCATGACGGGTTACGGGACCCATCGAGTGGAACTGACGGACGGCCGGGCACTGCGAGTCGAGATCAGGACGGGGAACCACCGCCACTTGAGGATTGCGGCGAGCCTTCCCAAGGGCTGGGAAAGCCTTCGGTCGCTGGTGCTCCAGGTCGTCCGGTCGGCGTTGGGCCGGGGTAGCGTGTCGGTATCGGCAAGTTGCGAAGTTCTGGAGCACGAAGGCCTTGCGGCGCCCGTGCTGGACATGGACAGAGCCCGGCGCTATGTGGACATGCTGCGCGAAGTCACGACCACGCTGGATTTGCGAGGCGGCGTGAGCGTGGCGACGCTGGCGACGCTGCCAGGCGTCTTTGTCGTCGCTCCCCATGGAGGATCGGCGCGGGAGGGGGATGCGGACGAGGAGGCCCTGCTGGGCTGCCTCGGAGCTGCGCTCGAAGACGTCGTGGCGATGCGTGAGGCCGAGGGGCGGAGGTTGGAGGATGTGCTGCGTGCGAGCATTGCCGGAATCGTCAAGGAGATAGACGCCATTGAGGCCGAAGCGCCAGCCAGGTTGCTGAGGGAGCGCGACCGCTTGCGACGCCACGTGGCTGCCCTTGTCGAATCGGTTGAGGTCGACGAAGACCGCCTGGCGCGGGAGATCGCCTACCTCGCCGAGAAATGGGATCTTGCCGAAGAACTTGCGCGCTTGCGTTCCCACGTGGCGCTGTTCCTGGAGGCGGTGGATGGCGACGAGAGCGTCGAGAGACGCCAAATCGGCAAGCGTCTGGGATTCGTGGTCCAGGAAATGCACCGAGAGGCGAACACGGTCGGCGCGAAAGCGAATGACGCAATGATTGCGGCTTCAGCCGTCGCGATCAAGGAGGAACTGGAGCGGTTGCGCGAGCAGTTGGAGAACGTGGAGTGACCGGGGGGGAACGTGGGTTCATGCCGGGTCCCCTCGTGCTCGTGGGGCCTTCGGGAGCGGGGAAGACCAGCATCGCTACGCGACTGGTCGCCGAGCGGCCCGACCGGTTCGTGCTCTCGGTTTCGGCTACTACCCGTGTTCCCCGTGTCGGGGAATGGAGCGGCCGCGACTACCACTTTGTGTCGACTCGGGATTTTGAGGCGATGATTGCCGAGGGCGAGCTCGTGGAGTGGGCTCGGGTCCACGGTCAATATTACGGCACGCCCAAGGCAAATCTGGCTCCCACCGCGACCGGAGGTCGGATCGTCGTCATGGACATCGACGTCCAGGGGGCGGTGCAGGTGAAACGGCATGTCCCCTCCGCTTTGGTTATCTTTGTGGTCCCGCCCTGTTCGGCCAAGTGGTTGAAACGACTGACCGGCAGGAGCACGGAGTCGTCGCCTCAGATCTTGAAGCGCCTGCGGACGGCACTCGTCGAGCTTGAGGCTGCTGCAACCTTCGAAGAATTCATCGTGAACGAAGAGCTGGGGCGGACGGTTGAACAGGTCATGGCATTCGGGTGCGCTCCCGTGGCGCGGCGGACGCCCAGAGTGGACATGAGGGCCGTGTGTGCCGAGCTCGCGTCCGGCGCCCGGCTTGAGATCGCGCGCCTGGAAGGCGTTGACGGCGACGTATGAGGAGATCCCAATGAGAGTATTTACCCCGGACGAAATCGCAGAGAACAACCAGAGCAAGTATCTGGGGGTACTGGTGGCAGCCCGCTATGCCAGAGAGCTCAATAGGCTCCCTCGAGAGGCCCATTTGAGCGATCAGAAAAAGCTGTCCACTCGTGCGTTGGAGGCCATTACCTCGGGCCAGATCGAGTACAGACTCGTCAAGCATCGACGTCCTGAAGCGGAATAATCGCCCGTGACGCCAGTCGGCCCTGGCCGCGATGCTCGTCGTGCGGCTATGCCGTGGGCTGGCCGAAGGGTTGTCCTGGGCGTGTGCGGCGGGATCGCAGCCTACAAGTCGGTTCAGCTTGCACGTGATTTGACGCTGCTCGGGGCTACCGTCGATGTCGTCCTCACCGAGTCCGCTCGACGATTTGTGGGGCCGCTGTCGTTCGAGGGCGTCACGGGCCGCGGTCCGTTGATGGACACATTCGCCTCCGGTGGCGCAGCGGTTCACGTTTCTCTGGGACGCGAGGCAGACTGCTTTTGCGTAGTGCCCGCGACTGCCGACTTCATAGCGAGAGCTGCGGCGGGACGGGCGAGCGATTTGCTCACCACGGTACTTGTCGCGACCGACGCGCCGGTGGTGGTCGCCCCCGCCATGAACGACCGGATGTTTGCGCACCCGCGAACGGGCGCCAATCTGCGGTTGCTGCAGGAGGTCCTCGGATACCGGCGGGTAGGGCCTGTTGACGGACGCCTGGCTGCCGGCGAGGGCAGTGGCCCGGGCCGCCTCGCCGATCCGATCGACATCGTAGATGCCGTGGGGAGGGTACTGGGCGGCGGGTCGCTCGCCGGGTCGAAGGTACTCGTCACTGCCGGGGGAACTCGCGAGCCAGTCGATTCGGTCCGGTATCTGGGGAACCGTTCGTCGGGAAAAATGGGATATGCGCTGGCCAGAGTCGCGTGGCTAAGGGGGGCCGACGTGACGCTCGTCACGGGACCCACCGCGTTGGCGGCGCCATACGGAGTCGATGCGGTCAGGGTACGGACGGCCAGCGAGATGCACGCTGCCGTGTTGCAACGCGTGAGTGGGGTCGATGTGGCGATCCATGCAGCGGCCGTCGCGGATTACCGGGTACGCGCACCACGTCGGGGCAAGATGAAGAGGATACAGATCGGCGACGCGCCCACGCTGGGTCTCGCAGCCAATCGGGATATCGCGGCCGACGCCAGCCACAGGATGAAGGTGGGTAGCGTGGCCGTGGGCTTTGCCCTCGAGACCAGCGATCTCGTGCGCAACGCGCGGGCAAAGCTCGCCGCCAAGAACCTGGACCTGATCGTAGCCAATCCGGCCGACGAACCGGGGGCGGGTTTCGGATCCGACACGAACCACGTGATTCTCGTCAGCCGGAACGCCAAGCCTCGCGAGCTTCCCACGATGCCCAAGTTTGCGGTCGCACACGAGATCGTGGATGCAATCGAGCGACGCCTGAAGCAGGGGACCCGGTGAACCAGGCAGTCGTCCGACTGGCCACCCACCTTGACCAGCGCAGGAGAATGGGTGAGCCGGCCCTGGTGCCCGAAGGGTCGCTTGCGATGGATCTCGGTCCTGCAATCGTCTCTGGAACGGTGGACGCTGGGGCCGGTCCACCTGCCCCGAACGCCCGTCCCGAGGCGGACTCAAATCCCGCCCAGGATGGGCCGCCCACCGAGCACGTCCTTCCCGCCGCATACGATGATGTTCGCGATGCCGCTATGGCGTGTACGCGGTGCCGTCTGTCGCAGGGGCGACGGCAGGTGGTGTTTGCGGACGGGAATCCGGATGGGCAACTGATGGTAGTCGGCGAGGCGCCGGGTGCCAGAGAAGACGCAACCGGCCTGCCGTTCGTCGGCCAGGCGGGCAAGCTTCTGGATCTCATGCTGGCCGCGGTAAGTCTATCACGCAAGGACTCGGTGTACATTTGCAACGTCGTGAAGTGTCGTCCGCCCGGGAATCGCAATCCGCTTCCCGACGAGATCGACTCATGCGCCCCGTTCCTGCGACGTCAGATCCGTCTGGTGGCTCCCGAGGTACTCCTAGCTGTGGGTTCGTTCGCCGCCCAGTGGCTGACCGGAACCAAGCGCCCACTAGGGAAACTGCGGGGCACGATATACAGTTACGAAGGCGTTCCACTCGTAGTGACGTATCATCCAGCGGCTCTGCTGCGGAATTCCGGATGGAACCGACTCTGCTGGGATGACTTGCAACTGCTGCGGCAGGTAATGGACGGCGCGGGCCGACTGAGGCGTGACTTGTGAGCGCGCCCGGTCCAGACCAGTCGGCGGGAGATCCCACCGTTCAATACGATCGCGAGCCCCCCTTCTCCCCGGAAGCGGAAGCGGCCGTGCTCGGCGGCGTGTTGATCGATCCGTTTGCGATGGATCAGATCGCGACCGTCGTGGACGACTCGATGTTCTTCCGCGAGACTCACCGACGCCTGTTCCGCGCGATGACCCGATTGTTCAAGCATGGACAGGTCATTGATCCGATTACCATCTCGGAGGACTTGAAGTCGGCGGGAGAGCTTGAGGGCATTGGAGGCTGGGAGTACCTCTCGTCGCTGCTTGACGCGGTTCCCACAGCCGCCAACATCGCCTACCATGCGGGCATAGTGCGCGACAAGGCGCTCATGAGGCGCCTGGTTGACGCCGGACAGCATATCGTCCGAGACGTCTACGAAGCGGGTGACCAGACGGTAAGCGAGGTGCTTGACCGTGCCGAGCAACGAGTGTTCGGCGTATCCCAATCTCGGGGCGACGATGGATTCATCCCGATCAAGAATGTGGTCTGGAAGTCATTGGACGGGGTCGAAGAGGCCTTGAAAAAGCCGGGAAGCATCTCTGGATTGGCCACCGGGTTTCGCGATCTTGACGAGATGACGACCGGCCTGCATGCGGGAGATCTTGCGATTGTGGCGGGTCGTCCAGCAATGGGCAAGACTTCCTGGGTCCTGAACGTGGCCCAGACCGCGACGCTGGATTACGGGATTCCAGTGGGGATCTTCAGTCTGGAAATGTCCAAGGAGCAGCTCATCCAACGGCTCATGTGTGCCCTGGGAAGAGTGAACGCCCAGAGATTGCGGCGAGGCCTGCTCTCGCCGAACGAGCACCTGCAGCTGGCACGTGCCTGCAGCCGGCTGAACGCGGCCCCGATGTGGATTGATGATGCTGCGACTGGCAACGTGATCGACATGAAAGCCAAGGCGAGGCGGCTGAAGGCCGAACAAGACCAGTTGGGCTTGGTCGTCGTCGACTACATGCAGCTCATGAGCGGAACTGGAAGGCGCGAGAACAGAGTCCAGGAGGTTTCCGAGATATCGCGCGGCTTGAAGGCACTGGCGCGAGAACTGGAGGTACCAGTAATCGCGCTGAGCCAGCTGAGTCGAGCTCCGGAGCAACGGACGGATCGCCGGCCACAGCTCTCGGACCTGCGGGAAAGCGGCTCGATCGAGCAGGACGCCGATCTGGTCATGTTTCTCTATCGGCCCGAGTACTATCATGGCCCAACGGATAGAGACGGCAATTCGCTTGAAGGGAAAGCCGAGCTGATCGTGGCCAAGCAGCGCAACGGTCCCGTCGGAACCGTTGACCTTTACTTTGAGAAGGAATTCACCCGATTCGAATCGATTGTCCACCTTCCCTCACCGCCCCCCGAACAGGTGGACGATTGACTACCACCGTCGCGCTGTTGTGTCCGTCCGCTGGGCTTGGAGTACGCATGGGAGGAGTGCGCAAACCGTTTCTCCAGCTCGGGCGCCGTACCGTTCTCGAGTGGGCGCTTGCCCCCTTTCTTGACAGGTCCGACGTGGTAGAGGTTGTCGTGGCGCTGGAATCTGGAACGTCTCCCCTCGACGTGGCTCGGCTGGACCCGCGCGTTCGGACGACGCGCGGGGGCAGCAGTCGATTCGAGTCCGTAGCCAACGCGTGGGAGTGCCTGCGGTCGAACGCGTCCTTGATTGCCGTCCACGATGGCGCCCGTCCGTTCCCTCCCCAAGATGCGATTGACGCCTGCATCGCGCTTGCGACCGAAGGCGTCGGCGCTGTGGCCGGCATTCCGGCGATAGACACCGTGAAGTGCGTCGGGGACAACGGGTCGATAGAAGCTACTCCGCCGCGCAGATCAACGTGGTATGCCCAGACGCCGCAAGTGTTTCCCCGGGCCGTCTTTGCTCGCGCCGTTGCGTACTGCCGCGCAGGAGCGCTGTCGCCTACGGACGACGCATCGATGGTCGAACAGCTGGGTGTCGACGTACGCGTGGTCATGGCGTCAGCCACCAATCTCAAGATCACTAGACCCGAAGACATCGCCACAGCCGAGACGCTGATCTCCCAGGGGTTCGTGTGACCGTGTCGGGCCCTTCGCTGCGTGCGGCGGTTCGTCGCCTCCGCGCGGGCGAGATCATCGTCCATCCAACCGAGTCGGTTTACGGCTTCGGGGGGATCCTGGAGGATGCCCCGATCCGCGCACTTCGAGCGCTCAAGGGGCGTCCCAAGGGCGGATTCGTGGTGTTGATCCCGACTGTACGGACGGTGCAAGCCATCTTGAGTGATCTGGGGCGCACCTTGGCCGAGACGTTCTGGCCGGGTCCGCTAACGCTGGTGCTCGATGATCCTGGCGATCTCTTTCATCGCTCCGCCAAAGCTGACGATGGTTCCGTAGCGGTGCGAGTGCCCGGTTGCGACGTTGCGCTCGCGCTTCTGAAGAAGTGCGGGCGTCCAATTACGTCGAGCTCGGCCAACGCGCCGGGGGCCGCTCCGGCGACGACGGCGGCGAAGGCACTGGCAGCCGCACGGGCCAAGGGCATGCGTCTGTTTGCGCTGGACGCCGGATCGCTGACAGGTGGGTCCACGTCGACGATCGTACGTCTTGGCTCGTCCGAGCCCGTTCTGATCAGGGAGGGCGGCATAGATGTGCTAGACTTGAACGAGATAACGCCTGTCAGGTTCCTTCAGCCGGCCACCAGCCCCCGATGAATTCCGACAACGCGCTTCACATCGTTTTCGTCTGCACGGGTAACACCTGCCGTTCTCCGATGGCGGAAGCGATTGCGCGACGGATTATTGCCGAGAAGGGGTTGCCGCGGGTGACGGCAGGGTCTGCCGGAACCGATGCTTGGCCGGGTGATGTGGCGAGCACGGGGGCAAGGGTAGCGGCTACAAGCGCAGGCTTGGACCTCGACCGTCACCGGAGCAGGAGGTTGGACGAGGACGTGGTGGGCGCCGCGAGACTGCTAGCTTGCATGAGCGAGTACCATGTCCACAGAGTCGAGGCGCTGGGAGCCCATGGCAAGGCGCACTTGCTCACCGAGTTGGCGGGAGAGTGGGGCGACGTCGCCGACCCGTTCGGAGGACCGGACAGCCACTACCAGGCCACGTTCGAGCAGCTCGAGAGGCTCGTCGAAGCCGCCTTGAGCACCATCGCGGCGTGCGAGGGGGCTTAGTCGAGGATGCAAGTCACGACCTACGCGTTATTGGGCGACCCGGTCGCGCACAGCCTCTCGCCGGCAATTCACAACACCGCGTTTCGGGCGGCGGGCCGCCAAGCTCGCTATGTGGCCCGCTCCGTATCGGCGGAAGAGTGCGGGCGCGTTTTGCGGCAGCTTGCCCTGGAAGGTGGAGGCGGTAACGTCACAGTCCCTCACAAGGAGCGAGTCCTTCCGTTTCTCGATTGCCAGTCGCCCGCGGTTGTCGCGACCGGCGCCTGCAACACCTTCGGGGCTACCGACGGGCGAGTATGGGGCGACAACACCGATGTCGACGGGTTTGCGGGAACGTGGGCCGCGACCGTCGCGGGGCTCGGCGCCGGGCTGCGCGTGCTGGTCCTGGGTGCAGGGGGCGCCGCCCGAGCTGTGCTCTTCGTCCTCTTGGGGCTTTCTCATGTTTCCGTCGTGGCCATTTGGAATCGTACGCCGCGCCGGGCTGTGCGGCTGGCGGGGCACTTCGGCGACGACCGGGCGACGCCAGTGCGGGTGCTCCATGGTCTGCGTGCGGACGTCGTGATCAACGCGACTTCGGTTGGGCTACATGGCCGGCGGTCGATTCTTGATCTCCTTGTCCTGGATAGCCCGCCGCTACGCGTGATTGATCTGGTGTATGGACATGAGCCGACGCCACTGTGTCGCCAGGCTGAGGAGCTCGGGATATTTGCAGTTGACGGTCGGGACATGCTGTTGCGCCAGGCGGAAGCGGCGTACGCTCGCTGGTTTGGCGAGCCACCGCCGAGGGGGGTGATGTCACGCGCGTTGACGTAGTAGGGAATCTCGTCGACTACTTGTTGCCGCCGGCCTGTGCCGGTTGCGGTGGTGCCGTTGGCGAAGAAACCAGGACCGGCCAGGGTCCAGTGTGCGCGAATTGCCGAATGAGCTTGCCCCCGGTTCCCCAGCCAGCCTGCCTGCGGTGCGGGGCTCCTCTCGGCACTGGCGAAGCGCCGTCCTGCCTGGAGTGCGCAGACTGGCCGGACGAGCTGGCGTCGGCCAACGCCGTATGCTTGCTGGAGCCGCCAGCACGCGAGCTGGTGCATGCGCTCAAGTACCAGGGCTGCCGCGGAGTAGGCGAGTTCATCGGTGCCGAAATGGGGCGGCACGCTTCCCGGACGGAACGGGAGGCGGACTTCGTGGTTCCCATTCCCACTTCCGCCCGTAACTTCCGGCGTCGAGGGTACAATCAAGCCGCGGTAATCGCGTCGGCTCTGGCTGACGCGCTCGCGATCCCTTTGCTGAAATGCATCGAGAGACCCCGTCAGACGGGTACCCAGACTGCCTTGAATCCGTTGCAAAGGCGTCTTAACGTCAGCAGTGCGTTCACACTGAATGGGGGCGTCGCGCGAACGGATTCGAGATCGTAGGGTGCTCCTGGTGGACGACGTAATCACTACCGGTGCCACCGTGGCGGCGGCAGTTCGCGCCCTGGCGTTCGGCGGGCCCGCCGAGGTTGTCGCATACGCGTTCGCTCGCACCGTTCCCAAGCTAATCTAACCGCCGAGGAGAGTTACCTGACCTATGTCCATTCGAGTTGCCGTCAATGGCTTCGGCCGAATCGGGAGGAACGTCTTCAGGTCTGCGAAGAGCGACCCGAAAAGCAACCTCAAATTTGTGGCAGTCAACGACTTAGCCACTCCATCCACGCTCGCGCATTTGCTGAAGTACGATTCGGTGCACGGCAAGTATGGGGGATCCGTGGCGGCTTCGGGAGACCAGTTGGCGGTTGACGGAGAAGAAATCCGGGTCTTCTCGCGTCGCGACCCGGCCGATTTGCCGTGGAGCGAATTGGGCGTGGACGTCGTTGTCGAAGCAACCGGAAGGTTCCGCACCCGGGAACTTGCATCGCGACACCTGGATGCCGGGGCGGCCAAGGTCGTCATATCGGCGCCCGCCAAATCCGAAGACGTCACGATTGTACTGGGCGTGAACGAACGGCGCTACAATCCCGACGAGCATCACATCGTCTCAAACGCCAGCTGTACCACCAACTGTCTGGCCCCGGTCGCCAAGGTGCTGCTGGAGAGGTTTGGCTTCGTTCACGGTCTCATGACGACGATTCACGCCTATACCGCCGGGCAGGCCATCTTGGACGGCCCTCACCAGGACTTGAGGCGCGCCCGCGCCGCGGCGGTCAGCATGATCCCCACCACGACCGGAGCCGCGAGGGCAATCTCGCTAGTTCTCCCCGAACTCGAAGGGAAGCTTGACGGGATGGCGATTCGAGTGCCAACCCCCGACGTTTCCGTCGTCGACCTCGTGGTTGAGGTCGAAAGCGAAGTCACCACCGAAGCGGTCAACGACGCGCTCCGTACCTCTGCGAAGACCGACCTGGCGGGGATCCTGCGCGTTGAAGAGCAGCCACTGGTTTCGGTTGACTTCACGGGGGAACCGGCCAGCTCCGTAGTGGACGCCCTCAGCACTGCCGTAATGGGTGGGCGGATGGTGAAGGTCCTGGCTTGGTACGACAACGAGTGGGGATACTCTTCCCGGGTGGTCGACCTGGTCGAATACGTCGGCGCGCGGCTGCCTCGTTGACGGTTGGCAGGCACCAGGTGAGTTCCGTGGCAGCGCTGCATTCGAAGAAGACGCTGGATGACTTGCCCCGCGATCGCCCAGCGATCGTCGCACTCAGGGCGGACTTCAACGTACCGATGAGCCGAGGCCGGATCACCGATCCCACGCGAATTCGCCGGACGGTTCCAACCATCCAACGCCTGATCGGGAATGGGCACAGGGTTGTCGTGCTCTCGCATCTGGGCCGTCCGCCGGGCAGGGCGATGCCAGCGCTGACGCTTGCCCCCGTGGCATCCCGTCTCGAAGACTTTTTGGGGTTTCCCGTACCGTTTTGTCCGCACGCTCGCGGAGCACCGGTTCGGAAAGCGGTTGCGAACATGGACCGGGGTTCCGTTCTTGTCGTTGAGAACACGCGCTTTCTCTCTGGCGAGACCCGCAACGACCCGCGACTGGGTGCCGATTGGGCCACCTGGGCCGACCATTTCGTGCTGGATGCTTTTGGCGCTGCGCACCGCGCGCACGCCTCCACCGCTGGATTGGCGCGAGCGGTCAAGGCGAAGGGCGGCGACGCGGTTGCAGGCCTCCTGGTGGCCCGGGAGCTGGCCGTGATCGGAGGCGCGTTGGAGAATCCCCGGCGCCCCTTCGTGGCCGTTGTCGGCGGCGCCAAGATTTCCGGAAAAATCGACGTCATGAAGGCATTATTGGCTCGCGTCGACGCGCTACTGGTGGGAGGGGCGATGGCTAACACCTTTTTTGGCGCAATGGGCATGGAGACGGGCACTTCGCTCCTCGAACCCGAGAAACGCAACCTTGCGGCGCAGCTCATGGAGACCGCCGGATCCCGCTTGGTCCTCCCGGTTGACTGCAAGGTTGTGGAAGCGTCCGAGCCTACGGCGGAGGTCCGAGCCGTGGAGCGCAGCCGGATCTCTCCCAGAGAAATGATCGGCGACATCGGTCCGCTTACGCTGGAAATGTTCTCGAGCTGCTTGAAGGACGCTGCGACCATCGTGTGGAACGGGCCCATGGGCATTTACGAGGTTGCCGAGTTCGCTGCGGGGACGCGAGGAGTAGCGGTGGCGGCGGCCGCGGCCGCTGACGGAGGTGCAAAGGTGATTCTGGGCGGCGGAGACTCGGTCGCCGCGGTGCGCGACGCAGGGGTGGCTGCGCGGATCACCTACATTTCAACGGGTGGCGGAGCATCGCTTGATCTTCTGGCGGGCAAGAAACTGCCAGGCGTCGAAGCGCTGTCCGCCCGTCGTCCCACCGAGCACGGCGCTGGAGCGTAGAGGAACATGGCAAAGGTCGTTGCGGGAAATTGGAAGATGCATCACGGCCCACGCGAAACGGATCGGTTTTTTGCCCGATTCCGCCCCAATGTACCGGAAGGTGCCGTTCAAATCCTGTTCTTCCCTCCAGACGTCTCGCTCGGCGTCGCCCGGAAAGCTGCGAAAGTAACAGCGCACTTCGGCGTGCAGAACATCCATTGGGAGCCCCGGGGCGCACTTACGGGGGAGATCTCCGCGGAAATGGCGGTGACGGCAGGTGCCTCGACGGTACTGATCGGGCATTCCGAACGCAGGCACGTCTTCGGCGAGACGGACGCCGAGGTGGCTCGAAAGGTGGCTGCGGCGGCGCGGGCGGGCCTTACCCCCGTGGTTTGCGTGGGCGAACTCCTTGATGAGCGGAGAGCGGGGAATCTCGAACAGGTCTTGCGCCGACAGATCACCGCGGTTGCGGCGACGCTGGAACGTTGCGAGCGATACATGATCGCCTATGAACCGGTGTGGGCTATCGGTACGGGGGAGACGGCCACCCCCGAAGACGCGTGGGGAGCACACGCGATAGTGCGTGCCGCGCTGGGCTCGCTGGGCGACTGCCCGATTCTCTATGGCGGAAGCGTGAAACCATCGAACGCGCAAGGCCTCATGCGGATGCCGGACATCGACGGCGTGCTGGTTGGTGGTGCGAGTCTCGACGCCGAGACCTTTTCCCGCATTGTGGAGGCCGGGGTTGCCTGTTGACACCGGACGGCGCGCTCGGCAGCTTCCGTAGCGCATGGACTTACCCGACACCAAGCAAAAGTGACATGTACGGATTCTTGTTGACTATTCTGGTACTTGACGGCGTGTTCCTCGGAGTCGTCATCCTGCTGCAGGCGGGCAAAGGAGGCGGACTGGCCGCCATGGGTGGCGGTGCGGCCGCCACGGATGTCCTCGGTGGTCGCCAGGCCACGACGCTGTTGACGCGCGCGACCTGGATCGCGGGGTCCGTCTTCATGGTGCTCTCGCTCGTGCTGGCAATCCAGTCCTCCCGTTCAACGGTTCCCACCTCCGTTCTGGAAGGGATCGCCAACCCCGCCACCACGGCTCCGCAGCCCGTGTTGCCTGCGGCCACCCCCTCGCTCGAGCTGATCCCGCCGGCTGAG
This sequence comes from Longimicrobiales bacterium, assembly GCA_965200255.1. GTDB lineage: Bacteria > Gemmatimonadota > Gemmatimonadetes > Longimicrobiales > Gaopeijiaceae > Bin94. Next base: position 1,234,861 of record OZ241371.1, on the reverse strand, counting down.
GCAGCGGAGGAACCCGACGAGGCGGGGCCTGCGGGCGAGAGTGCGCCGCCAGAATCCGATCAGCCGCCCAACCCGCCGGGCGATTGACCGCTCAGCGTGCGCGGCGGCCGTGAGACGACGGTCCTGACGACCGACCAAGTCAGGGACCTTCTCTATCACGGCTTTCAAGGGCTTTTCCTGGAGCGCGGCGTTCGCGAATTCGAACCGCTGGAGTTTCGGGAAGATGCTCCTACAGTCGATGCGAGGTCTATCGTCATTGCCCGCGCGATGCGACATGCCGCCAGTGGCCGAGGAGACCTCTGCTCGCCAGGGCCACTTTCCGTGGGTCCCGCACTTGCCTTCGGCGCTACCCCTCTGGAGTTTCTGCGCCACTTGGCGCGCAAGGCTACAGCCTCGGCTGCAGCTCGAACGGGTGGGTTGACGTGGACGGACCTGCGGAGGGGGTTGATTGGGTGGAACGGACCGCCGGGAATGATGACCCAGGTGCTTGCGGGTGCGGCGTTCGCGTTTGCCCACCGCCGCGAAGACCGGGTGGCGCTGGTGTTCGAGAAGGAAGCTGCACTGGACACGGGCGGTTGGCACGAAGGGGTGAACTTTGCCGCAGCGAAGAAGGTTCCTCTTATCGTGGTGATCGAGTCGACGAGTTCTGGCCCGGCGAATAGTCGCGCTTTGCTCGATGACGTAGGGCGGGCGTATGGGGTCGCAGCGTTGACGGTTGCCGGAGAATCCCATTACAGCCTCTTCTTGACCGTGACCGCCACCCGACGGCGTGCGGTAAGTGGCGAGGGCCCAACACTCATCGGGTTGCAGGCGGTTCCCGAGAGAGGGCGGTGGAAATCGCACGAGCAGTTTGAGGATTGGGCTCTTGCCGAAGGCCGCATCGAACGGGGCGAACTGCGGTCGATTCGGACCGCGGCCGCGGCGGCGGTCGACCACGCGCTTCGTCGCATCGCGAAAGAACCTGTACCCGAACCGCACGATGCTCTGGCTGCGGTGCGAACTGGAAGCCCACCGTCGCGGCCATGGACTCGGCTCAAGCCACCGAGCCCCGCCGGCGGGCATGGTGCGATCGCGGGGGGTACCGATGTCCACTAGCTACCCGACCCACGTGACCCGCACCCGATCGGGTCAGCCTGCGACGATGCTCGAGGCAATCGCCGAGGCGCTGTGGGAAGAAATGGAGCGGGACGAACGCGTTTTTCTCCTCGGCGAGGACATCGGCGCCTATGGAGGAGCGTTCAAGGTTACCCGCGGGTTCGTGGATCGTTTTGGGGCCGCGCGCGTGATCGACACGCCGATTGCCGAGGGAGGGTTCACCGGCGCCGCTGCTGGAGCCGCCCACATGGGGCTGCGCCCGGTGGTCGAAATGCAGTTCATGGACTTCATTTCACCTGCGTACGACGTATTGACCAACTACATCGCCACGTCGCTCTACCGCGGAGCCGGGCCGTTGCCCCTCGTGGTTCGCGGCCCCGTTGGAGGCGGAAATCGCGGAGGACCCTTCCATTCCCAAAACGTCGAGATGGCATTCTTTCACACGCCGGGACTGAAGATCGTCTACCCATCGACGCCGCGTGACGCCAAAGGCTTGCTCAAGAGTGCGATTCGGGACGACAATCCGGTGATCTTCGAGGAGCACAAGGGCCTTTACCGCGCTCCGTATTGCCGCGAACTGCTTCCGCAACAGGACTATGCGATCCCGATCGGGAAAGCGCGCACGGCCCGGCAAGGAGAGCACCTCACCATCGTCACCTACGGGCTGATGGTGCACAGGAGCCTCGCGGCGGCGGCGGAAATGGCCAGGGACGGGATCCGCGCCGAAGTAATCGACCTGCGAAGCCTGCTCCCATTGGACGATGAGGCCATCGTCGCATCGGTTACGAAGACGGGGAAACTCCTCATCGTGCACGAAGACACTCGCACCGGAGGCATCGCCGGCGAAATTGCCATGCGCGTCAACGAGCAGGCGTTCGAATGGCTCGACGGGCCAATCCTTCGCGTCACGGCGATAGATTCGCCCGTTCCCTTCAGTGGCGAACTGGAGGACTACTTCCTCCCGTCGGTCGCCGACGTGGTTACCGCAGGACGTTATCTTTTCAAGTATTGACCGTCAGAGTGGGAGAGAACCAGCGTGTCGCGAATTGAAGTGCCGATGCCCCAGATGGGCGAGTCGATCGCCGAGGGAACGGTCTCCAGATGGCTTAAGTCTCCAGGCGATCCGGTTGACCGGGACGAGCCGATACTGGAGATCTCGACCGACAAGGTCGATGCCGAAATCCCCGCCCCCACTGCCGGGGTACTGGCGGAGATCCTTGTTCCCGAGGGCGAGACGGTGGAGGTGGGTACCGTTGTAGCGTACATCGCGACCGAGACGGCTGCCCCCGCCGCCGAACCCCCGACGACCAGCGCGCCCGCGCCCGTCGGCGAGCCGTTGACAACCAAGGTGAACCGTTCCGAGTCGAGCAGGGACCCCGACCCCGTTGCGACGGCGGATGCAGAGGCGTTCGACCCTGCCTGCACAACCACCAGCGAAGAGCGTTTGCGCACGAGGTCCACGCCGGTGGTGCGCCGGATCGCTCAAGAAGCCGGGGTGGACATTGCGGACGTGCCCGGCACCGGCCACCAGGGTCGCGTGACCAAGCAGGACATCCTCTCGTTTATCGAGAGTGGTTCAGAAGCGGCCTCAGCCGAAGCGCCGGTTACATCTCTACCCGCGGCTTCGGTTGCACCATCGCCCCCCAAGGCCCCGGTTGCATCTCCTCCCCCCACAGTGCCGGTTGCCCCGTCTCCGCCCGCGTCGCCCGTTATCCCCCCCGTACGCGACGACGACCTGTGGAGCCGATTTCACAACGAGGTGGCGCATCCCTCCTTCCCGGTACGTGACGGCGACCGGGTGGAGACCATGGACAAGGTCCGCCGACTCACGGCGGAACACATGGTCCTGGCGAAGAGGATCTCCTCGCACGTCCATTCAATCATCGAGATAGATTTTTCGGCAGTCGATCGTATCCGACGCGAGAAGAAGGCTCGATGGGCCGAACGCGGTGCCCGCGTATCCTACACCGCCTTGGTTGCTTGGGCGTGCTCGCGCATCCTCAGAGACTTTCCGTCGGTCAACGGCACGATTTCCGGCGACAACATCATTTACCGAGGGGCAGTGAACATCGGGATGGCGGTGGATTTGAACCCAGGTCTCATTGTCCCGGTAATCCACGATGCCGACGACCTCAGCCTGGTCGGCGTGGCGAGAAAGATCGTCGACCTGGCAACGCGCGCCAAATCCCGAGAACTGGCTCCGGGCGAGATCCAGGGTGCGACGTTCACGATTACCAACCCTGGCGTATTGGGAACCATGGTTGGCATGCCGATCATTCCCAAGGGAACTTCGGCCATCCTGGGTACGGGATCGATTGACAAGCGTGTCGTCGTCGTTGCCGACCGCACCACAGGCCGCGATTCGATCGCCGTCCGCAAGCGATCGTTCTTCTCGCTGGGCTACGACCACAGGCTGGTCGACGGTGCGGACTCCGCTCGCTTTCTCTCGCAGCTCAAGCAACTCCTGGAGGACTTCCCCGAGGACGCTTGAGCAGGCAGCCCATGCAGCCGGCACGGAGCACGTGGGCCGGACGCACGTTGGCGGTGCGCCGTCACGGGTGCGTCGCCTACGCCGAGGCGGTAGCGCTTCAGGCCGACTTGGTGGCTCGTCGCAGGAATGGGTTGGTGTCCGACACGCTGGTCCTCCTGGAACACCCGCATGTGATCACTGTGGGGTCGACCGGCCTTGAACGGAACGTACTACTGACGCGAGCCGAGCTGGCGACACGCAAGATCGAGCTCCATGCGGCGGGCCGCGGCGGCGACGTCACCTATCACGGGCCGGGTCAGCTTGTGGGCTATCCGGTGCTCGATTTGAAGCCGGACCGGAGGGATCTTCACGCCTATTTGCGCAGTCTCGAGGAGGTGCTAATCAAGGCTCTGAGCGCCTTCGCGATCAGGGGGCGTCGCGCACAGGACGCAACCGGCGTGTGGGTCGGCGACGCGAAAGTGGCGGCGATCGGAATCCGCCTCTCCTCGGGATGGATCACGTCGCACGGGTTCGCGCTGAACGCAAACACCGACCTCTCGTACTTTGGAGCGATCGTGCCGTGCGGTTTGACGGGACGCCCCGTTACCAGCATCAGTCGCCTGCTCGGCCAGGACGTCACGCCCGCTGCGGTTGCCCCGGCCGTGGTGGAAGCGATGAAGGCAGTATTCGGCTACGGTAGCCTGGACGATCAGGGAGGCGTGAATTCGCAGTAGTCCAGGTAGCGACCGGCATCGCGTTCACGCTTGAGCCATTGCTCAAACCCCGAGTTGACCGGCGAGCACGCCGACGACAGCTCCTTTGCGGCCTGCTGTGCCAAGTCGTTCACGTATTCGTTGCGGGCGTCTCCCGCATGGCCTTTGACCCATTCCCACGAGACCGCGTGTCGCGCCGCGGTGCGATCGAGTTCCTGCCAGAGGTCAAGGTTCTCAATCGGTCCTCCCTTCCGTTTCCAACCTCGACGCTTCCAGGCGGGCATCCACGCCGAAGCCCCCTTCACCAAGTACTGGGAGTCGGACTTGAACACCACCTTGCAGCTTCCTCGCAATGCTTCAAGGGGCAGGATCGCACTGGCGAGCGCCATCCGGTTGTTGGTGGTGGCAGGGTCGGACGTCCACACGTCGCGGCGTTCCCATTCGTGCCCGGTCCAGTGCTCCAATAGCGCCGCTGCTCCCCCGGGACGATCTCGGTTCATGAATTGATTTCCCAGGCACGACTCGTCAGCATGGATCAGCACCGGCGGTTGACTTTGGCCCATTCGTTCCTCTCCCCGTAACACCTTGTGGCTTGCGGTCTTCCATGGAAGATACCGATACTCTACATTGACGGGATGCCCACGCCCACAGGATTCTCCCCACGATCGACTCCCGCGTGTCTGCTGCTGGAGGACGGACGCCGATTCGAAGGAACGGCCATTGGCGCCCCTGGTGTCACGATTGGCGAAGTGGTGTTCAACACCGCGATGACCGGCTACCAGGAAATCCTCACGGATCCTTCCTATGCGGGGCAGCTGGTGACCATGACGTACCCTTTGATCGGCAACTACGGAACGAACGTGGAAGACGTCGAGTCGGAGCGGCCTCGAGTGGCGGGTTTCATCGTCAGGGAAGCGGCGGCACGACCGAGTTCGTGGCGCAGCCGCGACACCCTGGAGGGCTATCTGAAACAGTGCGGCGTGGTGGCAATCGCCGATGTGGACACCCGGGCGATCACCCGACACATCCGCACCCAAGGGGCCATGCGTGGGGCAATTGCGCCGTCGGATTTCCCGGAGGCGGATCTCCTGTCGCGCATCTTGGGCCATCCGCGCATGGAAGGCCTGGAGCTGGCGTGCGGCGTGTCGACCAGCGAGCCGTATGTGGTGCATCCGCAAGAGAGCAGCGAGACCTCCGCCGATCCCTACAATGTGGTCGCCTTCGACTTCGGAGTTAAATCGAGCTCCCCCCGGCTCCTCGCCCACAGGGGTTGCCGGGTGACCGTGTTGCCGGCGCGTACCACGACCACGGAGCTTCTCGCGCTGGATCCCGACGGCGTCTTCCTGTCGAATGGTCCAGGCGATCCGGCGGCGGTGAAACAAGCCGCGGAGCTGATCTTGGACGTAGCCACCCGGGGAATTCCGGTGTTCGGCATTTGCTTGGGGCACCAGCTGATCGCGCGAGCTTTCGGCGGCGCTACTTTCAAGCTGCCTTTCGGCCACCACGGAGCGAATCATCCCGTGATGTATCACGATCGGCGAACCGTGGAGATCACGTCACAAAACCACGGCTTTGCCGTCAGGAGTGGGGAGGAAGACGTCGTTGCCGGGGCGCCGGACCTGCGAGTGACTCACAGCAACCTTTACGATGGTACCGTAGCGGGCATCGCGCACCGCGCACTGCCCGTGATGGCTGTGCAGTACCATCCCGAGGCGGCCCCGGGTCCACACGACAGCGTCTACCTATTTGACGCGTTCGTGGACCTTATGGCTACTCGGCGCGCTTGCGAACGATGACCCGACCTCCTCCGAATGCCTCCCACAACTTGACGCCGGATGTCCGGCACCGTTACTTACGGCCCACTCGCGTGTTCCGATCTCACCTTCCAGGACCCAGTGCCAAGGGGTAAGAATGACGAAAGCCGACCTCGTTGAGCAGGTTGCGAACGCCATCGGCCCGGGATTGACAAAAAGGGATTGCGCTCTGGTGGTCGATGGATTTCTCAACGCGGTCAAACGGGCCCTCGCGAACGGCGACAACATCGAAATCAGGGGGTTCGGCACGTTCAAGGTGCGGCATCGCAAGGCGCGGTTGGCTCGCAATCCGAGAACTGGCGAACCAGTTCCGGTCCCTGCCCGCTCGGCACCGGTCTTCAAGCCCTCGAAATACCTGAGGGCCCAAGTGGAAAGGATGGCCAGAGCTCGAGAACGGGACGCCGTGGAAGGTGGCGATCCGTCGGCCGGCGGGTCCGTGCCGCGATAACGACCCGTGGACGAGAGCCTCACGGTATTCGACGCCCGATGCGTACGCGCTGCTGGGTAGGCTTGGGGAACGCCCGATGGAGATTACCGTACTGCTGTTCGCTGCCCATCGCGATCTTGCTGGCGTGGAAAGCACGGTCGTGTCGCTCCCAGAACGGTCTACCGTGCGTGCGCTGATGCACTCGCTCCGGTCCCGTGGGGGAGGTTGGGAGGCCCTTCCCACCAGGGCAGCCGTTGCGGTGAACCGTCGTTATGCGGATGCAGGCACCGTCTTGAGGGAGGGTGACGAGGTTGCGCTCATCCCTCCGGTGGCGGGAGGGTGACGGAATGACTTGGAGCCAGATCACGACCCGTCCCATCGATCCCGCTGAGGTTCTCAACCGAGTAGGCGGATCCCAGGACGGAGCGGTAGCCCTTTTTCTAGGAATCGTACGAAACAACAACGATGGTCGTCCGGTCAGCGGAATGGAATACGAGGGGTATGCCGCGATGGCGCGCGAACAACTGGCGGCGATTGCGGTCGAGGCGGCCGAGCTTGCCCGCACCGATCGCTTGGCTGCGATTCACCGCTTGGGTACGCTCGTGGTGGGTGAGGTCAGCGTGGCGATTGCCGTCTCCACACCTCACCGTGCGGAAGCCTTCGCGGCCGCCAGACACGTAATCGAGGAGATCAAGAAGCGTCTTCCGGTTTGGAAGAGAGAACACTATCTGGACCGGGAGGCGGAGTGGCTGGATGGCCACGTTCCCGTCACATCGGGCGTGACGGCGGCCGAGTAACGTGCGACCCAGAGTGGAGGTGGCAAGCGATGGGGCGATGCCTGCGGATGCGCCAGCCGAGGCGCCCGTCATGAGGTCCGGCCTGGCGACGGTTGACGGCGTGCCGGGAATGGTCGATGGCTTCGGAAGGCGAATCGAATACCTACGCATCTCGGTCACGGACAAGTGCAATCTCCGCTGTGTGTACTGCATGCCCGAAGAGGGCCTGCCGTGGCTCCGTCGCAACGAAATACTCGACTACGAGGAAATCGCCGAGATCGTTCGCGTGATGGCGCAAATGGGTCTCAAGCGGCTTAGAATCACGGGCGGGGAACCCTTGGTGCGAAAGGACCTGCCTCGCTTGATCGGCATGCTCGCTTCCATTGGCGGGATTGAAGACATCGCACTGTCGACCAATGCCGTCCTGCTCGCTCCGATGGCCCGCACCCTGCGAGACGCGGGAGTGACCAGGGTGAACATCTCACTGGACAGTTTGCGCGAGGATCGGGCCGACGCGATTGCTCGCCGTCCCGGCACGCTGGCCAAAGTCATGAGGGGACTGGACGCGGCCGAAACGGTCGGCTTCGATCCCATCAAGATCAACGTCGTGCTCATGCGGGGCCAGAACGACGACGAGGTTGCGGACTTTGCGGACCTCTCCCGGTATCGACCCCTTCACGTTCGCTTCATCGAGGTAATGCCCACCGAATCGAATCTGGAGCTGAGCGCAACCAGCTTCCTGTCCTGCGACGAGGCGTTGGCGGCCATATCGAACGTCGACGCTCTGGAACCCGTTCCCGGTCCTCCCGGCAACGGTCCGGCCACATACTTCAGCTTCCGCGGGGCCAAGGGCACGATTGGCGTCATCACCCCCATGAGCCACAACTTTTGCGGAAGTTGCAACCGCATGCGACTCACTGCGGACGGCCAGCTGCGCCCTTGCCTGTTCGGGACCATTCAAACTCCGCTGCGCGACGCCCTGCGGCGCGGACGAGACCTGCGGCCACTCGTCGAGGAGACGCTTCGCATCAAGCCCGAAAAACACCTGTTGATTCAGGGATCGTCCTCGGGCTCCGGCGGGTTGGTTGCGCTGTCGCAGACCGGCGGATGACGCCAGACGAAATGCGCCGGCCCCAAGGGCGGGCTCCCAACTCACAAACAAACGGAGTAGCAGAGGAATGTCAGCTCGGAAGATTACAGTCGTAGGCGCGGGGCACGTTGGCGAAGTATGCGCCCAGCGGCTTGCCGAGAAGGAATTGTGCGAGGAAGTCGTGCTTATCGACGTGATCGACGGAATCCCGCAGGGCAAGGCGCTGGACCAGTGGGAGAGTGCCCCGGTCGAAGGATTCGACACGATGGTGACGGGTGCCACCAACTACGATCACGCCGAGGGTTCGGACCTCTTCATCGTGACCGCCGGCATTGCCCGCAAGCCGGGCATGAGCCGCGACGATCTGCTGCGGACCAACGCCGGCATCGTCCGTTCGGTAAGCAGCGAAATTGCCCGCGTGGCTCCGGACGCCGTGATCATCGTCGTTTCCAACCCGCTCGACGTAATGGCCTATGTGGCCAAGGAGACCACCGGGTTTCCGCGCGAGCGAGTCATTGGCATGGCGGGCGTATTGGACACGGCCCGATTCCGATCCTTTATCGCCATGGAGCTGGACGTCGGCGTCGAGGACATTCAGGCCATGGTGCTTGGCGGTCATGGGGACACCATGGTGCCGCTGGTCTCGTACACGTCGGTTAGCGGCATTCCCGTCTCTCGCCTCATCTCACCCGAGCGGATCGACGCCATCGTGGATCGCACGCGCAATGGTGGAGCCGAAATCGTCGGTTATCTGAAGACGGGGAGCGCGTACTACGCGCCCTCGGCTGCTGCCGTCCAAATGGCCGAATCCATCGTAAAAAACAAGCGACGCATTCTCCCGGCGGCGGCTTATTTGGAAGGCGAGTATGGCCAGGAGGGGATCTACCTGGGGGTGCCCTGCAAGCTCGGCGCCGGGGGTCTGCAGGGGATCGTCGAAGTCGATCTCACCAAGAGCGAAGAGGCGGCGTTGGCCAGGAGTGCAGAGCATGTGCGTCGCGTAATGCGGAAACTCGACCACGGCGGCCTGCGAGGATAGTCCCCGCTGCCATGGACTCGCCGACTACCGGTTGCTGAACATCGACGGGTCCAGCGCGGGGTTGAGTACGAAGTCGCTGGTAACCAGAACCTTCCAGACCCTGCCATCGGCGTTGACGTGCACGCGTCGGGCCGGAAACACGTATCCGTCCACTTCCCGCACGTCTTCCCAATAGGCGCGACTGACACTCTGCCGTCCTTCTTCGCGGTAGCCAAGCGAAACCGGCATCGCCCGACCCGGCTCGAATTCATAGAACCAGGTGTCGTTGTGGTCACCGACGCCGTCGTCGAACGTAACGCGCACCAGGTGTCGCCCGTCCGCATCGGTTCCGTCGTAATGCAGGTGGACGCCGGGGTCCCTGAGCTTGAACGGAAGCGAGATCCAGTAGAAAACGTCGCCCGACACATAGCGCGCCTCGTCGTAGTCCTTGTCGCCAGCCGCCAGGGTCTCACCGTTCATGACGGCCCACTCTCTCACGCCGTCGAACCCATGCTGAATGAAGTTGTCGCCTTCCCAGCGCTCAATGCGTGCCGCTTCCCCGGTTGGGAGGCGGGCGAGCGTCACGTAGCGAGGTCGCGCACGTCGAAGACGGCCACTCGCCGGGTCGTAAATCTCGGTTGTGACGGTGAAGGACGCGCTGCTCAGCTTCCAGTAGTTTTCCATGCCGCCAAACGCGTCGATCCAGCCGTCTACGAGTGCGTCAGCCATGTCGTAGGACGCCTCCGCGGAAGGTCTTCCGGCGTTGACGGCGACGAGCAGTGCGACGAACGAGGCGCCGATTCCAGCGGCGATCCTGGTGGTGATCTTCATTTCCGTTTCCTTGTAGACGTGGCGACCCATCCTGGTTGGGTTCGCTTGCAGACCATTCCCCGAATTGGAATTGGCGAGGTATATCATGATACGCTCTCGAACCCGGATGCACGAGGACCGGAGCACAGTTCCCGTCACGGCCGCGCTGTGGGTCGCGTTATCGGGATGCAGCGGCCCAGTCGACCCGGTCGATCCCGGTCCGCCCGACATCGATAGCCTGGCGTTCGCGCCGTCGCTCGGCGTTGACCTCGCGCAGATGACGCTGCTTCCGTCCGGGCTGTATGTACGCGATCTCGTCGTCGGCGATGGGCCTGACGCCGGACAGCAGCAAGGCGTACGCTTCCGCTATCAAGGCTGGCTACACGACGGCACACCGGTCGACCAGGGAGAGTATCCAATCGACGAGTTGTCGCCCGGCGCCTTCGTCAGCCCCTTCGATGGCGAACTCTACTATCTGCTGGGTAGCGGGCAGACGATCGCTGCGTGGGACTTAGGAGTCGACGGAATGCGTGTCGGAGGCGAACGTCAGATCGTGTCTCCGCCGAGACTCGGATTTGGCGCCAATGGTTCCTCCGATGGCCGCGTCCCCGGCAATGCCGTGCTGGTCTACGTCTTTGGGTTGCTCGCCGTGGAGCCCTAGCGACCTACAGCTTGGGCAGGGTCACCCCACTCTGACCCTGGTACTTGCCGCCTCGGTCCGCGTAGGCGACTTCCGGCGCTTCGTCGCCTTGGAAGAAGACGAGTTGGGCGATTCCCTCGGAACCGTAGATCCTGGCTGGCAACGGCGTCGTGTTGGAGATTTCCAGCGTCAAGAACCCCTCCCAGGTGGGTTCCAGCGGCGTGACGTTCACGATAATGCCGCAGCGCGCGTACGTGCTCTTGCCCACGCACAGTACGAGCACGTCGCGAGGGATCCGAAAGTGCTCCACCGTTCTGGCCAGCGCGAACGAATTCGGCGGAATAATGCACTCGGGACCGGCTATGTCCACGAAAGAGCGCTCGTCGAACGACTTCGGATCGACCACCAGATTGTGAACGTTGGTGAACACCTTGAATTCGGGTGCGACGCGAATGTCGTACCCGAAAGACGACAATCCATAGGAGATGCTGCCATTCCGAATCTGGCGATCCTCGAACGGATCGATCATACCGCGTTCGCGGGCCATCCGGCGGATCCAGCGGTCGTTCTTGACGGGCATCGAGATCCTGGCGGTGGAAGGTGGGATTTGCGGGAAGCCCGGGTCGCGGCGGCGAGTGAACGATGCCTGGCGACTGTAGGGGCCGCGGGTCAGCGGTGCCAAGTTAGCCAAGGCTGCGCACCGCCGCCAACTTGAATATCGGTCCAGCCGGGCGTATCTTGTCGGCGTTGATTCCGAACCGACTGCCCGCGGAGAAGCGCTGCGCACCACATGGCGAAATCCTACATACCGCTCCTGATCATCCTGGGCGTCACGGTGCTGAATGCCGTCGGGATGGCGGTCGCGTCTCACGTTCTCAATCCCCGTCGGCCGACGCCGCAGAAGTCCATGCCTTACGAGTCCGGCATGATCCCGCTGGGCGACACTCGGGCCCGCTTCTCGATCAAGTTCTACATGGTGGCGATCAGCTTCATCGTCTTCGACCTTGAGACGATCTTCCTGGTGCCGTGGGCGGTGCAGATGCGCGAACTCGGATGGGGGCCCTTCGTGGCCGTCCTGCTGTTCGTGGTCGTCCTCGGCGTGGGATTGCTATACGAATGGAAGAAAGGTGGTCTGGAATGGGAGTAAAATCCGGCCTGCTCGGCTCAGGAAGCCCTACCTTCCTCACCACGCGACTTGACTTCGTGGTGAACTGGGCACGGCGCAATTCTCTGTGGCCCATGCCTTTCGGTACAGCTTGCTGCGCGATTGAGATGATGGCTTCCGCAGCTAGCAACTACGATCTGGCCCGCTTCGGCATGGAACGCATGTCCTTCAGCCCGCGCCAGGCCGACGTCCTTATCTGCGCCGGTCGCGTACCCTACAAGCTGGCCCCGGTGCTCCGCCGGATCTGGGACCAGATGATGCAGCCCAAGTGGTGCATCTCGATGGGCGCCTGCGCATCGTCGGGCGGCGTATTCGACGTGTACTCGATGGTGCAGGGAATCGACACGATCGTTCCCGTGGACGTCTACATTCCCGGTTGCCCTCCTCGTCCCGAAGGACTGATCTACGGGCTCATGATGGTCCAGGAAAAAATTCGGGGCGAGAGCTTGGCAGATCATTCGCAACTCCGAGCGGAAGATCCGCATGCGGCCGGATTGCCGCGCGCCGACGACACCGAGGTATTGGACCTCACCGGCCCATTCGGAAACTCGACTCACCAGAACCGAGTGAGCGGATTGGTCGATACCGACGCGGTTCGCCGCTCCGAGGATCGCCTTCCTTGACGCCAGCATCCAGGCACCGATGAGTTCGCCGTTCGACTTTGTGGCAGCAGGTCCGGGCCACGCGCGCGAGGGTTCTGCCGCCAGCCGAGGGCACATGGATGCGCCGCCAGGCAATCCGTCGGTCACGGCATTGCGAGAGCGCTTTCCGGAGGCCGTGCTGCGCAACTTTGTCTGTGCCGGCGATGAAGACGTCGTGTACGTTGCCCCTGCCCGTGTGGTCGAAATCCTTGGTTGGCTGCACGACGCACCGGATCAACGCTACGATCACCTGGCCGACGTGACTGCAGTGGACTTCGGGGGCGGCAGACCGCTCGAAGTCGTCTACCAGCTCTGGTCGATACCGCATCGCGCGGCGCTGCGCGTCAAGTGCGAACTTCCGCTCGACGAGCTGGAGCTCGAGAGCGTCACCGGCATCTGGGCAGGTGCGAATTGGTTGGAACGCGAGGTCTACGATCTCTTCGGGGTGCGTTTCACCTCCCACCCGGACCTTCGACGCATTCTAATGCCGGACAATTATGCCGAAGGGCATCCGCTGCGAAAGGACTTTCCACTGCGGGGGCGGTTCTCGCGGGCCGAGCAAACGCGTCGGGCGCTCAGCCAGGACCCGGAGGACTATTACGCGCCTGGCGAGATTGGCGACCGCATGCCGCAGCTGGTTGCCGAGGGTGAGGATACCGACGGGGGAGACGCCGATTGATGTCGACGAGGACGCTCGAGTACGCAGTCGGCCGCAATCCCGAGATGGGACCTGGCGGAACTTTGGTGACCAGTCCCGGCGAGCCGTTTGACGCTCCGGAGCCGGAGTTGGGCTCCGAAACCATGCTGGTCAACATCGGACCCCAGCATCCGGCCACGCACGGGGTCTTGAGACTGGTGGTTGAGCTGGACGGAGAGACGGTGGTCAGCGTCACCCCTCGGCTCGGATACCTGCACTCCTCCTTCGAGAAGCTGGGCGAGTACCGCACCTGGAATCAGATTGTCCCCCTCACCGACCGCATGGACTACCTGGCGCCGCTGATCTACAACTGCGCCTACGTGATGGCGGTGGAGAAGCTCATGGGGATCGAGGTGACCGACAGGTGCCGGGTGGTGCGGGTAATCTGCATGGAGCTGGACCGGATCTTCTCCCACTTGTTGTGGCTTGGAACGTGGTCGATCGACGTAGGGGCGTTCACCCCGTTTCTATACGCCTTCCAGCAGCGAGAGAAGGTCTACAAGCTGCACGAAGGGCTCACTGGGGCGCGCATCACCACATCCGCGACACGCATCGGCGGCATGATGGCCGACCTCGCCGACGGATGGACGGAGGGCGTCAAGGAGTTCGCGGACAACCTCCCGGCAACGCTCGACGAAATCGACGATCTCCTGAAGCACAACGCGATTCATATCGGTCGCACGCAGGGAATCGGCGCGATTTCGGCGGAGGCAGCGGTGAACCACGGGCTGACCGGCGCAAATCTGCGGGCCAGCGGGGTCTCCTACGACGTTCGCAAGGATCGACCCTACTACGACTACGAGAGCTACGACTTCGAGGTCCCGATCGGTTGCCATGGCGACTGCTACGATCGCTACTTGGTGCGCATGGAAGAGATGCGGCAGAGCATCCGCATCCTGCATCAAGCGCTTGATCGGCTTCCGGGTGGGCCAATCAACGTGGACGACCCTCGGATCAGCCTGCCTTCCAAGACTGATTGCATGTCGGACATGGAGTCGATGATCCATCACTTCAAGCTCATAACGGAAGGAATACCGGCGCCCGCGGAGGACTGCTGGTTCTCGATCGAGGGATCCAAGGGAGAGCTGGGCATGTACGTGGTCGGCGACGGCGGTCCCAAACCGGTGCGCTGGCGGATTCGGCCGCCGTCCTTCGTGAACCTCTCCGCAATTCCGACACTGGCCGAGGGGCATCTGATGGCAGACCTGATTGTGATCAACGCGAGCCTGGACATCGTCCTGGGCGAGATCGACCGATGAGCGACGTACCGTTCCGCAATCCCGGCTGGGCGGGCAACACCGGCGAATTCGACCTCGGTGAAGACGACGTGCGCGGCACCTCCTACGTGGGCGAGAGGCCGACAAGCGGGGCGCACGCGAGCACCTCGGCGAGCTATCCGTTCATGCTCGTGGAGCGGGATCCGGCGGCTCCTCTTTTCGAAGGACCATATTTGGCCCGCTTCCGAAAGATCAGGGGGCGTTACCCGACGGCCAGGGCGGCGCTGTTGCCGACGCTGAATCTGGCTCAGGAAATCCGCGGCCACATTTCGCCCGAGACCATGGACCAGGTGGCCGAGCTGTTGGGACTCGGCAGCGCCTACGTGAGGGGCGTGGCCACCTTCTACACGATGTACAACAAGCGTCCCGTGGGACGCTTTCTCATCCAGGTCTGTACCAACATCTCCTGCAACCTGTGCGGGGCCGAGGACGTCTTGGCGGCGTTTCTCAAGCACACCGGAACGGAGCTCGGCGACACTTCGGACGACGGAGACTTTACGGTCGTCGAGGCGGAGTGCCTGGCTGCCTGCGGGTTCCCCACGTGCGTACAGATCAACGACCGCTACTTTGAGGACGTTTCGGCCGACGACGTGCCGAGAATCCTTCGACGGTTGACCGACGAACTGAGAGGCGATTAGCACGGGGACACCCGGGACGGCACCTTGGCATATCCTTATCGACACGACAGCGAAACGCGAGTCCTCAGCGAGTACTTCGGCGATCCCGCCGCCCGAACCGTGAAGGGGTGGAAGGAGCGCGGAGGCTACCGAGGCATCGCCAGAGCCATTGAGATCGGGCGCAGCGCGACCATCGACGAGGTCAAGAAATCGGGCCTGCGGGGAAGGGGCGGCGCCGGCTTTCCCACTGGCTTGAAATGGTCGTTCATGCCCAAGGAGTCGGGCCGTCCGCACTACATGCTGTGTAACGCGGACGAATCGGAGCCTGGCACCTTCAAGGACCGCGAGATCATCCGATGGACGCCCCATCAGCTGATCGAAGGCTGTCTGGTGGGTTCCTACGCCATCGGCGCATCCCATTGCTATATCTACCTGCGGGGCGAGTTCTTCGAGACGACCAACGTGTTGGCGCGCGCGCTCGAGGAGGCCTACGCGGAAGGACTTGTCGGGAAGGACGTCATGGGATCGGGGGTGGACATCGACATCACGCTCCACGTCGGTGCGGGCGCCTACATCTGCGGCGAGGAAACCGGACTCATGAATTCGCTGGAAGGTCGACGCGGCGAGCCCCGGATCAAGCCGCCGTTCCCCGCCGCGGTGGGGGCCTTCGGAATGCCCAGCACCATAAACAACGTGGAGACCTTGGCGGCGGCGGCCCACATCGCGCGTCACGGCGGGGAGTGGTACCGGCAGTGGGGCACGGAGAAGAGTCCCGGCACCAAGCTTTTCTGCGTCTCGGGGCATGTGAACAAGCTCGGCAACTTCGAGCTGCCGCTTGGATTTCCGATGATGGAACTCATCGAGGACGTGTGCGGAGGAATGCGCGACGGCAAGAGTCTCAAGGCGGTCATTCCCGGCGGGAGTTCGGTCCCGATCATGAGTGCGGCCGATTGCGTCAGCTGCACGCTGTGCTACGAAGGCGTGGCGGCCGCGGGATCGATGCTTGGATGCGCGTCCGTGATCGTGATGGACGAAAACACCGACATCGTCAAGCAGGTGCGGAGGATGGCGTACTTCTATGCTCACGAGTCCTGTGGACAGTGCACCCCCTGCCGCGAAGGCACGGCGTGGGCCACCCGGATCCTGCGTCGCATTGAGGACGGGCTCGGTACCGAAGAGGACCTGGACACGCTGGTTCAGATCTCGGAGCAGATGACGGGAACCACCATCTGCGTCCTGTCGGACTCACTGGCCATGCCCATCATTTCCTCGATCGAAAAATTCAGGGGCGACTACTTGGCCCTGATCCGGCGCGGTGAGCGCGTGGGAGCCGCCTGATGCCGAATCCAGTTGCCGAATTACGCGAGGAGACCCATGGCCGATAACGGTCGCAAGGTGGCTACCGTCAAGTTGACGGTCGATGGCCACGAGGTCACGGTTCCCCAGGGCACATCGCTGCTGCAGGCGGCCCAGACGCTCGGGATCGAGGTGCCGCACTATTGCTATCACCCGGGCCTCTCCGCGCCCGCCCAGTGCAGAATCTGCCTGGTGGAGGTCGAGGGAGCGCCCAAGCTCCAACCCTCGTGCGTGACCATGGCTCAGGATGGCCAAGTGGTTCACACCGACAGCCTTTGGGCCAAGCGCATGCGCCAGGGGGTGCTCGAGTTCTATCTGGTCAACCACCCGCTCGACTGTCCCATCTGCGACATGTCGGGCGAATGCAAGCTCCAGGACTACGTCTTCAACGAGGGGAGAGAGCGGGGCAGGGCGCACGAACCGAAGCGAGTCTTCGGTCGCGACGACTTCGGCGGCGATGTGCTGTACTACGGCGATCGGTGCGTGATGTGTACCCGTTGCGTGCGCTTCATGGACGAGGTGGTCCGGGATTCGCGCCTCACGGTCGTCGAGAGGGGTGACCGAGCCGTCATCGACACGTTCTTCGACGAGGGACTGGACGGGGCGTCCTTCGCAGGCAACGTCGTCGACATCTGTCCGGTGGGCGCCCTTGTCTCGAAGGACTTTCTCCACAAGGCGAGGGCCTGGGACCTGGATCACACGCCCTCGGTGTGTCCGAACTGCTCCAATGGATGCAATGTCGAGCTGCATACTCGCGACAACTTGGTGCAACGCCTGAAGCCGCGTGAAAACCAGGCAGTCAACGGGCACTGGATGTGCGACTACGGGCGGGCCGGTTACGAGTGGATCAACAGAGCGGGGCGAATCGAGCACCCTGCGGTTGGGCGCGGCGAACATCGACGGGCGACGGATTGGAAGGCGGCGCTACAGGCGCTCCATCAACGCCTTGGAGACGTGAGTGGGGCCGAAGTGCGCGTCGTGGGGTCTCCATTCGCCTCCAACGAAGCGCTAGGGACGCTTCAACGATTGGGTTGGGCGGTGGGCACGGTGGCCGAGAGCGCGTTCCGTGCACGCCGAGCCGCAGACGAGGATGTGCTGCCGGGCTTTCCGTTGCTGGTTCGCCGGCGGGACCTCGCACCGAACGTGCACGGCGCACGTGCTTTCGGTTTCGAACGAACCGGCGGGGACGACGCTACGGGGGGGCTCGACAGTGTGGCCAACCACGGCGGAA
Organism: Longimicrobiales bacterium; assembly: GCA_965200255.1. Taxonomy (GTDB): domain Bacteria; phylum Gemmatimonadota; class Gemmatimonadetes; order Longimicrobiales; family Gaopeijiaceae; genus Bin94. The sequence continues at coordinate 1,217,027 of OZ241371.1, read as the reverse complement.
TTCTGTTGGTGCTTGGTGACGAATTGGGCGACCAAACTCCGGATTTCGGAGCCGAGGCCACTCTCTACGTCTATCTGGGCACGTTTCCCGCTGCGGCTGCGGCAAACGCCGACTTCGTGCTTCCCGTTACTACCTTTGCCGAGGAAGAAGGCACCTTTGTGAGCGTGAACGGTCGGGTGCAGCGGTTCTGGCAGGCAATGCAACCACCGGGATCGGCGAGGCCCGCCTGGCTGGTGCTGGGCGCACTGCTGGCGGCATTGAACGGCGACAAGGTGCCGACAAGCGCCGCGGATGCTTTCGCCACCCTGGCCGGAGAAGAGTCCGCCTTGGCGGGACTGAGCTACGATTCCATCGGGACGACGGGTGCGTCCATTGCAATGGCCGGTACGCCTACGGAGCCGAGCCATGCATGAAATGAACCAGCTCTCCACGTTCTGGTTCTGGGTCATCGGGGGCGTCAAGGTTCTCGCGGTCTTTACGGTCGTCATGCTTGCGGTCGCCTACATGACGCTCGCCGAACGCCGCGTGTCCGCGTTCATTCAGGACCGCTTGGGGCCGAATCGCGTCGGACCTTTCGGGCTGCTGCAGCCCATTGCCGACGGCCTCAAGAACATCATTAAGGAAGAAACGATGCCGGGCACGAGCGCGAAGTTCTATTTCGTGCTTGGACCTGCGCTGGCGATCATGCCCGCCGTGATTACGTTCGCGGTGATTCCGTTCGCTGCGCCGCTGCCCACGCCCGTTGGAACGGTGGACATGGTCGTGGCCGACGTACCCATCGGGATTCTTTACGTCCTGGCCCTGTCCTCGCTGGCCGTCTACGGGATTGTGCTGTCCGGATGGGCGTCCAACAACAAATACGCGTTTCTCGGCGGGCTGCGCGCGTCGGCGCAGATGATTTCGTACGAGGTGGCCTTGGGGCTGAGCGTGATCGCGGTTCTCTTATTGGCCGGTAACGTCACGCTCACCGAGATGGTGTCGAAGCAACAGCAACTGGGGCTGTGGTTCGTTTTTCCGCTCTCGCTGGCGTTCATCTTCTTCGTGATCTCGGCGCTGGCCGAGACCAACCGGCTCCCCTTCGACATGCCCGAAGCCGAGTCCGAGCTGATCACGGGATATCACACCGAGTATTCCGCGATGAAGTTCTCGATGTTCTTCATTGCGGAGTATGCCCATGTACTGACGGCCTCGGCACTCATGGCGACGCTGTTCTTCGGTGGTTGGGACATTCCGATCTGGAAAGGCGACGACATGTTCTGGCACGAAGGGGCGCTGGTCCGCCAGGACGCAGCGGGCGCGCTTGTCCCTGCCACGCCCAGCATTCTCATTACGCTGCTCACGCTTGGGGCGTTCTGCGCGAAGACGGCATTCTTCGTATTCGTCTACATATGGATTAGATGGACGCTGCCCCGCTTCCGCTACGATCAGGTCATGCATCTCGGGTGGAAAGTACTCTTGCCGTCCGCGCTCGGATACATCGTGCTGATTGCCGGAGCCATGCTGGTCCTCGACCAACTGGGCGTGCCGTTCGGATTCGTCTACGGGGCCATCCTGACGGTGATCAGCGGGGTGACGACGGTTGCTTTTCTCTTCTTTGTCGACCGGGACAGGGTCATCGGCGGCGCGCACGGCCCCGGGTCGGTTACCAGGCGACGAGCCGCGTCGCGTACGGTCAATGCGGGCCGGGCGCCGCGGGCGTCAAGCTGAACGGGAGACAGGAAATGGCCATATCGGTGAAGGTAATGAGACGCCCCGAGGCCGGGCGTACGTCATACATGCGGGCGACGCTCAAGGGCATGAGCCTGACCTTCAAACACCTCGTCAAGCTCAAGAAGGTCACGCTGCAGTACCCCGAGGACCAACCGGCGCTCGATCCGCGCTGGCGCGGCACGCACAGAATGGAGGTGCATGCGGACGGGCGACCCAAATGCGTGGCGTGTGGCCTGTGCCCAACAGTGTGTCCCGCCAACTGTATTCGCCTTGTGGGCGGCGAGGACGATCAGGGCAATCGGTACCCGATCGTGTATGAGATCGACGAGTTCCGCTGCATTTTCTGCGGAATGTGTCAGGAGGTGTGTCCAGTAGAGGCGATCCACGTCGGCCAGCACTTCGAGAACGCGGAGTACACCCGCGACCGGTTCGTCTACGACCTCGACCGACTGATGGAGCAGGATCACCCGACAACCCTCCTTTGGGATCCCTCCGATCCCAGCTCCGAATGACCGAGTTTCTGTTCGTCGTGTTCGCCGTGGTTGCACTGGGTGGTGCGCTTGGGGTCGTCATCAGCCGGACTCCGGTGGCCAGTCTCCTCTTCATGGTGACCACGCTGGCCAGTGTCGCCGGGATCTACGTGCTCTTCGAGGCGCATTTCCTGGCTGCGATACAGGTGCTCGTCTACGCCGGCGCCATCATGGTGCTCTTCCTATTCGTGATCATGCTCCTGAACCTGGGCCACGATTACCGAGCCGACCTGAAGTACGGGCTGTGGTCGCTTCTTGCGCTGGTGGTTGTGGGACTCACGGCAGGGGTGCTGGGTCAGGCATTCTGGGGAGCGGCGGAAATCGATTTGCCAGGCGACGGGAATGCGGTTGCGTCTGCGTTGGACGCGGCGGTGCGAGAAAAGGGAGCCGCGGGCGTCATTGCCGAGCCGCTATTCACCGACTACGTCGTCGCCTTCGAGCTCACGGGGTTGCTCTTGCTGGTCGCCATCGTCGCAGCCGTCGTTCTGGCCAAACCGCGAACCTGATCCGAGTATCGTATGCTATCCCATGCCTTGTTGCTAAGCGCCGCGCTCTTCGTGATCGGTACTCTGGGCGTCATCGTCCGCCGCAACGCCATCATTATCTTCCTCTGCATCGAGCTCCAGCTGAATGCCGTCAATCTGGCGTTCGTGGCGCTCTCCCGGCATATCGGCATCGAGGGGCAGCTGTACGTCTTTTTCGTCATGACCGTTGCCGCTGCCGAGGCCGCGGTCGGGCTAGCGATCATCATTTCCGTCTTTCGACACTACAAGACGGTCAACGTGGACCAGTTCAACCTGCTGAAGTGGTGACCGGATGAGCTCCCCCGCATCCTTGCCCGAGCCGCACCTCGCCATGGGTCCGTACTTCCCGATGCAGGACGCGGGTCATTGGGAGCCGGTCATGCCCGGCCTGATCGTATTGCTCCCGCTGTTGGGGTTCGTGCTGAACGGTCTGCTCGCGCTTCGCGCTGCGACGCGGTCCTCGGCGGCGGTTCGTGCCGGCGAAGAATGGGACCCGTTCGGCAGCGGCGCGCGACCGCCCACCCACACGCTGCCAACCTTGATCGGTCCCGGCGTGATGCTGGTCGCCTTTCTGTTGGCTGCCTGGAACTTTGCCGGAATGTTCGGGGCGGAGCTGCACGAGCCGGTCGTTCGCACCTACTGGACGTGGATCGTGACCGGTACGCTGCAGGTCGATGCAGCCATTCAGCTCGACCAGCTCTCCATGGTGATGATGCTCGTCGTGACGGGCGTGGGCTTCCTGATCCATATTTTCAGCGTGGGGTACATGCGCCACGACCGCGGCTATCCTCGTTACTTTGCCTATCTCAATCTCTTCGTCTTCTTCATGCTGGTGTTGGTGTTGGGTGCCGGCTACGCGATGATGTTCATTGGTTGGGAAGGCGTTGGACTGTGCAGCTATCTGCTTATCGGGTACTGGTTTACGGACCGCAAGAAGTCCGACGCGGGGAAGAAGGCATTCATCGTCAATCGCATCGGGGACGTCGGTTTTCTCCTGGCGATGTTTCTCCTTTTCCAGGCGTTCGGCACGCTCGATTTCGAACCCATATTTGCCGCGGCGGCCGAACGCGGGGCGGACCAGGCCCTTGGCGCTGGCCAGGTGGCGTTCACGGCGATCACCTTGCTGCTGTTGCTCGGCGCGGCGGGCAAGAGCGCGCAGATTCCGCTGCACGTGTGGCTTCCCGATGCCATGGCGGGCCCGACACCGGTATCGGCCCTGATCCATGCTGCGACGATGGTCACGGCCGGCGTGTACATGGTGGCGCGCTCGTCCGTACTGTACGCGCTCGCGCCGACCAGCCAGGCCGTGGTCGCAGGTGTGGGGGTGCTCACGGCGCTGTTGGCCGCCACCATTGCGCTGCAACAGTACGACATCAAGAAGGTGCTGGCCTATTCAACCGTTTCTCAGCTGGGCTTCATGTTTCTGGGAGCAGGGATCGGAGCCTACACCGCCGCCATCTTCCACCTCATGACGCATGCCTTCTTCAAGGCTCTGCTGTTTCTCGGGGCGGGAGCCGTCATTCACTCCATGCACCATGCACTCCACCATGCCGGGAGTCACGCGGATGCGCAGGACATGCGGAACATGGGGGGTCTTGGAACACAAATGCGCGTCACCCGGGTGGTGATGTGGATAGCCACGCTCGCGATCGCGGGCATCTGGCCATTGGCCGGGTTCTTCTCCAAGGACGAGATCATCTGGTACACGGCGGCCTGGGCTGGAGCCGAGACCAACCCGTATGGCTCGCTGTACACCGCCTATTGGGTTATCGCGATCGTCACGGCCATGCTGACCGCCTTCTACATGACGCGATTGATGGTCATGACGTTCCACGGCGAATCGCGCACGGAACCGAACGCCCGCAAGCATCTTCACGAGGCCCCCTGGGTGATGACGGTCCCGTTGTTGGTACTTGCCGCGCTTTCCATCTTCGGCGGTTGGGTCAACGTGCCCGAACCGCTGCGAGAATCGTTCCTCGGCATGTTCGGTGCGCTGCCCATGAGCGAATGGCTGCATCATTGGCTGGAGCCCGTTACGCATGACGCGGCTGCGATCCAGGTTGCCGCCGTCGGCGACCCCTCCTACAGCGCGCCGTTGCTGGGCGGAGGCGAGCTTCTGTGGGCAGTGGGGTCGACCTTGGCCGCCGCGGCCGTGGTGGCTTGGGCGTTCGTGACGCTCCGCGGACGTCGTTACCCGAGCGCTGCCGCCGAGGTTGGCGCGCCTACCGGATTCAAGCGGGTTCTGTTCAACAAGTGGTATTTCGACGAGTTCTTCGATCGCACCATCGTGCAACCGCTGCTCGTCGCCTCGCGCTGGTGCTGGAAGGTGGTGGACGACTTGGTGATCGACGGTTTCGTCAACCTCCTCGGCGGTTTCACGCGCTTGGTCGGTTGGTCGGTAAGCTTGTTCCAGACCGGCCAAACGACTACTTACGCGTTCGTACTCACACTGGGCGTGCTCCTCGTCCTCGGGGCCGCGGTCTTGCTCTGATCATCACATGACGGATTTTCTCGCTACGCTTTCGGCGCTGTACGACGGTTGGATCCTGCATGCCCTCCTGTGGCTTCCGCTCCTGGGGTTGTTCCACGTCATGGTCTCCGGTGCGGATCGGGCCAAGCACCTTGCATTCCGTTGGTCCGGCGTCGTCTTCCTGCTCAGCCTCGGGCTCTGGTGGCGCTTCGATCCGGGCGGAGGTGGCTTCGCGTTGGCGTCCTCCACGCCCTGGATCGAGTCTTGGGGCGTTAGCTACGCGCTCGGGATCGACGGCATTTCCGTGTTCATGGTCATGCTCACGACCCTCACGACGCCGATCGCGATTCTGGGTTCGTTCGAATACATAAAGAAGCGACGCAAGGCTTTCTACGCCCTCATGCTGCTCCTCGAGGTCGGCGTGATCGGGGTCTTCCTCGCAACCGACATCTTCCTGTTCTATGTGTTCTTCGAGCTCACGCTCATCCCCATGTACTTCATTGTCGGCATCTGGGGAGGCGAGCGCCGGATATACGCCGCGGTGAAGTTCTTCCTCTACACGGCGGTGGGATCGCTCCTGATGCTGGTGGCGATCCTCTACATCTACTTTGCGAGCGGTGCGGAATCGTTCAGCTACCAGGCGTTTCTGAACGCCGATCTCTCGATGCGCGAACAGATTTGGCTCTTCGCCGCCTTCGCGCTGGCTTTCGGGATCAAGGTGCCCATCTTTCCGTTCCACACTTGGTTGCCGGACGCGCACGTCGAGGCGCCTACGCCCGGGTCCGTCATTCTGGCGTCGCTCTTGCTGAAAATGGGGACTTACGGCTTCCTGAGGTTCCTGTTGCCGCTGTTTCCCGGTGCTGCGCAGCATCCCACCGTGGTTGCGATCATGTTGTCGCTGGGTGTGGTGGGGATCGTGTATGCAGCCTGGGTGGCGGCGGTCCAGCCCGACGCCAAGAAGCTCGTGGCGTACACGTCGGTGGCGCACATGGGGTTTGTGGTCATCGGCGTATTCGCACTGACCATCAACGGGGCGCAAGGGGGGCTGGTCGTCATGATTAGCCATGGCATCTCTACGGGCGCCCTCTTCCTCCTGCTCGGCATGATGTACGAGCGCCGGCACACGCGCCTGATCGCGGACTTCGGTGGGATCGGCCGGGTTGCCCCGTTGTTTGCCACAGCTTTCGTGATCACGGCGCTGGCTTCAATCGGACTGCCCGGAACCAGTGGATTCATCGGCGAATTCCTGGCGTTGATCGGAACGTTCGAGACCCACGCGTTCGTGGCGATCATCGCGGCCAGCGGGGTCGTATTCGCCGCGTACTACATGCTCCCGATGGTGCAGCGAGTGCTCTTCAATAGGCTCGACAACCCCGAAAACCGGAGCTTTCCGGATCTGTCGCGGCGCGAAATGCTGGTCTTGGGCCCATTGCTGGCGCTGATGATCTGGATCGGCGTCCACCCGGCACCCCTCTTGGAGCGCATGGAGCCCAGCGTGCAAGCCGTGCTGGAACGGGTCAAGGACGCGCGCAGCGCGCTGCACGGCGGCGCGCCGCAAGATCCGGACGCCGAGATCACCTTCAGCCTCGTCGACCACCCCCCGGAATAGCACGATGATTCTCGACTATACGTCCAGCTTCGACTACGTCCTGGCGCTCTTGCCCGAGGTCGTGATCTCCGTTTGGGGCATGGTGGTGTTGCTCATGGGTGTGATCCGAAAACGCGGCTCGGGGCAAGGTCAGGCGGTTGGGTGGATGGCGGTCGCGGGGCTGGCGCTCGCGGCCGTTGCCAACGGCTGGCTCTACGCGGGAGTGAGCGAGGACGGCGCAGCAGCGATGATCGCGCTGGACCGGTTCCGCTTCTTCGCCAACTGGATCTTCATTCTGGCTGCCGCACTGTCGATCGTCATCTCGCTTGCGTACGTGGCCCGAACCGGGCTGCAAGCGGGGGAGTACTACTCGCTCATCCTGTTTGCCACGGTGGGCATGATGTTCATGGCGTCGGCGCGCGACCTCATGGTGATCTTCCTGGGTCTGGAGATGATGTCCGTTGCCGTGTATGCTCTGGTGGGGTTCAACCGCAGGAGTCGACGATCGGCAGAAGCCGGGCTCAAGTACTTCCTCCTGGGGGCGTTTGCCACGGGATTCCTGCTCTTCGGCGTTGCGCTGATCTACGGGGCGACGGGGAGCAGCAACCTCCATGCGATCGCGACGGCAATTGGCGCCGGCGCGACCGCGAACGCACTGCTTGTTCCCGGTGTTGCGCTGCTGGCAATCGGCTTTGCCTTCAAGGTTGCCGCGGTGCCGTTCCACATGTGGACGCCCGACGTGTACGAGGGGGCGCCGACCCCGGTCACGGCGTTCATGGCCGCCGCGGTGAAGGCCGCCGCGTTCACGGCTTTCCTGCGCGTATTCGTGGTGGGACTTGACGGCGTTTACGGGCAGTGGTGGTCGATCCTGTGGTGGCTTGCCGCGGTCACCATGGTCGTCGGCAACATCGTGGCTCTGGTGCAGTCGAGCGTGAAGCGAATGCTCGCGTACTCGTCCATCGCCCACGGCGGCTATCTGCTGGTTGCCGTCGTAGCCGCGAACGATCTGGCGGTTGCCTCGCTGCTCTTCTATCTGCTCGTCTACGCGATCATGACCATTGCGGCGTTCGCGGTCGTGATGACGGTTGGCGACCGGCCCGGGGGTGTCAACCGGATTGAGGACTACGGGGGACTCGGGTGGCGGCGCCCAGTATTGGGCGTGTTTATGACCGTGTTTCTGCTGTCCTTGGCTGGGTTCCCGGGTACAGGGGGGTTCATTGCCAAGTACCAGCTTCTCCTGGGAGCGGCCGAGGCCCGCCTGTGGTCCCTGTCCGTCATACTCGTCCTCACCACGGTGGTGTCGTATTGGTACTATCTGCGCGTTGCCTGGTACATGTGGATGAAGGAGGGCGACGAGACCGCTGCAGCGCTCGCTGCCAAAGCTGATCCTCCGTTGACCACGCACGTCGTGCTGGCGCTCAGCGTGGGCCTGATCATCCTCACCGGGATTTTCCCGGGATCCGTTCTGGAATTGGCCCACGGGTCGGTTGAAGGACTCACGCAGCTCGCGGCAGACGTGACCGCCGCGATCACTCCGTGACGCGGTAGCGCGCGACCGGCAGCAAGATGCCACTCAGGCGACATGCATTCCGCGAATACGACATCCGAGGAATCGTAGGGGACGAGCTGGATCGTGACGTAGCCAAGGCTGTGGGTATGGCCTACGGCTCGGAGCTGCGATGCCGGCGTGACACCGACCGACCGTCCGTCGTGGTCGGCGCCGACAACCGACCGTCCTCGCCAGAGCTGTGCGATGCGGTTGTAGAGGGCCTCCGAGCGGTTGGATGCAACGTGATCCGGCTTGGCACGGTGCCCACGCCCGTTACCTATTTCGGGGAATACGAGTTTGGCGCGGACGGCGCGGTGCAGGTCACGGGTTCACACAATCCCCCGGAATACAACGGAATCAAGCTGACGATCGGGCGGGAATCGATCCACGGCCGTGGGATTCAGAAGCTTCTGGAGCGCATTCTTGACCGCCGCTATGCGTCCGGGATCGGTGCCGTCGAGACGGTTGACGTGCTGCCCGTTTACGTGGACGACCTGGCGGCTCGCATTGAGCTTGCGGAACCCGTTACGGTTGTCGTGGACTGCGGCAACGGGACCGGGTCCGTGGTGGCCGTGGACCTGCTGAAGAGAGTGGGTGCCCAGGTCGTGCCCCTGTACTGCGAGTCGGACGGGACCTTCCCCAACCACCACCCCGATCCCACCGTCGACGACAACATACAAGACCTGATCGCGTCGGTACGCAGTCACGGTGCCGACCTGGGGATTGGATTCGACGGAGACGCGGATCGCATCGGCGTCGTTGACGACACTGGGGCCGTTGTCCGAGGAGATGTTCTTCTGTTGCTGTTCGGCCTGGATCTCTTGCGCCGACGGGGGCCGGGAGAAAAGCTGGTCTTTGACGTCAAGTGCTCCCAGGCTCTGCCCGATGTCTTCGCGGAGGCAGGGGGCGTCCCCGTCATGTGGAAAACGGGTCACTCTCTGATCAAGAAAAAGATGCGGGAGACCGGCGCCCGTTTGGCCGGAGAGCTGTCGGGGCACATCTGTTTCTCCGACGATTACCACGGCTTCGACGATGCTCTCTACGCGGCGTGCCGGTTGCTCGAATTGCTTTCTGCGTCAAGTCGTCCCCTTTCCCATTGGGTCGGAGACCTTCCGAGCTTCGTGGCGACTCCCGAGTTCCGAGTCGAGGTGGCGGAGGAAGCGAAGTTCGGGATCGTCGAGAGAGCGCGAGAGTATTTTTCCGCGCGCCATGAGGTCATCGCAGTAGACGGCGTGCGCGTGCTCTTTGGCGATGGCTGGGGACTGATCCGGGCGTCCAACACGCAACCTGTCGTCGTGGTGCGATACGAGGCCCAATCGCAGGAGCGTCTCGGCGCAATCGAGGCTGTGATGGGCGACTGGCTGCGCGGGCAGGGCGTGCGCGTTCCGCGGCCATAAGCAGGCCAGCCATAAGGGCAGGCGGGCCGTGGTATTAGAAGCTGTTGACGGAAAGGGTCCCGAGGGTTGACGCCGCAACGGTTTCTTCGGTCCAATAGGGCTCCGCGTACCCGCAACGGATTAGTGCGCCGTAAGTCGCATGAACGCTCCGGACCTGGTCGTACAGCAGCCGATCGCCTGCCGCGAAAACTTCGCCCATACCGCGCTTACCCTTGAACTGGGATTCGTAGCATGCCAGCGCCGCGAGCTTGCGGTCCATTTCGCCCGTGACGTCGACCACAAAGGTTGGTTTGACGGCGTCCTGGCGGAAAGCCAAGGCATAGACAAGCTTTTCGGGCCGGTGCGGTGCGCCGCCGGCCGGAAAGTTCACGAGTCCGGCCAAGAAACTCGCATCCCGTACCAGACGGGCTGCGGCGCGATGATCGGGGTGTCTACCCTCCAGCCAGTGCGCCACCACCACCCGTGGTCGCAACAAGCGAATCATGCGGGCTACCACGACTCTGGATTCGCGATCGTTGACCAATCCCGAGTCGACCAAGCCGGCACAACGGCGCTCGGCCAATCCCATGATGTCGGCGGCCGCAGCGGCCTCCCGAGCCCGCGTCTCGACCGTTCCCTGCGAGCCGGCTTCCCCAGCCGTCAAGTCCAGCACTCCCGTCCTCTCTCCGGCGTCTGCGGACTTGACGAGTGCGCCGCCGCAAAGCATCTCGGCGTCGTCCGGGTGTGCCATTATGGCGAGAACGTCAAGCGGTTCGATCATTGAGAGTGTTCACTCGTAACGCAACGCGTCGACCGGATCAAGACGAGATGCGCGCAGTGCCGGAAGCATACCGAAGAATATGCCGGTCAACGCCGCCAGCAGGAGCGCCGCCGCGACGGACCATAGCGGAATCCGCGCTGGCAAAGGCGAAATCGCCGCCAGAATCTCCGATCCTGCCCATCCGGCGAGGATTCCCGCAAGCGCGCCCGAAGCCGTGAGAATCGAGGCCTCGATCAGGAACTGCCACTTGATCTCCTGCTTTGTCGCCCCAACCGCTTTGCGGATGCCGATCTCGCGCGTCCGTTCGGTTACGGAGATGAGCATGATGCCGATCACGCCAATGCCCCCCACCAGCATTCCGACGGAAGACAGACCAACGATGACGGCAAAGAACATCGCGGTCATCTGATTGAACAGGTCGAGTATTTGATCGGCTCGCACGATAGCGAAGTTGTTGTCTGCCCTTGGGCCAAGTTCTCGCATGGAACGGAGGGCGGCAATGACTTGGTTCTCCGCCTCCGACGACGCAAAGTCCTCGCGCGGCATGACTTCCACGATCATGAACGTCCAGCGGTCGCGGGCTTTCAGGCGTTTGTCCGCGGTCGTGTAGGGGACGATGGCGAAGTTCTCCGTCACCTCGCCGAACACGTTCTCGATTGGTTGATAGACGCCGACGACGGTAAACAGCTCGTTGGCGGCGCGGCGACCGGCGTTGACGCGCACGCGACGTCCCACGGGATCAAGTTCTCCGAAGACCGCTGTTGCCACTTCGTCGGAAATCACCACGACGGCTCTCGCCTGGCTGACTTCCGATGCCGTGAAGTTCCTGCCGGATACGAAATCCCCCGGCTGGGACATGGTCCACGAAGCGGACATCGCCCGCCACTGAAGGTTTGAGACCCACTCGGACTCGAAACGAATCGACGCTCCGAAATCGAAGAAAGCGTTTAGATCGCGGACGGCGGGAAGCGATTGCAGTCTGCGGATCTCCCTGTCGGTGATCTCGGGGCGGTCCCACCAAGGCGGCCGCCCTGATCCGTCGAAGGCGATTCGGACGTCCGAAAAGTCGAAAGGCATGACGGTGAAGTTGTCGGGTCCCGATGCCTCGAAGGCGCCCATGACCTCGGTGCGGATGCCGGTAATAATGGCGGCAACCGTGACGACCACGCCGGTACCGACGCCGACCCCCAATATGGCGAGGAGCGTGCGAGCCCAGTTGGCGCGCAGCGCATCGAACGCAACGCGCGTGCCGTCGACAATCATTCCCATGGCCCTCGGCGTGTTGGCATATACAGGGGAGCGATCGTCGGTCATTCGTACCTCAACGCGTCGACCGGGTCGAGTCTGGCCGCTCTTGACGCAGGATACACGCCGGAAGCGATCCCGACGACGACGCCCAACGACAGGGCGAATAGAATCCACTTCGGTGCGACGGCCGCTGGTAGTGGAGATACCGCCCCCACCACCATGGTCACAACCACGCCGACGCCGATGCCAAGCAAGGCACCGATCCCAGAGAGTGTACTGCTTTCGATAAGGACTTGGGTAAGGATATCGATCCGGCGAGCACCGAGCGCCTTGCGTATCCCGATTTCGCGGGTTCTCTCCATGACCGAGACCAGCATGATGTTCATGATGACAATACCCCCGACCACAAGAGAGATGCCTACCAAGCCAGGGAGCGCGGTAAAGAGGATCTGACTGATCCGTTCCCACAAGCCAAGAGAAGCGTCAGTGGTTTCGGCCGAGAAGTTGTTGAGTTCCGCGGGTCCAAGCTGCCGACGCACCCGCATGAGCTCTACGATCTCCTCCCTCAGCGGAACAACGAGCTCGGGACTTTCGGCCTTGAGGGTGATCTGTTCAAGCCGACCCCGCGGGGCGGTGAAGCTCTGGAGAGGAGACCGCACCGGGCCGATCACCAAGTTGTCCAGTGATATCATGAGGAAGGACCCCTGCTCTTCGAGGACTCCTACGACCCTGTAGGGAAAGCCACGGATCCGTACCCGGGCCCCGATTGGATCGGTTTCCTCGAAGAGCACTTCCGCAGTCGAATTCCCAAGCACCACGACCGGCACGCCACGCTCTGCCTCCTGACGGGTAAAGGCACGTCCCCGTTCCACCCGCCAGTTGCGGATGTTGAAGATGTCGGCCGATGCCCCAATGATCTCCACGTTCTCGACCGCACGACCCCGATCCGATGCGACTTCACCGCGTGCAGCCGCTTCTGGAGAAATGGCGACGACCGGCGAAGTGAGGCGTTCCTCGAGCTGTTCGAGATCGTCGAAGGTGAGCCGGGGAGCCCTGCGCCACGCCCGCCACTGCTCATCCGACGCACTCAATGGCGTTCGCGGAATTCGCCGCACGGTCACGGTGTTGACTCCGAACACTCTCTCGGTGAGCGTGCCGCGAATGTATTGGTCCAGGCCCTCGACGATGCTGACTACGACGATGAGGAACAGGACGCCGACAATCACGCCAAGAAGGCTGAAGAAGCTCTTCAGTTTTTGCGTGCGAATCTGATTCCACGCCAAACGGATCCCTTCGAGTGTCTTCACGCGGACTTGCCAGCGGCGGTCAGTTGGATCCGTCCTGCAGCTCGTCGCCGTTGGCGTCGGTTGCGCGGACGAAGGCGCTGTCCTGCAAGGTCCGGACGGTCTGGTAAGGGCCACTGACGACCGTGTCCCCCTCCGACAACCCGGATAGGACCTCGAAGTACTCCTGGCCTGCGATGCCGACCTCTACCGGGACAAACGTCGCGACGCCGTCCTTGACTACGAACACCCCCTCGACGGCATCGGATTCGCCCTGGTCACCGTCCCTGTTGTCGGATTCTCGATCCGTTCCATTGGCACTGGCGAAATCGTCCTCTTCTCGCAGGGTCAGGGCGATGATCGGAATGGCCAACTGGTCCGTGCGCGTGTCGGTGACGACTTCCGCCGTGGCCGAAAGGTCGGGGCGCAGCTCGGCAGCGGGGTTTTCCAGCGTCACGACGACTTCGAAGTCGATCGTGGGCGTCGCACCACTGCCCGCAGCTCCCGACGGTGGTCGTATGGCGCTGTTTCCGATCTCGGTCACGATTCCAGGGAAGGCCAAATCGGGGAAGGCGTCGAGTTCGACGTTGGCGCCGTCTCCGATCGAGATGGCGGGTACGTCGGTCTCGTCGACCTCCAGAACAACCTCCATGACGGAGAGATCCGACACCGTGAGTATCAGGCTGCCTGGGTTGTTCATCGTGCCCACGATCACCGTCTCGCCCTCTTCCACGTTCAGACGCGTTACGCGGCCAGACATTGGTGCGCGAATGATCGTCTTGGACAACTGGTCTTCGGCTTCCTCCAATGCCGCCCGGGACTGGTTCACGCCGAAGGTCGCTGCATCCAGCATGGACTGCTGGACTTCGAGATCCGTTTGGGCGTTCTCGACGTCCTGCATGCTCACCAGCAACGAATCGCGCGCTCGCAACGTCGTCATGCGCTCGGCTTGGCGTTGGGCTCGCAGCAGGTTCGCGCGTGCCTGGGCCACCTGGGCTTCCGACGCACTCAGGTTGGCCTGGCTTCGGTCCATTGCGGCCCGGTATCGGCTCGGATCCAGTCGCAGCAATACCTGACCTTCCACCACGTCTTCTCCCTCCCGCACGAGAAGTTCGGCCACCCGGGCAGAGATGTCGGAGCTGATGTCGACTTTTCGACGCGCCCGCACATTGCCGCTGGCGGTAACCGTGGCAACCAAGTCGCGAGGAAGGACGGCCTCAATTCGCACATCGGCCACGTCGGTACGCCGGGCCGTGCTGCCCAGCACGGCGGCCAGGGACAGGAGAGCGACGACCGCAACTCCGATAATGATCTTGACTCTGGTTTGCATATCTCTGTGCCTACGGGTTCCTCAGGGGCGTGCCGACCACTGCCTCGAGGTCGGCCACTGCATCGTGGTACGTGAAGATGGAAAGAACGCGTTCCCGGTCCGCTTGTGCCTTCACCGTCTCCGCTTCGACCAACGCGATGAAACTGGACAGGCCAAGCCGATATTGTTCCTGCGCCAGACGGAGCTGCTCGTCGGCCAGCGCCTGGTTCCGCTCTTCGATCAGCGCGCTCTCATAGGCGGTCTGAACGATTGCGATGCGGGACTCGATGTCCGCCCGCAACGCGAGCTCCTGTTCCTGGATCTGGAACCGAGCGTCACTCAGCTGGGCACGGGCGCCTTCCAGCTCGCGTTGGCGCCCCAACCCCTGAAAGACCGGAATCGAAATCGTCAAGCCGACGGACGGAGGCTGGCCGGTGAAGTTGAACGGGAACGCGTCGTTCTGCGCGCGAATCGCCTCCAGGGCGGATTCGGGGGTTGCCAACAGGGCGCAGTTCTGGGGCGCGGGTGGATCCGGCAACCGAGCCACGAGGTCGTTGAGCGTACGGCATTGTTGGACCCTGGCCACACCCGCCTGGATGGCCTGCGCCTCCTGGCCGGCGGTGCTGCTCGCCTGTCGGGTGAATCCACTTATTCCTGCAGAGAGCGACACGGTGGGAAAGTATGCAGAGCGCGCCATGCTGACGCCGTAGCTCGATACTTCCTCCTGGGCGCGCAGGGCCTGCAGCCCCGGGTTTGAACCGATCGCCATTGCATAGAGATCGTCGGCGGTCCACTGCGGCTCGGTCACGGCGAACGTGGTCGCCAGAGTGGGTTCCGCCGCCAGCGTGGTGCCCAACTGCTGGAGCAGCCGTATGCGCGACGTACGGACCCCCGTCCGGGACTGTATCTGGGCGACCTCGGCTCGGCCCACGCTGACCTCGGCCTGCTGAACGTCGATTGCGTTGCCCGAGCCCACCTCTTGCCGACCTCGGGCCAGCCTCAGGTTGAAGCGCGCTCGTTCCAATTCCTGGTCTGCAAGCCCCAATCCCTCGACTTGACGAAGTACCTCCAGATACGCCTTCGTAACGTTGAGACGCAGCAAGGCTTCTTCCGAGCGCACCTGGGCCCGGGTAGCGTCGCGGCTCCTTCGCGCCTGACCCGGAGCCATGAGCGTGCGACCGCTCAGCGCGTAATTGACTCCCGCGTTGTAGGAGCTGAAGAGGAAGGAAGGTTGGTCGGTAACGCCCAACTGGTTGGCGGTAATGCTGCCGAAGCGCTGCTCTCCCGCGCCTTGCCACGATACGCTGGAACTGACCGAGGCGGAGGGAAGCCAGGCGCCGTAGGCTGCGTTGAGATTCCAATCCGCGACCACGATATCGTTTCGCAGCGCCAGGAGGCGCGGGTTGTTGCGGACGGCGATCTGAAGCGCGTCGTCCAGGGTCAAGGACTGAGGCGGCATGTCCTGGCCGGCCATGGGAGCCGCTGCCGCGGCCAGAAGCGCCACTGCGCTCGTCAACCACGCGCGTCTGCGAAGCCGCAGTGATCGCGACCGACTGAAAGGTGTCGCACTCATCTTGTATCGCACCGCTTCCGTTCCTTCCTCACCGTTCGATGATGTCCGGGCTTGCCCCAACCAATTCTCGCATCTCTCTACGCAATATCCCGCAGTGTGGTTTCCGCCGACCTCAGGGAATCCGTATGGCTCGATACCCTTGGGTGGGTACTTCGACTTGCACGAGATCTCCACTTCCGTCGAACCAAGCGACACCTTGGCCCCCGTCGGCGCTGAGCTGCACACGGGTCGCCTCGACGCGCACACCGTCTATTTCGAGGACGTCGGTGGCGACGCCGAGGCTGGCCGTGGTCTCCGGTTCCCCGGTACGGGGCGCGAGAGCGTGAACGGCGGCTGGTACGTCGCTGGTGGTGAACATGGCCAACGCGAAGTAGTGGTGAGCTACGCCGTCCTCGAGAACGAACGTCATCGGTCGGGCGCGGTACTCGCGTCCCCGCTCTCCCTCGGGTTCGTCTATGTTGACGTGGATATAGTCGCCAACCCGCTCAAGGCGGACGGTGGCCGTGTCGGCCCCCGACACGTCGACCCGGTACTCGATCAAGGTCATGGTCGGCCCGCGCACGTGCAGCACCGTTTCGGCAACCAGACCGCTTCGCATGGTGACGGTGCCCCGCGCAAGCGTGATTTGCGCGTCCCCCGTACCGCTTCGCCTGATCTCGAAGTCTTCCCGACCGACCGGGCGCCCGTCCTGAAACAACTGAAACGCGCCGCGTTCCACCGGCTGTGCCGAGGCGCCAAGCGGCCAGGATCCGAACGCGGAAACGAGCAGCAGCCCTACCATGAACCCGCGCTTGCACCGACAGGCGCGTGGCGCAGGGACCGGGGGCCTAGCAGAGGACAGGCATGTCTTACGATCCATTAGAATGAAGATAATGACAAACCACGGTGGTGATTCGGTGTCCGATTCCGGCGGCGTCGGAACGTCGCGACGGAAAACGATCTCTCCGACGCGGGCCGAACACGGCCCATGGGCAACCTTGCCGACGTGGCTGGCGTTTCTGTGCCTCCTCGTTTGGACGCGATTCGACTCGCCCTGGGTTCTCGCGTTGTCGTCCATCTGCATCGCGTTGTCGATTGCCGGGCACCGGACCGGATGGCGTCGAGCGATTGCGACGGTGCTGCTCGGCGCCGGGGTCGTGGCGGGATTCTTGGCAGCTGCGGAAGGCAGGCGGATCTCGACCGATTGGGATGGCTACCGCGAGGAACGGCGCGCCGAGGTCGCTGAGCTGGTAAACGTCGAGTTCAACGATCTGATGGCCGAGGGGAATCGAATGGTTGCCCGGGTGGCCGGCCTTGCGGACAGCGGGTTACCGCCGCACGACCTGCAGGATTCGCTTGGGACAGTCCTTGACGGGACCGACATGGCGGCCGTTGCGGCATTTGGACCGGATCGTCGCTTGGTCGCCTGGGCGGGCAGCCACCATGGCCGGTTCCCGCCCGGCGTCGTGTCCGGCAGCGGTACATACGCGTACACGGGGACGCCGCTCTTTTCCTACCTGTATTTTGCGGAAGCGGTCGGTGCGGCCGATGGCATGGTGGTAGCGGCCGCCTTGATGAAATCGGACCTTCCCGCACCCTTCGCATCGGGGCTCGGCGATTTCGCCTCGAGGATCGCCGACCAGTCCGGATCCCACATCCGGATTATGCGGGGCGGCGGACGCGGCGGCGCAAGCGTGCTCGACGACGACGGGCCGGTTGGCTCCCTCCTGAACGTCACCGTCGCTTCTCTGGACGCGTCCATCGAGAGATCGCGACTGCGGGTCACGGGCGTGACGACGGTGGCGGCATTGGCAATGCTCGCTTGGCTCGTATTGTCGCTTAGTGGCGCAAGCCACCGGATAGCCTATGCGGTAGGCGGCCTGTTGGCAGCTGCCGTTCTCGTCCCTCTCGAAGGCATTCTCACCAGCTTGGACCTTAACGCGTTGGCGGGGCCGCGCTTCGAATGGCCCTTGCCATTGGCGCTGGGTCGGGTGTTGCTCATCAGCGTGGCGACTGCACCCATCGTCCTGCTGGGGGCGTTTCGCTGGCGACCGGAGCTGGGCGCCTGGTTCCTGCCTGTCGTGGTCGCGGCTGGTTTCCCGCTGGTACTCTCGGCGACGGGAGAAGCGGCCCCGCTGGAAGTGCTTGGAGCCGCGGACCTGGGTTGGATATGCTTCCAGCTGGCGACCACGTTAATTGTCACGCTCGTAGTTGGAGCCGCACTCTGGTCTCGCAATCCGGAAGGCCCGGAAGCAAGCACGGGATGGACTGCTGCGGGTCTTTTGCTCGCCGCGGCCCTCTCGGTCGCCGTGGCTGCCGCTGTCCGGGTAGGGCCCCACATCTCGCCTGCTCTAGGGATAATGTGGACTGCCCCAGCTGCTCTGATCGGACGTGGGGTGGGATCGGCACACCGGTTTACCTACACGCGTTGGTTTTGCGCCTTCTGGCTTGCCGCCACGGCGGTTCTGCCCTGGAGCTGGGCCATGCGCACTCAGGCCCGCATGGTCGTTGCCGAAACCCAGCTCGGAGAACTTGGCATTGCGCCGGAGCCGGAGGTTGGCGACTTGGCGGATCGATTTGCCCAACGCGTGGATTCGCTTCACGAGGCTGGCGCAGGCGCGGCGGAGATGATGTACCACGGCTGGGTCTCCAGCGGTCTCGCGGCACATGGTTCCCCGATCTTTCTGACCCTGTGGTCGGCAGAGGGCGACGCACAGCAAGAGCTCCGGCTCGGTGTCAAGGGAGACCTTCCGGCCGCGGTGGGTCGGATGTGGCCGGAGATCCGCGCCGCCGCGACCGGGGAACACCACATGTTGAACGAAATCGACGTTCGTCACCTGATCGTCGTGCCCTTGTCCGACGGACACGTGGTGACCGGCGCGATCACGCCTCGACGCACGATTGCGGAGCCTTCGGGCGTAGGTCCTTTGTTCGCCGCAGTGGAGGAGGGAGGCAATCAGGAGTTTCTCACCTTGACGCCCATTCCCGAAGGCAGCGCCGAGTCCTATCCCGTCGAGGTCGAATGGCGTCGGAACGCCGAAGGTTGGATGGGCGTGAGTTCCGCACCGTATCCGGACGGTCGCTATGCCGTTACCTATACGATCAGCATTCCGAATCTGCCGGTCATGTTTGCCCGCGGAACGCTTCTCCTCGTCCTTGGGCTCGTCGTGGTTTCGTTGCTGTGGCTGGTTAGCGTGTCGATTCGGGGGCGGCGATTGTTCGTTTCCATTGAATGGCGCGAGCTCTTTGGCACCTTCCGTGCTCGCGTGACCTGGACCCTCTTCGGTTTCTTCATCCTTTCCAACGTGGTGTTCGGGACGCTCGCCTACCGCACGCTGTCCGGGGCGTCGGAACGAACCGCTACCGCGCTTGCCGAACGGGTGGTGGGGCAAATCGCGGAGGCGTACCGTGAAGAGGGCGGTTCGATGGAATTGCTGGCCAGGCGCGTGGGCGCAGACTTGCTGGAATACCGCGGCGGGGAGCTGGTCGGGGGATCGACGGACGAGCTGATCGAGCTGGGACTGTATGAGAGCTGGGTGGATCCGGAGATCTACGCGGCGCTTGCATCCGGACAGCAGCGGGCGGCGTCCAAGGCAGCCAATCTGGGAGACTGGCGCTATGTGCTTGCCTATCGTCGGCTTCCCGACGGCGATATCGTGGCGTCGCCCGTTCCGCTCAGGGCAGGGGCGGCCGCCCTGCGCCGACGCGATGTGGCCGACCTGCTCGGCGTCGCGATCGTACTGGGTCCGATCGTGGCGCTGGGACTGGCGCTGATCGTCGGGAGAGCGCTTGCCAGGCCGATCCAAACGCTCAAGGTCGCGTCGGAACGGGTGGGGAGGGGCAATCTGGCCGTGCACCTTCCGCGGGACCGGGTAGATGAATTCGGAGCCGTGTTTACCGCGTTCAACAGAATGGTCCTCCGCCTCGGCGATGCGCGGAGAGAGTTGCTGCGCACCACCCGTCGTACGCAAGCGATCGTCGCAGAAGTGGCCACCGGCGTCATTGCCGTGGACAAGCAGGGGCGCGTGACCGTGGCAAATCCGGTTGCGGACGCCATACTGGGAACATCGCTCCGAACCGGGGTTCCAATCCCGAAGAGTGGGGAGCGGGGCGCTGAGCTTGCCAGCTGGCTCAATTCCCGCCAACGCATCGGGGTTGGCGAATCGGATGCCGTTTTTCGGTGGGGCGACCGTCGGATCCGCGCGCGAGCGAGGCGGATTGTGCATGAAGGGTATGCCGGTGGCGTGGTGGTCAGCCTGGAAGACGTAACGGACGAACTGCGCAGCGAGCGGATCCTGGCGTGGGGCGAGATGGCCAAGCAAGTCGCCCACGAAGTAAAGAACCCCTTGACGCCGATCAAGTTATCCGTGCAACACTTGCGGCGGGCATGGGACGACAGTCGTGGAGACTTCGGCGACATTCTGAAGCGAAACGTGACCACGGTTCTGGGGGAAATCGATCGCCTCGCCTCGATCGCGAGGAGTTTCTCGCGTCTTGCCTCGCCGGCTGCCGAGGACAAAGGGCCGCTCGAAGCCGTGGACGTCGCAACCGTGGTGCAGGAAGTGCTGAACCTCTACGAGGGGGGCGCGCACGCTTCGGTCCAGCTGGATGGCGAATTGGGTGGCGATCTCCCGCTCGTTCAGTGCCGTCCAGACGAGCTGATGCAGGTACTCTTGAATCTCGTGGAGAACTCGCGCGTGGCGATGCCGGAGGGCGGCGTCATTAGTATCCTGGCCATTGCGTCGGAAGATGGGTCAGGCGACGTGGTGGTCACGGTAGCCGACGACGGCAAGGGGATTCCCGCCGACCTTCTGCCCCGCATCTTCGAACCCCGGTTCTCGACGCGGTCCAAGGGGGCTGGCCTGGGGCTCGCCATCGTCAAGCGACTGGTGGACTCGTGGGGCGGGATCGTGAAGGTGGAGAGCACCGTAGCCAAAGGCACGACGGTAAGCGTACGACTTCGAATGTGGTCAACATGAAGACATCAAGGTTGCCGGGCGGCATGCCCGCCGAGCAGTTCAGAGATTGGGGGCATCGGTTCGTCGAGTGGATGGCCGATTACCTTGAGGGCGTCGACGAGTACCGCGTGTTGTCGGACGTGGCGCCGGGCGCGGTTCGTGCGCGAATCCCGCCGTCCGCGCCCGAGCGCGGCGAGTCCATGGACGCGTTGTTCACCGACTTCAAGTCCGTTGTCCTGCCGGGAATCACCCACTGGAACCATCCGGCGTTCTTTGCCTATTTCGCCGTTTCGGGTTCGGGCCCGGGCGTGCTTGGCGAGATGCTTGCGGCGGCGTTGAACGTGAACGCCATGGTATGGAAGAGCTCCCCAGCCGCGACCGAGCTGGAAGAGGCGGTGCTGGACTGGTTGCGAGGGTTCATGGGACTTCCACGCGTTTTCGCGGGCGCGATCAACGACACCGCCTCCACATCGAGCATGTTGGCGCTGGTGGCCGCCCGCGAACGGGGCTTGCCCGAGGCCAGCGACCGAGGGTTGGCGATGGCTCCGCGCGGCGTGGTTTACGGGACGGCCGAGACGCATTCGTCGATTGCGAAGGCCGTGCACGCCATCGGCCTGGGCCGTCGCGGCTTGCGGACCGTCGCAACCGGGCTGGACCGAGCCATGGATCCGGCCGCGTTGGCGGCGGCGATCGAGCATGACGTAACGTCAGGGCATCGTCCCTTGGCCGTTGTCGCGACGATCGGGACGACCTCGACGACGGCGATTGATCCCGTGGTTGTCATCGCCGACGTTGCCGCAGCACACGACGTGTGGCTCCATATCGACGCCGCCTACGCCGGACCAGCGGCAGGTCTACCCGCGATGCGGCCACTCTTTACGGGGTGGGAGCGTGCGGACTCCATTGTCGTCAACCCGCACAAATGGTTGCTAACGCCGGTCGATTGTTCCGTCCTCTACGTCAGGGACCCGGCCGCCCTGCGGGCCTCGTTCTCGCTGGTTCCTCCCTACCTGGAGACGGGAGAACAGGAGGTCGTCAGGCACCTGATGGACAAGGGGTTGGCGTTGGGCCGCCGGTTCCGAGCTCTGAAGCTGTGGTTCGTGATGCGCTATTTCGGGCAAGAAGGATTGCGCGAGGTGCTCGGGCGCCACATTGCGCTCGCGCGTCAGCTGATTGACTCGATCGACGCGACCCCGGGTTGGGAGCGATGGCGCCCCGCGCCGTTCTCGCTGGTCGTGCTCCGCCATGCGCCGGCGGGGATGTCGGCAAGAGCGCGGGACCGCATCAACATGGCGATCATGGATCGCGTTAACGAGGGCGGCACGGCGTTCGTGTCCCACACCGAGATCGATGGCGAGACGTGGCTCCGCGTCGCGATCGGCAACATTCACACCGCGCCGGACCATGTGGAAGGCGTGTGGGCGGCACTTCGGGAGGCGGCGGTGGAGGTGGGTGGCTGAGGCGCTTGCGCCTCGTCTCAAGCACTCCCGTGTCAGACCGCGGTTCACAGTCGATTTCCGTACCCTTGTGTGTAGTGATCGAGCTCAGCCATTGCCGAAACGCCCGGTCGACGGGCACGCAAATGCCCGTACCGGTGTAGCTCAGCTCAGTCAGGCTCAACGCAGTGAGGGCAAGAGGCAAGCGCCCGCCCAATTCGTTGTCGTCCAGCCGCAGAGTGGTCAGCCGGTGCAGTCGGCCCAAGTCGCTGGCCATCACTCCAGAGAGTCCGTTCCGCCGCAGGTCCAGGGTAACCACGCGACCACTCGAATCGGTCTCTACGCCGTGCCATCGCTCCAACGCGTTCGACACGAGCCAGAGGTCCGATGCGGTCCAGTTGTCGCCATCCCAGGCCTTGAACAACGCCGTCAACGCCTCACGATCGC
The DNA here is from genome assembly GCA_965200255.1 of Longimicrobiales bacterium. Lineage (GTDB taxonomy): Bacteria > Gemmatimonadota > Gemmatimonadetes > Longimicrobiales > Gaopeijiaceae > Bin94. The sequence goes on along the minus strand of OZ241371.1, from coordinate 1,194,266 downwards.
CTTCGTTGCAGTAGGGGCCGATGATGTCGACGATGCGACCGAGCCAGTCCGCGAACTCTCCGGTGCCAGGTGCGCACAGACCATAGTTGGCTTCAAAACGGAACCGAAAGAGCGGAAGCGCCAAGTAGCTCGTCGGGACCTCACCCGTCAACCGGTTGTGGTTAAGGAATAGCGTGTCGAGGTTCGAGAGCTGGCCGAGTTCCGGTGGGATTCCGCCCGTCAACCGGTTCTGATACAAATCCAGGTGTTCAAGGTCGGCGAGCTGGCCGAGTTCGGACGGGATTGTGCCCGTCAACTGGTTGTAGGACAGGTCCAAACCCTGAAGTTTAGCGAGGTGCCCGAGTTCCGGTGGGATCTCGCCCGTCAACCGGTTATGCCAAAGGTAGATGCCTTGGAGCTCGGAGAGCTGACCGAGCTCGGACGGGACCTTGCCCGTCAACTGGTTCTGGTAGAGGTCCAGGTATTGGAGGTCGGCAAGCCGGCCGAGTTCCGGCGGTATCTCGCCCGCCAGCTGGTTGTAAGCCAGATCCAGGAAGTGGAGATCGGGGAGCAGGCCGATGTCGGAAGGAATTGCCCCCGTGAACCGGTTGTAGGACAGGTCCAGGCGGATCAGGTTGTGGAGCCGTCCGAGTTGCGACGGTATCCCTCCTCTCAGCTCGTTTCCGAACAGGTTCAGGTACTGGAGGTGGGAGAGCTGATCGAGGCCCGACGGTAGCTCGCCCTTCAGGCCATGTCGCACGAGGACGTGATCCAAGCTCCACACGCCCGCCAAGTGGATGCCGACTACGCGCCCCCAGCGGTTCGTATCCACTCCGTACCATTGGCTCAGCGGCGCCTCGGTCAGCCAGTGTGCGTTATCCATCCAGTTCGGTCCATCCGTCGCCTCATACAACGCTACCAAGACGGCACGGTCAGGGCTCGGTGAAACCGTGATGGCCGACGCCGCCTCGACTTCCTCGGCTCTCGCCATGATCACAGCCGGCCCCTCTGCCAGCCCTCGGACCAGGCCACTCGGACTCACCACCGCAACGCTCGCATCACTCGACGCCCACTCCACCGTCGCCCCTTCTATCACGCTCCCCCTGCTGTCGAACACCGTCGCGGTTAGCCTTAGCGTGTCGCCCACTGTAACGGCTTGCCCGGACGACTCCACGGCCACTGAGCTGGGCTTTTGAGAGACGAACGCAACCGCGTCTCCCGACGCCGCTCCCGCCGTGGCGGTGATCGTCGCGCTTCCGTTGGCCACCGCCGTCACCAACCCGGTTGCGTTGACCACCGCGATCGCAGTGTCGCCGCTGGACCACGCGACCGCTGCCTGCATCTGACTTCCGGATTGGTCCCTAACCGTCGCCGACAACCGCGCCGTGTCGCCGAGTGCAGTCAAAGTCACGGCATCGTGCGACAGATCGATCCAAGTCGCCACCGGAGGCGGCCCCGGCTCCGTCCCACCGTCGCCGCAGCCGAGCCCGAGCCCAATCCCCAGCACCAGCACTACCGCAAGGAACGCCCGTCCCTTGCCGCACGCTCCCGTCGGAAAGGCCCCAGCGCCAGCCCAAGCTCCCCGACGGGCGGCCAACCTCAAGCCTCGCGCACCTCCCGGACCAGCTCCGACATCTGCTGCTTGGCGTCGCCGAAGAACATCAGCGTGTTGTCCAGGTAGAACAGGTCGTTGTCGATGCCTGCGAAGCCCGGGCTCAGAGACCGCTTCATGACGATCACCGTGCGGGCCTTGTCCACGTCGAGGATCGGCATTCCCGCAATCACCGAGTCGGGATCACGCGCCGCTGGATTCACGACGTCGTTGGCTCCCACCACCAACACCACGTCGGTCGCGTGGAATTCGGCGTTGATGTCGTCCAGATCCAGCAACTTGTCGTACGACACGTCGGCCTCGGCGAGCAGGACGTTCATGTGCCCCGGCATGCGACCTGCGACCGGATGCACGCCGAAACGTACCGTGACGCCCCGTTCTTCCAGGAGGTCGCACACCTTCTTCAGTTCGTGTTGGGCTTGTGCGACCGCAAGTCCGTACCCAGGCACCACCGCCACCGAGCTTGCATACGCGAGCACCATCGCGGCCTGCTCGGCGTCGACGTCCCGCACGGGCCGCTGCCCCGTCTTGGCCCGTGCAGTCTGCCCCTCCGTCCCGAACGCGCCAAAGGCCACGTTGCCCAGGGATCGGTTCATGGCTTTGCACATCAGCTGCGTCAAGATCAGACCCGATGCGCCGACGAGCGCCCCGGCGATAATCAGGATCATGTTGCCGAGCACGAAGCCGGTGGTGGCCGCAGCCAGCCCGGAATACGAATTGAGCAGCGACACGACCACGGGCATGTCCGCCCCGCCGATCGGGATGACCAACAGCACCCCCAGGGCCAGCGCCCCAACGACCAGCGCGACGAAGAACGGGATGCTGATTTCCAGTCCGATTGATCCCACCAGCGGCGCAACTGCGTCTGCGATGCCAACGTGCGCGAGACTGGCGCCTGCAAGCAGTACGCAGAAGAAGAGGAGGGCGTTGAAGGTCTTTTGGAGCGGGAACGTCACGGGGCTGCCCGTGACCACGCCCTGGAGCTTGCCGAAGGCGATCAGGCTACCCGAGAAGGTTACCGCGCCGATCAGAGTTCCGAGCACGATCGTGACGCCCGCTCCGACTCCCAGAGATGGGCCGCTTCCGCCCGCCCGGATGAATTCCGCCGCCGCGACGGCCGCCGACGCGCCGCCGCCGAAGCCATTGAAGACCGCGACCAGCTGCGGCATGGCGGTCATCTGGATTCGCCGGGCCAGCACCCCGCCAATCGCGGCTCCGCCGATCATTGCGGCTACCACCGTCGTCCAATCCAAAATCTCGTTCGCTATGAGCGTGACGACGATGGCCAACAGCATGGCAAGGGAAGCGCGCACGTTCCCCGAGCGGGCGGTGGCGGGAGAGGATAGTTGCTTGATCCCCGCTACGAAGAGGATGGCCGAGATCAAGTAGGCGATTGAAGTGATTGTCGTGTTCACGAGAAGCCCTTTACCGTTTCCGGAACATCTGCAGCATGCGGTCGGTTACCATGAAGCCGCCGACCACGTTGATGGTGGCCATCACGATTCCCGCCGTGCCGAGGACCTTGACCCAGCTCGCGTTGGCGGAGCCGGTCACCACCAGCGCGCCGATGATCGCGATTCCCGAAATGGCGTTGGCCCCCGACATGAGCGGCGTGTGGAGGGTCGGAGGGACCTTGGAGATCACCTCCCTTCCCGCGAGCGTGGCCAGTACGAAGACGTACAGCCCGATGAGCAGTTCACCCATGAGTCGGCTACTCCCTTGAAGACGCGAGCGTGGCTCTGACGCGTTCGTTTCTGATTTCTCCGCCGTGCGTGACGCAGGTGGCGGAGGTGATTTCGTCGTTGAAGTCGATTGCCCCTTCGTCGTCGAAGAGATCGCCCACGAAGCTGGCCAGATTTCGCGCGTACATCTGACTGGCATGGAAGGGGAGCGCCGCCGGCAGGTTGGTCGGCCCCAGAACCGTCACGCCGCCGCAATCGATCGACTCGCCGGCCACGGTAACCTCGCAGTTGCCTCCGGACTCGGAGGCCAAGTCGACGATGGCGCTTCCGGGACGCATGGTCGCCACCATGTCTTTGGTGATGAGCACGGGAGCAGGCCTACCGGGGATCTGGGCCGTCGTGACGACGAGGTCCTGGTCCCGAATATTCTCTGCGATGAGCTCGAGCTCGCGTTGGTGCTGTTCCTCGGAGAGTGCTTTGGCGTAGCCGCCCTCGTCTTCCGCGCTGTCGTCCAGCGCGGCCTCCAGGAACTTGGCGCCCAGACTCTGAACCTGCTCCTTCACGGCTGGCCGGATGTCGAACGCGGAAACGACGGCGCCCAAGCGGCGCGCGGTCGCAATAGCTTGCAATCCGGCCACGCCGGCACCCAGGATCAGTGCCTTTGCCGGGCGCACCGTGCCCGCGGCGGTGGTCAGCATGGGCAGGAACCGCGTCATGGCGCTCGCCCCCAGCAACACGGCCTTGTACCCGGCGACGGTGGCCTGGGAAGACAGCACGTCCATTTTTTGCGCCCGCGTGATCCGCGGGATCAACTCGACGGAAAACGCCGTGACGCCCCGATCCGCCAACGCTGCGATGACGTCGGTAGCACCCAGTGGGTTCAAATGGCACACCAGCACGGCGTCGGGCGGCAATGCGGCCACTTCTTCGAGTGACGGAGGTTGTACCTTGAGCACGACGCTGGCGCCGTCGAGCAGCGAACGCCGGCTCGACGCCACCGCGACTCCAGCGTCAACGTAATCCGCATCGGGAAAGGAGGCGCCGGTGCCGGCGCCGTTCTGGATCCGAGGCTCCCAGCCCCGCTTGAGGTAGAAGCGCGCTGCTTCCGGGACGAGGGCCACCCGGCGTTCGCCCGGTCGGGTCTCGGCCATGATCGCGATGGTCATGAAGTTCTTCTCCTAGTCGAAAACGCGCCCCAAACTGCATTGTCGAAGCGCATTGCGCCAGTCCCCCCCGAAAAAACGGGTGTCGCGCGCCCCGCCGGCAGCCCAAGAAACATCTGCGGACGGCGGTGACCCATCCAGCCATTCTAACGCCCCTCGGTCGGCCCTAACCTTACGGTCCAGACTCACAGGGAGGGGCATTTGCTTGCTGTCGTACATTCATACTGGGTTCACGGCGTGGAGGGCCAGGCCGTCCGGGTAGAGGTCAAGGTTCAACCCGGTTTGCCCATCTTCACGGTGGTCGGGCTTCCGGCGGGCGCGGTGCGCGAAGGCAAGGAGCGCGTGTTCGCGGCTCTGGCGCAGACCGGGCTGCCTCTGCCGCCTCGACGCGTCACCGTAAACCTGTCGCCGGCCGATCTTCCCAAATCCGGATCGGGATTCGATCTGCCGATCGCCGTCGCGCTGGTTGCAGCTTGCGGACACGTTTCGCATCGTGGGCTCGACGATGCCGCGTTCGTAGGCGAGCTGGGCCTCGACGGGTCGGTGCGGCCGGTGCGGGGCGCCATTGCACTGGCGATGAGCTGTCGCGAGCAGGGACGCACGCGCCTCTACGTTCCACATGCGAACGTCCAAGAGGCGGCTGCGGTGCCGGGGCTCGAGGTGGTTGGCCTCCACTCGCTCGGCCAGCTCATTGCGATTCTGAAGGGCGAAATCGAATCCCACCCCGCCCTGATCCCAACCGGGCGGGTTGCGCCGCGTTGCCCCGACCTGAACGAGGTTCGAGGCCAGGAAGTCGCCAAACGCGCGCTCACGGTGGCTGCGGCGGGGGGACACAGTCTGATGATGTCGGGCCCTCCGGGCGCCGGGAAGACGATGATCGCCAAGCGTCTACCGGGGTTGCTGCCGCCACTGGCCGAATCGGAATCGCTGGAGGTCACCCGGGTACATTCGGTTGCCGGGCTGTTGGATCGTGGCGAGCCGGTCGTGACGACGCGTCCGTTTCGCGCGCCCCATCACACGATTTCCGCTGGGGGCCTGGTCGGTGGCGGAAACCCGCCCCGTCCCGGAGAAATCAGCCTCGCGCATCTTGGAGTACTGTTTCTCGACGAGTTGCCCGAGTTCAATCGCAGAGTTCTCGAGACGTTGCGGCAGCCCATCGAGTCTGGACGGGTCCGAATCGCCAGGGTGCGCAATACGGTGACCTTCCCGGCGCGATTCCAGCTGATGGCCGCCATGAACCCCTGTCCCTGCGGCATAGGCGGCGACGGCTGCGTATGCACGTTGCGCGATACCGGTTGCGGCTTTCGGGGCCGCTTATCGACCGGATTGACATGCAGGTCCGGATGAATCCCGTGACCTGGGACGAGCTGGTGGCAAAACCGGAACCGGGCAAGTGGGATACGGCCACGGCGTTGCGTCAGGTCCTCCAGGCCCGGGCGCGACAAGCGGCTCGCTTCGGAAGCAATGGTACCCTGAACGCGCGGATCCCGAGCAGTCGGGTGATGAACGTATGCCGCTTGACCGCCCCCGTTGCCAAGCTGTTGGACCAGGGCGTCCAGAGATTCGGCCTGTCCGCGCGCGCGGTCCATCGGACCCTGAGAGTTGCCCGCACAATCGCCGACCTGGATGATAGAGAGGCGATCGAAGGCCTTGATCTGGCCGAAGCGCTGGGCTTGCGTGCGGGTTCGGGAGCTCCCCGTGGCTTGTCGGGAGGCCGACATGCAAATTAGCCTGCTATTAGTGGATTGTCCGGCGATTCGCCCACGGGGACCCCAAACTATGGCCACATACATGGATTTCGCCGCCACGTCGGCGATCAGACCACCGGGAGTTGCCCGCGCAATGGCCGAATTCGTCGGTGGCGTGGCCTGCACGCCCGGGCGAGGCGGCCATTCGGCGGCCTTGGAAGCGGCCCGCATGACCTTTCGCTGTCGACGCGCGCTGGCGACGATATTGGGTCTGCCTGGAGATCCTGGACGAATCGCTTTCATGCAAAACGCGACCCACGCGCTGAATGCCGCCCTCTGGGGGATGCTGGGACGCGGGGACGTGCTCGTGATCTCGCAGTACGATCACAACGCCGTCCTGCGGCCTGCGCACTACCTTGCTCGCTCGCGGGGGGTAGAGGTGAGGATGCTGTCGGGCAGCCCCGACGGTGCGGTCGACCTGGACGAAGCGGCCCGGTTGCTGGAGAATGCCACCGTTCTGGTGGTGAACGCAGCATCGAACGTTCTGGGGACGCTGCTGCCCCTCAGGGCCTTGGCGCGGATTGCACACGCCGCCGGGGCAGTGGTGGTCGCCGACGTGGCACAGTCGGCCGGCCACGCGACGGAGAGCGCCGCGGCGCAGGGGGCCGACCTGGTTGCGTTCACCGGGCACAAGGGACTGCTGGGACCGCAAGGTACCGGAGGTCTATGGGTTCGTGAGGGTTTGGAGGTCGCGCCGTTCCTTAGTGGTGGCACGGGGGGCGACTCGCGACGCAGGGCCATGCCCGCGGCCATGCCCGACCGCCTGGAAGCGGGGACCGGGAACGCGCCTGGCATTGTGGGGCTGTTGGCAGGATGCGCCTATTTGCGCAAGAACGGCGTGCAGGCGATTCACCGGGCCGAGATGGCGCTGAAGGCGCGACTCCGGGACGGCCTGGATGGGATAGCCGGCCTGCGGGTCCTGTCGCCGCCGGGAAGGCGGGGCGTTCCGGTCGTGACGGTGCAGGCAAACCGGATGGACGCGGCCACGCTGGCCGGGAGACTGGATCGAGAGCACGGCGTGCAGACCCGCACGGGACTCCATTGTGCGCCTGAAGTTCACAGGATTCTAGGCACGTCGGATTCCGGCGCGGTCAGGTTCTCTCTGGGATGGGCTTCCACCAGGGAAGACGTTGACGCGGCCGTGTGCGGGGTGACCCAGCTGCTTAGGCCCGTTGCGGTGCCGGTTGGAGGCTAGCACCGCCCATGAGACTTTTCTTCGCGATATGGCCCCCAAAGGAGATTCGCGCGCGGCTTTGGGAGTCCCTGGCCCCTTGGCGTGAAATCGCGCCCCAGGTTCGCTGGATCGGGCCGGAACGGTTCCACGTCACGCTGCGGTTCGTTGGCGACGTTCCCAACGCCTTGGTCCCGCGTCTCGCCGCAGCCGCCGATGCGCTCACGTCGGAATCCGCGTTCCCTGCCAGGCTTAAGGGTACGGGCACCTTCCCGCCGCAGGGTATTCCGCGCATTTTTTGGGTAGGCGTCAGCGCCGATCCGCTTCGCCGACTGCGCACGCGGCTGGACGCGACGCTGGCACGCATCGACCTGCCAGACCGGGGCGGGAGGTTCTCTCCGCACCTTACGGTCGGCCGGGCTGGTCGGAACCGACGCCGCAGCCAGTCGGCGAAGAGCCGCGAATTGTCGCAAATTGCAGTGTCGCGAATCCCGCGAATCAATTTCGACTTTACCGTCAGCGCTGTGCACTTGGTTCGCAGCCAGCTGCGCGCCACGGGGCCGATCTACACGAACATCCACAACGCGAGGCTGTCTGGTCAGCCGAGGGGTAAGCAGTGAAGGCAAGAGAGCGACGGAAAGCGGCCATGGGCGTAATCTTGTTGGCGATCGCCGCGGTGGTCGGCTATGCAGGGTGGACCTGGGTAGCTCCACCGCCTCCCACCCCCTTGACCGAGGATCCAGTGCAGCTCGCCAGCGACGAGACGGCGGTTCCGACCGACGTCACGCCAGCCGTCGCCCAGGAGGTGGAGGCCAGAATAAGGGCTTTTCGCGACTCGATGGAGCCGGAACTGCGCCTCGCATCGTCCGAGGTGTCGTCGTTGCTTCGTTATTCGCTGGCGAGCCTGTTGCCTGCTGGCGTAATTGATCCGCGCGTGAGAATGGAAGGGGACCGGATTGATTTCAGCGTCCTGGTCCTTCCCGACGCGCTGGCGGATATGCCAGAGATGGGGGCCATCGCCGGGCTTCTGCCCGACACCATGCCGGTTACGGTCCGAGGTGCGCTGTCTCCATTCGGGGACAACGGATCCATGCTGCTCATCCAATCCATTGAGGTGCGGGGAGTGCCGATACCACCTCCCGCGTTTCCCGAAATCCTGGTAGCGTTGGGAAGAGAGGATGCCCGCGGCCTGCCGGAGTCGGCGCTGCTCATGCCGGTGTTCGGACGTATCACGCGAGCCTACGTCGAGGATGGCGAGCTCGTCCTGGTGGGCGCTTAAGGGTACCGACCGGGGGCAAGCGCCAGCGAATCCGAGAAGACATGGCCAAGATTCTTGTCATTGACGACGAGGTGTCCATCGGGGTGGCGCTCAGGCAGCTCTTCGAGTACGAGGGGCACCAGGTACATGTGTGCGAAAACGGCCCGAGCGGCCTGATCGACTACGATGACTTCGGACCCGACGTGACCTTCCTGGACGTCAAGATGCCGCGGGTGGACGGCTTGGAGGTTCTGGCAACGATTCGCGAACGCGATCCTGGCGCGGTGGTGATCATGGTTTCCGGTCATGGCAGCATCAGTACGGCGGTCACGGCGACGCGCCGGGGAGCTTTCGATTTCCTTGAGAAACCTTTGGACACCGATCGTCTCCTGGTCACGTTGCGGAACGCCCTCACGGTCCGCGGACTTGCCGACAGCGTCCAACGCCTGGCCAGCGAGATAAGGATCCGTCACAACATCGTCGGGGAATCGCAGGCGATAAGGCATGTCCTGAACCAGATCGAGATGGTGGGCGCGACGGACGCCCGCGTTCTAATAACCGGAGAGAACGGAACCGGCAAGGAGCTCACGGCCCGGGCTCTGCACAGGCGTTCCGGTCGCGCCGGACGCACCTTCGTCGAGGTGAACTGCGCCGCCATCCCCTCGGAGCTGATCGAGTCGGAGCTGTTCGGCCACGTGAAGGGATCGTTCACGGGTGCGGTGAGCGACCGCATGGGGAAGTTCGAGCAAGCGCATCGGGGTACGCTTTTCCTGGACGAAGTCGGCGATATGTCGTTGACGGCCCAGGCCAAGGTCCTTCGGGTCCTGGAGGAGGGAGACGTCACGCGGGTCGGGGGCGCCAAGCCGGTGTCCGTAGACGTCAGAGTCATCGCTGCCACCAACAAGGATCTCCAAGAGCAGATTGGAAAGGGCGAATTTCGGCAGGATCTCCTCCATCGACTGGACATGGTGACCATTCGCGTCCCTGCTCTCGCGGAACGGACGGAGGATATCCCGATGCTGGTTGCCCACTTTGCCGAAATGGGCCCTCGCAGCTTCGGCGTTCCGAGCAAGCGCTTTGGCGGCGATGCCCTGGCGGCTCTCGCCGAACGGGATTGGCCCGGCAACGTGCGACAGCTAAGAAACGCAGTGATTCGTCTCATGCTTCTGAGCCCCGGCGAAACCGTCCAGCGGCGGGACGTCCTGCAGCTCTTGTCCTCGGAGGGTCGAGACCCCGGCGTGAAGGTGGACATGATGTCGCTGGAGACGTTGAGCGAGTTCAAGGCGGCTGCCGAAAAGGCCTTTGTGGCCACGAAGCTGCGGGAGTGCGCCTGGAACGTATCCAAGGCGGCTCGGCGCATGGGGATGCCACGTTCAAACCTCTACAAGAAGATCGAGAGGCATGGCCTCGTGAGGAACACGAAATGACGTCGCCTGCGTTCTCCAAAGCCAACGACGGCTCGCTCGAACAGTACTTCAAGGAAATCAGCCGGTACCCTCTGATAGATCAGGACGAAGAGGTGCGCCTGGCCCAGGGAATCCGCCGAGGAGAGGAGGAAGCGCTGAACAAGCTGGTCCGGGCGAACCTCCGCTTCGTCGTTTCGGTGTCCAAAAAGTACAGGAACCAGGGAGTGCCGCTACAGGACCTCATCAACGAGGGAAACCTGGGCCTGATCAAGGCCGCCCGTCGCTTTGACGAGACCAAGGGAATCCGCTTTGTCACCTATGCGGTATGGTGGATCCGGCAAGCGATCCGCCAGGCGCTGGCCGAGCAGGGCCGCATCGTGCGGGTACCGATGAATCGAGCCGACGAGCTGCATCGCATCGCGCGGTGCCAAGCCGAGCTGGTCCAGGAGATGGGCAGAGACCCGACGCCGAACGAGATTGCGCGGCGCATGGGTGTGAACGTGGCAACGGTGGAACGGGCCATGAGCATCGCCAGCCATCATCTCTCGCTGGATGCTCCAAGGTCTCTGGACGACGCCGGCAGCCTTCTGGACAGTCTTCCCGATTCGCTGTCGCGGGGCCCGGACGAGACGACCTTCGCTAGAGAGCTCGTGGACAAGCTCGAAGCCTGCCTATCGACGCTCGATGAGCGCGAAGCGCAGATCCTGCGGCTGTACTTCGGCCTCGGCGAATCCCGTGCCATGTCCCTTGAACGGATCGGCGTCGAGCTGGGCGTTACCCGTGAACGCGTGCGTCAGATCAAGGAGAAGGCGCTAAGTCGGATGCGGCACGCTTCGAGAGCCCGAATTCTCGAGACCTTCGCGGACGGCTAGGCGTCTCTTGGCAGCAGAGCCATTGACAGGCGCGGGCATGTCCTTTATCGTTCAACGCTGTAGACATTTCCAGGCCGCACCCACGTTCCAGCGCCGGGGGCGGCTTTGTTTCGCAAGCGACGATGACTTCGCTTCTAACGCGAGGTGCCGAGTGACCAGAACCATCACACCCAGGATATCCGAGATCGACCGCGAGTGGTGGGTCGTCGACGCCGCCGGCAAGCCGCTCGGCCGGTTGGCCTCGCAGGTTGCCAGCGTGCTGCGCGGCAAACACAAGCCGACGTACACCCCACACCTCGATACCGGCGATCACGTGATCGTAATCAACTCGGCGAAGGTGCTACTCACCGGACGGAAGGCCGAACAGAAGACCTACTTTCGACATTCCGGGTACATGGGAGGCGACAAGCACATTCCGTACCGCACCATGATGGAACGATTTCCCGAGCGCGTCGTGCAGTTGGCGGTTCGCGGAATGCTGCCGAAAAACAAGCTCGGACGGAAAATGCGCCGGAAGCTGCGAGTCTATCCGGACGCCACACATCCACATCAGGGCCAGAGCCCCAAGGTTCTGGACGTCTGATCCGAATCGAGAACGCTATGGCCGCTCAAGAGCCTACACAGGCTGTCGGACGCCGCAAGACCAGTGTCGCACGCATCCTTCTCAGGTCGGGACACGGCCAATGGTCGATCAACGGGCGACCGCTAGACGATTACTTCCCCAGGCCCGCCCATCGAATCCGCGTTGAAGACCCGCTGCGCGTCGCGGATTCCGAGGGAGCGTTCGACGTGCAGGTTCGCGTCAGGGGAGGGGGGCTCACAGGTCAGGCGGACGCGATTCGTTTGGGACTTGCCAGGGCCCTTGCGGCGAACGACGATGAAGTCCGAGCACTGTTGAGAGAAAACGGAATGCTCACCCGCGACGCCCGCAAGGTCGAACGCAAGAAGCCGGGCAGGCCCAAAGCGCGCAAACGCTTCCAGTTCAGCAAGAGATAGATCCACCTTATGAATCAAGCGGAAAATCACGTCGGGCTGTCCGAGCTGCTCGACGCCGGCGTCCATTTCGGACATCAGACCAGGCGCTGGAATCCGAAGATGCGCCCGTTCATCTTCGGAGAACGCAACGGCATCCACATCATCGACCTTCGCAAGACCCTTGACCGACTGAATCGGGCTCGCGACGCCGTCCGCAGGACCGTGCTCAAGGGCCAGAACGTGCTGTTCCTTTCCACCAAGCGGCAGCTGAAGACCATCATTGAGGAAGAAGCCGCGAGGTGTGGCGCCCACTTCGTTACCGAGCGGTGGCTGGGCGGAATGCTCACGAATTTCCAGACGATTCGTCGTCAGGTCCGACGGCTCAAGGAGCTCGAGCGCGGACAAGAGGAAAACGCCTTCGAGTTCTATACGAAGAAGGAACGGCTCCTGCTGGACCGAGAGCGGAACAAGCTTGCCAAATACTTCCACGGGGTTCGAGACATGGGGCGCCTTCCCGGCGCCGTCTTCGTGGTCGATGCGATGCGCGAAATCATCGGCGTGCGAGAAGCCCATCGACTGGGGATTCCCTTGATCGCCATTGCGGACACCAACGTCGACCCGTCGCTCATTGATTTTCCGATTCCCGGAAACGACGACGCTATACGGTCGGTCAGCCTGATCGCGGGTCAAATCGCGGATACCATCGCGATCGCTCGGCGCGAGGTGCCCGATGATCGGCTGCGGCGACAGGCCGAAATGGAGGCGATCACGTATTCGACCGAGACGGGCGAGAAATCCGCCGACGTGCGGGAAGCGCGTCCGCGTCCGCGCAAGCGGCGTCCGCGTCCCGAGGCGATTGCTCAGGTGCGCAAGGCCGGAGAACGCGACAAGTCCAAGCCAAGGAAAATGCGGCAGCAGCGAAAAGGCCCTTCAGCCCGTGGCGCACGCCCAGGTAGCTGACACTCATGAAGATCAGTGCGAAGCAAGTGATGCAACTCCGCGCGCGGACCGGCGCGGGGATGATGGACTGCAAGAAGGCCCTGCAGGAAACGGCAGGCGACGCCGAGGCTGCGATCGATTTGCTCCGCAGCAAGGGCGAGGCCAAGGCGTCCAAACGGGCGGGACGGTCCACGCGCGAGGGTACGGTGACCAGTTACATCCATCATGGCGGCCGTATCGGCGTCCTGTTGGAGCTGAATTGCGAGACCGACTTCGTGGCAAACACCGACGGTTTCAAGGCGCTGGCCAGAGACGTGGCGATGCACGTCGCCGCTTCGGATCCCATCGCGGTCGATAGGGACGACGTGGACCAGGCGGTCGTCGCTCGCGAGCGCTCCGTTTATCGGGACCAAGTCGCGCGGGAGGGCAAGCCCGAACATATTCGTGAGAGAATCGTGGACGGCAAGCTCGGCAAGTTCTTCAAGGAGCGGGTCCTGCTCGAGCAGGTTTACATCAAGGATACGGACCGTACAGTTGGCGACCTCATTACCGAGGTCTCGGCCCGCACCGGAGAAAAGATCAAGGTGGCCCGGTTCTCGAGATTCCAGGTAGGAGCCTGACTGCCCGCAATGAGCGCACGGAGAAGTTCCGGCTACGGTCGCGTCCTTCTCAAGCTGTCGGGGGAGGCGCTCGCGGGACAGAAGGGGTTCGGCATCGACCCACAGGCCGTCAATGCGCTTACCGACGAGATTGGGAGTATCCACCGACTCGGCGTCTCGTTGGGTCTCGTCATTGGCGGCGGCAACATCGTGCGGGGCGCGATCGCCAGTCAGCAGGGCATGGACAGGGTGTCCTCCGACTACATGGGAATGCTCGCGACGATCATGAACGCGCTGGCAGTTCAGGACCTGCTTGAAAAGAAGGGGATCGATACGCGCGTCATGACGGCGATTCGCATGCCTCAGCTGGCCGAACCGTATATCCGCCGCAGGGCGGTACGTCATCTCGAAAAGGGCCGCGTTGTAATCTTCGCGGGCGGGACCGGCAGCCCCTATTTCTCGACGGACACCGCCGCGGCGCTGAGGGCCATGGAAATGAACGCGGATATCGTGATCAAAGCCACGAAAGTGCGTGGCGTGTACACGGCTGACCCGACCAGCGACCCAAACGCGGAGTTCATTTCCGACATTTCCTTCCACGAAGTCGTCGCCCGCGATCTGCGCGTGATGGATGCCGCAGCCGTTTCTCTTTGTCGAGACAACGACCTTCCCATTATTGTCCTTGATCTCGAGGACGAAGGCGCGGTGCGTCGGGCGATCCACGGGGAGCGGGTGGGAACCCTGGTCTCGTGATTTGGTCTGCCGAGAAGACTTCAATTCCATAGAGGAGCGTGACGGTGTCGGTTATTGACGAAACCAGAAACAGAATGAAGAGCGCGTTGGCGGCCGTCGGCCGAGAATTTGCGACCGTTCGAACCGGCGTCGCCGTTCCCGCCATCCTGGATTCGGTTCGGGTGAGCGCGTACGGTGGACGGATGCCGCTGAATCAGGTTGGCACGGTTTCCGCCCCGGATCCGTCGCTCCTGGTGGTTCAACCATTCGACCCGTCCCTGTTGGCCGCCGTGGCCAAGGCCATTCAAAGCGCGGGACTCGGTCTGAACCCGTCCAATGACGGCACTCTGGTACGCGTGCCGATACCCCCGCTGAGCGAAGAGCGACGGCGAGAGTACGTGCGTTTGCTCAACCGGATGGCGGAAGAAGGGCGGATCTCAGTTCGACGCGCCCGTCAAGCCGCGAACGACGAGATCAAGAGACGGTTGAAGGCCAGTGAGACCGGGAAGGACGAGGCGCGCAGGCTCATGGCCGAGGTCCAGAAGCTCACTGCGGAATTCGGGAAGAAGATCGACACCGCGCTCGCCGAGAAGGAAGAGGAGGTGATGGCGATCTGACGGACCGACTCAACCGGATCCGGGTGAACGGCAGGGTTCCCCGTCATATCGCCGTCATCATGGATGGAAACGGCCGTTGGGCCCGGGCGAAGGGTCTTCCTAGACACGCGGGGCACCTGGAGGGTATGAGGGCGGTTCGCGACACCGTGGAAGGTGCTTGTGAGGTTGGCGTGCAAATCCTCACGCTGTTCGCGTTCTCTACCGAAAACTGGCGGCGCCCGGACGACGAGATTTCTGCGCTCATGGGACTGCTTCAGACCTTCGCGAACAGGGAATGCGACAACTTGGCCCGCCAGGGGGTGAGAGTCCGCGTTCTCGGGGAGCTTGACAGGCTCGACGGTTCGACGATTGCGGCAGTACGGCGAATGGTCGCGGCCACGCGCGGTGGCGCCAGGCTGTTGCTGAACCTTCTGATTTCATACGGCGCCCGCGAGGAAATCACTCGTGCGGCCAGAGCGCTGGCCACGCAAGTGCGCGACGGCCTCCTCGATCCAACGGAGATTGACACCGCCGCCATGGGCAGGGCGCTCTATACCCGTGATCTGCCCGATCCGGACCTCTTGATCCGCACTTCGGGAGAATTCCGCATCAGCAATTTCATGCTCTGGCAGCTAGCCTACGCGGAGCTGTACATCACGTCGGTCTATTGGCCCGACTTCAGGCGCGAAGACCTCTTCGGCGCGATTCTGGACTACCAACGCCGCGAACGGCGTTTCGGCCGCGTGGTGTCCGGTTGAGCGGCGGACCCGCTCCAGGATAGCCATGCGTGCAGAGCTGCGGTCTCGGATCCTCGTAGGCATGGTTGGGGTGCCCGTGGCACTCGTTGCGGCTTATCTCGGTGGCTGGCCGCTGGCCGCGGTGCTGTCGTGCGTGGCGGCATTTGGGGCGGCGGAGTTCCATAACCTCGTTGCCGCTCCGACCGGTCGCCCATTGAGGTGGCTGGGGATTTCCGCGGCGGTTCTGCTGGTGCTGCTGGCAGGGCTGGAAGCCGACTTCCGACGCTGGGCGGACCATGCTTTCGTCGTGCTGCTTTTTCTCGGTCTGCTCAGTCTCGTCGTTGCCGTCATTAGCGAGCGAATCCAACGGGCCTTACTGGCGGCCGCCGCCACCGTAGCCGGCGCGCTGTACACCGGGGGAACCCTGGCGTTTGGCGTTCTCATACGGGAACTCCCCGAGAGCCGCGGGATATCGCCGGTCCAGGGCCACGAAGGATTCGTGCTCCTGCTGCTTCCCGTGCTTGTTACCTGGATCGGCGATACGTGTGCCTACTTCGTAGGAAAGAAGCTCGGTCGAAGACGTTTGGCTCCCCAAATCAGTCCAGGAAAGACGGTTGAGGGGGCGGTCGCAGGGTTGTTGGGTGCCATCTTCACGGGATTTGCACTGGGTTTTCTGCTGGAGGGCTACCGCAACTTTCCCATTACGCCAATCAGCGCGGCGGTTATCGGACTTGTCCTGGGTGTCGCGGGCCAACTGGGCGACTTGGCCGAATCCGGCCTGAAGAGGGAGTCGGGGGTCAAGGATTCCGGTACCATGCTGCATGGTCACGGCGGCATGCTGGATCGCTTCGACGCGCTGTTCTACACCATTCCCTTGGCGTACGGCCTCATTGTAGTGAACGGGTGGTTCTCTTGACGCGCGTTGTAGTTCTGGGAGCAACCGGGTCGGTTGGCCAAGCTGCGTTGGCGGTGATCCGGCGCCATGCCGCTCGGTTCCGGGTTGTGGGTCTTTCCGCTTGCCGATCGTTGGCGGCTCTGGAAGCACTGGTTTGCGAGTTCAAGCCGGATGCCGTCGTCATGGCGGACCGGGCAACGCTCGGCGACAGGCCCGATCTGGTCGTCGCCGGTTGGAACGCGGGTCCGGACGCGCTCGCCGATCTGGCCCGCCTGCCGCAGGCCGACATCGTGATCAACGCGGTCGTTGGGGCCGCGGGCCTACGTCCCACCATTGCGGCGTTGGAAGCGGGAAAGCGATGCGCCCTGGCCAACAAGGAATCCCTGGTGGCCGCAGGAGAATTGGTTCTCGAGGCTGCAAGACGCGGCGGCGGAAAACTGGTGCCCGTCGACAGCGAACATTCGGCGATTCTGCAGTGCATCGGGAGCGCCCAGCCGCGCGAAGTGCGACGAATCATCCTTACCGCCAGCGGCGGTCCTTTTCGCGACGCCGACAAGGCGGACCTGGAGCGGATAACGCCCGAAGCGGCCCTACGGCACCCGACTTGGCAAATGGGCTCCAAGATCTCGATCGACTCGGCGACGTTGGCGAACAAGGCGCTCGAGGTAATCGAGGCGCATTTCCTGTATGGACTCCCCTACGACCGGATCGACGTCGTGGTACACCCCACCTCGATCGTGCACTCGTTCGTCGAGTTTGTGGACGGCTCCGTTCTCGCTCAGGTGGGACAGCCGACGATGGAACTTCCCATTCTCCACGCGCTGACTTGGCCGCGCCGGCCGCAGGACGATGTCCTGTGTACCTTCGATCCGCTGCGATGCTCTCCGCTGACGTTTGAAGCGGTCGACGAAAAGCGTTTCCCCCTCTTCGCAATCGGTGTAAGGGCGGGGCGTGTCGGCGGTGCCGCGCCCGCCGTGTTCAACGCGGCCAACGAAGTCGCGGTGACGGCCTTTCTTGAAGGAAGGGTTACTTTTCCGCAGATGGCCGATGTGGTTGCCGCGGCGCTTCGAGACTTTGGACGACGGAGCGTTCAGACGCTGGAAGAAGTTGCGCGGGTCGACCAGGACGCCAGGTCAAGGGCCGCTGCGGAGATCGCACGCTACGGACGGACCAATGGAACACCAACGTTCGCAAGGAAGAGATAGATGACGATATTGGCCACGATCATCGTGCTCGGCGTTCTGATTTTCGTGCACGAACTGGGTCACTACTGGGCCGCGAAGGCCGTGGGCGTGGGCGTCCCGCGGTTTTCCATCGGCTTGGGGCCTCGGATCTGGGGTTTTGAGCGCGGCGGTACCGAATACGTGTTGTCGGCGATTCCCCTGGGTGGCTACGTGAAGCTGCAGGGAATGGAAGACGAAGTAATCCAGCACCTTGAAGGTGGCTCTGCGGACGCGTCGCAACTGCCCAACAACGCGGATTTTGACCGGCAGCCGATCTGGGCGCGTGCGTTCGTCCTGTGTGCGGGCGTCGCGATGAACATGCTGTTCGCATTCGTGCTCTACACGATCGTGGCTGGCGCATGGGGCAATCGGGACCTGGATACCACCCGGGTCATGTCCGTCGACGCGAGTGCGCTGCCCCCCGGAACCGAGCGGCTCGCCGATGTCGTTCCGGGTGCACGCGTCGTGCGCGTTGGGGACGTCTCGCCCGAGACGTGGGGCGACGTCAGACGTGGTTTCCTTGAAGCGCCACCGGGTTCCTTGGTCGTCGAGACCGCCTCGCCGAACGCTCGGTTCGACATTGCGGTGCCGGAAGACGCCACAGCCAGGATGGCGCTCGCCGGCGCGCTGCAGTATTGGATCGACCCGGTCGTGGGACGCGTGGAGTCGGGAACGCCCGCCGCGACGGCTTCCATTGAGGTGGGCGACAGAATCACGAGCGTCGCGGGCGTGCCGATCACCAACTGGGCGGAGATGGTGAGAGAGCTCGGGGCCCGGCCCGGCGAGCGGGTGGAGATCGGTCTGTCCCGAGGCGGTACGCCTCTCTTGCGCCGCGTTCAACTCGAAACCGTCAGCCAAGGTGGTGAAGAGCGCGGCAGATTGGGGGTTGTTCAGTCGCTGCCCGAGGTGATGGTTCCGGTGGCCACGGAGCAGGCCGTGGCTGCAGGCTGGGACCAGACGATATCAGTGACCCGCTTGATCCTGAGCTTTCTGGCGGATCTGGTAACGGGCAACGTCTCTCCGCGGGACGTGGGCTCCATCGGGACCATCGCAGTCGCCTCTGGGGAAGCCGCCGCTGCTGGCGCCGCAACGTTCTTGAGGTTCATGGCGCTGTTCAGCGTCAACCTCGCGATCCTCAATATGCTGCCTATTCCCGTCCTGGACGGGGGCCACCTGGTGTTCCTTGGAATCGAGCTGATTCGCGGAGAGAAGGTGTCGGTCAAGCAGCGCATCCGTTGGACTCGGGTGGGTGTATGGGTGGTAGCGGGGATCATGGTTTGGGCGCTGGGCAATGATCTGCTGCGGTTCCTGGGGTTGTAGCCGGTACCGCCGGCGCGGCCTGCCAGTGATCAGAAAAGGGAGTACTGGGCCGGAGTGGCCCGTTTGCGCAGCTCGACCAGATTGAGGAGTGGCGTGGGGTTGTCGCTGTCGGCGACCAATACCTTGCCGACAAAACCCCTCCGTGCGAGTGCCCTTGACATCACCCGCTTGGCGAGTGCAGGCGTGTTCGATTCTTCCGACAGGTGGGCCAGCACTACGACCGCAAGACGCGGGCTGACCAGCGTGCAGACGAAAGCGGCGGCGGCCTGATTGGACAGGTGCCCATGGCTCGATGCGATTCTCGACTTGACCGCAGGGGGATAGTTCGCAGCCCATAGCATCGCCTCGTCGTGATTCGACTCGATCACCAGTCCATCGCACCCCTGCAGCGCGTGCTTTGTGTGGGTAGTGGGCCTACCGAAATCCGTCGCGATGCCCAACCGCAAGTCGGTGTTGGCGTCCGCAATCGTGAGGGCAACCGGGTCCGCTGCGTCGTGCACCGTGACAAAAGGCTCAATGAGCAGATCACCCAGAAGAAGGCCGTAGCCCGGTCGGTACAGACGTATGGTTTCGTCACCCCGAAACAGGGTGCGGCATGCGGCTTGCGTGCCTGCCGTCATATAGACGGGGGTTCCATGAGCTCTCGCGAAGACGCCGGCGCCCTTGGCATGGTCGCCGTGCTCGTGAGTGAGCAGGATGGCGGCTATCCGGTCCGGCGCTAGCCCGACGGCGCTCATCCGCTTCCGTATTTCACGGGCGCTGAATCCCGCGTCGACCAGAACGGCCGTCGAGTCCGTGCACACCAGCGTTGCGTTTCCACCGCTGCCGCTGCCCAGCACTGCAAAGCGCATGTCGTCAGGACGACCCGGCGAGTTTTCGCAAGGAGGCCGTGGCGACGAACGCATTGTGGTAGAGCCGGCGGACGCCGTTCGTCATGCGTACGCCCCTGCGCGCCATGACTCGCGCTGCGGTCTCCAGGAACCGGTCGATGTCGTATTCGGCGAGGTGGCTGGCGGTTCCCCACGAGAAGGGCGGAACGTTGCGGGGAGGCATGCCTCCGCCGAACAGGTTTGACCCGGCGCCGACCATGGTACCCGTATTGAGCAAGGTGCCGATGCCGGTGCGCACGTGGTCGCCCAGGAAGCAGCCCACCTTGAGAAGTCCCGGGTCGAGCCTTGCGCTGCCGAGGCGCCTCACGGGCGTATAGGTGTTCTTCAGGTCAGAGTTGGTCGTCAATGCTCCCAGGTTTACCCAACGGCCCACGATCGAATGCCCCAGAAACCCATCGTGGGCCTTGTTCGAGTAGCCGATGACAATCGCGTGCGTAACCTCGCCTCGCACCCTACACGCCGGTCCGATGCTGGCGTTCCCGACGCTGCCGCCAAGAATGCTGGAGCCTTGACCGAGGTACAGAGGTCCCGTGACGCGCGCCGGCCCCAATACGCGGGCTCCGCGCGCCAATACGATAGGGCCAGCCGAGGCGTCGAACACCGTTCCGGGTTCGACGTAAGCGTCGTCTGCCGCGGCGATCCTTTCCTTTCCGATTCTGTAGGCGCCCTTGGGAAGATCAGCGTCGGGAAGCAGGGCGGCGTCCCGACGTATGTGGTCGCCGTTCACTGCAATCATCTGCCAGACGGAATGCAGCAACTGTCCCGTCACGGGTTGGACGGGCCAACCGGATGGCGCGTCGGACTTCAGGAGGCCCATCGGGAAGCGTGTTCCGGGCGGCACGCACGCGCCGACCAAAGTGGAACCGACCGCGAACACAACCGGTCTCTGGCATCGGGCGGCCGCGACGGATGATCGCGCGTCGGACCGTGCCGGCAGAAACCGACTGTTCAGGTAGAGACGTACGCCATTGGCGTCCGCGACGTCGACGGTTGTACACGGGGGTGCGTCGGGCTCTTCGAAACCGAGCAGGTCACTGCCCGCCAAGTGTCCCCTGCAGCGAACCCCGAAGATTCGTTCCACGCGGGCCCTCATGGTTTCGGTCCCGAGCAGCATTTCGCCGACGGGGCGGGTCAGGCTGAAGGGGAACCAGTTCCGCGCGACGC
This sequence comes from Longimicrobiales bacterium, assembly GCA_965200255.1. Lineage (GTDB taxonomy): Bacteria > Gemmatimonadota > Gemmatimonadetes > Longimicrobiales > Gaopeijiaceae > Bin94. The sequence goes on along the minus strand of OZ241371.1, from coordinate 1,173,305 downwards.
GGTCGTCATACAGAAACAGGCGTGCGGGGTCCATCACCCGGCTACCGCGGCTTGGGCGATCAAGAATCTTTCACGCTGCCGAGGTATTGTTTCAGTCGCGATGACTCGGTTCTGGGCATCACAAGGGTCGCGTGGTCGGTCTGCACCACGAGCAGGTCGTCGACGCCGAGCAGAACCAGTCGACCGGAATCGGCCACAGCCAGATTGTTCCGGGCACGGACGAGGCGGACATCGCCCTTCGTCACGTTTCCGGCAGCATCGGGCGCCTGATGACGGGCCAACGCCTCCCAGCTTCCCATGTCGTCCCACTGGAAGGTGGCGTCTATGGAACCGACCCGCGAACTGCGCTCCAGTACGGCCTGGTCGACGCTGATCGCCTCGGTCTCGTCGAAAAAGGCGGCAATGTCGCCCGCCTCGAGGTGCACCAGGGCACGGGCGATCCCCGGTGCATGAGCGCGTACCTCGTCGAGAAACAGCTGTGCGGACCACACGAAGATTCCAGAGTTCCAACGGAAGCCTGAAGCGACGTAGGCGGTGGCCAGGTCCCGGTCCGGTTTTTCCACAAAAGCCGCGACCCGGTAGGCCCGGTGACCCTCCGCACACGGGATCGTCTCGGCAGGCTTCAGGTAGCCAAACCCGGTCTCCGGCCGGTCCGGCGGGATCGCCACGGTCATCAGCAGCTGCTCTCGCCGCGCGACGTCCACCGCCGCGTCGAGCACGTCGCGAAAGCGCTGGGCCGGACGAATGAGGTGATCGCTGTGCAGGGAAACCATGATCGCGTCCGGATCCTCGCGCACCACCTCCCACGCCGCGCGCGCCAGCGCGGGACCCGTTCCCCTGGCGTGCGGCTCAACCAGAAAGGCGGCGTCCGGCAGACCCGTGACCGACTTGATCAGCGCCACCAGCCCCTGGGAGGCGAGCACGCGGACGCGTTCACGAGGCACGAAGCCGCGTAAGCGGCCAATCGTCCGGACAATGAGTGGTCTTGGGCCCCCAAGCGAAAGGAGCTGTTTGGGCCGGGACGCCGTGCTCATGGGCCAGAAACGACGCCCGACACCACCCGCGAGAATCGTGACCCAGGTCGAATGTGTGCCGGTTACGGTCATGGGTGCATTGCCCCGCAGCAGTGGAGACCGCGCGACCCGCGATCCCCGCGACCCGCGCCCCTGATAATGTGGCGTCTGCCGGCTACAGTCTCAACCGGCCTCTGGCAGACGCGAGTTGACCCCAAGGGCCGGCAACGAGTAGTTTCGTTCATGATCCCCGTGAATTGGAAGCGCAATCGTCGATCCTGCGATCGTCGCCCCGGTAAGCGCCCGCGCTTGCCGTCGTTTGGCGTGCTGTTCGTGTCGTCTGCGGCGGCCTTTCTCGCGTTCGCCGCATGCGACGACGATCCGTTTGCCGTTCGTTGGGTAGTAAATCCTGACACTGTAAAGCTTTACGCGCTCTCTCGACCGGAACCCAATTTGGTTTCGGGATACGATTTTTTTCCGAGACGACCGGTTCGCATCGAAGCGCCGACGACAGGGGACGACTGGGATCTGGCTGTTGACGTTCGGGATGGCCAGTTCGTATGGTTGCCTCCTGGGTCCCTCGGGATTCCGTCCGACGCCGCCGTTGCGGTCCTGGAGGGCGAGACGTTCGAGTCGGCGACGGAAGCCCCGGAAGATACGGCGGCGTACGTCATGGATGCCCCCATTCCCATCGTCCTGGGCACCATTTATGTCGTCAGGACCCGGCAACATCCGGGTTTTTTCGGTACGCTCTGCAACTACTACGGTAAGATCGAGCCCCTCGCCGCAGACTTCCGCTCCGGATCGGTCTATTTCCAATTCGACGTGAGTCAAGCCTGCAATAACCTCGACCTCATTCCACCGGACTGATCCATGAGCGGCCCTCCCGGTGCGGGCGCACGATAGCGTCCGATGCTGGATATCAAGGTATTTCGTAGCGATTCCGCCGGCGTGCGCGTCGCCCTGGCCCGGCGCGGATTGACTGATGCCGCCGCGTTGGTTGCCGAGGTCAACAAGCAGGACGAGTTGCGGCGGCGGGCCCTTGCCGACGGGAATCGCCTCAAAGCGCTCCGCAACCGGGTATCGAAGGAAATTGGAGAAGCGAGGCGCCGGGGACTCAACGCGGATGAGCAGATTTCGCGTATGCGCGAGGTGCGCGACCGCATCGCCGAGCTGGACGCGATCGTCGCCGACGCGGACTCGCGGCTGGCCAACAGTCTCGCGGAGCTTCCAAATCTTCCAGATGCGCAGGTCCCGGAAGGTGGCGTTGAAGCCAACCGCGTAGTGCGCAAATGGGGGACGCGACCGGAGTTCGCGTTCTCGCCACGCCCGCATTGGGAGCTGGGCGAATCACTGGGCATTCTCGATTTGGGCGGGGGCAGCCGCGTCTCCGGCTCGGGCTTTTTCGTACTGCGGGGTCGCGGGGCCGCATTACAACGAGGTTTGATCAACTGGATGATCGACCTTCATGCCAGGAGACACGGCTACTCGGAGCTGAGAGTCCCATATCTCGTCAGTGAGGAAGCGATGACGGGTACTGGACAGCTTCCCAAGTTTGCGGAGGAGTCCTACGTCACTCGGCGCGACGGTTTGTGGTTGATCCCGACCGCGGAAGTGCCGGTCACGAACCTGCATCGGGGACAGATTCTGTGGCCTCAGGCACTCCCTTTGAAGTACGTCGCCTATTCCCCGTGTTTCCGACGGGAAGCCGGGGCAGCGGGCAAGGACACGCGCGGCATGCTGCGCGTCCACCAATTCGACAAGGTCGAGCTGGTTCGCTTTGAACGACCCGAGTGCAGTGCCGGCGCTCTCGAAGAGCTCACCTCCGAGGCTGCGACGGTTCTGGAGCTGTTGGGGCTGCCATACCGCGTCGTCATGCTTGCCGCCGGCGATCTCGGGTTCTCGGCTGCCCTTACGTACGATCTTGAGGTGTGGGCGCCTGGCGTGGGACAGTGGCTGGAAGTGTCCAGCTGTTCAACCTTTACCGACTTCCAGGCCAGGAGGGCGGGAATGCGTTTCAGGCGGAAGCAGGGAGCAAGCACCGAGTTTCTGCACACGCTGAATGGGTCGGGAGTCGCGCTGCCGCGTCTCATGGTGGCGCTCCTGGAAACCTGTCAGCGCGCAGACGGATCGGTCGTCCTTCCAGAAGTGCTCGCCGAGGAGCTGGGGTTCGCGCACCTCGAACTTGATGCGCGATCCAAAGGGTAGGGTAGCTGCGCCGCAGGGCTTTTCACGGAAGTGGCCCATTACTCTGGCCGTGCTTTTTGGCGCCCTGCTGGCATGGTACATGGTCCTGACAGCACAGGCGGTCCGCTCTCGCGAGGCCGACGCCGAGACCTTCACTCGCATCTATGCCGAAGTGCAGCGAGGACTGACGAGTCCCGAGCCGGGAACGGAGCTGGCGGCCCTCGCCAACCTTCAAGGTTTGCTGGTGGAACTTGGGGTTCCGTTTGTCGTCACGTCGGAGCCTGGCGGAGAGTACAACACGTCGGTGAACCTTCCGTTTCCCGTTTCGGATCCGCCTACCCCGGAAGAAGTGGACCGGATCCTGTCATACGCCGAGGAGCTCGATGCGCGACTCGACCCGATCGGAGACCCCGGAAGCCAGCTCGTTCATTATGGCGTTACCCCTGAGACGGCGCGCCTTCGCTGGATGCCGGGACTATGGGCAACCGGCTTGCTGCTGACCGTACTGTTGGGTATCGCGGTCTTTCGTTACCAAAGACGGACGGCGGCCGAACAGGCGTGGACGTCGATGGCGCGCGAACTCGCACATCAGCTCGGAACGCCGATCAGTTCACTGCAGGGGTGGGTGGAGGTCCTCGGCCTGGACCCGGGACAACGACCGGGCGGAATGGATCGAGCGGAAATTGCCAACGCGGTTGGCGAGGACCTGGTGAGGCTGGAACGCGTTACTCGCCGTTTCGAGCTGATCGGCAGAGATCCCGAACTTGGGCGGGTCTCCCTCAAGGACGTCGTGTCGGAATTGCGCGCATACATGGAGGTGCGGCTGCCTCGCCTGGGGCCTGGCGTCGCGCTCCACGTTGACGTGCCCGACAATCTTCCCGACGTGAAGGGACACGAAGTCCTGCTGACCTGGGCTTTGGAAAACGTCGTGAAGAATGCGCTCGATGCCATGGCCGGCACGGGCGGATCGATCACCATTTCGGCGAGGCCCTCCGAAGGACGCTGGGTTCTCCTGCGGATTCGGGACACGGGGCCGGGCGTTCCTTCCGAGTTGCGGGACAGGCTGTTCGATCCTGGCGTGACCACCAAGTCGGGAGGGTGGGGCGTGGGACTCACGCTGACGCGTCGCATTGTCGAAGGCGTACATCGAGGCTCCGTGGAATTGCTGGACCGAGGCGACCGCGGCGTCACGTTTCAAGCTCGCCTTCCTCGAGCGGTCGAATCACGACCGAGACCCGGGTTTCGCTGATGCTGCTGGATTCACTCAATCCCGAACAGCGACGGGCGGTTGAGCACTTCGAGGGCCCGATCCTGGTACTCGCCGGCGCCGGGTCCGGCAAGACGAGGGTCTTGACGACCCGGGTGTGGCACCTGATAACCGAGCATGGCGTGCCCGCCGCGCGGATCATGGCCGTCACGTTCACCAACAAGGCGGCGGGGGAGATGCGCGAACGCGTTGCCGCAATGTTGAGTGATCGGCCTCGCGGTGCGTGGATTGGTACCTTTCACGCGATCGGAGCCCGCCTGCTCAGGCGCCATGCACCGGAACTGGGATGGTCCCGTGGGTTTGCGATCCGCGATGCCGAACAGGCGCTCAGGGAAGTCAAGCGGGCCCAGAGAGTCGCGCAGGTAGACATCAAGCGGTGGTCCCCGAAGGTAATCCGCAGCCACATCTCGGACGCCAAGAACCGCCTCATGGGGCCCGGCGCGTTCGAGCAGCAGTATGGGGATGGACCCGATTTGACGTTGAAGACCGTCGCTCGCGTATACCCGGTGTACCAATCGTCGTTGCGCGAGCAGGACGCGATGGACTTCGACGACTTGCTTCTCCTGCCGGTTCGCCTTCTCGCGAACAACCAGAGTCTTCGCGAACGCTACCAGGAGCGCTTTCCGTTCATCCTCGTGGACGAATACCAGGACACGAACCAGGCCCAGTTCAGGTTCCTGGAGCTCCTGGCCTCGGATCACCGGAACCTCATGGTAGTCGGGGACGATGACCAGAGCATCTACGGTTGGCGAGGCGCCGATGTCCGCAACATCCTCGACTTTGAACACGCCTTTCCTGGTGCCCGGGTGGTGAAGCTGGAACGGAACTACCGATCTACTCCGGTAATCCTGGACGCTGCAAACGCCGCGATACGACAGAATAAGTACCGCAAGGAAAAGACGATGCGTACCGAACGCGTCGGTGGAGACCCCGTAACCGCCGTTGAGGCCGCAGACGAGACCGACGAAGCGCGCTGGATCGTGCAGGAGATCGAACGGTCGATTCTCGAAAGGCCCCAGCTGGACCACCGCGATTTCGGCGTGCTGTATCGCACCAATGCCCAAGCGCGTGCCCTCGAGGACCGGTTTTGGCGACGAGGCATCCCATATCAGGTGATTGGCGGTGTCCGGTTTTACGAGCGTCGAGAAATTCAGGACGTGCTCGCCTATCTCCGTCTTATCGCCAACCCGCGCGACCTCGAGGCGTTCGAGCGCGTGGTGAACTCCCCGCGCCGCGGCATCGGCCCCGTATCGCAGTCGCGGGTGTCCACGTTCGCCCGCGAGCAGGGGATTGAGATTCTGGCCGCGGCCGAGCGGGCCAACGCGGTGCCCGGGCTGACCGCGCCGGCGCGAAAAGGGCTGCGCGCCTTCGTTTCGCTGATTCGCGAATGTTCGCTTATGGCCGCGCATTGTTCGGCTGGGGAGGTCCTCCAGCTGCTGATCGACGAGCTCGGTCTTGTCCAGTTGCTCCGAGCGGAGGGTCGAGATGGCGAGGATCGGGCGGAAAACGTGCGAGAGCTGGTATCGGCCGCGCAGGAATTCGAGGCCGATCTCCTGGAACTGGATGCAGATGATCGCGAGCCCTTTACCGATCTGGGCCTGTTCCTTCAACACGTCGCCTTGGTGGCCGATGTCGACCGGCATGACTCCAACGCCGACGCGGTAACGCTCATGACCGTCCACAGCGCCAAGGGTCTGGAGTTTCCGGTGGTGTTCATGAGCGGCATGGAGGAGGGACTATTCCCCCTGGACAGCGCCTATGACGAGGAAGGTCGGTTGGAAGAAGAGCGAAGATTGTTTTACGTCGGCATGACCCGCGCCTGCAAGACGCTCTATCTCACCCATGCGTGGTCGAGGCGCCGCGCCGGTACGGTGCGGCTCGCGCCCCGATCCACCTTCATGGACGCACTTCCAAATCTGAAGCAGGTCCGGACGGACAGAACAAGGACATCGCGCCGTCACATGGAATCGCGTTCGCATCGGGGCGGATCAGGTCGGCGATCGAGATCTTCTCCACCACGTTGGGGAAACGAGACCGGTCCGGAGGCAGGATTCAACCAGGATCGGCCGAGTTACGTCAAGGGCGAATCCGTGGTCCACCAAACCTTCGGGTCGGGCGTCATCGTGGCATTGTCCGGGTTCGGCCCCGACTTGAAAGTCACGGTGGATTTCGCAGGTGTCGGACGGAAGCGGCTTGTGGTACGCTATGCGGGACTGGAAAAGGACTACCCGTGAGTCGGTGGATTGCTCCCGGCGCTTGCGACTCGATCTGAGTCTGCTTTCGGTGGTTCCTCGTTTTCAGGGGGCTTCATCGTCTCGGATGTTCCGTCCGGGCGCGGTGGGCCATCCTTTCTTGCCGAGTCCGTGCGGAACGCGCGCCCAAGTTGTGAGATCAGAGTTCCCGTCGGGTTGGCGCGCAGGGCCCGGACGCCGGCGGCCGCGTCAAGGACGGCGTCTTCGGCCTCGGCTTGCGCCAAGTCCACCAGCGCCAGCAGCTCCTTCAGGCGGCCTTGCATTTGGATGGCGGCTTGTTCGATTCCATCGGTAAACCCGCCCAACGACATGCCCAGGCGGTCCACCTCGTCCCTGATGGTTCCGCTTACCTTTTCCACGTTCCGCGCGGTCTTGGTAACGGAGACAAGCAACGATTCCGAACGGGCGCTCGTTGTGGCGAGGAGCTCCGTCCACGCCGCCGACAGCTTACGTACCTCGGCCAGGATGAGCACGACCAAGGCAACGAGGACCAGGAAGGCAAGCAGCAGGCCACCCAGGGCCCAGGAGGCAAAGGCGACGAATCCATCGGATGCGAACGTCACGACGGTAGTATCCTGGAGGGCTGGGACTTGCGACGACATGTGGGTTTCCCGATGGATAGCTTGGGGAGAGGGAAGGGATTGCGCGGTAGGGACGACCTGCCGTGGATTCGGAATATGGAGACTTGCAGCCTGTGGACAAGCCCTCGCGGGGTTCGCGAGGCCTACGCGATCCGCCGCCATGCGTTATATTGAGCCATATGCCTTCTTTCATCGTAACGGGTGGGCGGGAGCTTTCCGGTCGAATACGGCCCGCCGGCAACAAGAACGCGGCGCTGCCCGTGCTTGCGGCGACGCTCATGTCGACGGAAACGGTCACGGTGGGAAACGTGCCGCGCATCCGCGACGTGGACACTCTCCTCGACATCATGGCGTCGCTCGGGGCCGAAGTCACTTGGACCGGGCCCAGCACGGTCGAGATCAACGCTGCCAACGCAACGCCGCGGCGCCTCGACCCGGATCTCTCCAGCAGGATCCGTGCGTCGATTCTTCTTGCCGGTCCTTTGCTCGCGCGGTTTGGGTCTCTCTACCTTCCGCCTCCTGGCGGAGACGTCATCGGGCGGAGACGCCTCGACACCCATGTGCTCGCTTTCCGCGCGCTGGGCGCCAAGGTCGAGACGGCAACCGGCCTAGCCATCGATGCCCGGTCGCTGAAGGGCGCCAGCATGTTTCTCGACGAGCCGTCGGTCACGGCCACGGAGAACGCGATTATGGCGGCGACCCTGGCCACCGGCGAGACGATCATCCGCAATGCGGCGGCCGAACCCCACGTCCAGGATCTGTGCCTACTCCTGAATCGGATGGGTGCCCGGATCCGTGGCATCGGTACGGCCAACCTGACGATCCAGGGTGTTTCGTCTCTCGGCAGCGCCGAATTCTCCATCGGTGCGGACCACATCGAGACGGGGTCGTTTATCGGTCTTGCAGCGGTGACCCGAAGCCGGCTGGTCATTGAAGACGCGCCGGTTGAGCATCTCGACGCCATTCTGATCGGATTTCGCCGACTGGGCATTGATTGCCGGCTTGACGGTCGGGATCTGGTCGTGGATGGGCGCACGGAACCGACCATCGAGATGGACGCGTTCGGGCACCTTCCCAAGGTTGACGACGGACCTTGGCCGGCCTTTCCGGCCGACCTTACGTCGATCGCCGTCGTGGCCGCCACACAGGCTCACGGATCGATTCTGATTCACGAGAAGATGTTCGAGTCACGCATGTTCTTTACCGACAAGCTGGTTGCGATGGGTGCGCGCATCGTCCTTTGCGATCCTCACCGTGTGGTTGTGATCGGCCCGTCCCAGCTCCGCGGTGCCCGTGTGGAAAGCCCGGACATCCGGGCTGGAATGGCAATACTCATCGCCGCGTTGGGGGCAACCGGGACCAGCCTGATCCGCAACGCCGGACAGATTGAGCGGGGCTACGAGCGCATTGACGAACGTCTATCCGACCTGGGCGCACGCATCGAACGGGTCAATTGACCTGGGGACCACATCTCCGCTATAATCAAGGTGGTGGCTTGGCTGCTCCGGGCAGCCTATTCCTGAGTGGGGGATTGCTTCCCCCGCTCTTTTTTGTCCGCTTACAAGGGGGTGGCGTGCATTCAAACCGGTCGGCCCACGGACCGTCAAGGGGTGAGCTCATGACCGACACCCGTCTAATTCTGAAGGCTTTCCGCGAGATCGCGGACTCCAAGAGCTTGGAGCCGGACGAGGTGAACGAGCTCATTCGAGACGCTCTTCACGCGGGACTTGCCAGTCTCTACGGCGTCAACGTAGACACGGAGATCATGATCGACGACGCCTCGGGCGACATCGAAATGCTGGTCCTGAAGCGGGTGGTCCACCGCGTGCAGGATGTATCGGCGGAAGTGTCGGTGGAAGAGGCGCGCTGGGACGATCCCACCTACGAAGTGGGCGACATAATGGAGATTCCCGTCCCGTTTGAGGAGTTCGGTCGCAATGCCGTCATGGCTGCCAGGCAACGGATCGTCCAGCTGGTCCGCGAGGGTGAACGCACACGGATTCGAGAGGAGTACAGTGGACGCGTTGGCGAGCTTCTGTCCGGCGAGGTACAGCAAATTGAGCGTGGGAAGCTCGTCCTCATGCTCAATCGATCTCGCGACGCCGAAGCCATTATCCCATGGAAGGAACAAAACCCACGCGAGCGATTCCGCCAAGGCGAATCGATTCGAGCCGTCCTGAAGAGAGTCGAAGAGACTCCGAAGGGGCCCAGACTGGTGTTTTCCCGCGCCGACCCTCTTTTCGTGGCCGCGCTCTTCCGGCTGGAGGTACCGGAAATTTACCAGGGCATCGTAGAGATCAAGGAGCTGACGAGAGAGGTCGGGGGCCGAACCAAGATCGCCGTCCACAGCCGCGACGACTCCATCGATCCGGTGGGAGCGTGCGTGGGGTTGAAGGGATCGCGGGTGCAGGCGGTGGTTTCCGAGCTGGGTGGCGAGAGGATCGACATCGTGCCTTGGCATCCCGATCCCGAGGTCTTTGCGCGACGCGCGCTGGCGCCGGCCCGCGTTGCCAAGGTCGTGTCCGACGCAGGCAGGCAGGTGATTACCGCGATCGTCGACGAAGATCAGCTGTCGCTTGCCATTGGCCGGAATGGTCAGAACGTGCGGTTGGCGTCGCAGCTGATTGGTTGGCAGATAGACCTCTATGGATCGCGCGAATGGCTGGAGCGGGGATCCGACGCGTCTCTGTTCGTCGATGAAGAAGAGGATTCCTACGAAACCGCTGACTTTCCGCTAAGCGAGCTGTCGCTGGACCCGAAGACTCTCATCGCTTTGGGAGCGGCGGGATATCGGAGCTTTCTGGATATCATCGACCTCGACCGAGAAGATTTCCTCGCGGTAGAAGGCATCACGACGCGGGCAGTCGATCAGCTCTTGGCCTTGATCGACGCTCTTACGGTGGTCGAAGCGGAAGCTGATCGCGACAGCGAGAGCGAGGCGGACCAGAAGGGTGGTACCGGTTGATGCGCGTTCGGGAGTTGGCTGGCGACCTTAAGGTGCGTACCGATCTGTTGCTTCGGTTCCTGCGAGAATCCGGAGTCGCGGTGGGCAACCCCGAAGCGCCCATTCGGGATGCCGACGTAGCTCGCGTGCGCATGCGTCTGGAGCGGGAACGCCGTGCGGGTCGAGGCAACGCGACCAAGGTGATGCGCGACGCCCTGAAGGTCAGCAGGCCGAAGAGCCGCCGGCGTCGAGTGAGGCGGCGGCGGGTGCCCCCCCCACCGGAAAAGGAAGTCTCGGCGAGTGTGGTTGACGGTGGAGTGGTGGGGACTGCTCCAGGGGTCGGTGCTGAGCGACCGGCCCCGACAGGGGAAGCGCCCAAAACACAGGAACCGACGCCGCCAGCGGTGACCCCAGCGCCCGATGCAGCGGTTCCGCTCGCGACGCCCGTTGCCCGATCCCCACTCTCGGACGACCAAGGCGATCGTGCGACGTCGATCCCGATGGCAGATCCGCCCATTGAGGTTCAGGGCGAACAGGCTGTGGGCGAGGACGATCGACAATCGCCAACATCTGACAAGGAAACACCGATCCGGTTACCGGAGCCGGAGCCCGAAGAAGCGGTGGTCTCGCCCGTCATGGAGGTCGGGAAGCCCACAGAGCCAGCGTCGCAGCAGCCAGATGACGCGCGACACGAGGTCTTGCAGCGCGATGTCGTGCAGCCGGATCCACCATCGGTGCCGGCCGTTACACGCAAGCCGAAGCCGGCCAAGACGGGATTGCGTCCCGCGCGCGACGGCCTCATCCCGGCTCGACCCCAGGAAGATCCCGCGTCAAGGTCCGGCGTTCGTCCCGCGCCCGCTGCCAGCGCGGGTCCTGGTGGGACCGTGCGAATCCAGGCTGAGGGCTACACGTCCGACGGACGTCGCAAGAAGGCGAAAAAGAAGGGCAAGCGCCGTCGCGGGTTCCAGCACGAGGCGGCCAAGCAGAACATCCAGAGAGTGATGGCCGAGATCAAAGGTGGCCGCAAGAAGCGCCGCAAGGGCAAGGCCACCGTCGCCGCGGCGCGCGAGGAACGTGCCGCAGCCGAACAACGCGCTGCCAAGAAGTCTGCCGCCGAAGCCCGTACGGTTCGGGTGAACGAGTTCCTCACGGTTGCGGAGCTGGGTGAGCTCATAGACACCAGCGCCACCGAGATCATCGGCTCCGCGTTCAAGGACATGGGGTTCGTCGTAACCATCAACCAGCGACTGGATTTCGACCAGATCGAGCTGCTGCTGGATGGATTCGGATACCAGGCGGTTCGCGAGTCGGACTACCTTCCCGCCGAGGAGGTCATCGAGGAGGACGATCCGGCGGATCTTCGTTCGCGGCCGCCGGTTGTCACCGTCATGGGACACGTCGACCACGGTAAGACGAAGTTGCTGGACTGGATCCGCGAAACCAACGTCGTCGCCGGAGAAGCCGGCGGCATCACGCAACATATTGGCGCCTACCACGTCGAGATTGACGACGGTCGCACGATCTCATTCCTCGACACGCCTGGCCATGCCGCGTTCACCGCGATGCGCGCCCGCGGCGCCGACGTCACGGATCTCGTCGTTCTGGTGGTTGCCGCGGATGACGCGGTGATGCCTCAGACGGTTGAGGCCGTAAGCCACGCGCGAAACGCGGGCGTGCCCATTGTCGTGGCGATCAACAAGATGGACCTGCCCACGGCCGATTCCGCCAGGGTCAAGCAGGACCTACTGCGGCATCAGGTAACCGTAGAGGACTACGGGGGCGACACGCTCGTGGCCGAGGTTTCCGCCAAGACCGGGCAAGGCATGGAGGACCTGCTGGAGAAGATCCTGCTGCAAGCGGAGCTGCTCGAACTAAAGGCGAATCCCGGTAGGGAAGCTATTGGGGCGGTCGTGGAGTCCGCGTTGGACATCGGCAAGGGCCCGGTAGCGACGATCCTCGTCCAGAATGGAACTCTCCGTTTAGGGGACAGCTACGTCGTAGGACTCCACGCGGGTCGTGTGCGGGCGCTTTTGGACGAGCGCGGCAACCATGTGGACGACGTCGGTCCGGGCACCCCTGTGCAGATCGTCGGAACCGCGGGCGTTCCGCAGGCGGGTGACGTACTCCAGGTCATGGATCATGTGAACGCAACATCCATTGCCACGACGCGCCAGCGGTTGGACCGCGAGAAGCAGCTCCGAATTAAGCAGCGCGGGATCAAGCTTGGGGACTTCAGCAAGCTTCTGGAGGCCGGCGCAGTGAGTACGCTGCGGCTGGTCGTCAAGGGCGACGTGGACGGCTCCGTGCAGGCGATATGCGACGCGATGGAACAGCTTTCAACGTCGGAAGTTCGCGTCGAGATCATCCACCGTGGCGTCGGTGCGATCAACGAGTCGGACGTCATGCTCGCATTGACCGCGGGGGCGGTCGTCATCGGATTCCGGGTCCGCCCGGACTCGGGGGCTAGGCGAGCGGCGTCCAAGGAGGCAATCGAGATTCAGGTCTTCGACATCATTTACGAGGCGGTCGACAACGTCAGGGCGGCGCTGGAAGGGCTCCTGGCGCCGGAGCGCAAGGAGAGAGTCGTGGGTGCGGCTGAGGTACGCATGGTGTTCAAGATCCGCGGCGTTGGCACGATTGCCGGCAGCTACGTGGTCGATGGTCACATCCGGCGTGGTGCGCAGGCACGGGTGATTCGCGACGGCGTCGTCGTCTATGACGGAGAGGTGTCCTCGCTCAAGCGATTCAAGGACGACGTCAGAGAAGTCAGAGACGGATTCGAATGCGGCATCGGCATCCACAACTTCAACGACATCAAGAACGGAGATCTCGTCGAGACCTACGATGTCGAGGAAGTGGCTCGGACGCTCGCTGCCGTTGTCGCGAATTGAAGAGGTCCCGCTTGCCGTTCAGCAGGTGTCAACCGACTGTCGCCAAGTAGTGGCATGATCGTGACCGTATCCACTTGGGAGTTGTCGGTTCCGGGTTCGTTTTCCCTTAAGGACAAACGGAGAGTGATCAGGTCGCTGAAGGACCGACTCGCGAGAATGAACGTCTCCGTCGCCGAATCCGGCCTTCACGACGTGCGCAATCGCGGACGCATTACGGTGGCATATCTGGCTGCCCACTCTGCACAGGCCGACGCCATTTTCGAGTCGGTGGACCGGCTCTTCTCTGGCGCCCGCGGGGCGGTCGTCATCGACAATTCCACAGAACGGTTCTGATGTCGGACATCCGTCGATCTCGTCTGGGCGAGCAGCTTCGTCGAGAGCTGTCGTTGAAGCTCGGCCAAGTGGTCAGAGATCCAGGGCTGGGACCCGTCTCCGTTACCGGGGTGGACGTTACGGCGGACCTTTGGCTGGCCCGCGTCTACGTCGAAGCGCACGGGACTCCGGCCCAGCAATCGAGTACGATGGCGGCCCTGAGACGTGCGGCTCCCTTCCTTCGGTCGTTGCTGGGTCGCGAACTGCACATCCGGCGCATGCCCGAGCTTCGGTTTGAGCGGGATCACTCCATTCAGGCCGGTAAGCGGATCGAGGAGATTCTGCGCGCTGTTCTCCCGGACGAAGCTGGCGAGGAATCTGCACGCAACGCGCCTGCACCGCCACGCGAGCTCGGTCGCGACGTGGGCGGGGCATGTGACGACCCTTGAGGGGATCGCTCAAGGAACCCCGCATCCTACTGGTTGACAAACCAGCGGGGTGGACTTCCCACGACGTGGTGGCCGTTGCACGAGGCGCCTTGGGCACGAAGAAGATCGGCCACGCGGGAACGCTTGATCCGTTTGCCACGGGTCTCCTGGTGCTCGCCACGAGTCGGGCCACTCGGCTCCTGGAGTACCTGATAGGCTTGGACAAGGAATACGATGCGACGGCCATCTTGGGCATTGCCACCGATTCGCTGGACCCGGATGGCGCACTGGTGCGCGAGGACGCGAATTGGCGGACGCTCGCGGCGGGGCAGATCGTCGAGGTGGCTGGTGATCTCGTTGGGCAACTGGAGCAAACGCCTCCCAAATATTCCGCCGTAAAGATACGGGGCGTGCCGGCCCATCGCCGGGCAAGGAGAGGAGAGGACTTCCAGCTTCCAGTCCGCACGGTGGCCGTGAACTCGTTCGCGATCACGGAGATCGACCTGCCCACAGTGCGGGTAAGGGTGGCCTGCTCGAGCGGCACCTATATTCGCAGCCTGGCGGAAGAGTTCGGCGCCAGACTGGGCACCGCGTGTCACCTTACCGCGCTTCGACGCGTAAGGGTCGGCAGCTTTGCCGTTTCGCGAGCTTCCTCCGTTGAATCCCTACGGGCAGGAACTATCCCGGCAGACGCGTGGGTGCGGCCCATTTCCGCGCTCGCCCATCTGCCTCGCATGGAGCTGACGCCGGACCAGGCGGCGATCGTGTCAAACGGGCAGCGCGTTCCCACCAGCGCGGCTGATGGCGATTCCGTGGCTTGCGCCCTTCCGGGAGGAGAGATCGTGGCCGTCGGCGAGATTCGGCACGGCATGCTGCGACCCAAGAAGGTATTTCCACGTGCCTGAAGACCCCGTAGTCCGGCAAATGGCCAGCGCGCCCGTTTTTCGACCCGGCGGCTCCGGACTTCCTCGGGATGACCGACCCGTAATCGTAACGGTGGGTACATTCGACGGCGTCCATCGGGGACATTGGCGCGTGCTGACGGAGATCGGCGCGAGGGCGGAGGCTTCCGGGGGACGCAGCGTCCTGGTGACGTTCGATCCGCACCCGCTACGGATCGTCCGTCCCGCCGGCGCGCCCCCGCTCCTGACGACGCTGGACGAAAAGAAGGCGATACTGGCCGAGAGCCCTCTGGACTACGTGGTCTTCGTTGCGTTCACCCCGGCCCTGATGCGGTATTCGCCGCGAAGATTCGTAACCGAGCTGCTGCTCGACCGCCTCCAAATGAGCGAGTTGGTGATAGGGTACGATCATGGATTCGGACGCGGCCGGTCGGGCGACGTCAACACCTTGCGCGCCATCGCCGCCGAATTCGGCTTTCGGCTTGACGTTGTGAAAGCGGTCAGCGCCGACGACACGGCCATCTCGTCGACGTCCATTCGAAATGCACTCCTGGAGGGCAGGTTGCGCGACGCAAACCGATGGCTGGGACGCTGCTACGCTATGGGTGGCGTGGTGGTGCGGGGAGATGGACGGGGGCGGCAAATGGGGTTTCCCACCGCCAACGTTCTGGTTACGGACGCAGAGAAGCTCGTTCCGGCCCCAGGGATTTACGCCTGCTGGGCCACCGTCGACCAGCAGCGCGTCATGGGGGCGCTGCACATCGGCCCCAGACCCACCTTTCCGGGAGCCGAGCCGACGGTCGAGGTCCACCTGTTGGACTTTGACGGGAACATCTACGGTCGACGGATCGAGTTGGAAGTCGTCGAGGCCCAGCGGAAAATTGTCGCTTTTGACACCGTGGACGCCCTCTCGGCCCAAATGACCTGCGACGTCATGCGAACGCGAATGCTTCTCGAAGGCGGCCAATAGCGCTATGTTAAAGGGCTGTACGCGTAACGGACACGCTGCCCAGAAGAGTCTGGAGCGGCGATCGCGTCTCGAAGGGAGACACGGAGACTCGGATCAGATGGGCATCAATAAGCAAGAGATTATCAGGAAATATCAACCACACGAGAACGGCGCGGGAAGCGTGCCGGTCCAGATCGCACTGTTGACGGCCAGAATCAATCACCTGCGCGGTCATTTCGATGCCCATAGACATGACCACCACAGTCGCCGTGGCCTGCTCAAGATGGTCGGGCGGAGAAGAAGACTTCTCGAGTACCTCAAGCGGACCGACGTCGACGGGTACAGGGCATTGATCGAAGACCTCGGACTGCGCCATTGACGGACGAGAGCCGCGACCGCCCTCGCGCCACGACTCTTCCATAGTGCCGCCGTCCATCCCCGCCGCAGGATCCCGCGGCAGTTCCGGAAGACGAAATGATACAGAGAGTTGAACGCAATTTCGCCGGGCGGCGACTGGTACTCGAGGTTGGTCGCATGGCCCGTCTCGCGCACGGCGCCTGCCTCGTTCAGTACGGCGAGACGGTCGTATTGGTGACCGCGACGGTGCAAAACAAGCAGACCCACCTCCCGTTCTTCCCCCTCACCGTCGAATACAGGGAGAAGACGTACGCTGCCGGCAAGATACCGGGCGGTTTCTTCAAAAGGGAGGGCGCGCCCCAGGAGAAGGAGGTATTGTCGGCCCGGCTGGCGGATCGAACGTTGCGACCCCTCTTTCCGAAGGGGTTCTATCACGAAACCCAGATCCACGCGCAGGTGCTGAGCGCCGATCAGGAGAACGACGCAGACGTATTGACCCTGATTGGAGCATCGGTGGCGCTGAATACGTCGGTCATCCCCTTCCGTACCCCTGTGGCGTCGGTGCGGGTGGGACGGATCCAGGGAAACTGGGTCGTCAATCCCACCTTCCGGCAGCTCGAGTACGCCGACGTGGATATCGTCGTTGCGGGTACGGCGAATGCGATCGTGATGGTCGAAGGTGGCGCGATCCAGGTTCCCGAGAGCGAAATCCTCGAGGGGTTGGTCGTCGGGCACCAGGCGATCAGGGATTTGATCGACATGCAGGGCGAATTGATCGCAGGGCGGGTGCTGCCGGAGATGTCGTGGACGCCAAGAGGCGTGGCCAAGGAGCTGCGGGAGCGTGTCGAAGATCTGGCGGCGGATCGGGTGTCCGCAGCGGTTCAAGTTGCCAACAAGCGTAGACGCGTGGCGGCGCTGGACCGGATTACGGACGATCTCGTACTTGATTTGACCGGCGAGACCTCGAAGACCAGCGCGACCGCCGGCGACATCGAGCAAGTGGTCAGATCGCTGGAGAAGAAGTTCGTGCGCGCGCGCATTTTGGGCGATGGGATCAGAGCCGACGGCCGAGGCTTGGACGATGTCCGTCAGATCGTTTGCGAAACCGGCATTCTGCCGCGTACGCACGGTTCGGCCCTGTTTACGCGGGGCGAGACCCAGTCTCTGGGGGTGGTCACGTTGGGTACGTCGAAAGACGAACAGCGAATCGACTCAATCGACACCCCGGAACAGGTCACGAAGTCCTTCATGTTGCATTACAATTTCCCGCCCTTTTCGGTCGGCGAGGCTCGTCCGATCCGTTCAACCTCTCGACGCGAGAAGGGCCACGGCGCGCTCGCCGAACGGGCGATACAGCCTCTGCTGCCGGCGTACGACGATTTCCCCTATACCATCAGAGTCGTGTCCGACATACTGGAGTCGAACGGCTCGTCTTCGATGGCCTCGGTGTGTTCGGCTTCGCTCTCCTTGATGGATGCGGGAGTCCCAATGGAAGCGGCCTGCGCCGGCGTCGCGATGGGCCTCGTGACGGAAGGGGACAATGCGGCAGTCCTCACCGACATCATCGGCATGGAAGACGCGCTGGGGGACATGGATTTCAAGGTTGCCGGGACTCGCAGGGGCGTCACTTCGATTCAGATGGATATCAAGATCGACGGCCTTACGGTGGATCTGCTTCGAGAAGCGCTGGAGCGCGCTCGGACGGGACGGATGCATATTCTCGACCGCATGGACGCCGCCCTTGCCGTGCACCGCGCCGACCTTTCGCGCTACGCCCCGCGCATCGTCTCGATAAGGATCAACCCGGAAAAAATCGGCGACATCATTGGTCCGAAGGGCAAGACGATCCGGGTAATCCAGGACGAATCGGGAGCTACGATCGAAGTCGAAGACGACGGGATCGTCAAAATCGCGGCCGTCTCAGGAGAAGCGGGAAGGCGAGCCCGCGAGATGATTGAGGCGATTGTCCAGGAGCCGGAGGTGGGGAAGATCTATCAGGGACCGGTAAAGAATACCACCACGTTCGGCGCTTTCATCGAGATCATGCCAGGAATCGAAGGCCTCTGCCACATCTCACAGTTGGCCGATTACCGCGTTGGGAAGACGGAGGATATCGTGAGACGTGGCGACATCGTCCGGGTCAAGCTCCTCTCCATCGACGAGAAGGGACGCATGCGCCTGTCCCTGAAGGCGGCGGCTGCCGACGAGGGCGAAGGATCAGGGCAGGCGGCTCAGCCTCGGTCCTGATTGCGGCCTCCGCCCTGATGGGAGCCCAGGCCGTCCCACGGTCGAAGGATTGTCCCGGCGGTGTGACCGTACCTACTGTATGCGAAAGCGCACGGCCAAGGGATTGCCGCCTCGAGAACGGAGTTCGCGTTCTCACCGACCTGTCCCCGGGCGCGCTTGGGTCGCCGATCGACCCTCCGCCAGACGCACGAGTCGGCGTCGACAGGCTCGATCGGGACTCCGCCCAAACCCACATCGTATTCGGCGCGCTGGTCCCCGGGCGCGGTCATGGTGGCGATGGCGCCCAACGCGACCGATATGCGCGCATTCTCCTGGCAACCGCGCTTGGCGGCGGCATGAGCTCGCGACTGTTCCAGCGCATTCGCGAAGAGCTCGCTCTGGCCTACTCGGTCTATTCCTATCAGTCCGTGTACGCGCACTCTGGTGTTTTCGGGGTGTATTTGGGCACTCGTCCCGCCCTGGCGGAATCGACGCTGGCAGCGGTCCAGGAGGTGATTGCCACCGTTGCCGCCAAGGGACTGACCGCGGGGGAGCTGATGCTGTCTCTCGAATCATCGACAGCTCGGGTGGGCCGTCTTGCCGGCTTTGCGCTTCGGGACGAGGCATTCGTTTCGATGCGACGCTTACCCCAGCTGATCGACCAGGTCACGAGGGGCGACATGGCCCGGGTGGCGCGCCAAGTCCTGAGCCCGCAACGACAGTACGTGTTTTGCCTTGGACCTCGGAATCGGCAACCCGACACCGGAGGAGCGTCTCCCACATGGTCGTAGGGGTTCCGGCGGAGACGAAGAAGAACGAGTATCGAGTCGCGCTGACCCCCGCGGGCGCCGAAGCGTTGGCCAAGGACGGACACGCCGTTCTGGTACAGGCGGGAGCGGGACGGCATAGCGGGTTCACGGACGACTTCTATGCCCGGTTCGGGGCCGAGATCCTCGACACTGCCGAGGAAGTGTGGGCCCGTTCCGACATGATCGTGAAGGTCAAGGAGCCGATCGCTGCCGAGTGGCCCCTGATCCGCGAAGGTCAAGTGCTATTCTGCTACTTCCACTTTGCCGCTTCCGAAACGCTCACGCGTGCGATTCTTGCGAGCGGCGCCGTCGCGATCGCCTACGAGACGGTAGGCCCGGACGGCGGAGAGCTGCCGCTCCTGACGCCAATGAGCGAGGTTGCCGGGAGAATGGCCATACAACAGGGTGCAAAATACCTCGAAACTCCCGCCGGAGGCGCTGGCGTGCTGCTTGGCGGCGTGCCCGGCGTGCTCCCGGCGAAGGTCCTCGTCCTGGGAGGCGGCGTGGTTGGAACCCACGCCGCGCAAATGGCCGCCGGTCTGGGCGCGCGCGTAGCCGTCATGGACGTGTCGCTGCCCCGGTTACGGCAACTCGCCGATATCATGCCGGCGAACGTCAACCTGCTGTACTCCACGCGCTACGCGATCCGAAAACAGCTGCCGTCGGCCGACCTGGTTGTGGGCGCCGTTCTCGTTCCGGGTAAGAAAGCCCCCAAGCTGGTCAAAAGAAAGGACTTGGCCACAATGCGACGAGGATCGGTCATCGTTGACGTTGCGGTCGATCAGGGAGGATGTGTCGAGACCATTCGGCCAACGACTCATGAGGATCCCGTCTTTGAGGTCGATGGCGTCGTGCACTACGGCGTAACCAACATACCGGGAGCGGTTCCCCGGACCTCGACGCTCGCACTTACCAACGCAACGCTCCCCTTTGCGTTGGAACTCGCCGCGTTGGGTTGGGAAGATGCCTGCACTGCCAATGCCGATCTTGCCAGAGGGGTCAACATCGCGGACAGGCGGGTCGCGCATGCCGGCGTGGCTGAAGCGTTCGGAATGACGGCCGGTCCCGTTTCGATTCGCTCGCGCCCACGGGAACCGAGTGGCGACGGCGGTTCCGGGAGCCTGAACGCCGCCGCGTTGTCTCAACCGGTCGTCCTGTTCAAGCGGCTGGACGCGAACCCTGATCTCCCACTGCCGTCCAGAGCCACGTCCCAGTCGGCGGGCTACGATGTTCGCAGCTGCGAATCCCTACGCTTGCGGCCGGGCGTTATTCGCGCCGTGCGGACCGGCTTGGTTATGGAACTTCCGGCCGGACTTGAATGTCAGGTGCGTCCAAGATCGGGGTTGGCCGCGCGCTTCGGCCTGACCATTCCCAACAGTCCCGGCACGATTGATCCAGACTACCGGGGAGAGCTGATAATACTGGTCCAGAACCTCGGGTCCGACGTCGTCGAGGTTTGCAGGGGCGATCGAATCGCGCAATTGGTGTTCAGTCGGTTCGCCACCCCCCAGCTCGAAACTACCCGCGAAGTATCCCCCACGGTGCGCGGGAAGCGAGGATTCGGGAGCAGTGGCGTTACTTGAGTCGGTCCGGATGACCGGAACGCGCTTAATCCAGCCAGGATGCATTCCGTCGCTCGAATGCAGTGGGGGGAGTCCATGAAGTGCCCCGGAGGTCCAATTGAGACGTGAAAGACGTTACGTTAGGTTGAGGCCGCATGTCGTTTCGAACGCATACTGTGGCACGGGCACCGCGTAACCCGGAAAACCACGTAACCCGGAAAGAGAAAACTTGTCTCCGATCACCAGTTGGTTCAGCTCCAAGCGCTTGGTCCCAACCAGCGACATTGGCGTCGATCTTGGAACCGCCAATACCCTGGTGTGCGTCCGTGGTGAGGGGATCGTCCTGAATGAGCCGTCGGTCGTCGCTGTTGGGGAGGGGACCAGGCGCATCATGAGCGTCGGCCTCGAAGCGAAACGCATGCTGGGTCGCACGCCAAGCGGCATCGAGGCGATTCGACCACTGCGGGACGGCGTGATTGCGGATGTGGACGTGACCGAGTTGATGCTGCGGCATTTCCTCAAGCAGGTCATGGCCAAGCGCGTCTTCAGAATCAAACCTCGGGTCATCGTAGGCGTGCCGTCGGGAATCACGGAACTCGAGCGGCGAGCCGTGAGGTCGTCGGCGCAAGCCGCCGGCGCGAACGAGGTCTACATGGTTGCCGAACCCATGGCCGCTGCCATCGGAGTCGGAATGCCGGTCGACACCCCAAGAGGCAATATGGTGATCGACATCGGTGGCGGGACCACCGAGATCGCCGTGATCGCGCTTTCGGGCATCGTCTCCGACACTTCCATTCGGATCGGCGGCGACCAGCTTGACCAGTTCATCGTCACCTTTCTCCGCAAGAACTACAATCTGCTGATAGGAGAACCTACGGCCGAGGCCATCAAGATGCAGATTGGATCGGCCATGGAGACGGGCGAAGAGAGGGAGATGGACGTCAAGGGCCGCGATCTGATCTCTGGGATCCCCACGATGGTTGCGATCAATTCGCAAGAAATACGAGAGTGCATTCAGGAGCCGATCCGCGCGATCGTTCAGGCGGTACGCTCCGCGCTGGAAATCACGCCGCCCGAGCTTGCGTCCGACATCGTAGACCACGGGATCGTCATGACGGGTGGCGGCGCCATGATCCGAGGGTTGGACAAGCTGATCGAGCTGGAGACGAACCTGTCGATAAGGGTCGACGAGGATCCCATGACGTGCGTCGTCCGTGGCACCAGCAAGATTCTGGGCGAGTTCACCAAGTACCGCCCGATCTTGACCGATTGAAGGCATGGCCTTGTCGAGGCGTAAGCGTGAAGTAATCCGGAATCGGCTCTTGGGCGCGACGGGAATTGTGCTCACGTCCTTGGTGATCGTCTACCTGCCGGCGAGGCACCAGCAGGCGATCGCGCATGTGTTCAGACAATCGATACTCTTGCCGTTCACCGAATTACACGGGACGCTCACCCGAATGGAGACCCGTGCCCGCGATTTCGACGTGCTTCGTGCCCAATTGGACTCGGCCGCGCAATTGCTGGCTGCGCACCGAACCTTGGCCGAAGAGAATCGGCAGCTGCGGCAGCTCCTGGCGCTTGGCGAACGCCCGGAGGTGCGTTACCAGCCTACCGCGGTCCTGCGATCAGGGATGGCCGGGTCCGAGAGCGAGTTCAGGATCGGTTCAGGAGTAAGGCACGGCGTTCGCCCCTTTAGTGCGGTCGTTACCGAACGAGGGCTGCTCGGTCAGGTGCAAGGGGTCCAACCGACCTACTCTCTCGCGATCGATTGGTCCCACCCTGATTTTCGGGTATCGGCCATGACGACGGACGGGGACAATCACGGCATCGTCGAGCCAGAGCGTGGAACCTCTCGCGAACAGGACCGGCTGGTTCTAAACGGTGTGGATTTCCTGGCGGAGCTGGAACCTGGCACCGAGGTCGTGACCTCGGGTCGCGGAGGGACGTTCCCCAGGGGCGTTCGCATTGGATGGGTCGTCGGCGTGGCGCAGACCATGGCCGGTTGGAGCAGGAGCTACTACCTGTCTCCGGCGGTGTATCCGGGGGCCGCCACGTATGCGTCCGTTGCGATTCTCCCAGTCTCGGATTCCGTCGTGGCCGTGGACGGTCCAGAGAATCCGCCGTGACGCCGCGCGTCTTCGTTCTCGTCCTGAGCCTGGTCGTCACCCATCTGTTCATGCGAGTGGCTCTTGGGCTGGGGAACGAGTCTCCGGACATGTTCGTGCTCGCCGTTCTGATCGGTAGTGGCTACCTGGGTTTGACTGGCGGCGCCGCACTCGGGTTCGCGCTCGGGTTGGTGGAGGACGCCTTCTCGATGCGCTCGTTCGGGTCGACGGTCTTCGCCTTGACCGTGCTGGGGGCCGCCGGTTCCCAATCCCGCCACCTCTTCGTGGGCAATTCGGTCGGGTTCTTGGTGGCGTACTTTGCCTTAGGCAAATGGCTGCGCGACCTGCTGGGGTGGATCGTTTCCGATTCTTCAGGCCGTGCGGCTTTTGGCGACTATCTACTCTTCGAGTCCCCCCTCGCGGCGATCTACGCGTCGGCCGTGGGCACGGTTGTCTCGTGGATGTTTCTAAGGAGGTCGGTGCTCGCATGAACAGCTACCGTCGTAACGCAACGAAAACGCGCGCTCGGCAGGCGCGCGCCTTCGTCATGGCGCTTCTGGGCATCCTAATCGCGGTTTTTTTTCGCGTGCAAGTCTTTGGCTCGGCCGAATGGAGCCTGCAGTCCGAGTCCAATCGTCTTCGACCGATGACGTTGCCAGCGCCGCGTGGTGCCATCAGAGATCGTGCAGGACGCCCTCTTGCCGACAATGTGTCCGGCTACTCGGTGTCCATCCTGTCCGCAAACCGCGACTCCATGATGTCGACGCTGACGCGCATGCGAGAGCACATGGAGATCGAAGAAGCACGGTTCAACCGCGTAGCGGACCAAATCAGCCGGGGTAGCGTAAGACCCATTCTGGTCGACGTCGACGCGTCCTTTGACGCCGTGGCCGCTCTGCAGGAGCGCCGGTCAGTTTTTCCCCGCGTACTCATGGAAACGCGTCCCAAGAGACGGTATCCGTCCGGAGAAGTCGGGGCGCACATCGTTGGCCGCGTTGGCGAGATCAATCAGGAGGAGCTGGACTCGCCCGAATTCGAAGGGGCCCAACCCGGGTTGCTTGTTGGCCGGTCGGGCATCGAGTGGCAATACGAATCTACGCTTCAGGGCGACGCCGGAGTCCGCTATGTCGAAGTGGACGCGACGGGCAGGATCGTTGGCACCAGGCGCGGCTTCCGCAGAGTCGAGGAGATACCTGGCCAGGACCTTGATCTGCACTTGGATCTGGACTTGATGCACTGGATCCATGACATCTTTCCAGAGGGCATGGCCGGGGCGGTGGTGGCGCTCGAGGTGGCAACGGGGGGCATCCTGGCTCTCTATTCGGCTCCCAGCTACGACCCCAACGTGTTTGCTGGGGTGGTTGATCAGCGGGAATGGCATCGGTATACGCAGGATCCGACAAGTCCCCTCTTCAACCGCTCGATATCGGCGAAATACCCGCCAGGATCGCCCATGAAGCTGGTCACGGCTCTCGTCGCGCTTGAGGCCGGCGTGATCAGCCCAACGGAGCGCATGCCCGTGCCTTGCAATGGAGGGTATCGGTACGGTGGTCGGTACTGGCGTTGCTGGAATGCCCGGGGACACGGATCGCTGGATCTGGCCGATGCCATCAAGCACTCGTGCAACGTCTACTTCTACCAGGTGGGCCTGCGAATTGGACTCCAGCGCATGCTTGATCGCGTCAATAGCATGGGGTTCGGCAGCCGGTGCGGAATTGACTTGCCCAGCGAGACTGCGGGAACGTATCCCGACGGCCTGGATTTCTGGGTCAGGCGCTACGGCTATTCTCCCAGAGAAGGGGAGGTCCTGAACCTCGCGATCGGACAGGGACCCATCGAACAGACGCCGTTGATGGTCGCCCAGTACTTCCTCGCCATTGCGCGCGACGGCTCGGCGCCCGCGCCTTCGCTGAATCGGGACGCACCGCCAACGGAAGGGTTTCGCCTCGACATACCCGAGGAGAGCCTGGCGGCAGTGCGCGAAGGCCTGCGACGCGTAACGCAACAGGGAGGCACGGCCTATTTGTCCTCCCTGGAGCATTTTGATCTGCTCGGAAAGACGGGAACGGCCCAGAGCGTTGAAGGACGTCCCGACCACGCCTGGTTCGCCGCATTGGCGGGACCGCGGGGCGAACGGCCGGAGATCGTGGTGGCGGCAATCGTGGAGTTTGGCGGTGGCGGATCGAGCGTGGCGGCTCCGGTGGTTGCGAAGGCGGCCGACTTCTACCTGAGGGGCGAGCACGGAATTCCCCGAGATACGATCCAGACGTTGCGCGATTACATCTTTGCAGGGAGAAACACTGCTTGGTCGCGCCCGCCGGGGCCGGGCCCGTGAGGTCGCAACACCTGCAGTCCGGCCCGCGCGGTCGGGGCCCTGAGGAATGAGACAGCCACGCCTTAGCCGTTCGGAGTACCTGCCCTTTGTCGGGGCAGTCTTGGGGCTATCGCTTTTTGGCGTCGCGATGATTTATTCGGCGGGCGTGAAGCAGATTCCCAGCCCGGTCACCGAGGGCATCTGGATCCGACAGGCGATCGTGCTCGCAGGATCGGTCGCGCTCATGTTCGTTGTGACGCGCATTCCGTCGAGTTGGTTCGACTGGATGGCCTTTCCGCTCTACGTCCTGTCCGTGGGCGTGTTGGGTCTCACCTTGGTCGTGGGCACCGGGTCTGGAACTGCCGAGGGCGTCACCAGTTACCTTTCGATCGCGGGCTTTCAGTTTCAGCCCGGCGAGGCGGCCAAGGTCACGACGGCGCTTGCATTGGCCAAGCTCTTGGCGAGGAAGCCGGACGGACCGCAGCATCTTCGCAGTCTG
Source organism: Longimicrobiales bacterium (assembly GCA_965200255.1). Taxonomy (GTDB): domain Bacteria; phylum Gemmatimonadota; class Gemmatimonadetes; order Longimicrobiales; family Gaopeijiaceae; genus Bin94. The sequence continues at coordinate 1,147,707 of OZ241371.1, read as the reverse complement.
TTGATGCCCATCGGGATCGTGAGTATACCGTTGGGCCTCGTCGTGCTGCAACCGGATTTGGGAACCGCCCTGGCGTTCGTCGGCATTTTCTTTGCAGCGATTTTCTGGGTGGGCACGCCGTGGCCCCTGATCGTCTTCACGGCGTCTCCAGGCCTGTCGCTCATTCTGTCCTTCAACACGTGGCTCTGGTCGGGGTATTTCCTGGCTCTGGTGGTGGCGCTGTACCTCTACCGTTACCGGTTCTACATGGTCGAGCTGCTGGGCGTGATCGTCGCGAACCTTGCCGCTGGCGCGATCGCCCAACCGTTGTGGAACTCGTTGGCCCAGTATCAGCGAAACCGCATTCTGGTATTCCTGAATCCGGACATTGATCCCCAGGGCGCCGGCTGGTCGCTCATCCAGTCCAAAGTGGCCGTGGGCAGCGGAGGAGTGTTCGGAAAGGGCTTCACGCTAGGGACTCAGAAGCGCCTCAGCTTCATCCCCGAACAGCACACCGACTTCATATTCAGCGTTGTCGGCGAGGAGCTGGGATTCATCGGTGCGGCGCTGGCGCTGGCGCTGTTCGGCTTTCTCTTCTTGCGCATGATTCGGCTCGCGCTGAAGCTGGAGGATTCATTCACCGGCATCTTCGTGTTCGGTGTACTGGGCATCTGGTTTACCCATGTGGTGATCAATGTGGGAATGACCGTGGGGGTCGTTCCAATCACCGGAATTCCCTTGCCGTTCATCAGTTACGGGGGTTCGTTTCTCCTGATGTCCTGGCTGGCCACCTCCATGATCGTGGCGATGGCCCGAGACAGGCTCTAGCGGCCGCGTCGCATCCAGCAGCGGAGAAAGGCGGAGGCACGGCACTTGGCTTGGTTCAAAAAGCAGAAGAAGCCGCTTACGTCCGAGAGACGGCGGGACCTGCCCCGGGACGTGTTCGTAAAGTGCGCCGGGTGTGGCGAGACCCTGTACCGTGCGCGGCTCGAGCAGAATCTGGGTGTTTGTCCCGAATGCGGCAGCCACTTTCGCATTTCCGCGGCGCGCTACGTGGAGATCCTGGCCGACCGAGGTTCGTTCGAAGAGGTTGACAAGGAGATGACGAGCGGGGACCCGCTTGGTTTCTCGGATCTCAAACACTACGAGGATCGGCTTCAGGCAGCGCGACAGCGCACGGGAGCCAACGAAGCCGTGATCACGGGCCGTGCGCGCATCGAGGGGATTCCAGTAGTCATGGCCGTGATGGATTTCGCGTTCATTGGCGGATCCATGGGGTCGGTCGTAGGCGAAAAGATCGCGCGCGCTGGCCGGGATGCGCTCGACCGCAATCTACCCTTGATCGTGGTAAGCGCTTCCGGGGGTGCGCGCATGATGGAGGGAATCTTCTCCCTCATGCAAATGGCCAAGACGTCGGCAGTATTGGGGCGCATTCACGAGCGCGGCTTGCCCTATATCTCGGTGCTCACCGACCCGACCACAGGGGGAGTCACCGCGTCATATGCGATGTTGGGCGACGTAAACCTCGCCGAACCAGGCGCACTGATCGGATTTGCCGGCCCACGCGTGATCGGCGAAACGATCAAACAGGAGCTCCCGCCAGGCTTCCAGAGCGCCGAGTTTCTGGAAGAGCACGGCATGGTAGACCGCGTCGTAGACCGTCGCGAGCTGGCGGCCTCGGTCGCGCAGCTGCTGCGCCACAAGCGAGAGGGTTGGGGCCCCTGGGGTTGACCCCGCACATGGACGTCCCGTTCCCGGAGGCCCCTCACACGGTGGACTGGGGCCTTGAGCGCATGCGCGTTGCGCTTACGCAGCTGGACGATCCGCATCGTCGCTACCGTTGCCTACACGTCGGGGGCACGAACGGCAAGGGCTCCGTGGCTTCGACGTGGGCCTCCATATTGGAGAGCGACGGCGTGCGCACCGGCCTGTATACGTCGCCCCACTTGTGTTCCTACCGGGAACGCATCATGGTCGGAGGCCGCGCCATGCCGGCCTCCACCTTGGGCGAGATTGCCGAGACGTTGCGCCCGCTGGCCACCAAGCTCAACATGTCGTTTTTCGAGGCGACCACACTGTTGGCGTTGGTCGCGTTTGCCAGAAAAGGCGTGGACGTCGCATGTATCGAGGTGGGCTTGGGCGGGCGACTCGACGCAACCAACGTGATCACGCCGGAGGTGTCGGCGATCACCAACGTGGCACGGGATCACCAGGACTACCTGGGCGATTCCCTCGAGGAGATCGCGTGCGAAAAGGCCGGGATCATCAAGCCGGGCGTACCGGTGGTAACGGCCGAGAGCCGCCAAACGGTATTGGACGTACTTCGGAGTCGTGCAGCGACGGTGGGCGCGCCGCTCCATCGCCTGGACTTGAAACGCGACGTGACCACCTTGAGCGTGGGCCAGACTGGGACGTGGTTCAAGTATCGCAACCGCGACGGGGAATTCGTGGACATGGCGACGCCCCTGACCGGGGCACACCAGGCTGCCAACGCTGCCCTCGCCATGCGGGCGCTAGAGTACCTTGCCGATCCACCGTCGCGTGCCGCTGTCGTCAAGGGTGTGGCCGGCGTCAAGTGGCCAGGACGAGGACAGATCCGGCACATCGACGACCGCCTGTTTATCTTTGACGTTGCACACAACGTCGCGGGGGTGGAGGCGCTCATGCAGGTTCTGGAGAGCCTCGCGCTCCCAAGGCCCATCGTCCTCGTGACCGCCGTTCTCGGCGACAAGGATTGGTCTCGCATGCTGCCTCCGATTCTGGATCTGGCCGACCAGGCGATCTTCACGGTTCCGTCGTCGGCGCCGAACGAACGGATCTGGGATCCGCGCGCCGTGGCGCGGGCAATCGGTTGCGACACGCCGGTCCAGGTGCTCGATGACTTGTCGGTTGCGCTAAACCGCGCCAAGACGCTGTCTCCTGCCGGGACGGTCGTGGTGACTGGGTCCTGCCATACGGTGGGCGACGCGTTTCTGGTGCTGGGGGTCGACCCCTTCGGGATGGGGTAGAGATCCGCCGCCCATGCCCTCCAGCCGATCCTTTGCGAAGCTCCCAGGTTTCCGTGACTTCGTGCCGGCCGATTTCGCCTTGCGCCATCGGATCTGCTCGGTTTGGCGTCGCGTTGCCGAGAGCTACGGATTTCAGGAATACGATGGCCCTCCGCTGGAACCACTCGGTTTATATGTGAAGAAGAGCGGTGACGAGATCGTGGAACAGCTCTATCGTTTTCGCGACAAAGGGGGACGAGAGATAGCGCTCCGTCCGGAGATGACCCCTACGCTGGCCCGCATCCTGGCCTCACGCAGCCGACGGATGGCCAAACCGATCCGCTGGTTCTCGATTCCTCAGCTCTTCCGCTATGAACGGAGCCAGCGAGGTCGTCTAAGGGAGCACTTTCAGTTCAATGTGGACATCGTCGGCGAAGCCGGCGTGGCTGCCGACGCCGAGATCCTGGCTGTGGCCATCGACGCAGTCAGGGGATTGGGCTTGGGCGAGCGCGATTTTGTGGCACGCGTGAACGATCGTCGCCTGGTGACGGCGATCATGCTTGCCTTGGGCGTGCCCGCCCCGGTGCATTCGGCTTGCCTCGCGGTGATTGACAAGGCGGGCCGGGCCGGCGTCGCCAAGACCAGCGCAGCTCTGGCTGCGCTGGACGTGTCGAGGTCTGCTATCGATGCGCTGACCGAGTTGGCGGCTCACGCTTCGCTCGACGACGTGCGCCGACGATTTGCAGGGCACGATGCCGTGCTGTCGGCGCTGATGCCGCTCGAGGAGCACCGCCGCATCGTCGACGAGATGGGACTGGGCGCGTATTGCCGGTTCGACTTTGCCGTAGTGCGCGGACTTGCCTACTACACCGGCATTGTGTTCGAGCTGTTCGACCGCGCCGGCGAGCTGCGCGCGATATGCGGAGGTGGCCGATACGACCGCCTGCTGGAGCTGGTTGGCGGAGAGCCTCTGCCAGCCGTCGGATTCGGAATGGGCGACGTGGTGCTCGGAGAGCTGCTGCGCGACCGCGGAGCCGTGCCCGACAGCGGGCCGTCGTGCGACTATTTCATGATTTGGGTTCAACCCGACCAGCGGGGCGCGGCATTGAGTGTGGCGCACCGCCTTCGCCAAGCAGGCAAATCGGTTACCTACGCCTACCGCACGCAGTCCGTGGGGAAGCAGCTGCGCCAAGCCGCCAAATCGGGCGCCGCGCGCGCCGTCATCATAGGCCCCAACGAGGTTGCGTCCGGCTCGGCCACGGTGCGCGATCTCAAGACGGGCAAGCAACGAACGCTCGCGTTGGCGGCGCTGGGGACCCATGAGCGTGACCTGGACGGGTCGTGACCACTCAAACCCCTCCACGGGACCCGAATGCCGAGGACGCGCGTGCCGCTCGCAAGGTGATGGCGCGAGCCATGCGACGCCTGAACGTTCTTGAATACATTCTCTTGGCCGCGGCTGCGATTGCCGCGGTGGCGGGTGGCTGGTTGGCGGCACTACTGGGGCGATCTGCGTTCGGCTTGCCCTTCCGAGCCACCTGGGTGGTGGCGTCGCTGGCATTCTTCCTGATCCCCGGGATCGCGGCATGGCTGGCCGAGCGACGCAGCGCCAACACGATTCGCGACGCGGCCGAAGACCCATCCGACGAGGACGGCCAGCCCGGAAAGGCCGGCGAATAGGATAGCCATGGACGCCGTGCATCTCGGTGCACGCGCCACTCTGGACGGAAAAATGAGCAACCGCAAGAGCAGGAAGAAGGGATTTACGCCAAGATCCGCAGACTTCAGCGCTTGGTACAACGAAGTCGTTCAGCAAGCCGAGCTGGCCGACTACTCGCCCGTGCGGGGGAGCATGGTCATTCGGCCGTGGGGCTACGGGATCTGGGAGAACATGCAGCGCGCCCTGGACGACATGTTCAAGGCGACCGGTCATCAGAACGCATACTTTCCGCTCCTGATTCCCACGAGCTTCATTGAGCGCGAGAAGGAACATGTGGCCGGATTCAAGCCAGAACTTGCCGTCGTAACTCACGCCGGCGGCAAGGAGCTTGAGGAGCCGTATGTGGTGCGTCCGACATCGGAGACGATCATCTACGCCATGTACGCCAAATGGGTTCAGAGCTACCGCGACCTGCCTCTGTTGCTGAACCAGTGGTGCAACGTGATGCGTTGGGAATTGCGGACGCGCCTGTTTCTCAGGACCGCCGAGTTCCTGTGGCAGGAAGGTCATACGGCCCATGCGACGGCCGCCGAGGCCGAGAACGAGGCCAGGACGATCCTGGGGATTTACCGGAGCTTCATGGAGGACTGGATCGCCATGCCGCCCGTGACTGGCCTCAAGAGCGAGTCGGAGAAGTTCGCCGGCGCGGTTCGCAGCTACGCGTGCGAAGCGCTGATGCAGGATGGGAAGGCCTTGCAGGCGGCAACCTCGCACATGCTCGGTCAGAATTTCGCCCGACAATTCGGTCTCGTCTTCCAGAACGAGAAGGGCAGAGAGGAATACGCGTGGAACACGTCCTGGGGTGCGTCGACGCGACTGGTGGGCGGGATGGTGATGACTCACGGTGACGACGCCGGGGTTGTCGTGCCGCCGCGACTTGCGCCCACGCAGGTGGTTGTGGTGCCGATTGCGCGGAATCGCGACCAGAGGGCAGACGTGCTGGAAAACGCCAACGCTACGGCCCACGCCTTGCGAGCCGATGGCGTACGGGCCGCGGTGGACGAGCGGATGCACTTGACGCCGGGCACGAAGTTTTTTGAGTGGGAGCGCAAGGGCGTGCCCGTGCGCATCGAGATCGGGCCGCGTGACTTGGCGCGTGGCGAAGTGGTGGTCGTGCCGCGGGTGTCGCAGGACGGCAACCGGAAGAAGGAGACCCTGCCGCGCGAACGGGCGATTGCCGAGATGCCGGGACGCCTCGCGGCGCTGCAAACGCAGCTTCGCGAGGCGGCGCGTGCCAGACGCGAGGCCGCGACTTATCGCGGTGAAGTGGCGTCCGTGGAAGAGATGGCGGAGCTCCTTGACGGGAACACGGGATTCGTGTACTCGGGCTGGAGCGGCGACCCGGAGGTCGAAGCGCGCGTTAAGGAGAAAGCCAGAGCAACCGTGCGCGTGATCCCAGGCGAGGAGTTTCGTTCACTCACGACGCCAACGCGCTGCGTGGGCGGGGGCAAGGCCCAGATGGAAGTCGTGTGGGCGCGGGCGTATTAGCCACCATGAGAGAGGGGAAGAGAAGTCGTATTCTGGTCATCGACTACGGCTCTCAGTTCACGCAGTTGATCGCCCGTCGGATACGGGAGGCCCGCGTCTATTGCGAGATCCATCCGCCCACGCAATCTGCGTCCCGCGTGCGGCAGTGGTCGCCCGACGGGATTGTGCTCTCCGGAGGTCCCGCATCGGTCTATGACGAGGACGTACCCGACCTTGATCCCGGCATTCTCGCGCTCGGTGTGCCGGTGCTGGGCATCTGCTACGGGATGCAGCTCCTGGCGCGACGCCACGGAGGCAGGGTCGTCGCCGGCAGGCGCGAGTATGGCCGCGCAAATCTCCGGGTGTTGGAGCAAGGCTCAGGCGATGGCCTGTTTCGCGGCTTCCAGCCGGACGAGCGGCTGACCGTGTGGTGCTCGCATGGCGACCACGTGGAGGAGCTCCCTCCCGGCTTCGTGACCACGGCGGCCACGCGCGACCTGCCTGTCGCTGCCTTCAGGTCGCGCTCAGGCCGGCTGCACGGGGTCCAGTTCCATCCCGAAGTGTCGCACACGCCGCGAGGTCGAGAGATCGTCGAGAATTTCCTCTTCCACATCTGCCGTTGCCGGGCGGATTGGACTCCGGGCGCGTTCATAGCGGAGTCCGTTCAGCGAATCCGACGCACGGTAGGTGGTCATTACGCCATTTGCGGGCTGTCGGGCGGCGTTGACTCGGCCGTGGCGGCGGCTCTCGTTCATCGAGCCATTGGCGACCGGTTGACTTGCATTTTCGTGGACACCGGGTTGATGCGCGCGGGGGAGCGGGAGGGGGTTGAGCTTGCCTGTCGCGAACACATGGGAATGCGGCTGGAGGTCGTGGACGCGGCCGACGAGTTTCTTGGCCCGTTGCATGGCGTGACGGACCCGGAGCGGAAGCGGCGGATCATCGGCGAGACGTTTATCCGCGTGTTCGAGCGGGCTGCCCGTGCACTGGGGGTGCCTGCGCGTTTCCTGGTGCAAGGAACGCTGTACCCGGACGTGATCGAGTCACTGTCGACGGGTGGGCCTTCGGCGACGATCAAGACGCACCATAACGTGGGCGGGTTGCCCGACGAGATGCCCTTCGAGCTTGTCGAGCCGCTTCGCGAGCTTTTCAAGGACGAGGTTCGCGGCGTGGGGCGGGCGCTGGCGTTGGATCGAGCCTTGATTCGTCGTCACCCGTTTCCGGGGCCTGGCCTTGCGATACGCATTCTGGGTGCAGTCACCCCAGATCGTCTACGGGTGCTGCGCCGCACCGATCGGATATTCTTGGAGGAAATTGAAGCGGCAGGCCTCTACGACGACATCTGGCAGGCGTTTGCGGTACTGCTGCCCGTGCGCTCGGTTGGGGTTATGGGCGACGGCCGTACGTACGAGCACGTTGTCGCCCTGCGCGCCGTCGTCTCGCGGGACGGCATGACCGCCGATTGGTTTCCATTTGAGCCGGCGTTCCTGGCCCGTGTTTCCGCCCGCATCATCAACGAGGTTGCCGGCGTGAACCGCGTCACTTACGACGTCAGTTCCAAGCCGCCGGCCACCATCGAGTGGGAGTAGCGGGAGAACTCGAAGAGGCTAGCGGGTCGCGTCGCCTCTCTGGATCAATTCCACCATTCGGTTCTGGGCTTCGCTCCACACCGTCTCCATGAACCCGACGTCGTCGCCATGGACTTCCACGAATGCGAGCATGTCTTCGTGGTCGATACCCATGGCGGTCAGAATGCTGTCGCGGGTTTCCTCCGCAATGACCGCAGCGGTCGAGCTCAGCTCCGCAGTCCGCAAGGCCACGTAAGCGTCCAGAAAAGCCTCGCGGCTGATGGGTGTGGACTCGGCTTGGCGGCCGCAGCCGCCGAAGACCAGGCTCGCGAGTACAGTCGCGGCTAGCAGTCCGTGGATAAACCCGCGCGCGCCGGGTGCATCGGTGTCGCGGAGTGCCGAGGCCAGCCTCGGGCAGGGCCTAGGCACGGTGCCGCACGCGCGTCGCCGCGCGCCAAAGCAGCCAACACAGCCCGGCGAAGACGAGCGTACCGACAATCGCGCCGCTGCCAGGGAACCACTCGGCCCATCCGTGGCCGACATGCCAGAGAGAAGCAGGATCGTCGTTGCCGGTTGCGTTGGCCACCAGGTAGACGATACCACCAATCAACACGCCTACCAGCGCTGCACCGGCGATCAATCCGGATGCGAACAGCACGCCCCGTTCCCGATGTTCCGCAAGAGCGTCGGTCCCGTCGGCGGTCTTGCCGGCATTCTCGTATTTCCTGGTCAGTCCCATGCGCATCAGGCCGCCCACCAGAATGGGCGTCATGAGCGAGACGGGAAGGTAGACGCCCACCGCAAAGGCCAGCGACGGAAGCTTGAAGACGAACTCCACGGTCGCTGCGATCGCGATTCCCAGCAAGACGAATCCCCAGGGAAGCGAGGCGTTTAGCACGCCGTCGATCACGAGACTCATCAACGTGGCCTGTGGCGCCGCCAAGCCGTCCACCGTGCCGATGCCATAGGACTCGTTTAGCACGACGAGCACGCCGCCCATGACGGCGGCGCTGGCCAGCACACCCATCATTTCTCCAGTCTGCATGCGGGCGGGAGTGGCCCCAACCAGGAAGCCCGTCTTGAGGTCCTGCGAGGTGTCGCCCGCGACTGCCGCCGAAATGCAGACCACCGCCCCAACCGCAAGGACCGCGACCTTGGCCGCGCTACTTCCGTCGTTCAGACCCATCGCGACCCAGATCAGGGAGGTCAGGATGAGTGCCGCGATGGTCATTCCCGACACCGGGTTGGACGACGATCCGATCAATCCAACGATGCGGCTGGAAACCGTGACGAAGAAGAAACTGAAGACGACGATCAGAACGGCGCCCAGCGGCCCGACCGGTACGCCGGGCCAGAGCCACAGCGCTACCGCCATGAGCGCTGCGAGTCCCAAAACCAGCTTCAGCGGCAGGTCTCGTTGCGTTCGCGGCAGATCGCCGCCTCCGCCGGCTCCGACCTGGCCCACCCCGAGCCTGAAGGACTCGATAATGGTCGGAAGCGATTTCAGCAGCGTAACGATGCCCGCGAACCCCACCGCGCCGGCTCCCACGTAGCGAATGTAGTTGTGCCAGATGTCTCCCGACGAAAGGGCCGTCATGGCCGTGGTGGCCGGGTAAACGATAGCATCTCCTCCCCAAACGTTGATTGCGGGTATCAGGATCAGCCACGCGAGCGCGCTGCCACCGAACATGATGCCGGCAATCCGTGGGCCGATAATGAATCCAACGCCGAGCAGCTCGGGTGTGAAATCGCCACCGATTTCGGCTTTTCCGGGTAACGGCGCGCTGGGAGACTCGTTCCACAGGGCGAGTCCGCTGCGATTGGCCAACGCCTGATAGAGGGCGCCGATCCCGAGTCCCGAGAAGAGCAGCCGCGCCTTGCTGCCGCCCACTTCTCCCGCGACCTGGACCTCGGCGCACGCGGTGCCCTCGGGGTAGGGAAGCTTGCCGTGCTCGCGCGAGATCAGGTAGCGGCGAAGCGGAACCATGAACAGCACCCCGAGGAGTCCCCCGAAAGCGGCGATCACGGAAACCTGCAGAAGGTCGACCATGATCGTGGGGTCGGTGCGCTGCCATATGAAGAGCGCCGGCAGCGTGAAAATGACCCCGGCGGCGACCGATTCGCCCGCCGACCCGATGGTCTGGACCATGTTGGTTTCCAGAATCGAACCGCGCCGCAGGGCGCGGAAGATCGCCACCGCCATAACGGCGGCCGGAATCGAGGCGCTGACCGTGAGACCCACGCGCAAGCCCAGATAGGCGTTGGCCGCGCCGAAGACGACCGCCAACACGATGCCGATGAGAACCGCCTTGACGGTGAGCTCGGCCATCGACTTCTCGGCAGGCACGTACGGCTTGTACTGGTCTCCCGGTATGGTTTCGTACGCTTCTGGGGGAAGGCCCTTGCGGGCTGGGGGATCCACGGATGCCATGTCGTTCCTTTCGAATCGGGTGTGGCCCGGATCTTTCATAATACAGCCGGGCGTGGCGCGGCCGCGGGCCGCCGACTCTGCCATTGTGACGCAAACGAACCGCGATGCCCCGGCACCCTGCCAAAACTGGCAGCTTGTTGGTGCGTATCGCAACAGGGGACTGGAGAAATGCTGAACCGCCTCGCCAGCGCCCTCGACGCGATTCGGGGTTCTCACCGCGTGACCGACCAGAACCCGGAAGACGAATACCAGGCATTGGCGCGGTATTCCCATGACGTCGAGAAGGACCCTGCACTGGAGCGTCGCTTCCAACCGGTTTACGTGGCTTCGACCTCGGTTGAAGATACCATCACAATCCTGCGCGGGATCAAGGATCGCTACGAAGTGCACCATGGCGTGCGCATTACTGACGATTCGCTGATTGCAGCCGCCAGATTGTCGGACCGCTACGTGGGGGGCGCTTTCTTCCCGACAAGGCGATTGACCTGATGGACGAAGCGGGGAGCCGGCTGCGCATCGAAATCGACTCGCTCCCCCAGGAAATCGACGAAGTGGAGCGGCGCATCATTCAGCTTGAGATTGAGAAGCAGGCCCTGGCCCGCGGGGACGACCGAGGTTCGCGCGAACCTCGCCGCGGCATCGAGGCGGATCTTTCCGAGCTGCGCGAGGCCAGCCAGTCGATGAAGGCCCGGTGGCAGGCCGAAAAGGTTCAGACGCCCTGCGCATGGACATGTGGAGTACAACGAGTCCCACGCCGTGTCTCGGCTGATGGGAGCGCCCCCGGGCTACGTTGGCTACGACGAGGGTGGGCAGCTTACGGAGGCAGTGCGACGGCGCCCGCACTCCGTCGTTCTGTTCGACGAGGTGTTCCTTAATCGGGTAGATGATGTTGTGGTATACAAGCCATTGTCACATAACGTGTTGGAAGATATTGCCGAGTTGCAACTGAATCGCGTTGTCGCATGTGCGGCGGCGCAGGATGTAGCGCGACAATCAGGATGAGACGCTTGCGACAAACAAGGTGAGACGGCCGGAGGTGGCGGCGGGAGGTTTGAGCTTTGGTGTTTCCCTGGGATCAGGAGAGACGCGAAGTGCCGGGCCGACGGATTACGGACCACCAGATGGAGCTGTACATGACCGCTCGACGGAAGGACGGGCCTGCGCTGGCGGCGGCGAAGGCGGGGTTCAGCAGGGCGACGGCGCATCGGATCGAAGGGGATCCGGGGCGTCGGTCGGTGAAGAAGCCTCGGGGGCGGAGACGCCCCGACCCTTTGGCGGGGATATTCGACGAGGAGATCGTGCCGCTGCTGGAGGCGAACCCGGGGTTGCGGGCGGTGGCGCTGTACGAAGAGATGATGCGGCGTCATCCGGAACTGCATCCGGGGGTTCGGCGGACGCTGGAGCGACGGGTTCGGAGCTGGAAGGCGAAGCACGGGCCGGCGCGCGAGGTCGTTTTCCGACAGAAGCACGAGCCGGGGCGACGGGGGTTGTCGGACTTCACCGACGCCGGGCGTCTGGGGGTGACGGTTGGGGGAGAGAAGCTGGTGCACAAGCTGTACCATTTTCGGCTGGAGTACTCGGGATTCTGCATGTGGCGGTGGTGTTGGGCGGGGAGAGCTACGTTGCCCTGGCCGAGGGGTTGCAGGACGCGCTGTGGGCGCTGGGCGGCGTTCCGAAGGAGCACCGGACGGACAGTCTGTCGGCGGCGTTTCGGAACCTGAAGCGTCGTGCGCGGGAGGACCGGACCGCACGTTACGAGGCGTTGATGGGAGACTACGGGATGAAGGCGAGCCGGAACAACCGGGGCCGGGCGCACGAGAACGGCTCGATCGAAAGCGCGCACGGGCATTTGAAGCGGGCCATCGAGGATGCGCTGCTGTTGAGGGGATCGAGGGACTTCGAGACGATCGAGGCGTACCGAGAGTTCGTGAGCCGGGTGGCGAGTCGCCGCAACGCTCGCAACCGCAAGAGGATCGACGCCGAGCGAGCCGTGCTGCGGCCGTTGCCGAGGCGTCGCAGCGACGGTTTCGAGGAGACCTTGGTGCGCGTGACGAGCGCGGGTGGGTTCTCGCTGCGGCGGGTGTTCTGCACGGTGCCGTCGCGGCTGGTGGGACACCGGCTGCGGGTGAGACTGTACGACGACCGCCTGGTCGTCTTCGTCGGGACCGAGGAGCTCGTGACGTTGCCTCGGGGCCACCCGGGACCGGGAGGGCGACGGGGACGGGTCGTGAACTACCGGCACGTGCTGCCCTCTCTGCGTCGCAAGCCGATGGCGATGATGAACTGGGTCCACCGCGACGGTTTGTTCCCCCGCGACGCCTACCGCCAGGCTTTCGACGCGTTGCGCGAGCGCCTGGACGACCGCGAGGCCTGCCGGCGGATGGTCAAACTCCTTGCGCTGGCCCACGATCACGGATGCGAGGCCCTGCTGGCCGACGAGATCGAAGCGCAGCTCGAGGCCGGGCGGTTGCCCGACGCCGAAGTGCTGCGCGACCGGTTCCCAGCGCCGGACTCCCTTCCCGACCTCGAAACGACCCTCCCGCCACTGTCGCGCTACGACGACGCCTGCCTGAACGGAGCACCGCGATGAAAGACTCCTTCATCGTCGATCCCCCGGCACTCGACCTGTTGCTGAAGCAACTGCGCCTGCCGAGCATGCGGGCGCTGTGGAGAAGCTTCACCGAACGCGCGGACCGGGAAGACTGGTCCTCGGCGCGCCTGCTCGCCGCGCTGGCCAGCCAAGAAGTCGCCGATCGCGAACGGCGGCGCTTCGAGCGGCACCGAGCCGAGGCGAAGCTGCCCCGCGGCAAGACGCTCGACAATTTCGACTTCAACCTCGTGCCCGCCGTGTCGAAGGCGCGCGTGGGCGTGCTGGCGAGCGGCGACATTTGGCTCGAAGAAGCGGCCAACGTGCTGCTCTTCGGTCCGCCGGGAACGGGCAAGAGTCACCTCGCCGCGGGCATCGGACTCAAGCTGGTCGAAAACGGCTACCGCGTGCTGTACCAGCGAACGTCGAGTCTGGTGCAGAGGCTCCAGGCGGCGCGGCGCGACCTCGCCCTCGACGCCGCCATCGCCAAGCTCTACAAATACCACCTCGTCATTCTCGACGATTTCTCCTACGCCACCTGCGAAGGGACCGAAACCAGCGTCCTCTTCGAACTCATCGGCGCACGCTACGAGAATCGCTCGCTCCTCGTCATCGCCAACGAACCTTTCAGCGCCTGGGACAAGATCTTCGGTGGCGAAGCCTTGACCGTCGCCGCCGTCGACCGCCTCGTGCACCGCTCCCACGTCTTCGAACTCAACGTCGAAAGCTACCGCCGTCGCGCCGCCGTGGCCGCCAGGAAAGCCGCCGCTGGGCATGGACAGACCGACGAACCGACTCCGGGACGTGGGGTACGCGCCGGGGCCGACCCCCACTCCCATCCTCGCCACCCGGCAAGTTGGCTATGGCGACGGCCCAACCCGCCACGCTCCATCGCCGGCGGCGGACGGAGGTCACAAGCATGAGGTCGGTACGCGGTCACGATTGGTCCGCGCACCGGCGGAAAGAACCGCGAGGGCTGCCGAGTGAGCGGGCCCGCCGGTCACCCGCCGGTCCATGTCGGAACAAGTTCCAACACGGAACGACGGGTAATGGTTACCCACCCACCCCGCAGCGACGCTCACGCTGGCACGGGGGTGGAGCACGGTACCGTCCAGCCTTGATTCCGTGCTCGGACCGTCCAACGAAGTAGGACCGCCTCACAGGCTCTCCAGGACGCTCAACTTGCTCCACGCATGCCACCTTGTTATCATCCCTTCGTTCACAACGTCGCGATCTCGTATTCTCACCTTGATTGTCGCTACGTCTCACCTTGATTGTCGCTGTGCAGTAGTTGCCGTCCCGATCCGTTTGGCCGTAGTGTGCCCACTGTCTCCAATTCTGCTGGGTTACGGTCGACGGAAACACGGTCACCTGGACGCCTTCCATCACGTCTCCGTTGGCATCCACCACCTTGCCCGAGATGGAGCCGCTAGGACTGGCCGTGAAGTCAATGCGAGTTTGCCTGTCGCCTGCGTCCAGCTCGAGGTGGTGGGAGAAGGGAGTAGTGGTGAAGTCCGGATCAGGCACATAGGTGCCGGAGGCGTTCTTCATCAGGATTGTCGCATAGACGTGGTAAGTACCGTACTCGTTGACCGCCATGCTGTAGTCGCCGTTGACGGAAACGGTGTCCCGCCACTCCCAATGCAAATGGTCGGTGGCTGGCACATCTGTGTTGGCCCCATCCGACGTTCTAAAGACACGTATCTCTACCTTGTCGTCCGATGCGCTGGGATCGGTGGTGCGCACGGTGCCGCCGATCGTGGTGACCTTATACAGATAGAGGTCGTTGACGCTCACGTCGCCATTGAGCATCCCAATGCTGAGCGTGTCCGAGCCCTTGCATCGTGAGTGATGCCCGTCCCGCGTGCACGTGTCATGGTCGGCCTTCATGGCCTTCAACGTGTACTGCGTGCCTTCGGGCACCTCGAGAATGTAGTCGCCATAGCGGTCGGTAGTGGCCTCCTCCACCACATGGCCGTTGCTCGTCGCTTGGACCGTCGCGCCCTCCAGGCCACCGTTGTCGCGGTGGGTGCCGCGGAGCTCCACGCTGCCTCTGATCTCGCGGTCGGTGGCTTTGGTGCCCAACAAGTCGTCGTCAATGTCGAAGACTTGGCCCGGGGCCAACGTGACGGTGCGACTGCTGGCGAAGCTGTAGCCGAACTTCGAGGCCGTGATCGTGTGCTGGCTGAACGGTGGGATGTACAACTGGTAGTATCCCGTCGAGCCGGTCGTCGCCGTGGTGACCGTGTCGCCGTTGGCGTTGCTCGCGATCACCGTCGCGCCTGCCAGCGCCCGGGTTCCTTCCACTACGCGACCGCGCACGGTGCCGTAGTCGTAGGCCGTGAAGTTGACGTTGCTCAGTTCCTGGCCGCCGACCAGAGTCGTCGTCCAGCTGCCGTCGTTCGGCGTGAGAACGTGCGGATCCTGCCCACGTAGATCGTCGTCTGGTCCGGCGTTCCCGGTTGCCCGGCGCGAATTCCAGCCCGCACGTTTATCTTATACATCCCGTCCGCGTCGGTCTTGGCCTCTCTCGTCGGATCGCATTCCTCCAGGCAACCGGATCGCCCGTCAGACCGTCGGTGACCTGGCCCCTTACCATGGCCATCGGGGTCGCCATCCTGATTTCCACATGCTTCTCGTGGAGCATGTTCGCGGCGACCGTGACGTCGTCCGCGCCCTCCTCCGTGGCCGCACTGACGTATCCCGTCTTCTCGACCATGACGGTAACCGCTCTCGCGCTGGCGGCAACGTCCTTCAGGATGTAGCGACCGAAGAAGTCCGTGGTGTCGGTCACGCCGCCGGCCGAAACCGCCACGCCGCGCACGGGAAGGCCCGATGGGCCGTGCTCCGTGACGCGTCCGTAAATCGTGCCGGTCGACGGCGTCACGTCAATCGTCATCGGCGCGGGACCCTCGACGCTGTCGTCCGAGCCCTCCGCAACCGGCTGGCCGAGACCGCTCTCGTCGAACGCGGCCGCGACCGTCGTCCTGTACATTGCCTCGGTACTCCTCCAGCCGTCCGACGTGGCGAACGCGTACCAGCCGTCGGCAACGCCGGGGATCACGTAGCTGCCCAACTTCGGAGCCTCGGTAGCCGTGCTCGCGGCTCCTCCCATCTCTTCCGCGAGGTTCTTGCCCGCCACGGGGTCCAGCGAAATGCTGACGCCGCCCTTGGCCACGGCCCCGTCTCCCTCCATCTTTTTGAACCCGTCGCCAGTATCGCTCCTCACGACCTCGTTGGCCGTCGCGTTGCCCATGACGTCGCGCAGCCACACGTACGCGAACGTCGAGCATGGGGAGTCGTCGCCCGGGCCGTGGAAGTCCTGGTAGGCCTTGTCCGCCGTCAAGGGGCAGGCATAGACGTGCGGGCTGAAGCCGCCCTGATCGCCGAAGGCCCCCATCGCAATGTTGTTTTCGTCGAGGTCCCTGTACGCCAGAATTTCGTCGTCGCTCACGATCGTGCGGTGGTCGCCAACGCTCATCCTGACCAGCACGTTCATGTCCGACGGAACGCCGCTGAACGTCGCCATGCCGTTTTTCGGATGCATGACGATCGGGTTGCCCTCTTCGTCCAGCACCGCGCGCGCGCGACCGTCCCCGCGACCGCCCGTACGACCGTCCTCGGAGTCGATGTACATCAGCTCGAGGCGAATCGTGCTCGCGCTCATCGCGCTCGGACGCGCGTCGCCGCCGTGAATGCTGCCCGTGTACCCGGCGATCTGGTCCCTGTCCTGGTGCACGCCAACCGTCAGCGATTGCGTCGTGTACCTGACCTCCAACATGCCCGCGTCCACCGGCATCTCGCCCGGCAGGCTCAGACCGTCGTGCACGTGCATCACGTAGCCGTCGTCGTCCGCGCCGTCCAGCATCCACTTCTCGCCGCCGTCCAACGGATCGCCGTCCGCGTCGACCTGCACGCTGTCAAGCCCAAGCGCGAACTTGACCGGAACGTCGTCCACCGACGCCGCCGTGTGCATCACCGTCGCCATGCCCATGTCGTCCAGCCGCATCGGCTCGGCCGCCATGTCGTCGGCCGCCATCGTCATGTCGTCGGCCATCACCTTCGCGCTGTAGATCCAGTCGGCCAGCGCTTCGCGGCCGCCCGCGTCCGTCATGATCGTCTTCGCGCCGAACGTGAAGTCCGCCTTCAGGCTCACGAAGTCCATCATGTTCATGGTCGTCGTCGCCGGTTCCGGAGACTTCCAGCTCACCATCTGCATGCCTTCGGCCATCCCGAAAGCGCCCTCGGGTGCCGTGACGCCCGCGTACACCATGTTCGCCATGTCCCCGCGCGGGAACGTGATCGACGCCATGCCCATCTCGTCGGTCATGCCGCTCGCCACCATCATCGCGCCTTCCATGTCGGCGTACAGACTCACCGTCGCGCCCGGAACCGCCTCGCCCATGGCTTCGCCGTGCCTCAGCGTCACGCCGAAGCCCACCGTCTGGTGCGTGATGTCGAACGGAACGTCCTGCACCTCGGCCTCGCCCGCCGCCAGCGTGAGCGAATAGCCCGTCGCCGGGCCGCCGTAGCCGTACGGCATCATCGCCGCCGCAGTCTCCGGCGTCAGCAGAACCAGCAGCTGGTACGTGCCGGCCTTCAGATTCTCGAACATGAACTCGCCGTCGGCGTTCGTCGCGCCAGGCATCTGGTCGTTCACGCCCGGTCCCACAAGCGCCAGCGGGACGCCCGGAGCCTCGAACGGAGCTTCGCCCTCGTCGCGCATGTCGTTGCCCGCGCCCGCCTCGTCGTCCATCGTGCCTTCGTCGATGTACAGCTTGCCCGACACGCTCGCCGTGCGCGCGTGCATGCCGTCGAAGTTCGCGATCGCCGCCTCGTCGTCCATCACGCTCACGTCCATGTCCATCGCGTCGAACACGTACATCGTCTCGTCAACGCCCGAGATCGCCACGTTGTAGTCGCCCGCCGCGAGACCCGCGAAGCCGTACGAACCGGAAGCGTCCGTCGTCGTCTCCATGTCCGCCGCGCCCGACAGCGTCACCGCGACGTCCGCAAGACCCATGCCCTCGACGCTCACCCGACCGCTGATGCCCGCCGTGCGCAGCAGCTCGCCGTCGAACGGCACCGTCGCCGTCTCGCCCAGCGCAACCGTCACGTTGCGAGACGTCACCTCGAAGCCGTAGTCCTCCATGTCGTAGCCCGAAATGCCGACCACGTAGTCGCCCGCGCGAAGCTGCGCGAACGAGTACCCGCCGCTCGCGTCCGTCATGGTCGTCTTGTCCGTCGCGTCCGGTCCGCCCGTCAGGCTCACCGTCACGCCTTCCAGACCCTCGCCCCCGACGCTTACGCGGCCCTGAATGCCGGCCGTGCGCAGATACGTGCCGTCGAACGACACGATCTTCGACTCGCCCACGCCGACCGTCACGGCCGAAGCCGTGCTCGAAAACGCCACCTCGTCCGAATCAAACCCGGATATCTCGACCGAGTAGTTCCCCATCCGAAGCCCGGTGAACGCAAACTGGCCCGTGTCGTCCGTCACCGCCGTCTGCGCCGACGTCCCCGAAAGCGCAACCGTGTCGCATGTCGTTGCGAAACAGCGAGTTAAACTGACGTACTACATGCCCCACACGGTGATCGTGCGCCCGTCGAACTCCTCGGTGCGCCGGAAGATTCTCTCCTCCCAAGATACGCCCGCCCGTCGGTCGAAGACGGCGAGGTGACCTTCCTCGGCGCCCCACACGTCCATGTAGGCCGCCGCCTGCTCGACGCCAATGCGAATCGTTCGCTCCGGACCCGAGCGCACCAACTTGCACTCGATCACGGCGCGCTGGTCCTCCGTAGCCGCCGAGCCATCGGCTGCCGACGTAAGGCGAACCGGCCAAACGATGCCCAGGTCCATCCGTCGCCGCCCTGCTCCGTACTCCCGTTCGATGCGACCGCCGCTGTTCACTACCCGTTGCAGGAACGCCTGCAACAGCAGCTGCGGTCCGGCCTCCTTGTACTGGAACCGATCCAGCCAATGCTCCGAATTCTCGCGGAAGAACGACTGAAAGGCCGCCATGAGCCCGCTAACTTGCAAGCGGCCGTCCGCACCGACGTACCAAAGCGGATCGCCGACAAGTTCCGGTTCGTATTCCAGATCGTCCTGCGCAGCGGCGCTCAAGCTCCGTGGAATCACTTCGCGGTAAATCGGATTGGCGACCGCAAGCCGTCGCGGGCTCACCAGCCCGAGGTCGCGTGCGTATTGTAGGTCCTCGGGATCAAAGCGCCACCTGGATGCCACACCGATCATCAGCGGCTCGATCACGCGGCGCACTCGCGGATCCTTCAGATTCTCCGCCAGTTGGTCCAAATGCGTGTCTCGGCGCAGAATCAACCGCTCTGCGGCCTCGCCGACATCGTCTGCCGTGACTTCGCGCGCATGATCGCGAACTCCCTCCTTGGCGAAGCACGCCTCGTGCGCCACGGCGTTTACCAGCCACGGTTGTCCCCGCGTAAGTCGCATGATCTCCGACACCGCCTCTTCGGCAAAGCGCTGGCCGGTTTCCTCCGTGTGTTGACCGAGCAGGGCGTCCACCTCCGCCTCGGAGAAGTCTCCCAACCGCAACGACGCCGCCTTGATGTTGAACGCGCTGCCGCCAGTCACCGGCTCCGGCTCCGACGAAGCCTTGATGCGATAGTCCCGCACGTCCCGCACCCCGCACAAGATCAAGCTTTGCGGAAAACGGGTGGGCCTGTCCCGATAGCCCGCGCGCAGCTGACGCAGCACCAACAGCAGCGCATCGCCGATCAGCGCGTCGATCTCGTCGATCAGCAGCACCAGCGGGCGGGGGTCCGCAGCCGCCCACATGGTAAGCAACGCGCGGAATCCCAAGGGATCGAATTCCTCGAGAATCTCCTTCCAGTCCTTTGGGAACTTCACGTCCACCCCGGTGGCATCGCGCGCTTCAAGCGCCATCGTGACCGCAACCGCACGAGTCACCTTGCCGACATCCTCGCCCAACGGCTGCCCGGGCTCCACGTTCACGTATGCGCACCGATACTCGCCGCTCTCGTTCAGCAGGTCGCGCAGCGCGCCCAACACCGTCGTCTTGCCCGTCTGACGGGGTGCGTGAAGGACGAAATAGCGCTTCCGCCTGATCATGTCCAGCACTTCTTCACGGTCAATGCGCGACAGCGGCGGCACGTGATAGTGCTCCGCCGCGATCGTCGGCCCTTCCTTGTTGAAATAGCGCATGATCCGGTCCGCCTACATGCCCCAGACGGTGATCGCGTGCCCGCCGAACGCCTCGTCGCGCCGGAAGACTCTTTCCCGCCAAGATGCGTCCGCCCGCCGGTCGAAGACGGCAAGGTGACCTTCTTCGGCACCCCACACGTCCATGTACGCCGCCGTCTGCTCGACGCCCAAGCGAATCGCTCGCTCCCGACCGGAGCGCACCAGCTTGCACTCGATCACGGCGCGCTGCTCTTCCGTAGGTGCCGGCCAGAGGATGCCCAGATCCATTCGTCGCCGCCCGGCTCCGTACTCCCGCTCGATGCGTCCGCCGCTGTTCACGACCCGTTGCAGGAACGCCTGCAACAGCAGCTGCGGTCCGGCCTCCTTGTACTGGAACCGATCCAGCCAGTGCTCCGAATTCTCGCGGAAGAACCGCTGGAAGGCCGCCATGAGCTCACTAACTTGCAAGCGCCCATCCGAACCCACATACCACGTCGGATCGCCCACAAGTTCCGGTTCGTGTTCCAGATCGTCCTGCGCGGCGGCGCTCAAGCTCCGTGGAATCACTTCGCGGTAAATCGGATTGGCGACCGCCAGCCGTCGCGGGCTTACCAGCCCGAGGTCGCGCGTGTATTTCAGGTCCTCGGGATCAAAGCGCCACCTGGATGCCACACCGTTCAGAAGCGGCTCGATCACTCGCTGAACGCGCTCTTCCTTCAGCTTCTCCAGAAGCTGGTCCAAATGCGTGTCGCGGCGAAGAATCAGTCGTTCGGCAGCTTTGCCGACGTCGGCTTCTCCAACTTCAAGCGTTCGGTCCTGCAACCCCTCCTTGGCGAAGCACGCCTCGTGCGCCACGGCGTTCACCAGCCACGGTTGCCCCCGCGTGAGTCGCATGATCTCCGCAACCGCATCGTCGGCAAAGCGCTGGCCGGTCTCCTCAGTGTGCTGACCGAGCAGGGCGTCCACCTCTGCATCGGAGAAGTTCCCCAGCCGCAACGACGCCGCCTTGATGTTGAAGGCGCTGCCGCCGGTCACCGGTTCCGGCTCCGACGACGCTTCGATCCGGTAGTCGCGCACATCCCGCACCCCGCACAGAACCACGCTTTGGGGAAAGAAATCGGGTCGGTCCCAGTAGCCAGCCCTGAGCTGACGCAGCACCGACAACAGCGAATCGCCGATCAGCGCGTCGATCTCGTCGATCAACAGAACCAGCGGCTTTCGGTCCGCTGCCGCCCACAACCCCAGCGCCGCCTGCAAGGTCGTGTATGGACCGGTGGTTTTCAGCGCCTTGCTTCTGATGTCGTGCATGCCGTCATCGCCGAGCCGCACGGAAGCCTCGTAGGCGAGTCGGTCCAGCAGGGTGATCGCCACGGCTCGAACGTCTTCCCGGGCCGCCGCCCCCGGCTCGACGTTAATGTAGACGCACCGGTACTCGCCGCTGTCGTTCAACCGGTCTCGCAGGGCGCCCAGCACCGTCGTCTTGCCCGTCTGACGGGGCGCGTGGAGGACGAAATAGCGCTGATCCGCGATCATCCCCAGGACATCGTCTACGTCCAGCCGCGATAGGGGCTCGATGCAATAGTGCCGACTACGGACAATCGGCCCTTCCTTGTTGAAATAGCGCATGTGGAAAGATAAGCCGGAAGCGGCCGCGGTGCGCAAACCGCCCGGCTCCCGGCGAACGCGCACAGGCGGGTCCCCCCACCATTCCGAATCGGGGTCGGTAACGGTAGAGAACATGGGTTTGTCGGGGGTGACGGTTGCGCTTTCGGGGACGTCGGCGCAGACGGCGGTGACGGACGACACGGGCCAGTTTGCGTTCACCGGGCTTCGGATGGGGAACTACTCGGTCGAGATATCCGGGTTTGATTCGGACGAGGTGGCGTTTTCGAGCACGGCTTCGGCCGTGACGGTCGGCGTGGGCGAGTCGAAGATCGTGTCGTTCGACGGCACGTATCTGCGCACGGCCGGCATTCAGGGCCGCGTAAGCGTCGGGGGCGAGGGTCTGGAAGGCGTGACGGTGAGCCTGACGGGCGGACCGGACGCGACGGACAAGACGACCATGACGGACGCGAGCGGCGGGTACTCGTTCGCGCAGCTTCGCGCGGGCGACTACGTGGTCGGCATTTCGGGCTACGACATGGAGGACTACGGCTTCGAGGTGACGTCTCGCAACGTGACGGTTGCGCTGGGCGAGACGGCGACGGTGCCGTTCGACGGCGAGCTGCTGCGCACGGCGGGCATCAGCGGTCGGGTGAGCGTCGAGGGCATGGGTCTTGCGGACGTCGCGGTGACGCTGTCGGGCGCGGCGGACATGGAGACGACGACGGACGCTTCCGGTTCGTACGGCTTCGCGGGTCTCGCGGCGGGCGACTACAACGTGGCGATCTCGGGCGTTGACGAGACGATGTACGTGTTCGACGCGATGGACATGGACGTGAGCGTGATGGACGACGAGGCGGCGATCGCGAACTTCGACGGCATGCACGCGCGCACGGCGAGCGTGTCGGGCAAGCTGTACATCGACGAAGGCACGATGGACGACGAGGCGGGCGCGGGCAACGACATGCGCGACGAGGGCGAAGCTCCGTTCGAGGCTCCGGGCGTCCCGCTGGCGCTTGTGGGACCGGGCGTGAACGACCAGATGCCTGGCGCGACGAACGCCGACGGCGAGTTCATGT
Source organism: Longimicrobiales bacterium (assembly GCA_965200255.1). Taxonomy (GTDB): domain Bacteria; phylum Gemmatimonadota; class Gemmatimonadetes; order Longimicrobiales; family Gaopeijiaceae; genus Bin94. The sequence goes on along the minus strand of OZ241371.1, from coordinate 1,125,110 downwards.
TCGAGAATCTGAAGGCCGGCACGTACCAGCTGCTGGTTCTGCTGACGCCGGAGACTGCGGCGGCGATGATGCCGTACGGCTACGGCGGCCCGGCGACGGGCTATTCGCTCACGCTGGCGGCGGGCGAGGCCGAGGTGCAGGACGTTCCGTTCGACATCACGCACCAGACGGTGGGCTTCGGCGTGACGCTGAGGCACGGCGAAGCCATGGGCGAGGCGGTTCCGGGCGCGACGGTGAGTCTGTACGCCGACATGGAAGGCGCGATGATGGTGGCGAGCGGCATGACCGACGAGATGGGCATGGCGTCGATCACGTTCCCGCGCGGGGACATGGCGAACATGGTGTACGCGGGCGTCACGGCACCCGAGGGCGCTTTCGGGATGGCCGAAGGCATGCAGATGGTGAGCTGGAAGTCTCCGGAACCGGCGACGACGACCATGAACATGATGGACTTCGTGAGCCTGAAGGCGGACTTCACGTTCGGCGCGAAGACGATCATGACGGACGCGGGCGGCCGCGAAGCGCTGGCCGACTGGATCTACAGCGCGAAGGTGATGGCCGACGACATGACGATGGCGGCCGACGACATGGCGGCCGAGCCGATGCGGCTGGACGACATGGGCATGGCGACGGTGATGCACACGGCGGCGTCGGTGGACGACGTTCCGGTCAAGTTCGCGCTTGGGCTTGACAGCGTGCAGGTCGACGCGGACGGCGATCCGTTGGACGGCGGCGAGAAGTGGATGCTGGACGGCGCGGACGACGACGGCTACGTGATGCACGTGCACGACGGTCTGAGCCTGCCGGGCGAGATGCCGGTGGACGCGGGCATGTTGGAGGTCAGGTACACGACGCAATCGCTGACGGTTGGCGTGCACCAGGACAGGGACCAGATCGCCGGGTACACGGGCAGCATTCACGGCGGCGACGCGCGTCCGAGCGCGATGAGCGCGAGCACGATTCGCCTCGAGCTGATGTACATCGACTCCGAGGACGGTCGTACGGGCGGTCGCGGGGACGGTCGCGCGCGCGCGGTGCTGGACGAAGAGGGCAACCCGATCGTCATGCATCCGAAAAACGGCATGGCGACGTTCAGCGGCGTTCCGTCGGACATGAACGTGCTGGTCAGGATGAGCGTTGGCGACCACCGCACGATCGTGAGCGACGACGAAATTCTGGCGTACAGGGACCTCGACGAAAACAACATTGCGATGGGGGCCTTCGGCGATCAGGGCGGCTTCAGCCCGCACGTCTATGCCTGCCCCTTGACGGCGGACAAGGCCTACCAGGACTTCCACGGCCCGGGCGACGACTCCCCATGCTCGACGTTCGCGTACGTGTGGCTGCGCGACGTCATGGGCAACGCGACGGCCAACGAGGTCGTGAGGAGCGATACTGGCGACGGGTTCAAAAAGATGGAGGGAGACGGGGCCGTGGCCAAGGGCGGCGTCAGCATTTCGCTGGACCCCGTGGCGGGCAAGAACCTCGCGGAAGAGATGGGAGGAGCCGCGAGCACGGCTACCGAGGCTCCGAAGTTGGGCAGCTACGTGATCCCCGGCGTTGCCGACGGCTGGTACGCGTTCGCCACGTCGGACGGCTGGAGGAGTACCGAGGCAATGTACAGGACGACGGTCGCGGCCGCGTTCGACGAGAGCGGTCTCGGCCAGCCGGTTGCGGAGGGCTCGGACGACAGCGTCGAGGGTCCCGCGCCGATGACGATTGACGTGACGCCGTCGACCGGCACGATTTACGGACGCGTCACGGAGCACGGCCCATCGGGCCTTCCCGTGCGCGGCGTGGCGGTTTCGGCCGGCGGCGTGACCGACACCACGGACTTCTTCGGTCGCTACATCCTGAAGGACGTTGCCGCCAGCGCGAGAGCGGTTACCGTCATGGTCGAGAAGACGGGATACGTCAGTGCGGCCACGGAGGAGGGCGCGGACGACGTCACGGTCGCCGCGAACATGCTCCACGAGAAGCATGTGGAAATCAGGATGGCGACCCCGATGGCCACGGTGAGCGGCAAGGTCACCGACGGCCAGACGGGCGATCCGGTCGCAGGCGTACAGGTCTTTTGGAGGACGGGCGACGCGTTCGAAGTAACGCAAGACCCCAAACCCGGCAACACGAAGTTCAAGCCGGCGCTGACCGACGCGGACGGCATGTACGAGATAGACGTGACGGCGGGCATTCGCGCCGGGCAACCGGGAACGCCGAAACAGACGACCATTTTCGTGGACAATATCCGCACGTTCTTCACGCCGAACGACGGCAGCTGGACGACGACTCTGGTCGGCGGTCAGGAACTGAGCAACGTCAACTTCACGGCCTACGACTACGGCACCGTGCGCGGTCGCGTGGTTGTCGGGAACGGGGGGCTGGAAGGCACGACGGTGATCGCGAGCGACGCCGACGGCGACACGGTCGCCACGGCGACGACCGGCTCGACGGGATACTACCAGTTGTACATCCCGCCGTTCAGCCAGCACATGATCACGGCCTCGAAGTTCGGCTACCGGATCGCCGGCAGCCGCACCGTCACGTTGGCTCCGGGCCAGGTCTTCGACATCGCGGACGACTTCGTGGGTGCGTCAAAAGGCGACGCGACGATCGATGGTAGGGTACGGCTTCGGGGAACCTACGACTCCGACGGCCGTGAAGTTACGGATTGGTTGGCGGGCGTAAAGGTCACGGCGACCGGCGACGGCTTCACCGAGGAGGCCACGACCGACGCCTACGGCTGGTACGAAATGGACGTCCTGCAAGGCGAGACTTACCTGGTGACCGCGACGATGGACGAACACGACACCTGCACGCGCCAGATAGGTCCGGGAGGGATCGAAACGCCTGGCGATGTCATCGACGTCAACCCCGACACGATGTCTTACTGCCTGCGCGACGACGACGGCAACCCCAGGACGCCAAAGCTGGGCAGGAACGAACAGAGAATTTCCGTTGCCAGCGGCGACGAAGAGGTGGGAGCCCCTGTCTTGGATCTGTACGAGATCACCACGATCAGCGGCGCGGTGCTCAATTCGGACGACGCCGGATTTAAGGACATCGTGGTGACGGCCCGTCGTCAGGATGACAACGGCAACGCGCAGATCAATCCGATATGGCGAACCATGACCGGCGCCAACGGCAGCTACAGCCTCGACGTCAACGAGTCCGGTCGGTACGAGGTTACGGCCGTGGGCACGACGAAGGACGCAAACGACGACGACCGAGTGGATCCCAACTTCACCACCACGCCCGAGAGCCAGACCGTCTCCATTGACGCGGGCCAAAAGCGCGGCGGCTTCAACTTCACGGTCATGGCCAGCAGCTCCATCAAGGGTCAAGTGGTGGATGCCAACGGCGACGGGATGGCGGACGTAGAGGTGAACGTGTATGACGGGCGTGATGACGTGACGATCGGCGAGGAGTACGCCACTGGTTGGACGGACAGAGACGGCTTCTACGAGATTACGGTGGGATGGGGACAATATAAGGTTAGCCCGTTGTCTTCCAACCATGTGTTCGTTCCCGGTGAACGATATGTCGAGGTGTCCGTCGGTGACGACGAAGTCCTTGTAGACGTCTTCATCGCACATGCGGCCAGCTCCATCAAGGTTGGATTGGTGGATCCGGCGAGCATCGACGACAGGGGCTGGCGATCCGGCCGTAGGGACTGGCAATCCGCGTGGGTTACGTTGGACGGCTCCAAGTACCGCCCGAAACGGGGGTATGGTTGGCCGGTGACCTCGGACAGCAGTCGTTTCTACAACCTTGCAGTCCGGACTGAGGACTTGAATGACGGAATCACGATTTCCCTGACCGAATATTGGGATGAGGGCATCACCTTCTCGGGTCCGATTGAGGTGGACAACAATACCGATCCGCTCGAAGCCTTCTTCACGTTCGTCACCACCATCGAAGGAACGGTGATGGCGGACGGCAAAGCCGTCGGCGGAGCCACGGTCACGGCGACGATGGACGACGACGACGGGACCACGGAACCGGTAATCAGGATGTCGAACGACGACGGCGAGTACGAGCTGCCGGTAGCGGCGGGCGACCACAAGGTCACCGCGATGAAGGACGGCTACCAGTTCGACGCCCAAAACATGTCGGTAAGCCGCGGTCACATGGCGACGCACAACTTCGCGGGCACAAAGATCAAGACGTACGAGCCGACGCCAACGGTCACGAGCGCCGCGCGGCAGGATCCGGCGATGCCCGGCGGCGATCAGCGAATGGTGGACATCAAAGGGACGCTGGGCACGGCGATGGGGGACTACACGGCCCACGTCGTCAGGTACATGGTGCCCGAAGGGACCTGGACCGACTCCGACGCGACGGTGGAAACCGATGGCGGGAATGGCGCGATGTTCAGCGCCACGCTCGATGCGACCAACATCACGGACGGCAGGTTCGACGTAAGGGTTGCGTCCCAAGTGAGCGACGCCTGGTACGAATCGGCTCCGATGCCGGTGGCAGCGGTAGCAGCCCCGGCGGCGGTCACGGACTTGGATGCGACTGGAGGGGACATGTCAGTGGCGTTGTCGTGGACGCTGGCGGCCGATGCAACGATTACCGGCTGGGAGTACGCGCAGGACGACAAAGACGGCGACGGCTACACTGAGTGGGCGATGATTACTCCCGTCAGCAGCGACGATGACCCGGACAGCTACACGTACACGGTGATGGGTCTGGATAACGGTACGCTATACGATTTCAAGGTGCGGGCCGTGAACCCAGGCGGCGGCGCCGACGACTCAAATGTAGCGACGGCTATGGCGGGAGACCCGCCGTATCCGCCCACCGACCTCATGCTAGAGCCGAGTGACGAGATGATCACCGCGACTTGGATGGCTCCGACGGACTTCGGCACGGCAAAAGAATTGACCGGTTACGTCGTGACGTGGGGAGAGCATGGCAACTTCGCCAACGGTGGTTCTGATGTTATTGATGAGCTGGGCGAAGACGATATGATTCTGCGCACATATGAGATCACGGGCCTAGAAAACGGCAAGCTATACAGAGTGCGTGTCCAAGCGAAGAGCGCCGTGGGCGAGAGCACAGGGGGCGATTCGAACAGAGCGACGGCTACGCCGGGACTCGTGCCGGGTGAGACCACCGGCCTCATGCTAGAGGCGGGTGACGAGATGATCACCGCGACTTGGGCGGCTCTGGAGGAAGATCAATGGGGCTCGGGTCCGGAGGCCGAAAGGGGTTACCTCGTGGTGTATGGATTGCACGACGCCGTACAATGGCGGATGGAGCGGGATACCGCCGAGGTTGATGCCACGACCCCCTCTCATGAGATCATGGGCCTGACAAACGGCACGGAATACAGAGTGGTTGTCAAAGCGAAGAACGCCGTGGGCGTGGGCACAGCAGCGGAGGATGCGAGAGCGACGGCTACGCCTATGGCGGGAACTACGGAGCCGGGCGTTCCTTCGCAGCCGACGGATCTGACGGCGAAACCGCAGGAGGCGGCTACGGAGGTGGCGTTGGGATGGATGCTTGACGAAGACCCAACGATCACCCTGTGGGAGTTCGCGAAGCAGATGCAAGATGAGAGCGGTGATTGGCCTCCTGACGAGACCCCCTTGGATTGGGAGGAAATATCCGACGAACATGAAACGAGGAGCCATGTGGTGACGGATCTGGAAGCCGGTAACACCTATCGTTTCACGGTTCGAGCCACGAACGGTGCCGGGTCAGGCGAGCGATCCGAATGGGCAGAAGCTACGCCCGGTACGGGGGTGCCGAGTGCTCCCACCAGCCTCATGCTGACGCCGCTGACGCCGGATGACCCTGACGAGGATGTCGGGGATATCAAGGTGGCGTGGGGTGAGCCGAACGACCGCGGCGTGCACAGCGACAATCAAGGTGAGACGTAGCGACAATCAAGGTGAGAATACGAGATCGCGACGTTGTGAACGAAGGGATGATAACAAGGTGGCATGCGTGGAGCAAGTTGAGCGTCCTGGAGAGCCTGTGAGGCGGTCCTACTTCGTTGGACGGTCCGAGCACGGAATCAAGGCTGGACGGTACCGTGCTCCACCCCCGTGCCAGCGTGAGCGTCGCTGCGGGGTGGGTGGGTAACCATTACCCGTCGTTCCGTGTTGGAACTTGTTCCGACATGGACCGGCGGGTGACCGGCGGGCCCGCTCACTCGGCAGCCCTCGCGGTTCTTTCCGCCGGTGCGCGGACCAATCGTGACCGCGTACCGACCTCATGCTTGTGACCTCCGTCCGCCGCCGGCGATGGAGCGTGGCGGGTCGAGCCGTCGCCATAGCCAACTTGCCGGGTGGCGAGGATGGGAGTGGGGGTCGGCCCCGGCGCGTACCCCACGTCCCGGAGTCGGTTCGTCGGTCTGTCCATGCCCAGCGGCGGCTTTCCTGGCGGCCACGGCGGCGCGACGGCGGTAGCTTTCGACGTTGAGTTCGAAGACGTGGGAGCGGTGCACGAGGCGGTCGACGGCGGCGACGGTCAAGGCTTCGCCACCGAAGATCTTGTCCCAGGCGCTGAAAGGTTCGTTGGCGATGACGAGGAGCGAGCGATTCTCGTAGCGTGCGCCGATGAGTTCGAAGAGGACGCTGGTTTCGGTCCCTTCGCAGGTGGCGTAGGAGAAATCGTCGAGAATGACGAGGTGGTATTTGTAGAGCTTGGCGATGGCGGCGTCGAGGGCGAGGTCGCGCCGCGCCGCCTGGAGCCTCTGCACCAGACTCGACGTTCGCTGGTACAGCACGCGGTAGCCGTTTTCGACCAGCTTGAGTCCGATGCCCGCGGCGAGGTGACTCTTGCCCGTTCCCGGCGGACCGAAGAGCAGCACGTTGGCCGCTTCTTCGAGCCAAATGTCGCCGCTCGCCAGCACGCCCACGCGCGCCTTCGACACGGCGGGCACGAGGTTGAAGTCGAAATTGTCGAGCGTCTTGCCGCGGGGCAGCTTCGCCTCGGCTCGGTGCCGCTCGAAGCGCCGCCGTTCGCGATCGGCGACTTCTTGGCTGGCCAGCGCGGCGAGCAGGCGCGCCGAGGACCAGTCTTCCCGGTCCGCGCGTTCGGTGAAGCTTCTCCACAGCGCCCGCATGCTCGGCAGGCGCAGTTGCTTCAGCAACAGGTCGAGTGCCGGGGGATCGACGATGAAGGAGTCTTTCATCGCGGTGCTCCGTTCAGGCAGGCGTCGTCGTAGCGCGACAGTGGCGGGAGGGTCGTTTCGAGGTCGGGAAGGGAGTCCGGCGCTGGGAACCGGTCGCGCAGCACTTCGGCGTCGGGCAACCGCCCGGCCTCGAGCTGCGCTTCGATCTCGTCGGCCAGCAGGGCCTCGCATCCGTGATCGTGGGCCAGCGCAAGGAGTTTGACCATCCGCCGGCAGGCCTCGCGGTCGTCCAGGCGCTCGCGCAACGCGTCGAAAGCCTGGCGGTAGGCGTCGCGGGGGAACAAACCGTCGCGGTGGACCCAGTTCATCATCGCCATCGGCTTGCGACGCAGAGAGGGCAGCACGTGCCGGTAGTTCACGACCCGTCCCCGTCGCCCTCCCGGTCCCGGGTGGCCCCGAGGCAACGTCACGAGCTCCTCGGTCCCGACGAAGACGACCAGGCGGTCGTCGTACAGTCTCACCCGCAGCCGGTGTCCCACCAGCCGCGACGGCACCGTGCAGAACACCCGCCGCAGCGAGAACCCACCCGCGCTCGTCACGCGCACCAAGGTCTCCTCGAAACCGTCGCTGCGACGCCTCGGCAACGGCCGCAGCACGGCTCGCTCGGCGTCGATCCTCTTGCGGTTGCGAGCGTTGCGGCGACTCGCCACCCGGCTCACGAACTCTCGGTACGCCTCGATCGTCTCGAAGTCCCTCGATCCCCTCAACAGCAGCGCATCCTCGATGGCCCGCTTCAAATGCCCGTGCGCGCTTTCGATCGAGCCGTTCTCGTGCGCCCGGCCCCGGTTGTTCCGGCTCGCCTTCATCCCGTAGTCTCCCATCAACGCCTCGTAACGTGCGGTCCGGTCCTCCCGCGCACGACGCTTCAGGTTCCGAAACGCCGCCGACAGACTGTCCGTCCGGTGCTCCTTCGGAACGCCGCCCAGCGCCCACAGCGCGTCCTGCAACCCCTCGGCCAGGGCAACGTAGCTCTCCCCGCCCAACACCACCGCCACATGCAGAATCCCGAGTACTCCAGCCGAAAATGGTACAGCTTGTGCACCAGCTTCTCTCCCCCAACCGTCACCCCCAGACGCCCGGCGTCGGTGAAGTCCGACAACCCCCGTCGCCCCGGCTCGTGCTTCTGTCGGAAAACGACCTCGCGCGCCGGCCCGTGCTTCGCCTTCCAGCTCCGAACCCGTCGCTCCAGCGTCCGCCGAACCCCCGGATGACGCCGCATCATCTCTTCGTACAGCGCCACCGCCCGCAACCCCGGGTTCGCCTCCAGCAGCGGCACGATCTCCTCGTCGAATATCCCCGCCAAAGGGTCGGGGCGTCTCCGCCCCCGAGGCTTCTTCACCGACCGACGCCCCGGATCCCCTTCGATCCGATACGCCGTCGCCCTGCTGAACCCCGCCTTCGCCGCCGCCAGCGCAGGCCCGTCCTTCCGTCGAGCGGTCATGTACAGCTCCATCTGGTGGTCCGTAATCCGTCGGCCCGGCACTTCGCGTCTCTCCTGATCCCAGGGAAACACCAAAGCTCAAACCTCCCGCCGCCACCTCCGGCCGTCTCACCTTGTTTGTCGCAAGCGTCTCATCCTGATTGTCGCGCTACAAACTACAAGATTACGGTCGGGTGGGGAGAGTATCGAGTATTCGTGCAGGACCAGAATTTTGATGGCAACCCCTATGTGTTCGAGCCGGAGGGCGTGTGGCCAAACTACGGCCGACGGGTCAACGTGTCCGTTGGCGACGCCGACAAGATTGTGGACGACTTCGTCGGACACGAAGCCACCACCATCGGCGTTGGACTGGTGGATCCAATGGCCAGCAGCGTAACTCAGGAAACGGTTCGGCTTGACTTTAGCGGCATTAGCGGTCCCGTGGCCAGAGTAGGAAACGGCGACTACCCAATAGCGGCGCAGACGACTCAAGGCTCCCCGAGCTTTACGTGGGACAGGGTTCGGAAGAGTGACTTGGATGCGGGCATCACGGTGCGGATCAGCAAAGCAGGAAGTGCCAATGCGCCAGAGCATTTCAAGCCCCAGTCGATCGTGCTCACTACTGGTGCGCCCAATGCCTACTTCGGGTTCTTCAGCAAGATCGAGGGTACGGTCACGGTGGGCGGTTCTGCTGCCGGTGGCGTCGAAGTGAAGGCGACTCCCACAGGTTCCACGCCCGGTAGCGCCGTAACGACGTATTCCGACGCGAGCGGCGCCTATACGCTGGATGTGGCCCATCATGGTACTTATGACGTCACCGGAGCGGATGCAGGATACGGATTCAGTACTGTGACGGCGACCGTAGCCCGAGGCCGAACGAGTTCGGGCAATGATTTTGGCGGCATGGCCAACCCGGTGTATGGGACGATCATAGCCGAGGTGCGCATGCCGGACCGAACCGCGTTCTCAGGCCTGACGACGGTCATGGCGATGCACACGGGCACGGGTGCCACGTACACGTTGACTGAATCGACGTCAACGCCAGGTGAGTACAGCAGCCAACCCGTGTTGGTGGCGGGCAACTATGAGGTAACCGCTTCTGCGCCCGGTTACGCGTTCGCACCTCAGACCGGCACGGTTGTCGCGGGCCCGACGCCGACGACGGTCACGCTCACCGCTGCGGAAAACGCTATGGTCAGCGGCAAAGTCGAGATCATGAGCGGCGCCACCACCACCGGTGTGGCAGGCGTGATGTTCACGGCGGACTACATGAGCGACGGCGATGCGAGCAACGATCCGCCGGCTGCGACGTCGAATGCGGATGGCGAGTATGAGTTTGCCGGCTTGCCATTCGGAACTTACACGGTCACGGCGATGGCTGATGGTTACACCATTACGCCCATTACGTCCATTACGCCCATTCCGCCGGGCCATGTTGTAACGGTCGACGGGACCAACCCTGATGATACTGGCAACAACTTCATGGCTGCCGAAGTGCCTGGTACGATCAGCGGAACGGTTTATATCCCGACAGGCGCCATACAAGTAAGCGGCGTCAACCACAGGGGTCTGCCGGGCGTGACGATCACGGCGGATGATGGAGATGCGAGTACTCCTAATCCGACTGCGACTTCGGGTGCGGACGGCACGTATACGATATCCGGTTTGGCACACGGAACATACGAGCTGACGGCTACCCTGACGGGTACTACCCCACCCTCAGTCGGCGCCGCCGCTTTCAGTCTCGCTTTCGTCGATCCGGACCTGCAGGTAACTGTCGGTCCTAGGAGCGTCATGGTTGCTGGGCAGGACTTCACGCAGAATAATAGTTGGGCGGCGACCAACGTTAAGGTGACGCGAATCGAAGGCGGTCCTGACGCTGCAGGTCCGAACGCTAGCGCTGACAGCGTGATTGTGACGTGGACGCGATCCACTGCTGGCCCCGTTGCCGCCAATGCCGCCAACCGGGAACGAGTCCGGTTGACGGCCGCGAGCTCGCTGTTGGGCGGCAGTGACGCTACAGTTGTACTTGTGTCTACCACGGATTTTGTTGCCAGTGCCCCCACGACGATGGAAGATCGGGTGGTGGTGAGCAATGCTACGCTTTCCGGTTCGAACCTTACGGTCAATGATTTGCGGAATGGATTTACGGTAGCCGTCGAGAGTAGGTTGTGGGCTTCCACTGTCAATGCTCATTGGGTACCATCTGCTGTCGCGGTGAACCCCGCCGTTGACCCGACACCAGAGATTGTGGATGCCCAATGGGTGACATCGGGTGGCGATATGACGATCACGTGGAATCATGGTCAAGTCACCGCCGACAACGGCTACCATAGCTTCCGTGTGCAGTACAAGATGCCGACGGAGACGACTTGGTACAGCCTGAACCAGAATGACTACGATCCTAGCGGGATTCCGGGTGGTACTGCAACGTCGGCCACGGTCGAGTTCGGCACGGTCACGCGTCCTAGTACTGCGCCGGCCTTGATTCTCACTGGTGGATTGGACATCCGTGTGATAGCGAGGCGGGCCACAGATGTCGATACAGGTGTAACGGGCAGCAGTAGGTGGTGGCCTAGCGCCGAAAGGAGAGTTCCGCCGCGCTAGGCAGCGCAGCAAGGAGGAAACGGCTGTCGGACTTGCCCCGAAAGGGTAGTCCGAAGCGACCAAGGTAGGAAGGGAAGCCCCCGCCCGACACGTCGGGCGGGGGCTTCCTGCGTAGGGGCGACCGTAGACACCTCGTCCTGGATGCGGGTGCGAGCATTGTTCAGCATCCCCCTCGTAGCGGTCCGTAGTGAAGACCGTTCATTCCCGCATCGTCGGTGGCGCAGGTCCTCCAGATGCCACGAAAAAGACTTCCCCCCTCCCGGCTGCGACGCCGGGAGGGGGAAGTTGCTTCTTAAGAGCCTGAAGGCCGTGGAACCCAGCCCTCGGCTCAACGCCATGGACTCAGTGGCTGCCGTCCATTGGCGCTTGCCCGCTCAACTGCCTGGAACTGCCACTTCGGCCATCTCCCCGGAGAACCTGGAACTCCGTTATCCCGGCCTTCCGCGCAATGGCCAGGAAACACTGGCCGTCCATCAGTAAGTCGTTGGTGGTCAAGACGAATTTGGCCTCACCCTTCTTGAAGGGCTTTATGGCGCTTCCAAGCACCACTGAACTCTCTGCGCACCCCTGCCGAACCACGTCCCGCGCGTCCCCGTGACGTCGAGCTTGTGCTGCTCGCTGTCTTTCCGCAGCGCGACGACGCCGGTCGCGCCATCTCGAATCGCTTGGGCGCGATGGCACTCGCCGCCGGTCGCGGGGAAGGCTACACCGGACACTCTCCACGGGTGGGAATGGCCCAGGACCTTGCCGCGGCGGGGGTCGGCCTTGCCGCGCTCATGGTCGCGGGGCGCTGGAAATCCGCGAGAATGCCCGCTCACTACGCGCGGGGCGAAACCGCCCGAAGGGGAGCCGTGGCGCGGTATCACGGGGAAGCAGGCCCGCGCGGTCCGTCCTCGCCGCGGCTGTAATCGTCTTCGTTGTGCCTATCCGTCTACATGCCCCAGACGGTGACCCGATGCCCCGACGACTCTTCGTCGCGCCGGAACACCTTCTTCTCCCACGATACCCCTTCGCGCCGGTCGAAGACGGCAAGATGCCCTTCGTCGGCCCCCCAGACGTCCATGTACGCCGCCGTCTGCTCAATCCCCAATCGAATCGCTCGCTCCAATCCCGAGCGCGCGAGCTTGCATTCGATCACCGCCCGTTGCTCCTCTCGCTTCACGCGACCATCGGGCCCCGATATACGGCGACCCGGCCAGACGATGCCCAGATCCATTCGCCGCTTTCCCGCGCCGTATTCCCGCTCAATGCGACCTCCGCTGTTCACGATCCGCTGAAGGAACGCTTGCAGAAGCAGCTGCGGTCCGGCTTCCCGGTATTGGAACCGATCCAGCCAATGCTCCGAATGCTCGCGGAAGAACGACTGGAAAGCCGCCATGAGCTCGTCAACCTGCAAGCGACCATCCGAACCCACGTACCATGTCGGATCGCCGACGAGCTCCGGTTCGTGATCCAGATCGTCTTGCGCGGCCGCGCTCAAGCTCCGAGGAATCACTTCGCGGTAAATCGGATTGGCGACGGCAAGTCGCCGTGAGCTCACCAGCCCCAGGTCGCGTGCGTAACGCAAGTCTTCGGGGTCGAAGCGCCAACCGGGCGCGGTCCCCGTCAGCAGCGGCTCGATCACGCGGCGGACTCGAGGCTCCTTCAGCTTCTCCGCCAATTGGTCCAAATGCGTGTCGCGGCGCAGAATCAGCCGTTCGGCGGCCTCGCCGACATCGTCTGGCGCAACTTCACGCGTTCGATCCCGCACCCCCTCCTTCGCGAAGCACGCCTCGTGTGCCAGGGCGTTCACCAGCCACGGTTGCCCTCGCGTCATTCGTACGATCTCCGCCACGGCCTCGTCGGCAAAGCGCTGGCCCGTCTCCTTGGTGTGCTGGCCGTCGATCTCGTCGATCAGCAAGACCAGCGGTTTAGGGTCCGACCCCGCCCACACGGTAAGCGTCTCCTGAAGCGCGCCGTACGGACCATGCGTTTCCAATATCTCGCGTTGGGCATCGTCGACGGTATGGTCCCCGAAACGTCGCCGCGCTTCGGAACCCAGTCGGCTGATGATCGTCCGCATGGCCGCTGCCACGTCCTCTCGGGCCGCTGCTCCCGGCTCGACGTTCACATAGACGCATCGATACTCGCCGCTCTCGTTCAAGACGTCGCGCAGCGCCCCCAAGACAGTCGTCTTGCCCGTCTGACGAGGCGCGTGCAGGACGAAGTAGCGCTGATCCGCGACCATGCCCAGGAGCTCCACCACGTCCAGCCGCGACAAGGGATCGATGCAATAGTGCCGACTGCGGACGATCGGCCCTTCCTTGTTGAAATAGCGCATGATCCGGTCCGCCTACATGCCCCAGACGATGATCGCGTGCGCGCCGAACGCCTCGTCGCGCCGGAAGACTTTCTGCTCCCACGACACGCCGTCGCGCCGGTCGAAGACGGCAAGGTGACCTTCTTCGGCACCCCAGACGTCCATGTAGGCCGCCGTCTGCTCGACGCCCAGGCGAATCGTTCGCTCCCGACCCGAGCGCACCAGCTTGCACTCGATCACGACACGTTGCTCCTCCGTAGCCGCCGGACCATCGCCTGCCGACTTGTCCCGAACCGGCCAGACGACGCCCAGGTCCATCCGTCGCCGGCCCGCTCCGTACTCCCGTTCGATGCGACCGCCGCTGTTCACGATCCGCTGCAGGAACGCCTGCAAGAGAAGCTGTGGCCCGGCCTCCCGATACTGGAACCGGTCCAACCAATGCTCCGAATTCTCGCGGAAGAACCGCTGGAAGGCCGTCAGGAGCTCGTCGACTCGCAAGCGCCCGTCCGAGCCCACATACCATGTCGGATCCCCGACGAGTTCCGGTTCATGCTCCAGATCGTCCTGTGCGGCGGCGGTCAAGCTCCTCGGAATCACTTCGCGGTAGATCGGGTTGGCGACGGCGAGCCGTTCATGGCTCACCAACCCAAGGTCGCGTGCGTACCGCAAGTCCTCCGGATCGAAGCGCCAACCAGCCGCCGCACCGTTCAGCAGCGGCTCGATCACACGCTGGATTCGCTCTTCCTTCAAGTTTTCGAGCAGTTGGTCCAGGTGTGTGTCGCGGCGCAGAATCAGCCGCTCGGCTGCCTTGCCAACGTCGTCTACCGCGACATCGCGCATACGGTCCTTGACGCCATCCTTGGCGAAGCAGGTTTCATGAGCCAAAGCGTTCACCAGCCACGGCTGGCCACGCGTCAGTCGCACAATTCCCGCCACCGCCGCGTCGGCAAAGCGCTGGCCGGTTTCCTCGGTGTGCTGGCCAAGCAGCTCGTCCACCTCCGCCGCCGAAAAGTCGCCCAGCCGCAACGACGCCGCTTTGATGTTGAACGGGCTAGCGCCTCTGGCCGGCACCCGCTCCGACGATGGATCAATCCGATAGTCGCGCACGTCTCGAACCCCGCACAGAACGACGCTTTGCGGAAAGTGTCTCGGCCGGTCCCTGTAGCCCGTCCGCAGCTGCCGCAACACCGACAACAGCGGATCGCCGATCAGGGCGTCGATCTCGTCGATCAGCAATACCAGAGGCTTCCGATTCGCGGCGGCCCATTTCGACAAGATGGAGCGCAGGGCGACGGGGCCGTACAGATCAAGCAGGTCGGGCCAGTCCTCGGGAAATCCCGACCCGTCCGATCCGGCTAGTTGCGCCTCCCACGCCATGTTGCCGACAATCGTCCGCGTCGCCGTCTTCACGTCATGCCCGGCCGCCGCACCTGCCTCGATGTTTACGTACGCGCATCGGTACTCGCCGCTGTCGTTCAACCGGTCTCGCAGGGCGCCCAACACCGTCGTCTTGCCCGTCTGACGGGGCGCGTGGAGGACGAAATAGCGCTGGTGCGCGATCATCCCCAGCACGTCGTCTACGTCTAGCCGCGACAGGGGCTCGATGCAATAGTGCCGACTACGAACAATCGGCCCTTCCTTGTTGAAATAGCGCATGTGGAAAGATAAGCCGGAAGCGGGCGGTGGCGAAGCGCTGGCCGGCTGGGCGTACAGCGCGAAGGTGATGGGCGACGACATGACGATGGCGGCCGAGCCGATGCTGCTGGACGACATGGGCATGGCGACGGTGATGCACACGGCGATGTCGGTCGACGATCTACCGGTCGAGTTCGCGCTTGCGCTGGACGGCGTGCAGGGCAAGGATGCGGACGGCGCGCCGCTGGACGGCGGCGAGGAGTGGATGCTGGTGGGCGAGAACGACGACGGGTACGTGATGCACGAGCACGACGGCCTGAGCCTGCCGGGCGAGATGCCGGCGGACGGGGGCGCGCTCGAGGTCAGGTACACGACGCAAACGCTGATGGTAGCGGTGCACCAGGAGCGGGACCAGGTATCGGGCTACACGGGCAACATCCTGGGCGACGACATGCATCCCAGCGCGGAAGCCGCGACGGGAATCAGCGTCCAGCTGCTGCACATCGCCTCGGGCGGTCGCGCCCGCGCGATTGAGGACTTAGACCCAACTTCCGGAAGCGTCCGGCACGTAAGTATATGGCGTGCTAGCCGATAGGGTGATTTCGGGGGTGTACGCTGCTGGGTACGCTTCAGGGACGGGTCCGTAACAGGCGGAAGGCTTCGGCCTGGAGGGGGGTTGGGCTGGCGAGGACGTCGGCGGCGACGGCTCCCGGCGCGGCGGGCTGAACGCGATTGAGAGTCAACGTGGCCAAGTCGGCCAGCAAGGTCTGGAAGCTGTGTACGGGGAGGCCCTCGGGCGTTCGTTTCGTGGCGGCCTTCGCGCGGGCGGCGGGAGAGGGGCGTGCCGGTTGTACCGGCGAGGGGCGGGTCGAGGCGCCGGGGTCGTGGTCGTCGAAGAGCAGGGGCGCAAGAGCGCGCCGCATGTGCCACTCGACGTAGTAGGCGAGCATGCAGAGGAAGACGTGGGAGCGGACGCGGTTTTCGAGCCTGTGATGCACCGGACGCACCTTCAGGTCGACGGTCTTGTAGCTGCGGAAGGCCTTCTCGACTTTGCTGAGGTTCTTGTAGGAGCGAACGACGTCATCGGCGGACAGTTCGTCGGCGGGCACGTTGGTGCGGACGATGTAGATGCCGTCGAGCGCTTCCTCGTGAGCGATCCGTTCCTGGTTGCGAGCGAAGGAGAAGGCGTCGTCCGTTACAACCACGTCGAAGTGCTTGCCCACCTTGTGGGCGCGCAACGCCCTGTCGGCCCTCACGGCGATGTCGGCGGCGCCCCGCAGCGGGCGGTTGGGGCGCGTCGTTGCGCGCACGACCTTTTCGAGCTTCTCTTCGGTGGCCACCAGCAGGGACTCGCGCTTTCGCGCCCGTCTTGCCGCCAGCAGCGGATTGCGGCACACGACGAGTCGTTCGCCGGGATACAGTTGCGGGGCGGTGATCTCGGCCAAGTCCCGCTCGTCGAAGAGCGAGAGCTCGACATCGCCTTGCTCGACCAGCTCGCTGATCTGGGGAGCCCGCAGCGCCGTGATCCATGCAAGCGACGCCGGTTCAAGCTCTTCGCGAATGCGAGCGTTGGTCAGGAGTCCCCGATCGCCCACCACCACGATGCGCGACAGCGAGAAGCGCTCGCGCAACTTCTCGATCTGGAGACCGACGGTGCTGGGATCGGCCGTGTTGCCGGCGAAGACCTCGACCGCCACCGGACGGCCCTCGGCGTCGCAGAGCAGGCCGAAGACGATCTGGGGCTTGCCTCGCTTGCCGTCGCGAGAATAGCCGAGCTTGGCCAACGGACACTTCGAGCCTTCGAAGTAGACGGAGGTGACGTCGCACAGGACCAGCGCGCCGTCCTTCAGGTGCTTCTCGGCCAACTGGCGCTCGATGCGATCCTGGCGTCTGAGGATCCAGTCCATGGCGTCGTAGAGTTCGTACTCGGTGGCGTCTTCGACGCCCATCTCCTGCCCGAGGGAGTGGGCGAGCGTCTCGTTCTTCAAGGTGCGGGCGGTGGCCAGCTTGGATCGGGGATCGAGGACTCGGGCGACGATCATGGCCATGGCGAGCGCCCGCTGGCGGGAGGGACGAGGCGCGAGCAGCTTCTCGATGCCGAGCCTGCGGGCGGTTCCGAGGACGGCGGCCACGTGACCGTGGGGCCGGGAGCGTTCGATGGAGAAAGCGTCGCCGAGGGAGGGGAGCGCGACGCCGCCCTTGAGGAGGATGCGGAGTCCGTCGACGATTTCGTCGGGCCACTTTGTTGGGCACGCGTTCAATGTACATGGATACGAAGTTAATGGATAACGGGTGCGTTGTCAACATGTTGACCGTACCATTACATGGGTACGCATTTTGCCCCATGAATCTAGCTAAATGCTTGTCGTCCTTATGCTTGCGGCCTCATAATACCCGATTTTCTCCGGAACTTCGCCCTAGGAGAGCAGTGCAACGTGCCGTGATAGTGCAAACTGTTGAGGTCGGGTCGGGAGCGGGCGATCATCGTGGGGGTCCAACAGACGGCGGCGTACATGGACACATGGCAAGCCGAGGAAGGTCACCCCGCCGTCTTTGACCGGCGTAATGGCGCGTCGTGGGGAGGAAAAGTCTTTCCGGCGCAACGAGGAGTTCTCGGGGCGTCCAGTAACCGTTTCGGGCATGTGGGCACCGCCCCGACCATCCCGTTTCCGGGTTCTGCGCGGTGCAGCATCCGTACGATGGACAGCGTCGTGATTTGCGCATTTCATGCTGTTGGCCCTATTTTGCTCAGCGAAGCTGGGCCTCCACCCTTGACGGAGAAAAATCCTTGATGTCCGCGACGAACAGGCAGGTCCCACCAACATTCGTTCGGGGGTCAGTTCCATTCTGACCCGGAAGCCCCTTCATGTACCGTTGGCCGTGACAGCCATACTTTGCGTCGTCAGCTGCGGTGGCGGTGACGCTCCCCACTCAACCAACACCCGCTCCACCCTCCAACCGAGCTCCTCAAATCACAGGTACGGTACCGGCGCAGACGGTCAACGTGGGTGCATCGGTTCAGGTGGAGTTGAGGACATACGTCTCGGATCCCGATGGCGACGCGTTACGCTACGCGGCCAACAGCTCTGACGAGTCGGCCGCGAGCGTTACGGTCGCAGGAAGCGTCGTAACCATTGAGGGTCGTAGCCAAGGCCAGGCGTCCGTTTCCGTAACCGCCACAGACCCCTCCGGCCTTGCGGCGCAGTCCAGCTTCTCGGTCACCGTACCTAACCGGGGTCCGGCCTCGACAACTGAAATCCCGGTCCAGGTCTTGTTTGTCGGCGAGGAGGTCGAGGTGGACATGGTTGGTCACTTCAGCGACCCGGATGGGGACGCCATTCAGTATTCCGTGACGATTTCAAACGCAGATGTGGCTTCGGTGTTGGTCAGCGGCTCCACGGTCATGGTGACGGGTCTGGAGCAGGGGATGGCGGAGGCCACCGTTAGTGCGACCGACCCGCACGGTCTCTCCGCGGAACAAACGTTTGGCGTGACGGTACGGAATCAGGGGCCGGTTGCGACGAGCGAGATCCCAGACGCCGTCTTGTTTGTCGGCGAGGAGGTCGAGGTGGACATGGTTGGTCACTTCAGCGACCCGGATGGGGACGCCCTGGAGTATTCCGTGACGATTTCAGATGCGGAAGTGGCTACGATTTCCGTAGACGGCTCCACTGTCATGCTGCTGGCCACTGGGCAGGGGACGGCGGAAGGCACGGTGACGGCGACGGACCCGTACGATCTTTCCGTGGAACAGTCATTCACCGTTACGGTACCGAACAGGGCTCCCTCCGTTATCCAGGAGATTCCCGAGCAAACTGTCTACACGGGCGCAAGGATGGAACTGGATGTCTCTCCGTATTTCTCGGATGTTGATGGGGACAGCCTCGCTTTCACGGTGCAGAGTTCGGATCCGTCCCGAGTTGCGGCGAGTATCAGCGGGTCGGTGTTGACTCTAACTGGGATCGCGGAGGGTGATGCGCGTATCGCCGCCACGGCCAGTGATCCCGGCGAGCTGTCTGCGACGAGTGCTTTCCGAGCCTCTGCCCGACCGCGTCGAACAGGGTCGGTTTCTATTCGGATAACGCCCGCGACCGCCGAGGTGGAGGTTGGCGACACCCTTCGCTTCTCGGCCACCGTGACCGACGCCGACGGGCGAACCGTCACCGATCCCGCCGTCACGTGGTCCACCTCGGACCCAGGCGACGCCTGGATCCGCGAAGACGGGTTGGTCATCGGCGCGCGGGCGGCGCAGCCGACCATTTCGGCTGCCGCCAACGGCGCGACCGGCACCGCCGCGTTGACCGTGGTCTCGCCCCCGATGGCCACGATGCTCCGCGACGTGCGGCAACGGCACGACATGGTCGCCCTCGCGGGGGCGATCGTCACGAGCGCCGGCCTCGTGGACGCGGCGGCGGTGGGCACCCGCTCGTATCGGGCGCTCGTCCCCGTGACGATCTACGACAAGTGGCACCTGGGCTCGATCACCAAATCCATGACGGCCACGGTCGCCGCGCTGCTGATCGAGCAGGGGGTGCTGGAATGGGAGACCACCATCGCCGCCGCATTCCCCGACATGACCAGGATTCACGAAGACCTCCGCCCCGTCCCGCTTGAACCGATTCTCGCCCATCGCGGAGGGTTCACCGGCGACATTAAGCGCTTCGCGGCTTGGGACCAGATGTGGACAAGCAGGGCCCCCCTGTCCGTGCAACGGCGCTCGTTCGCCAGCGAGGTCCTTGCCGCCGCCCCCGAGTTCACGCCCCTTGAGACGTTCCACTACTCCAACGTCGGCTACGTCATCGTCGGCGCCATGCTCGAGACCGCAACCGGCCAGGAATGGGAGACCCTCATCCGTAACAACCTCTTCACGCCGCTGGGAATGCACGACACCGGATTCGGAGCCCCGGGTGTGCGTGACGCCATGGACCAACCGCGTGGACACCTGGGCCAGGGTGTGGCCCGACAACCGCTCGAACCCGACGACCTGCGCGCCGACAACCCTCCGGGCAGCGGCCCCATGGGGACGGTTCACGCAACCATGCAGGACCTGGGCCGTTATGTATCGATGCACCTTGCGGGCGCTCTGGGTCGGGAAACCATCTTGCCCTCCGAGACGGTCAAGCGGTTGCACACGCCCGCCGAGGGGTTCGATTATGCATCGGGTTGGTTCATCGCACAGCGCGACTGGGCCGACGGCAACGCCTTGAACCACTCCGGTACCAATCTCCACTGGTACGCCGTCGTGTGGATGGCGCCCGCGCGGGACTTCGCGGTTCTGGTGGCTACCAACCAGGGCGGCGAGGTCGCATGGGAAGCGATCGACGAAGCGGCTGGGCGCCTGATCCGCATGCACTTGGGCCGGTAACCGAACCTGTAACTTGGACTTGTAACCCGCCTTTTTCGGAGGCAGGGCGAGCGTGGGGTTGGCCCACAGTGCGAACATGGCGCATGAGATCGCGCACAATATGGGTGTCCCGCACCCCTCGGCGTGCCGGACCGATAGCTACATGCACAGGTGCATGATATGGGGGAACTGGTGGACTAACGCCGGAGACTTCAAGAAGGCGCTGGCGCACCGGTTGGAGCACGACGTACCCGATACGACCGACGCGAGTGGCGCCGCCAGCGGGGTCGCCGCCCAGGCCGGCAAAGGTTTGCTCATCTGGGGTACCGTGGAGAGTGGCCGGCTGCACCTGAATCCGGCGTTTGAGGTTGAAGCCCGTCCCAGGCTGCCCGAACGCAAGGGATCGTACGAGATCACGGGAATGGACGCCTCCGGGCGCAGCCTTTTCTCGCTGAGCTTCGATCCTGCCCAGATCGAAGACGGCGACGGGGGTGCCACGTTCGCGTTCGTGGTTCCCTTCGATCGGGCCGCCCAAGGCGCGCTGGCACGGATCGTGCTCGTCGGAAAAGAAGGCCGGGCGGAGCTATTGCCCGGCAGCAATCCTCCCATGGCGCTGCTGAGGAATCCGGTTACCGGGCAAGTGCGGGGGTTCGTGCCCAACTGGTCCGAGGCACGCGCGGCCTCGGTGAGCGCAGCGGGCCTGTCGGTGTCGGTGAGCCGAGGGATTCCGCGCTGAGACGCGTGACTCGCCAGCCGAGCGTCAGAATCTTCCGCGTCATCGCTCCGTCCTCTCGAGGCTGCGTTCCCATAGTTCCCGGGCCAGCGACTGGTCGCGGGCCTGAGGGCTCGGAGGCTTCTCCGCCAAGACGTCGAAGTAGCATCCGGTGATGCCGTCTCGGGCCGGGTTGCGGACAAGGTTCATCACCGCCGCGCCTCCGGCCTCCGGCTTGCCCATCAAACCAGGTGAATGGACGAACCAGAAGGCGAACGGCGGGTGCCGTCTTGTTCCATATATCGGTTGCGAGCACTCCCGGGTGAACGGCGTTTGCGGTGATCCCGCGATGACCCCAACGGTGCACCGATTCGGCGGTGAACAGGACGTTGGCGAGCTTGGAGTCTCCGTACGCCTGCAGCATCCCCTTCCAGGCGCGTCCGCGTGCGATTTCCTCCAGGCCGGCTCGGCGAAGGTTGCCTTGCCGATGCCCTCGAGAGCTCACGTTGACGATGCGTCCGCGTCCCGCCTCGATGTAGCGCGACAATCAGGATGAGACGCTTGCGACAAACAAGGTGAGACGGCCGGAGGTGGCGGCGGGAGGTCCGAGCTTTGGTGTTTCCCTGGGATCAGGAGAGACGCGAAGTGCCGGGCCGACGGATTACGGACCACCAGATGGAGCTGTACATGACCGCTCGACGGAAGGACGGGCCGGCGCGCGAGGTCGTTTTCCGACAGAAGCACGAGCCGGGGCGACGGGGGTTGTCGGACTTCACCGACGCCGGGCGTCTGGGGGTGACGGTTGGGGGAGAGAAGCTGGTGCACAAGCTGTACCATTTTCGGCTGGAGTACTCGGGATTCTGCATGTGGCGGTGGTGTTGGGCGGGGAGAGCTACGTTGCCCTGGCCGAGGGGTTGCAGGACGCGCTGTGGGCGCTGGGCGGCGTTCCGAAGGAGCACCGGACGGACAGTCTGTCGGCGGCGTTTCGGAACCTGAAGCGTCGTGCGCGGGAGGACCGGACCGCACGTTACGAGGCGTTGATGGGAGACTACGGGATGAAGGCGAGCCGGAACAACCGGGGCCGGGCGCACGAGAACGGCTCGATCGAAAGCGCGCACGGGCATTTGAAGCGGGCCATCGAGGATGCGCTGCTGTTGAGGGGATCGAGGGACTTCGAGACGATCGAGGCGTACCGAGAGTTCGTGAGCCGGGTGGCGAGTCGCCGCAACGCTCGCAACCGCAAGAGGATCGACGCCGAGCGAGCCGTGCTGCGGCCGTTGCCGAGGCGTCGCAGCGACGGTTTCGAGGAGACCTTGGTGCGCGTGACGAGCGCGGGTGGGTTCTCGCTGCGGCGGGTGTTCTACACGGTGCCGTCGCGGCTGGTGGGACACCGGCTGCGGGTGAGACTGTACGACGACCGCCTGGTCGTCTTCGTCGGGACCGAGGAGCTCGTGACGTTGCCTCGGGGCCACCCGGGACCGGGAGGGCGACGGGGACGGGTCGTGAACTACCGGCACGTGCTGCCCTCTCTGCGTCGCAAGCCGATGGCGATGATGAACTGGGTCCACCGCGACGGTTTGTTCCCCCGCGACGCCTACCGCCAGGCTTTCGACGCGTTGCGCGAGCGCCTGGACGACCGCGAGGCCTGCCGGCGGATGGTCAAACTCCTTGCGCTGGCCCACGATCACGGATGCGAGGCCCTGCTGGCCGACGAGATCGAAGCGCAGCTCGAGGCCGGGCGGTTGCCCGACGCCGAAGTGCTGCGCGACCGGTTCCCAGCGCCGGACTCCCTTCCCGACCTCGAAACGACCCTCCCGCCACTGTCGCGCTACGACGACGCCTGCCTGAACGGAGCACCGCGATGAAAGACTCCTTCATCGTCGATCCCCCGGCACTCGACCTGTTGCTGAAGCAACTGCGCCTGCCGAGCATGCGGGCGCTGTGGAGAAGCTTCACCGAACGCGCGGACCGGGAAGACTGGTCCTCGGCGCGCCTGCTCGCCGCGCTGGCCAGCCAAGAAGTCGCCGATCGCGAACGGCGGCGCTTCGAGCGGCACCGAGCCGAGGCGAAGCTGCCCCGCGGCAAGACGCTCGACAATTTCGACTTCAACCTCGTGCCCGCCGTGTCGAAGGCGCGCGTGGGCGTGCTGGCGAGCGGCGACATTTGGCTCGAAGAAGCGGCCAACGTGCTGCTCTTCGGTCCGCCGGGAACGGGCAAGAGTCACCTCGCCGCGGGCATCGGACTCAAGCTGGTCGAAAACGGCTACCGCGTGCTGTACCAGCGAACGTCGAGTCTGGTGCAGAGGCTCCAGGCGGCGCGGCGCGACCTCGCCCTCGACGCCGCCATCGCCAAGCTCTACAAATACCACCTCGTCATTCTCGACGATTTCTCCTACGCCACCTGCGAAGGGACCGAAACCAGCGTCCTCTTCGAACTCATCGGCGCACGCTACGAGAATCGCTCGCTCCTCGTCATCGCCAACGAACCTTTCAGCGCCTGGGACAAGATCTTCGGTGGCGAAGCCTTGACCGTCGCCGCCGTCGACCGCCTCGTGCACCGCTCCCACGTCTTCGAACTCAACGTCGAAAGCTACCGCCGTCGCGCCGCCGTGGCCGCCAGGAAAGCCGCCGCTGGGCATGGACAGACCGACGAACCGACTCCGGGACGTGGGGTACGCGCCGGGGCCGACCCCCACTCCCATCCTCGCCACCCGGCAAGTTGGCTATGGCGACGGCCCAACCCGCCACGCTCCATCGCCGGCGGCGGACGGAGGTCACAAGCATGAGGTCGGTACGCGGTCACGATTGGTCCGCGCACCGGCGGAAAGAACCGCGAGGGCTGCCGAGTGAGCGGGCCCGCCGGTCACCCGCCGGTCCATGTCGGAACAAGTTCCAACACGGAACGACGGGTAATGGTTACCCACCCACCCCGCAGCGACGCTCACGCTGGCACGGGGGTGGAGCACGGTACCGTCCAGCCTTGATTCCGTGCTCGGACCGTCCAACGAAGTAGGACCGCCTCACAGGCTCTCCAGGACGCTCAACCTGCTCCACCCATGCCACCTTGTTATCATCCCTTCGTTCACAACGTCGCGATCTCGTATTCTCACCTTGATTGTCGCTACGTCTCACCTTGATTGTCGCTGTGCACCTCGAGCCGCTCCAGGAGAAGGCGGTAAGGAGAAAGTGACCGAGGTGGTTGGTGGCGAAGGTCGTCTCGAAGCCTTCGGGGGAGAGAACGCACTGCGCCTGCGACACCCCCGCGTTGTTGACGAGGATGTCGATGTCGATGAGGCGAGAGGCGATCCGCGCGGCGGCGCGCCGCACGGCCTCCTGGCGGGAGAGGTCGGCCAGCTCGAGCGCGACGCCGACTCCGGTGAAGGCCGCGATCTTGCGCAACTCCGCCAACGCCCGCTCACCCCGCTCCCGGCTGCGGCAGATCATCGTGACGTGAGCGCCCGCGCGCACCAGCTCGGACGCATCGAGCGGGAGTACGGCGTGGGACGGCGACGGATGGATCTGGGCATCGTCTGGCCCGTTGTGGGAATGTCGGAACAACGCGCTGCGATCGAATGCAAACTGATACGCTCGGGTTCGGAGCGGGCGATTCGCGTGGGCGTTGAGCAGACGGCGGCCTACATGGACATCTGGGGCGCCGACGAAGGTCACCTTGCCGTCTTCGACCGGCGCGAAGGCGTATCTTGGGAGGAGAAGGTCTTCCGTCGCGACGAGACGTTCGGCGCGCACGCCATCACCGTCTGGGGTATGTAGCCATGAACCTTCGCGTCATCTCAAGAGCCGAAATCCTCTCGCTGATCACCATGCGGGACGCCATCGACGCCATGGCGCGCGGTTTCGCGCAGCTGTCGGCCGGCGACGTCGAGATGCCCGTGCGCGTAGCCCTTGCAACCGGCGCGGGGATCACTCTGTTCATGCCCGCGCGCCTGGGCGGCACGGGCGACCGAGGGGCCAAGATCGCCTCCCTCTTCCACGGCAATCGCGACCGCGGACTCGCCACGATCAACGGCGTCATCCTCATGCTCGACGACCGAACCGGCCTGCCCGCCGCCATCATGAATGCAGGCGAGCTCACCGCGATTCGCACCGCCGCAGCCGCGGGACTCGCTGCAAAGCTCCTCAGCCGCCCCGACTCGCGCGTACTGGCGATCTTCGGAGCCGGGGCGCAAGCGCCGCGTCAAATTGAGGCGATTCGCGCAGTCCGCCCGATCGAGGAGGTCCGGATCGTCTCCAAGGGCGGCGAATCGGCCCAGCGTCTAGCCGCTTCCCTGGAAGGGGTCGACGCCCACGCCGTACGCAATTCCGACCAAGCCGTGGACGGTGCCGACATCATCGTCGCCGTCACCACTTCCCGCACCCCGGTCTTCGACGGCACCGCATTGCCCGACGGCACGCACGTCAGCGGCAGCGGCAGTTTCATGCCCGATTACCAGGAAATAGGCGGCGAAGTGGTTGCGCGGGCGCGTGTTGTGGTGGAGGAGAGAGAGGCGGCGTTGGAGGAAGCGGGTGACCTGATCATCCCGATTCGGGACGGCCTCGTGCCCCCCGACGTGATTGACGCCGACCTTGGCGAGATCGTCAACGGAGACGCACCCGTCGGCAGGGCCGGACGCGATCTCACCTTCTTCAAGTCGGTGGGCGTGGCCGTGCAGGACGTCGCGATCGGGGCGGAAGTGCTGCGCCGGGCCGACGCGGAAGGGGTGGGGCGGGTGGTGCGGCTATAGACCTATGGCGGCAGCGAAGATTTCCTGGCCGCCGTCGAGGCGGGCGACGAACCCATGCGGGACAACGCCACGATCATTGCCTACCGGCATCCGGGTTAGACCTCTTCGCACCCCACGAGTTCCCACCCGTGGAACACCAGGGCCAACCCGAGAAAGCGCACCGAAGGGTATCTCGACCGCAACCCCGCATCGGACAGATAGCGGCGTAGCTGCTCACGGGCCTCCACCAGCCGTTCCGCCGCCACGTCGTCCGCCAGTCCCTCGCCCCGCTTGACGTACTTCAATTCGATCACGTAGCCGTAGCCCATGTCGGGATGGAGTGCCGTAAACGGCTCCAACACGAGGTCCGGATAGCCCTTCCCGAGCTCGCCCTCCGAGCGCATGACGAACAAGTCGGTGAGCCCGAAATAGGCGGCAAGAAAGCCCTGCAGCACCTTTTCGCCCGCAATGTAGTCGCGAATGCCCGTCTGCTCGGCAATCGCCTCGATCAGGAAATCGACCACCGGGCGCCACTCGCCTCGGAAAGCCATCCGACTTACCAACCCGTCCAACCGATGCAGACTGACCGAGAAGATCTCCATGTCTCGGTAGGCGTCACGGATGTATCCGTACAGCAGACGCCGCACGGTCTGGTTCGGAATGCCCAGCCGACTGAGGCCCTCTTCGCGACCCTGGATTGCAAGCAACCCGAAGTAGTAGAGCAGCGAAAGAAAGTTCTCGGGATCGGCGAGGCGATCGAGCGGGAAGCTCTTCCGTATCTTGGCCTCCGCGCGGCCTTCCCCGACGATGTGGCGGAGGAGGTCGAAGTTGCCGTTCAACCGTTTCGGCCCCCGCCTGCTCACTAGCATCAGGTGGCGTAGCTTCCCGTAGTCGATGCGCACGTTGTCGTCGATGAGATCGTGTGGCACGCCTAGGTTGGGGATCGATTCCTTCAGGTAATAGAGCACCATGTCGGTGTTGTATACGGACGGCGCCGGGTCCGCGGAAAAGCGATACCCGTCGTACCACTCGCGCATGGTGTCCAATGCGGCGTCCACATCCTGATTGAACGCGCCCGAATCCCGGTAGGCGTCCAGCATCTCTCGGACCTCCGCTTCCGTAAACCCCGCCATCTCGGCGAATTTGGGATTCAGACTTACGTTGTCGGCAATGTTGAAGCCGCTCGTCACGTCGTCCAGCGTAACGGGCGACACCCCCGTCATGAACATGCGCTCGATGCCCCCGATCGCCGTTCCCCCCTTCAGCGTGGCGAAAAACGAGCGGAAGAACCCCCCGCCGTGCGTGAGTTGGTCGTAGGCGGCCTCTCCTTCGTGTGCGAGCACGGTGTTCGCAAAGTTGTCGTACTCGTCGATCAGCACATAGAGGGGGATGCCTTCCCCGCTCGCATAGTCGAACAGCTCGCCAAGCCTGGCGCTGAGCGTCGAAAGCGCCATGATGCAGTCGACCACCCCAACGGGAAAAAGATCGGGATTGCGCCGCAACGCGCCCATGACGCGCCGCGTACAGTACTCGTCGAAATTCTCGGCGATGCGCGCCGGGTTGTGGGCGAAGGCGGAAAAGTCGAATCGCAGCACCACGTACTTGCTGCGCCCGGACGTCGGGTCGGCTCCGATCTCAGTGCCGCCGAACGTGGCGTCGAAGCTCCCCGCCATCCAGCGGTCGTAGTAGTTCTGAAGAATCGACACCCACAGGCTCTTCCCGAAGCGTCGGGGTCGAATCAGGAAGACGAAGCGATGGCGTTCCAAGTCTCTGATGAAACGCGTCTTGTCCACGTACGTCATTTCGTCGCGACGAAGCACGCGGAAGTCCGAAACGCCGTACGGAAGAATTGGAAACGAGGTCATGTTCCAACTGTATGGCGGATGGCGACTTCCGTCAACGTCGATCGCGGCGCGTCGTCAACGGTGCGGCATCCGAAACGTCGCAGCGTCTCGGAATCCAGCCGGCTGACAAGCGTCCGAAAGCTGGCCGCTAGCTAGGTCGCCGACCCGTGCCTCGACACGGCCCACGGAGACAGGAGCCTAGTGGTCGGTAGAGAGGTCGAACCCAGCAGCAGCGTCTGGTTGCGGCGGCCCCCGTGATCATGTAGGTTGTCGGGTCGCAGGCATCCATTCAAACGCATCAAAAAGGACAGGGTAACCACATGGCAAGTCCTGGAGCGGAGCTGTCATCCATCAACTTCGAGGCCATGCTTGGCGCACCGCTCACGGCGGTTGTGAACGCACAGGCACAAGCCGCGATGTCCACGGTGGAATTCATCAGATCGGTGGGCTTCGAGAAGGGAACGACGAACCCTGTCTACGTTTCCTTCAAGTACCCCAAGGAGGTCAGTCCCTACCTTCCCCCGGTCGAAGAGGAACGCGACGAGCAGGGCAACGTCGTCATTCCTGCCCAGGAGGCGCGGGCCGCGGTATGGGAGGAGATGTCGCTGACGGTTCCGATTCTCACAATGCTCCCGATTCCGTACATTCGCGTCGAGGAGACCACGATCGACTTCAACGCCAAGATCAATTCGGTCGAATCGCGGGAGCACGAAAGAGATTTCAAATCGGACGCCGAATTGTCGGCCAATTACGGTCTCTTTGGCAAAGGGGTGAGCCTGAAGGCCAGCATGTCCTACCAGAGTAAGACCAGGACAGGATCCGAGACCAAGCGCACCTACTCGTTGGCGATACACATTCGAGCGGTTCAGGACGAGATGCCCGCCGGGACGGAGCGGTTGCTGGGAACACTCGAGGGCGCAATCGTGTCGCAGCCGTCGAGTGCCGGCGAAGGCAACCCGTCGGATGCCGCGGCCAGTGCCGAGGGGTAAGTTGCGGTGGCGGTGACGACGTAACATCGTGGCGAATCTAGGCGACTTTCTGGGCCAGCTGCTGACCGAGATCATCATGGCCAGGGTTCAGGCCGATCTGGAAACGGTGCGAGTGGCCGAACTGTATGGGGGTCATCCGTTGCTCAAGCACATGCCGGTGCCTCGTCTTCGACTCCCGACCGTCGATCTGGACGTACCTGTGATGATCCAGGGTTAGGTCATTGACGACGAAGAACGCCCACCTCTAGAACCTGAAGACGCGGCGAAGAGGTTTCTCGCGGTTCTCGATAGGGTCTTGGCCGACCACGACCGCGACCTGCTTGCGAGCGAGCGCGAGGAGATTCGACGGGGGGTGATCTTGAGGGTAATCGAACACCTCAAGGTGGCTTCGGACGTTGTGGGAGGCGTGACGGGCACGGTCGCCGACCTGATCAAGATGACCATCAAGATCATTCGACCCAGAGTCATTGAGGATGGGGAGGCGGACGAGGGGACTGGCGCGTCTACCACGGAAGACACCCTGTCTGCAATCCAGGAAGATCTTCGCCGGAAGGTCACGCTCGCCTACATACGGCACATGTCGGCACCCCCGCGCCTGGAAGCGGAGATTGCAACGACCGAAGTAAGGGAAGTCGGCAGCTCGGAGATGCTTGCCCGAGTGAAAATGAGAGTGACCGAGGACGGCGTCGAATGGGCGACTGTGGTCGACCGGGACGGCGAACTCGTGGCCCGGCTGGTTAGCGAATAGAAGGAGGTTCCGCAATGCCCATTCTCGCCGCCGGCAAGCTCAACGGAGTGCGCGAATGTCTTGCGGAAGCGTCCGGCCTTGCCGACGACTTCATCGCCGAACGGTATGACTTTCCGGATCAGGTCGGCGATTGGCTGGAGAGGTTGGAATCCGTCGCCGCCAAAGCCGGTCTCACCGTTGTGCCTGCGTTGGCGGGGTTGCGGGTCGAGCTGGAGGCGGCGGCGCAAGGTCTCTCGCAAGCACCCGCGACTTCGGGTCGCATGACGCGCCGGAAAGCGCGAAAGACAGCGGCCCAGTCGACGCTCCGGGCCGCCATCAACCTCGTTTCAGCAGCGATGGAACCGTTCGAAATCAGGCAATCGCGCGCCGAGGCCATCGCGTTGGACGTGGCCGCCAGAAGCTTCGCGAAGAATCTGTGGCCCGGCCAAAGCAACGCACCGGGGGCGCCGAACGACATGCCGTCGATGTGGCAAGCGATGATTGCCGATCCAGTGCTTGGTCCGTTGGTCATGGAGCTGTCGGCGCTTACGGGTATGGCGCAGGGCATGGTTCTGACCGCACAATCCATGAACGACTTCGCAAACGGCCCGTCGCGGGCGGGCACCCCCACTCACCGATAGCCTACCTGTAAACAACTCCAAGGAGACCAGACGCCATGAAGATCATCATCCAATACGACGACGGGCTGCCATTCGCTTCCTACCGGATGGACTCGGAGAACGCGGCCCTGTGGCGGACATTGTTCGAGGACACGGCTAATCAGACTGGCGAACTGGCCGGCACCGCCGGCGCTGCCCAAGCCCTGGCGTTTGCAGAAGATCTGATCAACGCCACACATGCGGCGGAGAGTGACTTGGGGGTGGCGGAAGGAGCCAAGCGTGGACGCGAGGAACAGAACAACCGTTCTGCGGAAGCCACGGAACCGCCCCTCGACTCTGGACGAGTGGACGTCGGAGCGGGAGGGACGGTGGTGGGAAGTCTACGAGCTGCCCAGCTCTCCTCTACGTCGCCAATCCAAGGAGAACCGATTGAGCCAAAGGTCTCCGAAGTGGCAGAGGAGGTAGAGGAGGTGGTTACGGAATCGCATCTGAATGAGTTGCAGGCACCGACCAGCGACGGTGACGTACAATCTTGGCCGACACAGCCGACGCCGCCCACAACGAAACGCAGCCTGCGAGGCATTCTTGGCTTCCCGTATCGGGTAGTGCGTGGCGACGCTGGTCTTGCATTGACATATTGGCTCTACGGCGTTGTTGGGACAAGTGTGCTCGCCATGTTGGTGCGCCATCTTGGGTCAACCCCCGCGTTGGCTGTCGTTGTCGTCTACACGATTCTGGTATGGATCGGAGTTTGGAACGCGGCGAGCAGATACGAAGGGAAAAAGATATGGCGCTGGCTGGCCAAGACTATGGTCGTACTGGCGATCGTTGCTATGGTGTTGATCGCAATCGTAGTATTGGGGGTCCTACCCAATATTGGTCCTAGCGAATTCAATTGGGAGACGTTGCTCTTCAGTGACTGACGAAGTCATCATTAGGATGATTTCGGACGAGTACGCTGGGACTCACCCGTACGCTTCCGTCTGGAGAGCGGTTGGGCTGATCCGCTTGTCGTTACGCGCAAGGAGAGGCCGTCGTCGATTACGACTACGAGCGCCGCTGCGGTGGACCTCGCCAAGCATCCGTGCAAGGCCATTCCCTCACTTCTCCCAGGCGAAGCAGCGTTCGGCGAACTCGGCGTCGCTGAGTCGATCCTCGGGCGCGACGAAGCGTTCCGTGCGACGGATCCGGCCCAGCTGCAATGACGCCCTCGCCAGCCCAACCCCCTCCAGGCCGAAGCCTTCCGTCTGTTACGGGTCCGTCCCTGAAGCGTACCCAGTAGCGTACACCACCGAAATCGCCCTATCCGTCAGCACGCCATATACTTATGTGCCGGACGCTTCCGGGGAACCGCTTCGCTTCCGCCATAGGTTTACAGCCGCACCACCCGCCCCACCCCTTCCGCCTCGGCGCGACGCAGCACCTCCGACCCGATCGCGACGTCCTGCACGGCCACGCCGACCGACTTGAAGAAGGTGAGATCGCGTCCGGCCCTGCCGACGGGTGCGTCGCCGTTGACGATCTCGCCAAGGTCGGCGTCAATCACGTCGGGGGGCACGAGGCCGTCGCGAATCGGGATGATCAGGTCGCCCGCTTCCTCCAACGCCGCCTCTCTCTCCTCCACCACAACACGCGCCCGCACAACGACTTCGCCGCCTATTTCCTGGTAATCGGGCATGAAACTGCCGCTGCCGCTGACGTGGGTGCCGTCGGGCAATGCGGTGCCGTCGAAGACCGGGGTGCGGGACGTCGTGACTGCAACGATGATGTCGGCACCGTCCACGGCTTGGTCGGAATTGCGTACGGCGTGGGCGTCGACCCCCTCCAGGGACGAGGCCAGACGCTGGGCCGATTCGCCGCCCTTCGACACGATCCGCACCTCCTCGATCGGGCGGACCGTTCGGATTGCCTCGATTTGACGCGGCGCTTGGGCGCCGGCTCCGAAGATTGCCAGCACGCGCGACTCGGGGCGGCTGAGGAGCTTTGCAGCGAGTCCCGCGGCCGCGGCGGTCCGAATCGCGGTGAGTTCGCCCGCATCCATGATGGCGGCGGGCAGGCCGGTTCGGTCGTCGAGCATGAGGATGACGCCGTTGATCGTGGCGAGTCCGTGGTCGCGATTGCCGTGGAAGAGGGAGGCGATCTTGGCCCCGCGGTCGCCCGTGCCGCCCAGGCGCGCGGGCATGAACAGAGTGATCCCCGCGCCGGTTGCAAGGGCTACGCGCACGGGCATCTCGACGTCGCCGGCCGACAGCTGCGCGAAACCGCGCGCCATGGCGTCGATGGCGTCCCGCATGGTGATCAGCGAGAGGATTTCGGCTCTTGAGATGACGCGAAGGTTCATGGCTACATACCCCAGACGGTGATGGCGTGCGCGCCGAACGTCTCGTCGCGACGGAAGACTCTCGCTTCCCAAGATATGCCCGCGCGCCGGTCGAAGACGGCAAGGTGACCTTCGTCGGCGCCCCACACGTCCATGTAGGCCGCCGTTTGCTCAACGCCCACGCGAATCGCCCGCTCCGAACCCGAGCGTATCAGTTTGCATTCGATCGCAGCGCGTTGTTCCGACATTCCCACAACGGGCCAGACAATGCCCAGATCCATCCGTCGCCGTCCCACGCCGTACTCCCGCTCGATGCGTCCGCCGCTGTTCACTACCCGTTGCAGGAACGCCTGCAACAGCAGGTGCGGTCCGGCTTCCCGGTACTGGAACCGATCCAGCCAATGCTCGGAATTCTCGCGGAAGAAGTTCTGGAAGGCCGCCATGAGCTTGCCAACTTGCAAGCGCCCGTCCGAACCCACGTACCATGCAGCCTGGTGAGGCAAGCCCGCTTGCGCGACGCTCGTCAACTGACGCGGCACGACCTCTCGATATATCGGATTGGCGATGGCCACCGGGTCGCTCATGGTCACCAACCCGAGGTCGCGAACGTAACGCAGATCGTCGTCGTCGCGCATGTCGATTGGGTCGGCACCGGTTAGCAACGGCTCAATCACGCCGCGAACCCGTGGCTCCTTCAGTTTCTCCGCCAATTGATCGAGGTGCGTGTCGCGGCGCAGAATCAGTCGCTCGGCAGCCTCTTCAACATCTCTTGCCGCGACTTCGCGCGATCGATCCCGCACCCCCTCCGGCGCGAAGCACGCTTCGTGCGCCAAGGCGTTCACCAGCCACGGCTGACCTTGCGACAGCCGCACGATGTCCGCCACGGCCTCGCCGGCAAAGCGCTGACCGGTTTCCGCCGCGTGTTGACCGAGCAGCGCCCGCACGTCGGCCTTCGAGAAGTCGCCGAGCCGCAACGACGCCGCCTTGATGTTGAAGGCGCTGCCGCCCGTCACCAAGCCTTTCTCGGACGACGCCTTGATCCGATAGTCCCGCACGTCTCGCACGCCGCACAAGATCACGCTGTGTGGGAAACGGCCGGGCCTGTCCGGATAGCCCGCACGAAGCTGACGCAGGATCAACAGCAGGGAATCGCCGATCAGCGCGTCGATCTCGTCAATGAGCAGCACCAGCGGGCGAGGGTCCGAGGCTGCCCAGAGGGTCAGCAACGCGCGGAATCCCAAGGGATCGAATTCCTCGAGAATGCCCTTCCAGTCCTTTGGGAACTTCATGTCGAGACCGGGAGCCTGTCGGGCCTCGAGCGCCATGGTGACCGCAATCGCACGAGTAACCTTGCCGACATCCTCGCCCAATGCCTCCCCAGGTTCCACGTTCACGTACACGCACCGATACTCGCCGTTCTCGTTGAGCAGGTCGCGCAGCGCCTTCAATACCGTCGTCTTGCCCGTCTGACGCGGGGCGTGGAGAACGAAGTAACGCTTCCTCGCGATCAAGCCCCGAACTTCCTCGAGGTCGATCCGCGACAGCGGTGGAACGTGGTAGTGCTCCGCCGCAATCGTCGGCCCTTCCTTGTTGAAATAGCGCATGCGGAAAGATTAGCCGTAACCGGGCACCGGGCGCAACATGGGTCGATCCCGCACGGGGCGCATGGTTACAGCCGCGGCATGGACGGACCGCGCGGGCCTGCTTCCCCGTGATACCGCGCCACGGCTCCCCTTCGGGCGGTTTCGCCCCTCGCGTAGTGTGCGGGCATTCTTGCGGATTTCCAGCGCCCCGCGACCATGAGCGCGGCAAGGCCGACCCCCGCCGCGGCAAGGTCCTGGGCCATTCCCACCCGTGGAGAGTGTCCCGTGTAGCCCTCCCCGCGACCGGCGGCGAGGGCCATCGCGCCCAAGCGATTCGAGATGGCGCGACCGGAACGAAGTCCGAAGACGCGGGCGGTTGGCCGAGGTTCGTTGGGGCAAATGCGCCGCAGGGCGCTGGTGGCCGCCACTCCCACGTATTGGACCGCGGACGCGACGCTCGTCTTTGAGCGCCGAATGGTAACGAGCGACGAGCCGTCATGGCTGAATTCGACGTCGCGTGTAGCGCGACAATCAGGATGAGACGCTTGCGACAAACAAGGTGAGACGGCCGGAGGTGGCGGCGGGAGGTTTGAGCTTTGGTGTTTCCCTGGGATCAGGAGAGACGCGAAGTGCCGGGCCGACGGATTACGGACCACCAGATGGAGCTGTACATGACCGCTCGACGGAAGGACGGGCCTGCGCTGGCGGCGGCGAAGGCGGGGTTCAGCAGGGCGACGGCGCATCGGATCGAAGGGGATCCGGGGCGTCGGTCGGTGAAGAAGCCTCGGGGGCGGAGACGCCCCGACCCTTTGGCGGGGATATTCGACGAGGAGATCGTGCCGCTGCTGGAGGCGAACCCGGGGTTGCGGGCGGTGGCGCTGTACGAAGAGATGATGCGGCGTCATCCGGGGGTTCGGCGGACGCTGGAGCGACGGGTTCGGAGCTGGAAGGCGAAGGACGGGCCGGCGCGCGAGGTCGTTTTCCGACAGAAGCACGAGCCGGGGCGACGGGGGTTGTCGGACTTCACCGACGCCGGGCGTCTGGGGGTGACGGTTGGGGGAGAGAAGCTGGTGCACAAGCTGTACCATTTTCGGCTGGAGTACTCGGGATTCTGCATGTGGCGGTGGTGTTGGGCGGGGAGAGCTACGTTGCCCTGGCCGAGGGGTTGCAGGACGCGCTGTGGGCGCTGGGCGGCGTTCCGAAGGAGCACCGGACGGACAGTCTGTCGGCGGCGTTTCGGAACCTGAAGCGTCGTGCGCGGGAGGACCGGACCGCACGTTACGAGGCGTTGATGGGAGACTACGGGATGAAGGCGAGCCGGAACAACCGGGGCCGGGCGCACGAGAACGGCTCGATCGAAAGCGCGCACGGGCATTTGAAGCGGGCCATCGAGGATGCGCTGCTGTTGAGGGGATCGAGGGACTTCGAGACGATCGAGGCGTACCGAGAGTTCGTGAGCCGGGTGGCGAGTCGCCGCAACGCTCGCAACCGCAAGAGGATCGACGCCGAGCGAGCCGTGCTGCGGCCGTTGCCGAGGCGTCGCAGCGACGGTTTCGAGGAGACCTTGGTGCGCGTGACGAGCGCGGGTGGGTTCTCGCTGCGGCGGGTGTTCTGCACGGTGCCGTCGCGGCTGGTGGGACACCGGCTGCGGGTGAGACTGTACGACGACCGCCTGGTCGTCTTCGTCGGGACCGAGGAGCTCGTGACGTTGCCTCGGGGCCACCCGGGACCGGGAGGGCGACGGGGACGGGTCGTGAACTACCGGCACGTGCTGCCCTCTCTGCGTCGCAAGCCGATGGCGATGATGAACTGGGTCCACCGCGACGGTTTGTTCCCCCGCGACGCCTACCGCCAGGCTTTCGACGCGTTGCGCGAGCGCCTGGACGACCGCGAGGCCTGCCGGCGGATGGTCAAACTCCTTGCGCTGGCCCACGATCACGGATGCGAGGCCCTGCTGGCCGACGAGATCGAAGCGCAGCTCGAGGCCGGGCGGTTGCCCGACGCCGAAGTGCTGCGCGACCGGTTCCCAGCGCCGGACTCCCTTCCCGACCTCGAAACGACCCTCCCGCCACTGTCGCGCTACGACGACGCCTGCCTGAACGGAGCACCGCGATGAAAGACTCCTTCATCGTCGATCCCCCGGCACTCGACCTGTTGCTGAAGCAACTGCGCCTGCCGAGCATGCGGGCGCTGTGGAGAAGCTTCACCGAACGCGCGGACCGGGAAGACTGGTCCTCGGCGCGCCTGCTCGCCGCGCTGGCCAGCCAAGAAGTCGCCGATCGCGAACGGCGGCGCTTCGAGCGGCACCGAGCCGAGGCGAAGCTGCCCCGCGGCAAGACGCTCGACAATTTCGACTTCAACCTCGTGCCCGCCGTGTCGAAGGCGCGCGTGGGCGTGCTGGCGAGCGGCGACATTTGGCTCGAAGAAGCGGCCAACGTGCTGCTCTTCGGTCCGCCGGGAACGGGCAAGAGTCACCTTGCCGCGGGCATCGGACTCAAGCTGGTCGAAAACGGCTACCGCGTGCTGTACCAGCGAACGTCGAGTCTGGTGCAGAGGCTCCAGGCGGCGCGGCGCGACCTCGCCCTCGACGCCGCCATCGCCAAGCTCTACAAATACCACCTCGTCATTCTCGACGATTTCTCCTACGCCACCTGCGAAGGGACCGAAACCAGCGTCCTCTTCGAACTCATCGGCGCACGCTACGAGAATCGCTCGCTCCTCGTCATCGCCAACGAACCTTTCAGCGCCTGGGACAAGATCTTCGGTGGCGAAGCCTTGACCGTCGCCGCCGTCGACCGCCTCGTGCACCGCTCCCACGTCTTCGAACTCAACGTCGAAAGCTACCGCCGTCGCGCCGCCGTGGCCGCCAGGAAAGCCGCCGCTGGGCATGGACAGACCGACGAACCGACTCCGGGACGTGGGGTACGCGCCGGGGCCGACCCCCACTCCCATCCTCGCCACCCGGCAAGTTGGCTATGGCGACGGCCCAACCCGCCACGCTCCATCGCCGGCGGCGGACGGAGGTCACAAGCATGAGGTCGGTACGCGGTCACGATTGGTCCGCGCACCGGCGGAAAGAACCGCGAGGGCTGCCGAGTGAGCGGGCCCGCCGGTCACCCGCCGGTCCATGTCGGAACAAGTTCCAACACGGAACGACGGGTAATGGTTACCCACCCACCCCGCAGCGACGCTCACGCTGGCACGGGCGTGGAGCACGGTACCGTCCAGCCTTGATTTTCCGTGCTCGGACCGTCCAACGAAGTAGGACCGCCTCACAGGCTCTCCAGGACGCTCAACTTGCTCCACGCATGCCACCTTGTTATCATCCCTTCGTTCACAACGTCGCGATCTCGTATTCTCACCTTGATTGTCGCTACGTCTCACCTTGATTGTCGCTGTGCATGGCCGAGTGCTGGCGGGATCGCAGTGAACTGGTTGCCGCCTCCCAGATTTAGGCTCCGCAGGTTTCCGAGTTGGCCGAGTTCAGTCGGTATCTCGCCCGTCAACTGGTTGTCGTAAAGGTATAGCCCCCTGAGGTTGGCGAGTTGGCCGAGTTCCGACGGTATCTCGCCCGTCAGCTGATTGTCGCCCAAGCCCAAACTCTGAAGGTTGGCGAGCTGGCCGAGTTCCACCGGAATTTGGCCCGTCAACTGGTTGTGCCAAATGTGTAGAGATCGGAGCATCGAGAGTTGGCCTATTTCAGCCGGGATGTCTCCAGCTAGCTGATTGCTAGCCAAATCCACCCCCGTCACCCGCCCATCCCCATCCGTCGTCACCCCGTACCACTCCCTCAACGGCCGATCCGACACCCAGTTCTCGCTGTTCGTCCAATTCGGCCCGTCCGTCGCCTCATACAGCGCCACCAGCACATCCCGATCGGACATCGCCGAAGAATCGGCCGCCACCGCGTTCTGCATCACCATGGCCGCCTCATGCGGCTGCGTAACCTCATCCCCCCAACAGGACAAGAGCACGAGGGCCACGAGCAGGGCCCCGAACCTCGGCCTCACCCCTCCCTGCAGACTGTCTCCCGCTTCAGCCTCCCGCCTCACCGAACAAGGCCCCTATCGCCGCCGATACGACCTCACCGGCGGCAACCGCGCCCCCGTCCCACCCGGCGGCTCATCCTCGCCAATCACCGGAATCGTCAGCGTCCCGATCCCGTCAATGCTGGCTTCAATCAGGTCGCCTGGCTGCAGGAACCGCTGCTCTCCCCGCACCGCCGTGCCCATCCCCACGCCCCCGGACGTCCCGTTGTTGATCACGTCCCCCGGAAACAGCGTAATGATCGACGAACCGTACTCGATCAGCTCCCACAGCGAGTGGATCATGTCGCCGGCGCGCGCCTCCTGCATCTGTTCGCCACCGACGCTCAACGTCTGGCGCAGCTCTTCCATCGGGTCGCCGTAAAACTCTTTGGGCACGATCCACGGACCCATCGGCGCGAACGTGTCGTGCCCCTTCCCGACGAACCAATCCGACGTAAGCGGATTCCCCCCCGGTGGCCGACCGCCCCGATCGGAAATGTCAAGGGTCACCGTATACCCGAACACGTAGTCCTGAGCATCCGTCGCCGACACGTACTTGGCCGTTCTCCCAATCACCGCCCCCAGCTCCACCTCCCAATCCGTACGATCGCGACCATAAGGGATCACCACGGCGTCGCCGTTTCCGATCACCGCCCCACGGCTCGGCTTCAGAAACAGATACGGAACGCCGCGATTCTCACGCCGCTGACGCCGCGCCTCGGCCCGTTCTTCAGGCGTACCGGTCTCGTTCACGTGACTGTAGAAGTTGACCGCCGCATTCATGATCTTGCCCGGGTACATGATCGGCGGCAGGGTGCGCACCGTTCCGACAGGATACACGAAATCGGGACGCGTCTCACTGGCGATCCAATCATCGGCGACAAGGGAATTCACGATCTCGTACAGCCGCAGCCTCACGCCGTACTCGTAGCGCGCAATCAGGTCCACCATGTCTTCGGGCATGGGCAACGTCGGATAGACCGGACTGAGTTCCAACGCCCGGTTTGCCTCTGCGATGTCGACAATGAGGGAATTGCGGAGGACGAGCGCGACCCGCGCTTCGCCGTCCAACTCGAAGGTCCCGACCTTGAACGGCTCGGCGACGTCCAGGGAGCCCGAACCCTGCGGCGCTGCGGGGGTAGCGCCGAAGACGGCGAGGGCGCACGCGGCGCCAACAAGCCTCGCCACCCACCGCCCACGGGCCGCCCTGGCCCGGCGCGGGCACGACCCGGGTCGCTTCACGACTGCACCCCTGGCAACTCCAACGGAAACTCCGGCAACACGAAACGGCATGTCGTTCCTCGCTTATCGACGTAGGTGAATACTCTGATTCACTACGTCAATGCGGGGCCGGCGTCAAGCGACGGGCCGGGGCCTGTCTAGCCCGACCAGATGGAGGACGCGGCACCGCGCGCCGCTACATCCCCCAGACGGTGATCCGGCGTGTCCCGGATGTTTCCTCGCGGCGGAAGATCTTCTCGTCCCAGGATGCGCCCTTCCGCCGGTCGAAGACGGCAAGGTGGCCTTCCTCGGCGTCCCATATATCCATGTACGCACAAGTCTGTTCGAGTCCGGCCGCGATCGTCTTCTCCGGACCCGAGCGGAGCAGCTTGCATTCGATCACCGCGCGTTGTTCCCCGGACATCGGAGCTTCGCGTCCCGTTTCGCGATCAGGCGAGTTCGGGGCCGCCCCGTGAACCGGCCAGACGATGCCCAGGTCCATCCTTCGCCGGCCCGCCCCGTATTCCCGTTCGATGCGGCCGCCGCTGTTGACGATCCGTTGCAGGAACGCCTGCAGAAGCAGCTGGGGTCCCGCCTCTCGGTACTGGAACCTGCCGATCCACTGTTCGGAGTTCTCTCGAAAGAAACGCTGAAACGCCGCCATGAGCTCGCCGACGCGAAGGCGGCCGTCCGGCCCGACATACCACATGGGATCGCCGACGAGCTCGGGCTGGTGTTCGAGGTCGTCCTGGGCGGCCGCGCTCAGGCTCCTTGGTATCACCTCCCGGTAGATCGGATTGGCGACCGCCAGGCGGTCGAGGCTCACAAGGCCCAAGTCGCGCGCGTACTTCAAGTCGTCGCGGTCGAACCGAGCCGTGGACGGCTCGCCATTGAGCAGCGGCTCGATCACGCGCTGCACCCTCGGTTCCTTCAATTTCTCGAGCAGCTGGTCCACATGGGTATCCTGCCGAAGGATCAGGCGCTCGGAAGCGTCGCGGACCATCGCCCCGGTGATGTCGATGGAGCGGTCCCGCACCCCCGCCTTGGAAAAGCAGCATTCGTAAGCGAGGGCGTTCACGAGCCACGGCTGGCCTCGGGTCAGGCGCCATATCTCGGCCGTGGCCGTTTCCGCGAATCGTTGTCCCGTCTCCTGCGTGTGCTCGTGCAGGAGCGTGTGGACCTCGTCTTCCGAAAAGTCCCCCAGCCTCAGCGATTCGGCCTTGATGTTGAACGCGCTGCCGCCGGTAACCAGCCCCTCTTCCGACGAAGCCCTGATGCGGTAGTCGCGCACGTCTCGCACCCCGCATAGGATCACGCTTTGGGGGAAATGTTCGGGGCGGTCCCGATAGCCGGCCCGGAGCTGCCGAAGCACCGAGAGCAGGGAGTCCCCGACCAGCGAGTCGATCTCATCGATCAACACAACCAGCGGCTTCGGGTTCGACTCCGCCCACAAGGCCAGCACTTCCTGGAGCACTTCGTACGGACCTTCCTCTTCCAGGACCTCCTTCCGAACATCGCGGAGCGTACGGTCTCCGAGCGTCCGCCATGCCTCGGCCGCCAGCCTCCCGACGATCGTGCGCATGACCGCCGCTACGTTCTCGCGGGCCGCCGCCGCCGATTCCACGTTCACGTAAGCGCACCGGTACTTTCCGCTCTGGTTCAGCAGGTCGCTCAGGGCGCCCAGCACCGTGGTCTTGCCCGTCTGCCTTGGCGCGTGGAGGACGAAGTAGCGTTTGCGCTCGATCAGGTGCAGGACTTCGTCTCGGTCGATTCGCGAGAGCGGCGGGATACTGTAGTGCTCGGCGGACACCACCGGTCCTTCTTTGTTGAAGTCGCGCATGGTGTTCAGCGTCTCTTTGGTGGTGGCGTGGAAAGCGTCATCGGTTCGTCGAGCGAGAGCTTCTGGCGAAACACGGCGTTCCTTTCTGGCTCAACATGTGAGCCGCGTCTGCACTTGCCCGCATCGGATCGCGCCTCAGGCGCTGGGCCCACGATTACAAGATACCATCCAGGTAGAACTCGATGCGGAATTCCTTCAAGGGCCCGCGAAGCCCGCGCGACATGTCGAGGCGAAACAGCCCGTCCAGCACGCTGCCGCCGATCCCGATGCTGGCAAGCAGGTCGGCGCCGTCGAAATCCGCCGCCGCGCCCGCCCATCCCACGTCGCTGAACACGCTGCCAGCGACCCCGTGATAGTAGCGACTCGCCTCAAGACGGCCACGCACAAACGACGGGCCCGACGCTACTGAAGCGGGATAGCCTCGCAAGGTCGACGCCGAGCCCAGGAACCACGAGCGCTGGACGGGCGCGGCGCCCCATGTGTTGCCGCCCGCCGCCTCAACCCCCAGTCGCCATCCCGTCCACCCGTTGCCGCGCAGGGGAATAACCGCGCGCGCCGTGGCGCTCGCTTGTGCATACTCCCGTCGCTCTTCATCCCCCAACGACCGCCAAACCGCGCTGCGAACCTCGAGCTCCAGACCAAATTGCGCCTTGAGCGGGTCGTGGCCCCACCACGGCGACAACCGGAGTTCGGCGCCGGCCTCCTCGGCCTCGTCGGCCGCCAGGTTCGGGCGAAACCGCCAATCGTCGTCGAAGACCCGAAACAGTACGAAATCGGTGTTGTTCGCCAAGGCACCGTGCCGCTCGGCGTACGCGCGAAACTGGAAGGATTCGCGGCTGCCCTCCGGCGGACGCCACGTCAAATCGACGCCGGTGGCGCGGAAGTACTCGCCGTCGTCGCGGCCCCACAGCAAGGCGGCGAACGCCGTGCCGAACCTCAGGCCGTGCGTTTGCGCATCCTGCATCTCGTGATACGCGCCCAGCGTCAAACGGCGCAGCACCGTGCTGCGTTCCAGCTCGGCGCGCGCCTTCGGCCGCAGGTCCGCAAAGCCGAAGGACCCCTTGAGGTTGACCGCGTAGCGGTTGCTCAGGTCCCAACGCAACCGTCCGCCCACCGCGGGCCCCTCCACACGATTGTACCGGACAAGGTCGCTGTGGGCCCACCCCCAATCAAAGCTCCAGGGAATCAGCTGCACGGGAAGAGCGGGCAGGTCCGCCAAGTCGCGAACATGCGCCTCCAGCGCTTCCACGTCCGTGAACCCGGTGGCCGCTTCCCAAATTGGCGGCGGAAGATGTGCGCTCTCGGCCACGCGGCTGAGCTCTTCCGGCACGATCAGCAGCGACCGACGTTCCCTCGCGGGCGTCTCGGACATGAGTTCGTAAGGCACGCGATCGTCCTCCGCCAGCAGCGCGGCAATGAAGTCCATGGCCTCGGCTCGCGTCGCGAAATGCACTTCTCGCATGTCGTCTGCGGCTACGGTCTCCTGGCCGGTGGGCTCGCCTTCCTGCGCGGCATCCAGGTCGTCCTGCATGACCACCGACTCGACCCGATACGCCATGTCCATGGACA
The DNA here is from genome assembly GCA_965200255.1 of Longimicrobiales bacterium. Lineage (GTDB taxonomy): Bacteria > Gemmatimonadota > Gemmatimonadetes > Longimicrobiales > Gaopeijiaceae > Bin94. The sequence goes on along the minus strand of OZ241371.1, from coordinate 1,082,485 downwards.
CGGGGAGCTTGAGTATTCCCGCGGCCACTTCGCCTTCGAGGCGCATGCTGCGCGGCAGCCAAGCCTTGAAGTCCCACAGCGTGTAGTCTACGGCCACGACGTTGAGATTGAACGTCCATGGTCTCAATATCCCGGGCACGAACCTGAACTCGCCGGCCTCGTCCTCTTCCTGGAGCTCGGGGATGTCCCGAATCGCATCGAACTCCCGACTCAGCCGGTACGTGGCCCGAACCAGCGCGCCGGTCTCGGGCTGAATCCACAAGACGCCGCTGATCCGGCGAGCCGAGGCTTCGCGGGGCAAGACGTCGAGCTGTGTCGCGCGTAGCCGACGTCCGTCGGAGAAGGAAACCGCGAGCGTATCGCCGCTCTGAAAGCGATACACCGTGTCGGCCCCCGGTCCCAGCGGATGGATCAGGTTGTAATCGCCCTCGGTCGGCTCGGCTCCCGTGGGATCGTTGCCCATCCCGAGGAAGAGGTGGTCGCTTCCGGGTTCAAACGGCTCGTCGAACGGTAGGTCCTCGAGCCACCCCAGATCGCCCTCGCGCATGGCGATTTCGCGGCCCGGGTACTCGGAGCGGCTCCCCAGCACCTGGACCACGGGATCGTAGTCCCGCTCCCAGAAAGCGCGCACGGCGGTTTCGTTGTGGTAGACGACGCGGTCGCGCAGCGGCATGCGAATGGCTGCCGCGATGCGCTGATCGATCCTTGCGGTGTAGCGCACAACCGACTCGTCCAACGTGTTCCAGCCGTCAAACGCCGCCTCATACAAGGCGCGTGCGACGGGATCCAGAAAGGCGTCGGGGGCGAACCGGGTCTGCGCCTGCGCGCCGCCCGCGGCAATGGCGAATGCGATCACCGCGATCAGGCCGGACCCAACACGACGACCGCAGCCCGTCATGACCCGGACCCCCGCGGCGCCGGCATGAAGCGAACATCCACAAGGTCTTCCCACGACACGTGTCGCCACCCGGCGTCGGCCCCCTCGTCGCTCTCCCGTTGAGCGGGTCCCGCGCTCGGGAACACGAAGATCCCCCGGTTGCGTTCTCCGTCGTCGCTTGAACCCGCATCGTTGGAGTCGGACACGTCGAAGACGCGCCCATCGGCGAGCGTGACGCGCGCAATGCCGTCTTCGCTCCGCCCGATTCGCGCGATTCTTCCAAACTCCACGTGGAGCGCCACGTTGTCGGACTCCCCGTTGAAGTGCTCCCAAGCCCACTCTTCGTCGGCGTCCCACCGAAGCCACCCTTCGACTTGCTCGCCGCTCCGAACGGTCACAACCCCATACAGAGCGCCCCCCACCGAAAAACCCTCATACCGAGCCGCATTCGACTCGGCGTGCACCCGCAGCGTCCGCAAGTCGTCCCAAGCCACGGTCACGGTCCCGATCCCGGGATCGGCGATGCGAATGGCCCGACGATACCACCGGACGTCCGATGGTTGCCGCCGCGACGCCAACCCCCGATAGAGGTCGACGCGCTCGCCGTCCACGGTCGTGATCAGGGCGCCGCCGAGTCGCCGCTCAAGAACGCTGATTTCGGTGAACGGAATGCGCCAGTCGTCGCCTTCGTCGTCGCGGCCGTGCACATGGTGCGAACCGAAGACCGGCGAGCGGTTCCAGCTCACCACCCCGGTAAACTCGCGCCCGAAACGATCTTCGAGCGTCCCTTGCACTCGGCGCGAGCCTGCGACGACCCCATCGGGCGGCCCGCCAAACTCAATCCGGTCCAGCTCGTCCGAGCCCAGAGCCAAATCGTCCCCGCCGCCAGGAACTTCAATCACGACGCGCATGAATCGCGCGCCGGTCGGCACCTTCCAGACAACGGGCCCCGCCGGTCCGCGCGGCGTCAACGTGACCCGGCCGTCGTCGTGCACGTCAATGGCGGCGAGCTGTCCCACGCGCACTTGCGACCACTCCTCGATTGCGAAGTCGCGGTGTCGCTCCTCCCACGAGATCCGGTAGCCCTTCAGCTCGACCGTGCGAAGCGCGACCTCGCCGTCGTGAACGGCCTGGAGCCACGCGTGGTAGTTCGCGTCCGGAATCTCTCTGCGGCCCACGAGCACATCGGTCCACGAGGCCGCGCGCTGCGTCCTCTCGAACCGCAGAAACCCCTCGTGTCGTTCGCCGTCGGTGGTGTGGACCAGCCCCCAGATCCGGTCCGACGACTGCGAGCTCCTCTCGGACGACTGTGCGGCCATCAAGGGCGGGGCAGGGAGTGACGCCAAGTGCCAAACGAGGGCGAACGTCCAGGCGACCTGTCCGAAGCGTGAAAGGGCAACCGGCATTGGCATCGTGCAACTCCACGGCAAGCGGAACGACCGGCGGGCGAGTCTTCGCGCGGGCCGACTCCCGCGCACCCGTTGCATGGTAGTACGGATCATCGTAGGCGCAGGTTCCGGTTCAACGCCGCGATGCCTCGCGGGCGGCGCGTGCATCGGCCGGGAGCAAGTGCTAGTTTGCGCTTTGCCCGCGAACCCACTAATCCCACGAACCCAACCAACAAGGAGATCAACCATGCGCGCAGCCGCCATCGCCCCCTTCGCCTTCGCCGTATTCGCTGTCGCCGCCGCAAGTTCCTGCGCCCCGGCAGCCGACCAAGGCGACGCCGCCGACGCCGAAATGACCCCCGACGCCGCAGCTGACGAGGCCGCAGCCGCGCCCGCCGACAATCCCCGCTTCGGAAGGTGGCGGCTCGAGTCCGACGCGCCGCCCCCGGCCAGCAACATCATGACGTACGAGCCTTACGGCGACGGCGGCATGAAGATCACCGTGGCGTCCGTCAACGCCGAGGGCGAGCCCAACGAATGGTCGTACGTGACCATGTTCGACGGCGAGTTCCGACCGGTCGAGGGACAGGAGAACGCCACGACCGCGGTCGAGGTGGTCGACGATCGCACCAACAGAATCCTCAACGCTCGCGACGGCGAGGTCTACCAGGTCATCATCAACGTGCTGTCCGAAGACGGAAACACGATCGACAACGAGTATCGTCGGGCGATGCCGGACGGCAGCGAGCGGGTGTCGCACGCGATCTACCGAAGGATCGAGTAGGGAAGACTGCCGCCCGCGGGCCAGCAGCCGCTAGTCGGGTTCCCGGCTCTCGCCAACGCGCGGCACCCGCAAATGGAACCGGGGGATCGTCGCGCGAAAAATCGAGCCGTCTTCGCGACGGAAGTGGTAGAACCCCTCCATATGGCCGCTGCGCCCTTCCAGCACGCAGAAGCTGTTGTATTCGTGCACGTCGCCGGGCGCCAGGACCGGGCACTCGCCCACCACGCCCTCGCCTTCGACCTCCTGGTCCCCCGCCACGGAATCGTGAATCTTCCAGTGACGCCAAAACAGCTGGGCCGTGTCGGTTCCGACATTCTCGATGCGTATGAAATACGCGAACACGTGGCGCCACGGCGGCTGCGAATGACCGCGCGCGTACACGGGCTGCACCTTGATGCTCATCTGATCGTCCGCCAGCGGCGGGCGACCAGCCGATTCTCCGTCTATCCAGATCACCGCATTCTCCTGATCACCGCATTTTCTCCTGGAGGGCATAGTGCCGAACCAACGTTGGCTGCATCGTACTTCTCTGGTCGCCGCGACCCTGTTCACCGTTGCCGCACCCCCAACCGCGAGCCTGCACGCGCAGTCGCCCCCGATCGACCGCATTGCCGCGCGGCTCTCGCCCGAAATTGAACGGGCTTTGCTCGACGGCGCCATTCCCTCTCTCGTCGTCGCGATTACCGACCGCCAAGGCGAGCTCTGGAGCGCCGCATTCGGCCAGTCCAACCTCTGGGCACGCACTCCCGCGTCGACCAACACCGTGTACCTTATCGGCTCCACGTTCAAGGCGCAGTCCACCGTCGCCCTTCTCCAACAAATGGAACAGGGCAAATTTGCGCTCGACGACCCGGTGAGCGACTACCTGGACGGTCTCGCGATTCGCGGAGAAGACCCTGAACGGCCGGTCACGTTTCGGCACCTGCTCACGCACACCTCGGGCATGCCGGTTGACTTCGGGCCGCATCCGGTTTGGGGGACGACGGCGCCCCTGCCGCTGGACGAGTATCTGCGCGATTCCCTCCGCGTGGACACGGCGCCGCTTGCCGGAGTGGTCTATTCCAACATGGCGTACTCCCTGGTGGGACGCCTCGTTCAGACGTTCTCCGGCGTTCCCTACAAGGAATACGTTCAGGAGAACGTCTGGAACGCGTTGGACATGAACTCGACGGCGTTTGATCCGCCGCCAGAGATGGCCGAGCGGCTTGCCGTGCCGTACGCGCCCGACCCCGAGAGCGGGCGCAATCGCCCCGCCGTGCGCACGAAGGCCAACGTGTGGCCCGCCGGCATCGTCTACGGCACGATCCACGATCAGGCGAACTGGGTGCGGTTCAACCTGGGCGACGGCGCCTGGGGCAACGATCGGCTGCTCGAACCGGCGACCATGGACGAGATGCACAGCCTGCAATTCGACCAGTTCGCGGGCCGTCCCATGGGAGGCGGATGGGGCTACGACAATCCCGGATACGGACTTACCTGGTGGGTATCGACGCACAACGGGGAGCGTTTCTTCGCGCACTCGGGAAGCGTCTCGGGCTACACGGCCTTCGCGTCGGGCAACCGCACGCGCGGGTTCGGGATCGCCTTTCTCACCAACGGGAATCGCGCGCACCCGCACCTGGTTCGTCTGACGACGTTGGCACTCGACCTCATGGCCGAGGAGCTGGGCGAATCCAGGTAGGACCCGACCCCCGCCCTCACTTCAGGAACCGGTCGAAAAAATCCTCGGCGGCGCGAAACGCGGCCATCCAGTTGCGGTGAAGCAGAAAGCCGTGCACTTCGTCGGGGAAGACCAGCGCCTCGACGTGAACGCCCCGGTTGCGCAGCGCCTCGGCCACGTCGACCGACTCGCTGAAGGGCACGTTGCGGTCGTCGTCGCCGTGAATCAGCAGCACGGGCGAGGTCCAGGTGTCCAGGAAGGCCATGGGCGAAGATGCGAACGCCCGCGCGGCGACTTCGGGTCGCGCCGTCGCGTCGTACGAAGGCACGAAGTTGCGGATCGTGACGTTCCAGTCGTGCACCCCGTGAACGTCCACCCCCGCCTGGAACAGGTGCGATGCCTGCGCCAGGCCGTGGGCGGTGAGGTAGCCCCCGTAGGATCCGCCCCAAAGGCCGATCCGATCGCCGTCGACATCCTCGCGGGACCCCAGGTAGACGCCTGCGCCCATGACGTCCTTGACTTCGGATGCGCCGTCCGCCCCGTAATGGAGCGCTTCGCGGAAGGCCATGCCGTACCCGATGCCGCTGCGATAGTTGACCGACAGGACCGCGTAGCCCTGCGCGGCCATGTATTGGTTGAACGAATAGGTGTTGTGGTAGTAGCCGCGGTGGTGGAACCCGAGCAGCATTTGGCGCCGCGACCCACCGTGCAGGAACAGTAATCCAGGCCAGCCTCCCGGCGGCGGCGACCCTGCCGGGAGAAACAGCTGCCCGTGAATGGGCATGCCGTCGGCGGAAGGGAACACGACCTGCTCGGGATCGGCCAGCCCGCCGGGGAGCGCGTCGACCCCGGAATCCACCAGCCAACGGCGCGCGCCGTCGGCCAACACTTCGGCGTGTGCAGGCACCGTGCCCGAAGACGCGAGGAAGACCACCGATCCGTCCACGGTTGGGGCCGGTTGCCATTCGATCCCGTCGCCCGGCGTCAGCTGACGCGCCCCGCTCCCGTCAATGGCCCCGCGCCACAAATGCTGCCGGTCGACGTCCCCTTCGTTGGACGAAAAGACGATTGCCGCGCCGTCAGGGGTGAGCGCCGCGTACTGCACCTCGAATTCGCCCGTCGCGATCGGGCGCGGCTCCGCGCCACCCCGCGCGTCGACCGAATACAGGTTGGTGTATCCGTTCCCTTCCCACGGAAACGCGATGCGATCGTCCGCGCCCCAGAAAATGTTGTTGGCGGCGGAAATGGTGCGGAACACGCTGCCGACGCCTTCGGGCGCCGCGAACACGGTGCGCGCGACGCCGTCGGCCACGCGCACGGCTCTGATGCTCCACGGAAGCGATTCGCGCACGGCGAAGAAGGGCAGGCGGTCCTTGTCGTTGGGCGTCCGCACGTAGGCGATCTCCCGCCCGTCCGGCGACCATGCCGGGCTTCCGTCAATGTCCAGCGACGGGTCGAGATAGCCAAAGTCTCCCGTGGCGAGGTCGAGCACGCCGATAAAGGCGTGATCTCCGCGCCGACTCACCAGCGCCAGGCGCGAGCCGTCGGGCGACAGCCGCAGCTCGCCCGGGCTGCCTCGCCCACGAAGCAGCAGCTCTGGTTCGGAGGCGGCATCGGCGGTAGGTCTACGGTGAATCGCGCCGCCCGACAGGTAGACGACCGCGCTGCCGTCGGGCGTCAGCAATGGCGAATGACCGGGGCCCAGTTTGCGCGCCCCGCTCCCGTCGGCCCCCACGACCCAAATCTCGCGATCCACGCCCAGCGCGACGCTCTCGGGGTTGGGAATCTCGCCCGCGCGATTCGGCGCCCCACCCCGCACGAACGCGATGACCGCGCCGTCGGCGGAAATGGCGAGGCCGCCGACTTCCTGCCCGTCGTCACCCGAGAACGACGTCACGCGGCGGCCCTCCCACGCGGGACCCTCGGCCACCCACACGTTGCGCGCCCCGCGCTCGTTGCGCACCCAGGCCGCGACCGGCGCGGAGGCGGCGACCGTCAGCCCCGCAGGGAAGGGCCACCCGACCAGCGCGTCCAGGTCGACGTCGCGGCTCTGGCCCGACGCCCCCCCGACGACGGCGCCGAGGGCGACGAGAACGAGGCCCGCGACCACAAGTTGCCGCCCGCCAGCGACGCCTCGCGCCGCAGCTGTGCGTCGCGCCCCGAATGCCGTCATGGTCGCGCGCGCCGGCCGCGTCAAGCCGGCAGCCCGTGCTCGATCGCCCACTCCATGGCCTCGCTGAACCGGTCGATCTCCTCGAGCGTGGTGTACACGCTGGGCGAGATGCGGAGGCCTTCGCACTCTTCGTGGCCGATCGAGACGTTGATGATCCTGTGCTTGTCCCAGAGCCAGGTGCTGAGCTGCGCGGTGTCCAGCCCGTCGACGTGCACGTTGGCAATTCCGCAGGCGAAACCGGGTTGCTGACTCGTGTTCAGCGTGACGCGGTCGTTCTCAAGGAGCCGGTTCGCCCAGTAGTCCCTCAAATACACCAAACGAGCCGCTTTCCGCTCCGCCCCGATTCCCTGGTGAAAAGTCAGCGCCTCGCCGATCGCCAGGTAGTTGGCCGCGGGGTGTGTGCCGATCTCTTCGTACTTGCGGATGTCGTTGTCCATGCGGTCGGGCGCGGCCATGAGGGGCCAGATGTTGGCGATTTCCTCGCGGCGAACGTAGAGCAGCCCGGTCCCGTGCGGCGCGAAGAGCCACTTGTGGAGACTGGTCGCGTAGTTGTCGCATTCCAACTCGGAGAGCTTGAACGGGAAGTGCGCCATGGCGTGCGCGCCGTCCACGATGACCGGAACGTCGTGCCGGCGGGCCATGGCGACGATCTCGCGGACCGGCAGAATCTGACCGGTCAGGTTGATCATGTGGCACATGAGGATGAGCCGCGTCCTGGGCGTGATGGCCTCTTCGAAGCGACGCACCACCTCGGTGGGGTCTTCGGCCGGAACCGGGATTTTGATCTGCCGCATGACGATCCCCTCGCGCCGTTCGCGCTGGCGGAAGGTCGTGAGCATGCGCCCGTAGTCCTGGGTCGTGGTGAGCACCTCGTCGCCCGGCTCCAGGTCATACCCGAACTGGCAGATCTGCAAGCCCTCGGAGGCGTTGCGGGTAAACGCGATCTCTTCCGCATCGACGCCCCACTCGCGCGCCATGCGGGCCCGCACGCCCTCGCGCTGGGGCTCGAGAATCTTCCACATGGTGTAGGTCGGCGCTTCGTTCGAGTATTCGAGGTGCCGCCTCATGGCGTCCTGCACGAAGCTCGGCGAGGGGCTGACGCCGCCGTTGTTCAGATTCACGAGTGTGCGGTCGACGGTGAAGGCGCGCGCGACTTCGCTCCAGAAGGACTCGTCGGCAGCCGTTTCCGCCGGGGTTCCCCCGTGCCCGCTCAGGTCTCTGGCGATCTCGGTGGCGTCCGAGGCGAAGGCAGGCAGCTGGGAGACGCCCAACACGCCGGCCGCCGATCCCAGAAAGTCGCGTCGATTCGGCGTACGCGGGCGTCCACGGCTATTTCGGCTCCGGTCGTTCATTTGTCCTCCTGGGGTGAATGGTCGTTGTCAAGCTACAATAATCCGCGCCGCGACCCGGTGGCAAATGCGCAGCGCGCGGATCGCGCGGGTTACCTTATCCCCCATGATTCGAATCCGCTTCCTGGGAACCGCCGCTTCCCGGCCCACCGTCGGCCGGAACGTTTCGGGTATCGCCGTACAGCGCGAAGGCCAGTCTCTCCTGCTCGACTGCGGCGAGGGCACCCAACGCCAGATCATGCGCTACGGCACGGGGTTCTCGTTCTCCCACATCTTTGTCACGCACGGCCACGCCGATCATTTTCTGGGACTGCCGGGCCTGTTGCGCACCATGGGGCTGCAGGGCAGGGAAGAGGGCATGACCGTGTACGGCCCCAGGACAACGGTCGCGCTCCTGCAGGCGGCGATCGGCATGGGCATCGAGAGGCTGCCTTTTCCGGTGCGCGTCGTGGGACTTCGAGACGGTAGCCGCGTGAACTTCGACGGGTGGGCCATGCACGCCTACGAGGTCGATCACGGGGTGGCCGCGCTGGGGTACGCGCTGGTGGAGGAGCGGCGGTTGGGTCGCTTCGACGTGGACGTGGCTCGCCGGTTGGGCGTCCCCGAAGGGCCGCTGTTCGGCCAGCTGCACCGGGGCCAACCCGTTGAAGTAGAGGGTCGCGTGATCACGCCGGACCAGGTGGTGGGTCCGGCCCGGCCTGGACGCAAGGTGGTCTACACCGGAGACACGCGCCCCACCCGCGCCACGATCACGATGGCCATGGGCGCCGACCTGCTGATCCACGATGCGACGTTCGGCCGAGACGAGAAACGCCGAGCGCGCGAGACCAGGCACTCGACGGTGACGGAAGCCGCACGCGTGGCCCAGCGAGCCAGGGTCAAACGTTTGGTGCTCACGCATCTGTCGGCCCGCTACGCCGAATCGCCCAGGGCGCTGGAAAGACAGGCCCGAGCGATTTTCCCGACCGCGGTCCTTGCGCGCGACGGGCTCGAGATCGAGATCGGCTACCGTGACTGATTCGCGACCGCTGCGGACGGTGACGGTGGTCGGGCTCGGGGCTATGGGCGGTTCGGTGGCGAAGACCGTGCTGCGCCGCGCGCCGCACACGCCGGTCTTCGGGGTCGAGCCCGATCGGGAATGCGCGGCCCTGGCGCGGCGCGACGGCGTGCGGGTGGCCGACCGGCTGGAAGACTGCGACGTCGACGACGGGGTGGTGGTCTTCGCCGCGCCGCTCGACGAAACGGTGGCCCTCGTGCGCCAAACGGCTGCGGCGTGGGGTCGCGCCGCCCTCGCAACCGACGTGGCGAGCCTGAAGGTTGCGGTGTTGGGGGCTGCGGCCGCGGGGTCCCGGGCGCACCCGGCCCGGCGCCCGGCGCCGGTCTTCGTCGGGGCGCACCCCATGTGCGGGACCGAACGTTCCGGGTACGCCGCCGCGCGCGACGACCTTTTCGACGGGGCGCGGGTCTGGCTCTGCCCTCTGCCGGATCGCGGTTCGGCGACGGCTCTCGCGATTGCCCGCGATTTCTGGACCCTGCTGGGCGGGCGGCCCCGGTCCGTCGCCGCCCCACGGCATGACCGCATCATGGCCAACGCCAGTCACTTGCCGCAGCTGGTGTCCAACGCCCTGGCCGCGGTCATGGACGATGCCGGCCTCGCCCCGGACCTGCTCGGACCCGGCGGACGCGACATGACTCGCCTGGCGGGATCAAGCCCGACCATGTGGCTGCCCCTGCTGAAGGCGTTGGCGGACGAGGACGCGGCGGCTCTGCTCGCCATGGAACGCAAGCTTGCGAGCGTACGCGAAATGCTGTCGCAGCGCGACCTTGGCAAACTCGGCGCGCTCATGAAACAGGGGGAGCAATGGGTCTCGGCAAGGGGCTGAACGACGACCTGGGCATGACCATTCGAGTCCCTGGAGACAAGTCGATCACGCAACGCGCGCTGATCTTCGCCGCGTTGGCAGAAGGAGAGAGCCGCATTGGCGCCTTCCCGCGCGGCGCGGACCCGCTGGCCACGGCAAGCGCCCTGCGCGCCCTGGGCGTCCGCATCCGCGGCCTCGACCAACCCGGTCGCGGCGCGATCCGGGTCCGCGGTCTCGGATTCCGGCGCTGGCGGCAGCCGCGCGCCGCGCTCGATCTCATGAACAGCGGAACCGGCGCGCGGCTTCTCGCGGGAGCGCTGGCGGCGCAACCCCTCTCGGTGGCTTTGCGCGGCGACGAATCGCTGTCGCGGCGCCCAATGGAGCGCATCTGCGCCCCGCTGCGAGACATGGGCGCGGCGATCGCCTATCTCGAACGGGACGGCACCTTGCCCATGCGGGTGACGGGAGGTCGCCTGCGCGAAATCCGCCATCGGAGCGCGGTCGCCTCCGCGCAGGTCAAGAGCGCGATTCTGTTGGCGGGGCTGGGCGGGGGCGTTCCCGTCGAGGTGCGCGAGCCGCGCCGGTCGCGCGACCACAGCGAGCGCATGCTCGAGGCGATGGGCGCCGAGGTGGTCGAGGAGTGGAAGGGCGGGGCGTGGGCGGTTCGGTTGCCGCGCGCGGTCGACCGCTTGGCGCCCCTGCACATGGACGTGCCGGGCGACTTCTCGTCGGCGGCGTTTTTCCTGGCGTGGGCGGGGTTGGCGGCGCGGCGCCGCCCGGTCGCGATCCGCGATGTGGGCCTGAACCCCACGCGTACGGGGCTGCTCCCGGTGCTCGCACGCATGGGAGCGCAGGTTGAAGTCCGTCTGCGCGGTGCTCCCGGCGGCGAACCGATCGGCGACCTGGTCGTCTTCCCTCCGAACGGCCCCCTGCGGGCGGTCGACGTCGGCGAAGACGAAGTACCGGGCCTGATCGACGAAGTGCCCGTCCTGGCGGTGCTGGCCGCCCGCGCTTCCGGCGTGACCCGAATCACGGGAGCGCGCGAGCTGCGCGTCAAGGAATCCGACCGTTTGGCCGCGTTGGCGATCAATCTGCGGCGGATTGGGGTCGAGACGGAAGAATGCGACGACAGCCTGGCGATCGCGGGCACGACCAAGGCGCTGACGGGGCGCATCGAAGCCTTTCACGACCACCGCATCGCCATGGCGTTCGGCATCCTGGGCGCAACGGACGACTGCGACCTGCAGGTGGACTCGCCCCAGGTCGCCGACGTGAGTTTCCCTGGATTCTGGCAATTGCTGGACCGCATAAGTGCCTGACTGCGTAATCGTCGCGATTGACGGGTCGGCGGGTGCGGGAAAGTCCACCACCGCCGCCGCCGTCGCCGACAGGCTCGGTTTCCGACACCTGGATTCCGGTGCGATCTACCGCGCCGCGACCCTGGCCCTGCTCCAGACCGATCTGGGGATCGAAGGCGCGGAACGCGCCCCGCTCGACCGCCTGCGCACGCTGCTTCGGCTGGAGGTCGCCTGGAACGGGGGACGCATGTCGTTGCACATGCGAGGCGAACGGTTGGCCGACCGAGCGTTGCGCGCCGACGCCGTGACGGCGGCCGTGTCGCGCGTTTCGGCGATCCCGACGGTGCGTGAACACCTGTTGGCGCTTCAGCGCGATGCGGCCGTGCCGCCCGGGCTGGTTGCCGAAGGTCGCGACATGGCGACCGTGGTGTTTCCCGATGCGCAGGTCAAGGTCTACCTTGACGCCGACGTGCGCGTGCGCGCCCGGCGCCGGATCCTGCAGAGGCAGGGTGGCGATGCCCGGATCGAGGCCGAAGCCGCGCGGTTGCGCGCCAGGGACCGGTTCGATTCCTCGCGGCCCGTCGCACCTCTGGTCCGCGCCCCGGATGCGCGCACGATCGACACCACCCACCTGGATTTTTCGGCGCAGATTGACGCCGTAGTTCGTCTGGCACTCCCGTTTCTTCCCGCGGAAGGCTATAGTTAAAGGTTGTACCCCACCGTATCCCACCAACCTCAGTCCTGCCTGCGTGCGAGGCCGGACTGGATCACGCTGGAGCGCCGGACCTTGCACCGGCGACGACACGAACCATGACGGACATCAAAGAAGTTTCGCCGGTCCCCGAATCGAACCCACCCGAAGAGGATTCGAAGGAAGCGATCTCTCCGGAGATCTTTCACGACTCTTACGGAGAGGAAATCCTCGACGTCTCGCATGACGCGTTCGCGGCCATGCTGGCCGATCACCAGACGGCGCGAGGCGTGATCAAGGAAGGCGAGATCGTAGAGGCGAGGATCCTCTGGATTACCGATTCCGCGGCCATACTCGAATTCGGCTTCAAGAGCGAGGGCGCGGTTCCCCTTGAAGAGTTCAAGGATCCGACGTCCATACGCCCGGGGCAAGCGGTCGAAGTCCTGCTCGAAAGCCTTGAGGACGACGACGGCGTGGTCGTTCTGTCCAAGAAGAAGGCCGATTTCCTCCGCGTTTGGGAGCTGATCAAGGAGGCGTACGAGAACGATCAGCCGGTCACGGGACTGCTGACGCGGAAGATCAAGGGTGGCGTAACGGTCGACATCATGGGCGTGGACGCGTTCTTGCCCGGGTCGCAGATTGCGCTGCGCAGAGTGCCCAACATCGAGGACTTGGTCGGCGAGACCTACGACTTCAAGATCATCAAGCTCAACAAGCGCCGACGGAACATCGTGGTCTCGAGGAGAGTCATCCTCGAACGCGAGCGCGAAGAGAAGCGCGCCACCCTGGTGAAGGAGCTCCTGAAGGGACAGGTTCGCGAAGGCGTGGTAAAGAACATCACTGACTTCGGCGCTTTTATCGACCTTGGCGGACTTGACGGACTGCTCCACATCACGGACATGTCGTGGGGTCGCGTCGGACATCCCTCCGAGGTCGTGGAAGTGGGAGGGCGGCTCGACATCAAGGTCCTGGACATTGATTGGGACCGCGAGCGCATTTCCCTGGGCCTCAAGCAGCTGCTCCCCTATCCGTGGACCGACATCGAGCTGCGTTATCCGCTCGGCGCGCGCGTGCGCGGTCGGGTCGTGTCGATTACCAACTACGGCGCCTTCGTCGAGCTGCAAAAAGGCGTGGAGGGGCTGGTTCACATATCGGAGATGTCCTGGACGCGAAACGTCCGGCACCCTTCCAAGCTCGTGTCAATCGGAGACGAGATCGACGCCGTAGTCCTGAAGGTGGATCCCAAGGAGGAGAAGATCTCGCTCGGCATGAAGCAGATCGAAGAGGATCCGTGGCTGGCGCTGCCGCTCAAGTATCCCACGGGTACCCGTCTTGAGGGTACGGTGCGGAACCTCACCGGCTTTGGCGCGTTCGTCGAGATCCAACCGGGGATTGACGGGCTGGTTCACGTGTCCGACATGAGCTGGACCAAGCGGGTCGAACATCCGTCGGAAGTCCTGCAGAAGGGCGAGCCGGTCGACGTCATGGTGTTGCACGTGGACGCCGACGCCAAGCGGATCTCGCTCGGCTTGAAGCAGCTGCACGACGACCCCTGGCCCGAGTTGGCGGTGCGTTTCGCTCGAGGCCGCCAAGTGACCGGCACGGTAATACGGCTCGAGGAAAAAGGCATCGTCATGGACCTGGGCGAAGGCGTCGAGGGGTTCGTTCCCGCGTCCCACAGCGCTGCCCGCCCCGAAGACCTTGCGGCCCACTTCCGACGGGGCGAACCCGTGGCCCTGCGCGTGCTCGATTCCAGTGCCGAAGATCGAAGGATCGTTCTCGAGGTCACCGAAGCACCCGCGCGCGTCGAGGTGCCGGATTCCGAGGAATCCGAGCTCTAGCACAAGGAGAGACCGTCGGCGTGCCACGGCGCATGAACTCGTGCTACCGAGCCGCCGGATTGCTCCTGACGACGGCGCTCCTTGGAGGCGCGACGCCTGACCCTCAGGATCCAGTCGTCGGCGTCGTGCTGCCCGAGTCGGGCTCGCCCGCCAATCGAGAGTTCGCCAGGCACTTTCAGGAAGGCATTGAAGTGGCGGCGGCCATGGTGCGGCAGGCCGGGCTGCGAATGGAGCTCGCGTTTCGCGACAACCAGGGGACGAGGGCGGGAACCGTTCGCGGAGTGGCCGAGTTGGCCGCCCAGGGCGCGATCGCCATCCTGGGGCCTTTCTCGGACGAGAACGTCGCGGCTGCGGCAGATGTGGCTCCGCGCGGCGTGCCGGTGCTTTCCCCAACGGCCAGACGCCTTCCCGACGGCCGCAGGGGCGTGTACAGCCTGGGCGTCGAGGATGCCGGAGCCGGCGTCGCATTGGCCGAGGTCGTTGCCGGTCTTGGTCACGCCAATGCGGTCTTGGTGCATCCGAACGTCGGCGAGGGCGCGCTCGAGGCGGGGTCCTTCGAAAACGCCTTTTTGGAATTGGGGGGCGTGGTCACCCGCAGGCTGCCCTATGTTCCCGGCACCACGACCTTCGCGGAAGAGCTGCGCCAAGCCAGAAGTCTCGCGCCCCCGTTGCTGGTAGTCGCGGCGCCGCCCGGCGACGTCGAGCTGCTCGCGCCCCAGATCGCCTTTTTCGGCCTGGACACGCTCGACATGCAGGTTGCCGGGACTCGGGGATGGACCGCGGCGTCCGTACTCGAATCCGTGGACCAACGTCATACCGATCGGGTCGTCGCGATCAGCGGCACGCCGCCAGGCGCTGGCGACAGTCCCTCGGCCAGCTTTCGCGCGGCCTACGAGGACCACTTCCGGCGCACGCTGCGGAGCGACGTTCCGGGCGCCGGGTTCGATCTGGTACGCATCGTTCTGGAGGCACACGCAACTGAATCGGACGAGGCGGGCGACATGGTGGCCGCGTTGGACCGCGTGCAGGGATTCGAAGGAGTGACGGGCACCTACTCCATCGAGGACGGCCGTCTGATCAGGGAGTACTATCCGGTGAGGATATACAATCGGGAGCTGTACCCCATGAGCGCCGACCCGATACCGCCGCCGTTCGGCCCAACTCGATGAAGGACGCCCTCGAGCGTCTCGGGGCGCTCAAGCGCCAAGCCGCTTTGGGAGGCGGCGAGGCCAGGCTGGAGGCCCAGTACGCGCGCGGCAAACTGTCGGCGCGCGAGAGGCTCGACCTGCTGCTCGACGCCGAGTCGTTCGTGGAGCTCGGCCGCTTCGTAACTCACCGCTCCACGGATTTTGGGCTCGCCGAGCGCAAGGTGCTGGGCGACGGCGTGGTCACCGGGTACGGGACGATACGCGGAAGTCTCGTATACGTCTTTTCCCAGGATTTCACGGTCTTTGGCGGTTCGCTGAGCGAGGCGCACGCGGAAAAGATCGCCAAGGTCCAGGAGTTGGCCTTGAAGAACGGCGCGCCGATCGTGGGTCTCAACGACTCCGGCGGCGCTCGCATTCAGGAAGGGGTCGTCTCGCTCGAGAGCTATGCGGACATCTTCCTGCGCAACACGCTGGCTTCGGGGGTGGTACCGCAGGTGAGCGTAATCCTGGGACCTTGCGCCGGCGGCGCGGTCTACTCGCCGGCCATTACCGACTTCGTCTACATGGTGCGCGGCACGAGCTTCATGTTCGTGACCGGCCCCGACGTGGTGAAGGCGGTAACGCACGAGGACGTCGACAAGGAGCGCCTGGGAGGCGCCGACATCCACGCCGCAACGTCGGGGGTCGCCCACTTCGCGCACGACAGCGAGGCCGAGGCGCTGGCAGCGGTCAGGAAGCTGTTCCGCTACGTCCCCCAGAGCAATGCGGACGCACCGCCGCCCGGTCCCGATAAGGACCCGCACGACCGGCGCAGCCCGAAATTGCTGGACATCGTCCCGGACAATCCGAATCGGCCCTACGACATGGTCGACATTATCCACGAAATCGTGGACGATGCCGATTTCTACGAAGTGCATGCGGACTTTGCGCGCAACCTGGTGACGGGCTTCGCGCACCTCGGGGGGCGCTCCGTCGGGATCGTGGCGAATCAGCCGGCCGTGCTCGCGGGGGTGCTCGACATCGACAGCTCCGACAAGGGCGCGCGTTTCGTGCGCTTCTGCGACGCATTCAACATCCCGTTGGTGGTGCTGGAAGACGTGCCGGGCTTCCTGCCCGGCGTCGGCCAGGAACATGGCGGGATCATACGGCACGGGGCCAAGCTGCTCTACGCGTTGTGCGAGGCCACCGTGCCCAAGGTCACCGTGATTATTCGCAAGGCGTATGGCGGCGCGTACGTCGTCATGAACTCGAAGCACGTGCGTGGCGACGTCAATCTTGCGTGGCCCTGGGCCGAGATTGCGGTGATGGGTCCGAAGGGCGCGGTGGAGATTCTCTTCCGCAAGGAGATCGCCGCTTCCGACGATCCGCAGGCGACTACCGAAGCCTTTATGGCCGATTACCGGAACAAGTTCGCGTATCCGTTCGTGGCGGCCGCCAGGGGTTACGTGGACGACGTGATCGATCCGCGCGATACCCGGCCTCGTCTGATCAACTCGCTCGACATGCTTGCGTGCAAGCGCGACGAGAATCCTCGCAAGAAGCACGGCAACATTCCGCTGTGAGGCGCGACAGGCGCATCCTGCACGGGCAACCATCCGATCCGGTGCCTCGTCCCAATCCGTGATGGTACAGGAGGGGATTCCGTTGGAACGCCGAACAAGGAGGCAATAGCGATGGTTGCGATTCTATCGCCGCGACGTGGGCGCGGCTTCACCTGCATGATGCTGGGCATCTTCTTTTGGCTGGCTTGGCCATCCCTGGCTTTGGGACAGGAGAACCGGGCGCGCGACGAATGGCGCGGCCCGCCGTGGGTCGGCGTCGACTCCAGGCCGATGCTCGGAGTCTACCTGAACGAGCGCGACGCGGACGCCGACGGCGTGCTCGTGACCGGATTTTCCACGGACAACAGCCCCGCGAAAGAGGCTGGCGTTGAGATAGGAGACCGGATCGTCTCAATCGCCGGTCATCGGTTGTCCGACGGGCCTGGGTCTCCCGCGCGACGACTCCGCGAGGTGATGCGCACCGCGAAAGACGGCGAAGAGCTGGAACTGGAAGTGCTTCGCGATGGCGAATCGCTGACCTTCGCCGTCACGCCGCAAAGGCCGGAGAGCCTGCTGCCTTCGGTGTACGGCCTCGTGCCCGACAGCGCGGCGCTGGACAGCATCACGGCTCGTGTCCGCGACCTGACTGAAGCCTACCGCGAGAAGATGGAAGAGTGGCGGGAGAGTCTGCAAGAGAGCCGTCAGGACGCTCCGGACGTGTCCCAGTGGCGCGTGGATTGGAGAGGCGACCCGCTCTATCTTGCTTTGCGAACCGATCGTTACGGTCTTGATCTGGTCGAGCTGAATCCGGACCTGGGCGCCTATTTCGGCACTGCCGAAGGGGTGCTGGTGGCGGACGCTCCGGACGACTCGCCGCTGGGTCTGCGACCGGGCGACGTGGTCGTCTCCGTAGAAGGTCGCACGGTCGACGACGTGGCGGAGCTGCAGCGTATTCTGCATTCTTACGAGGACCACGAGGAGATCAACTTCAGAATCTGGCGCAATGGCGCAGAGACCGCACTGCAGGGTACCATCGCCGAACGCTAGCAGTTCGTGGCCTCGAAACATGCCTTGATGGAATCCGTACTTGTTGCCAATCGCGGGGAAATCGCGCTCCGGATAATCCGGGGGGCGCGGGAGCTGGGTATCCGCACGATCGCGGTGTACTCGGACGCCGACCGCGCATCGCCCCACGTGTTGCAGGCCGACGAAGCATACCCCATCGGCCGCGCGCCGGCTCGCGACAGCTACCTGCGCATCGACAAGCTCCTGGACGTGGCGCGATTGGCAGGCGCGCAAGCGATTCATCCCGGCTACGGGTTCCTGGCCGAGCGCGGCGACTTTGCCGAAGCGGTGGTCGACGCCGGGCTAGCGTTCGTCGGTCCGTCGGCGAGCACCATCCGGGCGATGGGCGACAAGACCGAGGCGCGGCGACGCATGGAGGCGGCAGGCGTTCCGGTCGTCCCGGGAACCCATGCACGCCTCGATTCCGGGCGAGAGGCGCGCAACGTGGCCGAGTCGATCGGGTTTCCGATTGTACTCAAGGCGGCTGCCGGGGGAGGCGGGAAGGGGATGCGCGTGGTGCGCGACGCGGCCGAGGTTCCCAATGCGTTCGACGCGGCGGTTCGCGAGGCCGAAGCGGCGTTCGGCGACGGCAGCGTATACGTCGAGCGCTTTCTGGAGCGCCCCAGACACATCGAAATCCAGGTCTTCGGCGACGAGCACGGCAACGTGGTGCATCTCTTCGAGCGGGAGTGCTCCATTCAGCGACGCCACCAGAAGCTCGTCGAGGAAGCGCCGTCGCCATGCATCGATGCGGACGAGCGGCGCCGCATGGGGTCGGTAGCCGTGCGAGCGGCCCAGGCCGTGGATTATGTTGGGGCGGGCACGGTCGAGTTCCTCTACAAGGACGGCGAGTTCTACTTCCTGGAAATGAACACGCGATTGCAGGTGGAGCATCCGGTCACCGAGCTCGTGACGGGCGTCGATCTGGTGGAGTGGCAGTTTCGGGTGGCTGCGGGCGAGCCCTTGCCGTGCCGCCAGCAGCAAATCCCGCTGCGCGGCCACGCGATCGAATGCCGCATCACGAGCGAAGCGCCCTTCGAGGACTTTCTCCCCGCGACGGGCGTCGTCGACGAATTCGTGCCGCCAACCGGTCCCGGCGTGCGTTGGGACGGCGGCATCGCGAGCGGGTCGCAGATCGGACTCCACTACGACCCGCTCCTGGGCAAGTTGATCGCGCTGGGCGCAAACCGCGACCAGGCGGTGGCGCGCATGAAGCGTGCGCTCGGGGAGCTGACGATCGGAGGCGTGGCCACGAGCGCGCCCCTTCTGCGCCGCATCATGGACGAGCCCGATTTCCGTGCGGGGCGCCTGTCGACGGCGTATTTGCCCGATCACCCGCAGCTGTTCGATCGCTCCATGCCGTCGCGAACGAAAGAAGCGCTGATCGCGGCAGCCGCGCTGCTGGAACACCGCCGACGGCAGGAACGCGCCGCGCCGCGCATACGTCGCGGCGCGCACGTCGCTGGCCGGCGCCGCGTTCTTGCGTGGCGGAGAAGTTGAGGTCCGCCGTGTCCACGCGGCCGGCTCGCTACGTGGTGTCGCTCGACGGCGAGGACCACGAGGTGGTCGTCGCCGATGACGGCGCCGTAGTCGTCGCGGGCCGTTCTCGGACGGCCTCGTTGCTCGCCACGAATCCTCCCTTGGCGCATTCGCTGATCATGGACGGAGCGTCGATGCCCTTGCTGGCCCGAGACGGCGCCGGCGGACGGTGGGAAATCGAGATCGACGGACGCACGGTTGCCGTCGAGGTGCTGGACGAGCGACAGGCGAGGGTTCAGGCGCTGTCTCCGGGCCGCGGCGGCGGGACCGAAGTCACGCCCCTGAAGGCTCCCATGCCGGGGCTGGTGGTTGCGGTTGCGGTCGAGGAGGGCCAGATCGTCGAGGCCAACGCCACCGTGTTGATCGTCGAGGCCATGAAAATGGAGAACGAGCTGCGCGCCGTCGGCGCCGCAAGAGTGGTGCGCGTGCTGGTCGCCCCGGGCGACGCGGTGGACAAGGGTCAGGTGCTGATCGAGTTCGGGGCGGTGGAGGCGGCGTGACGCCCGACGGTGCGTCGGACGGGTTCTTCAACGGCTTGCCGGCTGGGTTTTGCCCTGAAACGGACCTGGGCGAACCCGGCGCCTTTCCGTTTGCCAGGGGCGTCTACCCCACCATGTATCGCGGGCGGCGCTGGACGATGCGCCAGTACGCGGGGTTCGGCACCGCGCAAGAAACCAACCGTCGCTACCGCTTCCTGCTGGACCGCGGCACGACGGGTCTCTCGGTGGCCTTTGATCTGCCCACCCAGATGGGCCTGGATTCCGATGCTCCCCTGGCAGCCGGGGAAGTCGGTCGGGTCGGCGTGGCAATCGACTCGCTCGCAGACATGCGCGCTCTCTTCCAAGGCATCGACCTCGGCAGCGTGTCCTGTTCCATGACGATCAACGCCACCGCCCCGATCCTGCTGGCGCTCTACACGGCAGCGGCCGACGAGAAAGGCGTGCCCCGGAGCGCCCTCAGAGGGACCGTGCAGAACGACATTCTCAAGGAATACGTCGCGCGGGGCACCTACGTCTACCCAGTGCAGCCGTCGCTTCGACTGGTCAGCGACTTGATGGCGTTTTGCGCGGCCGAGCTGCCGCGCTGGAACACCATTTCGGTTTCGGGCTACCATATCCGCGAGGCCGGGTCCACGGCGGCCCAGGAGGTTGCCTTCACCCTGTCCAACGGCGTCGAATACGTGCGCCGGGCGCTGGCCGCCGGGATCGCGCTCGAAGATTTCGCGCCGCGCATGTCGTTCTTCTTCGCGGCCCACAGCGACCTTTTCGAGGAGGTCGCGAAGTTTCGCGCGGCTCGGCGCGTGTGGGCCCGCACCATGAGAGAGCGCTTCGGCGCTTCGGACCGATCGTGTCGTCTGCGCTTTCACACGCAAACCGGCGGGTCCACGCTTACCGCTCAGCAGCCCTTGAACAATGTGGTGCGCGTTGCGGTGCAGGCGCTTGCGGCCGTGCTCGGGGGCACGCAGTCGTTGCACACCAACGGCTACGACGAGGCGCTCGCGCTTCCCACGGCCAAGGCGGCTGCGTTGGCGCTGCGCACCCAGCAAGTCCTTGCGGAGGAGTCCGGCGTCGCCGAGTGGGTTGATCCGCTGGGCGGCAGCTATCTGGTCGAGCACCTTACGAACCGCGTCGAGGCCGAGGCGCGCACGCTCATGAACCGAATCGAGGAGATGGGGGGATCTCCCGAGGCGATCTCGTTCATGCGCGACGAGATTCATCAGGCGGCCTACCGTCACCAGCTCGAGATCGAGTCCGGCGCCAAGGTCGTGGTCGGCGTTAATCGTTACCACGCCGACGACGCGCAGGATCCGCCGGCAGGACCCGATTTCCGAGCGCTCGAAGCGCGCCAGGTCAGTGCGCTCAAGTCCTTCAGGTCGGCGCGGGCCAACCGGGTCGTCGACCGGGCGCTCAGGCGGATCCAGGACGCGGCCCGCGGCGACGACAACCTGGTGGCAGCAATGATCGAAGCCGTGAAGGGCGGGGCGACGCTGGGCGAGATCAGCGACGCCCTGCGCGCGCTGTGGGGGACTTACGACAATCCGGCTTAAGCGGCAAATTCAACCGCATGTATTCTGACCGAGTTTCGGAAGCCTTGCGTCGCGCCGCCGCCGAGCTGGGGGCGTCCGGGGCGCAATTCCGCGTGGAACGGCCCCGCGACACCGGCCACGGCGACTTGGCGTCCAACATTGCCCTGGCCCTCGCCTCCAGGCTTCGCCGTCCCCCCCGGGACATTGCGAGCGATCTCAAGGAACGGCTGGGCGCGATTCCAGGCGTCGACCGGATCGAGATTGCCGGTCCCGGGTTCCTCAACTTCCACCTCGGGGCCGCAACGGTGGGCGACACCGTGCGCAGAATCCTTGCCGAAGACCTTGATTATGGCCGGACGCAGGAGGGCGCCGGACGCCCGATCATGGTGGAATTCGTCTCGGCCAACCCGACCGGTCCGCTGCACCTGGGACACGGTCGCCAGGCGGCGCTTGGCGACGCGATTGCGTCGTTGCTCGAGTGGTCGGGCTGGCGCGTGCACCGGGAGTTCTACTTCAACGACGCCGGCGAGCAGATCCGCAGGTTGGCGGAGAGCGTGTGGGCCCGGTACCAGCAGCTGCGGAACCGCGATGCCGCGGTTCCCGCCGACGGCTACCAGGGCGAATACGTGCTGGAAATCGCGGAGTCCTTTGCTCGGCGACATGGGGAGCGGTACGATGGCCGCGGCACCGCCGAGGCTCTCGACGCCATGCGGCGTTTCGCGGTCGGCGCCTTGCGGGACGAGCAGAAGCGGGACCTAGCCTCGTTCCGGGTGCGCTTCGACGAATACTACCCCGAAACGCGCCTGTACGACGAGGGTCGCGTCGCCGCAACCATTCGCGCGCTGGACGACACCGGGCTCACCTACCAACAAGACGGCGCGGCATGGCTGCGCACGTCGAGGTTCGGCGATCAGAAAGACCGCGTCATGGTCAAGAGCGACGGTTCGCCGACGTACTTCCTGCCGGACGTCGCTTACCACATGAGCAAATGGGAACGGGGCTTCAAGGACGTGATCAACGTCCAGGGGGCGGACCATCACAGCACCGTCGATCGGGTGCGGGCGGGGCTGCAGGCGTTGGGTCGCCCCGCGCAGTATCCCGAATACGTGCTGCATCAGATGGTCACGGTGGAGCGAGGCGGCGAGGAAGTGCGGTTCTCCAAGCGGGCCGGCTCCTATGTGACGTTGGCGGACTTGGTGGCGGAAGTGGGTGCCGACGTGGCCCGCTATTTCTTTCTCATGCGTCGCCCCGAGGCCCACCTTGCCTTCGACCTGGATCTGGCGCTGGATCAGTCCGACCGCAACCCGGTCTACAAGGTCCAGTACGCACACGCCCGGCTTTGCCGATTGGCGGAGAGAGCGGCCGAGGCCTTCGGCGACGACGTTGGCGCGGCGGCGACGGCCGACGCCGCCCGGTTGGATGGCCAGGCCGAACGGGACGTGATCAATCAGCTGGCGCAGTTCCCGGACTTCCTGCGTCGCGCGACGGCCGCGAGAGCACCGCACGTCGTGTGCGACTATCTGGAAAAGACCGCCGGTCTGGTGAACGCTTGGTACCAATCGGGCCACCCGACCCGCGATCCGTCCCGTCGCGCGCTGGTGGCCGATCGCGCGCTTCGGACCGCGCGCATGGCGCTCGCGGGGGCCGCCCGCGTGGTTCTGCGCAACGGGCTTGCCATACTCGGGCTGACCGCGCCCACCCGCATGGAACGGTCCGGTTGATGTCGGTCCTCGTGGTCGGGAGCGTGGCGCTCGATTCGGTGGAGACGCCGTCGGGCAGCGTCGACCGGGTGGTCGGCGGCTCCGCCACTTTCTTCGCGGCCGCTGCGTCGCTGTTGGCCGAGGTGCGCGTCGTGGGCGTGGTAGGCGACGACTACCCCCTGGACCAGCTTCGCTTTCTCGCGGACCGGGGCGCTGACCTGGCCGGCGTGGAACGGCTCCCTGGCGAAAGCTTCTTCTGGGCGGGACGCTACCTCGACGGCTTTCGCACGCGGGAAACGATCGCGACGCGCCTGGGCGTGTTCGCGTCCTTCGACCCGTCGGTACCACCCGCGTTTCGCACCTCGGAGATCGTGTTTCTCGGCAACATCGACCCCGCGCTCCAGCTCGGCGTGCTCGATCAGGTTCAGGCCCCGCGGCTGGTTGCGGCCGACACCATGAACTACTGGATCGAGCGCACCCCCGAAGCACTGGGCAAATTGCTGCCGCGCCTCGACGTGCTGTTCGTCAACGACGAAGAGGCGGTTCAGCTGGCCGGCCACCACGATCTGGCCGAGGCGGCCCTGCGCATACGCGACCAGGGCCCGCGCGCGGTCGTGGTGAAGCGAGGCGCCCGTGGGGCGACCTTGTTCGCCGCGGACCAGACGGTGACTTGCCCGGCCTACCCGGTTGCCGAAGTCGTCGACCCGACCGGGGCGGGGGATGCCTTCGCGGGAGGATTCCTCGGCTACGCGGCGGCGCGACCCGACGTCGATCTGGAACGGGCGCTCGTCTTCGCATCGGTCATGGGGTCCTACAGCGTCGAGGCGTTCTCCATCGATCGCTTGCGCTGCCTGGATGCCCAGCAAGTGACGGCCAGAGCGGAAAGCCTGTCCTGCGCGGTGGAGCGCCCATGACCACGCCGTCAAGGCGCGCGCCGCTGACCTACAAGGATGCCGGCGTCGACCTGGAAGCCGCCGATCGGGCCAAACGCGCGTTCGCGCCGCTTCTCGATGCGACCGGCGGCGGCAACGTCCTGTCCGGCGGCAACAACGTCCTGTCCGAGCTGGGCGCGTTCGGAGGCCTCTACCAGGTTCCCGAGGGGCTGTCCAACCCAGTGCTGGCGGCCAGCGCGGACGGCGTCGGGACCAAGCTGAAACTGGCCTTTCTCTCCGGCCGTCACGGCACCGTGGGCCAGGATCTGGTCAACCACTGCGTAAACGACATCCTGGTGCAGGGCGCCACGCCGCTCTTCTTCCTCGACTATCTGGCGACCGGACGGCTCGACGAGGGCGTCGTCCGCGACGTCGTGGCCGGTGTGTCTCGCGCGTGCCGCGAAAACGACTGCGCTCTGCTCGGCGGCGAGACTGCCGAGATGCCCGATTTCTACGAACCGGGCGAGTACGATCTTGCCGGCTTCGTGGTCGGCATCGTCGAGAGAGACGGCATCCTGGACGGCTCCCGGGTGCGCCCGGGCGACCGTCTCGTGGCCCTGCGCTCGTCGGGACTGCACACCAACGGCTTCACGCTGGCCCGCACGATCGTGTTCGAGCGCATGGGGCTCGGCATCGACGACCCGTTCCCCGGCGAACCCGGCTCGGTCGCCGACGTCATGCTGCGAGTTCATCGCTCGTACCTGCCTGCCGCCAAGCCCTTGTTGCAAAACGGCTTGGTACGCGCCATGGCTCACGTTACCGGCGGAGGCATCGAAGGCAATCTGCCCCGCGTCCTTCCCCCTGGACTGGGTGCGCACATCGACTGCGCTTCGTGGCAGGTTCCCAACGTGTTCCGCCAACTCGCCAAGGCGGGCGACGTGGCGCCGCGCGAGATGTACCGGGTGTTCAACATGGGCGTCGGCATGATTCTGGTCGTGGCTGCGCAGGACGAGACGGCCGTGCTCAATGCTCTGGGTGGGCAAGCGTGGGGGATTGGGCAGGTGGTGCGGGGCGGCGTCGTCGCGATGCCGGGGGTGACTTGACGTGCGCAGAAGATTCGGTTTGACGAAGCGCGTCGGACTCGTCGCGGCCCGGTTTGCGGCACTCGCGGCGGCGGTCCATTTGACGGGTGCGCCTGCGTCGGCTGCAGGCCAATTCACGGCTGCCGACTACACCAGGGTGGAGGGCGTATCGGAGCTGGCCACGCGTTGCGCTGCGGGACAAGTGGCGTTCATGGCCACGTGTCGGGAGATGTCGTTGGCGGTCATGGCGGCGCAACAGGGCGTAGGGCTCGTCGCCGTTCTTGGAAGCGACTTTCAAGGAACTTCCAGCACGCTCGGGCGGCGTCTCGGTACGATTCCGCGCTTCGGCGTCTCGGTTTCGGCGTCGGCGCTCAGGGCGGGCATGCCGAACGTCGGCGCCGCGACGGCCGGCGAGCTGGCGCAGCAGCAGACGGCTTTGCTGGCAGGGTTGCGCGGAACGGTCGCCGCCGGCGTGCTCGACGGCTTCCAGCCGGCGCCCACCGTGGGCGGCATTTTCTCCGTCGACGTGATCGCCGCCGTCTCCGTGCTCAGGCTCCCAACCGATGCGGGCTTCGCCGGCTCAGGCGCCGCATTCGGCGCGGGCGCGCGCGTTGGGCTAATCCGCGAATCGTTCACGTTGCCCGGAATATCCGTCGCCGCGTCGCGCACCTGGCACGGCGACGTCGAAATTGGTTCCGCTGCCGAAGGTCGCCCCGGTCATGCGACCAGCGCCCTGACCGTGTCGTCGCTGCGCGCCACCGGCGGGAAGAACTGGTTCGTGATCGGGTTGATGGGCGGGGTGGGGTGGGATCGCTACGAAGGCGACGTTCAGCTTGCCGTGCCGCGCTTCGCCGGAGACCGTGGCCACGCCTCCGGGTTCGTAAGGTCCGAACGCGTGCTCTACTTCGTAAGCGGCTGGTTCAACTTCCTCCTGACGCGCCTGTCGGTCGAGCTGGGCCGGGCCGACGGGGTGGGCGACCCGTTTGCCGGCCGAAGCGGGGGCTACGATCCGTCCAACCCCACCTGGTTCGCATCGGGAACCTTCAGGATCACGCTGTGAACGGCGCAGCCTCCCGGAACGGCGTCTCGTTGCACGGCGCCCCGGCTGGCAGCGGCTCCCTCGACGAACGCGACCGGATTCTCCTGCGTCGCGCAATCGAGCTGGGCCGAAGCGGTTGGGGGCGAGTGCATCCCAATCCGATGGTGGGCGCCGTGATTGCGCGCGACGACCAAGTCCTTGCGGAGGGGTGCCACCAAGTCTTCGGCGGGCCTCACGCAGAAGTCGTGGCGCTGTCGGCGTTGTCCCGGATAGGCAAGGTCGAGGGGGCCACCCTGTACAGCAGCCTGGAGCCGTGCAACCACGCGGGCAAGACGCCGCCGTGCACGGCAGCGATTCGAAGCGCGGGCATCGCGCGGGTCGTCTACTGGGCCGCCGAGCCGGGCGCGACGGAGGGTGGGGGGAGCGAGCGCCTGCGCCGCGACGGCTTGCGAGTCGAGGGACCGTTTGGCAACCGGGCCGACTGGGCGGCCGAAAACCCCTTCTTCTTTCGCAAACCCACCACGGACCGGCCCTATCTGGCCCTGAAACTGGCCATGAGCCTGGACGGCTACATCGCTCCCGCTGGCGGACGGCGCGTCTGGCTCACCGGTGCGGAAGCGCGTGCGGAAGTCCATCGTCTGCGGGCCGGATTCGACGCCGTGCTGGTCGGAAGCCGCACCTGGCAGGCGGACGACCCGCGTCTCGACGCGCGGGGAGCAGTGGTCCCCAGGCGCCAGCCCATACCGGTGTTGCTCGACCGCGAAGGGAGAACCACGCCAGGCTTGCGCGCCTTGCAGAGGGGGGCGGCGAGGGGCGCTGGAGAGGGCGCCGGCCCGCGCCTCCCCATCGTGGCGACCAGCCGATCAGCGGCCGCGCGCACCGAGCAGCGACTCGGCGGTACGGTCGAGGTGATGGCCGTGAGGCGTGGCCCAGGTGGTCTCGACCTGGACGAGGTGCTCCGCTCGGTGGCGCGGCGGGGCGTGCAATCGGTCCTGTGCGAAGGAGGCGGCATCCTGGCCGCGTCGTTGATCGCCGAGCGCTTGGTCGACCGCATCTATTTGTTCATCGCGCCGTTCTTCATCGGCGCCGGGGGAGTGCCGGCTTTTCCGCCGATGCCCGTGCCGGGCACTGGCGTCCCTGCGCGCGAATGGGAGTCGCGTCTCGACCCGGCGCGGTTCGGCAACGACACGTTGATCGTACTGGACCGGAAGCGTTGAAGCGGTGTTCAGCGGCATTATCGAAGAGGTTGGCCGCGTGGTATCGGTAACGGGCGGCGGCGAAGGCCGCACGCTCGTCATCGACGCAACGTTCGCGGCCGAGCTCGCCGACGGCCACTCGGTTGCCGTAGACGGGACGTGCCTGACCGCGACGGCCACATGCGGCAAGTCCTTCTCGGTGCAAGCCGGCGCAGCGACCTTGGCGCGCACGGTGGCGGGCAAGTACCAGCCTGGATCACGCGTGAATCTGGAGCGCGCGCTGGGCTTCGGCGATCGCATGCACGGCCATCTGGTGCAAGGGCACGTGGACGGCTTCGGCTCTCTATTGGCGCGCAAGACGGTTGGCGCCACCCAATTCCTGGACTTCGAGATTCCCCCCGACGTGTTCGCGACGACCGTCCTGCACGGGTCCATCGCGTTGAACGGCATTAGCCTGACCGTCAACCAGCTGCGCGCGCCTGCGACATGCCAGGTGGCCATAATCCCGCACACGTGGCGACACACCAACCTGCGTCGCTTGCAACCCGGAGACGCCGTCAACGTCGAAGCCGACCTGATCGGCAAGTACGTACGCCGAATGGTGGAACCCCATGCCGTTTGATTCCGTGCCCCGCGCCATCCAGGACATCGCCGCAGGAAGGCTGGTCATCGTCGCCGACGACGAAGACCGCGAGAACGAGGGCGATCTGGTGTGTGCGGCCGATTGCATCACCCCCGAGCTGGTCAACTTCATGACCAAGTTCGGACGCGGACTCATCTGCGTGTCCCTTACGGCCGAACGAGCGGACGAATTGGAGCTCCCGCCGATGACCGATCGCAACACCGACCCGCAGGGTACGGCGTTCACCGTGTCGGTCGACGCCCACCGCCGTTTCGGCGTGACCACGGGCATCTCAGCTCACGACAGATCCACCACGGTCAAGGTGCTTACCGATCCGAAGTCGGCTCCCGGCGACCTCAGGAGGCCGGGGCACGTTTTCCCGTTGCGGGCCCGTCGAGGCGGGGTTCTGCGGCGCGTGGGGCAGACGGAAGCTGCTGTGGACCTGGCGCGACTCGCCGGCCTGAATCCAGCGGGGGTCATCTGCGAAATCCTCAACGAGGACGGCACGATGGCGCGCAGGGCGGAGCTCGACCGCATGGCTCGAAAACACGACCTGAGTTTCATCACGGTGGAGCAGCTGGTTGCCTATCGCCTTTCCAGAGAGCGACTGGTGACGCGAGTCGTGGAATCGCCGCTGCGCACGGTCTGGGGCGACTTCAAGGCCATTGCCTACAGGACCGAGATCGACGACCGGGTCCACCTCGCTCTGGTAAAGGGAAGCGTGGTCGGAAAGGATGCCGTTCTGGTGCGGATGCACGCGGAAAACCCTCTCGGCGAGACCTTCGGGTCGCTGGACGAACCCCAGGGGAACCTCCTTGCCGGCGCGATGGCGCGGATCTGCAACGAGGGTGAAGGCGTGATCGTGTACATTTACCGAGATCGCGCTGGAGATCGACTCATCGAACGCCTGGGATCGTACGTGGAGCCTCACCAGCCCGAGACGCAATCGTCGGCGCCGCAGCAGGTGCTGCGCGATTATGGCGTTGGCGCGCAAATCCTTCTGGACCTCGGCCTGAGCTCGGTCAGATTGCTCACGAACAGCGCACGCCACATCGTCGGACTGGACGGCTACGCCCTGACGGTCGTCGGCCGAGAACGCTTCAAGGGGATCTCCTAGCATGGCCGAATCGAACGCAGGGGGCGCCGCCCGTTTCGCGTTGCTCGTGGCGCGTTTCAACAGCCTGGTTACCGAGCAGCTGTTGACAGGTACGCGGGAACGGCTCATGGCGGCAGGCGTTGCGGAAGACGGGATCACGGTCTTCCACGTTCCCGGCGCGTGGGAGCTGCCCCAGGCGGCGCGCCGCATCGCGACAACGGGACGCTTCGACGCCATTGTGGCCATCGGCTGCGTGATTCGCGGCGACACGTCCCATTTCGACTTCGTGGCCGGCAACGCGAACGAGGGACTGGGACACGTGGCGCTGCACTGCGACGTGCCCATCGTGTTCGGCGTGCTCACCACCGACGATGCGCAGCAGGCGATGTCCAGAGCGGACGTGTTCGGAGCGAACCGGGGAGGCGAGTTCGCCGAAGCCGCGCTGGAAATGGTCGAGTTTGGTCGGCGCCTCGCAGCGCTCGACGCGCTCGCGGGCTCGCCCGCGGGTCGGTAGGTGGCGCCGTGTCGCCTACGTTCAACCCTCGGAAGCGCCGCGATCGCAGCCGGTCTCGGGCATGGTTTCTGCAGGTGCACTATGTGTGGGAGACTGGCGGTGCGCGCATAAGCTTTCAAAAGGCGCTTGCCCAGACCCGCGAGCACCGCATGATCGCCCCTGCCAGACTTCCCTATCTCCTGCGCCTGGCCGACGCTTTCAGCGAAAACGCGAATCGCATCGAGGACGCCATCGGCGCCGCTTTGGACAACTGGCGGCTGGATCGCTTGAGCGTCATGGACCGCGGCATTCTGCGTCTCGGCGCCGTTGAAATCCTTCTGCTCGATGATCTGCCCGGGAAAGTCGCCATTCAGGAAGCCGTGCTACTTGCGGAACGCTACGGTGGTTCCGATTCCCCCCGATTCGTGAACGGCGTGCTCGACGCGGTGTTTCGCGTCGATCAGAATCGTCCCAGCAGCGACCGCTGACAGGCGCCCATGCCCCGACTCAACATTCTCGTGGTGAACTGGCAGGATCGCCGCAATCCCAAAGCCGGCGGAGCCGAGGAACACCTTCACCAGGTGTTCGGCCGGCTTTGCCGCCGAGGACACGGAGTGACGTTGCTGTGCTCGGGATGGGACCGGGGCAACCGCACGGCGCGGATCGACGGCATCCGCGTTCACCGTACGGGCCGGAGATACACCTTCAACCTGGCAGCGCCCGTCTACTACGACCGCTGGCTGCGGAACGAGCGATTCGACGTGGTGGTCGAGGACCTCAACAAGGTGCCCATGCTCTCGCCGGCGTGGGCTCCAGCGCGGCTCCATCTTCTCCTGGTACACCACCTTTTCGGTCCGACGGCCTTCCAGGAAGCGAACCCGGGACTTGCCGCGGCGACGTGGCTGTTCGAGCGGATTATCCCTTCGGTCTACCGAGGGCTCCCATGCATTGCGGTATCGGACAGCACCCGACAGGATCTCGTTCGTCGTGGATTGCGCAGCGACGACATTGCCGTCATCCGCAACGGCGTCGACGTGACGCAGCTGCAACCGGCTCCGGCACGGTATCCTTCGCCAACAATCGTCTACCTGGGCCGCCTCAAACGCTACAAGCGGGTGGACCTCATTCTCCATGCGGTTGCCCGGTTGCGCGACCGCGGGGTCCACATCGACGCGATCGTTGCCGGCAAAGGCGATGCGCGCTACGATTTGGAGAAAACGTCGCGCGAACTCGGTATCGCGGACCAGGTGCGGTTCGCGGGATTCGTATCGGAAGCCGACAAGGCCGACCTTCTCTCGCAGGCCTGGGCTCACGTGCTCACGTCGCCCAAAGAAGGGTGGGGCCTGGTTAGCATGGAGGCGTCGGCGTGCGGCACGGCCACGGTAGCTTCCGATTCTCCGGGTTTGCGCGAGACCGTGCGACACGACAGGACCGGGTATCTCGTACCTCACGGCGACGTCGATGCGTTGGCGGCGGCGTTGATGCGCGTCGTGAATCCGACGAACCGCGACCGCCTGGGCCGGGCAGCCCGGCTCATGGCGCAAGAGTATTCGTGGAAGTCCGTCGCCGATGCCTTCGAGTCCAGGCTGAGCCGCTTGTTGGACTCCCGCCATTGAGCGCGTCTACTTTCTGACGACCCGACACCCATTGCCAGGAGGCGCAACGTGACACCCACGCGGATCACAGCTCACGGATGTGAGATCACCGAGCGAGATCGCGCAAAGGCCGAAGCCATGGCCTCGCGCTGGCCTCGCTTCGACCCTGCCACCATGGGCGCAAGCTTCGTCTTCCAAATGAATGGTCGCCTCTACGCGACCGAGGCCATTGTTTCGCGACGCCGCCGCCAAGCGGTGGTGGCCAGTGGTCAGGGACGCAGCTTTCGCGAGGCGCTGGACGATCTGGACGGCCACGTCAAGCGGATGCTCAGGCGAGATCGAACCCGGCGAAAGGCGTTTCGGGCGTCGTGACCGATTCGATCACCGTTTCGGACCTGCTCGCCGCCAGGCAAGAAACGCTGAAAGCCGAATGTCTCACTCCCGAAGTCCCCCGCAACGGATCGATTACCGACCCGGATCTCTGGAATCCCGGACTGTCGCTGGCAGGACATGCCGTCCGGGTCGCCCAAGGGCGGATTCAGGTCTTTGGCGAGACCGAGATGAGCTATCTCGCCACCTTGGCCCCCGACCAGGCCCAGTGGCGCCTGGAAGCGGTTTTTCTTCGGGGGGTGCCCATCGTGTTCGTGACCGCGGGCCAGGAGGTGCCGGTTCCCTTCCTGAACGCCGCCCGCGAGGCGGGGGTTCCCGTCTTCCGAACCACGCTGCCCACCGCCGGGTTTCAGCGCCTGCTCAAACCCTATCTCGAAGACATGCTGGCCCCGACGACCACGGTGCACGGGTCGTTGGCCGACGTGTACGGCATCGGGTTGCTCTTCACCGGTCCGAGCGGCATTGGAAAATCGGAGTGCGTTCTCGGGTTGGTGCAGCGTGGACACCGCCTGGTCGCCGACGACTTGGTGTTGGTCTCCAGACGAGGAAGCGACGTCCTGATGGGAAAGGCCCCCGAGCTCCAGAACTTTCACATGGAGATTCGCGGGATCGGCATCATCGACATCGGCTCCATGTTCGGTACCCGGGCCACCAGACAGCGGAAACGGGTGGAGATTATCGTGGACCTGCAGCGCTGGGACGACGCCCAACAATACGACAGGACGGGACTCGACCGAGAATCGACGACCATCCTGGGCGTTGACCTTCCGCGCCTCGTGATCCCTCTCAATCCCGGCAAGGACCTCACGGTCATCAGCGAGGTGATCGCCATGAACCAGCTGCTCGCCTACTCGGGAGTCGATGTGCCCACCCGCTTCGACGACGGGCTGCGCAAGGCGATGAACCCGCGCGATTCCCTGATCCAGGACTATGAGTGAAGCCGGTGAAGCATTCCGCGACCGTCGAAATCACCAACGCCCTCGGCATGCACGCCAGGCCGTCCGCCGAGTTCGTCAAGCTGGCGAGCGGCTTCGCGTCATCAATTACCGTGATCAGGAACGGGCTGGTGGTAAACGGGAAGAGCATCATGGGGGTATTGATGCTCGCGGCGGAACGCGGGAGTACCTTGCTGGTATCGGCAGAGGGTGACGATGCCGAGCAGGCCGTGGCGGCGCTCGCGACGCTTGTGAGCAGTGGGTTCGGTGAGTGACGCCACAAATCCAACCGGTGTTGAAGGGATCCCCGCATCGGAGGGAATCGCCAGCGGAAACGCACTGCGCGTGGCGTGGAGTCTGCCGGAGATTCCGACCGCGACGATCTCCGGAGCGGAAGCACGCGGTCGGGAGCTGCGCCGGCTTCGGGATGCCTTGGATTGGGCCGCGAATCGCCTGGAGAGCCTGAAGCAGCGAACCGCAAGGCGTCTCGGAGACGTCGAGGCCAGGATCTTCGACCCACAACTTCTCATGCTGGACGACCCCGAGTTGGTAGAGGGCGTCCGGCAGCTCATCGCCCGGCACCGCCTCCCTGCAGCCCGCGCCTTCGAGTTGCGCATGTTGGAGCTCAAGGAGCTGTGGTCGCGCACGTCTCACCCTATGGTGCTGGACCGGCTCAATGACCTGCGTGACCTCAGGCTGCGGGTTCTGCGCCGCCTCCTGAAGCTTCCGAGTCGCTGGATTGACGACGGCGCCGACAATGTCGTCGTCGTGGCCAGGAACCTGACCCCAAGCTTCGTCGCCCGTCTACAACCCGGAACCGTGGTCGCCGTCGCAACCGACGAGGGATCCCGCACCTCGCACTGGGCGATCCTCGCCAGATCTCTGCAGATCCCTGCGGTCGTGGGTTTGGGCAATGTCCGCGACAGGACACGCAACGGCACGCCGATCATCGTGGACGGCGCCGCCGGTCGGGTCGTCATCGATCCCGACGCGACGGAGAACGCTCGCTATGTACGGCGACGGTCCGTCCTTCTCGACCGACCACCACTCCCGCGCAGCCCGGATCAACCCCCGGCCAACCGGAAACAACGCGGTGTCGTTCTGCGCGCCAACCTCGATCTGCCCGGCGACGCCGTGCGCGCCATGGAACGCGGCGCCGAAGGCATTGGGCTTTTTCGTTCCGAGTTCCTGATGGTCGGCCGGCGCGCCATGCCGGAAGAAGACGAGCAGTACGACATCTACAGCAGCGTCTGCGAGTGCTTCCCTTCGCATCCGGTGTTGATAAGGACGTTCGACTTGGGGGGCGACAAATTCCCGATCTTTCTGCGTGCGCCGCTCGAAGAAAACCCCCTGTTGGGCCGGCGCGGCGTACGCGTGTGCGCCGACGAGCCAGGGCTCTTTCTGATCCAGCTGCGCGCCATCCTCAGGGCGGCGGTCCACGGCGACATTCGGATCATGGCGCCGATGGTCAACACCGTTGACGAGATTGGATTGGTCCGAAACCTGTTGACCCAGGCGCAGGAGCAGTTGCGCCGCCGTGGGGTTCCGTTCTCGGCCAAGGTCCAGCTGGGCGCGATGATCGAGACGCCAGCCGCCGCCCTGGATGCGCCGGCGTTGGCGCGCCACGCCGACTTCCTCTCCATCGGGACCAACGATCTCGTGCAGTACACCTTGGCCATTGATCGCGCGAACGCGAAGCTGGCGCCCCTCTACGATCCCTTGCATCCGGCCATTCTCCGGTTGGTGTCGATGGTGGCGCAAGCCGGCCGCGATGCCGGAACGGAGGTCAGCGCCTGCGGCGAACTTGCCGCAAGGCCTGCGGGCGCAATCCTGATGGCCGGCCTGGGCGTCAAGGCTCTCTCGGTCGCCTGGACCTCCCTGTCCGAGATCCGGGATCTGCTGGGCAGGCATCCGATCGAGGACATCCGCGCCGCTGCTGCCGCCGCCTTGGACGCGGGTACGAGCGCCGGCGTCAGAGAGGTCCTGGCGCAAATCCTATGCTCACATAAGTCGGGACGGTTATCGTAGTTGCCGGTTGACGAACATCCCCGGCCGCCGTCAAGGTGGGCCGCGACCCCTTCTACCACATCCTCCAATCGAGAGCGAAGCTCGTTTTGAACTACCGTCTCTGCACGTCGGAGTCCGTGACCGAAGGTCACCCCGACAAGGTTGCCGATCAGATCTCGGATGCCGTTGTCGACGCCATTCTGGCCGACAACGCCGACGGCCGCGCCGCATGCGAAACGCTGGTCACCACGGACTTGGCCGTGGTCGCCGGCGAAGTGAGTCGGACGCGCCATCTGGACGTTCCCGGCATCGTACGCGAAACGCTCGAGCGCGTGGGTTATGGGCGCGATGCCGTTCTGGATCGCGCAGAGCGTCGCGACCCCCTGATCGACCTGGATACCTGGAAGATTCTAGTCGCGCTGCATCCGCAGTCATGGGAGATCGCCGAAGCCGTCGACGCGAGATCCGACGGCGATCGGCAAAAGCCGCTCGGCGCTGGCGACCAAGGCATGATGTTCGGTTTTGCGTGCGACGACACCCCCCAGCTGATGCCAGCTCCCATTTACTTCTCGCACGCCCTGGCGCATCGGCTGGCCGAAGCCCGCAAGACGGGAGAGATCCCGTGGTTGAGGCCCGACGGGAAGTCCCAGGTCACGTTCGCGTACGACCACGACTGGAAGCCCCTGCACGTCGCCGCGGTCGTCCTGAGCGCGCAGCACGACCCGGGAATCGAGCAAGGTCGAATCAGAGAGGAATTGCTCGCCTCCGTCATCGCCCCGGTGTTGCCACCCGAGCTTCTCCCGCCCAATCCCGATCAGCTGGTCTATCACATCAACCCGAGCGGCCAGTTCACCCAGGGCGGACCGCACGAGGACACGGGTCTGACCGGACGCAAGATCATCGTCGACACCTATGGCGGCATGGGACGCCATGGCGGTGGCGCGTTCTCCGGCAAGGATCCCACCAAAGTGGATCGCTCGGGAGCGTACGCGGCTCGCTGGGTCGCGAAAAACCTGGTCGCCGCTCGAGTAGCGGACCGATGCGAGGTGCAGCTAGCCTACGCCATCGGCGTCGCCGAACCCGTGCAGATCTGGGTGGACACCTTCGGCACGGCACATGGCGGTCTGGACGACGCCGCGATCTCCAACGCCGTTCGAGACGTGTTCGACTTCCGTCCCGAGGCGATCATCCGCGACCTGCAGCTCGCGGCCCCGATATTCGCGCACACGGCGACCTATGGCCATTTTGGTCGCACCCCCCGAAAGGCTTTCGTGCATGGTCGGGATGTCCAGCTCTTCGGGTGGGAGCATCTTGACAAGGTCGCGGACCTTTCGACCGCGCTGAAGCTGTAACCAACGAACCCGGAGGACATCGTGATTGAGGTCAGGGTGCAGAGGCTCGCATTCGACAAGGCGTCTAACAGCCCCGTGGTCATTCTCAAGGACCCGGATAGCGGTCGAATTCTACCGATCTGGATCGGCCCAGGCGAAGCCAACGCAATTGCCATGCACATGGCGGGCGTCGCCTTTCAGCGCCCACTGACCCACGATCTGCTGGTAACGCTGCTGGAAGGCCTGGGCGGTACCCTGCAACACGTGCTGATCACCAGAGTGGAGGAAAGCACGTACTTCGCCGAGCTCATTATCCGCCACGACGGCGACATCATTTCGGTCGACGCGCGACCCTCCGATTCCATCGCGATCGCGTTGCGGGCCGATGCGCGCATTCTTGCCCAGGAGCATTTGCTGAGACCCATGGCTGCATTGGGAGGCGCGGACGAAGAGAAGCCGACCGGCGATGGAAGCACGAGCACCATGCGGGGCGAGGCGCTCGAAGAACGCTTGCGCGGCATGAGCCCCGAAGATCTCGGGCGGTTCGACCACTGAGAGCGTTCCTTTGCCTTTGGATGGCCGGCATCTGGGCGTTGGGTTCGCCGTCGGCGCAGGCGCAGGAACCGACGCTTCCGGTCATCGCCGGCGAAGTGCGCATTGGCAACGAGCTGGCCGACAGCGGTACGGTCGTGCTGCATCGGGTATCGGTCTTCTTCTCCGGCGAAGTGGACAGCGTCTCGGTCGACCCCCAGGGCGGTTTCGAGTTCGTCGTCCCCGAACCCTTCGATCCGCTGGGCGACGACGTGTATTTCGCTTCTACGCGCTATCAGGGCGTCCTGTACTTTGGAGGCCCAGTGAGCGAGGCGGCGGATACCGTCGGTACCTATCTGATTCGTGCCTATCCGACCGTTCCGGCGGGGCCCTCGACCGAATTGCATATTGCGGTCAGGAACATGTTCGTGGAGAAGGCGCCGTCCTCGCCTGGGTGGTGGGTTACAGACCTTTTCGAGATCCACAACGACACCGAGACCACCGTCGTTGCCAGCGAAATGGGAGCGACCTGGTCCCACAGTCTGCCGCCAGGAGCCGTCGATTTCCAGGTCGGAGAAAGCGACCTCGCCCCCGAGGCGGCCTCGTTCAGCGGTGGCGCGGTACACGTCTCGGCTCCGGTGCCGCCGGGCGAGAGAGTGTACCTCTTCCGCTACAATGTCCCCGCCGAGGCGTTTTCGCTGCCGTTGGCGGACGGCACCGAGTCCATGGAGCTGTTGTTTCGCGAGCCGGCCGGAGACCTTGCGGTAAGCGGGCTTGCCGCGGTCGGCCCGATCGATATGGAGGGCGCGACTTTCCGGCGCTTTGCCGGCAGAGATCTCGCCGCTACGGTGGTGACCGTCGAGCCGGGGCGACCGGTCAGTCCCACGGCCTCCATACCGCTGGTGGCCGCCTTCCTGGCACTTGCACTGACGCTGGCGGGTTCGGTTCTCGCGCTGCGCGGCTCGCTGCCCTCGTCGCGCCGGGCGCGGGCGCGCCGTTCCCGGTTGATGCTCAAGGTCGCACGCCTGGACGAAAAGTGGAGCAACGGGGAGCTGGAGCCCGGCGACTACCAGCACCGTCGCAACCAGCTGTTGACCGAGCTGGAATGAACCATGCCCACCTTGACCACGCCGGCGATTCTGCTGCGCACGCATCCCTTCTCGGAAAGCAGCCGCGTGCTGCGCTTCTACACGCGGGATCTGGGACTCGTCGGCGTCATGGCGCGGGGCGTCCAGCGAGGAGCGTCCAAGGGGCAGGGCGCCGTGGGGACGTTTGCCGAAGGGGTGGCGGTGATCTTCCTCCGCGAGAATCGCGAGCTTCAATACCTGCGCGAGTTCACGCCGTCCAACGCTCACTTGGCTCTTGCCCGGGATTTCCGCCGCCTGGCCGGCGCCTCCGTAGCGGCCGAGCTCGTGCTCCGGCACTCGGGGCAGGAAGCCCACGCCGCACTGTTCGACGCACTGTCCCAAGGGTTGACGCGGCTCGAGAACGCCAGCTCGACGGCGATTACCGGAGAGGTGCTCGCCCTGAACTGGTGGATCGTTCAAGTCATGGGCTTCGCTCCCGAGCTGACGGCGTGTACGTCGTGCGGGGTGTGTCTGGGCGAAGGAGAAATGGGAAGTTTCGATCTCGAGGCGGGCGGCCTGCGCGGCCCATGCTGCCCCGCGCCCAAGACATCGCGCCGCGTCGGCCCGATCGCACGGCGACAACTGGGGAAGCTCCTGCACGGCATGGCTCCGACGTCCCTGCGCGGAGAGCGGGCGCACGTTTCTCTGCTTGACGACTTCACCGCGTTTCACATGCTGGGCGGACGCCGACTCGACTCTCTCCGCTTCCTCTACAACGCGCCCCCGGCGTAGCCATGCGACCCACCCGGCTGATTCTCGGGACCGCGGGCCACATCGACCACGGCAAGACCTCGCTGGTACGCGCGCTCACCGGCGTGGACACCGACCGCCTCGCCGAAGAGAAGGCACGCGGGATCACCATCGAGCTCGGGTTCGCGCCGTTCGCGCCCTCCACGGCGTGGTCCTTCGGAATCGTCGACGTACCCGGACACGAAGGGTTCGTCCGCACCATGGTGGCGGGCGCAACCGGCATGGACCTCGTTCTGCTCGTGGTAGCGGCCGACGAGAGCGTCATGCCTCAGACGCGCGAACATCTCGCGATTGTCGAGCTCCTGGGGGTTGCGGGCATGGTCGTGGCTGTTACCAAGACCGATCTGGTGGACGACGAGTGGCTCGAGCTGGTTACGGAAGACGTACAGGACCTGTTGGGGGGAACGCGCTACGAAGATGCCGAGATCGTCCCGGTATCCGTCGAGGACGCCGATAGCGTGCGCCGGTTGTCGGCCGCGTTGGTGCGGTGCGGCGCCGTCGCCGGCGAGCGAGCCCCGGAAGACCTGTGTCGCCTTCCCGTCGACCGCGTCTTCGCTGTCGGGGGCGCCGGCACGGTGGTTACAGGCACGCTTTGGTCCGGTGCGTTGTCCAAGGGCGACACCGTGCGCATCCTGCCCCGTGGCGACGAGGCGCGAGTGCGAGCCGTTCAGGTGCACGGGGAGGCCGTGTCCACCGCGCGGGCCGGGCAAAGGACCGCCTTGGCGCTTACGGGCGCAGCAGTGCGTCGCGGCATGATTGGGCGCGGCGACGTGCTCGTCGATCACCCCAGCTGG
This sequence comes from Longimicrobiales bacterium, assembly GCA_965200255.1. Taxonomy (GTDB): domain Bacteria; phylum Gemmatimonadota; class Gemmatimonadetes; order Longimicrobiales; family Gaopeijiaceae; genus Bin94. Next base: position 1,043,683 of record OZ241371.1, on the reverse strand, counting down.
CGGCCGTCGATGATGTTGACCGTCGCGCTCTCCGCCCTGGACGCCACTGGATGGATCCTGAAGGCGGGCCAGCGCGTCCGGCTTCACCTGGGCACCGTCGAGGTAATGGCGCGCGTGGCGCTCTTCGGCGTCGCCCACGCGCCGCCTGGCGATTCCACCCTGGCCCAGCTCCGCCTCGAACGACCCGTGGTCGCGCGTTGCGGGGACAGGTTCGTGATTCGCTCCTACTCTCCGATCACCACCATCGCCGGTGGCCTCGTGCTCGAACCGGACCCTCCCAAGCGCAAGCGCGTGGCCGATGCGGACGAGGCGGCCCTGCACGCAGTGTCTCGAGGCGGCGTCGATGCGCTTCAGGGCGCGGTTGCGCTTACCGGCTGGCACGGCCTGGACCTTGCCGCGATCGGCGTCGCAGCCGGCTGGACGAAGGGGCTCGACGCGCTCCCGACCGACGTCCCGATCGTCGCCGGACGCCTCTTCGATCCCGCGGTGGTCGCCGCGGGCGAGGAACGGATCATGAGCGCGGTCGCGCGCCACCACCGCGACCATTCACTTCAGGCCGGCGCGCCCTTGGGCACGCTGCGCACGTCGCTCCCTCGGCGGTCGCATGCCCGCCTGGCCGACGCGCTGACGGCCCGTCTGGCGCACGCCCAGCGGTTGATCGTCGAGGGCAAGAACGCCCGACTGCCAGATTTCAAGCCGGTGCCGTCGCCCCAGGAGCGGGCCGTCGCAGCTCGCTTGATGAACGCGCTGTCCGTCGCCGGTTTGCAGGGGCCGACCCAGGAGGGCCTCGTTAGCGCGGTTGCGGGCCCAAGGACCCCTACCGAGACCGTCATCGCCTTTCTTGCCGACCAGGGGCGCATCCGCTTTGTCGGCGATGCCTTCTGGGTAGCTGCGGACGTCCTGGATTCCGCCGCGGCGCGCATGCGGAAACGTCTTGCGGGCCGCAGCGGATTGGGTCCCGCGGACTTTCGCCAGGTACTTCCGGTTACCCGCAAGCACCTGATTCCGTTGCTCGCATACTTCGACGAAGTCGGCGTGACACAGCGCACCGAAGGGGGTCGGCGCGTAATCGACTAGTACAACGCTCCGCCGGTCCGGGAAGTCCTAAAGGGTAACAGTAGCGGTAGTGGGATCTTGACTTTGGGCCAACCTACCCAATAGGATATGCTGAAGCGCCAGTCGACGCCAAGAGAGACGAGGCTCGCCAAGACTATGGCTGAACCCACAGCCAAGAACATGGAATCCACCGTCGCATGGATCCCAAGGATCCTGCTTTGCCTGCTGGCGCTCCCAATCGGCGGCGCAGTTCGCGAAGGGACGGCTCAAGACCGCCCTCCCTTGGACGAACGAGACGTCGGATTCACGCTGGAACAGAACTACCCCAATCCGTTCAATCCCGAGACGCGAATACCCTTCGAGCTGTCGGAGTCGTTGTTTTCCGACGGAGGATCGGTGACGGTCTCCATTCGCATCTTCAACATCCTGCAACAGTTCGTGGCCGCCCCGATCGCGTTGGGATTCCCTGGAGGCGAGGGATTACCGGTGCTGCAGCTCGAATACGCGTCCTCGGGCCGGTACGAAGCCTATTGGGACGGACGCGACCGCAACGGACGCCAGGTTGCCTCGGGCGTGTACTTCGTCCAGATGCTGGTGAACGGCAACATGGCACTGCGAAAGATGTTCGTGACCAAGTAGGATTCCGCGCGCGCCAACAGGTTTCGCCCCGTCAAATCCTCCTGGCTTCGAGCAGCTCCAGAAACTGGTTGGCGGTCTTCAGCGTCAGAAGCTTGGCCGGGACTCCCGGATCTTTGGCGAACTGCGCCACCTTCCCCAATACCGGCAGGTACTGTCCCGACACCTCCAACGGAGGGGCGACGATCAGGAAGAAGTGATACACGGGTCGATTGTCCATCGCCCGAAAGTCCACCCCGTCCGGCTTGCGTCCATAAGCCACGCGGAGACGATTGACGACCAGCGAACGACAGTGGGGGATGGCGATTCCTCTACCGATCCCGGTCGATCCGAGCGTCTCGCGCCTCCTGAGCGCGCGCAGCAGCGTACGGCGGGCGCGCCGGTCAAGGTCCAACAGATCCACCAGTGCTCGCAGAACCTCGTCCTTGGTACTGCCCGCGAGGTCGAGGGCGATTCGTTGCGCACTGAGGAAATCCCGTAGTCTCATGGCCGTCCGAAGACCTCCTGGTGGTGGGTGCTGGACGAAGAATGCGATGCCCGATCCCGGACCGCGCCGAAGGTAAGTTAGTTTTCGGACATGAACAAACTCGCTTTCCTCAGACCGGGTCCGCCCGACGTCCCCCTGTTCCTCGCGCCGCAAGCCGGCGTTTCCGAAGCTCCCTTTCGGCGTCTTTGCCGGGATTTCGGCGCAGACGTGGTGCTTACGGAATTCGTGAGCGCCGAGGGGATCGTTCGCGGCAATCCGCGCACGGCGAAGTATCTGCGCTTCCACGACGACGAACGCCCGATCGGGATTCAGATTTTCGGGGCCGATCCGGGCGCCATGGCCGAAGCCGCGGCGTTGGTCACGGAGGCGTACGCCCCCGACTTCGTCGACATCAATTTCGGGTGTCCCGTAAAGAAGGTCGTAAAGCGAAACGGGGGATCGGGTTGCCTGCGCGACCTGGATCTGGTGGCTCGCATCGTGCGCGCAGTGGCGGCGGCCACGCCCTTGCCGGTCACCGCGAAGATCCGCTCCGGTTTCGACGAAGCCAGCCGCAACCCGGTCGCGATCGCCCGCGTCTGTCGAGATGGCGGGGCGCACATGGTCACGCTGCATCCCAGAACCCGGGCGGACATGTACTCGGGGAAGGCCCGTTGGGACGAGATCGCCGCCGTGACGCGCGCGCTCGACATTCCCGTCATTGGCAACGGCGACGTCCGTACGGGAGACGATGCTTGCAGGATGAAGGAACGAACGGGCTGCTACGGGATCATGATAGCGAGGGGATCCCACGGCGCTCCCTGGCTCTTTCGGCAGGCCCGCGCGGCGCTCGATGGCAGGTTCGTGCCCGCACAACCCGATCTCTCGACCCGCTTTTCCATATGCGTCAAGCATGCCGAAAACGCGGTCGCCTTCGAGGCCGATGCCGACAAGGCGATACGGGAGTTCCGCAAACATCTGGGGTGGTACACCAAGGGAGTGCCGAAGAGCCGGCGATTGCGGCAACGGCTCTTCCAGGTGGAACGGCTCCAGGACGTGCGTACGCTCCTCGAACGCCACCTTCGCCGCCACGGCGATCCCGCCGAAGCGGGGCCAGGCCTTCCCACCGAAGCGGGGCCAAGCCTTCCCACGGGAGTCCAGCGGCTTTACGTTATGCAGACGGCTGATTGAAACGCATGGGGGCGAAACGGCTTCGACGTGTCTGGCGAGCTCGAGGCTGCGTGCCGAGGACCGGGTGCCTCGCAAAAACCCGGAAACCATACAAATGCCAACGACAACTTGGCCCTGGCCGCTTAACTACTAAGCAGCCCGCTTCCCGCTCTGCCTGCCCGAGGCGGGGCGACGAGGCGTCGACGAATCGGGCTGGTTCGCCGATCCCCGCCACCGGATCGGAGAACGAGACAACAGGTGGCTAGCCCGGGTCGGGTCGTTCGCCGTCCCTACCGGTAGTGAAGCCCAGCGGCGATCTACGCACGTAGAGGTCTTGAGGGACCCATTCGCGGACGCGGGTTCGACTCCCGCCGCCTCCACTGCTTCACCGAATCGACGGATTCGTCACAGTGAAACGAAAACTGAAAATCCTGGGCACGGTGGCGCCGGCCATCTTCATTGCCGACATCGTTACCAAGCGTTGGGCTTCGACGGCGCTCGAGGAAGGGATTCCCACCTATCCTCTCGGCGACTCCTTTCCGCTCACGCTGGCCCACAACACCGGCGCGGCCTTTGGATTGTCCGTCGGCGACAATCCGCGCTGGTTCTTCATCCCGGTGGCGCTGCTGGCGCTGGGGCTCATGGTCATGCTGCTGATCAAGGCCTACGACGACGACCGGCTACGCATCTCGGCGCTCACGCTGGTCGTTTCCGGCGCGCTCGGCAACCTGTTCGACCGGATTCGGTGGGAAAGGGGCGTGGTCGACTTCATCGGACCGATCGATCTGGGATTCATGCACTGGCCCATTTTCAACGTGGCCGACATGGCCATCTCTTGCGGTGCGGTCATGCTCGCGATCTCCTTCTGGCTCGAGGAGCGAGACCTGAAGCGAGCCGCGGCCGCAGCCGCAGAGGCCGGCGAGCCGGCCTGAACCAAGCTCCCGCTCGTACGCTCCCCCTACCCACCTTCCGCCGGATCGAAGACCGCGTACTCGATCCGGCGCCGAATCACCCGCGCGATCCGAAACACTCCGGACTCGGTGCGCACCGAATCGCCGACGCGCGCCACCCGGTCAAGGGCTCCGAACAGGTAGCCGCCGATCGTGTCGAATTCGTCGCTCAGTGGGATCCCCAACCGATCCTCGACGTCCTTGACCGGCGTGCCCCCCCAAATGGCTATGCGTCCCTCGCCGAGCTCGCGGAATTCCTGTGGCTTGTCCACATCGTGTTCGTCCTGGAATTCGCCCACGATCTCTTCGATGAGGTCAACCAGGGTGACCAGTCCCGCCGTGCCGCCGAACTCGTCGAGCACCATCACCATCTTGGTCTGCCGCGCCCGCATTTCCCGAATCAGGTCCTCGACCGCCTTGGTGGCCGGCGCGAACAACACCGGACGCATGATCTCGCGCACGGCCTCCCGTCCTTCGCGAGCGGCCTGCCACAAGTCTCGCGCCAACAGGATCCCCACGATCTGATCCAGGTTGCCCTCGTACACCGGCAGACGCTGCCTCCCCTGGTCGAGCATCACGTCCATCGCTTCGCTCACCGACGCTCCCACCGGCACCGCGACGATGTCGATCCGCGGCGTCATCACTTCGCTCACCGCGATCTCGTCGAGCTGCATCACGTTGGACATGACCTGGAATTCGTCCTCGTCGATAGCGCCCTCGCGTCGCCCGATTTCCGTCAACGCCTCGATCTCGGCGCGGCTGATCGTCGCCCGCGCCGCTCCCTTCGGCTTGATCCAGCGACTGAGGTAGCCCAACGGCGCCAGCGCGGGCTTCATGACGAGCACCATGACCCGCAGCAGGTACGCGGTAGGTTTCGCCAGCGGCTTGCAGAAGGTGGCCCCAATGGTCTTGGGAATGATCTCGGAAAACACCAGAACCGCAAACGTGAGCGCCGCCGCGAAAACGCCCACGGCAAGGCCCCCGCCGAAGACCTCGGTCGCCAACCCGCCGCTCACCGTGGCCCCGACCGTATGGGCTATCGTATTGAGCGTCAGGATGGCCGCGATGGGTTCGTCGATCTGCCGCTTCATTCGCGACAGCAGCTCGCCGGCCCGATCGCCGCGGCTCTGCAGGACGGCGACGTAGGAATGGCTGATGGACAACAGCACGGCTTCAAGGACCGAACAGAGAAACGAGACCGACAGCGAGGCCCCGACGACGGCAACGAGCTGGACTACCAAATGGCAACCGACCGTGATAAGCGATTCGAGGAAGCGGGGTGCGAACGCCCGCCAGGGGCGTCGAGACCTGCGCCGGTCTTGCCCCTCCGCACAAGTTCGCCCCAACCTTTGGCGCTGGCAACCGTCAAGGCCGCGCTTACCGTCAAGGCGATGCCAGCAAGGCAACCACGGCAAGGAGAACGCGCATGATCAGGCTGCTGACAACCACGGCACTCGTCGCATACGCGCTGGCCGCGTCGCCGACTCCGACGCGCGCTCAGGCAACCTACTACGTCTACGTCGCAGCCGAGTCGGCGGATCTGGTGCACCTGATCCGGTTCGGCCCGGCGGGCGCCTCGCTCGATCGCACCATCGCGGTCGGAGAGATGGCCACCGAGACCGAGGGCCCTCACGGCCTCAACATTTCTCCGGACGGCCGCCAACTCTTCATGACCACGGGCCACGGCGTGCCCGACGGCAAGCTGTGGAAGTTTCACGCCGGCCCGGACACCCTGGCCAGCGACCCCATCCTGCTGGGCTATTTCCCTGCCACCCTCGACATCACGCCGGACGGGCTGTACGCCTTCGTGGCCAACTTCAATCTGCATGGAGAAATGACGCCCTCCACCGTCTCGGTGGTCTACGCGCCCGACATGATCGAGGTGGAGCAGATTGAGACGTGTGCCATGCCCCACGGCGCCCGCCTCGACGCCGACGGCACGTTCCTTTATTCGGCCTGCATGATGGATGACCAGGTTGTGGAGATCGATACGCGCACGTTCCAGGTCTCGCGTCGCTTTTCGGTGGCGACCGGCCGCGAGCGACCGCTCGGCAGCGAGCACGCGCCCATGGGTAGTCATGCCACCGCGGCGGCCGAGAACGGCCCCGCGCCTTGCTCGCCCACCTGGGTCGTACCCGCGCGGACCAGCGCCGCGCTCTTCGTGGCGTGCAACCGCGGCAACCGCGTCCTCGAAATCGACCGCGAGTCGTGGTCGCTCGCGCGGACCATCGAGACCGGCTCGGGGCCCTACAACCTCGCGCTCACGCCCGACGACCGGATCCTCGTCGCAACCCTCAAGCAGGGCGCCGCGGTGCAGTTCCTCGACCTGGAATCGGGTCGTTCCCAAGCGGTCGCCCCCTCGTCCACGACCGTAACCCACGGCGTTGTGGTGAGCCCCGACGGGCGCTACGCCTTCGTCTCGGTGGAAGGCGTGGGCGCGGAACCCGGCAAGGTGGACATCTTCGACCTGTCCGACTTCACGCGGGTCGCGGAGGTGGCGGTCGGCCAGCAGGCGGGCGGCATCGTCTTCTGGAAAATGGAGGGCGGCTGACGGCAACCGAGCGTTCGCGCGACGCACCGTCCCCCGCGATGCTACTGGAGCCGCAGCACCACGTTGTCTTCGTCCCAGCTGAAATAGTAGGTGCGCTCTCTCCCACTCCGGGTCGTAAGGTGCACCAGGTTGCGCTGGTCCTCGAAAAGGTTGAAAAGCAAGCGATTCTGGACATGGACCCGTTCGACAGATCGATCCAGCGGGTATTCGAGCGCATACCACCACATCACTTCGTCGGGGTTGCGCGCGTCCTGGATCCCACGCGCCGCGACCCTGCCTCGAAGGGTCGCGCCCCCGGCGTCGATGGTCAGCATCTCGTTGACGTAGCGCTCGATCGCCATGTCGACATCGGCGGTCTCCTCCAGGCGGAACTCCATGTCCGACGTGTGTTCCTTGATCGCGAACTCCAGATCGTCCCAGAAAAAGCGAACGCGCACTTCGAGCTGAGAACCCGTCACGCTCACGTCCGCTATCGACAACCGGAAGGGGTGCGACGGATCCGCGCGGGCACCCGTCGCCTCCGACGGCAAAACACCCAACGTCTCCGATGGCGCAGCACCCGACGCCAGCGCGCAGCTCACAATCGCCGCGATCCGCAGCGAATACGTTCCCATGTGAAATTTCATAGATTTAACCGTTGCCTTGCAGAGTCGAACCAGTATAGTGGCGACATCGCACCCCGGTAATCAACCGAACCACCCCGAACCGCGAGAATGGAGCCGTGCGAACGATCAAGCTGAATGCAGTGATCCTCGGTCTGACCTTGATTGCCGCGCCCGCAGGGGGCCAGGTACGCGCTGGCGGTCACGCGCTCTACAAATCGCAGGCGTTCGACGGCACCCTCGGCATCGGGGCCCGCGCTGAAGTGGACCTGAACTTCCTGCGCCAGGGCCTGGTAATCGCCGGCCTGTACGAGCGCCTCTTCCCGGGTTGCGAGGATTGCTCGGCCTCCGAGGCCGGAGCCCAGCTGCTGCTGGTGCCCCGGGGTCCGCTCTACCTGGGCCTCGGAGCAAACTACCGACTGAATTCGGAAGACGATTCCGTCTTTGCCCCGGATGGGGTGCAAGACTGGAACTTCAGCTTCGTCGCCGGCCTGCGGTTGCTGAACATGCCGATCATCGTGCCATTTTTCGAGTTTCGCCAGCAGTTCGCGTCTCAGACGCTCAACGAGCAGACCTTTGCACTGGGCGTTTTCCTGAGCCCGGTCGGCCGTCGGTCGCCCCCGCGCCGCCCCTTTGCCCGTTGAGCAAAGTTCCGCTCGGTGCGCGCCCGTTACGGGCGCTCGGTAAACGGTGGCGCATCCTGGCGGAACACGCCGGACAGATCGGCCTGCTGGTGGGCCGAACCGCGGTCGCGACCGTGCGGATGCGCGTTTCCTGGAACGAGTTCGTTCGGCAGCTCTACGTCATGGGAGTGCAGAGCATTCCGATCGTCGCGATTACCGCCGTCCTGTCGGGGATCGTGACCTCGCAGCAGGGCGGCTACCAGATTACCGCGACCGTCCCGCTGTACATCCTGGGAAGCGTGACCGTGACCAGCGTCGTGCTGGAGCTGGGACCCGTGCTCACGGCCATCGTGCTGGTCGGCCGGGTCGGCGCTCGCATCACGGCCGAGCTGGGAACCATGGTCGTGTCCGAGCAGATCGACGCGTACCGATCTCTGGGTCGAGATCCTCAGATTATGCTCGGCGCCCCGCGGATTCTCGCGGGATTGTTCGTCATGCCGCTGCTGGTCGGTCTGGCCAACATGGTGGGGGTGTTTTCCGGCATGGTTGCCGCCAACATCACGCTTGACATGGGGTTTGAGACGTTCCTGTACGGTGCGCGTCTGTTCTGGCACTCGTGGGATCTCTGGTACTCGTTCATGAAGGCGGTCACGTTTGGCTTCGCGATTCCCGTCATCGCCATTCACATGGGCCTTCGGACGAGCGGCGGCGCCGAAGGGGTGGGCAGTACGACCACGGCCTCGGTCATGTTCCAGACCCTGACCGTACTCGTCCTGGACGCCATGTTCCCGCCGCTGTTCCTCGACTGACGCGGAAACTGTCCGATGACGCCTCGTTCCGTAATCCGCTACCGCAACACGTGGAAAGCGTTCAAGCGTCCGGTTTTGACGGGAGTCGATCTGGAGATCCACGAGGGCGAGATGTTCGCGCTCTTCGGCCCGTCCGGCACCGGCAAGAGCGTCCTGCTGAAGACCACGCTGGGACTGATCGTGCCGGATCGGGGCGACGTCGAGGTCGACGGCTTGTCGGTGTACTTCGGCGGGGACGATGCGGTGGCGCAAGTCAGACAAAGGGTCGGCTACGTTTTTCAGCAGGCGGCGTTGTTCGACTCGCTCAACGTGTACCGAAACGTCGAGATGGGGCTGCCGATGGAACGGCTGCGGCGGGCCAGCCCGCAAGAGGTCGCCCGAGCCGTCTGGAGAGCGTTGGAGCTGGTCAATCTTGAACCGGCCGAGGTGTTGTCCATCTTCCCGGCGGAGCTGTCGGGCGGCATGAAGAAGCGGGTCGGCATCGCGCGCGCCATCGTGGGCCGTCCTGGCATTCTGCTTTGGGACGAACCGACCACCGGTCTCGACCCGGTAAACACCCTGGCGGTCGAGCGGTTGATCAAGGGGCTCGCCGAAAGGCTGCGCGTCACCTCGGTACTGGTCACCCACGACGTTGAAGGCGCGCTCTGGATGTGCGACCGCGTGGCCATGCTGGAAGGCGGACGCATTCGTTTCTGTGGAACGCCGGACGAATTCAGGACCGAGTCCGATCCGGTCGTTCGAGCATTCGTGGATCGCGCGGCCGCGGAGGCCGCGCTTGAAGTGGTGGAGATGACATGAACAACGCGGTATCGTCCGGTCGCGGCCGGTTGTCCGACGACGAAGTCCTGCGCGCCGTGCCGCCCTTGTCGGGGGCGCGAGAGTTCCGCGTCGGGGTCTTCGTGATTCTGGGAATTGTGGGTTTCTTTACGGTGTTGTACCTGATGACCGCCCCGGCGCTGTTTCGCGGCCGGTACATGGTGGTGACCGAGGTGGCCGACGCTCACGGCATCCGGCGCGGCGACCCCGTGCGTATGCGCGGCATCAACATCGGGCGCGTCTATTCCTTCGACCTGGCCCCTACCGGGGGCGTCTACATCACCCTGGAACTCGAGGAGGCATACCCGATTCCTGGAGAAGCCCGCGCCGAGCTGCTGTCCACGGGGTTCCTGGGCGGCATGGTGGTGTCGATCGTTCCGGGCGCCAGCGAACGATACGTCGAGCCGGGCGACGTGATTCCCGGCACCATGATTGGCGGCGTCCTGGACACGGCTGGCGATCTGGCGCTGGACGCTTCCGACTTGATGGACCGAGTGCAAAGATTGCTCGCGGATTCCACGATCGCCGGTACGGGCGAAGCCGTGGCGTCGTTGCGAGATCTTCTGGAAGATCTGGCCGAAGTCACGGACGGCCAGGTCGCCCAGCTGCAGGGCCTGACCGAGAGCCTGCACCGGTCGGCGGCAAACGTCGAGGACATCACGGGCGCGGGTGAATGGAGCGCGGCGCTCGCATCGGCCGAGGGCACGATGGCTTCGGCCGAGAACGCGATGGCCGCCCTGGAACGCACGTCAAACGACGTGGCGGAATCGGTGGGGTCGCTGAACGTCATCCTTGCACGCATTGAGAACGGCGAAGGCACGCTCGGCAAGCTCTCGGCTACCGACGATCTCCACAGCTCGCTGGACGCCATGGTGAACAGCCTGCGCGAGCTCCTGGAGGACATCCAGGCGAACCCCTCCCGCTACGTGACGATCGAGATCTTCTAGCACCCAGGCGTGATCCCAGGCGGCGCGCCGGGGAGGGTACGCCGCCTGGGGCTGGGTTACGCTGCGACCCCGGGCGCTGCTACCACCCAGGCGCGATGTGGAAGCCCCAGTGCCATCCCTTGACCGGCCGCTGCCACGGGTAGGCGTAGTAAGCCTCGAGAATTAGAAACCCCAGCAGGTTCATGCGGGCGGAGAATCCGCTGCTCGCCACCGGCACCCGTGCCGCCGTGTTGCGTGACCACTCGAGCGTTGGCGGACGCTCGTCGTCCCAGGCGAGTCCGACGTCGGTGAATGCGGTCAATTCGACAGGCACGTAGGGGAAGTTGACGAGCCCAAACTCCTCGATGCCCGTGAATGGCAACCGCAACTCGATGTTGAACACGCCGAGCCGGTGCCCGTAGAGACGGTCGATCAGGGAGCATGTGGAGCCGCTCAAGCTGATCGTCGTGCTCTCGCTGCATTCGTTGCTGTCGAACGAGTTCCACGCATAGCCGCGGAGAAACGTCTCGAATCCCATGAAGTAGGTGCCGAGCTGCTGTTCGTCCAACCCCTGCGTGTCGCCGTAGCGTCCGAGGTGCAGGCCACGCGCGGCCAGCGTCACCGGACCGCCGTTGTTGAAGTAGCGTCGGTAGTCGAACGTGAGCGTCTGGAAGTTGACCGTTCCGTACGATATCTCAGCCCCAACCCGGAAGCGTGCACCCCGTACCGGGCTGGTAAAGGCCGCGAAGGAGTTGTCTCCCACGAAGGCGATCGAAGCTGACGCCAGGTGCAGCGGGTCCCGCCAATCCTCCTGAAAGCGTTCATATCCCACGCAGCACCGCTGGAAGGCATCGGTATAGTACACTTCTCTCTCGAGGTCGAAACCGTACCGAGTGACTCCCAATCCTCCCTCGATCCGGCGCGTAGCCGACAGCGGGTAGGCCAGGATGCCCTGCGCAGCGTCAATGAAGATTCGCTGACGATACACCTGGAACTGGTTGATGCCGAACAGGAAGAACTGCTGCAGGTAGGGCGTATGTTGAATGCCGACGCCCCAGTTCCAGCGCTTCTTCTGATTCAGGTACGAGACTTGTCCGCCAATGTCCTTGAAGGTCCCATTGGCGTTCAGCGCCATTCCAAGGAACCGGTCGCCGAGCATGTCGGAGAATACCGCGTACGTGCCGCCCGACGCGTAGGAACCGAACGTATCGGCTCCAATCCCGATGGACGGCTGCCCCACATAGTCCAGCTGTAGCGAAGGGTCGTACTCTTCCGCCTGATCGCCGGTATAGACCTGATCGGACACCAGCCCGGTCAGGGGATCCGCGAGGTATCCCGCCACGCGACTCCGAATCCGTGGCGCGCTTGGCGGCAGTAACCGGCCAGGGTGGGGGCCGCCCTGGGCCACCACGTCGACGAGCGTCGCCAAGTCGGCGGCTCGGCCCGTGTTCACGATGTAGCCGCGCTCGTGGAAGACCGAGAACGCCAGCAGGTCCTGCGCGGGCGAGTACGACAACGCTGGCGACAGCGCCGTAATGCCGCTGACGCCCGTTACGGCGCGCGTAATCCTGCGCATGTCGCCGTCAGTCAGATTCAGGTGAAACACGTCCGAGAAGCCGTCGGGGTCCGAGACGAAGTAGATCCCCTCGCCGGTGCGATCGTAGATTGGGTTGATGTGCTTGGCGCCGGCGAAAACCGTCATCGGCTCGACATCGCCGGTTTCCACGTCAAGGAAGGCCAGCACGTAGTTTCCAAACACGAGATCGTCATAGTTGGTGTCCGGTCCGCGGTCCGACACGAAGACCAGCGTGCTGCCGTCCGGCGACCAAGCCGCGTGCAGATCGGCATTCCTGTCGTTGGTCAGTTGTCGCACGCTCTCGGCGCCGAAATCGTACAGGTAGAGGTCGCTGATGCCGCCGTTCAACCCGGTGAACGCGATCCGCCGACCATCCGGCGACCATGCGGGGTTCTGGATTGCGCCCAGACCCTCGATCGAGATCCGATCTTCAATGCGTCCACTCTGCACGTCCAGAATGGCGAGCTGATTGTCGCCGTCCGAGAAAATCACGAAGGCCAACTTGCGACTGTCCGGGGACCACGACCCGCTGCTGTCGATGTAGCGAATGCCGTCGACGTACGGGGTCTGGTTGCGTTGCAACGGCCGCAGGATCTCGCCCGTGTGGACATCGGCCAGAAACAGGTCCATGGAAAACAGGTCCTTTTCCGACTGGAAGACGATGTAGCGACCGTCGGGACTGAGCGACGGCGCCACGTTGGTGCGGCCTCCGCCACATTCGACGCACAGCAGCACGTCGCCCGTCTCGTAGGGATCGGTCTTTCCCGCCATCAGGGGCCGGTACTCCGCCTCGACGGCCTCCCACCACTCCATCGCCATGCTGTCTTCGGGCATTGCGAAGACGTGTCCGATCGCCGCTTCCCAGCCTGTGCGCAGCGCGGTGCGGAAGAGATCCTGCACCGCCTCGTCCCCGTAGGTCCCGCCCAGGTACGAAATGAACCCTTGACCGAAGCGGTACGCAAAGTACTTGGGGTCGCGCGTGATTTCCTTGAGCGTGGGCTTGTCGTCGCGCAGTATGTGGTCTCGAAGCCACATCGCCGTGTGTGGATGCTCGCGACCCATGGACATGTATTCGGCCATCCCCTCGACGAGCCACAATGGCATTGCCGCCAGCCGCATGATTCCGCCGCCGCTGCGGCTCTGCGAGATGTTGTACTGGAACGCGTGCACGAGCTCGTGGCCGAGGATTCTGTCGGTCTCGCGGTACGAAGCGTTGAGCGGCATGATCACCCGGTTCTTGAGCGACTCGGTCACCCCGCCGGTCCCTTGGCCGATGGCGCCGGCGAGGGTGTTGGTCTGCTGAAAGTCGGGGTGATCGGCGTAGATGATCAGCGGCTTCACGGTTTCGAAGTCGTGCTGGAACACGCGCGAGAAGCGCTCGTACCACCGTTCCGCCATCCGGAAAATATCTTCGGCCGCCCGCCCGGCCTGGGGATAGTAGTGGACTTCCCAGTTCTGAGTGGTCAGCTTCTGGAACGCGAACCCACCCTCGTATTGCACCTTGTTCCGACCGAAGTACTGGGCGGAAGCCGAAGTCGGCAGACTCGCCGCAAAGACCGCCACGCCGGCCCAGGCCGTGATGAAGCGGACGGCGCGCCGCCCTCCGCGCTGGCTGGTCGCACCGCTGCCGACGCGGTTCCCGTTTTTGCTTCTCTTAGCACCCATGACCTGCCTCTTCCCTTGTACGTGAGCACCCACCCGCGAATGTCCCATTAAGTTAGGACACCGCGCGCCATCCCGCTTGCGCGCCTCGTCCTGCCGTCGATATACACCCGGTTCGACGCCAGGATCCCGGCACGCATTTCGGCGCGCGGCGTTGCGACGACTGCCTCGACTATACGCACCTGGGAGAAACATGACCACAGGAACACGAAACACGGCGCCGTACCTCACGCTGGCCGTCATGCTCGTCGCCCTCGTCGGGTGTGGCGACGCGGGGCGCGAAAACGCCCCGGCGACTCTGGAGGTCCCGGCGGCGGTCACCGCACTTGCCGTGCCCGCCGCTGCGGGTTCGGGTCAGCCGTTTCTGGAAGCGACGCCGCGCGGCGTGTGGATGAGCTGGACCGAACCCGCGGACGAAGGGCACCGCGTTGCCGCATCGTTCCACCCCGTCGGCACCGGCGCCTGGAGCCGCCCCGCAACGGTGGCCAAAGGCGACGGCTTTTTCGTCAACTGGGCCGATTTTCCCTCGATTCGAGTCGTTGGCGACCGCCTGTTCGCGCACTGGCTGTGGCGAGGAGGGCAGGGCACCTACGATTACGGCGTGCGCGTGGCCTGGTCGGACGACGACGGCGCCACCTGGAGCCAACCCGTTACGTCGCACGAAGACGGCACACCCACCGAACACGGGTTCGCGTCGTTTTTCGCGACCGACCGAGACGTATGGGCCGTTTGGCTCGACGGACGCGCCATGGTCGATCCGGGCGGTACGATGTCTCTCCGGGCCAGGATGCTCGCCACGGACGCCACTTCGGCAGGGCGCCCGGCCGGGAACCGTCAGGGGCTGCCCGGTCCCGAGATGCTGGTCGACGGCTAGGTGTGCGAATGCTGCCAAACGGCGGCGGTGGTCGCCGACGGCGTGCCCGTGGTCGCGTTTCGCAACCGCGCCGACGGCGAGATCCGCGACATCTACGTGAGCCGCCTCGTCTCTTCGGGGTGGACGTCGAGCGTGCCGGTACACGACGACGGCTGGGTCTTCGGCGGCTGTCCGGTCAACGGCCCCGCGATGGCCGCTCGCGGCGCCCAGGTCGCCGTGGCGTGGTTTACCGCCCCGAACAACGAGCCCCGCGTATACGTCGCCTTCTCGGAAGACGCGGCCCAAACGTTCGGGCAGCCCGTGCGCGTCGATCACGCCAGGGCGCTGGGCCGGGTCGACGTGGAACTCCTCGACGACGGTTCGGCGCTCGTGACATGGCTGGAACACGACCCGGCAGGCAGCCGAGGCGCCGCCGCCATCGTCAGCCGCCGCGTCGCTCCGGACGGCGCGCGAAGCGATCCCGTAGCGCTCGCGGCGGCGGATGCGGCCCGGGCTTCCGGCTTCCCGCGCATCGCCCGATTGGGCCGCGACAGGCTCATGGTGGCCTGGACCGATCCCGGCACGGCACGGTTTCTCAACGACCGCGCAGGAAAGGTGCGCGTCGCCGTGGCCGATCTGGCGCTCTGGAAGCTGGCAGGCAACCCCTGACCGCCGAGACCCCGGTCGGCCTCGTCGACCTCCCGAAGGCGCGCCAAAACGTGGCCAGGGCAGTCGCCTACTGCAAACGGCGCGGCATCGGGTGGCGGCCCCACGTCAAGACGCACAAGTCGGTGGAAATGGCGCGGCTGCAAATCGCGTGCGGAGCGATCGGCCTCACCGTCGCGACCCCCCACGAAGCCGAAGTCATGGCGGCCGCGACCGACGACCTCCTCGTCGCCCATCCCCCGGCCCACCCCGCCAAGATCGGGCGACTTTGCGCACTCCCCCGTCGCGTCGACGTAAAGGTCGGCCTCGACTCGCCCGACGTGCTGCGTCGTCTCTGTCGCGCAGGGGCCGAGGCCGGGCGCACGTTCGGCATCCTCGTCGAGTTCGACGCCGGCCTTGGCCGTACGGGCGTGGTCTCCGTCGCCGAAGCCGTCCGCTTGGCCGAGCAAGCCAACTCGCTGCCCGGAGGCCGCTTCGACGGGCTCATGTTCTACCCGGGGCACGTGCGAATTCCCCGCAACGACCAGAGCGGTCCCCTCGTCCGGCTCGCCGACCTTCTCCAATCCTACCTTTTCTCCCTGGACAAGGCCGGCTACCCCGCCCGCATCGTCTCCGGCGGCTCGACGCCAACCATGTGGGACTCGCACCTGCTGCCCGAGCTGACCGAGATTCGCCCCGGCACCTGCATCTACAACGACCGCGACATCGTCGGCATGGGCGTGGCCGAGCCGAGCCAGATCGCCTATTCGGTATTGGCCACGGTGATTAGCGTGGCGGTTCCCGGGCAAGCGGTGGTGGACGCGGGATCCAAGGCCATCTCCAAGGAAGTGCTGGCGTCGGGCGCACCGGGGTACGGCGTACTCCTGGACCGCCCCAACGTCGTCGTCAAGGCCGTCAACGAAGAACACGGCATGCTCGATCTGCGTCGTACCGACTGGCGTCCGGCGGTGGGCGATCGCGTGCGGATCGTGCCTAACCACGTGTGCGTATCGGTCAATCTTCAGGACCATCTATGGGGGTTCGAGCACGAATCCGGCCCCTTGCGGCGCATTGCGTTGGAAGGACGCGGGCGCGTTCCGTGACCCCAGCGCGGTGGGAAGAAATCGCCGCCGCGTTGCCAAACGTGCGGTTGGTCGTTCTCGGCGACGTCATGCTCGACCGCTACGTCTCGGGGTCGGTGGATCGCATCTCGCCCGAAGCCCCGGTGCCGGTGGTGCGCGTTCAGAAGCAGTGGGACGCCCTCGGTGGCGCTGCGAACGTTGCCGCGAACGTCCTCTCGCTTGGCGCACGCTGCGATGTCGTAGGCGTGGTGGGAGAGGACGACGTTGGCCGCACCGTCGAGCGCATCCTTGCCGAAATGGGGGGCGGCTGTCGGCTGGTGCGGGATCAGCACCGCGAAACGACGGTCAAGACGAGGATATTGGCGCATGGCCAGCAGGTCGTGCGGTTCGACCGCGAACGCACCGCGCCCATACGGCCGGCAACCGAGATCGCGCTGCGCGGCCACCTCGGCGAACGTCTGCCCGGCGCACACGGCCTGGTGCTCGCCGATTACGACAAGGGGACGCTTGCGCCCACCCTGATCCGCGCCGCCATCGAAGCGGCGACGGACCTCGGCGTGCCCGTGATCGCCGACCCGAAACGACGCAACTTCTTCTCGTTTGCCGGCGCGACCGTGCTCAAACCCAATCGCGCCGAACTGGAAACCGCGCTGGGCGAGGCGGCGCGCCCCCGCGAAGACGCCTGGATGGAGGCGGCCCGGTCACGCACCCGCGCCAAGCACCTTCTTGTTACCCTGGGCGCCGACGGGATGGCGCTGGCGTCGCCTGGACCGGCGGTCAGGCGGGTGCGCGCCCACGACTGCGCCGTGTACGACGCGTCCGGGGCCGGCGACACCGTTGCGGCCGTGGTCGCAGCCAGTCTCGCAACCGAAGCCGCCGTTGAAGAAGCTGCCGAGATCGCTTCCGCGGCCGCCGCCGTCTGCGTCGCCAAGGTCGGGGTCGCCACGGTGACCCGCGACGAAGTCGCCGCGGTCCTGGCTGCGGAATGACGTTGCGTAACGCTACATTACGGTCCCCGACCGACCCACAGTCAAAGGAGTACTCGATCCATGCCGCAGATTTCCGCCGTTCACACCGACAACGCGCCTGGAGCGCTCGGACCGTATTCCCAAGCCATCGTCACCGACGGGTGGATCTTCGCGTCGGGTCAGATCGCCATCGATCCCGCCACGGGCGCGCTGGTCGAGGGCGATGCGTCACAGCAGGCGGACCAGGTCCTCAAGAACCTGGCGGCGGTGCTGGACGCGGCCGGCGGCAGCCTGCAGACCGTGGTCAAGACCACCGTCTTTCTCTCTGACATGGCGCTGTTCGCAGACATGAACGCCGTGTACGCGCGGCACTTCGGAGATCACCGGCCCGCGCGCGCCACCGTGGCGGTGGGAGGGCTTCCCAGGGGCGTGGACGTGGAGATCGAGGTGGTTGCCAGGGCAGCGTAACCCGCCAACTTGACATTCGCACGGCGTCAAGCAACTATGTTTCCGTTGCAGGACCCCGTTGGTTTGGCCCTAGCCGGGAGATGCCCGGTGTACATAGAAGGGTGTGTCAGCAGTCCAGAAACCCAAAAGGAGAGGACAACTCATGACACGTAACTGGTTAGCAGCAAGCCTCAGGAATGGGGCGGGAGGGCTTTGCCTGGCTTTCGCGGCCAGCTTCGCCTTTACCTCCGCGTTGACGGCCCAGACCGGCACCATCACCGGTCAGGTCACCGACGCGGCGTCGGGCCGGCCGCTCGAGTCGGCTCAGGTCTACATCGAGGGCACGGCCCTCGGTACGCTGACCAACAGCAGCGGTCGCTATCTGTTCGTGAACGCGCCTGCGGGCGAGCACACGGTCATCGCCGAGCTGGTCGGCTTCCGCGCGGGATCGCAGACCGTGACGGTCACCGCCGGTCAGACGGCAACGGTGGACTTCGGGCTTACCGTCACCGCGATCGAGCTGGACCAGATCGTGGTCACCGGAACCGGCGTAGCCACCGAAAAGAAGAAGCTCGGCAACTCGATCGCCACGGTGGACGCGTCCACCCTGGAGAACAAGCCGATCACGAGCTTCAGCGACGTACTGCAGGGTCGCGAGCCCGGGGTCGTCGGCCTTCCCGGCGGTGGAGACACCGGCAGCAGCGGGCGCATTCGCATCCGCGGGTCCGCTTCGCTCTCGCAGTCCAACGAGCCCATCATCTACCTGGACGGCGTACGCATCGATCGCGGTTCCATGGGTGGTTGGGGCGCAGCGCAGGCGGCCACGCGCCGGATCGACGACATCGATCCCAACTCGATCGATCGCATCGAGATCCTCAAGGGCGCGGCGGCCGCGACCCTGTATGGTACCGAAGCGTCCAACGGCGTCATCCAGATCTTCACCAAGGCAGGTCGTCAGGGCGCCCCGCGATGGACGGTACAGACCGATCAGACCGCCGTCAGGGCTCCTTTCGACCGCTTCATCCCCCACGCCGACTTCCCACGCAACGCCGAAGAGGTGGCACGCATGCAGCACCGGTGGGGCGTCAGCCTCCAGCCGTATGAAGTGTACGAGGTCGACTACATGAGCGAGCTCTACAACACGGGTTACGGCCAGCAATACGCTGCGTCCGTTTCGGGCGGCGGAGACCTCATCACCTACTTCGCGTCTGGCCGCTTCCATACCGAGAACGGCCCGTTCAGCACGCTCGACGGCGTGTTTGCGGACGGCGGCAGGCTCAAGAACGAGGATACGATCCAACGTCGCCAGGCGTCGATGAACATCAACGTGTTCCCGTTCGACAACGTGCGCATCCGGGTTTCGGGCCAGTACGCCGAGTCGAACCAGAGCTCGCTTGCCGGCGGCAACAACATCTTCGGCGTCTTCTCGCTGGGACTCATGGGACAGCTGCGGCTCGCCGACGACAACAACCGCTACGGCAGCCTGGCATTCGCCACGCTCAGGGAGACGGCGGAACGCGACGTCAAGGAAGAAGTCGAGCACTTCGTGGGCAGCGTCAACACCAACTGGACCATCACGGACGAGGTCGTCTTCGACGGCACCTTCGGCGTGGACATGACCAACAGTCGGAAGGTGTCGTTCTTCCCCTTCGGCTGGGCCGTCGATGGCTTCAGCACCTACTACACCGACGGCAACCGCTCCAGCGGTGACCGCAACAATCGCGAGCTTACCGGTGACTTCAAGGTGTCCTATGAAACCGACTTCACCAACGACATCAGCAGTCAATTCCTCGCGGGCACGCAAGGCTTCGTGAGCCAGAACGTCTACGTTGAGGGTGGCGGCCGTGCGTTCCCAGGTCCCGGGCTGGAAGTCGTCGGTGCGGGCGCCAACCAATACGCGTACGAGAGCTGGCAGAAGGTTGTCAATGCCGGCGTGTACTTCCAGGAGCAGGTCGGCTATCAGGATTGGGCCTTCGTCACGGTTGGCGCACGTTTCGACGCCAATAGCGCCTTTGGTTCCGATTTCGAGACTGCGACTTACCCCAAGGCTGCCGTGTCGGTGATTCCGACCGACCTCTTCGAATGGGACAGCGAAACCTTGTCGACGTTCCGGGTTCGTGCGGCGTGGGGACGTTCAGGGCTGCAACCCGGCGCCTTCGACAAGTTCACCACTTTCGTTCCCAGGCCTGCCGAGGTCGGTCCCGGCTTGGCGCCCGGCAATCTCGGCAACCAGGCGCTCCGGCCCGAGATCTCGGACGAGATCGAATTCGGGGCCGAGTTCGGTCTTTGGAATGACCGTGTGGCCCTGGACTTCAGCTATTGGGATCGTACCACGTCCGACGCGCTTATCGCGCGCCAGTTCCCCGTTACGGGCGGTTTCACGGCCACGCAGCTGGACAACATCGGACAGATGGACGCGACCGGATTCGAGGTGTCTCTGAATGGTTCGGTGTACAATAGCGAGAGCGTCTCCATCAACGTGTTCGCGAATACCGCATACATCGACGAGGTCGTGACCGACATGGGCGGCGCCCCGCCGCTCAAGACGGGCGGCTCGTATCCGCGTTACCGCAACTTCATCAAGGAAGGGTATGCCCCGGGCTCGTTCTTCGGCGCCGTCCTTGATCCGAACATGCAGATTCCCCTTGCCCTGGCCGGCGACAACTGCACCGAACCTTCTCGGGCCCAGGCGCTTGAGTTCTTTAGCGTTGCCCGGAATCCGTCCTCCTTCGAGGTAATTCCGGTCGGTTGTCTGGGTGGCTCCGCCGAGTATCTGGATTCCTACATCGGCAAGCCCACGCCAGACTTCGCAGGGTCCTACGGCTTCGACGTGAGCTTCCTCGGCAACTTCGAGTTCTCGACGAACTTCGAATACAAGCTGGGTAACTACCACACCCAGGATCTGACGGGTGCGTTCCGCCAGGCGAACGCCGTCATCGGCCGCAACGTGCCGGGCACCGCGCGCGTCGCGTCGATCATGCAGAACCCCGCGTCCACGGCGGAGCAGCGCCTCGAGGCGGCGCTCGAGTGGGCCAGGGAGTACCGGGCGCTGGCTCCGATGTCGGGCATGAATCAGATCTGGACCTCGGACTTCATGCGTCTGCGCGAAGTCAGTCTCTCTTACCGTCTGCCTGCCGAGATGATCTCAGGACTGGGATTGGACAATGCTACCGTCACGCTCGGTGGCAGGAACGTGAAGATGTGGATGTTCGGTGACTATCGCGGCATCGATCCCGAAATCAATCCGTCCGCCAACTGCACCGGTGGTGGGGTGAACTGCAATTTCCTTACCGGAACCGAGGCGTTCGGCGTGCCGATTCCGCGGCGATTCACCGTGTCCGCGCGCATCGGCTTCTAGCCAGGGAGGAGACCAGAATATGAAGATGAAGATTTCAAGATCGATTCCAGGGATCGTCGCATTGACGGCGCTTCTGGGCGCGTGCGAAGGCCTCCTGGATGTCGACAACCCGAACGCCCTCGTAGAGGCGGACATCAGGAAAGTGGAAGCGGCGGCTGCGACCGTGAATGGCGCGCAAGCACTCACGGCTTCAGGGATCGGACGCATCTACGCACCCTTCTCCACGGTCGGCGACGAGATCACCTGGATCGGATCACGCGACGCGTGGAACGAGCTGGATCAGGGAACGCCCGACAACCCCGGCAACGAATTCGCCGACGGTGCGTTTCCCGGCATCGCGCAGGCGAGGTGGATGACCAAATTCGCCGTCGAGATCCTCGAGGGTCACATCTCGGAGAACGCGGGCGATGCGGATCTGCAGGGGCACCTTGGACGCGCCAACCTCTATGCAGGGGTGGCGTATTCCGCCATCGCCCAGATGTTCGACGACTTTGCCTTCAGCAATCGTACCGAGCCCGGCACCCTTATTGGTCCGTCCAACATGGCATCGGTATTCGATCAGGCGATCGCCTATTTCTCTGCGGCGATGGCCGGCGGTGGCGAGACCGCAATGCGGGCACAAGCGGCTCGGGCCCAAGCCTACCACCAGAAGGCGATTTGGGGGCTGCTCAACCCGGCGGGTTCTACGCCCGGCAATCCGCTAATCAACGACGCGAACGCCAACAGCGACGCGGCGGCGGTGCTCGGCTCGGTTGCCGGCACGGATTGGGCCTACCGCTTCGGTTACGGCTCGGCGACCGTCAGTAATAATCTCGCGTTCCAGGTCAACGAGCGCGGTGAGTTACAGATCGGCCCCGACTACGCTACCAAGGACCCCGCGGACCCTCCCACCCTTACCTCCCACGATCTGATGGACCCGATCGAGGGGGCTTTGGATACGAGGTACAAGACCCGGGTCGACGAGTTCGTGGGCAGCAGCCAGTATTCGCCTCTCACCGTGGTGGGCGAACGCGGCCTTCGACTGATCCTCGCCGAGGCTGCCCTCGCGGGGGGCGACATGGCGGGGTTCACCGATCACATCAACATGATTCGCGAGGGCCTTGACGGACTTACGGCCTACTCCGGCCAGATACCTGCGAGCGACATGCTGCAGCACGAACGCAGGGTAAACCTCTTCATGCAGTACAAGCGGCTTCAGGATCACTATCGCTTCGGCGTGCCGAGCAGCAACTGGCTGGCGGGATCGCCGGCGGCGACCACGCCCGGCACGATGCTGCCGATTACGAGGATCGAGATCCTTGCCAACTGTCATCACCCCGACAACGCCAACCATCCGTGTGACGGCTAATTCGGGAGCAGACGTTTCACGCACGGGGCCTGGGAAATCTTCCCAGGCCCCGTGTTTCCCATATGGAACCCACCTGAGCGGGGTCGACATAATGATGAAGCGCGTTCACCGGACTCTGGCTGTGCTGCTGATCCCGTCGGTCGTCGCGGGGTGTAGCTGGCTCGAGGACAGGAGCCCCGATACCCTGCGGGTTCTGATTGACGGCGACACGGGGTCCCTGAACCTCATCACCTCGACCCAGTTCGCCCCCACGACAAACGAGATCGGAGATCTGGGAGTCGAGGTATTCGTCTCCGACACCAGCGTCGCGTCGTTTCCCTACGACCGAAGCTGGGACATTCAGAACGAGCAACGCTTCCTGCTGCTAGGCTTTGTTCCGGATTCCACCGCGATCACGGTCAGAGTTCGCGTCCTGATCGACGGTGACACGGAATACGACCGCACCGTCACGGTGCTCGTCAATCAGCCCGTGCGATACATCTATTTGTTCAACCAGCAGGTGATCCAGGACTTCGAGCTGCTCTGACGTCCCGCTGGCGACGCGCCGACAACCATACTGACCATGCGCCAACTTCCTTTCGTAATCGCTGCCGCAACCGGCGTCGTGCTGGGCGCCGGCTGCTACACCTTCTCGCCCGTGACGGGCTCGCCCGCCATCGGAACCGACGTGCGGGCTACGGTCACGGATGCGGAAGCCTTGCGCCTCAGTGACCAGACCGGGCAGATCGCACTTAGCCTGGATGGTCGCGTGATGGGCGTGAGCGAGGACTCCATCACCGTCTCGACCGTTACGTTTCGTACGATCTCCGAGGTTTCCGGCTCGCGCCAACTTCGGCAACTGGTCACGATGTCTCGTGCCGGCATCGAAGGGCTTGCCACGCGCGAGCTGTCAGCTTGGCGCAGCGGCCTCGCTGGCGCCGTGCTTGCGTCCGCGATATACGCGGTTGTTGGCCCGTTGACCACGGGCGGCAACCCGGACAATCCGGACAACGGCGAGCCCGTCGGCACTATGATTCCCATTTTCCGCATACCGCTTGGCAGGTAGCCACACAAACACAGGATTGATTTGCCCCATGCCCAATCGGCACCCCGCTCGACTCGCGACGTTCCTGGCCGGCTTTCTCGTCCTCTTCGGCCATCCGACCGACACCGCCCATGCCCAGGAAGCCTATTCCGACGCCCTGTGGAGCTCGCTGGAATGGCGGAACGTAGGCCCGCCGCGCGGCGGTCGTTCCATCGCTGCGGCCGGCTCCGACGCCCGACCCTTCGAGTACTACATGGGCACGACCGGGGGTGGACTTTGGAAGACCGAAGATGCCGGTCTCAACTGGGAGCCCATCACCGACGGACAGATGGGCAGCGCGTCAATCGGCGCGGTCCAGGTCTGCGAAAGCAATCCCGACATCGTCTACATGGGCACGGGCGAGACTCAGATTCGCGGCAACATTCAGCAGGGCGACGGAGCCTACAAGTCGACCGACGCCGGCGAGACGTGGGAACACGTCGGACTCGCGGAAACCCAGAACATCGCCCGCATTCGCATCCACCCCGACAACTGCGACGTGGCGTGGGTCGCCGCGTTCGGCAAGCACTCGGCCGACAACCCCGAGCGCGGCATCTTCAAGACCGAAGACGGTGGCGCGACCTGGCGCAAGGTCCTCTACAAGAGCGACAAGGCGGGGGGCGTGGACATCAGCGTCGACGCGACCAACCCCGACGTGATCTACGCCGCCGTCTGGGAAGCGTGGCGGCGTTCCTGGGGCATGTCGTCGGGTGGCGACGACAGCGGCCTCTACAAGTCCATGGATGGTGGCGAGAGCTGGACCGAGATCACCGCCAACATCGGCCTCGCGCCGGGGCCGGTCGGGAAGATCGGCGTGGCGGTGTCGCCTGCGAACCCGAACCGGGTGTGGGCGCTGATCGAGCACGAGCCCGACGGCGGCGTGTGGCGCTCCGACGACGCGGGCGCGACGTGGGAGCGCGTCAACGACGAACGCAAGCTGCGACAGCGCGCCTTCTACTACACGCGCATCTACGCCGATCCCAACGACCAAGACGTGATGTATGCGCTCAACACGGGGCTGTACCGGTCCCGCGACGGGGGCGAAACCTTCCCTCGCGGCATCCAGGTGCCCCATGGAGACAATCACGATCTCTGGATCGCGCCGAGTGATTCGGACCGCATGGTCAACGCCAACGACGGCGGCGCCAACGTGACCTTCAACGGGGGCGAATCCTGGACCGACCAGGACTACTCAACGGCCCAGTTCTACCGGGTAATCACGACCAAGCACACGCCGTACCACATCTGCGGCGGACAGCAGGACAACTCGACTGCCTGCATTCCGGTACGCGGCTGGAACCAGATGGCGGCGCGGGGACCGGGCAATCGCGCCTGGTACTATGCCGTCGGCGGCTGCGAGAGCGGTTACGTGGCTCCCAATCCGATCGACCTCGACGTGTTCTACGCCGGCTGTTACGGCGGCAGCCTGTCGCGCTTCGACATGGCCACGGGGGCGACCCGCGCGATCAACGTGTGGCCCGAGAACCCCATGGGCCAATCGTCGGAAGATCTCATCGAACGGGTGCAGTGGACCTTCCCCATCGTGTTCTCGCACCACGACCCCGAGGTGCTCTACACGGGCACGCAAAAGGTCTGGAAGACCACCACCGAAGGGCAGACCTGGGAGCAGCTCAGCCCCGACCTGACCCGGGCGGATGCCTCAACGATGGGCCCGTCGGGCGGCCCGATCACCAAGGACCAGACGGGCGTCGAGACCTACGCCACCGTTTTTGCGATCGCGCCTTCCTATCACGACCCCGAGGTGATCTGGGCGGGTTCCGACGACGGCCTCGTGCACGTTACGCGCGACGGTGGCTTGAACTGGACGCCCGTGACGCCTCCCGACGCGCCAGACTTCGTGCGCATCAACACCATTGAGGCTTCGCCCACCACGCCAGGCAAGGCATACGTGTCGGGAATCCGCTACCTCGTAGACGACGATCGCGCTCCCTATATCTGGAAGACGGACGACTACGGACAGTCGTGGACCAAGATCGTGGACGGGATCCCCGGCGACGATTTCATTCGCGCGACGCGCGAGGACCCAAAGCGCCCGGGGCTTTTGTACGCCGCATCCGAACGCACCGTATACGTGTCCTTCGACGACGGCGCTCGCTGGCAACCCCTGTCGCTCAATCTGCCCGTCCTCCAGGTCTCCGACTTGGTGGTTGAAGAGAACGATCTCGTGATCGCCACCCACGGGCGGTCCTTCTGGGTGCTGGAAAACATCGGCCCCCTGCGTCAGGCGACCGACGAGGTGGCCAGTGCGGAAGCGTGGCTCTTCCAGCCTACCAACCCGATTCGCGGCATCGACCAGGGCGCGCAGTTCCAGTACTACCTGGCCGAAGACGCGGAACGCGTGGTCTTCGAGGTGCTGGACGCGTCCGGCGAGGTGGTACGCAGCTGGGAAGCGGTCGCCGGCGACGAGGAAGAAGAGGAAGAGGAGAACCCCTTCGCGGCGTTTTTCGGTGGTGGCGGCGGCGGCAATCCGTCCGTTGCGCAGGGGGCTCACGATTTTCGCTGGGACATGCGCTATCCGGCCTGGACCGACTTTGAGGGGCGGATCATGTGGGCAGCCCGTCCCATGGGCCCCACGGCCGTGCCGGAGACCTATTCGGTGCGCATGACCGTCGACGGCGGTGCGGCGCAGACCCGCGACTTCGACATTCTGATCAACCCCAACATCGAAGGCGTGACCGTGGCCGACCTGCGCGAGCGCTTCGAGTTGGCGATCCAGATCCGCGATCGCGTGTCGGAGGCGAACGAGGCGGTCATCAAGGTGCGCGACATCAACAGCCAAATCGCCGACCGGTTGGAACAAACCGACGATGGAGAGGTAGAATCACAAGCCGAGATCGTCGAGGAAAACCTGGGCGTGGTCGAGGCGGAGATCTATCAGGTTCGGAACCAGAGCAACCAGGATCCGCTCAACTACCCCATCAAGCTGAACAACAAGCTGGCTGCGCTGCTTGGCGTCGTCGAGAGTTCCGAAAACAGACCCACCGACCAATCGTACGATGTCTTTCAGCACCTGTCGGCGCTCCTGGACGAACAGATGTCGGAAATGGAGATCGTGATCCAGAGAGACTTGGGGCGACTGAACGACCTGCTCATACGCGAGGGCTTGGAGCCGATCGAGGATCGGCGGCTCGTGAGCTAGCCCCTCATGTGAAGGAGACCGAATGACACATCGCACGATGAGAGGCCCACTCGCGGTCGTGGTCGCAAGCGTGATTCTCGCGGCGGCCTGCAGCGGGTCCCGCCCGGTATCGAATCCTTTCGAAGGCGGGACCGGTGAAGCGCAGAGCATTCGGATCAATGTCGAGAACAACAACTTCAACGAGGCGACCGCGAGAGCCGTCGCGCGTACGGAGCGGCGTCTCGGCATTGTCCCCGGGAATGGACGCGAGTCGTTCACCATGAACTGGCCGACAGTCGACGATCTTCGGATCAGGATCGACATTCTGGCGGGAGACCGCTTCACCACCAACCGAGTGTCGGTTGGCCCGGGCGAGACGGTCTACCTGATGATTCAGAACCCCGTGTACAGGTCGTTGCTTAGGCGTTAGCACGAAGCACCAAGCCCCCTGGGCCGATTCGGGCCCGCTTTTCGACGCACGCTGGTTGTCGTGCGTCATACCACCAGTCACACCATAGGAAGACTACCCGAATGAAGGACGACACCATCGCCATCCATGGCGGATTCAAGTCGGACCCCGAGACGCACGCCGTCGCCGTGCCGGTTTATCAGACGGTTGCCTACCAGTTCGACAACGCTCAGCACGGCGCGGATCTCTTCAACCTTGCCGTGCCAGGCAACATATACACCCGCATCATGAACCCCACGCAGGCCGTCCTCGAAGCGCGCGTGGCGGGTCTCGAAGGCGGAATCGCCGCGCTGGCGCTGTCGGCTGGCAGCGCCGCGGTCACCTACTCCATCCTCAACCTTGCCGCGGGGGGAGACAACGTCGTCAGCGTACCTCAGCTCTACGGCGGCACGTACACGCTCTTCGCCCATACGCTTCCGTCCATGGGCATCGAGGTGCGCTTCGCCGAGGGCGACTCGCCCGAGGACCTCGCCAAGCTCATCGACGACGGCACCAAGGCGGTGTTCTGCGAGAGCATCGGCAACCCCGCCGGCAACATCGTAGATCTCGAGGCCATCGCGGATCTGGCGCGCGCCCACGGCATCGCCACGATCGTGGACAACACGGTTGCCACGCCGGCGCTGCTCAAGCCGATCCGGCACGGCTTCGACATCGTCGTCCACTCGCTGACCAAGTACATGGGCGGGCACGGGAACTCGCTGGGCGGCGCGATCGTGGACTCGGGGAACTTCCCGTGGGCGGATCACGCGGAGCGTTATCCCGCCCTGTCGACGCCGGAGCCCAGTTATCACGGCGTCGTGTACACCGAGGCGCTGGGGCCGGCCGCCTACATCGGGCGCGCCCGTACGGTGCCGCTGCGCAACACCGGCTCGGCCATCTCGCCCTTCAACGCCTTCCTGATCATGCAGGGAATCGAGACGCTCAACCTCCGCATGGAACGGCACTGCGACAACGCTCTTGCGGTTGCAAAGCACCTTCAGAGCCACCCCAAGGTGGCCTGGGTGAGTTTTGCCGGGCTCCCGGGCGATCGCTACCACGACTTGGCCGTCAAGTACATGGATGGCCGCGCATCGGGAATTCTCACCTTCGGTCTGGTGGGCGGGTTCGACGACGGCGTCCGCTTCTACGACGCGCTGGAGCTCTTCAAGCGGCTGGTCAACATCGGCGACGCAAGATCGCTGGCCTGCCACCCGGCGTCGACCACGCATCGGCAACTTTCCGAGGAAGAGCAGCTAAGCGTGGGCGTGCGACCCGAGATGATTCGCCTCTCGGTGGGCATCGAGCACATCGACGACATCATCGACGACCTGGACCAAGCGCTCAACCAGGTGTGACCTACACGCCGTAAGGCACCCAGACGTTCTTGACGCGGGTTGCCTTGCGGAGGACCATCCTTGCGGTGTCGCCCGTCAGCCGTAGCCAGTCGACCGCGCCTTCCCGGTCGACCCATACGCGCTTCAGGTTCCCGGCCGACAATCGCTCCGCTTCGCCCGACATCTCGTCGGCGGCGAAATCCCAGAGCTGATCGACATCGTCGTGCGCCGCAAGGGTGGGGAACACCTCGCCGTGCCGCCCCGACAAGACGTTGACCGTGCCAGGCGGGACGTCCGACGTCTCGAGCACCTGCACCAGGTCAAGTCCGGGGGTAGGGAAGCGCTCGGAGAGAAGCGCGACGACGACGTTGCCTTGCGACAGGGCGGCGGTGACGGCGCCCAGAGTAGCGGCGAGCGGCGCAGCGTGCCCGCACCGAATCGCCACGGTGCCCACGGGCTCGTTCATCGCAAAGGTCACGTTGCGAAACGGGGTCGAGTGCACGCTGCCGTCGTGCTTGTCCGCCCAGGCGGCAAAGGTGAAGGCTGCCTGAACCGCGGCCTCCACCTCTGCGTTGGCCCCGTCGGCGACGACGCCGGTCGCCCGCCGCAGGGCCGCGGCGAACTCGTGGCGTCGCACCGCCAGGTTTTCAGCCACGTAATACAGGATCTGCGCGCGCAGGTACGCCGACGTCGAGGCCCAACCGGCTCGCGCCTTGCCCGCGGCTTCAACTGCGTTGCGCGCATCCTTGCGGTTGCCCCGAGGGATTTCGGCGAAAGGGATCCCCCTCGCGTCGCGCAGCGTCAGCGAATACCCGCCGTCGGGACGCTGTTGCCGGCCGCCAATCCAGAGCTTGCGGGTACGATCGATAGGGTCGCGTTGGCCGTCGGGCTGGGCCGTCGCGGCCCGCAACGTCGCCCCCGTTGCGGTCGCCGCGGCCGCGCGCGCCACCGGCCTCAGATACTCCCACATGCCCTCGCGCCCACCCTCGCGCCCGAACCCCGACTCGCGGTAGCCGCCGAACCCCGACGCCGCGTCAAAGCGATTCGTGCAATTGATCCACACGGTTCCCGCCTTGATCGCGGGAGCGACGTCCAGCGCCAGGCTCAAATCTTCCGACCATATGCTCGCCGCCAGGCCGTAGCGCGTATCGTTGGCCAGCGCCACCGCCTCGGCCGGCGTACGGAAACTGTGGCTGACCAGGACTGGCCCGAATATTTCTTCCGTGACGATTGAGCTCGACGGCGGCGCCTCCGTACACAACGTGGGAGGAAAGAAGAGCCCGTCTTGCGGAGCTGCGCGAGACGGCTGCCAGACCACCGCGCCGTCGTCGGCCCCTGCCCTCACGAACGATTGTATGCGGGCCATCTGACGGGCGTCGACGATGGCTCCCATGTCGATTGACTTGTCGAGCGGGTGCCCGATCCGGATTCGCTCCATGCGCGCGCGCAGGAGATCGTGCATCTCCTCTTCCACGCTCTCCTGAACCAGCAACCGCGAGCCCGCACAGCATACTTGCCCCTGGTTGAGCCACACGCCATCCACCACCCCTTCGACGGCCGCGTCCAGATCTGCGCTCTCGAACACCACGAAGGGAGACTTGCCGCCCAGCTCAAGCGACAGGTGCTTCCCGGTGCCCGCGGTCACGCGCCGAATCTCCTTGCCCACCTCGGTGGACCCGGTAAAGGCGATCTTGGCGACGTCGCGATGCCGCACGATCGCCGCTCCGGTGGCGCCGTCTCCCGTCACGATATTGAGCACGCCGGGCGGCAGGCCGGCCTCGTGGGCCACCTCGGCGAACAGCAGGGCCGACAGCGGCGTGTACTCGGCCGGTTTCAGCACCACCGTGTTTCCGGCGGCCAACGCGGGCGCCACCTTCCATGCCAGCATCAGCAGGGGAAAGTTCCAGGGAATGATCTGGCCCACCACGCCCAGAGGCTCGTAGCCTGTGAACTCGTCGTCGATCACCTGCGCCCAACCGGCATGGTGGTAGAAATGTCTTGCCGCGAGCGGAATGTCGAGATCGCGGGCTTCGCGAATGGCCTTGCCGTTGTCCAGGGACTCGAGCACGGCGAAGTGGCGCGCCCGTTTCTGTATTTGCCGGGCCAGACGGTAGAGGTGACGGGCGCGCACGTGTCCACCCGCGTTCTTCCACGCAGGCAGGGCGGCGCCCGCAGCGACGACCGCGCGATCGACGTCTTCGGCAGTGCCAAAGCGGAAGGTGGCGAGCACGCGCCCGTCCGCCGGACATCGCGTCTGCTGCACGGGTCCCTCGCCCGCGCTCCAGCACCCGCCCACGTAATGGCCGAACTCGCGCTCGCCGCCGAGCATCCACTCGTCGACCGCGGCGGGGCTCTCGGGAGCCGGACCGTAGGAGGGGCGGGCGAATGCGTCGCGAACGCGGGTCATGGTTCTCACCCCAACGGATGACGGTGGAAGGCGGAGTACCGCCCGGTGGCGTGATGTTCGAGCTGTCGTTCGATGTCGGCCAGCAGGGAGCTCGCGCCGATCCGGAACAGGCTGGGATGCAACCATCGATCGCCGAGCTCTTCCTTCACCAAAATCAGCCACGCGAGCGCGTCCTTTGCGGTCCCGATGCCTCCCGCCGCCTTGAGGCCAACGGCGAATCTCGTCTCCCGGAAGTAGTCGCGGACTGCACGCGCAAGCACCAGTCCAACCGGCAGCGTCGCGTTCACCTTCTCCTTGCCCGTCGAGGTCTTGACAAAGTCCGCGCCGGCCATCATGGCCACCGTGGCGGCGCGCTTGACGTTGGCCAGCGTGCCCAGCTCGCCGGTACCCAGAATCACCTTGACGTGCGCTTCGCCGCAGGCCTCGCGAAAGGCCGCCACTTCCTCGTAGAGCCGCTCCCAGTCGCCTCGCAACACGAGACCGCGCGTGATCACCACGTCCACTTCCTGGGCGCCAGCCGCAACGGACTCCCTGACTTCGCGGAGACGGGTGGCGAACGGGGACAGGCCTGCCGGAAAGCCGGTAGACACCGCGGCGACGGGAATGTCGCTGCCCTTCAGCGCTTCGCCGGCTGCCGCAACCAGGTCGTGGTACACGCACACCGCGGCCACGGACAGCGCGGTGGGTTGCACGTCCAGGGCGCGCAGCACGTCCGTGCGCACGGGGCGCTTCGCCTTGCCGCACAGGCGCCGCACGCGCCCGGGCGTGTCGTCGCCCGCCAGCGTGGTGAGGTCGAGCAGCGTGACGGCCCGCAGCAACCACCCGGCCTGCCACTGCCGCTTCACCGACCTTCGCGTGGTCAGGGTGGCCGCACGGTGGTCCGCCGCCGCGCGGTTAACCCGCACCCGACGCACCGCTTCCAGATCCAGGGGGGTTCCAGGATTGCGCAGGCGCGCCGGCGCAGCATCGGCGGCTGCTCGTACCGGAATGGCGGCATTGACGGTCATGGGCGCGCTTTGCCTTCTCCCCCCAATTAGTGGCGAATCACGGTGAACGGAGCCAAGATAGCGATTGCAAGCCGCCAATACGAACACGGAGAGACCAACCAGTGACCCGGCGACCACCCCTCATCGCTCGAATGCTCACCGCCGCGGCCGGTGGTGCCGCGGCCATGTTCTACCGGATCGATCGTCACGGCCCCAAGCTTCCCGACGGCCCTCTGCTCGTAGCGGCCAATCACCAGAACAGCCTTGTCGACGGGTTGGTGATCCTGCATTGCAGCGAGCGGGTTACGCGTCCGCTGGCGCGCGCGCCGCTGTTCGACCGTCGCCTGCTGGGTCCGGTGTTGCGAGTGCTCGGGGGCATTCCGGTGTATCGACGGCAGGACGATCCCGCGGCCATGCACAACAACGACGAGATGTTCCGCGCCGCCGTCGCAGCGCTCCGTCACGGTGACGCAATCCAGATCTATCCCGAAGGGAAGAGCCATTCGCAGGCGCGCCTGGCGGAGTTTCGGACCGGGGCTGCGCGGATTGCGTTGCAGGCGGAGGAGAAGGCGGACTGGCGCCTGGGCCTGTCCATCGTCCCCGCCGGGATCACCTATACGA
Organism: Longimicrobiales bacterium; assembly: GCA_965200255.1. GTDB lineage: Bacteria > Gemmatimonadota > Gemmatimonadetes > Longimicrobiales > Gaopeijiaceae > Bin94. Next base: position 1,011,144 of record OZ241371.1, on the reverse strand, counting down.
GGAAGGATCTGGCACGGACGGCGGTTGCCGTACGTTTCGGCGCGGCATTCGCTTGCAACGACCTCAAGACGACCTACCGCGACGATCCTCTGGCGGCGGCTCGCATGCTCACCGAGCGCATCGAAAGGGGAATCCGACGGCAGACGCTCAATTTCGATCGACCCCGCGATCGCACGTTGGTCGAAGTGGTCGAACAACTCTTCGCGCGCCAGTCGCGCCGGGTGGCATGGCGCGCTCGTGAACGGATCGGGACCCGTTTTCCTCGTCTCCAGCGCTTCGCCGAGGTGTTGGAGTGGATGCGTCAGGCGCATCCGGAGAAACACCGGCGGTTGGTCGAGCGGGTAGAGCGCTATGCTCAGCTCAATGCCCAGCTCCGCGCCGGCGAGGGCGACGTACCCCCCCGCTACAAGCTTGCCCCGGTCACCAGGTACATCGCGTCCAGAGGGACCCTGTTGGCGTTGGGGCTTCCGTTTGCGCTCGTTGGACTCGTTCTCTGGTCGCCGGTGATCCTCCTTGCCGGTATCGTCGTCAAGCGAATCAGACACGAATCCGAGCTGACCGCCACGCTCAAGCTTCTCGCGTTGTTGACCGGAGCCGTCGCCACCTGGGTCCTGAGCGTGTTCCTGATCTATCTGGCGGGGGGGATGACAGTCGCGTTCGTCGCGGCCGTAACGGCGCCGATTTGCGGTCTGGTCGCCATGCGATGGGTGGCGCTCGTCCGCGAGGTGCGCGAAGACGTGTCGCTGTTCTTCCGGTTGCAGGGTCGGCCCGATCTGCGAGGGCGAATGGCGAACCTGCGCGGCGAACTTGCGACGGCCATTCACCGCATGGAACGGCTTTGGCTGAAGGAACGCCGTGGGGCGGCGCGGGACGTCGCGACCGAGCGGGTTGCTCCGCCGCCCGATGACTGACAACGTTGACAGTCGCGGCAACGTGCGCCACGGGGGGGCGGATCGGGGCTGGTGTCCCGTCTGGTCTTCAAAACCAGTGTGTCCGGCTAAAACCCGGACGGGTGGGTTCGATTCCCACACGCCCCCGCCACCGCACCGTTCGGGCAGTTTGCCGCCGGCGACCCACGTCGATTGCCGTCCGGATTGCGTATCTTATGGCGTCATGCAGAACCCGCCCCTTCGCATCATCGTAAATCCCGCCGCCCGTGGAGGTCGTGGCCGCAAGGCGGCAACGGAGCTGTTGCAGGTCCTGGCGGATCGTGCAATTCCGTGCGATCCGCGCTACACCACGGGCCCTGGACACGCCGTCGAGCTGGCTGCAGAGGCCGCGCGCGACGGGCTGGAGAAGGTGGCGGTGGTTGGAGGCGACGGCACCATGCACGAGGTGGCCGAGGGGCTGTTGAACAGCGGTCGCAATCGACTGCCCGCGATCGCCCTATTCCCCGTAGGAACCGGCAACGACTTTCATCGCATGGTGGGGGCCGCCGGGACCGCCGCCGGGGTCGCCGAGCTCCTCACAACCGGAACGGTGGAGCGCTTCGACGTGGGACGCGTGTGGTGGCGGAATGGCGAGACGTTCTTCGTGAACCTGTTCGGAGTGGGGATCGACGTCGACATTCTGGAGTGCCGGTCACGCTTCACGTGGTTGCCCGGACTGCTGCAGTACCTGGCCGCGCTGTTGAACGCCCTCCTGACCTTTCGCGCCCCCGAGGTTGAGATAGAGATGGATGATGTTGAGACAGAGCGACGCATCCGGGCCCGCACCACGCTCTCGGTAATCACGGTGGGGCCTTCCATCGGCGGCGGATTCATGATCAACCCCTCGGCCGCGGCGTCGGACGGCAAACTGGATCTATGCCACCTCCCGGCGCTGAACGTGCCCCAGGTACTCGCGCTGGTCCCCAAGGTCATTCGTGGCGTGCACGGCAGTTCCCCCCTCGTCACCATGCGCCAGCTGCGGCGGGCCTCGTTGCGCCGCCCCGACGGCGGTGCGTTGCGCTTCGAAGTGGACGGCGAGATCGGCCCCGCGCCGGCCCGGGAGCTTCACGTCGAGGTGGTGCCGGGCGCGCTGTCCGTGTTGGCGCCGGCCCGTGCGTAGCAGGTTCTGGGCAAGGCTGCCCGCGCCGATCTGCCTGGTCGTGGCGCTCACGGCGACGATGGCCGCGGGCGCCCGCGCACAGGAGGAGGCGCCGCCACCCGACAGCGCCGCCCTCGTCACAGCGGCGACCCCGCCGGATTCGGCGCAAGCCGACTCGACGGTGGGGGTCTCGCCGGCAGGCGCCTTCCTCAGGGGATCGCTCCTGCCGGGGTGGGGTCACGCAACGTCCGGCGCGTTTACGCGCGGCGCATTCTACTTCAGCATGGAGGCGCTCTCGGGGTGGATGGTCTTCAAGACCCAGCGGCGGCTACAGTTTGCGCGCGAGGAGGCGGCATTGTGGGAAGAGATCGCCGCGGCCGAAGCGGCCGCGCAGGGGGTGACCGACCCCGTGGAAGTCGAGGCGTTCGTGGGGCGGCACGATGAGGCCGCACGGTATCGGGGCCTGGTCGCCGCCCGCAGCGAGCAGCGCGAGGACTGGGTGGCCGTCGCCCTGTTCACGCTGTTGCTCTCCGGCGTGGACGCCTACGTGTCCGCACACCTGAAGGAGTTCCCGGAACCGCTGACCGTCGAAGGCGATCCCACGGGCGGAACCGTGGAAGTCAGCGTTCGCGTTCCGCTAGTCCTTCCATTCCCTTAGCACCGGCAACCCGGTTGCGCCAATCGTCACGTAGCTGCGATGCGTCACCCAGTCGCCTGAATTGACGTAGTAGCGACCGCGATGAACTTGCGTGACTTCGGGCCAATGCGCGTGTCCGGCGGCCACGATGTCGAGTGCGTCGTCGCGATCGAGCTGCTCGCGGGCCCATTCGGCCAGGAATCGGCGTCTTCCCTGGGCCGCTCCCCAGGGGCGCGTCCGGTCGGCCAGGGGCTTGGCGGTTCCCGACACGCGATTGGCCAGCCAGGCGCCGAGATCGGGGTGAAGCCAACGAAACAGCCAGCGCGTGATCCGATGCCGCAGGAATATTCGCAGGCCACGGTATGCCAGGTCGCCGGCGCCAAGTCCGTCTCCATGAGCCAACAGCACCGTCTTGCCCTGGATCCGAATCCGGGCAGGCTCCTGTCGGAAATCGATGCCGACGCGATCGCGCAGAAAGGGTCCGCCCCACCAATCGTGGTTGCCGCCAACCAGGAGCACGGGAACGCCAGCGTCGACCAGATCGGCGAGCGCAGCGAGAACTCTGAAGTGATCGGCGAGGATTACTCGGCGGTATTCGAACCAGAAATCGAAGAGGTCCCCATTGATGATCAGGCGGCTACCCGATTCCTTTACATGGAGAAGCCACCGCCGAAACGCGCGCTCGGTGTCCGCCGGAACGGCGCCGAGGTGTACGTCGGATACGAGGAAGACAGGTTTGGAGGGCATGTCGGCCGAACCTATGAGAACGAGACGAATGGCGGTAGTGCCGCCTTGCGCCTCTCGGCGCCCGCGCAGGTGCGTCCATGGGCTGCTGACCCTGGCGCTCGTGGCCGCAGGCGCGTGTGCGGGGAACGCAACGGGCTCCGGGTCGGCGGCCGCGGCGGGTCCTGGGTCGTTGACGCCGGCGCCGCCAGTCGAGCCCCCGGCGGCGGAATTGGCGGCCGCGGCGGAAGCCCTGGCGCAGCGCAGGCGCTTGCAACGACCCACGCAGCTCGTATTCCGCTGGCGGGCCCGAGAACCCGACTTCCGCGGTGCTGGCGTTGGCGTGGCGCGCCTGGAGCCGCCTTATCGCGCGAGACTCGACATGTTTCTGGACAACGGAGAGAACGTCGCAATGGCGGCCCTGGTGGACGACGAGCTCAGGGTTCCCGTGGCGCTGCCCAACCAGCTGGTGCCGCCACCGCCGCTGCTCTGGGCGGCGCTGGGGGTCTTCCGCGCCGGAGCGGGGGCCCGAATGTTGCAGGGTACCCGCGCAGCCGACATGATGGTCTTGCGGTACCAGTTGCCCGACGGCTCGAACGTTCGCTTCTCGGTTCGGCACGATGCGCTGGTGGAAGTGGAACTGCTCGTTGACGGCGAGACCGCAGAGCGCGTGACGAGTATCGGCAACGATCCGGAAGCGCTGCACCCTGCCGAGGTTACCTATCGCAACTTGCCCGAATACCGCGAACTAGAACTGACATTGGAATCGGTAGACTATGTGGATCCTTTCCCAGCAGACACCTGGACGCCCCGCGAGCCTTGAGCGCCGCGCCGTAGCCCGTGTGCATCCGTCGCAACTGTCTGCGCCAGGTGTCGCCTTCGTCCTCGCTGTTGTCGCGTTGCTTCCTGCGACCGCCTGCAACTACTCGTTTACCGCCGGCGCCGGGTTTCCGGACTACATCGAGACCGTTGCGGTCGTTCCGTTCGAGAACGAGACCAACCGATTCGAGCTCACTCAGGAGGTCCACACCGCGCTCCTGCGTCAGCTCCCCCGATCGCTTGGCCTCACGCCTGCCGGTCAGGAATCGGCGGACGCGGTCGTTACGGGCACGATTCTGCGCTACGAGCTGAGCGCGCCGCTCTATCGGCGCGGACAGCAGGCCGAAAGCGTCGAGGTGCTTCAGCGCGAGGTCACCCTGGTGGTCAGCGTAGAGGTGCTCGACCGCGAGAATTACCTGATTCTGTGGGACCAGCAGCAGCTGCGCGTCGTCGGACAATACCTGGATGCAAGCGAGACCGAAGACGTGGGTCGAACGGAAGCCATCGAGCTCCTCGTGCAGGAGATAGTGGACGGCGCACAGTCCAACTGGTAGATTCGCCGTACAGTCTGACGCCAATCAGCCTGACGTCAATCAGCGGACCAACACCCAGTCGGAGGAGCTTGACGACTTGAAGCGACGGTTCTCGCAAGAAGGAATGTGGTTGCGGGCGGTTTGCCTGTGGGCACTTCTGTTCGCCCTGTGGCTGTTGCTCTCCTGGCACTTCACGCCGCTTCTGATCTCGTTCGGGGTGGCGACCTGCGTTATCGCCGTGTGGGTAGCCGTGCGCATGGGCACCCTCGACCGGGAGTCGTTGCCCCTCCACTTGATCCCAAGGGCGGCGGCCTACGTGCCCTGGCTCGTGTGGGAGATACTCAAGTCGAACGTGCGCGTCGCCATGCTCATTCTGTCACCCCGGCTACGAGTCGACCCCTCGATCGTTCACTTCCGGGCGTCGCAGAGAACGGATCTTGGACGGTTCATCTATGCGAATTCGATCACGCTGACGCCTGGCACCGTCACCACCGGAATCGTCGGAGACGATTTCGAGGTCCACGCCATCGTCCAGTCGGAGATCGACGGATCCGAGGAAAACGACATGAATCGCCGTGTCGCCTGGGTCGAGGGAGCGGCACGCCGATGATGTTCGTGGTTACCGCCGCGGCCCTGCTCGCCGGCATGGCACTGGTAATGTGCAGGGCGCTCCTTGGCCCCAACGCCTACGATCGGGTGCTCGCGCTGAACAACATCGGCACCAAGACCGTCGTGCTCATCGCCGTGCTGGGTTTTCTCAACGGGCGACCCGAGTTCCTGGACCTCGCCCTGGCCTACGCGCTGATCAACTTCATCGGCACGATCGCGGTGCTCAAGTACATAGAATACGGCGACCTGGGCGCCGGTTCACGACCCGACGAGCCGGCCAGCTGATGGACCAGGCGCTCACCCTGCTGACCTGGGCCTTGCTGGCGCTCGGCGCGTTCTTTCTGCTCGTGGGTTCGCTGGGCATGGTTCGGCTGCCGGACATCTTCACGCGTACGCACGCCGCAGGGATGACCGACACCATGGGGGCGGGGATGATTCTGGTGGGTCTGGCGGTGTACAACGGGGCCGATCTCGTCACCGTCCGCTTGATCCTGATCCTGGCCTTCCTGTGGTTTGCCAGTCCCATCGCTACGCACGCCGTGGCCAAAGCGGCGCTGTCCGGCGGGATCAAGCCGTACACCGTCGGGGAGAACGACCATACGGTCGGCAGGGCGCGCGACGACCGCGTGCAGTCCGGGAAAGGGGGCGCGTCATCGTAACCGTCATCGACATCGTGCTGCTTACGCTGCTGGCGGCCACGGGGTTCGCCTTGCTGCGCATCCGCAATCTCTTTGCGGTGGTCATGCTGGCGGGCGTCTATTCGCTGCTTTCGGCGGGGCTCTTCACCGTCATGGACGCGGTCGACGTCGCCTTCACCGAGGCAGCGGTGGGAGCGGGCATCTCGACCGTGCTCTTCCTGGGCGCGCTCGCGCTTTGCGGGCATCGCGAGAGCAAGCCGGGCCACACGCCGCTGCTCCCGTTGTTCGTCGTGTGCCTGACCGGCGTCGCGCTCGTGTACGGGACCATGGACATGCCGGGCTTCGGCGATCCCGCCAACCCGGTTCACCACCACGTGGCCGATCATTATCTGGAAGAGAGCTATCACGAAATCGGCATCCTGAAGAACGTGGTGACCTCGGTCCTTGCCTCCTACCGGGGCTACGACACCATGGGAGAAACGACGGTGGTGTTCGCGGCCGCCGTGGGCGTCATGATTCTGCTGGTTGGCCGGACCCGGACCGGACGCGGCAAAGGCGCCGCCGAGTCGGGGGGCGATCAATGAGAGAAGAGGTCATCGTACGGGTTGGCGCGAAGGTCCTCTCGCCGTTCATCGTCACCTTCGCCCTGTACGTGCACTTCCACGGCGACTACAGCCCGGGCGGGGGCTTCCAGGCGGGCGTCATTCTGGCGGCGGCGTTCGCCTTGCTGGCTCTGGTGTACGGCCTGGACGAGGTCCAGCGCGTGCTTCCTCCCTGGTTCGTTCATGGCTGTGCGGCCCTGGGCGTCCTCATCTACGCCGGGGTCGGCGTGGTCACGATGGTCCTGGGGCACAACTATCTGGGATACAACGCGTTGGCGCATGATCCCGAACACGGACAGCACTACGGCATCCTGGCCGTCGAGCTGGGGGTTCTGGTGACGGTCTTCGGGGTCATGGTCTCGGTTTTCTACCTCTTTGCGGGGCGAAAGAGGGTAGCGCCATGACCCTTGAACTGCTGGTCTCGCACTACAACTACTGGGTCGTCATCTTCCTCATGATGGTCGGGTTCTACATCCTGATCTCGCGCGGCAACCTGATCAAAAAGATCGTCGGCCTGAACGTCTTCCAGACCTCGGTGTTCATGCTGTACATCAGTCTGGGGAAGGTTACCGGCGGAACACCGCCGATTCTGGTGGATTCCTACGGCGGCGAGAGTGCCAACGCGGACATCCTCTACTCCAACCCCCTCCCCCACGTGCTGATCCTCACCGCAATCGTCGTTGGCATCGCCACGACCTCGGTGGGGCTGGCGCTGGCCGTTCGCATCAAGGAGGCCTACGGGACGTTGGAGGAGGACGAGATCAATCGCATGGAGGCTGACGCCGGAGCGGGCGGACCATGACCGACCACTACCCCATCCTCCAGGTGGTCATACCGCTCATGGCGGCGCCGCTGTGCCTGTTACTGCGCAACGGGCGCGTGGCCTGGGGGCTGTCCGTGCTGGCCAGCTGGTGCGCCCTGGGCATCTCTCTGGCCTTGCTGGGACGCGTCATGTCCTCCGGCGTAATCTCGTACGCAATCGGCGACTGGGCGCCGCCGATCGGAATCGAATACCGGGTCGACATCGTGAACGCGTGGGTACTCGTGATCGTGTCGGCCATCGGCGCACTGGTGGCGCCGTATGCGCTCGTCAGCGTGGAGCGCGAGATTGCGAAGCGGCGGATCCCCCTGTTCTACGCGGCGTATCTTCTCTGCCTGGCGGGACTACTGGGCATCGCGATCACCGGCGACGTGTTCAACGTCTTCGTGTTCCTGGAGATCTCCTCGCTCTCCGCCTACGCCCTGATCTCGCTGGGGCGGGACAAGCGGGCACTGACTTCGGCCTTCCGCTATCTGGTCATCGGCTCGGTCGGCGCCACGTTCATCGTGATCGGCATCGGTCTTCTGTACTCGATGACCGGGTCTCTCAACATGGCCGACCTGGCAGCGCTTCTGCCGAGCGTCTGGGACTCGCGCACGGTCAAGGTGGCGTACGGCTTCCTGGCGGTGGGCGCCTGCCTCAAACTGGCCCTCTTCCCGCTTCACCTCTGGCTGCCCAACGCCTACACCTACGCCCCGTCTCCAGTCACGGCGTTCATGGCGTCTACGGCAACCAAAGTGGCCGTCTACATGCTGCTGCGGTTCTTTCTCACCGTGTTCGGGCCGGTCTTCTCCTTCGAGGTCATGGCCCTTGACCGCGTGCTGCTGCCGCTGGCGCTCGTGGCCATCGTGAGCATGTCGCTGGTCGCCATTTTCCAGGTCAACGTGAAGCGCCTGCTGGCGTATTCCTCGGTCGCGCAGATCGGGTACATGATCCTCGGTCTGTCCTTCGTCTCGGTTACCGGGCTGACGGCCACGCTGTTGCATCTGTTCAACCACGCGCTCATGAAGGGGGCCCTCTTCATGGCGATGGGGTGCGTGATGTACCGAATCGGATCGGTCAGCATCGACTCGATGGCCGGGCTGGGCAAACGCATGCCCGTCACCATGGCGGCATTCGTAGTCGGCGGGCTCAGCCTGGTCGGGGTGCCCCTGACGGTCGGGTTCGTCAGCAAGTGGTACCTGATTCTCGGCGCGCTGGAACGCGGCTGGTGGCCCGTCGCGGTACTGATCCTCATTACTTCGCTGATGGCCCTTGTCTACGTCTGGAGGGTCGTAGAAGCGGCGTATTTCCGGAAACCCGCCGAGCCGGGAGCGCAGACGCGGCGAGAAGCCCCGTGGACGCTGCTGTGGCCCACCTGGGCGCTGGTCGTCCTTAACCTCTATTTCGGCATCGACGCCCGCCGGACCGCGGCGATTGCGGAGCAGGCCGCACAGGCGCTGATGGCAGGGGTCGGGCCATGACCACGCACCTCATTCTGTCGCTTCTGGTACCAATTGCAGGGTCGGCGCTCATCCTGCTGCTGCGTCGCAATCCGAACCTGCGCGAGGCGGCGAGCCTGGTAACGGCTGGCGCTCTCTTCGCGATCGTCCTGCGCATCTACGGCGCGGTGGCAGGCGGCGAGCGCCCCGCGGTGGTGTTGGCCGAGCCGATTCCGGGAATCCCGATCTCGCTCGAGGCCGAACCGCTGGGCGTCCTGTTCGCGTTGATCGCGTCGTTCCTCTGGATTGTGACGACGGCCTACTCGATCGGATACATGCGGGGTCATCACGAAGATAATCAGACGCGCTTCTATTTCTTCTTCGCTTTCGCCATCGCGTCGGTCATGGGCGTGGCGTTCGCCGGCAATCTGTTCTCGCTGTTCGTCTTCTACGAGGTCCTCTCGCTCGTCACCTTCCCCCTGGTCACGCATGCCGGCAGCGAAGCTGCAAAGCGCGCCGGGCGCGTATACCTGGGGATTCTGTTCTCGACTTCCGTGGCGTTTCAGCTGCTGGCAATCATCTGGGTGTACGCGATTGCGGGCACGCTGGACTTCCAGGCGGGAGGGATTCTGCGCGGCAACGCCGCCGCGGGAGTCGTGCCCGTGTTGCTGGCGCTGTTCGTGTTCGGAATCGGCAAGGCTGCGGTCATGCCCTTCCACCGTTGGCTGCCCGCGGCCATGGTCGCGCCCACCCCGGTAAGCGCGTTGCTGCACGCCGTTGCGGTAGTCAAGGCTGGCGTATTCGCGGTGCTGAAGGTCGTGGTGTACGTATTCGGAATCGACTTTCTGGCGGAGGCAGGCGCGTCCACCTGGCTCATGTGGATTGCCGCCGCCACGATCATTCTGGGGTCGCTGGTTGCGTTCACGAAGGACAACCTGAAGGCCCGGCTGGCCTATTCGACCGTCAGCCAGCTTTCCTACGTCGTTCTCGGAGCCATGTTGGCCAACAGCTGGGGGGTGATTGGAAGCGGCATGCACATCGCGATGCACGCCTTCGGTAAGATCACTCTCTTTTTCTGCGCAGGCGTCATCATGGTCGCGACCCACAAGACCGAAGTGAGCCAGCTGAAGGGGTTGGGGCGCAAGATGCCGGTGACGTTTGCCGCGTTCTTCATCGGCACGCTCTCGATCGTGGGACTGCCGCCGACGGGCGGCGCATGGAGCAAGTGGTTCCTGGGATTGGGAGCGCTTGAAGCGGGGCAGGTCGGGCTCGTTGCCGTGTTGATGGTCAGCTCGCTGTTGTCCCTGGCTTACCTCATGGAAATCCCCCTAAAGGGCTTTTTCGGCAAGCGGGGCAAAGGCACGGCGGACGCGGACAACGCGCGAGAGCACGGTGCCGGGGACAACCACGGTCACGGCGGCCACCATGCGGCCCCCAAGTGGTCCGTGGCGGCGATCGTGGTCACGGCGGCGGCGTGTCTGGCGCTGTTCGTTTACCCTGAGCCGTTCTACCGACTCATGACCATGGTCACGGGACCATAAAGCGAAACGGGGACACCATGAGCCAGGACAAGCCGAACAGCGTGCCTTCTCCCTGGGCCGGTCGGATACTGGTCGTTTTCTTCGCGCTCTGCGGGATCGCCCTGGCTCTCGACCTTTTTGGACGGCCAGAGAAGCATCACCCGATTGAAGAGTGGCCGTTCATCTATCCGTTTTTCGGCTTCTTCGGAATTGCGCTGCTCATCGTGATGGCGAAGGGATTGAGGCGCCTGGTCATGCGGACGGAGGACTACTACGATGCCGAGTAGCGTGCCTCCCTTTCTGATCTTCTTCGTTGGGTCGCTGCTGGTACCCTTCCTCAACAACGCCCCCCGTCTGCGCGCGGCCTGGCTCATCCTGATCCCGGTGGTCGGAGCGCTCAACGTCTGGGGTCTTCAGGAAGGCTACGAGCTCCAGTACCAGCTCCTGGGGTACACGCTGAAGCCGGTGCGAGCCGACCGTCTAAGCCTCCTCTTCGGGTATCTGTTCCACCTGGGCGCCTTCATTGCGATCATCTATTCGCTGCATCTCAAGAAGGGCGACAGCCCCACGCTGCAGCACACCTCGGCCGTGGTCTACGCGGGCAGCGCGCTGGGCGCCGTGTTCGCCGGAGACTTCATTACGCTTTTCGTGTTCTGGGAGCTGCTGGCGATCAGCTCCGTCTTCCTGATCTGGACGCGACGCACGCCCCGCGCCACTGCCGCGGGCATGCGCTATCTGATCGTGCACGTGGTTTCGGGCGTGACTCTGTTGGCCGGCGCCATGGTGCACGCGCACCAGACGGGAAGCCTCGATTTCGGTCCGATGGGGCTCAATGGACTGGCCGCCTGGCTGGTGTTCCTGGCAGTTGGCGTCAAGGCGGCGTTTCCGCTTGCCCACAGCTGGCTCATCGATGCGTATCCGGAGGGTACGCCCACGGGCACCGTGTTCCTGTGCGCCTTTACTACGAAGGTGGCGGTATATGCGCTGGCCAGGGGGTTCGCGGGCGAGGACGTGCTGATCTACGTCGGGGCCTTCATGGCCTGCTTCCCGATCTTCTACGCCGTGATCGAGAACGACCTGCGTCGCACGCTCAGCTACTCCATGATCAACCAGATCGGGTTCATGGTCTGCGGCATCGGCATCGGGACCACACTGGCCGTGAACGGCGCGGTAGCGCACGCTTTCAACGATGTCCTGTTCAAGGGCCTGCTCTTCATGTCCATGGGCGCAGTCATGTACATGACCGGCAAGACCAAGGCTTCGGACCTCGGCGGGCTCTACAAGACCATGCCCTGGACGACCGCGCTCTGCGTTGTCGGAGCGCTGTCCATCTCTGCCGTTCCACTGTTCAACGCCTTCGTGTCGAAGAGCATGATCATGTCGGCACTGCTGTATGAACACCACTACTGGATCTGGCCGGTCATGCTCTTCGCTTCGGCCGGCGTGGTGGAGCACGCCGGGATCAAGATCCCCTACTTCGCGTTCTTCGCGCACGACTCCGGAATCCGTACGAGCGAACCACCGCGCAACATGCTGGTGGCGATGGCCATCGCCGCCGTCGCCTGCTTGGCCATCGGCATTTGGCCCAACCTGTTGTACGACCTGCTTCCCGGCGAGGTGGACTACAACGCCTATTCCTACACGCATATCCTCACCCAGATACAGCTGCTCTGCTTCGCCATCGCTGCGGTGGCGGCCTTCCACCTGTGGAAGATCTACCCGGCGGAGATCCACTCGGTGAACCTGGACGCAGACTGGATCTATCGCAGGGCAGCCGCCAGGGTTACGCGTCTCACGGGTTCGCTCGTGGGCGCCGCCGATGCCGCGTTTCGCCGCGCCGTGATAAACACCGTCCGACGCACGGCGCGTGGGGCATTCCGCACGCACGGCCCTCGCGGGATACTCGCTCGTACCTGGCCGGCAGGGAGCATGGTGCTGTGGGTGTCGATTCTGCTGAGTGCGTTTCTCCTGCTCCACTTCCTCTAGCCGCGGCTGGGTGGCCAGCGGTGTGACGCGCAGCCACGCGCGCCCTCCAGATTCGAAGATCGTCGACCGCAGCGAGGCATTGAGCCGAGCCGGACCGGGACGCGACTTCCGTTTGGTGTTTACGAACGGTTGCTTTGACCTGCTCCACCAAGGGCACGTGGAATGCCTTAACGCGGCCCGAAGGCTCGGCGATGCGCTCCTGGTGGCGATCAACACGGATGAGTCGGTCCGTCGATTGGGGAAGGGGCGGGATCGCCCGTTGGTGGACCAGGCGAGCAGGGCCATGGTGGTGGCGGCCCTGGAATGCGTGGACCTGGTCACCTGGTTCGATGAAGATACTCCCCGAACGCTCATCGCCGGCCTTCAACCGGACGTGCTCGTGAAGGGCGGAGACTATGCCGAGGACGAGGTCGTCGGCGCGGCCACGGTCAGGAAGGGAGGGGGACGGGTGGTGATCGTGCCGCTGGTTCCAGGTTTTTCGACCAGCCGCCTCGTCGCGCAGATCCGGTGAAGCTCTTGCTGGCTACGCGCAGCGCACACAAGGTGCGCGAGGTCGCACAGATTCTGACGGACTGTGGCCGCGGCGTCGCTCGACTGGTTACGCCGGAACAAGCCGGTGTACCCTGGTGCCCAGCGGAGGACGATCTTGAGCCTTACGATACTTTCGAAGAGAACGCCGCTTCAAAGGCGCGCTACTTCGCCGGTTTGACAGGCCTGCCGACCGTAGCGGACGACTCCGGGCTGGAAGTGGACGCGCTTGGCGGCCGGCCTGGCGTGAAGACCCGCCGGTTTGCCCCGCCGGAGCGGTACCCGGCCCTGGAGCGGGACGAAGCGAACAACCGCCACCTTCTTGAGTTGCTCGGCGATCTGCCCCCGGCCATGCGCGGCGCTCGGTATGTGTGCGTAGCCAGTCTGGTGGTCCCCCACCGGAGCACCCTTACAGTCTCCGCATCTGCCCCACCGGTCTCTTTCCGTGGCGAGGCCTGCGGGCGCATCGTGCGCCGTCCGCGCGGCTCAAGTGGATTCGGCTACGATCCCTTGTTCCTGGACGAGAGCGTCAACCTCACCTACGCGGAGCTTACCCCCACCCAGAAGCACGCGCGCAGCCACAGAGGCCAGGCGTTCCGCATGTTGGTCGCGCACATGCGCAAGGACTAGCGCCTGGTGCGGAACGCGGCGTCGTACACCAGTGCGTGATCCATCTTGTGGATCATCAGCATCACGACGCAGATCGCCAAATGGACGGGCAGGGCGAAGGCGATCATGACCAGGTTTTCCTGACGCGTCGCCGGCATCAGGTACAGTAACAGAGCGACGAGAGCCAGCCCCACCGATGCCAGCGCAAAACGGCGTCCCCACCGCCCGGTGGTCCCCCGGTAGGTCGTGCGAATCACGCCTCCGACAACTCCCAGGCCCAGCGGGCTGAACAACAGCATGTTCCGGTTCCAGTACATGAATTCGTGATCGGTAAAGTGCATTACGAACAGCAGTGCGCCGATCACGGTACAGCTTGTTCCCCATAGCCCGGCTGCCACGCCAAGCCCTACGCGCCCTCCCGTCGAACCGTCAGCCGATTTCCTGCCGAGGATCAGGAACAACAGGCCAACGACCATTCCAACCAGAAGGGAGAGCAGTTCCAGGGAGGGTGGCGCAGCCGGTTCCGGCTCCCGGTCCGACGCCACCCACAGTGCTTCCGAGCGCACAAGGCGGGTGCGACTCCCGTCGGCTCTGTCGACGTAGAGGGCGCCCAAGGTGTCGCGCAGCTTCATCGGCACCCACATCGCCTGCCAAGCCGTCGTGGTTTGGTCGCCTCTGGGACCCAAAAGAAGATCGATGCCGGTTTGGAGGTGCGTCTTGACGGCAGTCAACCGACGCGTATGGTAGCGCCATGAAACATCGCGATCGCCAATGCGGTCGGTGGCCGCGCGCAGCTGTCCGTCGAGCACGGTGTCCAGCGCGTCGCGCAGTTTGGTTGAGCAGTTGTTGAGAAAGTACTCGTAACGGTAGAACCGATTCTCGGGGAGCGAAGCGGTTTCCAGGAGGTCGCGCAGCTCCACTCTGGTCTCGGGTTCCAGATCGAGTTCCTGCGCCCATACTCGCCGTCCCGCCATTTGGTAGGACGCAAGCGTGCGGTCCAGCGGAAGCGGGCCGACGCGGTACATCATGCGACCTACGAAAAAGTCCAGCAGAAAACCTGATCGGCTGGGATCGAAGAGACCGTAGTTGAAGGCCTGCTCGTAACCGGTGGCCGAATCCCGAATCAGCAGGACATTGTGCCCGAACAGCTCCTCAATCCGATCTCCAGGTCCGATCGTAAGGAGGTAGACGCTGAGCGTCTCGCCCTCGCGGGGAACCTCGACCCCGCTGGATGCGGGTGGTGTGCCGGGTTCTTGCGGCGGGTCCTGAAGCGCCGCCGAAGGGGACGCCACCAACGCCCAGACCGCGACATGAATAACTCCGGCCGCAACCAAAGCGGCGAATCTGATTCTTTCCACGGCTACTACCGTCCGCTCGCGAATAATGCCAGATTTGACGTTCAGCATGCATCTCGTTCGGGGCGTGGCGCAGCCCGGTAGCGCGCCTGCTTTGGGAGCAGGAGGTCCCCGGTTCGAATCCGGGCGCCCCGACTGCCTCCATTCAAAATAACCGGTCCCCGCAGGACCCGTAATGCGGGGACCGGTTATTGAACCGACATCGGCAGCCCCTTGCTCTGCCAGAGCCCGGCTACGGAGCCAAGCTCATGCCGAACACCAGGAAGGCGCGGCCCTGGTGCGGGTTGAGGATGTACGACACGCTCAAGGGAAGTGCGAACGAGTCGGTGATCTCCAGCGCGTTGCTTGCGCTGACGCCGAGGTTCACGATCCCTCCGCCGTCGGTACCATAGAACCCGCTGGCTCCCGTAACCATTCCGGCCACAAGCCCGACATCGCCCGTGAGCGGGATCCCCGCCTCGAGGTAAACCGAGTTGTCGGGATCGTTCCGGAACATCATGCCGGCCATTAGCGAGATCGGGAATCCCTCGGGGCCCGTAACCGACAGAGACAGCTCGGTCGTGTGGGCCTTGTTCACCTGGAACCTGTACTCGGCATCCGGTGCCGGGAAGTAGTAGTCGGTAACGCCCACGGACAGGGAAGTCCCGTTGGAAGTCTCTATCGTGTACGCCGCCCACAAGTCGTTCTCGTTGGCGCCGGCGCCCGAGGCGGATACGGAATAGGAACCCCAGGCCCCCACTTCGAGGCCTCCGAAACCGAAGGTCAGCGCCGGTTGAACCGACAGCGACTCTCCGAAGTCGAAGCCCCGCCAAACGTACCGACTCACGATGTCGGCCCCTATGGAAGCCGATTGCGCGCTCGCGCGGGGGGCGGGTGCAAACGCGACGAAGGCGAGCGGCAGCCACAGCCCGTAGATGCATCCGCGCGACAGCCACGAGGCGCGAGATGTCGGGCCGCGGGCCGCCGCACCGCGGCGATGCGGAATTGCGAATCGAGCGCTACTCATTGCCTTGCTCCTGAACTGGTTGAGTCTTACGCCTCGCGATAGTCGTCCCCGTCGTCCGGATCCACCATCAGCACGAACTCTGGGTAGGCATCGATGCCGAGCTCGGCGGCGTCCTGGCCAATCGTTTCCACTTCGCGCGAAACTCGTACCCCGATGGTCTTTTGCAGCACGGTCCAGATCACCCACGATACCGTAAAGACGAATGCGCCCACGCTCAGTACGCCGATCAGCTGGGTTACGAAATCGGCGCCTGCGGCGATGCTGGCGGCCAATGTGCCCCAGACGCCGGCGAACAAGTGAGCCGGAACGGCACCGACCACGTCGTCGATCCTGCGCTTTTCCATGAACTTCAGTCCCAGCGTACAGACCAGGGCGCCCACGGCCCCGATCAGCACGGCCCACCTGCCGTCAGCCACGTTCGGACCGGCCGTAATGGCGACCAAGCCCGCAATGGCTCCGTTGAGCCCCGCGAAGAGGTCGGTACGGCCAAGTATCGGTCGCGACACCACAATCGCGGTAATGACGCCGGCTGCGGCGGCCAGATTGGTGTTGACGATTACGTTGCTCATCGCAACGGCATCGGCAGCGCTCCCGAGAGCCAGCTGAGATCCCCCGTTGAATCCGAACCAACCCAACCAAAGGATGAAGACGCCGAGGGTTACCGCCGGAATGTTGGACGGGGGGGTAAGCTTGGTCGTGCCGTCTTTGCGGAACTTCCCCCACCTGGGGCCAACGACGATTGCGCCCGCAAGGGCGGCCCATCCGCCGGTCGAGTGCACGATGGTGGAACCGGCGAAGTCGGTGAAACCCATTGAGCCGAGCCATCCGCCGCCCCACGTCCAGGCGCCCACGATAGGATAGATGATCATCGTTAGAATCGCCGTGAAGGCGAAGAACGCCCAAAGGTTGACGCGCTCGGCCAGCGCCCCCGAGACGATCGAAGCCGTTGTCGCCACGAAAACCATCTGGAAAAACCAGTCGGACGTGACGGCGTAGCCGTTCTCGACGACCGCTGCGGCGGCCGATGCGTCTCCTCCTACGAGCGCGAGCTCATCGGCCGACGGACCGTAGAAGAAATCAAGCCTGCCGACGAACGAGCCGACGTCGACGTACATGAGGCCGTAACCGACGAGGTAGTACGACAGCCCCGCGATCGAGTAGAGCCCAATGTTCTTCAGGCAGATCACGGACGCGTTCTTCGACCGCACGGAGCCGGATTCCAGCATGGTGAAGCCCGCGCACATCCACATGACGAGCGCACCCCACACGAGAAACGAGAAGGTGTTGAAGACGAACGCCGTGTCGTTCACGACCTCCTGCGCACCCGCCAATTCCGGCCACAAGACCAGGGTGGCCGCCCCGATGAATCCGGTGACGAGAGTGCCGACCCGGAACCCGAAGACGCGAGTGGAAATGGACGGTAAGAGCTTTCCAACAATCATGGTTTCTCCAGTAAACGGTGATGGTGAATGGAAGCCTAGTTGAGTGCGATACATCGTACGCCAAGTCGGGCAATTCGGCAACCTGCATGGGCGGCAACGCGGGTCCCGAGCGGCGCGGGACTTGACGGGAACCGGCTTGCGTCCTTCCCTTTGGCGTATCGCAAAGTGATTGTCAGCCCCCTTACCGCCGTCCGAGCAGCGCTCGAGAAGAGAGGATCGTCGACAATGGTTATCCGTGCCTTGGCAGCCGCTGCGTTGGCCAGCGGGTTGTGCGCGGGCGGTCTTTCCCTGACCGCTCAACAATTCAGTGCCCGCACCGGTTCAAGTGTCGTCCTGGGAGCGCGGGCCCAGATCCAGTACGAAGCGTCAAGCGAAAAGGACGTGCCCGCTACGTTCTCCGTTCGCCGGGTTTGGGTCACGATAGACGGCACCCTGAACGATCTCGTGAGTGGACGGGTTCAGTTCAATGCCGACGGGGCCTCCGTGTTGGAAGCCTACCTTCAGCTCTCGCCGTCAGACGCCTTCCGCGTCCAGATAGGGCAGTTCAAGAAGGCCATGTCCTATTTTTGGCTCGCGGCCAACTCCGACTTGCCGCTCATCGAGCGAGACGGCCGGGTGACGGGGGTCAGTCACTGTCCTGGCGTCGGCGGCGTGTGTTCGTTCGGCCAGTTTACCGGGTCGCTTGGCCTCGACAACTACGAGCCAGGCGTGCTGATGACCGGTCGGTTTGCGAATCGACGGATGGGCTACCGCGTAACGGTTACCAACGGGGAAGGCCTGGGAAAGAAGGACGTCAACACCCGCAAATCGGTTTCCAGCAGACTGTCCACCTTTTTCGGCGACAATGGACGGCTCTCGGCCTACGTCGCAATGGACGAGATTCTCACCGCCCGCGGCGAGACCATGGGAGTGCCAGCCTACGGCGCAGAGCTGCAAGTGGGGACTTGGCGCAACGGCCCTCACCTGCTGGTGAACGGCTTGAGCGGGCGCAACTGGAAGCTCAGCGACGAGGCAAACTTCTCGGCGTTCCAGGTAATGGGGCTCTGGTATCGGCCGTTCCCGGAAGGCTCCTCGCTAGCTGCGTGGGAGCCGCTCCTTCGGGTTAGCTGGGCCAATTCGGGTTCGGCCGACGACGTCAGCGGAACCGTGATCACCCCAGGCGTGATGGTGTACGCTATCGGGCGGAACGGGATTTCCGCCAACCTGGACCTCTATCGATCATCGGATTCCCGAAGCCACTGGTCGTTCAAGATCCAGGCGTTCACGTTCTTCTAACGGTCCGCACCGGCCACCGCTGCGAGCCGTAGCACCCGACAGCGGTCAAGGGGACCGCGTGCGTGCACCATTCCCTCCCGGCGGCTCATTCCAGGGGCAGCTAGCCGGAAAGGCTCGCCTGCGCTTCTTCGGCCGTGTCGAAGACCTTCGTGAGCCGAACGAAGCCGCTTACCTCGAGGACTTCGCGAATGTGTTCCGGGACCTGGCACATGGCCAAGCCGCCGCCGGCAGCGTTGGTTTTCCGAATGGCGATCAGAAGTACGCGCAAACCGGCGGAACTCATGTACTTGAGCCCACTGCAGTCGATCACCAACCCGGTCACGCCCTGGTCGATGATTGCGGACAAGGCCTGATCGAAGTCCTTCGCGTTGGCGGAGTCTACGCGACCACTCACGGTCGCCACCGCCGTTGTTCCAGAGTAGCTGGTTTCCACGTTCATGCATTTTCCTCCGAGTGCGCCGATAGCGGCTGCACGAGGCTGAGGCGGTTCCAGGCGTCTCGCCGCTCGTAGTTGAGCGTCTCAACGAACGCCTTCGTGAAATGTATGCCGAGACCGCCAACGGAGCGGTCTTCGGCGGCAAGGTCCAGGTCGGGGACTGGCGCGTCCTGGAGTGGATTGAAAGGCCGACCATTGTCCTCGATCAGGGCCATGACCTGATCGTCGGTGAGATGGAGCAGGACCCGGACGGCCGGATCGGAGTCGCCCTCCAAACTGGCGGCGTCCTCGAACGCGTAGGACACCACGTTCGTCAGGATCTCGTCGAGCGCGAGCTGGAACTTGAAGACGATACCCATGGGCACGCCGTGCTCAAGGGCCAGCTCCTCGAAGTGCTCTGCGACCCGTCGAGGCTCGTCCTTGTCCAGTTTGAGATGCAATTCACTCCTAACCTCCACCTGCTTCCTCCTCCAGAGGGTGGAGCTGACTCGCCGCGCTGTCCCCCGGCGGCTTCATCGCGATGCGGATCATCGCAGCCCCGCCAGGGCGTGCTTCCCGTATTGAGCCCAAAAGGTACTTCCTAATGGCCGCGAAGTCCAGAACCGCGCCCTGCCGTAGCCATCGGGGGCGCGAGCATTTACACTACTATGTAGCTGCGCCTCCCGCAGATCGCGTGGACCATCCGCCTCGGCGCCCGTGGCCGGACGCCGAACTCTACCTGGAGTGGCCTGAACAGTGGCGAAGATTCTGGTTGTTGACGACGAGCCCGATCTGGAAATCCTGCTGAAGCAAAAGTTCCGCAGGCAGATCCGGAAAGGCACCCTTACCCTGATTTTCGCGCAGAACGGGATCGAAGCGCTCAAGCAGCTCGACGACCACGAAGACGTGGACATGGTTCTTTCGGACATCAACATGCCGCAGATGGACGGCCTCACGCTGCTGCACCAGCTGAACGAACTGAATCGTGATCTCCGAGCAGTCATCGTCACGGCCTACGGGGACATGAAGAACATTCGCACGGCGATGAATCGGGGCGCGTTCGACTTCATCACCAAGCCCATCGACTTCAAGGATCTCGACACTACGATCGCCAAGACGCTGGAGCATCTTGAGGTCATGCGAGAAGCCCTGCGGTCGCGAGACGAGCTCGTAGCCATCCGGCGCGAGCTGGGCGTGGCCGCAAAGATGCAGGAGTCGATTCTCCCGACGAGCTTCCCGAAGGACCCCCGTTACGAGATCCACGCTTCGATGACGCCGGCGCTGGAAGTTGGGGGCGACTTCTACGACTTCTTCCGGTTGGACGACGGGCGCATGGGGATCGTGATGGCCGACGTGTCGGGCAAAGGGGTGCCCGCCGCACTGTTCATGATGGTGAGCCGCACGGTCATGAAGGGTACCGCCATTGGGGAACGGGACCCGGTAAGGGCGCTGATGGAAGCCAACCAGCTGCTGGTCGAATCGAACGAAGAGGCGATGTTCGTTACTCTCTTCTACGCGAGCTTCGATCCGAACTCGGGGCGACTCGACTTCGCCAACGGTGGACACAACCTGCCTTACGTCGTAAAGCGGAACGGCGAGGTGCACCAGATCGAGTGCGATGCCGGGGTCGTGCTGGCCGTATTGCCGGGGTTCGAGTTCCCGGGCGGCAGCCTGGATCTTGATCCGGGCGACGTCGTGTTCTTCTATACCGACGGGATCACCGAGGCCATGGACGAAGAGGGCGAGGAGTTCGGCGACGACTCACTGGCCGAGGTTCTGGCCCAGATCGCGGGCTCCGACGCTGCAGCGTTTAGCGGCAGGGTGGTCGAAGCAGTGCGCGAGCACGCCGGCGACGCCGCTCAGTCCGACGACATCACCTGTCTCTGTCTCCGGTACGCCGGCTCCGCTTCCTGATGTGCCGCGCGGATCGCCGGTCGCGCTCTGGCGCGCTGTTGGCGTGGGTCCTCGCGGCGTGCGCGTGCGCATCCGCCGCGCAGGCTCAACAACCCCGCTCTGGAGGCAACGGGGTATTCCCCGACTCCATCGTCTTCGGCCAATCCGCGGCCTTGAGCGGCAATGCTCGCGAGCTCGGCGAGAACATGAACCTTGGCATTCGCGCAGCGTTCGAGGAGGCCAATCGCGAAGGAGGCATTCATGGCCGCGCGCTTCGACTGGCCCTGCTCGACGACGGCTACGAAGCCGAACCTGCAATCGCCAACACCAGACAGCTGATTGCCCACGGCGTTTTCGGGCTGATCGGAGCAGTGGGCACGCCGACTTCCAGAGTCGCCGAACCGATCGCGAGCGCGGCCGAGGTACCCTACATCGGCGCGTTTACCGGAGCCGGACTGCTGCGAGGAGAACACCAGCGGTACGTAGTGAATCTGCGGGCTTCCTACCAACAGGAAACCGAAGAGATGGTGGAAAGGCTGACCACCGATCTCCAAGTGCGTCGCATCGCGATCCTCTATCAGGACGACAGCTACGGACGCGCTGGGCTGACGGGGGTTAGACGAGCGCTCGAACAGAGGAATATGGCCCTCGTGGGAGAGGGGACCTATGTCCGCAACACCATTGCGGTCAAACGCGCCTTGCTGGAAATCCGCGAGAGCGATCCCCAGGCGGTCATCATTATCGGCGCCTATCGGGCGGCGGCGGCGTTCACTCACTGGGCGCAGAAGATCCGCATGCGCTCCCTGTTCGTCAACATTTCGTTTGTGGGTAGCAACGCCCTGCTGAACGAGCTGCGCGGCGCGGGCGATGGCGTCGTCGTTACGCAAGTGGTTCCCTTTCCGCGCAACACGTCCTTGCCCGTGGTGGCGCGGTACCAGGCGGCATTGCGCGCGGTCGACGCCTCGGCGGAACCGGGCTTCGTCTCGCTCGAGGGATACCTTGCGGGCCTGCTGGCGGTCATGGCGTTGCGCGGCTCGTCCGACCCCGGAGGCGCCCCACCGACGCGCGAGTCGTTTTTGAGCTTCCTGGAGGAAGCCGGTCAGATTGACCTCGGTGGATTCGTAGTCGAATATGGCTCCGGGGACAACCAGGGCTCGGACGCCGTGTTCTTGACGGTGATCCGGGACGGGAGATTCGTTGCCGTAAGTCGGCTAGCCAGATGATCGAAAAGACGCGCCATTTGGATCGTCGCATGCACGCGGCGTTCGCCTGGGTGCTGAAACGGTTGCCCAATCGTGTCGGGAGCAGGGTGCGAAGGTGGACAGGGGGGCGACTCGGCATCGGCACGCAGATCGTGGTGGGACTGGGCAGCGGGGTACTGATGACCCTCGGAGCCATCGTCACGGCGCTGGCGCTCATGCGCGTCGTGAGCGCGCGCCAAGCCGAGGTTACCGAACAGCACATGCCGGCATTGGTCGGAGCATTCGACGTGGCGAGAGAGAGTACCCGATTGATGCAAGCGACGCCACGGCTGGTGGCGGCTAACGACCCGGTCGAGCTCGATTCGGTGTTCACCGACGTGGTTGCGACGGAGGGTGCGTTGCGGGCGGCGGTTACCGTGTTGGCGGGCGCCGAAACGACTGGGGGCGAACGCGGGCGCGTCGTGGAAAGAGTGGTCCCTCTCGTCGACAGTTTGGTGAACGTCGTCAGATTGATCCACGAATCGGTGCGCCTGCGGTTGACGTATCAGGCCGATCTCCTGGATCTCGGCGCGCAGCTCGCCGATCTCAGCCAGGAACTCCAGTTCCAGGTCGAGCAGGAGCTCGACGACCAGCATTTCTTCATGTATACGGGGTATCGCGAACTCAACGGACCTGCGATGCCGATGAGTCAGCGACGGACGGACGTGGAGCTCGACCACTACGGAGGGCTGCTCAACTTCAAGGCATACCAGAACCAGACCAGCGCACTGATCGCACAAGCCACGGCGGAGGGGGACCTTGAGCTCCTGCGGGCGACGGACGAAAGGGTGCGTACCGCACTGAGCGACGTCATGGAAGCCCTGGAACAGATTCGCTCCGGCCCGAGGGATCGGCTCCAATCGCTGATTGACCAGCTGGAGGACCTGTATTCGGCTGGGGGCGGGGTTCTGGAAACGCGCACCGCGGAATTGGAAGAGCTGATTCACGAGCATGAGCTGGTCGCGCGGAGTCGCGAGACGACTGCCCAGCTGGGAGCGGGCGTGGATCGCCTGGTACAGGATGCCGAGTCCGCGGCGCAGTCTGCGGCCCGGCGCTCGGCCGGCCTGGTTGGCCTGGGATTCTGGTTCATGCTTGCCGTGACCGCATTCACCATCGCGCTGGCGGTGTTCGGTTGGAAATTCTTTGGGGAACGCCTGGTCGTCCGGATCGGCACCCTTTCGCGCGCTACGCGTCGAATGTCGAAAGGCGACCTGAAAGTACACGTGGAAATCCAGGGTAACGACGAGCTGACCGACATGGCCGGCGCCCTGGAGGTCTTTCGTCAGCACGCGGTCGAGGTGCAGCGCCTGAATCTGGTGGAAAAGCTCGCCGCCGAGGTGCAGGCGAAGAACGACAAGCTGGAAGACACGCTCGACAATCTCCGTCGTACCCAGCAACAGGTGATCAAACAGGAGAAGCTCGCGTCCCTGGGTGCGTTGACTGCGGGCATCGCCCATGAGATCAGGAACCCGCTCAACTTCGTCAACAACTTTGCGGCCCTCTCGACGGAGCTGATTGAGGAGCTGCGCGAGGAGCTCGAGGAAGCGCAGGGCAACGGGGAGATCGATGAGGAATACGTCGACGAGATCCTGGGAGACCTCGACCTCAACGTGAGGAAGGTGAACGAGCACGGCGAGCGGGCCAATCGGATCGTCGAAGGCATGCTGGCGCACTCGCGGGACGAGGCGGGACAGGTCGAGCCCGTGGATCTGAATCAGATGCTGGAAGAGTACACCAAGCTCGCCTATCACGGGTTGCGGGGAGCGGATTCCAGCTTCAACGTCACCATCGAGAAGGACCTTGATCCTGAAGCGGGCCAGGTCGAAGCGATCGCGCGCGACCTGAGTCGGGTCTTCCTGAACGTGGTGACGAACGCCTGTCATGCCACCAACACCCGTCAGACCCAGCTGAACGATCGCAACTATTTCCCGATCGTTGCGATCGAATCCGAAGGAGGGCCCGACAGCGTAATCGTGCGCGTGCGCGACAACGGCACCGGGATTCCCGGAGACATCGTCGGCAAGATCTTCGATCCCTTCTTCACCACCAAGGCCGGTACCGGCGGCACGGGACTGGGCCTGTCGATCTCCCACGAAATCATCCTGGAACACGGCGGCAAGATCGAAGTGGACTCGGAGCCCGGTCGCACCGAGTTCATGATCAAGCTGCCCCGACGCGGCCCCCTTTCCACAGGAATCCCGGCCTGACCACTCACCCGGCCCGGTCCTTTATTCCGACGCTGGCCGCATTTCGACCTTCCAGGCCCGAGCTCCAGGACTTGGTAAAGCTTGCGCTCCCAGTCGCCGTGGTGCAGATGGGGCTCGTCTCGCAGGGGCTGGTGGACACGGCAATGGTGGGGCGCGTCGATGCACTGCAGCTCGCCGCGGTCACCTTGGGAAACCTCTATTTCTTCGGCGTCTCGGTCTTCGGCATGGGGCTTCTGCTTGCCCTCGATCCGCTGGTGTCGCAGGCCTTTGGCGCCAAGGACCACGATCAGATTCGGGCGGCGATTCAGCGTGGCCTAGTGCTCAGTCTCGTTCTGGCGTTAGTGACCACCGTGCCCATGGCACTTGCTGGCCCCGTATTCACGCTCTTGCGACAACCCGACGACGTCGTGCCCGTGGCTGCGGGCTACGCTCACGCGCTAATCGCGGGCATGTGGCCGTTCTATCTCTTCATCGTCGTTCGCCAGGTGCTTCAAGCCGTGGGCCGCGTGGCCCCGATCGTATGGACGATCGTTCTCGCCAACCTGGTGAACGTCTTCGCGAACTGGGTCCTCGTCTTTGGCAATCTCGGCGCCCCCGCGCTCGGAGCGATTGGTTCCGGCTGGGCAACGGCCATTTCCCGTTGGTTCATGGTGATTTGCGTGTTGGGACTGACCGTGCGGTTGCTGGGTCCCTACCTGCGACGAATGCACGCAGATCTTGCGCGCATTCGCCCGCTGTGGCGCATGGTCCGGCTCGGTGCGCCGATCGGCGGACACCTGTTCCTGGAGTTCGGCGCTTTCGGCGCCATCGGGGTCGCCATGGGCTGGCTCGGTGCCGAGGCGATGGCGGGGCACCAGATTGCCGTCAGCCTTGCAGCCTTTGCCTTCATGATTCCGGTAGGCATCTCGCAAGCGTCGGCGGTGCTGGTTGGACGAGCCGTAGGCGAGGGCAGGCCCGAAAGAGCGCGTCGGTGCGCCGGTGCGGCGTTGCTGGTTTGCTGCCTGGTCATGATCGTGACGGCAACCGCGTTTCTCGCATTCCCGGACGTACTGGCGGCGACCTTCAGCAGCGAGGCCAGCGTGGTTGCGGTGGCCGTCATTCTCATTCCGGTCGCGGGCATGTTCCAGCTCTGCGACGGATTGCAGGTGGTCTGCGCCGGCGCGCTGCGCGGCGTGGCCGACACGTTCTGGCCGATGATCTACAACGTGCTGGGGTTCTGGCTGTTCGGCCTGCCAATCAGCCTGTGGTTCGGTTTCGCCCAGGGCAGGGGACCAGTTGGCCTGTGGTGGGGCCTGGCCGCTGGATTGGGGGCCGTGGCCGTCTTGTTGCTGGGGCGAATGTGGCGGCGCTTTCGTCGTCCGCTCACGCGCTTCGCCCTTTCTCCTGCGGATTAGGGACGGGTCGGCGGGACGGCCCGTGTCAGAGGCGTTTCGCGACTTCCGAGGGGCTTGAACGGACCGGCCCCTTTGTCTAGCTTTGGCTGCACCTTCAGGGGCCTGTAGCTCAGGTGGTTAGAGCGCACGCCTGATAAGCGTGAGGTCGGTAGTTCAAGTCTACCCAGGCCCATTCAGCGACGTCCCGATACGTACGCGTGAAGATTCGGGATGCGAATCGGTTCGATCAGCCTGAACCGCCACAAGATCGCGCCGCTCACTCCGCCGGGGGGCAAGACGCCCTCCGTTCCCAGTGTCGAATCGTAGACGAACCGTGCGCCGCCGTTGCGCACGCCGTTACGTCCGTCGGCGTGCCACTTGGCTCCGGTCGTACCACAGGTTCGCCGTACTCGACTCGGACTTC
Organism: Longimicrobiales bacterium; assembly: GCA_965200255.1. Classification (GTDB taxonomy): domain Bacteria; phylum Gemmatimonadota; class Gemmatimonadetes; order Longimicrobiales; family Gaopeijiaceae; genus Bin94. Next base: position 985,040 of record OZ241371.1, on the reverse strand, counting down.
GGCGGTGTAGGCCTGGTAGGTTCCAGACCGCGCGTCCGCCCAAAACTGGATGAAAGTGACCGTCGGCCGAAGCCGTCAACCCCATGTAGTCGCCGCCGTTGACCCACCGCGACGCCGCCGACAACAGGGCCACGCGCAGCTCGCCCTGAGTGCCGCTGAAGGTTGTTGGCGTCGGCAACAGATTCCCGGAACCCAGGGGACGGGACAGCGCGCCTGAAACGCGTTGCGCGTCCGTGAACGTTTCGCCGCCGTCGAACGACGCCGCGAAGTACTGGTGAAAGGCGAATTCGGACGGGGCCTCGCGAGAGTCGTACCAGGTCACCCCGACCACCCCGTCCCGGTTGACCGCAACGGCCGCCTGGAACTGCTGCGATCCCTCGATCTTGCGCGGAGCCACCGGTTTCGGATCGCTCCAGGTCAATCCGCGATCTGGCGACCACGAGATCACGACGCGCGGCAATCCTTCGGAGTAGTCTGGCCATACCGCGTACACGCGATCTCTGAATCGCTCGCTCCGGTCCACGGCGTAGAGAACCCAAGCCGAACCTCTGAATCGGTCCGCTGCACAGCGACAATCAAGGTGAGACGTAGCGACAATCAAGGTGAGAATACGAGATCGCGACGTTGTGAACGAAGGGATGATAACAAGGTGGCATGCGTGGAGCAAGTTGAGCGTCCTGGAGAGCCTGTGAGGCGGTCCTACTTCGTTGGACGGTCCGAGCACGGAATCAAGGCTGGACGGTACCGTGCTCCACCCCCGTGCCAGCGTGAGCGTCGCTGCGGGGTGGGTGGGTAACCATTACCCGTCGTTCCGTGTTGGAACTTGTTCCGACATGGACCGGCGGGTGACCGGCGGGCCCGCTCACTCGGCAGCCCTCGCGGTTCTTTCCGCCGGTGCGCGGACCAATCGTGACCGCGTACCGACCTCATGCTTGTGACCTCCGTCCGCCGCCGGCGATGGAGCGTGGCGGGTTGGGCCGTCGCCATAGCCAACTTGCCGGGTGGCGAGGATGGGAGTGGGGGTCGGCCCCGGCGCGTACCCCACGTCCCGGAGTCGGTTCGTCGGTCTGTCCATGCCCAGCGGCGGCTTTCCTGGCGGCCACGGCGGCGCGACGGCGGTAGCTTTCGACGTTGAGTTCGAAGACGTGGGAGCGGTGCACGAGGCGGTCGACGGCGGCGACGGTCAAGGCTTCGCCACCGAAGATCTTGTCCCAGGCGCTGAAAGGTTCGTTGGCGATGACGAGGAGCGAGCGATTCTCGTAGCGTGCGCCGATGAGTTCGAAGAGGACGCTGGTTTCGGTCCCTTCGCAGGTGGCGTAGGAGAAATCGTCGAGAATGACGAGGTGGTATTTGTAGAGCTTGGCGATGGCGGCGTCGAGGGCGAGGTCGCGCCGCGCCGCCTGGAGCCTCTGCACCAGACTCGACGTTCGCTGGTACAGCACGCGGTAGCCGTTTTCGACCAGCTTGAGTCCGATGCCCGCGGCGAGGTGACTCTTGCCCGTTCCCGGCGGACCGAAGAGCAGCACGTTGGCCGCTTCTTCGAGCCAAATGTCGCCGCTCGCCAGCACGCCCACGCGCGCCTTCGACACGGCGGGCACGAGGTTGAAGTCGAAATTGTCGAGCGTCTTGCCGCGGGGCAGCTTCGCCTCGGCTCGGTGCCGCTCGAAGCGCCGCCGTTCGCGATCGGCGACTTCTTGGCTGGCCAGCGCGGCGAGCAGGCGCGCCGAGGACCAGTCTTCCCGGTCCGCGCGTTCGGTGAAGCTTCTCCACAGCGCCCGCATGCTCGGCAGGCGCAGTTGCTTCAGCAACAGGTCGAGTGCCGGGGGATCGACGATGAAGGAGTCTTTCATCGCGGTGCTCCGTTCAGGCAGGCGTCGTCGTAGCGCGACAGTGGCGGGAGGGTCGTTTCGAGGTCGGGAAGGGAGTCCGGCGCTGGGAACCGGTCGCGCAGCACTTCGGCGTCGGGCAACCGCCCGGCCTCGAGCTGCGCTTCGATCTCGTCGGCCAGCAGGGCCTCGCATCCGTGATCGTGGGCCAGCGCAAGGAGTTTGACCATCCGCCGGCAGGCCTCGCGGTCGTCCAGGCGCTCGCGCAACGCGTCGAAAGCCTGGCGGTAGGCGTCGCGGGGGAACAAACCGTCGCGGTGGACCCAGTTCATCATCGCCATCGGCTTGCGACGCAGAGAGGGCAGCACGTGCCGGTAGTTCACGACCCGTCCCCGTCGCCCTCCCGGTCCCGGGTGGCCCCGAGGCAACGTCACGAGCTCCTCGGTCCCGACGAAGACGACCAGGCGGTCGTCGTACAGTCTCACCCGCAGCCGGTGTCCCACCAGCCGCGACGGCACCGTGCAGAACACCCGCCGCAGCGAGAACCCACCCGCGCTCGTCACGCGCACCAAGGTCTCCTCGAAACCGTCGCTGCGACGCCTCGGCAACGGCCGCAGCACGGCTCGCTCGGCGTCGATCCTCTTGCGGTTGCGAGCGTTGCGGCGACTCGCCACCCGGCTCACGAACTCTCGGTACGCCTCGATCGTCTCGAAGTCCCTCGATCCCCTCAACAGCAGCGCATCCTCGATGGCCCGCTTCAAATGCCCGTGCGCGCTTTCGATCGAGCCGTTCTCGTGCGCCCGGCCCCGGTTGTTCCGGCTCGCCTTCATCCCGTAGTCTCCCATCAACGCCTCGTAACGTGCGGTCCGGTCCTCCCGCGCACGACGCTTCAGGTTCCGAAACGCCGCCGACAGACTGTCCGTCCGGTGCTCCTTCGGAACGCCGCCCAGCGCCCACAGCGCGTCCTGCAACCCCTCGGCCAGGGCAACGTAGCTCTCCCCGCCCAACACCACCGCCACATGCAGAATCCCGAGTACTCCAGCCGAAAATGGTACAGCTTGTGCACCAGCTTCTCTCCCCCAACCGTCACCCCCAGACGCCCGGCGTCGGTGAAGTCCGACAACCCCCGTCGCCCCGGCTCGTGCTTCTGTCGGAAAACGACCTCGCGCGCCGGCCCGTCCTTCCGTCGAGCGGTCATGTACAGCTCCATCTGGTGGTCCGTAATCCGTCGGCCCGGCACTTCGCGTCTCTCCTGATCCCAGGGAAACACCAAAGCTCGGACCTCCCGCCGCCACCTCCGGCCGTCTCACCTTGTTTGTCGCAAGCGTCTCATCCTGATTGTCGCGCTACAGTCCGCTCCGTCTCGTGCGCCCTGAAGCTGGTCGGCGGTCATCCGCACGGGCCCCGGCTTCGGCTCCGAGAAGGTGACGCCGCCGTCGGCGGACACGACCGTCCAAATGCGCGATCCGTCGGAGTCGGCCATTTGTTCCGGGGTAACCGGGAAGTCGGTGAACGGCGCCATGATCGCCCCGTCGCGAAACACCAACATGGGATCGACGTTCAGGCCCCGCCGTCCCTCGCCGTCGATGAACTTCACCGGTCCGATCCAGCTGCGTCCGTCGTCTTCGGAACGGAAGACCCCCAGGTTGTATTCAGTTCCGTAGAGAACGCTCGCGTACAGCCTGCCCGCAAACGGCCCGTCCGTCTGGTCCGCCACGAGCATCGGATGGTCGTACGAGGAGCCAAGATCGTAAACGTCGGACCACGTTCCGCCTTCGTCTTCGGAGCGATACGAGTGAAGATGCGCCCGCGTGCGCCCGGTTTCGTCGGGTGCAGTAGCGAGTGTGAGGAAGATCGCCGTTCCCGCCGCGGTGAATGCCACTTGCGGATCGGCTCCCCCGAATTCGCGCTGCTCCGGGAAGAAGACGTCGTCCCACACGATGCCTCCGTCTCGGCTCACGTACGCCTTCGTGGCGCTTCCGCCGTCGCGCCGGGTGAACGTAATCGCGCCGGCAAGGAGATTGCGCGGGTTGCGGGGGTTCGCGGCGACCATGATCTCGACGTGCGGCCGATCTCCGTCTCGGCTCACCAGATGGTCCGGCCCAATCACGATTCGAACCGGCCCGGTTGGTTGTCGCGTCGCCTGGGGCTCGGACGCGGCTAGTGCCTCGATCACCGCGTCGGCCAACTTCGGCAAGTGACTGCCCATTCGCGAATCGTCGGAGTTGATCTGAATGGCCACCGCGATTTCGTGATCGGCGTAGTAAGCGACCAGCGAATTGTATCCCGGGAAGAATCCGCCGTGCCCGTAGGTCAGGCCGTGCTCGCTCTCCGCGACGGACACGCCGAGGCCGTATCCCAGATGCGGGTTTGCGGCATCGGTCGGAAAGCCAATCCTGAACAGCTCGGGAAGATCGTCGCCGTCGATCGCGTTGCCCTCGTACAGCAGCTTGGCCCACCGCACCAGCGCTTGCGGGTTGTTGACGACGCCGCCACCCGTCCATTCCTGCAGCGGATGAACCACCAGTTGGCCATTCTCGACGATCTCGAGAGGGGTGTCGAACAGCTGCGCGCTGGCGTGCGCGTACCCTTGAGCAAGGTGCGGCAGATCGCGTCGATCGGCAGGCAGGGTCAGGTCGAGTCCCAACGGTTCCAGGAACAACTCGTCGAGAAGGTCGTAGTAGGGGCGACCGGTGGCTGCTTCAATGGCCAGGCCCGCGAGGGTGTAGTGCACGTCGCTGTAGTGGAACCCTTCGCCGGCAGGGAAGAAGGGCTCGGTGTCCAGCACCGATTCGGCAATGAACTGTTCCGGGGTCATGTAGTCGTCCGGATCCGAAAACACTTCCGCGAGTCGTGCGGCGAAGTCGGGGTCCTCGAAGTATGGCTGAATCATGCCGGCGGTGTGATTCAGCAGGTTTCGCAGCGTCAGCTCGGCGTGATTGGGCACGCGCGAGAACCAGGCCGCATCGCCCAACCACGTGGAGATCGGCATATCCAGGTCGATCTCGCCGGTCATGGAAAGCTGGAGCGCGACGGCTGCCACGTAGGTCTTGCCAATGCTGCCCGAGGGCATGAGCAGGTCCCTGGTCATGGGAATGTCGTCGTCCACGTCCGACTTGCCGGTGGCGAAACCGAACGCGCGCCCGTCGGGGAGGATGAAGGCCGCGGTCGCCCCCGGGAAGTTCTCGTCGGTGTCCTGGGCCTGGGCCCAGCTCGCATCGAGCGCGGCCTGGAAACGGCCGATCAGGGTGTCCGTCGCTGCGGGGCCGAGGGACGGTGCGGAAGCGACGGAACCGGCGCCAGCGGGCGAACTGCCTCGTGTCGCATCGGACCCCGAATCGCACCCGACGGGGAACAGGACGGTTGCCGCGACGAGAAGCAGGGCACCCGGGATCTTCCACAAGCTCTTGTACATCAATCGTCTCCAGGAAAGAGTGCGGGTCGTTCCCGGTGGAGTGAACCGGGCGGGTCCATGTTCTTCCGTCCCTGGTGCCCCTGTCAAGTCATGGAGGGCGTAGGGAAGCGACGACAATCGCACGGTTTTCCTTGCAAATCGTAGCTATACCTTTATTTTGCAAGGATGATTCCCCGAAGAGCACTCTTGCGCGTACGAAAGGCATTGGCCCGCCAAGCGGCAACCGTCCTGCTCGGTCCCCGCCAAGTCGGCAAGACCACGCTTGCCCACGAGATCGGGCGCACCACCAAGTCCCTGTACCTCGACCTCCAGGCGAATGCAGATCGTGCGAAACTCTCCGATCCCCGCTACTTCCTCAGCCATTACCGGGACCGTCTGGTCATTCTCGACGAAATCCACCGGGTTCCCCAGCTGTTTCCCGAATTACGCGGGATCATTGACGAGGAGCGCCGGTCCGGTCGCCGCAGGGCACGATTCCTGATCCTCGGGTCGGCCTCGATGGAGTTGCTGAAGCAGGCTGGAGAGACCCTCGCCGGTCGAGTCGAGTTCGTGGATCTGCGTCCGTTCGACGTGCTGGAAGTTGCGCCCGATGACGGGCCCCTGACTTCGCTGTGGGTCCGGGGCGGCTTCCCCGACAGTTACCTTGCCGGCGATGATCGCGACAGCATGGTCTATCGGGAGAACTTCGTGCGCACCTATGTGGAACGGGACTTGGCCGAGTTCGTCCAAACGCGCCTTCCCGCAGAGACCCTCGGACGTCTGTGGACGATGCTCGCTCATGGCCAGGGAACGTTGTTGAACGTCGCGACCCTGGCCCGCAGCCTGGCGATCAGCGCTCCATCCGTGACTCGCTACGTGGACACGCTCGTGAGCCTGTTCCTGGTGCGACGGCTACCCCCGTATGTTGGAAACGTTCGCAAGCGTCTGGTCAAGTCGCCCAAGACCTACATTCGGGACAGCGGGACCCTGCACGCGCTCCTGGGTATCGGCGACTTCGCGTCGCTCGCCGGGCACCCGATTGCCGGGATGAGCTGGGAGGGATTCGCAATGGAGAATCTGCTCGCGGCGGCACCTGCGACGGCCCGGGCAAGCTTCTATCGAACGGCCGCCGGGGCCGAGATGGACCTCGTATTGGAGCTCCCCGGCAGACGCCAACCGTGGGCGTTCGAGTTTAAGCGCGGGATCGTCCCAAGGGTCAGCAAAGGTTTCCACCACGCACGCGACGACCTGCAACCGGAGCGCACCTTCGTCGTATACGGCGGGTCCGAGCGCTACCCGATCGCGAAGTCGACCGAGGTGATCGGGCTGCGGAAGATGGCGGCGTTACTTGCAACAGGGCGTTACAATTCGCCATAATAGTTGCGCGACGATACGCCCCCATCCATTAAACACTGGATCACCGAAAGGATGCAGAAATGCGACTGACTGTTTCTCCCTCGGTTCCCACGGTTCGTGGGTCATCCCTTCTCCTGTTCCTTCTCGTCTCCGGCTTGTTGGCGCCGGCAACCGCTTTCGCCCAGCAGGTCCGCGTCACCAGGGATGCGGCGGAGGTTCGGCTGGATCCGAGCGATTCCAGTCCCGTGATCACCACGCTCAGCACCGGCACGGTGCTGGAGTGGATCGGCGAGTAGGGCCCCTACTACGCAGTCTCAATCCCCGCTGAGCCAGGCCAGGACGACATGGTCGGATACGTTCTGGCGTCGGATGTGGTCATTATTGGCAACCTGCTTCCATCCACGAGCACGACCACCGGAGCCTCGGGCGCTGCGATACCAACGGCGACGGCTATCCCATCGGTGCAACAGCAGTACGAGAACGAGCGCGCGCGCCGATCCGGCGCCATGCGAAGGGTGGTTCAAGGGGGCCTGCTCATCGGCGCCTCCCTCGGCGTCAAAGGCATGCTCTTCCAGGCCGGAGACTCTACCGAGTATGAAGACGAGGAAGCCTATCAACAGGCGTTGGATCGCCAGGAGAACGTGGAGACGGGCGGCAACGTCGGTCTGGCCCTGGGGGCCGCCCTGGCGGTTTACGGCGTCGCTCAGTACGCCTTGGGTTGGCGCAACATGTCGAGTCTGGAGGCGGACCTGCCGCAGACGGCCGACCCATCGATGGAAGTTCAGTATGCCGAAGCAATGGCCGGGCGCGGCTCCGGACGCAAGAAATTCGCATGGGGCGCAGTGCTGATCGGCGCATCGTACGCCGCTCTGGAGTGGGCTCCCGGGCTCGGCGTGCCGGAACCAGAAGACTACGACAACGCCGCCGACTACCTGGATGCGGTGGACACGCGCGACAAAGCCGAGACTGCCAGAACGTGGATCACGCGTGGCGGGGCGGTGTTGGGGGCGTGGGGATTGACGCAATGGATCATGTCGTCGATGAAAATGTCCGAGATCGAGGGAACGGCTCGCATGTCCTCGGCGGCGACGCCATCGCTTTTGCCGTCGTTCAGGGGGAAGAGCTCCCGATTGGCCGCCAGCCCATTTGTAGACAGAGTCCGGGGTCGAACCGAATTCGGATTGCGATGGACCTGGTAGCCGTAGCAAGCATTCGGTAGCGCATCCTGGCATAACGACAGGCCGTTGTTCGTGCCATGACAAGGCCGCTGGACGCCCTCCCGGCCGGCTCTCGGGTGCTCGATCGCTACCTGATCGAGACCGAGCTGAGAACCGACGAGCTGGGTATCTCGTACTCGGGCCGCGACTCGCGTCGCGATATCCCCGTCGTCGTTGTCGAATACCTGCCGCTCACTCTTGCAGCCCGTACTGCGAACGGCGATATCGTTCCAAGATCCGATCGCACAGAGCAAGCGTATCGCTCTGGGTTGACCCGTTTTATTGCCAACGGGCGTGCGCTTGCCCAGGCAAGCCACCGGCATATCGGCAAAGTGCTCAGTGTGGGCGAGTCCGCAGGTTCCGCGTACCTCGTAATGGAGCAGGTTCAGGGCCGCACGCTCGAAGAGGAAGTCCTTGCCGGAGGTCCGCTCCCACAGGAGGAGGTCCGGCGCCTCTTCGACCTGCTCGCGGCGGGCCTTTCCGATATCCACGAACGAGGCCTTCTCCACCTGGACGTCAAGCCGTCCAACGTCATCATGAGGTCTCCTGATTCGACGCCGGTGCTGGTAGGTTTCGGCTCGGCGCAGTCCCTCGGGGCCGATGCCGCCGGTTCCTTCTGGGCGCTGCCGCCTCCGGGATACGCGGCCATCGAACAGTACAGTCCTCGCGCCGAACGCGGGCCGTGGACCGACGTCTACGCCCTGGGCGCAGTCGCGTACTTCGCGTTGACCGGCAAGACGCCGTTGGATGCTCCCGAACGAATCAGGGATCCGAAGCCACTCGAATTCGATGCGACGCGCGCCGTCGACAAGAGGTTGGCAAACGCGATCGAGTTCGCCCTTAAGGTGGACAGTTCGGATCGTCCTCAAGTCATGGCGGAGTGGCAGACGGCACTCGCGGACTCCTCGCCTGCTTCGCTCGCCGGAAAGGTCCGTCGCGAACGGAAAGCGCATCGTGGCCGTCGCGTGCGCAAAGGGGTCAACCGACGCCGTGTGTTTTACGGGGTCGGCATCACGGTGATTGCCGCAGTGGCAACGGCGGTAGTGATGGTCGCGCGGAACGCATCGCTCTCCTTTGAAGAGCTCGCTGCCCGCGCCGAAGCCCAGCTGGGGATGACCCCCGAGACCATTTCATTGATCGAGATGGGTCTCGCCGACGCCGGACACTACGAAGGCGAACCGGACGGCGTCATGGACGCAGAGTCAAGGGAAGGTTTGCGCGACTGGCAGACGGCTCAGGGGCTTGATCCGACGGGCTACCTGGACCGGGAAAGCGTAGTAACCCTGGTTGCAGCGGGCGAGGAAGCGGAGCGGCAGGCCGAAATTGAGGCTGCGCAAGCGGCCGAGTAGGCGCGGCAGGCCGCCGCAAGAGCCGCCGCAGCCGAGCGACGAGCCGAAGCCCAACGCCAGGCGGAAGCGCTTCGGCAGGCGGAGATCGATCGCATCGAGGCTGAGCGTCTTGCTGCGGAAGCGCAGCGCGAGGCGGAAAGGCTGGCGGAGCTGGTGCGCCAGGCGGAAGCGGATAGCCTGGAAGCCGAGCAACAGGCCGAAGCAGCTCGCCTGGCCGAGGAAGCCCGCTTGGAGGCCGAACGAATGGAGGAGGAAGCGCGGCAAGCTGAGGAAGCAAGGCTGCAGGCTGAGCGCGAAGCGGAGGAGGCCCGACGAGCGGAGGAAGCGCGGCAAGAGGCCGAGAGACTCGCCGAAGCCCGTCGATTGGCCGAGGCAAACCGCCTTGCCCAGGAAGCCACACAGACTGACAGTCAGGTCCTGCTGGCCGTCGGGAGCGCATTGTCGGGCGGTGGCGGACGGCTCAATTGGGGACCCCGAGTAAACTGGGTGAGTTGGACGGGCGTGAGGCTGAGGAGCGGCGAAGTCACGGGCATCGACCTTGGGAGTCAGGGTCTGGGTGGCGTAGTTCCCGCCAGGCTTGTGAACCTTGAGAGGCTGGAATACCTCAACCTGAGCGGCAACCGTCTTTCTGGATCCATTCCACCGCAGCTGGGGTCGCTTGCCAGTCTGGAGGTCCTCTACCTCAACGACAATCAGCTTACCGGCCCTATCCCCACCGCCCTGGGATCGCTTTCCAACCTCGAAGACCTGTACCTGCAGAACAACGCGCTTGCAGGCATTATTCCGGGGGCGCTGGGCAATTTGACCAGACTCAAGCGGCTGCGTTTGTCGAGCGCCAGTCTCGAAGGCCAGATCCCGCACGAGCTGGGGTCGCTGCGCGAGCTGGAGGTGTTGACGCTCGCAAGCAACAATCTCACGGGAGAAATTCCAGCGACCCTGCAAAACCTGACCAATCTGCGACGGCTGTCGCTCAACGGTAACAGCCTCTCCGGGTGCATTCCGCCGAGATTGATGAAATTCGCATCCAACATCAATCCTCAGCGGAACGGAGTGCGATTGCCTCCGTGCGGTCGGCCATGACGGACGTGCCGGACTCAAAAGGGAAACGGGCCCGTCTGGACGACCACATACCCTTCAGGGCCGTGGTCCTCTTCGCATCCCTCCTGTCGGGCATGGTGCTCGTCGGCGCGCTGTCCTACATCTTCCCGGCTGGCGACACCAGCGTGGCCGCCGATCTGTTGGTGGACAGGAACACCAGGATCTTCCCCTATCCCTTCACCATCCAGAATGTGATGTGGCTGGCGTTCGCCATGGCCGCCGGCGAGCTTCTGGTGCGCCAATTGGCCGGACGCCGCGAAAGGATCCAGCTTGACTTAGGCCTCCTGCCCGAGGACGATCGCACCATCTTGCGACAGGCCGATCTGGCTCCGATCTACAGGCGCGTGAGCGATTCCGACCCCAACGAGACCCACATGCTACAGCGTCTCTTGAGCGGCGCGCTTCTCCAATTTCGGAACAACGGATCGATCGATCAGGTCAACGCCATGATCAACGTGTCGCTGGAACTGTACCAGCACGAGATCGAGATGCGCTACAACATGCTGCGGTACGTCATCTGGCTCGTCCCGACCTTGGGATTCATCGGCACAGTCCTCGGGATCGCTTTCGCCATGAGGGCGGCCGGCACCATGTTTGCAGGAGCCAGCATTTCCGGCGGAGCCGTCGGACCCGAGATGATGGAGCAGGTGACCGGAGACCTCGGCGTGGCTTTCTACACGACGCTGCTCGCCTTGTTGCAATCCGCCGTGCTGATGTTCGCCATGCATGTCCTGCAGGAGCGGGAAGAAGGCGCACTTAATCAAATCGGCCAGTACTGCCTACGCAATCTGGTGAATCGGCTGCACGAAGAGCGCTGACGGCCGGGGTGGGGGCCCACACCTCGACACGTACCCGGAAGTCAGAGCAGCGACAGCAGCAGGTTGACGGTGAGCGAGCCTCCCGCGTCGCGGATGAACTGACCCCGACCGGCGTTGGCAACGCGCTGCAGGAACTGCTCGACCTCGGGGTCTGCAATCCCTGACGAGTTGATATAGACGGTCGACACGCGGTGTCCGGGCATGCGAGCGATCGAGGCGGCGGTCGAAATGACTTGATCAGTCTCTTCCGGGTAGGACGTAGCATCGGTGACGAGGACGACGACGCGTCTTCTGGACGCGGATCGCCAGGGCATGCGCACACCCTGCCAGAGCGCAAGCATCAACGCTTCCGGCCCATCCGCATTGAACCCCCCTCCCATACCCATGTCGATCTCGAGGGTGTTCACGAATCCGCGGAAGGCGGCCCGGTTCAGCGTGGGTCCGGAAATCTGTCGCAACTGAAAGACGCTGACGGGCTGCTCCCAGTTTCGGTCACCGAACGCAACCAGGCCCACGCCGAAGCTCGGTGCCAGACGGGTGAGCAGATCGCTGAGCTGACCGACTTCGGATTTGAGCGCGGCTACCTGCCTTCCCATGCTGCTGGTCACGTCAAGCGCGATCACAAGATCAAGGTGGGGCAGTTGGAAGGTAGCCCGCGATGGAGCGGGCACGGGTGCCTCGGGGCAGGCGGGGGGAGGCGCGGCCGGCTCGGGGTCGGGGACCGCGGGGCAGACCGGGCACGCGACCGGTTGGGCGGGAGCAGGAGCAGGCACGGTCGGGCAGGCTACCGGCTCGGGTGCGGCTGGCACGGTCGGGCAAACGGGGCAACTGGGCAACGCCGACAGATCCAGCACCGCGGGACAGACGGGGCAGTCCGGAGCCGGGTCCGGGGTCGGGACAAAACTGAGGTCGGTATCTTCCCCAATTGTCTCGTCCACCTCGGCGATGAGAGGGAAAATGATGATCGAGATGAGAATGAACGCGCCCAGGGCGGACGCGAAAAGGTCAAGCGAGGACATCCCGAAGATATTGATCTCGCGATTACGTCGTTTCACTGTCTTCTCCCATCACGCGTGTAAATGAGGAGTATGCCCGCATGACCGATTGCACCGTGCTCTACCCCTGCTTCCGCCGGCGTAAGATACTGAAAGTGCGAAATGTCCTCTGGTGACAGAAACAGAAAGAAATCCGTGGGGCTGCCGACACCAACATCGTCGATCTTGGCCCTGACGCTGTTGCACTTCCCAGGGCGCCTGGACACTCGAAGAGCCTCTACGCACATTCCGATTCTCACGCCGGTTTTGGGATCTAGGATGTCTTTGACGTTTAGCGGCAGCCCCGCCCTGCGGACAAGATCGCCAAAGTCAAACACCCGATCCCGAACAGAATCCACCTGCGCGCTGGTCATGCCCCGGTACCTCGCCGTGCCCCGGCGCTCCGACCGTTCCGAGGATGCCGTCACGGTAATGGGATCGATCGGAATCGCCTCCCTGGTCAGGGGAATCCGAAGCCCAAGGGCATGGTTCAGAAAGGTCAGCGAGTCGGCCCTCACGGCGTAGCCCATCTGATTGGCTTCCAGGACGTAGCGGCCGGGCGACAGGTCCAGAAAACCGAACTTCCCCTCGGCGTTCGTGAACGTCGAATGCACGGTGCCTGGCAGAGACACCCAGACGCCCTCAATCGGCTGCGCGGTCTCCTGATCGATCACCGTACCCATGATCGTCACCGGAGCCGACACGGCAACCGAAAGGTCCACATTGCGAAACCCCATTGCTTCCACCGCCACCGGAGCACTCTCGTTGCTGCCGAACACCACGCGCAACTGGTAGTCGCGGCTCGCGTCCAGGTTGCATAACACGTACCCGCCACCCAGCCGCGAATGCGTCTCCCGCACCACCCGGCCCGCCACCAATGCCTCCACGCGCGCCCCGGCCAAGCTGTTCCCGGAGACCGAATTGGTCACCACGCCACCCACGTGCGCACCCGCGCCGCCGGGCTCGTCGGCACATTGCGCAAGCAGCGCCGCAGCGGATTGTGCGTCAAGCGCGGCAGGCCCCCGACCACCCCGAGCGCACCGGCCAGCCCAAAAGGAAGCAGGGCGCGCGTCGACATCTTGATCTCGCGATTGGGTCGTGTCATCGTCCGCTCCCATCACGTGTGTGAATCACGAGTACGCCCGCGTCACTGAGCCGACCGCCATACTGCGACGAGGCCTCCAGGGACGACATGTACTGGAAGTGGGAAATGGATTCCGCCGACAGGGACAACAGCCACTCCGGCGCGCTGATCTCGTTAAGGACAACGTCGTCGAGCACGACGGTCACGCTCTGGCAGCCACCGTCTGGGGACGGTCGTCGCGTAGCCTCTACGCAAAGACCGATTCTGATTCCGGGCGCGCTGGGGTGGTAGATGTCTCTCACGCGGAGCGGCAGATTCGCCCTCGCGATGAGCTGGTCAAAGCCAGACACGCCACTGCGAACAGAATCCACCTGCGCGCTGGTCATGCCCCGGTACCTCGCCGTGCCCCGGCGCTCCGACCGTTCCGAGGATGCCGTCACGGTAATGGGATCGATCGGAATCGCCTCCCTGGTCAGGGGAATCCGAAGCCCAAGGGCATGATTCAGAAAGGTCAGCGAGTCGGCCCTCACGGCGTAGCCCATCTGATTGGCTTCCAGGACGTAGCGGCCGGGCGACAGGTCCAGAAAACCGAACTTCCCCTCGGTGTTCGTGAACGTCGAATGTACGGTGCCTGGCAGAGACACCCAGACGCCCTCAATCGGCTGCGCGGTCTCCTGATCGATCACCGTACCCATGATCGTCACCGGAGCCGACACGGCAACCGAAAGGTCCACATTGCGAAACCCCATTGCTTCCACCGCCACCGGAGCACTCTCGTTGCTGCCGAACACCACGCGCAACTGGTAGTCGCGGCTCGCGTCCAGGTTGCATAACACGTACCCGCCACCCAACCGTGAATGCGTCTCCCGCACCACCCGGCCCGCCACCAATGCCTCCACGCGAGCCCCTGCCAAGCTGTTCCCGGAGACCGAATTGGTCACCACGCCACCCACATGCGCGCGCCCGCCGCCGGGCTCGTCGGCACAGCGCGCGAGCAGCGCCGTAGCGGATTGTGCGCCGAGCGAGGCAGGCCCTGCGACCATCCAAAGTGCACCCGCCAGAAGCGCCCGCGAAAGCAGGCTGCGAACGGAAATCTCCATACAGGTTATCCTACGGGCTAACGCCATCCGTAATCAATAGTCATCAGAATTCTCCCACCAACTCAATTTCGGGCTCGAGTTCATAGCCCGTCTCGCGGGCCACCGTCTCGCGGGAAAGCTCGATCAGGGCCACCACCTCGGCAGCCGTGGCCCCGCCAAGGTTGACGATGATGTTGGCGTGCTTGTGGAAGATCTGCGCCGCGCCGAATACGTGTCCCTTCAGCCCGCACTCGTCGATCAGCCTGCCTGCGCCGATTCCTTCGATCTTCTTGAAAATCGACCCCGCGCACGGGTACAGCCACAAATCGGGGTGCCGCTCGTCGCGCCAAACGAGATTCTCCCGCATGACTGTGCGGAGCTCCTGGATGGGCGTGGGCACGAGCCTGAGGGTTACGTCGAGCACGATGTCGCCCGTGTCGTGAATGATGCTGTAGTCGTAGCCGAAGCGGAAATACTCCGTGGTCTCGTAGCGAACCTCACCCTCGGGGGTGAGAATGGTCGCCCCTTCCATGAACTCTTCCCAGTACATGGTGCGCTCGCGAGCTGGTGCGGGGGCCAGGAAATGAAGGTTTTGCCACACCGCGCCGCCAACCGTGCTCGGGATGCCCACGAAATGATGCAGGCCTCCGAGACCGCGCGCCACGGTGGCGTTGATGAGGTCGGGAAAAGTATCCAGACCTGCGCCGGCCAGGACCCGCCCACCTGGCAGGAATTCAAGCGTGGCAATGTCGCACTGGATCACGACGCCGCGAAACCCTCGGTCTCCCACGAGGATGTTCGCTCCCCGACCCAGGAGAAAGCTGGCGATGCCCAACTCTCGCGCGACGCCCATGGCGCGACACAGCTCATCGGGGGTCCTGGCGCTGTAGAACAGGTCCGCAGGACCGCCGATGCGAAAGGTGGTCAAGGGCGCCAGGGGCACGCGTCGTCGGACTCGCTCGGGGCCAACCAACTGCACGTACCGCTCCAGGATCGAGGCTTCAGGCTTGTTCACGAGGCTTGGCCCGGGTCGTTTGGTAGCCGATTTGGCTACATTGACGGTGGGTGGATCACGCCGATCAAGTGTACAGGTCTCCAGGAGCAGCGCAGTCCGCTTCACGAATATGGCCAGATCTCTGATGCGTCTCAACGATGTTGGCAAGGTGTTTCGCGCAGACGAAGTGGAGACGCGCGCATTGGCGGGAATCTCGCTAGCGGTCGATCGCGGCGATTTCGTATCCATTGCCGGCCCTTCGGGCTGCGGCAAGACCACCCTGCTGTCGATCCTGGGGCTGCTGGACTCTCCGACCGAAGGGGAATACCTGCTGGAAGGCGAGTCCGTGTCGCGCCTGTCCGCCACCAGGCGCGCGACCATCCGCAATCGGACAATCGGTTTCGTCTTTCAGACGTTCAATCTCATTGGCGACCTCACCGTATTCGCCAACGTGGAACTTCCCCTGACATACCGAGGACTTCCAAGACGGGAGCGACGAGATCGGGTGTGGCAAGCGCTGGAGCAGGTTGGGGTGGCCGACCGGGAGGACCGTTTTCCTGCTCAGCTCTCGGGTGGACAGCAGCAAAGGGTCGCCGTCGCCCGAGCGGTCATCGGGGAGCCGCGCGTACTCCTGGCCGACGAGCCGACGGGGAATCTGGACTCTGGAAACGGGCGCGCCGTAATGGACCTGCTGAAAGCATTGCACGAAAGGGGCGTGACCATCTGCATGGTTACGCACGATCCACGGTATGCTCATATGGCGGACCGTACGGTACACCTCCTGGACGGGCGGATCGTTCCATTCGACTCGAAGGGTGGTCCTCGCGCTGACGGGGAGCGAACAACCAACAACCGGAGAAGTTGAGTGTCGGCGTCCGACAGACGAATTCGAGTGCTAGTGGCCAAACCGGGCCTGGACGGACATGACCGAGGAGCGAAGGTCATCGCCGCCGCGTTTCGCGACGCCGGCTTCGAAGTGATCTACACCGGTCTTCATCAGACGCCCGAAATGGTGGTGGCCGCGGCGGTGCAGGAAGACGTGGACGTGGTTGCCATGTCGGTGTTGTCCGGGGCGCACATGACGCTCTTCCCCAGAGTGCGCGAGCTCCTGGACGCCGAGGGATTGCAACACGTCCTATTGACCGGCGGCGGCATTATCCCCCGCGACGACGCCGACGTGCTGGCGAATCTGGGCGTGGGTCGGATTTTGGGGCCGGGCACCAGGACCGACGAGGCCATCGCCTACATTCAAGCCTGGTTCGACGAGCGGGAGGATCCCTATTAGTCGCCATGCCGAAGGCCCTCCGCGCTCGGGACGCATGGGTGCGTTGGCCCACGAGCTCCTGGACCTGCGCGACCGGCTGAAGGCGGGGGGCGGGGCCGCCAAGATCCAACGGCAGCGGGACAGTGGCAAGCTGACCGCGCGCGACAGACTGCGGCTTCTCCTGGACGCCGATGCCCCCTGGTGCGAGATCGGGCTGCTGGTAGCCCACGACCGGTACGAGGGCGCCGCGCCGAGCGCGGGGGTCGTCACCGGCGTAGGCGTCGTGCGCCAACGCGAGGTGGTCGTGGTCGCGAACGACGCGACGGTCAAGGCGGGCACCTGGTGGCCGGAGACCATCCAGAAGATCCTGCGGGCCCAAGAGATCGCCATGCGTTGCCGCATCCCGATTATCTATCTGGTCGATTCGGCAGGCGTGAATCTGCCCTATCAGGGCGGCGTCTTTCCGGGACAATACGGGGCGGCCAGGATCTTCTACTACAACTCCATCATGCGGCGCTACCTACGGATTCCTCAGCTCGCCGCGGTCATGGGTCCCTGCATCGCCGGCGGCGCCTATCTGCCGGCCCTCTCCGACGTGATTCTGATGGTGGAAGGGACCAGTTTCATGGGCCTCGGCGGTCCAAATCTGGTGAAGGGAGCGACTAGCCAATCGGTTGATCGCGAGACTTTGGGAGGAGCATCCGTGCACACGGCGGTCAGCGGGGTGGCCCACTATCGCGCCGATGACGACGAAGATTGCATCCGCCGACTCCGGGCGTTGGTCTCGGATCTTCCGCGCGATCGCCAAGGCAAGACGGTGAACATTAACAGGAATCCCCCCAGTCGCCCCGCAACCGATCTGTACTCGCTGATCCCCGACGATCACCGTCGTCCCTACTCCATGAAGGCCGTGATCGAGACTTTGCTGGACGGAGGAAGGTGGACCGAGTTCCAGCCGGAATACGCAGCGGAACTCTTCTGCGCCACCGGCGCCATCGCCGGAATCACCGTGGGCGTAATCGCCAACCGCCGCGGGGTCGTCAAGGATTCGCGCCAAGGCCCGCCGCGCTTTGGGGGGATCATCTACACCGAGTCGGCCGAGAAGGCGGCATACTTTATCGATTCCATGAATCGACAAGGGACCCCGCTCCTGTTCATCCAGGACGTCTCAGGGTTCATGGTGGGGACCGCCGCCGAGCACCGCGGGATCATTCGGGCAGGTGCGCGTTTCGTCGAGGCGATGGCCACGGCGATCGTGCCCAAGCTGGTCGTCACGCTCAACCATGCGTCCGGCGCCGGTTACTATGCGATGGCGGGGCAGGGATTCGATCCGGACTTCATCGTGAGTCTGCCGACGGGAAGGATGGGGGTCATGGAAGGGGAGAGCGCCGTCGTCGCGCTGTTCGGACGGCGGCTGGAACGCCTCAGAGCCGAGGGCAGGAAACCCGATGCAGTGCTGCAAGCCGAAATGGACGCCGTTCGGAAAGAGTACGATGTGCAGATGGAGGCCACCTTTGCGGCCGCCCGGGGATTCGTCGACGCCGTGGTCATACCCGAA
This sequence comes from Longimicrobiales bacterium, assembly GCA_965200255.1. Lineage (GTDB taxonomy): Bacteria > Gemmatimonadota > Gemmatimonadetes > Longimicrobiales > Gaopeijiaceae > Bin94. The sequence continues at coordinate 966,969 of OZ241371.1, read as the reverse complement.
GAACTGCGCGACTCGCTCGCCTTGCTGCTCAGCGCCGCCCTGAACAACCCCGGACCCCACATCGGTCCTTTCGTTCTTCCGGCGGCTCTGGATGGGAGTGCACCGTGACGGATTCGCTCGTCCGCATCGCAAGTGGCCAAGGGTTCTGGGGCGACGACGTGGACGCGCCGATCCGCCAGGTCGAAGGGGGGCCGATTGACTACTTGATGCTGGACTATCTGGCCGAGGTCACGATGTCGATTATGCAGAAGCAGCGGTCGCGAAACCCGTCGGCGGGATACGCACGCGACTTCGTGCCTTTGATGGAGCGGATCTTTCCGCAGTGCGTTGGCGGTCGGATCAAGGTTGTGAGCAATGCCGGGGGTGTGAACCCGGTCGCGTGCGCCCGCGCGGTGGCCACGGCGGGCAGGCGGGCTGGGGTGCAAGGGAAAGTGCGCATCGGAGTGGTGAACGGCGACGACCTCATGGACCGCCTTGACGCCCTTTTGGCGGCCGGGCACGACCTTTGCAACATGGAGACGCAGGCGCCGTTGGAGTCGGTGCGGGACCGCGTGCTCAGCGCGAACGTCTATCTTGGGGCGCGGCCGATTGCACGCGCGTTGCGCGGCGGGGCCCTGGTGGTCATTACGGGTCGATCAACGGATACGGCGCTTACCTACGGGCCCATGGTGCACGAATTCGGATGGCCCTGGGACGCCTGGAATCGGCTGGCGAGCGGCGTTGTGGCGGGTCACGTCAACGAGTGCGGCGCCCAGGCAAGCGGCGGCAACTGCCTGGCCGACTGGTGGACGATCCCCAATCTCGCCGAAGTGGGATTCCCGATCGTTGAAGCGCGATGCGACGGGAGCTTTGTCGTCACCAAGCACGCGGGCACCGGCGGCAGGGTCTCGCTGCGAACGGTCAAGGAACAGATTCTGTACGAGATGGGCGACCCCGCCACGTACATTACGCCGGACGTGATTGCCGACTTCACCACGATTCGGCTGGAGGAAGCGGGTCGCGATCGCATACGCCTCTCGGGCATCGAGGGCCGCCCCCCGACACCCTTTCTCAAGGTGTCGATCGCCTATTCGGCAGGATTCAAGGCGGTGGGCACGTTGGTCTACGCATGGCCCGACGCGGCCGCGAAAGCGAAGGCGGCCGCCGCAGTATTGCGCGGACGGATCGACCGTCTTGGACTTTCGCTGGATCGGGTACGCACGGAGCTGGTCGGGTGGGACGCGACGCATGGCCATTTGGCCGGACCGCCACCCCCGGATCTTCCCGAGGTGCAATTGCGCGTTGGCGTGCGGAGCGCGGACCGCGCGTCCGTCGAGCGATTCACGCGCGAGATCGCACCCCTCGTGCTCACGGGTCCGCCTTCGGTGACGGGATTCGCGGGCGGGCGTCCCAAGGTCCAGGAAATTGTGGCATATTGGCCTGCGCTTATAGCGCGCGAGGCAGTGGAACCACACGTGTCGGTGGAGTTCATGGACGTATGAGGATACCTCTTCTCGAGCTGGCACACGCCCGATCGGGGGACAAGGGCAACACCGCCAACGTCGGCCTGATCGCATATGATCCCATCGACTACCCTCTGATTCGCGACATGGTCACCGTCGATCGGGTCAGGAACCACTTCGGAAGCATGATCGGCGGACCGGTGGAGCGATTTGAAGTCCCGAATCTCCACGCGCTGAATTTCTTGCTGCACGACGCGCTGGATGGCGGGGGCACCGTGTCGCTGATGACTGACGCGCAAGGCAAGGTGTTCAGCACGGCCCTGTTGCGCATGGAAATCGAGGTTCCGGACGATGTAGCGAAGCGGGTGCGGGGCAGGGGACGCGTGCCGGCCGCTGGCGATGCCGACCCGGCCAGGTGCGATGCCGACCTGGCTGCGACCCAACCTCAGGCATCCTGATCATGGCCCCGTCCGTCTTGCGGAGGGACTCGGACGACGGCGTGGCGACGCTCGTCCTCAATCGCCCCGAGAGTCGCAACGCCTTGGGCGCGGCGATGGTGGAAGAGCTGTCGCGCTTGTTGGCGCAGGTTGCCGACGACAAGGACGTGGGCGCCGTGGCCATCCGAGGCGCGGGGCGCGACTTCTGCGCGGGTGCCGATCTCCGAGAAATGGCCGCATCCCAGGCGGAAGGCCCCGAGGCGGGGCTTGCCGACGCGCAACGGCTCGGCGACGTGTTCGTTCAATTCCGACGATTGCCGCAACCCGTCGTGGCCGTGGTGACGGGGCGGGTGCTTGGCGGCGGGTGCGGCGTGGCTACCGCCTGCGACCTCGTGCTCGCGCACGAGGACGCCAGTTTCGGCTACCCCGAAGTGCACTTGGGGTTCGTGCCCGCCCTGGTCATGTCGATCCTCAAGAAGAAGGTGGGCGAATCCACCGCCTTCGAGCTGCTCTTGCAGGGCCGCCGCATCTCGGCCCAAGCGGCAGCGGAGATGGGGCTTGTCGCACGGGTGTACCCCGATGACGGCTTCGAGAACGAGGTCGCGGCATATCTGGCGGCGCTGGCGGCCCGACCTCGCGAGGCCGCGGCGTTAACCAAACGGCTCTTCTACGGGATCGACGGGTTGCCGTTCGAGGAGGCCATCGCCCGCGGGGCCGAGATGAACGCGATCGCCCGGCTCACCCAAGACTGCCGGCAAGGCGTCGCCGACTTCCTGGCGCGGCGTTCCGGCGGCTGAGGGCGACGTGTTCCGACCCTCTCGAAACCGTCGTCGCGACGATGACGCCCTGGTGCTCTGGAAGGTCCGCATCTTCGCGGTTGGCGCGGTACTGGCACTGGGCGGCATGGCGTTGGAACAGAGCTGGTTTTCCTGGGCGGGACTCGGCGTCCTGGCCGGGGGTTTCGCGATTGTGAGCGTGATCGGGTGGCGACGCCGGCGAAACTGAGGCACCCGCCGCCGACCCCGGCTCGCGCCGTACTCAAGGAACGCTTTGGTTTCGACGCTTTTCGGCCGGGACAGGAGCGGCTGATCGCAGGCGTGCTGTCGGGTCGCGACACGCTGGGCGTGCTGCCGACCGGCGGCGGGAAGACCCTGTGCTATCAGCTGCCCGCCTTCATGCTGGACGGCTTGGTCGTCGTGATCAGTCCCTTGATCTCCCTCATGCAAGACCAGGTTGATCGGGCTCGCCGTCTCGGGCTCAACGCGGCGTCCCTCACGTCGCAAGATCCACCGCAAACCCGCGATGCGACCGAGCAGGCGCTGGCTCAAGGTCGGCTCGATCTCCTCTTCTGCTCGCCCGAGCGCCTGCAAGCCCCCAAGCTGCGCAGGTTGCTCGCGGCAGCGCGAGTGTCGCTGATCACCGTCGACGAAGCCCACTGCATCTCCGACTGGGGCCACGAGTTCCGGCCCGCCTTCCGTCGCATTCTGGATCTTCGCGCCGTGGTCAGCGCGCCGGTTCTCGCGGTAACCGCCACCGCCACGCCTGCGGTTCGGGACGACATCGTGCGGGTCCTGGGCATGCGCGATCCGGTTCGGGTCGTCACCTCCTTCGACCGCCCCAACATTCGTTGGCTGGTGGCGAAACATCGCGCAGGCGCGGCGCGCATTCGCGCCATGGTGCAGCTGGTCAAGCGGGCACCGCCGCAAAACCGCGACCGCGCGCTCATCGTGTACGCACCCACGCGCCGCCAAGTCGTCAGAGTGCGGCGCGCCCTCGCCAGCCGGGGCGTGATCGGCGACGCGTACCACGCCGCGCTGCCCAAAGAGGAGCGGCAAGCCGTGCAGGAGCGCTTCATGTCGGGCAAGTCGAACGTCGTCGTGGCGACCTGCGCCTTCGGGATGGGCATCGACCGCGGAGACGTTTGGGCCGTGTTCCATTACGCGTTTCCGGGTTCGCTGGAGAGCTACTATCAGGAAGCGGGTCGCGCAGGCCGAGACGGTACCCAGTCGATGGCATTGGGGTTCGTCCACCGCGGCGACTGGAAGATCCCGCTGGGATTCTTCGACCGCGCCTATCCCCGTCCCCACGACGTGATGCGGTTTCTCAAACGATTGCAATCGAACCGTGGCGTCCGCACCCGCGCCTCGCCGGCCGACATCGCAGGTCGCGAATCGGAGAACGTCCCGCACCTCAAGTGGCTCATGCGATCCGACGCCGTCGCCTTGCATTCCGATTTCGCGCAGTGGATCGAGAACTGGCCGGACGGCGAGGCGGACGGCCCGCCCCGCATCGGGGGCAGAGTCATTTCGTTGACCGGCAAGGCGCCGAACTTCGATCCCCTCCTGTCGGCTCGGCAACAGGCGCGAGCCCGACTGCAAGCCATGCGCAAATACTGCGCCACGCGGAAATGCCGACGCATGACCCTGTTGCGTTATCTTGGAGAGTCCGTGGCCCGGCGATCGTGCGCCTCCTGCGACCGGTGCGAGCGTCGGGGCCGATGATCCTTAACACGCCGGACTCCTGACCCCGATGGACTTGTACCTCAACCACGATCACCGCGCATTGCAACGCGAAGTTCGTGCATTCGCGTTGAGGGCCGTCGCGCCCATCGCACGCGAAATCGACGAATCGGCGCGGTTTCCGTGGGACAACGTGCGCGAGATGGCCGAGCGCGGCTGGTTTGGCGTTCCCGTGTCCCGCGATCTGTCGGGATTGGGACGCGACTATCTGAGCTACATCCTGGTCGTCGAAGAACTGGCGCGACACGATGCGAGCCACGCGATCACCGTGTCGGCGCACACGACGTTGGCGATGTCGCCGATCGTCAACTTCGGTACCCCGGAACAGCGAGCGCGCTTCGTGCCGCCGCTCGCCAGCGGTCAGGTCCTGGGAGGATTCGGGTTGACCGAACCGGGCGCGGGTTCCGACGCGTCGGGTACCCGGACTCGAGCGGTCAGGGTGCGGGACGGTTACAGCATCACGGGCAGCAAGATCTTCATTACCCACGGGGGAGTGGGCGAGATCTTCGTGGTCACGGCCGTCACGGATCGCCGCGCCGGGCATCACGGGATCACCAGCTTCGTGGTTTGCAAGCCGACCGTGGACCTCGCGGAAGCCCGGCGCGTAGGTGTCGGCCATCGCCCGACATTGCCTTACACCGAGGGCGTAACGGCCGGGGGCAAGGAAGACAAACTGGGTTGGCGGGCTTCCGACACGCGACAGCTGTTCCTCCAGGACGCGTGGGTCCACGAATCCCAGCGCCTGGGCCGCGAGGGCGACGGGTTCGCCAATTTCATGAAGACCCTGGACGCTGGCCGAATCGGGGTTGCCGCGCTCTCCCTAGGCATTGCGCAGGGCGCGCTGGACGTTGCGCTCGCCTACACGACCCGCCGACGCCAGTTCAAGCGTCCCGTCTGGGAGTTCCAGGACATACGGTTCGGTCTGGCCGAACTGGCGGCCGAAATCGAGGCTGCCAGGCACCTCGTCTATCATGCCGCGTGGCTCAAGGATCGGGAACGACCGCACGGCAAGCAAGCGGCCATGGCGAAGCTGTTGGCATCGGAATTGGCAGCAAAATCCGCCCGGCGTGCGGTCCAATGTCTGGGAGCGGCCGGATACACGTCCGATTACCCCGTAGAGCGCATGATGCGCGACGCCAAAGCCTGTGAAGTCGGTGAAGGGACCAGCGAAATCCAAAAGCTCGTGATCGGCAGGTTCCTCGTGAAGGAAGCGGTCGGAGAACACATTTGACGAGACAGATACTGATCAGCGCTTCGGACGAAGAGTCCTGGGTTGCACTCAAGGAGGACGGGGAGCTCACCGAGCTGATGTTTGACCGGCCCGACCGGGGCCGACTGGTTGGGGACATCTATCTTGGTTGCGTCGAGGCGGTGCTCCCGGGGATCCAGGCCGCTTTCGTAGACATCGGCGAAGAAAAAGCCGCGTTTCTGCACGCGTCCGACTTGCTCCGCGATCGCGATGGAGACGTGGGCGAGGGTGGGAACCGCTCGCGCAATCGCGACCGGGCGCCCATCCAGCAAGTCCTGAACAAGGGCCAGGCGGTGTTGGTCAAGGTGACCAAGGAAGCGATTTCGACCAAGGGGCCTCGCGTCACGATGCAGGTGTCGTTGCCCGGCCGGTTCCTGGTGTACCTGCCCGACTCGAACCACGTGGGCGTGAGCCGCAAGATAGGCAACCAGAAAGAACGCGCACGATTGCGGGCCATGGCCAGGGACGTGATCGAGGGCGAGCCGGGGGGCGTTATCGTCCGCACCGCCGGAGAAGAGCTTACCCGGGAAAAGCTCCACAAGGAATTCCGTCACCTGCGCAACCTTTGGACGAAGATTCGACGCAAGGCGCGCAGCGCCCGGCCACCCACGTTGATCCACCAGGAAGCCAAGCTCATTTCGGGCGTCATCCGCGACCTGTTCACCAGCCGATTCGACGCGGTCACAATCGACAACCGAGACGTCTACAAACAGATCGCGCAGTACGTGCGGACGTTCGACCCCGACCTCTTGGGCCGCATCCACTTCTTCAAGGCAAACAAGCCCCTGTTCGACCACGCGGGCATAGAAGAGACGATCCAGCGCTCGTTTCGTCGCAAGGTCACGCTACCGTCGGGGGGTCATCTGATCATCGAGCCGACCGAAGCACTCGTCTCAATCGACGTGAATACGGGCCGGTTGGCGGGGAAGAAGAAGGATCCCGACCAGACCATACTCAAGACCAATCTGGACGCCGCCCGCGAGGTTGCCACGCAGTTGCGCCTGCGGGACATCGGCGGGATCATCGTCATCGACTTTATCGATATGGACTCCCAGGACGATCGCGACCGCGTCCTGCACGAACTAAGGACCCGGCTGGGCCTCGATCGCGCCCGCACCCGCACGTGGGAGATGTCCGATCTGGGACTGATCCAGATGACGCGGCAGCGCGTCCGCCCATCTTTGCTGCAAGCCCTTACCGAGCCCTGCGGCGCTTGCGGCGGTACGGGCCGCATCCGCACGGTGGAGACCCTGGTGCGCGAGATCGAACGGTGCGTGCGTCGCGCCGCGTCGGTAGGCGAAGACAAGGAAATCATGATTCGCGTGCACCCGCGCGTAGCCCTTCAGGTCATGGAGTCGGAGCCGCGGTTCCTGCGCAAGCTGGCCAAGCGCACGCGGCTGCGCGTGGACCTGCGCGACGACCCCCTGATGCGCTACGACGAATTCCGCCTGCTGTCGGGCCGCGCCCGCATCGACGTCACCGCCAAGTACACGGTCGCGTAGCCCGTTGCCAGGGGCGCCGCGCGCTACATTCCCCACACCGTGATGCGGCGTCCCTCGAGCTTTTCTTCCCGACGGAAGATCTTCTCCTCCCATCTCTTGTCCGGCGACCGATCGAAGAGGACCAGATGGCCCTCTTCGGCGTTCCATACGTCCATGTAGGCGGCGGTCTGCTCCAACCCGTCGCGGAGTGTCGCTCCCAAGCCCTTGCGCACGATCTTGCATTCCACCACCGCACGCTGCTCCCGAGCTCCATTCCAGATGATCGCCAGGTCCATCCGGCGACGACCGACCGCGTACTCCCGTTCGATGCGCCCACCCGCATTCACGATTCGCTGCAGAAAAGCCTGCAGCAGGAGATGGGGTCCCGCTTCCTTGTACTGGTATCGGTCGATCCAGTGCTCCGAGTTCTCGCGGTAGAACGACTGAAAAGCGCGCATCAGCTTGTCCGTCATGAGCCGGCCATCAACGGAGACATACCACGTCTGCGAGTGCATGATCTCGAGTTGCGTCAAATGGGAGAGCTGCCGGGGGATTACCTCGCGGTAGATCGGGTTCGCGATTGCGAGACCATCCGAGGTCACGAGCCCCAGGTCCCTGACATACTTGAGATCATCTTCGCTGCGGGGCTCCGACGTCTTCCCGCCCGTCAGAATGGGTTCGATCACGCGCCGCACCCGGGGCTCGGAGAGCTTGTGCGCAAGCTGGTCCAAATGCGTATCGCGGCGCAGAATGAGCCGCTCCCTCGCCTCGATGGCATCGGCCCGAGTGATCTCGACGCTCCGGTCGCGGACGCCTTCCTTGGCGAAACACAGCTGGTAGGCCAAGGCGTTCACGAGCCAGGGTTGGCCCCGGGTGACCCGCCAGATCTCTTCCACGGCCGCGTCGGCGAAGGGTTGGCCGGTTGCCTTGGTGTGCTGCCGCAGCAGAAGGCGGGTCTCGTGCTCGTCGAAACCCCTCAGTCGAAGCGATTCCGCCTTGATGTTGAACGCGCTGCCGCCGAGGATGATCTGGTCGTCCGCAGACACGTATATGGGGTAATCGCGCACGTCCCGAACCCCGCAGAGGACCACGCTCTGAGGGAACCGCAGAGGGCGGTCCCTATACCCGCTCCGCAGTTGACGGAGGACGGACACGAGGGTATCGCCGATCAACGCATCGATCTCGTCGATGAGAAGCACCAACGGCTTGGGACTGGCGACCGCCCACTTTGCAAGGAGTTTTCTGAGAACGCGGTCGGGTGGGGTGGTTCGAACGATCTCCCGCCAGTTTGCGGGAAAAGTGTCGTCTTCGCAGAACTCGGCTTCCATGGCCAAGCAGTCGACGATAACCTCCATTCCTCGTCGCACGTCCACGCGCGCAGTCTGGGCCTCCTCGATGTTCACATAGACGCAGCGGTAGCTCCCATTCTCGTTCAGCAACGTCTGGAACGCGCCGAGCACCGTAGTCTTTCCGGTCTGTCGTGGGGCGTGCAGGACGAAGTATTTCAAGTCGTCGATCAGTTCCAGTATCTCGTGACGGTCCACGCGCGAAAGCGGAGGAACGTGATAGTGCCGTTCCGAGATGATGGGACCAGCGGTGTTGAACTTTCTAACCACTTCGGAAGCCTTCCTCGCCCGAGCCTCGCTCCATCGATACCCAGGCACCTCCCAAGGCCGGGGTTTGGCTTGATCTTGTCGCCGCATAGCGTAAATTACAATGCTGTGCAGCGTCGCGCTGCGACAAGCAGTCATGTCTCACGACGGGATCACCATGTTTGCGGTTATCAGGACTGGCGGAAAGCAATTCCGGGCCGAACCCGGAGCGACCCTGTTGATTCCCTCGCTCGACGTCGAGCCGGGAACGACCGTCACCTTCGACGACGTCCTTCTGGCGTCTGCGGGCGAGGAAGTCTCGGTGGGTACGCCAACCATCGACGGCGCCAAGGTCACGGCCGAGGTGGTAGCCCACGACCGCACGCGGAAGATCATCGTCTTCAAGCGCAAGCGTCGCAAGGGCTATCGTCGCAAGCAGGGGCATCGCCAGGGCTTCACGGTCGTGCGCGTCGCCGAGATCATCGTCTAAAGTCGTTCAGGAGGTCCGTGTGGCTCATAAGAAAGGCGTAGGGTCGTCCAGGAACGGACGCGACAGCAACCCGCAGCGACTTGGCGTGAAGCGCTTCGCGGGTCAACGCGTCCTGGCCGGCAACATCCTCGTGCGGCAACGGGGAACCAGACTGCATCCCGGCAACAACGTCGGCCGGGGTAAAGACGACACGCTGTTCGCCACCGCGAACGGCGTGGTGAAGTTCGAGAATCTTCGTCGTCGCAAGGTCGTCTCGGTCTACCCGGGCGGCTGACGGGGGAGTGCGGTCGGCTGACGGGGGAGTTTCGAGGACCAGATGGGGGAGTTTGGAAGACCAAGGGGGGTGTAACGGGGGAGTTTGGGGGCGCAGTTCACCGGTTTTGGGACCAAAACGGGCCGAAAACCGGCATTTCCGGCGAAAAACCCGACAACGGGGGTTGCGCTCCAGCAAAACACCCATTAACGTCGTAATCCACTTTCGAGCAAGCGACAGGTCGCAAGACCGGTGGCTGGACGGAAGTGGCGGGTTCTGACAGGAGACCTGGCCAAGGGAAGCCTTGGAAGAGAATCCGGTCGGAGTCTGATGCGCCGAGGGTGCCGGAAGCGGGATCCGAGGCGGACGCGGTTCCTGGTTCGGAGGAAGCCGTGACGGCTGCGAGGTCGCTGGATGCAACCGAAGCCTCAGCGGCGACGCTGGGGCGGCCTTGGGGCGGAGACGCCGCAGGGTAAGAGACGGGGAACCGGCCGTCGCACATGGCGGTGCCGAAACGGACCTTCCCGACTCGCCAGCGAAGCGAGCCCCCGCGCGGGTAGTGTGCTGCCCGCGGGGGGCTTGCTTTTTCAGCTAGCTTGGCCCTCCGAGTATTGTCGCGCGCGCGCCGAGGACATGATCTGCCAGATCAGGCCGCGTATCAGTTCTTCGTCCAGCCCGGCTTGACGCGCCAGCTCGGCGGCCCGTCGCACCACGGCTGCTTCCCGCTTGGGGTCGGTGACGGGCAATCCCATGCCAACCTTCAGCTCGCCGAGCTGCGTAACGAGGTCCAGGCGCCGCCGCAGGATCGCCACGAGCTCGCGATCGCACTCCGAGACGAGATCGCGGAGGCGTTCAAGTTCGCGTCGCCGTATCGAAGCCTCGGAATCAGACACGGACGAAGCCGTTTACGTGCTCGTCGTCCTGTGGCTTGCCCGCCAGGCTGACGCCGATCAGCACCGGTATGTGTGCGACCAACCCGAGAATGCCCTCGTGCATGCCGAACGGCTTGAGCTCCGGATATAGAAAGAAGAAGACCGAGACGGCAGAGCCGACCAACAGGCCCGAAACGACGCCCGCCGTGGTCCCACGTCGCCAGTACATGGCCGAAAGCAATGCCGGCATGAACTGACAGATGATTCCGTAAGACGCCAACAGCAGATCCACCAGCGAAAACCCCTCGTGCAGTGCGAACGCGTAGGCCGCCGCACCCACCACGAGTACCAGCACGCGCATGAGCCTCCGCCGCCACCGATCCGAAAGCTTGACGAACGGTTGCACCCCGTCTTCGACGGTCACGGAAGCCGCTCCATGCAGCAAAGCATCGCCCGTGGACATGGATGCCGACAGAGCGCCCGCGCAGAAGAGCCCCACGACCAGGGCGGGCAGCTCCGAACGCAGGATGAGGAAGGGGAGGATGAAGTCGGCCTGTTCCGGCCCGTCCGGCAGCAGAACGCCGGCGAAGCCGATCAGGAACACGGGGACGAGGAAAAGTTGGAAGGTTGGGAAGAGAATGACCGTGCGACGAATGGTGGCGTCGCTCCGCGCGGTGTAGGCCTTCATGAAGAGGTGCGGCCACATGGTCAGCCCGATTGCGCTGGCGAGGATCGCCGTCGAATACCCTCCCCAGCTCCAGGGCGCGCCGCTCCCGTCCAGCCCCGGCAGCGACAGCAGCTCCGGTCGTTCGGCAAGGATTCTCTCGAACATCGGTCCCACGCCGCCGTACAACCGAGTGGGCAGGTAAATGCCGAGCGCCCACGCGATCCCGACCATGAATATGCCCTGGAACGTGTTCGTCCACCCAACGGCCGAGACGCCGCTCGTGAGCACGTACAGCATGACGATTCCGTAGGCGACCGCCGCACCGGCCCACAAGGGAATCCTGCCGTCGGTAACGGCTTCCATGACGATGCCGGCTCCGCGCATCTGGATGGTCACGTAGGGCACGAAGGCCGCCAGGGTGAGCACGGCCATGAGCGCCGACAACCCCCTTGACGGATAGCGCCCGACCAGCAGCTGCGCTTGCGTCACGAACCCGAAGCGCCGCCCGATGGCTGCGGCTTTGGGCCCCATCGCGTACCACGGCGCCATCCCGAGCACGCCGTAGGTCAGGATGTAGAACGCAGCGGCTCCGCGCGAGTATGCCCAGCCGGGGCCGCCCAGGAACGCGAACGCCGAGAACACCGTGGCCCCGGTGATGAAGTACATGACGAAGAGACCGAAGTCGCGATCGCCGGCCACATAGCCCTGCACGCTCCGCGACGCTCGTCGCCCGGCACTGAGTCCAACGCCGAGCGTAACCGCGAGGTACGCGAAGATGACAACGGTAATCAGGGTCGACTGCGTCATCGCCTATCGAGCGGCGCGAGGGTCTGGTTCGTGAGTCGTACGCGTCCGGGCCCGGGTCGCGCGAGTTCGCGCCCGGTCAAGCCGCCAGAGCACGACCGCGCTGCCGAGCACCCACGCCGCGCACCACGCCATCTGGCGGGGGAGCCCAAGAACGAACGGACTCGGCGCGTTCACGAAGGTCTGGACGGGCCACGTGACGGCCAGGGCGAAGGCGACATGGTAGGTCCACACAATGCGCTGCCAGGTTCGAAACGACATGATGCTAACGTCCCTGGAAACGTGGGCGCCGCTTCTCGACGAAAGCCTTGACGCCCTCTCTACCGTCTGCCGACGCGAACGCCGCAAGAAAGAGCTCCTTTTCGGCCTTGAGACCGTCGGAGAGGTGGCGCTCGTGGGCCTGCCGCACGGCCTCCTTGACCAGACGCAGGCTCACCGCGCTCCAACGGGTCATGCGCTTGGCGAGCGCTCGCGCCGCATTCAGGTGCTCGCCCTCCTCGGTCAACACCTCCACCAGACCAATTCGGTAAGCCTCTTGCGCGTCGATCAGATCGCCCGAAAGACCGATCCGGAGCGCCTGCCCGGGTCCGACGAGACGGGTTAGCCGCTGCGTCCCGCCAGCACCGGGAATCAATCCGAGACGGATTTCGAATTGTCCGAAACGGGCCGTTTCGTCGGCGACGCGAATGTCGCATGCCAGTGCGAGCTCGTTGCCGCCTCCGATGCAGAAACCGTGAATGGCGCAGATCACAGGCTTCGGAAAGTCGGCGAGCGCGTCGTACACGCGGCGATGCGCGTAGACCTCGCGCTGCTCTTCGGGCGTGCGGGACGCGAATTCACTCACGTCCGCGCCGGCAACGAACGCCTTCGGTCCCTCTCCATAAAGGACGGCGACCTTGACGTCGTCGCGGGCGGCAAGCTGGTCGAACGCATCGGCGAGCTCCGAGCGAACGGATTCGTTCAGAGCGTTGAGCTTCTCGGGTCGATTGATGGCGATCTCGGCGATCTCGCGCCTCACGGTAAAGCGAACGGTCTGGCCGCTCATGGCGTGCGCCATGGGTAGAACCCGCGACCGGTCTTCTTTCCCAAACGGCCTTCGGCGACCATGCGCTCGAGCAGCACAGGAGGTCGAAACGCCTCCGAGCCGAGCGATTCGTGCAGGTAGCGAGCGATGCCCAGGCGCACGTCGAGCCCCACCAGGTCCGTAAGCCGCAGCGGTCCCATCGGATGTCGGTATCCCAGCACCATGGCCTTGTCGATGTCTTCGGGTGTGGCGACGCCGGCCTGAACCATGCGGATGGCCTCGAGACCGAGCACCAGCCCCAGGCGCGACGAAGCGAAGCCGGGCGAATCCGCCACCACGATCGGCTCCTTGCCGAGGTCCCGCGCAAAGGCGAGCGCGCGATCGACCGTAGCGGACGCGCTGTGCTCGCCCCGCACTACCTCAACCAGGGCCATGATGTGGACGGGATTGAAAAAGTGCAATCCCAGAAAACGCTGTGGAGACTTCAGCGCGGCGCCCATGGCGGTGATGGACAGCGAAGAGGTGTTCGTCGCGATGATCGCGTCCGCGTCCGTCGCGTCCTCTACGGCGCCGAGCACGCGCTGCTTGAGCCCCATCGATTCGGGCACGGCTTCGATCACGAGATTCGCATCGCGCGACGCTTCGCGGGTCGAGGTCGTGACTGCGAGGCGCGCCAACGCGGCGTCGCGCGTTGCCGCGGACACCTTGCCAAGTCGAACCCCCTTGTCGAGGGTAGCCCCGACTCGCGCACGCGCGCGCTCAAGGACGCGGGGGTCAACGTCGCAGAGCACGACTTGGCGCCCGGCCATTGCCGCCACCTGCGCGATGCCGCAACCCATGGTCCCGGCGCCGATCACGCCGACCTTCGCAATACCCGAAGCGGTCACGTCAGCACCGCTCCACCACGGCCGCGATCCCCTGACCTACCCCGATGCACATCGTCGCAAGTCCCAGAGCGGCGTCGCGGCGTACCATTTCGTGCACCAGCGTGGCCAGAATGCGGGCGCCGGAGCACCCCACCGGGTGTCCGAGCGCAATCGCGCCGCCGTTGACGTTCACCCGATCCGGATCCAGTTCCAGCTCGCGGATGCAGGGAATTGCCTGCGCGGCGAAGGCCTCGTTGAGCTCGATCAAGTCCAGGTCGCGCGCCGTTGCGCCGACCCGTCGCAGCGCGAGCCGCGTTGCGGGAACCGGCCCGATTCCCATGCGGTGCGGTTCGACCCCCGCCACCGCCGCGCCCCGCACGATCGCCATTGGGTCGAGACCATGCGCGCGCGCCGTTGCCGCCTCGACCACGAGCAGGGCGGCGGCCCCGTCGTTGATCCCCGACGAATTGCCGGCCGTGACGGTTCCGTCGCTGCGGAAGACGGGACGCAACCTTGCCAAAACCTCGCTCGTGGTGCCGGGCCGCGGGTGCTCGTCGCTCGCGACGATCGTCGACTTGCCGCGTCGTCGCGGCACGTTGACCGGCACCATCTCGGCGTTGAAGCGTCCGGCAGCGATCGCCTCGGCCGCCTTGGTTTGACTGTCCGCGGCGAAGTCGTCCTGCTCCGTCCGGCTCACGCCGAATTCGCGGGCCACCACTTCGGCGGTGTGGCCCAGACTGATCGTCCATTCGCTTGGCAGGCGAGGGTTGGCAAAGCGCCATCCCAGTACCGTGTCGGCCACCGCCGGCGCGCCCCGGGCGTAACCGCGCTCGGGTTTCAGCATCACAAAGGGGGCCCGGCTCATCGATTCGACCCCGCCCGCGATGAACGCGTCTCCCTCGCCCGCCCGAATTGCGTGCAGCGCGCCGACCACTGCCTGAAGACCCGATCCGCACAATCGGTTCACGGTCTGTCCGGGCACCGTGACGGGCACGCCAGCTCGCAGTAGGGCCATCCTGGCCACGTTGCGGTTGTCTTCGCCGGCCTGGTTGGTGCACCCGAAGACGACGTCGTCGAGACGGTCGGCCGGAAAGGACGCGCGGTCGAGCAGGGCTTCAATGGTTACGGCGGCCAGATCGTCCGGTCGCATTGGAGCCAACGCGCCGCCATGCCTGCCAATGGGCGTACGCACAGCGTCGACAATCCATGCTTCCCGCGAGTGATCGACGCTCCGCATAGTCAAGGATGCGACTCCGGCGTTAGCGATCCAGCGCCACCCAGACGCTCTTGAGCTGCGTGTACTTTTCCAGCGCCGACTGGAATCCCAGGTCTCGACCGAACCCGCTCTCCTTGTAGCCGCCGAACGGCGACGACGGCGCGTACTGATTGTAGGTGTTGATCCACACCGTTCCGGCGTCGATCTCCGCGGCCATGCGGTGCGCCTTGCCGATGTCGCGGGTCCAGACGCCAGCCGCCAACCCGTAGAGGGAGTCGTTCGCCTTGGCGATTGCGTCGTTGACGTCGCTGAAGGGAATCACGGCCGCCACGGGCCCGAAGATCTCTTCGCGGGCAATGGTCATGTCGCAATCCACCTCGCTGAAGACCGTGGCCGTAACGAAGTTGCCGCGTCCGTTCACTCGCACGCGCTCGCCCCCAGCAACCAGATTCGCGCCGTCGCGTTTCCCAGCCGCGACATAGTTCATCACGCGATCGAGCTGCTCTTCGCTCACAATCGCGCCAAGTCGGGTCGTCGGGGCCATGGGGTCGCCGACCGTGGCCTTTGCGGCGCGCGCCTTCAGCCCGTCCACGAACTCGTCGTGGATGGCGCTCTCGACCAGAATGCGACTCCCCGCCGCACAGACTTCGCCCTTGCCGTAGAACACGCCGCCGGCCGCACCTTTGACGGCCGCGCCCAGGTCCGCATCGGCGAAGACGACGTTGGGCGACTTGCCGCCCAGCTCCAGCGACACCTTCTTCAAGGTGGTCGCGGCCTCCCGCATGATGATTCGCCCAACCTCGGTGGAACCCGTAAACGCGATCGCGTCCACGCCCGGGTGCCGCACCAGCGCCCCGCCCGCCGACTCTCCAAACCCGGGAACCACGTTCAGCACGCCCGGCGGAAACCCCGCTTCGGCCGCGAGCTCGCCGAAGCGCAGCGCACTCAGCGGCGTTTGCTCGGCGGGCTTCAGAACCACGGTGTTCCCACACGCGAGAGCGGGTGCAACCTTCCAGGCGGCCATCGACAGCGGGAAGTTCCACGGGATGATCGCCCCGACCACGCCCACGGGTTCGCGCAGGGTGTAGTTCAGGAACGGGCCCGCGACGGGCACCGTGTCGCCCTGGACCTTGTCGGCGAGGCCGGCGTAGTAACGCAACGTGCCGGAAACGCCAGGCACGTCGATTCGACGCGCCTCAAAGTACGGCTTGCCGTTGTCCTGCGTCTCGATCAGTCCCAGCTCGTCGGCGTGCGCCTCGACCAAGTCGGCCAGCTTCCACAACAATCGCGATCGCTTGAACGGGTTCATGCGTCGCCAGCGGCCGTCGCGAAAAGCGGCGCGTGCAGCCTCCACCGCGAGGTCGACATCCGCCGCGCGACCTTCGGCCACCTCCGCGATTGTCTCGCCCGTGGCCGGATTGACGGTCGGAAAAACGTGCCCGTCGGCCGCGTCGGCCCACTCGTTCCCGATCCAGAGGCGGGTGCGGATCGCTGCGCTCATCGGGCGTCAGCTTCCCTGGAAGGCGGCTTTACGCTTCTCCACGTAGGCGCGGAGTCCCTCGCGGGCGTCGTCGCTCGCGAAGAGCTGCTGCTGAAGCTCGCGTTCCAGCGCCAAGGCGGTCTCGAAGGGGACTTCCGCGCCAGTCTGCACCGCACGCTTGATCAGTCCCACGGCCTTCGACGCTCGGCCCGGCGGGCAGAAACCGCGGGCGTAGTCGATCACCCTGGTCAGGAAATCGTCGGTCGCGTCCGCTTCCCACACTTGGTTGACGATGCCGAGATCCTTCGCCCGATCGAAGCCGAACGTCGCGCCGCTGGTCATCAGTTCGATCGCCTTCGCCTTGCCGACGAGTCGCGCAAGACGCTGCGTTCCACCCGTGCCGGGGAGCACGCCCAGATTGACTTCGGGCAACCCACACATGCTGCGTCCGGCTCGCGCAACCCGGATGTCGGTCGCCATGGCGATCTCCAGACCTCCGCCCACCGTGTGTCCATTCAGGGCCGCAATGGTCAGCTTCGGGGTGTGTTCCAGGCGGTTCAGCGTTTCATTGGCGTGCAGGCAGAAATAGTACTTGAAGCCGGTCGACACCTTGGCGAGCATTCCGATGTTCGCGCCGGCGGAAAAGAACTTGTCGCCGTTCCCGGTGAGCACGATCACGTGCACGTCGTCGCGAAAGCGAGCCTCCAGAATCGCGTCGTCGAGCTGCCGCATCATCTCGTGCGTGTACGTGTTCGCCGGCGGATCGTCGAGGGTGATCAGAGCGACGCCGTCACCGGCGTCGGAGTAGCGTACGAGGGTCTTGTCGGGCATGAGAGGATCCTTGGATCGGTTGAGCGATAACGGAAGATAACATGCGCCGCCGTCCTTGGGCGTTACATTTGAATCCCATGGAAGGCGAATTGAATGAAAGCCGAACCAGAGACGTATTCCGTTCGTAGCGAACCCGGAAGTCACGTGCAGCGCTTAGGTCAGGTACCGTGATGAGAAAACATCTGGAGAGGCGAGCGAGCGTTGGCCTGCTCGCAATGTCGTTGACGCTCCCAACCGCGGCCGCCGGGCAGCAGCACGTCGTTCGCGTGCCCGTCGAGGGGGTGGTCGAAATGGGACTGGCGCCGTTTCTGGAACGAACGCTTCAGGAAGCCGCCACTGCCGATGCCGCCGCCGTGGTGCTCGAGATCGAAACGCCGGGCGGGCGAGTGGATTCGGCCGAGCGGATAACCAACGCGATTGTCCGCGCGGAAGTCCCCGTGTACGCCTACGTGAACATGCATGCGTACTCGGCCGGGGCGATGATCGCCGTGGCCACGGAACGCATCTTCATGCAGCAAGGGGCCGTAATGGGCGCCGCGACGCCCGTCGATGGAAGCGGCACCAAGGCTTCGGAGAAGATGGTGTCCGCCATGCGAGCGCAGATGCGCGCCTTGACGGAAGCTCGCGGGCTAGACCCGGCGGTCGCGGAAGCCATGGTCGACGAGGACATCGCAATCGACGGAGTGAGCGAGCAGGGGAAGCTGCTCACGCTTACGACCAGCGAAGCGGCGGACGTAGGTTATGCCGTGGCGGTCGACGGATGGGAAGACGTTCTCGCCGCCATTGGCCTCGACGCCGCCCCAGTCGTTTACGCCGAGGTCAATTGGGCGGAACGCATCGTGCGCTTCTTCACGAACCCGGTTATCGCGCCGTTCCTCTTGTCGCTGGGATTCCTGGGATTGCTGGTCGAAATCAAGTCGGCCGGATTCGGGCTTGCAGGCATTGCCGGCCTTCTTTCTCTCGCCCTCTTCTTCGGAGCGCACGTCCTCGTTGGCCTCGCGGGTGCGGAAGACATCATCCTGGTGGTTGCGGGTGCGGCGCTTATCCTTGTTGAAGTCCTGGTCATTCCCGGCATGGGACTGTTCGGCATCGCCGGCGGGTTGGTGCTGGTCGGCGGGCTGTTCATGACCCAGGTTGGCAGCTTGCCAAGCCAGGACGACGTGGTGCGGGCCGCCGGCGTCATCGGCGTCGCTGCGATGCTGGTTGGCTTGACGGCCTGGGCTTTTCTGCGTTCGGTGTTGGTCAACCGCCGCTTGGGCCGAAGCGGCATCGTCCTCCCAGAGGCGACCGACCGGGACGAAGGCTACACTTCCGCCGACCTTCGCCCCGAGCTCGTTGGAATCGAGGGCGTGGCGATTACCGCGCTGCGCCCCGCAGGCGTGGGACTCTTCGGCGACGAACGCGTCGACGTAGTCTCCGAGAGCGAATGGATCGAAGAAGGCACCCCGATCCGCATACAGACCGCCGAGGGATATCGGCACGTCGTACGTGCCGTAAGTCGTCGGCAGATACCCAACCCAATCCCGAAGGAATCAACCTGATGAGCACGTTTCCTCTGCTGACCCTGATGGTCCCGTTTCTTGCCGTCATCGCTTTGCTTCTGCTGTTGTGGGCGGTTCCGGTGCGCCTTTGGATCGAGGCGACGTTCTCTGGCGTCTCCCTTAGCCTGGGCAGCCTGATCGGGATGCGCCTGCGCAAAGTGAGTCCACCGGCGGTGGTTCGACCCCTGATCGCGTCCACCAAGGCGGGGCTGCCCCTGGACGTGTCGCACCTCGAGGCCCACTACCTTGCCGGCGGCGACGTCGACCGGGTGGTGCGCGCGTTAATCAGCGCCGACAAGGCGGCGATCGAGCTGCCGTTCCAGCAGTCGGCCGCAATCGACCTTGCCGGCCGAGACGTGTTCGAAGCGGTGCAGGTGTCGGTGAACCCCAAGGTGGTGCAGACGCCCCGCGTGGCCGCCATGGCCAGGGACGGAATTCAGCTGATCGCGATCGCTCGCGTTACGGTGCGCGCGAACATCAATCGTCTCGTGGGGGGCGCCGGCGAGGAGACGATTCTCGCCAGGGTGGGCGAAGGCATTGTATCGACGATCGGGTCGGCCGATTCCCACAAGGCCGTGCTGGAGAATCCGGACGCGATTTCGAAGACCGTTTTGCAGAAGGGCCTGGATTCGGGAACCGCCTTCGAGATCCTCTCCATCGACATTGCCGACGTCGACGTCGGGAAAAACATCGGGGCTGAGCTTCAAACCGACCAGGCCGAGGCGGACAAGCGAGTCGCGCAGGCAAGGGCCGAGGAACGGCGCGCCATGGCGTTGGCGCGGGAGCAGGAGATGCGCGCACGGGTCGAAGAGATGCGCGCCGAGGTGATCGCCGCCGAGGCGCAGGTCCCGCTGGCCATGGCCGACGCCTTCCGCAGCGGTAATCTGGGCATCATGGACTACGCCAAGTATCGCAACATCGAATCCGACACGGACATGCGGAAGGCCATCGCCGAGGGCGATTCCAACGAACAGCTGCCGGAGAACTAGGGCAGCCCGGAGGACGATTCATGGACATCCGCTTGATCGCAGTTCTCATGGCGGTAGCCGTCGTCATGGACATGCTGGGCCGGATGGCGAAGAAGCGGGCCGCAGAGCACCAGGGCGAGCCCGCCGAGAGCCAGGACGTCATGGCCGCGTTGTCCGAGATGGGTTACCGGGAGAAGACGCTTGAACCGAAAGCGTCGCGGCTGCCCCAGATCGAACGCGTCGATCCATATGCCGATCCGGTATCCGAGCGCATCGATCCAGTGCCGGAGCCGACAATGGCTGCCCCGACAGTGGACTCGGCGCCGGCGCGGGATCGCTCTCCGCGTCCCGTGGTCGTTCGGTCCAGAACGCCGCGTCCCGTCGAGCCTAGGCAAGCGCCCGTGACCGCCGACGCAGCGCGCGTCCCGGAAGTGCGACCTGATATCGCGCGCGCGGTAGAGCTTCCCCCGCCGCCAACGATTCGCGGTCGCACGCAAGCCCGCAGGCAGGATATCCAGCTCGGCCTGGGGACGCCCAAGGGCTTGAAGCAGGCAGTCGTCGCCCGCGAAGTCCTGGGGCCGCCGCTCTCCCTGCGGCGGGACGGGGAATCGCGGTAGCCTACGAAGCAAGCCTCCGCAGCACGGTGTGCAAAATGCCGCCGTTGCGATAGTAGTCCAGCTCGACGTCCGAATCCAGCCTGACCGTGGCCTGGAAGCTGACGGCGGACCCGTCGTCGCGTGAGGCCCGCACGCGCAGCTTGCCTCCAGGCTCAAGGCCGCGGGCGATCCCGTCGATGTCGTAGAACTCGGTGCCGTTCAATCCGAGGGCCTCCGCGCCTTCGCCAGTTTCGAACTGGAGCGGCAGCACGCCCATGCCCACCAGGTTGGATCGGTGTATGCGTTCGTAGCTCTCCGCAATGACCGCCCGTACGCCCAACAGCATCGTTCCCTTGGCGGCCCAGTCGCGAGAGCTTCCAGTGCCGTACTCGCGCCCCGCAATCACGATCAAGGGCGTTCCTGCGGCGCGGTATCGTTCGGACGCTTCGAAGATCGTCGTCACGTCGCCGCTGGGCAGGTGGATCGTATAGCCGCCCTCCTGTTCGTCAAGAAGGAGGTTGCGCAGCCGCACGTTCCCGAAGGTGCCGCGCATCATGACCTCGTGATTGCCCCGGCGCGACCCGTAGGTATTGAACCGAATCGGAGCCACGCCGTGGTCCTGCAAATAGCGGCCGGCGGGCTCGTCTCGCGGGATCGCACCCGCCGGCGAGATGTGATCCGTCGTGACGGTTTGACCCAGCAGGGCCAGCACGCGCGCGCCCTTCACATCCTCCAGCAGCGACGGCGCGGCGGTCATCCCCTCGAAGAAGGGAGGGTTGCGAATGTATGTGGAGTCGGCGTCCCACTCGTAGAGTCTCCCTTCTTCGGGCAACGGCAGCGCCTTCCAGTGCTCGTCGCCGTCGAACACGCTCGCGTACCGTCGATGGTACATTTCCGGCTTCAGCGACGCCGTGACCGTATCTCGCACCTCTTTGGGAGACGGCCAGATGTCGGCCAGATAGACGGGTTTGCCGTCCGCACCGGTCCCGATCGGCTCCCGTTGAAGATCAATGTCAATCCGACCGGCAAGCGCAAACGCCACGACCAGCATCGGCGACGCGAGATAGTTCGCGCGCACGAGCGTGTGAATGCGCGCCTCGTAGTTGCGGTTGCCCGAGAGTATTGACGCGACGACCAGGCCGTGTTGCGCGACCGCGTCCGAGACGGCTTCCGGGAGCGGGCCACTGTTGCCAATGCAGGTGGTGCAGCCGTACCCGACCAGGTTGAAGCGGAGTTCCTCGAGGTACTTCATCAGGTCTGCCGCCTCAAGGTAGTCCGTAACCACCTGAGAGCCGGGAGCCATGCTCGTCTTCACCCACGGCCGCACCTGCATGCCCAGCTCACGGGCCTTCCTGGCCATCAGCCCGGCTCCCACCATGACCGAGGGATTGGAGGTGTTGGTACAGCTGGTGATCGCCGCGACGACGATCGTGCCGTCGCCGATTTCAACGCGCTCGCCGTCAATCTCGATCTCGACCGTGCGACGCTGGTTGGTCGCAAACCCGGTGGGCGTCAGGTTCGGCAAATCGCGATTGAATGCCGGGCGCACGTCCGTAAGCGCGATCCGGTCCTGTGGCCGCTTCGGCCCGGCGACGCTGGGTTCGATGCTGGAGAGGTCCAGTTCCAGCGCGGTGGTGTATTCGGGATCGGGCGTATCGTCGGTGCGAAACAGCTGCTGCTCCTGGGCGATCCGCTCGACGCGCGCGACGTGCTCTTCGCTGCGTCCGGTTCCCGCCAGGTAGCGGAGCGTTTCCCGATCCACGGGGAAGAAGCCAACGGTGGCACCGTATTCGGGAGACATGTTGGCGATCGTGGCCTTGTCGGGGAGACTCAAGCCAGACAACCCGGCGCCGTAGTACTCGACGAACCGGCCTACGACGCCGTGTCCTCGCAGGAGCTCGGTCACTCGCAGAACCAGATCCGTCGCGGTCGCACCTTCGGGGAGCGTACCGGTCAGCTTCACCCCCACGACTTCCGGCAGAAGCATGTAGTAGGGTTGTCCAAGGAGCACCGCTTCGGCCTCGATGCCTCCCACCCCCCAACCGGCGACTCCCAGACCGTTGATCATCGTGGTATGCGAGTCCGTGCCGACGACCGTGTCGGGATAAGCGAGATGCATCCCGTCGTGCTCGCGGCGGTGTACGACCGACGCCAGATACTCCAGGTTGACCTGGTGCACGATTCCTGTGCCGGGAGGCACCACGCGGTAGTTTCGGAACGCCTCCTGCGCCCAGCGCAGCAGCGCGTAGCGTTCCCGGTTGCGTTCGTACTCTCGGGCCACGTTCCGCTCGAAAGCGTAACCCGTGCCGAAAAAATCGACCTGCACCGAGTGGTCAATGACGAGATCGGCGGGTACGAGCGGGTTGATCCGGTCCGGATCGCCGCCCATCGCGCGAATTCCGTCGCGCATGGAGGCCAGATCCACGATTGCGGGTACCCCGGTAAAGTCTTGCAGGACCACCCTCGTGGGCATGAACGGGAAGTCCGCGCCGGCGTTCGTCGCGCTCCACGCAGCCACTGCTGCGACGTGCTCGTCCGTCACGTAGCCACGTCCGGCGTTGCGCAACACGTTCTCCAACAGGACTCGAATCGAGAAGGGCAGCCTGTCCAGTGAAGCCAACCCCATCTCTTCCAGCCGTCGGAGGCTGTAGTACGAGGTCGGGCCTTCCGGCAAATCGACGGTGGCGAGTGCACCGAACGGGTCGTTTTGACGAGGCACGTTACACATACTCCGGATAAGGGGAACGCGGTCATTCGACACTGTACCATAGCGCGCGACGGGGCCAAACAGAAGACGGGACGCGGGCCCCTCACGTTTTCCGCGCTGGGGCGTTAGCTTGGAAGGCGGTGCAGGCAGCCGGATTGACGCAGCCGAGGTGGCGGAACCGGTAGACGCGAAGGTCTCAAAAACCTTTGCCCTTACGGGCGTGAGGGTTCGAGTCCCTCCCTCGGCACTCCAGCAACAACCGATCCCAACCGGGGAACCCACATCAAGCTCACGACAATCATCGGTACGGCATTGGCAGCGGGCGGCGTAGCCGTGGTCATGTCGTTCAGACCCGCCGCGACCGAGCCCATTGCGGACGTGATGGTATACAAGACCCCGACCTGTGGATGCTGCGCGGTCTGGGTGGAGCACCTGGAAGCCGCAGGCTTTGCCGTCACGGTGGAAGACGTTGGTGACATCGCTGCCGTGAAACGGCGGGAGGGCGTGCCGACCGACCTCTCTTCCTGCCACACCGCGATTATCGGCGACTACGTGTTCGAGGGCCACATTCCGGCGCGCGTCATCGCCGACTTTCTTGAGGAAGCGCCCGAGCTGGCGGGGCTTGCCGTACCCGGCATGCCGATTGGGTCGCCCGGAATGGAAGGTCCCAATCCGACCCCCTACGACGTGGTTGCGTTCGACAGCCAGGGGAATCGCGGCGTGTTCGAGCGGATCGAGCCCTGACGGGGCTGCTACTTTGTTCAGCGCCGTTACTGTGGTAAGATAACGGGCTGGTTTTTCACACTTGAGCCCCGAACGCCGGCACCGACCCGGCACCGGAGACGAGATGCCCGACGACGCCCCGCGCAACACCCTCACCATTACCGACAATCGCAATCAACGGGAATACGAGATTGAGATCCAGGACGGCGACGTAATCCGCGCCATGGATCTGCGCCAGATCAAGGTGCGCGACGAGGACTTCGGGATGATGGCGTATGATCCCGGCTTCACCAACACGGCGTTCACGACCAGTCGCATTACCGACGTAAAGGGCAGCAAGGGCGTCCTGGAATACCGAGGCTATCCGATCGAGCAGCTGGCGGAGCAATCGAGCTTCCTGGAAGTGGCCAGCCTGATTCTGAACGGCGAGCTGCCGGACCGCGACGAGCTGGACAGGTTCGTCCGCGAGGTCACGTATCACACCTACGTGCACGAGAACGTCACCACCATCCTGCAGGGTTTTCGCTACGACGCCCATGCCATGGGAATGATGATCTCGACCGTGGCTGCGCTCTCTACGTTTTACCCGGAAGCGAAGTTGGTGGACGACCGTGCGAATCGGCGGGAGCAGGTCATTCGGCTGATCGCGAAGATGCCCACGCTCGCCGCGTTCGCGTACCGGCACCACAAGGGACTTCCCTACGTCTACCCCGAGAACGGGCTGTCGTACACGGCCAATTTCCTGAACATGCTGTTCCGCATCGGCGGTCGCGAGTACCGGCCGAACCCGGTTCTGGAGCACGCGCTCGACGTTCTCTTCATTTTGCACGCCGACCACGAACAGAACTGTTCAACCACGGCCATGCGGGTGATCGGGAGCTCGCGGGTGGATCCGTTTTCGGCGATGGCGGGAGCCATGGCCGCACTCTACGGGCCCCTGCACGGGGGAGCGAACGAAGCCGTCCTGAGAATGCTCACCGAGATCGGAACCAAGGACAACATTCCCGACTTCATGGACAGCGTGCGCCGAGGCGAGCGACGTCTCATGGGGTTTGGCCATCGCGTCTACAAGGCCTACGACCCGCGGGCGTCGATCATTAAGCGCACGGCTGAAGAAGTGTTTGAGGTCACGGGGCGCAACCCGTTGTTGGACATTGCGTTGGAGCTAGAGACGATCGCGCTGCAGGAAGAATACTTCGTGAAGCGCAACCTCTACCCGAACGTGGACTTCTACTCGGGGCTGATCTATCAGGCGATGGGGTTCCCGGTCGAGCTTTTCCCCGTGTTGTTCGCGATTCCGCGCACCGTGGGCTGGCTCGCTCAGTGGGAAGAAATGGTGGTCGACCGCGAGCAGAAAATCGCCCGACCGCGCCAAGTCTTCAAAGGTCCTCCGCGTCGCGACTACGTGCCGATCGCCGCGCGCTGAAGGCGGCGACCAGGCTTGGCCGGGGCCGACCAGGCTTCGCCGGGGCCGCGAGAGGCGCTGGAGCGCGGAAGCTTCGGGAAACCGGCCCCGTTCAGCCCGTCAGGAGACCGGCCTCCGTTCCGTCGAGTACTTGTCGAACCACCCCTTCACGGTGGTGATCTTTGAGATTCCGTGCGACGGCCGCCCCCAGATTCCATGGGCTTCGCCGGGCACCCTCACGAGCACGGCCTCGACCCCCAGCAGTTTCAGCGCCTTGTAGTACTGCTCGGACTCGGACATGGGGGTGCGCCAGTCCTCCTCGCCGGTCATGATCAGCGTGGGCGTCTTCACGTTCTTCACGACGGACAACAGCGACCGACTCTCGTAATGGTCCACATTGTCCCAGGGCATTCCCGGGAACCAGTACTTGACGGCCACCGGCGACATGTCGGCGGTGAGCGCGAAGCTGTACCAATTGATCACGGGATAGAACGAGACCGCCGCCTTGAAGCGATCCGAGTTCCCGATCATCCAGGCGGTCAGGACCCCACCGCCGCTGCCGCCCGTAACGAAGAGATTGTCTTCGTCGACGTACCCCTGCGCGATCACCGCATCCACGCCCGAGTCGAGATCGTGAAAGTCGTCGCCAGGGTAGGCGTGGTGGATCAGGTTGCCGAACTCCTCTCCGTAGCTGGTGCTTCCGCGCGGGTTCGCGTAGAAGACCACGAAGCCGGCGGCGGCCCACAGCTGTTTCTCGAGAGCGAAGCGATCTCCGTAGTTGGCGAAGGGGCCGCCGTGGATCTCCAGGATGAGGGGGTACTTGGTGGCGGGATCAAAGTTCGGGGGCTTCATGATCCACCCCTGGATCGGCAATCCGTCGTGCGACGAGTCCCACCAGATCTCCTCGACCGACGCCAACGTCTTGCCTGCGAACAGATCGGCGTTGACGGACGTGACCACTTCTGCGTTCCGGCCACTTCGCCCGACCGCCACATCGCCGGGACGATGAGGGTCGCTGGTCGTGTAGGCGAACGTCCCGTCGTTCGCGACCGTGTAGGAGACGCCGAAGCCCCCGTAGGCCATGAAGCCGCTCCCGCCGTCATGGGCGAGCACCTCGTAACCGCCGTCCAGATCGAACAGCGCGAGCTTGGTGTTTCCTTCGTCGTCGAACAGGCCGAAGATGCCGGCGCCGTCGGGAGCCCAGTCGATCTGGTAGACGGAACGGTCCAGGGAACCGCTGACGACCCGAGCGTCCGAGCCGTCTCGGTTCATGACGTGCAGCTGCGTGACCTGATAGCCCTGGTAGCGATCGTCGTGGCCCAGGTAGGCGACTTGACTGCCGTCGGGCGAAACGGTGGGCGAGTCGTCGGGGCCGCGGCGATCGGTCAACGCGCGCACCGAACCATCGCCCAGCGAGATCTCGTAGATCTCCGCGTCCAGCCATTCCAGCTCGCGATCTTCGCGCAGATTCGCCGCCACGATGATCGCGTCGGAGCTCGGGGCCCATTCGGGGCCGCCGCCCGACTGCGAAAAGAAGCCCGCCGTGTAGCTCTTCTCGCCCCTGGTCAGCTGCCGGGGTGTGCCGCCTTCGGCGGGAATCACGAAGACGTGCCAATACCCGGAAGGCCGATCTCCGATGCCGTCGAAGCGAAAGACCAGATCGTCCGTGTACTTGGCGGGTTCCGCCCACTGCGCGCCTGGCGGAGCAGCGGGCATCTCTCCGATGGTCAATGGATCGGTGGGTACGAGCTTGTGGAAGGCCAGGTGCGAGCCGTCGGGCGACCACGACAAGCCGGAGGTCGGGTCGGTCAGGTTCGTGATCGGCGCGGTTTGCCCGGACGAAAACCAGTGCATGTAGATCTGGGGCGTACCGTCACGATTCGACACGTAGGCGATCCGGTCTCCGTCGGGCGACCAACGCGGAATCGCGTCGGAGAACTTCCCCGTGGTGAGCGGGCGGTGCTCACTCCCGTCGCTGCGCACCACCCATAGATTGGAATAGTTCATGTCCGTCATGACGTCGGCGAACTGTCTCACATAGACCACCCAATCGCCGTCGGGCGAAATGCGGGGATCGCTCGCGTATTCCAGGTCGAACACGTCCATTTCGGTAAGGCGTTCGGTCTGTGCGGCCAAGGGAACCGTCGTTAGCGCGAGTGCCAGGCCGAGCGGCAAATTCAGTCGGGAGCGGTATTTCATGAGACCTCCGGGGGGCGTCCGGCGCGGGACGCGTCTGGCAGGGCGGGTTGAAGAATGACGTCAATGTCCTCAAGATTCCTTGAGAAACCGCTGACCGCAACCGGGGTGCACGAAGGGAGCATGAAATGTGGAAGCTTTACGGATTGGCCCTTGCGTTCGCCCTTCCGCTCGCGAGCGCCTGCGCTACCGTTGGATCGCCTGCCGACAACCCCATGGAAGCCGCTTCGGCGGAATCGGAAGAGATTCAGCTGCTGGTGCGCAACTTCAACTTCCACCAGGTGACCGTCTACACGACAAGGGGCGGAGGACTGCGCAGGCTCGGTATCGTGCCCGGGAAGGGCGAGGCCACGTTCCGAATGCGTTGGCACCTTCCGGACATCCAGCTGCGGGTCAAAGAGCTGGCCGGTCGCGAGTACAACACCGAGACGCTTCCCGTGAGCCCGGGCGAGTTCCTGGAACTGATCATTCCGGCACGATAGGTTGACCCGGCATGGTATCGGTCACGAGCCACCATTCTCTGGAGCGAACAACATGGGCGTAAACCGTTTTGCGAAAGTATCGGCCTTCCTGCTCGCGGCTTCGGGGCTGCACGCACTTGACGTCAAGGGCGCGGCTCAGGAGGAAGCCCGCGAAACGCTCACCGTCGATGAAGTCATTGACATGGCGCGGGTCTCGTCGCCTCAGATCTCTCCCGACGGGTCGCGGGTGCTCTACGTCAAGACCGAGCTGGACTGGGACGAGAACGAGCGCACCAGTCGCATATGGGTTGTCGGCGCCGACGGGAACGGGGCGCGCCCCTTTACCGGGTCGGCCGAGGACCGCTCCGCGGCGTGGTCGCCGGACGGACGGTGGGTCTCGTTCACGCGCCCGGCCGGCGACGACGACGTACGCCAGCTGTTCGTCCTTCCGGTTGACGGCGGGGAAGCCGTGCAGCTCACCCGGCACGTGACTTCGGTCGGCAACTATCGCTGGGCGAACGACGGCGGCTCCATCTACTTCGTGGCCAACGACTCGCTTCCCGACGCCGACGAGGAGGAACGCGAAAAGGGCGCAGACGCGATCTTTGTCGACGAAGGGCCCAGCGGGCAGACCCAGGGCTCGTGGAACGCCGTGTGGATGGTGGCGGTGGAGACGGCCGCCGCGCCGAACGACGCGACCAGGCTGACGCCGGAGATGCGCCGGGTCGGGAGCTTCGCCCCTTCGCCGAACGGGAATTTCCTGGCTTACGCCTACCGCACCGAGAACCGTCGCAACGCGAGTCACCTGTCCGAAGTGTGGCTGCTCGCGCTCGCCAGCGGGGAAGAGGAGCGGATTACGCGGAACGATGCCCCCGAGTCGCAGCTGGAATGGTCGCCCGACGGCGCCGCGCTCACGTTTGCGGCGCCCGATCTCGAGACCTGGGAGCTGGACCAGGGGAATCTCTACCACTACGACATACCCTCGGGAGAGACCCGCCACCTGATGCCCGACGCGGATGTCGACATACGGGGCTACCGTTGGAACCCTGGGGGACGCTCGATCGACATTGTCGCGCTCGACCGCACCGACGCGAATCTGTTCCGCCTGGACGTCCGCTCGGGTGAGCTGGAGCAGCTTACGGAGCTGCCCGGGGTGGTGTCGGCCGCGTCCTACGACGCGCGACACGTCAAGGTCGCATACCAGTTCGCCAGCCCGGTGGACCCTGGCGACCTCTGGGTGGCCGATCTGGAAAACGGCGCGCACGCGCGCTTGACCGAAGCAAATCCGTCGTTCGCGGAAAAGGACCTGGTAGAACCCGAGATCGTGCGCTGGCGCAGCCGTGACGGCCTCGAGATCGAGGGTTTGCTCTACCTGCCCCGCGACCGAACTGGACCCGGCGCCGCGATTCTCGAGATTCACGGCGGTCCGGCCGGCGTCTTTACCCGAGGGTTCGACGCGGATGCGCAGCTGCTCCTGGCACAGGGATATGCCCTGTTGCAACCCAATGTCCGCGGATCCTCCGGGTACGGCGACGAGCTGCTGCGAGGCAACATGAACGATATCGGCGGCGGGGACTACCACGATCTCATGACCGGAGTGGACGCAATCGTCGAGCGGGGCGTTGCGCACCCGGACTCGCTGGCCGTTAAGGGGTGGAGCTACGGCGGGATTCTCGGCGGTTGGACGATCACGCAGACGGACAGATTCAAGGCCGCCAGTCTCGGGGCGATGGTTTCCGATTGGCGGAGCGAATTCGGCGCCGGCTTCAATCACGATGTGGTGCGTTGGTACCTGGGCGGCGATCCGTGGTCCAACGGGGACTATTGGACGGAACGCTCGGCCTACACGCACCTGGACAGGATCACGACGCCGACGATCCTCTTCCACGGAGCTCGAGACCGGACGGACACCATGGAACAGACCATGAACTTCTTCGCCGGGCTCCGTCACCTGGGAGTGGAAGCGCGCTTCCTGTTGTTCCCGCGGGAGGGTCACGGGATCGTGGAACCTCGGCATCGGCGTACGTTGTTGGTCGAAGAGGTGCGCTGGCTCCACCGTTACGTCAAGGGAATCGAGGACTGGGAGGCGCCCGAGCGTCCGGATCCGGATGCCAAGGAAGTGGTGGCGCCAATTTCATGATCCCGCAGCAGATCATCGCTCGCAAGCGGGACGGCGAGACGATCGATCCCGAAACGCTGCAAGCGTTCCTGGGCGCGTATCTGGAAGGCGACGTAGGGGACGATCAGATGGCCGCGTTCCTCATGGCCGTCTACTTCAACGGCCTCGTCGGCTCCGAGCTCAACGCGCTGGTGGACGCGATGATCCACTCGGGCGAGGTGTTGGAGCCCGGCGCGGATCGCACGGCGCCCAGGGTGGACAAGCACTCGACCGGCGGCGTAGGAGATAAGACGTCTCTGGTTCTGGCTCCGTTGGCGGCCGAGATGGGCATGGTGGTGCCCATGATGTCGGGGCGCGGGCTGGGACATACCGGCGGCACGTTGGACAAGCTCGAAGCGATTCCGGGATTCCGGACGCGCCTGGGGCTCGACGAGTTCAACCGGGTGCTGGGAAAAGTGGGTTGCGCGATGATCGGACAGACGCCCGAGATCGCCCCCCTGGATCGCAAGCTCTACGCACTTCGCGACGTCACGGCAACCGTGCCTTCGCTGCCGTTGATCACCGCTTCGATCATGTCCAAAAAGCTGGTGGAAGGGCTCGACGGTCTGGTGCTGGACGTAAAGACGGGGCAGGGCGCCTTTTTGTCGCAGGTCGAGGACGCGCGCCGATTGGCCGGTGCGATGGTGGAGGTGGGCGCGGCGAGAGGGCTGCCGGTCACGGCAATTCTATCGGCAATGGACCGCCCGCTTGGGAGCGCCGCCGGCAACGCCCTGGAGGTCCTGGAGGCGATTGCATGTCTTTCGGGCGGTGGGCCCGACGACTTTCGCACGCTTTGCACTGAACTCGCGGCCGAGATGGCGCTGGCTGGCGGCATTGTGGCCAGTGTTGAGGAGGGGCGTCGCCTGGCCGCGAGGACGCTTGCCCAGGGTGGCCCGATGGAGCGGTTCCTGCGGCTTGCGGCGGCACAGGGTGGTCGTCTGGACGAGTCAAGGAGCGATTTCGGCTTGCCGGTGGCTCCGATACAGGAGGCAGTGGAGGCCAAGGAGGCTGGGGTCGTCGCGTCCATCGATCCGCTGGCGCTCGGGTACGCGGTTATCGCGCTGGGCGGGGGCAGAACGCGACAGGATCAGGAAATCGACCCGAGCGTGGGTTTTGAGATTCTCGTCAAGGTCGGGGCCGCGGTGGTGCCGGGCGAGCCGGTCGCCGTCGTGCATGCGGCCAGCGCCGATGGCTTGGCCACCGGCGTGCGAGCCGTCAGGGAGGCGGTCCAGGTCCGGGCGGACCGCACCTCGAGCTCGCTACCGCTGGTAATCGATCGGATGCGCACCGCGTAGCCGACCCACACCGCTCGGCGAACCCGCAGGCAATCCCGCGCGCAAGCGCCGGGAGCGGCCCGCAGGCGCCGAGAGCCCCGGTCGGCGGGCCTACATTACCCGATAGGGGATTCCCTGGCTGCCCAGGGCCGCCGCCAGCTCGTCCTTCTGCGTTGGCGGCACGGACAAGGCGGCCCCGCACTTCGCGTCCCCCTCGGGGGGTGCGGGCACCACTTCGACGGCGATGCCGTGCTCCAACGCAACGTCCTCCGCCCACATGGCGTGATGGGTGGTGTCGAACGTGAACACACTGGATGCCGGGTTGTCGCTCATAACGGAGGCTTTCGACGTGGATCAGCGGTTTGCGGGTTGCGCCTGGCGGTCACATATGGTGGCCGGTTCGGTTCCCGCAATATACAACTCTTCGTAGGCGTCTTCGGCTGGACACCATCTGGACGCGAGCGTTCCGGTCCTGGCGTCTACTCTTAGGGTCACCATGTCTCGTGGCATGGGCCATGGTTCCGGTATCGCAAGCAGGGGGCCGGTCGACGCGGCTCCACCCTCGTCGGAATCGATCGAGAGGGGCTGGCTTCCGTAGTAGACCTGCTTCATGAAATCGCCCCACACGGGAGCAGCCAACCCTCCGCCCGTTGCTCGCGATACGATGGTGACGGGCCGGTCCATCCCGAACCACACCCCCGCCGCCAGGTTGGGCGTGAAGCCCATAAACCAGATGTTGCCGCCTTCGTTGGTGGTTCCCGTCTTGCCGGCTGCCGGGACGTTGTAGGGCAGCCCGCCGACCAGGCGCACGCCGGAGTTCCCCGTGCCCGACGTCACGACGGTTTCGAGCATGGAGACGGCCAGGCGCGCCACCCGCTCGTCCAGCACCCGAGTCTTTTCGGGTGCGGGCTCCCACAAGACTTCGCCATCGGCGCTTTCGACTCTCAGGATCGGGAACGGTCGGACTCTGGTTCCCAGATTCGCAAAGGTGGAGTAGGCTTCGAGCATCTGGATGGGAATCACCTCGGCCGCGCCGATGGCCGTGGAGGGATAGCGCTCGACCTCCGTCCGTATTCCCAAGCGACTCGCCATCTGACCGACCGATTCCAGCCCAATGCGCATGGCGATCTTGATCGCGACCATGTTGATCGACCGAGCCAGGGCGTTGCGCATCGTGATTGGCCCGAGAAACTCGGGGTCGTAATTCCGGGGCCGCCACGTCGTGCCGTCCACCTGATCCAGCACCACGGGGCCGTCGACGACCACCTCCGACGCGGGAATGCCGTTTTCCAATGCAGCGGCGTAGACGATGGGCTTGAACGAGGACCCGGCCTGCCTGCGCGCGTCGGTAGCGCGATTGAACTTGGAGTGAACGTAATCCCGGCCACCGATCATGGCCTTGACGTGTCCGGTCGCCGGATCGGCCGCCACGAACATTCCCTGCACGTAGGGGGATTCGCGGATGTTGACGGCGGCTTCGTTCTCGGACGCGAACTCCTGGTAAGTCGGATGCCGATATCCTGGTCGCTCTTCGATTCGCGTCCAACCCCGCTCCATGGCGGCCTGCGCCGCAGCCTGCATGTCCAGATCAAGGGTGGTGTAGATCGACAGGCCGTCGGTGTACAGCCTGCTGCCGAAGCGGTCGTCAAGAATGATCCGCACCCACTCCACGAAGTAGGGCGCACGGGCCCGGGCTGCGCTCGCTGCTTCGAGGGGCACCGGTTCGGCCTGCCACCGCGCCGCCTCGTCTTCGGTAAGGAAGCCTTCTCGGGCCATCACGTCGAGCACGAGGTTGCGGCGACCCACCGCGGCTTCGGGATTGTTGAGCGGGCTGTAGCGTTCGGGACGATTGGCGATGGCCGCCAACAAGGCGCCTTCCGCCGGATTCATGTCGACCGCGTCCTTGCCGAAATAGCTCTGGGCCGCCTTTTGGAGTCCGTACCAGCCGTGCGCATAGCCGATCTGGTTCACATATGCTTGCAGGATCTGTTCCTTGCTGTACGCGCGCTCCAGCGCCAGCGCGACCTGCCACTCCTTCAGCTTCCTCACGATCCGTTTCTCGAATCCGATCCGGTCGGTCCACATGTGGCGAGCGAGCTGCTGCGTGATCGTGCTGCCACCCGCGCCGGCAAACGACTGCGTCCTGAGGACGCCCAATGCGGCGCGCGCAATTCCTCGCAAGTCCAGTCCGTTGTGCTCGTAAAAGCGACGGTCTTCGATGGCGATGAAGGCCTGCGGCACATGCGGCGGCAGGCTGGCCAGCATCACGACGGTGCGCCGCTGCTCTCCGAACTCGCGCACGAGCGTCGAGTCAAGGGCGTACAACTTGCTGGTCTGGGGCGCCTGGAACGTGTAGATTTGCGCCACCGAGGGGCAGTCGGCGCAGAGATTCTTCCAACTTCCGACCGCAAGACCAATCCCCGCCGCGCACAGACCCAGCAAGGTCAGCCAAACGTAGCGAGGTACCCGTGCCAGCCGCGCTGTTGTCATCTTGCCCATTCTCCCTGCGAGCATACAATTAGCGGTTCCGGTCCGTCTCACTAGCAATCTAGCGAATCCGCGTCGGGCCCCGCGCTCTTTCATTCCTTCCGACGAGAGCATAGTCCTGAACCGTTGCAGCGAAGTCGCAGTCCAAGCCTCGTCGGGGGGCTACGCGGTTCGGGTCGGCAGCGGCGCCCGACGCCTCCTGTCCGGCGCCGTCGCCAACGCCGCACCAGCCAGGCGATGCGCCGTCATCTCGGATTACAACGTGGCGGAACTATGGTACGACGAGATCGCCGAGTTGCTCGCCAACGACGAGATCGAGGTCGTTCCCGCTTTCTTCCCGCCCGGCGAATCGAGCAAGACGCGCAAGACTTGGGGTCGTCTGACCGACGCGCTCATGGAAGCACGGTTGGGGCGAGACTGTTGCGTCGTCTCGCTGGGAGGAGGCGTGGTGGGCGACGTCGCGGGCTTCGTGGCGGCCACGTTCCTCCGCGGGGTGCCGTTTATCCAGGTGCCGACCACCACGCTGGCAATGATCGACGCATCGGTGGGAGGGAAGACGGGAGTCGATCACCCCGCCGGCAAGAACTTGGTCGGAGCTTTCCACGCGCCGCGCGAAGTGCTGACCGATCCGGATTTCCTGAGCACGTTGGAGACCGCGCTGCTGGCGCAGGGCTACGCCGAAGCGCTGAAACACGGCGTGATTCTCGATGCCGAGTACGCCGCTTGGCTGGAACGACACGCTCGCAATCTGATGGCCGGGGACCCGGCGGCGGTGGAGCGCGCGGTTGTCCTGTCGGTGCGACTGAAGGCCGACGTCGTGTCGCGCGACGAGTTCGAGGGAGATGCGCGCAAGGTCCTGAACTTTGGCCACACGGTGGGTCACGCGCTCGAGCTGGCGTGCGATTACGCCCTGCCGCATGGTTATGCGGTGGCGGTGGGCATGGTGGCCGAGGCCCGGATCGGTGAAGCTCTGGGCTGGACGTCGCCAGGTACGGCGGACGCGGTGCGACGGATGGTGCGCGCGTTCGGTTTGCCCGACGATCATCCTGCCCTGGGTCGCGCCCGGCGCTTGGCGCGACTCATGGCGACCGACAAGAAGACTCGCTCCGGAATCGTACACTTGGTGCGACTCGAGCGAATCGGGCGGACGGGTGCGGCTGGGAAGACGACCGTGCCAATTCGCGAAGATCAGCTGGTGAGCGCGCTCGAGCGCCTGCCAGCTCGTGGATGCCACTCCGATGAGCTGGATGGAGGATGAATGGCGCCTTTCGAGCGCTCCCCGAAACGCGCGGTTCCGTCGTTGCTGACCTACCGAGCCGCGCGCGATCCCGACGCCCCGTTCCTGTTGACGGAGCGTTCGACGTTGACCTACGCCGAGGTGGAAAGCCAGGCCGAGGCGTTGACGGCGTCGCTCGCGCACCTGGGAGTCGAGCCCGGCGACCGGATTGCCACCGTGCTGCCGTCGTGCCCGGAGTTCGTGGTCACGGTCTTCGCCGCGGCCAAACTGGGCGCCATCGTCGTGCCGCTCAACCCGCGGCTTCCCAGGACCGAGCTGCAGTACATGTTGCGACACTCGGGATCCGCCTGCGCGATCACGGCGGAAGAAGCTTTCGGGAACGATTATCTGGAGCTCTTCGACAGCCTGCTTGAGCAGCTGCCGGAACTGCGCCACGTGGTTACGGTGGGGGAAGAGGACCTGTGGTACGACGACCAGATGTTCCAATGGGAGGATCTGCTTTCCGCCGGAACCGGTCGGGATTTCACTGCCAAGTCCGCGGATCCGGACGCCACCTTCGCCATTGTGTACACAGCGGGCACTACGGGAAAGCCCAAGGGCGTAGAGCTGACCCATCGCAATCTCCTGCACGCGGCGTCGGCCACGGCCGAGACCGTTGCCCTTGGCGACGACGACGTCGTGGTCGGCATCAGCGCGCTGTACCAGGTTTTCGGCTTGGCGCCGGGTTTGCTGGGAACGCTGTTCGCAGGCGCCAGCCTGGTCCTCGCCGACGGCGGGGACGCAAAGCAAACGCTGGATCTTGCGGACCGCTACCGGGCCACGATCCACTACGGTACGCCCACGTTGTTCGCCAGGGAGCTCCGCGCGATCGCACGACGGGGAAGGCGGCCCGAGTCCGTTCGCCTGTGCGTGGTTTCGGGCGCTCCGATGCGGGACGAGCTCGCGCGGCGCATAGAAGCGTCGTTTGGCGCACCGGTGGTGGCCGCCTATTCACTGACCGAGGCCGCCTCGGTCCTGGCGCTTGGGCGTCCGCAGGACCCGCCGGGCAAGAGGCTCTTCACGGTGGGCCGCCCGGTCGCCAAGACCGACGTGCGCGTCACCGAGGAAGACGGTGACGCCCTGCCCGCGGAGAGCGTAGGCGAGCTGCGGGTCAGGGGGCCGGGCGTGATGCGCGGCTATTACCGGCAACCGGGCGCCACGGCCGCCTCGCTGGACGCGCAGGGATACCTGCGAACCGGCGACCTGGGAATGCTGGACGAAGACGGCTATCTGCATCTGCTTGGACGGCGCACCGAAGTCGTGATCCGAGACGGCTACAACGTGTACCCCCGCGAAATCGAGGACAGGCTGGGGGCGCACCCCGCAGTGGAGAAGGCCGCCGTTGTCGGCATTGCCGACGAAATCCTTGGCGAGGCGATCTGCGCCTGCGTGGCGCGGGTGGAAGGCGGCGTGGTCAGCGAGGAGGAAATCCGCGATTGGTGTGCGCTGGCTCTGGCGGAATACAAAGTCCCCGATCTTATTACCTTCATAGAGGACCTTCCCCTGACCCGCACCGGCAAGGTGTGGCGCACCGAGCTGGCGCGTCGCGTGTCGGCCAATCTTCCAAAGCGGGGACGAGGTGTGGCGGAATAGCACGTTGAACTGACGACAGAATGGCCAATCCCTACTTGCAGCCCCTCCACTCGGATGGCAGACCAATCGCCCTCAATGCGCCAAACGCTGCGCTGCTCATCGACTTCGACAACGTCACCATGGGCATGCGAAGCGATCTGGCCAAGGAACTGAAGAACCTCCTCAACTCGGACATCATCAAGGGCAAGGTCACGGTGCAGCGGGCCTATGCGGATTGGCGACGATACCCCCAGTACATCGTACCCCTTTCCGAAGCCTCGATCGACCTGATTTTCGCCCCGGCCTACGGCAGCTCCAAGAAGAACGCCACGGACATTCGGATGGCCATCGACGGCATCGAGCTGGTGTTCATCCGCCCTGAGATCGGGGTCTTCATTCTGCTTACGGGCGACTCCGATTTCTCCAGCTTGGTTCTGAAGCTCAAGGAGTACGGAAAGTACGTCATCGGCATCGGAATTCAGGAATCCAGCTCGGACATCCTGGTTCAGAACTGCGACGAGTACTACTCGTACAACGCGCTCACGGGCCTGAGCCGAGCAAGCGAGGACGGCGCCGTCGGGCCGGATGCCTGGGAGTGCGTGGAAGAGGCCGTGGGCCGCATGAGCTCGCGTGGCGACGTCATGCGCTCGGATCGGCTGAAGCAGGTCATGATGGAGGTGGCGCCCGGCTTTGACGAACGCAGTCTCGGATTCAAGAACTTCTCCAAATTCCTGATTGAAGCCGCCAACAAGGGCTTGGTGGAGATCGCGCGCGGAGCCAACGGCCAGTACAGGATCGCGCCGGTGGGCGACGCCCCGTCCGAATCGAAGGAAGTCGACCCGAAGCCGGACGAAAAGGGCGCCAGGGGAGACGATCGCCGCAGCAAGCGAAAGCAGACGGCTCGCGCGAAGGGACCCGCCGCCGACAAACTGGCGAACGGAGACCGGCGCAAGAGCACCGCCGCGAATGGCGCCCAGGCCGGCGCGGCGAAGGAGCAGGCCGCGACCGCACGGGACAAGTCTCCGCCGCCGGATCCCGCCAAGGCGCTGGACTTGCTGACCAGGGCCGTCAAGGAGCTGCAAGGGAAAGACGCTCAGGCGGTTCGCGACTCGAGCGTCAAGCAGAAGATGCTTGCGATTGACCCGAATTTCCGCGAGAGCCAGCTCGGCTTCGGCAAATTCAGAAAGTTCCTGCTGTTCGCACAATCCAAAGGCCTGATCGTGCTTGAGCGGGGCAAACGAGGCAGCTCGGGGGTGCGCCTCGAGGCTGCCCCGGCCAAGGACGAGCCGGCGGCGTTCGACCCCAAGGCGCTTGGGCTTCCCACCACGGAGAGTGCGATCAAGAGCTACCTCGCACATCGCTACAAGGGGGTTGGCGTCAAGACGGCGGCGCGCCTGGTGGACCACTTCGGGAAGAACGTGTTCGGCACGCTTCACGGGCAACCGGAGCGCGTCAAGCAGGTACTTCTGCCTGCGCGCGCCCGGAGCGTGCTTATCGCTTGGGCGGAAGACCACAAGCGTCGCGCCGCGGCGTCGGCGAACCCCAATGAAGAGAGCTGAGCGAAGGGACTGCTGACAACCCGTGTATAGTCCCGGCGTCAGCACCGAGCGCGCCGAGGCGCGCGGTCGATGGACCGCCCTTGCCGGAGACGGCGCCCGCGTGGCGAGGCGGCTCCTGGGCTCGATGTTGGTTTCTACGGTGGACGGGCTGGAGACTCGGGGCGTAATCGTTGAGACTGAGGCCTATCTGGGGCTAGACGATCCGGCCAGCCATGCCCACCGCAGCAAGGGCCGCACCCGGCGCAACGACGCGATGTTTGGGCCCTGCGGCACGCTCTACGTGTACGTCTCGTACGGGATTCACCACTGTATCAACGTGGTGATCGGAAATGAAGGGGATCCGACGGCAATCCTGATTCGGGCGTTGGAACCGGTCCATGGGTTGGACGCGATGGCTGCGCGAAGAGGACGGCGCGCGGATCTGTGCAGCGGCCCGGGACGCCTTGCCCAGGCACTGGGCGTCACGATGCGCGAAAACCATCACGACCTTTCGACGCCTCCGGTGCAGCTGTTTCCGGACGCGCCGGTGGATCGTTCCAAGGTCGGCGTCTCGGGACGGATCGGGGTTTCGCGCGCTGCGGACTGGCCGCTTCGGTTCTACGTGAAGGGCCACCCGGCGGTAAAGTCTCCAAGATGGTAGATTACCAGATCATGAACGAACCCACTTGGCTATCGGTGCTCCCGCCGCTGCTCGCGATCGTGCTCGCGATCGCGACCAGGCAGGTCTACCTCTCGCTGGCCGGCGGCATCTGGCTCGGCTGGACGATCCTCCTGAACTGGAATCCCGTCGCCGGGATGGCGGAGACCATCGAATCGGCGGTGCGGGTGCTGGGCGACGCCTACGATGCCAGAGTGATCATGTTCACGCTGGTCATTGGCGCGCTCATCGCGACGGTCTCGTCGTCCGGCGGCGTGGCCGGGTTCGT
This sequence comes from Longimicrobiales bacterium, assembly GCA_965200255.1. GTDB lineage: Bacteria > Gemmatimonadota > Gemmatimonadetes > Longimicrobiales > Gaopeijiaceae > Bin94. The sequence continues at coordinate 927,897 of OZ241371.1, read as the reverse complement.
TGCGTGGTTGGAGCGAAACCGCTGGGTGACCAACGGCAAGCGCGCGCAGCTGCTCGCCTGGCTGATCGGGGTGGTGGTGTTCATCGAGTCCAACATCACCGTGCTGGTGGCGGGATCCGTATCGCGTCCGCTTTTTGACCGCTACCGCGTCTCGCGCGAGAAGCTGGCGTACCTGATCGACTCCACCAGCGCGCCCATTTGCATTCTCATTCCGTTGAACGCCTGGGGCGCGTACAACCTGGGCATCCTGAACGGGCTGGGGGTGGAAGACTCGCTGGGCGTATTCCTGCGCTCGATCCTCTTCAATTTCTATTCCTTCGCGGCGGTGGTGCTGGCGCTGGCGGTGGTGCTGATGAAGCTGGATTGGGGACCCATGAAGCGAGCCGAGAAGCGAGCGGCGACGGGGGCCGTGCTGGCGCCTGGCGCGACGCCGATGATGGACGAAGGCGTGCTGGGCTCGGACGAAGACCCGCCGGTGGCGCCGCGCGCCGTCAACATGGTGGGTCCGGTGGTCGCCCTCGTGGCGTTGATGCCGCTCGGGTTGTGGACTACCGGCGGCGGCGACCTGAGGGAGGGTGACGGCTCGATTGCGGTATTGTGGGCATCGCTTGGCGGCCTCGCGACCGCCTGGATCCTTCTGCTGGCGCAACGGGCCTACTCGGTGAACGAGCTGGTGAAGATCGCGCTGCGCGGGGCGGGCGGCCTCGTTCCAATGGCACTCATACTGCTCTTTGCATTGGCGTTGGGCGACGTGACCGGAGAGCTCGGGACCGGCAGGTATGTGGCCGGCCTTGCCGAGGGGGTGCTTGCTCCCGCGGTGTTCCTGCCGCTGGTCTTCGTGGTGTCGTCCGCGATTGCGTTCTCCATCGGATCGAGCTGGGGCACCTTTGCGATCATGATCCCGATTGTGGTGCCGGCGGCTGCGACCTTGCAGGTTGACCTCGCGCCGTTCCTGGCAGCCGCCCTGTCGGGGGGAATTTTCGGCGACCACTGCTCGCCCATTAGCGACACCACGGTGATTTCTTCCATGGCGTCCGCCACCGACCACGTGGACCACGTGCGGACTCAGCTGCCATACGCGCTGACGGGCGGTGCGGTCGCCACGGTCTGCTTTGCCTTGGCTGGCGCCTTCCTGTAATCGCCGGGAGAACATCGTGAATGTCAGCGTTTGCGTGAAGCGCGTGCCCGACACCGCAACCCGAATCCGCATCGCGCCGGACGGGCGGGGCATTGCGCCGGAGGGAGTCAAGTTCGTAATCAGTCCCTATGACGAATTCGCGATCGAGGCGGGGTTGCAGCTGGTGGAAGCGGCGGGGCGGGGCGGGGTCACGCTGATCAGCTACGGACCCGACGCGACCCAGGAGTCGCTTCGGGCCGGGTTGGCGTTGGGGGCGCACCGGGCGGTGCTGCTGACGGGCGCGCCCGACATGGACGGATGGGCAACCGCGCAGGTGCTCGCTGCGGAGCTGCGCGGCGGCGATGCGCAGCTCGTGCTCTTTGGCGTCAAGGCGGTGGACGACGACCAGCAACAGGTGGGTCCCATGGTGGCCGAGCTGCTCGGGCGCCCGTGCGCCACCTCGGTGGCCGCAATGGATGTCGAGGACAGCATAGTCACGTGTCGCCGGGCCGTGGAAGGCGGCCAGGAAGTGGTGGAGATGGATCTGCCGGCGGTGGCGACGGTGACCAAGGGCCGCTACGAGCCCAGGTACGCATCGCTTCGCGGCATCATGATGGCCAAGCGCAAGCCGCTGGTACGCAAGCCTGCGCCATCCGTCAATTCGGGTTTGGTGATCGAGAGCCTTGCCGAGCCGCCTGCGCGACCGGAGGGGCGGATCGTCGGGCAGGGGACCGCTGCCGTTCCCGAACTCGTGCGTTTGTTGCGGGAGGAGGCGAAGGTACTCTGATGGCCGACGTGCTCGCGGTAACGGAGGTGCGCGCGGGGACTGTCCGTGCGGTTTCGCAGGAGGTGACGTCGGTGGCTCGCGGCTTGGCGGATGCGCTCGGCGGCGCGGTCGACGCCGTGGTCGCAGGAGCCGCGACGAAGGACGCAGCCGATGCGCTGGGACGCCGCGGGGCGGACCGGGTGCTGGCGCTGGCCGGTGCCACGCAGGTGGACGAGTTGGCGGTTCAGGTGGCCGCGGTCGCGGGGAGCCGCGATTACGGCGCGGTGGTCTTGGCCGCGACGGGGCGGGGCAGGGATCTGGCGCCCCGCGTTGCGGCCAAGCTGGGCACGCCGTTGTTGACCGACGTGACCGCCGTGGACGTGGACGACGGCGACGTGGTGGCGACCCGGCCCGTCTTTGCGGGAAAGGCTCTGGCGCGCGTGCGCATGCAGCGCGTTCCCGCCGTGCTGTCGATCCGACCCAACGTGTTTGCACCGACGGATGCACCGCGGACGGCCGTGATCGAGGACGTCGCGCAGGTGTCGAGCGGTGGGGCGGGGGGATATCGGGTGGTGGGCTTTGAGGCTTCCGGAGGGGCTAAGCTGGATGTTTCGGAGGCGGCGATCGTTGTCTCGGGCGGGCGCGGACTCAAGGGGCCTGAGCACTGGCACGTCGTGAAGGATCTGCGCGATGCGCTGGGCGAGACGGCCGCGCTTGGGGCTTCCAGGGCGGTGGTCGATGCGGGATGGCGCCCCCACGCCGAGCAAGTGGGTCAGACGGGCAAGACCGTCACGCCGAAGCTCTATTTTGCGTTGGCGATCTCGGGAGCCATTCAACATCTGGCCGGCATGCGCACGTCGGGGGTGATCGTTGCGATCAACCGCGACCCGGAAGCGCCAATCTTCGGCGTGGCCGATTACGGGATCGTGGGAGACGTGTTCGAGATCGCCCCCGAGCTTGCCGCCGCCATACGGGATCTGCGCGCGGACTGATCGTCGTCGAAAACTCAACCTGACGAGACTCATGAACGGATTCATTGCACGCCATTCCGATGGACCCTCGTCGGCGCCGTTTCGCTTCGCGTTGACGGTTTCGCTCCTCGCTACCGTGGGCCTCGCCCCCGCTCAGGCTCAGGACGCCCCGTCCAGTCAGGGAAGCCGGTTCCTGCGCCAGCCCGACGTCAGTCGGACCCAGATCGTCTTCGTTCACGCCAATGACCTCTGGACCGTGGCCAGGAACGGAGGAGTGGCGGTCAGGCTGACCAGCTCCGAAGGCGCAGAGACCGATCCCGCGTTCAGCGCCGACGGAGAGTGGATCGCCTTTTCGGGACAATACGACGGCAACACCGACGTCTATCTGATCCCTTCCGGCGGAGGCCAGCCCCGCCGACTCACATGGCATCCCGGCGCCGACGTGGTGCAGGGATGGACTCCCGAAGGCCGAATGCTGTTTCGCTCCGGCCGGGAGGGCGTTCCCACCAGGCTCTGGAAGTTCTACGTCGTGGGACCCGAAAGCGGACTCCCCGAACCCGTCGCGCTGCCCCAGGCGTATCTGGGTGGGATTTCAGCCGACGGCTCGCGCTTTGCCTATCAGGAGATCGGGTATTGGGACCCGGAGTGGCGAAACTACCGCGGCGGGCAGGCTCAGCCGATAAGCGTGGTGTCAACCGACGATTGGGAGAGAATCACGCCTCCCTGGGAAGGAGAGCGCCAGATGGATCCGGTGTGGATGGACGGCGTGGTCTACTACATGTCGGAGCGCGACTGGGCGAGCAACGTGTGGGCTTTCGATCCCGCGACCGGCGAGGAGCGCCAGGTGACGCGCCACGTCGACTTCGACGTCAAGAGCCTGGGCGCTGGAGACGGTGTTCTGGTATACGAACAGGCGGGTTACCTGCACGAGATCGATCCCGCTTCGGGCAGCGCGCGAAGGCTGACCATCGATGTGGCCGGCGACATGAACTGGGCCAGACCGCGCTGGGAAGACGTTCCGCCCGGACAGATCCGCAACGCCCGCCTCTCGCCCACCGGCAAGCGCGCCGTGTTCGAGTGGCGCGGAGAGATCTTGTCGGCGCCTGCGGACGAGGGATCGTGGCGCAACCTGACTCGCACGCCGGGTACGGCCGACCGCCATCCCGCATGGTCGCCGGACGGATCGCGGATCGCGTGGTTCAACGACGCCGGCGGCGAATACGGACTGGTGATCGCCGACCAGGACGGCCGAAACGTCACAAGAACGGACTTCGACGAACCGTCCTTCTATTTCAGGCCGGAGTGGTCGCCCGACGGGTCGAAGCTCGCGTTCACGGACACGCACTACCGGGTCCTGATCCACGACGTGGAATCGGGCGAAACGCAGCACGTGGACACCGACAGGTTCGCCCATCCCGAGCGTTCGATGAACCCGGTGTGGTCGCCGGATTCGCGCTGGATCGCGTATTCGAGACGGCTCGACAACCAGCTCCGGGCCGTCTTCGTGCACGACGCAGCATCGGGGGAGACGCACCAGCTCACCAACGGAATGGCCGACGCCATTTCGCCGGTGTGGGACGCTTCCGGGAAGTACCTCTACTTCCTCGCTTCCACCAACTACGCGCTGAATACCGGCTGGCTCGACATGACCTCGTACGACCGGCCTGTGACCAGGACGCTCTACCTGGCCCTGCTCGGAGGGGACGAGCCCTCACCGTTCCTTCCGGTGAGCGACGAAGAGCCGGCGCAGGCCGACGCGGGCGACGAGGAGGCCGAAGGCGAGGACGGCCCCGATGCAGACGCGGGCGTGGAGATCCAGTTTCAGGGAATGTCGAGTCGGGTTGTCGACGCTCCCGGACTGCCTGCCAGGGGCTACTCCGGTCTGGTGGCGGGCCCCGAGTACACGGTCTTCGTGCGGGACGGCGACGGGCAACTGCTCAAGTACTCGGTGAAGGACCGGGAGGCCGACGATTTCGCCGACAACGTGGGCCAGGCGGAAACCTCGCACGACCGCAAGCGCCTGCTCTTCAGGAGCGGCCCACGCTGGCGGATCGTCGGAACCGGATCCGCGCCGTCGGCAAGCGGCGGAGCGCTTGACCTGGGCGGGGTGAGGGTCAGGGTCGAGCCGGAGGCGGAGTACGCCCAGATGCTCAAGGACGGTTGGCGCTTCATGCGGGACTTCCTGTATGTGGACAACCAGCACGGAGCCCCGTGGGACGACGTGTGGGACTGGTATTCGGCGTGGCTGCCCGACGTCCGTCATCGCTCCGATTTCAACCACTTGCTGGACATGATGTCGGGCGAAATCGCGGTTGGACATTCGTATGTGGCGGGCGGCGACTATCCGGACCTGGAATCGTCGCGCACCGGACTGTTGGGGGCGGACCTCGTGCAGGAGGGCGGGCGCTACCGAATCGCTCGCATCTACGACGGCGAAGACTGGACGCCGGGCGTGCACGGCCCGCTCTCGCTCCCGGGGCTCGGGGTGAACGAAGGCGACTACCTGCTCGGGATCGACGGGATCGAGCTGCGCGCGCCCACCAATCCGTACAGTCTGCTGGAAGGAACGGCAGGGCGCGTCATCCGGATATCGGTTTCCTCGTCTCCTTCGGGCGATGCAGCGAGAGAGGTGCTCGTCGAACCGGTGGCCAACGAATCCAGCCTGCGCAGCTGGGCGTGGGTGGCCGGCAATCAGGCGCGAGTCGACGAGATGAGCAACGGACGACTGGCCTACGTCTGGCTACCGAACACCGGCCAGGGAGGATACCGCTACTTCAATCGCATGTATTACGCGCAGCAGGATCGGGAGGGCGCCGTAATCGACGAACGCAACAACGGGGGCGGCTCTGCGGCCGACTACATCGTCGACATGCTCGACCGCGAGCTGACCGGCTACTTCAACTCGAGGGCGGGCGACCGGAAGCCCTGGACCCAGCCGATGGCCGGGCTCTTCGGACCCAAGGTCATGATCGTCAACGAGCGCGCCGGGTCGGGAGGCGACCTTCTGCCGTATCTGTTCCGGTTCCGGGGCGTCGGTCCGCTTGTAGGCACGAAGACGTGGGGCGGGCTTGTGGGGACCTGGGACACGCCGCCGCTGATCGACGGCGGCCGGTTCGTGGCGCCCCGGGGAGGTTTCTTCGACGTGAATGGAGAGTGGGCCGTGGAAGCCGAAGGCGTCGCTCCCGACATCGAAGTGCGCAACGATCCGGCTCCAGTGATTGCAGGCGGGGATCCCCAGCTGGAGGCGGCGGTCAGGGAAGCGCTGAGGCTCCTGGAGACCGAGAAGGTGACGTTCGAGCAGGAGCCCCCGCCACCGGTGCGCTACCGCAGACCTGGAGGGTAGGCGTCGCCGATCGGCGGCCGGTCGCCGCCTCGCTCGCCACGAGCGCTGCACCGGGAGCGGCGCGGCGTCGCGCTGGCGAGGCGCCGGGTCACGTGCGCTTCCTGCGCCCGAGCGCACCCCGGACGGCAGGCGCCACGGCGGGCGCTACCAGCAGAGACAACGTAACCAGAACCGCGATGCCGCTCGCCACCGCCGCGCGCCTCACCGTCGGGGCGGTAAAGCGCAGCGCGACTTCGTGCACGCCCGCGCCGGGGAGCTCGATGGCCTGAAACGTGACGTTGGCGCGGCGCACTGGGGTCTCTTCCCCGTTAACGTGGGCCACCCATCCCGGGAACCAGTTTTCCGACACGATCAGAAGCGCGGGCCCGGTCGTCTCGACGCGCATTTCGCGATGATCCGTCCCATCCACCACCCACTCCACCCGCCCCACTCCCGTGCCGCCCATGGTGCGCGGGTCGCCTTCTGCGTCCGGGACGTCCAGCGGCTCCGCCAGGATGGCCTCCCGTTCGGGGTCGAAGTCCTGTCCCAGAATCCTGACCATCGCGGCGGCATCGTCGGGCTCGACCGACCAGGACTCCACCACCCACGCCCTATCCAGGCCCGGGAAGACGTACACGGCCTCCAGTCCCGCGCTGCCGGGCGCCGAGCTGAGCCGCTGCGCACCCGCGAACGGGGGGCCGCCCACCGCGCCTTCGGGCCACATCAGGTACTTGACGTTGGCCATGCGCAGTACGGTGGTGTGGCGCATGTTGGAGCCCGAAGCCTGGCTGCCCTGAAGTCCCAGAAACGTGCGATAGCGAGCCAGATCGTTGGGATGATGACCGGCCAGCAGGTCGATTCCGAACATGCCCAGCTCGACGTTCTGTGCGCTTCCCCGCATGTCGGCCACGCGAAACGGCCCGAGCGATCGCTGTTGTTGCAGGAAGCGAACGTTGGCGTCGGGCGCGGCCCATTCATGGAAGTCGAGCGTGTCGATGAACGCCTTGTCGATTCGCCCCAGATCTACGGCGACCAGCACAGACAGCCCCGCCACGAGCGCCCCGCCCGAGGCCTTGCCGTCCCAGCGCGCCCATGCCAGGGCGGCGGCCAGGACCGCGAAGAGGAGCGCAAGCGCGAAAGCAGTCGCAAAGAAGGGTTCGGCGGCGGCAAGGGCAGCGAGCGTACGAGGATCGGCGTCCGGGCGCAGGACATTGATCCACAAGCCCGTGAGCGCGCCGCCCGCCTGAAGCAGGAACCCCAGCAGCAGCAGCGCGGCGAACCCGGCCATGGCGCGACCCGGTCCGGTTCGCAGCAGGTTGACTCGGGGGTTGCGCTTGCCGGGTTGCGGCGCGTGGTTCAGCAGGTCATCGATTCCCAGGGCGAACAGGGTGACCGCGGCGAAGCTGACCAGGAAGCTCGCGATTGCGGGCACCCGAAACAGGGAAATGCCGGGTATGACCTCGTAGAAGATTCGCCAGACGGGCGTGTGCGGCCCCAGCGCGAAGAGTAGCCAGGTCAGGCCCACCGCGCCGAAGAACCGGCGGAGCCCCTTGCGCCGTCGTCCCAGCAGTGCGAACAGGGCGATCATCAGCACCGACGCGCCGATGTATTCGTGGTTGAGCTTGAGCGCGTTCCGGCCCCAATACGTTCCCTGTCCCCAGGGCGCGCGGGCGAACGTGTTCCCGACGAACTCGGGTACCGCCAGCGAGACGGCTTCTTCGGGGTGCAGCGACCACGAGCTGGAATAGGCGATGGCTTCCTCGGGCGTGGCGTCGACCGTGGTGGCCGTGCGACGGGAATGTTCGCCCACGTACTGGCCCGCCGGCACGAGCTGCACGGCGGCGATCAGCGCGCCTAGGACGGAGCTGCCCAGGAACACGCCGCCGCGAGCGAAGCTGTGTCGGGCCCGGCCTTTGGGAGAGGGTTCCGCGCCTTGCCCGGTGGCCTGCTTGCGCAATTGCCAGATGCGAAACGCGGCGTACGCGCCGACCGTCCAGAACAGGAAGTAGGCGGCTTGCATCTGCGTGATCAGACACGTGAGCGCTACGGCCCCGGCCAATGCCGCCGCCGTACGCGGGGACGTTCTTGCGACCGCCGACTCCGCCGCCCAGAACACAAGTGGCGCCACTGCCGCGACCATGAGTTTGCCATCGTTGCCGGGCAGCGACAGCGTCACCATGACGGGCGCCATGAGCCATGCCAGCCCGCCGACCATTGCGGCTGCGCGACCCAGGCCCAGGCTGCGGGCCCAGCCGTACATGAAGAAGCCAGCGGCCAAAACGTGCAGAACCATCTTCCACCCCCCAACCCGGTGCGCGTCGGTTACCCCGAAGAGCAAGGTGGTCGGGTATATGAAATCGCCCGCCCCGATCGCTTCGAACAGGGGAGTGCCGCCGAGAAGGCGCGGATTCCAGAGGGGCAGGTCGCCTTGGCCGATGCGTTCGGCCACGAAGGCCCGGGCCATGTAGCCCAACGACAAATTGTCTTCGCCGTAGAGCATGCGGTCCGAGAAGATGAACTCCTGGAACAGCGCGACGGTGACGACCACGTAAATGCTCGCGGTCAACCAGCAGGGGAGGTTGCTGGGAGAACCCGGACCGGCGGTCTTCGGCATCAGCTGACGGGAGATTCCGCAGGCTTTCGCACGAGCGCGCTACTGCCCCCAACGCGCACGAACGGCAGGTCGTGCGCAGCAATAAACTCCTGGTAGGCTTGGTAGGCGCCGTCGCACCAAGCAGCGCGTCCTGGGCAATCGTCAAGCACGATTCCGCCCCCAGGCACCAACCTTGGCCAGAGCGCCTCGAGGGATGCCAGCGTGGGCAGGTACACGTCCACATCCAGGAATACCGCCCCGATCGGCCCGAGGGAGTCCCAGTCCACTTTGGTGCAATCGCCCTGGATGATGCGGTAGTTGCTGTAGCCCAGACGAGCTAGGCTCTTGTTGAAGACTTTGGCGCTCACGTACGAGTAGTCGGAAATATCAGAAGCTACTTTCTTGCGATCCGTGACTTCGAACTCCAGGCTCTCGTCTGTGAAGCCGTCGAACGTATCGACCAGGACCAGTGGCCTGGGGTCCTTCCGGGTACGGAGGTGCTCCAGCAGGAACACGGACGAGTCGCCGCGACCCACTCCGATTTCGATCACGGCTCCGCGTCCCCGAGTTTCGTCGATCAACTGAACCATCGCCGCCAAGTGTCCCGGGTCTACCCAGTAGGCATACCGAGGAAACAGGACCGACTGGATCCCGGGCGTCCGATATACCAGTTGGCGGGAGAGGGTTGCCAAGGATGGAAAGCGCCGGGTCACGACACCGATGAGCGAGGCCAGCATACCCGCCTTTTTTTTCAACGGATCTGGCGGCGATCCAGGTACCGATTCCGTGCCTGCCGTCGCAAAGGTGTCTGCTGCCATTGGTATGTCCTGTACTTGATCGGAGTTGCAAGCGGGAAGAGCACTCCCGGTGCGACGCACGATACGCCGAGCCATGCCCACGCGCTGAAACGGGTCTAGTCTAGCCGCCCGCACAATCCGGTGCAAGTCAGGCTGTCGGGTCGCGGGGCGACGGCCGGGCTGCGAACTTCCGGCCATTCGAATCTGCAACAACGCCAACGTTTTGGAGAACGTCTTGACAGCGCCAGAAAATTCGCTCCGACATGGGAAGGCCGAGCCCAAGGGTCGGGACGCCTGCTACGCCTCCCCCGGTTCGGCGTCGTCCGCGTGAGGACGGATCATCATGACCCTTCCCGGAACGCCCAGCACGACGCCATAGTTGGGCACGTCGGCGATTACCAGCGTATTGGCACCCACGGTCGCCATTCGGCCGACCCGCACCCCGGGCAGGATCGTCGCCTTAACCCCAATGTAGGCGTCGTCTTCAATGACGACCGGGGCCGCCTTCTGGATATTGTATTGTGTCTCCAAGCGCGAGTGAGCCGCCGTGATATCGCCGAGAATGGATACCCCGTTGCCAATCGTAACCCTTGACCCTATCTCAACGATGTCGGCGCGGGTAACCTGGACGTTGCGGTCGATCAGCGTCCGCGGACCGATCCGCATGCCACTCATCCGGTAGAGCGACGCGCGCGCGCGCCATGAGAACGGCAACATCGAGGCCAAGTACCTGATTAGCTTACTCATGGAGCGACCGAGCCTCCCAGCGTACAAGGTAATCTTCGACTGGAACCACGTCGTACTCGTCCGACACTTCCCGCAGCACCTCTTCCAGCACCCGCCAGCGCACGCCCTCCAGGTAGGGATGGCCGTAAAGATGCGCGAAACGGCGCTTGCGGACCTCGCGTAACACCCGGTCGACGGTGCGAGCCTGCGATAGTCCCCGCGCGAGCGACTGTTCGATGAGCGGGATTCCTCGTTCGCCGATCACGTTGACGGGGACTTGGAAGTGGTCGTAGCGGTGCCCCCGCTTGGCCTGGGTTTCGCGGTCCGCGTCGCCGGAGGCGGCGGAGAGAACTCTGCGCGGCCGAAAGGGGACATTGCCGGTCATGTCCGACGCGTACTTGAACTTGAAGTCGTCCATCAGCTCCAGGACATCGAGGTTGTGCCGGAATCCCGGGCTCGCAAACCCTCTCGGCCTACCGTAGCGGTTCCTGAACTCGCGGAAGGCGGGACGTAACAGATGGTCCAGGCCGGCAGCGCTCAGCGAGTCCAGGCCGTACTGCCAGACGGCGTGATTCGTCCCGCCATGCAGGCCGAGTTCGTGGCCCTCCCGGTGGACGACGTCGAGGACTCGCCGGTATCTGCGTCCCAGCCTGGGGTTGAGCGCCACCGTCTTGAGAGTGCCGCCGAGTCCCAGCTTGGTCGTCGCCGACAGCTTGTCGGGCACGGCGGAACGAGGCGCGGCCCGTGAGTCCTTCCGCTTCGTGAACCGCTCCAGCATTCGGCCCGTCGTGTAGCGCCAGCTGAAACTGCGTCCCATGTTGACGAAGAACGTGAACCGAGCGGCGCGGCGCTGGCCGAGCCTCAACAGGGCGGGAATGCCCCTTTCCAGGCAGGTAAGGGAGTCCACGTCGAAACGCAGAGCCAACACACCACGCGCTGCCGAGTTTCTACCTTGCACGACTTCACCCGCACTGGTCGATCAGCTGCGACATCGCGTCGAACGACCGTGCGCCGGCCGCCTCCTCGGGCGAAAACGTGACGCGGAAATCCTGCTCCACAGCCAGAATCAGGTTCAGGTGCGCAATCGAGTCCCATCCGTCCAGGTCCATCGATGCGGACCGCACGTCGGCATCGTTTGGCAGCTTGAGAACGCTCCGAAAAATGCGTTCCAGTTTCCGCGCGCCGGAGTCGTTCATGCTGGAAAACCTCTCTTGCGGACCATGTACGGGTGTTCGGGCGGTTGGTTGCGCCGGGCGACGAGATCAAGCTCGAATTTAGCGATTTCGTCCGACCGCTCGTTCACGGAGAATCCTTGGCTGGAATAGAAATCGCGGGTCATTCCGTTCCTGGGCGTGGCCCGGTACGTCGCCAGCAGGACGCGATGGCCCGAATGCGCCTGGTCGGCGATCAGTGCGCCCAGGAGCGCCTCTTCCACCTTCCTGCCGAAGGCCCGGCAGCTCAGCATGAAGGAATCCACTTCCTGGACGCCTTCGCGCACGGACTTGACGATTGCCGCGCCCACGATTCCGTAATCTGAAAAACGATCCTTCATGGCAAGGGTATACACCTGGCCGGCGGACATGAGGCGTTCGACATCGCCGACTCCGTAACGCCGGGTGGTCAGGTTGAACTGATTGGTGCGCTGCGAGAGCTGGCTGACCCTGGGCGCCGCGGCCGCGTCCTGGCGGGCGATGTCCAGCTCGATTCGCAGGCTCTTCAGGAAAGTCTCGAAATCGGGCGCATCGCGTCGGAGCTCCTCGCGGCGCGCGTTGGCACGCATGGATTCGGACCTCACGAGGTCGGCATTGCCGATCTGCAGCCTCTGAACTCCATGAAGCGAAGCCATGAAATCGTTTATTTCCAATGGGTTGGCGGGAAATTGCTCTACCTGCACTTCAGGCAACGCGTCGCTCACGCGGGCACACTCGAAGGGGCTGTCGTCGATGAAGATCATCGAGTCCAATCCCAGATTCAGCTCGTCCGCGAGCTCCTTGAGGTTCGCCGCCTTGTCGCGCCAGTTGATTCTGTGCGCCGCAACGTCGGAGGGCCGCAGAATCATTTCCGGCCAGTCCGCCATGAAGGGGAGAACGTCTGTCTCGTTGTTCTTGCTGTTTAGCGCCAGAAGCACCCCCTGACGACGCAAACCGACCAGGAACTGCTGGAATTCGCGATACGCCCGCCCGGGATGATCGGGTCCGATCGCGACGCCTGCCGGGCCGTCCTCGCCCAGCACGCCGCCCCACAACGTGTTGTCGCAGTCCAGCGCCAGGCATTTCTTCGGCGGCAGGTACATGGTGGCCAGAACGTCGGCGAACGCGTGGGCTAGATTGGGCAGAAAGTCGACCGCAAAGGGGCTGCGTGCCACCATGTTCATGCGCTGGTCGTACGCCCTGGCGAGCCCGAATTCGGAGGCGATGCGCGCCACGTCCAGTATGGCAACCCTGTGCTGGTCGGCGAACTCCCGCACCAGCGACAGGTTGACCGCCCGGCGTTGTTGACTCCACGCGTCGGGATTCTGGTCGCCGTAGAGCCGGTGCTGCGCGAGCGGCCCGGGGGCGAGGTTGCTCACCACGACGTTGGCCCCGGTTAGAGCCAGCAGACCCTCGACGATGGTGCGCACGCGCACGATCAGGGCATCGCGCAGGTCGGACGGGGGGTTGTGGCGGGCATCGCCGGCCAGAGCTTCGGCGTCCAGGTACACGAATACGCAGTCCGGTTCGGGGTCCCCGAAATCGCCCGGATTGGTCGCGTAGCGCTCGTAGACGTCGAAATCGCCGAGATGGAAGTCCGCTTTGACGCCGCGGTCGAGCAGCGCGACGTATAGCTCGCATAGCCAGGGCTCGACGGTAGCGTTGCGAAGAATCGCACAGCGCAGACTGACGAACCCATTCACTTGCCCGGGTGCTTCCTGACCGTCCTGCCACGCGGCGTTCGCTCTTGCGTACGAAGGATCGGCAGCCCATTCGGCGGCAATGGCGCGAAGGCGTTCCGACCAGTAGTCCTGGGGCGTTGGCGCGGAATGCGAGTGCGCGTTATCCGAAGTCATGAAGCTTTCAGGTTCGCAGGGTTGGCGCGAGCCAGGCTCACGGAATAAACGGGTTCTTGCGCCCGGAGAGAGCCGTAAACACCTTCGTGCACGCTTCGCCAACCGTTGGCGTAATCAGATGTCGGGGTTGCTCGCGGGCTTTCGCAGTAGCGCACTCCGTCCTCCCACGCGCACGAAGGGTAGATCGTGGGCAGCAATGAACTCACGGTATGCCTGCAACGCTCCGTCGCACCAGACATCCTCCTGGCAATCGTCGAGCACGATTCCGCCCCCTGGTACCAGCCTGGGCCAGAGCGCTTCCAAGGTTGCCAACGTGGGAAGGTACAAGTCGACATCCAGAAATACCGCGCCGATCGGACCAATCGCATCCCAATCCACCTTGGTGCAATCGTCTTGCACAATGCGGTAGTTGCGATACCCCAGACGTGCCAAGCTCTTGTTCAGTACCTTCGCGCTCACGTATGAGTAATCCGTAATTGCAGCTGCGGTTTTCCCGCGATCCGCGACTTCGTAGGCGATGCTCTCAGCGCTGAACCCGCCAAAGGTATCGACCAGCACCAAGGGTCGCGAATCGTTGCACGTACGAAGATGCTCCAGTAGGAAAACCGAGGAGTAGCCGCGACCCACCCCAATCTCAACCAACGCTCCTCCCTTCCCGTTCCTCGTTTCGTCGATCAGCTGCACCATAGCCGTGAGATGACCTGGGTGCACCCAGTACGGGTAACGGGGGAACATGAGGGTCTGGACGCCGGGCATGCGATATACGACGTGACGAATGCGGGTGGCGAAAGAGGGAAGGCGTCGCCCTACGGACCGGCCGACGGCGGCAAGAAGGCCCCGTTTTATCTCCACTGGATCAGAAGGGAGTCTCGGACCCGATTCGACACCGCCCGTCGCGACCGTTTCGTCTGCCATGTCCAAAGTATAGCCGCCGGGACGATTCGGCACCAGTGAAGCTACGCGAGCTTCGCAACTCGCAATCGCCCGTTCGGCGAAGTCGACGCCTACCACCTACTTCGCGGACCATGGGAGCCAGTGCGAAAGTCATGGTCCCCCAACCGCAACCTCCATCCAGAACGCGGTCGGTCGGCACGGGGACGCTGGTTTCCAGCGTCTTCCTGACTCGATAACGCTGGAAGCGGCTGTCGAAGTCGCTGACATGAGAATGGACTTCGGGAATAAGTCGAATTGTCGTACCAGGAACCGTCGATCCTCTCGGGTGTCGGGTGGCAACGCACCTTCGCACCAAGCGGGTTCCCGGCAGTCGTCAAGCACGATTCCACCCCCGGGCACCAGCCTGGACCAGAGCGCTTCCAGGGTTGCCAGCGTAGGCTGTCAAGCTCTTGTTCAGCACCCTGGCGTTCACGTACGAAAAATCGACCAGTTCGGATTTGGTCTTCCCGCGATGGTGGCGCAATCGGTGCCCGAAGTGACCGCGATTCACGACGTCACCGACCATGAGCGGCGAAACCCCTACCTCGCCTGATCGTCCGCATACGCCGGACGCGCCTGCGCACAGCCGGACGAACCCGATGAACCGAACGCTCATTCGGGACGCCACTCTGGTCATGCCCACGGAAGCCGAGCGCGCGAACGTCCTGATCGAGGGGGGACGCATCGCCGCGGTGGACGCGCCGTCCTTCGCGAGAGCCGACGAGGTGGTGAACGCCCGGGGTGACAGGACTGCCGGGGTAATCGGGGCCGCAATGAAGGAAAGGAACGGTGCCGCAATGAAAGGAACTTGAATAAAGGAGACGCTAATGAAGGTGAAGGCCGGTAATCTTTCATAAACCAATGAAAACGAATGGTGTTATCTTTTCATAAGCACCGACTCTGCGACAAATCTTTTCATAACGAAACGCCAACGAAAGCGAACGGGATCAGCTTTGCGCCGAGAGACCACGGGGACGTACCACTCGACCGCAGTCAAGGACGAGACCGTCCAGGCATTCACGCCTTCTCCCCTCCCGCCGTCGCCCCCCATCCGGCTTGACGGGAGCCTGGGGCGGGAGCTCGAAGCGGCCACTGTCGCGCTCGGACGACTCGACGGCGTAGCCGAGCTGCTGCCCGACGCAACCGAGCTCGTGTTCGGCTACGTGCACAAGGAGGCGGTGCTTTCGTCCCAAATCGAAGGTACCCAGTCGTCGCTCTCGGACCTCATGAAACATGAAGCCGGGGGCGCCGTACGGCTGACGGACGATGCGGTCGAGACTTCGAACGCCGTCCGGGCGCTATTCCACGGAGTCGAGCGCCTTCGGGGAGACTTTCCGCTCTGCAATCGGCTGTTGCGGAAAGTGCACGAACGACTGCTCGCCAGCGGACGGGGCGCCGCGATGCTTCCGGGCGAGTTCCGAAGGTCTCAAAACTGGATCGGTGGCTCGCGCCCGGGAACCGCCCGATTCGTGCCTCCTCCGCCGCATATGGTGGAGGACTGCATGGCCGACCTGGAGCGCTTCATCCACGACGAAGACGACGGGCTTCCCGTGCTCGTCAAGGCCGGCCTGGCGCATGTGCAGTTCGAGACCATCCATCCGTTTCTGGACGGCAACGGGCGCGTGGGGCGACTTCTGGTGACGCTCATGCTGTGCGACAAGGGGCTTCTCAAGGAGCCGATGCTGTACCTGAGCCTTCACTTCAAGCGCAAACGGAGAGCTTACTACCGGCTCCTCGCCGAGATCAGACGCACCGGCGACTGGGAAGCGTGGCTCAGCTTCTTCCTGAAAGGCGTGCGAGAAGTGGCGGACGAAGCCGCGGCTACCGCGCGATTGGCGAGCGAGACCATTCGCAACGACCGTTCCCGGATCGCGGGCGAGGGTCGTCGAGCGGGTTCGGCTCTGCGCGTACACCAAGCGCTTGTCGAGACGCCGATTGGAAGCATTGCGAGGATCGCGGAGCGCACGGGGCTTTCCACTCCCACCGTGGCCGCCGCGCTTGGCCTGCTCGAGCGACTGGGAATCGCGGAAGAACTCACCGGAAGGCGGCGCGGCAAGTTGTTCGCGTACGAAAGCTATCTGGGGATTTTGCAGGAGGGCACGGACGAACCGCCAGGATAGGCAGGACCGCTCGTCGAAGAGCGAGAGTTCGACGTCGCCTTGCTCAACCAGCTCGCTGATCCGCGGAGCGCGCAACGCCGTGATCCACGCAAGCGACGCTGGTTCAAGCTCTTCGCGAGTGCCAGCGTTGGTCGGAAGTCCCCGATCGCCCACCACCATGATGCGCGGACAGCGAGAACGCTCGCACAACTTTTCGATCTACTCGGTGGCGTCTTCGACGCCCGTCTCCTGCCCGAGGGTGTGTGCGAGCGTCTCGTCCCTCAACCTGCGTGTAGCGCGACAATCAGGATGAGACGCTTGCGACAAACAAGGTGAGACGGCCGGAGGTGGCGGCGGGAGGTTTGAGCTTTGGTGTTTCCCTGGGATCAGGAGAGACGCGAAGTGCCGGGCCGACGGATTACGGACCACCAGATGGAGCTGTACATGACCGCTCGACGGAAGGACGGGCCTGCGCTGGCGGCGGCGAAGGCGGGGTTCAGCAGGGCGACGGCGTATCGGATCGAAGGGGATCCGGGGCGTCGGTCGGTGAAGAAGCCTCGGGGGCGGAGACGCCCCGACCCTTTGGCGGGGATATTCGACGAGGAGATCGTGCCGCTGCTGGAGGCGAACCCGGGGTTGCGGGCGGTGGCGCTGTACGAAGAGATGATGCGGCGTCATCCGGGGGTTCGGCGGACGCTGGAGCGACGGGTTCGGAGCTGGAAGGCGAAGCACGGGCCGGCGCGCGAGGTCGTTTTCCGACAGAAGCACGAGCCGGGGCGACGGGGGTTGTCGGACTTCACCGACGCCGGGCGTCTGGGGGTGACGGTTGGGGGAGAGAAGCTGGTGCACAAGCTGTACCATTTTCGGCTGGAGTACTCGGGATTCTGCATGTGGCGGTGGTGTTGGGCGGGGAGAGCTACGTTGCCCTGGCCGAGGGGTTGCAGGACGCGCTGTGGGCGCTGGGCGGCGTTCCGAAGGAGCACCGGACGGACAGTCTGTCGGCGGCGTTTCGGAACCTGAAGCGTCGTGCGCGGGAGGACCGGACCGCACGTTACGAGGCGTTGATGGGAGACTACGGGATGAAGGCGAGCCGGAACAACCGGGGCCGGGCGCACGAGAACGGCTCGATCGAAAGCGCGCACGGGCATTTGAAGCGGGCCATCGAGGATGCGCTGCTGTTGAGGGGATCGAGGGACTTCGAGACGATCGAGGCGTACCGAGAGTTCGTGAGCCGGGTGGCGAGTCGCCGCAACGCTCGCAACCGCAAGAGGATCGACGCCGAGCGAGCCGTGCTGCGGCCGTTGCCGAGGCGTCGCAGCGACGGTTTCGAGGAGACCTTGGTGCGCGTGACGAGCGCGGGTGGGTTCTCGCTGCGGCGGGTGTTCTGCACGGTGCCGTCGCGGCTGGTGGGACACCGGCTGCGGGTGAGACTGTACGACGACCGCCTGGTCGTCTTCGTCGGGACCGAGGAGCTCGTGACGTTGCCTCGGGGCCACCCGGGACCGGGAGGGCGACGGGGACGGGTCGTGAACTACCGGCACGTGCTGCCCTCTCTGCGTCGCAAGCCGATGGCGATGATGAACTGGGTCCACCGCGACGGTTTGTTCCCCCGCGACGCCTACCGCCAGGCTTTCGACGCGTTGCGCGAGCGCCTGGACGACCGCGAGGCCTGCCGGCGGATGGTCAAACTCCTTGCGCTGGCCCACGATCACGGATGCGAGGCCCTGCTGGCCGACGAGATCGAAGCGCAGCTCGAGGCCGGGCGGTTGCCCGACGCCGAAGTGCTGCGCGACCGGTTCCCAGCGCCGGACTCCCTTCCCGACCTCGAAACGACCCTCCCGCCACTGTCGCGCTACGACGACGCCTGCCTGAACGGAGCACCGCGATGAAAGACTCCTTCATCGTCGATCCCCCGGCACTCGACCTGTTGCTGAAGCAACTGCGCCTGCCGAGCATGCGGGCGCTGTGGAGAAGCTTCACCGAACGCGCGGACCGGGAAGACTGGTCCTCGGCGCGCCTGCTCGCCGCGCTGGCCAGCCAAGAAGTCGCCGATCGCGAACGGCGGCGCTTCGAGCGGCACCGAGCCGAGGCGAAGCTGCCCCGCGGCAAGACGCTCGACAATTTCGACTTCAACCTCGTGCCCGCCGTGTCGAAGGCGCGCGTGGGCGTGCTGGCGAGCGGCGACATTTGGCTCGAAGAAGCGGCCAACGTGCTGCTCTTCGGTCCGCCGGGAACGGGCAAGAGTCACCTTGCCGCGGGCATCGGACTCAAGCTGGTCGAAAACGGCTACCGCGTGCTGTACCAGCGAACGTCGAGTCTGGTGCAGAGGCTCCAGGCGGCGCGGCGCGACCTCGCCCTCGACGCCGCCATCGCCAAGCTCTACAAATACCACCTCGTCATTCTCGACGATTTCTCCTACGCCACCTGCGAAGGGACCGAAACCAGCGTCCTCTTCGAACTCATCGGCGCACGCTACGAGAATCGCTCGCTCCTCGTCATCGCCAACGAACCTTTCAGCGCCTGGGACAAGATCTTCGGTGGCGAAGCCTTGACCGTCGCCGCCGTCGACCGCCTCGTGCACCGCTCCCACGTCTTCGAACTCAACGTCGAAAGCTACCGCCGTCGCGCCGCCGTGGCCGCCAGGAAAGCCGCCGCTGGGCATGGACAGACCGACGAACCGACTCCGGGACGTGGGGTACGCGCCGGGGCCGACCCCCACTCCCATCCTCGCCACCCGGCAAGTTGGCTATGGCGACGGCCCAACCCGCCACGCTCCATCGCCGGCGGCGGACGGAGGTCACAAGCATGAGGTCGGTACGCGGTCACGATTGGTCCGCGCACCGGCGGAAAGAACCGCGAGGGCTGCCGAGTGAGCGGGCCCGCCGGTCACCC
This sequence comes from Longimicrobiales bacterium, assembly GCA_965200255.1. GTDB lineage: Bacteria > Gemmatimonadota > Gemmatimonadetes > Longimicrobiales > Gaopeijiaceae > Bin94. The sequence continues at coordinate 908,635 of OZ241371.1, read as the reverse complement.
GCCGGTCCATGTCGGAACAAGTTCCAACACGGAACGACGGGTAATGGTTACCCACCCACCCCGCAGCGACGCTCACGCTGGCACGGGGGTGGAGCACGGTACCGTCCAGCCTTGATTCCGTGCTCGGACCGTCCAACGAAGTAGGACCGCCTCACAGGCTCTCCAGGACGCTCAACCTGCTCCACGCATGCCACCTTGTTATCATCCCTTCGTTCACAACGTCGCGATCTCGTATTCTCACCTTGATTGTCGCTACGTCTCACCTTGATTGTCGCTGTGCAACTGCGAGCGGTACCCAGCTTGGATCGGGGATCGAGGACTCTGGCGACGCATCGGGGGACACCGGGATTATCGGAGGGAGCGTCCGCTGATGCCGAATCGTGTGACGGGTTCTGCTTCATCCAGGGTGGAGTGCTCGGCAAACAGCTGAATGGAGATCGGCAGATCGAGTACCGGAAGGTTCGACCCCGGAAGGCTCACGTCGCCGCCGAGGCGAACGACACACCGCCAGCCGAAGCCATTGCGGTAGGAGCCACTGTAGCCGGAGCCATTGCGCCGTATGGGGAGAACCCGTGATTGGATCCCCGCTCTACGAGCAGCGAGACGCTCAGTCCGCCGCCGGCCGCGGCCCCGGTTATTGAGTTGCCACGCGCCCCCATGGCAAGCCCGTGGGCTGCGCCAAGTCTGCCGCGTTGACCCTGAAGCCGTGTCTTGAGGCTGACTTGCCGGGGTGCTGGAGCCGCCCAGCGAGAGGCGCGTTCCAGACTAGGCCCAACTTCCGGAAGCGTCCGGCACGTAAGTATATGGCGTGCTAGCCGATAGGGTGATTTCGGGGGTGTACGCTACTGGGTACGCTTCAGGGACGGGTCCGTAACAGGCGGAAGGCTTCGGCCTGGAGGGGGGTTGGGCTGGCGAGGACGTCGGCGGCGACGGCTCCCGGCGCGGCGGGCTGAACGCGATTGAGAGTCAACGTGGCCAGGTCGGCCAGCAAGGTCTGGAAGCTGTGTACGGGCAGGCCATCGTGGGTGCGTTTCGTGGCGGCCTTCGCGCGAGCGGCCCGAGAAGGGCGTGCCGGTTGTACCGGCGAGGAGCGGGTCGAGCCGTCGGGGTCGTGGTCGTCGAAGAGCAAGGGCGCAAGAGCGCGCCGCATGTGCCACTCGACGTAGTAGGCGAGCATGCAGAGGAAGACGTGGGAGCGGACGCGATTTTCGAGCCTGTGATGCACTGGACGCACCTTCAGGTCGACGGTCTTGTAGCTGCGGAAGGCCTTCTCGACTTTGCTGAGGTTCTTGTAGGAACGGACGGCCTGGTCGGCGGACAGTTCGTCGGCGGGCACGTTGGTGCGGATGATGTAGATGCCGTCGAGCGCTTCCTCGTGAGCGATCCGTTCCTGGTTGCGAGCGAAGGAGAAGGCGTCGTCCGTTACAACCACGTCGACGTGCTTGCCCACCTTGTGGGCGCGCAACGCCCTGTCGGCCCTCACGGCGATGTCGGCGCCGCCCCGCAGCGGGCGGTTGGGGCGCGTCGTGGCGCGCACGACCTTCTCGAGCTTCTCTTCGGTGGCCGCCAGCAGGGACTCGCGCTTTCGCGCCCGTCTTGCCGCCAGCAGCGGATTGCGGCACACGACGAGTCGTTCGCCGGGATACAGTTGCGGGGCGGTGATCTCGGCCAAGTCCCGCTCGTCGAAGAGCGAGAGTTCGACGTCGCCTTGCTCGACCAGCTCGCTGATCTGGGGAGCCCGCAGCGCCGTGATCCATGCAAGCGACGCAGGTTCAAGCTCTTGGCGAATGCGAGCGTTGGTTAGAAGTCCCCGATCGCCCACCACCACGACGCGCGACAGCGAGAAACGCTCGCGCAACTTCTCGATCTGGAGACCGACGGTGCTGGGATCGGCCGTGTTGCCGGCGAAGACCTCGACCGCCACCGGACGGCCCTCGGCGTCGCAGAGCAGGCCGAAGACGATCTGGGGCTTGCCTCGCTTGCCGTCGCGAGAATAGCCGAGCTTAGCCAACGGACACTTCGAGCCTTCGAAGTAGACGGAGGTGACGTCGCACAGGACCAGCGCGCCGTCCTCCAAGTGCTTTTCGGCCAACTGGCGCTCGATGCGATCCTGGCGTCTGAGGATCCAGTCCATGGCGTCGTAGAGTTCGTACTCGGTGGCGTCTTCGACGCCCATCTCCTGCCCGAGGGAGTGGGCGAGCGTCTCGTTCCTCAAGGTGCGGGCGGTGGCCAGCTTGGATCGGGGATCGAGGACTCGGGCGACGATCATGGCCATGGCGAGCGCCCGCTGGCGGGAGGGACGAGGCGCGAGCAGCTTCTCGATGCCGAGCCTGCGGGCGGTTCCGAGGACGGCGGCCACGTGACCGTGGGGCCGGGAGCGTTCGATGGAGAAGGCGTCGCCGAGGGAAGGGAGCGCGACGCCGCCCTTGAGGAGGATGCGGAGTCCGTCGACGATGTCGTCGGGCCACTTCGAGAGGTTGGCGAGGGTGCGTTTCTTGACCTTTCCGTCCTCGCGGTAGGACTCGCGGAGGAGGACGGCTGGGGGCGACTTTCTGTTGGGCACGCGTTCGATGTACATGGATACGACGTTAATGGATAACGGGTGCGTTGTCAACATTTTGACCGTACCATTACATGGGTACGCATTTTGGCCCATGAATCTCTCTAAATGCTTGTCGGCCTTATGCTTGCGACCTCAGAATACCCGATTTTCTCCGGAACTTCCCACTAGGACTAGGCCGCCGGTCCAGGCGGCGCAAGTGCAGACCGACGCTAGAGGCCGTCAGCGCGTCCCCAAAACCGTCATGGGATCCGCCTCGCGCCCCCACCGCCACACCTCCAGGTGCAGGTGCGGCCCCGACGCTTGGCCCGACTGACCGACCCGTCCGATCACGGTTCGCTTGGTCACCGCCTGACTCGGCTCGACCGCAATTTCCGAAAGGTGCGCATACACGCTCATCGTGTGGTCGCCGTGATCAATCCAGATCACCTGCCCATAGCCGGACATGGTTGCCGCGCTTCGCACTCGGCCCGGCAATATCGGCCGCACCGGCGTCCCCACGTCGGCCGCGATGTCAAGACCGCGATGCAGATCGGGGCCACCTCTCCACCGCAGCCCGAACGGCGAGCTCAGCGGACCCGCGACGGGCCACTGAGGCACGGAGCACCCCTGCAACGCGGGTGCGAACAACAACGCCGCGATCAACCCTGGGACCGTCAGCCGTCCGCGCGGTTGAATCACGGCGCTCGTCCCTTACTGGCGACCCGGCAGCAGGACGACCGACACGGGATCGCCGACTTCGATCCGGGCCGTTCCCTCCGGCACAACCGCCAACCCGTCCGCGTCGCGCAACGAACGCACCAGGCCGCTGCCCTGGGGACCCGTGAGCGTGCATCGGGCCGGTTCGCCCGTCGAGCCGCACGGCAGAAACTTGACGCGGTAGAATTGGGTCAGCCCGGGAGGGGAGACGAGTGGATCGGCCGTCAGGGCGGTGACCGTCGCTCCCGCAGGACGCGGCGACCCGAGCATGGCGCGGAGGTAGGGCGCCACGAAGACGTGAAAGGTCACGAACGCCGATGCGGGGTTTCCGGGAAGCCCGAAGATCGGCAGGTCTTCTTCACCGACCCGTAGGCGTCCAAACGAGAGCGGGCTGCCCGGTCGCACCCGCGCCCGCCAGAAGTCAAGTTCGAACGACAGATCGAGCAGAATGCGCTTGAAGAGGTCCTTCTCGCCCATGGACGCGCCTCCCGTGGACACCAGGACGTCGACTCCTTGCAAGGACCCCAATGCCGCCTTGAGCGCTTCGGAATCGTCGGGGGCCACGCCCAGGTCCACCGGTACGCCGCCGGCCTCGGTCACGGCCGCCGCAATCATGCCCCGGTTGGTGTCCGGCACACCCCTGCCCGCGACCACCAGATCGAAGCGATCCTGGCCCACCAGCTCGTCGCCGCTCGACAGCACGCCTACGCGCGGCCGCTTGTAGACCGCAACGTTTCCGGCCCCGCTGGCGAGGACGACCGGCAACGTGCCCGAGTTAATCACCGCGCCCGCCGGCACCGTCGCGGCGCCGCGCTCCATGTCCTTGCCGGGCGAGCGGACGTGTTTGCCCACGTCGTCCGTGCGGCGTATGGCAACGAATCCCGGCGAAGCCTCGCCGTCGGTGTGCTCCACGCGGATCACCGTGTCGAAGCCAACGGGGACGGGACCGCCCGTCATGATGCGCACGGCCGTTCCGGCGGGCACGTCTCTCAGCGGGACGGCGCCGGGGTAGGCTTGTCCCGAGACCGGAAGCACACGGGGGCGTTCCCGATCGATGCGGCCGCCGAGATCCCCGCTGCGGACGGCGAAACCGTCCATCGCGCTGTTGGCCCAGGAGGGCAGGGTAGCCCGCGCCGCCACGGGCGCGGCGAGCGATCTGCCGAGTGCGCGCTGCGCGGGCATGACCACGGCCGGCGAGGTGCGCGCATGCGCGAGTGCGCGGGCCAACGCGTCCCCGTACGAAAGCCAGTCCGCCTTCAGGGCCTCGAACGCCGCCATCCCGCTAGCAGCCCCTCGCCGCGATCAGAACCGCCAACCCGCGCTGATGCTGACGCCGTAACCCCGCACCCATTCGCTCTGCACGATGGGCTCCAGCGTCAGCTCGTCGGTCTGAGGACGCTTGGCGGGATCGTCGAAACCGGTGGGCGTGTTGATCTTCCAGAGCGTCAAGCTCGCCTCGGCCTGCAGCATCAACCGCGACGAAAGCACGAAGCGGATCCCGGTGCCCGATGATGCCGTGAACGCGGCGCCAAAGTCGTACACGTCTTCGGGTTCGAGGATCTCCGAGAACTCGTTGTCGCCCGCCAGGTCAAGCGCCAATCCGCCACCGAAGAACAGGTGAGGACTCAGGCGATTCCAGGTGCGACGTCCGGTCAGGCTGAAGTCGAGGCGCGCGTCGGCCATGAGCATGTGCATGTCGGTCTCGCCGATCTTGCGGTCCCCAAGGGCTCGACGCGGATCGATCACGTCGCGGGTGGTGGGAAGATACGTCACCAATCCCTCCAGAAAGAGCGGCCCACTCGCTTCAATGGCGTACCGGGCGCCTGCGAACGAGCCGGACTTGGGCCCGAGATCCAACGATCCCTGCGTGAGAAACATCGTACCCCAGAAGACCGAGGTTCCCTGGCCGCGATCGATGAAGCGATACGATGAAGGAATCGTCTGGGCGTGCACGGCGCGACCGCCGCCCGCGAGCCCCAGGATCGCCGGTGCAACGACTGACAGGAGAAGCGCGGATGCGCAGAAAGGACGCCGTGGGGTCATGTGCGGATGGTGCTCCGGTTTGCGTGGGACTCAAGGAAATGTAATCTGATTCTGCGCGCATCGGCGCGCGTGACTCCATCTTGTTCCGTATCCCGTAGTGAGAAGGTCATCAGAGTGCGAACTGTTGCCGGGACGTAATCGAATGCGATGTACGACTTGCGGCGAGAATCTCCTGACCGGCGAGGCCAGGTGTCCGACTTGCGGTGCCCTGGCGGAACGCCAACCTCCCGCTGCGACGGACCGGCGGCAGGCGCCGGTCGCAACGCTCGAGATCCGTCGATGCCCGCGCTGCGGGCACGAAGGCCACGGGATGCGGTACTTCGGCAAGGCCGGCAAGCTGGCGCTTCTTGTCGGCGTAAGCGTGTTCACGTACGGCATCGGCGGCCTCGTCTATTACGCCAGATGCCGACGCCGCCTGATATGCCCCCGTTGCGCCCTCGGGTGGGAAATGTCGCAAGCCGTTGGCGGCCCGCAGCCCACGGATCCGCAGTCCATTGAGTCGCTTGAGCGGGCCCCGGCGCCGCCGGTACCGGGCGGGCAAACCCCAGCGGCGTCGGCGCCCAGGTCGGTGGCGCCACCCAGGTCCGACAGGGCGCTGCCACGGCGCGGCGTGGGCCGCCGCGTTTCCGGGGCCGTCATGGGGATTCTGGGTACCCTCATGATCGCCGCTGGAATTGCCGGAGGGGGCGACGGCCCCCCCATCGTCATGGGAGCGTTCTTCGGAATGACCGGTACGGGGCTGTTCGCCTGGGGGTGGAGGTCGCTGCAAGAGAGACGCCGAGCGGTGCTCCGGACGCTCAACCGCAAGGTGCTCAGGCTGGCGGCGCGGCGAAGCGGGGTGCTCACGGTAACCGACGTCGCCGCCGAGCTGGACCTGAGCCTGGACGCGGCCGACAAGCTCCTGATGGGATTGGACGACGGGTTCCGCGTCCGGTCGGACATCAGCGACGAAGGGGTGATCTACTACGAATTCCCCGAGGTGATCCACCAGAAGGCTCTGCGGGCGGGCAAGCCCTCAACGGAGCCCCGCGAGTCCTAGGGCGATCCATGGACAACTATCTTTAGCGTGACGGGAATCCTGCAACAGGGAGCGAAATCGGGTGCGACGATTCAAGGACGACGGCGGCGTCGAATGGGTGGCGACTGTGGGCGCGGAAGGGGGCGGCGACTACAAGGGGCGGTTCTACCTGATCCTGCGGCGGGCTGGGTCCGCAGACGGCGACGCGCTGGCTCTGGCGGACGTTCGCTGGAACACCCGCAAGACGGCCGACCGCACGTTGAAGACCATGTCGAGCTCGGAGTTGCGTCGCCGTCTGCACTCCGCGCGGGGGCGAATCGCAACGTTCGCCTAGAGCAGATCCGTGGCCGTTTAGACGCAGGAAGCGCAGAGCCCGGTCAGCTCGAGTCGATACCCGGTGACGTGAAAGCCCGGACAAGCGCCCAGCTCGGCCAGCGTTTCCCGGCGCGGGCTCCCCGGCACGTCCATCACCATGCCGCACTTGTTGCACCGCGCATGATGATGCGGGTCGGTGCGCCCATCGTACCTGGACGAGCCGTCCGACCAGGTCAGCTTGATCGCCATGCCGCAAACCACCAGGGTCTCGAGGTTCTTGTATACGGTGGCCAGCGAAATCGTCGGGATCTCCGCCCGCACCCCGCGGAACACGTCTTCGGCAGTCGGGTGCGCATCCGTCGCCGACAGGAAGCGATGCACGGCGCTGCGCTGTTCCGTAACGCGATGCCCGTGCCTTTCCAGGGCTTCGCGCAACTGGTCGGTTCCGGCCGCTTGACTCGTGGGGCGTTGCATGACGCTACGATGCGGAGCGGGCGCGTTCCTGTCAACTCGCACGGTTGCTCTCGCGTGGCCCTGAAACCATACTGGAGCAGTCCATCTCGTCACCCTGGAGAACCCCTGAAATGACCCATGACCCCACCGCCCTCGACGCTCTGCTGACCGAGAAGCGGAAGTTCCCGCCGCCTGCGGAGTTCGCCGCTCGCGCAATGGTATCGGACGCTTCCATTTACGACGAGGCCGAGGATTTCGAACGGTATTGGGCGAACTGGGCGAACGAGCTCGACTGGTTCAGAAAATGGGACACGGTTCTGAAGTGGGATCCTCCACGCGCGCAATGGTTTACGGGAGGCAAGCTCAACGTCTGTTACAACTGCGTAGACCGGCACCTCGACCGGCGGCGCGACAAGCGAGCGCTGATTTGGGAAGGCGAGCCTGGGGACAAGCGGACGTTCACCTACGGCGAGCTGGCCGTCGAAGTTGGGCGTTTTGCCAACGTGCTGAAGGGGTTGGGAGTTAAGAAGGGCGATCGGGTCGCCATCTATCTCCCCATGATCCCGGAAGCGGTTTTCTCAATGCTCGCCTGCGCAAGGATCGGCGCCCCGCACTCGGTCGTATTCGGGGGCTTCAGCCCCGATTCCCTCGCGGATCGAATCAACGACGCCCAGGCCACGGTGCTGATCACCGCGGACGGCGGCTACCGGCGCGGCGCGGTCGTGCCCCTCAAGAAGAACGCGGACCGCGCGGTGGCGCGGTGCCCCACGATCGAGCATGTGGTGGTAGTGGCGCGCGGCGGGCTGGGCCCGGCAGCCGGGCCCGTCGAGCTGACGCCCGGTCGGGACCGGTGGTATCACGAGCTGGCGCGCGACGTGGACGACGCCTGCGACGCCGAACCGATGGACGCAGAGGACATTCTGTACATCCTCTACACGTCGGGAACCACGGGGAAGCCCAAGGGCGTGGTTCACACGACCGGGGGCTATCTGACTCAGATCCACGCGACCACGCGAATGGTGTTCGACCTTCGGGAAGACGACGTCTACTGGTGCACGGCCGACGTGGGCTGGGTGACCGGGCACAGCTACATCGTGTACGGCCCGCTGTCCGCCGGCGCTACCGCGGTCATGTACGAAGGCGCGCCCGACTGGCCCGACAAGGGCCGTTTCTGGAAGATGTGCGAGGACTACGGCGTGACCATCTTCTACACCGCGCCCACCGCAATTCGCGCGTTCATGCAGTGGGGCGAAGCGTGGCCGGACGGAGCCGACCTGTCGCGGTTGCGGCTCTTGGGCACGGTTGGCGAGCCGATCAACCCCGAGGCCTGGATGTGGTATCACCGCGTCATCGGGGGCGAGCGCTGCCCGATCATCGATACCTGGTGGCAGACCGAAACGGGCGGCATGATGATCACGCCGCTGCCGGGCGTGACGCACACGCGGCCCGGAAGCGCCTGTCGCGGCTTGCCCGGAATCGAGACCGCGCTGCTGAACGACGCCGGCGATCCGGTCGAGGCGGGGTATCTCGCCATTACCCGTCCCTGGCCGGCCATGTTGCGCACCATCTGGGGCGACGACGCGCGGTACCGCGAGACCTATTGGTCGAAGTGGGACGGCATCTATTTCCCGGGCGACGGCGCCAAGCTTGATCCGGACGGGTACTTGTGGATCCTGGGAAGAGTGGACGACGTATTGAACGTGGCAGGTCACCGCATTGGCACGATGGAGGTTGAGAGTGCGCTGGTCGAACATGAATTCGTGGCCGAGGCGGCGGTGGTCGGGATGGCCCACGCCGTGAAGGGCCAAGCCATTGCGGCGTTCGTGACGCTGATGCAGGGGCACGCAGGGACCGACGCGCTCGTCGCCGACCTCAGGGCCCATGTGGCGGACGCCATCGGCCCCATCGCGCGTCCGCAGAAGATTCTCTTCGCCGCCGATCTGCCCAAGACCCGTTCCGGCAAGATCATGAGGCGTCTCCTGGGCGACATCGCCGCCGGCAGGGCCTTGGGCGACACCACGACGCTGGCGGATCCGGCCGTCGTGGAGCAGCTGAAGGCTCGGTACGAAGCCCCCGACGCGTCTCCCGGGTCCTGACGGTCATGCACGACGTATTGCGGGCCCGCGTGATGCGGAAGATCGAGAGTCTGCCGGAAGCGCAGATGTATCAGGTCCTGGACTTCATCGAGTTCCTCGAGTCGCGCTACGGATCGTCCAGCGACGAGAAGCCGACCAGCGGGTTCCAGCGCCTGGGCGAGGAACTGGAAGACAAACTGCGGAAGACGGCGTTCAAACCGTCGAACCTGCGCGAAGCGTTTCAGGTCATTGCCGCCGCGGACCGTGCCTGGAGCGGCGTGGCGCAAGCCGGGCGCCAACTCTTCGAAGAGGTGACCGGGAAGGAAGGGGAGGCGGAAGGGGCCCAAGTCGAGAATCGGTCAAGGCGTCCGCCCGAGGACCGCACGCGACGGGAACGGTCGGAGTAGGCGCGGCACGCGGGGCCGCCCGGCATTGACCGATCTCCAGACCCGGCATTGACCGATCCGCCAGCCGGGATACATTTGTTTATGCACACTGACGGAGACTCTCGGCAACCGCTGCGCGGCAAGGTGATCAAGGAGGCGATGACCTTCGACGACGTGCTGCTCGTCCCCGGTCATTCCTCCGTGCATCCGAGCGAGGCCGACGTCTCCACGCAGCTGACGCGCCGGATCAAGCTCCAGGTCCCGCTGATCTCCGCCGCCATGGACACGGTGACCGAGGCTCGCATGGCGATCGCGGTGGCGCGGGAAGGCGGCGTAGGGGTTATCCACAAGAACATGACCGTGGACCGACAGGCCGAGGAGGTTGACCGGGTCAAGCGGTCGGAAAGCGGCATGATCCTGAAACCGATCACGTTGGGGCCGGACGCCTCGCTGCGCGACGCGCACCGCCTGATGGCGCGATTCTCGATAAGCGGCGTCCCCATCGTGGAGCCCGACGGGACGCTTGTGGGGATCATCACCAATCGCGACCTCCAATTCGAATTCGACCTGGATCGACCGGTCGCGTCGCTCATGACTTCCGAGGGACTGGTTACGGCGCCGGTGGGGACTACGCTGGCCGAGGCCGAACGAATCCTTCACCGACACCGGATCGAGAAGCTGCCGGTGGTTGACGACCAGGGGAAGCTCAGCGGCCTGATCACCGTGAAGGACATCTTCAAGCGTCGTCAGTTCCCCAACGCCTGCAAGGACGAGCACGGACGACTCCGCGTGGGTGCTGCAATCGGCTCCGCGAAGGCGGACATGGCGCGCGCCGGAGCGCTGGTGGACGCGGGTGTGGATTTTCTGGTCGTCGACACGGCGCATGGGCACGCTGAAGGGGTGTTGAGAGCGGTGGCGCGAGTGCGCGAAGCCTTCCCGGATCTGGACCTTGTGGCCGGCAACGTGGGTACGGCGGCGGGCGCCGACGCGCTTGTGGAACGAGGCGCCGATGCAGTGAAGGTCGGGGTCGGCCCCGGTTCGATCTGCACGACCCGGGTGGTAACCGGCGTCGGGCTGCCGCAGCTGACCGCGGTAATGGACGCCGTCGACGGTGCCGACGGACGGGTTCCGGTGATCGCCGACGGCGGCATTCGCTACTCGGGCGACGTGGTTAAGGCGCTTGCCGCTGGCGCCCACAGCGTGATGATGGGATCGGTGCTCGCCGGGACCGAGGAGTCGCCAGGAGAGTCCTTCCTGCTGGAAGGGCGTCGCTTCAAGACCGTCCGTGGCATGGGATCGTTGTCCGCCATGGAAGAAGGGGCGGCGGATCGCTATTTCCAGGACGACCGCGATCTGAAGAAACTGGTTCCGGAGGGGATCGAGGCGCGCGTGGCCTACAAGGGTCCGGTGGCCGACACGATCTTCCAGCTCGCCGGAGGCCTGCGCAGCGGCATGGGCTACTGCGGCGCACGATCATTGGCCGCGTTGCGCGCCACGGCGCGCTTCGTGCGGATCACGGCCGGCGGGTTGCGGGAATCGCACCCGCACGACGTGACCATTACGCGCGAAGCCCCCAACTACAGCCACTGACCCGGAACCGCCAAGTCATGAACGCTCGCGCTTTGGGGGGATTGGTGGCACTGCTGGGCATGCCGGCTTGCGCAACGCAGTCGCCACGGCTCTCGCCCACCCCCGAGCCGGCGCCCCAGGTACTGCAGGACTTGCTCGAGCCGTCGCTCGAGCCGCCGCCGATTCTGCCAATGTTGCCCAACGGCGACTTGGCAACTGAACCGGCGGACATCGTCGTAGCCGTGGATCCATTGGCGACAGGCCCGATTTTCCTGGATCCGATCATGACGTCGGCGGCCGTCCGCAGCTATGCGATCCGAGGCAGCGTCGATTGGTGGCTGCAAAGGCTGATGAGACGGTCTACGACGTTCGAGCTGGGACTCTCTCGCATGGGTGCCTACGAGGACTTCGTGACGGCCGAACTGACCCAACGCAGGCTGCCACAGTCGCTGATGTATCTCCCGCTCATCGAGGCGGATTATGACGCCGCGGCCATGTCGGGGGCCGGCGCTGCGGGCCTCTGGCAATTTATGCCGCATACGGCGCGCGGACTTGGGCTGCGCGTCGACGCCGTCGTCGACGAACGGCTGGAGCCGTTCAAGGCGACCGTCGCCGCGCTGGACTACCTGGCGTACTTGCACGAACGATTCGGGTCCTGGCTTCTCGCGTTGGCCGCCTACAACGCGGGACCGAGTCGCGTGGCCGCGGTCATGCGGGAGCGTGGCGTAACCGGACGCGGCGACGATGCGCTGTTTGCCAGGATCCGGCATCGGCTTCCCAAGGAGACGCGGGAATTCGTCCCCAAGTTCATTGCCGCCGCGCGCACCGCCGGCAGCCCCGAGTACTACGGCCTTTCCCTGCCCGTGGAAGCGTCTCCGCCTCCGCCCGACGTCGTGCACGTCGAAGGCTTCTTGACCTTCAGCGTCATTGCCGAAGCGGCCGGCGTCGACGAGCACGCAATCGCGCGTCTGAACCCGCATCTCCCCCTTGCGATGACGCCTGTCGACGGACCCACCGCGGTTCGGTTGCCGCACGGCCGCGGTCGCGTTCTGTCCGAGCGTCTCGGGGAAATCGAATCGAACGAGCGCGTTACCGTGCACATCATTGCCGCGGGCGAAACTCTGGCGCGAATCGCTCGCCGCTACGGTGTTTCCGTTGATCAGCTGCGGGTTGTCAATCCCGACGTCGAGCCCCGTTTCCTTCGCATCGGCGCGCCCCTGCTGGTACCAGTCGCGACGAACGCGGCTACGCCGCTCGGCTAGACTTCACGGCCCGGCAACGGGTTGACCACGGCGTCACTCGGCTCCCGGCGCCTTCCAGTCTCCCGAACGTCCCCCGGATTTCTCCACCAGGCGGATGGATTCCAGCGTCATGCCGCGATCGACGGCTTTCAGCATGTCGTAGGCTGTAAGCAGGGCGATCGACACCGCCGTCAGCGCTTCCATTTCGACGCCGGTTTGGCCTGCGACGCGCGCGGTGGCCGTCGCCACAAGCCCTGGAAGCGATGGATCCGGCTTCATTTCGACCGCGATGTTGGCTGCCGGGAGAACATGGCACAACGGGATCAAATCGCCGGTGCGCTTGCCGGCCATGATGCCCGCCACGCGCGCGACCTGTTCGACGTCTCCCTTGGGATTGTTGCCGCCTGACAAGAGCGCGTAGGCGGCCGCGGAGCAGCGTAGCGCACCACGCGCCACCGCTCGGCGCGAGGTCGCGGTCTTGTCCGCCACGTCGACCATGGCGGCATGGCCCTGCGAATCGAGATGGGTCAGCCCGCGCGGCGTTTTGGAGTCCTTCACGGGTTCGGCGTCGGAGTCCTTCATGGTCTTGCCCTTGTCAGCGCTTCCAGGTCCAGGAGGAGGGTGCTTACGAACAGCTGAGGGTTGACGTTTGCCTGGGCCAACATTCTGGCTTCTTCGACCTGCGCGACGGCCTGCGCGATGCGCTCCGGGGTAGGACGCAATCGCCGGGCCATCTGGTGCAGCGAGGGCATTTGATCGGCGTTGACGACCGCGTCCTGGCGTTCCAGCGCGACGGCGCCGAGGTCGCGAATCCACAGCTGCAGCGCCGCCAGGAGATCCAGCAGTCCTCGAGCGCCGCCCGGACGCAGCTCCAATGCCGCGGCAAAGGCGGCGTGGCGCTTGCCGCCGGTGGCCGCGCGCAACAGCGCCAAAGCACGGTCGCGCGCCGTCGACGCTTCTCCGTCGGGATCAAGGTATCCCAGTGCCGAGCCAATCGACCCTTGCGACAACCTGGCTGCCTGCATCGCCTTGTCGGGTTCCGCATTGCATTCCGCGCGCAGAAAACCGGCAACCTCGACAACGGAAAGCGGGGGAAGATGAACAGGCAAGGCGCGCGAGCGAATGGTGTCGAGAAGGCTGCCCGGATTCCCTGAAGTCAGGATGAAGCGAGTGCGTCCCGGCGGCTCCTCGAGAAGCTTCAATAGGGCGTTGGCGGCTTCTGGACTGGCCTCTTGCGGAACAAGGTATTCGGCGTCGCCGACGATGAAATACTGTTCGGCGCCCACGGCGGGTCGACGGTGCGCGCGCTCGCGGACGGTGCGAACCGCCGCCATGTAGATGCCCTTGACCTCGCTGCCGGTCGTGGACCGCAGCGGATTGGTGCGAAACTCGGCCAGCTTTGCGAAGCGAGCGTCTTCGAGCGCGGCCGCCAACCGAGCCGGGCTGGAAGCTCGCTTGGGACGGGGCAGCGGAAAGTACCAGTGGATGTCGGGGTGCTCCAGGTACAAGGCGCGCCGACAGCTGATGCATTGGTCACAGGGACGCTCCGTGCGCTCGCATAAGCCGGTACGCGCCAGCCACAACGCCAACGACTGCTTCCCGCAACCGGGAATGCCGTGGATCAGGACCGTAGCCGGCAGTCTGCCGTCGACCAGGGATCGGCGCAGGGACGCTCGCAACGCATCGTGTCCGCAGAAACGGGGCGGGGTTGCGCGTTTGCCGCCGCGCTTCATCGGCCAATGCCCGAGCGATCGGGGGGCGAAACCCCGTCCCTGCGCGCGCGGGCCAGCCGCAGCGCCAGGCGAACCGCCTCGACCATCGAGGACGGATCGGCCAGGTTGCGACCGGCAATGTCGAAGGCGGTGCCGTGGTCGGGCGACGTGCGAATGAAGGGCAAACCGATGGTGACGTTCACGCCGCGACCAAACGCCGCGGTCTTGAATGCGGCCATGCCGACGTCGTGATAGGGAGCGACCACGGCGTCGAATTCGCCGCAAAACGCGCGCACGAACACGGTGTCGGCCGGCACGGGGCCGGTCGCGCGGCACGGGTCGCCGGCGAGGGCGTCCATTGCCGGCTGGTAGACGTCGCGTTCTTCGGTGCCGAACATGCCGTTGTCCGACGCGTGAGGATTCAGGGCGCAGAGTGCAATGCGGGGCCTGGCAATGCCCCAATCGAAGGTCAGTGCCGCGCTCAAAAGGCGGGTCTGGGAAACGAGCAAAGCCGTGGTGACCGAGGCGGGTACCGCTGCGAGCGGAATGTGGATGGTGGCCAGGAGCACGCGCTTCGGGGCCGTGGCGTCACCACCGCCCTCTTCACACATCAACATGCCCACTTCGGACGCTCCGGCCAGATCCATGAGCATTTCCGTGTGACCCGGCGGGTACCCGGCAGACGCCAGTCGGGGTTTGTGAACGGGGGCGGTTACGACGGCGTCGACCTCACCCGCCATGGCCAACGCGACGGCCCTCTCAATCGCCAACCCGGCCGCGCGCCCCGGATGCAGACCCGCCGCACCCCCCTGGACCGGCTCGAAGCGGGACCACCGCGCGAAGTCTTCGCCGCATTCCACCGGCCCGATCACGCGGGTCGTTTCCGCACTCGGCTCCAGCAAGGCCAGCGCCTTTGCGGCCACCTCGGGTCCGATGCCTTCCGGGTCCCCCAGGGTGATCGCCAGCCGCACTACCGGGTGCCTGTGCGAGTTTGTGGAGCGGCGCCCGTCGCCGGCACGCACGCTTCCTATCGCCTCGGGCCCTTGATTTCGACGTATGTCTCAGCCCGCAGTGCATCGAGCAGGGCCTCCTCCCGCTTCTGCGCCATCAACGTGGCCCGGATCTGGGGTTCCAGGTCCTCGAAGCTGAACTCGCCCGCGTCGCGCAGCTCCACAATCTTGATGATCACGAAGATCTCCCGGCCATCGGCGGTAAACTGCACGGGTCCAACGATTTCTCCGGGCTGGCGACCGGTCAGTGCCGCCACGTAGGCCGGCGCGAGATACTCGGCGATCTGACGCTGCGGCACGGTCGCGGAATCGGGCAGGCTGGCGTCATGGAACTCGTCGATGAGCGCCTCGAAGTCCTCGGTTTGCGCCCTTTCGGCGATTTCGGACGCCGTTACCCTCGTCACGCCGATGTCGCGCGGCCCGATCTCGGGACGAACGAGAATATGGCGCGCCCGGCGTTCCGCGAAGCGCACGCGTTCAACCAGGATGATGTGATAGCCGAAATCGGTTTCCACGACCTCGCTGATCCCACCCTCGAGGAGACTGAAGGCCGCGTCGTCGAATTCGCTCACCATCAGACCTCGGCGGAACCACCCGAGATCGCCACCTGCTTGAGCGGAACCCGGATCCTGGGAGTGCTCGACCGCAAGCTGTGCGAAATCCTCGCCCCCGCGCGCGCGTCCCAGGAGCTCTTCGGCCCTAGCGCGCGTCTCGTCGCGCGTGGAGTCGGATGGCTGTACGCTCAGGATGATCTGCTTGAAGGTGACCGTGGCTGGGCGCTGCTGCAGCGCGACGCGTTGCGCCTCGAAGAAATCGAGCACCTCGCGTTCGCTGACTTCAACGGCGCGTTCGCCGCCGTACCGCGCCACGTACAGCTCGATCAGCATGCGCTGGCTGGTTTCCGCGCGGACGATTTCGCGGTAGGTCTGCATGGACAACCCTTCGACCTCGAGCGCTCGCTCCATGGCGACGCGGCCGCCAAACCCCTCCTCCACCTGTTCCAGACGCTGCTGCAGGACCTGCTCTACGCGATCTTCGTCGACTTCCAGCAGCGTGTCGCGCGCGGCTGCCTGCAAGACCACTTGGTTGGCGATCAGAGCATCGAGCAGCGCCCTGCGAAATTCCGCCGATTCGGGCGTTCCCGCGGGCGGAATGGTCGTGCCCCCCGCACGCTGTTGGATCTCGGCCTGAATCAATTGGGACTGGAGTACGACCGAATCGCCCACGATCGCCACAACGTGGTCCGTCAGCTCTTCTTGCGCGCTGGCGTCGAAGGCTGACAGGACAGCCGAGACGAGGAAGAGCAGGGCGGACGGCAACGTTGCGCCGCGCGCGCGACTTGGCCCGCCCGGCGTCCTTGCCCCCAAAGAGTTGTGAGATCGCGTCATTCGTCCTCCTGGTCCGTATCGACCACGACGTGGCCTTCGCTATCGGGACCTGAGCTCCTCGACGTGTTCGAGGGTTGCACCGACCGCGGTCTCGTGGATTCGCCACGCGCCCGCTTCTCGCAAGATGAATGTAACCCCGCCCAACGGGAGGATTTCCTGTTCGCCGGACACCACGCGGATGAGCGCGGCACGTACAAGTTCCTGGGGCGTCGGGATTTCCATCGGCACGTCGGCATCTTCACCATCCGCGGCGGCGTCGGCCGCCGGGCGCGGAATCAATCCAATGCGGTCGGCTCGGCTCAGGATGGCGGCGCGAGCTTCCGCTGCGAGCGAGTCCACCTGCGCGGCCGTGGGCTGGAAGTCTTGCGCGACCGCTTCGGCGACCAACAGTTGCTGCCGGGCGAGCTGACGCAGAAAGGCGCGCAGATCGGCATCCGTCGCAGCCAACAATCCTGGCACGACCCCGTCGGCCGAGACCCTGGCCAGTTCCAGAAAATCGCCGGTTGTGTACGCGCCGTTCTCCCAGGTCGCGAGGGGGCGGTCCGCCGCGCGCGGAGAGAGGCGGGACGGCGTCGATTCCAACAGCGCGCGAGCAAGACCGACCGCGCCGTCGGCCAGGACGAGATTGACCGCCGAATCCCGTTGTGCGACGTAGACGGCCTCGGCCGCGGCCATCCGTTCCTGCTGGATCCGAGCCCTGAACTCGTCGCCGACCTCCGACAGATTGGGCACCTCGACGGCTTCGAGGCGCAGGACGTGATAGCCAAGTGGAGACGCGACGGGGCCGCTCGTCTCTCCCGGTCGCAGAGCGAACACGGCGGAGTCGACGGGCGGCAGCATTTCGCCGCGACCGAATGTGCCCATGCGGCCGCCCTGGCTGCCGCTGCCGGGATCGTCGCTGTGGCGGGTCGCCATCGTGGCAAAATCCGCCCCGGCGCGGAGCTGGTCGTGGATCGCCCGGGCCACGGTCTCGACGCTGTCTCGCTGCCGACTGGTGGCGCTGGGCGGAAACAGCAGCAGGATCTGCGACGCCGTGGCGCGCGCGCCTGGAAGGTCGGCGGCGAAGCGGTCCGCGAGTTCCTCGGACGTGACCACGGTGTCGACCTCGATCACGGCGTCTCGCAGCTGCGCCAGCGTGATTTCCCGCAGCGGTTGCTCAATCGCCAAATCGACGTCGAGCGTCGCCAACGTCGTATCGACGCCTAGCTGCGCAGCCAGCAGCGAGTAGTCCACCCACAGCTCCGCCACGACGCGCACCACCTGCGAGTCCGCTGCCACGCGGCTGTGATCCGCAATGAGTTGCGCGGCTTCCGCGACGGTGAGGCGATCGTCCGAGGTTTCCGCCAGCGTTGCGGGTCCACAACCGGACAAAAGGGCGGCGACGAGCAGCGCGGGGGCGATATGCAACCAACGTTGACTGTGCATTGGCATTCGAGACTGTCCTGTGGCAATCAGGTGGATCGTGTCGTCAGCGCTCTCACGATCAGCCGAGTCAAGCGGCCCCCGTCCGAACTCGCCAACACCAACGACAGCGGGGCGACTCTGCGAACCTCGAGTCTCACGGGTTCACCCTGCAGCGCCTTCTCCAGGGCGACCATGGACGGCATCACGCCGCGCATGAAATTAATGCGAGCCTGGGTTTCCTGCATTGTGATCCGGCTAGCTCCGGCGCGCTGCCCAGCGATTTGCAGCGTGGCCTTGTCGAGCAGGCGCTGCGCTTGATCGGGCAGCTTCCCAAAGCGGTCCGCGATCTCCTCCGCCAGCGCGCGCACTTCCTTCAGGGTCTCCACTTTCGTGAGCCGTCGGTAGAGGTGCAGCTTCTGGTGCTGATCCATCACGTAGTCGTCTGGAAGATACGCGTCGCCGTGCATGGCGACGCGCGGCTGCGGATGCCGTTCTCGAGCCGCCCCGTCGCGCATGTTCCTGACTGCGTCTTCCATGAGCCGCATGTAGGTGTCGATGCCCACCGCGTGGGCGAAGCCCGACTGGTCCTCGCCGAGCAGATTGCCTGCGCCCCGGACTTCGAGGTCCCGCATGGCGATCTGATAACCGCTGCCCAGCTGCGTGTAATGCTCCAACACGCGCAACCGTTTCTCGGCGTCCGGCGTAATCCGCTCGGGAACGACAAGATAGCAGTAGGCGCGACGGTCCCAACGCCCCACCCGGCCACGGATCTGGTACAGCTGCGAGAGCCCGAAGCGATCGGCCCGAGTGACGATCATGGTGTTTGCGTTGGCGACGTCCAGGCCGTTCTCGATGATCGAGGAGCAGACCAGGATGTCGATGTCGCCCGCCACGAACCGGGTCATGATGCGGTCGATCTGCTTGGCGGCCAGCTGCCCGTGCGCAACGTCGACCGAAGCGTCGCCCATCAGCCGTCGGACCTGCTCGGCCGCCGTGTCGATGGTCTGGACCCGGTTGTGAAGGAAGAATACCTGGCCCCCTCGGTCCAGTTCCGCCTGGCACGCTTCGGCGATCAGGTGGTCGCTCCACGAAATTACGCGCGTGACGATCGGCATGCGGTCTCTCGGCGGCGTGCGGATCTGGGACAGGTCCCGTACTCCCGCCAGCGCCAGGTACAGTGTCCTTGGTATCGGCGTCGCCGTAAGCGTGAGTACGTCCACGGTGGTGCGCAGCCGTTTCAGGCGCTCCTTCTGGCGCACGCCCAGGCGCTGCTCCTCGTCGATCACGACCAGACCCAGGTCGCGAAAGACCACGTCCTTGCCGAGAATGCGATGGGTTCCAATCACGATGTCGACGGTGCCCCGGGTCAGGCCGGCAATGACCTCGCGCTGGCGCGCCGGCGGATCGAGACGGGAGAGCGATCGGACGTCTACGGGATACTCGGCGAGCCGATCGCCGAACGTCTTGGCGTGCTGCGCCGCGAGCACCGTCGTGGGAGCCAGGACCGCCACCTGCTTGCCGTCCTGCACGGCCTTGAAGGCCGCCCGCACGGCAACCTCGGTCTTCCCGTATCCGGCGTCTCCGCAAACCAGCCGATCCATGATGCGCGGCGACTCCATGTCGCGCTTCACGTCCACCACCGCCTGGTGCTGGTCCGGGGTGGGCTCGTACAGGAACGAGGCTTCCATTTCGCGCTGCCACCGCGTGTCCGCCGGAAAGGCGTGGCCCTTGCGCGCGCGACGCGCGGCATAGAGGTGGAGCAGCTCGGCCGTCGTTCGGTTAATGGCCTCCTGAGTCTTCCGCTTCAGGTTCTTCCAGCGTCTGCCGCCGATGCGGTGAAGACGCGGGGGCTTGTCGTCGGGGTGCGCACCGAGCCAGCGCTCGACCTGGTCGAGCCGATAGACGGGAACGCGCAGCACTTCGTCCTTGTCGTAGACGATGACCAGCGCCTCGATCGATTCGCCCCCGATCACGACTCTCTCGAGTTTCTCGAAACGGCCGATGCCGTGCTCCATGTGGACTACGTGGTCACCGGGCTTGAGCTGGGCGAGACTGTCGAGCGCGGCGGCGCCGCGGAACCGGTTACTGCGACGAAGCTTGCGGCTGCGCCGGAAGACCTCGTGATCGGTAAGGATGTAGACGGGAGGATCCGCGTCGTCCAGCAGGAATCCGCCGGCAATGGAGCCGACCACGACCTGACACCCTCTGGGCAGCGCGCCGCGGTGATCGCCGATCAGTTCCTCCAGCCGGGACGCCTGTCCCTCGTTGTCGCACAGGATGGACGTGTGCGCACCGTGACCTGCGGCGTCGGCCAGGAACGTACTGAGCGTGCGCGTGTCCCTTTCGATGGGCGGCGGCGGACGGGCCCGGAAGGCCAGCTTCGTCGCGCCTTCCGCGGTCCTCGCGGCTTCTTCGACGAAGGCCAGCTGGGGAAACCGTCGCGCGCGCCGTGCGCTGCTTGCGTCCTCGTCCCACGACGGGTTTGAACCGTGTACCAGGATGGTGTCGCGGGGCAGCCTGTCCAGCACCGAGCACCGGCTTGTTTCGGTGGCGAGGCCATGCCCTCCGAAGCGCACCGGAAGAATGTCGATGCGCTCCGTCGTGTCGGTCGAGCGTTGATCGAGGATGTCGAAGAAGCGGATGGACTCGACGTCGTCGCCCCAGAACTCGACCCTGGCGGGGGCGGCCGCGCCAAACGAAAAGAGGTCCACGAGGCCGCCGCGAACCGCATAGCAACCCGTCGTCTCAACGATCGGGGCGCGGTGGAAGCCGCGCGCGTCGAGCTCGTCGATAAGGACGTCCCGACGCAGACGCTGGCCGGCCACAACCGAATAGCGAAGGGCTGCCAGGTTGTCGGGGAAGGGGCCGACTTCCTGGAGCGCCCGCCGGGTGGCAACCAGGATCCTAGCCTTGCCTGCGAGCAGGCCCTCGAACGCTTCCACGCGTTGACCCGAAAGGGCGCTGTGCGACTCGTCTACGTCGCTTCCGCCCATGTCTTCCCGTTGTGGATAATGCGATGCCGCATCGGGACCGAGCAGCACCTCCAGATCGCCGAAGTGCTCGTCGGCCTTGCTGGGCGAGGCTGCGGCGACGACCCAAAGGCGATTGGGGTGCTGCAACGCGAGCGCAGCCAGGGCGGCCATCGGCAGCGAACCGATCGCGCCGCCGACGGTCTGCGTGGCGCCGGCGGCGGGCAGGGCCTTCGACAGCGCTCGCAAGGCGGGGGTGCCCGCTACCGCCGCGGCGGCGCGATGCCGGTCAGACACGCACGGCCGGGTTGTCGCTGACTCGACCCGACCCTGGGCGGCCGGACGGCCCGCGCCGCTTGCCGTCGTCGGGCGCGTCGCCGGGCACGCCTCGCGACCGGAGTCCGCGCGCGGCGGCCACCGTGGTCTCGACGACGAGCAGCAGCAGCAGGATCGCGGCCAGGGGGCGCCAGGGCTCCGGTCCTCGCCCCTGCCGGAAGATTTCGCGCGACCACGACGCAGCGTCGTCCACGATCGTGACCGTTCCCGGGATCGCCCCGCTCACGCCGGACGGCGTGGCCGGCGTGAGATCGGTTTCGGCCGGCGGCGCATTGACGGCGACGACCTGCAGCGCGCTGTCCCGCGCCATGGGTCGATAAAACCCGGCAACGGTCGTCGCCAGGAAGGGTTGATCCCCGTCTACGGGGTGTTCGGTCCCGTCCGGGCTCGTCACGGAGCTGGCGATCGGCGGAGGCCGGAAGTTCGACCCCGCCGTCACGGCGCCGCCACCGTCCGTCTGGGCGGACCAGCGGTCGATGATCCGTTCCAGCACCGGGATCATCGCTGCCGATACCGGCAGGCTGGTAGACGCCTCGTCCAGGGGCGACGCCAACAGCACGTACGAGCCGCGGGGCGAGGTCCCCGCCACGAGCCAGGGGTCTCCGCTGGACAGCGCAATCACCACTTCGCTCTGGCTGGGCGCGCCGGTCGCGGTAGACGCCATCCGAAAGAACCGCCGGATTTCGAGGTCGTCCAGATCAATGCCGAGATCGTTCGTCGCGATGCGCGCCCCCCCGGGCGCCGCGGCTTCATAACGGTACGGGATTCCCGCCCCGGCCAAACGCCGGTTGAACGCCGGAAGCCGCGCCGCATCCGCGCCAGGCGCCACGACGGCGCTCTGGTCAAGTCCGCGATCGTCCAATCCGTCGCCGCCGACGCTTACCAGGGTTGCGGCGCGCCCAGGCGCTCCCAGCACGATGCGATCGCTCTCCTCCAACACTCCCAACGCCTCTTGCAGAAAGAACGAAGGCTGTCCCAGGACGGCAACCGGCGTGGGATCGCGCACGCTGAACGTGAAGTAGCGGCGATCGTCGGCCGTCAGCCGATCGGGGTCGATCTCGACGTATCCCTGAACCCGGCCTGCGGGAAACGGACCGGCCGGCAACCTGGCCGACGCACCCACGGGAACCCGGCCGGCCGCTCGCACCTGCCCGTCGATGTACAAGCGCACGCCAACCGTGTCCGCAACGCCGTGGCCAACGACCGAGACCGCAATTTCGGTCCGGCGGCCGGCAAGCGGCGCGAGCCCGCCTCCAAACGAGACGCTCGCGATTCCCCGGTTTTGCGCATCGGGCACGGGCGCGGCGAACACCACGACCGGAACGTCGTCGGCGAGTGGCTGGGATTCCGAAAAACCCGTCGCCTGCAGGTCGGTGAAGACGTGCACTTCGCGGTCGGGAAGGTCGCTCTGTCCAGCCAGCGCGCGGGCGCGCTCCACGGCCCGAGTCAAATCGCCCGGACCGTGGGCTGGACCGGTCTCTTGGATTGCCGCCAACGCCTGCTCAATGCCTCCCGGCACGGCGGGCTCCCAGGGCGTGCCGGCGCGCACGACCCAGATCAGGTCTTCGTGTCCGGCGGCCGCGACGCTCTGGCGAGCTACCGCCTTCAGAGTGTCGAGCCGTCGCCGGCCGTCCTCGACAATCGTCGCGCTCATCGAGTTGTCGATCACGAGCGCCAACGCCGTGGGATCGTGACTCCCTCCGGGACCGGCGAAATAAATGCGGGCGCCCAGGATCGCGACGACGAGTACGATGGCAACGCGCAACAGGAGCAACAGGATCTGCTGCGTGCGGATCTGGCGCGCGTGTTGTCGCTCGGTCCTGAGCAGGTAACGGATGGCCGGGAACGTGAAGATCTTGCTCTCCTGCCGATAGAACAGGTGCAGCACGATCGGAATCAGTGCGACGGTCCCCGCCGCGAGAAAGAGTGGGTTGAGAAAGCCCATTCAGGGAAGGCGCTGACGCTTCCAGAGATAGAATCGCAGCGCGCGGGACAGCGGCTCGTCGGTGCCGATGGTCGAGTAGGCGATGCCTCGACTGGTCAGCGCAGTCGTCCATTCGGCGATTGCGTCTTCGACGGCGTCGCGGTATTGACGTCGCATGTCGGCCACCGAGACGCGCAGCGAGTCCCCGGTCTCGGGGTCCACGAAACGCGTCTCGCCGGTTGTGGGAAGGTCGCGCTCGCCGGGGTCGACCAGGTGAAACACCAGCACTTCGTGTCCGGTGTGCTGGAGAAAGGCGAGTGCCTTGGCCGTTTCCGCCGGGTCGACCAGAAGGTCGGAGATCAGGATGACCAGCCCCTTGCGCTTGAGGCGCATCGCCACCTTGGTGATCGCCGATTCCGCGTCGGTCCGTCCACCCCCCTTGAGTGCGTGCAGGTGTTGGAGAAGGAGCCGCCAGTGCACCTTGCCGCCGCGTGCGCGGACCTGTCGCACGATCCTCTCGTGGAACGCCATCAGACCCACGATGTCGCCCTGCCGGGTCAGAATGAGCGAGATCGCCGCGGCGAGATGCTTCGCGTACCACAGCTTGGTGGGGAGGTTGGGCCGGGACGACCACGCCATCGACTCGCTGATGTCGATGAGCATGTAGGCGCGCAGGTTGGTTTCTTCCTCGTACTGCTTGACGTAGAAGCGATCGGAGCGCGCGTACATTCTCCAGTCCAGGTTGCGCAGATCGTCTCCGGGTTGATACGCGCGGTTTTCCGCGAACTCGGCCGAAAACCCCCGGTTCGGAGACCTGTGGAGCCCAAGCAGGAAGCCGTGTACGACCTGTCGGGCGATGATGTCGATGCCGCCGAGCTGCGCGAGCGTCGCCGGATCGATCAGGTCGGATCGCCGGTCGCGGTGCGGCGTCACGGTTTCGTTGGTTGCCATAGCCTTCAAACTTGCGCATTGAGCCATCATGGGGGAAGCCCACCTCGTAGCGGCGGAAGCGCCGACGGCGGCAGTGGCGTCGGCAATTCGGTTAGCTTCAGCCTGTCCTCAAACCCTCCCGCCAAATGCCCCGACCAAGCGTGCGAACGGACCTGATTCGCAATTTCTGCATCATCGCCCACATCGACCACGGCAAGTCCACCCTGGCCGATCGGCTGCTCGAGACCACCGCCACGGTGGATCGCCGCCGCATGCGCGCTCAGGTCCTCGACTCCAACGAGCTGGAGCGGGAACGCGGGATCACGATCAAGCTGCACGCCATTCGCATGGACTACCAGGCCAAGGACGGCCACCAGTACCAGCTGAATCTCATCGATACGCCTGGGCACGTAGACTTTGCCTACGAAGTTTCGCGCTCGCTGGCGGCCTGCGAAGGCGCCATCCTGGTCGTCGACGCCACGCAGGGCGTGCAGGCCCAGACGCTGTCCAACCTGTTCCTGGCACTCGACGCCGACCTGGAGATCGTACCCGTTCTCAACAAGATCGACCTGCCCGGCGCGGAACCGGAGCGGCGCCGGCGCGAAATCACCGAACTCATGGGCGTCGAACCCGAAAAGGTGCTCATGGCAAGCGCCAAGGAAGGGCAGGGCATCGAAGAGATACTCGAAGCCGTGGTCGATCGCGTCCCGCCGCCTTCGGGAAGCGCCGACGCTCCGTTGCGAGCGCTCATCTTCGACTCGTACTACGACCAGTATCTGGGCGCCGTTCCCTCCATCCGGGTCGTCGACGGCACCATTCGGGCCGGGACGACGATCACGTTCGGAGCCAGGGACGTGCGCCACGAAGTGACCGACGTCGGGTACATGCGGCTGGGTCGATTCGCGACGAGTTCCCTGGGACCCGGAGAAGTGGGGTACCTTGCAGCGGCGATCAAGGCGGTTGCGGATACGCGCGTTGGCGATACGATTCTCGACGCGTCGGACCGCGCCCGCGAGCTTCTCCCCGGGTATCAGGAGGTCAGGCCGATGGTGTTCGCGGGCCTCTATCCCACGCAGTCCGATGGCTACGTGGAGCTTCGCGACGCGCTGGAAAGGCTCCACCTGAACGACGCTTCGCTCCAGTTCGAATCCGAGACTTCGCGCGCGTTGGGATTCGGGTTCCGGTGCGGTTTTCTGGGGCTCCTGCACATGGAGATCGTGCAGGAACGCCTCGACCGCGAGTTCGGCGTGAAGCTCATCGCCACCGTGCCGAACGTGAAGTATCGGGTCGATCTGGATTCGGGCGCGCAGCTGTGGGTCGAGAATCCTTCGGAACTTCCCGATCGCGCCTTGATCGCGTCCGTTGCCGAACCGGTGGTGCAGGCCCGCATCGTCGTCCCGGCAACCTATATCGGCAACGTGCAGAAACTGTGTCACGAGCGGCGCGGCGTGTTCAAGGGCATGAGTTACCTGGACCCGCACCGGGTCGAGATGGACTTCGAGCTGCCGTTGGCCGAAATCGTGCTCGACTTCTACGGGCGTCTCAAGGGTGGCACTCGCGGATATGCGTCGCTGGACTACGAATTCCAGGAATACCGCGTCGACGACCTCGTGAAGCTCGACGTGATGGTCAATCGGGAACCGGTCGACGCGTTCTCCGTAATCCTGCACCGCGAAAACGCCTACCGCCACGGCCGCTCGCTGGTGCGCAAGCTCAGACAGCTGATCCCGCGACAACAATTCGAGGTCGCCCTGCAAGCGGCAATCGGCGGCCAGATCATCGCCCGCGAAACGGTCAAGGCCTTGCGGAAGAACGTGACCGCAAAGTGCTACGGCGGCGACATCACGCGGAAACGCAAGCTTCTCGAACGCCAGAAGGAAGGCAAGCGAAGAATGAAGCAGGTGGGATCGGTCGAGATTCCGCAGGAGGCGTTCATGGCCGTGCTGCAGCTCGACCGGCCGGACTCGTAGAGGCGGCGGCAGCAATGCGCGACGGCGCCACGCAGAGGTGGATTGTCGGCGTCGACATCGGCGGCACCAGCATGAGCGTCGGCCTGGTGCCTTTCGCAGGGGGCGCCCCGATCGCCCTCGCCAACGAGGCCACGCGTGCGGAGCGTGGGCCAGCGCAGGTCGTGGGCACGGTTGTGGCCATGATTCGGGCGGCCGTGGCCACGGTCGGTCCGGAACGAGTTTGCGGCTGCGGCGTCGGGGCGCCCGGACCCCTGGATCGCGACCGAGGCATGGTCCTGGAGACGCCCAATCTCGGTTGGCGGGACGTGCCCCTGGCAAAGATGGTGCGCCAAGGCACCGGCCTGCCGGTCGTTCTGGACAACGACGCCAACTGCTTCGCGTTCGGCGAGTGGTGGCTTGGCGCCGGACGCCGCGCCAAGCGCCTGATCGGATTGACGTTGGGCACGGGGATCGGCGGGGGCTTCGTACTGGACGGAAACGTCTACCGCGGCGCTTCCGACGCGGCCGCCGAAATCGGACACATGTCCGTCGACCTCGCGGGACGGCGCTGTGCGTGTGGCTCGCGAGGTTGCGTCGAAGCCTATGCGTCTGGGTCGGCCATCGCGGCCAGAGCCGCCGAAGCGGTCGCAAGCGGCGGTGACTCGACGCTGGTGGAGCTCGTCAAGGGCGACGCGGCTGCAATCACGGCGGAAGCGGTGTGCAGCGCCGCCGCGGCCGGCGACGCCCTCGCAATGGACATCGTGGCCGAAACCGCACGCGTACTGGGCGTTACGGTTGCCAACGTGATCCACCTGTTCAATCCGGATGTCGTCGTGATCGGGGGCGGCGTTGCCGGAGCCGGCGCGCGCCTGTTCGCTCCCCTCCGCGCGGAGGCCGAGCGTCGAGCGTTCCCATCGGCGATCGCGGCGTGCAGGATCGTCCCCGCCGCGCTTGGCGAGGTCGCCGGCGTTGTGGGCGCGGCCGGCGTTTTCAAGCATGCGATCCACGGCCAAGTCTGACCGGGGCGCCCGGCGCCCGCGCAAGCGACTGGGGGTCGTCGGCACCCTCGTCTGGGACACCATTCGTCCGTGGCGCACAGGGCGTCGCCCCCCATCGGAGGAAGCGTGGGGCGGAATCGCCTACGCGCTGACGGCCTTCGACCACGCGTTGCCTGACGGATGGACCGTGGTTCCAGTGCTCAAGATCGGGCGCGATGTCGCACCGCGCGCCATGGCCCTATTACGCTCCTTCGCGCGGATTGGCGACGTGCGCTTCGTACGCGTGGTGGCCGAACCGAACAACCGCGTGGAGCTCGTCTACCACACGCGCGCCGAACGCGTCGAGATCCTCACGGGCGGGGTACCCGGCTGGTCGCCAGGCGAGCTGGAGGCGGTGCTCCCCACGCTGGACGCGCTGTACGTCAACTTCATCTCCGGCGTCGAACTCGATCTGAGCGGTGCCGTCCTTGTGCGAGACCGCATGATCGGGCCCGCCTACGCCGACCTGCACTCCCTCTTTCTGGACATTGACCGCGACGGGCGGCGCACACCGCGCTATCTTCCATCGTCAACACAGTGGGTCCGTTGCTTTGATGCGGTTCAGATGAACGAGACTGAATTCGGGTTGTTCGCGCGGGGCGCGACCGACCCCTGGCGAGCTGCGGCGCGGGCAATGACGGGTCGCCTGCGCACGATCGTGGTCACGCTGGGAGCGGCTGGCGCCCAGATCATGACGAAACGGGCAAGCGACACCCGGCCCGCACGCGAGACCGCGCCAATTTCAAACGGCGCACAGACCGGCGACCCCACCGGGTGCGGAGACGTCTGGGGTGCGACGTTCTTTGCGTCAATCCTCGACGGGGCCGGCCGCCAGGACGCCCTGCTGCGCGCGAACGCCGTCGCCGGGTGCGCGTTGGGGTCGACGGGGGCGGAAGGGCTGCGCGAAGCGCTGGCTGTCCGCGAGCGAGCGCGTGAACGCACCGCAAGCGGTACCGAAAGCAGCCCGACGTGAGGATCATCGAGCTCCCGCGCTCCCTGGACTACCGCAACGTCGAGTCGATGTACCGACGAGTCGACCTCGAAGAACGCGGCCCCGTGCTCTTCGACGCGCGCCGCCTGCGCTGGATCGATCCCAACGGCATGCTTTGGCTGCTGGCCGCTGCCAAGGTGGTCGCAGACGCGGGGTCGGCGCCGCGCATTTCGTTGCCAACCAGTCCCGAAGTGATGGGGTATCTGGATCGCATGGCGTTTCCCGACGCGGCGCGTCAGGTATTCGAGTTCGGCGCCGCGCCCAGACGACGCCCCGTCCGCGGGACCTCGGACGTGTTGCTGGAAATCATGCCCATCACGAAAAACTCGGACGTGCACGAAGTGGTTGAGCGAGTGCAGACGCGAGCCGGCACGATCCTGTCGCGCACCCTCAAATATCCATACTCGGCAGTGATACATTTCACCGTGATCCTCTCGGAAGTGTGCCAGAACGTCATCGAGCATGCCGAAGGTCCGGGCTGGGTGGCCGCGCAGGTATACAATTGGCGGCATCGTCTGGGGCGACAGGTCGGCGTTATCTCCGTGGCCGACGTCGGTCGCGGCTTTCGCGCCTCGCTGGAGCACGAACACGCGGTCAGTTTCGGCAACCGCTGGAACGACGAAACCGCCCTCGAAGCGGCGCTCATCTTTGGTCTCACGCGTTTCGCCGAAACCGGCAGGGGGCAGGGAATCCAGCAGATTCGCAAGCAGATCGCTCGCTGGGGCGGAATGATCTCGATTCGCAGCGGGACGGCGCGCATTGCCGAGGCGCCCAGCTGGTTTGCCCATCCTCCCATGCAAAGCCGCTTGCAGCCGTTCCCAGGCGCCCAGATCAACATCATGTTGCCGGAACAAAAACGTTGAGCCGCCCTTGGCCCGGCGCCGTTCGGATCGACGTGGGCGCGCTGTTGCGCGACGTCTCCGCACGTCTGCGCCCCAATCTGGTGACGCGCCCCACGGGTCACACGGTCAGAAACGCCATTGAGCGACGTCTGGGTCGCGTCGCGTCCATGCCCTTCGTCTCTCTGATCGATTTCAGTCGGGTACCCATCATGGACTACAGCTGCGCAGACGAAGTCGTAGCGCGCCTGGTCTCGAAATACCTGAAGTCAAACCGCCCACTAGAGGTCTTCTTCCTCTTCCGCGCCGCGGCCGATGCGCATCGTCATTCGCTCGAGGCGGTGCTGCGCAGGCACGGACTGGCGGCGGTGTGCCACATGAAAGGCAGTGGCTACCGTCTTCTGGGCAACGCGTCCGCAGAAGAAACCGCCGCTTGGGACACGCTCGAGCAACGCCGGCAAATCGATCCCCACCATCTGGTTTCCTTGCTTGGCGCCCGCGGAGAGGCCATGCTCGCAAGCCTTGTGAAACGGCGGCTGGTCTATCGCGAACCCGGCGGAACCGCATTGGCCCTCAGCGCGGTTGCATCGCGAGCCGATTCGCAAGCCTGACCGCGCCCGAAGTTCCCACAGCAATTTGGAGGAAAAAAGCGTGACGCTCGACGGAAGCAATCCACGTAGGACGGGCACGGCCACCAACGCCATACATGCCGGTCAGCCACCCAGACGTCTCGGCCAGCCCGTAGTGGCGCCCATCGTGCGGAGCTCGACCTTCCGTTGGTCGGGACCCGACGACGGGTTGGATCTGCTGTACAGTCGCTACGGAAACAACCCCAACCAGCGCTCCGTTGCCGAGAAGGTGGCGAGACTCGAAGGCACGGAGACCGCACTCGCGCTCGCGAGCGGCATGGCCGCCATCTCGATGACGCTGCTTGCCGAGGCCGGGGCAGGGGACCACGTCGTCGCCAGCAAGCACCTGTACGGCGCCACGCATGCCCTGCTCGCCAACGAGCTGCCCCGGCGGGGGATCGCCACCACGTTCGTCGATCCGCACGATCCCTCGGCGTGGCTGCGCGCGCTGACCCCTCGCACCCGGGTCGTCCTGATCGAGCTGCCCACCAACCCCACGCTACGCGTGTTCGACGTCGGTCCCGCCAGGGAAGCGGCACGGGCCGCCGGCGCGACCCTCGCCGCCGACATGACGTTCGCCACGCCCGTGAACGTCCGAGCGGCCGAACACGGCGTCGACGCGGTGATTCACTCCGCCACCAAGTACCTGGGAGGACATTCCGATCTGATCGCAGGAGTCGTCGCAGGCAGCCATTCGCTCATCGCGCGCGTCACGAAAATGATGAAGCTGTACGGGGGGTCCATCGACCCACAGGCCGCGTGGCTGCTGGAGCGCGGCATGCGTACGCTGCCCACCCGCATGGAGCGGCACAATCGTTCCGCCCACGCGCTTGCCCGTTGGTTCACTACGGTCGAAGGCGTGCGCCGCGTCATCCACCCGGGGCTTCCCGAGCACCCGGATCACGCGTGTGCCACCCGCATGTTGGACGGATACGGCGGCATGGTGTCAATCGTATTGGAGGGTGGCGGCGCGGCTGCCGACCGCTTCTGCTCCGAGCTGCGGCTGGCGGCGCCGGCGCCCTCGCTGGGAGGGGTGGAGACGTTGGTGTCGCAGCCGCGTCACACGTCACACGTCGACCTGGACGCTGCAGAACGGGACGGGCTAGGCATCCCCGACGGGTTCGTGCGCATTTCGGTCGGCCTGGAAGACGTTGACGATCTCAAGGCCGACTTCGCCGCGGCGATCGCGGCGGCCCGCCCGCTGGCGGTTGGCTCGGGGGCCGCTATTCCTCGGCCATGAACGGGTAGTCGTAGTTCGTCGGCGGCACCAGGTTCTCCTTAATGGTCCGCGGAGACAGCCACCTCGAAATGTTGGCGGCCGATCCGGCCTTGTCGTTCGTCCCCGACGCCCTCGCGCCGCCAAACGGCTGCTGGCCGACCACGGCTCCGGTCGGCTTGTCGTTGACATAGAAGTTTCCGGCGGCGTGACGCAGGCGAGCCATGGCCTCGCGCACGGCTATCCGCTCGCGCGAGAAGACCGCGCCGGTAAGCGCATAAGGCGAAGTGGCGTCCACGATGTCGAGCGTTCCAGACCAAGCGTTGTCCGGATACACGTGGATCGACATCACGGGGCCGAAGATCTCGTCGCACATGGTCTCGTGGTCGGGACGGCTGGCGTGCACGATCGCGGGGCGGATGTAGAACCCTTCGGCGTCGGAGTACCGTCCCCCGGCGATCACTTCCGCGTCCGATCCGGCAGTCTGGGCCCGACGAACGTACCCCGTGATGGATTTGAAGGCGCCTCGGTCGATCACCGCGTTGACGAAGTTGCGGAAGTCGGTCGGCGGCCCCATCGAGAGTCCCTCCGTCTCGTCCACGAGCGCGTCCTTCATCTGTTTCCACATCGACGCGGGGACATAGGCGCGCGAAGCCGCCGAACATTTCTGTCCCTGATACTCGAAGGCGCCCCTCACGATCGCGGTACGGACTTCCGCTTCGTCCGCCGACGGGTGCGCCACGATGAAGTCCTTGCCGCCCGTCTCGCCGACCAATCGAGGATATGTGCGGTAGGTGGCGATATTCCGGCCAACCGTGGTCCAAAGCGACTGAAAGACCGCGGTCGATCCGGTAAAGTGCAGCCCCGCGAAGTCGCGGTGCCCAAGGGCGACGGACGTAATCTCCACGGGATCGCCGGGCACGAAATTGATCACCCCGGGCGGCAAACCCGCCTCTTCGAGGAGCTTGTAGGTGTAGTATCCGGAAAGCACGGCGTGCTTCGAGGGCTTCCACAGGACGCCGCATCCCACGAGGGCGGGGATTCCGGCGAGGTTGGCGCCGATGGCGGTGAAGTTGAACGGGCTCACGGCATAGACGAACCCCTCGAGCGGCCGGTATTCGATTCGGTTCCACACCCCCTTCTCGGAATGCGGTTGCTGGTCGAAGACTCTCTCGGCAAAATGCGCGCCGTAGCGGAAGAAGTCGACGATCTCGCAGGCGGCATCGATCTCCGACTGAAAAGCGTTCTTGCTCTGTCCGAGCATCGTGGCGGCATTGAGCCGCGACCGCCAAGTCGTGGACAGCAGTTCGGCTGCCCTCAGGAAGACGGCCGCCCGGTCCTCCCAGGGCCACGACGCCCACTCCCGCTGCGCTTCCAGCGTGTTGGCGATTGCGTCGCGGGCCTCTGCGGCTCCTCCCTCGTGCCATACCCCCAGCACCATCTCGTGATCGTGAGGCGCGCGAATGACGTGCGTCTTGCCGGTGCGGATTTCCCGCCCTCCAATGACGATCGGGATGTCCGGGCATTCTCCGCTCACGGTGCGGAGCGCGGCCTTGAGCTCGGCCCGCTCGGGCGTACCGGGCGCGTAGGAGAAGATCGGTTCGTTGACTGGCGGCGGAATACGAATCGTTCCAGACATGTATCACTACCTCACGTCGGTGCATGGTGGGGTGGGAATCCCAAGATAACGCAACCCGTGGCTGGCGGCGCCGTCCAGAAACGGGGTGTCTGTCGTACCAATTTAGGAATGTCCGGTCTTTGGTGCTTCGGCAGGTGAGCGCTGGGCAGCTTTGACAGTCGGAAACAGGATGTCGGTTGACGCATCGGACATCGCCAGTAGGTTTCACCAATGACAGCGACTGAATCGGGCGCGGACCGCAAGACCGCGCGGAAGATTAAGCGCGCGCTGGCGCGCGTGACTAATCCAGTTACGGGCAAGGACGTGCTGGCCGGAGGCCAGGTGAGCGGCGTGTCGGTCGATGGTTCCGGCAAAGCCACCTTCCGCTTCTCGCTAAACCGGGGCGATCCGGGCGCGTTGGTGCGAGAAGCGCGCGCCGCGGCCTCCGCGGTGAAGGGCGTGAGCGCGGTCAAGGTCAGCGTGCAGCTGCCGCAAAGCGGCGCGGCGAGCGCGACCCCCGCCGCCGGTCCACGATCCGGTGCAGCTCCGTCTCGCGGACCGGGGGGACCCCGACCACGAGGCGCGCGAACCGCACCGCTCGGGCAAGCGCCGCAGCAGCCAGGGCCCGGCCTTCAGCCCGGTTCCGTGCCCGCTCCTACTCCCCGGCCTGGAATTCTCGCAGAGGTCGGGCGAGTCATCGCGGTGAGTTCGGGCAAGGGCGGGGTAGGCAAGTCGATGGTCGCGACCAACCTTGCCGCTTACGCCGCTTCCCGGGGTCTGGCAACGGGCCTCCTCGACGCCGACATCTACGGTCCCAACATTCCCACCATGTTCGGCGAAGGCCGACGCCCCGCCGTGACCGGCGCCAAGGGGTCCGAGATGATCGTCCCACTCGAGGCGCACGGCGTACGCCTCATGAGTCTCGGCTTCCTTCTGGAGACCGAACAACCCGCCATCATGCGAGGCCCGTTGATCGCAGGGATCCTCAAGCAATTCATGGAACAGGTGGCATGGGGACGCCTGGACCTGATGATCGTCGACATGCCGCCAGGCACCGGAGACGCGCAGCTGTCGCTGGTGCAGACCGTCGAGCTTGACGGGGCGCTCATGGTAACGACGCCGCAGAAGGTGGCAACCGGCGACGTTCGTCGGGGAGTCAAGATGTTTGAACGGGTCAATACCCGCGTCCTGGGCATCGTGGAGAACATGTGCGGCTTTCAGGTCCCTGGCACGGGCGAGGTCATTGACCTGTTTGGACGCGGCGGCGGGGAAGACCTGAGTCGGGAACTCTCGGTCCCCTTCCTGGGCAGAATCCCGCTCGACATCGAGGTGCGGAGAGCGGGAGATTTGGGCAAACCCACGGTGTTGACGGCACCTGGGTCGCCAGCGGGAACGTCGCTATCTCAGATTGGCGACCGACTGCTGGCCGATCTGAATCGGCTTCCGGCGCGACGCTAGCGCCTACGTGCGCCTCGGTGTTTCGTTACCCGCCCTCAAGCCATTTTCGGTCTGCCGACGACAGCGCCCCCCGTCCGCGCGCTCTCGACAGCAGCTTGAGAACAGCCCAACCCACGAGCATAACCGGCGCGACCTTGAACAGCAGGAACCCCGCGATGCCGAGGGTAAGGCCGAGGACCGCCCCCACCACGGAGAGCACGATCCAGACCACGACGATGCTGACGATCCCCATCGCCAGGAATGTCAGAAGGCTTCCAATCATGCTTACTCCTTCGCCGAACGGTTCTCGGACCCCACGGGGGTCGCACGGGCTGACTCTAGTATAACACATTCGGGTCGCGGGGACGCGCCGCGGTTACGGCGTACGTACGATGTCGATTTTCGCCACGGCAGCGGAAATCTCGAGCCGGACCTTGCGATCCGCCGTCTCCCAATTGCGCGACCGGTAGTCTCGCCCGTCTCGTACGAACCCGTCCGCGCTCATGGGCGCAAGCACGTTGTTGTTCCGTTCAATGTGAACGCCCAGCGCTGCGGGAACGCGCACAGTGAGCGCGCCCAGTCCCATCTCTACCGACACGACGCCGTCGCGGGGCCACTCGCCGTCCAATCCCAGCATAACGGAACCCACTCCCGCATTTACCGTTACACGGTCCGCATTCAAGTTTCCGAGCCCACTGGCCTCAAACTCCGCCGCACCTACGCTGAAGGTTGCCGAAGTCATTCGTTCGCGGTTTACCGCGTCAACTCGGATGTCGGATCTGGATGCCCCCGTGTTTAGTTCGAGAGATCGCAGCGGTATCCCCGACAAGTCCACGTCCGCTTCCGCCGCCCCAAAGTCGAAGCGAAGATCCATCGGAACCTCGTCGGACAATCGGAGATCCAGCGACGCTTGGGCGTGTTGTCCCCCATCGAAACCCCGGCGTTCGGCTGCGTCCAATCCGACGTCGAGTCTACCGTCGTCGTACCGGTGCAGGGGCGTGGCCCCCGTCCGGTCGTACTCGAACGTGGCCCGATACAGGACGCCGGGCGCGCTGCGTCCGATCACGAGCTTGCCGGCGCCATACTCGACCTTTACGTCGAGGTGTTCCTCCTGGGTCACTCGCCGCGACCAAGTCGTGGTTTCTTGCTGTTCCGCTTGAAGTTGGCCAGCCCCAACCCACGCCATCGCGGCAGTGAGCAGTCCATGCATGAACCCGCGTCTCATTCTTCCTCTTCTCTCGTTCGGGTTGAACCGGGCCGCCCAGGTTCATCCGTGTCAGCCGCATCGTCGTCGTAGGGCGGGCTGTCGTGCCCGTCGGCCCACGCCGAGGCGGTGTCCAGTTCGGCGTCGTCCAGGCCCTCCGACCAGTGCGGCCCACCGTACTTGCCGCCGCGCGTAACGATCACGGCGCCAAAGCCCACGGTTGCGGCGATCAGCATGCCCACAACGCCAAGGAACGTGACGAGCCCGCCGATCCAGCCGATTAGCGGAAGGGCTCCCAGCAGGTTGCCGGCCACGAACGGAAACAGCAGCGCCGCAAGCCCGGTGAGGCGGACATGCGCATCCCGGTGTCGGTTCACGCGATCGAGGAACGACCAGTTCTGGTCGAGCACCCAAGCGCCCACGTGCTGGCTCGCACCGACAAATCCCATGAATCCGCCGAGCGCCACGGCAAGCGGAAAAGCAGGGACCCATACGATGATGAGGGGAATGCCGATCAGCGAGACCGCCAACGCCACGATCCCGATGACGAACAAGGGCACGAGCAGGAACCCCCCCGCGAATCCTACGGCAGCGGCTCTTCCCGGCCGGTGACCGATCTCTCGGGCAACGTAATCCAACCGCAATCCGGCAAGTCGCATCAAGACCAGGGCCAACGCTCCAAGGATCAGGAAGACGAAGACGGTCGCCACCGTGTCTCCGACCGCGCGCAACGCACGCGACGAAGCCTGCCACCACGGCGAGTCTCGTCTGGACATCTCGCGCTGCAGCTCGTTCTCGACTTCACGACGGATTTCTTCGCGAAGGCGACTCAGGTCCTGAGCGGCGTCGGTCAAGTCGTGAGCGGCTTCGGTCAAGTCCTGCGCGGCGTCGCTAGCGGCCTCGATCGCTCCCTCCGAACTCGGCGGCATGCGCGTCGGGCTCGTCGGCGCGTCGTCCGAGACTGCGTTTGCGCTCTCATTTGCGGCGCGTTCGGATATCGCCTGCGACAGCGTTGCGTCGATGCGCCGCAGCAGCTCGAGGTCTTCGCCCTCCAGTCCCCCATCGGGGTCCCACCGATTCAGCTCGCGCGTCAGGGGCACGCCGGACAACGACATCAAACGGTCCAACAGATCCCGCCAGGCAAGCTCCGCTGCCCCCTGTGGGTCGTAGGCGCCCTGCGGCGCACCGTTAGCCGTGGCGAGACCGTCGGCAAACCGGACGGTCAATTGCTCGCCGTTGGCCAGCTCCAGGTACAGCGAGGCTTCGGTGTTCGACATGTGAATCCGGCTGGAAACCACGTCTCCCCGCTGCGGAAAGTCAATCGCAGCCGGCGCCTCCGGCCGTTGACCCTGGCCCGGCGACGGACCCGCCGCCAACAGGGCTGCGAGCAGCGGAACGAATCGCCTCGCGATGCATCTGCGCAGGCTGGTCCACAGGCTGCGGGATTGTCCATGGGTTGCTCTAGACCGGTGCATGTCGACCCTCCCTGGTCGTGGTGCCAACTGTACCGCCGGCAATGACATGTCGATACAGGATCCATGCGGAAGCGAGGATCAGTCCCCCCAGAAGCAGGACCATGGTCACCAGCGTCCAGGTAGACACGGCTCCCGATATTCCCTCGATCCGCGGTACAGGCGCAAGCGCGGCGCCGGTATCCATGACGAGTTGAACGATGCGCAGGAACGCGTCACGGCCGCTGGCGACGAGAAACGTTCCGAGATCGGACAGGGTGACCAGCGGATTGCTCGCGAAAAGCATGTACGCGACGCCCACCACTGCCGCCAAAGGCCCGAAGGCAACGCCGGACGCCGCCGCCAATCGCTGGTCGCGGCCCACCACGAAGTCGAGCAGACGCCGCAAAGCTGGGACGGGCGGTCTCTCAACCGCTTCCGTGGTCCGTAGCCGCGTCATCACCCTGGCTTCGAAGCCGTCGGCAGGATCGAATCCAGGCAATCGCGCCAGCGCTTGGCCGAGCCGCCGCCAACCGGCCAGAACCCTGGCGGCATCGGGGTCGCGGGCGACGAACGCCTCGAGCTCGCGCGCTTGCCGCGTGCCGATCTGGCCATCCAGGACGGCGTCGAACACGCTGGGCGCGGGCCCCAAAGCGCTTCCGGACAGCCAGCCCCACAGGCGGCGCAACGGTCCGGGACGGGTCCGCAAGGACGCGATCACGCTAATCTCGAGATCGGGCGGAGAGTCCACGGATTCGATCGCTTGCAAGGCTCCGTACAGCGCGCGAGACGCGCGGAGCTCTTCCGCAAGGGACGCACTCGAAGCGATCTCGGCTTCGAGCGCGGCTCGCGCTGCCGGATCCAATTCGCCGTCCAGGTATGCGAACAGGCGTCTTGTCGTGGCATCCGGCACTGCGGCCCTGGGCTGGTTTCGTTGCACGGCTTGGTCCTCCGTTGGTAACAAGTCTCCCTACGCCTGGATGGGCAGCCAGGTTTCACGCCGTGCCAGGGGTCAGACGCGAGGTGCCAGCGCTGCCTTCAGCTCCAATCGGGCGCGGTGTATGTAGGTCTTCACCGTACCGAGCGGCAATTCCAGAATATCGGCGATTTCCTGGTAGGGGTAGCCTTCGACGTGTCGGAGCAGGATGACCGCCCGGTATTCGGGCCGGAGTTGGCCGATCGCGGCCTCGATCTGCGCGCCGAGCTCGCGGTTTTCCACATAGGCGTCAGGACGCTCGGCGGTAGACTCGAGCACGATGCTCGTCCGGGCCTGCTCCTCGGGCGTGACCGCGTCGGGAGAACCGTGCATCGAGACCGTGTCGAGGCGTTTCCGGCGCAGGTGGTCGATCGTAAGGTTGTGGGCGATCTTGAAGATCCAGCTGGAAAACTTGTAGCTGGGGTTGTAGCTGCGGAGCGCCTTGAAGGTGCGAATGAACGTCTCCTGTGCGATGTCCTCGGCGATCCCACGGTCCCTGACCATGCGGTAGATCAGGCTGAAGACCGGCCTTTCGTAGCGCCTCAAGAGTATGCGAAACGCCTTTTCGTTACCTTTGGCGGCCGCGGCGGCGAGCTTCCTGTCTTCCGGTTCCGGGTTTTTCAATGTATTCGCGTTCTTTCCCTTGCTTGCGTTTCTCCGCGTCTTGCGGTGACGACCACTGCGGGCCGGACTCCGTTGTGCACCCAATCGGCTTACGCGGGAACGGTCCGTTCCAATCACCGGCTGCCGTCGCGACCGTGCGGCTCGGATGCAGCGGGTGACGCTTCCTCGCGAGGCCGAACCCGCCGACGGACCCGCGCGCGCCGTGCAGGTACGCACCATATTCAGCGAGATCGCCCCCCGATACGACCTGCTGAATCATCTGCTCAGCCTGAACGTCGACAAGAGGTGGCGTCGCCGCGCCATCCGCGCGTTGGCCGCGGACGACGCCCCTGGCACAATCTTCCTGGACATATGCGCGGGCACCTTCGACATGGCCCTGGAGCTCGCCGCTCAACGTGGACTCAAAGGCCGGGTCGTCGCTTCCGACTTCGCACTCCCCATGCTGCAGCGGGGCATGCCCAAGATCCGGCAAGCGCCCGTCGCGCCGGTGTGCGGCGACGGTCAGCGCCTGCCGTTCGCCGACGATTCGTTCGCAGGCGCTACGGTGGGGTTCGGGGTGCGCAACCTGTCGGATCCGGTCGCGGGTTTCCGCGAGGCGTACCGCGTGCTGAAGCCCGCAGGGCGATTCGTCGTCCTCGAGTTCTCAGTGCCCCCAGGAAGACTGATGCGCGCGGCCTATTTCTTCTACTTCAATCACATCCTGCCGAGAGTCGGGCGGTGGGTGTCGGGTCACTCCTGGGCCTACACCTATCTTCCCGAGTCGGTCAAGGACTTTCCGGGACCCGAGCGGCTGGCCGCACTGCTGCGCCGTACGGGCTTCAAGCCGGTAAACTGGTTTCGCGTCAGCGCGGGAATCGCGGCCATTCACGTGGCCGAGAAGCCCCAGT
This sequence comes from Longimicrobiales bacterium, assembly GCA_965200255.1. GTDB lineage: Bacteria > Gemmatimonadota > Gemmatimonadetes > Longimicrobiales > Gaopeijiaceae > Bin94. The sequence continues at coordinate 869,745 of OZ241371.1, read as the reverse complement.
AGGGAGATCCGACGTGCGTTCCCGCTCGTCTTCGAGCATCGTGACCCTGCCGAGCTCCGAGGGCGAACCATCGAACCGGGTAGTGTCGCCGACCAGAAGCACCACCATACGGTCAGGGTCGACTTCGCGTTTGAATACCTCGAGCACGGCGGCGGGCGTCACTTCTTCGACCCCGGCGACGTATCGCTCCAGCCAGTCGGCCGGCAATTCCAACCTGCGGTAGGTCATGCCGCGCGCGACGACCTGAAACGGCGTACGGAAGTTGAACACGAATCCGTTGACGACCTCGTCCACGGCATGTTGGACATCCGCCAGCGTGGGCGCAGCGGTTCGCATCGAGTCGATGGCGCCCAGGAGGAGCCTGGTCGCTGCCAGGGTGGTTTCCGGACCGGTGCGGGTGAGCGCACCCACGAGGCCGTCGTCTCGGCGCGACGTGGTCCAGATGGAAGACGCGCCGTAGGCCAGGCCCTCGCGCGTCCGCAATGCGGCGGACAACCGGCTTGACAGCCCCGAAGCGCCCAGGATCGCGTTCCCGATCCGCGCTGCAAAATACGTGGCGTTGTCGCCCTGCCGGACCGTGCTTGCGTGGGCCATGACGACGACGCTTTGCTCGATATCCCGGTGCAGCACGAAGACCCCGGGATCGGTGCGAATCTCCGGGCGGGGATTCGGGCCGAGATTGCCCGTGCAGGGAGGCCAATCGGCCAACGCCTCGTCCAGAAGCTCCCGCGCGCGCTGCCAGGAAATGTCGCCCGTCACGCCCAGAACCATGTTGTCGGGACACACCACCGCCTCGTGCACGTGGCGCAAGTTGCGTTCCGACAGGTCAGTCGGCTCCAAGTCGTCCGGCGTCATCGCCCATCCGACCGGATGTTCACCGTACATGATGTGGTTGAACCGTCCGAACGCGAGGGCTGCGGGATCGTCTCGGCGACGACGGACCCGTTCGAGCTCCGACCCCCGCCACAGCGCCACCTGCGCCGAATCGAAACGGGGCTGGCGGAGCATCTCCGCCCACAGTCGCACGGCGGCGTCGGCTTGAGCGGACAGCGCATTGACCCATGCGGTCGCGCTGCCGCCCCCCTGCCCGAAACTCATCGCCAGCGCCATGAGCTCGATCCGTTCGTCCACCGAATCCGGGGGCATGGCGAGGGTTCCGCCCGTGCGCAACAACGCCGGCATGGCCGAGGCGGCCGCGAAGTAATCCCGCGAAAAGTGGCGCACGCCGCCCTCGAACGTGGCGTAGAACGTCACCAGGGGAAGCTCGCGATCTTCCGCAAAGAAGACGGGCACGTCGCGAACGCGTCGCTCGTCCGCGTCGAACCGCCTGAACCGCAGCTCGGGAAAGTCCAGGCGCACCATGCGCTCCCGCACGTTCGTCTGGGCGTCGCCGGCGCCGGGCGCCGCACCCGCCGCAACAACCAGGAGCGACGCCGCCACCCATGACCAGCGAGCGGCGCCGTTCATCGCGAACTCTTCCGCACCATGGTGGCCACCGTGCGCGAACGTTCGGTCAGATACTTTACCGCAACGCGTTGTACCTGCTCGGGCGTGACCTCGGCAATGCGCCGCGAAAGGCGAAAGGTCTCTCGCCAGTCGTCCAGCGTGGCTTCGGATTCGGCAAGCTGCATGGCGAGTTCCAGGTTCGAAGACAACCGCCTGAATTCTCCCGCGCGCACCTGATTCGCGATTCGGATCACGGCGCTGGAATCGGGCGGGGCTTCCTGTATCTTGCGAATCTCGTCATACACTGCCGATTCGATCTGCTCGGTGGTGTACGGCGCCTTCGGCACGGCCGACACCGTGAAGAGCCTGGGGTATTGGAACCCGGGCCCCAAGTATGCCGAAACGTGCACGGCGGACCGGTCTCCCGCCACCAGCCGCCGGTAGAGTGGCGTACTCCGGCCTCCGGCAAGCACCGAAGCGAGCATGGCCAGCGCAGGCGCGTCTTCGTGATGGCCCGACACGGTGCGCCACCCCACGAACAGCCGCGGCTCGGCATCGTGCTCCACGGTGATGCGGCGTTCTCCGACCTGTTCCGGCTCGACGGCCAGCACCGGTGGAGCCTTCCGCCCGGCGGGCACCGGTCCAAAGTACTCCTCCGCCCACCGCAACACCTGGTCCGCGTCCACGTCGCCCACGATTGCGGCGACCGCGTTGCGCGCGCCGTAGTAGTCGCGGAAATACTGAACCGCTTGCCGCCGGGTCAGCGCGTCCAGATCGCTCGCATGGCCAATCACGGGAACCCCGTAGGGATGCACCTGGAAGGCCGTCGCCAGAAAAGCCGTCTCGAGAATGCCGCCCGGGCTGCTCTCGAGTCTCATGCGGCGTTCTTCCCTTACGACTTCCAGCTCGGTGTAAAACTCGCGGAACACGGGATTCGTCATGCGGTCCGACTCGAGCAGAAACCACAGCTCGATCCGGTTGGCGGGCAGCTCGACGAAGTACCGCGTGGCCTCGTGACTCGTAGTCGCGTTAAGTCCCCGCGCCCCTTGCGCCGAGAGTATGCGGTCATACTCGTTGGGCACGACGTGCACCCGGGCCTGATCCTCGAGGGCCGAAATCGAAGCCCGCAGGCGGGCTAGCGCCGCCGTGTCGGGCGCCCGACGCCCAAGCTCCGTCACCAGAGAGTCCCTGACGGCATCCGTCCGTTCCAGCAGAGGCGCTTCAAGAGCGTGATTCGCCGTCCCGATCTCCTCCGAACCCTTGAACAGCATGTGCTCCACCACATGGGCGATTCCGGTGTTCCCCAAACGTTCGTTGACGGATCCAACCGGATAGTGCACCACCAGCGCGACCGTGGGCGACTGACGCCGCTCCAGCACCAGGAAGGTCATGCCGTTGTCCAACGTGTGGCTAACCACGGGCAGCTCGATCCCGGGCGTTCCTTGCCCAGGCGTCTGCCGTTGAGCGCGAAGCGAGTGATTCGAGAGGGGTAAGAGGGCGACGAACAGGGTGCCGGCTGCGATCCTCGCCAGAACAGGCCTTGCCCACCGCGCGGCACGCCTGCGGGCAACGACGGAGGCCCTTCGGCATCGCGGCGGATTCATGGCGACCCGTCCATGCCTGGGGGTTCCGGCTGGCAGCGCGGGCAGACGTGCGCCGAGCGACCGCCGAACACGATGCGTTCAATCGGGGTACGACAGCGGTAGCACGGGAGCGTCTCCCGACCGTAGGCGTGCAGCGCGCGCTTGAACCGACCTTCGTTGCCGTCCGGGGCCCGGTAGTTGCGCAACGTGGTTCCTCCCGCCTCCACGGCTCGCCGCAGGACCTGTCGCAGCGACCGATGCAGCCGCGCCGTCGCCCCAGTCCCGATTGCGTTGGCCGGCGTGCGCGGGTGAACGCCCGCAAACCAAAGCGCTTCGACCGCGTAAATGTTCCCTACGCCGGCGATCTTGCGTTGGTCGAGAAGCAGCGACCGCACCGGCGATCTCGAGCGGCCGAGGATGCGCGCGAGCCTTGCGCCGGTAAAGGAGCGGCTCAGCGGCTCCGGGCCAAGCGACCGGGACCAGCGCGCCCATTCCGAGGCGGACATGTAGGCCAGCCGCCCGAACCGGCGCACGTCGTCGTAGACGAGCAAGCCGCCGTCGCGCATCTCGAAGCGCACGGCCGGGTGCGTTGTGCCGGGTCCCGAGTCGCTGCTGTGCCCGGGCACGAGGCGGCCGGTCATGCCCAGATTGACGACGACTCGAGTGGCGTCGTCAAACAGGAGCACGACGTTCTTGCCGCGTCGTCCCGTTTCCCGAATGCGCTTCCCCGTCACGGCCGCGACGAACGTTTCGCTCGGACCGATCACCACGTCTTCGCGCAACACTGCCACCTTGCCAACCACTCGTCCCGGCAAGATGCTTGCGAGCCCACGCGCGATGGTCTCGGCTTCGGGAAGCTCAGGCACGCTGCTAGCGGAAGTCCACCGTGACCGCCGTGCCACTGGACGACACCACCAGCATCCCGTTGCCGGTGCCCAGTACCTCGTAGTCCAGGTCCACGCCAACGACGGCGTCTGCGTTGCGTGCGTGCGCCTGCGAAGCCATCTCGCGCAGCGCCTCCTCGCGAGCCTTCCGCAGCGCGTTCTCGTACGCTCCCGACCGTCCTCCGACAATGTCGCGAATGCCGGCCATCAGGTCCTTGAAGATGTTGGCGCCGATAATCGCCTCGCCGGTCACGATTCCGAGATATTCGGTAATCCGCCCGTTTTCGAGCGTGGGTGTGGTTGTAATCGTCAAGTCCTCATCCTCCTGTGTCAGTGTTCCGTAGCAGCGCGGCTAGGCGTTCCCCTGGCCTGTGACGCGACGCGCGGCTTCGCGCCAGCCAATGTCGGTCCGATAATACGCGCCCTCGAATTCAACGGCACCGGCAAGCCTGCGACTGGTCGCCCTGGCGCGTTCAAAGTCGCGCTCCATGGCCGTCACGGCCAATACGCGCCCGCCCGAGGCGACCAACCGCCCCGACCGCAGTGCGGTGCCGGCGTGAAAGACCACCGCGCCGCCGGGAAGCGGCGGCAGCGAAATGGCGGATCCCTTCCCGTATGGTCCCGGGTAGCCCGACGACGCCACCACCGTGGTGACCGCGGCAGCGTCGGCAAATGTGGGAGCATGCCCCGCAAGCCCGGATCCCTCTGCAATCGAGGTCATGGGATCAAGTAGCGACGACGTCAGCAGGGGCAGCACGGCTTGCGTCTCGGGATCGCCGAAGCGGCAATTGAACTCCACGACCTTGGGACCATCGGCCGTGACCATGAGGCCGGCGTAGAGCAGCCCGCTGAACGGGTTGCCTCCCTCGGCCAGCGCCCTCAGCACCGGAGCGACGATCTGCTCGCCGATTGCGGCCATCAGCTCGTCGGTGACGAAGCCCACCGGTGCGTAGGCCCCCATGCCGCCGGTGTTGGGCCCCGTGTCGCCCTCGCCGATTCGCTTGTGGTCCTGCGAGGCCAGGAGCGGCACGTATTCTTCCTCATGGGCGAGACAGAACACCGACAGCTCCTCGCCCTCCATGTACTCCTCGATCACGATCTCCCGTCCTGCCTCCCCAAACGCGCCGGCGAGCATGGCGCGGGCGGTCCGCACGGCTTCGTCCACGGCGCCGCACACCACGGCCCCCTTGCCGGCCGCCAAGCCGGATGCCTTGACGACCACGGGAGCACCCACGGCACGAATGTACGCGGCGGCCCGGTCGGCGTCGGCGTGTATCTCGTAACGGGCGGTGGGTACGCCGGCGCCGGCCATCAGGTTCTTGGCAAAGGCCTTGCTGGATTCGATTCGCGCCGCCCCCTTCGAGGGGCCGAACACCGGGACGCCGGATCGACGCACGCGATCCGCCAAGCCGATGGCCAAGGGGGTCTCCGGGCCAACGACCGCTAGGTCAATTCGATTCGCCGCCGCCCAACCGGAAAGCGCGACGACGTCCGTCGGAGCGAGGTCCACGCCGGCGCATTGCGCCGCCATGCCGCCGTTGGGTCGCGTCGCGTGAAAGGACGCCGCCGGGGCGTCCCTGCGCAGCTTCCACAGCAGAGCGTGTTCGCGACCACCGTTGCCCACAATCAGGATTCTCATGGCCATCTCGGTCCAGGACCGCCGCTTAGCGCTGCTTTCTGAAGTTGTCCAGGAAACTTTCGCCCACGCGCTTTGCCGCGCCGGCCATCTGGTCGAGCATCTCCCTCGCGCTTGCCTTGTAGCTGTCTGCGGCCTCTGCCAAGTCCTCGGCATAGGCAGGATCGGGATCGCCCCGGCGTTGGTATTCGCCCCGCACGATCCGGTCGTACTCGCCAGCCTCGATCCAGCTGCGCAGCTCGGACAGCCGCAACACCCAGAAGGGGTGCGACTGGCCGAGCAGATTCAGAACCTTGAAGACCTGGTCGGCCATGTCCCCCGACTCGCGGTATTCTTCGGCCTGCCGGACAAACTCGGGCAACGACGTCTCTTCGTCGGCCCCGCCACCCGCCATCTTGAGCATGGACCCCATGACTTCATCGGGTTCCTGGATCGCAAGGAGACCCGCGCGGTCGGAAGAGAGCTCGCTCTTCCGCGACCACTCGAGCAAGCCGATCAGTATCGCCCTGGCCGCCAATCCAACGATCGGAAATCCCAGCTTGGCCAGCTCGGTGAGCAGAACGGTCATGGTGCGGTAAAGGACGTGGTCGCTCATCACGTGACCGACCTCGTGTCCCATGACGTACGAGATCTGTCTGTCCGTGAGGAGCTCGAGCGTGCCCGAATTCAGGATGATGAAGGGGTGCTTCATCCCGTAGGCGCCCGCATTGACCACGGGGTTCTGCGACACGAAGAGCGGATAGCGTCGCTCCGCGTCCAACGTCGCGCACACCTCGCAGTACAGATCCCAGATGCGCGGAAACTGGTTGGGCCCGACCCGAACGGCGTTGGCCTGAAACGCGAGCCGCACCGGCTTTTCGCCGAAGATGCCGAACAACGCGCGCAGCACCTGATCGAAGGCCGGCAGTTTCCGCAGGGCGGCCAGTGCGGCCCTGTCTGCACTGTGCTCCCAGCTGCGCGAGGAAATGTCGGCCAGAATGCGGGTGGATCTGGCGCTGCCATTGCCGCCGTGACCGTAGGAGGTGTCGAAGTCCTGGTAGTTCATGGCTGTATCGGTCCTGTGTAGAGGGCAAGCGGCGGCGACCAAAACCCGCCCGTGTGCCAATATACGCTAATATCCGGTATGCCCATTCACCTTCCCCCCGACTTGATGGCGAGCGTCTCCGGCTTCAGAGGCCGAGTAGGCGCCTCGCTGACGCCGGAGCTCGTAGCCGGGCTGGCGGCGTCGTATGGGGCGTTTCTGCGCGACGAAGGCGACGATGGACCGCTGATTGTGGGCCGCGACTCGCGCACTTCGGGGCCGATGCTGATGCGAGCGGCCGTGTCCGGCCTCCTGTCGGTAGGCTGCCGCGTCGTTGAGCTGGGCGTTGTGCCGACGCCGACGTTGATGCTGGCCGTGCGCGACCTCGACGCAGCCGGAGGCTTGGGCGTCACGGCGAGCCATAACCCCGCCGAATGGAACGCTTTGAAGTTCGCGGTGAGGGGAGGGACGTTTCTTCCGCCTGCTCGCATGGAGCGATTCCAGACAAGGGTGCGCGGGCATGATCCAATACGAGCGCCGTGGCACGAAATCGCACCCGTAAGTCGGGACGACGGGGCGGTGGCGCGGCACGTCGAGAAAATCCTGCGGCTCTCGATTGTCGACCCGGGCCGGATCCGCGAACAGGGGTTGCGGGTTGCGCTGGATTGCGTGAACGGAGCCGGAGGCGTGATCATGCCGCAGCTGTTGTCGCGTCTGGGATGCGAAGTCCATGCGATCGGAATCGAGCCCCATGGGCGTTTTCATCGGAATCCGGAGCCGACGGCGGCCACGTTGACCGCGCTCGGCGAGCTCGTGGGCGAATCCGGCGCCGACATCGGGATGGCCGTGGACCCGGACGTGGATCGCCTGTCGTTGGTGGACGAGCGGGGGCGTCCGTTGGGCGAGGACCTCACCCTGGCGCTGGCCTGCCACATGGTATTGCGCCGTCGGCCTGGACGCGTGGTTACCAACCTGTCGACGAGCCGCGTGGTGGACGACGTCGCCGAGAGTTTCGATTGCCGTGCGATCCGTGCGCCGGTGGGCGAAATCAACGTGGTGGAGCGGATGATCCGTGAAGGTGCGGTGGTGGGAGGCGAGGGCAACGGAGGCGTGATCCTGGCAGAGCTGCAACACACGCGCGACGCGCCCGTGGGCGCAGCCTTGCTGCTTCAATTCCTTGCGGACGCGCCCGGCGTGCCGCTTTCGGAGCGTATCGCGCGTTTGCCTTCGTACCGGATCGTGAAGGAGAAAGTTTCGTTCTCGAGGGAACTGCTGACGGCCGCCTACGCAGCGATTGCCGACACGCTGTCGCAGGGAGACCGCGACGAGAGCGACGGTTTGCGCATCGAATGGCGGAATCATCGCCGCTGGCTCCACGTCAGGCCCTCCGGCACCGAACCCGTGGTCCGATTGATCGCAGAAGCGGCCACGCTCCCGGAGGCGCAGGCGTTGGTAGACCAAGCCAGGGGTATCCTGGCATCGCTAACGGCCGGCAACAACCCGTGAGGAAGGCCCTGCCGCCGATCGGAATGCGCGGCGGTTGGTCCAGGCGCTCCTGATGTGCGGAATCATCGGATACGTGGGATCTCGGCCATCGGCCCCGATCCTCCTGGAGGGTCTAAAGCGCCTCGAGTACCGCGGATACGACTCGGCGGGCCTAGCCGTGCTTGAGGGCAGGAGACTGGCGGTGGAAAAGCGGCCAGGCAAGATCGTCGAGCTCGAAGACGCGCTCAACGGACGGCTCCCGCACGGCCATTGCGGGATCGCACACACGCGCTGGGCGACTCACGGTCCACCCAACCAGGTGAACGCACACCCCCAGCTTTCCGCCAACGGCGACATCGCGCTGGTGCACAACGGCATCATCGAGAGCGCTGCGCGGCAACGTCCGCGCCTTCGTCGAATGGGTTGTGAATTCCGCAGCGAAACCGACACGGAAGTGCTCGTGCACCTGATCGACCTTGCTTTCCGCGACTGCGATGCGCTCGAAGACGCGGTTGCGGCCGCGCTCGCTCGGATCGAGGGCACTTACGGGATCGCCGTCGTGAGCTCGCGCGATCCCGGGAAAATCGTTGTGGCCCGCAATGGCAGCCCGGTGCTGCTTGGAATCGGCCCCAACGAAGATTTCTTCGTGGCTTCCGACGCCATCGCCATGGTCGCGCACACGCAGAAAGTGGTCCGACTGCGGGACGGCGACTCGGCCGTGCTCGCTCGCGGCGGTTACCACACGTTCGACCTGTCGCGACGCGCGGTGCGCCGCGGCTTTCAGGTGGTCACCTGGGACGTGGAAAAGATCGGCAAGGGCGGCTACGACCACTACATGTACAAGGAGATCCACGAGCAGCCGTCCTCGCTGCGCGACGTCATGCGTGGGCGCTTGATCGAGGAGGAGGGAACGTCGCGACTCGGCGGCCTCGCCATGGCGGAGCACGACCTGAAAGCACTCGACCGAATCGTAATCACGGCGTGCGGCACCAGCTGGCATGCCGCACTGATCGGCGCCCGCATGATCGAGGACATGGCGCGGATTCCGGTAACGGTCGAGTACGCGTCGGAGTTCCGTTACCGCAATCCCGTGTTGTCGCCGGGCACGCTGGTCGTCGGAATCAGTCAGTCCGGCGAGACGGCCGACACGCTCGCCGCCCTCAAGGAGGCCCGTCGCCGCGGCTGCCGGATCATGGGGGTCGTGAACGTTGTGGGTTCCAGCATCGCCGCAGAAACCGACTTCGGCATCTATCTCCACGCCGGGCCGGAAATCGGAGTAGCGTCCACCAAGTCTTTCTCGTGCCAGGTCGTCGCGCTCGCTCTCTTCACCCTCCATCTTGCACGGCGTAGGAACATGTCGCTTCCCGACGGCCGCCGGCTGGTCAAGGCGCTCACGAGGCTGCCGGAACAGGTGGAAACGGTGCTCGAGAACGACGAGCAGATCGGAAGACTGGCGGAGAAGTACCGCGACGCCCGCAATTTCCTGTACCTGGGTCGCGGCTACCAGTTCCCCGTAGCCCTCGAGGGGGCGTTGAAGCTAAAGGAGGTAAGTTATATCCATGCAGAAGGTTACCCTGCTGCCGAGATGAAGCACGGACCAATCGCGCTGATTGACGAGAACATGCCCGTGGTGGTGATGGCGCCGCGGGACGTCGTGTACTCGAAGACCCTCGCGAACATTGAGGAAGTGCGAGCGCGCCGGGGTCGGGTGATCGCGGTGGTGAACGACGGCGACAACGAAGTCGTCGACCGGGTGGACGACGTGCTGGTGATCCCCAAGACGATTCCCGCCCTGATGCCCGTGCTCACGACCGTGCCGCTGCAGCTGCTCGCCTACCATATTGCCGTTATGCGAGGCTGCGACGTGGATCAGCCGCGCAACCTGGCCAAGTCGGTCACGGTGGAGTGACGATCCGGTGAGAGTGGTGGTGCAACGGGTCGCGAAGGCGTCGGTGACGGTGGATCGCCGCGTGGTTGCGGCCATCGACCATGGGCTGCTCGTCCTGGCCGCGTTCCTCGCGGAGGACAACCACCAAGCCGTTTCATGGATGGCGAAGAAGCTGGTCAACCTGCGGATCTTCGCCGACGCCGAGGGGAAGATGAACCGTTCGCTGGCCGATGTGGGGGGTGAGGCGCTAATCGTCAGCCAGTTCACGCTCTACGGCGACGCGCGCAAGGGACGCCGACCGTCGTTCGTGCGCGCGGCGCGACCGGAGGCCGCCGTTCCGCTATACGAAGGGCTGATAGCGGAAATGAATGCGCTCCTGCCGGGTCGGGTGCAGTGCGGCCGGTTCGGCGCCGAAATGAGGGTGGCCCTCGTCAACGACGGCCCCGTCACGCTGGTGATCGACCGATAGCGATGCAGTCGGTCCCGCTGGTCCTTGCGTCGGCGTCGCCCCGCCGGGCCGACGTGCTGACCATGCTGGGGCTCTCGTTCGCGGTGTCGCCCGCCGCCGTGGAGGAACGGCGCAAGCCAGGCGAGTCGCCGCGCCAGTACGTACATCGCCTTGCGCGCGAGAAGGCCGACGCGGGGTCGCCCCCGGACCCGGAGACGCTTACCATCGCCGGCGACACCATCGTGGTGCTGGGACAACGCATCCTCGAAAAGCCGACCGACGCGCAAGACGCCGCCCGCATGCTCAGGTCGCTGTCGGGGCGCGTGCACACCGTCATGTCGGGGCTCGCGTTGAGTCGGCAGGGACGGACGGCATCTCGCGTCGCAACCGCCAGCGTGAAGTTTCGTTCCCTCGGTCCCGATCCGATCCGCCGGTACGTGCAGACGGGAGAGCCGCTCGACAAGGCGGGCGGCTATGGCATTCAGGGCTTCGGGTCGTCGCTTGTCGAGCGTGTCGAAGGAGACTATTTCACGGTCGTGGGGCTCTCGGTTGCCGCCTTTGTCGAGGCGTTGCCCGAGTTGGGGCTCGACTACCGCCCGGGAGCCGTCTTCGCTGTGCACGCAGGTAACGAACGATGAGCACTCGCGCGGTCCTGGCCATCGATCAGGGCACAACGGGATCGTCGGCGCTGGTGGTGTCTGCCCGGGGCAAGGTTCTGGGTCGCGCCTACTCCGAATTCACGCAGCACTTTCCGCGTCCCGGATGGGTCGAGCACGACGCCGAGGAGATCTTCGCGGTGACGGTTCGGGTGGCGCGCGAGGCGATGGCGGAGGCCGATGCCGAGGTGTTGGCCGTAGGCGTCACCAACCAACGCGAGACGATCGTCGTGTGGGATCCGACCACGCTGCGGCCTCTGGCCCGGGCCATCGTTTGGCAGGATCGCCGCACCTCGGCACTGTGCCGGGATTTGATTGCGGCGGGCCACGAGGACATGGTCCGGCGCCGGACCGGACTCTTGCTCGACCCGTACTTTTCCGGAACCAAGCTGCGCTGGCTCTTCGAGTCCGACCCGACGCTGGCCGAGCGTGCCGTAAGCGGAGACTTGGCCGCGGGAACGATCGACGCATGGCTGGTGGCCCGTTTGACCGGAGGCGACGTACACGCCACCGACCCCACCAACGCGTCGCGCACGCTCCTTTATGATCTTGACGAAGGCGACTGGAACGACGAGCTCCTGGGATTGCTGGGAGTGCCGCGTCGCATTCTTCCCGAAATCCGCACCAGCTCGGGCGACTTCGGCTTGACCCGGGGAAGCGTGCTCGGGATCGAAGCGCCGATTGCGGGCGTGGCCGGCGATCAGCAGGCGGCGTTGTACGGACAGGGATGCTGGGAAGCGGGGACCGGGAAATGCACCTATGGAACCGGCGCGTTCCTACTCCTCAACACCGGAGCAGAGCGCGTTACGTCGCAGCACGGACTGCTTGCCACCGTAGCATGCGGTTCGAGGGGCGAGCGGGTCTTCGCGCTTGAAGGGTCCATCTTCATCGCTGGGGCCGCGGTCCAGTGGTTGCGCGATGGGCTCGGGGTCATACGCAACGCAAGCCAGACCGAGGCTATGGCGCGCTCGCTGTCCGGAAACGACGGCGTCTACCTGGTTCCCGCGTTTACGGGGCTGGGCGCTCCGCGCTGGCACCCCGATGCGCGTGGCGCGATCACCGGCATTACTCGCGGAACCACCCGGGAACACCTCGTGCGGGCCGCGCTGGAGGCGATGGCGTACGGAACGCGCGAAGTACTCGAGGCCATGGAGCGCGATGCCGGGTTGCGCGCCGCCGAACTTCGCATCGATGGAGGCGCCGCGAAGAACAACTGGCTGCTCGAGTTTCTGGCGGGGGTGCTTGGCGTGCCGGTAACTCGTCCTCAAATGGTCGAGACCACGGCGCTGGGCGCAGCCGGGCTGGCAGGCCTCCGCGGCGGTCTGTGGGCATCGCCCGACGATCTGTCGCAAGCGTTCGCATCCGGGCGAACCTTCCGGCCACGGCTCGACGCCGAGGAGCGGGAAGAACTGATCGAAGGGTGGCGCCGTGCCGTCGCAGCCGTCCTCGCGGCGGCCGGATTGGACGGGTAGGAAGGTACGATGGCGGGGCCCCGAGGTGCGAGTTGTTGCACGGATCGCTAGATTTCCGATACGCAGGCGGGGCGGCGCGGGGGCGGACGATCTCGTCAACAACCCCGTGAAAGGATCACTGAGCGAGCGAAAAGGGTGGCTGATGCATAACAGGCGTTTTTTCGTCGGGCTGGCCGGCGTAGCGGCGTTGGTAGCATACTTGGTTTGGACCGGGATCAGCGACAGCATGGTGTACTATCTGACGCCGGTCGAGCTGATCGAGCGCGTGCAGACCGATCCCAGCTTTCACGAGTCCGGGGTAAAGGTCAGCGGCCGAGTGGTCGAGGGTTCGTGGGAGCGCGGCGTTGCCGGCACGGGTACGCACGCCTTTACGGTTTCCGATCTGGATCGCCCCGACGTGGTCGTCACGGTCCGATATGACGACGTGCTCCCCGATACGTTCAACGACCGCGCCGAAGTGGTTGTGGAAGGCATCTACGGTAGCGACGAGGTCTTCCGCGCCCATACCGTGCTTACCAAGTGTGGCAGCCGTTACGAAGCGGCCGAGGAGGACTTCGTAGCGTGACAATCCTGGGCGAACTCGCCCTGTGGATCGCCCTGCCCGTTGCCCTCTGGGGTACCGCCGTATCGTTTGTCGGCGGCAGGTTTCACCGGAACGACTTGGTGCTCAGCGGCGAGCGGACCGTTCACGTGCTGACGGTCCTGTTTCTCCTGGCTTCCGTAGGAATCATCGCCGCCTTCGTGGGCAATCGGTACGAGTACAGCTACGTCGCCAACTATTCCAACCGCGAGCTGGACACCTATTTCAAGGTTGCCGGCCTGTGGGCGGGACAACGCGGGTCACTCGTCTTCTGGACGCTGCTCCTATCGGTGTTTTCGTCAATTGCGGTGTACCTCAACCGGCGCCGCAATCGGGAGTTCATGCCGTATGTGAGCGGGACGCTGCTCGGCCTCCTGGCGTTCCTCGTCGTCGTGTTGCTCTTCGCGGACGTGAGCCCATTTGAGCGCATGGGGTTTACCCCCGCCAACGGACGCGGCTTGAATCCGCAGCTGCAGAACTACTGGATGACCATTCATCCACCCACGCTGTACCTCGGCTTTACGGCTTTTTCCGTGCCCTTCGCGTTTGCCGTGTCGGCGCTGCTTACCGGACGGCTCGACTCGCGGTGGATTGCGATCACGCGACGATGGATCCTGCTCAGCTGGTTCTTCCTCACCTGCGGGATCATCTTCGGCATGCGATGGGCCTACGAGGAGCTGGGTTGGGGGGGGTATTGGTTCTGGGATCCCGTCGAGAACGCGTCGCTGCTGCCATGGCTTACCGCAACCGCTTTTCTCCACTCGATCCAGATTCAGGAGAATCGCGGCATGCTCAAGGTATGGAACATGGGTCTGGTGGTTACCACGTTCCTGCTCACCCTATTTGCGACCTTCCTCACGCGGTCGGGTCTGATCGAGTCGGTCCACAGCTTTGCCGAAAACCTCACGATCGCGTACATCTTCCTGGGGTTCATGGGGGGGCTGGCCGCATTTTCCCTCCTGCTGATCGTACACCGACTGCCGCTGCTCCGATCCGAGAACCAGATTCAGTCCTTTCTGTCACGTGAATCGGCGTTCCTCTTCAACAACCTGCTGCTCATAGGGATTGCCTTCGCCGTGGCTTGGGGGACCCTGTTCCCGCTGATCACCGAAGGCTTCTTCGGCGAGACCATCAATGTCGGCCCGCCGTTCTACAATCGCGTGAACATCCCCATTGGTCTCATCTTGCTGGCGTTGATGGGCATCGGGCCGGTTATCGCATGGCGACGCGCCTCTCCTCGCAATCTGCGTCGGAATTTCGTCGCCCCTTTGGCCGTAGGCGCGGCTACGCTGGCTGCGCTCTTCCTCGTCGGCGTGCGCCACTCCCTGGCCCTCGCCACCTTCGCGATCTCGGCATTCGTGATGACCATCGTGGTCAGAGAGTTCTGGAAGGGCACCGCGGCACGCGCCAGAATCGCCGGGGAAGGGGCGTGGAGCGCCTTCCGCAGCCTGATCGTGCGCAACCGACGTCGCTGGGGCGGCTACGTGGTGCACGCGGGCGTCGTGGTGGTGTTTACGGGGCTGGCTGGCGCCGCCTTCGACGAGGTGGTCGAGCAGGAACTGGCGCCAGGCGAGGCGATGACGATCCGATCGGCCTTCGGCAACGAGTATCGGCTGGTCTATGAGAGTCTGTCGCATTCGCGTCCACGCGCTGCCGAGGACATCGCGGAGAACGACTGGCGATGGACGGCGCTGATGACCATTTACCGCAACGGCGAACGGATCGGGATCCTGCGCCCGGAGCGGCGCATCTATCCCGTAATGGAACAACAGTCCACCGAAGTGGGCATAGCCAGCGCGCTGCAAGAAGACCTGTACGTGATCCCCAAGGACGTCGATCTGGCCGGTGGCGAGGATCGCGTCTTGTTCGAGGTGAAAGCCCTTCCGCTGGTTCCGTGGATTTGGTGCGGAGGTCTGGTCGTGGCCATCGGCGCGCTCGTCGGGTTGTGGCCTACGGGGACGGTGCCGGTCCGCGCCACCGCGAAATCCAAAGCGCGTAAACCGCTGCCGGCGGGCGCGGCCGGCTGACTGCCGGGTGACCACGCTGATCGGCGGGATTCTGCTCGCTGCAGGTGTCATGCTCTATGTGCTGGAACCCGTTTTTTCGGGGCGCGCGGCACCGCGGTACGGTGGCGACGACGACTACGACGAGGGTGTTGCGCGGCGGCGGGTTGCACTCACGGCCCTGCGCGATCTGGAGTACGACCGCATCACGGGGAAGCTTGACGCGGCCGACTACAAACTGCTGAAGGGAGAGCTCGCGCGAGACGCGTTGCATCGGCTGGATTCGGACCTGGTCATCCGCGGCGAGGGAGACCGTGCGGATGCGTCGACAATCAGGGATCGCGCCTCGCTCCGACTCGAAGCGGAGATCGCCGAGCTGCGTGCTGCGCTGCGGCAGGGGCTCCAGTGTGCCGCGTGCGAACGCCTGAACCGCTCCGGCTCCCACTATTGCGGGCGTTGCGGGAGGGCGTTGACGCGGCCCGACGAAGAGAAGTGAGGCTCGTGGCCCAAGGCCTCGCTTGCCATTATGGCCCAGTGCGCGCGCTTGACGGGCTGGACGTAGACGCGTCGGGCGGATCGATTCTCGCGGTCTTCGGGCCCAACGGCGCGGGCAAGACAACGCTGTTGCGGGTGCTGAGCGGCGAGCGGAAACCCGACAGCGGAACCGTGCGCCTGGACGACTCGGAGGTTTCGGGCGCGGATCCGGTTTGGCGCGCCCGCGTTGGCGTCGTCTCACATCGGACGGGGCTATACAACAAGCTCACCGTCGAAGAGAATCTGACCTTCTTCTCGTCGCTGCACGGGGTTGTCGGCGAGTCGCGGGCTACCGCCGACCGGGCGGTCGAGCTGTTGGACGAGGTTGGCGCGGCCGATCTGCTCGGCGTTCTCGTCGGACGTCTGTCTCGGGGACAGCGGCAGCGCGTGGCTCTGGCCAGGTCGCTTGCTCACGACCCCGACCTGTTGTTCCTTGACGAACCCTTCGCAGGTCTGGATCCCCGAAGCGCGGAAACTCTGGATGCGATGCTGACCAATCGCAGAGCAACGGGCACAATCGCGGTATTGGTAACGCACGACGTTCGCCGCGGGCTTGCACTGGCGGACCGGGTCCTGGTGCTGCGTCGGGGTCGCAAGGTGCTGGACGCAAGCGCTGACGATCATGAACCCGAGGACCTATTGGCGTACTTTACAGCAGGCGGAAAGCGGCTGCCCGGACCCGAACCCCTCGCAACGTGAGCTCCCTGCGTTGGGTCGGCGCGATCATGCGCAAGGACCTCCGAATCGAGTTTCGCTCGGGCGGCCGGATCGTCGCCATGGCCTCTTTCGCGATCCTCGCCTGTTTTCTGTTCGCTTTCGGACTCGACCGGAGTACGGTCCCTGCCCGCAGCGTGGCCGCGACCCTGGCCTGGCTGACGGTTCTGTTCGCGGCCACCGCCGGCGCGGGACGGACATTCGACGCCGAGGACGAGGACGGGGCGTTTCGGCACCTTCTTCTGACGCCGGTTCCCAGACACGCGATCTTTCTGGGCAAGTCGGCGGCAAACCTGGTCCTGGTCTGGATTGTAACGACGATCGCATTCCTGGCGTTGGCCGGTTTCCTTGGACTGCGCACTTTCGGCGCGGTCCATCACCACGCAGCGGTGCTCCTGCCGGGCACGATCGGGCTGGCGGCGGCGGGCACCTTCTACGGCATCGTTGCTCGCAACAGCCTTCTCGGCGACTCGCTTATCCCCGCACTCTCCTTTCCGCTTCTGGTACCCGTTATCTTCTTTGGAACGACCGCCTCGGCGCGGGTCTTCATGGAGCGGCCTTGGGTCGAGATTTCGGGGTCGGTGCGGCTGCTATGGGCCTTTGCGCTCGGATTCCTGGCCGTCGGCTCCGTCCTTTTTCGCTTCCTGACCGAAGAATAGCTGGCTTTGAATACGAAAAACGCGAGCGTGACCGGTCTCGCTTTGGCGGCGGCGGGCATCGCTACCATCTTGCTGGTCCATTGGATGGTGGTGTACTGGGTACCAACCGAGGCCGTGCAGGGAATCGTGCAGCGGATCTTCTATATCCACGTCCCTGCCGCGTGGACCACCTTCCTGGCGTTTGGCGTGGTGGCGCTGGCGAGCGCGGCCTACCTTTGGCTGGAGGAAGAGCGAGCCGACGCCGCAGCCGTTGCGGCGGCCGAAGGGGGGCTGTTTTTCGGCGCGATCATGCTGATTTCCGGCCCTCTTTGGGGCAGGATTGCGTGGGGCACGTACTGGACGTGGGAACCGCGTTTAACCCTGACGCTGCTCTTGTGGCTCACGTACGTCGGCTATTTCCTGGTTCGCGGCTCGGTGGCCAACCCGCGCAAGGGCAGGAGGTTTGCGGCCGTCATTGCGGTCGTCGGATCGCTGAACATTCCCTTGATTCACGTCAGCGTCACGTGGTTTCGCTCGCTGCATCCGGAACCGGTTGTGATCAAGCCTGGTGGACCGACCTTGCATCCCGACATGCTGGCTACGCTGCTTACCTCATTGGCGGGATTCACCATGTTGTTCTTTGGGCTGTTCCTCTTCCGCTATGCCGTCGAGCTCCGGGCCAGGCGCGCGGCTAGCGAACCCGATGCCGAAACACGTTCACCGACCGGCGAGATGATGTCACCATGATGTTCGAGAGTTTTGAGTGGGTAGCCCGTTTGCCTGCGGATTTGTCCGCGCTGTCGAGTCAAAACGAAACGGGGGCGTCGCTGCGGCCGTACGTACACGTCTTTCTGGCCTACGCGGTGGCGTGGGTCGTGATCCTGGGGTGGGTCTGGCGAATCTCGCGTAAACTGAAGGAGATCGATTAGGCGCGAGTTTGGCCGCCCGTGGCGCATTTTTCCGGCCTCTACGGCGCGGCCACGCCGAGACGGTTTGTCACCTCGGGGGTAAGGTCGTCAATGGTGTCTACGTCGGATTCGACTTCGAGGTAGGTAACGCGCGCCCCCGCTCGGCGGGCCCGTCGCTCCGTTTCCCGCAACACCGTCTCGGTGCTCCACGGTATTCCTTGGAAGAGCGACGGGATGGGTGCGCGCAAGCCCAACAAGTAGTATCCCCCGTCCGTCGCCGGGCCCAACACGACGTCGGCGGACTCAAGGGCCGACAGGCATCGACGAATGGTGGCCTCGTCTACCGCGGGGGCGTCCGTGCCGATCGCGACAACCCGATCGGCGCTCTCAAACGCGCGATCGCAGGCGTGGGCCAGGCGCTGACCCAGATCGCCGGACCGCTGAGGCCAGTAATGCGTCGGAGAGTCGCCGAGCCAAGCCCGCATCTCGTCGGCCGCGTCGGGCGGATCGTAACACACCGCCACGCTCGCGTTCACACCGTGCAGCTGATCGATCACCGTACGACCCATGCGCCGATACAGGTCGGTGGCGGCGGCGTCTCCGATGCTGCACGCCAATCGCGTCTTCACGCCGCCGGCGCGCGGGGCCTTGGCAAAGACGACGACCATGGCTTGCGGGCTCGCCGCGTGTGGCGGGGCCGTGCGGGTACCCCCGTCGTGCGGCTGATACCGATGGGCAAGCTCGGCCGGCTTGGCCCCCGACAGGAAGCGCGAGATTAGCGTGGCATTGCGAACCCACGCCCGGACGCGCCCTTCCCGTTCGTAGCGTCGCGGGCTGGAGACGATGTCGGCAGCCAGGGTGCGCAGCTTCCGCGCTTGCATCAACCACCGGTTGAGAATCACGTCTTCCATGATCGGTTCGTCGGGGTAGGGCCCAAACGCGAAGAACAAATCTCGCGGAATCAGCAGTCCCTGATCACCGTAGACCAATCCCGTGCGACGAACGCGGATGCGCTGCCCCCCCTCGATCAGCCGATAGAAGAAATGGGGATGATCAATGCGCAGGCCCAGACATGCGGCCTCGGGTTGCCCACGCCGCACGTGTTCCGCAATCGCGTTGAGCGCCACCCGATCCAGGCGAGAGTCGGCGTGCAGCATCAGCAACCACGGCGTGGACAGATAGCGTGCGCCGGCGTTCATCTGGCGCGCCCGTCCAGGGCGACTTCTCATGACCTTGGCCCCACCGTTCCGGGCGGCCTGCACGGTACCGTCGCGCGACCCGCCATCCACCACCAACATCTCCGTGGCCAAATCGATACCCGACAGGTCGCGAAGAAGACGTGGGAGCGTTTCGTCTTCGTTCAGTGCGGGAATGACGACGCCGAGCTGGGCGGAGCCCCGCGCGACGGACGGGCCGACGGCCGTGCCGGACGGGCTAGCGGCCGCGCCGGACGTACCGACAGCCTCTGGAGCCTCCACCGACTATTCGCTACCGGTCGCAACCACCACGTCGTTCAACGTCCAGTCGTAGTCAATGAACTCGAGCTTGCCGTCGGGGTCTTCCATCGCTTCGCGGTGAGATCCGGACGCGTAGGGCGCCAGGAACGGGCGAATGCCGTCAACGCCGCCGAAATCCTCGTTGAACCAATCCAGCACCGTGTTGACCCGCACCACGGCCGTTCCGTTCTCGGTCACGACCTCAAGTTGAAAGGGGTCGTCCACGAACGCCTGCACGCGAGCATCCAGCTGTTCGCCGAGCGAAGATCCCCTGTATGCTTCCGAAATCAACGGCGGACAGCTGATCGCCGCGCAATTGATGGCGAAGTGGATGCGCGGGTCTCCCATGGGCCGGATGATCTCGTGCTCGATCTCGTCCTGCGAGCGTCGCTCGCCCGCGATCTCGCAGTGGTCCCCGCTAAAGACGTCGCCGATCTGCCACACCGAGTTCTCCGGCCTGCCTGCGGCCGCGTTCTTGATTCGCAGGAATCCGCCCGCTCGCTTGATCGGGTAGTTGTCGATTACGCGCTTGAGCATGCAGGCGTTGTACGCGTTGATCCAGAACGCCAACCGCTCGTCCGGCGAAGCGGCCTGGATCGCCGCGGGATCGGTATCCGCAAGATCCTCGACATATGCGTCCAATCCCGACCGATCGGCGGCAAGGCGCGCATAATCCACCCTGGATCCAACCACAACGGCCGCAAGCACTTCGGTGAAAGCGGCATGGTCGGCGAGCTCTTGCGATGCGAGATTCGCGCGGGCACCCGAAACTGCCGCAGCCATCGCCGCAAACGCGACGGCGACGCCCATGCCCGGCAACCTGACGCCCAAACGCTTGAGCAGCGCGGGCAGGAAGCTCAACAGCAGCAGGAGAAGCCCGGCAACAAGGACGCGTACGAAAGCCTGACTTGACGCCTCCTGGGAGCCCTGCAGGAGAGCGTCGGCGAAGAAGGTGTAGACGGCGGTTCCGGGCACGATGCCGATCAGCGTGGCCAGCGCATACGTGCGCCACCGCAGCGCCATCAGGCCGGCCCCGAAGTTGAGGGCGTTGAACGGGACGAGTGGAATCAGCCGCAGGGTCAACAGGCCCTGGAAGCCGTGCCGCTTGACGACGTCGTCGAGCTTCGCCAGCGCGTTGGAATCGCGACCCGCAAGGTGCCGTACGCCGTCTTGCCCGAGAACGCGGGCGATGACGAAAGCCGCATTGGCGCCCAGGTTCGCGGCGATCAGGTTGAGCAGCGTCCCCCACCAGAACCCGAAGATGGCGCCGCCGCCCAGGGTCAAGAGCGTGCCAGGCACGGCCAACGCGGTAGCCGACGCGTAAATGCCGACGAAGATGACCGGGGCCCAGGCGTGACCTCGAAGCCAGCCAATGACCTCGAAGATTCCTTCGCGGGTGAGATATGCGCCCGCCGGCGTATACCTGGCCACCACGTAGACCGCAACGAGGAGCGCCACCAGAACGCCCAGCTTGAAGAAGGGACTTCGTGCGCGGCTGACTGCCGTCGCGGGGGGCGCCTCCGTTCCGGCAGGCGTCGTCGGATGAGGGTTCGCCGCCATTGGCGAGGAAACGGATGCGCGATCCAGGTCGGTCATTCCATCACTCGTTTCTTGTCGTTGTCGGTGTTGACGGCCTTGGCGTCGCGTCTACTTCAGCCACCGGATGACGCGCTTGAGGATGCGTCCCGCTGCCGTATCGAGGCGAGACCGGAGGAATTCGGACGATGCCCGTTTCACGCCCTCGACCATGGTAGGATAGGGGAAAATCGTATTCGCGACGTCGCTTAGCGTGACGCCATGCGCCTTGGCCAGCACGAAGGGAAGGATCAGGTCTCCGGCTCCATGGGCGACGATCGTAGCGCCAAGGATCTTGCCCTTGCGGTCGGCGGAAACCTTGACGAACCCGGTTGCGGTCCCGTCGACGATGGCCCGGTCCAGGTCGTCGAGCCGATAGGCGTAGGCGGTACCGCCGCGTGCGGCCGCTTCGGATTCCAGCATGCCGACGTGGGCAACCTCGGGGTCGGTAAAGGTGACACGCGGCACGTCGTCGTAGCGGATCTTGGCGCGCAAGGGCAGAACGGCGTTGCGCAACACGAACTTCGCCATGTGGTCGGCAACGTGCGTGAACTGCATGGCTCCGGTTACGTCGCCCACCGCCCACACCGAGCGCGCGGTCGTGCGCAGATGGTCATTGACGGTCACGGCGCCTCGAACGGTTTCTACGCCGGCGGCGTCAAGCGCCAAGCCGTCCGTGAAGGGACGGCGGCCGGTAGCGACGAAGATTTCCCTGGCGGCGATTCGGGCGCCTCCCTTCGCGTGCAGGACCTTGGATTCGCCTTCCACGGTGACTCGTTCCACGGCGGCGCCGACGCGAACGTCGATCTCCTCTGCCTTGAGAAGATCCATCATGAATGCCGCGGCGTCGGGGTCTTCGTTGACGAGGATGGACGGGGCCATTTCGACTATGGTGACGCGCGCACCGAGTCTCGAGAAGATCTGAGCAAACTCCGTGCCGATCGGGCCGCCTCCGAGAATGGCGATGGACTCGGGAAGCTCGTGTTCGTCGAACGCGTTCTCATAGGTCCAGTATCCCGCCTCGGCCAGCCCCTGAATGGGCGGCACGGAGGCAACGGCTCCCGTCGCGACGACGAACCGCTTCGAGCGAATGATCCCTACGTCTTCGACCTCCAGGGTGGACGGATCGAGGAACCGGGCAGCGCCGAAGTGAACTGCGACGCCCATGCGACGAAAACGCTCGGGATCGTCGTGATGAGCGACGGTGCGGCGGGCTGACCGCATGCGGTCCATGACCGCGCGAAAATCATGGTGGGCATTAGACCCGCGGAGGCCGAGGTCGCCGGCGACTTGCATCTGACGCGCCAAGCGGGCCGAGGCAATGAGCGCCTTCGAGGGCACGCAGCCGGTCCAGAGGCAATCGCCCCCAAGCGCGCCCTTCTCGACGATCGCGGCGTCCAGGCCCAGGTATGCCGCACCCGCGGCTGCAACGAGTCCGCCGGTACCGCCTCCAATGGCGACGAGGTCGTGTTTTTGGGTCATTTTCGTGGACGAGCGAGGGTGGACACCGAGCGAACGGGGGGCCGCGCCGCACGTTGTCCCATCCAGACATGGAAACGCCCCCGAATAACCATAACTTGATTGTGTGGGCCACTGCACGGCCTGCCAGACCCCGCGAAAGGCTTGACGACAAGCTATTTCGCATTATCTTCGGTTTCAGTGTACCTCAAGAGTCAAAGGAACAGCCAAACGATGTCCAGAAAACTGCAAGCAACCACCACGGACAGAAACCGCGAGCTTAGAAGAAAGGCGCTCGACACGGCCCTCACCCAGATCGAACGGTCGTACGGGAAGGGCGCGATCATGCGCATGGGATCGGATCAGCCACAGCTGCGGATCCGAAGCATCTCGACCGGAGCAATCAACCTTGACGGCGTGATCGGCATCGGCGGCGTGCCCCGCGGCCGAATCAGCGAGATCTACGGACCGGAGTCGTCGGGAAAGACGACGCTGTGCCTCCACGTCATCGCCAACGCGCAACGAGAAGGAGGCGTCGCGGCATTCATCGACGCGGAACACGCGCTGGATATCCAGTATGCGCAGAAACTCGGAATCAACGTAGACGACCTGTTGGTGTCGCAACCCGACACCGGCGAGCAGGCGTTGGAAATCGCCGAGGTTCTGATCCGCAGCAACGCCGTGGACGTGATCGTCGTCGATTCCGTGGCGGCTCTGGTGCCCAGAGCGGAGATCGAGGGCGAGATGGGGGATTCGCACGTAGGTCTCCAGGCGCGGTTGATGAGTCAGGCGCTCCGCAAGTTGACGGGCGCGGTCAGTCGGTCCAACGCAGCCATCATCTTCACCAACCAAATCCGCGAGAAGATCGGCGTCATGTTCGGAAGTCCCGAGACGACGTCGGGCGGACGGGCCCTCAAGTTCTACGCGTCGCTCCGCATGGACATCCGTCGCATCGGCGCGCTGAAGGACGGCCCCAACATCATCGGGAACCGAACCCGCGTGAAGGTCGTAAAGAACAAGTGCGCCCCGCCGTTCAAGCAGGCCGAATTCGACATCCTGTACGGCAAGGGCATCAGCCACACGGGTCTGCTCATCGATATCGGGGTCGAAAAGGGCATCGTGAAGAAATCCGGGTCGTGGTTTTCCTACGGGGATCTGCGGTTGGGTCAGGGTAAGGAGAACGTCCGTAACTTCCTGGAGGACAACCAGGACGTCGCGGAAGAGATTGAAGCGAAACTCCTGGTGGCTTTGGGCATCGTCGAGCCTGCAAACGCCAAGCCAGCGGCAGATCCGAAAGGCGCACGATCGGTCAAGGTGGTGTAGCATCCGTGCGGGCTTATCCACGGACCGTTAGGATTCGATCCTGATGAAATCCACCGACATACGCAGAAGGTTCCTGGAGTATTTTGGCGCTCGCGGCCACGAAATCCGCCCGAGCTCCTCTCTCGTGCCTGCCGGCGACCCGACCCTGCTCTTTACGAACGCGGGAATGGTCCAGTTCAAGGGCGTGTTTCTCGGCATGGAAACGCTTCCTTTCGACCGCGCCGTCACATCGCAGAAGTGCGTCCGGGCCGGCGGCAAGCACAACGATCTCGAAGAGGTCGGCCGTACCGCACGCCACCACACGTTCTTCGAGATGCTGGGAAACTTCTCCTTCGGCGACTACTTCAAGCGCGATGCGATCGCCTATTCCTGGGAGTTTCTCACGCGCGAGATGGGCCTGGATCCAGATCGTCTGTTCGTCACGGTTCACCACACCGACGACGAGGCCGCAGCGCTTTGGACGAGCGTGGCGGGCGTACCCCCTGCACGGATCTATCGTCTCGGAGATGCGGACAACTTCTGGCAGATGGCCGATACCGGCCCCTGCGGACCATGCTCGGAAATCCACTACGACCTGCGGCCCCGCCGCGAGTGGGGATCGGTACCCGGGAAGGCGGAATTCGAGCGCAGAGGCCAGGCTGGGGAGTTCCTGGAACTTTGGAACCTGGTGTTCATGCAGTTCAATCGCGACGCATCCGGGGTCCAAACGCCCCTTCCGGCTCCGAGCATCGACACCGGGTTGGGGTTGGAGCGGCTGGCGGCGGTGATGCAGGGCGTTGATTCCAACTACCACACGGATCTGTTCCTGCCGCTGTTGGAGCGCGTGGCGGAAGTGGTCGGGCGCCAGTACGATCCGGCCGACGAGCAAGGAGTGTCCCATCGAGTGTTGGCCGACCACGCGCGGGCGGTGGCGTTCCTGTTGGGAGACGGCGTCTTCCCGTCGAACGAGGGACGTGGATACGTGCTGCGCAGGATACTCCGACGGGGCGTGCGTCATGCCTGGCTGCTGGGGCGGCACGAGCCCACCCTCACCGACATCGTGGCGGCGGTGATTGACGAGATGGGTGAAGCCTACCCGGACCTCGTCCGTCAACGAGCGGCCATTCTCAACCATTCGCTGCAGGAAGAGCAGCGCTTCTTCGCCACCATCGACGGTGGCATGGCCCGTCTGGACTCCGTGGCGCCCGCGTTGGATCGCGCGGGCGCCACGCGTCCAGTCGTGCCAGGTGCCGACGTCTTCCAGCTCTACGACACCTTCGGGTTCCCCGTGGACCTGACGCGCCTCGTCGTCGAGGATCGTGGATACGACGTTGACATGCCTGGGTTCGAGCGCGCATTGGAGGCGCAACGGAGGAGGTCGCGAGCGGCGGTGCGGGGCACTGTGGAATTCTCGGGTGGACTGGACGCATCGGTTGTCGCGACGGCCGATTTGGCGCCACAGTTGTTCGTCGGGTACGAACAGCTGGCTTGCGAGACCAGTATCCTTGATTGCGTCGGCAACATGGATCGGCCGGGCGTGATTCTCGAGCACAATCCGTTCTATGCCGAATCCGGTGGCCAAGTCTCCGACCGGGGGACGATCGAGGGCGACGGTTGGCACATGGCGGTCACTGAAGTTGTGCGCGTCAATGGTTACAGCGTCCTTCGCGGCGACCTCGCGGGTGCGGGGCCGGGCAAGTCGGCAACCGGCTCCCCGGTCACCGCCACGGTGGACCGCGCGCACCGCCGAGACGTGGAACGCAACCACACGGCTACGCACCTGCTGCACGCGGCATTGCGCTCCGTGCTGGGCGCCCACGTCCGGCAGCGGGGCTCCCTCGTGGCGCCCAACCGGCTCCGGTTCGACTTTGCCCACACGGCTCCGATGACGGACGCCGAGGTGCAAGACGTCGCCGCGCTCGTCGGCGATTGGATCTGGGCATCCGATTCCGTCCAGATCTCTCACCGGTCCTATGCCGAAGCGGTAGCGGCGGGGGCGACGGCACTGTTCGGGGAGAAATATGGCGACGAGGTCCGAGTCGTGGAGATTCCGGGCGTGAGCATGGAGCTCTGCGGCGGTACGCACGTGCGTCACACCGGGGAGATTGGCTGTTTCGTCCTCGCTTCCCAGAGTGGCGTCGCCGCCGGCGTTCGTCGCATCGAGGCGATCACGGGAAGGGCAGCGTTTGGGCGTCTTGTGGACTATGAGCAACGGCTCGCCGACCTGGCCGGGGCCATCAGGGCCACGCCGGCCAACGTGGCCCGCCGCTTGGACGAGCTGCTGGCGGAAAAGGCTGCGCTCGAAGCCTTGGTCGACGAGCTGCAGCAGCAAGGCGGCGACGGTGCGAAAGTCCTGGCCGAGTTGGAAAAAACCGTGAACGGGACACGGCTCACGTACAAGGGGGTGCGGATGAAGGCGCGCGGGCCTCGCGACGCTCGCAGCTGGGGCGATCGTTTTCGTGGCTCCGGGCGCCACGGCGTGGCCGTGGTTGCCGCGGAAATGCCGGGTGACAAGCACGCCCTGTTCGCATTTGCCACCGACGGCGCAATCGCAGCGGGCGTGCGCGCCGACGTCGTGGTTCGAGCCGTCGCCGCCAAGGTGGGGGGCAGGGGCGGTGGCAGGGCGCATATGGCCCAGGCGGGCGTTGCGGACCCGACGGGCGTTGTCGCGGCAGTGCGGGCCGGCGCCGACCTTTTCGGCAACGCTATCGACGAGGGATCCGGATCAAAGTGACCTCCCCACGGGTCGGCGATTGGATGGACCGACGCGAGCGTCCGATCCCGCAGCCGCTTCGGCGGCGGCTCACGGCTGCAGGGCCCGTGTCCGTGGAGATGTTGGTCCAGGCCGCGGAAGCCGAAGCGCGTCGCGCTGCGCCAGGCAGGATCCGGGACCGCGAAGCCGCTTTTGGCGTCCTGGCGGCCGATTCCTACATTAGCTACGCTTGTCTCTACGCAGTGCTTGATGGTGGCGATGGCGGTGATCTCGCGGCAATCGCGCGCAGGATTGCCAGTGCCGCGTGGCGAGAATAGCCGGAGCCGCGTGCACGCTCGACCTGTGGCCTCCGATCGGTTTCGCATGCCCGTCGGCAGCGATCTGCTTGACCTCGCCAGAGTGGCCCGCGCGACCGCCGCCCAATGCGAAGATGCCATCGCCGCGTACGCAAGGTGCGCCCTGCAGACCCTGGCGACGGACGGCAGGCTGTTGTTCTGCGGAAACGGCGGTTCCGCGGCCGACGCGCAACACTTGGCCGCCGAGTACGTCGTGCGCGGTTCAATCGACCGACCGGCGCTCCCGGCGGTTGCACTGACCACCGACGCCTCGGTGCTTACCGCGTGCGCCAACGATTTTGCTTACGAAGATGTGTTCGCGAGACAGGTAGAGGCGTTGGGACGGCCCGGCGACCTGTTGGTCATGCACTCTACGTCGGGCGACTCCCCCAACCTGTTGCGCGCCGCGAGCACCGCCCGGAAGATCGGGGTCCGTACGGTGGCCGTGCTGGCGCGAGGCGGCGGACGCCTTAGGGAGCTTGTCGACACCGCAGTGGTAGTCCCTACGAACGAGGTCGCGCGCGCCCAGGAAATTCACTTGGCCGTCGGACACATCGTCTGTCGGTACGTTGATGCACATCTGAAATCAGGGAGAGAGAAGTGACGGGATTGAGTCTTCAGTTGTCGGGCCTGCGTGCCCTGGTTACCGGAGGTTCACGGGGCGTGGGCGCCGCCACGGCGCGAATGCTTGCGCAGGCCGGGGTCGACGTCGGCATCTCTTATTTGCGAAGGGCGGAGGAGGCGCAGCAGGTGATTGACGAGGCCCGCGCGATGGGCGTGCGAAGCTGGGCGGTGGGGGGTGACCTGGCGCAGCGCAACGCAGTCGATGCTCTTTTCGACCGACTGGACGCCGAGTTCGGGAGCATCGACATTTTCGTGGGCAACGCGGGGATCTGGCCGGTGCCGGACGTGCCGGTTTCCGAAATGGACGACGAGCGCTGGCACAACACCGTCGCCGTGAATCTGGATTCGATATTCTACACCACGAGAGCGGCTCTCCAGCGCATGACCGACAACGGACGCGTGGTGTTGGTGAGCTCTACGGCAGGCCAGCGCGGCGAGGCCTATCACTCCGACTATGCGGCGACGAAGGGCGCAATCATTTCGTTGGTGAAGGGGCTGTGCGTCGAGGTGGGACGGCGCGGCATCACCGTCAATGCCGTCGCGCCAGGATGGATCGATACGGAAATGTCCCGTGACGCGTTGGACGGGCCCGACCGGGCCGCAATCGACGATGCAATCCCGCTTGGCCGAGTCGCCACCGCCGAGGACGTGGCCGGGCCGATCGTGCTCCTCTGCTCACCGCTGGCTCGACACATTACGGGCGAGATTCTGAACGTGAACGGAGGGGCGGTACTGGTCGGGTGAAACGTGACCTGATGGTCCCCGGGCCGGTCGCCGACCTGGTCGACCGGCTGGAGCGGGCCGGCTTCGAGACGTGGGCGGTGGGAGGTGCGGTCCGAGACGCATTGCGTGGGGAATCGAACGAACCGGCAGACTGGGATCTCGCCACCCGGGCCACACCGCGCGAGATCCGACGCCTGTTCAGGCGAACCGTGCCTCTCGGCATCGAATACGGCACGGTGGGAGTATTCGGGTACGACGGGACGGTCTACGAGGTGACCACCTTTCGCCACGACGTGATCTCCTACGGACGCAAAGCCGTGGTCGCTTTCGCTGCCAGCCTGGACGAGGATCTGGCTCGACGCGACTTCACCATCAACGCCATCGCGTGGCATCCGCGACGCCGAGTGCTACACGACCCGCACGGCGGACTGAACGACCTCGGCGCTGGCATTTTGCGAGCTGTGGGCAATCCCGCGGCCCGTTTTCGCGAAGACTATCTGCGCGTACTGCGCGGGCTGCGTTTTGCCGGCACGCTGGACATGCGCATCCACCCCACCACCTGGGCCGGCGTCGTCGGTGCCGTACAGGGGCTCGCAATCCTGTCCGTCGAGCGGGTCAGCGAAGAGCTCATGAAGGTGCTGGGAAGCGACCGACCGTCAGGGGCGCTGGCGCTCTACGAGAGCTCCGGGGCCCGCGAGGTCATCCTGCCGGAGCTGCACCATGGCTGGGACGGGGCCGCGCGCGCCGCGATTGATGCCGTGCGAGGCTGTCGGGCAGGTGGACGGCGCGCGGCGGCACGCCTTGCCATGGGCCTCGCCATTGGGATGGGACCGCGTCCCGATCCGGCAGGGGTGACCGAACTCCTCCGCCGCCTGCGCTTCTCGAATGCCGAGGTCAAGCGGATCGGCACTGCCGCGCGAGGCGGTCTCGGGCCACCGTCACACATCTTCGACGATCCGGTTGCGCGGCGACGTTGGTTGTCCCGCTTTGGGAAACAGGGACTCTACGACGTATCGCGCATGTGGTTCGCCGCACTGCGGACCGAAGTGGCGCCGTGCAGCCGAGCAGACACCTGTCGGGTCTTGTCCGCCATGCGCAACGACCTGCGAGCCGGTTTGCCGTTGTCGATACGAGCCCTACCCATCGGTGGGCGCGACCTGCTGGCATTGGGGCAAGCGCCGGGTCCCGGAATCGGACGAACGTTGCGACAGACCCTTGAAGCCGTATGGCGGGACCCCGCGCTGAACGACCGAACCCGGTTGCTCGAGCTTGCCGCTGCGGGGGACTCGACGACGTGAGCGCGGAACGTATCGTCCTTGTGGGCCGCGAGCATCTCGCGGAGCTCGGCCGCCTTGCGGACACGGCGGGTGGGGCGGTAGTGGCCGAAGTAATCCAGCACCTGCGAGTGCCCAACCCGCGCTACTATCTGGGCACGGGCAAGGCGGCCCAACTGGCGGAGGTCGTCCGAGAGCACACAGCCGACCTGGTAATCTTTGACGACGAGCTTACGCCCGCCCAGGGAAAGAACCTCGAGGATCTGTGCGGCGTTCGAGTGATTGATCGGGCTGAGCTGATTCTGGACATTTTCGCCATGCGGGCCCGCACCTACGAGGCCCGAATGCAAGTGGAGCTCGCCCAGCTCCAATATCTGTTGCCCAGGCTCCGCAGGATGTGGGTCCATTTATCGCGGATCCGCGGGGGCATCGGTTTCCGAGGCCCGGGCGAGACGCAGCTGGAGACGGACCGCAGACTGATCGGCAACCGTATCGCTCAGCTGAGCCGGAAGCTGAAATCCGTAGAGCGAGCCCGACGTACCCAACGCAAGAAAAGACGGGGTCAATTCCGGGTCGCGCTCGTGGGCTACACGAATGCGGGCAAGTCGTCGCTCTTGCAGGCGCTATCGGGTTCGGAACAGTTGGTGGAAGACCGGCTGTTCGCCACGCTGGACGCGTCCACCCGCATCGTGCCGCTAGGGGACGGTTACGAGGCGCTCCTGACCGACACCGTCGGTTTTATTCGCAAGTTGCCTCACCACCTGATCGCCTCCTTTCGTTCAACGCTGGACGAAGCTCGCGAGGCCGACCTGCTGCTCCACGTCATCGACTCGTCGCACGCGCACAGGGACAGCCACCGACGAGTCGTGCACGGCGTGCTCGATGAACTCGGGTTAAGCGGGCATCCACGGATCGCAGCGTACAGCAAGACCGACCTGCTTGCTCCCGATGAATTGCTGGCGCTCAAGACGGGGGTGTCGACAACCCACCCGGAAGATCGGGTGCTCTACACTTCCGCATTCGTTCCAGCTACGCTTGAGTCGCTGAAAAGTGCGTTGCGAACCAGAATGCAGGCGCGATTGCAGAGGGTCTACGTGCAGCTGCCCGTCAGCGAGGGCAGGGTGCTGGCGGCTCTGTATGCCGAAGGCGAGGTCCTGTCGCGTCGCGAAGAAGCGGGCACCGTCAGGATCGAGGTGCAGGCGTCCCCGGCACTCATCGGGCGGATGAGCGGCTTGGCAAGCGTGCGGGTGAGCGCCAGAAACCCAAATGACCGAGGAAACCCGGAATGAGACTGTACATCAACATCGACCACGTTGCCACGGTGCGGCAGGCCCGCATGACGGACGAGCCCGATCCGGTTCGGGCGGCCGTATTGGCAGAGCTGGGCGGAGCCGACGGAATCACGATCCACCATCGCCAGGATGCGCGACACATATCAGTGCGCGACGTCGAGCTGCTGATGCGCACCGTGCGCACCGGCATCAACCTCGAGGTCTCTTGCAATCCAAAGATGGTCGACTTGGCCGTAAGGACGGGGCCGATGCAAGTCACGCTAGTTCCCGAAAAAAGGGAAGAGGTCACGACCGAGGGCGGCCTCGATCTGACCGCCGCCTCCGTACGTCGGTCCATCTCGGCCGCGCTGGAACGGTTGGCCAAGGCAGACATCCGCACCTCGCTCTTCATCGATCCCGATCCCGTCTCGGTCGACCAGACCAGAGCGTTGGGCGCCGACGCCGTAGAGCTTCACACGGGCGAATACGCCAACGCCGTTGGAGATCGCGACAAAGCCCACGAACTCGGGCGATTGGTCGAGGCGGCCGCCCGTGCGGACGCTGCGGGGCTGGCGGTTCACGCCGGACACGGCCTGACGTACGAAAACGTGGTGCCCGTTGCCGCGCTTACCCTGATCGAGGAACTCAACATCGGGCACAGCGTCGTGTCTCGATCCATCTTCGTCGGCATGGAGCGCGCGGTGCGCGAAATGAAGGACATCGTGGAAGGCGCGTCCGGCCGGGTACGACGGCCCGGCACGTGGGCGCCACCCATCGGCTTCTGACCAGACCATCGTTCGATGCGTTCCCGTTGGATGACGGTTCTCGGGCTCGCGGTCGCCACGTTCCTCATCGCGTGGCTGTTCCGCCATGAGGATCCGGCGGAAGTCTGGGGCCACATTCAGGACGCCAACTTCTGGCTCCTGGGTCTGGCAGCTCTGGCGACCACTGCCGTATTCCCGATAAGGGCCGTGCGGTGGCGATACTTCGTCGCTCCCGCTCAGGTCGACAGTCCGTTCCGATCGCGGCTCGCGGCGGTTTGCGTAGGCTTCATGGCCAACAACCTTCTGCCCGCGCGAGCAGGCGAGCTTGCACGCGCCTACGCTTACAGTCGCCTGGAACCCGTCTCGACGGCTACGGCACTGGCCACGTTGGTGGTGGAACGCCTCCTCGACGGGATCGCCGTTCTGGTTCTCTTGCTGGCGGCTTTGGCGAGCCCCGGGTTCCCGGCCGAAACGCTGCCAGAGCCGCTGGTGGCCTCCATCCAATGGCTGTCGGCTGTGCTTGGGGCCATCCTTGTGGCATCCCTGGTCATGCTTGGCTTCCCGAGGCACAGCGTTCGGATCGTGGCAGCCATTGCCAACGCGTTGCTGTCGAAACGAATGGCGACGCGCGTGATCGCATTGGCCCGCAACGTATTGGAAGGCTTGCGCTCGCTTCGCGGTTGGCGACTGCTGGTTCCCGCTTTCGCGTGGAGCATGGGCCTCTGGATCTTGCAGTCCCTTTCCTTTTGGATCGGCTTTTTCGCGTTCGGCATCGAGCTCTCCTTCGTCGCTGCAATGCTCACGGCCGCGACGGTTGCCCTTGCCGTGGCGATCCCTTCGGCACCGGGATTCGTGGGGACCTTCCACGTCGGAGCGAGTCTCGCGTTAACGGACGTTTACGGCGTGGGCGAGGCTCCGGCGCTGGCCTTCGCGTTCGGCTGGCACTTGGCGGGCTTCTTCCCGATCACCCTCATCGGGTTGTGGTACGCCCGTCGCATCGGCATGTCGATGGCAGAGCTACGGGTAGGCCAGGCGCCCGCTTCGGCCACGTGACCGACCGCTCTACGGCGCAGCGACCCCCGACCGGCGTCTCGGTGGCATGTCCTGCCAAGGTCAACCTCTTTCTTCGCATCCTTGCGCGCGAAGACAGCGGTTATCACCAGATCGAGACCTTGTTTCAGGCGATCGGCATCTTCGATGACGTCACCGTGCGGCAACGCGAACGTCCCGGCATTTCACTCAAGATCCATCGCGAACCATCCGATGCATCGGCGATCGGAGACGTCATCGGCGACCTTGGCGATCCGGCGCAGAACACCGTAACAAGAGCCGCCCAAGCCTTCTTCGCGGCCACCGGAATCGCGCCCGCGGTTACGATCGTCCTGCGCAAGTCCATCCCCGCCGGGACGGGCCTCGGTGGAGGTTCATCGGATGCCGCGGGAACCCTGCTGGCGCTCAATCGCCTGTACGCCCGACCACTCCGACGCTCCGACCTGTTGACGCTGAGCGGCGCCATTGGTTCGGACGTCCCGTTCTTCTGTGCGCGGGTTGCGATTGCTCTGGCGTGGGGTCGCGGAAATCGCCTACTTGCCTGTGCGCCTCGTCCCGTAGCGCATGTGGTGGTCGCGATCCCGTCCGACCGCGTGTCCACGGCAACCGCATACCGGGAGGCGTCTCGATGCGTGCAGCTGCCCGCCACGCCTGCCGTCCTGAACCTCCTGGATCGCCCGCGCTGGGATGCATTGAAGAGTATGCAGGCCAACGATTTCGAGCGGTCGATCTTCAGTGATTTCCCACACCTCGGCGATGTCCGGACGGCACTGGCCGACAACGGCGCAACGGTAGCGCGTCTGACCGGAAGCGGTTCCGCGGTATTCGGGGTATTTGAATCCAGGAGCGCGGCGACGCGCGCCG
Organism: Longimicrobiales bacterium; assembly: GCA_965200255.1. Lineage (GTDB taxonomy): Bacteria > Gemmatimonadota > Gemmatimonadetes > Longimicrobiales > Gaopeijiaceae > Bin94. The sequence goes on along the minus strand of OZ241371.1, from coordinate 836,400 downwards.
CCCATGCGATCCGCTGCGAACCGGGCGTCGCGGCGACACTCGTGGCGCCCACCTTGACGGAGTTCCCACAACCGATGTCGGCGACTTGAATCCGGTTCCGTCCTTCCGCTACCATTAAAGGCGTAAGATCGCGTCGAGCACGTTGCCTCAGCGTCGAGCTTGGCCGCTTTGTCGCTGATTGGCCCGTCGTCTAATGGCAGGACACCGGTCTTTGGAACCGGCGGTGGTGGTTCGAATCCACCCGGGCCAATTGCCCATGCCGCTCAGGGATCTCGCTGGGCCGTCCGCATCTCGGTAGCCTTCCGCTGTACCAGTCCCTCGAATTGTTCAATGAGGTCGTCGGCTTCATAACCGGACACCCGACGAGAATCTCGCTTGGACAGTCCTTTCAAGCGGTGCAGGTCCAGCCACGCCTCGAAGCGCTCGCTCAATCGCACTACCGCATGGAAACAGCGCGGCTGCGCGGTACGCCAGAGAAGCAGATCAATGACGATGGCGATCACAGACAGATTGATCGCAACGATGTCCTTGACGCCATCGGCCGCGAGCTTCACCTGAAACACGATGAAGTCTCGGAGCGTCACACCGCGACCGACGGGCACGGGCAGGTGACTGTTGCCACCGCGTGATAGTTGACTGCGGCGAGAATTCGACATCAAATCGCTCCGGCATTGGCAGGACGTGGATCATCCAACGTATAATGCGTCGCGGACTACCCCAACACTCCGACGAACTTCCGACCCATGATTCCCTGGGCCATCCCGGTCGTCATCCTGTCCTCCATGTTGCTCGAAGCCACCGTGCCTGCTGCGGCCGCGACTGCGCGGACGTTACAGGCCGGTCCGGACTCAGCCGACCTTCACGAGCAAGCCCGTACCCTTCAAGCGCGGTTCGAACGGCTGCGGATTCGCGAGCTTCCGCGCACGCTTTCGGGCGGAAGCCACGAATGCGACGAGATCATCGGGCGACTCTGCGTTTGGGACGACGGCGATGACGCGTACACGCCCCGAGAAGAATCGGAAGCCATCCGATCGGCGCGAGTGGACTTCCTCGCAGCGCTTGACTCGCTGGCAGAGGCGGTTCCCGGCGACCACTGGATCTTCGGGCAACGGATCCGCTACCTGGTGGAGGCGGATCGCGCGAAGGATGCGGAAGCGCTGTCGGTCGTGTGCAGACTTCCGGAACGATGGCGCTGCGACGCGTATCTGGGGTATTCGCGGTACCACCTGGAAGCAATCCCGTCCGCACAAACGGCGTTTGAGGAAGCTCTCCAGGCCATGCCGGCGGACCTTCGGACACAGTGGACCGATCCGGGTCCGTTGCTTGACGCCGATCTCTCCGACTGGATCGATCTGCAGGGTGACTCCGCACTGGCGGCGGCACACCTCTGGACGCTTGCCGATGCACTCTTCCTCGCCGCCGGAAACGACCGCTGGACGGGGCACCTGAGTCGTTGGGTCTACGCCATGAGCTCGGACCGCGCTCGCAATCCGCACGGTCTGCGCTGGGGCGACGACATGACCGAGGCAACGATTCGCTACGGCTGGCCGGTCGCTTGGGAACGCTCGTGGCCTCGCGCCGGCCAACGCTCGTTCTCGGTGACTGGACGCGACCAGCCTGCCGCGGCACGGACGTTCCCACCCGCCGCCGTGCTTGATCGCGGCGAAGAGGATGCCGTCGTTTGGCAAATCCCCGACGGCCACGCGAGAAGCACACATCTCCCACCCTTCCTCGACTCGATCGTTCACCTCGACGGTCAAGTGGGAAGATTCTGGCGCCGGGAAGGTGTGGCCATCGCCGCGGCCTGGGCTTTACCGGAGAACTCGAGGCTGGGCGGTCCCGAACCCGTCCGGGAAAACCAAAGCCTCGAGGCGGGCTTGTTCGTAGCACAGGCCGGCGCGGTTGTGATGGACGCAAGGACCGTTGCGGGTGCGAGAGACACCGTGCGGCTTTCGGGGATCGCGCCTTGGTCCGACTGGGGCATCGTCAGTTTCGAGGTCCTGGACGCTGACCTGCGTCGGGCCTATCGGCTGCGCACCGGCGTGGGGATGCGGCGCGTGCCACCCGACGTGCTGTCCATCTCCGATCTGATGCTGTTGGACGACGACGTCGAACCGGCCAACTTCGAGGAGATGCTTGCCGTTTTGAGAGGCACCAGCGAGGTCGCACCTGGAAACCACCTCGGCGTTGCCTTTGAAGTGTACGGACTGGGATTCCGATCGCAGGTGGTGGGATTCAACGCGTGGGTGGAAAGACGAGGGGAAGGGATCCTGTCGCGGGCCGCCCGCTGGTTGGGGTTGACCGGTCCGAACCAGGAGGTGTCCATAGGGTGGGAAGAGCCTGGCCCGTCGCGTCCGGAGCCGCTGTTTCGCAGCTTCCGAATCGGACTGCCCGCCGTCGAGGCCGGCGACTACGACATCGTGGTCGAGGTATCCGTACCGGGACGCTCTCCTCTTGTGGTGCGCAGAAGCTTCCGCGTTCGCTAGGGCGGCCCATTCCGGATGGGCACCCCTTGAGCAGATTTGCTAGATTATATGGCTGTCGCCGAATCGCCACGCCACCGACCTGTCCCGCCTGAAGAGTTCTTCTAGCCAAGAGTTCGCGAATGGAAGAATCCATCGGTCCACTGCTTCTCCTTGCAGGTCGCGCAAATCGCCCGCTGGCGAGAGAAATCGCCCATGCGCTCGGTATCGGTGCGGATGGCGTTACAATCCGCAACTTCGCAGATGGCGAAATCTTCGTGCGGATCGACCGCAACGCGCGGGGCAGGGACGTGTTCATCATTCAGCCCACCGTGACGAACGCCGACAACATCATGGAATTGCTGCTCCTGGTCGACGCCGCCAAACGGGCGTCGGCGTCCAGGGTGACGGCGGTGGTGCCGTATTTCGGTTACGGTCGCCAGGATCGCAAGGACCAGCCCCGCGTCTCGATCGGCGCCAAGCTGGTGGCCAACCTGATCGTCGCGGCGGGAGCGGATCGGGTGCTCAGCATCGACTTCCACCAGCATCAGATTCAGGGGTTCTTCGACATCCCGGTGGATCATCTTTACGCTGCCCCCGTCTTTACGCGCTACTTTCTCGAGAAGCAGCTGTCCGACCTGGTGGTGGTCGCGCCGGACGTAGGGTCGGCGAAAATGGCGCGGGGATACGCGCGCCGACTGAGCGCCACGTTCGCGATCATCGACAAGCGTCGCCCCTTCGCCAACGTGTCGGAGGTCCTGAACGTGGTTGGCGAGGTGGACGGACGTACCTGCCTGGTTACCGACGACATGATCGACACCGGGGGAACCATCGTACAGGCGGTCACCGCGCTCATGGAACGGGGCGCACGCAGCGTCTACGTGGCGGCCACCCACGCCCTGCTGTCGAGAGACGCGGCGCAACGCCTTTCTTCCGCGCCCCTAGCCGAGCTGGTCGTCACGAACACGATCGACATCCCCGCCGCAAAGCGATTCGACCGCTTGACCGTGCTCTCGGTAGCCGATCTGCTGTCGCGTGCCATCACCTGCATCCACACTCACTCGTCGGTTAGTCAACTGTTCGAACTCACGGAACCATGACCATGCAAGCACGACTCAATCTCCGAACCCGCACCGAAGCTGGAAAGGGCGCTGCCCGCAGACTACGGCGTGGCGGCCGCGTCCCAGGGATCATCTACGGTGGCGGACGCGACGCCCTGTTGGTCTCGATGGAGGAGCGCGAGGCCCTGAACGTTCTGCATTCGCTATCAAAGGACGATCCGGTCCTTGACTTGACCCTGGGTAACGGCACGGTGGAACGCGCCACGGTACAGGAAGTGCAGGTGCACCCGTTTCGCACCGAACTCCTCCATGTCGATTTTCTCCGCGTAGGCGCGGGAGGATCCGGCAGGGAGAGCGCTTGACCGTCGGTGCGCAATTCAAGGTGGTGGTCGGGCTCGGCAACCCTGGGCGGCGGTACCAGGACACGCGTCACAACGTCGGCTGGTGGGTGCTCGACCGCTTCGCCTACGATCACGACTTTGGATCGTTTTCGCGCCGCGCCAAACGACTCGAGAGCAACCGGGAAATGGCTTGCGGGACCGTCGTCCTGATCAAGCCGCGCACGTACATGAACCGAAGCGGGTTGGCGCTGACCACGCTGTGGCAAATGGACGGATTCGACCTCGCGACCGATCTCCTCGTGGTTGTGGACGACGTAAACCTGGATCTGGGACGGGTGAGGTTCCGTTCGCGCGGCGGCGCCGGCGGCCATAACGGACTCAGATCCGTAAGCGCCACGCTGGGTACCCACGACTACGCTCGTCTGCGCGTAGGCGTCGGGCCCGCGCCAGCGGGGGCCGATTTGGCCGACTGGGTGCTCTCGGCCATGCCCGCAGAGGAAGAAGACAGGATGGTGGCGCTGTTGCCGGAGCTCAGCCAGGCAGTCGAAGCGTGGGTCGAACACGGCATCGAGCACGCCATGAACAAGTTCAATCGGTGAACCCCAACCAAGAGAGAACGAAGAAGAAATGAATCCCCTGAACTGGACCGACTGGTCGTGGACGATCGGCGCCGTCGGATTGCTCGCCGCGCTTCAAGTCTACCGGTATGTCGTGCGGCAACCGGAGGGCAGCGCCACCATGTCCGATCTGGCCGCGCAGATTCACGATGGCGCGATGGCTTTCCTGCGACGCGAATACACGGTGCTCGCAGCCTTCGTGGCGATCGTCGCCGTGCTGCTGTACGCAACCATTGGCGGACCCACCGCGCTCGCGTACGTCGCGGGAGCCGCAAGCAGCGTCCTTGCAGGCTTCTTTGGAATGAAGGCCGCCACCAGAGCAAACGTCCGCACCTCTGCGGCCGCCAACGAGGAAGGGCAGGGCAAGGCGCTTCGGATTGCCTTCCTCGGCGGTGCGGTGATGGGCCTATCGGTCGCGGCGCTGGGACTGCTGGGGATCGGCGCCCTATACGTCTTCCTGGCTGGCGACGCCATTCCCGGGACCGACGACTTGCCGCGTTTTGCCGAGATCATTGCGGGGTTCGCCATGGGGGCGTCTTCGATTGCGTTGTTCGCGCGGGTCGGGGGCGGCATTTTCACCAAGGCGGCCGACGTGGGGGCGGATCTCGTGGGCAAGGTTGAAGCAGGCATTCCCGAGGACGATCCGCGCAACCCTGCCACCATCGCGGACAACGTGGGCGACAACGTGGGCGACGTCGCGGGGATGGGGGCCGACATATTCGAGTCCTACGTCGGGTCGATCGTCGCCACCATCGCCATCGGCGCCACCTCGGCCACCATGGTTGCGAGCACGGCCGAAGCGGTCGCGCTCCCGATCATCACGGTCCTGGTCGGACTCGTCTGCTCGCTGGTCGCAATCGGGGCGATGCGCATGCTCGAACGCACCAACCCGGGCGCCGCGCTGCGCAACGTGACGTTCATCGCCGCGGGGCTGTTCCTCGTGATCATGTACTTCGTGGTCAAGGCGCTGGACATGAACATCGGCGACCCGGTCACCGCCACGGCGCGTTCGCCCATGGGGCCCTTTTGGGCGATCCTCGCGGGCACGCTGGTCGGCATCCTGATCGGCGTCGTGACCGAGTACTACACGGGATCGCGCCCGGTCCGCAAGATCGCAGGCTCGTCCGAAACCGGCTCGGCCACCAACATCATCACCGGACTGGCCGTGGGTATGGAATCGACCGCCATCCCCCTGCTGCTGATCTGCGCCGCCATCCTGATTTCCTTCCTGGCCAGCGGCCTCTACGGCATCGGCATCGCGGCGGTCGGCATGCTTGCCACCGTCGGGGCCACCATGTCCGTTGACGCGTACGGTCCGGTCGCGGACAACGCGGGCGGGATCAGCGAGATGGCCGGGCTGGGACCCGAAACCCGCAAGGTCACCGATTCTCTGGACGCTATCGGCAACACCACCGCCGCCATCGGCAAGGGATTCGCGATTGGCTCGGCGGCCTTGACCGCGCTGGCGCTCTTCTCGGCCTACTCGACTTCGGTAGGACTGGAGCAGATCAACATCGTCAACCCGATGGTGGTGATCGGCCTCTTCATCGGCGGGATGCTCCCGTTCCTGGTAGGATCGTTGACGATGACCGCAGTCGGACGCGCTGCCGCGGGCATGGTCGAAGAAGTACGACGCCAGTTCCGCGAAATCCCCGGACTGATGGAAGGCACCGCCAAACCCGATTCGGCCCGCTGCGTGGACATCTCGACGCGTGCCGCGCTTCGCGAAATGTTGCTGCCGGGAATCACCGCGGTGCTCGCTCCGGTGCTTGTCGGGCGCTTTCTCGGTGTTGAGGCGCTGGGCGGATTGCTCGCCGGCGCCACGGTGACCGGCGTCCTCATGGCGCTGTTCATGGCCAACGCCGGGGGCGCTTGGGACAACGCCAAGAAATACATCGAGGGCGGCGCCCACGGCGGCAAGGGTTCCGATTCCCACAAGGCCGCGGTCGTAGGCGACACGGTTGGCGATCCATTCAAGGATACGTCGGGGCCTTCGCTCAATATCCTGATCAAGCTCATGAGCGTCGTGTCGCTGGTGCTGGCCCCCTGGTTCATGAGCCGCTAGGACTGCACGGAAATGACGGCTTCCAAAACCGCATCGTTCGCAGGCGCCGTAGCGTTTGCCCAGGACCTGATTCGCATTCCCTCCATGCCCGGAGAAGAAGGCGCGCTTGCGCGTCGAGTCATTGCCGAAATGGAGGCGCTGGGCTACGACGAGGCGTGGATCGACGAACTTGGCAGCGTGGTCGGCGTGGTCCGAGGGGGTGCGGGTCCCACGGTCATGCTAAGTGCCCATCTCGACATGGTGGCCGCCGGCGACGTCGAGGAGTGGGAACATCCGCCCTTCGCCGGCGTCATCGCGGACGGCTGTTTGCACGGGCGCGGCGCGATGGACATCAAGGGTCCGCTGGCCATCCAGACTCACGCGGCGGCAGCCTTGCGGGGAAGAATCACCGGCGACGTCATCGTCGCGCACCCAGTATTCGAAGAGCGCGGCGGCTGGGGGATGGACCACCTCACGCGCCCTGACGGCGGTCTGCGACCCGACGCGGTCATCATCGGCGAATCGACGCAGGGAGACATCGCCATCGGACACCGGGGCCGCGCCGAAGTCGAGATCGTCGCCCAGGGCCTCGCAGGTCACGCGTCGGCTCCCGACCGCGCCCGCAACGCGCTCGACCTCGTGCCTCCAATCCTCGCGGGCGTGCGCGATCTCGCCGGTCGTCAAGGCACGGATCGCGTCCTGGGCGCATCCTCCGTGGTCGTAACCGGTATCGACGCGGCGCCCGCCAGCCTCAACGTCATACCCGACAGGGTGGTCGTCACCCTCGATTGGCGCATTCTCCCGCAAGACACCGAAGAAACCCTGCTCGACCGCCTGGCCAGCGCCATTCACCCCCATTTGCAACGCTTTGACGCAGAAGGGGGGAAAGAGCCCGGAGAACGCGTCACGTTCCGCCTGGCTACGCAAGTGCAGCGCGCCTACACGGGCGTCGAGGAGAAGCGGCGCATCCTGAGCCCGGGCTTCCTGATGGATCCGAACCACCCGATCGTCACCGCGGCCGCCCGCGCGGTCGGACGCCGGGGGCGCCGGAACGCGTCCGCTCGGGTGCGACCCTGGGTCTTTGCGACCGACGGCGGATGGACCTGCGGCATTCGCGGCATCCCTACGATCGGCTTCGCACCCGGCGAGGAACGCTACGCGCACACCAACACCGAGCGGCTCCAGCTGGACGAGGCGCGTTGGGGCTACGGCAGGTACCTTGAACTGGTGCCGGCGGTACAGGAGGCGGCCTCGACCCCTCTCTAACCGTCTCCTGGCCGTCTCGGCGTTGCGGTGCCCTGCCTGGCGTCCGGCACCCTAACTGTGGGTCACGTCATGGGCACCGTTTGCACGATCTGGTCGCCCACGCGCTCGAAAATCTCGTCCAGACTGACTCCGGTGATCGTCAGCCCGTGGTTCTTGAGACCTACGACGCACCGGCTGGGGTCGTCCGCCTCTCTGACCAGGTCGGCCACGGCCTTTCCTAGCTCTCGAGTGCCGCACGGGTAGTTGAACTCGGTCGACGGTACGCCGTTGATCCAACCGTGGACATGCAGGATGGCTCCAACGTCCGGATGTTCGCGGTAGATCATCCAGTGCTCAATCGCATCGACCGAAACGCGCCGCGGCTCCACCCCTGGGGGGTGACTGACCAGCATTCCGTTCAGCGCCGAGTCGTAGTCCTTCACCATCAGGATATGGTGGCCGATGTCTCTCAGGTTCGACTTGTCGACGCCGCTGGCGCTCATCCAGAACCACTCGTCGTCGTAGCGCGCCGACACGTTGCCGTAACTCAGTCCGCCAATGCCGAAGAGCCGCTTCAGGTGCCGAATGTACTTCGGCGACAGGTAGTCGTGAATCGGGAACGGCGCCGGCAGCAGGTTCAGGTTCTCCAGATGCTTCCCGGCCCGGTAGATCGAATCGGTGTGCTCGTCGCCCTGCCACAGCTCCTCGGGCAGATCGGGCGAGAAGATGTTGTCGATCACGAGCGTCGAGGCCGCCAGCGGCTCCAGGCGGGCGTAGACTTCGGTGAAGTACTGCTCGCTCGCCAACTCCCCCGAAACCACGTAGTGACCCTGTTCGGGCGTCACGAAGTGGACGTCGGGATACCGATGCCCCGACGGGATCATGCCTACGACCAGGTTTGCCAACGAGCGTAACAGGACCGGGTACGCCTGCGTGATGTGCTCCTCTTCGGGTACCGGAAACTCGGTAACCCCACAGACGAACACCGCATTGGCCTTCCGGCGGACGGGGCGGGGATTGTCTCGAGGGAAGAAGGAAATGACCAGCTTGGCGTCGTCGGTAGTATCCACATACCGATGGCCTTCGGACGTCATCACCTCCCGCAACCCGCGCGTGAACCAGCCAAAGCGATCGCTGTTCGCGGTGCCTACGAACGTAAACTCCATGGACGATTGTGCCTCCCAAAGTCATTTGGTAACCAAGAAGCGTATACAACGTAGGCTTCACGCGCCAGATGGCATGGGCTACATTTGTTCTGCGACTCTACCCGCTCCGCCTGGGAAGCGGAGCCCGTAACCACAGCGGTCCAAGGGAGATCCCACCGATGAGACACTACGAGATCGTCTACATACTCGACTCCACCCTGGGTCGAGAAGCCGTGGATGAGAAGCTGGAATCCTTCCACCAGGCGTTGCGAGGCGAGATCGCGACTGTCGACCATTGGGGGGTCCGACAGCTCGCCTACCCCATCGCCAGGGTCAAAACCGGCTACTATGTCATCGTTCAGGTTGCCGCCGATCCAACGGCCCTCCCCGAATTCGAGCGTCTGCTCAAGCTCGACGAACAGACCATGCGCTACCTGATCGTGCTCAACGAGGGACAGCCGACGTCTGGCGCTTCGGTGCTCGCTGACCCAAGGACTGCGACGGTTGAAGCGCCGTCCGATTCGGAGCCGGGACCAGCCTCTTCGTCCAATCAGGAGCCCGCAGCCGCTGACGGCGCCGACTCCGCCGCAACCGATGCGGCCCCGGTCGCAAGCGAGGGCGACGAGGGTGACGACCAGGACGCCGGCGACGCCGAGGAGGACGCCAGCGACGCGGAGAACGATGCGGACGCCTCGGACATTCAGGAATCGTCCGGGCCTCCGGTGTTTTCGGGCGCCCGTGGTCGCCGTCGGCGTCACGACGGACCGCCGATCGTGCTCCTGAACTACAAGGACGTAGAGACGCTTTCGCGCTTCCTCACGGAGCAGGGCAAGATTCTGCCGAAACGAACCACCAAGGTTCCGGCCCGTTTTCAGAGGCAACTCGGCACGGCCGTGAAGCGCGCGCGACAGGTGGCACTTCTTCCGTACGTTCGAGATCACGAAGCCTGACCACCAGTGGAAGCAACCCGCGCTCGCCCCAACCGGAGCAACCGATGAAACTCATCCTGCGCAAGGCCGTGGCGCATCTGGGACAGGCCGGCGACCTCGTCGCCGTGAAGCCCGGGTACGCACGCAACTATCTGATCCCGCAAGGCCTGGCGTTCCGGGCCACCGAAGCCAATGTGCGCCGGATCGAAGAAGAGAGGCGCATAGGCAAGGAGAAGGCCCGCCGGGCGTACCTCGAAGCCAATCGCCGCGCATCTCTCCTGGAAGACCTGAGCCTTACGTTCCGCGCCAGAGCCAGCGAAGAGGGAACGCTCTTCGGGTCCGTGGGTGCGAAGGACATTCTGGACCGCCTGGAAGGCGTGAACACCGGCTTCGAGCTGGACAAGCGCTCGGTTCTCCTCGACGAGCCGATCAAGGCGCTGGGCGAATACGTCGTGCCGCTGCGTCTCCACGCCGGAGTGGAATCCGAAGTGCGGGTCGTTGTCGAGGCACAACAGGATTGACCAGGTCCTGAAGGCAGACGGGAACACCGAGTTCGAGATGCCGCCGGAGGTGCGTCGGGCGGCCGAGCGCGCTCTGGAACGCAAGGCGGAAGGCGTTACAGTGCTTGACTTGCGTGGCATATCGAGCGCTACCGACTTCTTCGTGGTTGCTTCCGGGCGTTCGGACATCCACGTGCGCGCGATCGCCGAACACGTCATCGATTCCGCCAAGGCGGACGGCAATCGACCGGAGCACATCGAGGGACTGGACGAAGGGCGCTGGGTGCTCATCGACTACATCGACAGCGTCGTGCACGTCTTCCATCCGGCGGTGCGGGCATTCTACCGGCTCGAGGCGCTGTGGGGAGACGCACCCGTGGTCCGCTTTGACGATTCCACGATCCCGTAAGCCGGCGGGGATCCCATGAGCGCACGGCTTACCGTGATTGGCTCGGGGACCCTGGTCCCGTCGCCGAATCGCGGCTGTCCCTGCCATCTGGTTGAGAGCGGCGGCTTCGCGCTGCTTCTCGACGTGGGGCCCGGCGCCGTACACGGCCTGGCGCGGCAGGGCAAGCCATGGTGGCGGATCGGACACGTCGTCCTCACGCATTACCACACCGACCATCTGGGCGATCTTCCTCACCTTCTCTTTGCCTTGAAATGGGGCGCTCCGGCGGCGCGTACCCGGCCGTTGCGGGTTGTGGGCCCGCCCGGGCTTCGCCTGCGGGTCGAGGCGCTGCGAGCTGCGCACGGCAACTTCATGGTGGATCCCGGCTTCCCCGTCGCCTACGAAGAGGTTGACAGACGCGCAACCTGGACCGCAGGGCGGGGGTCCGTGCGGTTGCGTTTTCGCCCCACGCCCCACACGGAGCAGTCCGTGGCCGTGCGCGTTGAACTGAATGGTGGAGCGGTCGGATACACTGGCGACACGGGCCCCGAACCCAGCCTCGGCGCCTTCTTCGCGCAGACGAACGTCCTCGTCAGCGAGTGCGCCTTTGCCGATCCTCCACCGGCGCGCAACCATCTCTCGCCGCGGTCCGTCGCGGCCATCGCTCGGCGCGCACAACCGGACACGCTCGTTCTCACGCACGTCTACCCGCCTCTCGACGCGGCATCGGTCCCCGCGTTGGTCCGCGCGGCCGGTTACGAGGGTCGCGTGGTTTGCGCCCACGACGGGCAACACTTCAGCATCGGAAGGGCATAACCGTGCTCATTGTGATGGATCACCGGGCCACGCCCGAGGAAATACAGGGCGTCGTCGACACGATTTCGGACATGGGATACCGCGCCAAACCCATGCCCGGCAGGCAGCGGACGGCAGTCGGCTTGGTCGGCAACGACGGTAGAGTGGAGTCGGCCCGGTTGTCCGGTCTGCCGGGAGTCCGCGAGCTCATCAAGGTGAGCAAACCCTACAAGCAGGTGTCGCGCGAATGGCGGGAAGAGAACACGCTTGTGGATTTGGGCAACGGCGTCCAGGTGGGTGGGCGCGAGGTGGTCGTCATTGCCGGTCCTTGCGCAGTCGAGGGACGCGAGCAAATCCTGGACGTGGCTGCGTACGTGCGCGAGGCAGGCGCGTGCGCCTTGCGAGGCGGCGCGTTCAAGCCGCGGACCTCGCCGTATTCCTTCCAGGGCCTCGGACCAAAAGGACTGCGCCTCCTTGCCGAAGCAAGGGAGAGGACCGGCCTGGCGGTGGTGACGGAAGCGGTCGAACCGGAGGGCGTAGCCGTTGTAGCCGAATACGCCGACGTGATTCAGATCGGCGCGCGCAACATGCAGAACTATCCGCTCCTGAAGCGTGCGGGGCGCTCCGGCAAGCCCGTGCTCCTGAAGCGCGGCATGTCGGCGACGATCACGGAGCTGCTCCTTGCGGCCGAGTACTTGCTCAGCGAAGGCAACCCCAACGTCATTCTTTGCGAGCGCGGCGTGCGAAGCTTCGATCAACAGACGCGCAACCTGTTGGACCTTACGGCGATACCGCTGGCCAAGTCGCTTACCCACCTGCCGGTCATCGCCGATCCCAGTCACGGAACCGGCGTCCGCACGAAGGTGACTCCCATGGCGCGCGCGGCCGTCGCGGCCGGCGCCGACGGCCTGATCATCGAAGTGCATCCGAATCCACCCGAGGCGCTCTCGGACGGCGCCCAAAGTCTCTACCCGGAACAGTTCGGGCAGCTGATCGCACAGTGCGAGCCCATTGCGGCCGCAATTGACCGGTCTTTGACGCGCCTGTAGGGCAGGCAGGATGGATCGAGGATGAACCGCTGGGAGATCGGAAGAAAGGGCGAAGCGCTCGCCGCCGACCATCTGGCATCGCGCGGCTGGGAGGTGCTGGCCCGAAACTATCGAGCCGGACCCAAGGAGATCGATCTCGTGGTGTCGCGCCGAGACACGGTCGCCTTCGTCGAGGTAAAGACCCGAGCCACCGACACCGGCGGAACGCTTCTGGAGCCGATTAACCGCACTAAACGAAGGCTGGTGTTGGCGGCGGCCCGTCGGTGGATCTACGAATTTGGACGCGCGGGCACCGATTACCGGTTCGACGCGGTGGGCGTTTCGATCCGGCCCGACCACAAGGTCAAAATCGAGCACGTCCCCGACGCCTGGCGTCCCGATTGAGGCTGATCGGTTGACTCCGGTTTGCCAATCGGGGTAGCTTTGCTGCGTGCCCCAGGTCCACGGGTCGCAAGCTCATGAACCCCGTCAGGACCCCGCAGGTAGCAGCGGTAAGTGTGGTAACCGTCGCCGTGGAGTGCCTGGGGCACAACTCGCCCAATCCCAAGCCCCTGCCGAGGGCGTCTTGTCCTATCTTGCCCTAGCTCGCAAATACCGGCCCCGCAGGTTCGGAGAGGTGTCGACGCAAGAGCACGTATCCGAAACCCTGAAGCGCGCCGTGGCTGGAAACCGCGTCGGTCACGCGTATCTCTTTTGCGGACCCCGGGGCGTGGGCAAGACGACCCTGGCCCGACTGCTCGCCATGTCGCTGAACTGCGACCAGCGCACCGCCGAGGGAGAACCTTGCGGCCACTGCGAGAACTGCGACCGGATCTGGGGAGGTCACACCTCTCTGGACGTCATCGAAATCGATGCGGCCTCGAACCGGGGGGTGGACGACGCTCGCGAGCTGCGACAGCGGGCAATGTACGCGCCGTCGGACGAAGACCGGCACAAGGTGTATATCCTCGACGAAGCCCACATGCTGACCCGCGAGGCATGGAACGCGCTGCTGAAGATCCTCGAAGAGCCGCCGCCGAGAGTCATCTTCTGTTTCGCCACGACCGAACCGCGTCGAATTCAGCAGACGGCGTCGCCGATACTGTCAAGGTGTCAGCGCTTCGACTTTAGAAGGATCGGCGCCGACGACATCGTGCAACGCTTGCAGGAAGTCCTGCAGGGCGAGGAAATCGCCTACGATCCGGAGGCTCTCCGGGCGATCGCGCGCAAGGCCAACGGCGGCATGCGCGACGGACTGTCGCTGTTGGACCAGGTGCTTGCGCTGTCGGACAGGGAAGTGACGGTCGCGTCGGTGGTGCAGGTTCTCGGCGTGGTGGCCGAGGAGCGCTACCTGGAGATATTCGACATCATCATCGGCCGGGATCACGGGGCGGTATTCGGCTTCGTCGAGCTCCTGATCGACGAAGGGTACGATCTGGTTGAGTTCTATCATGGATTGACCGAAAAACTGCGTCTACTGCTTCGTCTCGCGGTGACTCCCGAGGGAGCGGGAACCGCAGCGGAATCCGAACGCATGGCGGCGTTTGCAGAGCGCGCCAACGCGTTCAAGCCAGGCGACCTCGTGCGCATGCTTGCTTTGTGCTCGGGGCTGGAGGCCGACGGCAGCCTCCGGCGGACCGGACGCCCTCGCGTCCTGATCGAAGTGCTTCTATTGCGCATGAGCTACCTGGATCGAACCGTGGAACTCGAAGACGTCATTCGGACCTTGGGCGGCGCGCCCACGCCGCAACCGGCACCGCCCGGCTCGTTCGTACCGACCACGCCCAAGCGGCCAGGCGCTCGGCTCAAGCGCCCAGGAACGCGGCATCCCACCGCGCCAACGCCCTCAGCTTCGTCTGGACCTCCCGCCCGGCCGGAACGCACCGTCGCGAACGAGTCGGGCCACGCGGGCCGAGTTGCCGAAGCACCCGCCCACAAATCCCGGTCGCGCGATATTGTCGAATACCCGCCCTACATGGAACGAGCAATTCGGGAACTGGATCTATACAGGGTGGATTGACGAGCACCCGCGACCCGAACCGACACCACCTCAACACGCAGACCCACGGAATCGAAGCGATGACGAACATTCAGCAACTCATGAAGATGGGGCAGCAGCTTCAGGCGAAGGTGAAGGAGCTGCAGGACAGCCTCGACACTGAACAGATCGAAGCGTCGGCCGGCGGCGGCATGGTCAAGGCCCGCGTGACCGGCAAGGGAGCCGTGGTCAGCGTGTCCATAGAGCCCGACGTAGTTGACCCGGACGACGTGGAAATGCTTGAAGACCTAGTGGTTGCGGCAGTGGCCGAGGCGCAGAATCGCGCGCGCGCGTTCTCTGAAGAGCGCATGCGCAGCGCCGCGGGCGGTTTGCCGATGCAATTGCCCGGACTCTTCTGACGCAAGGCTGTGGTAGCGTGTCCGCGATCGGGAATCTTACCCGCGAGCTTAGAAAGCTGCCCGGGGTTGGAACCAAGACTGCGCTGCGGTTGGCACACCACCTGGTCAAGGGAAGCAAGAGCGAGGTCCGTCGCCTGGCGCGTGCGCTCGACGACGTGGCCGACCGGATCCACCCCTGCCCACGGTGCGGCAACTACTGCGAGAGCGACCTCTGCACCGTATGCGAGGACCCTTCGCGCGAACAGGACGTGATCTGCGTGGTCGAGGAAGCCTACGAGGTTGGCGCGATCGAGCGCGCCGGGCAATATCGGGGCCTGTTTCACGTGCTCGGCGGACGTCTTTCTCCGCTCGACGGCATTGGTCCAGAACACCTAAACGTCGACGGCCTGCTTGCGAGACTTGACGGCAACGGGACTCGCACGCGAGAAGTCATTCTCGCGACCAACGCGAGCGTTGAAGGCGAGGCCACCGCCGTGTACCTCGAAGGGTTGCTGCGGTCCAGATCGGTGCGCGTCACGCGTCTTGCGAGGGGGATTCCCGTTGGAAGCGACCTCGAGTACATCGATGGCACCACCATTGCCGAAGCGTTTTCGGGACGGAGGGAGATGTAGCGACCGATGGAACGCCGTACCCGTTGGATTGGCTTGTTTTTGCTGGGCGCAGGAGCCGTGGCCGCGATTTCGGTTCTGGTCCTTCGCGATCAGGTGTCGCGGCACCGAAAGAACCTGTTCGATTCAAATCCCTTTCGCCGGTTTGCCGCCTTGGAACACCTGGCCGGAGAACCCGCCAGCGTGGGCGCGGTGACTCTGCTGCGCGACTTCAGCGCATGGGAAGCGCGAGGCCTGCTCCGGAACAGAGCGGGGTCGATTCTCGCACGGATGGAAGACGAACTGCAAGAGAAAACGCGAACCCCGTGAGCATTCCCAACGTCATCTCCACCGCGCGGATCGCGCTGTGCCCGGTAATTTCCTATCTTGCAGTGTCGCCCGACAGGGTTAAACGCTATGCGGCCTTCGTGGTTTTCGTCGCCGCTGCGCTCTCGGACGTCTGGGACGGACATCTCGCACGCAAACACGGGTGGACCTCGAATGCCGGCAAGTTGCTGGACCCGATCGCGGACAAGCTGCTCATGGCGAGCGCGTTCATTCCGTTCTACTTCATTACCCGAAGAGAGGATGGGTTGGGCGAGCTGCCTTTTTGGGGATCCTTGCCGATTTGGGTCATCGCGGTCGTATTCGGCAGGGAACTCTTGATCACCTTGTTCCGTACCTATGCGGCGCGGCGCGGCACCGTCATCGCGGCGGGCAAGTCCGGCAAGTACAAGTCGCTGGTCACGAACATCTTCATCGGCGCGTTGCTTCTCTGGTACCCTCTCTTGCTGACCGCCACCGAATCGGGGTGGACGGCAGGCGGGTTTTGGACCATCTGGGAGCCTTTCCACACGGGCTTCGTGGCAATAGCGCTCGCGATCGCCGTCTTCCTGACCCTCTATTCGCTCGCCGAATACGCGTGGCGCTACAAGTCGGTGGTTACGGAGCGCGGATGAGTTCCATAGCCGAGAGCGTGCGACGCCTCGCAGGCAGATCCATGGCCCGAGGCTGGAAGCTTGCCACCGCCGAGAGCTGTACGGGCGGGTTGCTGGCCAAGGTGATCACCGATCTCCCGGGGGCATCGGCCCACTACCGGGGCGGCGTGATCGCGTACTCCAACGAGGTGAAAGTCCGACACCTGGAGGTGGACCCAGTCGTCCTGGAAAAGCACGGCGCAGTCTCGCGAATCGTCGCATTGCAAATGGCGTACGGCGCCTGCCGCCGCTATTCGGCCGATATCGCGATGGCCGTCACCGGAGTGGCCGGTCCGGGTGGCGGAACGGCAAGCAAGCCCGTCGGCATGGTATGGCTCGCCGTCGCCACGTCGTCGGGCACGGGGACGACCGAGGTACACCGTTTTGGCGGCGATCGGACCGAAATACGCGAGCGCAGCGTGGAGGCCGTGCTGCGGATGGCGCTTGACGCGACCGAGCGGTAACGCACGGCGAAGGGACATGAAGCCTCAACACAACGACAAGGATAGAGCAGAGAGGGATGCGCTAGTGGAAGACGCCGCGAAGACGCAGGAGAACCGCCAGCCCGACACGGTCGAGCAAGCACCGGACGTCTCGGAACCGGCCGATGCCCGGACCGAAGAGGTCGAGCAACCGGATGACGTCGAGCAAACCCGAATCTCGGAGCTCGAAGCCGACAGGGATCTCCTGAAGGATCGCCACCTTCGGCTAGCAGCCGATTTCGACAACTACCGCAGGCGGACCGAGGGGCGATTGCGGCAACGATGGGACCGCGCCCAGGCCGACTTGGTGCGGCAACTTCTGGATCCACTTGACGACCTGCTGCGAGTGACGGCTCTCCAGTCGGACGAGACCACGGAGAAGGCTTCGGTCGACTCGATCGTGGAAGGCGTGAATCTGGTCGAGCGCAAGTTCTTTCGGGTCCTGGGCGACGCCGGGATCGAAGTCGTGGATCCGGCAGGCCAAGTATTCGACCCCAATACGATGGAGGCGATGATGCGGGTGCCGACGGAATCGGATGAAGAAGACGACCTCGTCGCCAACGTTTTTCAGAAGGGGTACGTCATGAGGGGGCTTCTTATCCGTCCCGCGCGCGTCAGCGTCTTCAAGTGTCGGTGACGCCGAGAGTGCGATGACCAAGGCCGACAAGGACTATTACGCGATCCTGGGCGTCGATCAGAAAGCGGACGCGGAGACGATCAAGAAAGCCTATCGCAGGCTTGCCAAACGGCATCATCCCGACGCCAACCCGGACAATCCGCAAGCCGCGGACCGATTCAAGGAAGTCGGCGAAGCGAACGCCGTGCTGTCCGATCCCGGCAAGCGCGCCAAGTATGATCAGATGCGAAAGCTGGGTGCGTTCGGGTTCGGCGGCGCCCGCCAGGGACCCCGTGCGCGGACACAACAACCGGGGAATTTCTCTTTTGAGGACTTGGGGGGACTGGGCGGATTCTCCGACATCTTCAGCTCGATCTTCGATCGCGGCAAGAAGGAAGAGGCGCGCCGACCGTCGAATCCGTCAAAGGGAGCCAATATCGAGTACACGGTCGAGATCCCGTTCATGTTGGCCGCCACGGGCGGCAAGGTTCCCATTTCCGTGCCAATCAACGAGGAATGCGCGACCTGCCGGGGTTCGGGTGGGGCGCCCGGTACGACATGGAAACGCTGCGACGAGTGCGGAGGGTCGGGCACGGTTTCCTTTGGGCAAGGCGGCTTCGCGGTCAGCCGTCCGTGCCCGGCTTGCGTTGGGCGGGGACGAAAGGCCGCCAAGGTCTGCGGAGCCTGCCAGGGCGAAGGAAAGGTCCATCAAAATCGGAACATCCAGGTGACCGTACCGGCCGGCGTCGACGCCGGGTCCAAGGTTCGTCTGGCGGGACAGGGCGAGCGCGGCGCCAAGGGAGGCGCGCCCGGAGACATCGTGGTCACGTTCAAGATCAAGCCGCACCGGTTCTTCCGGCGCGACGGCAACGACATTCACGTTACCGTACCGGTGAATTTCGTACAGGCGACACTGGGATCCAGGATTCGCGTGAGCACGATCTCCGGAAGAAAGGTCGTGCTGCGCATCCCGCAGGGGACCCAGCCGGGCACGCTCTTCCGGATTCGAGGCCAGGGAATCAGCCGCGAGGGAAAGCGTGGCGACCAGTACGTGGAGGTGAGGGTCTCGGTTCCCGAATCGTTGACCGAGGAGCAGCAGGAGCAAATCCGGACGTTCGCCGACTCGACCGGGTTGAAGTGGTAACTCGGCGGATCCTTCCTCCGCCAAGAACGCGGTCGCCGTCGAGAAAGACGCACGATTGGCCCGGGGTCACCGCACCCGCGGCCCGCCCAAAGCGCACCTGCACCGTGTCGTCGTCGTAGGACTCGACGCGGCACGGCAGCGAGGGCGCGCGGTAGCGCGTCTGGACATGCAGGTCGGACCCCGCCCTCGGGGCCGCCCTGGCAAGCCAGTTGAGATCGCCGATCACGCCGCCGTCCGCATCCAGCAGGCGTCGCGGACCAACCACCACTTCGCGTGATTCCGGCCGGATCTCGAGCACGTAGTAGCGCTCGGGGAGGCCTCCGCCAATCCCCTTGCGCTGGCCCACGGTAAAACCCGAATAGCCGTCGTGACGACCGATCACGCGCCCCCGGAAGTCGACGATCGGACCGGGCGACAATGCGGGATGCATGGGTAGCAGCTTCTTGGCCAGAAAGTCGCGATAGTCGCCGGTGGGAACGAAGCAGATCTCCTGCGACTCGGGTTTGTCCGCGGTTGCCAGCCCCATTTCGCGCGCCTTTGCGCGCACGCTCGCTTTCGTCAGCCCGCCCAGCGGAAAATGCAGCTGCCCCAGGAGGCTCGGAGGCAATCCCCATAGGAAGTAGGACTGGTCCTTTGCGCGATCAACGCCGCGCAGCAACCGGGACGCGCCGTCCGAGTGTTCCATCCTCACATAGTGTCCCGACGCGACGCCGTCGCACCCGAGCACGCGCCCCCGACGAAAGAGGTCTCGGAACTTGGTATTGGAATTGCACCGTACGCAGGGGTTCGGCGTGCGACCCTGGCTGTATTCGCTCACGAAGTCGTCGATCACGTCGCGGGCGAATTCGCGCTCCACGTCGAAGACGTAGTGGGCAATGCCAAGCGCGTCCGCGACTGCGCGAGCATCCTGGATGCCTTCCAGCCCGCAACAGGTAGGCGCGCCGCCCTCGACCTGGTCGTCTTCGTAGCAGAAGGTCTTCATGGTGGCGCCGATCACCTCGTACCCGGCCTCGACCAGCAATGCGGCGGCAACCGACGAGTCCACGCCGCCCGACATGGCGACCAGAATGCGTTGCCGCGTGCCGCTCATGCCAGCGCAACCAGCTGTCGCGTTCGGGCAACGGCCTCGGACACCGCCCCAACGATCCGATCCACTTGCCGTGGCGAGTTCAGCCGCCCAAAGCTCAAACGCAAAGCCGCGCCGGCGCCCCCGCCATCGAGGGCCGCCACCGACGCGCTGGGCGCACTCGACCCACTCGCACACGCGGACCCGCCCGAGGCGGCGACCCCGCACGTGTCCAGCGCGGCCAACAAGGTGTCGGAGTCGGCTCCCGCGATCGACAGCGAGAGGATGTGCGGAGCGCGCACCAGGCCTCGTCCGTTTACTCGCACGTCGGAAATCGAGTCAAGCAGGCCCGTCTCGACCTCGTCGCGCAGCGCGGCCAACCGCACGGACTCTGCGGATGCTTGCGCAACTGCCAACTCCAGCGCGACGGCCAACCCGACGGCTCCCGCCACGTCTTCGGTTCCGGGCCTGACGCCTTTCTCCTGGCCGCCCCCAAAGTGCAGCGGCGCGATCCGGTGTCCGTCGCGAACGATCAGGGCGCCCGTCCCCTTCGGCCCATAGATCTTGTGACCGGTAACCGTCCACAGATCCACGGGCATGTCGCCAGGATCCATGGACAACTTGCCAACGGCCTGGACCGCATCGCTATGGAACGGGACGCCATGGGCGCGACACTCGGCGCCGATTTCGCGAATCGGGAGGACCATGCCGGTCTCGTTGTTCACCCACATGGCCGAGACCAGACTGGCGCCGTCCTGCAACGCCCCGCGCAACGCCGCGAGATCGAACGCGCCCTCGCGAAAGCCGACGACGCTGTGCCGCCCCCCTTCGCGAACGACTTGTCGTGCCGCTTCCAGGACCGCTGGATGCTCGACGGCAGAGGTTGCCACATGTGCCGGGGCCACCTCGGATCCCGCGCATCTGGCGGTTCCCAGCACGGCCAGGTTGTCCGACTCGGTGCCGCCCCGGGTGAAGCGCACCGTGGCCGCAGCCACGCCCATCGCATCCGCGACCTTGCGCCGCGCTGCTTCCAGCCGCCTGCGCGCGACTCGGCCCCACTGGTGTCGACTGGACGGGTTGCCGAAGGCATCGTGCAGGCACGCAGCCATTGCCTGGGCCACTTCAGCGCGGATCGGCGTCGTGGCGGCGTGATCCAGGTAGATTGGTTCAGGCGTCATTTGCGAAAGGTCCTTCATGTTATGGCCGTTCCGTAATATGATAGGAAACACGGCGAACTGGTCCCGGAACGCCGACTCCTCGTAACGTCATGGCTCCATGAACCTTCACGAATACCAGGCCAAGGAACTCTTTCGGGCCGTCGGCATGAACGTGAATCCGGGCGAAGTGACCGGCGAAGCGACGGCGGTTCGCGCGATCGCGGAGCGTTACGGCGGTCGGGTCGTCGTCAAGGCGCAGGTGCATTCCGGCGGTCGCGGCAAGGCAGGGGGCGTCAAACTGGCGGCCGATGCGGACGAAGCGGTTCGTCACGCGGCGGCGATTCTGGGAATGGAGATCAACGGGCTGACCGTTGAACGCGTCCTGGTGTCTCCCATCGAGAGCATCGCCTCCGAAGCCTACGTGGGGGTGCTGGTGGATCGAGAGGCGCAATGCCCTCTCTTCATGGTGTCGCCCGAGGGCGGCGTGGACATCGAAGATGTGGCGGCCACAAACCCCGAGGCGATTCACAAGCTTCGCGTCGATCCCCGCTACGGATTGATGCCGCATCAGGCCTACCATTTGGCAACCCGACTCTTCCGCGATCCCCTCCTGGCGCGCCAGGGGGCCAGGATCATCGCGCAGCTCTACGAGGCGTTCGTCGGCAACGGCGCTTCGATGGCCGAGATCAATCCACTCATCTCGACGACGGACGGCGAGGTGAAGGCGATCGACGCCAAGGTCAGCATCGACGACAACGAGCTCTTCCGTCGCCCCGCCGTGGCGAACCTCCGAGACGCGAGCGCCGAACTCGGCGCCGACGCCAAGGCCGCAGAGGCTGGTCTCAGCTTCGTCAAGCTTGACGGCAACGTCGGTTGCTGCGTGAACGGGGCCGGACTGGCAATGGCAACCATGGACCTCGTGAAATACTACGGCGGCGAGCCCGCGAACTTCCTCGACATCGGGGGATCCTCGAACCCCGACAAGGTGGTTGCCGCCCTCGACGTCATCACCTCGGACGACGCCGTGAAGGTCATCCTGTTCAACATCTTCGGCGGCATCACGCGCTGCGACGACGTAGCCCGGGGCATTGTCGAGGCAACGTCGAGAATCGACATTCGCGTTCCGATCGTGATTCGGCTTACCGGCACGAACGAGGAAGTCGCGCGCCAAATCCTCGAAGATGCCGGATTCGCCGCGGGCACCTCGATGGACGCGGTCGTCCAGGAAGCGGTTGCGTTGGCCGGCTAGAGCCGCATATCGACCCAAGACACCAAGAGAGATCATGTCGATCTACGTTGATCAGAATACCCGCGTCATCGTGCAGGGCATTACCGGACGCGATGGTTCCTTCCACACCCGTCAAATGATGGCCTATGGCACTCGGGTCGTCGGGGGCGTGACGCCAGGGAAGGGCGGAAAGGACTTCGCGGGACCGGATGGACGCCTGGTGCCGATTTACGACACCATGGCCGACGCCGTCGCCGAGACGGGAGCGGACGCGTCGGTCGTATACGTGCCGCCCGCCTTTGCCGCGAGTGCGATTATGGAAGCCGCCGACGCCGGCATCTCCTTCATCGTCAGCGTCACGGAGGGGATTCCCGTGCTGGACATGACCAAGGCCCACGCCCTGGCCCGCGATCGCGGCAGCCGCGTGTTGGGGCCCAATTGCCCGGGAATCATTTGCCCCGACAAGATCACCTTGGGGATTATCCCCGGGCGCATCGTCGCTCGTGGGCCGGTGGGCCTCATTTCGCGATCCGGAACGCTCACCTACGAGGCGGTACATCACTTGACCCACGACGGCCTTGGTCAGACGGCGTGCGTGGGGATCGGCGGCGACCCGTTGATCGGCACGAGTTTCGTTGATTGTCTCGAGGCGTTCGCCAAGGATCCCGAGACGGAGGCGGTGGTAGTCATCGGCGAGATCGGCGGTACGGCCGAACAGGAAGCCGCGGCGTGGGTGGGCGAACACCTCAGCATTCCCGTCGTGGGCTTCATTGCGGGCAGAACGGCGCCGCCGGGCAAACGCATGGGACACGCCGGCGCCATCATAAGCGGATCGTCCGGAACCGCCGCCGAGAAAACCAAGGCGTTCGAGGACAACGGCATCAAGGTCGCGAACCGGCCAGCCGACATAGCGGTACTCGTCTCCGAAGCGCTGCGCGGCTGATCTCGCTTGACCCCCTTCGCGTCATGACGGGCGTAACCCTGCGAGAGATTCTGGCCCCTCCGGGACTGGTGACGCCGTCTGGCGACGACCCCCTTGGCGGTCTCGACGCGAAGCGTCTGGCCATAACCCCCGGTCACCCGCTCGCGCGAGCCGCCCGCAGAGCCACGCGTGCCGGCAGGGCTCTCTGGCGCGTGCCCCTCGGAGGCCAGGTGGAGTTCGTCAGCCTGGGATCGGAACACCGCGCTGCCGGACTGGCCGTCTGCGTTTCGACGGCGCAGAGCGTGCGCAACGGTGGAGTGCGCGCGGCCTGGGTTGTGTGGGGGCTGCCGAGGCCCTCGGTCAATCTCTTTCTCGCGCCGGCGCTGGCGCAGATCTCAAAAGGGATCGCGAACCATCCCACATCCGAGAAGATGCTTGAACTGGTCAGGTCCAAAGCGTTCCTGGAACGACACATAGAGACACGCGTGCGCGTCGAGCATGTGCTGGAACCGCTCACGTTCCGCATCTATCCCGACGCCCCCGCTGGAGAAATCCAGCATCTGATGTTGAGGCGCGGCCTCCAGGTCGTGCCCGTCGTTGGCAGGGCTCACGAATTGTTGGGCGTGATCGAGTCGGGCGACGTGCTCCGCAACATCCTGCCGCGGCGCGAAGCGGGGTCGGCGTGTGGCAACCGCAACCGGAAGGACTTGAGCGCGCGCGACCTCATGACGCGATCGATCCTCTGCGTATCGGAAGGCGAAGACCTGGCCAATGCGTGCCATTCCCTGGTCTCGCGCGGAATGTCGCGCCTTCCCGTCGTTACCAACGGACGATTGGTCGGGTTCGTGTCTCGCGAGACTGTGATGCGTGCGTTTGCCGACGCCTTCCCGACCACGCATCCTCCCAAACGGATTGAACCATACTGAACCTCCCATGAACCAAACCCTTGCCATTATCAAGCCGGATGCAACCGGAAACCGAATGGCCGGCAGGATTATCGCGCATCTGGAGGCCGCCGGATTCACGCTGCGCGGAGTGCGGATGCTCACGTTGACCCACTCGCAGGCGCAATCGTTCTACGCCGTCCACAAGGACCGGCCGTTCTACGAGTCCCTGGTCGCGTTCATGACTTCGGGTCCCTGCATCCCGATGATTCTCGAGGCGCCCGACGCCGTCCCGATGCTGCGCGTCGCGATCGGCGCCACCGATCCGGCTGAAGCGATGGAAGGAACGGTACGTCGCCTTTACGCCGAGTCGCAGGAACGCAATGCGATTCACGCGTCCGACTCGGACGAGAACGCCAGCCGGGAGATCGCCTTCTTCTTTTCGGAGCCGCAAGTGGGCGATTAGCGCCAATTGACCGGCTTCCACATCCGGCGCTAGCTTTATGGGTTATGTTGCAAGTTGATTTGGAACGACTGAGGCGGGTTCGCGCGACAACCTTGCAAGGAGCGATCGCTCCTTCTTCCGAGGCGTGGAACGATTCGGAGCTCAGGTTTGCAGGGGCAGTCGAGGTCGGCGCCTCGGTTGCGGCTACCGCCGAAGGCGGGGTCATCGTGAGGGGATCCTGGCGATCCTCGATACAGTATGAGTGTGGCCGGTGTCTCGCAGACCTCGATGTGGTCGTCGAGGGGCCGCTGTCGCTCGTGTACGTGTCGGGGATGGAGTGGGGAGCCGACGATCCCGACGTACGAACCCTTGGCGATCAGGGGGCCGTGCTGGACCTTACGGACGCGATTCGCGAAGAGGTTCTGCTGGCAGTACCGCGCTACCACGTTCCAAGAGAAGTGGCAGGTCGCTGCACGGCGTGTGACCAACCCACCAGACAATTCAGCTATGTGGCCGACGAGCCCGGCGACGGAATCGACCCGAGGTGGTCGGCGTTGAAAGCGCTGCAAGAAGAATAGGAAGATCAAGATGGCCGTTCCGAAGAAACGAGTGTCCAAGCAACGGAAGCGGAAGCGGCGGACGCACTACAAGGCGGCCACGGCAACGTTGGCCACGTGCTCTCGCACCGGCGCGCCCACGCTTCGACACCGGGTGTGTCCTACGTCTGGCATGTACCGGGGCAAACTCATCTACGAAGTCGACGAAGCGTAGCCTGCTCTGCAGGCGACATCCGGCTCGCGAAATGCGGATCGCCCTCGACGCCATGGGTACGGACAACGCCCCGGCCAGCGAAGTAGGCGGAGCTGTGGCAGCGGTCGAGGGAAACCCCGAACTCGAGGTCCTGCTGGTCGGCGACCAGATGGCCATCGACCGTCACCTGGACTCGGCGACGCGTCGCGATCGGATCAGCGTCGTTCATACCAAGCAGAGAATAGAATCCGCGGACTCACCGGTTTCGGCACTGCGACGCAATCCCCGCTCTTCAATCAGGGTCGGACTGGAGCTTCAGCAGTCTGGAGACGTAGACGGCTTCGTGTCCGCCGGCTCGACCGGAGCCGTGATGGCGGCGTCCATGATGATTCTCCGGGCGTTGCCTGGCGTGGATCGTCCCGCTCTGGCCGCCCCCTTTCCGACGACCGAGGGAACCACGCTGGTGGTTGACGTAGGGGCGAACCTGCAATGCAAGCCGCGTCACCTGGTGCAGTTTGCCAGGCTGGCCACGATCTACATGCAGGACGTCGAAGGCGTCCCGCGCCCGCGCGTGGGCCTGCTCAACGTGGGAGCCGAGGAAGTCAAGGGCCCCGGCGTCCTCAAGGTCACCCATCGTTTGCTCTCCGCCAGCGATCTGCAGTTCGTCGGGAACATCGAAGGTCGCGACATCGTTCACGGGGCGTGCGACGTCCTGGTCTGCGACGGTCTGAGCGGCAACGTTCTGCTGAAATTCTACGAATCCCTGGCGCACTTCCTGTTCGAACGGTTTCGGGACCACGCGGGCTCGGACTTGCTGGGAACGGCGCTGCAGGATCACTTTCGCGAGTTCGATTACGCCGAGTACGGGGGCGTCCCGCTGCTCGGCGTCAACGGCGTAAGCATCGTTTGTCACGGTCGGTCGTCGGCCAAGGCCATCTGCAAGGCCCTTGGGGTTGCCTCGCGAGTGGTGAGTACCGGCATGGTCGCGCACACGGCACGAGACCTCGCATCCTGACTGGAACGCCTCATGAGCCTGAAGAATCCCGTCGCACGCATCTCCGCCACCGCTCGCTACCTGCCGGAAAGGGTGCTCACGAACGCCGACCTGGAGAAGATGGTCGACACCACGGATGCGTGGATCACCGAGCGGACGGGAATTCACGAGCGCCGTATCGCCGACGACGACACGGGTGCGGTGGCGATGGGAGTCCGGGCCGCGTGCCGGGCGCTGGACAAAGCCGGGTTGGCGGCCCGCGACGTCGACCTGCTGATCGTGAGCACGGCGACGCCTGACCGATTCCTTCCCACGTCGTCGTGCGAAATCCAGGCCGGCATTGGCGCGTCGCGCTGCTTCGCTTACGACTTGCAGGCGGCCTGCACCGGATTCTTGTACGCGCTCACGATGGCCGAGGGCCAGATCGCGGCGGGTCGCGCCGCGAACGTGCTGGTGGTGGCCACCGAGAAGATGTCCACGATCGTCGACTGGGAAGATCGCGCGACCTGCATCCTGTTTGGCGACGGCGCCGGTGCCGCGGTCGTTCAGCCTTCCACGAACGGCGAGGGCATCCTGTCGAGCTTCCACAGCTCGGACGGCAGTCTCGCGGAACTGATCACGCGTCCCGCCGGCGGCGCCATTCGCCCGCTGACCCAGGAGCGGCTGCGTCGGCGCGAGCATTTGCTGCAGATGTCCGGCCCGGCGGTGTTCAAATCGGCCGTGAAGGCCATGTCGGGCGCCAGCGCAAAGGCGTTGCATTCGGCGGGACTGTGCGCCGACGACATCGACTTGCTGGTGCCGCACCAGGCAAACCTTCGGATCATCGATGCCACGGCCAAATACGCCGGCGTTCCCCGGGACAAGGTGTTCGTAAACCTCGAGCGTTACGGCAACATATCGTCGGCCACGATACCCGTTGGTCTGGACGAAGCGGTCGAAGCGGGGAGGATTCGGTCGGGATCGCACGTACTCATGACAGCCTTCGGCGCCGGCCTGACCTGGGGCGCCATGGTCGTGCGTTGGTAGCAACGATGACGCTTGCAGGTGACCTGCCAAGCCAAGGCCTCGCACCCCGTGGTGCGTCTGCGCCCCGTGGTGCGTCCGTACCGATGGGAGTTCGCGCTTGAGCGTCGGATTGCTGTTTCCTGGGCAGGGTTCGCAGCATGTCGGCATGGGCCGTGGGCTAGCCCAGCGTTTCCCCGAAGCGCGGCAAGCGTTTGAAGAGGCGGACGACGTGCTTGGGATGGCCCTTTCGCGCATTGCCTGGGAAGGCCCCGTTGAAGCGTTGACCGCAACTGAAAACGCCCAGCCGGCACTGTACGTACACGCACTTGCGGTGTATCGCGTGCTTGCCGACCGGTTGGGGCCAATCCGCGTCGCTGCGGGACATTCTCTGGGCGAACTGTCGGCGCACGGGGCAGCCGGTACCTTTGCTTTCCACGACGGTCTGCGAGCCGTCCACCTGCGGGGGGAACTGATGGCGCAAGCTGGCGACAAGGCGCCCGGAGGCATGGCGGCGCTGCTGGGTCTGCGCGACGAGGCGGTCGAGGAGCTTTGCCGCGACGCCGCGGAGGCAGGGATGACGCTCGTGGCGGCCAACCTCAACGCGCGCGGCCAAGTGGTCGTCAGCGGCGATCTTGCCGCGATCGAGTGGATTGGCGTTGCGGCTCGCAAGAAAAGAGTGAAGCGCGTGAAGAAGCTCGCGGTGTCCGCTGCGTTTCACTCTCCCCTCATGGGTCCCGCGTCGGAAGAGTTCCGGGAGCACCTGGACGGCGTGGAATTCCGGCGTCCCGACTTTCCCGTCATATCGAACGTGACGGCTTGCGAGTGCGACGGCGCCGCCGACACCAGAGACCTGCTGGTTCGCCAACTCACCGCACCGGTCCTTTGGGTCGCGTGCATCCGTCGCATGATCGATTTGGGCGTCGAACGCTGCGCCGAGCTGGGCCCAGGCAAGGTCCTGACGAGTCTGAATCGACGGAATGCGAAAGGGGTGCCGACGCACGCCTACGGGACCGCCGAACAAGTGGCGGCCATTCTGAACGAATGACGCAACGGACAGGAGACGCTGGAAGATGAGCGAAGCTGGAGAGCTGGCGGGAGCGGTCGCGATCGTAACCGGAGGATCACGCGGGATAGGGCTGGCCGTATCCAACGCTCTGGCGGAGGCGGGGGCCAGCGTGGCCATCTTTGCGCGTGGCGCCGACGGCGCGGTGGCGGCCAGCCGCGGACTGCCCGGAGAGGGGCACGCCGGCTACGGCTGCGACGTGGCGGATCCCGTGGCGTGCAAGAAGACGGTGAAGGCAGTCGAGTCGTCGCAGGGGCCCGTGTCGATCCTCGTCAACAACGCCGGGATCACCCGCGACAACGTTCTCGTACGTTTGCGAGACGACGACTGGAACCAGGTGATCGGCACGAATCTCGGCGGCAGCTTCAATATGATACGGGCCGTCGCTCGGTGGATGATGAGACGCAGGGCAGGGTCGATCGTCAACGTGACCTCGGTCGTCGGTCTCACGGGCAACGCCGGACAGGCCAACTACGCGGCATCCAAGGCAGGGCTGCACGGGCTGACGAAATCGGTCGCCAAGGAGTTGGCTTCGCGAAACATTCGCTGCAATGCGGTCGCTCCGGGATTCGTCAGGACCGACATGACCGCTGGACTGGACGACGCGGTCGTTCGCCAGCTCCAGGAGCGCATTCCTCTCGCTCGCTTGGGAGATCCCGAAGACGTAGCCGGGGTGGTGCGGTTCCTCGCGGGACCGGAGGCGCGTTACATTACAGGTCAGATTCTGGCGGTTGACGGCGGGATGGCAATCTGACCGAACACCGCGCGACGCACGGTGCCCGCGGCAACCCTGGGCATCGTCCAACCCACAGCAACACAAATCACCCACGGAGAACATGAGCATGTCCGACACTGTGGCAGGCAGGATTACGGAGATCGTCGCCGAGGAACTCGGTGTCGAAGCCGACAAGGTTGCCCCCGATGCGTCGTTCGTCGACGACCTTGGGGCTGATTCACTCGACACCGTCGAGTTGATCATGGCATTCGAGGAAGAGTTCGATATCGACATCGACGACGAGGACGCCGAGCAGATGCGGACCGTGGGCGAAGCCATTGCCTATGTCGAGGAACACGCAGGCTGACGCCTCGAGCTGCCACCGAGTGATCCGCGGATTGCCGTAGGCGATGAAAGAAGGGCGGGGGAGGCGACGCGTCGCAATCACCGGCATGGGGATGGTTACCCCCGTCGGGCTGGATTTGGCGTCAAGCTGGAGCGCGCTTCTGGCGGGTACGCCAGGCGGATCGGCAATCACGCATTTCGACGCCACGGGGTTCGCCACGCGGATTGCGTGCGAGGTCAAGGGATTCGAGGCCCGGCGGTACGTAAGTCGGAAGGAAGGTCGGCGCTACGACAGGTTCTCCCTGCTGGCGATCGCGGCGGCGGACGAGGCAATGAAGGACGCGGGACTGTCGGGCCCGCCGCCAGGCGTTGCCCCCGAAGCCTTCGGCGTGATCATTGGGAGCGGGGTTGGAGGCATTGCCACCCTGGAGGCCAACTGCCTGACCCTCTTCAAGAAGGGGCCCAGGCGCGTGAGCCCCTTCTTCGTGCCCATGTTCATTCCGGACATGGCCTCGGGTTTGGCCTCGATTCGATACGGCTTGAAAGGCCCCAACTACGCGACGGTTTCCGCATGCGCGTCCAGCGCCCACGCAATCGGGGACGCCATGATGCTGATCCAGCGAGGGTACGCGGATCTCATGCTCGCCGGGGGCTCCGAAGCGGCCGTGACCCCGATTACCATTGCCGGGTTTGCTTCGATGAAGGCCATGTCCACTCGCAACGACGACCCTGAAGGAGCAAGCCGACCATTCGACGCCACCCGGGACGGCTTCGTGATCGGTGAAGGTGCGGCTTGCCTGATACTCGAAGAGATGGAGCACGCGCGTTCCCGCGGCGTCCAGATCCTGGGTGAGATGGTCGGGTATGGCACGTCGGGAGACGCGCACCACATCACCGCGCCGCCGCCCGAGGCCGAAGGCGCCCTCCATGCAATGGGCGCGGCCATCGACGATGCCGGCTTGCAACCCGCAGACGTCGACTACGTGAACACCCATGGGACGTCCACGCCGCTCAACGACAGGTCGGAGACGCTTGCGATCAAGGCGCTCTTCGGCGCACACGCTTACGACTTGGTTGCCGGATCGACCAAATCCATGACCGGCCACCTGCTGGGGGCTGCCGGCGCCCTCGAGGCGGTCATCTGCGCACTGGCCTGCCGCACGGGCAAGATTCCTCCTACCATCAACTTCTCCGCGAAAGACGACGACTGCGATTTGGAGTATGCTCACGGCGGCGTGATCGAACGGTCGGTCGAGGTGGCGCTAAGCAACTCGTTCGGGTTCGGCGGTCACAACGCCTGCCTGGTCGTCAAGAAACACGAGGAGTAGAGCATCAGGTCGGACGTGCGGGTTGGGACCGGGTACGATTCCCACCGATTCGATTCCGCGCGGCCGCTGATACTCGGGGGCGTCCCGTTTCCGGAAAGTCCCGGATTGCGCGGCTTTTCGGACGGCGACGCGGTGGCTCACGCCGTCATCGACGCACTCCTGGGCGCCGCGGCCCTGGGTGACGTCGGTGCTCACTTTCCGCCGGGCGAAGAGGCGTGGCGCGGCGCAGATTCCATGGATCTCCTGGCCCGAGCGGTGCGAATGCTGGCCGAGCGAGGCTGGATGACCGGCAACGTCGACGTCACCGTGGTGTGCGAACAACCCCGCATCGGTCCGCGCGCGACCGCCATGCGCGCCCGACTGGCCGAACGCATGGGCGTCGAGATCGGCGCCGTGTCGGTCAAGGGGAAGAGTAACGAGGGCATGGGTTGGATTGGGCGGGGTGAAGGAATCGCCGTACATGCGGTGGCCATGGTGATCCGGAACGATTCGCCTCCGTAGGTCCGTCGGTTCGTGGACGAGATTCTGGGATTCCTGACCGGGCTGCCCGCCGAGGTGGTCTACGCAGTGCTTGCGGGGGGCGCGGTGGTTGAGAACATCCTGCCGGTCCTGCCCGCCGACACGTTCATCGTGGCCGGGGGATTCCTGGCGGGACTGGGAAGCGTGGACATCGTGCCCGTGTTTACGATCGTGTGGCTATTCAACGTGGGCGGCGCCGTGGCCGTGTACCTGCTGGGCCGACGGTACGGACGCGGTTTTTTTCTCGAGGGCGCGGGCGCTCGCCTAGTGTCTCCAGACGGCATGCGCCGCATGGAGTCGTTCTATGGTCGTTGGGGCGCAGCAGCCATCTTCGTGGCCCGCTTTCTTCCGGGATTTCGCGCCCTGGTACCGGTCTTCGCGGGCGTCGCGAACCTCCGCGCAACGCGGGCCGTTCCACCGCTGATCGTCGCGTCGGCCATCTGGTATGGTGGGCTGGTGCGGCTGGGCTATCTGGCGGGAGACAATCTGGACGCGGTGGTAGAGACCCTGACGCGCACCAACCGGGGTCTGCTCGCGGTATCGGTGGTCGTTGCCGCAGCGCTGGTGGTTGGGTGGCGGCGGTACGTCCAGCGTAGGGCGGTCGATGACGGATAGAGATCTGCGACGAGAAATCGAACATCGATTTCACTTCGAGCCGTTCCTCGACTACCTCGCCTTTGAACGGGGGCTCAAGCCGCATAGCTGCGCCGCCTATCAGAGCGACATCAAGCGGTTTCTGGGTTACCTGCAGGACCAGGATGTCGCCAGCGGACCTGAGGAGATCGACCATGGGAGACTCACGGAATACCTGGCTTATCTCCACCGCGAGGGCATGGCCCCGCGATCCATTCGCAGAGCGCAATCGGCCCTGCGCGCGTACTTCGGCTTCCTTGCGGTCGATGCCATCGTGTCCGAGGATCCCACCGCCAGAATGGACGTTCCGGTCGTTGGCAGGATGCTCCCCGAGTTCCTCAGTCAGGCCGAAGCGGCTCGATTGATGGACGCGGTGGACCCGGATTCGCCGGCCTACTGGCGGGACCGGGGGATCCTGGAAACGTTGTACGCGACCGGAATGCGGGTAAGCGAGCTGACCGGTCTGAAGCTTCTCAATCTGGACCTGGACCGCGCGAGCTGCCTGGTAGTCGGCAAGGGGGGCAAGGAGCGTCTTGTTCCCATCGGGTCGCTGGCCGTTGACGTGTTGCGGCGCTATCTCCGATCGGTCAGGCCGAGATTGGACAAGGGCAAGGGACAAGGCGTCGTCTTCCTGAACCAGCGTGGCACGCCGCTGAGTCGCATGTCCGTATGGACAATCGTGAAACAGGCTGCCGCGAGGGCGGGGATCAAACGCAAGATTTCGCCGCATACGCTACGCCACAGCTGTGCGACCCACATGCTTGAAGGGGGCGCCGATCTGGTCCTGGTGCAGGAGCTATTGGGACACGCCGACATTTCGACGACCCAGATCTACACCCACCTTGACCGCGAATACCTCCGGCGAACGCATGAGCGGTATCACCCGCGGAACCGCTGAAGCGAGTTGGCCCCAGACCTACCCGATCGGCTCGGCGGCAACCTTCGTTTCGGCGACTAACCTGAATAGATCCGCGGGCGTGCGGGCCGCACGAGCCAACCGAAGCGCCTCGGCCAACGGTTCGTCGCGCTCCGATTGCACCAGGAGGCGCAACGCGTGGGCGTCAGCCCGATAGAGGTAGTGCAGCTGCGCCTGCCGATCCAGATAGGCCCTCGCCACCGGGTCGCCAACGACCTCCGAATCCATGCCGGCGGCCACGAGACCGGCTGCCAGGTCGTCGAACGACGATGACGGCAAGACCCGCACGTCGTTAGCTGCCAACGCCTGCTTGGCGAGCTCGAACGCATATTCCTGCACGCGAACCGCGAACGGCACTTCCACTTCGTTCGCGTGATTGAGCAGTCGAATCTCTTCGTCGCGAAACTCCGATTCAACCTCCAGATCGGGGAAGATGCCCCCGCCCGTCGGGAGCTCCCGACCCGCCGCCGTCACAATGGCGTCGTCCGTCCCCTCGGTTTGCTCCTTGAGAGAACCGTCGCGATGACGCGCCCGGTGAAGCGACCGTCCAAGCGGCGTGTACCAACTCCCGGTGGTAATGCTGATCTGCCGACCCGCCGGGAGGGGATAGTGGGTCTGGACGGCCCCCTTGCCGAAGGTGCGTCGTCCGATCACGACCGCGCGATCGTTGTCCTGCAGGGCTCCCGAAATGATCTCGGCGGCCGATGCGGTATACCCGTCGACCAGCACGACGATGGGCACGTCGGGAATCCGCGCCGGACTGCGCGCCGTGTATCCCTGGTTCGACACCTCTCCCGTTTGCAGTCTCGCGTCAACGCTCGCGAGCTTCTGGCCCGGCTCCAGCAGCATGTCGGCTATGAGCAACGATTCTTCCAGGTAGCCGCCGGGATTCCCCCTGACGTCAACGATCAGCGCCTTCGCCTCGCGATACTCCCGCAACGCTCTATCGAGCTCGTCGGACACGCCGCGCGCGATCCTGTCGATCCCGAAATAGGCGATTCCGTCCTCGACCCAGGTGGCGGCGACCGCCTCGACGTGCACGTTGTCTCGTACGATTGAGAACGGAATCGGCTCCGTGAACCCGTCGCGCGCGACCCGGATTCGCACCACCGATCCGGGCGTCCCCCGAATCGAATCTCGCGCCTGATCCAGCGTCCAGTCGCGGGCATCGTGCCCTTCGACCCACACGATCCGATCGCCCACCATCATCCCTGCGCCTTCCGCAGGCGTGTCTCTGAAGACCGCCGTGATGGTTACGCGCGAGTCCATGAGTGTGATCTGGACGCCAATGCCGGCATAGTTTCCGGTGCTCACCTCCTCGAAGCGATCGTACTCGGTGGGAGTGAAGATCGTCGCGTAGGGGTCGTCGAGCTGCTCCAGGAGTCCCTGTAGCGCCCGATCCCACAGAGCGGAGTCCGCAAGCGCCGACGTGTGAAACCTGGAGATCGTCGACAGCGCGTGCAGAAAGACCTGAGCCTCGTCCGTCTCGAGGCTGACGCCCCCTCGATCGCCGCCCCTCGCGGACGATGTCGCGGTCTGGCCGGCAACCGGCGCCATCGGCATTGGCAATATGGCCAGCGCCGCCGCCAGGCAGGCGCCCCAGACGAGCGGAATACGGCGGACTTGTCCTTGGATCGCAACGTGCATGGTAGCGTTCTTTCCGAAGTTGATGGCGTTGTCCTGGCTAGATTATGGCGCAAAGTCTACCATTGGTGCCAGTCCCCGCGCTCGAATCCGCGCCCAAAGTCGAGATGGTTCGATGGAAAA
Source organism: Longimicrobiales bacterium (assembly GCA_965200255.1). Taxonomy (GTDB): domain Bacteria; phylum Gemmatimonadota; class Gemmatimonadetes; order Longimicrobiales; family Gaopeijiaceae; genus Bin94. The sequence continues at coordinate 801,905 of OZ241371.1, read as the reverse complement.
CGGTCTGAACCTCAAGGTTGCTCTGTGTCAGGTCAAGCCGCGAAAAGGGGCGGTGACGGCCAACGTGGCCCTGGTGCGGGAGGCGCTGCCTGTCGATGCGGATCTGGCCGTTTTTCCCGAGACGGTGCTTTCCGGCTACTTCGTGGAAGGTGCGGCCCACGAGGTGGCGCTTGCCCGTGACGCGCTGGTCGAAGCGTTGGGCAAGCCGCCCGACGGGATCGGTTGCGACGTGGCGCTCGGATTCTACGAGCGGGGGCGGCGGGGCATCTACAACAGCATGGCCTATCTCTCGCCCGATGGCGACCGGTATCGGATCGTGCACGTGCACCGCAAGGTCTTTCTGCCGACCTACGGGCTATTCGAAGAAGGGCGATTCATTGAGCCGGGCCGAGACGTACGCGCCTTCGATACCCGGTTCGGCCGAGTGGGCATGTTGATTTGCGAGGATCTGTGGCACTCGCTTACGGCCTCGATCCTGGCTCTGGACGGCGCCGAGCTGATCCTGGCCGGATGCGCGTCTCCAGCACGCGGATTCGGCGCGGACACGCCTCGCCCCTCGAACCTGGACGAGTGGGACCGCATTGCCGCGCGCGCCGCCAAGGAACACGGCGCGTTCGTGATGGTCTCGCAGCTCGCGGGATCCGAAGGCGGCAAGATCTTTCCCGGCGGGTCGTCGGCATGGGCGCCCGACGGCACGCTTCTGCGGCGCGCGCCGCTCTTTGCGCAGGCCCGCATGCGCGTTGCGATCGACTTCGACGAGATTCTGCGCGTCCGGACCGAGTCTCCATTCCTGGCGGATCTGAGCACGGCTTTTCCGCGTCTGCGACGCTCGCTGGATCGCGCCTGGTCGGGCGAGGCGTCGCCGGCGGGGCCCCGGGGCGCTCGCCGCGTCGTCGCGCGCGGCAGCGGTGTGCCCGCTCGGTCACGCACGCTCCCCAAGCGCCCGAACGAGGCCGACCAAGCACTGCTCGAGATCGACACCGATCTGGTCGAAGCGGCACTCGTCGAATTCATCCGCGAAGAAGTGCAGCGCCAGCGCAGCTTTGGCCGGGTCGTCATCGGCGTCTCCGGCGGCGTGGACTCGGCAGTGGCCCTGTTTCTGGCCTGCCGGGCGTTGGGCCCGGAGAACGTGTACGGATTTCGGCTTCCCTACGTCACCTCGAGTCCCGACAGTCTGACCCACGCCGCCCTGGCGATCGAAGCCACCGGGGCCAAGGAACGCACCTTTTCGATTACCGAAGCGGTCGACGGGTACCTGGGACCGCACGAGCCCGACGTTTCGGGACAGCGACGGGGCAATCTCGCAGCGCGCATGCGTTCGGCAGTGCTCTTCGACCAATCCGCCAAGCTCGGCGCGCTGCCCATGGGGACGGGCAACAAGAGCGAACGCCTGCTGGGGTACTACACCTGGCACGGCGACGACGCACCCCCGATCAACCCCTTGGGAGACCTGTTCAAGACTCAGGTGTGGCAGCTGGCTCGCCACCTGGGGGTTCCGGCCGAGATCATCGAGAAGCCGGCGAGCGCGGATCTCATTCGGGGCGTGCACGACGAGGACGAGCTCGGCGTGTCGTATCACCGCGCCGACCCCATTCTGCATTGGTTGCTGAAGCGACACGACGTGGAGTCGCTGGTGCGGCAGGGCTTCGACCAGGCAGAGGTGGATACGGTGTGGAAGCGCCTGTCGACAACGCACTGGAAGCGCGAGTTCCCAACGGTCGCGCTGCTCTCGGACAGCGCGATTGGGGAATCCTATTTGAGGCCAGTGGACTACTGAGGGCGGTCCACGCAGGCCTTCAGCTCAGCTCCCGATCGATGATCGCCGCGAGCTCCTCTTCGCGCCGCCAATGGGCTTCGAGCTCGGCCACTTCCATGGACAGCAACCGTCGCTCATGCTCTTCGCGTATCGCGATTTCAAGCGCGACCTGACCGGTATCGTCGAGATCGCCCAAAGCCGCCGCGCGCCCCAGAATCGTAACCGGCAACCGCTCCGTGCCGCCCGTGTGCTCGATCAGTCCCACGGCATCTTCGACGCTGTCTTCGGTCGAGCCCGAGAAGTGGTGGTAGGCCAGGACGCGTCGCAACAGGTGGTCGGCATCGTGGCCATCGAGGCGATGGCCGGCATCCTCGCGGTGCCGACAAAGACCGCAAGCGATGACGACGCCCGGCGACTCCCGGTCCTCGTCCGCAGTGACAACGAGGCTTTCCCGCTCCTTGTAACGGAACTTCGCCAGGGGCGCCCCGCAGCGGCCGCATTGGCCGCTGCCCCGCCATGCGGTCCTGCCGAACCTGAGAAAACGGGCCCCGCCGGTGACGATGCGGGGGCCCTTGCGCCACAGGAGCCAGGCGGTGACGAAACTCATGCCGCCGGTAAATGCCGATCCAACGATCACGCCCGCGACCCCCGCCGCCGCCGCCGTGGTGAGCGCACGGTATTGCTTCCTGCGGTGGCGAAACTCGCGGCCGTAGCGCCACCACGCTTCTTCGCGCAGCAAAGCGTCGCCAACGCGGACGATCTCCAGATTGCCGGCTTGCAAGAGGGCCACGTTGTCGGTGCTGGACAGGAGTCGCGCCCGGTCGGTAACGATCTTCTCGAGCTCTTCAAGCGCTTCCCACCGGGATTCCAGCGGCACCAGGGACCAGCGCTTGCACGCCCGACAGATCTGCCAGAGCCGTCCCCGGCCCGGGTCGAACGCCACGCGGCGCCCTCTGTCCAGATGCTCCAGCGCTTCGTTTGCGGTGAACTCGCTGCGGCAAACGAGACAGTAGCGGTACATGTTGGCCATGATCGACACTAACTTAACCGCATGGGTTCCGATGGCGCGAAACGAGATCCAGGCGGGGGCGATGTTGGCGGTCATAGACAACTACGATTCCTTCACCTGGAACTTGGTCCAGATCCTGGGCGCGCTGGGGCGCGAGCCGCAGGTGTTTCGCAACGATTCCGTCACCCCCGGCGACTTGCGACGTGCAGGAGTCTCCCAGCTGGTAATCTCGCCTGGCCCGGGTACGCCGTCCGACGCGGGAATCAGCATCGCCGCGATTCGGGAGCTGGGCCCGGACGTGCCCACTCTGGGGGTCTGTCTCGGACACCAGGCAATCGGCGAAGCCTACGGCGGCCGGACGATTCGAGCTTCGAGAACGGTGCACGGCAAGACCTCGCTGGTGGCGCACAACGGCGACCCGCTGTTCGCGGGTGTCCCGTCGCCGATGGAAGTGACGCGCTACCATTCTCTGGTGACCGATACGAACCTGCCGAAGCCGCTCGAGGCAATCGCCTGGAGCCAGGATGCCGACGACCGGGGGGAGATCCAGGCCATGCGTCACCGTCGTCACCCCGTCTGGGGCGTTCAGTTTCATCCCGAGTCGTGGTTCACCACGCACGGTACGCGTCTGCTCGAGAACTTCCTCCACCTTTCCGGCGCCGCCGCGGGTGCCATTTGAGCCGCTGCCTGGGCGTAATCCCGGCGCGGATCGGATCGTCGCGCCTCCCTCGCAAACCACTTCAGCCACTTCTCGGCAAGCCCCTCGTGATTTGGGTGTGGCGTCGCGTCCGGCAAATGGACTTTCTGGACCGCGCGGTCGTCGCCACGGACTCCGAAGAGGTGGCGGCCGTCTGTCGTCGCGAAGGTGCGCCCGTCGCGCTGACGTCGCCTCATCACCCCACGGGCACGGATCGAGTCTGGGAGGCGGCTCTACGCGCCGGCGCGGAATTCGACGTGGTGGTCAACATACAAGGCGACGAACCGCTGGTGGAGCCCGACGCCGTGCGCGCCGCCATCTCGATGGTCGAGCGGGGCTTCGAGGTGGGAACCTGCGCTGCGCCCATTCAGGCCGACGAGGACTTCCAGGATCCGGCAACGGTCAAGGTCGTGCGAGCCATCGACCGAAGTGCGTTATACTTCTCAAGGGCCGCCATACCCTTCCGACGGGTCGATGCGGCGCGGAACGGCGATCTGAACCGCCTGAAGCACGTCGGCGTTTACGCCTACGCTTGGGCGGCACTGAAGCAGTGGGTCGATTATGGTCCGTCGAAACTTGAGGTGGAAGAAGGACTGGAGCAGCTGCGCGCGCTCGAAAACGGGATGCGCATTGGCGTGGCGGTGGTGACGGAAGCGGCCGGCGGCGTCGACACGCCGGAGGACTTGGCGCGAATCGAGCGTCGCCTGACAAGGAGCCGAAACGCGGGATGACGCAGAGCGGACTCGACGGTACCAGGTACGTATTCGTGACCGGGGGCGTCGTGTCCTCGCTGGGCAAGGGAATTGCCGCCGCGTCGCTCGGCGTGCTGCTCAAGGCGCGTGGCTTGCGGGTCACGCTGCAGAAACTCGATCCCTACATCAACGTCGATCCGGGAACGCTGTCGCCGCTCCAGCACGGCGAGGTCTTCGTGACCGAAGACGGGGCCGAGACGGACCTCGACCTGGGCCACTACGAACGCTTCATAGACGCGAATCTTTCGCAGGCCAACAACACCACCACGGGGCGCATCTATCGCACGGTGATCGATCGCGAGCGCCGGGGCGATTATCTGGGTCGGACGGTGCAGGTGATCCCCCACATTACGAACGAGATCAAGCGGTCCGTGCGCGTGTTGGCGAAGGATCACGACGTGGTGATCAGCGAAGTGGGCGGCACGGTGGGCGACATCGAGAGCCTCCCGTTCCTTGAGGCCACCCGCCAGTTCCGTCAGGAGGTGGGCCCCCGGGCCCTGCACGTACACCTCACCCTGGTTCCCTACATACAGGCCGCCGGCGAGCTCAAGACCAAACCGACGCAGCACTCGGTGCGCGAGCTCATGCAAACGGGCATCCAGCCCGCCGTTCTGGTGTGCCGCACCGAACACCCGCTGGGCGCCAAAATCAGAGCCAAGATCGCCGGCTTCACCAACGTGGACCCTGCCGGCGTGATCGAAGCCCTCGACGTCGACACCATCTACGAGGTCCCTCTGCAGTTTCGCCGTCAGAGGCTTGACGACTTCGTGCTTTCCCGCTTCGGGGTCCAGGCTCCGCCACCGGATTTGACGGAATGGCAGCGTATCGTAGACCGCGTCAAGTCGCCGTCGGGCGGCAAGGTGCGCATTGCCGTGGTCGGGAAATACACCGAGCTCGTCGACGCCTACAAGTCGGTCGAGCAAGCGCTTGTTCACGGCGGGATTTCGAACGACGTCGAGGTGGTCACTCACTGGCATGGAAGCGAGAAACTGGAACAGGGATTGGATCCTTCGTTCCTGGCGGGGTACCACGGTCTGCTGATCCCAGGCGGGTTCGGTCGGCGAGGCATCGAGGGCATGATCAAGGCCATCCGCTGGGCGAGGGAAAACGATCTGCCCTTCCTGGGGATCTGTCTCGGGCTACAGTGCGCGGTGATCGAGTACGCGCGCCACGTGGCCGGCCTCGACGACGCTCACTCGTTCGAGTTCGACCGCGGCACGCCGCACCCCGTGATCTGCCTGATGGACGAACAGCGCAACGTGACGACCAAGGGCGGCACCATGAGACTGGGGTCCTACGCCGCGCGACTCGCGCCAGGATCGGAGGCCGCGAGAACCTATGGTGCGACCGCGATTTCCGAGAGGCACCGCCATCGCTACGAAGTCAACAACGACTATCGGGAGATCCTGAGGCGGCACGGGATGGCGTTTTCGGCCAAGACGACCGACGGGAAGCTGGTGGAGATGATTGAGCTGCGAGACCACCCCTGGTTCGTCGCCAGTCAGTCCCACCCGGAACTCAAAAGCCGACCCACGCGCGCGCATCCGCTGTTCGCTTCATTCGTGGAAGCGGCCGCAGTGCGGGCGTCCGTCATACGTTCACCGAAGGCGGCGGCGCTCGGAGCCTGATGCCGTGCCTTTTGCGGATGGCTTCACGCTGATTTCGGGACCTTGCGTGCTTGAAAACGACGAGCTCAACCTCGAAATCGCCGCGGCCGTCCGCGACGCGGCACGGAATGCGGACATGCGGGCAATCTTCAAGGCGTCGTTCGACAAGGCAAACCGCTCGCGTCTTCAGTCTCACCGAGGGCCGGGGTTGAGGCGGGGGCTGGCGTGCCTTGCGGCGGTGCGGGAGGAGACGGGACTGCCGGTTCTGACCGACATACACGAAGCGAATCAGGCGGAACCCGTGGCCGACGTGGTCGACGTCATTCAGATCCCCGCGTTTCTCTGCCGACAGACTTCGCTCCTGGTCGCTGCGGGCCGCACCGGAAAATGCGTCAACGTCAAGAAGGGGCAGTGGATGCCGCCCGCCGCCATGGCCGGCGCGGTGGAGAAAGCCAGGGCGGGCGGCGCTCGACGGGTGGCGGTGACCGAGCGCGGCACGTCGTTCGGGCACGGGGACCTAGTGGTGGACATGCGCAACTTCGCCCGCCTCGCCGAGGCCACCGGCGTTCCGGTAATCTTCGACGGTACGCATTCGGTGCAGCGGCCCGGCCACGCGCGCGACGGCTCGACCGGAGGCGCGCCGCAACACATCCGCACGCTGGTCCGCGCGGCGGTGGCCGCCGGCTGCGACGGCCTCTTCCTGGAAGTGCACCCCGACCCCGCCTCGGCTCCTTCCGACGGGTCGAACATGCTGCCGCTCGACGAATTGCCCGACCTGCTTCGCGAGGTCGTTGCGATTCGCGCCGCCCTAGCCGTGGGACCATGCGCGGGAGATGCTTCGTGACGGCCGCGCCGCCCCCGATTCCCGAGGCAACGGCCCGACGGATTCGCATGGTCGTATTGGATGTCGACGGTACGTTGACCGACGGCGGCATCTATGTGGGGTCCACCAGTAACCACGAGGTGGTCGAGTTCAAACGCTTCGACGCCAGCGACGGTCTGGGCATCAAGATGTTGATGAGCGCAGGAATAAGCGTCGCGATCGTCTCGGGACGAGTGTCGCGCGCGACCCGTTTGCGTGCGCGCGAATTGGGGGTGGAAGACGTGTTCCAGGACGCGGGCGCACGCAAGATTCCGGTCATGGAAACGCTGCTCGCAAAGCGCGGGGTGGCATGGGACGAAATCGCGCACGTCGGCGACGATCTGGCCGACCTCGCACCCCTCCGCAGAGTCGGCTTGCCCGCCGCCGTGGCGAACGCCGTGCCGGAAGTGCGCGCGGCGGCCGTTTGGCAGAGCTCGCGCCCGGGCGGCGGCGGCGCGGTACGGGAGTTTGCCGAGGCGTTGTTGCGGGCCCGAGACGAATGGACGAGGCTGGTCGATGAGTACTGTCGCGAGCGTGGTGGTTGAGACGGCGCCCGCTGGGCGCCGACCGGCGATCCTGCGCGAAGCTCGGCGCGTGCTGCGTGCGGAAGCGCAAGCCGTAGACGCGCTTGCGCACCGCCTGGGCGACGAATTCGTCGAGGCCGTCGAGCTCGTCGCGTCGTCGCCGGGCGCCGTGGTGGTGTCGGGGATCGGAAAATCGGGTCTCGTGGCGCGGAAGGTGGCCGCGACCCTGACCTCGACGGGCACGCCCGCGATCTACGTCCACCCGGTCGATGGATTGCACGGCGACCTTGGCATCGCGGCTCCCGGCGCCGCGATGATTCTCATTTCCAGGAGCGGCGTCACGACCGAGCTGAACGGATTGCTCGCGTTCGCGGAAACCCGGCAGCTCCCCGTGGTGGCGATGGTCGGCGACGCTTCTTCGCCGCTCGCGCACCGCGCCGCCACCGTCCTCGACTGCGCCGTGGATGCCGAAGCGTGCCCCATGGGTCTCACGCCCACGTCGTCGACCGCGGCGGCTCTTGCCATGGGGGACGCGCTGGCGTTAGCGCTGATCAGGCGACGCGGCTTCCGCCCGGAAGACTTTGCCCGCATTCACCCGGGCGGCACGCTCGGGCGCCGTCTCACGCTCCGCGTACGCGACGTGATGGTGACGGAGGAATACCCTGCCGTGGTCGCGACCACGACCGTTCGCGAGATTATCGTCGCCCTCGCGCGCATGCGGGGAACCGTGCCGGTCATCGATGGAGACTGCGCTCTGGTGGGCGTCGTCACGGCAGGCGATCTTGCCCGGCTCATGGAGCGCACCGAGGATTTTCTGGATCTCGCCGTGTCGACCTTCATGACCCGCACCCCGCGCGTCGCGTTCCCGGACGAGCTCGGCGTCACCGCGATTCGCCGCATGGAAGAACACGGCGTCATGGCCTTGCCGGTCGTGTGCGAAGGCGGCCTCGTCGGCATCGTTCATCTTCACGACCTGCTGCGAGCGGGAGTACTGTGATGGAAGCACACCTCGACGACGGGACGCGTGGGCGGACCCGGCGACAGCGGCGGTTGGGCGCCGGGCTCGGGCTGGTCGCCGGGCTCGCAGCGGTCTTGCTGGCGGCGTGCTCGCCGGAGTCCGAGCAGGGCCCGACAACCGAGCTGGACGCCGTGAACGCCGACGAAATCGCCTACGGCGTATCTCGCAGGCTCACCCGCGAAGGCGTGCAGGAAGCGATACTGTTCGCCGACAGCATGTTCTTCTGGCGGGACTCGGCTCACGCAAAAGTCGTTGGTCTTACACTCGTCGTGTTCGACGATCAGGGGCGACGGCGGGCGAACATCGAGGCGGACGAGGGTCGTTTGAGTCAATCGGGCAACGAGCTTACCGCCACCGGCAACGCGATCCTCAGGATACCTGTCACAGGACAGGAAATCCGCACCGAGGAGCTGCATTTCGCGCCGGATTCGGACCGCATATGGTCGGACCAGCACGTCGAGATGCGCGAAGCGGGATGCGTGGTGGAGGGCGACCGCTTTCAGGCCGACATGGCTTTCGACGACCTGCAGATCTGGGGCACGCGGGACGGGGAATGCAGGACGCCATGATGCGCCCTCGACGCGCGCGCGGCTTCCTTCGTGGATTGCTGGGCAGTGCATGGCTGACGATGTTGGCCTCGCAGGCGCCGGCTGCGGCTCAGACCGGAGATTGCGAGCTCGTAGGCGTCGGCGGTTACACGCTCCGTACCAGATTCGACTCGGTCAGCTTCGTGCATCACGCCACTGGCGGCATTGACTACCGATGTGCCGACGGGATGCGCCTGTTGGCCGACTCGGCGGTGGTATTCGAGAGGAATGATCAGGTCCATCTGTTTGGCCGCGTTTTCCTGGTGGATGCCAACACGGAGCTGGACGCCGACAGTGCCCAGTACTTCGGCAGCTTCAGTCAGCTGAACGCATGGTCCAACGTGACGATCCGAGATCAAGCGAGCGGGGCGGTCATCACCGGGCATCGCCTGGCATACGATCGGGCGACGGAGGTGCGGGCGCTGGATCGCATGCTGGTGTACGAGGGCAGTCCTCACGCCAGGGTCTATCCGGTGGTGATCGTGCCGATTGCGGACAGTGTTGAAGCTGTGGATAGCGTAGAGGTGGTGGACAGCGTGGCGGTGGCGGATAGCATGGCCGTGGTGGAGGATACCGTGGCCATGGTGGAAGACAGCTTGGCCGTGGCGGACAGCGCGGCGGTCGCGGATAGCGCGGCGGTCGTAGATAGCGCGGCGGTCGTGGACAGTGCGGCGGTCGTGGAGGATAGCGTGACGGTCGCGGATAGCGCGGCGGTCGTGGAGGATAGCGTGACGGTCGCGGAGGATAGCGTGACGGTCGCGGAGGATAGCGTGACGGTCGTGGATAGCGCGGCGGTGGCAGAGGATAGCGTGGCGGTGGCAGATAGCGTGGCGGTGGCAGATAGCGTGGCGGTCGTGGACAGCATCGTGCCGGCCGATACCGTGATCCTGCCGCCCTACGAGATCGATGCGGATCGGTTCATCCTGGAGGGTCGGCGATACTTCCGCGCGGGTGGCAACGTGGTTGTGGTGAGAGATTCCCTGGTGGCTTTCGGCGACTCGTTGGACTACGACCAGGAAGCGGGCTCCATGTCGATCATTGGAGGTGCCCGGGTGGAGGGAGCAGAGTACCTCCTTACGTCGAACACCGTGTCGCTCACGCCATCGTCCGGGATCAGAGAGGAGCTGCTGGCTCGTGGACGCGCCAGGCTGTCGGGTCAGCAAGTCGACATGGTCGCCCCTGCAATCCGCATGTTCCTCGAAGGAGGGCAGGTCGACCGCATCGTCGCGCTTGGGGAGATTCCACCGCTGCCGGGAGAACCTCAGGCTATCGACACCGAAGGGCTGTCGCCAGGAGATGCGGCCCGAGCACGGATGGTCGCCAGCGCGATGGCCGAAGATGCCGATACGCTCGGCACCGACTCCATTAGGCCCTCCGTGGTCGCGGATCAGTTCAATTTGAGCGGCGATTCCATCGACGTGCTCTCGCCCGGTCAAGTGCTTGACCTCGTTACGGCGGTAGGGACGGCACGGGCCGAAGGGCAGGAGGACGCCACCGCTGCCGCTCAAGGATTGCCTGAAGCGGCATGGCGCGACTGGATGGAGGGAGATACGATTTACGCGCGTTTCAGCTCGTCCAACTCCGACACTCTGGATGTCGCGCCCGACACGGCAAACGGCGAACCCAACGGCGCAGATGCCGCGGCCAGTGCAGGGGACCCGGGGCCGGATACCCTGGACGCCGTGGCCGACACCACCCCGGAAGACCAGGGATCGCGTCTGGAGACCATGACCGCTGCTGGCGGGGCTCGCAGCTTGTACCGCCTCGTCGATTCGGAAGCGGATTCGGTCAACGCCGATTCCGCGAGCGTCGGCGTCGAGACGATAGCGGCCGACGATGACGCCGGGGCGACCGTCGCCGACACCATGGAGACCAGTCTCGGCACGGACAGCACTGCCCGTCCAATGGGACCGGCGCTGCATTGGGTCGAGGGGCAGCGGATTATCGTCCATTTGAACGGGCGCGAGGTGGTCTGGATGGACGTGGAGGGCCAGACGGTCGGATACCACCTGGAACCCGCGCCGCCCGAGGCGTTGCCCGATTCCACAACCGCCGGACTCGATACCATTTCGGCCCCACCGGACTCGACGACGGCCCTACCAGACACGGCCACGACCCCGCCGGACTCAACGACGGCCCCGCCTGACACGGCCACAATCCGACCGGACAGTGCATTGACCCGACCCGACACTTCCTCCGCCCGACCCAGCGCGATCGGGCGCCGGCGAAACCGCGAAGAATGACAGACGAGTATTCCTTCGACCCAGAATCAGGCGTCTCGACCGCCCCCGCCGCCGAGGAAACAGGCGTCATCGCACCAACTCCCGTCGCCGCCACGCTTCGAGGAGAACGGCTCACCAAGATCTACAAGAAGCGACGGGTAGTGTCCGACGTCGACATTCGGGTCCGACAAGGCGAGATCGTCGGTTTACTGGGGCCGAACGGGGCAGGGAAGACCACGACCTTCTACATGCTGGTCGGTCTGATCGGGCCGAACGCAGGCAACGTGTTTCTGGACGATACGGAGCTCACCGGGGTGCCCATGTACAAGCGCGCCCGGATGGGCGTCGGGTACCTGGCTCAAGAGCCGTCCGTGTTTCGGCGCCTGACCGTGGAACAGAACATCCTGGCGATTCTCGAGACGTTGCGGCTCACGCGCAAGGAACGCGCCCAACGGCTCGACGAGCTTCTAGGCGAGCTCTCGATAGGCCACCTGCGCAAGGCCAAGGCGTTTTCCTTGTCGGGAGGGGAGCGGCGCCGGCTGGAAATCACCCGAGCGCTCGTGCAGCGACCCAAGTTCATGCTCCTCGACGAACCCTTCGCTGGGATTGATCCCATCGCCCTGCACGACATTCAGGAGATCGTTTCCCAGCTCAAGACCCGACACATCGGGGTCATCATCTCCGATCACAACGTTGAGCAGACCCTGGAAATCGTCGACCGCGCCTACATCATGTACGAGGGACTCATCAGGGTTCACGGAACGGTATCTCAGCTTGTCTGGAACGATGAAGTGGCCGATCTCTATCTGGGGCCGGCGTTGACGGCGCGCATGAGATCAAGGTTTCCAAGTCCAGGGGGTTGAACTTCGCGTGAAGAGGATGAGGACGGGTCTGCACCAGGGGACATCGCTTCGGCTGGAACAGACGGTCAATCCTCGTCTCTACCAGGCAATGGACCTGCTGTACATGCCCCTGCTGGATTTACAGACGCGACTCGAGCAGGAAATGTCAGTGAACCCTTTCCTCGAGCTGTCCGAGCCGGACGACAACCCCGCCCAGGAGGATGAGGACGACGCAACCGGCGAGACGGAGGACGCCGCTTCCGAAGAAGCCGATGAGCAGCCCGATGAAGAACCCGACGACGCGATCGACTGGGACGAACTGCTTCGCGATGATTTCGACGCGGGTGGCTCGCGCAGGCAGTACGAGCCACGCGAGGAATTCGAGACCCCAATTGCGTACCGACGTCACTTGCACGACTTCCTGAACGAACAGCTTGGCCTTCTTCGCCTGGACGATCGCGAGTTTTGGATTGCGGGCGACATTGTCGGCAACATCAACGACGACGGCTTCCTGTCGTGCTCGTTGGAGGATGTCGCGGGCGGACTCAATGCCTCTCGTGAAGATCTTCGCGACGTGGCGTTTTCGCGGGCGGAGGATATCGAGGACGATCTGGTAAGGGAAGAGGAGTTGGCGGAGCTTGCCCGACTGTTTCGAAGGCATTCGGCGGAGGAGGTGGCGACGGTGCTCCAGGTCGTCCATACCCTTGACCCGCCAGGAGTTGGCGCTCGCGATCTGCAGGAATGCCTCGTGCTCCAGCTAAGCAGGAGCGGACGCGAAGATTCGCTCGCCTTCACCGTCGTGCGCGACCATTTCGAGGCCCTGGGACGCCACCGCTGGGTCGAAATCGCGCGCGCGCTCGACGTGTCCCCGAGAGAGGTGCAGAGTGCGGCGGACGAGGTCGGAACGCTGGACCCGAAGCCCGGGCGTCGATATGCGGCCGACCCTGACCACTATGTGATCCCCGACCTGATCGTCGACAAGGTCGCGGGCGACTACCTGGTATTCGTCAACGATACGGGGCTGCCGAGGCTGCGGTTGGCCAGGGCGTATCGCGAGGTCGCGGCGGATCGGAACAAGTACACAGCAGAGAACCGCGAATTCATTGCCAGCAAGCTGAATGCGGCAAACTGGTTGATTCAGGTGATCGAACAGCGACGCCAGACGATGCTGAGCGTGATGCGCTACATCGTCGATCGCCAGCACGACTTCTTCGAGAAGGGGGTCCAACACATGAAGCCGCTTACGCTGCGAGAGGTCGCCGAGCACATCGGCATGGCCGAGTCCACCGTCTCGCGCGTGACCAACGACAAATACGTGCAGTCCCCTTCGGGGGTCTACCCGCTCAAGTTCTTCTTCTCGGCCGGGCTGCCTACGGCAACCGGAAAGGACATCTCAACCCGCGGCGTTCAAATGAGAGTGAAAAACCTCGTCGACGCCGAAGACCCGTATCGACCGCTGACCGACCAGGCAATCGCAACGCTGCTGAAAGGCGAGGGCGTCAAGATCGCTCGCCGGACCGTGGCAAAGTACCGCGAGCAACTGGGAATCCTGTCGGCCCGCATGAGAAAACGGATCTGAATGGCTGCGAAGGTCGCCTATCGCGATTTTGCCGTCGTCGTTCCGGCTTTCGACGAGGCGCCGAACATTCCGCACCTGATCCCGGAGCTCCGGGCCGTGTTCGCCGAGTTCGGGCTTGAGGGAGAAGTGATCTTGGTAGACGACGGATCCTCGGACGGCACGGCCGCTCTGGCGGAGGCCGAGGGTAGCGACTGGGACCAGCTGCGGGTATTGCGCCACCGGGTCAATCGGGGGAAGACCGAGGCGCTGCTCACGGCCGCGGCGGCCACGAACAGGAAGTACCTGGTGCTGTTCGACGCCGATCTCCAGCATCTGCCCGCCGAGATCCCGCGCTTTCTGGACAAGCTCGAAGAGGGATGGGACATTGTTGCCGGCAAGAAGGTGGGATTGTACGACAAACGCGCCGTCTCGTCAATCTACAACGCGCTGAGTCGGCGCATATTCGACGTGCCGGTCAGCGACCTCAATTCCATGAAGGCGTTTCGCGCCGACGTCCTGCGAAACGTCCGGCTGCGGCACGACTGGCACCGCTTCTTCATTGTGATCGCGCACCAGAAGGGATTCAGCGCCACCGAGATCGACATCGAGCTCCACCCGCGCCGCGCCGGCGAGGCAAAGTACTCCGGCAAGAGTCGCATCGTGGGCGGCGTGCTCGATCTGGTCGCCGTGTGGTTCCAGCTCCGCTTTGCGCGCAAACCGATGGTGGCCTTCGGCCTTCCCGGCCTCGGCCTCGTGGCGACGGGCACGCTTGTCGGTTTGGCGGCGCTCTTCTATCGCTACCTGCTGGGACAGGGGTATCGGCCGCTTCTTTATCTCGTGGTTCTGTTGATCACGGTCGGCGTCCTGTTTCTGGTGGCGGGCTTCCTGGGAGAGATGATCGCGGCAGTCCACGACGAGATGGACGCGGTGCGGCGCGAGCGGAAGGGAAAGCGCGCGTGAGCCAATCCACGCCTCGCGTCCTTTCGGTGATTGGTACGCGCCCGGAGGCGATCAAGATGGCGCCGGTGATCCAAGCCCTCCGGTCGCGCGACGCGAGCGTCCATCGACTGGCGCTCACGGGGCAGCACGGCGAGATGGTCGATCAGGTCCTGGACGTCTTCGGAATCCGGGCGGACTACGATCTGGACATCATGCGCCCGGGTCAGAGCCTATACCATGTCGGGCACAAGTGCATGGACGGGTTGCGCGACGTTTTCCACGACTTCCGCCCGGACGTGACGATCGTGCAGGGAGACACCGCCACCGTGTTCTTCGCCGGCGTGGTGACGTTCTTCGAGGGGAGCAAACTGGCCCACGTCGAAGCGGGACTGCGCAGCCACGAGAAATGGTCGCCCTTTCCGGAAGAGATGCTCCGCAGGATGACCGACGTGGTCTCGGATTTCTGCCTTGCCCCGACGCCGGCCGCCGCGGCCAACCTGGCGGCGGAAGGGATCGATGCGGACAGGATCTTCGTGACCGGCAACACCGTAGTGGACGCGCTCGCCCAAATGCGTGCTCGCCCCGCCCCCGTGGCCGACCCCCGTTTGGCGCCCCTCCTCAAGTCTTCGGACCGGCTGGTTCTCTTGACCGCGCACCGCAGGGAATCTTTCGGCAGCGCGCTCGAAGGCGTCTTCGCGGCCGTAGCCGAGCTTGTCGAGCGCATTGCCGACATCGTCGTCGTTTACCCCGTGCATCCCAACCCGCTCGTGCGCGAACCGGCCTTGCGCATCCTCGGCGACAAGCGCCGGGTTCACCTGCTGGAACCGCTGTCCTACAGCGACCTGATCGCGGTACTCGACCGCGTCAGCCTGGTGCTGACCGATTCGGGCGGCATCCAGGAAGAAGCGCCAGCGTTCGGCGTGCACACGCTGGTGCTGCGCGAGGTCACTGAGCGCCCGGAAGCGGTGCAGGCCAAGGCGGCCACCCTGGTGGGCACCGATCCCGACCGCATACTTGCCGAGGCCGTTTCCCTGTTGCAGGGCGACCGCCATGGACGGGTATTGCGGAACCCCTATGGCGATGGACGCGCCGGCGAGCGCATCGCCGATATCTTGTTGGCATCGCTTGCCGGATCCCCGCGCCGAACCCGCGATTGGAATCCAACCGGAAAATGAACCGCACACCGCCGAGACCGAATTGAACATCGTCGTCCATTGCGTCTACTTCCCGCCGGAAGTCGGAGGTTTGGAAAGCCACGTACACTATCTTTGCCGGGGATTGGTGCGGCGCGGTCACGAGGTCACCGTGATCACGTCGCTTTCGCGTCCCGGACTCGCCGCCGAAGAAGAAGTCGACGGGATCCGCGTCCAGCGCACTCCGCTTCCGGCTCGCAACTGGTGGGGATGGCTGGCCCATGCGATCGCTTCCACGCCGAGAACACGCGCCGCGGTGCGCAATGCGGACGTCGTGCACGCCCAGGCGTTTCCGTCGCTGCTTCCCTGTGCGGTCGCGCTGGCGGGATCAAGCGCGCCGTTGGTTTGCACGCTGCACACGTCGCACTTCCTGCGTCTTGCCGCAAACCGGACCGCCGCCCCCGCTCTTGGCAAGCTGATCGAGCTGGGCCACTACAACTTCGCCGCCAGCAAGGAGATAGCCGACGTGGCCGAGAGCCTCGGCCCGACCATCGAGGTCGAAGTGCTGGTCAACGGCGTGGACACCGCAATCTTCCGACCGGGCACTGCCGCGCTTCCCCGCACGAACGGGCGGCTGCGGCTCGCAGTTCCCAGGAGACTCTTTGCCAAGAACGGCGTCGAGTACTTCGTGCGGGCCCTTCCGGCAATCGTCGCGGAGGCCGACGTCGAGGCAATCGTCATTGGAGACGGCCCGGAGCGGGCGAAACTGGAGAACCTGGCGCGGGAGCTGGCGGTTGGCGACCGGATTCGGTTTCTTGGAGCCCTGCCCCACGCCGAGATGCCCGCATTGCTGCGCTCGGCGGACCTGGCCGTGTTCCCGTCGCTGGTCGAGGCCACGTCGGTTGCCGCCCTGGAATGCATGTCCTGCGGACTGCCGGTGGCCGCGTCGGCGGTGGGCGGGCTGCCGCAGATCGTGGACGACGCAGTCGGGGGGCTCTTTGCACCCGCCGACCCCGCCGCGCTCGCCGCCAGGGTGCTGGCACTCGCTGCGGACCCAAGGCTGGCCGACCGAGGCGCGACCGGACGCCATCGCGTGATGACGCAGTGGAGCAACGAACGACTCGTGGATCGGCACCTGGAGGTCTACCACGACCTGATGAAAGGAGCGTGACCAAGAGCGTGACCAAAACCGCCAACCATCCCAAACGCGCCATCCCGGAGCTGCTGCATGTGCTCGACGGCGGTTTTTTCATGTACGGATGGGCGCGCAGTCTCGGCCTGCGCGGCAGGCCGCGGTGGCTCCGGTTGGGGCAACGGTCGGGATGACCGCCGACGGGGCGGGGCAGGGTACGCGGTGGCGGACGTCAATCGCCAAGCTGGCGCTGACCGTCGGCGTCACGTGGCTCATCCTGCGCGGAGCCGGAATAAGGCTGGCGGAGGCGGGAGCCGTTGATTGGAGCGTGCTGCAGATCAACGGCGCCGCGTTGGCGTTGTCGATCGCACTGCTGTTCGGCCCGTTCGGCATGGCCACCGTGCTGTGGCCCCGCATTCTGGAGCAGTTCGGCGAGCCGCGAATCGACATTCGTACCAGCTTCGCGATCCTGGTCGTGGCCAACCTGGGTCGCTACGTACCCGGCAAGGTCATGCAGCTGGCCGGGATTGCCGTCCTGGCCCGGCGGCGCGGCTTGTCCGGGTTGCGAGCCACCGCCGCGGCAATCGCGGCCCAGATGATCAGCCTGCTGGGCGCAGCCGCGGTCGGAGGATGGGCTGCCCTGTGGTCCACGGATCCGTCACGGCCGTTGGCGTTGTTTGCGGGGCTGGCGATCGTCGTCGCGCTGGTCGCGTTCGTTCGCTTCGACGGTATCGGCGTGCTGCTTCGCTGGATTGCGCGGCGCAGCAGCAGGCAAACCGGCGCACTGCCGCGCCCCGATGGACGGCGGCTGCTGTTTCTGCTCCCCGGATACATCCTGATCTGGATCGTCTACGGGGTCGCATTCGTATTGCTGAGTCGAGGCATCGGCCTGGAACTGGGCTATGCCGTCGGCGGCGCCGCCTTCGCCGCCGCGTACTTCCTGGGCTACGTCGCGCTGTTCGCGCCCGCCGGCATAGGGGTCCGCGAATCCGTGCTGGTGGTGATTCTCACGCCAATCCTCGGACTCGAGCCGAGCGTCATGCTGGCCGCGCTGCAACGGGCGTGGATCACGGCGGCCGAACTCGTCGCGGCCGCGGCGGGCGTCTTCCTGCTGCGCGCACCCGCAATGCGAGTGCAGCAGCGATGAGCGCCGCCCGCCGCGTGCTGGTGGTCGTCCCCACCTACAACGAACGCGAGAATCTTCCGCGGGTCGTGCCGGGCATCCTGTCCCAGGGCAACGAGTTTCACATCCTCGTGGTCGACGACAATTCCCCCGACGGCACCGGGCAAGTCGCCGACGAGCTGGGAGCGACGCACGAGCGAGTGAACGTGCTCCACCGATCGGACAAGCAGGGATTGGGCGCAGCCTACGTGGCCGGACTTGGTTGGGGCGTCGAACGCGGGTACGACGTGCTCATCGAAATGGACGCCGATCTTTCGCATCCCGCCGACAGGTTGCCCGCACTGGTGGCGGCGCTCGAGAACGCCGGCGTCGCCGTAGGCTCACGTTACGTCAGGGGTCGCATCGCGGTCGTGAACTGGCCGCTGCGACGCCTCTTGATCAGCCTGTTCGGGTCCTGGTACGCACGCGTAATCACGAGGCTCCCCGTCAACGACGCAACCGGCGGCTTCAATGCGTTCCGCCGCGAAGTGATCGAGACCGTGGGGCTCGACAGGATCCAATCCAACGGATACGCGTTTCAGATCGAGCTCAAGTTTCGCGCGTGGCGCGCGGGATTCACGCTGAAGGAAGTGCCGATCGTCTTCACCGAGCGAGACGTCGGAGAATCGAAGATGTCCAGCGCGATCATTCGCGAGGCGGTGTGGAGGGTCTGGAAGCTGCGCGTCATGGATCTGCTGAACCGGCTGTAACCGGCCATGGCACTCGTCAATCTCTGTTACCGCTGCCCACACTGCGGTCACGATCCCATGCAGGGCCGGGGAGACGTGGCTGACTGCATCTCCTGCGGCGTGCGCATTGAGCGCAGCGGCGGGCGACTCCTTATGGGCGACGGAGGGAAGAATCGGGTTGAAGAGGTCGACGCTGCCGAGTTATGTCGCCGGATCGACGCGCACGGCGGCCCGATCACGCGCGCGACGAAGGAGGATGGAACGCTGGCCTATGCGGCGCGCGCACTTGTTTCGTGGCGGCGCTCGGAGGAAGCGGTGCGATATCGCGGCGCCTTAAGGGGTTTTTCCGAGACGATGGGCCCGACCGCGCCGGGGACGATCTCGGTTGACGCCGAGACGGTGGCGGTTGAAGCCGAAACCGCGCCGGCTGCCGAACGACGCCGCACCTCGAGCCGCTGGCGACTGGTCGATCTTCGCGCCGTGCAGGCCGCCTCGTCGTCGCTGCAGCTCTCGCTGCCCGGCGACCGTCTCGTCCAGCTGCGGTTTCTGGACGACTCGTCGCGACGGTGGGAAACCCTGATGCGGCAGCTGATCGCGGACGCCTGGGCGCGCGCCGGCAAGGGCAGGGTAGTCGAATTCCAGCCACGAATCGTAGTGCGGCAGAGCAGGGGTGGTCGCCCCGCCGCGCGTGGCGCGCGAACCCTGTCCGGTGCGACACGGCCGCGCTTCCCCTGGTACGCCTTCTTCGGGTACGTGGTCCGGTCGGTAGGCCGGCTCTTGACGCGACCCCGCGTAACCGGCCTGTCCAACATCCCCGCGACGGGACCCTTCTTCCTGGTAGCGAACCACCTAAGCATTCTCGACCCGCTGCTGGTACAGGGGTTCTGTCCGCGCCGCGTGCACGCCTTCACCAAGAGTACCCAGTTCTCCGCGGGAAGGTTTTCTCGCTGGGTGCTCCCGCGCGTGGGCGCAATACCCACGCGGCGCTATCGCGTCGATCCGCAAGTCGTGCGCACGGCCCTCCGCGTCCTGGAGAGCGGCGACGGCGTGTGCATCTACCCCGAAGGCGAGCGGAGCTGGGACGGCCGCTTGCAGCCGTTTCGCGGGGGCACGCTGCGGCTGATCCTGAAGGCGGGAGTACCCGTAATTCCATGCGGGATTTCCGGTTCGTATGCCGCTTGGCCGAGGTGGAGCCGCCGACCCAGCCGCAACCGAGAACGGGTATTCCTGCGGTACGGAGAGCCGATCCGTTTCGGGGTCCACCACCCCCGAGCCGAAAGGGAAAGCGCGCTGGCGGCGGCCGACGCACAGCTTCGCGATGCGCTCGTGGGTTTGGGTGCGCCGGCAGCCGACGGGCCACGCGCTTGACACAGTGGGGTGTGCTGCGCGCAGATTTGCAGGATGAATAGCACACCCACGACATCGCGCCCATGATACGATCGACGCTGCTCTGGATCTCGGAAAACGACTGGTGCAAGCACACGCTGCCAAGGTACGGCTTCGTCCGCCGTGCGGTGCGGCGGTTCATGCCGGGGGAGACGCTCGAAGACGCCTTGCAGGCGGCGCGTGTGATGGCCGACCGTCACCGGATCCCCGCTCTCATCACCTACCTCGGCGAAAACGTGTTCGACGAAGGCGAGGCGCGCGAGGTCTCCGACCATTACATCCGTACGGCCGAGACCATTTCGGCGTCGGGACTTGACGTCGAGCTGTCCATCAAGCCGACTCATCTGGGTCTCGACCTCGGCCTGGGCGTCGCCGAGGAAAACATCCGCAGGGTGACCGAAGCCGCCGAGGCCCACGGCAACTGGGTGTGGCTGGACATGGAATACAGCCGCTACGTGGACCCTACGCTCGACCTCTATCGGGCGATTCGCGCCGATCACCCCAAGTTCGGCATTTGCATCCAGTCGTACCTGCACCGCACGCCGGACGACCTGGAGTCGCTGATTCCCATCGGCCCCGCGATTCGGCTGGTGAAGGGCGCATACGCCGAACCCCCCGACGTGGCCATGCCGGTCAAGGCCGAAGTAGACCAGGCGTTCTTCGACCAAGCCGTGCGCATGTTGGCGCCCGACGCCCAGGCAGCAGGGTTGCGGGCCGGATTGGCAACCCACGACGCCGATCTGATCCGGCGGATCGATGGCTGGGCCGAGGCCAACGGGGTGGACAAGGACGCGTACGAGTACCAGATGCTCTACGGCATCGCCGACAAGGAGCAGCGGCGTCTCGCGCGCGACGAAAAGGGCATTCGCGTGCTGATCAGCTATGGCGTTCACTGGTTCCCGTGGTACGTCCGTCGACTCGCCGAACGCCCTGCCAACATTGGATTTGTGCTGCGCAGCCTACTGCCGAGGTGAACAACATGCGCGTTTCCGTTCCATTCCGATTGGTTCTCTTCCTCTCCGCATCGCTGGCGGCGGCATGTGGCGGACCGGCACCCCAACAGGTCGTTCCGACGTCGGGGGCGGAGTCCGTCGGCCACGTTGCGCCGGAATACTCGGCCGCCATCGAGTCGGCGCGCGGAATCTTGCGGTCGTTCATGGAAGAAACGTCCATTCCCGGGTTGTCGGCAGCGGTGGGCCGGGGATCCGAAATCCTTTGGTCGGAAGGCTTTGGGTACGCGGACCTGACGCACGGCGTGGCGGTCACGCCCCTGACCAGGTTCCGAGTGGGCAGCGTGTCCAAGCCCTTTACGGCGGCGGGTCTCGCGAAACTGGTGGAGCGGGGGACTCTGGACCTCGACGCGCCGGTGCAGACCTACGTCCCGTCCTTTCCGGAGAAGATCTGGCCGGTTACGACTCGCCAGCTGGCCGGGCACATCGGCGGCATCCGCCACTATCTGGGCGACGAGAACTTCGCCGGCGTCAACTACGCGGACGTTCTCTCCGGGCTGGAAATCTTCAAGGACGATCCGCTCGTCAACGAGCCCGGCACCGAGTTCCGCTATTCCTCATACGGCTGGAACCTGATCAGCGCCGTCATGGAGAGCGCCGCCGGCGAACCCTTCCTGGAGTTCATGCATCGCGAAGTTTTCGACCCGTTGGGCATGGAAAACACCATCGCGGATTACAATCGGCCCGTGATCCCGCATCGGACGCGCTTCTACGAGATAGGGATGGGGGGACGAGTGGTGAACGCGCCATACGTCG
This sequence comes from Longimicrobiales bacterium, assembly GCA_965200255.1. Lineage (GTDB taxonomy): Bacteria > Gemmatimonadota > Gemmatimonadetes > Longimicrobiales > Gaopeijiaceae > Bin94. The sequence continues at coordinate 780,264 of OZ241371.1, read as the reverse complement.
ACAACAGCTACAAGTGGGCGGGTGGCGGGTTCCTCTCCACGCCGGAGGATATGCTGATCTTCGCCAACGCCCACGCCGCGCCTGGCTACCTGACCGGCGAGACGCTGGAACTGCTCTTCACGCCGCAACGGCTGCGCGACGGCTCCACCACCGATTACGGCATCGGCTGGCGGTCCGCCGTCAACGACCATGGCGAAACCATCGTGTTCCACACCGGCGGATCGGTGGGGGGCCGCACGGTCATGACCCTCAACCGCAGCAACGGCCTCATCGTCGCAATCACGGCCAATCTGTCGGGCGCCCCGGTCGGCAACGGCCTGGCGGCTCAGATCGAGGAGCTGTTCAGCGCGATCGCAATTCCACGTTGACGGTTCGGTAGGGACGTTCCCGATCGACGCTGATCACCCATGTCCGGTCGGGGTACAGGGCAGCAAGACTCAGCGCTTCTTCGAACGCGTCCTCGTCCATGCGTTCATCCCGATCGAGCACCACGATCTCCAACGGCACGTCCATCGGCAACCAACAGAACCTGAAGAAGCCGGCGGCGTTGGTTTCCTGCTTCGCGCGGATTCGAAGGCCGTCGAGATCCAGCGAATCCCTCGTGGACGCCATCAGATCCATCAGGTCCTGTGGGTCATAGGCCTTCGTCAGCACGTGTGCGGTAGCGTCATCCGCCGGGTTCCCGTCGGCATCGACCACATGCCCGGTCACGATGCCGTGCCGCCACACCAGCCGATCCGTCGCAACCACCGGCCCCCTTGGCGGCGTCGAGTCCCTGCAAATGTCGTCCAGCACGTCTGAGACTGGCGGGGCACGCCAATCAAGTTGCACCGGATTCGGTCGTCGTGGACCGATCCTGACTTCCTCCGGGTCGGGTAGGTACCAGAACTGCTCCAGATAGGGGTGCGAGAAGTGAATCGAATACTCTCCGACGCCGAGGTGAACCAGCTCGTACCGACCCAGCGAATCGGTGACGGCTTCCGCGCCGGCGCCCTCGACGAACACCCGAGCATCCGAAAGTCCAACGCCAAGCGAATCGACCACGGTGCCAACCACACGATACCCGCGGTCGCCTTCGAAGACCACGCGCTCGCCGTCGTGCGCCGCCAACACCTTGCCAACCTCGAACGAGACGCCCTCGAGCGTAGGAATCAGCTCGCCGGTCCGCCGATGCTCGGTCTCGCCGGGAGTGAACATGCGAATGTGCCACGACGTCACGATCCAGGTACCGTTGGGCAGGGCACGGAACTCGACCCGGCCGCCGGGTTCGGCGGCCGTCAACCAGCGCGGCACGCCGAGCGTAACGTACCGAAATTCGAGCCACTGAAGATCCGCGCTGGATACGTCCAGCCACATGGTTCCGGCGACATCCGGCACTCCACGCCCCGGTATCGGTTCGAAGTCCAGTCCGATCAGGTCAGGGCGGTCGTCGTTTTCGCGAATCCGAAAGCAATGCGTGTCCAGGAACGGGTCCGAGAGCAGCACGTCGGCGTCGGGGGCCCAGAACAGGGAGGCATCCGCCGAAAACCGCGCGAATCCTCCGGACACCAACGAATCAGGCGGCAAAGCCACATATGGAGCTGCGGCCGCCGTTCCCGCCCGGGTGCGCGATTCCGATTCTATTCGTTCGCCGCGCCTGTCGTACTGCCGCTTGATCCTCAACAGCTCGTATTCGTACATCCCGCGCCGCTCGGTCCAAGCCGCCGCAGCCAGGGCCTTGCGGGCCTCGTCCCAGACCATTGCAACCGCCAGGCCTTCGCCGGGGCGCACTTCGCACCGACGCTCGCCGTGTGCGTCGATGCCTCGCAGCGAAATGGCCTCCACCCGTGCCGCCACTTGAATGGCCAGCGTGTCGCCGTCGTCCAGGGTAAAGGGGTCCGACAAGGTGGTCGCGTAACCGATTCGTTCGGCTCTGATACGATAGGTGCCGGGCCCGCGCGCCAATAGCTCGAACGCGCCGTTGGGGGCACGAGTAAGCGCGTTGTCCACTGGTCGATCGTCCGCGTCGACCAGTATCGCCATGGCTCCTGGTATCCCTGCGTCATCGGCAGCGTCCACCAAGGTGCCTCGAACCAACTGCGCTCGGGTGGGGGACACGGCAACCGCAAGCCAAAGCAACGCAAGGATTTGGATTCGGACCACGTTGCGAATCCCTTACTTTACATAATATACATTATATGAAGTATTTCACGAAACGGAAGGCGGCGGCGCAAGGGACCCTCAACCTCTAACGAATGGCCGCCGCAGCCTCCGCGCGTCGCATTTCGACTAGGCCGCGTTCTGGATCGTCCTCTTCCATTTCGTCCAGGAGCCGGTCGTAGAGCTGTACCGCACCCTCCATGTCGCCCCGTTCGCGACGTAGTCGAGCGGCGTCGGCAAGCGCGTCCCGAACCTGGAATCCGAGTCCTGCTCGGTCCGCCAGCCGTTCGTACAGCGCCTCGGCCATCTGAACGTTGCCAGCGTCTTCGGAGATAGCGGCAAGCAGCGCGGCGGCCTGCGCGCCAAGCGGGTCGTCCAAGTCCCGCGCGACCGGTTCGAGCACCTCGATGGCGGCCTCGTGTTCACCGGCGCCTGCCGAAATCTGGGCGAGGGCAACTCGTGCTTCGTCTGCGAACGGCGTGCCGGCGAAACGCTCCAGATAAAGCTCCAGATCGGCCTGCGCGCCTTCCTCGTCGCCCTGTTCCAACCGCTGCTGCAACGCTTCCAGCTGTCCGGCGGCGGTGGTGTGCAGGGTTTCCCGGTAGTTCCCATAATACAGGAGCGCGGCAATGCCGATTGCGACGACGACGACGGCCAGGGTGAGGACCGGACGATTGCGCTGGGCCCATTGGCTGAACTCCAGCGTCTTCGCGACGAATGCGTCCTCCTCTTCGGCCGGGTTGACTTCCTTGCGGGGCTGCGATCCCGGCTTACTGTATTTTGCCATGACGGGGTTGCTCTTCCTTCGGGCAGGCGAATTTGGCGGCCACAGGCTGCTGGAGCTTCGTCACAACACTAATCACGGATCCAAATCGCGGTCAATGACTTCGGCAGCCTCGTTGGACCGACCCCAGTCCGCCAGTTAGGATTACCCATGCTCCGTCTCACAATCGCCGTCGCCGCCGCGACGCTGCTCGCCGCTTGCAGCGAGCCGACGCCAATTCCCACGCGGGTGGTCGTCAACCCGGGTCTCTCCACCGCCAATGCGGCCGGGGTCACCGTGCAATTCACCGCAGAGGTCATCGACGACGTGGGCCTGCCCATTCCGGGCGCGACCGTGACGTGGTCTTCGGGACGAACCGACGTGGCCACCATCTCCCCCACCGGGTTGGCGACGGTGACCGGACAGGGCACGACGGCCATCCAGGCCACGCACGCCACGGTTTCCGGATCGGCCACGTTGGTCGTGGAACTCACGCCCGCTCACTTAACGAAGATTGCCGGAGACGAGCAAACCGCCTCCGTGCTAGCTCAGCTGCCCGAAGATCCGGTGGTACGGGTCGAAGACCTCGGCGGAACCCCGATTCCTGACGTGCCAGTAACCTTCGAGGTGCTATCAGGGGGCGGCTCGGTCACGCCCCTAAGCGGAACGACCGACGCTTCCGGACAGGCTTCCACCCGGTGGGTGCTGGGCGAGACCACGGGCGGCCAGCGTCTTCAAGCCTCGGCAGGCAACCTGCACACCGTTTTCCACGCGACGGCGACGGAACCGGTGCTGATCATCCGCAATCAGGTGCTCGGTCACGCGCGCGTTGACGTTCCCTACCGCCACGCCGTCGAAATCATCGGGGGCGAACACCAACCCCTCCTCTGGACAATCGCAGCGGGTCAGCTCCCTGCCGGACTCGCGCTGGACACCGCGGGCCACATTGTTGGCGTGCCGGAGGAAGAGGGTGGCGGATCCTTTACGGTGCGGGTAACCGATGCGGCCGGCAACCGAGCCATGCGCGAGTTGAGCCTGCGCGTATGCAATCCGCCCCTGGCGCTGGACGCGAGCGAAGTCCTGGCGACGTTCCCTTCCGGTCTGGGCGCGTGCGCCCCCTTTCTACCCTCCGGCCAAGCGGGCGATCGCTATCGGGTCGCCGTGCTGCACGCGGGCACGTCGACGAAACCGACCCTGACGCCCGTATCGGTGTCGGTAACCGAGATCGATGCGGACGGTCGCCGCTCCGTTGCGGGCGCAGCGCACGCGCCGATCGCCAAGCCGGTGGCACTACCGCCCGCCCTTGCCGCTGGCGTGCGGATCGCAGACGCCACAGCGCGCCATCATGCGCTGCTGCTGGCCGAAACGGAGCGCCTGATCCGGCGATACGGCCGCGACGCCGTGCTGCGAGACCGTAGCACCCCGCGCGCGGTGCCCAATGTCGCACTGGCAGCGCCCGAGCCGCCGCCCGAACGCTTGCTGTTTCGGGTGCCCGAGATCGGAGCCAACGTGTGCGCTGCCCCGGGACCCACGCCCGTCGCGGCCCTGCTGGTGGACCACAACGACTATCTCGCCGTCTACCAGGACTCGGTCCAGCAGGCCGCCGACCCGGTCGCGAAATCCGCCGTGCGCCAGATGCTGGACTACTACGAGGCCTACGGGGTTGAGACCATCGAGGAATACTTCGGCGGCGTCCCGGACATCAACGGCGACCAGCGAGTGAACGTTTTCGTGTCGCCCGTGGTCGAGGAAGGCTACGCGGCCTTCGTGTGGGGCGCTGATTTCCTGGACCGGTCGAGGTGCGCCGGCTCGAACGAGATGGAGCTCGTGTACTTCAACGTGAACATGTTCCATTCTTTGGCGCAGGCGCCGGACGACGGTCACTACCAGGCGCTGGGCACGATGGTGCACGAGGTGAAACACGTAAGCTCGCTCTACCGACGGTCGTTGGGCGGCGGGCATCATCCGAGCTGGATCGAGGAAGGCACGGCGGAGATCGCCGGAGAAATGTCTTCGCGCAAGGCGATGGAACGCATTGGCGGCATTGCTGTTGGCGACATGCTGAGGCGCGACGCGTATCCGCCTCGAGACGGGTCGATCATCACCCCGGAGAACTACGCGATGCTGCTGCGGCTGGCTCGGACCTCGCGCTCGTACACCGCCGCGGCAAACTCATTGACCAGCGACCCCGCCAAGCGCCACACCTACTACGGCACGTCCTGGCATTTCCACAGGTTTCTCGGCGACGCGTACGGAAACGCCGCCGAGCGGGCCGACGCGGCCTTCTTCACGGCCCTCAACGACACATCGCATTCACCCGGCCTGAACGGCATTCGCGAAGCAACCGGCAAGTCCGTGCAGGCGCTGCTGGAAGAATACGCCGTGGCGATGATGCTCAACGGCACGGACGCGCCGGCGCCCATGCGCACGTTCCGCACCTACGACTTCCCGTCGGCTACCTTCGAGCTCTTTCGTCCCAACTTCCAACCCGAAGGACTGTATCCCTGGCCCCGCACGGGCCCTGAACCGGCAGGCTTCGACCCTGCCACCTATGCCGGCAACCTTGCTCCCGCGGGACTTCGTTTCCACGAGTTCGAATCGGACGGCGAAGGCGCGGGCATCGAGTTGGACGTCACGGTCGACGGTGCGGATGCGCGGGTGATCATCGTCCGGCTTCGCTAGCTACATGCCCCGATCGTACGCGAGGTATGATACCATCACGCGATGCATGGACAGTACCACCGTCGTCGCGCCAGGTGAGAACGCGCTCACACTTCAGAGTTTTGAGGAATCAATCATGACCAAGAAGGAAGTTACCTTTAAGTCGTTCGGCGTCGATCTGGTTGGGGACCTGTACCTTCCCGATGACTTCGATCACAACAAGACGTACACGGCGATCGTTTCGGCTAGTCCGTTCCCGCAGGTCAAAGACCAAGTCCCCGCGACCTACGGTCCGGAAATGGCTGCCAGGGGATTCGTCTTTCTCGCCTTTGACTACCTCGGCATGGGCGACTCGCCCGCGCTCCCCGGAGAGTTCAAACAGTCGCGCTACAATTTCCGACTGATCGAAAACACCTGGGATGCGGTTTCCTATCTGGGTACGCTCCCGTTCGTGGGCGACATCATGGGACTGGGGGTCTGTCAGGGTGGGCAGACAATCGCTTCCGCGTCCGTGACCGATCAGCGCATCAAGAAGATCGCCATGGTTTCAGGGATGATGGCTTCGGATGACTTCCAGTGGAGTGATCGGGACGCCGCCCACCAGTTGATTGGGTCCTCCAATGCCTCGAGACAGGGGATGTATGAGACCGGCGAGCCCGATTACGTGGTTCCTTTTGGCCTGGCTGACGACCACTCGAAAGAGGACTTCGTGGGCTCTGGGACCAACCCCATGGCCGAAGAGACGTACGACTATTACGGCAGAGACGGGATCAAGGGACCGGTGGCGGTGCCCAACTACACCAACCACCACATCGGCGACCAAGCGATGGAGTCTCTGTTCTCCATCGCTGAACACTACGCCGACAAGATCGTCCAGCCGGCTCTGATCGTTTACAGCCCGGCGGCGTTCACGGCCATTTGCTCGACTCAGTTCATCGACAAACTTACCAACGAGCACGAAGTCCTGGCTCTTGAGGAGTTCACCCATGTGGACTTCTACCACAAGCCGGAGGCCGTCAAAGTAGCAACAGACGCCGCGGCAGAATTCTTCAATCGGTGACCGTGGTGAGCCCAGTCGACGGCTTGGCTCTAGCTAGCCCCTTGGCGGCGGTTCCCGTACCAGCCGGACGAGCGCCGTCGGATCGATGTTTCCGCCCGAGACGACGATGGCGGCGCGTCCACGCGGTCGATACCCCGACCACAACGCGGCCAAGCCCACCGCGCCCCCGCCTTCAACCACGAGACGGTGCCCGGTGAAGCATCTCGCCACCGCGGCCCTGACATCGCGTTCTCCCACAACAACATGCTCGGCCACGACCCGGCGCACGATTTCGAACGTGTACCGGTTGTCCAGTCCGATTCCGCCCGACAACGCCGACGCCACCGTGTCCTCGTCGGGTACCTGGACCGGCTTGCCAGCCTCCAGGCTCTGCACCATGACCGACGCGCGCCGGGCCGAAACGGCGACCACGCGGATTCCGATTGCACGCGCGGCCAATCCCACGCCCGCCACGAGGCCCCCTCCAGAGAGCGGAACCAGAATCTCGTCCAGGTCACGGATCTGCTCGGCGAGCTCGAGTGCAATGGTCCCCTGCCCTTCGATCACCGCTTGGTCGTCGAATGGGTGGACCAGCGTCATGCCCTTCGTTTCGGCCAGGTCGGCGGCCCGCGCTTCCGCCTCGTCGTAGCTCCCGCCGCAAAGTACCACCTCGGCCCCCGCGGCTCGAATCGCCTCCAGTTTCGACGGATCCGCCCAGTCCGGCACGCACACCGTCGCGGCAATCCCCATGCGTCGCGCAACTTCCGCCACCGCTCGGCCATGATTCCCGGACGAGACTGCCACCACTCCCCTGCCCCGTGCGCTCGCGTTCAACTTGAGCATTCGGTTGGCGGCCCCGCGCACCTTGAAGGAGCCCGTGCGCTGCAGCGATTCCAGCTTGATCGCCACCGTTCCGCCGGCGGCCTCGACCGGCACCACCGGCGTGGGCCAGATCTGGTGAGCGATCCGGGCGCGCGCCGCGGCAAAATCGAACGGACGCACCTGTCGGCTACGAAACGATTCTGCGCCCCTCCACCAGCTTCACGACCCACAGTCCCGAGTTCAGATCCGACGTAAAGATGTGTCCCTTGTGAATCTGGGCGCCCCACGTCATGCCCCAGTTGGGCACCGTCGATTCGGCGTCGGTGGTCTTGAGCACCGCGATTTCGCGACCCTGGCGATACAGGTCGCCGCGCAGCTCGCCCGAGATGTCCACCACTCTCAAGCCGGCTTGATAGTACCCCACGTAAAGCTTGTCGCCTTCGACCCAGATGTTGTGCGCGCCAGCCTCGGGTACCTCGTAGCGCGCGACCTCGCGAGGGTTCTCGGGATCCTGCATGTCCAGCACGTGGATGTATCCGCGCGCCTCAATCGGCGCGTCGGCGTCCCACTGATCCGGGAAGATCTCGTCTCCCACAAACAGGTACCGCCCGGCCCGCCAGGCCGTGTGGGTGTTGCCGATCGGGTACTTGTAGCGGGATACGAAAGCGGGAGCGGTTGGCGTGCCGCCGTGGGTCCCGGCGCCCACGTCCAGCATGACCGCGCCGTCGTCCCAGTAGGACAGGTAGGCGTAGCCGTCCTGAACGATCACGTCGTGAAGCGATTTGTGGTCGGATTCGGGCATGCCCCAGCGCCCCACTTCGGCGGGATTGGCCGGGTCCGAAATGTCGATGATGTGGATGTCGCTGGTACCGTTGTGGACGGCGTAAACCAGGTCGCCGTCGATCCAGACGTTGTGCACGCCTCCCGGCACGGTCTCCTTGTATTCGGAAATGATCGCGGGGTGCGCCGGTTCGGAGAGATCCAGAATCACGATCCCGTTGCGCCGATCCGACGCGCCTTCGCGGGTCAGGATGCCGATCCGGTTGTTGGGGTGAATCTTGACGTCGTTGATGCGTCGGGCGTCCAGCTGTACCGAATCGGTGAGCACGGGCGCAGAGGGATCGGTCACGTCCCACGCCTTCATCCAATCGTACATGTACGTCCCCACGTAGGCGTAGTCCCTTCCGTTCACGCCCTCGAACACCCACGTGTCGCCCGAGTGATGATCCGCGGCCGCGCCACGCCCCACGCGGACCAGCTCGGCCTCCTCGATTCGGGGCGTGATCGTGGCCGAGGTGACGGCCGCGCGTCCTTCGCCGTACATCGCCGTAATGCGGTAGGTGCCGGCGCGCTCCGCTACGAAAACGCCTTGGCTCCCCTCCGCTTCGATCTGCGCCCCGGCACCGCTCACGCTCCATTCGGGATACAGCCCGACGTCGGCCTGCGCCTCGAAGCGGATCACGTCGCCCGTTCGGGCGTTCACTTCCGCAGGCGCCAACCGGACCGCCCCCGGATCGCCATCGCGAACCTCGACCTCGACCGCGGCGCCAACGCCCCCCGCGCTCACGGCAACGGTCGCCTGCCCCGCCCCGCGCGCGTACACCCGCCCACTCCCATCCACCCCCGCGACCGCCTCGTCGCTGGACGAGAACGACAGCGACGGTGCGAGCACCGTCTCGCCGTCCGGTCCCGTGGCGACCACGCCGATCGGCGCGCTCGTCCCGGTCACCAGGATCGGCGCGGGCAGCGAAGCCGCGAGTGCCGCCACCGGAAGCGCCCGCACGACGACCGCGGCAAAACTCATCACGTTGGCCGCGCGGGCCGCAATGCGGGCTTCGCCCGGCGCGATCGCCGTTACCACTCCGGCCTGGTCGATCTGCGCGACCTCCGGCGTCATCGCGATCCACACGACGGTCTCGTCCAGCACGGCGCCGGCCTGGTCGCGCACGGTAGCGGTTACGGTCGCCGTCTCACCGGCATCCAGAGTCAGCCGCGACGGATCCAGGTCGATCCGGTCGGGCCCGGCAGCCTGGGCTTGCGCCCCGGCCAACACCATCAGCAAAGCGGTCGTCGTCATCGGTCAAGTTCTCCTGCCAGTGGTTTCACAATGTTCACCCTGAAAGATATCGCCTGGATTGATCGGGCCCCAACGACCGCCGCGCCGGCGACGAACGAGTCCAACAACTTGCCGCGGACCGTCCCCGCGGCAATCTTACACGGCACCATTGGTGCAAGGTCTCCGTAGCTCAGATGGATAGAGCGACTGCCTCCTAAGCAGTAGGTCCCAGGTTCGAGTCCTGGCGGGGACGTTCCCGGCAGTCAGTGGCGCACGCGTCGCCCAACCGCATCCAGCGCCAGCACGGCCACGACGCCGAGCGCAAACACCAGCTCCACCCCGCCCATATCCCCCACCCCACCCGGCCACGTCAGCACCTCCCTGCCCTCGGCCGTGTAGTCCGTGAACGGCCAGAGCTTGCGCAGGGATCCCAGCATGAGTCCCGTCAACACCGCGAGGGTCGCGTCCCGCCAACGTTCCAGCAGGCGCTTCAGAATCCGTACGGCGGTGAGCAGCCCGATCGCAAGCGCGACGATGAACACCCCGATCTGAACCGCAGCGCTCGAATCGCGGTACGAGACCAGCGAGGACAGCGTGTAGAGCACAAAGTGGTACAGCCCCAGGAGCAGCAGCACGAACGACCCCGACACGCCTGGAAGCGCCATGGCCGAGATCGCAAGCAGCCCTCCAAGAAACAGATAGCCCAAGGTGGGGTCACGACCCCCCGCGAAGACCTCCCCCGACACAACCTGGGCACCATGCAACGCCCCTTCCACCGCCGTGATCGCCTCCGAGGGCAAGTTTCCAGCCGCTCCGGCCATCCGGGCCACAACTTCCAGCGCCAACTCGCCCGATCCGGCGGGCACGGTCACCGTAGTGGCCAAGCCATAGTCGATTCCGGGACGCGTAGCGTCGCTTGAACCATGGAGCGTCAGGTTCCGGGGCGTGAGCACAACGTCGGCGGCCGGGGGAGGATCGAGCCGCAAAATCACGGTGCCCCTGGCGTGGCCGCCCGACGGTTCCGGCAACCCGACAAACCACGCCGTCGCCAGCGCGGCGCCGCTCGCCAGCAGCCATCGCGACGCGCTACGCCGCTTGATCTCGCGGAACGGAATCGCAACCGACGCCAAAACCAGCCCGAGGAAAAAGCCGCGCATGTGCGCCGGATACGCACCCAGCAGGGACGGCAGCACCGCGGCGCCGACGACAAGCGCCGGCAGGATTCCTGCGGCCAGGGAAGCCAGCAACAGCAAGCGGCCCGCATCCACGCCGTCGGGTTGGCTCGGCAGATGGGCAGGATTCTTCAGGCCGGCGCCGGTCAACCGCCAGAAACTGCGAGAGCCCAATAATCGCAGCGTGCGCGCGCCCAGTCCTCCGATCGCATCGATCAGTCTCGGGTAGATCCCCAGGATCAGTGCGATGGTCCCGCCCGACACGCCCGGAATCACATCGGCCGCACCCATGCACAGGCCGCGCAGGGAGTTTCCCAACCACTGTCTATGTGGCAGCATCGCTTACAGTTGCAGGTTCCAGGCTCGCACGTCGTCGAGACGTCGGTGGCTGGTGAGGTCGAGCTGGATCGGGGTCACCGAAATGTACCCGTCCCGCACGGCCGCGTAGTCGCATTGCGGTCCACCGTCCCATTGCATGCGTCCGCCGCCAATCCAGTAATACTCGCGACCCGAAGGATCGGGCGCGTGCGTCACGGCTTCGAGGTAGCGGCGCGTGCCCAGATTGGTCACCCGCACGCCCCGAACCTGGCGGGGCGGAATTGCCGGCAGATTGATATTGAGCACTTCGCCTGGCGGCACGCCGCGATCCATGATTTGCCGCAGCAGACGTACGACAATCCATAGCCAAGCGCCCAAGTCGTGAACCCCGTGTCCGACGTGTGACAGCGCCACGGCCGGTACGCCCAGGATCGTGGCCTCCATGGCCGCGGCGACCGTGCCCGAATACAGCACGTCCTCGCCCATGTTGGGACCGTGGTTGATTCCCGAGACACACAGGTCCGGCACATCTTCCAGGAGGTCGCTCAGGGCCAGAATGACGCAATCGGTCGGTGTCCCGTCCACGATCGTCGTTTGGTCGCAAATCTTGCGGGCGCGGAGCGGTTGGTGGATGGTCAACGCATTGCTGCAGGCGCTCTGTTCGCGATCCGGCGCAACCACTTCCACTGTGCCGATTTCGCGCGCGGCCTCCGTCAGCACCCGTATTCCGGGTGCGAGGTATCCGTCGTCGTTGGTGCAGAGAATGCGCACTTACGTGGCCCGACCCTCGGACGCCTGGAGCGCTTCTTCGCTGCGCACGTCGCGACCGGGCGCCCTTTCCTTGCCGACAACCGCAACGGGCGGCTCTTCCCCAACGGCCGGCGGCAGAGTCAGCTCCTCGCGCAGCGATTGCAGGCTCGCCTTGATCGTATTCAGGACGGCGGGTTCCGCGATGTCCTTGCGGATCGCAGCAATCCGTCCCTCTTCTCGCATCGTCTTCAACTCCTTGTTGGCCCCGGCAATCGTAAAGCGCTTCTCGTAGAGCAGATGCTTCACGAGCAGGATCGTCTCGATGTCCTTGGTGCGATACACCCGGCTGCCCCCGCGCTTGATCGGAGAGAGGACATCGAACTGCGTTTCCCAATATCGCAACACGTGGGGCTTGAGTTCGGCCAGATCGCTTACTTCGCCGATTGAGTAGTAGGTCTTCCGTACGATGGGTTCCAACGGTCAGCTCCGGTCAGACGAACCCGGTACGTCCGGGTTCTCGGGTTTGGGTTCCCTGGTCATCAAGCGGTCGAGCGCGCTCATCGGATCGGATCCTTGCGTCACCATCCGGTGAACCTCTGCGGAAACGGGCATCTCAACGTCGAGCCTTCGCGCAAGCCGGTCCACCGCCTTGACGGTAGCAACCCCTTCCGCCACCGTCCGAGCTTCACCCAGGATGTCTTCAATGCCGTCGCCGCGCCCCAAGCGATAACCAACCTGCCGATTGCGGCTCAGGCCCCCCGTGCACGTCAGCACCAGGTCCCCCATGCCGGCAAGTCCGCCAAACGTCTGCGCGCTCGCACCCATCGCCACGCCGAGGCGGGAAATCTCCGCTAGCCCGCGAGTCATCAGCGCCGCGACCGCGTTGTGGCCCAGCTCCAGACCGGCAGCCACGCCCGCCGCGACCGCGATTACGTTCTTCAAGGCGCCACCCAACTCCACGCCCACCACGTCGGCATTCGTATACACTCGAAAGCGGTCGCTTTGAAACAGCGCCTGAGCGAACAGCCGCGCCCGCTCGTCCCGGCTGGCGACGACCACCGCCGTAGGAGCCCCCCGAACGACTTCCTTTGCAAAACTCGGTCCCGACAGCACGCAGAATCGGCGCATCTGTTCGGCAGTAAGGTGGGTGGAAAAGAGCTCCTCCATCCGGCGCAGCGTAGTAACCTCGATTCCCTTCGACGCGCTCACGACCGTTGCGCCTGCGGGGATGTGCGGCGCAGCCGTTTCCAATACGGCCGCCGAGTGTTGCACGGGACACACCCAGACCACCACCTCGGCGCCATCCAGCGCCTCAGCCTGCGAGTTCGTTACGGAGAGACGGTCGTGACTAAGCGCAATCCCCTCGAGGTACAGCGGATTCTCGCCACGGCTGCGAAACGACGCCGCAACTTCGCGCTCGCGCGCCCACAGTCGCACGCGAACGCCCGATTGAGCGAGCAAATGGGCAAGGGTCGTGCCCCACGCACCGGCCCCGATCACGCATGCCCGAACCGAGCCCCGCCTGACGCTGCCCGGGCCTGCGCTCACCCGCGACCGCCGATGCTCGGCTCTTCCCCGGCAAGCAACCGCCGGATGTTCGCGCGGTGCGCCCACACCACGAACGCCGCCAGGGCCACGAAAAACGCCAATAGCAGTCCCTCCGCATCAATCACGACCATGCCCGCGATCGGTACGGCAAGCGCGGCGGTCATCGACGCAACCGACACCTTGCGCGAGATCAGCAGAACGAGCAGCCAGGTAGCCGCCCCCACGGGAACCACGCCCGGAGCCAACGCAAGCAGGACGCCGGCGCTGGTCCCGACGCCCTTTCCCCCCCGGAAACGCACGAAGACCGAAAAACAGTGGCCGAGAATCGCCGCGGCGCCATAGGCGATGCCCCACGAAGCGGCTGCCTGGTCGTCCACCTGCGCCAGCTGCGGAAACCACAGCGCAGGGGCGAATCCCTTGAAGATGTCGAACGTCGCCACGGGGATTGCCGCCCGCCAACCGAGGATCCGCTGCGCGTTGGTCGCACCCAGGTTCTGGCTGCCCAACGCGCGAAGGTCCTTGCCGTAGAAGACCAGACCCGTCCAATGGGACGCGGGTACGGCTCCGGCGACGTAAGCGGCCAGCAGCAACAGCAGCGCGCTGATCAAGTCAATTCTCTCCGACGGTCAATGGATGTGCCAACCTCTCCATGGACGTTACCACGGCGGGACCCGCGAATCCAGCAACCGGGAACCCTTGCGTCCCGGGTGGCCGGCGGTGCTCACGCGCCATCAGCCTCACCGGCGACTCTTGCGCATTCTAACCCGAATGGGCACTCCGGCAAAATCCCAGCGGTTCCGGATTGCGTTGACGATGTAACGCCGGTAGTTGGTCGGCACTTCGTCGGGCAGGTTGGAGAAAAGCACGAAGGTGGGCGGACGCGTGTCGGCCTGGGTCGCGTACTTGATTCGCACGGGACGCCCCCTGGCATGTGGCGGAGGGCGTTTGCGGACGATCGCTTCGATCGCGGCGTTGACCTCGGAAGTGGCGATGCGCGCGTCCCGACGATCCGCCACGGCCAGCACCAGATCGAGCGTGCGGCGCACCCGCAGCCCCGTAAGCGCCGACGTGAAGAGAAACGGCGTGTGCTTCAGGAACGGCGCCCGTTCGGCGGCTTCCCGCTGCAACGCCGCTGACGTCATCGTTTCCTTGGCCACGAGGTCCCACTTGTTGCAAACGGCGATCACGCCGCACCCAGCTGTCCATGCCGCCTCGGCTACCTTGACGTCCTGCACGTGCACGCCGCCGTCGGCAACGTCAATCACGACCAGGCACACGTCCGCGTCGCGCACCACCCGCGTCGTGCGCAGACTGCTGTAGTACTCGACGGCGTCCTTGATTCGGGCGTGCCGTCGCAAGCCCGCGGTGTCTACAAAGGTGAGTTGCAGGCCGTGATACCGCATGGTGAGATCGACGGGATCACGGGTCGTGCCCGGCTCTGCGCTGACCACGACCCGATCCTCACCGAAGAGCCGGTTGACCAGCGTCGACTTTCCCGCATTGGGCTTCCCGATGACCGCGACCCGAACGTCTCCCGATTCCGGGGCTGCGCCCTCCTCGGGCAGGAGCGGCAACATGGCGTCGAACAGGTCGCCACAGCCTCTTCCCGACATCGCGCTGACCGGATGCGGCGCGCCCATGCCAAGCGCCCAGAAATCGAGGTGCGATTGCTCCAGCGGATGGTTGTCGACCTTGTTGACGGCGAGAAATACCGGCTTGGGGCTCCTGCGCAGCACCTCGGCCAACCGCTGGTCGAGCGGATGGATGCCCGTCTTCGAGTCGACCAGGAAGATGACCAGGTCCGCTTCCTCCACCGCGACCATCGCCTGTTCCCGGATCAACCGGTCGATGAGTCGGTCGGAACCTTCCACCACCCCCCCGGTGTCCACAACCAGAAAGTCCCGCCCGGTCCACTCGGCGCGTCCGAAATTGCGGTCGCGGGTCACCCCCGGCGTGTCGTCCACGATCGCCACCCGTCGTCCGATCGCCCGGTTGAAGAAGGTTGACTTTCCCACATTGGGGCGGCCCACGACCGCCACCACCGGAAGGCTCATGCGGGACGACCCCCGACCTTCTCCAGCACCTCGATCAGGTCGTGACCCGCATGGACGCGCGCCGGCGCCAATCGACGCTTAAGCTCGCCGAGCCCCACCCCGTCAATGAACGCGTCGTCGTCGTTCAGCGCGGTGCCCGGAAGCAGCACGAGGTCGCCCGACCGCGAGTCTCGCACGCCGTTCAGAATGTCGGCGCCTGCCAGCAGCCCCGCCACGGTTACGGTAGGCCCGAAGTAGCGGTTCTCAATCTCCGCGACCTCGACCGGACACCCCATGCGTTCGGAGATCGTGCCCTGGAAGTCGCGGAAGAAGGGGCACATTGACGTCCCGCTCACGATGCGCACCCGGTCGACACCCTCGAGTGGGGCAAGACGGGGCTCGTCTCGATCGAAGTTGTCGAGGAACGTGCGAAGCGCGCCCACGCCATTCTCGCGAAGCGACCAATCGTCGTAATAATCGCCTTGGGGCACCTCCAGGTCAGCAATCAGGAAGAGCTCGTCTGCGGCATAGCACCAGTGCTGGTTGCGCTCTTGCAAGGCCCGGGCGTGGATCGACTGGGTTTGCCGAATCGCCGCCTCGGCCTCGTCCTGGTCCAGAAGACGCACCGGGCGACCGAGGTTGTACCGGGTCAGGCCGACCGGCACGACCGAAAGCGAGAGGACCCCGTCTCCCAGCGCGTAGAGGTCGCGGATCGTGCGCTCCAGCTCCGGTCCGTCATTCCACTCTGGACACAGAACAACCTGCGTGTGAACGGCCACCCCCCCGGCGAGCAGGGTCGAGAGCTGGTCCAGAATGATGCCGGCGCGGTCGTTCTTGAGCAGCCGCACGCGCAACTCCGGGTTGGTGGCGTGAACGCTCACGTAGAGCGGCGATATGCGCTGATCCACGAGTCGTTGCAGCCCGCGGGGCCCCAGGTTCGTCAGCGTAACGTAACTACCGTGGGTGAACGACAGTCGGAAGTCGTCGTCGCGCAGCCACAGCGGATCGCGCGCGTCGGGCGGATTCCCGTCGATGAAGCAGAAAACGCACTCGTTCGCACATTCGCGAATCTTGTCGTGCGCCGGAACGATCCCGAGACTCTCGAATGGGTCGCGGGAAATCTCGCATTGCAGATGGTTGCCGTCGACGTCAACGGCGTCGAGCGCGATTTCCTCTTCGGCTGTCAGGAAGTGGAAATCGATGCTGTCGCGTACGCGGGCCCCGTTGACCTTCAGGATTCGGGTTCCGATTTGGAGCTCCAGCGCTTCGGCGATCGATCCCGCCCGTATTTCTCCTATGCGCACCACGACGAGTCTACGCTGGCAGCCCGTGGATCGACCGGCGAGTCCTGCAAACAGCCCTCACCGGTGGCGGGCAAGCATCTCCTGGAAGAGAATGTGGTTGCGCACCGGCTCCCAAGTGTATCGCGTGGCGAGACTGGCGACGGTTACCAGCGTCGAGCTCGCGATTAGCGGCTCGAGCAGCGCCACCGCCTGCTCGACGTTGCCCAGCTCGGCGTAGGTCTGCGCCCACCTGCGCTGCACGCTGGGTCGAGCTTCGTCGCTCACGTCCATGGACATCGCCTTTTCCAGCTCGGTCATGGCATAGGTGGTTCTGCCGGCCCGCGCCAGGTTGCGCGCGTACTGCCCCTGCCACTCGGCTTGTGCGTCGGGATTCTCGAACTCGAGAGGATTGCGGTCCCAAGCCGCGACCAGCTCGCCCCAGAGGATCCGCGATTCGTGCTGACGACCCGCAACCCGGTGCACCCAGGCTTTCTCGGCCAGACAGGCGCACCGATAGGCCGGGTCCGCATGATCTTCGCTGAAGCTCAGGATCATTGCGTCGTATTCCCCACCGGTCAGCAACGACGGGAAGTTGTTCGCGACCGACGCAATTTCCTGGGGCGTCATCCGTATGCGCGTTTGAGCGTCGCGGAACGCTCGCTGCATGCCGTTCACCCCCGTTCCGGAAGCGATGGCGAAGAAGACCGCTTCGGTGACCCAGTCGTTCTGCGCTTGGCTCAGAGCTGCCGTCGCCCTTTCCATGAGCGCCTCAGCCCGCATGAAGTCGCCCAGTAGCCTGGCGGCGGACGAGCCTCTGAGGAGCGTGGAGAAGCTCATGGACATTTCCGCGTCGCGAATCCGGGCTTCGAGCTCCTCCGCAGGCGTCTGTCCAGCCAACGGCGCCGCCGCGGTCAAGAGAAACACCGAGAACATCATGCTGAAGCGTCGCATGGTTACCTCCCCAAGCAGGCGTTGATCCGACCCCGTGACCTTGGACGGGCAGCGGCGGCGTGGAAAGCGGGAGACGGGACTCGAACCCGCGACCCTCAGCTTGGGAAGCTGATGCTCTACCAACTGAGCTACTCCCGCTCTTCTACTATGGGCTGATCACCTCGTAGTAATAGCCGATCACTTCTTCGTCGCTCGAGAAATCCACGCGGAAGGCCTCGGCCATGTCAGGGTCCGGGGCCGTCACCCTGACATCGGTCGTGCCGATCTCAGCGCCGTCTTCGGCATTGAAATGGACTCGGATCGTCACGGTCGTGCCGGCATCCAGCGCATTGTTGACCAGCTCTCCCACGATTGTCGCCCCGCCGCCGGGTCGGGGCTGGAGCTGGCTGTTCGCGATCTGGAAGATCAGGCCCTCGCCCGCCTCGTAGATCTCCTGAGCCGTCTCGCCCTCGCCGGACATCAGCAACGCTCGACTGAGGATCAGGTAGCTGTCGTAGTTGTAGCCGTCCAGCTCGACAAGATCCTCGCCGACCGACACCAGGGCTTCCCATTCCTCGCCTTCGTACAGCGACTGGGCAAGGTTGAACACCGCGTCGCGGTTCTCGGGCGCGACTTCAACGACCCGCCGAAACGCCTCGGCGGCCTTGTCGTACACCTCGGCCTGATAGAGCCCCACACCGATGTTCATCAATTCGCGCATCCCCAGCCCGGTCGCGGTAAGAAGATTGTCGTAAATCGCCTGCGCCGAATCCGGCTGGCCCGACTGGGCTAGCACGGATGCCAAGCTGGAAAGCGCCGACATGTCGTCGGGATGGGACGCCAGGTAGGTCTGGTATTCGTCGACGGCTTCGTCGTAGCGCTCCAGGGTGCTCAACAGCATGGCCCGATTGAACGCAACGCTCTGCTCCCGTTCGATCCAGTTGGCCACGGTAGCGCTGTCGGCTTCCGCCCCAGGGGCTCGGATGACTTCCAGTGCGGATCCGTAGGCGTCGACCGCGTCCTCCGGACGGCCAGCGTTGTTGTAGGTCACGGCCAGATTGATCAGAGCCTCCGGGCGCTTTCCGCCATAGATGACTTCGGCCGACTCCAGCAACCGAATTCCCTCTTCGTGGTCTCCTGCGTCCAGGGGCCCGATGGCGTCGTTGAACAACGTGATCCACGCCTGTTCACGCTCGACTCTCACGTCCTGCTCGTATCCGGGAAAAAGCGCCAGCGCCTCGTCGAACATCTCGTTGGCCGCGGCGTAATCCGCGAGACCAATCTGCGCGCGCGCGGCCAGGAAGTAGCCCCGAGCGTTGGTTGAGTCGTCCGCGATCGAGTTCATGGCGGCGTCCAGCGCATCCTGGTAGCGCTCCACCATGCCCAGGCTCGCCGCCTGCGTCAGAAAGAGCTCGGCGCTCCGGGTGTAGTCGTTGTCGCCGGGGGCGTCGCCAGCCGCGCCGCTTCCGCCACCCCCTCCGCCGGACGCGCAACCGGAGAATGCCAACACGCCAGCGGTAGCCAACGCGAATCCAAACCTGGAATTGATCACAACGTGCCTCCTTGGGTCGTTCACCCCGAAACGGGTACCGTCCGCGCGGGCGGTACGAAATGCGTCAGGTAATGTACGGTTCGCCTGCGGCCCGGTCAAAAACACCCTACCCCACTCAGCCACCACCCCGGGTCAAGTAATGCAGGATCTTCACGCCCATGCCCTCGCTGAACCCGGGAATGCGACCGATCTCGGCCGCCGACGCCTCCTTGACGCCGCGCAGCGAACCAAATCGCGACAGCAGCGCCCGCTGGCGCCGCGGCCCGATTCCCGGTATGTCCCCCAGATCGGAGCGCACCGTGCGGCGCGATCGCAACTTGCGGTTGTAGTTGACCGCGAACCGATGCGCTTCGTCGCGGATGCCCTGGAGCAGGTGCAGCGACCGCTCGGTGCGCGGGATTCGCAATCCTGCCCTGCTGCCGGGCAGGTACACGGTCTCTTCCTTCTTGGCGAGCGCCGCGAGCGCGACATTCTGCAAACCGAGGTCCTGCAGGGCCGTCTGCGCCGATCTCAGCTGTCCCTTGCCTCCGTCGATCACCACCAGGTCCGGCAACCGCCCGTCTTCTTCCATTGCCCGCGCGAAGTAGCGCGTCACGGCTTCGGCCATCGCACGGTAATCGTCGTTGCCCCACGGGCCCCTGATTCTCATGTGGCGGTACCCCGCCTTGTGCGGCTCGCCATTGAGAAACGTGACCGCGCTCGCCGTCGTCTCGGATCCCTGCGTATGGGAGACGTCGAAACACGTGATCATTCTCGGCACGACTTTTAGGTGCAGGAGATCCTGGAGATCGTACAGTACGTCGTCCGTGCTGCGCGGGGTCGTCCCCCCTTTGCGCACCTGATCGTCCAACGCGTGGCGGGCGTTCACCACCGCCAGGTCGATCAGACGGGCCTTCGCTCCTCGCTGCGGGACTCGCAGCCACACTTTGCGCCCCGCCCTGTCCGTCAGCACCTTCTGCAATAGCGCGCGGTCGGGGAAGTCCGCCGGCAAGAGGATCTCGCGCGGGAGCTGCGCAATGGCTCGAGATCCCCCGGACAAGTACGCATGTGTGAGAGATCTTGCGACCAGGTCCGCGTCCGACGCAGTCTGCACCGCCGTCATGGTGTGGGTGTCGCGCCCGATGAGGACGCCGTCCCTGACGCGGAGCGTCGAGGCCACCGTTAAGCGGCCGTCTCTGGCCAGGCCAAGCACGTCCTGGTCGCCGCCGCCCACGGCCTGCACGCGCTGCTGCCGAGCGACGCCGTCCAGTCCCGCGAGGACGTCGCGCAAGCGCGCCGCTCGCTCGAAGTCCATGGCGTCCGACGCTTTACGCATGTCGGCTTCGACCTCCGCCTGAACGGCGGCCACGTCGCCAGAGAGTATGCGCACCACCTCGTCCACTCGGCTGCGATACTGCTCCCGCGTCTGCAACCCGACGCACGGGGCGTCGCAGCGGCCAATGTGATGATCCAGACAAGGGCGGGTCGGAGCGTCGCGCGGGAGCTTGTAGCGGCACGAGCGGATGCCGTGGGTTCGCTTCACGGTTTCCAGGGCGCGCCGCACGCGACCCACCGACGTGAAGGGGCCGAAGTAGCGCGATCCGTCCTTGCGAATGCGACGCGTGACGTAGATCCGCGGAAACGGCTCGGTCGCGGTGACTTTAACGTAGGGGTATTTCTTGTCGTCTCGCAGCTGGATATTGAAACGGGGCTGGTGCTCCTTGATCAGGTTGGCTTCGAGGATGAGCGCCTCCGCTTCGGAACCCACGACCAGCGTCTCGACCGTAGCGGTCTGGCGCACGAGCTCGCGCGTCCTCACGGCGACGCCCAGCGCCTGCGACAGGTACGACCGGACGCGCGAGCGCAGCGACTTGGCCTTGCCGATGTACAGGATCTCGCCCTGATCGCTGTGGAAGATGTACGCGCCCGGCTCCGCGGGCAGCCGCGGCATGGCGTCGGCGCGAAACGGGATCCCGCGCTTCACCGACGCCGCTTCCACATCGTCGCCACGGATTCGCCGAGTGCATGGGCAACGACCAGATAGGTGACGCCGAACGGAAGCAGCGCGGCCAAGGCGGAAACCAGGGGGTGCGCGGCGGGCGCCAACGCAGCGCTTGCCAGACCCGCCAGTGCGGCCACCCCCGCGGCGGCCAGGCATCGCCACAGGCGGGCGCCCGCAAAAACCGGCCCCGGAAGCCGCTTCCCAAGGTGCCGGCCGAGCAGACCCAGCTCCAGCCACCCACCCGCCGTGGCCCCCAGGGCCAATCCAACCGCGCCCATTCGGAACCCGCTCGTGGTCCATTGGTCCATCGGGAACATCAGCGCCACGCCGATGAGCGCCGAGACGGCAATCCGCAGGTACGCGATCCGCGCGGGCGTCCTGGTGTCGCCGAGAGCGTAGAAGGCCGACGACATTACCCGCGACGTCCCCGAGGCGGGCAGACCCAGCGCGTAAGCTCCCAACAACAGGCCCACGGCGGCGGCGTCGTCGCCCCCGAATTGGCCACTGGGCAAGATTCGCAGAAAGGCCGTGACCTCGGCCCCGAACAGGACGTAGCCGACGGCTGACGGGATCAGCCAGAAGAGCACCGTCGCGACCGCGCTGCGGGTGCGTTCGCTCATCGCGCGTAGTCCGGCGACGCGGTCGCGGGACAGCTCGGGCAGCTCGGCGGCGGCAATGGAAAGGCCGAACAACGAAATCGGCAGCAGGTAGAGCGTTTGCGCGTATCCCATCATGCCAACCGCGGCTTCGGCCAGCAGAGACGCCAGGAACACGTCGAGCAAGGCGCTCAGGTTTACCGCGCCCCGTGCCGCCACGGCGGGCACGAAGTTGCGCACCACGACTCGGACCGAGGCCACCCCGCGACCCAACGAGAGGACGACGGTCTTGAGGTGAGGCGCCGCGAACGGAAGCTGGAAGGCCAGCTGCAAGGCCCCCCCCGCCAGCGCCCCCCAGGCCATGGCGACGAGCAGGTCGAAGCCCAGCAGACCCCTGGCGGCGCCGGCCAACACCACCGCAATGATGGCCACGTTCCAAAGCGCCGGCGCGACGTAGGCGACGAAGAAGCGACGGTGACTGTTGAGGACGCCCAGGGCCCAGGCCGAGACCACCAGGATCGCCACCATGGGGAAGAGAATGGGCAGAAGCGACGTCAGGACCTCGGCCCGCGAGTCGCCCGCGAAGCCGGGAGCAAGAACGTCGGCGACGAATGGCGCGCCCCACGCTCCGAGCGCGGCCAGAATGCCCGCCACCAGACACAATAGTCCCAGCACGGCCCCCGCGACCCTCCCCGCTTCCCGTTCCCTGCCCTCTTCCAGCAGGCGCACGTAAACGGGAATGAACGAGGCGCTCAGGCTCCCTTCCCCCAACAGATTTTGAATGACGTTGGGAATGCGCAACGCCGCTCGCCAGGCGTCGGCTAGCGCTCCGTTACCGAAGTAGTGGGCGAATACGCTCTCTCGGACCAGTCCAAGGGCGCGGCTTACGAGAATCCCGGCCGCTACCTTCGGGGCAGCCACGCGCGCGGCCGATCAGGAGTCGCCGGAGGGCAGGGAATCGCGCTTGGCGCCTCGGTCGAGAAGCTTGTGCAGGAACTGGCTCTCTTCTTCCAGACGCTCGACCTCGCGGTTGAGGCGTTCCACCTCGCCCTCCAGATAAACCATCCTGTCGTGCATGCCTTCGTTTCCCCGTCGTCGCTGCCCGCGTTCGAGACGCTTGGCAAGCGCCTTGCCGACATCGGAATCCAGGAAGATCGCCAGGATGGGGATCAGCATAATCAATACGAAGATCGGGACCATGGGATAATCCTACGGTTTCTCCGCGTCCAGTTCCAGCCGAATCCGATTCAGGGCGGTCGGCACGAAGTGCGGGCCATAGCGCATCAGGTACTGAAACGGGCCCAATACGCGGTCCTGCGGCTTGCCCGCCGGCCACAGGTTGACCTGTGCCTTGGCGATCTGGTTGCGGGCGAGCTCGTCGTTGCGCTTCACCGCTCTCACGACTTTTTTCTCGAGCCCCGCGACCGCCGCCAACCCCGAATTGCGCGCTTTGGTGACGGCGCCCTTCAGAACCGGATCGATTCGCGTGGCCGACCGCTCCATCGTCGCGGCAAACGATGCGACGGCGCTTCGCCAACCCGCGACCGCTTCGCGCACCTCGGCGGGCACCCGATTGCGGGCAAACCGCGTGAGCACCGCATTTGCATGCTGCAAATCGTCGATTTCCAGACCGTACTTGTCCAGCACCTTGGCGACTTTCGTTTCCAGTGCCAGAAGCGATCCGCGCGGGGTGGCAACCGGCATGTCAACCCCGTGATGGCGGAAGAGACCGCGCAGTTGGCCGAAGTACGCCAATTCGCCCGGCCCTCCCACATAGGCCAACGTGGGGAACACGAAGCTCTCGACGACGGGGCGGAGCAGCACGTTGGGCGAGACTCGACGCGGTTCGCCTTCGATCAGCGCCAGAACCTCGGCACGGGGAATGGTTCGCCCGGAACCCCTGAGGGAGAACGCGGCGTCCGCGTGCATCAGGCGCTCGCGCCCACCCGTCCCGTCCACAAACAGATTGGTCGCGTCGGGCAGATGCGGAACCTGGAGCGCATACCCCCGCGCGGTCAGGTCGTCGCAGCAGTGGCCGACCGCAGCCGCCGCCCCAACGGGATCTTCCGCTTCCGCCCGCAGGAGCGGTCGTGAAGCCTCCTTGAGCGCCGGATCGGCGGCGTCCACCAGTCCCAGCGGGGTGTCTCGCAGCAAAGCGGTCATGAGGGCGGCGAACGCCTCGGCCATCGTTGCCGACGGGCGATAGGCGTCGTCGATCAGGTCGACGTAGCGCGCGCGAAAGTCGTTCGGCGGAAAGTACCTGGTCAGCTGTTCCGCCGCGGCGCGGACGGCCTCTCCCAGACGCACCCGAAAGAGCGGGGGCCGGGCGCTGCCCGGGCCGCCGTCGAGCGCGATGCGGCGCAAAGCGTTGGACCCGTCGACGACGTAGGCGTGGTTGGCTTCCTCCCAGTCGTGGTCTTCCGAAGCGATCCAGAACAGGGGCATGACGGGGCGACCAAGCGCCGCCGCGAGCGTTTCGGCGAGGCGCACCGCCGTCAACGCCTTGTAGAGACTGTACAGCGGCCCGCCGAACAACCCGGGTTGTTGCCCCGTGGTGACGAAGAACCCGGGCTGGCGCCCGACCGCCCGCAGGGCCCGCTCCGCCGCCGGTCCGACCGGCCGAATCGCGGTCGCCGCGCGTGCAATCGCCTCAGGGCCCGTGATTGCGTCCAGCTTCTCCGCCTTGGCCCGGTAGGTCGCGACGCGAAACGGCGATCCGCGATAGAATGCGCTCGCGGACGGGACGTCGTTCAGATAGTCCCGCACCAGCCTCGATCCCCCCAGGGGCCTCCGCAGGAGGCGCATCACAAAGACGCCTTGGCCATGACGATGCACCGCGGCGACAGGCTTGAGAACTCGGACCGATCGTATCCGCCAAACCTGGGTCCGGGAACGAAACCGCTCTCCAACAGCATGTCCCCCAGCTCCTTCGGTCGATAGAGTCGCACGCGCTCTAGGAATTCCCGTTGCGGGGCGCCGCCCGTCGCGCCGATCGTAATCCGCTTCTCGACGATCCGCCCCGACTCCACCAGCCGACGTTCCTGCACGACGTTAACGCCGGACAAGGTGCGAATGTCCCTGCTCTTCAGGTTGGCCACAACCTGGTCCGCATTCAGGAAATCCAGCAGGAACCACCCGCCTCGGCCCAGCACCCGGCGCACTTCGCCGAGCGTGTGGCGGTCGTCCCGCTCGTCGGCAAAGTAGCCAAACGACGTGAAATAGGACGTGACGATGTCGAACGCGCCGTCCCGAAACGGAAGCGCCCTCATGTCGCCCCGCGCAAGCGCCGAGCCCCCGCCATTGCCGCGGGCCGATTCGAGCATGGCCATCGACAGATCGAGGCCGACGGCCCGATACCCCAGACCGCGCAGCTCCGCAAGGTGGCGGCCAGCCCCGCAGGCAAGGTCCAGCACCCGTTTGCGCGACCTGCGTCCCGTAATGACATGCAGCAGCTCGACGGCCCGACGCGCCTCGGCACGGTCGCGGTGGGGGTAGAGAGCCAGATACTCGCGACCAAACCAATCGCGAAACCACGGTACCGACGCTTCCTTCGTCGCGGAGGTCGGACTCATGCCTATTCGCTTCCCTTGTGTTAGGGTTCGCGTCTGAGAATCGTGCCCGCCCGATACAGCTGCTCCGTCAGTACCACACGGGCCAGATCGTGCGGCAAGGTGAGCGAGGACAGGGCAAGCGAAAGATCGCATTCTTCGCGGATTTGTGGGTGGAGGCCAAATGCGCCCCCGATCACGAAGTGAACGCCTCGCGCCGGTCCGCGAGCCAGCTTCTCCAGCCACCGAGTCAGCTCCACCGAGGTCTTGCGGCGTCCGCTGCGGGTCATGGCCACGCGCACGTGCCCAGGGCGAAAGCGGGCCCTGATCCGGTCGGCTTCTCGGCGCATCACCTCGATCGCCGCCTTGCCCCGACCCTGTGCCACCTCGATCGCCTCGAATCGCCAATACCGCGCCGCCCGCGTCTCGAAGTCGCGGATTGCGGGCCCGAGCGCCCCCGCCTTCCCCACGGCGATCACCGAGATGCGCACTATCTCGCCGCCACCGTTGCGAGCGCGGACCGTAGCGGATCGGGAGGATCGCCGGCGACGCCGAACCCCACCACGGCGCAGCGCGGCGCGAGACCGCGGAACCGCGACAGCTTCACGGCGTCCTTGGCCGTGCACACCACGGTCCGATCTCCGAGTCGCTCCAGCAGCGCCGATACGTCGCGCGCGCCGTATTCGTAATGGTCGGCATACGTCATGGCTTCGATTCTCGCTTCCGGCAACAGCGCCCCGAGGCCCGCCACGAACGGGCCGGGGCGCGCGATCGCACACACGGCCACGACATCCCCTTGCGGCGCGGCGATGGACGCCCCGTCGAGATCGCGCCAGCCACCCATGCGGATCTCCACGTCCAGCTGGGGGATTCCAGGGGCCGCCCGCGCAAGCGCGCGGCGCCAGGCAGCGGCTCGGCGCGAGCGGGTGGCGCCCCGAGTCGCGCCCCGAACGCTCGTCAACAATATGAACGTGGCCCGGCGCGCGGACGCGAGCGATTCCCGATACGGCCCCCGCGGAAGCATTCTCGCGCGGGGGTGATCTTCAACGGACACCAGCAGGACGTCAAGCGTTCGCGCCAGCCTGCGATGCTGGAAGCCGTCGTCCAGAATCGCCACGCGGTACCCGCGATCGGCCGCGGTGCGCACGCTGTTGCGGCGATCACGATCCGCGAAAACCGCCTGCGTCCCGAACCAGCGGCGATGCAGGGCCACCTCGTCGGCGCCGTAACCCCGCGTGACGATCGCGGGCGACGCGCCCGCTCGCCGCAACCACTCGCCCAGCCACCGCGTCACGGGCGTCTTCCCCGATCCGCCCACCGTGAGATTGCCTACGGACACTACCGGAATCGGCGTCGCCTGCGCAGGGCGGCGCTCGTACCACGCGTTCCGGGCGCCCACCGCCAGGCGAAACGGCAATTCCAGCGGCGTGAGCGCGACGCCTGGCAGGCGCGCCCATCCGCTCGCGGACTCGGCGGCCCAGTAGTCGCGAGCCTTGCGCCGTACCCATTCGGTCGTCATCCCGTATGCCGACCCGACGGCCCGCGCCGCCCGTCCGCCTCTTCCGAGAGAATCTCCCCGATCATGTCCACAACCCTCGTGGCTGCGCCGGGCGTGCCCAGAGCGCGACGGACGTCGGCCAGATCCGCCAGGGCCCGATTGCGAGCAGGCGATGATCCGTCCAGCAACGGTTCCAGGGCATCGGCAACGGACTCGGGCGTCACCTCTCGCTGTATGAATTCGGGCACCACCCGCCGCCCCACCACGAGATTCGCCAACGCAATAGACGGAACCCGGACCATTCGGCGCGCCAGGAAATGGGTAAGCGGATGCGTCACGTACGCCACTACGAAGGGCATGCCTGCCAAGGCCGCCTCGAGGGTGCTCGTGCCCGACTTCACCAATCCCGCCGTGGCCAGCGCGCGTAGTGCGGGCCCGTCCTCGGTCGCTGGAAAGGGGAGCGAGCCATAGGCCGAGGCCGACAGGAACGGAACCTTGCTCACGACCACCTGGAGCCCCTGAATCCGACGCCTTAATTCCATGGCCGCGTTGGCGAAGGGCCGGCCGTGGCGCGCCAGCTCCGGTTCGCGCGACCCGGGGAAGATTCCCAGGACGGGCCCGTCGCGATCCAGTCCGAGCTCCCTGCACAGCGCTTCGGGATCTCCACGCGAAGAATGGTCGAGGAGGGGATGGCCGACGAACGTCGCCCGTCCGCCGTGCGCCGAATACAGCGCGGGTTCAAACGGAAGAATCACGGCGATGGAACGTGCCCAGCGCGCCAGACGCTTGGCCCGCCAAGCCTTCCACGCCCAGACCTGAGGGCCGATATAGTAGAGCACGGGCACGTCCAGCCTCCATGCGTAGCGGGCCATCCTCAGGTTCAACCCCGGGTAGTCCACCGGCACGACGACGTCGAAGTCGCCGTGGCGCAACATCGACCGCAACCGCCGTTCGAGTCGCCAATGGAAACCCAGTCGGCCCAGCACCTCGACCAACCCCATCGCGGAGAGTTCCCGCAAGCCGCACAGCAGCTTCACCCCGGCGTTCGCCATTTGGGCTCCGCCCAGTCCCACCATCTCCGCCCGCGGCCAGCGGCGTCGGAGCTCGGTCGCCACGCGAGCGCCGTGTGTGTCGCCGGAGGCCTCGCCAGCCAGGATCATGATCTTGGGCCGGCGGCGCGAATCAGCTGCACGCCGTGGATTGGCGGTCAGAAAGCCCGCCCCAGATACCAGATAATCAGGACGACGACCGCGAGGAGGATCACCAGCGTAGTCGGGGGCCTTCCCTTCTTCGCGTCAATCCAATCCTGCTTACGTCGACGTCGAACGCGTATCAGCGACATCGGTCCCCCGTCGATCCCTCGGTTCCGTTTCTTGCGTTGCCCAGTCGGCTCACAATCCGTTGCTCGATTGCCAGTGCAAGTCGCACCGCTCGTCGTCCATCTTCACCCGTTACCGGCGGAGGCGCCAGCCCCGCCACCGCGTCTCGAAACGCTGCCAACTCGACGGCCAGGGGTTCGGCGCCGTTTCCCACAATCGGCGTTCGCTCCACGAGAGCCGACGGCGCAGTCGGGAACCGCCCGGCTCGCAGCGCTGGCAGCCCGTCCGCCCGCGAAACGCCGCCGTTCAACCGATAGAGCTCCCCCGTGCCTGCGGCAAGATCCAGCGACAGGTAGCCCGACCGTTGCCGGATGCGGAGATCTCGAACCTTCGCGTGCGACGCACGGCTCGCAACGAGATTCGCGACCACGCCGCCTTCGAACTCTATCCGGGCCTCGGCGACGTCCAGGTGGTGCGAATGCACGGACATGCCGACGGCCGCAACGCGCGTCACCGGTCTCTCAACGAGGGCGCAAAGGATGTCGAGATCGTGGATCATCAGGTCCAGCACGACTGAAACGTCGAGCGAGCGGGGCGAAAACGGAGCCAGACGCCGCGACGCCATCCACAGGGGCCGTCGAATGTGCTGAAGCGCGGCCACCAGAGCCGGATTGAATCGCTCCACGTGCCCTACCTGGACCACCACGCCCCGAGCGCGTCCGGCCTCGACCATGCGGTCTGCGCTGGCCAAGCCTGGGGCCAGGGGCTTCTCAACCAATACGTGCACGCCGGCCCGAATGGCTGCCAGCGCAACCTCTTCGTGGGCGGACGTCGGAACGGCCACGACCACGCCGTCACTAGCCGCCAGAATCTCGTTGAGCGACGAGCTTACCCGCACGCCGAATTCCCGTCCCACCGCCGCGCTGCGGCCGGCATCCGTGTCGTACACGCCCACGCATCGGACGTTGGGCAGCGAATTGGCCACGCGGGCGTGGTGCCGTCCGAACGCGCCAACGCCGACGATCCCGATCCGGGGCCGGGCTACCGTGCGAGCCCGAGGCAAGGTGGCGGCCGTGCTTCCGGGTTGAGCCGCCGTGGCCACTTGGGACCACGGGACGCGACTCGCGTCAGAATGTGACGCCGCGCTTGCTCTTGCGAATGAAGTCAATGAAATAGCCCACTTCCGGATTCAGAAGCGTCGAATCCGCCTCGACCTGAGCAATGGCTTGCGACAGGTTCAGGTTGGATTGAAAGAGGATGCGATAGGCCCGCCTCAGGCGACGGCGGACTTCGTGGGAAAAACCTCTTCGTTCGAGGCCCACCGAGTTCAGCCCGTAGAGCTTGGGAGAAGGATTGCCCACCACCTGACAGTAAGGCGGGACGTCCTTCGGGATGCGCGACCCGCCACCCACGAACGCGTGCGCACCGATGCGCACGAATTGATGGATCGCGACCAGGCCACTGACGAACGCCCAGTCTTCGATGGTTACGTGGCCTGCCATGTTGGTCGCGTTCGAGACGACGACGTGGCTGCCAAGCTCGCAATCGTGGGCAACGTGACTGTAGGCCATCAGATAGCAGTCGGAGCCCACGATCGTCTTGCCCGCGTCGCCCGTGCCACGGTGGAGCGTGGCGAATTCGCGGATTACCGTTCGATCTCCAACTTCGAGGAAGGTCGTCTCGCCCTGATACTTGAAATCCTGGGAGTCGGTGCCAAGCACCGCGGCGTTCTCGATCCGGCAGTCCTTGCCCACTGCGGTGTCTCGCGCGATCAGCACTCGAGGCCCCACATGCGTGTTGGCTCCGATCTTCACGCCTGGACCGACGATTGCGAACGGACCGATCTCGACCCCGGCAGCCAGCTCGGCCGACCGATCTACGAGCGCCGTCGCGTGAATCGTCACCGCATCGGAGCTCGCACGCGCTCGCGCGCGACTCACTTGTCGACGATCCTGGCAGTCATTTCGGCCTCGGCAACGATGTTGCCGTCTACCACGCCCTTCCCCTTCATCTTGCAGATCCGACGACGCAGACGCAGCGTCTCGACCTCGAAGATCACCTGATCGCCGGGCGTTACCGGACGACGCCACTTGACGTTGTTGAGCGACATGAAGTAGACCACCTTGCTATCCGGGTCCGCAACGTGATCCATGAGCAGCAGCCCGCCCACCTGCGCCATCGCTTCGATTATCAGCACGCCCGGCATGACGGGATGTTCCGGAAAGTGGCCCGAAAAGAACGGCTCGTTGATCGTCACGTTCTTCAGGCCGACAATCCGTTTGGGTGGATCGAATTCGAGGATTCGGTCGACCAGCAGCATCGGGTATCGATGCGGCAGGATTTGCATGATCCGCCGGATGTCGATTGGGGTCGCGGCGTCAAGCGATGGTCTGGACATGGGGCTCTTCAGGGTAATGGGTTCTTGGCACGGGTTGCCTGCGCAGATGACTTGCCAGGATCGCCCGCGCGAGCGCGACGTTGCCGCCATGACTCGGGCGGTCCGCAATCACGTGGCATCGCAGTCTGCGTCCGATCAGCGCGAGATCGCCCAGCAAGTCGCCCACCTTGTGGCGCAGGAATTCGTCGGGGTAGCGAAGATCGCCGTTGAGGACGCCTCGCGGCGAGAGCACGACCGCGTTCGCCAGCGAAGCGCCTCGGGCAAATCCGCGAGATCGCAAGGCGTCGGCATGGGCTGCGAAGCCGAACGTTCGCGCGGCGGCGACGTCCGTCTCGAAGCCGTGCGGGTCAAGCCGAAAGTCACCGTGCTGACGCCCGATCACGGGGTGCTCGAAGTCGATGGTGGCCGACACCCGAAGCCCCGAGCACGGACGGGCCACATACGATCCGCCGCCGGGGCGCCGTACGGAGATCGGCTCGGTTACCGCGACGAATGCGGCGCTGGCCCGCTGAGACGCGAAGCCGGCGTCCCGCAGCATGCGCACCCACGGCGCGAAGCTGCCGTCCAGGATCGGCACTTCGGGGCCGTTTAGCCGCACCACCGCATTATCGACCCTCATGGCGGCGAATGCCGCCATGAGGTGCTCGACCGTGCGGACTCCGGCGACGGTCCCGCCGAGCTCGGTGGCCAATTCGCTGCGCGTCACGTTTGGCAGTCGCGCCGGAACGTCCCACGCGCCTTCGACGTCGGTGCGCCGGAACACGATGCCGGTCCCTTCCGGCGCGGGGGCAATGCGGAGCTCGACCGTCTCTCCGGAATGGATCCCGACGCCGGCGACCTTGATCTCTCCGGCAAGCGTCCGCTGGCGCTCTGTCACCGGTCCGCCGCCTCGGCCACCGGCTCCCGCTCGCGCGCTGTCTGTCGGCGCCTCTCGGTCGCGGATCCGCGTCCAAGCCTGGCAAGACTTCGTTCCATCCGTCCGACCCTCCTCGCCAACTCGGGCAGCCGCATGAGCCGCGCCATCGCCTTGAGATAGGTACGATGGTCTCTTGCCGGATAGCCCGACACGATCTTCCCTGGGGCCACGTCGGAAATCACCCCGGCCTGCGCTCCAATCTTCGCGCGATCCCCAATCCTGAGGTGTTCCACCAGTCCCGCCTGTCCACCGATTGCGACGCCCTCGCCAACCCAGGTCGAGCCGGCGATGCCCACCTGAGCCACGACGAGCGATCCCGGCCCAATGACCACGTTATGGCCCACGTGGACCAGATTGTCCAGCTTGGATCCCTCGCCGATCCGCGTTTCGCCGATCGAACCTCGGTCGATCGTGCAATTGGCGCCAATCTCGACATCGTCCTCGATCACGCAGCGGCCGACCTGAAGCACCTTGCGGTGTCGTCCGGCGGCCTCCACGTAGCCGAAGCCGTCAACGCCAATACGCGTCCCGGCATGTACGATCACCCTTTCGCCGACGAGCGAATCCGCGTAGACGGTGACGTTCGGAAACAGAACCGTGCCCGACCCGATGACGACCCGCTCGCCAATCACGCAGTTCGCCCCAATCCGAACGTCCTGGGCCAACACGACTCCTGCGCCAATCACCGCGTTCGCCCCTACCGCGACCCCCGCCGGGACGGTAGCCGCATCGTCCACGATCGCGGAAGCGTGCACCGACCATTCCTCGACGGGGGCGGGGTGCAGCACGGGCAGCAGCACGGCAAGCGCCCGGCGCGGGTCCGCCACCACCAGGCGATTGGCGGGGCCCGCCGACAGCGAGGCCAAGCTCTCCGACACGAGCAGCGCCGGGGCGTCGCACCGCGGCAGATGGGCCGCATACCGACGATGAGCCAGCAGCGCAAGATCCCGTGGGCCTGCATCGAACACGGGCGCGACCCGTCTGAACGACGCGTCTCCGTCTCCCAACACCCGGCCGCCCGTAACCCGCGCGGCCTCGGATAACGTCAGAGACGTGCGGCCGTGTCGCGCCACCCGAGGCGCGTTGGTCATCCCCCTCCCGGGTTGTCCTGCGCCTGCAACCGGGTCAGGACGTCCTGCGTGAGATCGAGTGCGGGGTCGGCTGCGACGATCACGGCGGAAGCGGCATCGAGAATGATCGCGTAGTTGCCTTCTACGCGGATTTCTTCGATGATCGCTCCGATTCTGTCATTGATCGGCTGCAACAGCTCCTGCTGGCGCTGCTGGAGCTGAAGCTCGAGCTCCTGCGTTCGGCGCTGCATCGCCTGCTGCTGATTCGCCAGCTCTTGCTCGCGGTTTTGGCGAGCCTCGAGCGTCATGCTCATTTGCTGCTGCTGGTATTCCGCAAACGCTGCCTGCAGCCCGGAATTCAAGAGCTGGAGCTCCCGATCGGCGTCTTGCGCAGCGGTTTCCAGCTGTTGGCGGGCCTCCTGGGCAGGGCCGTATTCGCCCAGGATGGCCTGCGAGTTCACATACCCCACTCTCGCCGTCTGAGCGTTCAGAGACGCTGCACAACAGAACAACAAGGCGAAGGCCGTTCCCAAGCGGGTAACGCTCATGAGGTGATTCTCCGTGGTGACTGAGTTGAGGTGCGGGCCATCTCTAGAAAGTGGGGCCCATCTTGAAGTGCAGCTGCCAACCGGGTTCGGGCTTGTCGAAACCATAGGCGTAGTCCAGACCGATTGGCCCGAAGGGCGTCACGAGCTGGACGCCAAAGCCGGCCCCTCTGAACAACCTTGACGTATTGAGATGGCCAGGCCCCTCCCAGTTGTTGCCCGCGTCAAAGAAGGCGGACAACCCGATATTGGAGCTGATCACCGTCTTGAATTCGGCCGTCGTCGAAAAGTACGCGTTCCCTAGCCGTTCGATCTGGCGGATTCCGCCACCCCGCTCCGGGAAGTATCCTTGCGGCGTGATGGACGTTTCGTCGTATCCCCTCAGCGGCTGACCGAACTGAACGCCACCCATCCAGAAAGACTCGAAGGGGAAACGAGACGCGTCGCCGAACAGGGCTCCCCCTCTGAGGGAGAGGCCCATGGCGAACTGCACGTTCCCGGGCGTGGAACCCTGCCCGCCAAGCTGGCCTATGGGAATCATCCATTGCGCCTGGGCCGTGTGCTTGACGAAGTCTCCCGCGCCGCCGAGCGGGCCGCCGTTGAGCTCGGTGTTCCAGGTCTGCATCGAACCCGACGTGGGAAACAGCGGGTGGTTCAGCGTCTGACGGGTGATCCCGAGCGACACGGTGCTGAGCATCCCGGGTGGCAGTCCAAAAAGCGACGTGTCGTCCGCGCTTTGGAACGCCTCGTAGCTCGTCCTGGAAAGCGAGTATCCAAGGAAGACCCTCGTGCGCAAGGAACCGGGGAACGGAACGCCGAATCGCGTCGTGAATCCCCGTCGTTGGCGTCGCCCCGTGGCGAACTGGAAGAACCTGTCGGTCGAGTCGAAGAGCGAGATCGACCCGCTCATGGTAGTCTGGAACAGAGCGGGATCGGTGAAACTGAGCGTGAAGCTGCGGATGTAGCGCCCAAAGTCCCACCGGATGCTCCCGATCTTTGCCTGACCCAGCAAATTGGGCTGGTCGTAGCCCAGAAAACCCGACAGTCCGACTCCGCCGCCAACCGCGGTGCCGAACTGGAGGGATCCGGTCTGTTTCTCGGTCACGTTGAAGACGATGTCCACGTCGCCCGTCTCTTCGTCGGGCCGGATCTCCGGGGCGGGCATGGGCGTCTCGAAGAATCCCAGGGACTGAATGTTCTGGTACGACTGGAGCAGGCGACCTTCGCTGTATACGTCCCCGGGAAGGAGGAAGATCTTGTCCCGGATAATGCGATCGAACGTGAAGTCGTTGCCCGCAATGACGATCCGATTGACGTACGCCTGCGTCTGCTCCTGAATGCGCCATCCGGCCCGAACCGTCGGCGCGGCGCTCCCGTCGGCCTCCGCACGCTCCCAAAACGGCTCGAGCTGGGCGTACAGGTATCCTTCGTTGCGGTAGAGCTCCTGGACCTTCTGAGCCGCTTCCTCGAACGCCACCAGGTCGAATACCCGTCCGGCATCATTCTGTGAATCGTCGCCGCCGAAACCCAGCGCCGCAAGAATGCCGCCGGACTCCTCGGCGTAGTAGCCCTTCAGCACTTCGGACTCGAAGGCGTTGGCGCCCTCAACCTGGAATTCGGACATCCGGTACTGGCGACCTTCGTCGATCCTCACTTCCAGATGCGCCTTGCCCGTCGAAGGATCGACAATGAGCGTGTCGCCAAGCACCTGAAAGTCAAGAAACCCGTCCCGCTGGTAGTGGCGCGGGAGGGACTCGATCATGTCCAACTCGAAATCAATGTCGTTGTAGTTGCCCGTTCGGAACCAGAAGAACCCTTCCTGCTTGGTTTCCATCGCGCCCCGAAGCTCTTCGTCCGAAAACCAGTCGTTGCCGGAGAACGTGACCTCTGCAATCGTAACGCGCTGCCCCTCATCGACTTCGAGGACAACGTCCACCCTGCCCTCTTCGCCCGGAACCGGCTCTTCCTTCCTCTCGATGAGCGCGAAAGGAACGCCGTTTCGCCTCAGCTCGTCCCTGATGTAGGCCTCCGCCCTGGCGATGGCGTTGCGCGATAGCGGCGCGTTTTCCTGCAGGCCCGACTCTTCCAGCACGTCGTCCTCGGAAACCGACTCCAGGCCGGTGATCCGCACGAGGCGGGTTACGGGTCTCTCGACCACCTCGATGATCAACACGTTGCGACCGGACGAATCGTCGCTGCGCACCGCTACGTCCTCGTATTGTCCAGTGGCCCACAGATTCTTGATCGCCCGCTGGACGTCGCGCCAGCTGTTCCAGGTACCTGGCTGGATGCCGGCCACGCCGGTCACGGCCTGTTCAGCCTGTCGCACGTTCCCGCGCGCGACAATCGAATCAATTCGGACCAATCCCGCCTGGCCGCCAGGATCCTGGGCGTGCGCGGACAGCGCCGGAAGCAGCGCAAGCGCCAGCGCGGCCGCGAAGGTCGCAAGCCTCCGCACGCGGGGCCAGTGCGTCTCGCCGATCTCGTGGCGCATCATTCCGCCCCCGTCGCGCCCGTGGTGCTCGCCTGTGGAGCGACGCCGAAGGCGAGTGCATCGCCGGCTTGGTTTACGTCCACCGTCAGTTCGTCGCCGGCGGCGAACTCGGCCATGAGGATTCTTTCCGACAGAGGATCCTCGATAAAGCGACGGACGGCCCGCTTGAGGGGCCTGGCGCCATATCGCTCGTCGTATCCGTGCTCGACCAGGAAGTCCACCGCCGCCGTGGTAAGCCCGATCGTCAGCTCGGCGTCGGCGAGGCGTTCCCTGAGGTCGCCGAGAACAATGTGGACGATTTCGCCGATCTGTTCGCGGCTCAGTGGGTGGAAGACGATCGTGTCGTCGATCCGGTTCAGAAACTCGGGATTGAATGCGCGGTGGATCTCGTCGTTCACCTTGTCGCGCATGGCGTCGTAGTTCGACTGCGGGTCCGCCT
Source organism: Longimicrobiales bacterium (assembly GCA_965200255.1). Lineage (GTDB taxonomy): Bacteria > Gemmatimonadota > Gemmatimonadetes > Longimicrobiales > Gaopeijiaceae > Bin94. The sequence goes on along the minus strand of OZ241371.1, from coordinate 744,394 downwards.
GCTGAAAGCCGAGCCCGGGCTTGGCGATGTTCCTCGCGCCCAGATTGGACGTCATGATCAGGACCGTGTTCTTGAAGTCGATCTTGCGACCGTAATTGTCGGTGAGGTGACCTTCGTCGAGGAGCTGCAACAAGACGTTGAACACGTCCGGGTGCGCCTTCTCGATCTCGTCCAGCAGGACCACCGAATACGGGCGTCGCCGCACCGCCTTCGTCAGCGCGCCCGAGTCGTCGTATCCGACGTAACCGGGTGGCGCGCCGATAAGCCGCGAGACCGAAAACCGCTCCATGTACTCGCTCATGTCCACGCGGATCAGGGCGTCGCCGTCCGCGAACAGGAACTCGGCCAGGGTCCGCGCCAGCTCGGTCTTCCCGACGCCGGTTGGGCCCGAAAAGATAAAGGAGCCGATGGGGCGGTTCGGTTCCTTGAGACCCGCGCGACTGCGTCGGATCGCTCTCGAGATCGCCGCAATGGCCTCGTCCTGGCCCACCACGCGCTTGTGCAGTTCGTCTTCCATGTTCACGAGCCGTGCGGTCTCGGCCTTGCGAATTCGCGTCAGCGGCACGCCGGTCCAGCGGCTGACGATGAACGCCACGTCGTCAACGGTAATCTCCGGGCGGAAGCGCCTGCGTTCCTCCTCCCACGCGGCCTTGTCGTCGCGAATTCGACGCCGCATGTCGCGCTCCTCGTCGCGGAGCTGCGCCGCACGCTCAAAATCCTGGTCGCGGATGGCTTTTTCCTTCTGTTCACCCACCGCGCCCAGCCCTTCCTGCAGCTCTTCGATCGCGGGCGGCAGCGCCTGGCTGGCGATCTGCGCCCTCGCTCCCGCCTCGTCGATGACGTCGATGGCCTTGTCGGGCAGGAAGCGATCCGTGATGTAACGCTCGGAGAGCTGCGAGGCCTGCGACAAGGCCGCATCGGGAATCGTGATCTTGTGATGATCCTCGTAATGCCCGCGCAGCCCGGCCAGAATGGCCACCGTCTCTTCCACGGTAGGCGGGTCAACCATCACCGGTTGAAAACGACGCTCCAGGGCGCCGTCCTTTTCCACATAGCGGCGATACTCGTTCAGCGTAGACGCGCCAATGCACCGCAGCTCTCCCCGGGCCAGGGCCGGCTTCAACATGTTCGACGCGTCGATGGCTCCCTCCGCCGCGCCGGCCCCTACGAGGGTATGCAGCTCGTCGATGAACAGCACGACGTTGCGATTGCTGCCGATCTCGTTCATCACGGCTTTGAGCCGCTCTTCGAACTGCCCCCGGTACTTGGTGCCGGCGATCACGGCCGCCATGTCGAGCGCCAACACCCGGTGGTCGCTGAGGCTCTTCGTCACCTCGCCCCTGGAAATGAGCTGCGCCAGCCCTTCCACGATGGCCGTCTTGCCAACCCCAGGCTCGCCGATCAGCACTGGATTGTTTTTCTTGCGTCGGCAGAGGATCTCGATCACGCGTTCAATTTCGGACACGCGCCCGATTATGGGATCGAGCTCGCCCTGGCCGGCCAGGGCGGTCAGGTCGCGACAGAAGTGGTCAAGCGCAGGCGTCTTCGACTTCTTGCCGCCCCGCATGGGGCCAGGAACGGACGAAGGCCCCGAAACACCGCTGGCGCCGGTGGCGGCGCCGCTGGAACTCATGTCGGAACCCAGCACCTTGAGCGTCTCCGCGCGAGCGTCGTCGATCGTAACCCCAAGAGAATTGAGCACCTGGGCTGCAACCCCGTTGCTCTCGCGCAACAGACCCAGCAGCAAATGTTCCGTACCCACATACGAATGATTGAGCTCGCGCGCCTCCGCCATCGCGAATTCCAGCACCTTTTTCGCGGGGTTCGTATAGGGCAGCTCCCCGAGCGCGATGGTGGCCTTGCCGCTGCGGACGGACTCGTCCACGCGTTCGTGAATCTGGTCCAGATCAACGTTCAGGTTCCCAAGCACGCGAGTCGCCACGCCTTCGCCCTCTCGGATCAGACCGAGCAGCACGTGCTCCGTGCCTACGTAGTCGTGCTGCAGGCGAATGGCTTCCTGCCGTGCCATCGACAGGACCTTGCGGACCCGTTCCGTGAAGTTGTAGTTCATGTTGTTCCTCCGGTAGCGGTCGGCCCGCTTTCCTCGCGCAGCACCCGTCGCACGTATGCGGCGCGGCGAGTTTTCCGCTCGCGGCTCGAGAGCTCACGCCCCGCTGCATCTTCCAGATGCGCGGCCTGCGAGAAAATCGCGACCCTGTTCAGCCAATATACCGAAGGTGACGGCAACAGTCGCACGGATACGCCCAACCGAACGCCGGAGAGCAAATTCATGAGCTCGACGTGACCGAGGGTCCTGGCGTACCGAAGCAGGCCGTACGCTCGCCAGATCTTGTCCTCGGTAATGGCACCGGCGTCGCGCAGGAGCACCTGGCGAGCCTCGCGCTCCTTGTCGATAACTGTCCCCACCACGCGATTCAGATGATCCAGCAGCTCTTCCTCGCTTTGGCCCAGGGTGGTCTGGTTTGAAATCTGAAAAAAGTTGCCCGTGAACTCCGATCCTTCACCGTAGAGTCCGCGGGTCGTAAGCCCCACCTCGGAAATGCCGCGCAGCGCCTTCTTGATTTCCTTGGTCAGCACGAGACCGGGCAGGTGCAGCAACGTCGACGCTCGCAGTCCGGTGCCAACGTTCGTCGGGCACGCAGTCAAGAACCCGAATTCGCGATGATAGGCCAAGCGCAGCCGCCGGCCCAGCGTCTCGTCCAGTCGGTCGACCCGGCTCCAGGTCTCGGTCAGCCTCAGACCCGACATCAGACACTGCAACCGCAGGTGATCTTCCTCGTTGATCATGACGGAGACGGCATCGCGGGCCCACACCGCCACCCCTGCCCCGCCGTCCGGTTCGGTCCCTCCCGCCAGCTCGTTCGAAACGATTCGGCGCTCAAGCAGGAGGCGTCTTGCGCGTCCAGGGATCTCGTTCATGCGCAACAACGTCGCGTCGCCAGGCGCTGCGTCTCGCTCCACGGCATCGACGACGGCCGCAAACACGGTCTCGCGATCGTCGGCGCTGGCCCTGCGGACGTGGCGGTGTCCCTGGAGATTGCGAGCCAACCGCACTCGCGTGGAAAGCACGATATCGGCGTCCGGCCCACCGGCGTCAAGCCAATCCAGGCCGAAGTCGGGGATCGAGAAGTAGTCCTGCTTCATTTCGCGGCTTCCTGGTCTCGAATCAAATCCCGCAAGACCGCGGCCCGTTCGAAGTCTTCCGCGTCGACGGAATGCTGTAGACTGCGGCGAAGGGCGTCGATGCGACGGTCGATCTCGTCGGAGCTGGGGTCTGGCGGAAGATACGCCTTGCCGGTGTGACGACGGGCTTCATGTATGCGGTTGAGCAGCTTGCGCACGCGCGTTTCGAAGGCGGTGTAGCAATGAGGACAACCAAACTGTCCGGATTCCTGGATGTCGTCGAAGGTGATCTCGCAGAAACCACACGGTTCCGGCGCGTCGCCGCGTCCGCTCGACCCGAGCTCCACCATCGTCGCCAGGAGCTGGGCGACGTCGAGACCTTCCGGTGGATCTGCACTGATCCCCTTCTCCTGCGCGCATTCCTTGCACAGATAGTGCGTCGACGATTCGCTTTCCACAACCTGGGTCAACCGGACCACCGCAGGCCTGTCGCAATCCTCCCCGTCGCAGCTTCTCATCTTTTCAGACATCGTGAAGCACGCCTTCGTCCAGTCTCATTACACGCTCCGCTCTCGCCGCCAAGTGACGATTGTGGGTCACGAGCAGAAGCGCAACGCCGAATTGACGCTTGAGCTCGAAGAGGACGTCCTGGACCTGCCCGCTGGTTCGGGCGTCCAGGTTGCCGGTGGGCTCGTCGGCGAGAATCACCAGGGGTCGATTCACAAGCGCCCGGGCGACGGCAACCCGTTGTTGCTCGCCCCCCGACAGCTCGCCGGGCTGGTGTCCGAGGCGGTCGCCCAACCCCACCTGCCGAAGCAGCGCGGTCGCCCTTTTTCCGGCAGCCGCCGCGCTGCGTCCCCGAATCAGCGCCGGCATCATGACGTTTTCCAGTGCCGTAAAATCCTGGAGAAGATGATGGAACTGGAAGACGAATCCGATTTGCCGGTTCCGAACCGCGGCGGCCTGCTCGTCGTCGAGCGCCCCAATGTCGGCGCCGTCCAGCCGCACCGTTCCCGACGTGGGTTGGTCCAAAGCTCCGAGCAGGTGAAGCAGGGTGGACTTTCCGGAGCCGCTGTCGCCCACGATTGCGACCGCCTCACCTTGTTGCAACGTCAGATTCACGCCTCTGAGAATGCGCAACTCGGGACCCGACGCCCCCTCATAGGCGCGGCAAAGGTCCAGCGCTTCGAGAACGTCCCGTGGCGGGCTATTCATGCCGGATCGCCTCGACCGGTCCAAGGGCCGCCGCCTGTCGGGCCGGATGGACCGTGGCCACGATCGAGACGAGGAAGCTCCCGCCCACGATCCACGCGACGTCCCAAACGGAAAGCTCTACGGGGAGGCGGTCCACGAAATACACCTCCGCTGGAATCGGAATCAGGCCGTAGCGTCCGATCAGCCAGGCCAAGGCGAGACCCAGCAACGTGCCCGCCAGGGTTCCCACGACCCCAATCCACATCCCCTGGAACATGAAGGCGCGCAAGGTATCCCTTCGGGTCAGCCCCATCGCTTTCAGGATCCCGATTTCTCGCGTGCGGTTGACCACGACCATGGCCAGCGTGCCCACGATGTTGAGCGCGGCCACAATCACGATCAGCGACAGAATCAGCGCCATCGCCAGTTTCTCCAGCTTCAGGGCCGAGAATAGCTGGCGATTGTCCTCGGTCCACGAAGTAACCACGTACGGCCACCCACCCAGCGCCGCCTGCACCGAGTCCGCAAGCGCGTCCGCCATCCAGGCGTCGCGCGCGCGCGCGCCTACGAAAGACGCGACGGAGTGGTCCAGCTGCAGCAGACGTTGAAAGTCGGTCAGTCCCACGTATCCCTGGCGCAAATCGAAGTCGTACATGCCCGTGGAAAATATCCCCGCCACGACCCATTCCTCGGATCGGATGATCGGTTCGCCGTTGGGGCCCCACTGCAAGTTCTCCAGGGCCATTACCACCACGGTGTCCCCTTCCAGCAGATTCATGCGTGCCGCCATACCCGCCCCGAGCACGACGGACGGCGGACCCGTCTCAGTCCAGGCCTTTGCGAAACGTCCAGAACGCAGGCTGTCGTGCATCGGAGTGATCGGCGCCCTCGCGTCTTCGCGGTCCACGCCATAGAGATCCAATACGTCCAAGAAATCGTCGGCCTGGAGACCGACCCGCGTAAACCCAACCGCCGAAGCAGCTTCCACGCCTTCCACACCTTCCACAATCGTCGTCACCCGCTCGCGGTCTTCCAGACGCAGCGACATGCCGGCCTGACGCACCGTGATCTGCGGAAGCGAACCCAGAATCTTCGAGCGAAGCTCGTTCTGCATGCCCGTCATCACGCCGATCACGACGATAAGCGCCGTCACCCCGACGGTAACGCCTCCCAAGGCAATCCATGTGATGAAGGACAGGAGTTTGCCGCGCTTCCGGGACGCAAGAAAACGGCCGGCGAGAAACCACGCGAAACGCCTGCGGGAGGTTTGCGTTGTTCGCGCGGTCATTCCTGTTCTCTGAGCGTCGGGAACAGGATCACGTCGCGGATCGACGCCTGGTCGGCGAGCATCATGACGACGCGGTCAATGCCCACGCCGACGCCGCCCGTGGGGGGCAACCCGTATTCCAGGGCGCGGATGTAATCCTCGTCCACCACTTGCGCCTCCGCGTCGCCGGCCACGCGCAGCGCCGCCTGATTCTCAAGCGTCTCGCGCTGCGCGATGGGGTCGTTCAGCTCGCTGAACGCGTTCGCGAGCTCCTCGCCGGCGACGTACAGCTCGAAACGCTCGGAAAGCTCTGGGCGCCCCCGCCTCGGCTTGGCCAGCGGACTCAGCTCGCCCGGGTGGTCCACGACGAACGTTGGCTGAACGAGCGAGGGTTGCACGAGCTCGCCGAACAATTTGTCCATCAGCTTGCCGCTGCCCGCGCCCTCGAGGTCGGCAAGGCCCAGCGCCCGCGCGCAGGATCTCAGTTCCCGTACGCTCATTTTCATGGGATCTCGACCAAGGGCCCGGGCAAGCTCCTCCACGAACGAGACGCGCGCGAACGGTCGCGCGAGAGAGATCTCCGCGCCCTGGTACGCGAAGTCGGCGCGCCCGTTGGCGGCCTCGCACAGCGCGGCCAACAAGCGCTCAACCACATCCATCATCTCCACGTAGTCCGCGAAAGCCTGGTAGAACTCGAGCATCGTGAATTCCGGGTTGTGGAACCGGTCGATGCCCTCGTTGCGAAAGTCCTTGGACAGCTCGTAGACCCGGTTCATGCCTCCCACGATCAGGCGCTTCAAGTAGAGTTCGTCCGCAATGCGAAGGTACAGGTCGCGATCCAACGCAAAGTGCCGAGTGCGAAAGGGACGCGCCGAGGCGCCGCCGTAGAGCGGTTGCAGGACCGGCGTCTCGACTTCCACGAAGCCGAGGTCGTCCAGGAACCGGCGCGCGGCGGTGACGATGCGCGTGCGGGTGCGGAACACCTCCCTGACGCGCGGGTTGACCGCCAGGTCGGCGTAACGCTGGCGATAGCGCGCTTCCCGATCGGCGAACCCCGAGTACGTGACCGTCTCTCCGGTTTCGGCGTCGACTTCCGTCTTCCCCAACGGCAACGGGCGCAGGGACTTGCTAAGGAGCGAAAGCGCCTGGGCCTTGATGGTCACGTGTCCGGTGCGGGTGCGGAAGACGCTTCCCTCGACCCCGATCCAGTCGCCCAGATCCAACAGATCAAGCAGTGAAAACGCCGCGGCGCCGACGATGTTGCGCTTGAAGTACACCTGGATGCGCCCCGTATGATCCTCCAGATCGGCGAAGGCGCTGCGGCCGTGAGAACGGAACCCGACCAGGCGCCCAGCCCAGCTGCCGGTCCCACCGTCGTTCTCAGGCGCATCTTGCGCTTCGCCGCGTTCGAACGCCGCGACCGACGGCGCCGCGTGGCGCGTCACGCGCCAGGAATACGCGAACGGCTCCACGTTCATCGCCTTCAGCGCTTCCAACTTCTCCATGCGGCGTCTCACGACCCGCGAGACGTCGTCACCGGCGTGGCCGCTCGTCGGGGTCTTGTCCGTCATCGCGATTCCACCCGGCCGAATCTCTTGAGATAGGCCTCGATAAAGGGGTCCAATGCTCCATCCATCACCGCGTTCACGTCTCCCTTCTTCAGCTCGGTGCGGTGGTCGTTGACCATGGTATAGGGTGCGAAGACGTAGGAGCGGATCTGATTGCCCCACGCGATCTCGGTCTTGGACGACTCCAGCGCCTGCCTCTCCTTTTCCCTTTCTTCGCGCGCACGTTGATAGAGGGCCGCCTTCAGCATTTTCATCGCGGTCGAGCGGTTCTTGTGCTGTGACCGTTCCTGCTGGCACGACACGACGATTCCAGTGGGCAGGTGCGTGATCCGGATCGCCGAATCCGTCTTGTTGACGTGCTGTCCCCCCGCACCGGATGCCCGAAACGTGTCCACGCGCAGATCGGATTCATCGATCTCGATCTCGATCTCGTCGTCTACGACCGGATAGACGAACACGGACGCAAACGACGTGTGTCGCCGCGCCTGAGAGTCGAAGGGGGAGATTCTGACCAACCGATGCACGCCCTTCTCGGCCCTCAGGTAGCCGTAGGGATGGTCGCCCCGGATCTCGACGGTCACGCTCTTGATCCCGGCTTCCTCGGCGGGCTGCATGTCCAGGACCTCCAGATCGTATCCGCGTCGCTGGGACCATCGCATGTACATGCGCGACAACATCTCCGCCCAGTCCTGCGATTCGAGCCCGCCCGCTCCGGGATGAATGGTGAGCATCGCGTCGCGATGGTCGTCGGCGCCACTCAGCATGGTCCTGACTTCGAGCCCCGCGATCGCGCGCTCGAGAGCTTCGACTTCTTCCTCCCATTCCGCCCGCAGGTCGGGGTCGTCTTCGTCCGCAAGCAATTCGGCGAGCTCGTTCAGCTCGTCCGACTTGTCGTCGAGACCCCGCCAAGGCCGGACCCACTCCTTGAGCGCGTTCGCCTCGCCGATCAGAACCCGAGCCTGCTGCCGGTCGTCCCAGAATCCCTGCGCCGCCATTTCCTTGTCGATCTCGGCAATCCGACGAGCCTTCGCCTCAATGTCAAAGATACCCCCGTAGCTCCGCGATCCGCCGCCGGGCTTTCTCGAAGCGCTGTTTCTGTTCTTGCAATGATGCCATGGTGCCGCTCGCGTTGATCACGGATAACGATTCGAGAAACGGGACGCCGTCCCGTTTCCGCTGAACAAACATAATGCCGGAGAGAAGCTCTACGGGCGGCCGGGCACGGAAAACGCGAACTCGACTCCCCGCCCCTCGGGCAACGCACGCAGTCGCGCCGTAATGAATCCGTCGAGAGCGCTGCACAAGTGGTTGGCCGCAAGCACCCCGAGGGCGACCCGGGCGTCCTTGAAACGGCTGTCGCTCCTCGAGATCAGGGCGGCGTAACGGGACCGGTCGTCGGAATCTTCGCGCCAGGCCCACAGAAACTCCGGCCGATAACCGTGGCTCCGATAATAGTCAAGTGCCCTGGAATAGCCGGGCGATCGCTCCGGGGCGTCGGGATCCAGGTCGAAGATCTGTGACGCGAGCAACCATATGGAGCCGTTATAAGTGGCGGGGTCGCGTTCGGGCTGCAATCCGGCGAACGCCGGGTCGGCGTCCCAGCGCCCGGACGTCCCCCACTGGGCAAGCCTCTCGTAATAGTCGAAGTCGCCGTCCTTGCGGGGGCCGACGCCAAGATCGACGCGCGCCGCCAACCAGGCGAAGTCGCGGTAGTCGTCCCGGAGGCCCAACGCATCGGCGCGCGCACCGACATAGTACAGGACGGACAGCGCCTCCAGGCCGGCGTAGACCAACCAGCGACGTTGGCCATGTCGGTACTGGGCCAACCCCGGCACCGCCAGGGACGCCACGAACGACTCCCCCTCGCCGGGCCCCGTCTGGGCAGCGGCGAGGACGGCGAACCGTGGCCCATCTCCCCACGACGTCAGACGCAAATCGGAGAGCTGCTGGGCGGCCGACGGGCCGGCCACCGCCAACAACAACGCGGCTGCAAGCCCCGCGCACCCGCCCCGAACCGGAGGCGTCAAAAGGCCACCGCCAAGGTAACGTGGACCGGTTGGCTCTCCCCGGTTACGACGGAGCGGGTCAGCGACTTGGCGAGGTTGAGTTCGAAGCGGTCGAAGCCGAAACCAACGCCGACGGAGGCGCCGTTGGTCTGGTCGAACTTGCCGGCGACGTACCCCGCCCGAAGTCGAAATAGGTCGGCGGCGGAAAAGTCGGC